>NZ_LDCP01000001.1 GCF_001021555.1 Aurantiacibacter marinus
TTACCGCGCCAGCCATCCGCCATCGACGGCAAGGATATGGCCCTGCACATAATCTGCTGCGCTACTGGCAAGGAACACTGCTGCGCCGCCAATATCTGCCGGATCGCCCCAGCGCCCTTCCGGAATACGCTCCAGGATCTGGCGGTTGCGGTTTTCGTCTGCCTGCAAGGCGGTTGTATTGTTGGTCGCGATATAGCCCGGAGCAATCGCGTTCGCATTGATGCCCTTGGTCGCCCACTCATTCGCCATCAGCTTTGTCAGACCGCCCACGCCGCTTTTGCTGGCGGTGTAGCTGGGCACCCGAATGCCGCCCTGGAAGGTCAGCATGGAGGCGATGTTGATGATTTTCCCGCGCGGCCCGTCCTGGCTCGCCCAGCCCACCATGTGGCGGGCCACAGCCTGGCTGAGGAAGAACAGCACTTTCAAGTTCACATCCATCACCGCATCCCAATCCTCTTCCGAGAAATCGAGCGCATCTTCGCGGCGGATGATGCCGGCATTGTTCACAAGGATATCGACCTTGCCAAAGGTCTCTACCGCCTCGTCCACAATGCGCTGGCACGGTTCGATAGAGGAAAGATCGGCCATGATGACATGCGCGCGCACGCCCTCTGCCTCTACCATTTGCCGCGTTTCTGCCGGATCACGCCGTGCCGTCAGCACAATATCTGCACCGGCTTTGGCCAGCGCCACGGCGATACCCTGCCCGATGCCGGTGTTGGCACCGGTCACAAGCGCTACCTTGCCCGAAAGATCGAAAACACTGGCCGACATGAACTATCCTCTTGTGATTGGAATGCCTCGCGCCTTACAGGCCACGCAGGTAACTGCTGATCTCTTCATCCTGCGAGTTGGCGTAGAAAAGGTCTGCGAACTTCTCGCCCGCAATCGCGGACTTCAGCAAATCCTGATCGACGTTCTTCAGGACAGACAGCATATCGTGGCAGCTTGCCTTCTTGAGATCTGCCAGAACGGTGCGGTTCTTCGCCATGATCGCCGCGCGTTCCTTGGGATAGCCAACACCGCTCTCGCCTTCGAACAGCTTGCGGTAGCAATCCTGCAGGTTCAGTTCCGCAGCCCAGCCGAAGCCCTTGGCGTATGGCATGGCGACAGCATTGCCATCGTTGATCTGTGCAAACAGGAACGCGTCGGTCGGGTCGATAATCAATCCGCAGAACACGCCCGGCATCGCGTTGGCCGCCAGCATGGAGCCGCTGCCGGTGCCGCAACCGGAAATCACGAAATCGGCAGCGCCGGAATTGATCAGGATGCCGGTAAGAATACCGACCATCGGATATGTCAGCTGCGCTGCATCATCGGCCGAGTACATGCCGTAATTGTGAACTTCATGGCCCAGCGGTTCTACAACCGAAGTCAGCGCATCGTGGATGATGCCGTTTTTCGCGGCCTGGCTGTTCTCGTTGATCAGTGCAATCTTCATGGGTTCTCTCTTTAACTGGCTTTGGGGCTGGCTTTTGACGCGGCTTCAGAGGTCCGAAATCGGCCCGTCAGGTTCATAGTCGATCGGTAACCGGTGTCATTTGCAGATGCAAGCATGTTGTGAAGCCTCACGGCCGCTCACGTTACTTTGCCTTTGGCGGCACGACAGAGCCGCGCTCCATCAGCGTCGAGGGCAATAGCCACTCCGCACTTGCCGCTTGTTCGGGCGGGCCGATAATCTTCTTTGCGGCGGCCCGCGCCATATCGACGATTGGCCAATGCACGGTGGTCAGATTGGGCCACACATGGCTGGATAGCGGTGTGTCATCGAAGCCGACGATGGAAATGTCCTCGGGGATCAGCAGGCCGTTGCGGCGCGCTGCGATCATTGCGCCGATCGCCATTTCATCATTACAGGCGAAAATTGCGGTCGGCGGTTTGGTCATGCGCACCAGTTCCTCGCCGGCATTGACCCCGGATTCGAACGTATAGGTGCCGGGCTTGACCAATTCATCATCCACCGCAATGCCGGCCTGCGCCATCGCTTCTTCGAAACCGCCCCGGCGTTCACGTGGCGAGGTAAAGCCTGGCGGCCCTTCGATAAGGGCAATACGGCTATGGCCCTTGTCGATCAGATAGGTCACGGCCTCCCGCACTGCCTCGCGGTCGTTGGAAGTGACGGTATGCTCCGCTTCGTCCAGCTTCACCGAACCCATGCGCACGAACCTGCAGCCGGCCTCGCGGCACAACTCTGCCAGATCATCACGTTCCGAAATCGGTGGCAGCAAAACAACGCCAAACGGCCGCTGCCGTTCGAGAAATTCGCGAATGTCTTCGGCAATCGTTGGTGAAGTCCGGTCCACCGGCTGCACCATCAAGCCGAATTCCGTGTCGGCAATACCTTCCAGCACGCCTTGCTGCACGTTCACCAGTAGCTGTGCGTTGGGGTTGTCATGAATGACAGCGATTATGAAATTGCGCCGCAGGGCAAAGGCACGAGCCTGTAAATTGGGCACAAAACCCAGATCTGCGATCGTCTTTTCAACCTGCTTGCGCGTCTTTTCGCTAAGCTGGGGCGACTTGTTGATGACGCGGCTGACCGTCTTCTTGGAAACGCCCGCTGCGCGCGCCACATCGTTGATCGTCGGTTTCCCCGTTGCCTTCATCCCACTGCCATATGGTCAGATGGGCGCCGGGCCAAGGCTTTATCCTCAGATTTGCGCTGTGGCCGGGACCAGTTCAAGCTCCAGCACACCCAATTCGCCAAAGTCCAACCGCGAGCGTGCGCCAACTTCGGCATCGTGAACACCCGTGATCGCACCGGATGACACCAGCGTCCCGGCCGGGAGGCTGTACCCGCGCCGGGCAGAAACTTCCCGCAGGAAATCCACCGCCGCCAGCGCATCCCTGGGAAAGTCCGTCAGCGTCTTGTCGCCCACCACAGTGCCGTCAATCTCTGCGGTCACGCGCAGATCCGCGCTGCGATTTTGCCAATCCGGCACTTCGGGGCCGATGAGCAGTCCGTTCTGATTGCCGAAATCGCAAATGATAGCCGTGGGGCCATAGTCATTGAGCGAAGGCACCGGACTGCTGGCGATTTCCACGCCAATATACATGCGGTCTTCCGCAGGCGTAGCGCCCAGCTCGAAAATGAATTCGGGTTCGATCGCGGCAAATCCACCGGCGAATGCGGGCATCGGCACGCGCTCGCCCGCGACCTCGTACCGAAGCAGTTTTCTAAATACCGGACCGACCAGCCGTTTGTCGCTGAAGCGGTCCTGATAGGAAGCCGGTACTCCGCCAACTTTCCAACCGACGACATCGTCATCCCACGCCGCGATAGAAATATCCTGCACACGGTAGGCATCTTCCAGAGTATCGGGCTGACCGTCCGGAAATCCTGGCAGCGCGCGCGCCTGCGCCCTTGCCGAAGTCAATTGCTGCGAGATTTCGCGAAGGGCCGTTGGAATAGTATCAGACATGCAGTTTGCGCCTTTCTGCGAACCGTCAATTCAGCTTCATATTGCGAAGTTGCGAGATGATGGAGACAATCCACCGCTATGCAGCGCTGCTCATCTTCCCCTCCCGGCAGCCGTCGCACCGCTCTGTGTGATAATTGACACCGGTGGCACATGCCGTCAATAGCAGAGAAAAGGAAAGTCGGAGAGAGATCGAAATGCACCGTAAGTCATTGGTTTTCATGAGCTTTTTCGGCAGCGCGAGTCTTGCCTTTGCGTCTGCGCAGGCAATGGCGCAAGAAGTCGCGACCGATATGCCGGATATTTTGTCCGGAGACGCATCCGCCCCGTACCTGCCCGACTTTTCCTACGCCGGATACGAATACGGCCTCGCCCCCATCCCGCACGTGACGCGCGCCATCGACGTTGCCGACTACGGCGCCGTGCCTGACGACGGGCGAGACGACAGCGCCGCCTTGCAGGCAGCATTGGCCGAAGCCCATGCCATGGAAGGCCCCGTGCGCATCCAGTTGGGTGCAGGACGTTACCAGTTGACAGAGATATTGTGGATCGAGCGCAGCGGCATCGTGCTGGCCGGAATGGGGAGCGGCGAAGACGGTACAGAGCTGTACATGCCCCGCCCGCTCAACCAGATCGATGATGGCGGCGCGCTGGATGAACTGCGCGAATACCTCGTCGAATATAACAAGCGTGAACGACTGCCACATCTCAATCTGGATGTGCTCTTTTCCGAATACAGCTGGAGCGCAGGCTTCGTCTGGACACGTTTCCCCGGCGGACGCCATGCCACTTATCTGCAAAGTTATGACCGCCCGATCGTGGAAGTGGCTGATATCGCGTCCGGCCAGATGGCGACGAACCAACTGACAGTTCCCGATGCCGCCGCATTGTCTGTGGGCGATGTGCTGCAAATCCACTGGCACAACCGCGCTGGCGAGAACGGGCCATTGATTGCAGAGCTTTACGGCGAAGATCGCAGCGGGTTTCCTATCGGTGACCGGCACTGGATGTTGCCAGATCGCCCGCTGATCCGCCAAGCTACCCGGATCGAGGCCATTGACGGCACCCGTGTGACCATCGCCGATCCGCTGCTTCATGATATCTCTGACGAATTGCCTGCCGCTTTCGCGCGATGGGATCATCTGAACGACGTCGGCATCCAGGATCTCGCTTTTATCTTTCCTGAAAACCCCGATTTTGGACACCATAACGAATCCGGCTTCAACGCGATCTATTTCACCGGTGTACACAATGGTTGGGTGAGCAATCTGCGCATCGAAAACGCCGATGCGGGCGTGATGACTGACGATCTGGCAAACGTGACCATCGCCAATGTGCGGACGGGCGGCGACCATACGGCGCACTATTCTGTCCATGTCGGCAATGTGCACAATGTGCTGGTGACGGGCAACGAAGTGTCCAACCCTACGGTTCACACCTTCAGCTTCAACACGCAGGCAACCCGTTCGGTCTATCTGCGATCCACCGGATGGGAACAGCCCACACTCGATCAGCATGCCGGAGCCAATCACCAGAACCTGTATGACCAGATCACCGTACATGTGCGTCCAGACAGCGTCACAGAAGCGGGCGTGCCTTCGTTTGATCTGTTCCGGGCTGGCGGGGCCGGTTACTGGTCACCGGGCCATGGCCGTTTCAACACCTTCTGGAACCTGCAGGTTATCGCGCTGGGCGGCGTTGCACCAGGCCAGACCTTGCGCATTCTGGAGCCCACCGGCGGGCCCGACGCGCGCGTCATCGGCCTGTATGGCAATCGCCCGCTCCACCTTGATTATTCGCCTGCGCCCTACACCGAAGATCTGAATGCGCGGCAGATCAATGTGCCTTCGCTGTATGATTATCAGCTCAGCCGGAGGCGGTAGGGAAAGGTTCGGCCGGAGCCCGCTGCAACCGGCTTAACGGCCCGCTTAACGGTCTTCTTCCTCGTCGATCAGGATGCGGTTTGCCGCGCCGTCCATGTCGTCATACTGGCCCGATTTCATGGTCCAGAAAAAGGCCAGCAATCCCATACCGCCCATACCCAGGGCTATCGGTATGAGAACGGTCAGACCGGTCATCGTGCCGACCGCGCGAGACGCAGCGAATTGGCCACCACTATGATTGAACTGCCTGACATGGCGATCGCTGCGACAAGCGGCGTAACCAGTCCGGCCAGCGCGAGCGGGACTGCCAGCACGTTGTAGCCGATGGCGAAGGCAAAGTTCTGCCGCACGATACGCATAGTCTGGCGCGCAGTGCGAATAGCTTTGGCGACCGGCAACAGGCTTTCCCCTACAAACACGGCGTCTGCCGCTTGCTGGCTGACATCACTGGCACTTCCCGGTGCTATAGAAACATGGGCCGCCGCCAAGGCGGGACCATCATTCAGCCCGTCCCCGACCATCAGCGGAAAATGGCCTTGTGTCTTGAGTGCCTCCAGCCTTTCAAGCTTTGCACCCGGTAGCATCGCACCGATGGCCGGAACACCGAGGTCGCGTCCAAGCGAAGCGGCCACTTCTTCACGGTCGCCCGAAACGATTTGCCCGGACAGGCCCAATTCTTCCAGCTTTGCCAGCGTCTCTGTGACATCGGGGCGCAGCTGGTCGGCAAATTCCAGGCGCACACGGCGCTCACCCACCAGCAGTTCACTGGCAGGATTGTCGCTGCCTGACGGGGCACGGCGCAGGGCCACCGGAAGCCCGCGCCACTCGCCGGAAACTCCGATCCCGGCAGTTTCTGCGATCTGGTCCAAATGTGCGGGCGCGGCTCCTTCGGACTGCAATGCGGCGGCGAGCCCTTTGCTGAGCGGGTGGCGGCTTGCCTGCGCAAGCGCGAGGGCAATCCCGCGATCATCCGCCCCCAATTCATCAAGATTGATCGGCCTAGGCTGCCCCAGTGTGAGCGTGCCGGTCTTGTCGAACAACACGATATCGGCCTGTGCCAGACGTTCCAGCGCGCTGCCGTCTTTTACCAGTAATCCGCATTTCAGCAATGCATTGGACGCCACGACTTGCGCCGCCGGAACTGCCAGCCCCAGGGCGCAAGGGCAGGTGATGATCAGGACCGCAATGGCAATCGTCAGCGACTGGTACCAGCCGGCCCCGGCAATCATCCAGCCAGCAAATGCCAGCAATGCAAGCGAATGCACCGCAGGCGCATACAGCCGCGCGGCACGGTCTGCGATGCGGACATAGCGCGAGCGCGATTGCCCTGCTTCGTCCATCAGCCGCGCAATTTCGGCAATGGCCATATCATCCCGCGTGGCCGTCAATTCCACTGTGATGGGATCGGACAGATTGGACGCCCCTGCATAAACAATCATGCCAGGACCCGCAGGCTGCGGGCGGCTTTCTCCGGTCAGCATGGAATTGTCTATGGTCGTCGTGCCGCTGATTATCCGGCCATCTGCGGCCAGCGCTTCCCCGGCAGCGACCACCATAACCATGTCCGGCTCCAGATCCTCCGCCCGTATCCAGCGCGTCGTGCCATCCGGGTTCACGACGGAGGCTCCGCGTCCCAGATGAGACAAGAGCGCCGAAATCCCAGAGCGCGCCTTGTTCCGCATGGCAGCATCGAGTGCGCGGCCCGTCAGCAGGAAGAACAACAGCATGACCGCGCCGTCGAAATAGGCGTGCTCCCCGCCCGTTGCCGTTTCAAATATGCTGAGCGCTGTTGCCAGCAAGACGCCGATGGAAATCGGCACGTCCATGTTGGTCCGGCCATACCGCAGCGCCATCAGCGCAGACGCGAAGAACGGGCGGCCCGAATAGGCGATCACGGGCAGCGCAATCAGGGCCGACAGCCAATGGAACATTTCCCGCGTTACGCCGGTTGCACCCGACCAGACGCTGACCGAAAGCAGCATGATGTTCATCATGCCAAAGCCTGCAACCGCCACGGCCCGCACCAGCTTTTTCGATTCCGCATCGTCCTGCCCCAGCGGATTATCCGCCGCTGGTTGCGCTTCAAATCCCAGCTTTTCGAAAGCCCGCAAAATGGCATCTTCGCCAAGCGCAGGATCGTGCCTGACCGCAACCCGCTTGGCCGAGAAATTCACTCGCGCAGCTTCGATACCGGCAAATTTGGGCAATTCGCGTTCGATCTTGGAAATGCACCCGGCGCAGCGCATTCCCGGAACGGTAAAGCGGTGGTCGCTCAGATGGTCTGCATCGGCCAATTCGATACGTGAGTGCTCAGTCATTACAGCTCGCTTTCACTGCGCCATCGATCCTCGCCCGCAGCGACTTCAACCCGCACAAGCCAGCGTCCGGGCGGCAGCGGAAGCGTGGAACGAAAGCCAGTTTCCACATTGCCGGTAAAGACGATATCCGTGATATCCGAATCACCAAGCGGACGCCGCGCTCTTCCCGTCAGCACGGCACCTTCGGGGACTTCGGCAGTCGCAACCGAAATCGATCCGTCTGCCGTCCGGCCAGTGGTAACAATCCAGCCTAGCGCCTCTTGCGCCTGCGCTTCATCAAGCCAACCGTTGAATTGCTGGCTGGCGACATAGCTATTTTTAACCACGACCCCGCTGAAGCCTCCCACCGCCAGTGTTGCCATGAACAGATTGACGGCGATGATGACGCCAAAGCCGCAGACCATGATAATCGCCATGTGGCGTCCGGTGAATGGCTGCATCATTGCGCTGCCTCCTCTGGCGTTACGAAACGCGCGTCGCTGCGGTCTGTCTCTGCCTGTTCGCCCTGCGATGTGATCAGGAAGGCAAAACCCTGTGCAGGCGTGCCTGGTGCGGCGGCGACATAGGCTCGGATAGCGCGCGTCTGATCGGCATCGACTGATACTGTGAGAGAGCGTGCAGCCTGATCGCGGGGCACCGTGCCGGTCCACATCAGCGCATCATCAAGCCCGTCCAGCGCTAGAGTAAAATCGCGCGGGCGGCTTTCCATATTGCGGATTTTCAAGGTGAAGGCATTGCGGACAGAGCCGTCACTCATCAGCATGAAAGGCGGATTGCGATCAGCTGCTACCGACAGATCTGTGTGTGTCCGCGTGCCGAGTGCAAACAGCATCGCTAGCCCGATTGCGCTCCAGATACCGGTATAAACCAGCGTGCGCGGGCGCAGCAGCGTCTTCCACACAGGCTTGGGAGCTGCCCCGGCAGCTTCGCGCTCGCAATCCTCCAGCGTGGCATAATCGATAAGCCCGCGAGGCCGCCCGACTTCGTCCATCACGCGGTTGCAGGCGTCGATACACAAGGCGCAGGTAATGCAGCCTATCTGCGGGCCTTCGCGGATATCGATGCCGGTCGGGCACACCGCGACACATTGGTTGCAATCGATGCAATCGCCGAATTCTTCCGGAGCCTTGGCCGCCTTTTTCAAACTGCCGCGCTTCTCTCCGCGCCAGTCCTTGTAAGTGACCAGTAGTGATTTTTCATCGAGCATCGCAGACTGGATGCGCGGCCACGGGCACATGTAGATGCACACCTGTTCGCGCAAGAAGCCGCCCAGAACGAATGTCGTCAGCGTCAGAATGGCAACGGTGATATAAGCGACAGGCGCGGCCGTGCCGGACCAGAAATCCACGGTCAGCGTGGGGGCATCGGCGAAATACATGATCCATGCCCCGCCGGTCCAGAAACTGATGACCAGATAGATCATCCATTTGGAGCCTCGCCGGGCGATTTTGCCAGCACCCCATGGTGCGCGGTCAAGCCGCATGCGGGCGTTGCGGTCCCCGTCCACAAAGCGGTCCACATGCTGGAACAGATCGGTCCAGACCGTCTGCGGGCAGGCATAGCCGCACCACGCACGGCCCACAGCGCTGGTTACGAGAAAAAGGCCGATACCAGCCATGATAAGCAGGCCCGCCACGAAGTAGAATTCATGCGGCCAGATTTCGATGCCGAACATATAGAACCGGCGGTTCGCCAGATCGACCAGCACCGCCTGATCGGGCGCATACGGCCCCCGGTCCCAGCGCAGCCACGGAGTGATGTAATAAATCGCCAGCGTGACGATCATAACAGCCCATTTCAGCCGCCTGAAATTGCCGTCGATACGCTGCGGGTGAACCTGCGTGCGTTTTTCAAAAAGTGCGTCCTCGGCATCCGGGTTCGGACGAATAGGGTCAGGACGATTCATCGACTTCAATCGCCGGGTCTGCGGCGACCTCCACGAAGTCTTCGCCGCCGCCAAGCGAGTGGACATAGGCCGCCAGCATCTTGATCGTCACCGGATCAAGCCGCTCTCCCCAACGCGGCATCATGCCATTGCGGGGCCTGAGTATCTGGCGTTCTATCTCCGCACGGGTTCCCCCATACAACCAAATCGCATCCGCCAGATTGGGCGCGCCCATTGTCCGGTCACCGCCACCATCTGCTCCGTGGCAAAATGCGCAATTCGTCGCAAACAGGCTGGCACCTTCAGCGGACGGCTGCGCCTGATCGGTCAGCGACAGGATGTGATCGACCAATCGGTCAACCTCTGCATCTTGCAGCACCCCTTCGAATGCCGGCATCATGCTGAAGCGGGTTTCATTATGGCCCTGCTGACGTATGCCGTGGATCAGCGTGTATTCAATGGCTTTCAGATCACCGCCCCACAGCCAGTCGTCATCGTTGAGATTCGGGTAGCCTTTCGCAAGATTGCTGCTGGCCATGCTGCCCGCCGCGCCGGAGCCGTGGCACTGGACGCAATTCACAAGGAACGCTGCGCGCCCGCCCGCTACTGCCTGCTGCATCAGCGCGCTATCGTCTGGCAGGCGTTCGATGGGCACCCGCGCCAGCTGTTCATTGAAAGTGGTGCGCGCCTGATCGGCAGCGTCCATTTCCTGCGCCAGCTGTCCGCGGCTGGACCAGCCCAATGTGCCAGCGGTTGCACGTTCGATCATCGGTAATGCCGGATACAGCACCACGTAAACGATGGCGAAGATCCCGCATAATCCGAAGGTCCACAACCACCAGCGCGGCATGGGCGTATCAAGTTCCTCGATCCCGTCCCATTCATGCCCGACAGTTTCGGTGCCGGTCGGTTCATCGACGCGCTTATTCTCCATCATTGTCGTCCTTGAAAATCAGCGTGGCAGCATCGTGGTTGCGCTTCCGCGCACCGGGGCGGAAAGGCCAGGCGCACAGCACGACGAAGATGATGAACATCGCCAAGAGGCCCCAACTGTCGGCAAAATGTCGCATGGTTTCGTAAACGCTCATCGCCCGGTCTCCTGCGCCAGTTCTTCCTGCGCGGTGACGCTGTTCACATCCACCAGCGTGCCCAGCATCTGAAGATAGGCGACGAGTGCATCCATCTCCGTCACGCGCGCCGGATCGCCGTCGAAATCGCGGATCTGGGCCTTGGGATAACGCTCCGCCAAATTGCCAGGACTGGCGTTCGGGTCAGCCTGCGCGAAAAGGTCTGCCGCTGCGTTTTCTATGTCAGCATCGGTATAGGGCACACCGACCCGGCGCAGCGCGGTCAGGTCTGCCGCCGGATCAACCGCCGCAAGCTGAGTGTCGCTCAGGAAGCTGTAGGACGGCATGACGCTTTCCGGGACCACGCTTTGCGGATTGATCAGATGCTGGACATGCCATTCATCGGAATAGCGGCCACCGACGCGCGCCAGATCAGGTCCGGTGCGCTTGGAACCCCATTGGAAGGGATGGTCATACATGCTTTCGGCAGCAAGGCTGTAATGGCCGTACCGCTCCACTTCGTCGCGAAACGGGCGGATCATCTGGCTATGGCAGGAATAGCATCCCTCGCGCACGTAGATGTCCCGGCCCGCCTGTTCCAGCGGAGTGTAGGGCCGCATTCCGTCAACTTGCTCGATAGTGTTTTCAATCCAGAAAAGCGGCGCGATTTCCACAATCCCGCCAATGGCCACCGCCACGAATGCTCCCACCGAAAGCAGGGTCACGTTGCGTTCGATCTTCTTGTGCTGTGTTGTCAGGTTCATCGTCACTGGTCCTATTGCGCAAGTGCGGGGACAGCCGGGCGATCAGCCTCGGGGTCATGCGGAGTTTGCGTCATCGGAGCTTCTTCACGCAGGCGGCCCGCGATCGTCATCCAGACGTTGTAGGTCATGATGGCCCCGCCCAGCAGGTACAGACCGCCGCCGAACGCGCGCATCAGATACATTGGATGCAGCGCCGCGACGGTATCGACAAAGCTGTTCACCAGATAACCGTCAGCGCCGTATTCGCGCCACATCAGGCCTTGGGTAATGCCCGCCACCCACATGCTGGCTGCATAAAAAACGATGCCGATGGTGGCGAGCCAGAAGTGCCAGTTTATCATCCGGAGCGAATACATCCGCTCCCGCCGCCACAGACGCGGCACGAGGTAATAGACGCAGGCAAAGGTGATCAGTCCGTTCCAGCCCAGCGCACCGGAATGCACATGGCCAATGGTCCAGTCAGTGTAATGTGACAGGCTGTTGACCGCCTTGATGCTCAGCACCGGCCCTTCGAATGTGCTCATCCCGTAGAACGCCAGCGCCATCACCATCATGCGAATGATCGGATCGGTGCGGACCTTGTCCCATGCGCCGTTCAGCGTCATGAGACCGTTGATCATGCCGCCCCAGCTGGGCATCCACAGCATGATCGAAAACACCATGCCAAGCGTCTGCGCCCAGTCGGGCAGTGCCGTATAATGCAGGTGATGCGGCCCGGCCCAGATATACAGGAAGATCAGCGACCAGAAGTGGATGATGGACAGGCGGTAGGAATATACCGGCCGTTCTGCCTGCTTCGGCACGAAGTAATACATCATCGCCAGAAAGCCCGCCGTCAGGAAGAAGCCGACGGCATTGTGGCCGTACCACCACTGCGTCAGCGCATCCTGCACACCGGCAAAAGCGGAGTAGCTTTTCGATCCAAGGAAGCTGACCGGTATCGCCAGATTGTTGACGATATGCAGCATCGCCACGGTAATGATGAAAGCGAGGTAGAACCAGTTCGCCACATAGATATGCGGCTCCTTACGTTTCAGTATCGTCGCAATGAACACTGCGCCATAGGCCACCCAGACAATCGTCAGCCACAGATCGACGTACCATTCCGGTTCTGCATATTCGCGCGATTGGGTGGTCCCCATAAGGTAGCCGCTGGCGGCCAGAACGATGAACAGTTGATAGCCCCAGAACACAAACCGCGCGACATTCGGCAGGGCGAGCCGCGCGCGGCATGTCCGCTGCACCACGTAAAAACTGGTGGCGATCAAGGCGTTGCCGCCGAACGCAAAAATGACAGCCGATGTATGCAGTGGGCGCACTCGGCCAAAGTTCAGATAGGGCTCAACGTTCAGGACCGGAAAGGCCAGCTGGATGGCTATGAACACGCCTGCCAGCATTCCGACCATGCCCCAGAACATCGTCGCGATAACGCCCCAGCGCACCGGATCATCGTCATACCGCGTGGTGTCTGTGGGAATCCGGAAAATACCCTGCACCTTTGCCAGCGGATCGAACCGTCCGGCAGTCACCACCAGCAGGATGAAGGCGAGCATTGCGATGATTGTGGCGTGCGCGGCAAAGGCGCTATCTTTGGCGCCTGCAATCGCCGCGATGGCGAGAAAAAAGATTAAAAACCAAAGTCCAACCCGTCCTAGTACAGCTTCCATAAGTTCTCATTTCCCTGCCAACCTGTGCTCGCAGTAGGTCGGGGCACCGTGGCCCACATTGATCCATGTCAAATTTGCGAAATAATGCTGCGCGCGCCGCACCAGCTGTTTCTTCAGATGTATCCCGCCAGATTTCTGAGGCCCGCAATGTCGGGCAGGAAGACTTGCGAACGGCCCGCGGTCTTCACCAGCCCAAGCTCCCGCAATTCGCCGAACTGGCGGCTGATGGTTTCAATCGTCAGGCCCAAGCTGTCCCCGACATCGCGCCGCGACATGGGCAGATTGATCAGGCATGCGCCCTCCTGGTCCTGTCCGATCCGCATGGCCATCCCGACGAGGAAATCGGCCAGTCGCTCCTGCGCATTCTTGCGCCCCAGCCCGACCGCCTTGTCCCGGCAGCGGTGCAAGGCACCGATCGTGTTTTGCAGGAGCGTTTCGAGAAAGTCCGGATCGCCGCGGGCAATGGCTAGCAGTTCGTCGGCCGGCATGGTCAGCGCGTCACAATCGACCAGCGCCGCCAGATTATAGGAGTGGCACGATTTGCCGGGAACCGAGACCAGCTCGCCAGCAAAATGAAATGCGACAATCTGTTCCCGCCCGTTGGAAGCCTTGGCAATCAGCTTGGTCGCCCCGCTGGCAAGATAAACAAATGCATTGCTGGTGCGATCGGTTGTGATCGTACGCCCGCCCGCCACCCTCATCGGCAAGGCGATGTGGCCAAGCTCCCCTGCGGCCACATCCGCACGTGCGCCGGGCAAATAATCGCGCACGAATTCCGCGAGGATTTGTGTGCGCGACACAGCTGGCGCAGACTTGAGACGATTGGACATGATCCATCATCTGCAGCGGCAGAGCGCGGCAGTCATTGATCCAGATCAACGAGTATACCCTGCAGCGGATCGAAGGCCGCTCAGGCTGATCGTGATGCCCGGTTCAGCAGGCAATCAAACGATTATTCAGCCTCAAGCTCGAACGTCAGTCCGGCATGATTTTGCAACCGTTCGACAAGACCGTCTCCCATGAGGGTTGCCGGAGTCCAGAACCCGCCAGCGACGTCCTCCGGAATGTCCTGCGCAAGGCATGCGGCGGCCTGGGACAGCATTTTGGCAGTCGATCCATAGCCCGGGTCACGGTCACCTGTGACCCTGCACGCAATTGTGTCTCCCTTTGGCGTTGTGCCAAGGAAGACGAGCTCGAATTTGCCTTCCAGCTGTTCCTTCTCGCTCGGCCCTTCGCCGGGCTTCGGCAGGATTTTCGTTTCGAGAAGCCAGCGGATTGGCGGGACAGCCAAGCCCATCATCAGCGCATTCATGCCCCAGGTCGTGGCCCGGGCCATGCGTTTGCCGCGTGCGCCCTTGCCGGTTGCCATCGCTTCTTCATACATGAACCCGGTACCATAGCTGTTGCCGCTGAGCGCGTTGGAGCGGTGGACAACCCGCGTGTTGATAGCAGCCATGATGAAGGGCGCGATCCAGCTGCCGTACCGATCATCATATTCCATCTTCACACTGCGCTGACGCACGGAGAACTGATGGTCCGGTGGACACAGGCTGTAGGGGTTCTTCAGCTCGCGTCTCAGATCGGCATCGCCCGATGCTTCTTTGACCATATTGGTCATGCTCGCGATTGTACCTCCCGATGCTCCGCCTTTCATCTTTGCAACGCGCATATCGATCCGGTCGCAGGTCTGGCCGAATTTTTCCAGGGCATGACGCTGAAGAAAATGGACGCCCAGATCGGACGGAATGGAATCGAAACCGCAACAATGGACAATCCGCGCACCGCTTTGCCTGGCGGTAGCCTCGTGGCGCTCCTGCATCTTGCGGATCCACTGGGGTTCGCCCGTAAGATCGCAGTAATGGGTCCCCGATTCCGCGCATACCTGCACAAGCAAATCACCGTAAAGCGCGTACGGCCCGACAGTCGACATGACCACCTTGCCCTTCGCGCACATGTTTTTCAGTGCCTCTTCATCGTTTGCGTCGGCCACGATGATCTCGACGCCTGACAGGCCAGCTGCATCGCTAACCTGTTGAAGCTTGCTCCGGGAACGCCCGGCAATTGCCCATTTGACGGTCCCGTCATTGAATTGCTCATGCATGTACCGCGTGATGATCTGTCCAACGAAGCTGGTGGCTCCATAAACGATAATATCGAGATTCTTGTCCATCATACCCGCCTCAGCAATGCAAAAGAGTAGCTATACAGGCGGCACCCCAGCCGCACACCCGCTTAAACACAAAGTCGGCGCCCAGCGTGCGATTTCACTTTTTCAGGCGGGCTATCGCGGCGTATACTCGGGTTGATTTGTGTGCCGGTAATCTTACGATCATCAAAATGATCCATATTTGGGGAAACTGTAATTCATGACAGGGTCCGTCCCGATCATTGCAATTGGCGCTTCGGCTGGCGGGCTTGCCGCGCTTGAAGAACTGTTTGACGCAATGCCGTCAAATCTGGGTGCGGCGTTCGTCGTGATCCAGCATCTCGACCCCAAGCATTCCAGCATGATTGCGGAGATTTTGTCGCGCCACACGGACATGCCGGTCACCCAGATCGCAAACGGAATGCAGGTCGCAGCCGATCACGTCTATGTCATCCCGCCAAATTTCTACAGCACGATAAATGGCGCAATTTTCGAGCTGAGCGAAGCAGTGCCGCAGCACGGTGTGCGGATGCCGATTGATGCATTTTTCCGCTCTCTGGCGGCGCAGCAAGACCAGCAATCGATCGGCATTGTGCTGTCGGGCACCGGCAGCGACGGAAGCAGGGGCCTGCGTGAGATTAAAGCGGCAGGAGGTGCTGTTTTCGCGCAATCTCCGGAAACTGCGCAGTTTGATGGGATGCCCCGGTCAGCGATCGCGACGGGACAGGTCGATGTGACGTGTTCGATCGCAGACATGGTTCCGCAAATCCGCGATTACCTCAGCCATGATTATATCCGGGCATTGGCAGGCGCAGACGACGCAACAGATATCATCGGAGACAAGGGCAAGCTCAATTCGATCATTACCGTGCTGCAGGAGCAGCTGGGGATCGATTTCCGCGGCTACAAGACCGGCACACTGGCTCGGCGGATCGCACGGCGAATGGGCCTGCGCAATATCACCGATGTATCCGAATATCTGGCATATCTGCGGAAACAGCCGGACGAAGCGAGGAAGCTGTCTCAGGACCTGCTTATCAGCGTGACATCATTCTTCCGTAATCCCGAAGCATTCGACGCCTTGCGCGAAAAAGCGATCGTGGAACTGGTGGACCGCAAATCCGCCAATGAGGAAATCCGCGTGTGGGTGCCCGGGTGCGCCAGCGGAGAGGAGGCGTACTCAATTGCAATGCTGCTGATTGAGGAACTGGACAAGGCAAACAAGAGCTGCCCGATCCAGATTTTCGCAACCGATTTGGACGAACCGGCACTCGCAGTCGGGCGGCAGGGTACCTATTCTGCCAGCCTGGTGAGCGATCTTTCGCCTGACCGGCTGCAACGGTTTTTCATTCAGCACGGCAAGGATTACCAGATCACCAAGGAACTGCGCGAAACAGTTACCTTCGCGCAGCAAAACGTCATTTCCGATCCCCCCTTTTCGCGGCTCGACCTGATCAGTTGCCGGAATCTGCTGATCTACCTGGGCGGCAAGCTACAGGATCGCATCATCGGGTATTTCCATTTTGCGCTGAATGAAAATGGATATCTGTTTCTCGGCCGGTCCGAAAGCATGGGCCAGCTTGGCCAAGCGTTCGAACCGATCGACAAGAGTTCACGGCTTTTCCGCAAGCTGAAGAATGCCCCTAACCAAGTGGCAAACTTCCCGATCAACGGGGCGCTTTCGCGCACGGCGGCGAACGGTCTGGAACCTCCTCCGCGCACCAAGGAAACCGTTCGTTTGCGCGAATTGATGCAGCAGCAATTGCTCCGCAGCTATGCTCCGGCGGCGGTGCTGACAAATGCCAAGCACCAGGTGCTGTATTTCATGGGGCCAACGGCACGCTATCTCGAACAACCGTCCGGATTGCCGACGCAGGACCTGCTCTCGCTGGCCCATGCCGAACTGCGCAAAAGCCTGCGCAGCGGGATCACGAAAGCGCTGGAATCGCCGGAACCGGTGGTAATCGACCGTGTTTCGATCAAGCGCGGGACTTCGCGCAGGGACACGAAGATTTCGATCCGCCCGCTCGCTGCTACCGACCGGTCCGACAAACTGCTGATCGTAACCTTTGAAGATGTCACTCCCCCGGACACTGCGGCGCACGCCGACATCAATGAGCCAGCAACCGAGCAATCGACAATCGGTGAACTGGAAAGCAAACTGCGCGATGCGCAGGAAGACCTTCAGATCAATCTGGAAGAACTGGAATCAACCAACGAAGAGCTCCAGGCATCCAATGAAGAGATGATGTCGGTGAACGAGGAATTGCAATCCGCCAATGAGGAGCTGGAAACTTCCAAGGAAGAGCTTCAGGCGATGAATGAAGAGCTGTCGACGGTAAACAACCAGCTCAAGGACAAGGTTGAGCAGCTTGCACTGCTGAACGATGATTTGGCCAATTTTGTGTCAAGTACGGGAATTGCCACGCTGTTGCTGGATGAACGGCACAGGATTGGCCGGTTTACCCCCGCGGCGAAGCGTCTGTTCAATCTGATCGAAACCGATATGGGCCGGCCGATTGGCGACATCCGGCAGAAATTCGAGAATGGCAAATTTCTTCAGGAAGTCGATGCCGTATTTCAGACCTTCAGCCCGCTGGAACGGGAAGTTCTGGCCGAGGATGGCACGTGTTACCTCATGCGGATTACCCCATACCGCGCGGATGAGCAGCGATCGAGCGGCGTAGTCGTGACCTTTGTCGACATTAGCGAGCGTCTGGAGAACGAAAGGCATCTTCGCGAAAGTGAAGCCCGCTTCCGCGATTTGTTCGAAAATACGCCTGATCCACTGCTGCTTGTGGCAAATGACAGTACGATCGCCCAGGCGAATGCCAAAGCGCTGGTGTTCTTCGGCTATGATCGCGAAGAATTCACGAAGCTGCGGATCGAAGATTTGATCCCTGCGCGCTTTCGCAAGCAACATCGCCTCTATCGCGAAGCATTCCTGAAAGACGGCCGGGTCAGGCCGATGGACACAGGAATGGAACTTTGTGCCCTGACCAAGACCGGCAACGAGATCCCGGTGGAGATTGCGCTTAGCCCGGTAGAAACAGGCGGAGACACCATGGTCTGCGCAGCCTTCCGCGACAATCGCGCCCACCAGGAGGCAATGACAGCGGTCAGGGAAGCAAAGGAGCAGACGGAAGCGGCCTTGAATGCAAAATCCCGCTTCCTTGCCACTGCCAGTCACGATCTGCGCCAACCCTTGCAATCGCTCGCCATGCTGACCGAAGCATTACAGCTCAAGACCGATGATCCAGAGCTTGCCGATCTGATCTCCAGACAGAGTGCTTCTCTGGAGAACATGAGAGAACTGCTCAATTCCCTGCTGGACATATCGAAACTTGATGCCGGAGCGGTCAAACCGGAAATTGGCGATGTCGATCTTCTCGCAACCATAGAGGACGTTTGCGCGGAATGCAGGCCCCATGCGGAGATGAAAGGCCTGAAGCTGGAAGTGGAAGTACAGGCCCGGGTCGTACGTTCAGATCCGCACCTGCTTCGCCAAGTGCTGCAGAACCTCATCAGCAATGCAATCAGCTACACCAAGAAAGGCAGTATAACGATCACGACATCGCTGGTCGGCAGCGACATCGACATCAGGGTAAGCGACAGCGGTGTTGGCATTCCCGGCGCCCAGTTGAACAAGATATTCGATGAATTCTACCAAATTGGCCGCGACCCGCAGCAAGCGAACGCCGGGCTCGGGCTTGGCCTCGCCATTTCCCAACGCATCGCGGAAAGCCTGGGATTTCGAATAGAAGTTGAATCGAAGGTCGGTAAGGGCAGCACGTTTTCCTTCAGACTTCCCCTAAGTGACGTTCTGTTGACGGACGTACAAACTGATAAGGATCGCCCCAAACCCACGCTGGACGGAGAGGGAATCATTCTTCTGGTTGATGATGATCCGGCAGTCCTGAAATCTACCGGTTTCATGCTGTCTCTTCAGAAAGGTCTCGAAGTCCATACAGCTTCATCACCCAAGGAAGCTGCAAGTGCGCTTGATGACATGGCGCCAAAGGAGCCCGATGTGATCGTTACGGACTATCACCTTGGCAGCAAGAAAAACGGTGTGAATGTCATCAACGACACAAGGAAACATCTGGGCAGGAAAACGCCCGCAATCCTGATTTCTGGTGATACTGCGCTGAATGCTGCAGCGCTGAAAAAGGACGGGATTGCGCTGATCTTCAAACCGACCAGCGGGAATGAGCTGCGCGACAAGATCTTTGACCTGTTGTCTTCGAAATAAACGGGCCGCAAACTGAATGCGGTTGCACGGGCGCCTGTGGCCGAAACGGAACGCGGCGCATTTGTGCCGAGACCGTCCCTGACGCGTCCTCACTGCCAACCGGGTGACATAAAGAAAAAGCCCGCCGGGTTTAGCCGGCGGGCAAAGTTTGTAGGAGAGATGGGTATTGTCGGCCATCAGCTCCTCGGGTCGCACGACCTCAATCGCATTCGGACCGCTGACGCGATATAAGTAGATTCCCGAAATCGGAATTCCTGCCAGTTTTCTGCGTCGCGGGACGCATCGATTTTGTCTGGCGCCGACCCGGTTCGGTGCGCACATGCGAAGGGCCGCAGAAACAGGTTGGTGCGTGGAAATTACGTAGCGACAGCAAGGTCCATATTCCGGATGTGTGGTGAATGACCAACCAGCCGCCTCCTACGATTCCAGCCTGCCTGATCACGTGTCTGAGTCAGGCACGAAAGCCGACTGATGCCGAGCTGAAGCAAATGGCACAGAAAATATGGGAAGACCTTTTTGGCGCAAGAGATGGCCGATCCTGGTCTGAGGCCAGCCGGCAATCGCCTGAAAAGAGTTACGTCTATCAGATGGCAGCGGCAGCGTTGATGGGCAGTATCTTGTTCGAACCCGGATCCAGCGTCAGCCAGGTCAACTGAGGCCTATGTGCTTTTCAGCAACTTCGAGCTTCATTGCCAGCGGTGTTATCGGCACAATCGGGCTGGCGACACTTCGCCATGTGCGCGAACCGCGCTCGCTGCTGTTTGCAGCGCTGCCGATACTGTTTGCACTGCACCAGTTCACCGAAGGGTTTGTCTGGCTCGGTCTGGAAGGTGAAGTCGGCTCAGTGGCTTTGGACCATACCGCGTTTCTGTTCATGTTATACGGGCAAGGAGTGCTGCCTTTACTGCTGCCGGTTGCTGTCTTGTTGATGGAGCCGCAAGGCCTTCGGCAAAGAGCTATCGCAGCTCTTGTCGCCATGGGCGCGCTGGTCTGCATCTGGATGGTTTACGGCGTGATCGCCTATCCAAGCCAATGCTACGTTGAACACCATTCGATTGCCTACCGGAATCAAGTGACCAGCGATGTGGGTATGACCCTGCTTTATATTGCTGTGACCTGCGGTGCCCTGTTGCTTTCTACCCATCGCGTCATCCGGTGGTTCGGTGCATTCAACGTAGCGGCGTTGTTGATCGCACAGGCGTTCAAGGCGTATGCCTTCACGTCAGTATGGTGCTTCTTTGCTGCAGGCCTGAGCATCATCATTTACTGGCAATTCAAACATTCGAAATTCGATTTCCTGAAAATCGGCTCTTTTTCAAAGGAGCATGCTCCGGACCAGCTTTCATGGTTGCAAATGCCCGGCAGAGGCATCGAGGAGCCGTATGCAGGTCATCCCGAAAAAACCGGGACAGCGCGGCTAGAAGACCAATAGTCATTTCGCGGTCCAGCCACCGTCAACCGCCAGGGCCTGTCCGGTTGTAAAGCTGGAACCGGGACCGCATAGCCAAAGGACTGCCTCGGCCACCTCGCGGGGCATTCCAATCCGGGCCATTGGTTCGGCCGCCACCATCTGGGCGCGGCCATCTTCGCTGCCCTGCATGTATCGTTCAAGCATGGGAGTTTCGATCGCGCCTGGGCAAACGGCATTAATGCGGATTTGCCTGGTCGCATATTCCAGCGCGGCGGCTTTGGTCAGCCCGACTACACCGTGTTTTGAAGCGACGTAGGCCGGTATGCCGGGAATCCCGATCAGGCCTGCGACAGAGGAACAATTGACGATTGCGCCGCCGCCATCCTGATTAAGCATGTGTGAAATTTCTTCACGCATGCAGAGCCACAACCCACGCAAATTGACGCCCATGACGCGGTCCCAGTTTGCAATAGTAACCTCGTGTGTATCCGCCATCAGGCCTTCTATTCCGGCGTTGTTGAAAGCTGCATCGATCCGGCCGAACCTGGCGATGACCTGTTTGATCATTCCGGTCACTTCACCTTCATCAGAAATGTCGCAGCGGAAAAACGCGCCGTCAGCGCCAAGTGCGTCCGTTTCGGCCAAAGTCTGCTGCCCACCTGCTTCATCACAGTCGGCCAGCGCAACAGAGTATCCGGACCGGGCGAACAATGTGGCCGTTTCGCGCCCGATGCCTGAACTGGCGCCTGTAATTAACGCTACGCGTAGATCGTTTTCCTGCATGATGTTACGTCCTGTGATCCAAGCCGCACATTGGCGGCGGCACAACAGACTAGCGTGTGCGAGAAGCCGCGATCATTACGCAAATATGCGGATGCCTGATGCGGCGCTGTCAGGTGTTTTCGCCTTCGCCATTTCGGTCGTTCCGCCAATGACTTAAGTGGTCAGATCGTTCGAAAATGCCGGTATCGCGGTTAGGGAACAAGGACTGCCGCACCCTCGATTTCGCCAGCGCGCAGCTTGCCAAGCGCTTCATTTGCGGACTGGAGAGGAAAGGTCGTAACCACTGTCTCGACCGGCACTTTGGCCAGAAGCGCAAAAAATTTCTCGCCATCTGATCGTGTCAGATTGGCAACCGAGCGGACACACCGTTCGTGCCATAGATCACGGTAGGGGAAGGACGGGATATCGCTCATATGGATCCCGGCGCATATTACCCTTGCCCCCTTGCGCACGGCGCGCAGCGCAGCCGGAACTAGCGCCCCGACAGGAGCGAAGATGATCGCTGCATCAAGAGGGAGAGGCGGTGTCTGGTCCGACCCACCTGCCCAGCTGCAGCCCAGGGAACGGGCGAAATCTTCACTTCGCCGGTCGCCAGGTTTCACAAAGGCGTACACCTCGCGCCCCTGCCAGACCGCAATCTGGGTGAGGATATGCGCAGCAGCTCCAAATCCGTAAAAGCCGATGCGCTGCGCATCGCCCGCCATCCGCAGTGATCGGTATCCGATCAATCCTGCGCAAAGTAACGGCGCCGCTTCGGCATCACCGAAACTGTCCGGGATGGCAAAGCAATAGTTCGCGTTTGCGACCGTATGGCTGGCAAAGCCGCCGTCGCGGGTGAAGCCTGTAAATTGCGGATCATCACAAAGGTTTTCCTCTCCGAGGCTACAATACAGACAGTGCCCGCAGGTATGGCCGAGCCAAGGCACGCCGACTCGTTGCCCCACATTGAATGAGCGCACATCATCAGCCTGGGAAATTATCCGGCCGACGATTTCATGCCCCGGTATGATCGGCAGGTTTCCGCATATATCCCCGTCCACCACATGAAGATCCGTTCGGCACACGCCGCAGGCTGAAACCTCGATCACGATTTTGCCCGGTGCTGGTACGGGAATGGGGCGTTCGACCAGTTGCAGCGGATCACCGGGTCGGTGCAATTGCATTGCCAGCATGGACGAACGAGCATTGGACACCGCTTCGCGCTATCTACCGCGGCGGCCTAGTCGTCCGATCCGGTCAAGCCATCTCATGCGACTGGCATTACTGCGTTCGACATTCCCGATTAACGTCACCCGCACCGGCTTGATGCCAGCGAATTTCAGAATATTACGCTCCAGCGTTTTCACGCTGTGGCCTCTGAAATAGATTTTGTAGACTGCCCTGGGCATGCCCATTGTCACAATCAGACGTGCCGATTTGCCCTTCAGAAGCTTGCGGTACAGCCCTTTTTCACCGGGCTCGACGGCAATACCGGGCCGCGCGATCTGTTCGAAGAAACCGGTGAGCAAAGCGGGCATTTCACCAAGCCAAAGCGGATATAGAATGACCAGATGATCCGCCCAGACCAGAGCATCCTGCGCCGCGGTCAACCCCTCGGGCAAATCGCCGGTTTTCCAGTCCGAGGGATCGCGCAGGATGGGAAAGTCGAGCTTCGCAACGTCAAACCGTCTTATGTCATGCAACTCGCCTGCTCCCGACGCATACGCGCTGGCAAGTGCATGGACAAAATGGTCGGGATCATCGTGCGGATGGCCATTCAGGATCATGATCTTACTCACCAGTATATGATCACCGATAAACCATGCCCTCTAAATGCGTAGATATCCCTAGACTGCCACTGATCACGGCGCCGGGCGTTCCGTTTCCTTCCGGCATCCAGCCGCAAAATCCTTTCTTTTTATGGATTTAACTTTCTGGCGAACCGGGCGCGGAATTGGCTGCATTCAGCAACCGCACGACTTCGTCATCACCAGTCTGGGCAAAGTCGGTATAATGTGCACCAACTGCATTGAAGGGCTCTGGCGAGAGGAGGCACACAAGACGGTCGCACAGCGGCGAAAGCTCTCTCAAGGTGGATGCCGGAGCCACGGCAACTGCCAGGACGATCGCTTTCACCCCGGACTTTGCAAGCGCCTGCAGCGCAGCGCGGGCCGTTCCGCCTGTGGCGATCCCGTCATCGACAACCACCGCGGTGCGGCCCCGCAGTTCCACCGGCGGTCCGGGGCGATAGAGCCTGCGCCGGCGCTCGATCTCGGCCAATTGCCGTTCCACTTCACGTGCAATGTATTCTTCATCCGCACCAACCATGCGCGCAATATCGCGATCAATGAAGACTTGCGGCGAAACGCCGTCGACCAGTGCGCCTATGCCGTATTCTTCATGACCTGGCGCGCCTATTTTGCGCACAAAAAGAACGTCAAGCGGGGCACCCAGCGCCTTCGCCACTTCGTAGCCGAGCGGCACGCCTCCGCGTGGAAGGGCAAGCACGACCGCATTCATCAGGTTCAGCTTGAGGATCTCTTGCGCAAGCATGCGGCCTGCCTCGCGGCGATTGGCAAACGGGCGGAACGTCATCGGCTGATCCACCGTGGCCTGCGCAGGCTAACTTTCCTGAACATGATCTGCCAGCCAGGCCGTAGCGCTGCCGATCGTCAGGAACTGCGTTGCTGCGCGGTCGGGAATATCGATATCGAACCGCTGGTGGAGAGCCGCTATCAGGTTGAAGATGTCCATGGAATCCAAATCCAGCGCATCGCGCAGATCTTCGCCGTCATCGACGCCAGAGGCATCGACTTCGGGCGCGATCTCGCCGATTTCCTGGATAATCGCGGTACGGATCTCATCCTTGGTCATAAAGCCTCCGGCTTGTTCAGCAGATCGGCGACACGGCGCAGCAGCAAGGCGCCGCGATGGCCGTCATTGGCCCGGTGGTCAGCTGCAAGTGATGCAGTCATCACCGGGTGCACGATCAAGCCGCCATCCTTCGCCCACGGTTGCTGCCGCACCGTTCCAAACCCGAAAATTGCGACCTGCGGCGGGTAAATAACCGGCCACAAGACGTCCACGCCGCGCTCGCCAAGACTGGAAACAGTCACCGTTGGATCACTGATTTCCGAAGACCGGAATTCGCCGCGCCGGGTTCTCGCCACCAGATCGCGCAGCTCATCCATCAGCTTGGCCAGCGTCAGATTGCCGGTGTTGTGGATGGCAGGGGCAGCCAAACCGCCCCCCCTGATCGAAATGGCGCTGCCGACATGAATCTCCTCGACCGGTTCGAAGGCATCGCTGCGATAGAAACCGTTGAATTCGGGAAATTCTGTCAGCGCCAGAGCCACGGATTTGAGCAAGAGCACGCTGAATAGCAGTCGCTCAGGCGGTGGGCGCTGCGAATTATGGGCGTTGAGCCATTCCGTCGCAGGTAATACCGAGAACCGGTGCGAGAGATAGTAATGCGGAATCTCGCGCTTCGACTTGGCCATTGCTGCGGCGATGGCGCGGCGCATCGGGGCCAAATCTGGAGCTGCTTTTGCAGATTTCGGGGGCCGTGCCGAAGCGCCCGAAGACCGGGCCACCGCCTCCACATCATCACGCACGATTGCGCCATCCTGGCCAGTGCCGGCAATCTTCGCCAGATCAATCCCGTGCTGTCTTGCCAATTGCCGCGCGGCAGGCGATGCCCACAGTCCCGTCACGGCCGGAGCGGCAGCGTGTCTGACTTCGCTGGCTACCGGCGCTGGCGCATGTCTTGGCGCGATCGAGGAAGGCGAAGCGCTTGGAAGTGTCTCAGCCATACCTTCACCGTCCGCGGAAATTTCCGCCAACGGCGTGCCAACCGGAACCTTGCAGCCCTCTTCAACAAGCAGCACATCAAGCTGCCCGTCTTCAAATACCTCAACTTCGATTGCGCCTTTATCAGTCTCGACGACAGCGATGATATCGCCGTGGCTTACGGAATCTCCCGGATGTTTCAGCCATTCGACCAGAGTCCCGGCCTCCATATCAGCTCCGAGAGAAGGCATGGTGAAAGTGCTCATGCAGAGCGGCCCATGACACTGCGCGCCGCTGCTACGATCGCGGAAATGCTTGGCAGTGCTGCTTCCTCCAGATGCCTGGCATAGGGGATCGGCACTTCCTCGCTGCACACGCGCGCAATTGGCGCATCGAGGTTCCAGAAGCCGCGTTCCACAAGCCGGGCCATGATTTCGGCTGAGATGCTGCCCGTCCGCCAGCCTTCATCGACGATCACGGCGCGGCGCGTTTTGGCGACCGTGGCAAGGATCGCATCTTCATCCAGCGGACGCAGTACCCGCAAATCGAGCACATCGGACGAGATGCCCGACACATACAACTCCTCCGCAGCCGCAAGCGTCTTACCAAGCGACCCACCGTAGGTTATCAGGCTGATATCGCTGCCTTCCCGCCGCAGCGCCGCATGATCGATATCGATATCGACCGATCCGTTCATGGCCGCTGCTTCATTATAAAGAAGCGCGTTTTCAAAAATCAGTACCGGATCGGGATCAGCAAGTGCAGGGGCCAACATCCCGGCAGCATCCTCTACCGTGGCCGGAGCAAGAACCCGAATGCCGGGTATATGCGCGTACCATCCTTCCAGACTGTGCGAATGCTGCGCCCCAAGCTGCCTGCCGCCGCCAGTCGCCATTCTAATGACAATTGGTACATTGAATTGTCCGCCCGACATATGCCGGATGGTGGCGGCGTTATTCATGATCTGGTCGAGGGCAAGCAATGAAAAATTGCAGGTCATAATTTCGACGATTGGCCGCATCCCTCCCATCGCAGCGCCAATCCCCGCACCTGTAAATGCGCTTTCGGACAGCGGTGTATCGCGGATGCGGTCCGGTCCGAATTCCTCTAGCAAGCCTTTCGATACAGCATAGCAGCCGCCGTAATGGCCGACATCCTCGCCCATCAGGAATACCCTTGGATCAGCCTGCATCGCATCGCGGATTGCCCCGCGAATTGCATCGCGATAGCTGATCTGCGTCATGCCCGCCGCTCCGCACCCACATTATGAAACAGATGTCCGACCGGTTCCCAGGTGCCCGCCTCTGCAAATGCTACAGCCTCCGCGATTTCGTGGGCAACCTCTTGCTCGATCGCCTCGATATCCGGGTCATTCAGTTCGCCAGCTTCCAGCGCCCATGTCTTGAAACGTGTGATCGGGCCGCGCCCTTTCCATTCCTCGACTTCCGCCTTGGCGCGGTAAAGCTGCGGATCGAACATCGAATGGGCGCGGAAGCGGTAGGTCCGGCACTCCAGGAAGTAAGGTCGACCGGTTTCCCGGATCGCCGCGACCGCCCGTCTCGCAGCTGCCTCCACATTGACCACATTCATGCCGTCCACCGCGTCAGACTGCATCCGGTAACAGGCCGCCTTGGCGCTGATGTCGGTTTCCGATTCTGAAATGTCGAGCGCGGTGCCCATTGCATAAAGGTTGTTTTCACAAACAAACAACACCGGCAATTGCCACAGCGCAGCCAAGTTCAGCGTCTCGTGAAACTCGCCTTCTGCCACTGCACCTTCGCCGAAGAAGCAGACGCTGACATTTGACCGTCCCGCCAGCTTGTCGGCCAGTGCGAGGCCGGCAGCCAAGGGCAGCCCGCCCCCCACTATTGCATTGCCGCCATAAAACCGGGTTGCTGCGTCAAACAGATGCATCGACCCACCGCGGCCGCCGCTGCACCCTTCCTGCTTGCCGTACATTTCCGCCATG
Source organism: Aurantiacibacter marinus (assembly GCF_001021555.1). Lineage (GTDB taxonomy): Bacteria > Pseudomonadota > Alphaproteobacteria > Sphingomonadales > Sphingomonadaceae > Alteraurantiacibacter > Alteraurantiacibacter marinus. The sequence continues at coordinate 27,333 of NZ_LDCP01000001.1, forward strand.
ATAGCGCCCGCAGAGACGCCGCGAACGAGCGCGTGGCCATGCTCACGATAGGTGGCTACGACGGCATCTTGGGGTGCCAACGCCTCCATCACGCCGACGGCGACCGCCTCTTCGCCGATATAAAGATGCAGGAAGCCGCGAATTTTTTCCTGCGTGTACAGCTCCGCGCATTTCTCCTCGAACCGGCGGATGCGGGTCATCTGCAGCAGCAAATGCCGGCAATGTGTGTGGTCAAGTTGCACCTTGGTCGAAGCTTTGCTCATGTGGCCGAACCTGCCCGGGACTCCAGCGTCGAAAGATCACCCTCGGGCAGCCCCAATTCGCGGGCTTTCAATAACCGCCGCATGATCTTGCCCGATCGGGTTCGCGGCAAATCTGCACATATCTCGATCTGCCGCGGGGCGATGGCGGCGCCGAGCCGTTTGCGTGCGTGGCCGAGCAGTTCCTTTGACAGCGCGTCCGAAGCTACCTGCCCGCGATTCAGCGTAACGAAGGCTTTGACAATTTCACCGGCGCGTTCGTCTGGAATTCCGATTACCGCGGCCTCGGCAACTGCCGGATGTTCGATCAGCGCACTTTCGACCTCGAACGGCCCGATAAGATGGCCTGCCGACTTGATGATATCGTCAGCCCGCCCGACGAACCAGAAATAGCCGTCTTCATCACGCATCGCGAGATCGCCGGAGAGGTACCAGCCATCACGGAAGGTAGCGGCATAACGCTTTTCCTCGCCCAGATACGAACGGAACATGGACGGCCAGCCGGGGCGCAGGGCAAGGTGGCCAGTCGCCATGTCTTCCTGGACCACCTTCGTACCGTCACCATCGACTTCGAGTATGGCCACTTCTACTCCGGGCAGCGGCTTGCCCATAGATCCGGGTTTGACGTCCATTGCGGCGTAATTTGCGATCATGATGCCACCGGTTTCGGTCTGCCACCAATTGTCATGAAATGGTTTGCCAAAGACAGTCTGGCTCCAGATGACTGCCTCGGGATTGAGCGGTTCACCCACACTCGCCATGAACCGGAGACGGGAGAGATCGTGGGCGCGGGGCAAATCCGCTCCGGCTTTCATCAGCAAACGAATGGCGGTTGGCGCAGTGTACCAGACGTTCACCTGTTCACGCGCCAGCACGGTGTACCACCGATCGGCATCGAACTCTGCTTCCTCGACCAGCATCGTCACCCCGGCCGTAAGCGGTGCTATGATGCCGTATGATGTGCCGGTGACCCAGCCCGGATCGGCAGTGCACCAATATATGTCGCCATCATGCAGATCGAGCGCGATGCGCCCGGTAGCGTGATGTGCCACCACTGCCTCATGAACATGTACGGCGCCCTTGGGCGTGCCGGTCGTGCCGCTGGTAAAATGGAGCAAGGCCATATCTTCCGGCGCAGTGGCGGCCGCGTGAAATTCAGCATGGGTCCGCTCAAGCGCGTCGGTCAAATCTGTGGCGCCGGGATAGGTATTACCGGGGGATTCGGTCAGCAAGATATGCCGAAGGCCAGGCAATTCCGGTCTCAGCGCGGCCACCTTCTTCGCATATTCGCGCGGCGATGCGATCAGCACCTCGGCTTTGCCGATCGCCATGCGCGCACGGACCGGTTCTGGACCGAACGCGGAATAGAGAGGGCAAAACACTCCGCCCGCTTTCAATGTGCCAAGCGCAGCAATGTAGAGTTCGGGCACCCGGCCAAGCAGCGAAAAAACGCGGACACCTTTGCCCAGCCCGAGATCTTCCAGCAACCTTGCGAAACGGTCCGTTTCGCGCTTCAGATCGGCGTACGAATAACACCGCCTTTCGCCATTCTTCCCCAGCCAGCGCAACGCTTCCCTGTCGCCGCGCCCATTGGCCACGTGCCGGTCGATAGCTTCATAAGCAATATTGAGGCCGCCGCCGGGACAATAATCGAGCCATCCACGAAACGTTTCCCAATCCCACTCGATCAAGGCCCGCTCGTAATCGGCCATATTGGCGGCGGCGCGGTCAGCATTGTTTTTCCGGATTATCTCACGCGCCAAGCAATGTCCCCCCTACCAACGGCACCATGCCTCGGACAGTGATGGGCGTTGATTGCGCCAGTGTAATTAGGGGAATCACCGGATTGCACCGCGCGGCAGGCGAACCGGGACACCTGCGGTATTCCCTTAGTGTGCACCATCTGCGGCAGGTTTATCTACCGATTGGACAACACGGGTTGTTTGAAAGGAGTTGGCCCAGAAATGACCGAACTCGCACGAACACCAGCAAACCTGCGCCGCCTGTTCAGGACAATCGATTTTGCGCCGATACCTGAGGACGAAATCGTCAGTCACAGCCTGCAACATTGGCGAAAGCAGCGGGGCAATCTGCTGGCTCCAGACGAACATGATGTCCTCGCCAGTCTTAGCCGGGAACTGCGCGACCACAGTTTCATCGCCGAGGCACTGCCGAACGGCGCGGATGATTTCATGCTCCGCACTGCCGGTTCGCATGTCAGGGCAATTCTGGGTTGCGAGGACGGAAGGCTGTCCAGGATTGCAGAGCCACGCCTTGCTGCGCGATTGCGCCACTTGTTTCATTTGGCGACAAAGCGCGGCGAAGCAGTCGACGTTCGGTTCCTTGATCGCGGCAAGAGTTACGAGGCGCTGGCCGCGCCGGTAACAACCCGCAATGGTGCGTCAGCGCTCATCTGCACATTTCGCCGCGAGCAAAGGCGGCCCACGCGTTGCTAGGCAATTTTCAAGGTCGCGATGGGAAAGGCGCGGTGCTGCATGGCATTCTTGATCGCGCCAATCTGGTGGGTCAGGAAGGCGGCTTCGATCACGCCGAAGTCGTCAGGTTCTTGTCACAGCCCGATAGCTATCCGGATCATCCAGAGAACGTCCAAATTATTGAATCGCACATGTCGCTTCTCTTCATGACGGAAGACCGGGTGTATAAATTGAAACGGCCGATCAAACTGGATTTCGTCGACTTCACCACACTCGATGCACGCAGGACCAGTTGCGAGCAGGAGTTCGCAATCAACCAGCAGCTCGCGCCGGGCGTATACTTACAGATTTTGCCGATTGTGCGCGATGCTGGAGGAAGGCTCACGCTGGACGGAACTGGCGAGACGGTCGACTGGCTCGTCTGCATGCGCCGGCTGGATTGTGCGCAGGCCCTTGATTGCAAGATCGCACGCAATGAAGTGGAACCGGCCGATATTGAAATTCTCTGCAAGGTATTGGCAGGGTTTTATCAAAGCCAGCCAGCAATAGATGTCGCGCCCGAAGCTGTGCTGCGCCGGTGGGAAGATGGCGTAAAGCAGATCGAATCCGCCTTGACCGATCCGCTTTTTGCCTTGCCATCAGGCCTGGTCGATCCTCCACTGGAGGCACTGCTGCGCTTTCTGGCGAAACACGGCGATCTGCTTGCCGAGCGCGTTGAAAATGGGCGACTTCTTGATGGACATGGCGATCTCAAACCTGAACATATTTACCTCGGTCCGCCGATACTGCTGATTGACCGGCTGGAGTTTGATGAGAAACTGCGGTGGTGCGATCCGTTCGACGAGATAACTTTCCTGGGGGTGGAATGCGCAATACTGGGCGCGCCGTGGATCGCGCAGCTGCTGCAAAGTGAAATGGCCCGCCTGCTGGATGAGCAGCCTGCACAAGAACTGCTACGATTTTACTGGTGTTACCGTGCATGCCTGCGCGCCCGCCTTTCGATAGAGCATTTGCGCGACGAAGCGCCGCGAACGCCGGCACGCTGGCCGCGCCAGACCCGGGCTTACCTGCGGCTCGCGGGGGAAGCGTTGTCAGGGATGGATGCGGGACCTGGTACAAGGTTTGGTGCAGTGCCCGATCACGCGAAGGGTAACAGTTCGCTCACCGGTTCGCCGTGATGCAACCGGTTTATGACTTCAGCGACCAGCGGCGCGGCTTCCACCAGTTCAATCATGTCACGGGCCACCCCGGGCAAATCGGCAGGCAATTGGATTGTGTCGGTAACGATTATCCTGTCAGGCCTGCCTGCCATAAATAATGCAGATCGACTGTCGAACAGGCCATGGGCTGCTGCGGCGATTACATGTCTTGCCCCCGCATTCCGGCACGCTTCGACCGCGCGCATCATGGTTCCGCCACTGGCGATCATGTCATCGACAATGATTGCCGTGCACCCCGCTACATTACCCGCAAATAACGAACCAGAGACCACGCCTTCACTGCGGAACTTGTCCAAAATCGCTTTACCTACCGGGCGACCAAGCTGACGCGCCAGCTCACGCCGGAACAGCTCGGCCCGTTTGTCACCGCCTGTATCGGGAGACACGACCGCGACCTCCACATCACCAAGCGAACCGGCGATGTGATCCGCGAGAAGCCGAGCGACGGGAAGGTTTTCAGGCCGACAGGATCTGAATGCGTTTTCGAAGGCCGCGATATTATGCGCTTCAAGCGTGATCAGACGGTCTGTGCCCAAAGCTTCGAACAACGCCGCGATATATCTTGTGCTGACCGGATCACGTGATTTTGTGCGACGGTCTTTGCGGCTGTAGGCGAGATAAGGACACACGGCGGTCACTTTTTCGGCCCCGGCATCCTTCAATGCGCCGATGAAGAACAACAACCTTACCAGCTTGTCATTCGCTGACGCTCCGCGTTCGCCATTTAATGCGTGCACGACGTATACATTGCGGCCACCAACTTCTTCGAGAGGGCGGATCTTATGTTCTCCGCTTTCGAATTCGCGTTCTTCAAGCGCCGATAACCGGCATCCAAGCCCGAAAGCTACGCGCTCGCCAAACGGTCTGCTTCGATTGAGAGCAAAAAGCACAGGGTCGTACTGCATCGCAAGTTTTCCCGGGTAGCTGACAAGGACGCCTTGCAAAATCTCCGGGCCTCATTCGCAGACTGGCCCTTCATCCTCATGAGCCCCGGTCACTTTACATGTCGGAGCCTAAGCGCCGTCAATTGCCCGCCATATGCGGGATAGCCCTTAATGTCCGGATTGCCGGGACCAAGTGCCCTGGAAAATACTTTAGAGCGGGCGCATCATGAACAGGCAAGATGTTCGTGATAATCACGTATGTCGCCGGATACAGACGAATTGCATAAACCCCTCGCGCCTTGGGGGATCGCCATGATCGATATGTTCCATAACGGTTTGGCCGAGATACTGCCGTTCATCGCCATAGGATTCGCTGCGCAGCTCGTAGACGGCGCGATCGGTATGGCTTTCGGGGCAGTCGCAACCAGCTTGTTGATCGGAGTTCTGGACGTATCCCCGGCCCAGGCATCGTACCGCGTTCACATCATCAAATGCTTCACGTCAGCGGCATCCGGCGTGAGCCATGCCCTAAATGGAAATATTGAAAAACGATTGCTGGTAAAATTGATCTTGCCCGGGGTGATCGGCGGAGCAATGGGTGCCTATGGGCTCGTCTGGATTGATGGCGACGCGATCAAACCGTATGTTTTTGCATACCTTGGCCTTCTTGGAATCATACTCGTTCTCAAGGGAATTCGGGGCAACACCAAACGCCGGGTGCCGAGGACAGCCGAGCCGCTGGCATTTGCTGGCGGCCTCCTTGATGCGGTTGGCGGTGGAGGATGGGGTCCAGTTGTCAGCTCCGGTCTGATGCTTCAGGGCGCGGAGCCGCGCAAAGTCATCGGATCTGTAAACAGCGCGGAGTTCTTTGTCGCAATTGCAACTTCCAGTGCGTTCATCAGCCATTTCGGGTTGGCACACCTGGCAGGTCCTACCCTTGGTTTGCTTATAGGAGGCGTCGCAGCTGCCCCTTTCGGTGCGCTTGTTACAAGGCTGCTGCCTGCGCCTGTAATTATGGTCCTTGTCGGTTCGATACTGACACTAACGATGCTGTACTGGCTCTTTCCCAGCGCTTAAAAAACCCCAGACGCTTGCATTTGGCCGAACACGGCTTTCGAATTTTCAAAATCCATTTCAGCAGACACACGAAAAACCCCGCTGGTTACAGCGAGGTTGAATGTTCTGGGTTTTCAATGAGGCGATGGTTGCGGGGGTTGGATTTGAACCAACGACCTTCAGGTTATGAGCCTGACGAGCTACCGGACTGCTCCACCCCGCGTCACCGGTTTTGGGCGTTCTGGCCGAAGCCAAAGACGCCAAAAGGGCCGACCCTGAATGGGTAAGCCCTCTGACTTGTGAATGGGTTTTTTAACCTTGCACTGCCCGCCTGCTACAATGCCTGGCGGCGTCCTACTCTTCCAACGCTTAAGCGTTAGTACCATCGGCGCTACCTGGTTTCACGGCCGAGTTCGAGATGGGATCGGGTGGGTCACAGACGCTATGACCACCAAGCAATGAAGCAGGCGGGCAAGCAAGGTTTTTAAATCGATGCACCAATCAGGGTGCCAAATTGGCATTTGTGTTCTTAGGCGTTATCCGACTGGAGAATTCCTCCTCAACACCAGATCTTGAGCTTACACTCAGGCCTGACGTTGATGGTGGGATCCAACAAGCGCGAACAGAACTATTAGGACTGGTTAGCTCCATGCATTACTGCACTTCCACACCCAGCCTATCAACGTGATGGTCTATCACGGTTCGATGATTGTTTATCTTGAGGGAGGCTTCCCGCTTAGATGCTTTCAGCGGTTATCCCTTCCATACATAGCTACCCAGCTGCACTCCTGGCGGAATGACTGGTACACCAGAGGTATGTTCACCCCGGTCCTCTCGTACTAGGGGCAACTCCTCTCAACAATCGACGCCCACGGCAGATAGGGACCAAACTGTCTCGCGACGTTCTGAACCCAGCTCACGTACCACTTTAATTGGCGAACAGCCAAACCCTTGGGACCTGCTCCAGCCCCAGGATGTGATGAGCCGACATCGAGGTGCCAAACACTGCCGTCGATATGAGCTCTTGGGCAGTATCAGCCTGTTATCCCCGGCGTACCTTTTATCCGTTGAGCGATGGCCCTTCCACGAGGGACCACCGGATCACTATGACCGACTTTCGTCTCTGCTCGACTCGTCAGTCTCGCAGTCAGGCAGGCTTATGCCATTGCACTCTCGCAGCCGGTTTCCAACCGGCCTGAGCCTACCATCGCGCGCCTCCGTTACTCTTTAGGAGGCGACCGCCCCAGTCAAACTACCCGTCACAGAGGGTCCCTGTACCGGATAACGGTACGAGGTTAGACATCAGAAAACAGCAGGGTGGTATTTCACCTATGGCTCCACTTGGACTGGCGCCCAAGCTTCAAAGCCTCCCACCTATGCTACACAGCTCTTTCCTAATGCCACTCTGAAACTGCAGTAAAGGTGCACGGGGTCTTTCCGTCTAACCGCGGGTATCCCGCATCTTCACGGGAACTTCAATTTCGCTGAGCATATCCTGGAGACAGTGGGGAAGTCGTTACGCCATTCGTGCAGGTCGGAACTTACCCGACAAGGAATTTCGCTACCTTAGGACCGTTATAGTTACGGCCGCCGTTTACTGGGGCTTCAATTCGGAGCTTGCACTCCTCCTCTTAACCTTCCAGCACCGGGCAGGCGTCAGACCCTATACGTCGTCTTGAAGCCGACTTAGCAGAGTCCTGTGTTTTTGATAAACAGTCGCTACCCCCTGGCCTGTGCCCCCCACCAAAACTTGCGTTAAGATGGGGCCTCCTTCTTCCGAAGGTACGGAGGCAATTTGCCGAGTTCCTTCAGGATACTTCACTCAAGCGCCTTGGTATACTCTACCTGACCACCTGTGTCGGTTTCGGGTACGGTCTATATGAAGAGGCTATTTCCCGGGACAACTTGGCAGCATGACCAATCCAATAAGGCCACACTACTTCCGCCATCCGTCACACATCTTCAGGCCCACGAATATTAACGTGGTTCCCATCGACTACCCCCTTCGGGCTCGTCTTAGGGGCCGGCTTACCCTGCTCCGATTAGCGTTGAGCAGGAACCCTTGGTCTTTCGGCGAGAGGGCATCTCACCCTCTTTATCGCTACTCATGTCAGCATTCGCACTTCCGATATCTCCACCGTCGGTTACCCTTCGGCTTCATCAACTTACGGAACGCTCCGCTACCGCTCATAGTAAACTATGAACCCTAAGCTTCGGTGCATATCTTTAGCCCCGTTACATCTTCGCCGCAGGAACCCTTATTTAGACCAGTGAGCTGTTACGCTTTCTTTAAAGGATGGCTGCTTCTAAGCCAACCTCCTGGTTGTTTTGGGATTCCCACATGCTTTCCCACTTAGATATGACTTGGGGACCTTAGCTGTAGGTTAGGGCTGTTTCCCTTTTGACGACGGACCTTAGCACCCGCCGTCTGTCTGCCAGACAAGACTCATTGGTATTCGGAGTTTGGTTAGGTTTGGTACCGCTCGCGCGGCCCTAGCCCATCCAGTGCTCTACCCCCAATGGCATACATCTGACGCTCTACCTCAATAGATTTCGCGGAGAACCAGCTATTTCCCGGCTTGATTGGCCTTTCACCCCTAAACACAACTCATCCGATAATTTTTCAACATTAAACGGTTCGGCCCTCCAATGCGTTTTACCGCACCTTCAGCCTGGTCATGCCTAGATCGCCGGGGTTCGGGTCTAATCCATCATACTCAGTCGCCCTATTCAGACTCGCTTTCGCTGCGCCTACACCTAACGGCTTAAGCTTGCATGGTAGATTAAGTCACTGACCCATTATGCAAGAGGTACGCTGTCACCCCCCAAAGGGGCTCCAACTGATTGTAAGCATTCGGTTTCAGGTACTATTTCACTCCCCTAATCGGGGTGCTTTTCACCTTTCCCTCACGGTACTAGTTCGCTATCGGTCATGTACGAGTATTTAGGCTTGGAGGGTGGTCCCCCCATGTTCAGACAGGATTTCACGTGTCCCGCCCTACTCAAGTCCTTCATTATCACTTTCGCATACGGGGCTGTCACCCACTATGGCCACTCTTTCCAAAGTGTTTTGCTAGTTGAAATGAAGGCACTGGCCTGGTCCGCGTTCGCTCGCCACTACTAACGGAATCTCGGTTGATGTCTTTTCCTCCGGGTACTGAGATGTTTCAGTTCCCCGGGTTTGCTTCACCAAGCCTATATATTCAGCTCGGTGATACCTAATCCACCTCTCCACCAAACCCCGAAGGATCTAGAGAAGAAATGGTGAAGGTGGGTTTCCCCATTCGGAAATCGCCGGATCAAAGTTTGCTCACAACTCCCCGACGCTTATCGCAGCGTGCCACGTCCTTCATCGCCTGTACATGCCAAGGCATCCACCAAATGCTCTTACCTCACGCTTGAGAATCCACACCATCAACGTCAAGCCTGCATAACGCTTGATCGTCTAATGATAGTATGGAGGAATTATCTCAGCCAGATAATCAAAATTGATTGATTTGTGATGATATCGCCCACGCAGATCTCTAACCCGAAGGTCAGAACCTTTGCGACGATACCGCCACGGCATCGATTTAAAAACCCATTCACAATGTCAAAGACAGCGGTCGAAACCGCCTACCGGCCAATGCCGGATCAGTTTTCTCTTCATCTCTGGAGAAGTTTGCCTGGTTAAAGGCTGGTGGAGCCTATCGGGATCGAACCGATGACCCCCTGCTTGCAAAGCAGGTGCTCTCCCAGCTGAGCTAAGGCCCCGCACCATGTATTAACCAGTTAGTGGTGGGCCTGGGTGGATTCGAACCACCGACCTCACCCTTATCAGGGGTGCGCTCTAACCAACTGAGCTACAGGCCCACACCACCATTCGCTGGCACAACATTCCTAAAAAGGAAGGCGGCCGCGAGGGGCGTGAGCCAGCTCAGGCGTAAACACGCAAGCTCTCGCTTGGGTGTTTCTCCAGTGATGAAGGGACATGAGGACGACGGCAATGTTCTTTGGAAGAGGAGGAAGCATTCCGAGAACAAGTCCCGGCGCTTTCCGCCAAAATCCTTAGAAAGGAGGTGATCCAGCCGCAGGTTCCCCTACGGCTACCTTGTTACGACTTCACCCCAGTCGCTGATCCCACCGTGGTTGGCTGCCTCCGGTAAACCGGTTAGCGCACCACCTTCGGGTGAAACCAACTCCCATGGCGTGACGGGCGGTGTGTACAAGGCCTGGGAACGTATTCACCGCGGCATGCTGATCCGCGATTACTAGCGATTCCGCCTTCATGCTCTCGAGTTGCAGAGAACAATCCGAACTGAGACATCTTTTGGAGATTAGCTAACCCTCGCGGGATCGCTGCTCACTGTAGATGCCATTGTAGCACGTGTGTAGCCCAGCCTGTAAGGGCCATGAGGACTTGACGTCATCCCCACCTTCCTCCGGCTTATCACCGGCAGTTTCCTTAAAGTGCCCAACTGAATGATGGCAACTAAGGATGAGGGTTGCGCTCGTTGCGGGACTTAACCCAACATCTCACGACACGAGCTGACGACAGCCATGCAGCACCTGTCACTTCGTCCCGAAGGAAGGAATCGATCTCTCGAAACCGTCGAAGGATGTCAAAGGCTGGTAAGGTTCTGCGCGTTGCTTCGAATTAAACCACATGCTCCACCGCTTGTGCAGGCCCCCGTCAATTCCTTTGAGTTTTAATCTTGCGACCGTACTCCCCAGGCGGATAACTTAATGCGTTAGCTGCGCCACTCAAGTTCTGTGAACCCGAACAGCTAGTTATCATCGTTTACGGCGTGGACTACCAGGGTATCTAATCCTGTTTGCTCCCCACGCTTTCGAACCTCAGCGTCAATACCTGTCCAGTCAGTCGCCTTCGCCACTGGTGTTCTTCCGAATATCTACGAATTTCACCTCTACACTCGGAATTCCACTGACCTCTCCAGGATTCTAGTCTAGCAGTTTCAAGGGCAGTTCCGGAGTTGAGCTCCGGGATTTCACCCCTGACTTAATAGACCGCCTACGTTCGCTTTACGCCCAGTATTTCCGAACAACGCTAGCTCCCTCCGTATTACCGCGGCTGCTGGCACGGAGTTAGCCGGAGCTTATTCTCCAGGTACTGTCATTATCATCCCTGGTAAAAGAGCTTTACAACCCTAAGGCCTTCATCACTCACGCGGCATTGCTGGATCAGGCTTTCGCCCATTGTCCAATATTCCCCACTGCTGCCTCCCGTAGGAGTCTGGGCCGTGTCTCAGTCCCAGTGTGGCTGATCATCCTCTAAGACCAGCTATGGATCGTCGCCTTGGTGAGCCTTTACCTCACCAACTAGCTAATCCAACGCGGGCCCATCCTTTGGCGATAAATCTTTGGTCCGGAGACATTATCTGGTATTAGCAGCAATTTCTCGCTGTTATTCCAAACCTAAGGGCAGGTTCCCACGCGTTACGCACCCGTGCGCCACTAACCCCGAAGGGTTCGTTCGACTTGCATGTGTTAGGCATGCCGCCAGCGTTCGTTCTGAGCCAGGATCAAACTCTCAAGTTTGTGTCATACACCAAGCTGGCACAGTAAACTGCAAACCAGCAAGGCATAAGCTTCAAGGAGCCGATACCTGCACTGTCAAACGTAATGGATACGAAGGACATGCATCATCACAGACCGAACGTGGTGTTCGATCAGGATGTGGTTTCGGCTTAATTTAACAGGTATCCGGAGCCTTAAAACCCCCGGACCTGGCGCCGTCGCCCACATGTCCCTTCATCTAAAATCAACAATGTCAAAGAGCCAACCAACATTAAAAGGCGGACAGCGAAGGCTTCCCCGATTTACACCGGGGGACCGGCTATCCACTTATGTTGGCGACCGAGCGATGCGAGGGCGGTTGAAACCGTCAGCGCCTCGTCGGTGAGAGGGCATATATGGGGGACCTCAGATTCGGTCAACACCCTTTTCGCAATTTTATTTCAAAATCTGAAAATTAGCTGCAAAAACGGCTGAATTCTGGGGTTTCCCATTGCCCTCGCCTGCAAACCAAGATGGTCCCGCCCCTTTTGAATACAAGAGGGCACCCCTTCGCAACGGCAGAAACGCGCCAAATTTCGATGATTCTGCGTCATATCCTCCACTGAACCATGATGAGTCGCCGTCAGCCACACAGCCGGCCCCGCTTACGATTCGTCTTTTCGTTACCCATTCCCGCTACGGACCAGGTGAAACGAGGCCCCAACAGGAGTGAACAGCATGACTGGCGTGTCGCCGGTAGATTCGGCCCAGGCGGGGGTCCTGCCCACCATATCTATTGTGCTGCCTGTATATAATGGCGCGCGCTTCCTGCGGCCCGCGCTGGATTCTGTCTTCGCGCAGACCTTCGGTGATTTTGAACTGATCGCGGTGGATGATTGTTCTACCGATGCCACGCCATCCATATTGGCAGAGTATGCCGCGCGTGATCCGCGCATGCGGGTCATCACCAATCCTGCCAATTGCAAATTGCCAGCCAGTTTGAACACAGGTTTTGCGCAAGCCCGCGGGCAATGGCTGACCTGGACCTCGGATGACAATCTGTTGCTGCCCGAAATGCTCGCGCAGCTGCTGGACGCAGCCAGTGGCAACCCGCAGGCCGATATCATCCATGCCGATTACCGCGTGATCGACGAAAATGGCGACGAACGTGCCCGCGTCACAACCGGCCCTGATCATGATCTGGTCATCGACAATACTATCGGCTGCTGTTTCCTGTACCGCCGCGAGGTCGATACCGCGCTGGGCGGATATGATGAAGGCCTGTTTGGTGTTGAAGATTATGATTTCTGGCTGCGCGCCAGAGATCATGGCTTCTCCTTCCGCCGGCTCGCGAGCGCGCCTTATCTATACAGACGCCACGACGGCAGCCTGACCGATACGCGCGCGCGCCGGATTCACGCCTTGTTACATGAGCGGCTTGCGGGGGTTGTGAGCAGTCTGCCACGTTCGCGCCAACGCGCTCGGGCCCGCATCAGGCTGGTAACGCGCAATCCCTATACTTTTCGGCCGCACTTGCTGTTCGCGGCATGTATCGATTCCCCGGCCATGGTCGCCGGCCAGTGGCGCACTATCCTGCGCTGGCTGCGCACCAGCCTTGGCGTCAGGGCGCGGGGCCTTCTCGGCCAGCGGGCAGCTTAACCATGGGTCATATTGTTTTGGCCTCTCTTGAGGCAATCTTTACGGGCGCGCGGCTAAGTATGGCGTGGATTGAACAATTACGTTCCGGGTCTATCGCATGATTCATGACCAGCACATCGTTGTGCCCGTGGGAGAAAAGGCCGGGGGAAGCAGGCACGCCGCGCCGCGCGTGGCAGTGATCGTACCTGCTTACGGAGTGGCGCATCTGGTGGGGGAAGCGCTGGCATCGGTTCAGGCGCAAACGATGGACGATTGGGAATGCGTGGTCGTGGATGATGGCGCCCCTGACGATGTAGCCGGAGCTGTCGCGCCATTCCTGGCCGATTCCCGCATTACCTTCATCGAAACCGAAAATGGCGGTGTGTCCGCTGCGCGTAACCGCGCCATCGCACATACAAGCGCGCCCCTTGTCACTCTGCTTGATGGAGACGACATGCTGCGGCCCGATTACCTTGCCACGATGACAGCCGCGCTTGAAGCCGAGCCTGATGCCCGGCTTGTTACCTGCAACGCCCGTATTTTCGGCGCGGTGCCCCATGAACGCAATTGCTTCGCCAGAAAGCAGGGCAAGGGTGACGGACGGCGCGGCATTCTGGAAGATGTCATCGACCGCAGTTTCAGCGTCTATATCGGATCAACCTTTCGCCGCGCGGATTTCGATGCAGCTGGCGGGTTCGATACGACCATGACCCATGCCGAGGATTTCGATTTCTGGGTGCGCCTGGTCCTGCAGGGTGGATACGCGCTTTATATAGACAAGGTGCTGTGTGATTACCGGGTGCGCGGAAATTCTGCGTCGGCATCGTCCCTCAACATGCTGAAAGGCAATATCCGCACCTTCGAAAAGGCCTTGGCAGCGCTGCCTTCCGACGCATCGGAAACAAAGGTCGCAAAGGCCATGATCACCAGGAATGCCCGGCAGTTGCGGTTCGAACAGGCGATTGACCGCGTCATAGATGGCGACAAGCGCGCCATTACCGATCTGCGTGCAACACGCGGAGCTGATCAGGGAAGAAGCTGGGACCTTGCCTTGTTCGTCTGGCGATTCATGCCCGCTCTGGCCGCCCCGATGCTGCGCCGCCGCCGCGAAGCGAATGCGCGCGGTGCCGCGAAAGCGACAGTCTGAGCCGTGGGACACAGCAACAACACCACGAAGATGACCGTGCGCGGTGCGGCTTTGCTGGCGATGGCCAGTCAGGTTTGCGCCTTTACGATCCAGTTCACCGCAAGCGTTATCCTTGCGCGGTACTTTATCGACCCTGAAGAACTGGGCCTGTTCACCATCGCCTTTTCCTTCATCGCGCTGCTGGCGGTGCTGCAGGAATTCGGCATCACGCGCTTCATCACTGGCGAGAAGGATCTGGACGACGACTGTATCCGGACAGCTTTCACAGTATCGCTGTTAATCAGCTGGGGTGTGGCAATCGGCTGCGTGGCGCTCGCCTGGCCGGTCTCTGCCTTTTATGAATTGCCCGATTTGCTACCACTGATGCTGGTGATCGCGGCGAGTTATTTCTTTGTCCCGCTGGCCATTGTCCCGATGGCGCTGGCGCATCGCAAACTGGACTTTGTTTCCAACACCATGACCGAAAACGGTGTTGTGCTGGCCAATGCAGTTGTGGCGCTGGTCCTGGCCTGGAAAGGCTATGGCGCGCTCGCACTGGCCTGGGGCGCGTTTGCACAGCAAGTGGCACGCATGGTGATTTCGCAATGGCGCGTCGGCTTTATCCTGCCCTTCCCCCCGCGACTGGAAGGCGCGCTGCCCATCCTGCATTTCGGCGGGTTCGCGACGATCCTTTCTGCGCTGTATCAAGCGAGTGCGCGCTTGCCCGAGCTGCTGATCGGGCGGCTGCTGGATACAGCCGCATTGGGCCTGTTCGCCCGCGCTTTCGGATTGGCCGCGCAATTGCGGCTGCTTGTATCAGGCGCGCTTGGCACGGTTTTCTACCCCGCCTTCCGGCAATTGCGTGACGAGGGAGAGGCGCTGGGCCCGCATTATGAGCGGGTCACGGCCAGTTATTGCGCGATCACATGGCCAGCTATGGCCGGGCTGGCCGCCTGCGCCACGCCGATCATCTCCATGCTGTACGGAGAGCGGTGGATGGGTGCAGCGGTGCCACTGGAATGGATCGCGATTTCGCAAATCCTGTTCATCGCCCTGCCCCTTCATACCGATTTGCCGATACTGCTGCACAACAAGCGGGGCCTGCTGTGGCGAAGCGGATGGGACATGATCGCATCAGTCATGTTGTTGATGGTCGGGGCGTGGTTTTCACTTGAGGCGGCGGCGGCCAGCCGCGTGGCGCATGGCCTCGTCTTCATTGCGATTTTTGCGCCTTTCCTTGCCCGCACCATCGGCTTCAACTGGCGCGCGATGGGGCGCATCTGGCTGCTGTCCGCTTTGGCGACTGGCGTAGCGGTGCTGCCGATGTGGCTCAGTTACCTGTATTGGGCACCAGCGGCAGAGGCGGGTTTTGGCCAGGTTCTGGCCGGCGCGCTCACGGGCATCGCGCTGTGGATCATTTGCCTGCGCCAGACGCGCCACCGCGCCTATATCGAAATCCACGGCTATGCCTGTTCAGCGCTGGATCGGCTCGGCTGGTGCAGGCATATGCCTTCCCCGCTCTAGTCGATTTTCCCGGCAATTTGGGACTCGCCGCTGCGCGTGATACAATTGTCCCCATGCTCGTGGCTGATGGGACGCGTCCACGGGCCGGAGAGACGAACATATGAACTGGCTAGCCCTCATTGGCGCCCTTGCATTAGGCGGCAGCGGCGTTCTTGGCCTTGGCGAGGAACACGGCCCTGGCGACGCCGTTACTGCAACGCCGCCCGCAGCACAGACGGGCGACCAGGAAACCCTTGGCCCCGCCGGTTCCGCCGTTGCGCATGATCCGCTGGTCGACATCATTGCGATGCAGGCCGAACGCAACCGCCGCATGACAGTGCCCGTTACGATCATGGGCCAGGGTCCGTTCCGCTTTATGGTCGACACCGGCGCGCAGGCGACAGTGCTTTCCAGCGAACTGGCAGAACGATTGCAGCTGAACGAGCGCGACAGCGCGCTGCTGGTCGGCATGGCCAGCAGCCGCTCTGTTGAAACAACCATAGTGCCCGAATTCGCCTTGGGCGGGCGGACTTTGACGATCCGCACAGCGCCAATTGTTGCGGGCAGCAATATTGGCTCTGCAGACGGCA
The DNA here is from genome assembly GCF_001021555.1 of Aurantiacibacter marinus. GTDB lineage: Bacteria > Pseudomonadota > Alphaproteobacteria > Sphingomonadales > Sphingomonadaceae > Alteraurantiacibacter > Alteraurantiacibacter marinus. Next base: position 43,541 of record NZ_LDCP01000001.1, read on the forward strand.
TACTCGGGCTCGACAGCCTTCAGGATCAACGCGTCCTGCTGGATTTCGACAATGACGAGCTGCGCATTGCCGACAGTTTGTCGGCTGGCGGCGTGCGCGGATATGATATTGTCGTCCGCGCGCGGGAGCGGCTGGGCCAGTTGATCGTTCACCGCGCCCGCATTGATGGCATCAGCACTGCGGTCATCATCGATACAGGGGCACAAAGCTCCATCGGCAATATCGCGCTGCGGGACAGAATGCGCCGCCGCAACGAAATGGCCGATACAATCATGACTGATGTGAACGGCATCCAGATTACCGGCGAGACAAGGATTGTCCGCACCATGGACTTGGGCGAAGTGCGGCTGTCCAATTTTGCGGTGGCGTTTGCCGAAGCCCCGACATTTGCACAGCTTGGCCTGGCAGATCGACCGGCGATGATCCTTGGCATGAACGAACTGCGCATGTTCAGCCGTGTGGCGATTGATTTCCACTCGCGCCGCATCCTGTTCGATATGCCGGAGGAGCTATCACGGGACCAGAGCTGGAATTTCAACGAGCGCGCGACCCGCTTGCGGTAGGGGTTTCTTGGCTCCGCTAGCCTTGCTTAATACAGGCGCATCCCCAATTGAGGCGCTGTGAGAGATTTCGGGGACAGGACGGGGACTGGCGAAAGCGCCGACTGGGCAACCATGCGCCGGTTCCTGCCGTACCTTTGGCCCAAGGGCCGCCCGGAGCTGAAACGCCGCATTCAGATTGCTGGATTTCTGGTGTTGCTGTCCAAAGGCATCGTTCTCAGCCTGCCTTTCGCCTATGCCCGCGCAGTCGATACGATGGCTGCGGATGGTGACCCGGCCGTCTGGCTCGCGCTGTCACTGGTGATTGCCTATGCCGGCGGGCGCTTTGGCGGCGTACTGTTCGATCAATTGCGCAACATCGCCTTCAACCGCGTGGGGCAGGATGCTGTCCTTGGCCTGACGCAGGACGTGTTTGCGCGGCTCCATCGCCTGTCCATGCGGTTTCACCTTGCCCGCCGCACGGGCGAAATTACCCGGGTGGTGGAACGCGGCACCAAATCCATCAGCTCCATGCTGTATTTCCTGCTGTTCAACATCGCGCCGACCGCGATTGAGCTGGTGGTCGTGTCGGTTATTTTCTGGACCGTCTTCGGGTGGGAACTGGTTGCCGCCACTGCCGTCACCGTCGTCAGCTTTATCTGGGTGACGCAGGCGATCACCGATTGGCGCGTCAAACTGCGCAAGGAAATGAACGACCTTGACGGGCAAGCCATGGCGCGCGCGGTGGACAGCCTGCTGAATTACGAAACGGTCAAATATTTCGGAGCGGAGGAGCGAGAGCAAAAGCGCTATACCCAATCCGCCCACGCCTATACCGAAGCTACGATCAAAACCGAAAATTCGCTTGGCCTGCTGAATATCGTGCAGGCGGTCATCATGAATGTGATGATGGGCGGCGCGATGGCCTGGACGGTCTGGGGCTGGTCGCAGGGCCGCCTTTCGCCCGGCGATCTGGTGCTGGTGAACAGCTACCTGCTGCAACTTTTCCGCCCGCTGGATATGCTGGGCTGGGTATACCGCTCGATCCGTCAGGGGCTGATCGACATGGCCGATATGTTCCGCCTGCTCGATACGCAGACAGAGGTCGAAGATGCACCCGGCGCGCCTGCGCTGTTGATCCGCCGCCCGACTGTGACATTTGAAGATGTCAGCTTTGGCTACAACCGGGATCGCCAGATCCTGCACCGCCTCAGCTTCGAGGCTCCAGCAGGCAGCACTGTGGCGCTGGTCGGATCATCGGGCGCAGGCAAATCGACCATCGGGCGATTGCTGTTCCGCTTTTACGATCCGTGGGAAGGCCGCATCTGTGTGGACGGGCAGGATATTTCGAAGGTCACGCAGTCCAGCCTGCGCGCCGCCATCGGAATTGTCCCGCAGGACACTGTACTGTTCAACGACACCATCGGTTACAACATCGCCTATGGCCGCGATGATCCATCGGAAAATGAAATCAGGCGAGCCGCAGCAGATGCCGCGATCCTGCCCTTCATCGAAAGCCTGCCCGACGGTTTCGATACAGAAGTGGGAGAGCGCGGCCTGAAACTTTCCGGCGGTGAAAAACAGCGTGTTGCCATCGCCCGCACCTTGCTGAAAGACCCGCCGATCCTGCTTCTGGATGAAGCGACAAGCGCGCTCGACAGCCGGACGGAACAGGACATTCTTGCTACATTAAAGCGCGTAAGCGCCGACCGCACCACGATCGCCATCGCGCACCGCCTGTCCACCATCTCGGATGCCGACATCATCCATGTGATGGACGCAGGCCGGATCGTGGAGACGGGCAGTCATGCCAAGCTCCTCAAACGAGACGGCCTCTATGCAGAGATGTGGAACAGGCAGCAGAACGAAGACGAAGAACCGCGCGAGGCAGCCGAATAGCCGCTACCCTTGCCTTGTGCAGTGCAACATGCGAAGGCTTGATGCGAATTTCAGATCGGTGCGCGGCGAAGCCTTGCGCGCCCCAGACCAACGGACAGTTCCATGATCGACACAGCCGCGATTAAGCGCGACTGGCTCACCAATCCGCGCGCGGAAATCCTCGCCGGTATCGTTGTTGCCCTCGCCCTCATCCCCGAAGCCATCGGCTTTTCGATCATCGCCGGCGTCGACCCGCGCGTGGGCCTGTACGCTTCTATATGTATCGCCATGGTGATTGCGTTTACCGGCGGTCGCCCCGGCATGATCTCTGCCGCTACCGCTGCGGTGGCCGTTGTGGTCATCCCGCTGGTGCGCGATCACGGGGTAGAATACCTGTTCGCCGCGACCATACTCATGGGCATTTTCCAGCTGATCGCCGCTGCCTTGCGGCTCGACCTGCTGATGCAATTCGTCAGCCGCAGTGTCATCACCGGCTTCGTCAACGCGCTGGCGATCCTGATCTTCATGGCGCAGGTGCCGCAGCTCGACTGGACCAATGAAGGCGTCAGCTGGGTAACCTATGCGATGGTGGCAGGCGGGCTTGCGATCATTTACCTGCTGCCGCGCCTCACCACAGCCGTGCCGTCCCCGCTGGTCGCGATTATCGTGCTCGGCGCGCTGTCCATCGGGCTGAACTGGGATGTGAACACCGTCAGCGATATGGGCGAATTGCCCGAAGGCCTGCCCTATTTCGTGGTGCCCAATGTGCCGCTCACATGGGAAACGCTGGCGATTATCGCCCCCTATGCCGCAACGATGGCGGCGGTCGGCCTGCTGGAAAGCCTGCTGACGGCGCAGATCGTTGACGACATGACGCACACCGATTCCAACAAGCAGCGCGAAAGCGGCGGCCAGGGCATTGCCAATGTCGTCGCGGCGTTCTTTGGCGGCATGGGCGGCTGCGCGATGATCGGCCAGTCGGTGATCAACGTGACCAGTGGCGGCCGCGGGCGTTTGTCCACCTTTACCGCTGGCGTGACCTTGCTGGTGCTGTTGTGGCTGCTCGGCCCGATCGTTGGCCAGATCCCGATGGCCGCGCTGGTTGCCGTTATGATCATGGTCAGCATCGGCACGTTCAGCTGGAACTCCATCCCCAATCTGAAATATCATCCGTGGCAGTCGAGCGTCGTGATGCTGGCGACCGTGGTTGTTGTGGTGGCGACGCACAATCTGGCGCTCGGTGTGCTCATAGGTGTGCTCCTGTCCGGCATCTTCTTTACCGGCAAGGTCCGTTCCATGTTCGGCGTAACGCGTATGCGGGACGACAACGTCGCGACCTACACCATCACCGGTCAGATCTTCTTTGCCAGTGTGGACCGCCTGTCCAAGGCCTTTGGCCGCGAGAGCGAGCGCCCTGACCCGGCAGACCATGTTGTGATCGACGTGACACGCGCGCATTTCTGGGACATTTCCGGCGTCGGCGTGCTCGACAAGGTGGTGGAACGCATGCGCATGAATGGCCGCAGCGTGCAGGTCGTCGGCCTGAACGAGGCAAGCGCTGATCTGGTCGACAAGTTCGCGCTGACGGACAAGACAGGCGTGGAAATCGGGCTGGCGCCGCATCCTTGATCGGGCCGGGAGCTTGATACAAACCAGGACAATTTAAGACCTCTGTATCGCTCAAAGGGCGCTATTCTTCGTTCAACAAATGATACGGAGAAATGCCATGAAATCAGTAATCGCAGCTGGCCTCGGCGTATCCGCACTTGCGGGTGCGTCAGCCGTGCTCCCCGCCCAGCAGGTTGAAATGACCGCCAGCGAGGAACAGCGCTGCTTCGCTGGTGACGGCCTGCCCGATCATGCGACAGGCACCTTCCCAAATCGCGGCAACCCCAACGCTATCACGCCGCAAAATGTGCAGATGTGCGTGCCCATGAACCCCGTGCGAAACGCCGCGCCGACTGCCGTACGCGGCGCATTGGGCATTGGTGTCAACGGCGTACAGTTCCGCCCGACCACCGCCGGATTTTACGACCCGAACGGGCGCCGCGGGCACAGCCGCGATGGCGACCGCAACTGGAGCCTCGACATCAACGGCGCGCCCGGACGGCTGGGTCTCGATTTCAACAACGCACATGTCGGCCGCGGCGGATTGTATCATTACCACGGCATTGCAGACAGTCTGACGCAGACCTCCGGCAGCTCCCTGATCGGATATGCCGGGGACGGGTTCGAAATGCATTATATCGGCGAGGCTGCGCAGTCAGGCTACCGGCTGAAAACCGGTACGCGCCCGTCCGATCCCGGACCCGGCGGAGCATACGACGGCACCTATAATGAAGATTACGAATTTGTCGGCGGCGAAGGCACTCTCGATGAATGCAACGGCGGTATGCTGGACGGGCGATATGCCTATTTCGTTACCGACAGCTATCCCTTTGTCGGGCGCTGCCTGTGGGGCAATATCAGTGCCGATTTCGCAGGCGGCGAACATGACGCGCGCGGCAGCGAACGCAGGCAGCGCGGCGAAGGTCGGCGGCGCGGCGAGCGAGAAGGTGGTCAGGGGAGCAGGCGGGAATGAACGCCGCCCGCTCCCCCGCAAATGATCCTTAAAGGACGCCCAGCACGCGCAGGACTATGACGATGACGACGACCGTGATGATTGTTCCGATAATTCCACGCATGTGCTGTTTCCTGCTTTAGATGTCGACCGCACCTCGCGCTCGGCTGCGGAAATAACCGGCAAATCAGGTATTTGTTCCGCACCGCGAAGGCGCGTAACGCAGCGAAATGTGCAAAGGCGCCCGTCAAAAGGCTACATCGGCACAAGGAACAGGCCGATGATCACGCCGATTTGCAGCACCAGAATGACCTGCAGAATAATCGAAAACGGTTGCTTGCGGGTCTTGTGGCGAAACAAGTGTCTGCCCAAAAACGCACCTGGCGTGCCGCCGAACAAGGCCATGCCAAGCAGATGCACTTCGGGAATACGCCGGCCGCCAGCGACGGCTTGCGCTTTGTCGTACCAGAGGCTTGCGAAAGCCAGAATGTTGATCAGCACCGCGAAGACCAGGATATGATCAATCATGACCTTGGCATAACCAATTTTGCTAGCGCCTGACTGGCGGGGCGATCAGGCTACAGAATATATTTCGAAAGATCGCTGTCACCCGCCAGCGCGCCCAACCGGTCACGAACGTAAGCCGCATCCACGGTTACGCTTGTCCCCTTGCGGTCTTCGGCTTCGAAGCTGAGTTCTTCGAACAGCTTTTCCATCACCGTCTGCAGGCGCCGCGCGCCGATGTTTTCGACGCTTTCGTTCACCTGCGCGGCGATCTTGGCGACTTCCTTCACCGCATCATCGTCCATCTCGACGGTCAATTCTTCGGTGCCGAGCAGCGCCTTGTACTGACTGACCAGATTGGCCCGCGTTTCGGACAGGATGCGGACGAAGTCCTCTTCCGTCAGGCTGCGCAGTTCGACGCGGATCGGCAGGCGGCCCTGCAATTCGGGCAGCATGTCCGATGGCTTGGCGACGTGGAACGCTCCCGATGCAATGAACAGCACATGGTCCGTTTTCATCGGGCCGTATTTGGTGGCCACCGTCGTGCCTTCGATCAGCGGCAACAGATCGCGCTGCACGCCTTCGCGGGAGACTGATCCGCCGCGCACATCGCTGACGGCGATCTTGTCGATTTCGTCAAGAAACACGATGCCGTTGGTCTCTGCATTGGCAAGCGCCACGCGTGCAACATCGTCCTGATCCATGCGCTTTTCAGCTTCTTCATCGACCAGCCGGTCCCACGCCACAGGCACTTTCAGCTTCTGCTTTTTCTTGGGCGGGCCGCCAAAGGCCTTGCCCATCATTTCCGACAGATTGATCATGGTCGCGCCGCCCATGCCCGGGCCCATACCACCAAGGTCCATCTGCATTCCGCCAGCTTCGGCGACCTCAATTTCGACCTCTGTGTCGTTCATGGAATTTTCGGTAATGCGCTGGCGAAAACTCTGACGGGTGGCTTCGCTGGCACTTGTGCCCACTAGCGCATCGAGCAGACGGTCCATCGCCGCTTCGCTGGCAGCTTCGCGCACAGCCTCGCGGCGGCTGTCTTTTTCCAGCCGGATTGCGTCCTCGACCAGATCGCGGGCGATCTGCTCCACATCGCGCCCGACATAGCCGACTTCGGTGAATTTGGTCGCCTCCACCTTCACGAACGGCGCTTCGGCCAGCTTCGCAAGGCGGCGGCTGATTTCAGTTTTGCCGCAGCCGGTCGGGCCGATCATCAGGATGTTCTTGGGCGTGACCTCATCGCGCAATTCAGGTGACAGGCGTTGGCGGCGCCAGCGGTTGCGCAGGGCCACCGCCACGGCGCGCTTGGCGTCTTTTTGGCCGACGATATGCTCGTCGAGCGCGGCGACAATCGCCTTCGGTGTCAAATTGTCCATGATCTCTCTTACACCGTTTCCAGGGTAACATTGCCGTTGGTGAAGACGCAGATTTCCGCCGCGACTTCCATCGCCTTGGTCGCGATCACTTCGGCATCATCTTCATAATGGGCCAGCGCCTTGGCCGCAGCCAGCGCATAATTCCCGCCAGAGCCGATGGCCGCGATGCCGCCTTCGGGTTCCAGCACATCGCCGTTCCCGGTCAGCACCAGCAGCACTTCTTCATCCGCCACGATCATCAGGGCTTCAAGGTTGCGCAGATATTTGTCCGTGCGCCAATCCTTCGCCAGCTCCACCGCAGCGCGCAGCAATTGTCCGCTGTATTGTTCCAGCTTGCGTTCAAGCCGTTCGAACAGGGTGAAGGCATCGGCGGTTGCGCCGGCAAAGCCTGCCACAACCTTGCCTTCTTCCCCGATGCGGCGAACTTTTCGCGCATTGGGTTTCATGACGGTGTTGCCCATCGAGACCTGGCCATCGCCCGCAACAACGGTTTTACCGTCGCGCTTGACGCCGATGATGGTGGTCCCGTGCCACTGGGTGAGGCCGTGGCTTGCCTTATCTTCGCTCATCCCAGCCATATGGGCGTGCTGCCTGCCCGCTTCAAGCCAGTGGCGGCAGTGCCCAGCACGTTTAAGCTGTATGTTTAGGCGGTGTGTTTGAGCGGTGTGTTTAGCGGCCCTGAGCAGGAGCGCCGCTGCCGACTGTGCCGATATTGCCGAACAGGTCCTGCAAGAAGCCCCGTTCCCGGCCCAGTGTTGGCGTAGAGTCGCTTTCCGGACTGATGCGGGCAACCTGATCCATCCCGCTGCGCTCTGTCGAGACAACATTGCCTGCTGCATCGAACCGGACTGCGAGCACGCTATGCGTGTCGATCCGCGGCTGGCTGAAAGGCGCCTGTTCCGTACGGCTGGAAATGTAGTACCAAACCGGCTCGCCAAATTGGCTGACCATGGTGGGCTGACCCAAAGTGCCGCGCACGGATTGCTGGTTGTCCAGCCCCGGCTGCACAGCCTGGATCAGCGTTTCATCGGAGATATAACCCCGGTGATTGGTGATCGAGGAGCATCCCGCCGCCGCAAGACCCAGTCCCGCCAGCGCTGCCATCCGCACGATCGAACCCATAAATGTCATCCTTCGAATTTCCTGTCAGGGGCCACCCCTGCACTAAGGCCACGATTGTCTCGGTGCGGGGTTACCCTATATCAGCGGCAAGCCTTAGGGTAGCCTGCGCGCCGGTGCAACGCACTGCTGTAGGTGATCCATTGAACTTGTCCTTAACGAGAGATCCCGCGATGTCATTTCTAAAGCGCCTGCTTGGCAATAACGACCGCGATATAATGCGGCCCCTGTGGCACGCCACCGTCGGCACCAGCAGGGAGGCTGAATGGTATTCGGAAGGCCACGCGGCTGACACTGTTGATGGCCGCTTCGATATGATCGCCCTGGTGATGGCGCTGGTGCTGCTGCGAATGGAGGCGAGCAAACAGCTTGGCCCCAAAACCGGCCTGCTGACCGAACTGTTCGTGGCCGACATGGACCGGCAATTGCGCGATTCGGGTGTCGGTGATCTGAAAGTCGGCAAGACCATGGGCCTGCTTATGGAAGCACTCGGCGGCAGGATCGGCACCTTGCGTGAAGCTCTTGCCAATGGCGATGATGAAGCGCTGGCGGTGGTGCTGCAGCGGAATATGCGCCTTACTACGGAGGACCTGCCGCTCGCCCTCGCAGCGCGCACACGCACCTTGCACCATGATCTGGCCGCCATGCCGGACGAGGCGCTGCTGGCAGGGCAGCTGCGTCCATGAACGACACGCCGGAATTTTCCCGCCCATTCGATATTCGCGGCATCACTGCGGAACCTGTGAAACTGAGCGCAAACGCGGAAGAGCGCCGCGCGCTCGCCAAGCGTTTCGATATCGTTTCGGTCGACCGGCTGGAGGCGGAATTCCTGCTGGAAGCCGATGGTGCAGTAATCAGCGCAAAGGGCACATTGGATGCCGACATCCTGCAAAGCTGCGCGGTATCCGGTGAAGACCTGCCCGCTGCCATTCACGAGGCAATCGATCTGCGCTTCGTGCCCGGAGAAACCCTGGAAGTCGGCCAGCCGGAAACCGAGGTTGAACTGGACGCCGATGAACTGGACGAAATCGGTTATGACGGCACCGGCATCGACCTTGGCGAAGCGGCCGCGCAAAGCCTTGCTCTGGCAATCGACCCCTTCGCAACCGGCCCCGAAGCTGATGCGGCGCGCGAGAGGCACGGGCTGGCGGACGGCGGCCCGAAAGGCGCCCTGGCACAGGCCTTGGCCGGTTTGAAAAAGGATATGGAGTGATCCTGGGTCGCTAACGCAGAACCAGCCTTTGGCTCCAACGGCTGGTCATGTGGGCGCACAGACTTTTATCCATGTTGCTTTTAAAATTCAGGGACTTTTTTCAAATCCAAGCGTTGCCGGTGAAATAAACATTCCGCCCTGATGAAATGGTTTGGATGCACATATGATTTCAAAATACCGGCTTGGCTCTGCGGCGAATCAGAACGCGGATGTGCTCCATCTTGCGCAACCACACGCGTTGCAATCTGCAGGACCTGCCTTCCACGCGCTGGCTGACACGATGCCGCAATTGGTCTGGTCGACCCTGCCGGACGGCTTGCACGACTTCTACAACTCGCGCTGGTACGAATTTACCGGAGCCCCGGAAGGGTCGACCGATGGCGAAGGCTGGGCAGGGATGTTCCACGAAGATGATCAGCCGGCCGCGTGGGAACAATGGCGCCGCAGCCTTGCCACCGGTGACCCTTACGAGGTCGAATACAGGCTACGTCATCATTCCGGAGAATATCGCTGGATGATCGGAAGGGCGCTGCCCATCGTGGACCAAGATGGCTCCATACTGCGCTGGATCGGCACCTGCACCGATGTGGAAGAGCAGAAGCAAAGCGCATTGCAGAACGAAATCCTGAGCCAGGAGCTCAGCCACCGGATCAAGAATATCTTCGCCATCGTCACTGGCCTGATCAGTTTGACGGCGCGGGCAAACGAAGCATTTGCCGAATCAGCAAAAGACCTCCTTGGCCGGATAAGAGCGCTGGGCAAAGCGCATGAATTCGTACGGCCCCATAGCGAAAAGTCGCGGCCGGAAATCGGCGATGTGACGCTCACATCGCTTTTGGAAATGATTTTGAAATCTTATCCGGCATACTCAGCCGGCAGGATCACGATAAACGGACCCGAAATAGAAGTAACGAGCGGAGCGGCTACCCCGCTGGCGCTCGTTTTTCATGAGCTTGCCACGAATGCGATGAAATATGGATCGCTGTCACAGGAAGGCGGTACGATCGCCCTGAACATTGTCGAGGCCGGAGACAATCTGGAGCTTTGCTGGACGGAGCATGGATCAGCACCAGATAATGGTGCGATCCGGAAAGAAGGCTTCGGTACGCGGCTGATCGATCTTTCTATCAAGCAGCAGCTGAGCGGATCATACGAACGAACTTGGCTGGAAGACGGAATGGAGCTCCGCATGGAGGTAAGCCGCAAGAGAGTGTCGGGAAACTAGTTCTCGAACAGGCGCAAGCGCGGAGGCGGCTCCGGCTTCTCGCCTTGTCTTAGCGCGATCACGTAATCCAGAACCTCTTTCAAGCTAGATACGTCGACCGGCTTCTCCAAAGCTCCGACCGCTTCTGTTCTCGCAACATTGATCTGATTCGGGTTGGCAGTCACGAAGACTATTTCGATGCCAAAGTCGGAAGCCAGCTTCTCGGCGATAATCGGTCCGGTTGCACCGTCAGACAGATTGACATCTACCAGCGCGATATCGACGTCTTCCGAAGCGATCGCCAACGCAGATTTCATATCATCCGCGATCCCGGCCGATTTATGGCCCAGTTCAAGAATCACGTCCTCCATATCTGCCGCGATAAAGATTTCATCTTCGATAATCAGGATGGTGCTGGGCATTGTGTTTTCCGCGAGTTCCGGTTTGGGTAGTCATTGCAAAATGAGGAGAGCCGGAAACGGTTCCGCTGTGTGTGATGATCTTTTCAAATCCAGAAGCTTGGGCATAATTTGAAGCGGTCGGGGGCGTTCGGGAAGCGCTGCAGCAACCGCAACAATGCCTGCCTTCGAAGGGCGTCCTGTCCTACAAGATCGAAATGATACACCCCCATCGGCGTTCTTTCCCATCGGCGTTCCCCTCCGCGAGGCTTTTTGCGCAAAAGCAAAGTGTCACCTTCGCCGCGCACGTGTAAAACGGCAGAAATCTGCGGACCTTCGCCTAAAATCGCAGGGTGACAGGGTGTAACCTTTGTCACCCGCCCATCGGACCTCGGCACAAACAAAAACCGCGCCCGAAAACGGTGCGCGGTTCTTGTAGTTCTTTGAATTGTTGCCGAAGCTGCCCGATCAAAACGGAATATCGTCATCCAGATCATCGTAGTTGGAGCCGCCGCCGGATGGAGCGCCGCCGCCTGAGCTGCCGCCCGAGCCGCCGCTGCCGCCGCCCTGATCCCAGCCGCCGGAAGACTGGCCACTGGAAGACTGGCTGCCTCCGCCGTAACCACCGCGCTGGCCTCCACCACCGCCGCCGCCACCACCGGGTGCGCCATCAAGCATGGTCATCACCGAATTCGGGCCGCGCAGTACAACTTCGGTCGAATACCGGTCATTGCCCTGCTGGTCCTGCCATTTGCGCGTTTGCAACTGGCCTTCAAGATAGACCTTGCTGCCCTTCTTCAAATAGCGTTCGGCAACTCCGGCCAGGCCTTCGTTGAAAATGGCCACGGTATGCCATTCGGTCTTTTCCTGACGCTCTCCGGTATTCTTGTCCTTCCAGCTTTCGCTGGTAGCGACGCGCAGATTGCAGACCTTGCCGCCGTTCTGGAAAGTGCGCACTTCCGGGTCAGCGCCCAGATTACCGATAAGCATGACTTTGTTGAGGCTGCCGGCCATTCGATTCGTTTCCTCTATTGGTTCGGCAGATGGCTTATCGAAGGGCCACCGGCTTGCCCACCCCCGAGACAGGGGAATGTCCACAGCGGAGCGGGTTGCAGGCGGTCAGCCTCTCGCTACAAGCCCAGCGCCACCGCGCTCCAATAGGTTAGCCCGGCAAAGATATACGCAAGCGCGAACAGGTAAATCACCATGACCGCAGGCCACTTCCACCCGTTCGTCTCCCGCCGCGCCACGGCAATGGTGGACAGGCACTGCGGCGCAAAGATGAACCATGCAAGGAAGGCCAGCGCGGTCGGCAGGCTCCACCGGGCGGCGATCTGGCCGCGCAGGGCCTGCTCGGTTTCTGCCTCGCCCTCGGCCTCCACGGCATAGGTTGTCGCCAGAGAGGCAACCGCCACTTCACGCGCTGCCATTGCCGGGACCAGCGCCAGCGTCATTTCGCGCTGGAATCCGATGGGTTCAAACGCCGGCTGCATGAAGCTCGCGATGTGTCCGGCGGCAGATGCATCGAGCTGGCTCTCACCCGGATCGGCCTTTGGAAAGGTCAGCAGCAGCCACAGGATCACGGTGGCGGCAAAGATGATCGTACCGGCGCGGCGCAGGAATACCCACGCCCGTTGCCACAGGCCGATCGCCAGATCGCGCAAGGGCGGCAGCTGGTACTTGGGCAGTTCCATGATGAAGCCGCTGGCCGCCCCCTTTGTTGCTGTCCGCCGAAGCACCAGCGCAACCGCCATCGCTCCAACGATACCGGCAAGATACAGGCCGAACAGCACGAGGCCCTGCAGGCCGATACCCGGCCCCACACTGGTCGCCGGAATGACCGCACCGATGATGACGGTGTAGACCGGCAAACGCGCCGAACAGGTCATCAACGGAGCGATCAGGATGGTGGTCAGCCGGTCCTTGGGATCAGCGATGGAGCGGGTCGCCATGATCCCGGGAATGGCGCAGGCAAAGCTGGAAAGGAGCGGAATAAAGCTGCGGCCCGACAGGCCAACATAGGCCATCAGCCGGTCCATGATGAATGCCGCGCGGGCCATATAACCCGATTGCTCCATCACCAGAATGAAGGCGAACAGGATGATAATCTGCGGCAGGAACACCACCACCGACCCGACGCCTGCAATTACCCCTTCGGTGATCAGATCACGCAGAAAGCTTTCCGGCATGGCGGCGGTGACAAATCCGCTGGCCAACTCTGCCACGCCTTCAATCGCGCCGATCAGCGGATCAGCCCAGGCAAACACTGCCTGAAACATGACGAACAGCAGTGCAAACAAGGTGATCGGCCCAAGCCACGGATGCAGCAGTATTTTGTCGAGGTGCGTATGCAGGCGGCGCTCCCCGCTTTCGGAAAGGATCGCGCCCTTGACCATGTTACGCGCCGCAAGCCGCCGCTCCGGCAAAGTCAAATGGCCGACATCGTGGCGGGTGGAAATGTCCTGCCCCGGCGCTGCGTCCATTGCATCGGCCAAAGCATCAAGCCCGCGCTTGCGCACTGCCACGGTCGGCACCACGGGCACGCCGAGAGCATCGGACAGAGCATCCGGATCAATCGCCAAACCGTCGCGCTCGGCCAAATCGACCATGTTGAGCGCAACCACGGTGGGCCGGCCAAGCGCGATCATTTCCTGCGCGAACACCAGATGCTGTTCGAGATTGGCAGCATCGACGACGACCACCAGCGTTTCGGGCTGCGCTTCACCGGGGAATTCACCCAGCACGACTTGCCGCGTCACTTCCTCATCCGGGCTGGCCGCATCCAGCGAATAGGAGCCGGGCAAATCGATCAGTTCAACGGGTTCGCCGCTGGGCAATGTCATGCGCCCGCTGACGCGCTCTACCGTGACGCCTGGATAATTGGCAATCTTCTGCCGCGCGCCGGTCAGCGCGTTGAACAATGCGCTTTTCCCGGCATTCGGATTGCCGACCAGCGCGGCGGTACGAAGGCGCGTCATATCGTGCGCACCGTCATCGCGCGCGCATGGGTTCGCCGCAGGGCAATCGTGGTGCGGCCGATGAGAATGGCAATCGGGTCCCTACCGAAGAATACACCGCGATGGGCAATCGCCACCCGCGCGCCTTCATCAAGCCCGAGTGCACGCAGCCGCTTGCCTTCGTCGGGGGCCAGGCTGTCCCAATCGACGGACAGAATCTCCGCCCGTGTCAACGGGGCAAGACTGTCGAGAGTCGTGCGTGAATGGTCTGGATGCTGTTCCACACAGCGGCCCGTGCCAGAGGCGATTGCTTTTTGCAACTGCTTCGCAATAGTGGGAAGCGATATTTACGCGGACGTCAGCCTTGTGGGTAACGCAATCGGCCGAGGAAACGCGCGACATCGAAATGTTCGCGGTCCTTGCCAAGGAATTGGCCCTTCAGCTTTTCAAACTTCATTACGCCTTCGATACGGCGATCAAGGAAGGCTCTGGTCGCTGCCTTGTCTTCGCTATCATCGCTTTTCCAGACAGCCAGAGTGGCGGCGTATATTGAGCCGAGAATCGCCCGTTTTGTATAATGGTTGTAATCTGTCGCCGTGTCCCCGGCGAGGCGCCACATCTTGTCCGCGCTCGACCAGCCCTGTTTCAGCGTGTCGGCGACATTCTGCGGCATCGCCTGCACTGTCATCGCGCGCGAGAGCGATTCTTCCAGGCCTTCGATCGACTCGAGACGAAACCACACAAGGGTGCGAATCTTTTCGCGTATAGGCATGTTGTCCAGCCGACCATCGGCGAATTCTGCCTCCATGCGCTCATCAACTGACGCGACCCAGGCATCAATCATATCCATCGCCCGGCCTTGCAGTCCTTTGGACGGGAACGCCAATCGCGCAACCGCCGGATCGACACCAGCAACCTCTGCGGCAGAGGCCAGCGCGACATCGCTCCACCCGTCAAACATCGCCGCGAGGGCAATTTGGGGGGCGAGTTCCAGCCGCAGCTCATCAAGTGTCAAATCAAGTGGTTCGGTCATCAGAACACCGGTCCGTAGGTGCGTCCGTCCGCACCGCCGTCTTCGGATGTTTCGCTGGCGACAATTGTGTTCAGAATACGGGGAGGAACACCGCGCAATCCCGCATAATCGCGGGCGCTGCGCCCGGTATTGTCCGTCCTGTCAGGATCTGCGCCGCCTTCCAGCAGGACTTCCATCAGCGCAATATTGCGCGCATGCACAGCAGCGATCAGCGGGGTTTCGCCGGTAGCATTGGCCACATCGACCTGCGCGCCCTTCCCCAACAGCACTTCGACTCCGTCGAGAAAGCCGCCCTCTGCCGCGACGATCAGCGGCGTCCGCCCGGAATTATCGGCGATGTTGGGGTTTGCCCCTTCTTGCAGCAGCCAGCGGGTCCAAGTCAGATCCCGGCGCGCAACAACGATATGCAAGCCGGTTTCGCCGGTGCTGATATCCCGCGAATTGATAACCGTGCTGCCCGGCTGGCGAAGCATTTCGGTCGCATCGGAGCCTTCACGTTCCTTTACCGCTTCAAGAAATTCGTACCCTTCCGAGTAGAATTGCGCGGCCGCAGGCACGGATAGTGCCATTGTTCCTGCTGCCAAAAGGCGTGCAATGATGTTGCGAAGAGCGACGGTGGCCACCCTGTTCTCCTGTTACTTCGGTTTAAAGCGCAAAAAGCCCCTGCTGGATGCTTGTTGCACCTTGCTACCCACGCGTTAGCAGAGCATGAACCGCGCGTCATGCCTGCATATTCCAAGTTGTTCGCCCGCCTTGCCGCCCCTGCCCTGCTTTGCACGATGCTGGTAGCTTGCGGGCCCGTTTCTCCGGATGCTCCTGAAGAGGTCCCGTCGCTTTATGGCTCCGACGTCGTTGGCGGTTTTGATCTGGTTGACAGCACCGGCAAGCAGGTGAGCGATACAGATTTCCTCGGCAGATATCAGGTTGTCTATTTCGGCTATGCCTATTGCCCGGATGTCTGTCCGTTCGATATTCAGCGCATGGTGCAAGGATTGAATGCTTTTGCAGCTGCCAATCCCGATCTGGCAGACGATGTGCAGCCCATCTTCATCACGGTCGATCCGGAACGCGACACACCGGAAGTGATCGACGAATTTACCGCCAATTTCTCTGACGATCTGATCGGCCTCACCGGCTCACCCGAAGCCATCGAAGCAGCAGCCGCGAATTATTTTGCCAGCTATTCCAGGCTCGAACCGAATGAGCGCGGTGACTATCTCATGAGCCATACAAACTTCGGCTATCTGGTTGACCGCGAGGGTAAACCGATGACACTTTTGCCGGTCGATCAATCGGCAGATGCCGTTGCAGCGGAACTGGAACGATGGGTACGTTGAGAGAGAAATTCTGGGAACTGCCGCTGGACGATCTCAGCCGCCCTGAATGGGAAGCGTTGTGCGACGGCTGTGGCAGGTGTTGTCTGCACAAGCTGGAAGATGAAGACACTGGCGAGATTGCGGAAACCAATGTGGCGTGCAAACTGCTGGACACCGGCACTGCGCAGTGCCGGGATTATCGCCACCGCAAGGCTTTCGTACCCGATTGTCTGCGGCTGACGCCAAAGCTTGTGAAGCAAGTGCCCTGGCTGCCCGCCAGCTGCGCCTATCGCCGCCGCGCTGATGGCGACCCACTGCCCGATTGGCATTACCTGCTGACCGGCAGCCGCGATGCGATGGTTGAAGCGGGTGCCTGCGTGGCAGGGCGCTGCGTCAGCGAAACCGTGGCGGGCCCGCTCGAACATCATCTTGTAGACTGGGATGACAAATGATCGACTGGCTGCGCGACGATCACCGTGATCCCAGCGTGGAGGTTGCCGGTCAGCCATTGCCGATCATCATTCGCCGCCACGCCCGGTCAAAACGACTGACCATGCGCATGGCTCCGGATGGCGGCGAGCTTCGCATTACGATGCCGACTTGGGGCAGAACGCGCGACGCACTGGAGTTTGCCAATGCACGGCTGGGCTGGATCGAACAACAACTTGCCAAAGTTCCGCAGCAGATCGAGCTGGGCGATGGTACCGTATTGCCCTTCAGCGGACGTGATCTGACTATCCGTTGGCAGGATGGCGGCCCGCGCAAGGTGCGCCGCGAGGATGATGTTCTGCTGGTCGGCGGCCCGCGTGATCGGTTGGCGACGCGTGTACAGCGCTGGTTTGAATCGCAGGCGCTGCACATCATGCGGCAGGATCTCACCTTCTATTGCGAGCGCGCTGGATTGGCAGTGCCCGAATTGCGCCTTTCCCGCGCACAGCGACGCTGGGGTTCCTGCACGGGGGAGCGCGACAGCGGGCGCTGTATCAGGATAAACTGGCGGCTGGTGATGGCGCCTGATCATGTGCGCCGTTCAGTTGTGGCGCACGAAGTCACGCATCTGGTTCATTTCGACCATTCGCCCGCCTTCTATTATCTGCTGGAACGCGTTTTCGAGGACGAGATTTCCGCCGCTGACGTCTGGCTGAAAGACAAAGGCCGCACACTTTACGCTGTTTTCGGGTGACGCGCCCAAGCAAGGGCACTGGCGAATTGCCAGCGCTCCGCCTATCTTGCGATGCATGAAGCGATTATTGCGCCTGATATCTCCGCGCCGTGCGGTCAATGATTTTACCGAGCAGTGGCGCCAGCCAACGCCTCATCGCTGGCAGATCCTTGGCGTCGCCTGCGCGGCAACCTTTGCCTTGTTCATGCTGTTCGTGCCCGATGGCGCACGCATCGAGCCGCGGCGACCTGAACTGATCTATATCTCCACCCTCGACGAAAGCCGCACCGAAGAACAGATTATCGCCTCCAATTGCGCCAATCAGCGATTGCAGAACCAGATACAGGTGCGCTTGCAGGAACGCGCTGAATTGCGCCGTCAGATTTACCGCGATCTGGGACGGGCGACCTTCGTTGATGTCGATGAAATGGAAGCCCGGGCTGAGGCAGACCGCACCCCCGAGCCCGAAGGCCCGACAGAGGAAGAGCTGGCGCTTTCACTTCAGGAATATTGCGCACGTGCCGCAGGCTGAAGGTGCCGCGTGACACTGTCCGCTGACGACACACGCTGGCTGGCTGCGGCAGCGGCGCTTGCTGAACGTGCAAGGCCCGGCAGCTGCCCGAATCCCGGCGTCGGCGCACTGATAGTGCGGGACGGCCTGGTAGTGGGCCGCGGCTGGACGCAGGCTGGCGGACGGCCTCATGCCGAAGCCATGGCGCTGGCAATGGCGGGCGAAGCGGCGCGCGGCGCGGCTCTGTATGTTACGCTTGAACCCTGCGCACATCGGTCAGACCGTGGGCCTGCCTGTGCCGATCTGGTGGCTGAGGCTGGCCTGGCCAGCGTCATTATCGGCATGGTTGATCCTGACCGGCGCACCGCAGGCGATGGCATTGCGCGGCTGATGCAAGCGGGGATCAGCGTGACTGAAGCGGATCTAACCCCTGTGCAGGCGGGCTTGTCCGGCCACGCGGCGGCGCTATTGCTCGGTCGCCCGCATATCACCCTGAAGCTTGCCCTTTCGCTTGACGGATGCATCGCTGCCGCCTCGGGTGAAAGCCAGTGGATCACCGGTTCTGCGGCGCGCAGCCATACCCACAGGGAGCGGGCGCGGGCCGATGCCATTTGTGTGGGCGGAGCAACAATGCGCGCCGACAGCCCAAGCCTTGATGTCCGCTTGCCGGGGCTTGAAGATCGTTCGCCGGAACGCTGGGTGCTGACCCGTCACAGTGCGCCGGATGGCTGGCGCGTGCTTGCCTCTCCTGCCGATGTCGGCGCGATGGGCGATGTCCGCTATCTATTTGTGGAGGGCGGCGCAGGCGCTGCGGCGGCTTTTCTGGCGGAAGACCTCGTCGACCGCCTGCTAATCTACCGCGCGCCTATTGTGATTGGTGCAGGCCGGCCCGGTATCGCCGATATCGGCCTTGACCGGTTGGCCAGTGCGCATGGCCGCTGGACGCTGGAAAGCCGGCGTCAATTCGGGCAGGACACACTCGAGATTTTCAACCGGGCACGCTAGCGCGGAGACTGAGGGAGCACGCCATGTTTACAGGTATCGTCACCGCCATCGGCACGATCGAGCACGTGGAGCAACGCGGCGATCTTCGCCTGCGTATTGCCTGCCCGTTCGACCCGGCGAATATTGCCATTGGTGCCAGCATTGCCTGTTCGGGCGTGTGCCTGACCGCGGTGGACAAAGGCGGCACGGCGGGAGACGCGCATTTCACTGTCGATGTCTCGCAGGAGACAATATCGCGCACCGCCAGCCAGATGTGGCGCGAAGGTGCGCAGCTTAATCTGGAACCGTCACTGCGCGTGGGCGACGAGATTGGCGGGCACATTGTCACCGGCCATGTCGATGCAGTTGGCAAGGTCGTCGATTGGCAGCCGGTCGGCGGATCGATGAGCGTTGTCATCGCTGCCCCGCCGAGTCTGGCGCCCTATATCGCGGAAAAAGGCTCCATCACGATTGATGGCGTATCACTTACCGTGAATGCCATTGAAGACCGGCCCGACGGCAGCGTTCATTTCAACCTCAATATCATCCCGCATACAGAAGAAGTCACTACTCTTGGCGAAATGCGCCAAGGCGGGGAGGTCAATCTGGAGATCGATACGTTGGCCCGATACCTTCACCGGATGCAGATGCTTCGTAGCAGCAGCTAGTCTGCGCCCAGCACGCGGTCAAAATCCTCGCGCATCAGCTCGTAATAGAGGTGCAGGATCTTGCCGGCACCCGGCACTTCAGCTTCCTCTATCCTGCCGGGGGAAATGCGCGCGCCGATCTTTTCTAGGGCGCGGCGGCTGCGCGCATTGTCTTCACCAACACGAAAGTCCACCCGCGCCAGACTGTGCAGCGCGTGGCCCACCATCAGCCGCTTTATTTCACGATTGGCACCGGTGCCCCAGTACCGGCGCGCGAGAAAGGTCCAGCCGATTTCAACCGAGCCGCCGTCCGCGGGTCGATAAGCCTGAAAGCGCGATGATCCGATCACCTCGCCCGTCGCCTTATCGAGCGCAACTAAGGCGCCGCCATGCGCCAGCGCATCGTCGAAGAATGCGCGAAAGACCGGCTCCTGCCACCTGCCATGCATTGGATGCATAGCCCAGATTTGCGGGTCGGATGCCACTGCGAAAAGTGCATCCCAATCCCCTTTCTCAAGCGGCCTGAGCTGGATGGTCTGCCCAGTCAGCACAGGCTGCCGATCGATCGTCATCCCGCGCAGTTAACCGAACAGACGGGCAAGCCAGCCACGTCCGCGCTTGCCCGGCTTGGTATGGCCGCTCATTTCAAACAGATAATTGGCCAGCTGGGCAGCCTGATTACGGTCCAGCATATATAACCGCGAATCCACATCAGCTTCGGAGTGGGGTGGCGGCGTGCGGACGCTTTGCAGCCGCAGTGTCAGACGATCTCCTGATCGTGTCGACGTCCAGCCCACAAGGGCGCCGAAATCGTCACGAGACCGATCATCCACTGCCATTCTCCCGTTGGTTGGCCTAGCGGCGATCATAGCGCATTTTACACTGCCACTCCAAACCATCACGCTTTTCGTGCGGGCGGATCAGCCGAACATACGTTTCAGCCAGCTGCGATCACGCTTTTCAGGTGGAGTGGTTTCGCCCATCTCGAACAGGAAATTGCCCAGCTGTGTAGCTTGATTGCGATCCATCAAATAAATCTGCGTCCGTATGTCGCCCTTCGAATACGGCGGTGGTTTAGAGACACTTTGCAGGTGGAGCGATATCCGGTTGCCAGTGCGGGTCGATGTCCAACCGACAAGCGCGCCATAGTCTTCATCCCGAGATTGCGTCATTGCCCTACATCCCCCGTTATTTAACGGCACTTTAGGCAGTTTTACATTTCTGCGGCAATCTCGAAAACGCTGCTTGTCCCCTATCCGGTCACTTCTGCCAGCGCGGCAACGAATTTGTCGATGTTGTCGGTCGTCAGCCCGGCAACATTGATGCGGCCCGATCCGGCCATGTAGACCGCGTGATCGCTCCGCAATTGCTGCACCTGCTCCTTGCTGACGGGCAGCATGGCAAACATGCCCTTCTGCCTGCCAAGCGGCTCCAGATCGACGCCTCCGGCGGTGCCGGCAGCGCCCAGCTGCGCGCGAACCTGGCCGATGCGGATACGCATGCTTTCGAGTTCTTCCAGCCAGCTTGCGGTCAGGCCATCATCTTCAAGGACCACACGCACTGCCGCGCCGCCGTGATCGGGCGGCATGGACCAATTGGCGCGCGCCAGCGCCGCTGCGTTGGAAATGGCCCGGGCAGTTGCGTCGCCATCACCGGTGGCAACATAGAATGCCCCGACACGGTCACGATAAAGGCCAAAATTCTTGTCACAGCTGTAAGCGACCAGCACTTCTTCGACGCAGGTCATTACGGCGCGCAGGCCGTATGCATCCGCTTCCATCCCGTCACCAAGTCCCTGATAGGCCACGTCGATGACAGCCAAGGCGGGACTCGCAGCCAGAATGCCGGCGATCTCGTCCCACTCTGCATCAGTGTAATCAACACCGGTGGGGTTGTGGCAGCAACCATGCAGCAAGATCGCATCACCCGTGCCCGCAGACGCTAACGCGGCGCGCAGCGCGTCCATATTCGCGCTTCCATCAGGGTTTGCGTGGCTGAATCCAACGAGTTCAAGTTCCAGGTCGGATACGATCTGCGCATGGTTGGGCCAGCTTGGCGTCCCCATGATCACGCGGGTCACGCCCGCCTTTTTCGCCAGCGCCAGCGCCAGCCGAACAGCGCCCGTGCCGCCGGGTGTCTGCATCCCGTCCAGACGACCGCCTTCCGGTGCAGCATTGCCGAACACATGCGGGATCAGCGCGCCCACAAAGCCCATGTCGCCTTCCGGCCCCAAATAGGCCTTGCTTGGCTGTTCCGCCACGAGCCGGGCTTCAGCCTGTTTTATGGCCGCAAACACTGGCGTCGCGCCATCGGCGGTTTTGTAAACGCCCACGCCAAGATCAATCTTGTCAGGCCGGTCATCGGCCTTGAAAAGTTTGATAAGCGCCAGCAGCGCATCGGGGGCTTGTTGTTCGAGTCGGTTCAGCATGCCAGCGGCAATGCCTTCACGCCCTGCTGCGCGCAAGGTGGCAGAGGGCGCTTTTCCGCTTTCTCAAAAAATGGCCAGCTTGTCAGAACAGTGTCAGAAAGGCAGCCAGCGCTGGTTGCGGGAGAAGCGCAAATACCCCGCGTTCACACCAAGCCGCAGTCCGGCACCCACGCGGATCGGAATCATCACCACATCGCCCTTGCGAACATAGCTGGCATGGAATCCGCCTACGAAATAGGCCTGTCCTTCACCCGCCGGATAACGTTCGTACAGATCATCTGTGTCATAAAGATTGTAAATCAGAACGAAGGTGTTGCCGGCATTGGCACCTGCATCCAGGCCGATGGAGGGGCCCGTCCAATAGACTGGCATATTACCTTCGACGGCGTGGTACAGCGTGCCCGAACCATATCGAACACCCAGCACAAACGCACCGCCGCCTTCACGCCCGACAATGTAGCCATTGGGTTCGCCCTGGTCGGACAGAATATTCTGGATCAGCCGCGCCAGACCTTCTGCACCTTGACCGAATAATCCTTCTGCCGCACCGATCAGATCGTCTTGGGCATAGGTGGTTGGCCGCTCCGCCTCCCGTGGCACGGTATCCACGGTGGGGGATGTATTGGCGCTGGCATAGTCCGGCTGCTCCGGCGGCAAATCAAAAGCCGGGCGTGCGGTGTCGCTTTGATTAGGGTCGGTCTGATAGACATCGGGGCTTTCGTAGCGCGGGGTTGCCTCGCTCACGTCGTAGGCATCCTCGTACGCGGCTGCATCTGTAGAGCCGGGATTGTCCATCAGATCAGCGTCAATCACGCTATCGGGATCAACCGTCTGCATTTCTTGCGCGATTGCAGGCGCGTAACCCCAGATCAGCAGCGGCGCTGCCAGCGAAGCGGCGACTAGGCGGAAATTGCGGGCGAACTGTATGCTCATGGACTTGTCCTTTTCACGGCACGGACGCCGATCGGATAAACTTCTGCGCCAACAAAAGAATCCCTTACGGCTGAAGCAGCAATGAATACGCGCCCAAGCGAATCCGTTTTGCGGTGAACCGAATCGATTGCGCGGCAGACTGCGCCATCGGCACAACCTAATTTCCTAAAGTGCTGCGCCCCCTTGAAGCGCGCTCAAGCCCTCGCTATAGCGCGCTTCCTGCCGCACAGGTCCGGAGACGTGGGTGAGTGGCTGAAACCAGTTCCCTGCTAAGGAACCATACCTTTTATAGGGTATCGAGGGTTCGAATCCCTCCGTCTCCTCCAGTGGCTTCATCCAGAAGATGAAGCTGCCGGCAAATTTTCCCATAGTTTTTGCGCCCTACGCCATTGGGCGGCATTGACCGCGCTGTTGCAATGCAGCACTGCTTGATTCGCTTGGTGGACGTTTTGGCGTCCGGCATCTGCGCGGGAGAGCTCTCTGGCCGGTCCAATTGGACGTGCCGGGGGCACCGAAGGAGCAACCGCCCCGGAAACTCTCAGGTCACAGGGACCGCGCAGCTGGTACAGGCGCTCTGGAAAGCGTGTTTCCCGCAAGGGGGCACCACCGAAGGAGTAAGGCGTTTGCACTTTGAAAAGGCGCGCCGGAATCTCTCAGGTCTCCAAGACAGAGGGGGCATGGTGTAAGGGCTCGATTTCCGAGCTTTGCCGAGCCATGCCGGAACTGTGAATGAGCGATACCGAGACCGATTTCGAAGAGCAGCCGCCGGAGGCATTGCCGCTGGATGCATGGCACCGCGAACATGGCGCGCGCATGGTCCCGTTTGCGGGCTATGAAATGCCGATCCAGTATACCGGCGAGCATGGCGGCATCGTGGCCGAACACAATTGGACGCGGCAATCTGCCAGCCTGTTCGATGTAAGCCACATGGGCCAGCTGTCCGTTTCCGGAGAGGGCGCAGCAAACCAGCTTGAAAAACTGCTGCCATCAGGCATCGCCAATCTTGCTGAAGGCAAGATGCGCTATTCATTGCTG
This sequence comes from Aurantiacibacter marinus, assembly GCF_001021555.1. GTDB lineage: Bacteria > Pseudomonadota > Alphaproteobacteria > Sphingomonadales > Sphingomonadaceae > Alteraurantiacibacter > Alteraurantiacibacter marinus. The sequence goes on from NZ_LDCP01000001.1 coordinate 67,344, forward strand.
TTGACCGAGGCTGGCGGCATTATCGATGATCTGATCGTCACCAACACCGGCGCGCATCTGGCGCTGGTGGTGAACGGCGCATGCAAGTGGGATGATATCGCCCACCTTCGCGAACATCTCGATGATGATATTACGCTAACCCATTTCGATGATTTTGCCCTGCTTGCATTGCAAGGCCCCAAAGCGGTGGATGTGCTTGAGGGCATTGTGCCGGGGGTTAGCGAACTGTCCTTCATGACCGCTGGCCTGTTCAAATTTGGCGAGCAACATATTTGGGTGAGCCGCGCCGGTTACACCGGTGAGGACGGGTTCGAGATTTCCGTCCATTCCAACTACGTTCGCGCGCTGGCCGATGCGCTTGTGGCGGATGAACGGGTGCACCCAGCCGGGCTTGGTGCGCGCGATTCGCTACGTTTGGAGGCTGGCCTGCCGCTGTACGGCCATGATCTATCCGAAAACACCGATCCGGTCAGCGCCGGTCTTGGCTTTGCGCTCAGCAAGGCGCGGCGCGAGGCAGGGGGTTATTTCGGCCATGCGGCATGTCTGGTCCGGCTGGAAGACGGCGGCTGTGCGCAGCACCGTGTCGGCCTTACGCTGGAAGGCCGACAGCCAGGGCGCGAAGGCGCGCAGATCTTCTCTGGCGATGCGCTGGTTGGCATAGTCACCAGCGGCGGTTTTTCGCCCACACTTGGGCACCCCATCGCCATGGGCTTTGTCGAAACCGAATTTACCGCAGAGGGCACGAAACTGGACATCGAAGTGCGCGGCAAACGCTTGCCCGCCACCGTGACCGCCCTCCCCTTCGTCCCGCATCGTTACCATCGCAAAGGAGCCTGACCATTGGCACGTTATTTTACCGAAGAGCATGAATGGATCGAAGTGGACGGCGACACCGCCATTATCGGCATTACCGATTATGCGCAGGAACAGTTGGGCGATGTGGTGTTTGTGGAAGTCCCGCAGACCGGCACTGAATTCACCAAGGGCGCAGAAGCTGCCGTGGTGGAAAGCGTGAAAGCCGCAAGCGACGTTTACGCGCCAATTGCTGGCACCGTGATCGAAGGCAATGCCGCGCTGGAAGGTGAACCTGAACTGGTGAACACCGCGCCAGAGGCCGAAGGCTGGTTCTTCAAGCTGACCATGTCCGACAAGGACGATCTGGAAGGCCTGATGGACGCCAAGGCTTACAAGGCGTTCTGCGACAGTTTGTGATCTGACCTGACTTCCCTTCTCCCATTACGAGAGGGGCCAAGGAGTTAAAATGCGTTACCTCCCCCTGACCGATACCGACCGCACGGCCATGCTCGAAGCTGTAGGGGCGCCATCCATTGATGCGCTGTTTGCCGATGTGCCGTCCGATCTCTACCTGAACGGGCCAGTCGAAGGCCTGCCGCTCCACGCCACCGAAATGGCGGTCGAAAAGCACATGCGGCGGCTTTCCAAGAAGAACCTTGCAGCAGCGGATGCGCCGTTCTTCATTGGTGCCGGGGCTTACCGCCATCATGTACCGGCATCGGTCGATCATCTGATCCAGCGCGGCGAATTCCTCACTGCCTACACGCCATACCAGCCGGAAATCGCGCAGGGCACGTTGCAGATGCTGTTCGAATTCCAGTCGCAGGTCGCGCGGCTGTATGGTTGCGCGGTGGCGAATGCGTCCATGTATGATGGCTCTACCGCATGCTGGGAAGCGGTTGCCATGGCGAGCCGCGTAACGCGCAAGAAGCGCGTTGTGCTGTCAGGCGCTTTGCACCCGCATTACGCCGAAGTCGTGCGGACCATGGCGAAGTTTACCGAAGACGAAATTGCCGGTTCCGCCCCCAGTCTTACCGCTCTGCCGGATGATGACGGGCTGATCACGCGCATCGATGACAATACCGCCAGCGTGGTGGTGCAATATCCCGATATTCTGGGCCGCATTCCCGATCTGCAAAAGATCGCCGACGCCGCCCACGCCAAGGGCGCGAAGCTGATCGTTGTGAATACCGAACCAGTGGCGCTCGGCGCGCTGGAGGCCCCAGGTAATCTGGGTGCAGATATCGTGGTTGGTGAAGGTCAGGCGCTGGGCGTCGGCCTGCAATTTGGCGGGCCGTATCTGGGCCTGTTCGCCATCACCGATCCAAAACTGGTGCGGCAGATGCCTGGCCGCCTGTGCGGAGAGACGGTGGACGCCGACGGCAAGCGCGGCTTCGTGCTGACACTTTCCACCCGCGAACAGCATATTCGCCGCGAAAAGGCGACGAGCAACATCTGCACCAACAGCGGCCTGTGCGCTCTTGCCTTCTCCATCCACATGACCTTGCTGGGCGCAAAGGGCATCACCGGCCTTGCCGCAGAAAACCACCGCCTCGCCTGCATTGCAGCGGACCGTCTGGCAAAAGTGCCCGGCGTTACGGTTCTGAACGAGAACTTTTTCAACGAATTCACACTGATGCTGGATGTAGATGCGCGCCAGATCGTCCGTGATCTGGCCGACAAGGGCGTGCTGGGCGGAGTCGGGCTTGGCAAGCTGTTCCCGGATATCGACGGGCTGAAAGGCGGCCTGCTGGTCACTGTGACGGAGACCGCCAGCCTGGAGGATATCGAAACCCTTGCCACCACTCTTGAGGAGGTGCTGCCATGAACCAGATCAACCAGAGCGGGTGGAAGCCCGGAACCCCGGTGGCCTCCATCGATGGCGAAAAGCACCCGACAGTTACCGGTAACAAGGCCCTGATGCTGGAAGAGGCGCTGATCTTCGAAATCGGCGACGCGGACACTTACGGCGTCGATCTTCCATATACGCCAACCGATCTGCCCGGCCGCATGGGCAAGTTTACCCGCAAGGGCGAAATTGGCCTTCCCGGTCTGTCCGAACCGCAAACCGTGCGCCACTACACGCGCCTGAGTCGCCAGAATTACGGGATCGATCTGGGCTTCTTCCCGCTGGGCAGTTGCACCATGAAACACAATCCGCGCCTGAACGAGAAAGTCGCGCGGATGCCCGGTTTCCTGGATGTGCACCCCATGCAACCGATCGATACGGTACAGGGCGCGCTGGGCGTAATTGATGAGCTGGCGCACTGGCTTATCACCCTCACCGGAATGCAGTCTGTCGCGATGAGCCCGAAGGCCGGCGCACATGGTGAGCTTTGCGGTATCCTGTGCATCCGCGCCGCCCTGGAAGCGCGCGGCGATGCGCGAAAAGTCGTCCTGGTCCCTGAAAGTGCCCACGGCACCAATCCGGCCACTGCGGCCTTTGCCGGTTATTCGACCGAGGATATTCCCGCGAACAAGGATGGCCGCGTTGACCTGGATGCGCTGAAGGCACGCCTCGGCCCTGATGTTGCCGCCGTGATGATTACCAATCCCAACACCTGCGGATTGTTCGAGCGTGACATGAAAGCGATCTCCGATGCCGTTCACGAAGCTGGCGGTCTGGTCTATTGCGATGGTGCCAACTTCAACGCGATCATGGGCCGCGTGCGTCCCGGCGATCTTGGCATCGATGCGATGCATATCAACCTGCACAAGACCTTTTCCACCCCGCATGGTGGCGGTGGGCCCGGTTCAGGCCCCGTTGTGCTGTCCGAAGCGCTCGCCCCGTTCGCGCCGCTTCCCTTCGTGGAAAAGGCCAAGGATGGCAGCCTGCGCCTGATCGAAGAAGAGAACATGGAAGAGCATCACGCCAGCACCTTTGGCCGGATGACCGCGTTCAACGGGCAGATGGGCATGTTCACCCGCGCCCTCACCTACATCCTCAGCCACGGAGCAGACGGATTGCGTCAGGCAGCAGGCGATGCCGTGCTCAATGCAAACTACATTCTGCGGCAGCTTGAGGATGTGCTCCACGCGCCGTTCGGCGCCAGCGGGCCGTGCATGCATGAAGCGTTGTTCGGCGATGCCGGCTTTGCCGAGGGCTTCTCTACGCTTGATCTCGCCAAGGGCCTGATCGACGAGGGGTTCCATCCGATGACGATGTATTTCCCGCTGGTGGTCCACGGCGCGATGCTGATCGAACCGACCGAGACAGAGAGCAAGGCCGGGATCGATCAGTTTATCATGGCGATGCGGTCACTGGCGCAGCGCGCAAAGGATGGCGACGAAGCTCTGCTGACCGCCCCGCACCACGCCCCCCGCGCCCGATTGGACGAGGCGCACGCAGCGCGCAAACCGCGTTTGGCATGGAGCGAACCCGAAGGGTAACCGCGCTTCGGGTACCATTCGGAATTCGTTCAGATCATCCGTGCAATAGATGAACCGAGCTTGGGTTTTGAATGGGGGGAAATATGAAGAAGGCGGGGCTACTGACTGCCGCTGCACTTGGTGCGATGCTGGTGCTTGCACCGGCGGGCGCGCAGGAGATGCTTGGAGCAGGAGCATCCTCGGCCAGCAGTGGCTTGTACCCAGCGAAGCAGCAGCGCAAGCCGCGATCCGGCGGCGCAACCCTGATGATTGGCGAAGCGACCGACGGGATGCTGAACGGCGGTGCCGATAGTTACGTTCTGGAAGGCCGCGCTGGACAGCGCGTGCGCATTTCTCTCAGCTCATCTCGTTTCGACACGATATTACGGATAACCGGCCCTGGCGGTTTCGAGATGGAAAATGATGATGCACCGGGCAGGGAAACGCTCGACAGCATGATCGACACGGTTCTTCCCGCCGATGGAACGTATCGCCTGTCAGTCTCAGCGTACGGCAATGAAGGCAGCGGCGGATACCGATTGGCGACAATGGACCCGGCCAACCCCGCACGCGGCAACGCACGCCCGATTGCCATGGGCGCAACCGTGAATGGCTTGCTCACGCAAAGCGATGACCGCGCGTTCGATGGCGGCTTCGTGGACTATTACGCCTTTCCAGGGCGTGCAGGTCAACGCGTTACCTTCGATCTCGGTTCTGACGAAATCGACACCACGCTGGCGATCTATCTGCCCGATGGCCGTGAGGAAGCGAATGATGATTTCCGCTCTATCGACGGAACCGACAGCCGACTGTCGATCACTCTGCCACAAGATGGCACCTATCACATTGCTGCCAGCAGCTTCTCTCCCGGAGAGATCGGACGCTATTCGTTGACCTTGCGCCAAGCTGATGCCGATGTGCGCACGGTGCGCCCTTCCAGCAGCAATTCGCGGGTTTACGCCTTGTCCGTTGGCGTAGCCGATTATGACCGCATCAGCCCGCTCAACCGCACAGACGAAGACGCGTCCCGCGTTACAGCCGCGCTGCGCAGTGCGGGCGTGCTTGCCCCTGAAAGCGTTACGCTCCTCAACGCTCAGGCAACGCGGGCAAACTTCCGCCGTGCTCTGAACGACATAACCAATGCCATGGGCGACGATGATCTGCTGCTCGTATTCTTCTCCGGCCACGGCGAAAAGGTCGAGAACATGACGACCGAGCGCGATGGGAGTGCGGAGACCATAGAGCTGTATGACGCAGCCCTCTTCGATTACGAGCTGGCCGAAATGTTCGAGAGTATCGACGCCCGCACACTGCTCGTGATCGATGCGTGTTTCGCTGGCGGGTTCGACAATGTGATCGACCAGCGCGTGGACCGCATGGGCATCTTCAGCTCCGACGAAGACACGCTCAGCCTAGTTGCCTCGGGCGAGAAATCAGGCGGCTATATCAGTCATATTTTCCGGCAGGCGCTGGAAGGCGGGGCGGATATGAATGGCGATCGGGCAGTGCAGGCGGGCGAACTGGGTGAATATATGCGCCGCGAATTTTACCGCATGGTCCTGGAAGAACCGCTGGTCACCGATGCCGAGGATTTCCGCGATATGCAGACGCCAGGCTGGCAGCACATTATCGTCGATCGCGGCGGTGACGGGATGCCGCACCAGCAAGTGCTGATGAACCTTGGCAATGCATATGGTGAGCGGGTCGCTCGCGCTAACTGAGCCTTGGTTGCAAGCAAAGAAAAAGGGCGGGATGTCGTGATGACGTCCCGCCCTTTTTGTGTGCACATTCCGTGCGCAAATTATACGGCAGGTCGCCGCGCGAAGATCCCGAAGCCGGCAATGACGGCATAGCAGATCACGGGGATAATCATCGCCGTAGCAAGGCTTCCTCCCGTGGCATCGGCCACGACACCAAACAGCAGCGGCACAACAGCCCCGCCGAAGATCGCGACGTTGATGATGCCAGACCCATCGGCAGCGCGCGGACCAAGCTTTTCGCATGCGAGCGAGAAGATAGTCGGGAACATGATGGAATTCATCAGGCCCACTGCAAGCAGGGTATATGCCGCAACCATGCCGCCAGTCTGCGTCGACACGATAATTAGTGTGATCGCGCCAAGCGCATTGAAAGCCAGGATTTTGCCCGGGCTGAAAATACGGAGCACGGCAGATCCGATGAACCGGCCAACCATCGCGCCGCCCCAATACAGGCCGATCATCCAGCCAATGGCGCTTTCCGGCTGACCCAGAACACGCTCCAGCGAGAGGTAATTGATGATGACGGAGCCAATCGCAACTTCGCCGCCGACATACAGGAAGATGCAAAGCGCGCCGAATGAGAAGCGCCCGCGCTTCAGCAGATCATTGTCGTAAAGCCAGATTGCCGGGGCAAGAATAATGATCAGGACGCCCAACCATCCGCTCACCTGCAGCGCAACGAATACGCCAGCGGCAATAGTGGCCAGTCCAACGAGGTAACGTCCGGTCGAGACCAGATCGTTGTCACCCATGATCTTTGCATCGTGCGGCAAACGGTTCCTGAACATCCACACGGCAATCGCGACCAGTCCGATCAGGCCAGCAACGCCAAGATAGCCTTGCCAGATCGCCTCACTCTCGGCAGCGCGATAGGCTTGCAGTTCAGCCCCGGAAAGCTGGTCTGCACTGACTGCAGCCAGGCCGCCCAAGATCACGATTGCGCCAACAATCGGGAAAATCGTTGTGCCCAGCGAATTGAAGGCCTGCGCAAATGTCAGACGGCTGTGAGTTGTGGAGGGGGGGCCGAGCAGGCTGATGAGCGGATTGGCCACCACCTGCACAATCACCACGCCGCTTGCCAGAATGAACAATGCGCCAAGGAACATTGCGTAGGTCGCCGTCTGGCTTGCCGGGATGAACAGCAGGCAGCCTGCCATCATGGTGACAAGGCCAACGACTGCCCCGCGCATATAGCCGATCTTCTTGACCAGTCTTGCGCCGGGAATCCCGATAATCAGATATGCCGCGAAGAAGCAGAACTGCACCAGCATTGCCTCGGTATAGCTCAGTGTGAACAGCTCTTTCAGCTTGGGAATGATCACATCGTTGAGCGAAGTGATCCCGCCAAAGATGAAAAACAGGCCCATCACGAAATACTGCAAGCCCGGCGCATCGACCGGGGGCGAGTCATCCGTAATCGGCATGGGATCTGTGCTGCTCGAAATGTCAGGCGCAAGGGCCATATTCTATACTCCCTGAGGGCAGGCTGCTTGTGTCAGCAGCTCCGCCAAAACAAAATCGCTTTCAGACCGTTCGGATCAGAACGAGCATTCAGTGCCTTCAGCCACATCAACGCGCGAAATCGAGGCGATGCGGATCGTCAGCGGGTTCACTGTATCCAATTCCAAAGTGTTGCCCAGATCAGGCAGGCACGAAGTTGTGAGAACCATTTCGCGCCAGCCCTTGCCTGCACCAATGGACAGGCCCTGCGTGATGTCGAAAGTGCTGTCTCCGCTGGTCAGAGTAACCGCCGCTGTGGGGCGGCCTTCCAGTAGATATTCAATGCGGTAGGCATTGGCATCACTTTCACCCTCCAGCTTCAGCGTGCCGCCAGTTGTGAAGGCCAGTTCCCGCGAATCTTCCTGCGCATTGCGATCAACTCCTCTTGCGGCCAGTGTTGCCACGCGCCCGATCAGATTGGGCAACGGCGCATCCATGGAGCTGGCAGTGACGCTGTCGGCAAGTCGGCCGGCGGAGAACCAGTCGTTTGCAGGCCCGGCCTCCAGCGGTCCGCAGTCCTCGTTCAAAACAGGCGTGGCTGACGTGTCGGACAACGAGCGGCCATAACCGACCGCGAACAAAGCGCCTTCGGGGCCATTCAGCGGCTCACCTTCGCAAGTTGCCGGCCAGGAAAATGACAGGCGGCCTGTGGCATCGCGTGCGCCGGTCAGCACATCGGCAATACCGCCACCTTCGCTGCCCGGAAGCCATGAAGCGACAAATGCATCCGCAACGTTCATTTCGCGGTTCATCCACATTGGACGGCCTGAAAGGAATACGGCCACGGTAGGAATATCCTGTGCAGCAAAGCTGCGCAAAAGTTCCAACCCTTCGTCATCTCGGAATGCCAGATCGCGCTGGTCACCGGCAAATTCAGCGTAAGGCTCTTCGCCAAACACCACAACGGCCACGTCCGGGCGCGCAGTGAAGCTGCCATCTTCGGAAAGGATCGCGCTGCCGCCATTGGCGGACACTGCAGAATTCAGGCCTTCCCAGATGGATTCGGCATTGGGGAAAAGATCACGGTCCAGCTCTACGCCGCCCTGCCAGGTCAGTGTCCAGCCGCCAGCGGCCTGACCGATATTGTCTGCCGCGCTGCCCGCCACAAGTACGTTGGCACCGGCAGCAAGCGGCAAGACACCGTCATTCTTCAAGATCACCTGCGAACTCGCCACTGCATCACGCGCAATGGCGCGGTGCTCTGGCGAACCGAGCATGTCGAAACGTCCGGCAACGCCGCGCGCAGACGGGCGCGGTGCATTTTCGTCCAGCAAACCGGCGCGGTACTTGACGCGCAGCACGCGGGTCACGGCATCGTCCACAACCGCCATCGGGATTGTGCCGTCACCAACCTGGGCGATCAGCGTTTCCATCAGGCCGAGCCAGTCGTCCGGCACCATATAGATGTCTAGACCTGCCAGCAGCGATTGCGGGCAATCGGTGACTTCGCACCCTGCGACTTGCCCGTGGCCGTTCCAGTCGCCCACAACCAGCCCGTCAAAGCCCATTTCGCCGCGCAGCACATCGGTCAGCAGATCGCGGTTGCCGTGCATCTTGCGGCCGTTAATCGAATTGAAGCTGGCCATGACCGTCTCGACACCGGCAGCGATGGCAGCCGGATAAGGCCGCCCATGGAGCGCGAGCAATTCGTCGATATCGCCGGTGACTTCGCCCTGATCGACACCGTTATCCGTGCCGCCATCGCCGAAGAAATGCTTCGCAGTTGCGATAACCCGGCCCGTACCGAGGAAGTCCGCATCGCCCGGACGTCCCTGAAGCCCTTCGACCAATGCCGCGCCCATTTCGGCCACGATATCCGCGTCTTCGGAATAACTTTCGTACGTGCGGCCCCAACGATCATCTTGTGCGACAGCCACCGTGGGAGAGAAATTCCAGTCGATACCGGTCACTTCGATTTCCGCGGCGGTCGCAGCACCAATCTGGCGGACCAGATCGGGACGGCCCGTTGCGCCCAGCGCGATATTGTGCGGGAAAATCGTTGCGCCAACTACATTGGTGTGGCCGTGCACAGCATCTGTGCCCCACATCGTCGGGATCACCGGCTCCCCATTGGAAAGGGGCAGAACCGATGCATCGTACATTTCATCGGCGTAACGTAGCCATTCCGAAGCAGCGGCGTATTCATCGCCATAGGGGCCGCCATTACCGCCGTTGAGGTAGCTGCCGAAGCGGTAGCGTTCCATATCATCGGGCGTGAAGGAATTGATCTGCGGCTGGATCAGCTGCGCGATCTTGCGTTCGAGCGACATGCGCGAAACCAGATCTGCGACAACAGCATCTTCGCCCGTCATGGGCGCAGATACGCTTGCATCACCTTCAGTTTCGGCTGGTATGGTGGCACATCCGGCCAGTCCTAAACCCATTGCTGACGCCGCTACGATTGCTCGTACAGAAACCCCTACCCGCATAACTTCCTCTTTTTTTTGGGAACGTTCTCAACAAGGTTTTACACGGCACCCGATTGAAGGCAAGCGCCTATTTGGGACGCTTGCCTGTCACCAGCAGAATGCAGGCAATTGCTGCAAGGACGGCCAGCACCACGAACAGGCCGTCAAAGCCGAACACCGGCACCATGGCGAGCGTCAGGCCAGGCATGATCAGCGATGGCATGGTGTTGGTGAGGTTGAAGAGACCAAGGTCGCGTCCACGGCTTTGCGGGCGCGGCAGCACGCGCAGGGTTTGGGCTGAATGCAGCGCCAGAAATACGCCGGCGGAAAGCCCGAAAACCGCATATCCGATCAATGCTGTCGATAAACCCGGTGCCATTGCCATTACCAGCAGCGCAGCGGCGCTTGCCCCCGCAGCAGCGCATAACGGTACGATAGGGCGGTCATTGCGGTCGGCCCAGCGCCCGACAAACAATGTGACGGGAACGGCCACAATCAGCACACCTCCAAACATCTGTGCTGCCTGATTATCGCCGATCTCCGGCGAAATGGAGCGCAGCCACAGATACAGATACGCAAACAACGCCGCTTCCGCGATTTGCACCAGCAGACGTGCCAGCCACATACGCGCAACGATTTGGCGCGGACCGTCCAGACGCGTTGCCGGTTTGCTCCTCGGCTCCATAAGCTCGGGAAATTTCTGCGGGCGACCGAACAGGATAACCGGCAGGACACACATCACCACCAGCCCGGCAACAAGCGCCATACGGGTGTCCGGCTCTGCCAATCCCGGGATCGTTACCAAAGTGCCGGACATGGCTCCGGCCGCCGGAGCGAAGGCAAGCAACCCGCCCAGCATGCCCTTCTGATGATCAGGCACGACATCACCGGCCCAGGCAGCAAGGGGGCTCAACATCATATTCAGGCTCAACTGCCAAAGCACCAACAGGCCAATCAGCATCGGCAGGCTGTCCGCCTTCGCCAGTCCGACAAGCAAAGCTGAACTGAGGACCAATCCTACAAAAATCCATACACGCCGGTTACGCGTGATATCGGAAAGCCAACCAAATCCGATATTGGCAAGGCTGGCGGCAATCGCTCCGGCAAAGGCGGCATAGGCGAGCCATGTTATGCTCGCATCGCCTGCCATCGCTTCTACGCGTACCGGCAACAGGATCGTCAGGAATGGAACATAGGCTGTGGCCCCGCCCGCGACAGCAAGCGCGTAAAGCAAAAGAAAGCGCCGCGACTGCCACTGTGCTACCCCGTCAGGTGCAGCGCTTTTGCCTTCAATCATTGGTAGCGGCGGTGCGCGGTGCAGCCACGGATGCACGCTCCACAAGCCCGCCTTTGACCACCACTGGCATGGGGGGCAGTTCTTCACCGCGATTGGCCATGATCAACAGTTCTACGGCCCGGCTGACGGTTTCCGCAACCGGCTGGTCGATGGCGGTCAGTGGGGGCTGGACAAACCGGACCACAGGCGTGTTGTCGAAACTGATGATCGAAAGATCACCTGGTACACGCATGCCCAGTTCATGCGCCACAGCATTGGCCGCGATGGCCATCTGGTCATTGCCGGCAATTATCGCCGTAGGCCGGTCGGCGCGGGCCAGCAGGGTACGCGTTGCCGCCTCCCCTGATGTGAAGGAAAAATCCCCGCGTTCGCACAGGTCCTTGGTCGGCAGACCTGCTTCCTGCATGGCGGCCTTCCAGCCATCCTTGCGCCATTGGGTCAGCGCATATTCCTGCGATCCGGCGATAAAGGCGATCCTGGTATGACCCTTCGCTATCAAATGGTGCGTTGCCATCGCGGCCAGATCATCATCGCCCATGGTCAGCGAGATATTGCCGCCATTGGCGCGCGATCCGATGCGTGCGAAACGAATGCCGGACGCCTCGAGCAGATCGGTGATCAGCTTGTTATCCGAATGCGGCGGCGTCAGGATCACGCCATCAGGCTGCATGGCAGCGATTGCTGCGTTGAGTTCACGCTCCACATGATCGCTGTGCGTATCGACCAGTTCGAAAATCAGACGATAACCATATTCAGCGCATTTCAACATGCCGCCCAGCAGCATCTGATCGACCCAGTCGCGCCCTTCCCGGGCACGCCAGTCTTCTATTGTCCGTTCGCGGTCGTTCAGTGCCAGAATGAGGTAGGACCGCGACCCGCTCATACGCTGCGCAGCGATGGACGGTACATAACCAAGCTTGTCGATCGAAGCCTGCACCCGCTCTTTCATCTCGGGCCGGACGTTGGCCTCGTTATTGATGACACGGCTAACCGTCTGCAACGAGACACCGGCATCCGCCGCCACGTGCTTGATGGTTACCGATTGTCTTCTGCGCGCCACGTTATGTCCCTCCGGTGCAGCCAAGACCGCTAGCGGCATCGGCATCGCATTGCCAGACGCGGACCCAATCGACTTCCATGATCTTGGGGAAGCCGTTGGTGGAGATGCCCCCCAAGCCCGCGCTTTCCGGCCAATTTCCGCCAACTGCAAAATTCAGGATCAGATGAAAAGGGCGATTAAACGGCGCATTGGTTTCATTGCTGGCAGCGGTAAACCATTCTGGCGCCGCAATCGTACCAAAGGGTTCATGATCGACCAACCACGTGAAGCGCCCCTCCTCCCAAATCACCCCATAGGTATGGAATTCGCCATCAAGCACGCCGGGATAGGCGATTTCGCGGCTGCGATGGACATTGCCCGGAAACCTGTTTCCGTAGTGCAGCGTGCCAAGTACGGACTGCTCCCCTCCAGGCTCGCAATTTGCACACTCGACCCCGTGATTGACAGCTTCAAAAATGTCGATCTCACCCGATAATGGCCATCCGCCAAAATCATCATTTTCCGGCAGCATCCAGAATGCAGGCCAGGTGCCCTGCCCGTGTGGCAGACGCGCGCGCATTTCGGACCGGCCATACTGCCAGCTGGCGAGTCTCTTTGTGGTGATCTTTCCAGAAGTAAAAGGCTGCGTGCGCTGTTCATCCGGATTGGCTTGAGACGGCTTCATGTGGGCGGTCCAGGCGTCGCCGGTAAAACTCTCCTCGCGCGCGGTGAGCATAAGCACACCGTTTGCAACAGACACATTTTCCGCCCGCACCGTATAACATTGTTGTTCCCGGTTGCCTCCACCCCAGCAGTCAGCAACCAAATTCCAGCGGGTTGGATCGATTGAAGGGGCATCGAATTCATCTGCCCACACCAGCTCCCAGCTTCCCCCTGTGTCAGCTGCGGTGGGAGCCGCGGTGGGAGCCGCGGTGGACGATGGCGTTGGCGATTGAGTGGGACCGGGCAGACCAATGATTGGGATTGCCACAGAATTGCCATCGCCGGCGCAACCGGTCAGCGCCAAACCCATGATGGAGATCGCGCCACAAGTGCCGGCCATCCATGAAAAATCCATATCTTGCCTCCCCCCGGTCGCTCTTCGCCATCTGCTGCGGGCGTCGATAAAAAAAGGGCTCCGGCGCTGAGATTGCGCCGGAGCCCTATATTCCAGCCCCTATATCAAAGGAGCTCCGGCTATTTGATCAGAAACCAAATCGCGCGATGAAGGTGTAACGCCGGTCATTGCGGAAAGCAGACCTGGTGATCCGCGTCCCGTCGTAGTCGACGACCTGGCTCGTTTCGGTAACTTCGTCGAGCAGGTTTACAGCCTGCACACCAACTTTGATCTGGTCGGTGATCGAGTAGAAGATCGAAGCATCCAGCTGCCCCGAGGATTCCTGCCAGATTGGCGAGAACGGGAAGATGTCATCACGCGGCGTAATCAGGAATTCCGACCGCCAATTGTAGGCGGCACGCATGGCCAAGGGACCACGCTCGTAGAACAACGTAGCGTTGACGGTATGCTCGGAAATTCCGGCAAGCGGCTGAAGGAAGGCGAACGGACTGCCGCCCAATTCATCAAAATTGGTCGTGACCGACGCTTCACCCGGATTTGCCAGGTTGGGGTTCGAGAAATCGCCGCCATCGACATAGGTGTAAGTCAACTGCGACCCGAGCCCGTCAAGCAGACCTGGCAGGAAGTCATAGGTCTGCTGGTAGGCCAATTCGATGCCCTTGAGCTGACCGCTTTGATCGTTTGCAGGCCCTTCAATCTGGGTATCAACCGACACTCCGCTCGGGCTGGTGTAATTCACCAGACCGATACCGGTGTTCACAATGCCCGTAATGTCCTTGAGGAAAAGCGATGCGGTCAATGAACCGACGGTATCGAAATACCATTCGGCCGACAGATCGTAGTTCCACGATTCAACCGGAAGCAAGTTGCGGTTACCCGTACGGATCGAGAACAACGGACCGGATGCAAGCGTGCCCTGGTTCGACAAATTATCGGTGTTGTCACCAAGTCCGCCACCACCGCGGAAGAGCTGGAGATCGGGACGGGAAATTCCCCTCGACACCGCTGCACGGAACAGCAGGCCATCACCGGTATCGAGCTTCACATTGAAACTGGGCAACCAGTTGTCAAACACGATATCGCGGTCATCGTTGAGGATTTCACCTGTAAAGGCCGCGGCATATTCTGCGAGTCTGGCATCAGACAGATCGCAATATCCCTGGGGGCCGCCGCCACCAATCGGAATGACAGTGCCATCGGGCAAAGTGACCGGGCTACATGCACCGACAACTTCCGAAACCTGCACGACGCCATCGCCGTTGCCGCCAGCAACAGGGTTACCGGCATTGTCGAGGACCGGCGTATCGAAACGGCCCGGCGCCGGGAAGCCAATCTGGCCCTGGGTGCTGATCTTCGTTTCGACGTAGCGAAGGCCAAAATTGCCTTCCACTATCCAGCCGTTGTTGAAATCATGACCGAAGTCGACACGGGCGTAAGCAGCCCTTGTTGTTTCGGCAACAATGGAGATTTCCGACGGGCAATACGGATTACAAGCCGTTGTTTCACCAGTGAGTGCATTGGTGAATGAACGGCCATTTACACCATAGTTAAATCGCTCTGGCGACTGGCCGAACTCCTGAATTTCAGCGACCTGCTCATCCGTGGTCCCGTCGAGATATTCCGCGAGGAAATCGTCGCCACCAAAGAAGAATGCTTCACCACCTGGAATCGGAGTCGGTGCGGAACCACGCTGGAACCCGTCACCGAACGGATCACGCAAACGGGCATAAGCGGGGAAATCATCAATGTAAGCGCCACCCGAGGCACCATCGAAGGCATTGGTTACACCGATTTCACCGATAAAGATGTCGCTGTTGGGGAATCGCCCGCGTGCGTTGTTGAAGAACCGGCCCGGCGTGAAGCCGTTGTAGCCGTCTCCGCCGTCCAACTGACCGTTGCCGTTCCAATCGTAAACGATCGTACCTGCACCACCGGGATTACAGTTTGGCCCTTCACCCCAAGGCAAACAGCCATCGCGGCCGGCCCATGGTGCTGAAAGGTTGCCCCAGGTGCTGAAATCCGTGTTGCGTGTTGTACGGTCACGATCGGCCCAGCGTGCACCAACGCGCGCGCTTTTGAAGAAACCGTCGCCAATGTCATATTCCACGTCAGCGCGAAGGGTGTAAAGTTCAGCTTCGTTCTGCTCGCGGCTGTCCAGAGCAAACCAATAGTAAGAATAGAACGGGTTGCCGAAATAATCGCTCGGCGCATTGGCTGGCGAGAGGAACGGGCTTGTCTCACTGGGAAGCACGAATTCGACTTGCGGCGTACCTTCACGCAGGTCGAGCGCAATGTCCGCCCAGGTGCTGGTCGCACCAAAAACAGAATCGCGGCTAAGTTCCGAAGTAATCCGCTGACCTTCGAAGTTGAACCGCAGGCGGTCGGTTACCGCAAAGTCGACATCAATCGAGTAATCTTCGGTGACCGAGTCCGCTTCACGAAGGAAGCGCAACGCATCGACCGGAACACCGCCATAAGGACTCTCGGCAACGCCCAGAGGTCCACCGACAGAGGTCTGCGTCAGCACACCATTGGTGAATACACCGTTTTCAAAACCCCATGTGCTGCCAGCCGCAGGGGTCGTGAAATTGCCACGCTCGTTGGGGCGCCCGATAAGCGCAAACTCTTCTGTCGCGAAGGTTGTGTCCGAACGCAGATATTCGGCAGTCAGAAGGAAACGACCGTCAACGCTTTCGTACTGGGCCACGACCGAATAAGCTTCACGCTCCCGGTCAAGGTCTGTGGTACGCACACCCGCTGCGCTTGGCACAAGCACCGAGCCGGCAGGCGGGAATTCATCGGGACCAAGAATGGCGCCGTCAAAACCAGCCGAGCTCACGCCTTGCGCACGAATACAACCGCCGGTCAGGTCAGCATTGCGATAGCAGGGATCGGACACCTGCGATGCATCGGTGCGGCTGTTCAGTTCGCTGTTCGAATAAGCGCCCTGAATACCAAAGGTACCGATGGCGGTGTCGAATGTATTCGACGCCAGGATATTGAAAGTTGGCGACCACTCTTCGCGGAGGTCGCCATAGTTCATTTCAATCGAACCAGAAATGTTGAAGCCGAGATTATCAAGCGGCTTGCGCGTCACGAGATTAACCTGACCAGCAATCGCGCCTTCAACCATGTCTGCTGTCACGTTCTTGAACACTTCGACGCGGCCGAGCAGCTCGGGCGAAACATCGTTGAAGCTCAGTACGCGGCCACCGGTGGCCGAGAATATCTCGCGTCCGTTCAGTTCGGAGCGGACATAGGGAAGGCCGCGAATGATAACGCCCGTACCCTCAACCGAGAAACGGTCGGGATCAGAAACCTTTTCAAAACGACCGATGTTGACACCAGGTACACGCTGCAGCGCTTCGGCCACCGAACGATCGGGCAAGGCGCCGATATCTTCAGCGGTGATGACATCCACGAACGTGTCGGCATTTTCCTTGAAGTTCTGCGCGCTCTCGAGCGAGGCACGGAAACCGCTAACGATGATCGTGTTTTCGGCGGCCTCATCGACCTGCTCTTCGCTATCGCCTTCAGCGGGCGCATCTTGCGCCAGAGCGATGCCTGGCACCGCAGCAACCAGCGCGATGCTGGAAACGGTAGCAAGCGTACGGATACGATTCGCGGACATAGTCATGGATTTGCGCACTGTTCTCTCCCCTTCGATGCGGGACTTTCTATCCCAATTGCACCGGAAATACATACCCCCCTTTAATCGGGGTTTGATCGTTCCATATCAAAATTGTGATCGTTCACAAGGGCAAAAAATGAACGTTCACAAGGGAGGTGGCTTAGTGTAACATTTTTGCAAACATGGTCCATTGGGCAGGCTTTGGCGGATTTGCGAATACGCCATGTTGCCGGTAGTCGCATGGGCGGATGAACAAGGATGCGTTAGATTATGGCAATCGAACATATTGTGATTGTTGGTGGCGGAACAGCTGGCTGGATGGCAGCAGCGCCGCTTTCGCGCATGAAAAAGGGCCGCAAACTGGCGGTCACGCTGATTGAATCAGAAGCCATCGGAACCGTTGGCGTGGGCGAAGCAACCATTCCGCCATTTCGCGAATTCAACCAGGCGCTGGAAATCGACGACCGCGAAATGCTGAGCGAAGTCCAAGGCTCGTTCAAGCTGGGCATCCAGTTCGTCAATTGCGGGGCGCTCGGCGACAGCTATATTCACCCTTTCGGCAATTACGGATACACCATCGGCGGGCTGTCCTTCCACCAGGTCTGGCATCACATGAAGGTAGCCGGAGACAAACGCCCGCTGCAGGTTTTCAATGTTGAAACCATGGCCGCGTATTTCGGACGCTTTATGCGTTCCAAGGACATGGAGCGCGAAGATTTGCCTCCGGTCAACTATGCCTATCATCTCGATGCGTCCCAATATGCCAAATACCTGCGCAAATATGCTGAATCGCGCGGCGTCGTGCGGCGGGAGGGCAAGATTTGCGATGTCCAGCTTGACGGGGAGAGCGGCGATGTGAAGTCGGTCAAGCTCGAAGACGGGACCGTCATCGAGGGGGACCTGTTTGTCGATTGTTCGGGCTTTCGCGGATTGTTGATCGAACAGGCGCTGGAAACCGGTTACGAAGACTGGTCGCACTGGCTACCCTGCAACCGCGCCGTTGCCATGCCCTGCCAACGTGACGACGGAACTCCGCCGCCACCTTTCACCAGGGCGACCGCGCATGCGGCCGGATGGCAATGGCAGGTGCCGTTGCAGCACCGCAACGGTAACGGCCACGTCTACTGCGATTCCTTCATGTCTGCCGACGAGGCGACCGACATTCTCGTCAAGAACATGGCAGGAAAGCCCACAGCCGATCCAAACCACCTGCGTTTCGTTACCGGTCGGCGCAAAAAGTTCTGGAACCGCAATGTGGTTGCGCTGGGACTTTCGGCGGGATTCATGGAGCCGCTGGAATCCACTTCGATCCACTTGGTCCACACCGGAATCAACAAGTTGATCGCCTTGCTGACGCTGGACGATATCACGGATGCAGCGCGCAATACCTTCAATCGGCTGACGGGCAGGGAATATGCGCGGATCCGGGATTTCCTGATCCTGCACTATAATGCCACCAGCCGTGATGACACCGAGTTCTGGAATTATTGCCGCACGATGAGCGTGCCCGATACACTGAGCGAAAAGGTCGAGCTGTTCCGGACGACGGGCCAGATATTCCGCGAAGAAGACGAACTCTTTACCGAAACAAGCTGGGCTGCGGTGATGTTGGGACAGGGCGTGGAGATGCAAGCCCACAATGCCATGGCGAGCTCGCTGGACAAGGCCGCCACGAAGTCCGAGTTTGACGAGATCGAACGCACAATTCGCACAATGGTTCAGCACATGCCCGGCCATGGCGATTATCTGGCGAAATACTGTCCTGCAGCACCGGCCTGACTTTCAGGCGCAGTGTCTGCGCATTTGTCATGCCTCTGTCATTTCGTGTAGGCAAAGGGCCTGATCTGGAAGGGCCCGCATGATTCTGCGTATCGGTATGTCAGTTGCAGCATTGTCGCTGGCCGCAATTCTTGCGGTTCCAGCGCATGCAGACGTGCTTGAGATAAGCGCGGATGGCGAAGTTCGCTGGATTTCCGGTGGCGTGCCCGTCGCTGACGCCGATGTGGTTGCCTATGCCGGACCGGTTGGCGAAGTTCCGACAGACGTGATGTCTTTCCTGCCCGATCATGCCGTGGCCGATACCCGGCTGCATGCTTCCGGCATTCCCGCCGCCTATGCCGTCACCATTCACGACCTTGCCCGCCGTTTCGATCTCAGCCCCGCCTTGCTCGAAGCTGTCGTGTGGCAGGAAAGCCGGTGGCGGGCTGACGCCGTGTCTCCGGCTGGTGCACGCGGCCTTGCCCAATTGATGCCCGGCACTGCGCGTGATCTTGGCGTCGATCCGGATGATCCTTTCGCCAATCTTGAAGGCGGCGCGCGGTACTTGCGTGAACAGCTGGACCGGTTCGACGGCGATCTGGAACGCGCCCTTGCTGCCTATAATGCAGGTCCAGGACGGGTTATCCGTTCAGGGGGCATTCCGCGTATTCGTGAAACACAAATGTATGTGGCCGCAATTATGGGCCGCTTGTCCGACCATTCCCGGAGTCCTGAATAACAATGCACATCTTTGCCCGTCTTGCCGCGTTTCTGACACTTGTGTTGCCCTCCGCCGCCTTTGCGCAGGACCCAGCCGGTTCCGGCCCGATCAACAGCGCCTTTGGCTGGATGCGTGACACGCTGCTCGGCACCGTGGCCACCACCGTCGCCGTGATGGCCGTGGCTGCCGTGGGCTTCATGATGCTGACAGGCCGCGTCAACTGGCGCTTTGGCGCAACCGTGATCATCGGCGTTTTTATCATCTTTGGCGCAGCCTCCATCGTGGCGGGCATCCAGGGCGCTGCGGCTGTCGGATAGGCTGGGCCTGTAATGCAAATGACCCGCTACCCCGTGCACCGCGCGCTTACCCGTCCGCAGATGTTTGCGGGCGTGACGTATAATTTTTTCGTGATCAACGCGCTGGTCACGACGGAGCTGTTCCTGATTACCGGCAGCTTCTGGTCCATGCTCGGCGCTGCCGGGATGCACGCGGTCGGCTATTTCGCGTGCCTGCGTGAACCGCGTTTTTTCGACCTCTGGATCACCAGGGTCAGCAAGTGCCCGCGCGTGAAGAACTACAAACGCTGGGGCTGCAATTCATACGCCGCCTAATTTGCGGCAGGAGCAAATGCGATGACAACCAAGTGGCCCGAAAAATGGTTGGGCGCCGCTGCATGGAGCGCCAGGGAAGCGCATGCGGGCGACCGCCTGCCCTATGCGCGGCTGGTCGATGCTGGCGTCATACTGCTGCGCGATGGATCACTGATGAGCGCGCTGCAAGTGCCCGGCCTGCTGTTTGAAACTGAAGACACCGATGCGCTGAACGCCCACGCCGCCACCCGCGAGATCATGCTGCGGTCCAACCTCGATGCACGATTTGTCATGTACCATCATGTCATCCGCCGCCGGGTCGCAGTGGAACTGGAGGCGCGGTTCGAAGACCCGCTATCTGCTCATATCGACCGGCGCTGGCGTGATAAGCTGTCGTCCGGATCACTTTTCGTCAACGACCAGTTCGTGACGCTGGTTCGCCGTCCCGCCCGCGGGAAGGCGGGTTTTGTTGAACGGGCAAGCAAGTTCTTAAGCCGACGGTCCAACGAAGCCGAGGATATTGATCCCAAAGATCTGCGTTCGCTGCGCGCAGCCATGCAAGCACTTGCGGCCAGCCTTGGCGATTACGGTGCGCAGCCCCTCGGTGATTACACCGGGCCATCGGGAGCCGCGAATAACGAGCTGCTGGAGCTGCTTTCCGCACTTTATAACGGCGAGATGCGGCCAGTGCGCCGTCCGGAATCGGAAACCGATATCGGGCGAATGATCCCCTATCGCCGCGCCAGTTTCGGCATTGATGCGATGGAACTTCGCGGATCAAGCGGGGCCGACTTTGCCTCCATGCTCAGCCTGAAAGACTATCCCGAAGCGACCAGCGCGGGCCTGCTCGATGCCATGCTGCGCCTGCCCTATGAAATGATCGTGAGCGAGAGTTTCGCGCCGCAGGAGCGCCAGACCTCGAAAGAAAAGATCGACCTTGCGATCCGCCGCCTGAAAAGCGCGGACGAAGAAGCGCAGGCCGAACGCGCAGATATGCTGGCCGCGCGCAACGAACTTGGCGCAGGATCGGTAGGCTTCGGCGACCATCACCTTTCCGTTCTGGTTCGAGAAAGCACATTGGAACGGCTTGACGATGCCACCGCATCCGTCGCCGCCAGCCTTGCCGATACCGGTGCGATTACCGTGCGCGAAGATACCAATCTGGAACCTGCATTCTGGGGCCAGTTTCCTGGTAATGAGCAATATCTGGTGCGCCGGGCCATGATTTCCACCGCCAATATGGCAAGCTTCGGCAGTCTTCACGGCTTCGCGCTTGGGCAGGCCGATGGCAACCACTGGGGCGAAGCGGTTACGCTGCTTCAGACCACCAGTTCCACCCCGTTCTTCTTCAATTTCCATCATGGAGATCTGGGCAATTTCTCGGTCATCGGCCCGTCCGGTTCGGGTAAGACCGTAGTGATGAATTTCCTCGCAGCTCAGGCACAGAAGTTCGCGCCCCGCACCATTCTGTTCGATAAGGACCGCGGTGCGGAGCTGTTTATTCGCGGTATCGGCGGCAATTACGATCGCATCCGGTCGGGCGAACCGACCGGCTTCAATCCGCTGTCCCTGCCCGACACCTCCGTCAACCGCGGTTTCCTGCGGGATTGGCTGGGCGTGATGCTAGAGGCCCAGGGCCCGGAAGAGCTTTCGACCATCGCCGCCGCAGTCGATGCAGCATATGCCAATGACAGCTCGCTCCGCCGCCTGCGCCATTTCAAGGAACTGGTGTCCGGCAGCCGCCGCCCGCAGCCCGGCGATCTGGCGGACCGGCTTTCTGCATGGATAGATGATGGCGAGCACGGCTGGCTGTTCGACAATGCCACCGACAATCTTGATCTTTCGACCCGCGTAATGGGTTTTGACATGACCGCCCTGCTGGAAAACCCCAAGCTGCGCACACCGGTCATGATGTACCTGTTCCACCGTATTGAGGAACGGCTGGACGGCCAGCCCACCATGATCCTGATCGACGAAGGGTGGAAGGCGCTGGATGACGAGGTCTTCGCCGCGCGTATTCGTGATTGGCTGAAGACCTTGCGCAAGCGCAATGCACTGGTCGGTTTCGCCACCCAAAGCGCGCGCGATGCGCTGGACAGCAAGATTTCCACCGCGCTGGTCGAACAGACCGCCACAATGATCTTCATGCCCAATGCCCGCGCCCGGCCAGAGGATTATTGCGACGGTTTCGGCCTGACAGAGCATGAATTCGCGCTGATCCGCACCTTGCCTGCGCACAGCCGCTGCTTCCTTGTACGACAGCCCGATGCCAGCGTTGTGGTGAGGCTCGATCTGTCCGGCGCGCCCGAAGTGTTGACGATGCTTTCGGGCCGCGAAAGCACGGTGCGGCGGCTTGATCTGCTGCGCGAAGCCGTCGGTAACGATCCCTCGCAATGGTTCCCTGCACTGACCAATCACGCATGGCCCGGCCCTGCAGGTGAAGTATTGGAAGCAGACACCCGGGGACAGGAGGCGGCCGAGTGACCAGCACTGTCGCCAGCGTAGGGATCGAATGCCAGCGCCAGATGGAATCTGTCGGCGCGGGCATCGGTGCATCCCTGCGCGGCGTCGATTGCGCGGCGAACGCGATGGCAGAAGCGGCGTTCAACCGGCTGTTTACCGAAGGCGGATTTCTTGGCCCTACGCTGACAATCATCCTGACGCTGTTCGTCGCTCTGCTCGGGTTTGCGCTGATAACCGGGCGCACACGGATCGGTCTTGCGTCGCTCACGCCGCGCATGGTGACACTGGTTGCAGTCGTCACCTTCGCGACCAGCTGGTTCATCTTCCAAAGCGTCTTCTGGAAGCTCGCCGTGCTCGGACCGGATTCCATCGCGACTGGCCTGATGGGCACCAATGGCTCTGCCACCACAATTTTCGCGGACAAGCTGGACACGGTGATGCTGTCGCTGATGCAGGCATCGGGCGGCGATGCGATGGATGCCAACACCTCTATTTTCTCTCCGCCGGGTCTATTGTGGTCGGGCGGGACCATGCTGCTTCTCGGCACGGTGGGCGTGCTGGCGACCACCAAGATCGCGCTCGCCATCCTGATGGGCATCGGTCCGATTTTCATTGTGATGGCGCTGTTCAATGGTACGCGCGGATTGTTCATCGGATGGCTGAAAGGCGTCGTGATGATGGCCATGGCGCCGCTGTTCGCGGTGCTTGGCGGATCGCTGATGCTGGAATTGGCGATCCCTGTCCTCTCCAGCCTTGCCGCCAGCCCCGGCCAGATTGACGTGCGCCCGGCGATGGCTTTCTTCATGATCGGCGCTGTCCACCTTGCGCTCATGTTCATGATCCTAAAGGTGATTTCGACCATGGTATCGGGATGGACAGTA
Organism: Aurantiacibacter marinus; assembly: GCF_001021555.1. Lineage (GTDB taxonomy): Bacteria > Pseudomonadota > Alphaproteobacteria > Sphingomonadales > Sphingomonadaceae > Alteraurantiacibacter > Alteraurantiacibacter marinus. The sequence continues at coordinate 90,634 of NZ_LDCP01000001.1, forward strand.
TTCGGCCTGGCGCGCAGCGACACAGGCTACGACGCAGCCTATGCGCCCGCAGCTGTTGCTGCGGCAGCCGCAATGCACGCCGCGCCGCCTTCCCCTCTCACAACCACCACGGCAAGCGACCGTGCCGCGCAGGCGGCCCCCGCCCCATCACGCGATATTCGCGTCGCTGCCGTGATGCCGATGGCGGCCAATGACGGCGCCATCGGCGCAAACACCCGGGAGACCCGCAGTATCGGGGTCGCCGCATCATCACCTGCCGGAATGCCCGGCATGACGCCATCACGCGCCCGCGGAATTGGCAGCCGTTTCAAATCGGCGCCGATCCGCTCCACGGAGAAAATGCAATGATCCGCACCAGCCTTATGGCAGTGCTTCTGGCGGCCACACTGGTGGCGACACCTGCGCTGGCGCAGCGCGACCCGCGCATGGTGGAGCGCCTCTATGATCCCGCCGAAGTGGTGCGGATCGAAGGCAAGACCAACGTTCAGACTACCATCCGCTTTGGAGATGACGAGTCGATCGAAAATGTCGCAATTGGCGATTCGCAGGCGTGGCAGGTAACACCCAACCGCCGTGCAAACCTGCTGTTCGTAAAGCCTCTCGCCCCGCGTGCGACCACGAATATGACCGTGGTGACCAATCGCCATACCTATCTGTTCGATCTGGTCGCCAACCCCAATGCGCGCACACCGCTATATATCCTGACCTTCACCTATCCTGCGGAATTGCAGCCTGCGCCGGACGAAACGCAGTTGGCATCAGCAATGCCCGCCGTCACGGCGAATGCGCTGGAATTGGCAGCGGCCAGCGACGATTATGCTGTGCTCGACCCGGCAACCCTGAATTTCGCGTGGGCAGGAACGGGCGCGCAAGGCCTGCTTCCGGCAGAAATATACGACAATGGAGAGGCGACCTTCCTGTCGTGGCCGGCAGGACAAGCGATGCCCGCCATTCTGTTGAAGGATCACGAGGGCAATGAAGGTCCGGTCAATTTTGCTGTGCGCAGCGATGTGATCGTGCTCGACATGGTGCCAGCCGAGATTGTCCTGCGGTCGGGCGATGATGTGGCACTGCTCACCAATCAGGGTGATCCCGGCGCATATCTTGCCGACGGAACCGCCCGCCGCGACCCTGAACGCAACTGAACGGAGACCAAGCCCATGAAACTAGCCATGCGCCTTCCGGAAAAAAGCAGCGGCATCGCCAACGATACCGATCCGCGCGATGATGAAACAACAGAGGTCATCGACCTCGCAAGCCGGACGTCTTATCCGGCGGTGGCAAACCGGAGAGGCAAGTCGGACGCCCTCGGCCTTGCTGCAGGCATCGCCTTTGTCGCACTGATAGGCGCTGCAACCTTATGGGGCCTGAGCGCCGGCGATGTAGGGGACGAAAGCGGCGCGCAAGTAGCGGTCAATGAGGCAGCGTTGCCGCCAGTCAGCGTCATTCCCGAGGGCACGGTCCCAGCCGATAGCGTGCCTGGCGCCAATGCGGCCGGAATTCCAATGAACGATCCCGCGCCTTCCCCGGTACTTGCCCGGGCGCCAGGCGCGAACATCGACACAGGACCAGGTATCAACCCCTATTCCTCACCGACACTCGTGTTCGATGGCGGCGTTGCCCCCTCGTCTGCTGCTGCCAATGCCGCTGCTGCCGTGGCCGCAGCTGCCGGCACGCCGCAAAATGCGGTAGTGCCCGGCGGCGGTGCAGCGGGCGAATTCGCCGCGCGTATCGGCGGAGTTGGCGGCGGCACTGCTGTCGCTCGGCAGGATATCGATCCTGCAACAACGGTAACGCAAGGCACGATGATCCCTGCCATCCTTGAAACCGCGATCAACACCGACGTCCCCGGTTTCGTGCGCGCCGTGGTGAGCCAGGACGTGCGCAGTTTTGACGGAGGCCGCATTCTAATTCCCCGTTCAAGCCGCCTTGTGGGGCAATATCAGTCCGGCCTTCAGGCAGGCCAGCGCCGCGCCTATGTCATCTGGCAGCGCGTGATCCGGCCGGACGGTGTGACGGTGCAATTGCAAAGTCCTGCCACCAGCTTTGACGGCACCGCTGGCATTGCCGGCGATGTTGACAACCACTTCTTCAGTCGGTTCGGTTCAGCCATGCTGCTGTCCGTCATCGGCGGGCTGACCAATGTGGCAAGCGGCGGGGCCTCCGTCATTCTCGGCGGCGGGCAGAGCGCAGCCAACACCGCCTTGCAGCAGGATGGCCAGCGCAGCCCGACCGTGCGTGTTCGCATGGGAGAGCCAATCCGCGTCTACACTGCGCGCGACCTCGATTTTGCCCAAGCCCCGCAAGTCCGCTGATCCGCAATGAGCGCCGAGATCCACAATCTGTCCGGCGAAAGCACGGAAAAAACTTCCGATACCTTGCCCCAAGTGGCAGGCGGATCGGTCTATCTCGAAGCCTATCTCGCGCCGTTTCGCGAATGGCTGGAGCGGGACACCGTCACCGAAATCCTGGTCAACAAGCCGGGCGAGATGTGGGTCGAAGATGCCGCCATGTCGGGAGGCATGCAGCGTGTGGAACTGGACACTATCGACGACAAGCTGGTGCAGCGTTTGGCCGAACAGGTCGCCCGCATCAGCCATCAGGGCATCAACCGCGAACATCCGTTGCTGGGTGCCACGCTGCCTGATGGCGCGCGTATCCAGTTTTGCGGTCCGCCCGCCACGCGCAAACACTGGGCCATGGCCATTCGCCGTCACCGGCGCCTCGATCTGCCGCTCGACGCCTATGATACAGGCCCGCTGACGCAGGCTGAAGAGACTGTGTTGCCCGATCCGGTGCAGCAACCGATCGAATTCTTGCGCGGCGCGATCAAAGCACGCAAAACCATATTGATTTCCGGCGGTACCAGCACCGGCAAAACAACTTTCCTTAACGCCATGCTCGGAGAAATTCCGCGCCATGAACGCGTGGTGCTCGTGGAAGACACGCCCGAGCTCAAATTGCCAGGCACAAACGGCGTCGGTCTGGTGGCGGTGAAGGGCGAGCTGGGTGAGGCCAAAGTGACTTCCAACGAATTGCTGCAATCGGCCCTGCGCTTGCGGCCAGACCGGATTGTGCTGGGCGAATTGCGCGGGGCGGAGAGCGTATCTTTTCTGCGCGCCATCAACACCGGCCACCCGGGCAGCTTCTCCACCATCCATGCAAATTCCCTGCGCGGCGCGCTGGAACAACTTTCGCTGATGGTGATGCAGACCGGCATCGGGCTGACCCGTAGCGATACTATTGCCTATGCCGCCAGCGTGATCGATGTGATCGTCCAGCTTGGCCGGTCCGACGGCAAGCGCGGCATCACCAATATCGCCTATACGCGCGATCTGGCAGACACTTGAAACTGATCGAATTCTGCGCAGGCCTTCGCTTGCGCGGCCCCGTGCAAACGACCAAATAGGCAAACATGGCCAGCAATCCTGAAACCGCCGCACTGAACGCCGCTAACGACGGTTCGGGGGCAAATGCACTCTCCGCCGAACAACGGTATTTCAACCGCGAATTATCGTGGCTGGCGTTCAACGACCGTGTGCTGGAAGAAGCGAACAACACCGCCTACCCGTTGCTGGAGCGGCTGCGCTTCCTGTCCATTTCTGGCAGCAATCTCGATGAATTCATGATGATCCGCGTTGCTGGTCTTGCCGGCCAAGTGCGCAGCGGCGTGACACAAACGAGTATCGACGGGCAAACACCGCGTCAGCAAGTCGCCGCTGTTACCGCGCGGGTGCGTGAACTGGAATCGAAACAGCAGGAAGCGCTTGCCCGCCTGCATCCACTGTTGGAAACCGAAGGCATACATATCGCCGGCGAAGACCGCATCGGGGATGAAGCCGAAAAATGGCTGCGGGAATATTTCATCAATCACATTATGCCTGTGATCACTCCGCAAGCGTTGGACCCGGGTCACCCGTTCCCGTTTGTTGCAAATGGCGGAATTGGCGCACTTTTCAATGTCCGCCGGAACAGCGATGGCAGCCAGTTGGTCGAGATGGTGCTGATCCCGGCTGCCCTGCCGCGCTTTGTCCGCATTCCTTCAGAGGCGGCCGATGATGAAGCGATCTATGTCGCAATTGAACGCGTCGTCTGCCGCTATGGCAAGCTGATCTTTCCTGGATTCACCGTGCAGGGTGACGGCGTTTTCCGGGTGCTGCGCGATAGCGATATCGAGATAGAGGAAGAAGCGGAAGACCTCGTCCGCCTGTTCCGCAGCGCGATTCAGCGGCGGCGGCGCGGGCAGGTCATCATGCTGGAGATCGACGAAAGCTTCGATCCCGAGGCTGAAGAATTGCTGCGTGACAAGCTGGCGCTGGAACAGGCGCTGGTAACCACGACCGAAGGCATGCTGGGCATTTCCGGACTGGATGAAGTCGTTGGCGAAGATCGCCCGGACCTTAAGTTCACATCTTACAGCCCGCGTTATCCCGAACGCGTTCTGGAACACGATGGCGATGCCTTTGCCGCGATTAGGGGCAAGGATATCATCGTCCACCACCCTTACGAAAGTTTTGAAGTGGTGGTCGATTTCCTGCGGCAGGCGGCGGCCGATCCCAAGGTCGTGTCGATAAAGCAGACGCTGTACCGCGCTGGCAATCAGCCCACCCTGATCAACGCACTGATCGAGGCCGCAGAGGCGGGCAAATCGGTCACGGCCGTGGTCGAACTGAAGGCCCGTTTCGACGAGGAACAGAACCTGAAATGGGCAGGCGAGCTGGAGCGCGCCGGAGTACAGGTGATCTACGGTTTCATCGACATGAAAACCCATGCCAAAGTCAGCATGGTGGTGCGCGAAGAAGAGGGCGTTTTTCGCACCTACTGCCATTTTGGCACCGGCAATTATCACCCGGTCACCGCCAGAATTTACACCGACCTTTCCTATTTCACGGCGAACCCCGCGCTGGGACGCGATGCGGCGAAGCTGTTCAATTTCGTCACCGGATATGTCGAACCGCAATCGATGGAATATCTCGCGATCAGCCCGCTGACGCTATATGACCGGATCATCGCGGATATCGACCACGAGATCACCATGGCGCGGGCAGGCAAGCCCGCGGCGATCTGGGCAAAGATGAATTCAATCACTGAACAGACCATCATCGACAAGCTTTACGAGGCCAGCCAGGCCGGAGTGGAGATCATGCTGGTGGTGCGCGGAATTTGCTGCCTGCGCCCTGGCGTGCCCGGCCTTTCAGACAATATCATCGTCAAATCGATTATCGGCCGCTTTCTGGAACACAGCCGCATCTACGCCTTCGCAAACGGCGAGACGATGCCGAGCGACATGGCCAAAGTATATATTTCCAGCGCCGATATGATGGAGCGCAATTTGCACCGCCGCGTGGAGTCACTGGTCCCGATCACCAACCCGACCGTGCATGCTCAGGTGCTGGATCAGGTGCTTCTCGCCAACCTTATCGACGTGCAGCAAAGCTGGCTGCTGGATGGCGAAACCGGGGATTATGAACGCATTGCCGATCAGGATTCACTTGAGCGCGGCGGCTTCAACTGCCACGAATATTTCATGACCAACCCATCTCTCAGCGGGCGCGGTGAAGCGCTCAAGGATAGCGGCGTGCCCAAACTAACCCTGCGCAAGCAAACTCTGTGAACGGTTTAACCGGCAAGCGCAGCAACGCGAAGATCGAAGGGCCGGACCGGGCCGTTATCGATATCGGGTCCAACACAGTGCGTCTGGTGGTGTATTCCGGCCCGCCGCGTGCGCCCAATGTCTGGCTGAATGAAAAAGTCACTGCCCGGCTGGGCCGTGATCTGGCTGCCACGGGCGAAATCCCGCCAGAGGCCGAGGAGATGGCACTGGACGGGCTGAAACGCTTTGCTGCCATCGTCGACGATCTGGGCGTGAAGGACGTAGCGGTAGTCGCCACAGCCGCCGCGCGCGACGCCAGCAATGGCAGGAAATTCATCGCGAAGGTGCGTGAATTGAAGCTTCAGCCGCGCGTATTGTCGGGGATTGAGGAAGCGACCTCGTCCGCATTCGGCGTAATCGGAGCTTTCCCGGGCGCAAAGGGTGTTGTGGCCGATCTGGGCGGCGGCAGTCTTGAACTGATCGCAATCGAGGACGGCCAGTGCCATGATGGCATCAGCTTGCCACTGGGCACGCTGCGCCTACCTGCTTTGCGCGATGCAGGCGCCGCCGGCTTTCGTGAAGCAGTGAAGGCAGAACTGGCAAAAGCCGGCTGGGCGAAAGAGCAAGGCGGACCGCTTTATCTGGTCGGCGGGACCTGGCGTGCGCTGGCAAGTTTTGCCATGCATCAGGATGATTATCCGCTGACCGATCCACAGGCATTCTGCCTCACCCGGGACGAGGCGGAAAAGACGGTCCGGCAGCTGGCCGATTCAGACCCGCAGGAACTGACTTCCATCTCTGGCATTTCATCCAGCCGCGCGTCTGGCCTGCCCGATGCCGCCGCGATGCTGCATGTGATGCTGGACGAGCTGAAGCCGGATGCGCTGGTTATTTCCGCATGGGGAATCCGTGAAGGGCTGTTGTTCGAACGCCTGACCGATATTGCACGCGATCAGGACCCGCTGCTTTCCGCCATCACCCATTTCACCACGCCGCGCGGCGCGGATATAATGAACGCCACCCTTATTGCGGCGTGGACGGCGGAAGCTATTGACGAGCGCAATCGCGGTAGCGAGCGCATTCGGCTTGCGGCCACAATGCTGACGCAGGCAGCGGCCCGGATTGAGCCGAACATGCGCTTATCGCACGCGACCGACTGGGCGCTGGAAAAACGCTGGGTGGGCCTGGATCACACAGGCCGTGCAATGATGGCGCAATGCCTGCGGGCCAGCAGCGGTCAGCCCAAACTGGTCGACGAATATTTGCGCATGGCGACTGAAAAGCAGCTTCGCCGCGCCTCTGCCTGGGGACTTGCCAACCGGCTGTGCCGCAAGATCGGCGCTGGTACGCGCATTTCACTCCGCAGCAGCGCCCTGCGGCGTGAGGCGGATACCCTGGTGCTGCGCTTCGATGAAAGCCGTTCCTATATGATGGCCGACACCGTCGAACGTGAACTGGCCGCCCTCGCCGATTGGCTCGGTCTTGAATATGAAATGGTAGTCGGGGGGCTTTAGCCGGTCGCCGGGCAGGTTTTTCCGGTCGCTCAGATGAAAACCATCTCAATGCTGCAGCGGCCAGCGCGAATGCCGGCCAAAGCGGAATCTTGCGGCGCTATGCCGAAAACCATGCCTGGTGCAGAGACATCCGGCGGTTTTGACCTGGATCAAATCTTGGCGCGCAATAGCTGCTAATAGTCTTGGCGTGGGCAATTACGCCGCCCCGGGAAAGGCAACGCCATGGATAACACTGCACCCTATAAAGCGACACTTGAGGCAACTCTAACGGAGCTCCAGACCCGCCTAAGTCGCATTGAACGTGACCTGGACGAACCGCATGATCCCGATTCGAGCGAGCGTGCGGTACAGATGGAAGATGATGATAGTCTGGAAGCCCAGGCCCGCCTTGTGAGCCGGGAAATCGCATCGACAAGGCAGGCACTCGGACGCATTGCTTCGGGCGAATATGGCCAGTGTGTCCAGTGCGGGGAGGAAATTTCGGAAGGCAGGCTGAATGCCCGGCCCGAGGCCGCATTGTGTATCACCTGCGCCCAAAAGGGCTGAGGCAGGTTTTCGCTTTCAAAACCCGTAACGCAGACCGATCCAGAACGTCTGCGGCACACCCAGATCAAGCGTTCCGCCGCGGTTGAGCGTAACGATCCGCTCATCCAGCAGGTTTTCCACCCGGCCCACGGCGGACAATTTCTCGATCAGCGGATATTGCGCGAACAGGTCCACCGTGGTCGCGGCAGGGAGGATATCGGATTGCCGGTCATCCTCGAACTGCTTGCCCGTATGGCGCAGTGTGGCGGAAAAGAGTGCCCCTGAAACTGGTTGCCAGCTTGCGGTAAAGCTTGCAGCCCAATCGGGTGTTTGCGCAGGCTGAAGCCCGTCCAGCGGGGCTGCAAATCCTGTCCCGCGCACCTCAGCATCGGTAATCGCCAGCGATCCCTTGAAGCTCAGGCTGCCCGCAGCATATTGCGCCGAAGCCTCTATCCCGCGCGCCTCGATCGCATCTAGGTTACGGCGTTGGCTGAGATTGGTGCCGATGGTCACATTCGCAACTGCGTTTTCGACTTCATTATCGAAAGCGGTGAGCGACAATTTGGCCCCGGGTGCAGGAAGCCAATCGACGCCGACTTCATAACCCTCCAGCCGCTCCAGCTCCAGTTCTGCATTGGCGAGGAACGTGACGGGAAAAATCTGGAACGGGCGGTACAGTTCATTCAGGGTCGGCTGGCGCAAACCGGTATAGGCTGTTGCTCGCAAACGAATGGTATCGCTCGCTTCCAACAGCGCGCCTGCCCGCCATGAGAAATACCAGTCACTGCGATCAGGGTAGAGCGTGCGCCCGGCAGCCACCGTTTCGAAATAGCCATCGCGGATCGACGACCTGTCCAATCGCACGCCGCCTGTCAGAACAATATCGCCCAGCTCAAGATCATCTTCTGCAAACAGGCCGAACATTGAATTGACGCCGCCCGCCAGACGTAGGCCTGAAAAGGTGTTTACCTCTTCCAGATTACCCTCGGACTGGCGAAAATCGACGCCGATCCGCAAGGTGTGCGCATCACCCACTGGCGGCCTCAGCTCGATCTTGCCGCCAAGTCCGGTGGACGGGGTATCGCGCTGATCCAGGACCGGATTGAAGCTGCTCGATGAAATCACGACATTGGTGAAGTTGCGCCATAGGGCATAGCCAAGCACGTCGACCTGCCACGGCCCCCTGCTCACCAATCGGGCGCTGATATCCTGCCCTTCGGTAGTGCTGTCCTGCCCATCCAGCCGCAAGGTGCGCGCATCATCATAGGCAAGGCCGCGAAGCTGCAATTCAAGACCATCCCCGACAGGCTGCACCAGCCGTCCGCTGACAGACCAGCTTTCAAATTGCGCCCGCGCGGTGGCGGACACGCGCTGGTCCAGCGGGGTTGTGAAAAATCCCTGCCCCCGGTCCCAGCGCCCGCTGACGATTGCATATCCATCGCCAATCTCCGGCGCGATACTGGCCGAAAGCTCTGTCTCACCGCGATCATTCACCAGCGCTGACGCATTGAGCAGGCCAAGCGTCCGGGCATCGGCGCTATTGAGCGCAATCGTGCCGGCCAGCGCGCCCGCGCCAAATGGCCCGCTACCGCCGCCGCGCGTCACACTGATGCTGCCTAACCGGTCCGGCGAAACGGCATTGAAGGGAACATGGCCGAAAAAAGGATCGGTGAGTGGAACACCGTCCAATGTGACAAGTGCGCGCGTGGTGGCATTGCCGCCAAGCGCCCGCAGCGTGACGCCCTGCGCCGTTGGGTTTGAAGATCGGCTGTCCGACCGACGGAACTGCTGGAAGCCTGCAACATTGCGCAGCACATCATCCAGACGCCCCGATCCGCTGGAGGTGATCGAAATGCGATCAATCTCAACCGTTGAATAGGCGGGTGCAGCAGGCGTATCGGGCAAGCCTTCGCCAAGCACGATGATAGTGAAATCGGAAGGCTGTTCATCCGGCTCATCGGCCACCTGCGCAAAGACAGGCGTGGCCGCAAACGACAGAGCAATGCTCGCAAACAGGGGGGTTTTCATGCCGACCACCTGACGCGGGGCGCGCCTATTTGCAAGAGCGCTCTTTGGGCTAGGTTGGCTCTGCGATCCGGGTCTGCACGGGTGGCCGTGGCAGATGCTCGGGCGGCGATGGACACTATCTGGTTCCATTGTCTCTACCGCCGCTGGTGGTTCCGCAACTACCGCTTCCGCCGCGACTTTGGTTGTTGGTGATATCCCATGGTGATGGCGGTTCAGGTCGCGCAGGCCCCTGCCCGTTAAGCTTCGAACAGCTGAACGCCGGTACCTATGACGCAGGCCCGCACGAGTTCAGGTAGATACTATCGCCCAGCAGGGTGACACGGGCGATATCGCCATTGTCCATTTGATACTCACGTATCTCCAGACCGGAGCCGATGGATTCGAATTCATCTCCCCACAATTGGCCGAGGTCTTCCGGTGCGGGTAGATTGGTCCGGTCTATATCTGCGCAGGCCCGTGCAAGTCGCGGTGCAGTTTCCAGCTTGGCTACTTCGAGGCCGGTTGTCGCAAGCGCGCCGTCTTCAAGCCCATCGAGGAAATCATCGGAAATGCCTTCTCGCTCTTCAGCGACCGGTTCTTCCGCTGCAGCATCAGTGGCTTCGGAAACATCCGGTTCGGCCTCGGCAGGATCGCTGCCCGAAAGGCTTGCGGCGAGTTCATCAGCCGGATCATAGTCCGCCTGCGTCGCGGCGTTGTCGCGGTCGTAAATCCGGTCATCGGAGAACGGCCCAAGCGCGGTGCCCGCCGCCACCCGCACCAGAGGATAGGGATCAAGGTCAGTACCCGTGTAGGTCATCTCCGCCTGATATTCGCCAGTAGACCGGAAATGCAGAACGTCAGTCGATCCTTCCGCGCGCGTCGGGGCAAAGCGCATGACCAGAACATCACCGTCCATTTCGCCATCGGTTGTAACAACCCTTTCCGATCCCCGGAATTGCGAAAAGACCACGCCATTGCCCTGAAACCTACCCGGACGCAGCCAGCTGCCGCGCCAACTGCCATCCTCATCCTGCTCCAAAGAGAATACAAATATGGCTGCCTCGTCGATCTGCATCGCCCAGGTGCCTTCCAAATCCTGCGCTGCGGCAGGCTGGGTGAAGACGATCAGGGCGGCGAAAAATGACAGCAAATGTTTCATCATTCGCGCAACTTGCCGCAGCTTGCATGTGATAGGCAAGCAAAAGGGCGCGTACGGGGGTGGGAATGCGGCGGGTGGATGCCTATAGCTGGTGTCAGGATTCTTGAAAACGCGTGGCTGGGACATTCGCACAATGGCTGACATCATCGACGGCCGCGCCATAGCGCGCAAGATGGACGAAACCACCAAGGCTCAGGTTGATGCCATGATCGCCGAAGGCCACCCCGCGCCCGGCCTGACGGTGATCCTTGTAGGCGATGACCCCGCCAGTGAAGTTTATGTCCGCCGAAAGATGGCGGCGTGCGAGGCAGTTGGCATCCGGTCGAGCGAACACCGCCTGCCCGCCACCACATCGCAAAATGCACTCCTGACACTGATCGCGCGGCTCAATGCCGATCCCGAAGTCCACGGCATTCTGTGCCAGGTGCCACTGCCCGAACATATCGACGCACGGCAAGTGCTGCGGTCGATCTCACCGGAAAAGGACGTGGACGGATTTCACCCCGTGAATGTCGGGCGGCTGTCCACCGGTACGGGCGGCATCGTGCCCTGCACACCGCTGGGCATCATGAAACTGATCGGCACGGTTATTGACGATCTGACCGGTGTAAACGTCGTGGTGATCGGCAAGTCCAACATCGTCGGAAAGCCGGTTGCCAATCTTCTGCTGGATGCAGAGGCAACCGTGACGGTCACGCATATCCACACCGAAGGCCTTGCCGAAATCTGCCGCCAGGCCGACGTCATCGTCGCCGCGGCTGGCGCGCCGGGGCTGGTGCGCGGGCATTGGGTGAAAGACGGCGCAGTGCTGATCGATGTCGGCATCACCCGCATGAAAGGCGAAGACGGCAAGACCAGGCTGGTCGGTGATATCGCCTTTGACGAAGTGCAGCACGCCAAGGCAGTTACACCGGTGCCCGGCGGCGTGGGACCGATGACCATTGCCTGCCTGCTGGCCAATACCGTGCAGGCCGCGCGCGCCGCCCTTGATACAAACACAGGTGTCAGTAACGACTATGCCGATGCGCCGGCACGGTCTATGTTTACCGCTTCAGGATCGACACCAAACTAGGTACGAAGGCCCCATGACCCAGCAAACACAACAGACCGATACAGACGTTCTTATCATCGGAGCGGGCCTGTCCGGCATCTCGATGGCGGGGCACATGGAAATGCTGTGCCCGGATCGCAGCTACACCATTCTGGACCGCCGCGACCAGCTGGGCGGGACCTGGGATCTGTTTCGCTATCCCGGCGTACGATCGGACAGCGATATGCACACGCTGGGTTTCATATTTGAACCCTGGAAGCATGCTGACGCGATCGCCGATGGCCCGGCGATCCTGGAATATCTTAATCGCGTGGTCGATGAACGTGGCATCCGCGAACATATGCGGTTCGGTCAGGAAGTTCTCACCGCAGACTGGAACAGCGCCACTGCACGCTGGACGATAACATCACGCGGCAAGGATGGCAGCGAAAGCGTCATCACCGCACGCTGGCTGTATTTTGGCAGCGGTTATTACGATTATGACAATCCGCACGATGCGCAGATCCCCGGTATCGACGCATTTGGCGGGCAGGTGATCCACCCGCAGTTCTGGCCCGATGATCTGGATTATACCGGCAAGAACGTCGTCATTATCGGTTCGGGCGCGACTGCCATTACGATGGTGCCCGCAATGGCTGATGATGCAGCCAGCGTCACCATGCTCCAGCGTACGCCGACATGGATGGGCAAGGGGCCGCGGCAGGACATTTGGGACCACCGCTTCCGCCGCTGGTTCCCGGAGAAATTCGCCTATTGGCTGACCCGCCGCAAGAACATCCTGTTCCGCGCCTATATCTTTGACTTGTCGCGCCGCAATCCGGAAAAGCTGGCGGGCAAGCTGCGCGGCATGGCAAGCGCATCTTTGGGTGAGCTGTACAATCCCAAGGACTTCGAACCGCCATATAATCCGTGGGAGCAGCGCCTGTGCCTGGTGCCCGATGGCGATCTGTTCAAGGCAATGCGCAAGGGCAAGGCGCATATCGTTACCGACCATATCGAAGGCTTCGATGCAGAAGGCGTGAAGCTGAAATCAGGGAAGCACCTGCCTGCCGATATCGTAGTGACCGCAACCGGTCTGAAGCTGGTGCTGGCGGGCAAGGTAAAGGTTTCGCAGGACGGCAAGCCGGTCAATCTGACCGATCACTTTTTCTACCGCGGCACCATGTTCTCCAACATGCCCAACCTCAGCTTCGTGTTCGGTTATCTCAATGCCAGCTGGACCCTGCGCGCCGATGCCAACGCCCGCTACGCCTGCGAAGTGCTGAACGACATGAGCAAGGCCGGCGCGAATGTCGCCGTGGCGCAGCTTGCAAAAGAGGATGAGCCGGAAACGGTGGCGCCGTGGGATTATTCCTCCGGCTATCTCCAGCGCGCGAAGGATCTGATGCCCAAGGTTGGGCCGGATCGTCCGTGGTCGCTGAAGCATGATTACCTCGCCGACATAAAGGATTTCCGCCAGCGCCCTGTGCGTGATGGCGTCCTGCGGTTCTATGCCGTCAACACTGCACAGTCCGAAAGCGGCGATGCAGAGGAAACGGATCATCAGGCAATCGCCGCAGAATGAGCCAGCTTCGATGAGCAGGACGGAAAGAGTCTGGACCGCCGCACTGGTGGTAATCGGTGACGAAATTCTGTCCGGCCGTACGCAGGACAGAAATATCGCCCAGGTCGCCCGCTGGCTGCAGGTGCAAGGCATTCGTCTGTCCGAGGTGCGCGTGGTCTCGGATGATATGGGCGCGATTGGCGATGCGGTGAATGCGCTGCGCGTCGCTCATGATTATCTGTTTACGACCGGCGGCATCGGCCCGACGCATGACGACATTACTGTGGACGCGGTCGCCGCCGCGCTGGGCGTTGAGGTGGTGGTCCATCCTGAGGCGCGGGCAATGTTGGCGGATTATTACGCCAATAAGCCCGGCGGGCTGACAGAGGCACGGCTGCGCATGGCGCGCGTTCCCGAAGGCGCGGGCCTTATCCCCAATCGCATGTCCGGCGCGCCGGGCATCCACCATGGCAATATCTTCCTGATGGCCGGCGTCCCGCATATCACCGCGCAGATGCTGGACGGGCTGACCGGAACGCTGGAAGGCGGCGCTCCTCTGATCAGTGAAACCGTCGGCTGCTGGACCGCCGAAAGCGAAGTGGCAGACATCTTGCGCGAAGTGGAAGCCGCGCATGAAGACTGCCAGATCGGCAGTTATCCCTTCTTTCGCGAAGGCCGCATCGGGGCCAATTTCGTAATCCGTTCCACCAGTGCCGAAGTGCTGCAACGCGCTGTCGACACTTTGTGTGAAGCACTGGGCGAGGAAGGCCACGATTTCACGCCGGGCGGGATCTAAAAAGCCCCTTAGGTCGGAATGGCGAAATTCTTATCTGACGCAATAATGAGAAAGGGCCGGAGAATTGCTTCCCCGGCCCCTTCGCGTGTTCGGTATCTGTAGGACAGCGCATTTTATTAACGCGCTACCGCTTCGCTGATCAAGCGCCTTCGACCTCGGAAAGGTCGATCTTCAGGCCCGGGCCCATCGTGCTGGTGAGCGCGATTTTCCGGACATACTTGCCCTTGGAACCGGTTGGCTTGGCGCGCACGATTGCGTTCGTGAGCGCTGCGAAGTTGGCCTTGATGTCCGCATCCTTGAACGACAATTTGCCGATGCCGGAGTGGATGATCCCCATCTTCTCGACGCGGAATTCAACCTGGCCGCCCTTGGCGTCCTTTACGGCCTGTTCCACGTTGGGAGTGACAGTGCCCAGCTTCGGGTTCGGCATCAGGCCCTTGGGACCAAGCACCTTACCAAGGCGGCCGACAACGCCCATCATGTCCGGCGTGGCAATCACGCGGTCATAATCGAGATTGCCGTTCTGCATGTCTTCCATCAGGTCTTCGGCGCCAACCTTGTCGGCGCCTGCAGCCAGTGCCTTTTCGGCGTTCTCGCCGCGGGCAAACACTGCAACCTTCACGTCCTTGCCGGTGCCCGAAGGCAGCGAGACCATGCCGCGGACCATCTGGTCTGCATGGCGGGGATCAACGCCCAGGTTCATGGCGACTTCAACGGTTTCGTCGAACTTCGCCTTGTGCTCGCGCAGAACATTCAAAGCTTCGTCAAAAGTGTACAGCTTCTCGTTGTCGAGCTGAGCCACAACCTTCTGCTTTTTGGTCAGTTTAGCCATCAGATCAGCCCTCCACCACTTCGATGCCCATCGAACGGGCGGAACCGGCGATGATCTTGACCGCCTGGTCGATGTCGTTTGCATTGAGATCCTTCATCTTGGTCTCGGCGATTTCGGCAAGCTGGCTGGTCTTGATGGAGCCGATGATGCTCTTGCCCGGTTCTTTCGATCCGGATTTGATCTTCATCGCCTTCTTGATCAGGAAGCTGGCGGGCGGTGACTTGGTGACGAATGTGAATGACTTGTCCGCGAAAACCGTGATCTTCGTCGGGATCGGAGCATTCTTTTCCATGTCCTGCGTGGCAGCGTTGAATGCCTTGCAGAATTCCATGATGTTCACGCCGCGCTGACCCAGAGCCGGGCCGATAGGCGGTGACGGATTGGCTGCGCCCGCAGGCACCTGAAGGCTGATATAGCCGTCAATTTTCTTGGCCATGATGGCCTCCTTGTTCGCACTGTTGCCAAGGCTGTTACACCAAGGCTCATGTTAAGCGGTCGAGCGAAGAGCATGTGCTCTCCTCCCGCGTGGATTCCCGAACTGTTTGTTGGGAGGCGAGCGAATAGCCGCAATGCACCTGAAAATCAAGCAATCCCGGCGGGCGGGAAAGGGGTGACAAAGGTTACACTGCGTCACCCCGCCAAAGCCGCCAGAACCAATTGATATAAACAGACTTTCTTCCCTTTTTGCGAAGGTGACAGTTTGCCGGTAAAACCCGGAAGATAGAAATCATCCATTGCCGTCACATCGGCCGGGAATCTGCCTGTAGGAAAGCCGCACAATATCCGGGCCGTGGCCTTGCATCGGATAGTCGGTGCGGCGAAAGCTGCATACGGGAAGCGAAGAAGGACAATCGATTCATGAATACTCCCGCTGCAGCATTTATGGATGCGCCGCCTGTTGCGCGCGGAACAAAGGCTGCCATCGGCTGGCCGCTGTTCATGGCGCAACTGGTGACAGTGGTGGTCGTCTATTTCGTAGGCAGCGCCTTGCCGTTGGTCCCCTTCATCTTCGAACAGGCCGCACAGGGCACACCGCAGGCCGCGCCAAGTTCGTGGCTGGTCGCCCTGACCGTGATGGTCAGCATGGCTGGCGCATTGGTATTGTGCTGGGTGTGGCTGCGCCGTGAAGGCCGGGTGGCGGAGGCGTGGGACCTGTCTGCACCGGGAAACTGGGGCATGACGCTGGGCTGGGCCGCGCTCGGTACAGTCGGCGCGATCGCGATTTTCACCCTCGGCGCCGCTCTGCTCGAGGCTATCGGCCTGCCAGCAGCGGATGCCAGTTTCATCCTTGATCTGGTAACGGAAAGCCCGCTGATGTTCGCCATCTGGATCATCGGCGTGGCAATTCTTGCCGCCGGTGTCGGGGAAGAATTGCTGTGGCGCGGCTTTCTGATGGACCGGCTGGAACGGCTGGGCGGATTGCGCGGCCGCGTGTGGCTGGTGCTTGCCGTGCAGGCACTTCTGTTCGGCCTTCCGCACTCCTATCAGGGCATCGGCGGGATGATATTGACCGGCGCGATTGGCCTGCTGCTGGGCTGGATACGGATCATGCAGCGCGGCAATCTGTGGGCGGTGATTATTGCCCATGCCAGCGTGGATGTGATCATGATGAGCCTTGCCTACGCCAGCAGTCTGGGTTGGTTCGCTACGGCATAGCGGTGTTACGCTGCATTCAGCCTCTTGAACGCGAATGATGATCGGTTCGAACCCGTCTGCATGCGACAAATCGCCGCCGCTGCTCCACCAGCGTTACGTTCAGCCAGCCGCAGGCGACGCCGCAACGGCGCAGCCCTGAACTGCCCGGCTAATCGCTTTTTGGCACCAGATAGCCAGGCGAATATTCGCCATCGCAATCCGCAGCGGACACCCCTGCCGGTGTGGCGCGGCCATCATAAACGGCGAAATCATCGAAGCGCATTTCCACGTCTTCTTCCGGCCATTCAAATGCGTTGCGCGGTGATCCACCATAATAATTATGGAAAGCCAGCCGCTGTATCAGCGCAGCTTCAGAAGCCGTATTGCGGAAAGTAAGGCCCGTACGGCACGCCGCCAGCTCACCATTCATCCAAAGCTCTGTGCGCCCGTTGGCAAGGCCCGGATCATTAAGCCGGACATACATCGCGACCTCGTGCCAGCGTCCGCTCAAGATTTCCTCTGGACCCAGATTATGTTCTCCGGTGCGGGTGCGCGCGCGGAACTGGTCATAGATGTAGAGGCTGGGACGGGGGTGGCCGGCATTTTGGCCGTGGCCCAGCCACATCAGCCGCGTGCTCCAGCTGTCGGGGACCGCCTCTCTCTGCGCATCGCCGCCAAAGGCGCCGCGCAGAGAAGAAAGGCCGGGAAGCTTGCCCTGAATGCGCAGGTCTGCCCCGTCTTCCATGTGGAAACGGTAAGTCAGCGTGGCCTCCGTGCCGCGATAACCATCCAGATCAATTTCGCCGTTCACATTGTATTTGATCTGCAATTCGCCGCTCTCGTCATATTCCGGCGGCCGCAGCGTCACCAGCGCGCAGCTATTGACCGCGCCGTTCCGCCCGCAATCGCTATCAAGCGAGACGGTCTGCCGTGCGCGGTGTTCAGGCAAATCTTCAATGGTGGCCATAATCGCGGCCAGCCGGTCAGTCCTGTCGGTATCGAAATCGGCAGACCATACCGGTTGGAGATCGTCCTGCACGGCCTGCACCATTTGCGCAGGGGCAATGCCCGAACACGCCATAAGCGCGGCAGGCATTAACATAATTGGCAGGCAGGTGAGATATCGCATGGCCGGTCCCTGTGAGAACTAAGACCTGCTCACCATCAATCAGAAATGGTCAAATAGCAACCATGACCGATCAGGGCGTTCGACTGTCTGCAAAACCGGCAACAATCAAACTGCTGCCAGCAAATGCTGCCTTACTTGACCAGCTCGACCTGATCGAAGTCCAGTTCCACCGGAGTCGCGCGGCCGAAGATGGATACGCTGACCTTGACCTTCGCCTTGTCGAAATCGAGTTCCTCGACTTCGCCGTTGAAGCTGGCAAACGGGCCTTCCAGAACCTTGACCTGATCGCCGATTTCGTAATCGACGCTGATGTCTTTCTTCGGGGCAGACTTGGCTTCTTCCACGCCGCCGAAATAGCGAGCAGCTTCTTTTTCGCTGATCGCCTGCGGCTTTGCGCCCGAACCCAGAAAGCCGGTGACCTTGGGCGTGTTTTTGACGAGGTGATAGACATCATCGGTCATGTTCAGCTTCGCCAGCACATAGCCGGGCATGAACTTGCGTTCGACCTGAACCTTCTTGCCGCGCTTGATTTCCGTGATGGTTTCGGTCGGCACTTCGACCTCTTCAACACCTTCGGACAGACCGAGACGTTCGGCTTCGGAAAGGATCGCATCGCGAACCTTGTTCTCGAAACCGGAATATGCGTGGATGATGTACCAGCGGGCAGCCATTGTTGTCTCTTCTTCCCTCAAAAAATCCGTGCGGCCCGGCCTGAATTTACGGCGGGCGGGTTAAATCACCGCGTTAAAGCAGTTCCAGCAAGCTCCGCACGACCCAGCCGAAGACCGAATCGACGCCCAGGAAAAACAGCGACAGAAACACCACCATGATGCCGACGAATATCGCCGTGCGTACGGTTTCGGGCCATGTCGGCCAGACAACCTTGGAGGTTTCCGATCGGACCTGACGGACGAATTCGCCCGGGCTGGTCTTCTTCTTTACTGGCGCGTTTGTCGTTTCTTCGGCCATTGCCTGTGTGCTCGCCTGAATAATTTCACTCGTCTTCCAGGTAAGTCTCCGGGCCGCCCCGGGCTAGGTCCGGGAGGGGCTTGGCGATTATCCGATGTCGGAAGACGAGGGGTATTTAGGGCCGTGGTCGCCGATTGGCAAGCAGCGCGTTGCCATTTGGTCCCCAAGAAAGGCCTGCAAATGTCACTTGAATGTGAAATGGGGGCTTTGCAGCGGCGCTCCGGCCCTTTAGCACGCTCGTCTTCGGGGAAGAAAACCACATAAGGGGTCACTACGTGGCAGCACAAGACGCACCGGTCAGTCTGGTCGACAGAGTTACCAATGTTTCGGATTTCATCTGGGGCGGTACGTGGAATGGAGAGGCGCTGTCGTGGCTTTCCATTAATGGCCAGCCTATTCCGCCGATGACCCTGATCCTGCTGGGCATCGGCATGTGGATCATGATCGGCCTGCGGTTTTACCCCATTGTCAAATTGGGCAGCGCCTTCAAGGGACTGTTTGCCAGCCGCAAGGGCGAGGGTGCGGGCGAGATTTCACCTTTCGCCGCGCTTTCAACGGCACTTTCCGGACAGGTCGGCACGGGCAATCTCGCCGGTGTGGCAACCGCCATCACGCTGGGCGGTCCGGGCGCAATATTCTGGATGTGGATCACGGCGCTGATCGGCATGGCTCTTGCCTTTGCCGAAGGTTCGCTGGCCATCCGTTATCGCGAAAAAACCTCGGACGGGGTCTATCGCGGCGGTCCGATGACTTACATCATGATGGGTCTGGGCAAGAAATGGACCTGGCTCGCCATTGTTTTCTGCATCGGCACGCTGTTCAGCGCACTGGTGACGGGCAATTCCATTCAGGCCAATGCCATTGCCGATGGCATGAATGAATTGTTCGGTATCGAAGAATGGATCGGCGGCCTTGTGACTGCGATCCTCGTTTTCATCGTCATCATCGGCGGTATCAAATCGATCGGCGGCGTGGCGGAAAAGATCATTCCGTTCATGGCCGGCGCTTACATCATCATGGCGGTGATCGCCCTGATCCTGAACTTTGGCGATCTGCCGGAAACCTTTGCGCTGATTTTCGATGGTGCATTCAATCCGCAGGCAGCGACCGGCGGTTTTGCCGGGGCGGCAATTATGCTGGCGATCCGTGCCGGTGTGGCGCGTGGGTTGTTCTCCAACGAAGCGGGTCAGGGTTCCACCCCGATCGCCCACGCCGTTGCGCAAACCAGTGATCCGCAGGCGCAAGGCCGCATGGCAATGCTCGGCACGTTTATCGATACGATCGTGATCTGCACCATGACGGCGCTGGTGATGTTGACGGTGAAAGGTGAATTCACCGCAGGCGACGAAGTTGTTCGCCATGCGTGGAATTCGGACTTGCAAGGGTTTGCGATGACCAGCGGCGCCTTTGCCGCCGCTTTCCCGTTCGAGGTCTTCAGCGTTCCATTGGGCACTCTGATCGCCAGTATCGCGCTGATCCTGTTCGTGTTCACCACGCTGCTGACGTGGAGTTATTACGGAGAGCGGGCAATCACCTTCATCTACGACCGTATCCCGGGCTCTACCCGCGCGGGCGAGAAGGTGCTGCACATGATCTGGCGCGTGCTTTGGTGTGTGGTTATTTACCTCGGCTCCACGCTGGATCTGACGCTGGTCTGGCGCATGGGCGATATCTCCAACGCAGCAATGGCGCTGCCGAACCTGCTCGCGCTGCTATTGCTGTCAGGCGTGGTGTTCAAGCTGGCGCGCGGGGAAAAGGATGCAGGCCCGACGCATACGGCGGATACTCCCGAAGAACCGGAAGAGTATTAAGACACGCGGGAAATCGGGGCGCGGTATCGGGTAAGCCAGCAGGTGAACCCCGGCCCCGCCCCCTTTTCGCGGGCAATGCCGGTCAGGCCGGCTTAGGCCCTTTCAGGACGGTTCAGTCCGGTTTTAAGCGCGCCCCAGAAGCCGGTCCAGAAAACTTGGTTCTTCCATGGGATGGATCTTTCCATGCGTCATCATACGCAGGCTTGTGTCTGAATAAGGCTTGGGATTGTTCCAGCCGTCAGACCGGCCGTTGCGGAATATCTTCCTCATTTTCAAAACCCTGTTGTTGCCCCGTCCTGCGCAATACAATTCATTCCGGAGCCGGGGGTTCCCCGCAATGCGCCTGCGGAACCGTATTCACAGGGGTTGTTTGGCAGCACCGCCGCGCGACCACACCAGCCAGACCAGCGCGATTGACGCCAGCGGCATAAGGTTCACGCCGAGCGGCAAGGCAGCAGCCCTGGTGGCGTAGGGCGCGAAGAACAGCGCAACCAGCAGCAGTTTTTCATAGGGGCGGAACCCGCCGCGCAGGCCTTCGCGCACCAGCCACAAGAGCGGCAGGATCAGGAACGGCAGATCATAATTGAACAGATATGGTGACGCGAGCGCCGTCGCCGCCAGCACCAGGGAGCCGCTGGCCAGGCAATCGCGCCCCATCCGCCGCCATGCCGTGAACGCCAGCGCCATCATGGCGAGCGCGCATGCCAGATTCACGGCGAGCGCAAACGATGTCGGCATGAACAGGCGCAACTGGCTGTATGGCGTGGCCATGCGCAAATAGAATTCGGCGTCATCGCTTGCCATGATGAGGCGGCTGGCATCCCAGCTGGACGTATAGGCGATCATCGTATCGAGGCCGAATACTGCCCATGACAAGAGCATCAGGCCAACAGCACTTGCTCCCGCTGCCACAAACGCGCGCCACTTGCCCGCACCTGCCAGCCAGAAGGGTACGAGCAGTGCCAGGTGCGGTTTGATGATCAGCGCGCCCAGCAGCAATCCGGCAGAGGCAGGCCGCTTGTCCAGCAACACCGCCCCGCCTACCAGCAAGGCGCCTGTCAGCAACCCGGTCTGCGCATGGCCAGCGGCCAGCAGGGCCCCGGGAAAAACCAGCACCAGCGGCCACAGGCGCGCCGAAGCGCTAATGCTTGCCCAGCTCCACGCGGCAAAGGTCAGCACGACCCATGCTATCCACGCGGCGGGAAATGGCAGCGCTCCAAACGGAGCAGCAGCAAACAGGAAGGGCGGCGGATTGACGAAAGCGAACCAGCCTTTGCTGCCGGTGCCGGTCTGCACGCTCTCTTGCACGGCAAGGTCGTAAGCCGCCGCCGGTTCACCAGCGATCGCCACATGGCCCGCGCCCCAAAAGGCGAGGAAATCCGTACCGTCCACACCCATCGCCTTCAGGAAAGAATTCACCATTAGAGCCAGGCTGGCGATGCCGAGGATGAACGCATAACCGCGCACACGGCTGGAATTCAACCAATCGGCGTTGCGGATGTGATTGAAGAAAGGCTCGCGCATTACAGGCGTGTTAGCGGATTACAGTTAATGGGGAATTGGTTTTCCCTTCTACCCGCGAAATTTGCTCAACTACGTTGAAACCGCTAGTTTGGGCATAGAGGAGACATGATGTGACCCAATCTCATTCCCGCAAGGGGCAAAAAAGCTGGACCACGCCAAACGTGAAAGACGTGGACGAAGGCACAAGTGATATCGAAAACGGCGCCGGCGCAGCGGTGGACGGCTTCAATGGCCGCAGCACGCCTACTGCCAGTTAGAGCAGCAATCGCCTGATACCCTCAGGCGCAACCAGCGCACGATATCGGGGCGACTGACATCCCGGAGCGGAACCAGCTTGCTGGTCGTCTAGCCGGAATGGCACGCCCGGATGGGCGTCATGATATCAAAACAATGAAATGGCAGGGGTGCACGGACTCGAACCGTGGGCCTTCGGTTTTGGAGACCGACGCTCTACCAACTGAGCTACACCCCTACAGGCAGCCGCGCCTCTATAACGCGTTTACCGCGATGGCAAGCGACGACATGCAATGTGCATGCTATGCTGGCCCTATGCACGCGCCGCCGACCAAACCCGCATCGCCAAAGATCATCCCGCCCGAAGTGCTGCTGCTTGCCTATCGCAGCGGCGTGTTTCCGATGGCCGATTCGCGTGATGACGAGGAAGTCTTCTGGGTGGAACCGCGCAACCGCGCAATCTTGCCGCTGGATGGCTTCCGCTGTTCGCGCTCTTTGGCAAAGGTGCTGAAGTCCGATCGATTCACAGTGCGGGTGGACGGCGATTTCTCTGCCGTGATCGATGCCTGTGCCCAGCCGCGCACCGACCATCCCGACACCTGGATCAGCGGCACAGTGGATGCGAGCTATCGCAACCTCCACCGCCACGGCCATGCGCATTCGGTGGAATGCTGGCAGGATGGCGAATTGGTGGGCGGCTTATATGGCGTCGCTTTCGACCGGGTGTTTTGCGGGGAAAGCATGTTTGCGCGGGCCGACAATGCCAGCAAAGTCGCGCTTGCATGGCTGGTCGCGCTGATGCGGCGGGCGGGATATGTGCTGCTCGATTGCCAGTTCATGACAGAACATCTGGCGTCCCTTGGCGCGGTGGAAATTACCCGCGAGCGCTATCAGGAGTTGCTCGGTCACGCTGCAGAGGCGCAGCCGCGCATGTCCCTGCCGCAGGCGCTGGCCGCGCTGTATCAGGAGTCGGAAGGCTCCGCTGGCGCAGAAGCATTTTCCTCGCCGGGAAAGCTCATCGCGCAGTCTTTCAGCCAGACATCGTAAACCGGATGTTCGACCACGTTGAGGCTGGGCGATTCCTTGAACAGCCAACCGGAAAAAACGCTGTACCACTGCGCTTCATCGTCTGCGGCGCGCCGTTCGTTCACGATGACCTGCACAAATGCGCCGGTTTGCTGCAATTCTTCCCACGGCGCCGTGCGTTCACAGGCTGACAGGCGGATAATCACATCATCGATGCGCCGTGCTTCGCCCGGGTACATTTCGATATCACGGGTTTCGTTATTGCGCTTGTTCACCAGGCCGATCGTGGCGACGCGTTCATCCATCGGCGTGCCGACGCCTTCGACCTCTGTTGCCATGGTCGGCGGAGCATCTGCGGTCTGCAATTCTTCGGGGATTTCGGTTTCTTCGGCTTCGGGAGCGCGCACCTGCTCATCCCCGCAAGCCGATAGCATCAGCAGCATGGCCGCCGGCCCTACACTGGCCGATGCACCGGCCGATACACTGGCCGATACATTGGCCCACGCAGCGCGCAGGCGGATCACGCGTCGGGCGTCCAGGCTTCGTAATCGCCGCGCGCTGGCGCACGTTTGCCGCCGCGCTCCAGCGCTCCGGAAGGCAGATAGCGCGAATCGGTGCCGGTGGCGTTGGGTGTGTAATCCACTTCCCAGATTTTCGCAGGCGGCAGATTGCTTTCCGGAAGATCATCGAAAGACCCGTGCAGCCAGCCATGCCATTCCGGCGGTACGCGGCTGGCATCATTGGCGCCGTCATACATGACCCAGCGCCGCTCCCGCTGGCCCTGCTTCACCTTCTTGGAACGGAAATAGCGGTTGCCCTGCGCATCGGTGCCCACATGTTCGCCATTGCGCGCAGACCACAGGGATGTGCCGATAGTGGCACCATCCCACCAGGTGAAAATTTTGCCGAGGATGCTCATGCCTGCGCCATTAGCGGGATTGGGCGTGGTCGCCAAGCATTAGGTAAAAGCTCACCACTCGATACTGTCGCCAGGTTCAATGCCCAGCTCTTCAGATCGTCCACCAATCAATTCCAGCACGGCGATGGCTTCACGGTCCGAAAAAACACTTTCCTCGTTATAAGGGATGCCATCAGCAATATTGATGACCTTCCGATCTTCATCAATGAAGATGATGTCCAGCGGCAAAACCGTGTTGCGCATCCAGAAGCTGAGCATTTCAGGCTCTGCATAAGGGAACAGCATTGCCTCGTCCGCGCCCATTTCATTGCGGAACATCATGCCGCGATTCTGCTGTTCGCGCGTCGCGGCCACTTCTGTCCGGAAGGTATGGGTGCCGGTGGACGTCGTGACGGTGACCGGAATAACCTCCAACCCCGAGTCGGGATCGACATTCGCCGATGCCGCAGAAGTTTGCTGCGGCACCTGTTCTGCCGACTGCGGCGAACAGGCGGTAAATGCCAACATCAATGCTGTCAGCGGCATTTGGGCCAGTTTAGGCAAAATCGTCATCATCAGTTTCCTCTGGCCATTCTTCTGCTTCGGCGAGCCAATCATGCGCGCGGTCTGCATCGGCTGCGCCCAACACGGCGCGGGCATGGTCGAATGTGTGGCCTGCGCGCAGCATGGCTGCAATCTGTTTTTCACGTTTTTCCGGAGGCACCGGTTTAGTGCTGAATGGCCCGAAGCGGCGCTTGCTCGCAAGATGCAGTGCGGCGCGGCGTTTCTGTACCTCGCCCGGCTGCATCTTTTCGCGTATCGGTGCGGCTATGCCCGCTTGCCCCAAAGCCTGGCGCACGCGGTTAGCGCCATATCCGCGGCGCAGCAGATCGGCAGAGCGCGCTCGGGCAAATGCTTCATCATCGACATAGCCTTTGTCCACAAAGCGCGCGACCAAAGCCGGCAGGTCCGGCGCGTCGTCTGCACTTTCACTGTCCCACCCGCGCTCGCGCAATTTGCGCTCCAGGTACCGCAGCAGCTTTGCCGAACTGGTGGCAAAACGCGCCACATAGGCCAGCGCCAACTCCTCCAGCGCAGGGGCTGAAAGCGGCTTGGGCGGTCTTTTAACGCGCCGGGATGAGTAATCTTTGCTGGTCATTGGGGCCTTCGCGGCCTTATTCGTGCCACACTTCCCTTCAAATGGGAAAAGAATGTGCGGTGTCGGAAACCTCTGATGCCGCTTTTTGGATACGGGAAGCGCCATAAGAGCGCGCTGCAATGAGGGTCCAGCATCACAGCATGACCGAACTTACACCCACACCAAATGATTGCCCGCTTCCGCGCAGGCGATCCGATTTCGCCACGTTCAACGAAGCGATCGATTATGCGGCCCGCAGTGAAAAGGGGCTGAATTTTTATGATCCGCGCGCCGCGCTGGAACGGGTCTACCCGTTTTCCGAGATGCGCGAAGATGCGCTGGAGAACGCTCGCCGACTCATCGCCATGGGCGTGAAGAAGGATGACCGGATTGCGCTGATCGCGGAAACCAGTCCGGAATTCACCGCCATGTTCTGCGCCTGCGTTTATGCTGGCGCATGGCCCGTGCCATTGCCGCTGCCGACCACCTTCGGCGGCAAGGACAGCTATATCGAACAATTGGGCGTGCAGCTTTCAAGCAGCGACCCGAAAATGCTGCTGTATCCGGCAGAAATTGGCGAGATGGCGTCAGTGGCGGCCAAGAATCAGGGCTGCACCGGCATGGACTGGGACGAATTTTCCGCGCTCGAAGCGCCGCGGATCGATCTGCCGGAAGCTGATCCTGAAG
This sequence comes from Aurantiacibacter marinus, assembly GCF_001021555.1. GTDB lineage: Bacteria > Pseudomonadota > Alphaproteobacteria > Sphingomonadales > Sphingomonadaceae > Alteraurantiacibacter > Alteraurantiacibacter marinus. The sequence continues at coordinate 116,705 of NZ_LDCP01000001.1, forward strand.
ACATTTGCTATCTGCAATATTCCAGCGGCTCCACCCGCTTTCCCACCGGTGTTGCCGTTACCCACCGCGCATTGCTGCACAATCTGTATGGCCATGCGACGACGATGGATATCGGGAAGGATGATCGCGGGGTCAGCTGGCTGCCGTTCTATCACGACATGGGCTTGGTCGGATGCTTCCTGTCGATGATCGGCAATCAGGTCAGCGCCGATTATCTGAAGACCGAACATTTTGCGCGCCGCCCGCTCGCCTGGCTTGATCTCATCAGCCGGAACAAAGGCAATTCGATGAGCTATTCGCCCACTTTCGGTTATGACATTTGCGCACGCCGCATTTCCAGCCAAAGCCATGTGGCGGACCGGTTCGACCTGTCACGCTGGCGCCTGGCGGGTAACGGTGCCGATATGATCCGGCCCGATGTGATGCAGCAATTCGTCAATGCCTTTGCCGACGCTGGTTTCAAGGCGAGTGCGTTTACCCCATCTTACGGCCTTGCTGAAGCGACGCTGGCTGTCACGGTGATGCCGCCGGGCGAAGGTATCCGCGTGGAATTGGTGGAAGAAGAGCGCCTGTCGGGCAGCCCGCGCGATCTTTCCCGCCCCGCTCGCTACCGCGCAATCGTCAATTGCGGCAAACCGCTGCCGGATATGGATGTGGTCATTCGCGGCGAGACCGAAGACCTGAAAGGCGATCACCTGATCGGCAAGGTCTGGTGCCGCGGCCCCAGCGTGATGCATTCCTACTTCCGCGATGAAGCTGCGACCGAGGAGTGCCTGATCGGCGGTTGGCTCGACACCGGCGACATGGGCTACATGGCGAACGGATATCTGTTCATCGTGGGCCGCGCCAAGGATATGATCATCATCAACGGCAAGAACCACTGGCCGCAGGATATCGAATGGGCGGTGGAACAATTGCCCGGCTTCAATCACGGCGATATCGCCGCCTTCTCGATCGAAACCGACACCGGCGAAGAAGCGCCTGCCGTGCTTGTGCATTGCCGCGTGTCCGATCCGGAAGAGCGGATAAAGCTGCGCAACCAGATTTCCGACAAGGTCCGCGCCGTCACCGGCATGACCTGCGTGGTCGAATTGATCCCGCCGCGCACCTTGCCGCGAACAAGCTCCGGCAAACTCAGCCGTGCCAAGGCGAAGAAATTGTACTTGTCAGGCGAAATCGCTCCGCTGGAGCTGGCGGCGTAAAGGCGTCAGCCCAGCAGCAACACGCCCAGCACATACAGCAGCGCCAGCAGGCTGACCGCCCAGACATAGGTTCGCACCTTCGGCACGCCTGTCCAGTACAGCGGCAGATAGACCAGTCGTGCGCCCAGCCATACCCATGCCGCGAGGGCGGTCAGATCCGTTGCCTTTCCGGCAAGAACCACGCCGAACAGGGCGATAATTGCCAGCGGCAATGTTTCCAGGAAATTGCCGCGCGCCCGGTCCAGCCGGGCGGCAAGATCGTTCAGCGGTTCGGTATCTTCATCACGCGCGCCCATGTTCCAATCGACGCCGTATTGCTTCGTCTTGTAGTGCGTGGCGGCAAATATATGGGCGAGCATAAGTATGCCCGACAGCGCCAATACAGTAATTTCGCTCGGCATTATTCTACTCCTCAACAGCCCAACTTACAGTAACAGTACCAAAACCGGGGCCTGTCGTTTGCGCAGACATGGCCTTGCTTTCGGCGGCCAATATTGCCCGAAGCAGGGCCACTGATCCTTCCGGCCCTTCCAATCGCACCGGCACGCCAACCCGGTCCTGCGCCCAGCTTGCCAAGGTCAGCGCGCGGCGGCCAGCAGCACTTGGCACTTCCCCGTCAAAGGCGATGCTGGGCAATGGGCGCAGCGGCGGGGTAAAGCGGATATCCCATTCCGGCTCTGTGGAATCGATGCGCCGTTCCAGTTCGGCATAGGTCGCCATGGTCGCCCCATCTAGCGGCCTTGCCGTCACCATGGCCCGGCGGCGCTGGCGGTCAATAGTGACATCTTCAAGCGGCACCCCAGCCAGCAATGCCAGCCGGTCGGCCAGATCTTCCGCGCGTTCGGCTGCCTCGGCTTCCTGTGCGCGGGCAGAGGCAAGCTCTGCCTCTTCTGCTGCGTCCTGGCTTGAACCGACGCGTACCTGGGTCAGGGAAACTTCAACTTCCCGGTCGAGGCGGCGCGTTATGGCGGTACGCGCTTCTCCTTCCGCTTCGCCGATGATTTCAGGCGTCAGCACCGTCGCTGTCACCTGGATCGGATCGCTTTCATAATTTGCCTCTATCTGCGAAACGCGCGCGCGCCCGCTGAACACATCTTCGACTACGGTATTGATCTGACGGCTGGCGTTTGTTTCCCACACGATCTGCCGCAACGACAAGAACAGCGGAATCGCCAGCAAGATGAAGGCTGCAAAGATCAGGAAAGCCTGCATTTGCGTCTGTTTTTCGGAAAGGCTGGTGCTGAAGCCGTAAGCGCGCGCCATCGCTGTCGCGGTCAGCGCAATCGCGGTCAAGTTGGTGATAAACAGGAACAGGGATCCCCAGAATACCGTGCCGTTCATCGTCGCCAGGCCGAAGCCGACCACGGCCAGCGGCGGCATCAGCGCAGTCGCGATGGCCACGCCCACGATCGTGCCTTCACGCCCGCGGATCATCGCATATGCGCCCGCGACCGAAGAGAAGATTGCAACGCCAAGATCGAACAGGCTAGGCCGCGTCCGTGACGCGATTTCCGAGGTGATCGTCTGCAAGGGCGAGAAGAACACGATCAGTGCGCAGAACAGGATGGCGCACAGCACCCCTACAGCCAGCGATTTCGCTGATTGCCGCAGCCATTTGAAATCACCGATGGCCAGCGCAAAGCCGACGCCCATGATCGGATCCATCAGCGGACTGAGAAGCATCGCCCCGATCACCACCGCCGCCGAACCCTGCAGCAAGCCGAGAATGGCGATGCCTGCCGACATGCAGGTCATCAGCAGATATCGGGCCGAAAGCGTGCATTCGGCGCGGCGCTTCTCGATCACGGCGACCTGATCCACGGTGCTGGTGACATCGCGCCGCCACCACCCACTCAGGCTGGACAGCACATCGCCAAAGCCCTGGTGCACAGGCTTAACGTCGGCGCTGATCTCGCTATCGGCCACAGGTTCAGTCGTGCTCGCGTTTGGTGTTTGCATTGGCGACCATTATCGCGGAAACTCGGCTGCACAAAGTTTGAAATGCCTGCAACTTGAATTACGTGTCTTGTATCCCTAATACAGTAGATTGAAGTTCAAGGCAGGGAATAAAGGGAAAACCGCCGCGATGGCCACGAGCAACGAGACCGCCACAAAGACTGTCAACGAGCTGGAGCTGACACCGCCCGATCCGGTGCCTGCCGTTGCGCCTGAAAAAGCTGCGGGCCTCGTTCCCGTCAGCGAGGAAAAGCGCACCGCCCTGCAGGAAAAGGTCGATGGCTTCGTCAATGAACTGATCGCGCTCGATGCCAATTCGCCCGATTTCGGCAAGAAAGTGGACCAGATTACCAATATGGGCCGCAAGGAAATCATGGCGGCCAGCCAGATGTCCAACCGTTTCCTTGATCGCCCCGTCCGTGCGATGGATCAGGAATCGGGTGTCGGCACCGATCTGGCGGAGCTGCGCCGCACGGTCGAAGATCTCGACCCGGGCCGCAAAGGCAAGATGCGTGGCCGCAAGCTGTTCGGCATCATCCCCTTCGGCAATAAGCTGAAGAATTATTTTGACAGCTACACCAGCGCACAGGGCCATATCCAGTCGATCCTCGCCCGGCTTTCCAGCGGCAAGGACGAATTGCTGATGGACAATGCCGCCATTGATGTGGAGCGTCAGAAACTGTGGGAAGCCATGGGCAATCTGGAACAGATGATCCACATCGCCAAGGCGCTGGACGGAGAGCTGGAGGAAAAGGCGGCAGAGCTGGATTCCAGCGATCCGGAAAAGGCCAAGGCCATCCGCGAAACCGCGCTGTTCTATGTGCGCCAGCGTACGCAGGACCTGCTCACCCAAATGGCCGTGTCGGTGCAGGGCTATCTTGCGCTTGATCTGGTCAAGAAGAACAATGTCGAACTGGTGAAAGGCGTGGACCGCGCCAGCACCACCACCGTGGGCGCGCTGCGCACTGCCGTAACCGTGGCGCAGGCAATGACCAATCAGCGATTGGTTCTGGGCCAGATCACTGCGCTCAACCAGACGACTGCCGGGATCATCGATTCCACTGGCGAATTGCTGCGGGCCAACACCGCGCAAATTCACGAACAGGCCGCCAGCAGCACTATCCCGATGGAAACGCTGCAACGCGCCTTCCAGAACATCTATGACACAATGGACGAGGTCGACACCTTCAAGCTGCGCGCGCTCGATTCCATGAAGCAGACTGTGGATGTCCTTTCGGTCGAAGTCGAAAAGTCGAAAGGCTACATCGCCCGCGCCGAAGGCCAGGCACAGGCTGCAAAGCAAGTGAATGACAGCGGTTTGCTGAGCCTGGAGGGCTGATGCCAGAGGACCTGACCCAGCAAAGCGACCGCATTCTGTCTGATAGCCGCGCTGTCCTGCGCGACAATCAGACCGGCGGGCGGCACCGGCTGGAGGGGCGCTCTATCGGGCGCGGTTCGCAAAGCCTCAAGACAAAGAACCTGCTGAAGCGTGCGGGCTATTTCGGAGCGGCGGTGCTGGCGATTTTTGCAGCCTTCAGCGTTGCCGGGATGATCCTGAATGGCATTGGCTTTGCCGGCATAATGGCAGCGGCGTTTTCCATCGCCATCGCAGCCTTCATCTTCGCCAATTTCCCCAAGGTCAAAACGCCCAAGCGCGCCGATCTCTCGCGCACGCAGGATGCGGGTCAACTGGTCGCGCGTACCGAATTGTGGCTGGAACATCAGCGCGCCGCCCTGCCGCCGCCTGCGGCAAAACTGGTGGATGATCTGGGCGTGCAACTGGATGCACTGGGCAAGCAGCTGGCGCATGTCGATCCCGCGCACCCGGCAGCGCAGGAAACCCGCAAGCTGGTGGGCGAGTATCTGCCCGAAACGGTGGAAGGCTATCAGCGCATTCCGGCGCACCTTCGCGGCGAGGAACGCGCCGGATCCACGCCGGACAAACAGCTGGTGGAAAGCCTCGGCAAGATCAGCAAGGAAATCGACCACGTAACGCGGCAACTGGCCGAAGGTTCGCTGGACGATCTGGCGATCCGCAGTCGCTATCTCGATTACAAATACGGCGATGCCGAAGGTTTGCCGTCCGGAAATTCGCCCGAGCTGCAGGATGCCGGTGTGCCGCTGGCCGATGAAGGCTCAGGCATACCGCTGCCCGATTTCAACCGAGAAAAGAGCAAGAATTGATGGAAATCGCCATACCGCACCAGCTGGGCCGCGAAGAAGTCCGCCGCCGCCTCCACGCCAGCAGCCACGAAATCGCGGATGCCATTCCTGGCGGCATGGCCGATGTCGACACCAGCTGGCCGAGCGAGGACCGCATGTTCATGTCCATCAACGCAGTGGGCCAGATGATCACCGGCCACATCGACATCCATGACGATCAGGTTCTGTTCCACATGGAAATGCCGCCTGCTCTCGGGTTCCTGAAGCCAATCGTCGAAGGCGCGATCCGGCAGGGCGGGCAGAAGCTGCTGGGGCCGCCGCGGGATTAAGCGCGGCCAGGATGATCTAAAGCTCGCGTTCTTTTTCCAGGAATTCTTCGGGGATCCGTAACGCCTCTGTTGCAAGCTGTGTTTCCCGCAGGAACAGCACCAGCGCCCACATCAGCAGTCCGATGGCCGTGATGAATAAGCCAGCAGCGACCGGGTTCAGCCCGATATGGGCAAATTCTGCAACGAACAGCATCACTACTGTCAAGCCGATGGCAATGCTCGCCATAACCAGCAATCGCATCGCCGCGCCGATCAGGGCGATCCGCTTATCCAGCGAACGGATTTCCCGCACGACCATATCGTGTTCCATGTTCTGGGTCGCGCCGTGGCGTTCCTGCAAATCGCGGCTGCGATCTACCACCCGGCCAAGCCGCTGGGTCAGCGTGGAGATGATATTGCCGATGGCGACCAGCACAAAAACCGGCGCAAGGGCGAGCTGAATTGTCTGAGCGAGCATCGTGCCGGCTACGGGCGCTAACAGGTCCATCTCACCCGCCCTACTGCTTCGCCGCGCCGGGCAATTGGCCGACCTTTTGCGTGCCTGCCATGGTGGTGACGAGAACATCGTCACCGTTCACCACGATCGCCACGTCTTTCAGGCCGATCGCAGATACGCGTGGTCCATCGGTTTCCACCAGCACGCCTTCGCAATCGATCAGATCAACCTTGCCTTGCATGCGGTTGCCGCCCGCATCGGCGGGCCGTGCATCGCGCAAGGATTGCCAGCTGCCGATATCGGACCAGCCCATCGAAACGGGCACCATCGCGGCGCGGTCTGTTTCTTCCATTACGGCGTAGTCGACCGATTCAGATGCAATTTCGCTAAATGTTGCAGCCGCCGGATGGAACCGCGCGCCGTCTTCGCGCCCTTCTTTGACAGAACGGGCCACGGCATCGGCAATCCGCGGGCGATGGCGTTCCAGCTCGGCTTTGAAGGCACCTGCGCGAAAGGCGAAAATGCCGCCGTTCCAGCTGTAGCCGCCATGCGCCAGGAACTGGGTTGCGCGCTCCAGATCAGGCTTTTCCACGAAGCGTTCTACAGCGAATCCGCCGGTCAGCCCGTCTCCGCGAAGGATATAGCCATAGCCTGTCTCTGGCTGTGTAGGGGTGATGCCGAAGGCAACCATGCGGTCTTCCATTGCCAAAGACGCAGCTGCATCAGCGGCCGCGCGGAAGGCCGATACGTCGGCAATATGGTGATCGCTCGGGCACACCAGCATCACGGCATCATCGGGCAGGAGCCAAGCGGCCAAAGCGATGGCAGCGGCGGTATTCTTCGCCTCTGGCTCTACCACAATGCGCGCCTTGGTGCCGCCAAGCTGCGCCTCGACATGATCAAGATGCCCAGTGCCGGTCACGATGGTAGGGGGCGCAAACTGGCCTGCATCGCTGCACCGCGCCAGCGTTTGCTCGAACAAGGTCGTATCGCCGACCAGCGGCAGGAACGGCTTCGGCTTTACCTTGCGGCTGCGCGGCCACAGACGGGTGCCGCTGCCGCCGCACATGATTACGGGATAGATTTTGTTCATGTCCTGCACCTGTGGAATTCGCAGGACTCCTGCAAGCCCAATATTGCGTTCGCCCTAAGAACGCGCGCGAAAATCGACGCGGTAGCCGTAGCGCGCCTCTACCGGAGTTCCGTCAGCCGCCGTTGCCGGATTGAACTGGATACGCTCGATCACCAGCGGGCAAACGCGTGCTGTTGTCGCAGCATCGACCTGCGTGCTCGCAACCGTGCAATTGCGCGCGCGGCCATCTGTGGTGACGGTGAAATGTACAGTGACAGCAAGGCCAAGCCTGGCCGCCCGCCCGCCTTCGGGAATGGGAAAATCGCGGGCCTCGTTCAATTCTCCCGATCGAACCGATGGGCCAACAGCAACCGCGCCGCCTGTGCCCGATCCACTCCGCCCGCTGCCTGTGCCGTCGCCCGTGCCACCTGCGCCTGTTCCGTCGCCCTGTTCGCGCGCACCCGATTGGTTGGCCGCCCCGGTGGAAGACGCGCGCGGTGCTGGTGAAGGCCGGGGAAGCGGCTGCTCCGGCGCGACCACAGCGCGCGGCGTCGCCTGCCGTCCTTCCTCTCCCGCCGCGCCTTCATCAGGCTGCGGCGGCGCGATGCTAGGCTCCGTTTCAGGCTCTTCATATGTGCGCACGGTTACGGTCACGACCGAAGTTGCGGTTTCGATGACGCTGGCGGTAAATTCCGGCGCAAGCAGCCGCGCAAGACCGGCCAGTGCCACGATATGAAGCAGGCCGATCAGGACAATCAGCTTCCAGTTCAGCCGCTTGCGTTTCGCAGTGTAGGCGCCATCCGCCATCGTTTTGCTATCCTACGTGCCGCTTCAGGGCGTGCTCAGGCTGAGCTCGCCGCGCATACCCAGCACGCCTTCGCCATACAGGTAGGTCGAATCGAATGTGGCATATTTTTCCAGCCGCTTGCGATCCGGCACATCGATCCGGCCACGGCGGAAATCGGCCAGCCCCTCTTCCCGCAGCTGGCTCAGCGCGCGGTTCATGTGGATGGCTGTGGTGCCGCACATTTCGGCCAGATCCTGCTGGATCAGCGGCGTATCAATGCCCCCGTCACGCCCCAGCCCGACGAAATCAAGACGCTGCCAGATTTCGCAGAACACATGCGCCACGCGTTTCGGCGCGCGCAGCTGTTCCAGTTTCATGATCCATTCGCGGTGAATGGCCGCGTCCAGCAGGGTGGAAAACCATAGCAAACGGGCAAGATGCGGGTTGTCCGACATCACGTCCTTGATCCGGTCATGTGTGGTGAACCCGACTTTGGCCTTGCCGATCGTCACCAGATTATGGTCCAGCCGTTTCAGCGCAAAGGCGTGAAGGTCAACGAAGTCTCCGGGCACCTGAACCCCGACAACATAGCGCTTTTCGCCCGAATTGATTGTTCGCAGGACAAATCCTTCGATGAGCATGGTGGAGCGATTGCACAGGACTCCGCGCTCCAGAATAACTTCGGGCGACTCAAATTCGGCGGTTTCCTCGACCAGCGATTCAACCGTCGCTTTCTCCTCTTCGCTCATCGCATCGCGAAGCCGCCCTTCGAGAAACCTTCCCGTCTTCGGATAAAGATCAAGTTCGTCCGCCATCTCATTCCCTGCAATTGCACCCCGCAAAGGACCTGAAGTGAAATGGAAGAATTTGCAAGGTGACACGGGTTTTGCAGGCCCGCGCTATCCGGCTCGACGCGGCGCTGCGCGGTCCCTAGGTTACGCGATATGACGAGCGCATACCGATTTGCCATTGATCGGGGCGGCACATTTACCGATGTGGTCGCCCAGCTGCCGGATGGTAAGCTGGTGACGGCCAAATTGCTGTCCAGCAACCCCGATCATTACCCCGATGCAGCAAGCGAAGCCGTCCGGCGCATTCTGGCCGAGACCGGCCCGAAGTATCCCGGGGCGCCTATTGCAGAGCTGCGGATCGGCACGACAATTGCCACGAATGCTTTGCTTGAGCGGCAGGGCGCACAGGTCGCGCTGGCAATCACGGCGGGGCACCGGGACGCGCTGCGGATCGGCAACCAGTCGCGGCCCGATATTTTTGCCCGCCACATCGTACTGCCGGAACGGCTGGAGCGGCATGTGGTGGAAATCGCCGAGCGCGTGGGTGCGGATGGCGAGGTGCTGGTGCCGCTCGATGACAATACCACGCGGCGCGATCTTGCGGCTTTGCGCAAACAGGGCGTGGATGCGCTCGCCATCGTGCTGCTGCATGGCTGGAAATACACCGGGCATGAGGCGCAGGTGGCGCGGATCGCGCGTGAACTCGGCTTTACGCAGGTCAGCGCCAGTCATGAAGTCTCTCCGCTGATCCGGCTGGTTCCGCGCGGCGATACCAGCGTGGCGGATGCCTATCTCTCCCCCGTGATCCGCGCCTATGTCGAACAATTGTCTGACCGGTTGCCGGAGCATGGCTCGCTGCGGTTCATGCAATCCAATGGCGGCCTTGCCGATGCTCGCGCCTTTCGCGGCAAGGATGCAGTGCTTTCCGGCCCGGCAGGCGGCGTTGTGGGCATGGTGGAGACAGCGGGGCGGCTCGGCCACACCCGCCTGATCGGCTTCGACATGGGCGGCACCAGCACCGATGTGTGCCATTATGCAGGCGAGTATGAGCGGACCGGCGACAGCGTGGTTGCCGGCGTGCGCATCGCCGCACCGATGATGCAGGTGCATACGGTGGCGGCAGGCGGCGGATCTGTGTGCCGGTTCGATGGATCGCGCCTGCGTGTCGGCCCGGAAAGCGCGGGCGCGGACCCCGGCCCTGCCTGCTATCGCAAAGGCGGCCCGCTGACGGTGACCGATTGCAATCTGCTGCTGGGCCGGCTTGATCCCGATGAATTCCCGCATGTGTTCGGCCCTGAAGGCGATCAGCCGCTTGATCCCGAAGCTTCCCGAGCGCGATTGGAAGAGGTCGCGGCCAGCCTGCCTGAACCGATGACGCCTCGCGATCTGGCAGAGGGCTTCCTCGCCATCGCGGTGGACGAAATGGCCAATGCCATCCGCAAGATCAGCACCGCACGCGGCCATGATATCACGACCCATGCGATGGCGTGCTTCGGCGGAGCGGGAGGGCAATTTGCCTGCCGTGTGGCAGACGAGCTGGGCATGGACACAGTGCTCGTCCACCCACTTGCCGGAATGCTCAGCGCCTATGGCATTGGCCTGGCACCGATCATTGCCATCCGGGAAGCGGGCGCGGTGCAGCCACTGGAGAATGATTTTTCCGCAGCGCTGGCGGCGCTCAAAGAACAGGCGCGCGAAGACTTGCTGGCCCAGAATATCGCCGCAGACCGGATCACGCTGACCTCGCGTTTGCGCCTCCGCTTTGCTGGCAGCGATACCACCATCGACATGCCGCTGGGCGATAATGCGGACAGCGCCTTCCGCGCCGAACATCGCCGCCGTTTCGGCTGGTCGGACGATGCCGCGCCGATCGTATTGGAAGCCCTGAGCGTTGAGGCCCAAGGAACCAGCGGCGGGCTTGGCGACTTCGAGGCCGAAGATCTGCCGCGCGGCGAGGCAATCACCGGCCCCGCCATCATTCCCGCATCCGGCTCCACCACAGTTCTGGAAGAGGGCTGGATAGCCGAACGCGCTGCCGAGGGAACGCTTGTCCTGACCCGCACAGCGCCGCGAGAACGCGCACCTGCGGCAGGCACGGCGGTGGATCCCGTCCGCCTCGCCATCTTCAACAATGCGTTCATGGCCATTGCAGAGGAAATGGGCGTGGTGCTGGAAGCCACGGCGAGTTCGGTCAATATCAAGGAACGGCTCGATTTTTCCTGCGCCCTGTTCGACGCAGAAGGCGCGCTGATCGCCAATGCGCCGCATATTCCGGTGCATCTGGGAAGCATGGGGGCGAGCATAAGGCGGGTGATCGAAAACCGCGCTACAAGCACACGCGGTATACGGCGCGGCGATGCCTATGTGGTCAACGATCCCTACCACGGCGGCACTCATTTGCCCGATGTGACCGTGATTGTCCCGGTGTTCTGGAGCGATGCGAGCACTGCGCCCGATGCGTATGTGGCGGCACGCGGCCACCATGCCGATATCGGCGGGATAGCGCCCGGCTCCATGCCGCCTGACAGCCGCACAATCGACGAGGAAGGCGTGCGGCTGGACGATGTGCTGCTGGTGGATGAGGGGCGCTTTTGCGAGGCCGAAATGCGCAGCCTGCTGGGCGCGGGAGATTATCCGGCCCGCGCGCCTGACCGCAATATCTCCGACCTCAAAGCGCAAATTGCCGCTTGCGCACGCGGGGAGGACCTTTTGCGGGCAGCGGCGGATGAGCATTCCGGTGACATACTGACCGCCTACATGGGCCACGTGATGGACAATGGCGAAGCCGCCGTGCGCCAGCTTCTGGGCCATTTGCCCGAAGGCGCATTCACTTATGCGATGGACAATGGCGCGCAGGTCTCGGTCGCCATCACGATCGACCGCGACGCCCGGACCGCCGTGTTCGATTTCACCGGCACCAGCGATCAGTTGCCGGACAATTTCAACGCCCCCAGCGCCATCACCAGAGCCGCTGTGCTATACGCCTTGCGCTGCCTGGTTGACGATGATGTGCCGCTGAATGACGGTTGCCTTCGACCGGTGACGCTGCGCATCCCGGAAGGCTCCATGCTCGCACCCAATCCGCCTGCCGCCATCGTGGCGGGCAATGTGGAAACGAGCCAAGTCGTTACCGATGCCGTGCTGGCTGCTTGCGGAGCGCTTGCCCCGTCGCAAGGCACGATGAACAACTTCACCTTCGGCGATGCCACCCGCCAATATTACGAAACCATTTGCGGCGGCTCTGGCGCGGGGCCGGACCATGATGGCACCTCTGCCGTGCAAACCCACATGACCAACAGCCGACTGACCGATCCCGAAGTGCTGGAAACGCGCCTGCCCGTGCGGGTAGACAGCTTCTCCATCCGCACCGGTTCGGGCGGACAAGGCCGTCATCGGGGCGGAGAGGGGGTTGAACGGCGCATTGCCTTCCTCGAACCGATGCGCGCACAAATTCTTGCCAATCGCCGTCTTGTGCCGCCGCGCGGGATCGCGGGCGGCAGCGATGCGCAGCCCGGCGATACTTTTGTCGAACATGGTGACGGGTCTATTACAACACTGGGCGCGACCGGCGCAGCAGACGTTGAACCCGGCGATGTGGTGGTCATCCGCACACCGGGCGGCGGCGGATATGGAGATGCATCATGATCCTGAATGAAGCCACAGCAGCCCGCTTTGCCCGCACTGCGCTTGGGCATGTAGGGCAGGAATATCCAAACAAGCTGGATCATGTGATGGCAGGCCCCGATGCAGTTGCCAGTCCGCGCAACTTGCACCCTGCCTTCTACGGCAGTTTCGACTGGCACAGCTGCGTCCACAGCTGGTGGACCCTGCTGACAATCCGACGCCTGTTTCCCGATCTGCCTGAAGCTGCGACCATCGAAACGCGGGCCGAAGAAACGCTTTCGCAGGCCAATCTCGACGCTGAACTGGCCTATGCGCAGATACTGGAAGCACGCGGATTCGAGCGGCCTTATGGCTGGGCGTGGCTGCTGTATCTGCATCTGGAGGCGAGCCGACACGGCGACCAGGCCTGGGCCGAAAGGCTTTCCCCGCTGGCGCATCATTTTGCTACCGGCTGGCGCGATTATCTCGGCATTTTGCGCCATCCAATCCGGCACGGAGCGCACGCGAACACTGCCTTCGCGCTTAACCTCAGCCTTCAATGGGCGCGGGTATTTGATCAGGAACTGGCGGCGCTGATCAAGCAAGCGGCACAGCGCTATTTCATTGAGGACCGCGCGGCGCAGTGCTGGGAGCCGGGCGGTGACGAATTTCTCTCGCCCACTCTTACAGAGGCCGCATTGATGAAGCAGGTTCTGCCTGCCGATACCTTTGCGCAGTGGTTCGGACATTTTCTACCACAGTTGGAGCAAGGGGAACCGCGCGCACTATTCATCCCCGCGCAGGTCAGCGATCCTACCGATGGCAAGGCGGCGCATCTGGACGGCGTGAACTTCACACGGAGCTGGTGCTGGCGGATGCTGGGCCTTGATGAGCGCAATGCGCATCGCCATATCAAGGCGTCAGAAGATGCAATCGATGGTGACTATATGGGGTCCCATTGGCTCGCCAGTTTTGCTTTGCTCGCTATGCTGGCAGGACAGGAGGAAACAGAGTGACCGACGCCGCCATTACCGCCGCAGCAGCGCAAATTGCGCAGGCGCAGGCCGACAAGGCTCTGCGACCGACCATTGCGGGCTTTTTCGATGAAGCGACCAACACGATCACCTATGTCGCCAGCGATCCTGCAACGCGGGAAGCGGCAGTGATCGATTCCGTGCTCGATTACGAAGCCGCATCGGGGCGCACGTCCCACGGATCGGCCGACCGGGTGATCGAATATCTGAGCGCCAATGATCTCACGGTGACCTGGCTGATCGAAACCCACGCCCACGCCGATCACCTTTCTGCCGCGCCCTATCTGCAGGAAAAACTGGGCGGAAAGCTGGCTATCGGGGCGGAGATCATCCGCGTGCAGGATGTGTTCGGCAAGCTGTTCAATGCCGGAAGCGAGTTCGAGCGCGATGGATCGCAGTTCGATCACCTGTTCACCGATGGCGAGACATTCCGCATAGGCAATCTGCATGGCATTGCGCTCCATGTGCCCGGCCATACGCCCGCTGACATGGCCTTCATCATCGGCGATGCTGCCTTTATCGGCGACACCATGTTCATGCCCGATTTCGGCACTGCCCGCACCGATTTCCCTGGCGGAGATGCGCGGCAATTGTTCCAGTCAATCCACCGCCTGCTACGCCTGCCGGACGAAACGCGGTTGTTCCTGTGCCATGATTACAAGGCACCGGGGCGCGATGAATTTGCCTGGGAAAGCACGGTAAAGCTACAACGCGCGCACAATGTCCACGTCCATGACGGTGTGACAGAGGACGAATTTGTCGCGATGCGCACCGCGCGCGATGCCAACCTGGCCATGCCCACGCTGATCCTGCCAAGCGTGCAGGTGAACATTCGCGGCGGACATTTGCCCGAACCGGAGGACAACGGCGTGAGTTACATCAAAATCCCTGTGAACGCAGTATGATGCTGGCGACCTTCACACTTCCGGGCTTCCCTGATGCAGCCCCTGTAGACGGCCTGATCGGCGGCGGCTTGATCGGGCTGGCGGCGGCTATCATGCTGCTTGGCCTCGGCCGTATCGCCGGCGTATCCGGAATTGCCGCAAAGGCTGCCGGCCTTGGTGGCAGCGGGATGAGCCGGACGGGCGCATTTGCCTTTGTCATCGGCCTGCCGCTGGGCGCCTTTCTGGTGATGCTGGCTGGCGGCGGAGGTGATCCCAGCTTTGCCGGCACCGTGCCACTTGTCATCGCAGGCGTCATTGTCGGCGTGGGCACACGATTGGGCAGCGGTTGCACCAGCGGCCATGGGGTGTGCGGGATGAGCAGGCTTTCCGCCCGTTCCATTGTGGCAACAGGGGTCTTCATGGCCACTGGCATTGCGACAGTCGCGCTGATGAATGCGGCCGGCTGGGAGGTATTGTCATGAATATGCGTCCTCTTATCGCCCTGCTATCGGGCACGATATTCGGTGCAGGCCTGACAATTGGCGGCATGACCGATCCGGCGCGGGTGCGCGGCTTTCTGGATCTGCTGGGCGATTGGGACCCGACGCTGGCCTTCGTCATGGGCGGCGCGCTGATAGTGATGGCGATTGCATGGCGCTTTGTGCCAGGCATGGCCCGGCCCATTTTCGAAGACGACTTTCATGTACCGACCCGCAACGATCTGACGCCCAAGCTGATCGGCGGCGCGGCGTTGTTCGGCGTTGGTTGGGGCATTGCGGGACTGTGCCCCGGTCCCGGATTTGCCGCACTGGCGATAGAGCCACTGGGTGCAGCCATCTTCGTCGCTGCCATGTTTGGCGGAATGGGGCTGGTCAGGCTGACGGAACGCTAGCGGGCGCTATTCTGCTGCCTGGTGTAATACCCGGCGTTCGAATTCCTCGCGGGCCAAGTCCACATTGTTGCGCGCATACCAGCGCGGCGCTGGCAGGCCGCGTTCCCATGCCACTTGCTCCGTCAGCGTACCTTGCGCGGATGGCGTGTCGTACGTCGCGGCATATTGGCTGAAGGGATCGGCATAGGCCTCATCTGCGGTGATGACGGTCCAGCCGCGCGCCTCAAGCGCATCGATCAGGTCGCCGAGAAACAGCACTGTTACATCGGCTTCATGCAGCAGCATGACGTGCGCAGGCGAGCGGCCTAAAGCAGCTCGCGCAAGGCCATCGAAGAATTCCGCCGCCTCGACATGGCTTTCCACGAACAGGTCGCGGAAAGCGTCCATATCCATCGTATGACCGCCCTGCTGTGCCTCAATCGCGGCCTGTTCGTAGAACCAGTCGCTTGCATCGACGGTGACATAACCATTGCTCAGACCGCGCTGGGCCAGCGCCGCGCGCACACCGTCGCGCTTGGCAACATCGTCGCGCCCTTCGTTGAGAAAGGGATAGCGGAACCACGGCCTATGACCCTCAAGTTGGGAAAGCCAAGTTTCGGCAATATCAATATCCGCGACGTAATCCTCGAGGGTAAGATCGCTCAGGTTGGGATGGGTGGCCGTGTGGTTCGCAAGAACATGCCCGTCTGCGGCATAGTCCATCACATGCTGGACGCCGCCCGGCCGATCATGCAGCCTGGCGGGATTGATGAAGAATGCAGCCTGCGCAACCCCGGCATCGCGCAAGGTTTGCCGCAAAATCGCCGCGCGCTCGTCAGGTTCGAGGAAGGCTCCGGCGTGCCGCGGAATATCGTCGAATGTCAGCGCGATACGCTTATCCGCCGGTGTCGGCCCAAGCGGGGGCTCAGGCGATGATGCGGGGGCCGTCGCGCAGGCGGAAAGCATTGCAGCGATCAGCAGGCAGGTGAGCCAGCGGACCTTTCTTCCCGTGCTGCCCATCACCCCATCGTCGGGATGATGAAGGCGTTGGAGCCATCACCGCCCCCATCGGGCCAGCGCTGGGTGACCTTCTTGGTCTTAGTCCAGAACTTCAGGCCTTCGGTGCCATATTGGTCGATATCGCCAAAGCCCGAACGCTTCCACCCGCCGAAGCTGTGATAGGCGACTGGAACAGGGATCGGCACGTTGATACCGACCATGCCGACATTCACGCGGGAGGCGAATTCGCGCGCGGCGTGGCCGTTGCGGGTGAAGATGGCGACGCCGTTGCCATATTGGTGCTCGCTGGGAAGGCGCAGGGCATGTTCGAAGTCCGTGGCGCGCACGATCTGCAGCACGGGACCGAAAATCTCTTCCTTGTAACTTTCCATCTCAGGCGTGACATGGTCGATCAGCGTTGGGCCCACAAAGAAGCCCTTCTCATGGCCTTGCAGCGAATAACCGCGGCCATCGACGACGATCTCGCCGCCTTCGTTCTCTGCCGTGGTGATCCACTCTTCGATGCGCGCCTTGTGTTCGGGCGTGACGACCGGACCGTAATGCGCGTCAGGATCGTTCGACACCCCGATACGCAGGGCATTGATCGCCGGGATCAGCTTTTCGCGCAAACGATTGGCGGTATCCTCGCCCACCGGCACCACCACGGGCAGCGCCATGCAGCGTTCACCCGCAGAGCCGAAAGCGGCGCCTGCAAGATCATTCACAACCTGATCGAGATCGGCATCAGGCATCACAACGCCGTGGTTCTTCGCGCCGCCAAAGGCCTGCACCCGCTTCGCATTGGCGGTGCCGCGCGAGTAGATATATTGCGCAATGTCGGAACTTCCCACGAAGCTGACGGCGGCAATATCCGGATGGTCGAGGATCGCGTCGACCATTTCCTTATCGCCGTGGACGACCTGCAGCAGGCCCTCCGGCGCGCCAGCTTCAAGGAACAGTTCAGCGAGACGCACCGGCACGGATGGGTCACGCTCCGACGGTTTCAAAATGAACGCATTGCCAGCGGCAATCGCCATACCGAACATCCACATCGGGATCATTGCCGGGAAGTTGAACGGCGTAATGCCGGCCCCAATGCCGAGCGGCTGACGCGTGGAATATACGTCGATGCCCGGACCTGCGCCTTGGGTATATTCACCCTTCAGCACCTGCGGAATGCCGCAGGCATATTCAATCACTTCCAGCCCGCGCTGCACATCGCCCTTGGCGTCGTCCACCACCTTGCCGTGCTCGCTCGAAAGCAGCTCGGCCAGATCCTGCATATTGGCTTCGATCAGTTCCTTGAACTTGAACATCACGCGGGCGCGTTTTTGCGGATTGGTTGCCGCCCATTCGGGCTGCACCTTCTTGGCGTTTTCCATCGCGCGGTCGAGAAGCGCGGCATCACCAAGCGCGACCTCAGCCTGTACTTCGCCTGTCGAAGGGTTCCAGATCTTGTGCGTCCGTCCGCTGCCCGAACCTGAGCCACCCTGAATGAAATGATCGACCTGCCGCATGTCCGCTTCTCCCGTTAGCTCTCAAAAAATCTCGGCCCGTTGCCGGGCTCTTGCGTTATCAATGCCGCGCGTGCGCTGGCGGTTCCGCCTTAGCGGCCTTTCCAGTTCGCTGCGCGCTTTTCTACGAAAGCTGACATGCCTTCGGACTTGTCCTGCGTAGCCGTCAGGATCTGGAACAGGCGGCGTTCGTGCGTCAGGCCTTGTGCCAGCGTTGTTTCGAATGCGGCGTCGACCAGTTCCTTGTTCACCATCGCGGCCATGGGCGGCATGGAGGCAATGGCCTCGGCTGCGCTCATGGCTTCGTCCATCAGCTGATCATGCGGCACGATGCGCGCGACAAGACCTGCACGCTCTGCTTCGGCGGCGTCCATCATGCGGCCTGTGAGGCACAAATCCATCGCCTTGGACTTGCCCACGGCGCGGGTCAGGCGCTGGCTGCCGCCCATGCCCGGTGCAACGCCCAGCTTGATTTCGGGCTGGCCGAATTTCGCGTTTTCCGAAGCGATGATGAAATCAGCCATCATGGCAAGTTCACACCCGCCGCCCAGCGCAAAGCCGTTCACCGCCGCGATCCATGGCTTGCGGGTTTTCGCTGTCATCTCGTTCCAGCCGGAGAAGAAATCTTCGAGGAAGAAATCCGCCGCCTGCTTGTCGACCATTTCCTTGATGTCGGCGCCTGCTGCAAAGGCCTTTTCGCCTGATCCGGTGACGACTGCGCAGTGTTGGCTATCGTCTGCTTCGAAAGCAGCGAAAGCCTGCTGCAGTTCGTTCAGCACGGTGGTGTTCAGTGCGTTCAGGGCGTCGGGCCGGTTCAGTGTGATGAGCGTGACTGCGCCCTTCGTTTCGCTGGTGATTGTCTCAAACGCCATGTTACTCTCCGCTCGGATGAATGTTTTCGCAGCTACAATCATGTTGCGGCCCTTGGTGCAAGCACAGTGGTGAGCACAGTGGTGAGCACAGTGGCCGCAAAGACCATCGCCAATTGCGGCTCAAACGCCTATCGCATCGCCAAACGAGGAGAATTGAGCATGACGACCGGGACCGATGAACTGCAATATAGCGTGGTGGACAATATCGCACGCATCACGCTGAATGCGCCGGACAAGCTGAACTCTCTCGCACCAGCAATGCTCACCGGTCTGGTCGCCGCGATTGCGCAGGCGCATGAGGATGGCGCGCGCTGTATCGTGATCACCGGAACAGGCCGCGCATTCTGCACCGGTGCGCGGCTGGACCCGTCTTTTGCGGGCGATGGCGATCTGGGCGCAGTGATTGAAAAGTATTACGACCCTGCAGCGCGGGCGATGGCAGATAGCGATATTCCGATTGTCACTTCTTTGAATGGCATTGCGGCGGGCGCGGGCCTTGGATTTGCCCTGTCTGGCGATATCGTGATTGCTGCGCGCTCGGCACAGTTGCTTTGCGCTTTTGCGCGGATTGGCCTTGTGCCGGATGCTGGCACCACGTGGATGCTTGCGCAATCGGTTGGCCGGGCGAAAGCGCTCGAAATGATGCTGCTGGCCGAGGAAATGAGCGCCGAAGATGCGGCGGCGCAGGGGCTGATCGCGCGCGTCGTTGATGACGAGGCGCTTGAGGCAGAAACGGCGAAGGTGGCCGCAAAGCTCGCCGCCATGCCGACCAAGGCGCTGGGCATGATCCGCAAGCAGGTGCGCGCTACTCTCGAAGGCGATCTGGAGAATTCACTCGCGGCAGAACGCGGCCATCAGACGATCGCAGGCAAGACGCATGATTTCCGCGAAGGCGTGATGGCCTTCATCCAGAAACGCCTGCCCAGCTTCAAGGGCGAGTAGGGATTCCGGGGGCAAGTAGGCGAAGCTATTCCAGCTCGAGAATAACCGCGTCCACCACCAGCGTTTCGCCTTCGGCGGCGTTGATGACGGCGACCGTGCCAGCCTTTTCGGCGCGCAGGATGTTCTCCATCTTCATGGCCTCAACTGTCGCAAGCGGCTGCCCGGCTTCCACCGCAGCGCCTGCTTCGACGTGCAGTTTCACCAGCAGGCCGGGCATCGGGCACAGCAGCAGCTTGGAGGTATCAGGCGGCACCTTTTCGATCATGTGACCGGCATGGGTGGCCAGCCGCGCTTCCAGCACGCGAACATCATGCTGCGCCCCGCGCGTGGTCATGTGATAGCCGAGCAACCGCCTGTTTAGCCTGATGCCATAGGTGCCGAGCGGAGCGTCATCTTCTCCCGCACCGTTTGCAAACAGCGCGACATCCACCATCCGATCCCCCGGCGTGTAGTTGAACTCGAGCGTCACTTGCTCGCCATCAACCATGATGCCGTCCTCCCCCAGAACAACCTCGTGATCGATGTCACCGATGCGCACGGTCCAGTCTCCCGGCGGGGGGAGCGGTCCGTCGAGCTGGTCCGTAACGCGGCGCGCGCGGTCGGCATCAGCAGTCGCGATGATGCCTGCAACCGCTGCCAACACTGACATAGTGCGCTCGCTGGCAGGCGCGCCTTCGAAGCCCTCGGGATATTCCTCCGCGATAAAGCCGGTCGTGATGTCGCCGCTGCGGAAGCGCGGATGCTGCATCAATGCCGAGAGGAAATCGACATTGTGGCCGAGCCCTTCCAGCACCACGCGGTCCAGCGCCTGCACCTGCAAATCGGCAGCTTCGTCGCGGGTTTCGCCCCATGTTACCAGCTTGGCGATCATCGGGTCGTAAAAGATCGAAACCTCGCCGCCTTCCTGCACCCCTGAATCGACGCGAACGCCGCCTATACCGCGCAAGTCGCCGTCCCAGCTTTCCACCGGAGTGGAATATCGCACCAGCCGCCCGGTTGAGGGCAAGAATCCGCGATAAGGATCTTCGGCGTAGATGCGCGTTTCCATGGACCAGCCGTCAATGCCGATATCGTCCTGCGTCATTTCCAGTTTTTCACCCGCCGCAACACGGATCATCTGTTCGACCAGATCAATGCCGGTGATGGCTTCGGTAACGGGATGCTCCACCTGCAGACGGGTGTTCATTTCGAGGAAGAAGAAGCTCTCGCCCGTCGGGTCCGCCCCGCTGACAATCAGCTCTACCGTGCCAGCCGAATGGTATCCCACGGCCTGCGACAACGCGACGGCCTGCTCGCCCATCTTGCGGCGCATTTCCGGCGTGACGAAGGGCGAAGGCGCTTCTTCCACCACCTTCTGGTGGCGGCGCTGGATGCTGCATTCGCGCTCATTCAGATACAGCACATTGCCGTGCTTATCGCCCAGCACCTGAATTTCGATATGGCGCGGATCGAGGATGAATTTCTCGATAAAAACGCGGTCGTCGCCAAAAGAATTAAGCCCTTCGCGCTTGGTTGCCTCGAACCCGTCCTTCACGTCCTGATCGTTCCACGCAAGCCGCATGCCCTTGCCGCCGCCGCCCGCGCTGGCCTTCATCATCACCGGATAGCCGATGTCGTTCGAGACGGTCAGCGCTTCCTCGGTTGTGTCGATAGCATCTTCTGATCCGGGGACGGTGTTGACGCCTGCTGCCTTGGCGAGCTTCTTGGATTCAATCTTGTCGCCCATCGCCGCGATGGCACCCGCAGGCGGGCCGATAAATTCGATCCCTTCCTTGGCAAGCGCCTCCACAAAACTGGCCCGCTCGGATAGAAAGCCATAGCCGGGATGCACCGCCTCTGCGCCGGTCTGCTTGCAGGCGGCGATGATCTTTTCAGGCAGCAGATAGGATTCGCTGGCAGGCGCTGGCCCGATATGCACCGCCTCATCCGCCATCTGCACAAAAGGCGCGCGCGCATCAGCATCAGAATAGACCGCAACCGTGGCAATGCCCATACGCCGCGCCGTCTTGATAACCCGGCACGCGATTTCGCCGCGATTGGCGATGAGGATTTTTTTGAACATTATTCGGCGGCCCCTTGTTGAGCACACGGGACGGTGAAGCCCCATTCGGGTTCGAAGTCATAGCCGGTCGGCAGCAGGTACTGCAGCACTGTCGGTGTCAGGGTGTGATAGGCGGTAGCGTGGGTCAGGTCAGGCGTGGCGAGAAGGCATGCGCCCTCGCCAGCGGCGGCAGCGACCATTTCTATCGGCTCCTGCGTGTCTGGCCCTTCGTTGGAATAGCTGACCAGTAGCCTCCCCCGCGCATTGCCATCGGCAAGCGCAGCGGTGGCCGAACGCGCCAGCGCCTGACCGTCCCACCACAGGCTGGGATTGATCGCGCCGTATCCGTCAAACAGCTCCGGCTCGGTGAGCCACGTCTCGACGATAAACAGTCCGGCAAGCGATTCCCCGATGACCGCATTCATGCCATTGGTCCGGTAATTCGCCTCGATCAGCGGCTTGACCTCGTCCCGGACAAAGGCGCGGAAGCTGGCGGCATTGCCTGCCGTCGGAAAGGCCTCGCGCTCCTCCGCAGTGCCCGGCGTGCCGATCAGTTCCGCGCGCCTGTCCCGCGTGGTGATCCCGACCACAATGGCAGGCTGCGAGCGGCCCCAAAGCGCATTGAGCGCCGATGTACCACTGACGTGCAGGAAGTCCTGATCCATCCCGCCGTCGATCAGGTAGAGAACGGGATAGCTTTCCTCACCCTCGCCATAACCTTGCGGTAAATAGACGTTGATCGCGCGTGCTGTTTCTTCACCGCCATAGCTGACGAGATGTGACCGCCCGATCGTGATCGGGGTGCCAGCATCCTGAGCCGCCGCCGGGACGGCGAGAGCGAGGGCGGCTATCATTAGAAGGATGTTCCTGAACATCAAATCCCCGCCAGCGCCTGTTCCAGGTCGGCGATGATATCGTCCACGTGCTCAATGCCCACTGAAATACGCACCACATCCGGCCCTGCACCGGCTGCCACCAGCTCATCTTCCGAAAGCTGGCTGTGGGTGGTGGACGCGGGATGGATGATAAGGCTGCGCG
This sequence comes from Aurantiacibacter marinus, assembly GCF_001021555.1. GTDB lineage: Bacteria > Pseudomonadota > Alphaproteobacteria > Sphingomonadales > Sphingomonadaceae > Alteraurantiacibacter > Alteraurantiacibacter marinus. The sequence continues at coordinate 139,239 of NZ_LDCP01000001.1, forward strand.
TATCGCCGATATTGGCAAGGTGGCTGAACAGCTCCACCGATTGCACCAGCTTCACGCCCGCCTCATATCCGCCTTCCAGCCCGAAGGTGAACACGGCACCGCCCTTCCCGCCAAGGTATTTGTCGGCCAGCGGCTTGTACGCATTATCGGGCAGTCCAGCGTAGGAAACCCACGCGATCTTCTCGTGACTCTCCAGCCATTTGGCGACGCTAAGCGCATTGTCGCAATGCCGCTCCATTCGCAGCGCCAGCGTTTCCATGCCCGTCAGCGCAAGGAAAGCGTTTTGCGGCGCCATCGCCGGGCCAAGATCGCGCAGGCCCAACACGCGGCAAGCGATGATGAAGGCGATGGGGCCAATCGGCTCCAAAGCATCGACCAGCACCGCGCCGTGATACGAACCGTTCGGCTCGGTAAGGCTGGGGAATTTTGATCCTTGTGCCTTCCAGTCGAATTTTCCCGAATCCACGATCACCCCGCCAACGGCATTACCGTGACCATTGAGGAATTTGGTGGTCGAATGCGTCACAATATCCGCGCCGTGTTCAAACGGACGGCACAGCGCGGGGCTGGCCATGGTATTGTCCACGATCAGCGGCACGCCGCCTGCGTGGGCAACATCGGCAATGGCCTGAATGTCGCTGACCACGCCGCCCGGATTGGCAAGGCTTTCAATAAACACGCAGCGCGTCTTGTCATCCATCGCCGCGCGGATATTTTCCGGATCATCGGCATCGACAAAGCGCGTTTCCCAGCCAAACTTGCGGAAGCTTTCGCCCATCTGGTTGAGCGATCCGCCATACAGCTTCTTCGCCGCGACGATATTGCAGCCCGGCTCCATCAGCGTGAAGAACGCCAGCAATTGCGCTGCATGGCCCGATGCCACCGCCAGCGCGCCCACCCCGCCTTCCAGCGCGGCGATCTTCTGCTCCAGCGCATCGTTCGTCGGGTTCATGATGCGCGAGTAGATGTTGCCGAATTCCTTCAGCGCAAACAGGTTCGCAGCATGCTCTGCATCGTTGAAGACGTAGCTTGCCGTCTGATAGATCGGCGTGATCCGCGCATTTGTGGCGGGGTCAGGCTGCTGGCCAGCGTGAATGGTGAGCGTTTCGATTTTGTGAGTCATTGGGTCAAACCTTGTTGTGCGAATATGCGGGCGCTGCGGGCGTTATTTGTCTGCGGAATTCCATAGCCGATTCATCGCCCATGCCCAGACCAGCATCAGCACGAGGGCAAGGAGCCACAGAACATTCTCATACCAGCTCGGGCTAGCAAAAACGCGGCCTGCCTCGGTGCGCAGATCGAGCTGATCCGACGCGGACTTTCCCGCAAGGCAGGATGTGGGCAGCAGCACAATAGTAATGAACGCCATGCGGAGTTTGTGGCGGGTTGTCACTCAGCCGCCTCCATCTCTTCACCGGCAGGCGGCATATTGTGGCCGAGCAGGCGCAGCACATCGGCCACGGCTTCGACCACATTGGTGCCGGGGCCGTAGATGCCCTGCACGCCGGCTTTCTTCAGGAAATCATAGTCCTGCGGCGGGATGACGCCGCCTGCCACCACCTTGATATCGGCGCGGCCTGCATCGCGCAGGTGCTGGATCATTTCAGGGATCAGCGTCTTGTGGCCTGCTGCCAGAGAGCTGGCGCCTACTGCATCCACATCTTGCTCTATTGCCATTTTCGCGGTTTCTTCGGGCGTCTGGAACAACGGGCCGGACAGCACTTCAAAACCCATGTCGGCAAAGGCACTTGCGATCACATTCGCGCCGCGATCATGCCCGTCCTGGCCCATTTTCGCGACCAGAATGCGCGGCTTATGCTCCAGCCTGCGGGCCACGGCTTCCACTCCGGCAACCACCTGCGCAAAACGCGCGTCGCCCTCGTATGCAGCGGCGTAAACACCCTTCACCGGGGTCGGCACGGTTTCGTAGCGGCCAAAGGCGGCTTCCATCGCGGACGAGATTTCACCCAGCGTCGCATCGGCGCGGGCGGCCTCTACGGCAAGCGCCAGCAGATTGGTCTCGCTCAGCCCTTCCAGCCGTGCGATCTGCGAGGGTGGCAGTGGCACTCCGTTTTCGTCGCGGCCCTTCTCGGCCTCTGCCCTGGCATCCGCCGGATCGGTACGCGAACCACGGGTCAGTGCAGCCAGAGCGACCTTTACCGCTTCCTCGTCCCGTTCCCGACGGACGCGTTCGAGGCGCTTTACCTGCGACTGGCGCACGGCGTGATTGTCGATGTCGAGCGTGTCGATTTCGTCTTCGGTCTCGCGGCGATATTTGTTCACACCCACGATCACGGTTTCGCCCTTGTCAACGCTTGCCTGTTTTGCGGCGGCGGCGCTTTCGATGGCGGCCTTGGGCTTGCCGCTGGCGACATAGACGGTCATCCCGCCCGCTTCGTCCACCTCGGCAATCAGCTCGCGCGCTTTTTGCGTAATCTCGGCGGTCAGCGCCTCGATATAATAGCTGCCGCCCAGCGGATCGGCAACGTTGCACACGCCGCTTTCCTCTTGCAGGATCAGCTGCGTGTTGCGGGCGATGCGGGCGGAGAAATCGGTCGGCAAAGCGATGGCTTCATCCAGCGCATTGGTGTGGAGCGATTGCGTGCCGCCAAGCACGGCAGACAGCGCCTCCAGCGTGGTCCGGATGACGTTGTTATAGGGGTCCTGCTCCTGCAGGCTCACACCCGAAGTCTGGCAATGTGTGCGCAGCATTTTGGATTTCGGGTTCTGCGCGCCAAGCTCCGTCATGACATCGTGCCACAAAGTGCGCGCAGCGCGCATCTTGGCGATTTCCATGAAAAAGTTCATGCCGATGCCCCAGAAGAAGCTGAGGCGCGGAGCGAAGGCATCTATATCCAGCCCCGCTTCTATGGCGCGGGTCGCATATTCCTTGCCGTCCGCGATGGTGAAGGCCAGTTCCTGCACTGCCGTCGCCCCGGCTTCATGCATGTGATAGCCGCTGATCGAAATGCTGTTGAATTTTGGCATATTGGCAGAGGTGTAGGCGATAATATCCGACACGATCCGCATGCTGGGCGCAGGCGGATAGATGTAGGTGTTGCGGACCATGAATTCTTTCAGAATGTCGTTCTGGATCGTGCCGCTGAGCTTGTCCTGCGAAACGGCCGCACGCTCTGCCGCCACGATATAGAACGCCAGCACCGGCAGCACCGCGCCGTTCATCGTCATGGACACGCTCATTGTATCGAGCGGGATCTGGTCAAACAGGATTTCCATGTCGCGCACGGTATCAATCGCCACGCCCGCCTTGCCGACATCGCCGACAACGCGCGGGTGATCGCTGTCATAACCGCGATGGGTGGCGAGATCGAAGGCGACGCTCAGGCCCTTCTGGCCCGCCGCCAGATTGCGGCGGTAAAAGGCGTTCGATTCCTCGGCGGTGGAGAAGCCCGCATATTGCCGGATCGTCCACGGGCGGCCCGTGTACATGCTGGCGTAGGGACCGCGCGTGAAGGGTTCAAAGCCGGGCAATCCAGGATCGGTCGGCGCGTCTTCTGCCGTATAGAGCGGCTGCACGGCGATGCCTTCGGGCGTGTGCCACGTCAGGTCACGGCCCTTCACTTCTTGGGCTGCGCGGTCCTGCCAGTCGGCTTTGGTCGATTTGGTCATATTGGGTTCCAGTGCGCGGCGCGGGTCAATTCGACCAATGCGCCCCTTCCTTCGGCGTTTCCATGATTTCGGTCAGCTGGCCCATCATGTCCTTGGGGTGGAGGAAGAAGATCGGCGTGCCGTGCGCGCCAATGCGGGTGGGGCCGAGGATACGCTTGCCCTGCTCCTCGAACCACTTTCGCGCATCCTCGATGTCCTCGACTTCGAAACAAATGTGATGCTGCCCACCCAATGGGTTCTTGGCGAGGAAACCGGCGATGGGAGAACTATCGGACAAAGGCTCGATCAGCTCGATTTGCGTGCCGTTCATTCCGCTGTCCGTGGGCGTGTCGACGAAGCAGACTTTCACGCCCTGAGCTTCGAGATCGAACGGTTCGTGGATTTTGGTCGCGCCCATCGTACCGCGAAAATGTGCGACGGATTCCGCGATGGAGGGAGTGGCGATACCGATGTGGTTGAGACGTCCTAGTTTCATTTTAGCCTCGGTATGTTTTGAGCTACTTCCGCTCGCAAGTTCCGCACAAATTTGCGAGTTTCTTCATTTTGAGAGCTAACCATCACGGCGGTAAGTGCTTTTATACGATCGCCACCATCCGAAGATTTCAATGCGCCATCTAGATCCTTGGTTACAGAACTAGACACTACTGCACATCGTTCTTCGTAACCTTCGACTGTTGGCATAGCTTCAGGAAAATATATTCCCACAAGCATTCTGATCCTTCCGAGATCTGGCAAGGGTGATGGAGGGACATTCTTTTCGGCGAGGTTCCGGAACACCGCTATGTTTGCAGAGTGAGATTCGGCAACCATTCGGTCCAATTCATCAAACAATTCAGCGGCTTTCTCGCGAATGAGTTGTGAATCCTCTCTTTCGGCTCGCCATTTCTCATGCTTCCTCTGGAAGAATGGTGCTACCAGAGCTCCCGCAAGGGTTAGCAGGCCTCCCACCAAGACTGGTACAATGGCTTCCATCACAACGGCATATTATCATGTTTCTTCCACGGGTTCTCGAGGTTCTTGTTCCGCAGCTTCCGCAGCCCCAGAGCAATCCGCCGCCGCGTTGAATGCGGGTGGATCACTTCATCGATATAACCGCGTGAAGCCGCCACAAACGGATTGGCGAAGCGGTCTTCATATTCCTTCGTTTTCTCGGCGATCTTCTCCGCATCGCCGCGTTCGCCCCGAAAGATAATCTCCACCGCGCCCTTCGCGCCCATCACCGCGATTTCTGCCGTGGGCCATGCGTAGTTGAGATCACCGCGAAGGTGCTTACTCGCCATCACATCATACGCGCCGCCGTACGCCTTGCGGGTGATGACGGTGATCTTGGGCACGGTCGCCTCACCATAAGCAAACAGCAGTTTCGCGCCGTGCTTGATAATGCCGTTATGCTCCTGCGCCGTGCCGGGGAGGAAGCCGGGCACATCCACAAACGTCACAATCGGAATGGAGAAGGCATCGCAGAACCGTACGAAACGCGCAGCCTTGCGGCTGGCGTTGATATCCAGCACGCCCGCCAGCACCATCGGCTGATTGGCGACGAAGCCCACCGGGCTCCCTTCGATGCGGCCAAAGCCGGTGATGATGTTCGCGCCGTGGGCGGGCTGAATTTCAAAGAACGTCCCCTCGTCCACCACCTTCGCGATCAGTTCATGCATGTCATACGGCATGTTCGCATTGGCGGGGATCAGCATGTCGAGGCTGTCCTCCTGCCGGTCCCACGGATCGTCGGTGGGCAGCACGGGCAGTTCGGACTGGTTGCTGGCGGGCAGGAAGCCCATCAGATCACGCGCCGCGATCAGCGTTTCGATGTCGTTTTCCAGCGCGAGATCGGCCACGCTGGTCTTCGTGGTATGCACCACTGCCCCGCCGAGTTCTTCCTGCGTGACTTCTTCATTGGTGACCGTCTTCACCACTTCGGGGCCGGTCACGAACATGTAGCTGCTGTCTTTCACCATGAAGATGAAATCGGTCATCGCGGGTGAATACACCGCACCGCCCGCGCATGGTCCCATGATCAGGCTGAGTTGCGGGATCACGCCCGATGCCAGCACGTTTTTCTGGAACACGTCGGCATATCCGCCAAGACTGGCCACGCCTTCCTGAATACGCGCGCCGCCGCTGTCGTTGAGGCCGATAACCGGCGCACCGACCTTCATCGCCATGTCCATCACCTTGCAGATTTTCTCCGCATGACGTTTGGAAAGGGAGCCGCCGAAGACGGTGAAATCCTGGCTGAAGACATAGACCAACCGCCCGTTGATCGTACCGCTGCCGGTGACAACGCCGTCGCCCGGAATTTTCTGGTCCTGCATCCCGAAATCGATGCAGTCATGCTCGACGTAAGTATCAAGCTCTTCAAAGCTGCCTTCATCCAGCAGCACATCAAGCCGTTCGCGCGCGGTCAGCTTGCCCTTGGCATGCTGGGCATCGATACGCTTCTGCCCGCCGCCCATCAGGGCAGCGTCGCGGCGGCGTTCCATTTCGGCAATATTGGCAGACATTGGCGCTCCTCTTTTATGAAGAGGCCGTTGCACGGGACGCGTTTACAGTCAATTCGGGTGGATGAGTGGCAACCGGTGTCGGTAAAAATTCTGCCACAAAAGGTGGTGAGCCCTGCTGGGTTCGAACCAGCGACCTACTGATTAAAAGTCAGTTGCTCTACCGACTGAGCTAAGGGCCCGAGAGATAATCTCTCTGCGGCGCGTCACCTAGGCATCGGGCGGGTGGCGGTCAAGCTTGGTTTGCGTGTCTGAGTCGATGACGACGATTTTCAGGACTTGCAGCGGGCCTTATTCGCGATACGGTTGCGCTACCAAAACAACAACCGAGAGAGTCGATGATACCTGTTCAAATTAGCACCCCCGCCCTGATCACCGCGCTGTTTCTGGCGAGCGCAGCACCCGCCGCCGCGCAGGATGCAGCCGCTGCCGAACAGCGTAATACCGCGGGCCTGCCTACCCATCTTCACGCCATCGATCAGATGCTGCCGGGCGGGCTGATGAATGATCCCACCGATCTTGTCTGGGACACATACGGCACTCATCTGACCCGTGAATTTATCGTGGACGAGGCCTATCCCGGTGGCGGTGCGGCCTTGCGAGTCATGATTGCACAGCCGGGCGAAGTATATTCCGGCGGGCTGAATATTCCCCTGCTGGCACCTGTCGTTTCCGGAGATCAATTGACGATAGGCTTTTTCGCGCGGACGATCTCAAGCGCGTCTGCAGACGGCCAGGGCAGGGTACAGGTGCGCTTCCAGCAAAACCGGGAGCCGTATCCCGGCTTTGGCGAAGAACTCGTCTCGATCGGTCCAGAATGGGGTTTTTACGAAGTCACCGCCCAGGCCGATCGCGGCTTTAGGAACGATGCCATTGTCGCCCTGCAATTTGGCTTGCAGCGGCAGACAGTTGAAATCGGGCAGGCAATTGTGGTGAGCGGGACGACCTACATCGTTGATTAGGCTTTGCGCTTCCATCTAGAGAGGCGGGCCGCGGTTTGGCGGATCGTCAGTCCGGTAAGCGGATCTCTCCAGAGCGGCGCGATTTGCGCTGCGGGACCAAGCACGAAACTGCGTTCCCGGTACAGCGGGTGCGGGATGATCAGCTCTGGTGCGGCAAAAATCCCGCCGCTCCACAGCACGATATCAAGATCCAGCGTACGGGCCTGCCATCGCTGCCCCCGGCGCACGCGCCCGAGCATTGCCTCTGTATCCTGCAGGACATTCAGCAGGCTGCGCGGATTAAGCCTGCTTTGGAGGAGCAGCGCAGCATTGGCATATTGCCGCTGCGACGGGCCAACAGGTGCGCTGGCCGTAATGGCGGAGCAGGCGGTAACCTCGCCAAGGGTTTCGTGCAGCAGTTCCATCGCCAGCGCTACTATGTCGCGCGGTCTGCCAAACAGCGGATGGCGCTGATTGCTGCCGATTGCGATCAGATAGGTGTGATCGTCACGCGCGGTGCCGTATCCCGTCTGCCTGGCTGATGAGCGCGGCAGGGCGATCAGATGTCCTCCGCAATGCGGCCATAAAGCTGCGGTCGGCGGTCGCGGAAGAAGCCCCAGCTGGCACGGTGCTGGCGGGCGGCATCAAGGTCCAGCTCTGCCACCAGAACGCCGGTTTCCGCCGCGCCGTATTCGGCCAGTATATCGCCCCACTCGTCGGCGATGAAGCTGTGGCCGTAGAAGCTGGTGCCATCACCCGCGCCGCCTTCATGGCCGATGCGGTTGGCGGCAACCACCGGCATGCAATTGCTGACCGCATGACCGATCATGGCGCGGCGCCACATGCGGCTGGTATCCATCTCCGCATCCTTCGGCTCGCTACCGATGGCCGTGGGATAGAACAGGACCTGAGCGCCCTTTAGCGCTAGCACGCGCGCGGTTTCGGGATACCACTGGTCCCAGCAGATGCCGATACCAATGCGCGCGCCAAAAACATCCCACACCTTGAACCCGTCATTGCCGGGGCGGAAATAGAACTTCTCTTCATATCCCGGCCCGTCAGGGATGTGGCTTTTGCGATAAGTGCCCATGATGTCCCCATCGGGGCCGATCATTGCGAGCGTGTTGTAATAGTGATGCCCGTCCCGTTCAAAGAAGCTGGTCGGGATCGCCACGCCCAGTTTCGCCGCGAGCGCCTGCATGGCGATAACGGAGGGATGCTCCGCCGTCGGACATGCCAGAGCGAAAAATTCGTCCTTCTCCTCGCGGCAGAAATACGGGCCTGAAAACAATTCCGGCGGCAGGATGACCTGCGCGCCTTTGCCGGCGGCTTCCTCTATCAAAGAGGAGACCGCCGCGATGTTTTCCGCCTCGTCATCCGAGCCTAAGGCAAGCTGCAGCGCGGCGGTTTTCAGTTTTGTCATGCCTGGCAATTACTGGGGAGCCTATTGCTCCACAAGTGCGAAATCGACCTGCACAGTGACCGCACTGGTCGTTTGTCCGGGCATGATGGTGGCGGACACTCCTGCTTGCTCTTCCGGCGCAATAGCAAGATTGACAGGCGGCGGCGGTGCCACTGGCGGCGGCGGAGTGCGGCTATAGCTGGCTGCGTCCACCGCCGTGGCTTGCGCGCCGGAGAAGTAGCGGCCACCTTGCGATCCGCCTGCATCGCGAATGTACAGCACACGGCTGACTTCCATTCCCGCTGCCTGGGCGTAGGCTTCTGCGCGGGCTAGTGCTGCGGCATAGGCGTTGGAATAGGCGGTGTTGGCGGCAGCTTCCGGATCGGAAAGGCGCAGTTCCGGGCCGGACACGATATTTGCGCCCACGCCGGTTACCGCAGTTACCGCAGCGCCCGCCTTTTCGATATCGCGCACCCTTACAGTCAGCGTGTTGAACGCCTGGAATTGGCCCCGCCGGTCGCCCCAATCGATGCGCTGGACATTGACTGCGCTGGTCTGGATATCTTCTTCAGCCACGCCCAGTTCGCGTAAAGCAGCGACAATTGCGTCGATATCCTGCTGCGTTTCGGCAGAGGCATCGGCGGCATTGCGCGCCCAATTCTGCACACCTGCCTGAAAACGCGCCTCGTCGGGGCGCATGTCAGCCTGCCCGGTTGCGCTGACCGAAAGCAGCGTCTCGCTCTTCTCGACGCCGCGCGGATCGTAAACCGTATCTCCGCAGGCCGTTAATGACAGCGCGCACAGGGCAAGTGAAAAGTTACGATAATTCATAGCGATGCTCCTAATGTAATAATATCACATTAGGAGCATCGAGGTTACACTATGTCAATTGATGTATATCAACCTGACAGCGCTTATCTGCGCTGCCCAGATCGGGGCAGCGCCAGATATGCCGATGTCAGTCCCGCTTGCGGAACAGCAAAGTCATGCGGTCGGTTTCGCCAATGGCTTCATAGCGGGCGCGGTCCTGGTCGCCGTACCGCAGTGTTGGCGGCAGGGTCCACACGCCGCCTTCCCAGTCTGCCGTGTCGCTCGGGTTGGCATTGACTTCAGACGTTTCGACAAGTTCGAAACCGTGCAGTTCGAACAGACGGATCACGTCCGACTGGCGCATGTAGCCGCGAGAGCCGCGTGCGGCTTCGTAGCTGGCATCTTCGGGGGCGCGGTGCTGGACCACGCCGACCATGCCATCATCGGCCAGCAGCGTGCGAATGGCGCGCAGCTCTGCATCGGCGGCATTGCCGTTCATCAGGCCGTGGATGGAGCGAAACACCAATACGCGGTCCACCGTGCCTGCCACGTCGGCGGGAATTTCATCGCTTTCGAATGCGCTGACATTGCCCATCGCAGCCATGCCGTTTTCGGTCGCTGCGGCCATGAACTGTTCGGCCCAAGTGGCTGCGCCCTCTTCACGAGCGCCAGTGTCACGCTGCAACGCCATATATGCGCCTTGCGGAGCGACATAGGGCAGCAGCACACGGGTATACCAACCGCCGCCGGGGCCATACTCGGCCACGCGCATCGTTGGTTCTACCTGGAAGAAAGCCAGCGTTTCGGCGGGATGGCGATATTGATCGCGGGCAGCATCATCGGCGCGCGATTCCATTGCCAGAATGTCTTCGATGGAATGATGATGCTCATGTTCATGAGCGGCGGCAGGCGCAGCCAGCACAAATGCTGCGGCGGCAAGAAGGGGGGTAATACGCATCGGAGTTCTCCCAGTGTAAGATGTTGGCGCAAACCACTACAGACCATTGGCGGGATGACAAGACGTGCCTTGGTCCCCATCTCACCTGCAAAGGAGAATAGGGTTATGAGTGAAACAGTAATTGTTGCCGGCGGCTGCTTCTGGTGCACAGAAGCGGTGTTCAAGGATGTGATCGGCGTCGAAAGCGTCGAAAGCGGATATATCGGCGGCGATGTGGCGGACCCGACATACAAGCAGGTGTGCACCGGCACTACAGGCCATGCCGAAGGCGTAAAGGTCACATTCGATCCGGCACAGGTGAGCATGCCCGAAATCTTCGACATGTTTCTTGGCACGCATGATCCGACCCAGCTGAACCGTCAGGGCGGCGATGTCGGCACGCAGTATCGCAGCGCCATCTTCCCGCTGTCAGACGAGCAGCGCACCGAGGCCGAAGCAGCGATTGCCCGCTGGAATGACAGCCATGACGGAACCGCTGTGACCACCATCGAAGGCCCCGCCACATGGTATCCGGCGGAAGGCTACCACCAGGAATACTGGGAAGGCGAAGGCCAGCGCAATCCATATTGCATGGCGGTGATCCCGCCCAAGCTGATGAAGCTGCGCAAGAGCTTTGCTGGCAAGGTGAAACAGGGCTGATCCGCGGCCAGTTTCCAATCGGGTCTTGTCAATCGAACCTCTTATGGTAGCGCTATCATTCCGGTTGGAATTGTTCGGGGAGATAGGCAGATGCGGCGTTACGGACTGATATTAACAGGTGCATTTCTGGCTGCGGCAAACGCTGGGCCTGCACTGGCCGATCCTGCCCCGACGGCGCGTTTCGACTATGTCGATTATCATGCCTTGAATAAAGCGGAAGCCCTGGAACCCCGGCAATTCCGAAACCCGGTACTGCCGGGGTTTCATCCTGATCCATCCATCGTGCAAGTGGGCGATGATTTCTACGTTGTCACCTCGACTTTCGCGTGGTTTCCGGGGCTGCCGGTATTCCATTCCCGTGATCTGGTGAACTGGCGGCAAGTGGGCAACGCAATCGACCGACCAGGCCAGGTCGATTTTGCGGGCCTTGGGACCAATCGCGGCCTGTTCGCCCCTGCCATTGCACATGATGGAAGCCGCTTCTGGATTGCCAACACCTGCATCGAGTGCGGCAACAATTTCGTGATCACCGCTGATGATCCGGCAGGCCCGTGGAGTAATCCCAAGTGGCTCGACTTTGGCGGCATCGATCCCTCGCTGTACTTCGAAGATGACCGCGCGTGGATTGTCTATAACGATGCTCCGCCCGGTGATCCCCTGTACGAGGGCCACCGTGCACTTTGGCTGCAAGAGCTTGATCTGGTGACGATGCAGATGATGCCGCGCCGCACGCTGCTTGTGAACGGCGGCCTTGATCTGGCGGACCAGCCGGTCTGGGCAGAAGGCCCACACATCTACCGCGTCGATGGCTGGTATTATCTGCTGGCTGCCGAAGGCGGTACAGCAGACCAGCATTCGCAAACGATCTACCGCTCGCGTGCATTGGAAGGGCCATACGAAGCTGGACCGCTCAATCCGATCCTGACTCAGCGCGGCCTTTCCCCTGAAAGGCCAGACCGGGTGGAAGCGACCGGTCATGCCGATTTCGTGCAGCTCGCCGATGGCAGCTGGTGGGGCGTATTTCTGGCGACGCGGCCGTTCGCTGGCCAATCGACCTTGCTGGGACGCGAAACTTTCCTGTTGCCTGTCAGATGGGAGGATGGCTGGCCCTATTTCCTTCGTCCCGGCGAAGCTGTTCCGCCGGTCATAGGGGCACCGGACCTGCCAGCATCTGCCGGCACCGACTGGTCCGCGTGGCGCGACGAATTCGATGCTGATGCGCTGGGATTGGAATGGATCGGTATCCGCACGCCGGCAGCCGTACAACGTGCCGCTTTGCTGGATGGCACCCTGCAACTCGTGCCAGGTTCGGATGGCCCGGGCTCCCTTGGCAAACCGGCATTCGTCGGCCGCAGGATGCGCCACCATGAAGCGCAGTTTGAAACACAGGTGGATTTCGCGCCCACCGATCAGGGCCAGCAGGCCGGACTTCTCGCTTTTGTGGACGAAAGCCACTTCCTGTCGGTCGGGGTCGAACTTGACGAAGGAGAGCGTTTGGTGACCGTCCGTCGCCGCGCTGGTGAGGATGAGCCAGAGGAGGGCGTCGTTGTCGCCAGCCGCATGGTCCCTTCGGCCGGCCCGGTAGGCCTGCGCCTGCGTTTCGAACAGGGCACAGTCCATGCACAGCTGGAGACAGGCGGCGTTTGGCAGCAGGTCGGAGACGCAATCCACGTCGAACCGCTCGCGTCGGTCTACGCCGGTTTGTTCACCGGGCTGGTGGTAGGCCCCTATGCGGTCGGCGGCGACTGAGCAGCGGCGGTTCCAGTCCGGCCAGCTGGATCAACCCTTGAACCGCGCCAGGAAGAACCCGTCCATCCCGCCGTGTTCGGCAAGCAGTCCGGGATGTGTGCGAAGCCAACCTTCGGGCGTTGGCCGAAGTCCTGCGGGCAATTCTTCCGCTACAATCGGATCGGGCGTCAATTCGCATTTGGCTGCGATATCTTCGCCCTCTTCGTGTTCCAGCGAACAGACTGCGTAAACTAGCCTTCCGCCGGGCGCGAGCCAGTTCACGGCGCGCTCCAGCAACTGCGTTTGCAGCACTGCCATCGCTTCAATCTGGCGCGGACCGATACGGTGGATCACGTCCGGATTGCGGCGGCACGTGCCCGTGGCGGTGCAAGGCGCGTCGAGCAGGATGGCATCGAACAATTCGTCCGGCTCCCACCCCATGGCATCGGCTTCCACGATATCAGCAGAAAGGCCAGTGCGTGTGAGATTCTGACGCAGGCGCTCCAACCGGCGCGATGAATTGTCGAGCGCGGTCACATTCCAACCGGCAGCGGCGAGTTGCAATGTCTTGCCACCCGGCGCGGCGCACAGGTCCAGCACTTTGCGTCCTTCGCCTGCACCCAGCAATCGAACGGGAAGCGAAGCGGCCAGATCCTGCACCCACCACGCGCCATCATCGTAACCGGGCAGGTCTTCGACCCGCGTCCCGCGCGGCAAGCGGCGATGCAGCGGCGCAAGGCTTGGCCCCTCAAGGCCCTCGCCCGCATCTTCCGACCGCAGTGTCAGGTCGAGCGATGGCGGCTGCGCAAGACCTCCCGCAATCGCCTCCGCCCGCTCGCCCCAACGCTCCGCCACTTCGGGCGGCAGCGTTGGCACATCGGGCAGCTTGGCCTCGGCCCGCGTCAGGGTTGCAAAAACGCCGTGCGCCAGCCGCTTCGGACCACCAGCAAGCAGTGGCAAGGCAGTCGCCACAATTGCATGCGGCGGTGTTTCCAGCCGCAGCCATTGGGCAAGCATCATACGCAGCACCATGCGCGGCTTGGCATCGTCAGGCAATTCCTTGGCAGTAACGCCATCGATCAGCGCATCGAGATCGACCAGCCAGCGCAGCACTTCGCCCGATATGGCGCGGGCCAGTGCACGGTCGGCGAAGCTGGGCAGGCCATTGGCAGCACCGCCCGCCTGTTCCAGCGTTTCACCGCGCCGCAGCACGGCATCGAGCATCTTGAGCGCAGCCTTGCGCGCACCACTTCCGGGGATCGTTTCCATACGCCTGGCCCTTAAGGCCAGTTGCGCCCGAGCGCCAGCCGCCCCATGTTACACACATGACAAAACGCGCAACCAAGCGGCCTGAAGGCTTCGAGAAGCCCGCCCACTGGACCAATGATCCGGTCCCCACGCCGGAAAAAGGCGAAGTGAACGAAAAACTCAGCCCCACCCGCTACGGTGACTGGGTGCACAAGGGCATCGCAATCGATTTCTAGTCCGACCCATGGCTATCCGGGTCGGTATGCTCCGGCGCGGGTCCGAAAATCTTGGTCCAGTCGACTTTCAGCATCACGGCCAGGCCCCCCAGCAGGAAAATTTGCAGGGCAATGCCCCACGGACTGGTGAGCGAGGCGCGGAAGATATCACCGATATCAGTGTATTGGTCGGCCAGTTGCGCGGTTCCGGCATAAAAGCTGTAGGACACCAGCCTCCCGGCGAAAAATGCGAGGGTGAACGGAAAAATACGCACGCCCGCAAGGCCGACGGCGGCGAATTGCTGGGCCGAGGGTAAGGGCGAGACAGCAAAGAACACCAGTGCGAGCCAACTGTGATGGGGACGGCGTTCGAAAGCAGCGCGGGCCGCAGCGAGGCTTTTCTGGGTCTTCTCTGAAACCCTGCTGGCGAGCAGGCGAAATCCATGGGCGAGAATATAACGTCCTGAGGACGAAGCCAGCGCCGCTGTCACCACCAGACCCGGTAAAGGCAGATCGCTGGTGAGGCCATAAAATACGATGATCGCCCAAGTCGGCGGGCCAAACGCGGGCAGCAGGTTTACGCCGAATACGATCGCAAAAAGAATGAGATATTCCTGCATCGGCGTAGCGAACCTCCCGTTACATCCAGCCGGCGAGTTCCCGCCGCACGATCGCCTCGATCATGTCCATGCTCGTCTCGCGGGCGTTGAGGCATTCCAGCACTGCAAATTGTTCGCCGCCGCCTTCGACAAATTCTTCGCGGCCCTGCATCGCCAGTTCTTCCAGCGTTTCCAGACAATCGGCGGAAAAGCCCGGCGCAACGATGGCCATGCGCTTCGTGCCTTTCTCGGCCTCTGCGATAATCGTATCGTCGGTGGCGGGCTCCAGCCATTTGGCGGGGCCAAAGCGGCTTTGGAAGGTCGCCTGGATGCGAATGTCGGGCCGCGCCAGTTCGGCCGTCAACAGACGCGCGGTCTTCTGGCAGTGGCAGTGATAGGGATCACCCAGCCCGAGCGTGCGCAGCGGCATCCCGTGGAAGCTGAGCAGCAGCACTTCGGGCGTGAAATCCAGCGCATCCAGCTGCGCGCCGATATCCTTCGCCAGTGCTGCAATATACAACGGATCATCATGATATGGCGGCATGGTCCGCATCGCCGGCTGCCAGCGCTGTTCACGCAGCCAGTCGCCCACCTTGTCCACCACCGTGGCAGAGGTCGCCGCGCAATATTGTGGATACATTGGCGCCAGCAGAATGCGTTCGCACCCGGCGGCTTTCATCGCGTCCAGTTTTGGGCCGATGGACGGTTCGCCATATCGCATGGCCCATTCGACCATCACGCTGTCGCCAAAGCGCGGTTGCAACCTTTCCGCCTGATCGCAGGTTATGAAAGCCAGCGGGGAGCCTTTTTCTGTCCACACTTCCTTATAGGCAGCGGCGCTTTTCTTGGGCCGTGTGGTCAGGATAATGCCGCGCAGGATAGGTTGCCAGATAACAGACGGGATCTCGATCACGCGTTTATCGGACAGAAATTCTGCCAGATAGCGCCGCACGGGGCCTGTCTCGGGCGCCTCAGGCGTGCCGAGATTCACCAGCAACACGCCGATTCGTCCGGTCTTCACAGGGGGGTGATCGGCCGGAAGATGCTGTTCCTGCCCTGAAAAGGCGCCTGAAGTGGGGTCTGTCATGGCGAGGCCGATAGCAGCGGCAGGCGGCGAAGGCGAAGGCCTGTTGCACTAAAAAACGCATTGGCGACTGCCGGGGCCACTGGCGGGACCCCGATTTCACCCGGATCGAAGGGTTCGTCTGCGCTCTGGACAAGCTCCACGGTAATTTCTGGGCAGTCGGCCAAGGTAGGCAGGCCCAGCGCGGCAAGGCGTTGATGCGTGGGCAGGCCTTCGGCATATTCCGTGGCGCTGCCCAAAGCCAGGCCGAGGCCGAAAACCAATCCGCCTTCGATCTGCTGCAAGGCGATGTCGCGGTTCACGATGCGGCCAATGTTTACAGCTGCAAATATCCGCCGCACACGCACGCCGCCTTCGCCCGCGCTGGCTTGCGCGATGACAGCGATGCGGCCTGTCGCCCCGCCCGCGTCCATCCGGTGACATGCCAGTCCCTGCCCGCTGCCGCTGATACCGCCATCCCATTCCGCCAGCCGCGCGGCGCGTTGCAGCACATCCACCATCGGCGCATCCTGCCCGAGCATGGCAATGCGGTAGCTCAGGGGTTCGCGTTCATGCCGCACCGCGATTTCGTCGACGAAGCTTTCACGGAAAAAACAGGTGTAACTATGCGCGCCGCCGCGCATGCGGGCGGTCGGCAGATCGAGCGTTACGGGGATATGTTCCACGAACATGTCCGGGATGCCGTAACTCTGCATCATTCCTTCCACCGCCATCGGGTCCGCGTCGCCCGCGACCGCGTCGATCGCGGCCCAGCTGGTCGAATTGGCGAACAGCCGGCGTCCGAATTCAGGCATGGTAGAAGGCGCTGCAATACGTGCACGCAGGCACTTGATAGAGCCTTCCTGCATCAGTTCTGCACCCATCAAAGCAGCAATCGGCGGACGCGGATAGCTGGCGAGATGTTCCTGCCAGCGCGACCATGTCAGTTGCACCGGACGGCCTGCCTCGCGCGCAAGCAACGCGACTTCGATGGCCACCTGATTGTCCAGCCGCCGGTCAAAACTTCCGCCCGCCGCTACCGGATAAAGCACGACATTACCGGACGAAATTCCCAGCGCCCTGGCTGCCGCTTCACGCGCCGCTTCAGGGGCCTGTGTCGGCAGCCACATCTCCAGCACCCCATCGCTGAGCCGCGCAGTAGCGGTCGTGGTTTCGAGCGGAGCGTGCAGCGCCGGGGCGACATCATATCGCAGCGCGAAGTCCGGCGTATAATCAGTGCCACCCGTTCCGCGCGTCTCGGTGAAGGCAGGCGTGCCGCGCCGCACAGCATCATCCAGCGCGGCAACAATTTCTTCGCTTTCCACGCTCCGGCTGACAGCAAAGCGTGGGGCAATACGCCGCAGAGCTTCTTCGGCCGCCCACCAATTGTCGGCCAGTGCCGCCAACCAGCGCTTCCCGCGCACCAGTTTGATCAGCCCCTGCTGTCCGGAAGCCAGGCTGGCATCGAAATCCAGCAGAGTGGACTCGTCCATCGGGCCATGGCGAATGGCGGCGTGAACCATATCGGGCAGGCGCACGTCGGCGGCGAAGATGTAGCTTCCGTCGACCTTGCTGGGCAGGTCGAGCCTGGGCCAGTCGAGCAATCGTTCGCCGGCCTCTTCTTCGCCGATAACCAGCAAATTTTCGGCTGGCGCTTCGGGACGTAAGGCCGGCAGGTCCGGAGGATCAAAGCGCGCCGCATCCAGCGCAAGTTCGGCAAAGCTGGCACGGTTTTCATCGTTATAAATGAACCCGTTTTCTGCCGTGCACTGTTCCCAATCGACGCCCCAGCGTTCCGCCGCCGCCATAGCCAATACGGCGCGCGCAGAGGCACCGGCATCGCGGCAGGCGGCCTCATACGCAGCGAGCTGTGTGCCTTCTGCAGTCACGGTAAAGCGATTGTCCTGCGCCCAGCGTTCCAGCAGCAGATCACCGGGCTCGTCTGCCAGCGCGGGGATCAGCGGCCTCCATAAAGGGGCCCAGCGCGCCGCCAGCGGAATATTGGCGTAGGCACCGTTGACGGGTGCAGGCTCGACCGCAATCTGCCGCCAATCGGCGCCCAGTTCCATCGCCACGATCTGCGGCAGAACGGTGGTCACGCCTTGCCCCATTTCGAGCTGCGGCACGGCCACGGTGACCACGCCGTCATCTGCGATCTTCAACCAGGCGTCGAAGGCGATTTCGCCCGGTCCCGGGTCCAGCGGATTGTCGAAATTGCGCGGCAACAGGCTCCACGCCACGAGCAGTCCGCCGCCTACCGCTGCACCGACCAGCACGCCGCGCCGAGAGATATTCATCGGCGCGCCCTCATCCGGCGTGTTCCAGCCAATCTTTCAAGCGCGCAGCAATCTGCGTGAAAGGTGCGCCCACTTCGCTGGTGCCCGCGGCAGGCGGCTGTCCGCCATCGCTTGCCGTGCGGATTTCCATCGCGAGCGGAACCCGGCCCAAAAACGGCACGTCGATATCCTTCGCCGCACTTTCGGCCCCGCCATGGCCGAACGGCTCGCTTGCCTCTCCGCAATGGGGGCAGAGGTATCCCGCCATATTCTCGACAATTCCGACAATCGGGATCTTGGCCTGTTGGAACAGATCAATTGCGCGGGTAGCGTCAATCAAAGCGAGATCCTGCGGTGTAGAAATCACCACTGCGCCCGCAGGCTTGAACTTCTGCATCATCGTCAATTGCACATCGCCCGTGCCCGGCGGCATATCGACCAGCAGTAGTTCGGTCTCGCCCCAGTCCGCTTCCATCAACTGGCCCAGCGCGCTGCCAACCATCGGTCCGCGCCATGCAATGGCCTTGCCCGGTTCTACCAGCTGCCCCATCGACACGAACTTCACGCCGAAATCGCTGTCATGCGGGATCAGCGTCTGACCTTCGGCGCGCAGCTTGCTGCCCTTGCCATTCAGCAAGGTCGCCTGCGATGGCCCGTAAATATCGGCATCGACCACGCCGACCTTCATCCCCATTTTGGCAAGCGCTACGGCCAGATTGGCCGTCAGCGTCGATTTGCCGACACCGCCCTTGCCCGATCCCACGGCAATGATCCGCCGCGGAGCCTTGTCCGCCATCAGCGCCACGCGCACTTCGGACACGCCTTCAACCAGAGAGGCGGCCTCTGACAGCTCACGTTGCAACTGCGCTGCCGCTGACCGGCCAAGCCCGCTGGCATCGGCCACGATCGTTGCCACGCCTTCGCGCAAAGTGACGGAACGAACGGTTGCGGAAAGCTCGGCAGGAATAGCTGCCCGAATGGCTGTATCAGAGGTCATAGACCCGCGTGCTAGCGGCTCTGCAACGCGCGGTCAGCAATTTTGCGCTGCGAAACCCCTGTTTTTTGTCAAACGGCTACCTATAGAAGAGTGCATGGAACGATTGGGCGGATTTATCGAGAGATTTGGGCTGGCTATGGCTGGCAAGCGCAACCCGTGGGGAAAACCCACTGGCGACGGTGGTCGCGGTGGCGGCAATGACGGAGGCGGCGGCGATGGCTCCGATGGTGACGATACGTCTCCATCCGGCAGCGATGGCCCCCGGAACCCGTGGCTGCCCGGAGGCGGGAGCGGTGACAATGGCGCCAAGAATGGTGAGCGCCCGCGCCGTTCGGCCAATATAGAAGACATCTTCCGCAATCGCGGACCCGAAGGCCCGCGCCGCGGTGGCAGCGGCGGCGGCGGCCCGAACTTCCGCATGCCGGAGCGTCCTGGCGGCGGCAGCTGGTTCCCGATTGCGATGATCGCAATTGTTGCCGTGTGGGTTGCCACCACATCGGTGCACTTTATCCAGCCGCGCGAACAAGGCGTGGTAACGT
Source organism: Aurantiacibacter marinus (assembly GCF_001021555.1). Lineage (GTDB taxonomy): Bacteria > Pseudomonadota > Alphaproteobacteria > Sphingomonadales > Sphingomonadaceae > Alteraurantiacibacter > Alteraurantiacibacter marinus. The sequence continues at coordinate 158,785 of NZ_LDCP01000001.1, forward strand.
GGATGGGCGGGCAATATTCCCGTACTCTCAATCCCGGTACCGAATTTACCGCTCCCTTCCCGTTCCAGACTGTCAACGTTCTGGATGTGAGCGAAATCAGACTGGAAGAAATCGGTGCGGGCGGTGAAAACCTCATCCTGACCGGTGACCAGAACCTCGTCGATCTCAGCTATCTGGTGCGGTGGAACATCAAGGATCTGGTGCAATATCAGTTCGAACTGGGTGATCCCATCGAAACCGTGCAGGAAGTTGCTGAATCAGCGATGCGCGAATCCATTGCCGAAACCAATCTGGACACGGTCCTGTCCGGTTCCGGCCGTGCTCAGGTGGAAAGCCGCGTACGCCAGCGCATGCAGTCAATCCTTGATGCCTATGATGCCGGTATCGCCGTGCAGGGTGTCGAAATTGCCCGGACAGAAGCGCCACAGCAGGTGATCGAAGCGTTCAACGATGTGCTTGCCGCACGTCAGAACGCCGAGCAGCTGATGAACGATGCACGTCGGTACGAACAACAAATGCTCGCCCAGGCGCAGGGTTCGGCAGCGGAGTTCAACGAAATCTACGGGCAATACCGTCTCGCACCAGAGGTGACACGGCGACGCCTGTATTATGAAACCATGGAAACCGTGCTGCGCGGGACCGACAAGACAATTATCGAAGCCGATGGTGTAACCCCTTATCTGCCGCTTCCCGAAGTTCAGCGACGCGCGCAGAACAGCAGGTCTGCAATCACCGTGACACCGCAGGAAGGCCAGTAAAATGGAACAGATCTGGCAAAACCATAAATTGACGGTGATTGCCGTGCTGGTGGCAATCATTGCCGCGCTCAGCACGATAGTGATTGTCCCTGAAACACATCAGGCAGTGAAGATCCGGACGGGTGAACCGGTTTCGGTCATCAACCGTTTCGATCCTTCGCAGACTTTCGGTCAGACAGGTGCCGGCCTTACGTATCGCATTCCGGTAATCGAACGCATCCAGATGGTCGACCGCCGCATTCTCGATCTTGATATGGAGAATGAAACGGTACTGTCGAATGACCAGCAGCGTCTCGAAGTGAACGCTTATGCACGTTACCGCATTTATAATCCGGTCCTGTTCGTCGAACGCGTGGGCAGCGAAGAACGGCTGCAGACACAGCTGGCACAGATTCTCACTTCGGTGCTGCGTCAGGAGCTTGGCCGGCGGACCTTCGCCAGCCTTCTGACCGCCGAACGCGGCAATGCGATGACCAACATTCGCGATTCGCTCGACACGCAGGCGCGGCAATATGGTGCGCAGATCCTTGATGTGCGGATCAAACGGGCCGATCTTCCCGAAGGTACTCCGCTGAATGCGGCCTTCACCCGAATGGTTTCGGAACGGCAGGAAGAGGCCGAGACGATCCGTGCGGGCGGGCGGCGCGATGCGCAGATCATTCGTGCAGAAGCAGAAGCCGAAGCTGCGCAGATTTATGCCGAGGCTTATAACCAGGACCCGCAGTTCTACGATTTCTTCCGCGCCATGCAGAGCTATCGCACAACCTTTGGCCCTGCTCGCGAAGGCGAAGATGCCGGTCAAAGCTCCATCGTGATGGACGGCGATAATGAATATCTGCGGCAGTTCCGCGGCGGCCGATAGGTCTCCGACTACAGCTGTCGTTAAAGCATGGTTCAGCCGCCTTGCGCTGCAAAGGACCTGGGACGGATACAGATTTGAACAAAGAGGATAACAAGGACGTGAAGCCAGTGCGCTATTCCTACGCTATCACCTCAGCCCTGCTTGTTGGCGGCGCTGCTGTTTCGCTTATCACCGGCAACCCGGCTGGAGCCCAGGTGGCCCAGAACGACCGCATCCAGATGGACAATGTCGTCCCGAGCGCCGGAGCACCTGCCAGTTTTGCCGATCTGACCGAGCAATTGCAGCCTGCGGTGGTCAACATCTCGACCAGGCAGACAGTAACGGTAGAGCAGCAGGCCAACCCCTTTGCCGGCACGCCGTTCGGCCAGTTCTTCGGGCGCCGTCAGCAACAGCAACAGGCGCCCTCTGCCCCGCAGACACGCGAAGCGACTTCGCTGGGTTCCGGCTTCCTCGTTTCAGCGGATGGCTATGTCGTAACGAACAATCACGTTGTTTCGCCGGACGCGCGAGCGACCTTGGAAGAGGTCACCGTTACCCTGCCCGATGGCACGGAATATGAAGCCGAGCTGATCGGCACAGATGCCGCGAGCGATCTCGCCGTCCTGAAAATCACGCGCGCAGAGCCGTTTCCCTTCGTCCGCTTCGGCAATTCCAGCCAGGCCCGCGTGGGTGACTGGGTGATCGCCATCGGCAATCCGTTCGGCCTTGGCGGCACAGTAACCAGCGGGATCGTTTCCAGTGTGCTGCGCAACGTCGGCTCCGGCGCGTATGATCGCTTCCTGCAAACAGATGCGGCGATCAATCGCGGCAATTCGGGCGGCCCTCTGTTCGACATGCAGGGCAATGTGATCGGCATCAACAATGCCATCCTGTCACCATCGGGCGGCAGCGTCGGAATTGGTCTGGCGATCCCGGCCGAGGTTGCAGAGCCAATCGTCAACCAGCTGATCGCAGGCGAAGAAATCCAGCGTGGTTATCTGGGTGTTCAAATCCAGCCGGTGAATGAAGATATCGCCGACGCGCTGGGTATCGCGAAGAACCGCGGCGAACTGGTGCAGATGGTCCAGCCGGACCAGCCTGCGCAGCAAGCTGGCCTGCGTTCGGGCGATGTGGTGCTTTCGGTCAATGGCGAAGACATCACGCCCGACCGGACCTTGTCGTTCATTGTTGCCAATATCGCGCCCGGTACAACTGTGCCAGTGACCTACATCCGCGATGGCGAACGCCGCCGTACGAACGTGACCGTGGGCCGCCGCCCGAGCGAACAAGAGCTCGCGCAGCAGCAGATGTTCAATGATGACGACGAGCCGGACAGCGGCATGACGCCGGGCGATTCGAGCAGTCTGGTCGAGAGTGCTCTGGGCATTCAGGCCATCCCGATCGATGCAACCATCGCCCGCCAGCTTGGCGTCCCATCCGATACGCAGGGCCTTGCCATCACCGGTGTGGACGGCAATTCCGATGCGGCAAGGCGCGGGCTTTCACGCGGGGTTATGATCCTGAGCGCCAACAGCCGGGCGGTTCCGACCCTGGAAGCACTGGAGGAGGTTATTGCCGATGCGCGCGCTGCGGGCCGCAATGCAGTTCTCCTGCGGGTGCAGGCGCGCCGCGGCCAGCCCCAGCTTGTTCCTGTTCGTCTCAACGACGAATAGAGAAACCGGCCTTTTCGAAAAAGCGCCCGGCGCCGCCCATGCGGTTTGCCGGGCGTTTTCGTTTGTGGGCAAGCGTGGTGATCAAGGCTGAGGCCCCCGCGATCACAGGCCAGCTGCGAACCTCTGGTTAAAACCGCTGTTCGTTGATCAGATCATCGGCCATGCGGCGTTGCCGGGGCTGGTCTCTCGGCAAGTCCTGCCCGGTCGCCTGCTCCAGAAAATCATCGCTCGCGGCCTGCGGAGGCTTCTGCGGGCTTTGTCCGCCAGCAGGCCGATTGGGACTGCGGGTGCCGCCACGCTGTTCATCCATCCCGCGCGGATCGAGCGGATCACGGCGGATATCGCTGCCTTCGCCTTCCACGTCGAAACCTTCGTCCCGCGCACGATTGGTGCGACCCGGCTCGACCAGATTGCCCTGCTCGTCGATGTAGTAATAATAATCGCCTTCCTCGCCGTAATACAGCTCATCGTCAGGCTCCAACTCCCAGTCCGGCAGCTTGAGATCGGTATCGAATTCCTCCACCGGGCGATCCCGCACGGCGTATCGCATATAGGCAGCAAACGCGCGCGCCGGCGCAGTGCCGCCCTGCAAGCCTGCAACACGGCCATTATCGTCACGCCCCATCCAGACGCCGGTGGTGACGCCACTGGAAAAGCCGACGAAATAGCCGTCGCGGCTGGAATTGGTCGTGCCGGTCTTGCCCGCCACCGGCCTGCCGATCTGCGCCGCGCGGCCCGTGCCGGTGGCCACAGCGGTTTGCAGCAGATCGGTGATTCCGGCCGCCACGTAATCGGGCACAAGGCGGTAGCTGCGGGCATTGGAGTGGCGGTATATTTCCTCACCATCAGGCGTGGTCACGCGCAAGATACCGTAAGGCTCAACCGATTGGCCACCTGCAGAAACGGCGGCATAGGCCCGGGCCATATCGATCAGCCGAACTTCGGAAGACCCCAGTGTCATCGAAGGGACGGTGGCAATCGGCGTCGTGATGCCGAAACGCCGTGCCATGCTGGCAACGTTGGAGAAGCCCACTTCATTACCAAGCTGCGCCGCAACCGAGTTCTTGGAATAGGCGAATGCCGTGCGCACATCGATCTGGCCGGCATAATTGCCGCCGGAATTGCGCGGACTCCAGCCGTCGATGGTGACGGGCACGTCCTGCACATTATCGTCAGGCGTATAACCTGCCTCCAGCGCCGCCAGATAAACGAACAGCTTGAAGGATGATCCGGGCTGACGCATCGCATCGGTCGCGCGGTTGTAATTGCTGGTTACGTAATCTGTACCGCCGACCAAAGCCAGAATCGCCCCGTCCCGGTCCAGACTGACCAGCGCACCCTGCGCCCCCTCCGGCGCATTGCTTTGCACAGAAGCAGTGGCCGCACGCTGCATCCCGACATCGATCGTGGTCCAGACCTCGATCGGTTCGAACGTGCCGTTTGGCAGCAACAGATCAAGCTGGGGAAGCGCCCAATCGGTGAAATAGCGGATCGAATTCTGGCCCATCTCCTCGCGCAGATTGACAGCCTCTACATTCACCTCGCGCGCCACTGCGGGATCAAGGCCGCCATAACGCACCATCTGCCCGATCACGACATTGGCGCGGCCAACCGCGGCCTCGACATCGGCAGTGGGTGAATATCGGCTGGGCGCTTTTACAAGACCGGCGATGATCGCGGCTTCTTCCAGGCTGAGAGTCGTTGCAGAATGGCTGAAGAATTTGCGGCTCGCGCTGTCGATGCCGTATGCGCCGCCGCCGAAATAGACCTTGTTGAGATAAAGTTCGAGAATCTCGTCCTTGGTAAAATTCCACTCCAGCGCCATCGCCAGCACGGCCTCGCGCGCCTTGCGGCCCATCGTGCGGTTCGAATTGAGGAATACGTTGCGGGCCAGCTGCTGCGTGATGGTGGAGGTCGCACTGACCTGCCGGTCCTCGGCCGCGGCATTGTATACCGCACGCGCCAGCCCCATCGGGTCCACACCGAAATGGGAATAATAACGATGGTCTTCTACAGAGACCATCGCATCCTTCATTACCTGCGGAATCTCATCGGCATCCAGCCATTGGCCATAGCTTGGCCCAAGCTCGACGATCTCGGATCCGTCGCGGGCGCGCACCAGAATGGTCTGGCCATTCTGGCTCTGCTTGAGCTCTGCATAAGACGGCATGGATTGCGCGGCGAAATACACCGAAGTGAACAGGCCAATCGCACCAAGGATAGCGAGCAACAACCCGCCCACGGTCAGACGCTTGGTCCAACGCCAAATCCCGGCCTTCCAGCCGCGCGGAGCCGTATCCCGCATTTTTTGTGTGCTGGAGCGAGTGCCCCGACGTTTGGCCATCAGCCCTTATATTCCTGCAACTGGACGCTTCGCGCGCCCCTGCCACCCTGTGAAGAGCCACATTGTATAAGGCAAATATAATAAGGCGTGAACGGCCATCGCGCTCAATCGCCTGCTTTATCCTCCGGTTCGAACGCGAGCGACGCACTGTTGATGCAATACCGCAGGCCTTCGGGGCCTGGTCCATCGGGAAAAACGTGGCCGAGATGGCCTTCGCAGGCTGCGCACACAACTTCGGTGCGGACCATGCCGAGGCTTTCATCCTGATGCACGTCGACTGCATCGGCAGATGTGGGATCGGTAAAGCTGGGCCAGCCCGAACCGCTGTTATACTTCGTGTCGCTTTCAAACACAGGCAGACCGCAGCCAGCGCATTTGTAGATGCCCGCTGCCTTGTTCTTTTCGTACTTGCCGGTGAAAGCCCGCTCCGTCCCGGCTTCGCGCAAGACGTGGTATTGTTCCGGTGTCAGCTTTTCGCGCCACTGCGCTTCGGTGAGTTCGACTTTGTCTGGCATAATATTCTCCTCAAGCGCCGGCGGGGCCATCCGGCCCCTTGGCTTTCCTCGCTTTCGGGCAGGCAAGCTGCCCACGCTGCGGGCGGCCATTCGGCCTCGCGGTCGCTGCACGACCGTTTGGGCGAGCTATCTATCGTGTCTGTGTATATCGGTTTGCGGCCAGCAAACCGCAAGGCCGCCCAAACCCGGCTTGCCGTGAGAATCAATCATTCACGTCCGCATAGTGCTTTGGCGGAGGCAGGCCATCCATCTTCTGGCGCAGTAGCGGGCCGAAACTTGGGCGACTTTTCATCACCCGGTACCATTCATGCGCACTGGTATGGTCGGACCAGTCCATATCACCCAGGTAATCGACCACGGAAATCTGCGCAGCCGCGGCAAAATCGGCGAGGCTCAACTGTTCACCTGCCAGCCACCGGCGATTGTCCACCAGCCAGTCGATGTAATCGAGATATTCGTGCAGCAGCCGTGATGTTTCGCGCAAGGTCTTGCTGTCGGGCGACTGCCGCAGAACCAGCCGCTTGCGCATCTTTTCATGCAGCAATGGCCCGGTGATATCGCCGAAAAAACTTTCATCGAACAAAGCGACCAGCCGCCGCACTTCCGCGCGCGCGCGGGCCGATCCAAGGATCAGCGGGCGTTCCGCCACTGTCTCTTCCAGATATTCGCAAATCGCCTGACTGTCGATCAGTGCCCAATTGCGCACCGAATCGTGCAGCACGGGCACGCGGCCAGCAGGATTCAGGCGACGGAATTCTTCGCCCGCATCCCACGGATACAGCGTGATCGGATCATAGGCGATCGACTTTTCGCCCAGGACGAGCTGCACCTTGCGGCTGAAAGGACAGAGCGGGAAATGATAGAGGTGCCACATGGTTGGCTGACGCTATTGCCTCAACGGCGCGCGGCGGTCCAGCATCTCAATTCAGTAATGCAATCAGTGCTGTTTATTCGGCGCGTTCTGCCGACAATGTTTCAGGCAGCATTTCGGGCAAGCGATCGGCCAATTCGCGCAATTGCGGAAGCATCCCTTGGAGTGCGCCTGCCATGCCAGCCAGCGCCGTCATCATTTCAGGCAACCGCTGTGCTACCTGCTGCGGAGCGTCCCGGCCTTCCATACCGACAAGATCGCGCACCCGCGCATCGGGATCGATCGCCGGACCACCCTCTCCCGTCGCTTCTGAAGCGGCCTGCGCCAGAGTACCAACGGGCAGTTCCATCAGCACACCGACCAGAGCAGCGGCAGTCAGCGCCACCTGGTCCTGCGTAGCTGGATCTTCCAGAGCTTCCGCAACTGCCGCCATAGGCGCTTCCCCGGCAGCTTGCGCAAAGGCCGGCGTGGATGCGGCCCCGAAAAACAGGGCCACGGTGATCAAGGGCAAACGCATCGCGTCAGTCTCCAGCAATAGCGGTGTTGTGCATTTGTCGCACGAGCCGGATGAGCCGCCGGTGAATGCCTATTCGGCGGGCAAAAGCCCCAGGCACGCGGGCATCACATCGTCAATTGTGCCATTGTCCCGCAATTGCTGCGCTTCGGCGGACAGCGCGGCCGAAATCTGCGCGCGGTCAAGCTCGGCCTCGTCCATAACCTGCGCGCTGGCACGAACGAAAAATTCCTGCCCGCGCTCCGCCATGGCGGGGTAACGCAGCGCGCCTGCCTGCCCGTTTACTTGCCCGTTCGCGGTCAAGGCAAATGCGGCTGAACACCGCACCAGCATCCGGTGCTCCAGACTGAGGGAGGGTGCATCCTCCCGCGAAGCACTATCCTGCGGGACAGCTTCCTGAGGAATTGCAAGAAGGGCAAGAAAGGGGGCGAGCAGGGGCACAAGCAGCGTCATGCCCTGATCTATAGCAGAACGATCTGAACGCTGGCTTCACGAATATTCCCGCGCACAAGGAAATACCTTGAAGCCCGGCGGGCCGATGCGGATATGGGCGGCAACAGGAGACTTTATGACCGATTATCCCACGCTCCACTTGTTGATTGATGGCGAGCAGCATTCCGGCGACGGACGCAAGACCGAAGATGTTATCAATCCGGCAACCGAAGAAGTGCTCGGCACGCTTCCCCATGCGACGCCTGCCGATCTGGACCGCGCGCTGGAAGCGGCGCAGCGCGGCTTTCACGAATGGCGGCGGACCTCGGCGGACAAGCGCGCTTCCATCCTGACCAAGGCCGCAGGCCTGATCCGGGAACGGGCGAAGGAAATTGGCGAAACGCTTTGCCTGGAACAGGGCAAGCCAGTTGCCGAAGGGCGCGGCGAAGCGAGCTATTCAGCCAATCTGCTGGAATTTTACGCACAGGAATGCAAGCGCATCTATGGCCGCACGCTGGTGCGCGGCGAAGGTGCGCGTGCCGAAGTGCAATATCACCCCGTCGGCCCCATCGCAGGCTTCGCTCCGTGGAATTTTCCCGCGATCAATGTGATGCGCAAGATCGGCGGCGCGCTGGCAGCGGGCTGTTCCGTGATCGTCAAGCCGAGCGAAGAAACACCTGCATCCGGCATCGCCGTGGTGCAGGCCCTGCTCGATTCCGGCGTTCCCGGCGGCGTAGTGCAATGCGTGTTCGGTGTGCCGAGTGATGTGAGCGAGCAATTGATCGGCTCCCCCATCATCCGCAAAATCACTTTCACCGGCTCCACCCCGGTGGGCAAGCAATTGGCGAAGATGGCTGCAGACGATCTCAAGATCGCCACCATGGAACTGGGCGGACATGGTCCGGTGCTGGTGTTTAACGATAGTGATTTGACCAAAGTGCTCGACACGATGGTTGCGAACAAATTCCGCAATGCCGGCCAGGTTTGCGTCAGCCCCACCCGCTTCCTAATCGAAGAAGACATTTTCGATAAATTCCGGGACGGCTTTGTGGAACGCGCCAAGGCTTTGACGGTCGGCAATGGCATGGACAAGGGCACCGATATGGGCCCGATGGCGAATGCCCGCGGGCTCGACAATATCGCCAAGCTGATCGCCAATGCGCAGGACAAGGGCGCAAACCTGCTGACCGGCGGAGAGCGGATCGGCAATCAGGGCTTCTTCTTCCAACCTACCGTGCTGAGCGAAGTGCCGCTTGATTCCGATATCATGAACAATGAACCTTTCGGCCCCGTCGCCATCCTCAATGCGATGCCCGGCGAAGCTGCGATGATCGAAGAAGCGAACCGCCTGCCATACGGCCTAGCAGCATATGCATGGACAAATGATCCCGCACGCCGCCGCCGCCTTGCCGCAGAGGTGGAGGCCGGAATGCTGGCGATTAACACCGGCGGCGTGTCCACCGTCGATGCGCCGTTTGGCGGGGTCAAATGGTCGGGATACGGCAGCGAGGATGGCCGCGAAGGCGTGATGGCCTGCATGGTCGTAAAGGCCATTCACGAGGGCTGACCTGCACCATCCACGCTTGCCAACGGCCCGGCCCGCTGCCACGCTTTCATCAAGAAATAGCTGGGGGGGCATATGAGCATTCGCAAACACATCATCGCCGTCGTTCTGCTGGCGGGCGCGTCAGCCTGCGCGCAAGCCGATACTGAAACTGCAGAAGCGGGTGCGGGTGACCTGCCGCAATGGACGCTGGAGGATGTAAGCCTCTTCCCAGCAGACGGGTCGCTTCTCCATGCAGAGGATGGGGTCGTCCTGCCGGATGGTCGCCTGCTGGTCGGCGATGCAGAACATGGCCTCGTCACACTGGCAGAGGATGGCACGAAGACCCCTTTCGGCAATTTCGCAGCTGCCGGGTTCATCGTCGGACCTGCAGCGGGCTGGAGCAATCCTAACGGCGTCGCGCTGGAGCCGGACGGAATCCACGTGCTTGTCGCAGATATTGTGGAAGGCAAGATTTTCCGCGCGAACACGCAAACTGGCGATGTAGAACTGGTTTTCGATCATGAATTCGGGGTCAACACAGCCGTCGCCGATAGCTCCGGCGCAATCTGGTTCACCCAGTCCACCCGCAATGGCAGCGGGCCAGATTCGCAGACACGCATGTGGCAGGCGGTGGACAAAGTTCTGAACGACGGCGCGCTTTACCGTCTCGCCAGAGATGCCGATGACGCCTGGCAAGCCAGCGAAGTCGTTGGCGGCCTTGATTTCGGGAATGGAGTAGCGCTCGATGAAAGCCGCGGGGTTGTTTACGTGGCCCAAACGATGGCAAATCTCGTGGACATAATCCCGGTGGACTTCGCCAGCGGTAACTTGAACGGGGCGCGGTCCACTTTCAACGTGTTCTCGCCGGACAATCTGGAGGTGGACTCAGACGGTAATATCTGGGTAGCGCAGCCGCTTACGAACCAGGTATCGGTAATCAATCCTGATAGCGGAACCGTGCAGCCTGTCTTCACGCCAACGCCGGAGAATACCCAAAATGTGGAAGGCGAATTTTTGCGCAGACGTGCCGCAGGTGAACCAGTAACGCCCATGCTGAACGAAGATCTGTATCGGCCGATGCCCGGCATTCTGACCGGTGTCATCCTGTCACCCGGCGGCGGTACGGTTTACGTCAGCAACCTTGGCAACGCATTGGTCCGCCTCGATCGCTGAAGCGTCCATCGCAACAGTATTGGCGCGATCTCAGCAAAGTGGCACGCTGGTGAATTGCAGCAAGACACAGAACGCAATCATCGGTGGCAAGACGGTCCCGATATGCATATCAGTCAACCTCACGCTCAGCCGGAGCTGAGCCGCCCTCACTTCCAAGGATCTGCAATATATGAAGACCCGTGCCGCCGTCGCTTTTGAACCGAAGAAGCCGCTGGAAATTGTGGAGCTTGATCTGGAAGGCCCGAAGGCGGGGGAAGTGCTGGTCGAAATCATGGCGACGGGCATCTGCCATACCGATGCCTACACGCTGGACGGGCTCGACAGCGAGGGCCTGTTTCCCAGCGTTCTGGGCCATGAAGGCGCAGGTATTGTGCGCGAAGTGGGTGCGGGCGTCACCAGTGTTTCACCGGGCGATCATGTGATCCCGCTCTACACGCCCGAATGCCGCCAGTGCAAAATGTGCCTGAGCGGGAAGACCAATCTTTGCAGTGCGATCAGGGAAACACAGGGCAAGGGCCTGATGCCCGACGGGACCAGCCGATTCTCCTACAAAGGCGAGACGATCTACCACTACATGGGCTGTTCCACCTTTTCGAATTTCACCGTGCTGCCCGAGATCGCGCTTGCGAAAATCCGCACCGACGCGCCGTTTGAAACCTCTTGCTACATCGGTTGCGGCGTGACGACAGGCGTGGGCGCGGTGGTGAACACGGCCAAGGTTCAGCCGGGCGATAATGTGGTTGTGTTCGGCCTTGGCGGCATCGGCCTGAACGTCATTCAGGGCGCACGAATGGCAGGCGCAGACCGGATCGTTGGCGTCGATCTCAACCCGGCCAAGAAGGAATGGGGCGAGAAGTTTGGCATGACCGACTTCGTCAACCCGAAGGACACCGCAGATGTGGTCGCACATCTGGTTGAGCTGCTCGACGGCGGGGCGGATTACTCCTTCGATTGCACCGGCAATACCGACGTCATGCGTCAGGCGCTGGAATGCTGCCACAAGGGCTGGGGCACTTCCATCATCATCGGCGTGGCGGAGGCCGGCAAGGAAATCGCCACCCGCCCGTTCCAGCTGGTCACAGGCCGCAACTGGCGCGGGACGGCATTTGGCGGGGCCAAGGGCCGCACGGATGTTCCCAAGATCGTCGATTGGTATATGAACGGGAAGATTGCCATCGACCCGATGATCACCCACACGCTGACGCTGGAAGACATCAACAAAGGCTTCGACCTGATGCATTCAGGGGAAAGCATCCGCAGCGTCGTCATTTTTTAGGAGAATACAGCATGTTCAGCCACGTTATGGTGGGAACCAACGATCTGGAAAAGTCCGTCACGTTTTATGAGAAAGTCCTCGGGGTTCTGGGTGCCGGGGCACCCATGATGCACGATAACGCCACCGGCCAGACGCGCGCCCTGTTCGTCCATGACGGGTCCATTCTTATCCTCACCACGCCGATCGACGGCAATCCTGCCAACTGCGCCAATGGTTCCACAATCGGCCTGCGCTGCAGTTCGCCAGAACAGGTGAAGGAACTGCACGATGCAGCCGTGGCCGCAGGCGGTACCAGTATCGAAGACCCGCCCGGTCCGCGCGATGGCGGAGCACTGGGCACGCTGCACCTGTGTTACTTCCTCGACCTGGACGGCCACAAGATCTGCGGCATTCACCGGCCAGGCTGATGACATTGGAACACATCTCCACCTCTCGCTCTTACACGGGTGAGCAGCAGGTCTGGCGGCACGAAAGCACCAGCACCGGCACTCCGATGACCTTCGCAGTCTACGTCCCCGACCATGCGCCGGGGACCAAGCTGCCGGTCATCTGGTGGCTTTCGGGTCTTACCTGCACGCACGAAAACGCGATGAACAAATGCGAATACAAGGCGGCCTGCGCAAAGCACGGGATCATCTTCATTTGCCCCGATACTTCTCCGCGCGGGCCGGAAGTGGCCGACCATGAGGAGTATGATTTCGGCCAGGGCGCAGGATTTTACGTAAATGCCACGCAGGAGCCATGGGCCGCGCATTACCAGATGCGCACCTATGTCGAGGATGAACTGCCCAAGCTGGTCGCGGCGAATTTCCCGGTCGATATGGAGCGGCAGGGTATCTCCGGCCATTCCATGGGCGGCCACGGCGCGCTGACCGTATCGCTGCGCAATCCCGGGCGCTTCCGCTCCACCGGAGCCTTCGCGCCCATCGTCTCGCCGCTCAATTGCCCGTGGGGCGACAAGGCGCTGACAGGTTATCTCGGAGAAGACCGGGCAGATTGGCGGGAGTATGATTCCGTGGCGCTGATCAAAGATGGCGCGCGGATCGACAATTGCCGCGTCGAGCAAGGCACTGCCGACGAATGGCTCGACGGTCAGCTCAAAACGCATCTCTTCACCGATGCCTGCAGCGCCGCGGAGATGGCAGTCGATCTGCACATGCACGAGGGTTATGACCACTCCTACTTCTTTGTCTCCACCTTCATGGCAGACCACATCGGCTGGCATGCCGAACTGTTGAAGGCCTGAGCCTTTCCAGAGTTGCATTTCAGTAACGATTAGAGCGTAATTCAAGATACGCCGGAACCTGCCGCAATCTCCGGCGCTGGAGGTATATGGACTCCGTTATTGCTCAATGGTTACCGCTTGGCCTCGTCGAGGCGGTTGCTGCCATGCCCTTTGGAAGCGTGGCAGTTTCTGCGCTTATCGCGTTAACCACCGCGTCCATCATGGCCTTTTCCATTCCCGGCGCGCTTACGCCAACGGCTTTTCTCAGCGGATTGTTGCTCGGCTTCGGCGGGATACTGGTCGTCGCGCTGGGTGCCGTAATCGGCAGCCACATCCTGTTCCTCGCATCGCGTCGCTGGTTCGCTGCCGGCATGCGCCGCCGTTTCGGTACGCAGCTGGACGAGGTGGGAGGTCATCTTGAACGGCGCGGACCGATCTATGTCGCAGGTGCACGGCTTGCTGGCGTGCCGCACGTGCTGATCGCGGCGGGCTGCGCTGCAACCCCGATTACCGGCCGCACATTCGCCTTCGCCACTCTGCTCGGCCTTTTGCCAGCGATCACTCTGGCGGTAAGCGCAGGGTCTGCGTTCTAACGCCGCGCTATTTGCTCAACCGGAAGACCGCATGCTCGGCGCGCCAATTGGCGTTCGCCCCGCCAATTTCGCGCCCGCCTGCAAAGTACCAGCTGTCTTCCACTGTCACACCCTTCTCGGTCAAAAGCAGGCGGAAGTCCTCTACCGTGAGGTGGTGAATGTTCCTGGTGGCGTACCAGCTGACCGGCAAGTGCCGCACCACCGGCATTTTCCCGCCCAGCAGCAGCGCAAAACGCATGCGCCAATAGGCGAAATTGGGAAAGCTGACGAAGGCGGTCCGCCCGACACGCAGCAATTGATCCAGTAGCCAGTCGGGCCGCTCTGCGGTCTGCAAGGTCTGGCTCAGGATCGCGACATCGAAAGCCCCGTCGGGATAATCGGCCAGATCGCGGTTCGCGTCGCCCTGCACAACGGAAAGTCCGCGCGCGACGGCCTTTTCTACTTCCTCCGGGTCAATCTCTATCCCGCGTGCATCGACACCCTTGCCGGTCTGCAATTCGGCCATCAGAGCGCCATCGCCGCAGCCGATGTCCAGTACGCGCACGCCGTCCGGAACCTGTGCTGCGATTTTGGCGAGGTCGGGGCGCAAATTGCTCATCCGATGAAACCTTTCACGACACGGTCCAGCGCGGGCACATCCAGTAGAAAACTGTCATGGCCATAGGGCGCGCTCAGTTCAACGAAGCTGACCGGCGCGGCGACCGCGTTCAGGGCATGGACGATCTCGCGCATGTCGGCGGTCGTATACAGCCAATCGGTGTCGAAACTGACGAGGCAGAAGCGCGTATCGCTCGCCGCCCGGAAGGCATTCGCCAAGCGTCCGCCGTGCTCCTCCGCCAGATCGAAATAATCCATCGCGCGAGTGATATACAGATAGCTGTTCGCATCGAAGCGGTCGGTAAAGCTGATGCCCTGGTGGCGCAAATAGCTCTCCACCTGAAAATCGGCATCGAAACCGAAACTCTTTTCGTCCCGGTCCTGCAATCGCCGCCCGAATTTCTCGGTCAGGCCGGCTTCGGAAAGATAGGTGATATGCGCCGCCATTCGCGCGACGGAAAGGCCCTTGTCCGGCGTGTTGCTGCCGTAATAGGCCCCGCCTTGCCAATCGGGATCAGCCATGATCGCCTGGCGCCCCACTTCGTGAAAGGCGATGTTCTGCGCGCTGTGCCGCGCGGTTGTCGCAATGGCGAGAACGCGGTTTGTACGCTCCGGGAAATTGGCAGCGCAGCTCAGCGCCTGCATCCCGCCCATCGATCCGCCGACGACAGCGTGGAGCGTTTCGATACCCAGCACATCGAGCAATCGCATTTGCGCGCGCACCATGTCGCGAATGGTGATGACAGGGAATTGCTTGGCATACGGCTTGCCGTCAGCATCAGGGCTGGCCGGCCCCGTTGATCCCATACAACTGCCCAGAACATTGGCGCAGATAACGTAATAGCGGGCCGTGTCGATCGGCTTGCCAGGGCCGACCATGCGTTCCCACCAACCTTGTTTTCCGGTGACGGGATGCTCGCTTGCAACGAACTGGTCCCCGGTCAGCGCGTGGAACACAAGGATTGCATTGCTGCGATCCACATTTAGCTCGCCATAGGTTTCAAACGCGATTTCAACGCCCGCCAGTTCACGCCCGCTATCCAGAGGAAGCGGGTCAGGCAGCGCCTTTTTGCGGAAAGAAGGTGCGGTGTTAGGGGCCATAATGGTCTGGAAATCGACTTGGGGGAGGTGTTGCAGGCTGTCAATCGTACCCGAGTGACGGTATGCGCAGGCCCCGTGACTGACAAGACCGCAAACGCCCGCCCGCAGATGAAGCCCTATGTGGCGCAGATCCATGCCTATGTGCCGGGGAAATCCAGTGCGTCCGATGGCAAGCCGCTGGTGAAACTGTCTGCAAACGAGAACCCGCTGGGCTGTTCTCCCGTGGCACTGGATGCTTTGGCAATTGCCGGTTCGCCCAATGATTATCCCGATCCCGGCGCGACCGCTTTGCGCGAAGCGATTGGCGAACTGCATGGCATTGATGCGGCGCGCATTGTGTGCGGCACGGGATCTGACGAACTGCTCAATCTCGCGGCGCAGGCCTATGCCGGGGCGGGCGACGAGGTGATGTTCAGCCGTTACAGCTTTGCCGTGTACGATATCGCCGCCAAGCGCTGCGGCGCGGATGCGGTTGAGGTGGACGACCGCGATTACGCCGCCGATGTCGATGCGCTGCTGGCCCGCGTCACCCCGCGCACCCGCGTCATCTTCCTGGCAAATCCCAACAATCCCACCGGCACGTATTTGCCGCGCGAAGAAGTTGCGCGGCTCCACGCAGGTCTGCCAGCCGATGTGCTGCTGGTGCTGGATCAGGCCTATGCCGAATATCTTGAGCCGGAAGAAGACGACGGCAGTATGGAACTGGCGGCAGCGCATGAGAATGTTCTGGTCACACGGACTTTTTCCAAGATTTACGGCCTTGCCGCCGAACGCATCGGTTGGGCTACGGGCGCGCCGCACATAATCGACGCGTTGAACCGGATCAGAGGCCCGTTCAACGTGACCTCGAGCGGGCAGCGCGCGGCCTTGGCAGCGACGGGCGATCAGGACTTCGTGAAACGCAGCCGCGACCACAACCGCATCGAGCGTGAACGGTTCGAGGCGCGCATCACGATGCTGGGCAACCGCGGGCTTTGCGTTGTGCCGAGCAAGGCCAATTTCCTGCTGGTGATGTTCGGGGGCGAGGTGACCGCAGAAACAGCGCTGCACGCGATTGCCGATGCAGGCTTTGCCGTGCGCCATTTACCGGGTCAGGGCCTTGGCGATGGCCTGCGCATAACCATTGGCAGCCGGGCCGATATGGACACGATTGCCGATGTCCTGGCTGACGTGACAGGCGGCGCGAATGCCCTTTCGTAAGGTCGCGATCATCGGCCTGGGACTGCTCGGCGGGTCTATCGGGCTGGCGGTGCGTGAACATCTGCCTGGTGTCGCCACCACCGGCTATGACGCCGATTCCGAAGTGCGTGAACGCGCCCGCGAGCTGGATCTTGCGCAGACCATCGCAGACGATCCGGCAGAGGCCGTACGCGGTGCCGATCTGGTGGTGCTGTGTGTGCCCGTCGGGGCAATGCGCGGCGCCGCGCAGGCCATCGCGCCGGGCCTGTCAGAGGATGCCATCATCAGCGATGTCGGATCTTCCAAACAACGCGTCGGCAAAGCGCTGGCCGAGGAATTGCCCGGCCATCACGTGATCCCCGCCCACCCCGTTGCGGGTACGGAACAATCCGGGCCGGACGCGGGCTTTGCCAGCCTGTTTCACCAGCGCTGGTGCATCGTCACTCCGCCCGAAGACGCAGATGCGGCCAAGGTCGCGGCGCTGGTCAAATTCTGGAAAAGCCTCGGCTCCACAGTCGAAGTCATGGACGCGGCGCATCACGATATGGTGCTAGCAGTTACCAGCCATATTCCGCACCTTATCGCCTACACCATCGTGGGCACAGCCAGCGATCTGGAAGAGGTGACGCGCAGCGAAGTGATCAAATATTCCGCTGGTGGCTTCCGCGATTTCACCCGCATTGCCGCCAGCGATCCGACCATGTGGCGCGATGTTTTCCTGCACAACAAGGATGCAGTGCTGGAAATGATGGACCGGTTTCAGGCCGATCTTGGCTCAATGCGCGACGCCATCGAAGCAGACGACGGCGAGGCGATGTTCGACCTGTTCACCCGCACCCGCGCGATCCGCCGCAGCATTCTGGAACAGGGCCAGGACGATGCGCGGCCCGACTTCGGGCGGGGGCATGAGTAGCGAACATCACCGCTCAGGACGAGCGGCGCTGTCTTTATTACCAGAGACTTCTCGCGAGCATGGCAAGGCTCACAATCACTAACGCAATCATACCTGTCAAAAACAGCACGCCGGAAATCACCTCACCTTCAAACCTCTGCGTGAGCGGGATGGTTATGAGGCCTAGCCCCATCAAGCCGATGCAGGCAAATACTGCCGTGTGAGGTCGCCGTTTTCGCATTGGTGTAGAGCCCCTACTCCGCCGCGACAGCTTCCTTCTCGGCAAACTCCAGCGTCGCCAGGAACCGCTCTGCATCGAGCGCGGCCATGCAGCCGGTGCCAGCCGCCGTCACGGCCTGACGGTAGGTGTGGTCCATCACATCGCCGCAGGCGAACACGCCGGGGATGCTGGTTTTCGGTGTGCCTGCCTCAACCAGCAGATAGCCGCCATCGTCCATCGGCAGCTTGCCTTTGAACAGTTCCGTCGCAGGCGCGTGGCCGATAGCCACGAAGGCTCCGTCCACCTCGAGCGTCGATTTCTCGCCGGTCACCGTGTCGACCAGATTAAGAAGCCCCAGCTTGCCGTCCTCTCCAGCTGCAAAACTCTCGACCGTCTTGTTCCACATGGTGGTAATCTTTTCGCTCGCAAAAACGCGGTCCTGCAGGATCTTTTCAGCGCGCAGTTCATCGCGGCGGTGGATCAGCGTCACGTCGTCCGAATGGTTGGTCATGTAGAGCGCTTCTTCAACAGCCGTATTCCCGCCGCCGATCACGGCGACTTTCTTGCCGCGATAGAAAAACCCGTCGCACGTGGCGCAGGCGGACACGCCCTTGCCGCCCAGCTCCATTTCGCCCGGAACACCCAGCCATTTGGCCTGCGCGCCCGTTGCGATCACCAGAACATCGCCGATATATTCGTCCCCGCTGTCACCGATTGCGGTGAACGGTGAGCCGTTTGCCAAGTCCACTTCGACAATCGTGTCCCACATCATCTTCGTGCCGACATGCTCTGCCTGCTTCTGCATCTGCTCCATCAGCCACGGGCCCTGGACTACGTCTTCAAAGCCAGGATAATTTTCAACGTCGGTAGTGATGGTCAGCTGGCCGCCGGGCTGCAGGCCCTGCACGACAATCGGTTCCATCCCGGCGCGCGCGCCATAAATGGCGGCGGAATAACCAGCCGGGCCGGAGCCGATGATGAGCATGCGGGTCTTGTGGGTAGCCATGATGAGTTTTTCCGAATCTGTCTGCTGCTTGATGTTGGCAAGTAATGTTCGGAGACATTCGCATCAAGCGGTCACTCGGTTTCATCCCAAGCGCTGGCCATCTCGCTTATGGCGCTGAATACAAAAAGGGCGGCCACAGCGGGCCGCCCTTTTCGTTCAATCTGTTGCATGGATCAGACGTTTGCGCGCGGTGCGCCTGTCCGGCCCTTGTCCGCAAATTTCTTCACGACGTATCCGCCAGCCGCAATCGCCAGCATGGCCGGAAGGCTCATGCGCGAAATGATAGGGACTGCAACTGTGCCGAGTACGGCACCAGTAGTGCCGCCAATGCTGCGTGTCTGTTTACTGAGTGCTGCGCCTACGCCGGCGCCAATAATCTTGCCAATCATGATTGTCTCCTTTTGCCCCCAACGGATGACAAAGGGTACAGGTTCCACAACTGACAAATTGCTGAGACAATTCAGACTGATGGTGCGGTCGAGAAGACTCGAACTTCCACGGGATTTAACTCCCACAGCGACCTCAACGCTGCGCGTCTACCAATTCCGCCACGACCGCACATCGGTTGGAGTGCGGACCAATGGCCCACCCCGGTAGGAGCGCGCCACTAGCAAAAGGGTTTCCCCGCTGCAAGCAGTGTATTGCGGTGAGGCACAAGTACCGCGCGCCGGGGCGCAGTTACTCGGGCTTCCAGCCGATCTGCACTTCGCGTGCGGAGCGCGGAATATCGGTTACCGCTTCGCTGACAGGCACGTTTTCTCCCGGAGCGATCGTGCGCTGCGGCGGTGGCACTTCCCAGCTGTAAACAATGCGGTCACGCGAATCGCGCAGCACGATCAGGATCGTCGGGATCGTGCGAGTGGTAGTCCCGATATTGGTGATCGTCCCGCTCGCACCGAAAAACTCCGTGCCATTGGGCAAAGTGCGCCGTTCCTGCTGTTCGCGTGGGAAATCAAGCTGCAGATCCGGCTCTCCAACAGCGAAAGTCGGGCGTTCGACAGGCACCCAGTCGGGCAGGCCCCAGTAAGACACCGCGAAGATCAGGCCTGCTGCCACGACCGCG
Source organism: Aurantiacibacter marinus (assembly GCF_001021555.1). Taxonomy (GTDB): domain Bacteria; phylum Pseudomonadota; class Alphaproteobacteria; order Sphingomonadales; family Sphingomonadaceae; genus Alteraurantiacibacter; species Alteraurantiacibacter marinus. The sequence goes on from NZ_LDCP01000001.1 coordinate 178,604, forward strand.
AAAATACCCGCGGCCCAGGTCCACACCTTCAGCGGGTTGCGGCGCGGGCGGAACGGAGGCTCTGGATCGAAAGCAGATGCGGGCGGATCGCCGAAATCGGTGGATGCCGCGCGTGGCGGGCGGATCTCGTCGCGCAAGGATGACCGTGAAGGGCCTTCCGTTGGCGGCTGGGGTAGTGGGGGATCGGACGAGACTGCGTCCGGCTGGACGGTTTCAGACTGGACGGTTTCAGAGTGGGCCGTCTCGGTTCCCGCCTGCGCGCCACTGGCATCGGAATCTGGCTCGCTCGTATCCGGTTGGGCCGGATCTGGTGGCGCTTGGGTCGAGGATTGCGGGTTTGGCGCAGGTTCAGCCTCGTCCGCATTGTCGCTTTCACCGCGGGGCGGAAGATCAAGTTCAGGGCCATCCTGAAACCAGCTGTGGCGGCATTTCGCGCAGCGCACAGTTCGACCACCCACACCAATCGCGGTATCTGGCACGGCATAGCGTGTCGTGCAGGCAGGGCACTGAATAATCATGGGCCGTCGATGTGCCTACGCTGAGCAATCGCATGCAACAAGATTGTCACACTGCAAGAAGCGCTATCTTGCGGCTTTTTTCCACAAGCGCCAGCGTATATACGCGCTTTGCATGGCTTTTGTGCCCTTCCCGTCGCCCACCCGAGGCTTTAGCTAGGCACCATGAGCGATCCCGAAAGTTCAATTGTCCAATTTGCCAACGTCGGGCTGCGCTATGGCACCGACCGTGAAGTGCTGAGCGACATCTCCTTCACGCTCTATCCCGGCAGCTTCTATTTCCTCACCGGAGCCAGCGGCGCGGGCAAAACCTCGATGCTCAAACTGCTGTATCTGGCGCAGCGGCCCAGCCGCGGAATTATTTCCATGTTCGGCGAGGATGTGATCACACTGCCGCGCAATTGCCTGCCGGGTGTGCGGCGGCGCATTGGCGTGGTGTTTCAGGATTTCCGCCTCGTTCCGCATCTTTCAACCTTCGATAACGTCGCCTTGCCGCTGCGCATTTCGGGTATGTCGGAAGAACGGTTGCAGAAACCGGTAGCCGATATGCTGGAATGGGTCGGCCTCGACCACCGCAGCGAAGCCCGGCCAGAGACATTGTCCGGCGGAGAACAGCAGCGCGCCGCCATTGCCAGGGCCGTGATCGCCCGCCCGGAAATTCTGGTGGCGGATGAGCCGACCGGCAATGTCGATCCCGAAATGGCGGTCAAACTGCTGCGGTTATTCGAAGCGCTTAACCGGCTGGGCACGACAGTGGTTGTGGCCACCCACGATGTCCACTTGCTGCGCAAGGTACCCGATTCGCTGATCATGCGGCTGGACAAGGGCAAGCTGTCCGACCCCACCGGCGCGCTGCGATACCCGCCCAAGCGTGATCTGCCCAAACGTGATCTTCCCAGCCGCGATGTTCCGCAGCGGGAGCTTCCGCGTAAATGAGCACGCCTTCGCCTATCCGCCGCGGTGCCCCGCGTTTCGGCGATTCTGCAAGGTTGCTGCAGCAAGCGCGCATTGCCGGGCCGATGCCATGGGTAATCGCCATCATGATCGCGCTGACCGTCATGGCAGCGGCGGCGGGACTGGCACTGAACAATATCGCCGGCAGCGCGAGAGATGAAATTGCTGGCGGGATTACCGTGCAGATCGTGGAGGGCGCGCCGATCGAGCGTGACCGGCAGGCAGAGCGTGCGGTGTCCTATTTTTCCAACCGGGAAGATGTCGCATCGGTCAGGCGCGTGCCTGACGAGGAACTGTCTGCATTGCTTGCCCCGTGGCTGGGTGATGTCGGCGCGGCGGAAGATGACGGCGTACCCATCCCCGCGCTTGTAGATGTGCGGCTGTCCGGTCCTGTCACCGCACAGCGCCTGCGCAACATGCGCGACGAGCTACTGGCGCAGGCACCGGCTGCGCGAATTGATGCGCAGGCAAGCTGGCTGGGGCCGGTTTTCGACGCGGTGCGGTCTTTGCAATTCCTCGCCATTGGACTTATCGCCCTGCTTGCCCTGACCAGCGCCGCCGCCGTGTGGCTCGCAGCGCGCAGTGCCCTGGGCTCCAACCGAGAAACGATTGAGGTGATCCATCATCTGGGGGGCACAGACGGGCAGATCGCAGGCATTTTCCAACGCTCCATCGCCTGGGACGCAGCTTTGGGCGGAGCCGCCGGATTGCTGCTGGGACTGGCGGCCGTATTCATGCTCGGCCAGCAATTTGCTGGACTGGGATCAGGCCTCGTCGCAGGCGGGGGACTTGGCCCGCTGGACTGGCTGGCGATTGCCGCAATTCCTGTTATCGGCATCGTACTTGCCGTGATCACCGCGCGCTTGACCGTAATCGCTGCATTGCGGCGCATGATATAAGGCCGACCTGTTGCTCCGAACTCTGATCGCCATTCCTTTTATTGCCTGGGCACTGGGGTTTTTCTGGTTTGCAATCGCCCTGCCGCAGCCGGCAGAGCCTTCTGAAACCGACGCTATCGTCGTGCCTACCGGCAGCGGCGGGCGCATCCAGCGCGGGCTGGAAGTGCTGCAATTGGGTGCAGCGGAGCAAATGCTGGTAACCGGCGTGGACCCATCGGTGCTGCCGGGTGAATTCCAGGTTGAATTCAACGTTCCGGACAGGCTGATGAATTGCTGCGTCACGTTGGGCTTTTCCGCCCTCGACACACGCGGCAATGCGCGGGAAACGGCTGCCTGGATGGAAGAGCGCAGGTATAATTCGCTGCGCCTTGTGACGGCAGACTGGCACATGCGCAGAGCCGCCGCAGAACTGGCCGACCAATTGCCAGAGGGTGTTTCTATCGAGCGCGATGCTGTACGATCAGAGGTAAGTCTGTCGACGCTGTTTGTGGAATATCACAAGTTTATCGTGGTCTGGACGCTGCAGGCCCTGGGATAACCAACCGATGATCGTGCCGCGTAATATCGCTTTTTACATCGCTTTTTATGGCGGGTCCCTGCTGATTTCGGTCGCAGCGGCGGCAGCGACCTATGTCCGCCCAATATGGGTGCGGCCAATCTGCGACACATGGTCCAGCTGGCACCATTGGTGCTGCACCCGCCTGCTGGGCATCACCATTCGCGAAACGGGCACGCGGCCCACGATGCCCGTGCTCTACGCCATCAAGCATGAAAGCTTTTTTGAAGCGATTGCGCTGGCGCACACTTTCGATCATCCCGCTGGCGTTGCCAAGGCGGAGCTGTTCGATCTGCCGTTCTGGGGCCGTGCCGGGCTGGCCTACGGATTGATTCCGGTCGCGCGCGATCAGGGTGCGACAGCGCTGCGGGCCATGCTCAGGGCAGGCAAATCCGCAATCGCGCAAGGCCGCTCCATCGTGATTTTTCCCGAAGGCACCCGCGTTCCGCATGGCGAGCACCGTGAACTGCGCTCCGGCTTTGCGGGCCTGTACAAGCTGTTCCGCCTGCCGGTGGTGCCAGTCGCGATCAACAGCGGCCCTATCTACCGCCGGTTCTGGAAACCGAAAGGCACGGTTACCTGGCATTTCGGCGAGGCTATCGAACCCGGCCTCCCCCGCGAGGAAGTGGAACGCCGGGTGCATGAAGCGATCAATACCCTGAATGGCGACCCGCAGATCGCAAGTGCGCCAGCAGGCGAAGTGGCCTAGCCGATAATCAAGGCGATGATTTGCGCGGCCCAGCGGTGCGCGTCTTTCCGGTCCCCCACATCGGCAACGAATTCCTGCCCCCGCGCCACGCTTTGCAGACGGTGATCCGGCAGCCAGCGATCAGGCTTGCTGTGATAACTCAACCCGGCCGCGTGCAGCCAGCTTGGCACTTGCCACAGGCTTGGCGGGCCTCCTGGAACGGTGAGGCGCAGCTCTGAACATGCCGGAGCATTGCTGACGCCGCGTCCGCAATACACTGCATCATTGCTGGCATGCATTCCCAACGCATGCGGATGGTCAAGAGCTACCAATTCGCCGCGTTGACCCGCGTCGCAAGTAGCCAGATGCACCACTTGTTCGATTTCCAGAAAACCGAAAATGCGGTGGTGCGCGGGCGCTTTGCCATCGCGAAACAGGCCAAAGAACACGAACAGATCGCCCGCGCCCACGCCATGATTGGCAAGATGCGTCTGCGCCGCGCCGCATTGGCCAAGATAGGCGCGGCCCGCACCTGTAAACATCGGATCGTTATGGCAATTGTCATGGCCCGTCAGCCTGCCGCGACTGGCTCGCCCCGCATGATCACCAAGCCCCAGCGCACCATAACTCGTCCGCGAAATTCCCTGCGTATCCGGGATCGGCAGGCTGATGGCGCGCCCGTCCACAATCGGCGAAGGCCCGCCGCCGGAACTGCTGTCGAAACCCTTTCGGCTGAGAATGATTTTCATGTCATATACCCTGCGCCAACACCATTGCCGCTGCAATGCGCCAACTTTGCTTGCTTGCAGATGAAACCATATGCGAAAGGGCTGCGCAGATGACTATTGATCGACTCGCGCTTCGCCAGGCTTACCGCATGGAAGAAGAAGCCTGCATCGCCCAGCGGCTGGAACAGGCTGCTCCCGTATCCGCCCTTCATGGCAATGCTGCGGCATTCGCCACGAAGCTGATCGAGGGTGCGCGCAAACGCACCAGCAAGGGGCTCGATGCCTTCCTCGCCAGCTACGGCCTCAACACCGAAGAGGGCATCGCACTGATGTGCCTGGCAGAGGCATTGCTGCGCATTCCGGACCAGCAGACAGCTGATGCGCTGATTAGGGACAAGCTGGCCAATGTCGATTGGGCGGAGCATCTTGGGGAAAGCAAGTCGGTGTTCGTCAATGCCGCCACCTTCTCGCTCATGCTGACAGGCGAAGTCCTGCGCGGCGGTGTGCGCAGCGAAGCTGGCCTTGCGAACACCTTGCGCCGCACCACGGGGCGCTTGGGAGAGCCGGTGATCCGGCAGGCAGTGCAGCAGGCGATGAAAATTCTCGGCGGGCAATTCGTCTATGCGCGTACCATCGAAGAGGCGATGAAACGCGCCGAGCCGGAGCGCAAGAAACGCATCGCCCACAGTTTCGACATGCTGGGCGAAGCGGCGATGACGTTTGAGGATGCCGAAAACTACGCCCGCGCCTATTGGCACGCGATCGAACGGCTGGCCAAGGAACCGGGCGGCGTACACGGCGGGCCGGGCATTTCGGTGAAGCTGTCCGCGCTGTATCCCAAATACGATTTTCTCCACGCCGCCGCTGCGCGCAAAGCCATCGTTCCTGTCTTGCGCGAACTGGCAGAGCAGGCGCGGGAGGCGGATATCCACTTCACCGTCGATGCCGAGGAAGCCGAGCGGCTGGAACTCAGCATGGATATTTTCGAAGATTTGTTGGCGGACGATACGCTGTTCACCAAGGCAGACGGCACGCAGTGGGACGGTTTCGGCCTCGCCATCCAGGGCTATCAGAAACGTGCGGTGGAGCTTTGCCGCTGGACCGCGCGGGCTGCGCGCAAGCATGACCGAAAGCTGTTCGTGCGGCTGGTCAAGGGTGCCTATTGGGATGCCGAGATCAAGCTCAGTCAGGTCGGCGGGCATACCGACTACCCCGTGTTCACCCGCAAGATCGCCACGGATGTGTCTTACCTCGCCTGCGCGCGCGAACTTCTTAAAGCGGACGACGTGATCTTCCCTGCTTTCGCCACGCACAACGCCTACACCGTGGGCGCGATCAAGGCCCTGGCGGATGACATGGCCTCAAGCAGCGGTGCGATAGGCCAGAAAAGTGCCGGGAGGGCGTATGAGTTCCAGCGGCTGCACGGCATGGGGGAGGAAGTGTATGACACGCTCGCGCAGCTCGAAGGCAATGATCTTACCACCGTGCGCATTTACGCGCCTGTTGGCGGGCATAAGGAACTGCTTGCGTATCTGGTGCGCCGTCTGCTGGAAAACGGGGCGAACTCCAGCTTTGTGAACCGCATGGCCGATGCCGATGTGCCGGTGGCGGATATGGTGACGGACCCTGTCGCAGAGCTGGCCGCGATGACCCCGCGCCGCAATCCGACGATCCCCCTGCCCGCGCACATCTATCCCAATCGCCGCAATTCCGCAGGCGTCGATCTGGCCGATCCGCTGGCGCTGGCACCGTTGGTGGAAGATCTGGAGCATTGGCGCACCGATGATCCCATTGCGCGATCCACCTTGCGCGCCGAACGCGACCGCGCCCGCACAGATGTGCACTCGCCTTTCTCGGGCCGCGTTGTGGGCCAGTGCATCCCGGCAACATCCAGGGACATAGACCTCGCGATTGCCCGCGCGGTCGCCGCGCAGCCGACATGGGATGCCCTTGGCGGAGAGGCGCGCGCCGATCTGCTTCTAGCCGCATCCGATTTGCTGGAAGAAAATACCGCGCGCCTGCTTGATCTGTGTGAGCGGGAGGCCGGCAAATCGCTGCCCGATGCGGTGCTGGAAGTGCGCGAGGCAGTTGATTTCCTGCGCTATTACGCGTGCGAGGCGCGGATGCTGTTCGGCGCCCCGCAGCCGTTGCCCGGACCAACTGGAGAGACAAACCTGCTGCGTCTGCATGGCCGCGGTGTGTTTGCCACAATCAGTCCGTGGAATTTCCCGCTGGCGATTTTCATGGGGCCGACCGCAGCCGCGCTGGCGGCGGGCAATTCCGTGCTGGCCAAGCCTGCCGAGCAGACCCCCCTGATTGCCGCGCTGGCCATTGATCTGTGCCATCAGGCCGGCATCCCGACAGATGTGCTGCAATTGGTGCCGGGCGATGGCACTGTTGGCGCTGCGCTGACCTCTGACCCGCGTATTGCGGGCGTAGCTTTCACCGGCTCGACCGGCACCGCACAGAAAATCAACCGCTCGCTCGCCGCGCGTGAAGGGCTGATCGGGATCCTGATTGCGGAAACCGGCGGACAGAACGCGATGATCGTCGATTCCAGCGCCTTGCCAGAGCAGGTGACGCGGGACGTAATCGCGGCAGCCTTCCAAAGCGCGGGGCAGCGCTGTTCCGCCTTGCGCGTGCTGTATTTGCAGGAAGACGTGGCCGACACCATGCTCACCATGATCAAGGGCGCTTTCCGCGCGCTGGTAGTGGGTGATCCGGTGGACCTCGCCACAGATGTCGGCCCGGTGATCGACGAAGAAGCGAAGGCCAAGCTGGAAGCGCATGTCGCAGAAATGCAGGCAGCCGGCTTCCCCGTCACGCGCCTGCCGCTGCCCGAGATTTGCAAGGACGGCCACTTCGTCGCCCCGACCATCATCGAAATCGGGTCAATCCTCGATCTGGATGAGGAGCAGTTCGGCCCCGTCCTGCATGTCGTCCGATATCCCGTCGGCACGATGCGGCAAGTGATCGACGATATCAACGCCACCGGATACGGCCTGACGCTTGGCCTGCACAGCCGCATCGCGGAAACCCGTGCGTTCGTGGAAGCCCACGCCCGCGTCGGCAATTTCTACGTCAACCGCAACCAGATCGGGGCAGTGGTCGGCAGCCAGCCGTTCGGCGGCGAAGGCCTGTCCGGCACCGGCCCCAAGGCAGGCGGTCCGCATTATGTAACGCGGTTTGCCACCGAACGCGTCACGACAATCGACACGACAGCTGCGGGCGGCAATGCGAGCTTGCTGGCCGGGGGATGAGCGCTTCGCCTACCGCGTGGCGTAGCCATTGATCAAAAGGAACTCCTCTGGGCGGCCGTCGGAATCCTGATCAAGCTGCGCCGCAACGACGAAGCCTGTTTCGCGCCCTTGTGGACCATAAAAGCCACCGGTAATCTGATATTCCGGCATTCCACCAAAATTGAGAAGCCCGAAATATCCGGCCCGATCAGTCCCCGACAAATCGATATCGACATCGCCCGAAATCGGTCCGACCGTCCGCCGTGCTCCAGCCGAGTCCTCAACAACATAGGAAATCGAGAACCTGATCGAACCGTTGGTTGTATTTCCGCTAATCGTGCCAGTGCCGCTGACGATCTGTGAGGTTATCGAATTGCCGCCCGCAGGATTGCGCTGGATCAGGAAGCCATCCATCGCGAGGTCAGTATAGGTCACCGTGGTGGCTGCCGGTATATCGTCGGGGTCGGTTGGCACCCCAAGCGTACAGAACGCTGTCTGGAGCCCGTTGCCTGTCGGCAGGAGATAACCGGTCCTTCGGCCGTAGGCAGCAGGGGTCCCGGCAACCGTCGACTGGAAAATCGACAGCCGTGTCGGAAGCGGGGTGGTATTCAAATCATAGCGGACCCGGTCCGCAGCCTGACTTACAATATCGCCCGGTCCAAAGCTTGCCGAAACGCCGCCGCCAAATTCAGTGACTGTCCAGATGGCCGTGCCAGCATCAAGATCGATATTGCCACCACCGGAGTAGGGAAAGGCCTGAACAAGACGCGGCACGCCATCAAGTGCCTGTCCGTATTCGATGCAGGCAGTGGCAAAATCCTGCACTCCGGTCAGATTAGCAAACTGCGTATACGTAAATGTCGGCGGAGGAGGAGCAGGTGGCGGTGTTGGCGTCGGCGTTGCCGAGCCTGTCGGCGTTGGGCTGGAATCGTCCCCTCCGCATGACACCAGCAGGAAGCTCGCCAGAACGGCGACACTAGCGTGACCCAATTTTACCATGTCTTGCCCTCGATTTTGCGATCCGAAAAACTACCTTAAAAGGACGGGCGACACCGACCTTGTATCACAGCGACAAAATGCTCGGCGGGCGCTGTGCGGGGGATAATCCGGCGCTGCTCTTGCCCCCGCACGCCACATCGGGAATCTCTTTCAAATGGCAATTCTCTCAGACAAATGGATTCGCACCGCTGCGCAAAATCACGGCATGATAGAGCCGTTTACCGAGGCGCAGCGGCGGGACGGGTGTATCTCATACGGCCTCAGCTCCTTCGGCTATGATGCGCGGGTGGCGGATGAGTTCAAGATTTTCACCAATGTGAATTCTTCCGTGGTCGACCCCAAGAATTTCGACAGCGAGTCTCTGGTGGACCGGCAGACCGACGTTTGCGTCATCCCGCCCAACAGTTTTGCGCTTGCCCGCACAGTCGAATATTTCCGCATTCCCGATGATGTACTGGTGATCTGCCTTGGCAAAAGCACCTATGCGCGCTGCGGAATTATCGTGAATGTGACTCCGCTGGAACCGGGCTGGGAAGGCCATGTGACGCTGGAATTTTCCAACACCACACCGCTGCCTGCAAAAATCTATGCCAATGAAGGCGCATGCCAGTTCCTGTTCCTGCAGGGCAATGAACGGCCCGAAGTCACTTATGCGGACCGCGCGGGCAAATATATGGGCCAGCGCGGAGTGACGTTGCCTAAGCTTTAGTTTTTCGAAGCGGCATCCGCCGCTTCGTCCTCCCGGCTGTTCCCTCCGCTGCGCTGCGGGGCACCTGCGGTCGCCCAGTCGGGCTCTGTCGTTGCCTGGTCGGCAACGAGATCAGCGCCAAGCAAACCGTGGTGTCAATCCGGCCCTCTTGGGCCGGCAAGGGCGAAGGCCCGCCCGGACCGGCCCCGCCGCGAAGCGAAGGGAACAGCCGGGAGGGCGCACCTGCGGATGCGGCTTCGCAACTAGAAAGAAGTTCTCGCGCTCAGGACGAAATTGCGGCCCGGCAGCGGGACGAAATCCTTGGTAAAGCTGGTTGCACGGCGGCCTTCTGTATCGAACACATTGTTCACCTGTGCCAACAGAGTGAAGTTTTGTTCGCCTTCGAACGGATGCCAGGCGAGCGAGAGGTTCACGTGGGCGAAGCTCTCGGTCGGCGTTTCCAGCGGCGCGAGGTTCGTCTGGTCGTCATACCATTCGACTTCGCCGCGCAGGTCGAAGTGCGCCCAGCGGCCTTCCAGTGCGCCATACAGGCTGAGCGGCGGGATCCGCGGCACGGCCTCACCGCTGTCCAGTTCCGCATGAGTATAGGCACCGCGCAGATCGCCCAGCAGCGAGAAATCGCGCCCTTCGACCAGCGGGAAGGTCACCTGCGCTTCCGCGCCCCATTGGTCCGCATCCTGCTGGCGAAAGGTAAATACCGGCAAATCGTCTTCTTCCGCGCCAGTGGCGGACAGGAAGATGAAATCGCTGAACCAGTTGCGGTAGATGCTGGCGTTGATTTTCACTTCGCCCACCTCTCCGCGCACATAACCTTCTGCGCCCCAGCTCGATTCAATGCCCAGCGCAGGATCGCCGACTTCGAACTGCTGCGTCGCGATGTGCGGACCTTCGGCATACAGTTCTGCTGCCGTGGGGGCGCGCTGCGTGCGAGACAGGTTTGCGCCGACGCGGAAATCGTCAAACAGGTTGAAACCGCCGCCGATGGCTGCGGAGAATGTGTCGAAGCTGCGCTCCAGCCCCAGCGTATCGGCAGTTACGCTGGTTGTTTCAAACCGCGCGCCGCCCTCCAGTTCAAACCGGCCGAAATCGACCTCCTGCAAAGTGAACAGCGCGAAGGTGTCGGTCACATTGGGCGGGATGTAGGCTTCTTCACCCACGGCATTGAAATCAATGCTGGAATATTGCGCGCCGATGGAACCGCCCCAACCGTTCCTTCGGGTCTGGACCAGTTCCACGCGGCCTTCCACGCCGCCAACGTCGAACACGGTGCCCACTTCCGATCCTTCGAATTCGGTGTGGGTATAATCGGACCAGCCCGCACGGGTCTGGACGGCATCGAAAAACCCTGTGCCAAGGTCAAATTCGGCACGCATGTCAAAGCGGTAACGTCGGAGGCCGATGGATACGGCTTCCTCGCCCTCTTCCTCTTCAACCTCTGCGCCGCCTTCTTCCTCGCCGTGATGATGGCCCGCGCCGGGGGCGCCGGGGACGCCATAAGTGGTGTCGTAATAGTCGAAGGATACGCCAAAGTTGTTCTGCCCGACAAAGGCGGCCACGCCTGCACCTGCCGACCATGTTTCGCTGTAGCTGTTGGGCAGCACGCCGCTGATATTCGCAGCTTCGCGCAGTTCTTCGGCCTCTTCGAATTCGCCTTCCTCTTCCTCCTCAGCCGCATCGGCAAGCAGGTCTGCGCGGAGCAGGTCGGAGGCGGCAAAACCAGGTATCTCGATATCGTCTGTGTTGCGATAGGAGGCATCCGCGTGGAACGAGACATATGATCCCAGCGGCACATCGACCGACAGCCCGCCTTCGCGCAGGTTGCTGGCAGTGTCGAAGCCGGCAAGCGCGTCTATATGGATCGGTTCATCCAGCATGCGCGGGGGAATGCGCTTCGTCACCACATTCACTGCGCCGCCAATTGCCTGGCTGCCGTAAAGCAGAACGGCGGGGCCGCGCAGGACTTCGATCCGTTCGGCAATCAGCGGGTCAGCGGCAACGGCGTGATCGTCCGATGCGCCAGAGGCATCGAGAGTGCCGATCCCATCGTTCAGTACGCGCACACGGTCTCCGCCAAAACCGCGCAGGATCGGACGGGAGGCGCCGGGAGCGAATCCGCTGGCCGAAACGCCGGGAAGGCTGGCGAGAATATCCCCAACTTGGCCGCTGCTTTCCCGCTGCAAGGCGATGCCGGTGATGACGGAAGTGCCCGCGACCAGATCCAGCCGGTCAACACCGGCGGCGCGGACGTAGATCACATTGTGAAAATCATCATTCGATGGTTCATCCCTGTCGCTGTCAGCTTCAGCCTGTTCCTGCGGATCGTCAGTTGCCGGGGCATCCTGTGCCATGACGGCAAGTGGCATGACTGCAAGTGGCATGGCAGCCGTGGCAAGCAAGGTCAGGGCGAGTGTTTTCATGGGTTGGGGAATCCTGCTATGGGGTAACAACATATCATCACGCCACTAACGCGATGGAACAGCAGGTCAACCCCTTTGTGGCACGCAATCGGCAAAGGGCAAATTGCATACGATGGACGGCGGGAATGTTCAGGCCGAGGCCAGCCGCGCCCTTGCTTCCTGCTCCCCGATCAGGGGCAGCAACTCGCCCATATCAGGGCCGTGGTCCATCCCGGTCAGCGCCTGGCGCAGCGGCAGGAACAGCGCCTTGCCCTTACGGCCGGTGCTTTCTTTCAGAGAGTTGGTCAGTGCGCGCCACGGATCTTCGCCCCATTCCAACACTTCTGCGGCCTGCGCCAGATAGGCGCGGTCTTCGTCGGAAAATTCCGGCTGCGAGATCGGCCCGGTGACAAGCAGCCACCACTGCGATGCCTCGTTCACGTGGCTCAGGTTCGGGCGAATGGCGTGCCATGCAGCTTCGTCCATGCCTTCGGGCAGACGGCCCGCAACGCCAGCGTAGTCCATCTGGTGAACGATAGCGCTGTTGACCCTGTCCAACTCGTCATCGTCAAAGCGGGCAGGTGCACGGCCAAATGTCGACAGGTCGAATGTTTCGAGCAAGGCAGCGCGATCTGCAATCGGTTCTACCGGCAGGCTGGTACCAAGCCGCGCCAGCATGGCGACGATAGCTTGCGGTTCTATATCCCGCTCCCGGAAGGAATCGCAGCCCAGCGAGCCGAGCCGCTTCGACAGTTTGCCTTCCTTGCCCACCAGCAGTGCTTCGTGCGCGAAACGCGGCGGGGCGCTGCCCATGGCGGTGAACATCTGGATCTGCACGGCAGTGTTGGACACGTGATCCTCCCCGCGCAGGACATCGGTCACGCCCATGTCGATATCGTCCACTGCACTGGGCAACATATACAGCCATGACCCGTCGGCGCGCCGGATCACCGGATCGGACAATTGCGCCGGATCGAACTTGGCAGTCCCGCGAACGCCATCATCCCAGGTGATTGCCTCTTCATGGTCGAGCGCGAAGCGCCAATGCGGCGCGATGCCTTCAGCCTCTTTTGCGGCGCGTTCTTCTTCGGTGAGTGACTTGGCAGCGCGGTCGTAAATCGGCGGCAAACCCCGCCCCAACTGGATTTTGCGCTTCAGTTCCAGTTCCCGCTGGGTTTCATAGGCAGGATAGACGCGGCCCGTAGCTTTCAGCTTTTCGAACGCAGCTTCATACAGGTGCATGCGCGCCGATTGGCGTTCTTCGCCATCAGGGGTGATGCCCAGCCACGCGAGATCAGTGCGGATCGCATCGACAAAATGTTCCTCGCTCCGTTCCGCATCGGTATCGTCGATACGCAGCATGAAACGCCCGCCAGCTTTTTGGGCGAGCATCCAATTGTGCAGCGCTGTGCGGATATTGCCGACATGCAGGCGGCCGGTGGGCGAAGGGGCGAAACGGGTGATCGTGGTCATGGTTTGAGCGGTTAGCGCAGGCGGTGCAGCTTTGCCAGAAGGCGCGTCGCTTCGGCGCACGCATTTGTGCAACTTGGCATTCAGATAAAATTTGATAAGAGCGGCAAAAGACTAGACCAATCGAGAGGGCCAATCTGTGACGTTTCATCGCACCAAAGCTGCAATCGCGGCGTTCGGCCTGCTGGCAGTGCCTGCTGCTGTTGCCGCCAGTCAGGAACATGGCCAAGGCCATGGCCAGCTCCATGATCCTGCCCCCGGTAGCATGTTTGACCTCAGTCACTGGAAAATCACTCTGCCGCAGGATGATGATGGCGATAATCGGCCTGATGAAGTCGCGGTTGGCGATATTGACGATTATTCGCATCCCGACTTCTTCTATCTCGACACCGATGGCCGCATGGTCTTCACCGCACCAAATCGCGCGATAACCACCGCAAATTCTTCCAACACCCGCAGCGAATTGCGGCAAATGCTGCGCGGCTCCAACACCCGCATCGGCACGCATGCACCGGGCAACAATTTTGCGGTGCGCGCCCGGCGCGATTCGGATCAGTATGGGTCCATTGGTGGCCGGATGCAGGCAACGCTGCGGGTCGACCATGTGGCGGTGAACGCCATGCATCCTGATCGCAATCCAGCCTATTCGGTGGTGGTCGGGCAAATCCACTCGGTTGGTTATGACGATACCAGCAGCGGCTTTGGCTTCGGTAACGAACCGATCAAGATCTATTACAAGAAGTGGCCCGGTCACGAGACAGGGTCGGTCTTCTGGACTTATGAGCGCAATCTGGCGCGCGACAATCCGGACCGCAGTGATATCGCCGTGCCGGTGTTCGGCAATCTGTGGGACAACGCGGAAGATCCGGGCGAAAACGGCATCGCGCTCGGCGAAGACTTCACTTACGAAATCAACGTCCACAACAACACGATGTACGTCACCTTCACCAACGAACGGCTGGGTACAGTCGGCCATGCTGTCAGCCTGGTGCAGGGCGTGGATGAGCTCGATAATGCGCAAAGCTACGGCGGCGATTCGCTGTATTTCAAGGCGGGCGCGTACAACCAGTGCTCCACCCGTACTCAGGATGGCTTCTGGTACGCAGGCTGCGCTGGCACCGGCGACTGGCAAGTCGACCGCACCAATGGCGATTATACGCAGGTCAGCTTTTCGCGGTTGGTGGTAGGTCCGTCAGTGCCGTTTGAAGGCGCGGTGGAGTAAGGCTTCGCCGCTCTATTGCGAAAACAGCGTGAGTGAGTGTCCGCCGCCGCTGATGAGCACGCCATTGGCGGGTGTCATTTCAATCCGCTCAGCAAGTTGGAGAGCCTGGCTTACGTCCTTCAGGCGCGCAGGATGCCCGACCAGACATACTGGTGCCGGTGTGGAGGTCGGGGCAGGCGGCGTGCTGCTGCGGGGGCCGGTCATCAGGACGTTGCCGTCAATCGAGTAGCTGAGGACCATCCCGGCACAGCGCGGCTCCCACCAGATTTCCTGCGCATCTGCCGTCAACGCAATCCCATAAGGTTCGTCCAGCGGCTCCCCATCGATGCCCGCAACGCGCCATTCGCCTGCAAGAGTGGCCGGAGCGGGAGCGGGAGAGCGGGCAGCCTTGGCCTTATCGCTGCCAGTTGCGGCGGGCTGCTGAGAGCACGCCAGGAGCAGGGCCGTAATCGCAAGAACCGGAACGGCTTTCACGACACCGGCTCCAGCATCATGCGCCCCGATTCGCTCGAAATGGTGATGCTGCCATTTCCTGCACGGTTTACGCGGCGCGCATTATCAAGAATGCCTACCGCGCGCGCGACTGGTGGGGGAAAGGGCGCCGCACATGGCAGGGGCTTTGGCGCAATATCGATCGTAATCGCCTCGGTTCGCGACAGGGTGAGATCGCCGTACGCCAACTGGTAATTCCATGCAACAAGCTGGCAATTGCCGAATTCCACGCGGTCACAGCCAATATCGAAGATCGTCCGTGCCGCCGCGGGCACAGTTTCGCCGTCGATGCTGGATAGGCGCCATCGACCGGCGATGCTTTCGACCGGCAAGGCTATTGGCGGCAGCAGATTGGGCGGCGTAATATTTGATGGCAGGTCGGTCCCGGGCTGGCCTGCGGGTTCCTCTCCGGCGGAGGCATTTGCGGGAGCCGTGGCATCGCCCGGCTGCGGCCCATCGGAAGGGGCCGAGGTATCTGGCGCGTTCTGGCTACAGGCAGAAAGCGTCAGAAGCAAAGTGGCGGCGGCAGGCAGAACGATCCTCACCTGGCCTCTCCCCTGTTAGGTGCCAACAACACGCTGCGTCCATTGCCCGATATCAGCACGCCATTGTTTACTGTCTGCTCAATCGTGTCTGCCTCACTCATGGCGGACCAGATTGCGGTAAGTTCGGGCGGAAAGCCGATATCGCAGACCATCCCGGGATTGCCGGGCTCAGGCGCAGAAAAGCGCTCCCCCTGAATGGTATAGGATATGCCCTGACCCGCACATCCGGGCTCCCACCAGATCGCATCAAAGCTGGCCTCCAGATCAATTCCGACAGGGAGATCGCTGCCGTCCAGGGCCTGCGCGTTCCACGATCCCGTCAGATCGACGTCGCGGGCCGCAAGCTGATCGTCGCTGGGCACAAAACGCATCTGCAAGGTGCCGCCATCACCAGTCAGCCAAAGCCCGCGCGGGACGAACCGGATTGTGTCGGCCCCGCCGACGGCTTCGATGATCGCTGTTTCTCCTGCGCTCAGACCACGGGCGCACATGCCCACTACCCCGCCACTTTCGGGATATGTCCACGGGCGTGTTTGCAGGCGCTCTGCGTCGCGTTCGTATGCCCAATCATGATAGATACATTGCGACTGAAAATGGATCCGCTCGGCATCGATGGTGATTGTGGGCTCATGGTCTTCGATGTTGATGAGCGGCACCGCTTCGTTGACGAAGGTGACGACATATTCTCCCTCGATAGAGCGTGCGGCGATAACCTCTTCAACGGAGCGTTGCTGAGGACCGGGCGCGGGTGAGCAGGCAAGTATGAGCGACGCCAGCGGCATGATCGTGACCAGAGCAAAAGCAAACTTCATGGAGACAACCCTTCCAAAACAAACGAAGCCGCGCGCACGAAAAAAGCCCCGGAAGCGGTAACTTCCGGGGCCTTTTCAATGTTTTGCGATGAACGGCGGCTTACGCGTCGCCGTCCTCGGGCTTTTCTTCAGCAGGGGCCTCTTCAGCCTGCTCTTCCTTCACGATGGCTTCCGGCTCAGTGCCTTCGTCTTCGCGCAGGTAATCGCCGGCGTCCGCGTCCGTGCCATGGGTTTCGCCCTCGACAGCGGCCAATGGATCGTCACCGATGGCAGCTTCTGCACCCTGTGCCAGTTCAGCTTCGTGCTGCTCTGCTGCGGAGTCAGCGGCGATGATCGCAGCTTCCTGTGCAGCAACCTTTTCAGCAGCTTCGGCTTCTTCGGCAGCGACCAGTGCGTCTGCAGCCTTCTTGTACTGAGCCCGGATCGCCGCATCGCGTGAATTGGCGGTCACGCGCATACGGTTCATGCCGGCACCCGTACCAGCCGGGATCAGGCGGCCCACGATCACGTTCTCCTTGAGACCGACGAGCGTGTCCTTCTTTCCTTCAACCGCGGCCTGCGTCAGCACGCGCGTGGTTTCCTGGAACGAAGCGGCAGAGATGAACGAACGCGTCTGCAAGCTGGCCTTGGTAATACCCAGCAGGATCGGCTTGCCAGTGGCAGGCTTCTTGCTGCGGGTCAGCTTGGCATTGGCTTCGTTCATTTCGTCTTCGTCGACATGCTCACCCGGCAGCAGCGTGGTGTCGCCGCCATCGGTGATTTCAACCTTCTGCAGCATCTGGCGAACAATCACCTCGATGTGCTTGTCGTTGATGCGCACGCCTTGCAGCCTGTAGACTTCCTGAATTTCAGTGCAGAGATATTCGGCCAGCGCCTCAATCCCCAGAACTTCAAGAATGTCATGCGGATTAGGCGAGCCGGAGATGAGCGTATCGCCCTTCTTGACGAAATCGCCTTCCTGCACGTCGATGACCTTGGTCTTGGGGACCAGATATTCGACTGGTTCGCCTTCCTCCGGCACAATCGCGATTTTGCGCTTTGCCTTGTAGTCACGGATGAATTCCATCCGGCCACTGATCTTGGCAATAACCGCGGCGTCCTTCGGGATGCGCGCTTCGAACAGCTCGGCAACACGCGGCAGACCACCGGTGATGTCGCGCGTTTTCGATGCTTCACGCGAAGCACGGGCGAGGATGTCACCTGCCTGCACTTCCTGACCGTCCTCGACCGAAAGCGTGGTACCCGGAGCCAGCATATAACGCTGTGCTTCGGTTTCCTCTTCCTTCTTGGTCTTGCCCTTTCCGGCTGCATCGTCCTCACTCAGCAGAGTCAGGCGCGGACGCAGATCTTCCTTATTGGCGCGGCCCGTGGTGCGCAATTCTGTCACCACGCGCTGAGCGATACCGGTGGCATCATCCATCTGCTCTTCCAGCGTCTTGCCTTCGACAAGATCCAGATAGCGCACGACACCTGCCTGTTCGGTGATGATCGGCAGGGTGAACGGATCCCATTCAGCAAGGCGATCGCCTTCCTTCACCTTTGCACCGTCTTCGAACATCAGCACGGTACCGTAAGGCACGCGGTGGATCGCACGTTCGCGGCCCTCCGCATCGACCACGACCATTTCGCCATTGCGGGCGAGTGACAGGCGGCGGCCCTTCTTGTCCTTGATGCTCGGCATGTCGCGATAAACGACCTTACCGTCGGAGATGGATTCAAGGTGGCTGGTTTCGTTGACCTGCGCCGCACCGCCGATGTGGAACGTCCGCATCGTCAGCTGCGTACCCGGCTCACCGATGGACTGCGCAGCGATAACGCCGACAGCTTCACCGATGTTGACCGGCGTACCGCGAGCAAGATCACGGCCATAGCAAGTCGCGCAAACGCCCTGCTCGGCTTCGCAAACCAGTGGCGAGCGGATCTTGGCGACCTGTGTTTCGGCCTCCTCGATCAGCGTAACCATAGGCTCGTCCACCAGAGTGCCGGCCTTGACGATAACTTCGCCCGTTGCAGCATTCACGATGTCTTCTGCCAGGGTCCGACCCAAAATACGTTCACCGATGGAGGCGATCACGGAGCCGCCCTGCACGATGGCACGCATTTCCAGCGCGTTATCGGTCTTGCAGTTTTCCTGCACGATGACGCAGTCCTGCGACACGTCGACCAGGCGGCGCGTCAGGTAACCCGAGTTTGCCGTCTTCAGCGCCGTATCCGCGAGACCCTTGCGGGCGCCGTGGGTGGAGTTGAAGTATTCAAGAACGGTCAGACCTTCCTTGAAGTTCGAGATGATCGGCGTTTCGATGATCTCGCCCGAAGGCTTGGCCATCAGACCGCGCATACCGGCAAGCTGCTTCATCTGCGCGGGGGAACCACGCGCGCCCGAATGGCTCATCATGTAGATCGAGTTGATCTGTGCCTCGCGCCCGTTTTCATCCTTGGGCGTGGCCTTGATCTCTTCCATCATGGCGGCCGCAACCTGGTCACCACAACGGCTCCAGGCGTCGATCACCTTGTTGTACTTTTCCTGCTGGGTGATGAAGCCGTCCTGGTACTGCTGCTCGTAATCGGCAACCAGCGCCTTGGTTTCATCGATCATGCCGTCCTTGCTGTCCGGAATGATCATATCGTCCTTGCCGAAGCTGATGCCCGCCTTGAACGCGTGGCGGAAGCCCAGCGTCATGATGGCATCGGCGAACAGCACCGTGTCTTTCTGACCGGTGTGACGATAGACCTGATCGATCACGTTCTCGATGTCCTTCTTGGTCAACAGCTTGTTGACGAACTCGAAGGGCACCTTGTGGTTTTTCGGCAGGCATTCAGCGATCAGCATGCGGCCCGGTGTGGTATTCACGCGCTGCATGTAGGTTTTGCCAGCCTCGTCCGTTTGCGGAACGCGAGTGGTGATCTTGGAGTGATAGGTCACCGCACCAACGTGCAGTGCCTGATGCACTTCGTTGATGTCGCCAAGGATCTTGCCTTCGCCTGGCTCGCCTTCGCGGTCCATCGAAAGATAGTACAGTCCGAGGACCATATCCTGCGAAGGCACGATGATCGGCTTGCCGTTTGCAGGCGAGAGGATGTTGTTGGTCGACATCATCAGCACGCGTGCTTCCAGCTGGGCTTCCAGCGAAAGCGGTACGTGGACGGCCATCTGGTCACCGTCGAAGTCGGCGTTGAATGCCGAACATACCAGCGGGTGAAGCTGGATGGCCTTGCCTTCGATCAGCACAGGCTCGAACGCCTGGATGCCAAGACGGTGAAGCGTTGGGGCGCGGTTGAGCATCACAGGATGTTCGCGGATCACCTCATCAAGGATGTCCCACACTTCCTTACGCTCTTTTTCGACCCACTTCTTCGCCTGCTTCAGGGTCATCGAAAGACCCTTTGCATCAAGACGTGCGTAGATGAACGGCTTGAACAGTTCCAAGGCCATCTTCTTCGGCAGGCCGCACTGGTGCAGCTTCAGTTCGGGGCCGGTCACGATGACCGAACGGCCCGAATAATCGACGCGCTTACCCAGAAGGTTCTGACGGAAGCGGCCCTGCTTGCCCTTGAGCATGTCGCTGAGCGATTTCAGCGGACGCTTGTTGGCACCCGTGATCACGCGGCCACGGCGGCCGTTGTCGAACAATGCGTCGACCGATTCCTGCAACATGCGCTTTTCGTTACGCACGATGATGTCCGGCGCGCGAAGTTCCATCAGGCGCTTCAGGCGGTTGTTACGGTTGATCACGCGGCGATACAGATCGTTGAGATCGGACGTCGCGAAACGGCCACCATCCAGCGGCACCAGCGGGCGCAGTTCCGGCGGGATGACCGGCACGACTTCAAGGATCATCCATTCAGGGCGATTGCCCGAATCGATGAAGCTTTCGACGACCTTCAGACGCTTGATGATCTTCGCTGGCTTCAGCTTGGACTTGGTGACTTCCAGCTCATGCAGAAGATCGGCCTTTTCCTGTTCCAGGTCGAGGTCCATCAGCATGACCTTTACCGCTTCGGCACCGATGCTGGCAGTGAAGGCATCTTCACCGTATTCATCCTGCGCATCGAGCAGTTCGTCTTCGGTCAGCAGCTGGAATTTTTCCAGCGGCGTCAGGCCGGGTTCGGTGACGATGTAGCTTTCGAAATACAGCACACGCTCAAGCTGCTTCAGCTGCATGTCGAGCAGCAGGCCGATGCGGCTTGGCAGCGACTTCAGGAACCAGATATGCGCAACCGGCGCGGCCAGTTCGATATGGCCCATACGCTCGCGGCGCACCTTGGTGACGGTGACTTCAACGCCGCACTTTTCGCAGACGACGCCCTTGTACTTCATGCGCTTGTACTTGCCGCACAGGCATTCGTAATCCTTCACAGGACCGAAGATGCGGGCACAGAACAAACCGTCACGCTCAGGCTTGAACGTACGGTAGTTGATGGTTTCCGGCTTCTTGATTTCGCCGAAGGACCAGCTGCGGATACGCTCTGGCGAAGCCAGACCGATCTGGATCTGGTCGAAGGTTTCCGGCTTGGAGAGCTGGTTGGTGAATTTGGTCAGTTCGTTCATTTTTCACATTCCCTTGAGGGGATTAACAGGGGTTGGAGGGGAGGCGGCCCGGCCGTTTCGAGCTTGGGGCCGCCGACCCCTGTTATTCAGCAGCGATCTGGCTAAAGCCTTCGTCGTCATCGCCATCCGTTAGGCTGGTGAGTTCGACATTGAGGCCCAGCGAGCGCATTTCCTTGACGAGCACGTTGAAGCTTTCCGGAATGCCCGCTTCGAAGGTGTCGTCACCCTTGACGATCGCTTCGTAGACCTTGGTACGGCCGATCACGTCATCGGATTTCACCGTCAGCATTTCCTGCAAGGTGTAAGCCGCGCCGTATGCCTGCAGTGCCCAGACTTCCATTTCGCCGAAACGCTGTCCGCCGAACTGCGCCTTACCGCCCAGCGGCTGCTGGGTGACGAGGCTGTAGGGGCCGATGGAACGCGCGTGAATCTTGTCGTCCACAAGGTGGTGCAGTTTGAGCATATAGATCACGCCGACTGTAACCTTACGGTCGAAAGCTTCCCCGGTGCGGCCATCATACAGGGTGGACTGGCCGGATGAGGCATAGCCCGCCTTCAGCAGCATATCCGTGACATCGCCTTCGTTGGCACCATCGAACACCGGAGTGCCCATCGGCACGCCATTGCGAACGTTGTGCGCCAGCTCGACAATTTCTTCGGTCGTGCGGCTGTCGATGTCAGCATGATACTGCTCGCCGTACACATCCTTCAGCTTGGCAACGACGGCTTCCGGAGGCTTGATTGCCGAATAGTCGCTGGCAGCATCGGGATTGGCTTCGCGCCATTCGTTCAGCTGCTCCGCAATCTGCATACCCAGACCGCGAGCCGCGAAGCCGAGGTGCGTCTCGAAGATCTGCCCGACGTTCATGCGCGAAGGCACACCCAGCGGGTTCAACACGATATCGACCGGCGTACCGTCTTCCATAAACGGCATGTCTTCGGCTGGCAGGATGCGCGAAATCACACCCTTGTTACCATGACGGCCCGCCATCTTGTCACCCGGCTGCAGCTTGCGCTTCACCGCGACGAAGACTTTGACCATCTTCAGGACGCCCGGAGCCAGCTCATCGCCGCGCTCCAGCTTTTCCTTACGGTCGTCGTACTTGTCCTTGATGGCCTTTTGCGCCTCGTCATACTGGCCCTTCACAGCTTCGAGCTGGGCCTGCATGTTGTCATCGGCAACGGCGAACTTGAACCATTCGTGGCGGTCTACTTCGTCCAGCACACTGCCGTCGATGACAATGCCCTTCTTCACGCCCTTGGGCGCAGCAGAAGCGGTCTGGCCGTCAAGCATGTCGCGCAGACGGTTGTAGGTTGCACGGTTCAGGATGTTGCGTTCGTCTTCGCTATCCTTCTTGAGGCGTTCGATTTCCTCGTTCTGGATGGCACGGGTACGATCGTCGATCTCGATACCATGACGGTTGAAGACGCGAACTTCCACAACAGTTCCGGCAACGCCCGGTGGCAGACGGAGCGAGGTGTCGCGCACGTCGCTGGCCTTTTCACCGAAGATGGCGCGCAGAAGCTTTTCTTCCGGCGTCATCGGGCTTTCGCCCTTGGGCGTGATCTTGCCCGCCAGAATATCGCCCGGATGCACCTCTGCACCGATATAGACGATGCCCGCTTCGTCGAGGTTGCGCAGGGCTTCCTCGCCGACGTTGGGAATGTCGCGGGTAATATCTTCCGGACCAAGCTTCGTATCGCGGGCCATGACTTCGAATTCCTCGATGTGGATCGAGGTGAAGACGTCGTCTTTCACAATGCGTTCGGAGATCAGGATACTGTCTTCGTAGTTGTAACCATTCCACGGCATGAAGGCGACGAGGCTGTTACGGCCCAGTGCCAGCTCACCCAGATCGGTCGAAGGACCGTCGGCAATGATATCGCCCTGCGCAACCACATCACCGACCTTCACCAGCGGACGCTGGTTTACGCAGGTGTTCTGGTTGCTCCGCTGGAATTTTTGCAGGCTGTAAATGTCGACGCCGGGGTTGGTGGCATCCACTTCGCCAGAGGCGCGGATAACGATACGGGTGGCATCCACCTGATCGACCACGCCGCCGCGGGTTGCGCCAATCGCAGCGCCGGAATCGCGCGCCACGGTTTCTTCCATGCCGGTGCCGACCCAAGGCGCTTCGGCCTGAACCAGCGGCACAGCCTGGCGCTGCATGTTCGATCCCATCAGCGCGCGGTTGGCGTCATCGTTTTCCAGGAACGGAATAAGCGATGCGGCGACCGAAACCAGCTGCTTGGGCGAAACGTCCATCAGCGTGACCTGTTCATTCGGGCTCATCACGAATTCGCCGCTCTGGCGGGCCGAGACGAGTTCTTCGATGAACTTGCCGTTTTCATCAGTAGCAGCCGATGCCTGCGCGACCGTGTGCTTCTGCTCTTCCATTGCGGAAAGGTAGTTCACCTCGGTGGAGACAACGCCGTCCTTCACACTGCGATACGGTGTTTCGATAAAACCGTACTTGTTGACGCGGGCAAAGGTGCTGAGCGAGTTGATCAGACCGATGTTCGGGCCTTCCGGCGTTTCAATCGGGCAGATCCGGCCATAGTGGGTCGGATGAACGTCGCGGACTTCAAAGCCGGCACGTTCACGCGTCAGACCGCCAGGGCCCAACGCCGAAACGCGGCGCTTATGGGTCACTTCGGACAGCGGGTTGGTCTGATCCATGAACTGCGACAGCTGCGAAGAACCGAAGAATTCGCGCACGGCAGCCACGGCGGGCTTCGCGTTGATCAGATCGTTCGGCATCACGGTCGACACGTCCACGCTGGACATGCGTTCCTTAACGGCGCGCTCCATGCGCAGCAGGCCGACACGGTACTGGTTTTCCAGCAGCTCACCCACAGAACGCACACGGCGGTTGCCGAGATTGTCGATATCGTCAACGTCGCCCTTGCCGTCCTTCAGGTCGACAAGTTCCTTCACCACAGCGAGGATATCTTCCTTGCGCAATGTGGTGACAGTGTCTTCGGCGTCCAGTTCAAGACGCATGTTCAGTTTTACGCGGCCAACAGCGGAAAGGTCGTAACGCTCCGGATCGAAGAACAAGCCTTCGAACAGAGCTTCAGCGGTTTCCTTGGTTGGCGGCTCACCCGGACGCATGACCTTGTAGATCGCCTCAAGGCCTTCCTCACGGTTTTCAGCCTTGTCCACGTCGAGCGTATTGCGCATCCACGGGCCGGTGTTGACGTGATCGATATCCAGCAGATCGAGCTGGTCGATCCCCGCAGCATCGAGCATCTCGAGATTTTCCGGCGACACTTCTTCACCGGCTTCGATGTAGATGCGGCCCGTCTTCTCGTCGATCAGATCGACGCAGGAATAACGGCCGAAAATTTCCTCGGTCGGGATCAGCAGGGTCTTCAGACCATCCTTCTCCGCCTTGTTGGCAGCCCGGGGGCTGACCTTCTGGCCGGACGGGAACACTTCCTCGCCGGTTTTCGCATCAACCAGAGCGAAGGACGGCTTGGAACCGCGCCATTGCTCAGCCACGAAAGGAATCTGCCAGCCTTCACCAGCCTTGCCGGACGAACGCTTCCAGGTAACCTTGTCGTAGAAGTGATCAAGAATGCCTTCTGCATCAAGGCCGAGCGCGAACAGCAACGCGGTAACAGGCAGCTTGCGCTTGCGGTCGATACGTACGTTCACGACATCCTTGGCATCGAATTCGAAATCGAGCCACGAACCGCGGTACGGAATGACGCGGGCAGCAAACAGGAACTTGCCGCTGGAGTGCGTCTTGCCGCGGTCATGATCGAACAGCACACCGGGCGAACGGTGCATTTGCGAAACGATCACACGTTCCGTGCCGTTGATGATGAACGTGCCGTTGCCCGTCATCAGGGGCATGTCGCCCATGTAAACGTCCTGCTCCTTGATATCGAGCACGGAACGGGTTTCGGTTTCCTGATCGACTTCGAACACGATCAGGCGCAGCGTCACCTTCATGGGAGCTGCGTAAGTGATACCGCGCATACGGCACTCTGTGGTGTCGTACTTCGGCGGCTCAAGTTCATAATTGACGAAGTCGAGTTCGGCAGTCCCGGCGAAATCGCGGATCGGGAAGACGCTGCGCAGCGTCTTTTCGAGACCGGAGACATAATCGATCGACGGATCGGAGCGCAGGAACTGCTCATAGCTTTCGCGCTGAACCTCGATCAGATTGGGCATCTGCACGGCTTCGTGGATGTCACCAAAGATCTTGCGGATCCGCTTGGACTTGCCGCCGGTTTGTTCGGGAGCCTTAGCTTTCGTCGCCATAATAGGGCCGTTGCCTCTTCTTCGCGTGTGAGCGCCGGCGCGTTGCCGGTGCCTGGGAATGTGTTGGAGCGGGAAATCCAGCGTGAGATGTGTACGCAATAAAGGCCGCAAGAGGGCGCGCGCCCTTCGGCACCGCCTTCGCAGCCTTGATTCGTTTGTCTCACGCAGATGCCGAAACTTCCGTCCTATGGTGCACCCCCGCGTAAGGCACACCTTGCTCGAAGCTCTTCGGCGATGCGATCCATATAGGCAGGAGCGCACCGAGGGTCAATGGGGCGAAACCTGCCAATTGACCCCGGGTGCGCTGATCTTTGGGGCCAATCGCTCGGCACGCCAAATCCGCGATTGCGGGCCGTGCGTGATTCTATCCCGGTCCACGCGGCAGCCAATACAGTCGCACTTGCGCGCCAAAACTATCGCACTTGCGCGGAACTCTCCGCGCGTTTAGCTGCTTGATCTTCATAAGGAATGAGGCCCGTCTTGCGACATGAGTGATAATTACTGGAATACGTACTACGCAGATGCTGCCGACCGCGCCGCGCCGCGCGTGCCCTCCCAATTCGCAGCATTTCTTGCGACCGAACTTGGCGCAAGCGACCCCCTCATCGTCGATGTGGGCTGCGGAAATGGCCGTGATTCCCACTTTTTTGCCAATTGCGGCTTCCGGGTAATTGGTGTCGATGGGTCCGAATCTGCGATCGCTGATTGCAAGAGCCACATCGGCAACAAGGAAAACATCGACTTCATCTGCGCAGATCTGGCAGACGAACATCTCAGCGCAACGATCAATGAAGCTGCCGGCGGGCGTCTGGTTGTCTTGTATGCACGTTTCTTCCTGCACGCGATAACCGAAGAACAGGAAGCCCGCTTCTTTGATTTGGCAAATGCGATTTGCGGCGCATCCGGTGCCATTGCGGTCGAATTCCGCACCAATCGGGATCAGGATCTGAGCAAGGTCACAGCGACGCATTTTCGCCGTTTCGTAGAGCCGCTGGGATTTTTGCGGCGCGCAAACCTTGCGGGCTACACTGCCGAATATCACGCCGAAGGTTTCGGTTACGCCAAGTTTCGGGATGACGACGCGCATGTCGCGCGGTTCGTTCTTTCGCCGATTTCCTGACAGCGGAGATGAAACGGCTGAGCCCCGAAGAATTGCGATCGGTGCAGCTGGACGTCCTTGATAGGCTGGCCAGCGTCAGCAAGCGTGAAGACCTGACATTCTTTCTGTATTACGGAACCCTGATCGGCGCGATCCGGCACAAGGGCATGATACCCTGGGACGACGATATCGACGTTGCCATGCCGCGCGAAAGTTTTGACGCGTTGCAAACCGTCAACTGGGAACAGCACGGTCTTCGCCTGATTACTCCGGAGAGCGGGCACGGCAGCCCATACGCATTCGTGAAGCTGTGCGACACCCGGACCGTGGTTAAAGAGGGCATTGATTTTCATGCGCAGGGTCTGGGCGTCAATGTCGACATATTTCCCATCGATCTGATTGACGAGAACAGCTTTTCGGGCCGCATGAAGATGGCCGCGATACAATTGCTGCAACGCGCGCAGGCGTTCAAGGTCGTCAGCCTGTCCTCCTCTCGGGCCTTGCACAAGAATGCCGTGCTGTCTGCCGGAAAGGCAGCCCTGTTCCTGTTCCCGGTTACGTTGCTTGCCAGACAAATCAATGGATTGGCGCGCAGCATGAACGCACAGCACAATGTGCGCGCTGCCAGCATCCTAGGACCTTACGGCAAACGCGAGATTGTCGATGCACGCCACTTTGAGGAGCTGGTCGATGTCGAATTCGAAGGTCGCAAGATCCCCGCGCCGCGGGACTATGATCGCATCCTGAGCAAGCTCTACGGCGATTACATGACGCCGCCGCCGCCGGAAAAGCAGGTCACACACCACGCTTTCGAGGCCTTCTGGCGGGAAGACTAGCGCGCCGCGCCCGGGCGCGCTTTCCTACGCCGAATCAGAGCGTTTAGGGCCTGTCTACTCCCGTTGCAGGAAATACAGGCTCTTTCTCATCCTCGCTCCCTACGCATTCGCGTGCAGCCGCGTTGCGCGTTTTTCTGCAGCAAAGTGTCACCCTGTCCGTATCCGCCGCAAAGCCGCACAAATACTGGTGTTTTGCGCTCCGGATCGGGGTGACAGGGTGTAACCTTTGTCACCCTTTCCCGCCCCATACTCAGCGTGAAACGATAAGCGACATATTGTTTTTCAATATTATTGATTGACAATAAGAAGCGACTCGGACATATCGAATTTCAATAACCCCATTCAAGGAGATCGATAAATGACCCGTTTCGCTTCCAACACTTTCGCCGCGCTCGTTGCCGTTGTCATCACTGCCAGCAGCCTTACGGCAATCACACAGGTGCCTGATCAACGGCAGATGGCCATCGCCGCTGCACCATTGCTGGCCTGATCGGCCCCTTTGCCCGGAGTATCCGATATGACCATTTCAAGCCGCCCCAACGATCTGCTTCTCCTCGTCGGAAAAGCGCTCGCGATTTTCATGCAGGTCGTCATGGCCATAGCCGCAGTCGCTCTGGTGATTGCTGCCGGTGCACTGCTGATCTTCAGCGGAGAAATAGCTGCCGAAGCTGCGGCCGAATTCGGCGACGATGTAGGCGCATTGCCCGGCCTGGCTCTGGCAGGCATCATGCTTGTCGGCCTGGCCATTGTCGCAGCTTTGTATTTCTTCTTCGACCGGCTGCGCCGCATCATCAACACAGTCGGTGACGGTGACCCATTCCTGCCGGAAAACGCCAACCGGCTCAACCTGATGGCCTGGCTGCTGCTCAGCGTACATTTGCTGACGGTACCCGCAATCGGCCTCGCCCTGTTCCTTTCCAAATGGGCAGACCAGGTGGACAACGCCAATATCACCGTTGATGCGGGGCTGGACCTGTCCGGCATCCTGATGGTGATCGTCCTGTTCATCCTTGCCCGGGTGTTCCGTATCGGCGCTGCAATGCGCGAAGATCTGGAAGGGACCGTCTGATGGGTAACGATACAGAAGGAACCAATATCGTGGTGAAACTGGATGATCTGCTGCACGAACGCCGCATGACTTTGACCGAATTGGCAGAGCGCGTCGGCCTCACCCTTGCCAATCTTTCCATCCTGAAAACCGGCAAGGCAAAGGCGATCCGCTTCTCCACGCTAGAGGCCATTTGCCGGGAGCTTGGCTGTCAGCCGGGCGATCTGCTGGGCTATGATGCCAGGTGACCAAACTTGCGTGCGGCGGCAGTTCGCCTATAGCGGCTGCCGCTTCACATATGAAGTTTATCAATCAAGGGACGCTATAATGAAAAAAATTATGCTGGTCGCAGCACCTTTCGCTTTCGCACTTACCGCCTGTGACGGACCCGCGGAAGAAGTTGGCGAAGAAATGGACGATGTTACCGAAGCACAGGCTGAAGTAATGGACGAACAGTCCGACGTTCTTGATGCCCAGTCCGACATGGCCGCAGAAGCTGGCGATACCGGCGAAGCTGCCGAACTCGAAGCCGAAGCTGAAGCTCTCGAAGACGCAGCTGACGAAATCTGATCGGACGCGGGCGCCGTTCGGCGCCCGCAACCCGGCACATGGTTTGAGGCCGAGAACCAAGCATAGCTCTTGACTCGCCCGCCCAAATCCGTAGAGGCCCGCCCTGACCGGCGGGCCTTTGTTTGCCGGTTATCCGTCCGAGACAGTTGGTGACCGGAATATGCCGGTCTTAATTTCCAGCCTAGACGGGGACAGAGATTTATTGCGGTCCTTTAACGTTCCGCTTTCAACATGCTTCGCGCATGCTCCTTCCCCATCAACGGACCTAAGCCACGCCGCATGAGCGGTGTGGTGGTTTTGAGCCGGTCGCCAGGGCATCTGCCTCGGCGATCATAGTGAAGGAGTACGGCATGGATCGTTCGCAGAAATCCGAAGCGGTCGCTCAGCTGAACGAAGTCTTCAAAGAAGTTGGTGTGGTGGTAGTCACCCGCAACCTCGGCCTGACGGTGGACCAGTCCACCGATCTGCGCGGGAAGATGCGTGAAGTTGGTGCGACTTACAAGGTTGCGAAGAACCGTCTCGCCAAGCTCGCCCTGAAAGACACCGATTACACGGGCCTCGAGGAATTCCTCACCGGTCCCGTCGGTCTGGCCTGGTCGCAAGACCCGGTCGCAGCTGCCAAGGCTGCTGTCGAATTTGCGAAAGCAAACGACAAGCTCGAAATCGTTGGTGGCTCGATGGGCACGCAGACACTCGACGAAGCTGGCGTGCGGGCTCTTGCCTCGCTGCCAAGCCTCGACGAACTGCGCGGCACAATTGTTGGTCTTGTCAACGCACCGGCGACGAAAATCGTCCGCGTTGTCAGTGAACCAGCTGCCAAGCTGGCCCGTGTATTTGGTGCATTTGCAGCAAAAGACGCGGCTTAAGAGACGCTTTTTCGAATTCGAAACGAAACAATATGGGACGAAATTGTCCCGCCCAAATGGAGTAAAGCATCATGGCCGATATCGCCAAGCTTGTTGAAGAACTTAGCAAACTGACTGTCATGGAAGCTGCAGAGCTTGCCAAGACCCTCGAAGAAGAATGGGGCGTTTCCGCTGCCGCAGCTGTTGCTGTTGCCGGTCCTGCCGCTGCTGGCGAAGCTGTTGAAGAGAAGGACGAATTCGACGTCATTCTCACCGGCGACGGTGGCAAGAAGATCCAGGTCATCAAGGAAGTCCGTGCGATCACGGGTCTCGGCCTGACCGAAGCCAAGGGCCTCGTCGAAGGCGCGCCTAAGCCCATCAAGGAAGGCGTGAACAAGGCAGAAGCCGAAGAAATCAAGGGCAAGATCGAAGCCGCTGGCGGCACGGTTGAACTCAAGTAATTCAAGGCTTGCTCAGGCTAGCCTTTAAGCAAATGTCGTGGGTGTCTTGAAGCGCCTGCGGATAGGAGGGCGGTACCGCAAGGTGCCGCCCTTTTGCTTTCCTACAGCGGGTGATTGAAGGCCAACGATTCAATTGGGAAATTTGTTGAGTCGCAATACGAGCAAAGCAGTGATGGGGCGGGAAACCAAATTCAGGTGTGGGGCCTGAAGAAGAGGGCACCAGAACGGCAAGGCACCAAGTTCTTCTGTGCCCTTAAGGCCGAGTTGAAAGATCTCTAAATTCCAGATGGTCCTAAGCACTCAGCTCCGCGTAATTCCGCGCAGCCGCCAGGCGACATCCGAATACACGTCCAACACCTCCTGCGGCATATCCAGCGCCGACCGCGCCATCGCCAATGCATTCGCAGGATCGCGGCCCGTTTCGGACGTGATCAGCGCGCTTGCTGCACAGTACCGGAAACGCGGCTCAGGCTCTTTCTCGGAAGGCTGCTCAAGGCCGGCCAATTGTTCCAGCGCCGCATCGTAATGACCATCTGACCGGAAACGCGCGGTGAGGAAGGCGAACTCCAGCGGCGATCCGACATAGATGTCCTCATTCGCCTCCTGCCCCTTCAGAAGCTTCAGGTAATTATCGAGCGCCTGGACATATCCGCCGGATGCAAACTGTGCCGCTGCGGCCACGCGGTGCGCGCGGCCATCATCGAAATCGTCAGTGCGGGTGTCGAAATACAGGTCGATCAGACGCAGCGCGACCTTGGGGTGGCTTTGCGAAATGTGGTGCGCCTGCAGGACGATATACTGGTCACGCTGGGAGCGGGCCTTCTCCAGCTTGGCGAAAAACATCGCCTCGATCTCTTCATTCCAGTCAGTATTGCGGTACCACTCGGTCATCGCGCGAGAGATATCGTCCTCGGAGCGCTTCGGTCAATTGCGCGCTTTGGCAGCGATCTGTTCGAACACCGCGAGCAAAGCCTCAGGGGAAGCATCCCCGATCTCGCTACCTGTAATGCCTTCGCACGAAAACGTGACACCGGGCATACTGTCATCCAGCATTTCCCAATCGGGAAACAGGCGGTGATCGACAGTGGCGGAATAGGCCAGTGTGCCTTCGCAATGGCGATCATCAGCCGTGATATTGAGATACAAGTCATCGATTGCGGCTGCTGGTCCTTCGACCAGCTGCAGATACATATCCTGACGGCAGATCAGCGCGCCGGTGATTTCATCGCGCTTGTTGTTACGACGCGCCTGCAGCAGAATGCCTGCCAGCATCGCGCGGTCGAAACCGAACGGGCGTGAATAGTAGATAATCTGCTTCACGGCGCGCGCTCCCACAATTAACTGATCGAAGACCTACGCGAGTGCGCACGGGATGCACAGGGATTGCTTCGGAAAAGAGCCTACAGCTTCAAGTTCACCCGCATCCCGATCATGTCGATGCCGGGATTTTGCTGCCCGTCGAAGATCTGGCCCTGGCTGATGTGCATCCAGTGCGCTTCTACAGAAGTGCGCTCGCTCACCCGGTAGCCGACGCCGATTTCTGGCTCGAACAGCACGCGGCTGCCAAGGTCTGTACGAAAGCCGGATGCTTCGTTCACGCGGAATTCCGGCCCGTCATGGACCACGATCCCGATGCCGGGGCGCACGTAAACGGGCCCATTGCCGATGGTCCATGCTACGCCGACGCCTGCAAAGGACGTGTCACCTGAAGTGTTGAGGGAGCCGAGAATGTAAGGCTCCGGCGAACCGATGAAGCTCAACGCCTCGATCCCGCCGAACCGCACGCCTGCGGCGATATCGACAGAGCCGCCTTCGGTGGTCTCCAGCGTAAATGGCGTATCAACGGCGTGGGCATAGACCCCGCCGAACACCTCCTGCGCACGGGCGGCGTCAGGCAGGGCGATACTCACAGCGCAAAGCGCAGCAAAGGCAATGATCTTTCTCATGGCAAGCGCATTGGCAACACTGCGCTTTCGCCAAGCTGACCGAGATGCAGAAAATGTGGTTGCGCAATCCTGTGGCGGCCGAATTCATGTGGCAGTCCGATCATGTTGCGGCAGAGCCTCAGCATTCGCGCAATCGCCCGCTGCCCCTGCGCAGTGGGTTCACGCCGCTTGCCCCTGCGCCTATCCGGACCGGCTGCACACCCCACAGGATCGCAGCGACACAAGTTATGCGGCCCATTGCCCACCCTCCCACGCCCAGCTGGAAAGCCGAGACGCGCGAAAGCTTCCGCATTGCCGGGCCGCTGGCGCTCGCCAATTTGCTGCAGATGCTTACCTACGCGATCGACGTGATGTTCATCGCGCGGCTTGGTGCGGACGAGCTGGCCGCCTCTGCGCTCACCATCGCAGTGTTCGGACTGATCGTCTGGAGCCTGCAGGCTCTTACCGGAGCGGTCGCGCCGATCATGTCTGCAGAACTTGGCGCGCGCGGCCCGGCCCTGCGTCCGGTCCGCCGCGCCATGCGCATGGCCATGTGGCTCAGCCTGATAGTCTCCATATTCGGAATGGGACTGTGCGCGCTGGCCGGGCCATTGATGAGGACAACCGGGCAGGAGGCGCATATCACCGAGCTCGCCGTGTCCTACATGAACGTAATGCTGTGGTCGGTTACGCCAATGGTCCTTGCCGGTGTCTTGCGCAGCTATGTCTCCACCTTGGGCAGGCCGATTTTCGCCACCTTGATCACCGCCATCGGTATCGGCGTGAACGCTCTGGGCAATTGGGTTTTTATCTTCGGCAATCTGGGCGCGCCCGAAATGGGCTTGCCCGGAGCAGCCGTGGCGACTTTCATCACATCGCTGGCTATTGTGGCGATGTATGCGGCCTTCATCCGCTTCGATCCGCGCTTGCACCGCTATCACATCATGGGTTTCTTCTGGCGGCCGGACTGGGCGCGCTTCAAGGATATCGTGCGGATCGGCACGCCGATTTCGATCACCATTATTGCCGAGGCAGGCGTGTTTGGCGCAGCAGCATTCCTGATGGGCCGCATCGGCGGGCTGGAGCTGGCGGCGCATACACTGGCGCTCAACCTTGCCGCCTTTGCCTTTCAAGTGCCGTTCGGCGTCGGACAGGCGGCGACCATCCGGGTCGGTTATTTCTTCGGCGCGCGCGACGCGGTCGGCATGGCGCGTGCCGGATGGACCAGCGTCGCGATGGGCACGGGCTTCATGGTGCTGACCTGCGCGGCAATGGTATTCACGCCGGAGGCGCTGCTGTCCGTCTATATTGATCCCTTCGATCCAGCCAATGAAGAGCTTGTGTCGCTTGCCATAGGCTTTCTCCTGATCGCCGCTGCGTTCCAGCTGGTAGACGCGGTGCAGGCGGTGGCAGCGGGCGCGCTCAGGGGGCTTCAGGATACGCGCATTCCGATGTGGATCGCGATCTTTTCCTACTGGGTGCCGGGCTTCGGTCTGGCGGCTGGTCTTGGCTTGTATACGCCGCTTGCCGGAACCGGTGTCTGGCTCGGGCTGGCGACCGGGCTGGCCTTTGCCGCTGTACTGTTGCTGCACCGCTGGAAAAACCGGGAAAAGCTGGGCTTGACCACGCGCGCCGCGTAATTATCTGGAGCGCACACAAAGTCACCAGGCGGGGCAAATTTTTGTCCGCTCCCCCCATTGACTCTACGGCCCTTCAACACCACTTCCGCGCTGCTGGCACTCTCAACCGGAGAGTGCCAATTGACACAACACTCAACTCAGGAAGAGGTCATAATTATGGCATTCCGTCCACTGCACGACCGCGTGCTGGTCCGCCGCATCGAAGCCGAAGAAAAAACGGCCGGCGGCATCATCATCCCCGATAGCGCCCAGGAAAAGCCAAGCGAAGGCGAAGTCGTCTCCGTTGGCAATGGCTCCAAGGCCGAAGACGGCACCGTTACTCCGCTCGACGTAAAGGCAGGCGACCGCGTGCTTTTCGGCAAGTGGTCCGGCACCGAAGTCAAGATCGCAGGCGAAGACCTGCTGATCATGAAGGAAAGCGACATCATGGGGGTGATCGGCTGAGCCGGTCACCTTTGAACGCTTCCAACACAGAAATCTAACTCAGGAGAAACCAACATGGCTGCCAAGGACGTAAAGTTCGGTCGCGACGCTCGCGAACGCATCCTCAAGGGCGTTGATACGCTCGCCAACGCCGTAAAGGTCACGCTCGGCCCCAAGGGCCGTAATGTCGTGCTCGACAAGAGCTTCGGCGCACCCCGCATCACCAAGGACGGCGTAACCGTCGCCAAGGATATCGAGCTTAAGGACAAGTTCGAAAACATGGGCGCACAGATGCTGCGCGAAGTTGCCAGCAAGGCCAATGATGCTGCCGGTGACGGCACCACCACTGCCACCGTGCTTGCTCAGGCCATCGTTCGCGAAGGCATGACTGCGGTTGCTGCCGGCATGAACCCGATGGATCTGAAGCGCGGTATCGACCTCGCTGTGACCAAGGTTGTTGCTGACTTGCAGGCCCGTTCCAAGGACGTATCCGGCTCTTCCGAAATCGCACAGGTCGGAATCATTTCCGCCAATGGCGACAAGGAAGTCGGCGAGAAGATCGCTGAAGCCATGGAAAAGGTCGGCAAGGAAGGCGTCATCACCGTTGACGAATCCAAGGGCCTCGAATTCGAACTCGAAACCGTTGAAGGTATGCAGTTCGATCGCGGTTACCTGTCACCATACTTCGTGACCAATCCGGAAAAGATGACCGTCGAACTCGACGATCCCTATATCCTGATCCACGAAAAGAAGCTTTCCAATCTGCAGGCCATGCTGCCTGTTCTGGAAGCTGTGGTGCAGGCCGGTCGTCCGCTGCTGATCATTGCAGAAGACATCGAAGGCGAAGCGCTGGCTACTCTCGTGGTCAACAAGCTGCGCGGCGGCCTGAAGGTTGCAGCAGTGAAGGCTCCGGGCTTTGGCGATCGCCGCAAGGCGATGCTGCAGGACATTTCGATCCTGACCAATGGCGAGATGATTTCCGAAGACCTCGGCATCAAGCTGGAGAACGTCGGCCTGTCCATGTTGGGTGAAGCAAAGCGCGTCACCATCGACAAGGACAACACGACCATTGTTGACGGTTCGGGCGATGCGGAAACCATCAAGGCCCGCGTTGAGCAGATCCGTGCGCAGATCGAGACGACTTCGTCCGACTACGACAAGGAAAAGCTGCAGGAACGTCTCGCGAAGCTTGCTGGCGGCGTTGCCGTGATCAAGGTTGGCGGCGCTTCGGAAGTTGAAGTGAAGGAACGCAAGGACCGCGTCGATGATGCGCTCCACGCTACCCGCGCTGCTGTTGAAGAAGGTATCGTCCCCGGCGGCGGCACTGCTCTGCTGTATGCCACGAAGGCCCTGGAAGGCCTGAAGGGTGACAACAATGACCAGACCCGCGGTATCGAAATCGTGCGTCAGGCGATCCTCGCACCCGTTCGCCAGATTGCCACCAATGCCGGCCATGATGGCGCGGTGGTTTCGGGCAATCTGCTGCGCGAAGGCGATGAAAGCATGGGCTTCAACGCTGCGACCGATGTTTACGAAAACCTCGTTGCAGCTGGTGTGATCGACCCGACCAAGGTCGTTCGTATTGCTCTGCAGGACGCGGCATCTGTTGCTGGCCTGCTGATCACCACCGAAGCAGCCATTGCCGAAATTCCGGAAGACAAATCTTCCGGTGGCGGCATGCCCGATATGGGCGGCATGGGCGGTATGGGCGGCGGCATGGGCTTCTAAGCCCGGGCGCTTCGTTACCAAACAAAAGAATGGCCCGGCGGAGCGATCCGCCGGGCCTTTTTGTTTGCCTCCTGCGCCTTTGCCAGCCACCGTCCAGAACACGAATGGAGGTTCGGTAGTGCGACAAGAAGCGCTCGCAGAATTGCGCGCCAGCCTGATGGGCGATCCAGAAATGCGCCAGCAATTGGGCACCTTTGAGGACCCGCTCGCAGCCGCGCTGTGGCTGTGCAGAACATATGCTGATGGCACGCCTGACCAACTGGCTGGAGCACTGGAACCTGTCATTCGCGGTCCTGGGATGCCGCCTCCGCACCTCATTTTACAAGACATTCCTCCGGCAGATTTCCTGCCCGTCGGCGTCATCCTGATGGACGGCGAACTGGCGCTCGAATGGCTCTGGCTGGGGGCAGATGGGCTGCAAAAGCCGTTCTACTACCGATCAACCGAGCGCGCAGACCTGCTGCCGATCAATGCCCTCCTGCGCTGCACCACGCCGCTCACCGCGTTGGACCGCTTCGCCTCGGCACCGCCGCCCGATGGACTGATCTTCCACATGTCGCGGTGCGGTTCGACGCTGGTATCGCAGATGCTCTCTGCCTCGCTCGATCATGTGGTGGTGTCCGAAGCACCGTTGTTCGACAATATCGTGCAGCTGGCATCCGTTGGCGCGGTGCCGGAACACATGGTCCACGCCGCAGCGGCAGCCCTGATGCGCTACCGCGAAGGCACAAACCGGCGCGGCTTCATCAAGCTCGATGCTTTGCACAGCCTCGCCCTGCCGATGCTCCGCCGCGTGTTCCCGCATGTGCCGTGGGTGTTCCTTTACCGCGATCCGGGTGAAGTTCTCGTCTCGCATCGCCGCCTTCCGGGGCTGCATGTGCAGCAAGGCTTCCACCCACTTGATTCGCTCGGCATCCACGATGGCGACAGGGTTGCTGCGGACGCCTATCCCGCATGGGTGACAGAGCATGTTTGCCGGGCGGCATTGGCGGGCCGGGGCGACCCGAACGGATTGTTCCTCAATTACACGCATCTGCCCAGTGCCATGACCACAGCGATCCTGCCGCACTTCCGCATTGCACCGGACAGCGCCATGCTGGGCGCGATGGAACTGGCCGCGCGCCGGGATGCCAAGGCACCGGAAAAGCTCTTCGCCGATGACACCGCCGAAAAGCAGGCAGAAGCGCGCGCAGCGATCAGCGTGCCCGGCAGCCTGCTGCAAGCCTATGCCCAGCTTGAGCGGGCCGCGGCGCAAGATCCCGGCGGTGCCCTTCCTGTGGCAACGGCTTCACCGGCATCAGTCTCGGTCGCGTTCAACTGGTAGCAAAGCTGCGGCCCAACGCTGGAGCGGCGTTCAGCGAGGGAGCATGGCAGGCCTTTTCTTTTGCGCATCACACCGGCATGGTCCGTGCGGGATCGCTTTGCCTCAAGGACATCATCCGCCATGAAAAGACTTGCCGTACTTCTTCTTGCCTCTGTTGCCGTTACGGGTTGCGGGCAATCCAGCGCCGTCGCAACAATCGCCTGCGCGACTACGCAGACTGAATGCCTTAATGGTTGGTTTGATGACAAGTTTGAGGAGATGCTGGCATTCAGCCCGATGTTGCAGACCTCGCTCGGCATCAAGACCGATTATGACAAGCTCGACGATTTCAGCCTTGCCGCCGCCGAAGAGCAAATTGCCTGGGGCGAGCAGGCCCTGGACGAAATGGAAGCCAATTTCGACTATGACGAACTGACGCCGGACGCGCAGGTATCCTTTGACGTGTTCCGCTACCGGGTGGAAATGGCATCGCGTGCGGGCGAGTTCATGGACCAGCAGTATATCCTGCATCAGATGGGCAGCGCGCAATCAGGGTTGCCCAGCTTCATTCTCAGTCAGCATACAGTCGAAGATGAAAGTGACATGGTTGCGTTCATCGCGCGGCTTGGCGCGCTTGGCACGGCAATGGATCAATTGCTGACACGGGCGCAGGCAAATGCCGAGGCAGGCGTGCGCCCGCCGCGCTTCTCCTATGATGCCGTGATCGAGGAATCGCAGGCCCTTATCAACGGTGCGCCGTTTGACGATGGCGAACCATCAGCATTGTGGACTGGCACGCAGGAACGGCTGGCCGAACTGGTTGAAGCCGGGGCGATAAGTGATGAACGCGCCGACGAACTGCGTGAAGAGGCACGTACTGCGCTGACGCAGCAGATGGCACCGGCTTATCAGCGCACTGTCGACTGGTTCACCGAAGACCTCCCCAACACTGATGAAGTGGCACGCGGCGTCACTACGCTGCCGGGGGGAGAGGAGTTTTACGCCTACAGCCTCAACCAGATGACCACGACCGACATGACGGCGGATGAGATTCACCAGCTTGGTCTGGATGAAGTCGCTCGCATTCGCGCCGAGATGGAAGCGATCAAGCAGCAAGTCGGCTTTGAAGGGACATTGCAGGAGTTTTTCCTGTTCACCCGCGAAGATCCGCAGTTCTATTTCCCTGAAAATGAAGCCGGTGCGCAGATGTATATCGACCGCGCCGAAATGCACATTAATGAACTGACCGAGCGCTTGCCGGAATTCTTCGGCACGTTGCCGCAAGCTCCGCTGGAAGTGCGGCGGGTTGAACCTTTCCGCGAACAGGATGGTGCGGCCCAGCATTACCAGGCTGGCACGCCAGACGGCTCGCGCCCCGGTATCTACTACGCGCATCTGTCCGATATGGCCGCAATGCCAATCCCGCAGCTGGAAGCCATCGCCTATCACGAAGGCAATCCCGGCCACCATATGCAGATTTCCATCGCGCAGGAGCTTGAAGGCATCCCGCGCTTCCGCACGCAGGGCTATTATCTTTCTGCCTTTGGTGAAGGCTGGGCGCTGTATTCAGAAGCGCTGGCCAAGGAAATGGGCGGGTATGAAGACCCCTATTCCGAGCTTGGCCGGTTGCAGAGCGAGATGTGGCGCGCGATCCGGCTGGTTGTCGACACCGGCATTCACGCGAAGGGCTGGACCGAGGACGAGGCGGTTGCCTATTGCCTCGAAAATTCATCGAACCCGGAAACCACGGCGCGCAGCGAAGTGCAGCGCTATTTCGTGCTGCCGGGACAGGCGACATCGTACAAGATCGGCCAGATCCGAATCCAGCAACTGCGCGCCCGCGCAGCCGAGGCGCTGGGTGACGATTTCGATATTCGCGGCTTCCACGATACCGTGCTCGGCGGCGGCATGATGCCGCTTTCCATTCTTGAACAGCGGATCGACAGCTGGATTGCCAGCGAGCAGGCCGGCTAACGGGCCTTCAGCTGACCGTCTGCAAACGGGGCGCGTAGGCACGGACCTACGGCCCCTTTGCAGCAGAGGATTGAAGACCTATTTCAGCTGCATGATTACATCGCGACGCAAATTCCTCGCAGGTTCCGGCTTGCTCGCCGCATCTGGCCTCGCCGTACCC
Organism: Aurantiacibacter marinus; assembly: GCF_001021555.1. Classification (GTDB taxonomy): domain Bacteria; phylum Pseudomonadota; class Alphaproteobacteria; order Sphingomonadales; family Sphingomonadaceae; genus Alteraurantiacibacter; species Alteraurantiacibacter marinus. The sequence continues at coordinate 217,662 of NZ_LDCP01000001.1, forward strand.
GCATGGGCGCGCGGGCAGTCGCTTACTCATGCGCGCAATGGTTTTGGTGAAGTATCGGGCGAGGTTATCGACCTTTCTATCCGCGATCATCACTTCAGCACCGGCGGTCGCAGCGGTCATGCCTTTGCCGTCAACGGCACCGTCCCCGGCCCGCTTATCCGTCTGCGTGAAGGGCAGGACGTCACGCTGAACGTGACCAATCATCTGTCAGAGGACAGTTCCATCCACTGGCACGGCCTGCTGTTGCCCTTCCAGTTTGACGGCGTGCCCGGCATCAGCTTCCCGGGCATCGCGCCGGGCGAAACCTTCCAGTATCGTTTCCCCATTCGCCAGAACGGCACATATTGGTGGCACAGCCACTCGGGGCTGCAGGAACAGGCAGGGCATTACGGCCCGCTGGTGATCGATGCAGCAGAGCCGGACCCGCGTTATGACCGCGATTATGTTGTGCTGCTCAGCGAGTTCACTCCGCGGCACCCGCATGACATTGCGCGCTTGCTCGCCACCGGTGAACACTACTTCAACCGGCAGATGCAAACTGTGACCGACGGCGCAATGAGCATGGAAGACCGGCTGATGTGGGGCGCGATGCGGATGAACCCGCGCGACATCGCCGATGTGACAGGCGCGACCTACACCTATCTCATCAACGGCCACGGCCCGGCAGATGATCTGGAGTTCGCGTTCGAGCCGGGCGAACGCATTCGCCTGCGCATTATCAACGGTTCTGCCATGAGCTTTTTCAACGTCCGCATTCCCGGCGTTCCGATGACAGTGATTGCAGCGGACGGGCAATATGTGGATGATGTTGAAGTCGATGAATTCCAGATTGGCACGGCGGAAACCTATGACGTTATCGTTACCCCACCAGCCGGTGCCCACGCTCTGGTGGCAGAGGCAATGGACCGATCAGGCATGGGCATCGCCAGCCTATCGTCCCGCCCAGGCCAGCGCGCCACACCGCCTGCTTTGCGTGAAACCCCCACTTTGACAATGGTCGACATGGGTATGGGCGGGATGGATCATGGAGGGATGGACCATTCCGCGATGGGCCATGCGATGCCCGCCCAGGACACGCCCGCCCAGGACATGCCAGCAATGGAACACTCCATGCGCGATACCTCGCTGTTGCCCGCCAGCGTCGAAGTGAATGCGGGCGTCGACATGGTCAGCGCCATGCCGATGGACCGGATGGATTTCCCCGGCCTCGGCCTCGACAATGTGCCGCACCGCGTGCTGCGTTATACGGACCTGAAGGCAAAGCGCGCCAATCCGCACCGCATGCCCGAACGCCAGCTGGAAATTCACCTCACCGGCAATATGGAACGGTACATGTGGTCGTTCGACGGCAAGCAGTTCAGCGCGGTCACCGACGATCCAATCCGATTCGGCTATGACGAACGGGTGCGGGTAAAGCTGGTGAACGACACGATGATGGCGCACCCGATCCATTTGCACGGCCATTTCTTCGAACTGGTGAATGGTGCGGGCATGATGAACCAGCCGCTGAAACACACGGTCGTGGTGCAACCCGGTAGCACCGCGACTTTCGATTTGACCGCCAACGAGCCGGGCGACTGGGCCTTCCACTGCCACCTGCTGTATCACATGCACGCCGGCATGATGCAGACCGTGACCGTGCGGCCTTTCCCGGTTGACGGCGAATGATGCGCGTTGTTTTGCTGGCAGGTGTCGCGGCATTGTTCGCTGTCCCCGCGGCCGCGCAGGATCATTCCGGCCACACCGGACATACTGGCCCGGCCCCGGAAGAACAGGCACCGCCGCAGACAGAGGAAGAAGCCGCCACTCCGACGGAAGCGCAGGCAAACCCGCTCGGCACTCTGCGCCGTCCGGCCCCGCCGCGCGTCGTTCCGCAGACTCATCAGGCGATGGATCACAGCCAGATGGATCATAGCACGATGGACCATTCGGCAATGGACCACGAGGCCATGAACCACGGCACCGATGTCCCCTCCGGCCCGCCGCCAGCCCGCGCCTTTGAAGGTCCACTGCACGCCGCCGATGCGATCTTCGATCCGCAGCGCATGGCCCGCGCCCGTGCCTACAGCCGGGTGACGCACGGCAATGCCCGCTATGCCACGATACTGGCAGAGCGGTTGGAAGCGCGTATCACGTCAGGGGAGGATGCCTATCTGTGGGATGTGTCCGGCTGGTACGGTACCCCGACGCAACGCATCGTCTTCAAGACCGAAGGCGAAGGGGAGATTGGCGGCGGCATAGAAGATGCCGAAGTGCAGCTATTGTGGGGCCACGCGATCGGCCCCTGGTTCGATCTTCAGGCGGGCGTACGGCTGGATGTGGAGCCTGACACCGCAGCCTATCTCGCGCTCGGTGTGGCGGGGCTTGCCCCGTACATGATCCACCTCGATGCCGCTGCTTTCGTTTCCGACAATGGCGAATTGACCGCACGGGTCGAGGCGGAGCACGATATGCGCCTGACGCAGCGGATGGTATTGCAGCCACGGATCGAATTTGAACTGTCAGCGCAGGATATTCCCGAACGCGGCATCGGCGCAGGACTGCCCAAAGTGGAGGCCGGGCTGCGGCTGCGATACGAATTCGTACCCGAATTCGCGCCCTATGTGGGCATCGAATACGAAACCGCGACAGGCCGCACAGCAGAAATCATCCGCGCCGCCGGAGAAGACCCCGGCGGCGTGAATTTCATGATTGGCCTGCGTACTTTTTTCTAGGTCAGCCGCCCATCCGGCTGCGTTCGACCGCGTCGATCTGCTCTGCGCTCCAGGTTACAGGAACCTGTGTTTGCGGATTGAAGGTGTCACCCATCATGGCTGCTTCGGCAGCGGCGATTTCTGCAGCGGAAAGATGCTCGCTCGGCTCGAGTGCGAACACATCCACACCGCGGGCAATCTCTGTCGCGTAGATGCGGCCATTGTACCAATAGGCAGACCAGTATCCGCCCGTGACCAACTGATCTTCATCAATCGGACCGCGATCGAAATAGGCGATTTCGAACGGATTGTTCGGATCGGTAAAGTCCATTACCGACAAGCCGCCCTGATACCAGGCCTGCACAAAGATATCGCGCCCCGGCACCGGAATTATCGAGCCATTGTGTGCAACGCAGTTTTCCATTTCGCTTTGCGCAGCGGGGATCTTGTAGGTCCCGCGGCGTTCCAGCTTGCCATCGACGATTTCGTAAAATGCATTGGCGCCCCAGCTGCGCGGATCGGCAGCCTGGCAACGCGGACGGCCACCGCCGCCCCACTCATCGGTGAACAATACGACCGTGCCATCATTGTTGAAGGTAGCGGAATGCCAATAGGCAAAGCCATCATCCGTTACCGCATCCAGCCGGACTGGATTGTACGGATCGGAAATGTCCATGATGATACCGTTGCCCGAACACGCGCCTGCTGCCAGGTTCAAGGCCGGGAAGACGGTGATATCGTGGCACTGGTTGGTCTGGCTGGTGCTTTGCGTGCCGTCGCCATGATCGCCGCCCAGCCACAGACCGGCGATGTTGCCTTCGTCATCAGCAAAGACGCGCGGACTGGAAGTGATGCGTGACGCAGCAGGATTGGCGAGCGGGATTTCGATCACGTCGATGCTGAACAGTGCAGTGCGATTGTCACCGGGGACATAACCGACGCAGCCCGCCAGCTCTTCCCCGTCGCGAACGCCAGCCGTACCGGAATTATAGACCACAATCCGCGTGTCGTCGGAACTGACGACAGAGTGCGTGTGGCTGCCACGGCAGGTCTGCACCTGCCCGACCTGCATCGGTGCGCGGATGTCGGTAATATCGAAAATACGCAGGCCGCGGAAGCGTTCTTCACTTACGTCCTGCGCCACGCCGTCACGCCCGCAATCGACGCGGCCACGTTCCTGCTCGACGCTCATGATCAGGATGTTGCCAACGATGGAAACGTCACCCTGCCCGCCGGGACACACGACCGAACTTACCAATTGCGGCACGCCTTCACCGTCGAGGCGGTAGGCATTGAAGCCATGATAATTGCCGGCCACCATCAAATCGCCCGAAAATGCCATGTCGGTGTTGGCGAAGCTGAGCAATCCGCCACGCTGGGCATAGCGCGGTTCGGGCTCGGTTATTTCTTCAATCGCTTCTGCGACCGCTTCTTCAGCAGCTTCTGCAGCCGCTTCTGTTGCCGCTTCCATCGCTGCGGATGGATCATCCATCGCAGCCATGTTGTGCCCGGCATGCGGGTCTGCATCATCCGACACTTCTGGCGCCGACACTTCGACCGGAGGAAGGACCATTCGGCCTCCGCTGGGATTGGCCGGATCGAAGAAGCCCGCAGGCTTGCGCAGCGAAGTTACGTGGCGCAAATTGCTGATCGCTTCCTCTGCATCGAACAATCCGCCGGCAAGGCCCGTGCGCGGATCGTCAGACAAGGCCGCCAGCGCGGTTTTCATACGATCGATTTCGGCCTGCTGATCAGACTTCACTTCGCTGGTGAAGTCATAAAGAACAGGATCGGTCGCCGTGCCTTGCAACCGCAGCAGATCATCCACCATCGTGATTGCGCCTTCGTGGTGATTGATCATCATCAACAGGAACAGGCGATCGAAATTCACACCGCGTGCAGCGGCAAGCTCGGCCAATTGCGCAGGCGAAGCCATGCCCGCCATCCCGACATGATCAGCATGGCCCATGCCCGCCATTGCGGTAGGCTGGCCGATGCCGCCAAGCCATTCACGCATGAAATTGATTTCATCCTGCTGGGATGCGTCGATGCGGCCGGCAACTGCCGTTACAGTTTCGTCGTTGGTCCGTGTCGCCACCAGACCGGCCATTTCTACAGCCTGCTGGTGGTGGACAATCATGCCCTGCATGAAGTCGATATCGGCAGGCAGATAATCGATACGCGCCAGATTGGTCGCTTCGTCTTCGCTCAATACCGTCGGCTGAACGCCGGGAGCGCCAGGCTGCACAATGCGCACATCCTGCGCAAGTGCTGGCGCGGTAGAGGCGAGCAGCATTGCGGCGAGCGAAAGGGTAATCTGCGTGGGACGACGTGCGATCATCGAAGGCTCCAATAAAAGAGGCATGATTTTGATTGAGAATGCGACGGCGCGCACCAAGCCCATATCGGTGCGCTGCGTCAATACAGTATTGGGTTTGCCTCCCGCCTGCCCACGGTTTATTCTGTACCGGCAGGACCAAGGGGAAAGAGAAATGCGAAACCTATTGATCATCGCCGCGCTCGCCAGCATGCCGGTGCTGGCCGGCTGCAGTTCCAACAAGCAGAGCGAAGCCGAAGCACCCGCCAACGAATATAGCGCGCGCCAGTATATGCAGGCGATCAACGATATTTCGCGGATGGATGATCAGGAACAGGATGCCGCGCGCAAACCCGGCGAACTGCTTGCCTTTGCCCAGATCGACAGGGGCGACGTGGTCGGTGATTTCATCATGGGCGGCGGCTATGTCACGCGCCTGCTTGCCACTGCCGTTGGCGCGGACGGCCGCGTTTACGCTTTCCAGCCAGACGAATTTATCGGTTTCAATCCCGACTATGCTCAGGATCAGGATGATACTGTCCGGCGGTATTCGGATGATGACGGGAATCCGGTCACGGTCTTTCCGCTGCGCGCTCCGCTAACCCAGCCGGGTTGGCCGGAACCGCTCGACACGATCATCACGGTCATGAACTTCCACGATCTGTATCTCGATCAATTCCCCGAAGGAACTGCGGATGCAGCGGCAGCGATGCTGTTCGATGCATTGAAACCCGGAGGTACGCTGGTGGTTGTCGATCATCTGGCAGCGGACGGCGCCGGGGCAGAAGCTGCCAATACACTCCACCGCATGGATGCCGATCTTGCCTTGGCCACGCTGACAGCTGCCGGATTTGAAATGGATGCAGAAAGCGATCTCTATGCGCGGCCAGACGATCCGCGTGATGAAAATGTTTTCGAAGCGACCATTCGCGGCCGCACCGATCAGTTTGCCTGGCGCCTGCGCAAGCCGCAGTAGACCTGATTTCCGGCACTTTCCTGTCGCTTGGCCGTTTGGCAAGTGACACTTTTTCTGAACAGGGATCCCATCATGAAATGTCCGCACAAAGCCCATATCGCACTCGTTGATGGAGAACGCTTCGTATTGCTGCGCAATGATGGTCAGATTTTCGAACCCAGGCTGACCAAAGTTGCCGAGCCAGCGCTCGAAGCAACCAACTTCAGTGCCGGAGTGAAGCATCAGGACGCGGGAAGCCAGATGAAGGGCAAGACCGATCTTGACGAACTGGCCCATGCCGCTGCTGCGGCAGAATGGTTGAACGCGAAAGCCCTTGGCGGCGAGATGGACGACCTTGTGGTCATTGCCGATCCCAAGACCCTGGGTGAAATGCGCCGCCATTATCACAAGGAACTGGAGAAGCGGCTGGTGGGGGAGATCGACAAGGCTTTGACCGGCGAACCGCTCGACCGCATCGAGAAGGCCATCGCAGCAGCCTGATTGGTCCCGGACCGGGCGCTTTTTACCCAAAACGACTCAACACATCGTCAATTGAGCGCATTTCGTCGCGCGGCTATCGTCAATCTTTTACATGTTAAGCAAACGCAAAGCATGTTTCTGCCATGGCGTTGATATGAAATTTGTTCGGATAGGTCGTTTCGTTACCCTGCTGGCGCTTGCCCTTGCGCCGGTAGCGCCTGTTCATGCCCAGTCGGACGGTTTTGAAAGTGCCTTCGATAATGCCTTTGGCACCGAAGTCCGCACTCCACGCAGCTACGCGCCAGATCTCAACAATGCGCTCGAAGCGCGGATTGCCCAGCTCGCCAATGGCAGCGAAGGCCGCATAGGCGTGGCCGCGGTAGATCTGGCGACCGGGCAGACTATTTCGGTCCTTGGCGATCAGCGTTTCCCCATGGCCAGCACCAGCAAGATCGCAATTGCCGCGACTTATCTGGAAGGTGTCGAGCAAGGCCGCTGGAGCCTGACGAGCGAGTTTCCGCTGCTTTGGGCAGTTCGTTCCCGTCCGTTTTCCACCAATGCCGCTCCGGTTCGGCGCGGCGAGTATATGACAGCGCTTCAACTGATCGACATCATGATCACGCGCAGTTCCAATCCCGCAACGGACGCCCTGCTGGCCGCAGTTGGCGGGCCTGCCGCAGTTAATGATTGGGCGCGCCGCGCCGGCCTGCGCGATTTCAGTCTCGACCGTGATATTGCCACGCTGGTCCGCGACGATGGCGAATTTGATCCGGCCAGTCATATCGACGTGCGCGACAGCGCTTCACCTGAAACCATGGTGCAATTGCTTGCAGGAATTTATCAGGGCCGCTGGCTAAACAGTGCAAGCCGCGAAGTTATCATCGATGCGATGGAACGTTGCCGAACCGGAACGCGCCGCATTCCCGCGCTGATGCCGGACAATGTGACAGTGGCACACAAGACCGGATCGCTGAACAATACGTCCAGCGATATTGGTATCCTCACAGGTCCGGATGGCCGCTCCATTGCCGTGGCGATTTATGTCACCGGGCAAGGTAGCCGCCTGAATCGGGAACGCCGCATCGCTTCGATCGCGCGCGGTATTTATGATGGCTATCAGGAAGAAGCAGCGCGCAATTACACCAGCGCGGAATACCGCAGCGCTGCAGCGCCGCGTTAATTCTGCTCGCTTGCCACGAAGGGTCAGCCAGCAATCATGACTTCACTAACTTGGGCTGCATGAAAATAGCCGTCAGGGCATAGATCGCTGCGAAGAGACTCAGGACCAGTATGGCCCCTTCCAGAAAGCCCGAAATATCGTTTTTGAAGCGGAAGAAGGTTACCAGCGCCAACAGTGGAATCCAGTAATTGCGATCAATTCTTAATGCCCGATCGCAACCACCGCATTTGAACGGCTTTCCAAGATGCATCTGGGTCTTGCTGAACGGAACGGCAGCCGCACACTCAGGGCACTGCTGACAAAGTTTGATATCAGATTCCTTTCGTGAAATCATATGCATCCTGCCGCGATATCAATTCTCTGCCAAAAAAAAGGGCGCGGCCATCGCTGGCCACGCCCCGATTTTTGTCGGAAGAAATCCGCTGAGTTAATTACTCAGCGACTTCTGCTTCCATTTCAGCTTCGGCGTTGTCGACAGCAGCGTCGACTTCAGCAGCAGCTTCGTCCATTTCGGCGCCGGCTTCTTCAGCCATGCCTTCAACAGCGTCGCCAGCGGCGTCGGCATTGGTTTCCATGTCAGCCATTGCGCCTTCAGCGGTGGCTTCAGCATTTTCTTCAGTAGCTTCCGAACAAGCGGAGAGGCTGAGAGCGGCGCCGGCGATTGCGGCAGCAAAAACGATCTTACGCATAGGTATAAACCCTTTAATTAGCGATTATTCAGGAATGGCAACTCGCCGATCCTGGAGCCGACCTTCCTGGTCGACTTGATTGCCTAATTAAGGCCACAATTGACCATCCGCAAGTGAAATATGGCGCAATTGGGGCAAAATAATGTCACAAACATGGCGTTCTATCCGTAAAAACTTGTTTGCTGACCGAGCGCGAACAGCGTGCTAGCAGGCGGATATGGCCGATAAACAGCATCTCTACCTGGTCGATGGTTCGGCCTATATCTTTCGCGCATATCACCGGCTCCCGCCGCTAACCAATCCGGAAGGCACGCCTGTTGGCGCTGTTTACGGATATACCACCATGCTGTGGAAGCTGGCGCAGGATCTGGATGATGCCGATGGGCCAACGCATCTGGCGGTCGTTCTGGACAAATCCAGCAAGTCCTTCCGCAACGAGATTTACAGCGAATACAAGGCGAATCGCCCGCCGCCGCCTGAAGACCTGGTCCCGCAGTTCCCGCTGATTCGCGATGCGACCCGCGCGTTTTCACTGCCCATGATCGAAGAACCTGATGTCGAAGCAGACGATATGATCGCCAGCTACGCCCTCGCCGCGCAGCGCGAAGGGTGGGACGTAACCATCGTATCGTCCGACAAGGATCTGATGCAATTGGTGGGCGAGGAAAACGGCGCCCGCATCGACATGCTCGATACGATGAAAGACGTCCGCGTCTTCATTCCCGAAGTTGAGGAAAAATTCGGGGTCCCACCACAGCTTTTGGGTGATGTGCTGGCGTTGATGGGCGATACGGCAGACAATATTCCCGGCATTTTCGGTGTCGGCCCCAAAACCGCATCAAAGCTGATTGCCGAGAACGGATCTTTGACCGCAGTGCTGGATGCCGCGCCAGACATGAAGAAATCGAAGCTGAAAGAGCGCCTGCTGGAAGGCCGCGAAATGGCGGAATTGAGCCGCGTTCTGGTGGAACTGAAATCTGACTGCCCACTGCCTATCGCCTTGGATGACATGAAGCTTGAAGGCATTCCGCCCGAACCGCTGGCTGAATTTCTGGAAACACACGGCTTCCATTCATTGCTGAAGCGATTGGGCGCTGGTGCCGGCAGTCCGGGGCGCAAGACCAATCTCGATCCCGCCACGCCTGACACGGCGGGCGCAGACCCTGCGGCACATGGCGATTCGCAGCCGCTGCCAGAAATGCCCGCGGTCGATCGCAGTGCCTACGAATGTGTGCAGACAATGGAGCGGCTGGAGCACTGGATTGCCCGCGCAACTGCTGCGCGGCTGGTCGCGGTCGATACCGAAACCAGCGCGCTTGATGCCATTTCCGCCGATCTGGTCGGGGTCAGCCTCGCCCTCGGCCCGAATGATGCCTGCTACATTCCGCTCGCCCATTTGAATGAAGGAGGGGGCGGCAGCGACATGTTCGCCCAAAAGCCGGAGCAGGTGGACCGCAAGACCGCAATGCAGGCGCTGAAACCGCTGCTGGAAAGCGATGCGGTGATGAAGATCGGGCAGAATATCAAATACGATATCAACATCCTCGCACGCCACGATATCATGGTCAGCCCGGTCGATGACACAATGATCATGAGCTTCGATCTGGATGCCGGCCGCAGCCAGGACGGCATCGGTGGCGGGCACGGCATGGATGAACTGGCAGAGCGTCATCTTGGTCACACCTGCCTGAAGTTCAAGGACATCTGCGGGACCGGCAAGAAGGCCATTTCCTTTGGCGAAGTGCCGCTGGACCGCGCGACCGAATATGCCGCTGAAGATGCCGATGTGACATGGCGGCTGCACGCGCTTCTTTCTCACCGCATGCCCTTTGAAGGCGCAGTGCGCATTTACCAGCGCGTCGACCGCCCGCTGATCCCCGTCGTTGCGCATATGGAGCGCGAGGGCATCAAGGTGGACCGCACCGAACTGGCGCGCCTGTCAGAAACGTTTGCCGGTGAAATTGGCCGGCTCGAAGGCGAAATCCACGAGGCAGCGGGCGAGCCCTTCACCATCGGCAGCCCCAAGCAGCTGGGCGAAGTGCTGTTCGAAAAGATGGGCTACAAAGGCGGCAAGAAGGGCAAGAGCGGGCAATATTCCACCGACCTCAGCGTGCTGGAGCGGCTGGCAAATGAAGGCGCGGGCATCGCCAACAAGGTGCTGGAATACCGCCAGCTGTCCAAGCTAAAGAGCACCTATACCGATGCCTTGCAGGAAGCCATCAACACCCGCACCGGCCGCGTCCACACCAGTTACAGCCTTGTGGGTGCGCAGACCGGGCGGCTGTCCTCTACCGATCCGAACTTGCAGAACATTCCCATCCGCACCGAAATCGGGCGGCAGATTCGAAAGGCATTCGTGCCCGAAGATGGCAACGTCCTGCTTGCCGCCGATTACTCCCAGATCGAACTGCGACTGGCAGCGCACATGGCCGATGTTGACACGCTGAAGGAGGCATTTGCCAGCGGGGAAGATATCCACTCCCGCACCGCGAAGGAAATGTACGGCGAAGTGACGCGGGACACGCGCGCGCAGGCCAAGACGATCAACTTCGCGATCCTGTACGGCATCAGCCGTTGGGGGCTTGCCGGAAGGCTCGGCGTGGAAGCGGATGAGGCGCAGGCCATGATCGACACCTATTTCCAACGCTTCCCCGGCATCCAGAAATACATCGTTCGCACCTTGGAAGAGGTGCGCGAGAAGGGCTATTCCGAAACGCTGTTTGGCCGCAAGACGTGGTTCCCGCGCATCAATTCCAAGAATCAGGCAGAGCGCCAAGGCAGTGAACGCGCCGCTATCAACGCGCCGATACAGGGCACCAGCGCCGATATCATAAAGCGCGCGATGGTGCGGATGTTGCCAGCACTGGCCGATGCGGGCCTGCCCGATGTGCGCATGTTGCTGCAAGTGCATGATGAACTGGTGTTCGAACTTCCTCAAAGCGATGTTGCAGCCGCCAGCGAGGTGATAAAACAGGTGATGGCCGACGCCGCCCTGCCCGCGGTCCGGCTCGACGTGCCGCTGGGAATAGAAATCGGTACCGGGCCAAGCTGGGATGCAGCGCATTGATCGCGTCTACCGACTGTTGTTGTCACATTGCCTGCGCCGCTCTAGGTCGCGCGCATGTTTGAAGAACTGAACCCGCAAAACTGGAATATCGGCTGGATCGAAATCGGCGAAGCCGCCGTTGTGCTTACCATCGCGATCGGGCTTGCCTGGCTGATCTACCGGCTCGCCTTCGCCATCGTGCTCAAACTGGCAAGTACATCGGATTCGCCGATGGACGACATGCTTGTGCGGCGGATCCGCAGACCGATCAAATGGTCGCTGATTGCAATTGCGATCACAATCGCGGCGCAGATCGATCCCACGCTTGCAGACGTGTGGGAACCGCTGGGGCAGTTCCTGAGGCCTGCCCTGCTTGGCTGGATCGCCTATTCACTGATCAAAGCTTACACTGCAGCGATGGAAATGCGGATGGAGGCGGCGAGCGATCCGGTCGCGATACGCAGCCGCCGCACGCGCATCGCGATTCTTTCGCGGACCGCGACGATTGCCATTATCGTCATCACCGTTGGCCTGATGCTGTTCACGATCCCGGCTGTGCAGACCATAGGGGCGACCTTGCTCGCGTCCGCCGGTCTTGCGGCGCTGGCCGTGGGTGCTGCCGCGCAGCCAGCCCTGAAATCGCTGATCGCAGGGTTGCAGATAGCCATTACAGAACCGTTGCGGCTGGGCGATCTGGTGGTGATCGAAGGGCATACGGGCCGGGTGGAGGAGATCCACATGGCATTTATCATCGTGCGCACCTGGGATGAACGTGCGGTGGTGGTGCCGACCGCGCAGGTGCTGGATTCCAGTTTCGAAAACTGGTCCCGCAAAAGCGAGATGCTCACCGGGCCTGTGTTCCTGCATCTTGATCCGGCGACCCATGTGCCGCCCATCCGTGCGGAACTCGAACGCTTCGTCAAGGATCACGAACTGTGGGACGGGCGGACTGCTGCCGTTCTTATGACGGAAGCTTATCCCGAAAGCATAGAGCTGCGCATTTCAGTCAGCGCTTCCACCATTGCCAATGTCTTCAATCTGCGATGCGCAGTGCGCGAGCATATGCTGGATTGGCTGCGCGAAAACATGCCGGACGCGCTTATCCGCCACAGGCTGGAAGCACCTGGCGGCCACGCCAAAGCAGGCGAACCCAACGCGCCCTGAGCCATGCTGCCGGGCGCGCGATAAGCCATCGCCTCGCGACTACTCCCTGAGACAATTTTGGATTCATGCGCAGCAAGCGTACGACAAAAGCCGAATGGCCGCCCGGACCGGCCCCGCGGCCTGAACTTGTCCAGATGGAAGGAGCAGCAGGGAGGACGCTCCGGCGGATGCCGGAGCGCAAGACCCCTAATGCTTTTCGTCGCGCGTTGATTTGAGCATATCGTCGGTCAGGAAGCCGATCGGACGCACTTCCATCGCGCGCGCTTTCAGCTCTCCCTTCATCTTCTTGTACTCTGCTTCCATCTTGGCAGTCACGGTTGCACGGCTGTCCTTCATCGCTTCCACAAAGTCTTGGGCTGTCACATTCTTCGGAGCGCCCTCGGACCGCCGGATAGCGCTGAGGCCGGCGCGGCGCACCACGTCTTCCAGATCCGCTCCGGTAAACCTCTCGGCCTCGGCAGCGATCTTGGTGAGATCGACATCATCAGCCAGCGGCATATTCTTGGTGTGAATTTTCAGGATATGGTTGCGGCCTGCCTCATCCGGCGCACCGACATAGACCAATTCGTCAAAGCGGCCAGGTCGCAGCAGGGCCGGATCCACCAGTGTCGGGCGGTTGGTCGCGCCGATAACCACGATGGACGACAGTTCTTCCATCCCGTCCATTTCGGCAAGGATGGTGTTGACCACGCGCGCCGTTACCTGCGGTTCGCCTGCGCCTGAACCGCGCGCGGGTACCAACGAATCGATTTCGTCGATGAACACGACGCACGGCGCAACGGCGCGGGCGCGGGCGAACATCTTGGCGATCTGCTGCTCGCTTTCGCCATACCATTTGCTGAGGAGGTCAGAGCTTTTCATCGAGATGAAATTGGCTTCCGCTTCCTTCGCAACAGCTTTCGCCAGCAAGGTCTTGCCGGTGCCGGGAGGGCCATAAAGCAGGAAGCCTTTCGCCGGACGAATGCCAATCGCTTCGAATGCCTGCGGGTTTTTCAGCGGCAGTTCGACGCCTTCTTTCAGCTTGTCGATGGCTTCATCGAGCCCGCCCAGATCGCTCCATCCGACGGTTGGAGCCTGCACCATCACTTCGCGCATGGCCGATGGTTGCACACGTTTAAGAGCTTCGCGGAAGTCGCCCTTTTCAACGCACAGCTCGTCCAGCACTTCGGGCGGAATTTCGCGCGCGTCGAGATCGATTTTCGGCATGATGCGGCGGACCGCTTCGATCGCAGCTTCACGCGTCAGTGCGGCAAGATCGGCACCGACAAAACCATGGGTGGAGCGGGCCAACTCCATCAGATCCACGCCTTCACCCAGCGGCATTCCGCGCGTGTGAATGGCAAGGATTTCGCGGCGGCCATTGTCATCGGGAACGCCGATAATGATTTCGCGGTCGAACCGGCCCGGCCTTCGCAGCGCCTCGTCGATGGCATCGGGACGATTGGTGGCGGCAATCACGACCAGATTGGCACGCGCGTGCAGCCCGTCCATCAGTGTCAGCAACTGTGCAACAAGGCGCTTTTCAGCTTCTCCCTGCACATTCTCGCGCTTGGGTGTGATGGAATCAATTTCGTCGATGAAGATGATCGCCGGCTGGCTGCGTTCGGCCTCTTCGAACACTTCGCGCAGCCGCTTTTCGCTTTCGCCATAGGCACTGCCCATGATTTCCGGCCCGTTGATAATGAAAAACTCGGCATCGGATTCGTTCGCAACGGCCTGCGCCAGACGTGTCTTGCCAGTGCCCGGAGGGCCATGCAGCAACACGCCCTTGGGCGGATCGACGCCAAGACGGGTGAACAGTTCGGGATAGCGCAGCGGCAGTTCCACCATTTCGCGCAATTGTTTTATGGTGTCTTCCATGCCGCCGACATCATCGTAATTGATCATGCCGCGTGCATCGCGGGGTTCTTCGAATTCGGCGCGCAGTTCGACTTCGGTGTTTTCGTCGATATGGACGATGCCCTTGGGTGTGGTCGACACAACCTGCAGGCGAATTTGTGTGAGCGCATAGGCAGGTGCGTTGAACATGCGGCGCACTTCGGCGGGCACGTTCTGCACCGGCTGCTGGCCATGCGTTGCTACAAGATCGCCGGCAGTCAGGGGCTTCTTGAAGAACACGCGCTTCAGCGCTTCGGTCGGGCCTTGCAGGCGCATTTCGCGCTGCGAAGGTGCAAACACCACGCGTGTCGCAGGCTTGCTTGTCGCGCGGCGCACGATGACATGTTCGCCGGACGATGTTTCGGCGTTGCCGCGCTGCAACCCGTCCAACCGAATTACATCGAGGGCTTCGTCCTCGTCATAGGCAGCGGCAGCAATGGCAACGGTGACACGCTTACCTTCGATCTCGACGAAATCGCCTTCGGTAATCCCAAGCGTCTGAAAGGCGCTGCGCGGCATACGAACCACGCCCCGCCCCGACTCTTCCTGCCGCGCCGCAGCCACTTGCAATCTTACCGTGCCCGTTTCGATGTCTGCGCTTGCGTCTTCAGCCATGTATCGCCCAATCCTTGTGTCAAACAATTGAACCGGGAACCTAGGTAGCCATCCGGCCTATTACAAACCACCGGGCGACATCATGGTGCCGCAGGCAGGCAGAAATCGGACAAGAAAAAAGGCCCGGTCGAAGCCGACCGGGCCTTGGAAGTTTTGGGAGAGGATGCCTGAAAGGCAAGGAGAGATATGCTGGGAGAACGTTCATTTCGCAAGTGCGAAAAGAGCAATCTATGTTGCAAATAGCGCAACAGAATTATGCAGGCATTGAATTGTATGGCTTTTTGGTCGCCATACAAAGCCAACCGGGTCTCGAATTGAAACCGGAAACGCTGATTTCCCGAAGCATATGCCGCGCTGCAGCATTGATTCGAACGGGGTGACAATCGGGGCGCCAGCTTCTAATCGCCAAAAGGAACGCAGTTAGCCGCCAAAGGATCTTTGATGCAGAAGCTTTTTCCCGATGCCGCCGCCGCCCTCGACGGAATATTGCATGATGACATGCTGATCGCAGCGGGCGGCTTTGGCCTGTGCGGCATCCCTGAACGGCTGCTTGGTGCAATACAGGACAGCGGAGTGAAAAACCTGACCTTCGCCAGCAACAATGCCGGAATCGACAATGAAGGTATCGGCAAGCTGCTGCGCACGCGGCAGGTCAGCAAGATGATCTCCAGTTATGTCGGCGAGAACAAGGAATTTGAACGCCAATATCTCGCCGGAGAGCTGGAGGTGGAATTCTGCCCCCAAGGTACGCTGGCAGAACGCATGCGCGCAGGCGGGGCGGGCATTCCCGGCTTCTACACCAAGACCGGCGTTGGCACGCAGGTTGCCGAGGGCAAGGAAGTGAAGTCTTTTGAAGGCCCTAATGGACCCGAAGACTATATCCTCGAACACGGCATATTTGCTGACCTTTCCATCATAAAAGCATGGAAGGCGGATGAAACGGGCAATCTGATGTTCCGCAAGACGGCGCGCAATTTCAATCAGCCTGCCGCCACCTGCGGCAAGATTTGCGTGGTGGAAGTGGAAGAAGTGGTGCCCGCAGGCGCGCTCGATCCCGATTGCATCCATCTGCCCGGCGTCTTTGTCCAGCGCATGGTCGTGGGCGCACCGTACGACAAGAAAATCGAGTTCACGACCACCCGCGCACGGCAGGCGGCGTAATGCTGGGGCGCGGCACATCGAGGTGCGCCAATTGAGTTTCATGCGCGCGCCTTTCATCCGGGCAATTGTGCTGATTGCCGCAGCGGTCAGCCTGCAAGGATGCGTGCTTGCCGCAGCAGCCGTGCCGCTGCTCGCGACAGGTGCAGTCGTGCGCAATGCGGTTACCGGGGAACGGACACGGCAGGCGATCGCCGAAGGCAATGCAATCGACCCCGATAGCATCGCGGTGGCATCATTGGGGCAATATGCCCTGGTGGAGGGCAGTTTGCTTCCCGCACCTGTTGCCGCTGCGCCCATTGATGGCCCGTTTGGCGAATTGCGTATGCATGCCCTGGCCGCGCTGGCTGCCGGTATGGACGGGCAGTTTTCCGCGCTCCTCGCCAATCCGGCCAGTCTGCAACCCACGCGCTCACAATGCGAAGCCGGAGTGCCAGCGATCCTGATCGATCTGGATCCGATAGGCGGGCTTGTCCAACTGTCTGGAACGAATGCGCAGAATTCTCCGCTCGTTCCCCTGCTTGATGCATTACGCCGCGAAGGCGTGGCGGTCGCGTGGATCACCGACCGGGAGCCGCAGGATGCAGGCGCAATCCGTCAGCGACTGCTTGAAACGCGTCTTGATCCAACTGCCCGCGACCCGCTGTTCGTGCAGCGCTATCCTGGCGAGCTGAAGCAGTCGCGCCGGCAGGCCCTGCTTGAAACCCATTGTCCGATTGCCATCGCGGGCGACGACGTGCGCGATTTTGATGATCTGTATTTGTATCTGATCGACCCATCCTCTGCTGGCGGCCTTGAGCCGATGATCGGCGATGGATGGTTTCTTATCCCCAATCCGCTCGACTGAAGGAAATATTGTATGTCCGAAGAATCGCATGGCTGGACCCGCGATCAAATGGCCGCCCGCGCCGCGCAGGAGCTGGAGGATGGCTATTACGTCAATCTTGGCATCGGCATCCCCACCTTGGTCGCCAACCACATACCCGAAGGAATGCAGGTCACGCTCCAGAGCGAGAACGGCATGCTCGGCATCGGCCCTTTCCCATATGAAGGCGAGGAAGATGCGGACCTGATCAACGCGGGCAAGCAGACCATCAGCGAGCTTCCGCACAGTGCCTATTTCGACAGCGCGACCAGCTTCGGCATGATCCGCGGCGGGCATATCGACCTTACTGTCCTGGGCGCGATGGAAGTGGCGCAGAATGGCGACATCGCCAATTGGATGATCCCGGGCAAGATGGTGAAAGGCATGGGCGGCGCGATGGATCTGGTCGCAGGCGTCAAAAAGATCATCGTGGTGATGGAGCACACCAGCAAGCACGGTGACCCCAAATTTATTCCCGAATGCACCCTGCCACTGACCGGCACCAATGTGGTCGACATGATCATCACCGATCTCGCGGTATTCCGCCGTCCCGATCATGACAGCCCGTTCAAGCTGGTGGAAATGGCACCCGGTGTGACGGCGGAGGAAGTCGCGGAGAAAACCACTGCGCATTATGTGAGCTGAGATCCGTGTCCGGCTACACCCTCATCACTGCCAATCGGAACTACTCCAGCTGGAGCCTGCGCCCATGGGTTCTGATGAAGGCGCTGGGCATTCCCTTTGCCGACCGGATCGAGCCGTTTGCAAGCGCTGTGAACTACGACGAGTTTCGCGCTTTCTCCCCGACCGGACAGGTGCCGGTGCTTTTGGATAGTGAGCAAACCGTGTGGGATTCGCTCGGCATCGTGCTCTATCTGGCGGAGCGGCATGACGGGGTCTGGCCGATAGACGAGGCCGCGCGGGCCTTTGCCATGTGCGGCACAGCAGAAATGCACGGCGGTTTCTCTGCGATACGCAATCAGTGCCCCATGAATGTGGGCGTGCGCGTGCGCATGGGCCCGCACGACGCGGCGCTGAACAAGGATGTGGCGCGGCTGACAGAGCTGTTCGAGGAAGGGCTGGAGCGCTTTGGCGGGCCATGGCTGGCCGGGCCGGACTTCACCGCGCTCGATGCGTTCTTCGCGCCGGTGGCATTCCGCGTCCGGTCACATGGACTCGACGTTGGTAAAGGCCAGGCGTGGGTGGACCACATCCTCGCGCATCCGGCGATGCGGCAATGGGAAGCCGAGGCATTGGCGGAAGACTGGCGTGAGCCGAGCCATGAGACCGAGATTGGCGAGAGCGGCGAGCTGATCGAGGATTTCCGGACAGGCCCACGCGGCTTACCAGAAGCGGGTTGACTCCCCAGCCGTTCCCGTTATTTCTGAATTTACAGAAATAGAAAAAGGCGGCACCGAGTCTTGAAAGTCACAGACATCCCAGAGGCCGAAGCCTTCATTCTCCATTGGGGGGAAATGGGCACCCATTGGGGCGTGAACCGCTCGGTCAGCCAGATCCATGCTTTGCTTTATCTCAGCGACCGCCCGTTGAATGCGGAGGAAATCTGCGAGACGCTGGGCTTGGCGCGCAGCAATGTATCTACCGGGCTCAAGGAATTGCAGGGTTATGCCATCGTAAAGCGCACCCATGTGATCGGCGACCGGCGGGACCACTTCACTGCCGAAACCGATCTGTGGGACATGCTGATGAAGATCGCGGTGGAGCGCAAGAAGCGCGAGATCGACCCGACTATCGCGGTACTGGCAGAGCTTTCCGACAAGCTGCAGGGCCGCAAGGATGTGCCTGCCCATATTCGCGAGCGGATTGGCCGGATGCACCAGTTCCTCGGCACTCTGGGCGGCTGGTATGATGACGTGCGCCGCCTGCCAAAATCGACGCTGGTCTCGCTGATGAAGATGGGCGGCAAAGTCGCGCGCTTCATCCCGTCTCGCGGCACCAAACCGACCAAGCACTAAGACCTCAATCGAAAGGACTGGCAAATGACAATCCAGCCGAACTCCGACCAGGTATTTCTTAATTTACAGAAATCACAGGCACTCGCGAAGCCTTCGTGCATCGTGGCCCTCTTGCGCGCGGTCGCTGCGGGGACGCTGGTGGGCGGCGGGCCTTTCACGGTGGTTACCATCCTTGTCGCCCTGGACCTCGGCCCGTCGAATGATGTCCTTTCACGCCTCACGCTGGCGTTTGCACCGATCGTGATTGCCGTGCCGCTTGTCCTCGCCGGAATGCTGATGATCGGGCTTCCGACCACACGAATACTTCGTGCGCGCCGCGCCGAAAGGCTCAAGGCCTACCTCGCCGTCGGGGCGTTAGGCGGAGTGCTCTTCGGACTGATCGCGACAGCGTTTTACGGCGATAGTGTGGGTTGGGAGGCCCTCGGAATATTCGGAGCTGCCGGACTAGTTGCGGGGCTCACAGCGAGCTTCGTGTGGGCAAGGCACCGAATGCGGCTGCTCTCGGATGCAAATACGCCGCAACCAGAACCCCGCACCAACCCAATTCACGACCTTCTGTTTTGAGCAAGGAGACGAACAATGATCGAAGCCAGCTATTTCGCCTATCTCGTGATCGCCATCGGCATGACCGGTTGGGTCGCCCGCACTCTCAGCACCAATGGCGAAGTGTTCCTGATCGATTGCTTCGGCCATGATGAACTTTTGGCGCGCAGCACCAATCACCTGCTGGTGGTGGGGTTCTACCTCGTCAACATCGGTTTCATCCTGCTGACCATCAGCCTTGGCGCAGAGCCGGAGACCTATGCCGAGGCGATCCGCTTCGTCGCGACCAAGGTAGGGCTGGCGGTACTGGTCCTGGGCTTCTGGCACTTCTTCAATATGCACGCGATAGCCAGGTTTGGCGGCAAGGTCGGGCGCTGGGTGCGAGAGAACAAGGACGGCGTGCCTGCCTGACGGCCGGCGTATCGCACACTGAAATGGCGGCTTACTCGTGAGGTAACTTTGGGGAGAGCCGCCATTTTCGTTTCCGCTTCACGCGCATCGCAGTCTATGCCCGCAGACGTGAGATATGCTGCATGAAATCCCAAAGGCATTCGCCATGGTTCGCCCTTATCGTACTGGCCGCCATCGGCACGGTAGGCTTTATCGACCGGATCGTGGTGAACGTGCTGGTCGAGCCTGTGAAGGCCGAATTTGACCTTACCGACCTGCAGGTCAGCCTGATGGCATGGGCCTTTGCCGCGCTGAACATCGGCGCGGGACTGGTGGTGGCGCGCATTGCAGAACGCGTGCGGCGCCTGACGCTGATATCAGCAGGCACAATCATCTGGTCCGTGGCCACGGCGCTGTGCGGTACGGCGGGAAGCTGGATACAATTGCTGGTCGCGCGGATGGGCGTGGGGCTTGGAGAAGCCATCGGCCTGCCGGGCAACCAATCTGTGATCGCGGACTATTTCCCCGCCAACAAGCGAGGGCTGGCGATGTCTGTGCTGCTGCTGTCCCCACCGCTTGGCGCATTCTTTGGATTTCTGGGCGGCGGCTGGGTCGCGCAGGAATTTGGCTGGCGGATGACCTTTCTGGTGGCTGCCGTGCCCGGATTGATCCTAGGGGTGGTGGCATGGGTTTTCGTGGCGGAGCCGAAGCGCGGGCAATTTGATCCGGGCGCGGGAGAGGACGTGCCGCCAATCTCCGCCGTGTTCGCGCGCCTGTTTGGCCTGCCAAGCGCGCGCAACTTTGTTGCCGGGTCCGCTCTTGCAGCCATGCTTGGTTTTGGTCTGGTGTTCTTCTTTGCCTCGTTGATGGTGCGCAAATTCGGGCTGGGGCTGGCCGAGGCGGGGCTTTACGCCGGCATCACCGCCAGTCTCCCGGCCGCGCTATCGGTAATCGGCAGCGGCTGGCTTGGAGACCGCTTGGGAGAGCGCAATCCCGCTGCTTACGCCCTGATCCCGGCCATCGCCATGCTGGTTGGCGGACCGCTGTATGCGTTTGCCATTTTGCGGGACGAGCTTGACCTCCTGCTGGTGCTGGTCAGCTTCGCCACTTTCTGCAACTTCGCCTATCTCGGCATCACCTATGCGAGCCTGCAGAACCTGATGCATCCCAGAATGCGCGCCACCGCATCAGCCACATTGACCGGGATTTACGGGATCGCGGGCGGGCTTGGCCCGTCACTGCTCGGCTGGCTGAGTGACCGTCTGGCGCGCGATTATGGTGCTGCCGAAGGACTGGCGCTGGCGATGGCCAGCTGCGGCGCGGTGTATCTTTGGGCCGCAGCGCATTATTTCATCGCCGCCCGCCATTTGCGCGCCGATGGCGATGCTGTGCGCGTCGTCAGCGTTTGAAGGGCAGGCGCGTGCCGCTCGAAAGACTGCGCCACAGCCATTCCGCCGGACCTTGCCGGAAACGGGCGAGCCATGGCGGGGACCATAGCAGCATCGCGGCAATCGGGATGAGGCCTAGCAGCAGCGCTTGCCCTCGCGAAACCTCGGCGAACAGGCCAAGCCCCCAGCCCATGAAAAGGATGGCGAAGATCAGACTGGTCGCGAGATAATTGGTCAGCGCCATGCGTCCGGCGGCGGCCAGGCGTGTAACCAAGGCAGTGCCTCGCCAGGCGCTGCCAAACAGCGCCATCGCCAGTGCAGCCCAGCCGATGCCGAGGAGAAGGTCGAACGGGGCACTCCAGACAAGCGCATTGGCGGTCGTCACAATCGGATCGAAGCCGGTAGTGATGGACCATGCAGCAAGGCCTGCGAGAACTGGCACAGCAATCGCAGCACAGCGTGCTCCCAAAGTGAGCGCACGGCGCGCCTCCCACTGTCCTGCCAGCAATCCGCTGCGCCACAAGGCAACGCCCACAAGCATCGCGGCCAAAGCGGACGGCAGAGACGCGATCACAAAACTGATCTGCTGCGGAGCCTGCGTCAAACGCCGGAACATCCGTTCACCCAGCCCTTCGCCAGCGCGCTCTACTGCAGCGGCAATGGCCTGCGGGTTGTATCCGTAATCCTGCTCCGCCTGAAGATGCGCTGCCGGATCGACCATTGCGCCGCTCGCTCGCTCATACCAATAGGCCAGCCAGTCCCACGCAAACCATCCCGACACCGCAAGCTGCGCCGCCATGATTGCGCCTGCGGCCCACAGCAGGGTCCGCACTTGCCACCCTGCCGCCAGCGGCAACAGCATGCCTGCGACCGCATAGCTGCGCAGCACATCATTGTTGGCGAGCATGATCGCGTGGACCATGGCAATCGCGAGCAGCACCAGCATGCGGGCGTAGTGTCCGCGCAAGGGGTGCTCACGCGCTTTGCCGAGTAGCATCGCCACGCCCGCGCCAAACATCATGGCGAACAGGGTGCGGAACTTGTCCTCGATCAACAGGAAGCTGATCGCCCAGAGCGCCGTTTCCAGCGGGCCATCCCCGCCAAAGGCGCGCGGATTGAAATAGGCGGCGGGCGGCATGGAAAAGGCGATCGCATTCATCGGCACAATGCCGATCACCGCCAGCCCGCGCAAAGCGTCGAGCGCGGTGATGCGCTTGCCATCAGGGGAAAGCACGGAGGCGGTGAGCGGAGTTCCTTCTACGCTCACCATGCCCCGTCCATCACATCAGGCCACAGCGGCCTTCAGGTCGTCCACCAGATCTGTACGCTCCCAAGGGAAGAAATCACCCTCGGCAATGCGACCGAAATGGCCATAGGCCGCGCTTTTGCGATAAATCGGCTTGTTCAGGCCGAGATGCGTACGGATGCCGCGCGGCGTCAGGCCGCCCAGCTTCTCGATGCCCTTGATTGCCTCTTCCAGGGCAGCATCATCCACCGTCCCGGTGCCGTGCGTATCGACGTAAAGCGACAATGGGCTGGACACGCCGATGGCGTAGGCGAGTTGAATCGTGCAGCGCGTGGCAAGGCCGGCTGCAACAATATTCTTTGCCAGATAGCGGGTGATATAGGCCGCGCTGCGGTCAACCTTGGTAGGGTCCTTGCCGCTGAATGCACCGCCGCCATGGGGGGCTGCGCCGCCATAGGTGTCAACAATGATCTTGCGGCCCGTAAGGCCTGCATCGCCATCGGGACCGCCGATCACGAAGCTGCCGGTCGGGTTGATGTGCCACGCGGTTGCGTCGGAAACGAATCCTTCCGGCAGGATATCAGTGACGACGCCCTTCACATAGGCGTGCAATTCAGCTTCCTTTTCGCCTTCGTCATACCCTTCGGCATGCTGGGTGGACACAACCACCGCAGTACAAGCAACCGGCTTGCCGTTTTCGTAACGCAGCGTGACCTGGCTTTTGCTATCGGGTTCAAGGAATGGCGCTGCGCCGCTCTTTCGGTCAGCTGCCAGACGTTCGAGAATCTTGTGGCTGTAATCAATCGGTGCCGGCATCAGGTCGGGCGTTTCATCGCAGGCAAAGCCGAACATGATGCCCTGATCGCCAGCGCCTTCGTCCTTGTTGCCGCTGGCATCAACACCCTGCGCGATGTGCGCGCTCTGGCCGTGCAGGTGGTTTTCGAACGTCAGCGTTTCCCAGTGGAAGCCGTCCTGCTCGTAACCGATGTCGCGAACGGTATTCCGGACGATCTGCTCGATCTCTTGCAGGGCGCCATCGGCCCATTCGCCGTTTTCATACACGCCCTTGCAGCGGATTTCGCCAGCCAGAACAACGCGCTGGGTCGCGGTCATTGTTTCACAGGCGATGCGGGCTTCAGGATCTTTTGCCAGCATCATATCGACGATGGCATCGGAAATCTGGTCAGAAACCTTGTCAGGATGACCTTCGGAAACGCTTTCGGAAGTAAACAGGTAGGATTGGCGCATGTTGGAGATTGCCTTCTCGTGGATCTGGAATGGATTTGATGCGCGGCTCTAACGAGCCTTTCGCCGCATGGCAACGATGCCGGTCAGCAGGATGATCGCCGCCCAGATCAGCGACAGCAGATTGCCCATCCGGGCAAACAGAGTTGGCGCAGCTGCAGGGGGAACAACCGTGTCGATCCGGCCCGTCATATTCTGCCCGAGATAGTTACGGACGACACCGCGCGGATCGATAACTGCGCTGATACCCTTGTTCGTGGCGCGCAGCACTGGCAGGCCTTCCTCGATTGCCCGCATGCGCGATTGCGCCAGAAACTGCGGAGGACCGAAGCCATTGAACCAGCCTTCACTGGAAGGATTGAAGATAAAGTCCGGCCGATTGGCGCGGTCTGTCACCTGTCCGGGGAAGGCAATCTCGTAACAAACTTGCAGGCCTACCTTACCATATTCGCCCAGATCGAGCGTTTGCGGTCCCGGTCCGGGCCAGAAATCAATACTGCCCGCCACAAGACGCGACAGACCCAGCGGCTCCAGCAATTCGCGCATCGGCAGATATTCACCAAATGGCACCAGATGCGCCTTGTCATAACCGCCCAGCAATTCACCCTGGGCAGAGACCGCTGTCACTGCGTTGCGCGCGCCGATCGCCCGTTCAATGCCGCTTTCATCCGCGCCGATTTCCAGATCGACCGCACCCGTCAGCAAGACACTGCCGGCACCAACCGATTGGCCAAGGCGGCGACGCGCGAAAATCGGGCTGCCCAGCGCAGTTGTCCGGTCATAATAGCGCTGCGGATAGCCTTCCCGCAGATAATCGACCATGCCGCTTTCGGGCCAAAGGACAATGCGTGGCCTGGGGTCCTGCCTATCGAGCGGCAGTGAAAGACCCGCCAATTGCTGGAAGTTGGGCTCAAACGCGCGCGGATCGTTAAGTGTTTCCTGCAAGATATCGGGCTGCACAATGGTGACCAGCAGATCGCCCTCTCGAGGAGCGGGCGCTGGCCAATACATGCCTGCTGTCACCAATGCCGCCACCAGCGCCATTACGCGCAGTCGCCTCTCGCCCGCCAACAGAACTACCGCTGTGCCCAGCAGCATGGCGATCCCGGACAGGGCATAAGTGCCCATGAGCGGGGACAGTGCAGCAAGGCCGGGACGGTCGAACGGGCCGAGCAATATCATCCCGAAGGGGTTCCACGCATAACCGGAAAAGGCCCACCCGCGCAGCCATTCGGTCACAATCCACGCAGCGGAAAACACCAGAGCAAAGGCCCATCCCTGGCCTTTGCGGCCGATGATATGCGCGATGAGCGCCGCCAAGGCGGGATAAGCCGCAAGATAAATTGCCAGCAGCGGCACGGCGAACCAGCCAAGCACCTCCGGCATTTGCGCCTGGTAAGTGAAAGAGGTGGCAATCCAGTTGTTGCCGAGTGTGAAATGCGCCCAGCCGAACAGCCAGCCGAGCCATAAGGCCTGTTTGCGGGTTTCTGCCCGTGAAACGAGCACAACGAGCAGCCCCCCTGCGACCGCGGCTACAGGCCACAGGCCCAGCGGCTCAAAGCCCGCAGCACTCAGCAGGCCGAGCGCGAGCGCCCAAAGCCAGCTGCGCGCAGGGCTATGATCGATTATCGGAAACGAGCGGCCAATCAAGGTCATGCGACAGGCAAGTGCGGCGCGCCGGAAACCGGGCAATCAGCCGACGGCTTCGAGCGATTCTTCACCGTCTTCATCACGCGGACGGCGGCGAGGGCGAAGGCCCTTCTTTGCCTTTGGCGATTCGTCAGCATCACCGGAGGCAGCTGCGCTGCCACGCGAAATGGCTGGCGGCAGCATGCTTGGATCAAGGCTGCCATCATTGTTCGCGGCATCTTCCGTCACAGCCTTCTTGCGAGGGCGTGCAGCGCGCGGCCTGTCTGACTTGGTCCCGTCTGATTTGGGCCCGTCTGACGAATCCTTCTCCACACGCGGCTTGCGCGGCTGACGCGGTTTTGGCGCATCGCGGGTGAACGGGTTTTCGCCATCATCCTGATCGCCTTCGTCGCCTTCATTACCCTGCTCGGGTTCATTCGAATCCCTGCGCTGGCGGGGGTTCCGGCGCGGCTTACCGCGGTCATTGTCACGATCGTTGTTGCGGTCGCCGCCGCGGTCGTTGCTGCGGCCACTCTGGCGATCATCATCATCATCGTCATCGCGGTCGTCCGAACTGTCAGAATCGCCGCGTTCGCCATCACGCTTCGCGCGCTGTTCGTCTTTCTGCGCCTTGATGTCGGCCAGGACGCGGAAATAATGATCCGCGAACTGCAGATAATATTCGGTTTGCACCCTGTCGTCATTCAGCTGCGCTTCGTGAGCAAGCTTCTTGTACTTGTCCAGCATCTGCGGCGCATTGCCGCGCGACCGGCTGTCGATCCGGTTGGCCTGGTTCGGGCTTCCGCCACCACCACCACGGTTGCTGCTATTGCTGCTTCCGCGGCCCCGGCGACGATTGTTATTGCGATTGTTGTTCAAAGGAATTCCGCTTCCTGTCTCGATCGGCAGCCTTTTGGCCGCATGCGATCAGATGACCCCTTATCGAACGCATCCCACATGGATTGCAGTTCGCCCATCATCTGCGCGAATGAAAGCGGTAGACCGCCCCCTGTCAGGCAAATGTAGGAGTTTTAAGGACCCGGGCAATTCCCTGCAACCGAGGCCTTGCATTAGAGTTAGCTATTCGATTCGCCTTTGCCAAGCTTTAATCGCAACACAATTGCCCTGTCCCGTCCGGCCAGATCTACACGAACATCGGCTGCAAAGCCTTGCTCTGAAGCGATTTTCATGACGCTGGCGGCTTGCATATGCCCGATTTCAAGCACTGCTACGCC
Source organism: Aurantiacibacter marinus (assembly GCF_001021555.1). Taxonomy (GTDB): domain Bacteria; phylum Pseudomonadota; class Alphaproteobacteria; order Sphingomonadales; family Sphingomonadaceae; genus Alteraurantiacibacter; species Alteraurantiacibacter marinus. The sequence continues at coordinate 244,354 of NZ_LDCP01000001.1, forward strand.
CGTTTCTGTCAACAATTGCGGCAATTGCGGGATCAAAATTCGGTAATCGTCCAGCCCTTCGGGTCCGGAAAACAGCGCCTGCGGGGGCTCATATGCGCGCACATCGGGGGAAAGATCAGCGTCGACCTCGACATAGGGCGGATTGGCGATGATGAGATCGAAAGTACCGAAAGCATCCGCCCACCCTGCTTTGGTCCAGTCTTTCTCCAGCATCTGCGCGCGCTGCGTAACACCAAGGGCAACGGCGTTGCGTCTGGCCACCTCCAGCGCGGCTGGCGAACTGTCGATCCCCACGCCGCGGGCATCGGAACGTTCTGCGAGCAACGTCAGCAGCAACGCGCCTGACCCTGTGCCGCAATCGAGCACTCGTCTGGGCTCCGGTGCTGCTTCGAGCGCAGCCTGAACCACGCTTTCACTGTCCGCTCGGGGGATCAGCACATCCGGCGTTACCATGAACTCACGGCCGTAAAATTCCTGCACGCCGAGGATGTAGGCCACGGGTTCGTTTGCCGCGCGGCGAGAGATCAGCGCCTCGAAGGCGCCGGGCGCCGTATCCCGCATGTGCCGCAGCAACAGATCGGAGCGGGATGAACCCAGCGCTTGGGCCATGAGCAATTCTGCATCAAGCCTTGCTGTGCCAGAGGTTTGTGAAAGGCGCTGTGCAGCATCCCTGATCGCAGCGGCGACTGTCACGCGTGTCCCGTCACTCATCACCCATCACTCATCACTCATCCATCGCCGCCAGCCGCTTGGCCTCGTCCTCTGCAATGAGCGCGTCGGTAAGTTCGCGCAGGCCCGGACCAGCAAGCACTTCTTCCAGCTTGTGCAGGGTCAGCCCGATGCGGTGATCGGTGACGCGGCCTTGCGGGAAATTGTAGGTGCGGATGCGTTCGGAGCGGTCGCCGCTGCCGACCATCGCCTTGCGCGCCTCTGCCTCTGCCCCAGCCACGCTTTCGCGCTGTTGTTCGTACAGGCGCGCGCGCAGCACCTGCATCGCCTTTTCCTTGTTCTTGTGCTGGCTGCGGCCATCCTGACAGGTGACGACGATGCCGCTTGGTTCATGCGTGATGCGAATCGCGCTGTCGGTAGTATTCACGTGCTGCCCGCCCGCCCCGCTGGCGCGGTAGGTGTCGATTTTCAGATCCGTCGCGTCGATATGGATGTCAACCTCGTCCGGCTCCGGCAGGACGGCCACGGTGGCGGCAGAGGTGTGAATCCGCCCGCCGCTTTCGGTGACAGGAACACGCTGCACCCGGTGGACGCCGCTTTCAAACTTCAGCTTGGCGAACACGCCGGTGCCTTTGATGTTGGCGACGATTTCCTTGAAGCCGCCGACTTCAGCGGCATTCATGCTGACCGTCTCCACCTTCCAGCCGCATTCCGCCGCGAAACGTTCGTACATGCGGAACAGATCGCCGGCGAACAGAGCAGCTTCATCGCCGCCCGTGCCTGCACGGATTTCCAGCATGGCCGGCTTTGCATCCGCGCTATCTTTGGGCAGCATGGCGAGCGCCAGCTGCTTTTCGGCCAGCGGCAGGCGCTGCTGGATCGCGGCAAGCTCCTCCTCCGCCATGGCCTTCATTTCGGGATCGGCGAGCATTTCTGTCAGGCCCGCAATTTCCTCGCGCATGGCCTGCACTTCGGCAGAGGATTTGGCGACCGGCTCCAGCTCGGCATAGTCGCGCGACGCCTGAACGAACTCCTCGCCCTCAAGCTGCCCCGACGCCATGCGCGCCTCAAGCTCGGCAAAGCGGTTGGCGATCTGTCGCAGGCGTTCGGCGGGGATGGTCATTTTCGAGCCCGTCGAAATTCCTCGACCAGTCGTTCCAACCGACTTGCTCGTACATCATCAGTATCATCAGAAGCGATGTTCGTGGATGCCTCCCCATCGCGGAAATCCATCGAAATGAGGTTCAGCGGTTCTGATTTCCTCGCCTTGTCATAACGTTTGCGCTTGCCACCGCTCGCAAAGACCTCGACCGAAAGCCCCTCTTTGCGAAGGTGTTGTGCAAGCTCGTACGCTTCGCCAACGCGCTCGTCCGATTCCGCTGCGATGGCGACCTCTGCAACCTCAGGTCGCACGGAAACCAACATAGCCAGCCGCTCGATCCCGGCGGCCCAGCCGACCGCAGGCGTTGGCGCGCCGCCGAGCGATTCCATCAGTCCGTCATAGCGCCCACCGCCCAAGATGGTGCTCTGCGAACCCAGAGCATCCGCCGCTGCCGAGCCTTCGTCGGGAATGAATTCAAACGCCGTGTGGCGATAGTAATCCAGCCCGCGCACAAGGCTTTCGGCGCGCTTCCATTTGACGCCCGCTGCATCCAGCCCGCTGGTCACGGCCTCGAAAAACGCCTTCGCCTCATCGGACAGGAACGCATCGATCTTGGGCGCATCGGCCACGAATTTCTGGTCGCGGCGGTCCTTGCTGTCGAGAATGCGAAGCGGGTTCTTCTCCAGCCGCTCCTGCGAATCTTCGGAAAGCTCATCCTTCACCGCGCTGAAATACTCGACCAGCGCCGCGCGCCATGCCTCCCGGCTGTCCCCATCGCCCAGCGTGTTGAGGTGCAGGGTCACGCCCTCGATGCCCAGCTCCTTCAGCAACTGGTCAGCCATCGCCAGCAGCTCCACATCGGCCTGCGGTTCGCCTGCGCCGATGATCTCGGCATCGATCTGGTGGAACTGGCGGTAGCGGCCCTTTTGCGGGCGCTCGTACCGGAACAGCGGGCCGTGCGTCGCCACCTTCAGCGGCGCGTGCTGCTGCCAGCCGTTGGATAGATACGCGCGCGCAATCCCGGCGGTGAATTCGGGCCGCAAGGTGAGCGAGTCGCCGCCGCGATCCTCGAACGAATACATTTCCTTGGAGACAACATCGGTCGTCTCGCCAATCGCGCGGCTGAACACTTCGGTCTTTTCGAACACCGGCATTTCCACGCGGCGGAAACGGTAAAGCTTTCGCACTCGCTCAAATGTTTCGACCACAAAGGCAAACGCCTCCGCCTCCGGCCCGAAAATGTCCTGCGTCCCGCGAATTGCTTGTGGTGTATTGCCTTTTGCCATGGGGCGGCACTTAAGGTCCGCACGCCGCACTGGCAATGCTCTCGCGCTTAAGCTAGGCGCGCCCTGTATTTTCAGCCTGATGGCGGAGCGCGGCTCCCGCCCTGCAAGTGAGACTTATTATGCGCATCGAACATATCCCGACGGGCGACAATCCGCCGGAAAGCCTTAACGTCATCATCGAAGTCCCAACGGGCGGCGAACCGGTGAAATATGAATTTGACAAGCCTTCGGGCGCGTTGTTCGTGGACCGCATCCTGCATACGCCGATGCGTTACCCGGCCAATTACGGCTTCGTGCCGCATACACTCAGCCCCGACGGCGATCCGCTGGACGCGCTCGTGATTGCCCGTTCCCCCTTCATCGCAGGCTGCGTTGTCCGCGCCCGTCCCATCGGCGTGCTGAACCTTGAAGACGAGCATGGCGGCGATGAAAAGCTGATCTGCGTGCCGGTGGACACGACGTTCCCGTATTATTCGGACGTTGCCGAAACGAAGGATTTGCCGAGCATCATCATGCAGCAGATCGAGCACTTCTTCACCCATTACAAGGATCTCGAAGCTGAAAAGTGGGTCCGTGTCGGTAAGTGGGGCGACACTGCTGAAGCCAAGCAGGTTGTGATTGAAGCGATTGAGCGCGCGAAGGGGTAGGGTAAAAAAACTGCCTGTTATCAAGCTGTTTGCAAACATTCGCGACGCTGCGCTAAACGTAGATCGCTACGGCAGAAAAGTGTCGGGCCGGACTGGACGTATCGCAATGGGAAACAGGCATGGTTCGATTGCTCTTGAATAGAATGGCAGAAGTCCTGCGCGACGGGTTGCGCATCTGGCGAATGGCCCCGCTTATTCCTGCGCTGATTGTGTTGCCTGAATTTGCTCAACACATCGCCGAGATACAGATAGGCATGTTCGAAAGCCGCGATGCCGGGGTGGCTTTGGCGGATGATCCTACACGGTGGGCCTTCGGGTACATCAAGATAGCCGGATTGGTTCTGGCGATATTCGCGGCGGTCCGTTTCTGGGGAGGGTTACGTACCGGACAGCGGTGGTGGGATCTCTCGGCCATTGGCTGGCGCAATGTTGGCATTGCTATCGTTCTGACTGTGCTGACTTCGTTACCCGGAAAACTTCTTGAAAGTAGTATCGGGGAAGAGAAAGCGGGATGGATCGATATTGCCCTCGGTTTGGCCACGCTGCCACTCATCGTCTTGCTGGTGCACGGGCTTTCCGGCAACCGGGAAAGCAGCTTGGGCAGCGTATTTCGAAATGGCTGGCTGGCGGCCATACGAATTCTCGTCTTCGCTGCACTGGTTTGGCTGCCACTGCAGTTTCTGCACAGCAAGAACCACGACTGGGCATTCGGCGCACCCGACGCGCTTGTTTGGGGTCTTATGGTCTTCGACAGCTTGGTTGTGGGATTGCTGGCCACAATGGCCGGAACGGCCATCCATCATGGCGCAGTCCCATTGCGCGAGAAAATTGCGCCTCCAGTGGGAAATGCCACGGCAGATCTTCAACCAATCTAGCCCGAGGCGATCAATCTGGTTTTCGCCAGTTTGCGCGCATTTCAACGAGCGTGAACTCTACTCCACTGGTCTGTCGCTATCGAGCAGGTCGTTCTTCTGCTCTCCCGCATCCTGCCGCTCCGCATCAACCATGCGCTCGACTTCGTTTTCGGGCGCGACGTCTTCTTCTTCAAGTGAGCGGGCTGGCGATTTCGGAGCTTTCGGCGCGGGCGGCGGTGCGGGCGAAGGCGCGGGACGCTCGCTGACGTTTTCGAATGGCAGGCTGGCAGTGCGCTGGTCGAAGCGCAGGCGATAAATCGGTTCCGGCAAAGCGAAGCCTGCGTCCTCCAGCGCGCCCTTACAGGCTGCAATGGAGCGGCTTCTGGCCTTGTGGAAATCGGCCTCGCGCTGATCGATCCAGCCAAGGAACCTTAGAACCACGTTGGAATCGCCTACTTCGACAATCCGTACCTCGGCAGCTGGATTGTTCAGCACGAAAGACAAGCCACCAAGTGTTTCCTGCCCCAGGCAGCGCGCAGCCTCTGCATCGTCATCCGCATCCACGCCCAGCACAAAATCGAACCGTCGCTGAGGGTTGCGGGTGTAGTTGAGGATCGTGCCTTTGAAGACGGTGGAATTGGGAATGCGCAGGTGGTTGCCATCCAGCGTCATCATTATAGTGGCGCGGCTGGTCAGCCGGATCACGCGGCCCTCCTGACCCTCGATCACAACGTGATCATTGGCGCGGAACGGCTGGCGCAAACTGAGCATCAGGCTGGCGACATAATTCTCGATCGTGTCGCGCATGGCAAAGCCCAGGGCGACACCAATCACGCCTGCACCGCCCAGTACCGCGCCCATCAGAGCGCCCGCACCGATCATATCGAGCGCAACCACCGCGGCGAGAATAACGAATATGAAACGCAGTGCGCTGGAGATTAGCTCGGCCAGAAAGACATTGGGCGCGATCCGGGTCCACAGGCCGCGAAAGGACGCGAGCAAATAGCCGAAACCTGCAATCAGCAGGCCAACCACCACCGCAAAACCCACCAAGGGCACCATCCGCCAGGCGTCCCGAAGCTTGTCCTCCAGCCCGCCTACGCCCGCACCGATGTTCACCGAAACATCGCGTTCGATCGCATTTTCAACCGTTACCACGCCGTCCACTCCGATGGCGATGCTTTCCGCCCTCGCCGCGGCCTCCGCATCGGGCGCAGTGCCTGTCAGGGAAACGACGCCTTCGGATACGCTGACCGTCACAGCAGAAAGGCTGGGCACGTTGGCGAAAATATCGGCGAGGCGCGCGGCGATGCGATCATCCGCGCCGTCAACCTGTTCGACCTCGATGGATCCCGCTTCGGGCGCGTTCGGCACGGCCTCGGACGCGGGGGCATCTGGCACAATCGCTGCCTGCGCAGTTGCAACGCCCCCAGCTAACGGGAGGACCAGCAGGAGCGGGGCAAAAAGGCGTGCGAGTGTTTTCAGAAGAGTGCGGCGATACCCTGGAAGCCGAATGTCAGCGCCACAGGAAGGCCGATTGCCGCGCACCACAGCAAGATCATTTCCTTGCGGAAAACGGGCGCAAGATCCGGATCGGTCGCTTCTGAATCAGTGAGCCGTTCCCAGCGCATTTCAAGCCAGCGGCAAGCCGGAATAATGGCGGCAACCAGCACGATAAGCGCGAAATACGGCAGAACAGAGCCATGGCCCGTCTTAAGTTCCTGCATGGTCAGGAAAATGTGCAGGCCGGTGTAAACCAGCAGGCCGAACGCCACGTGATCGCTTACCTTGCGGCGCCAGTCTATCCCTGTTTCCGATTGCGCAACCGCCGGCTCTTGCCCGTGCGATCGGTGCGAAAGCGCTTTTGCCATCAGAATCCCCTTTCCAGTCCTTGTTTAACTGTATTTCAAATTTGCTGGCACAATTCAAGCTTGGCTGCCAATCAGGCGAACGGTTGAGAGATTTTGGGACAAGTCATGCACGAATCTTGCCAAACACTCTTCAAACCCGTGCTTCACATGCTAGAAGTGGTGGGATGAGCCCTCTCGATAACGAAACTCTTGACGAAGATGCCTTGGTGCAAGCCATCGCAGAGGCCCCTTCCCATGCGGCCCCGAAACTGCCGCCGGAAGGCGGGCTCGAAGTCGTGTCCATCGCCAAAAGCTATGACAAGCGCAGCGTGCTCTCCGACATATCGCTCAGTGTCGGGAAGGGCGAAGTGCTCGGCCTGCTCGGCCCCAACGGCGCGGGCAAGACGACGTGCTTCTATTCGATTATGGGGCTGGTGAAGCCTGACAGCGGCCGCATCCTGATGGACGGCGTCGATGTAACGCGCCTGCCGATGTACCGCCGCGCAATCCTGGGCCTGGGCTATCTGCCGCAGGAAACCAGTATTTTTCGCGGGATGACGGTGGAACAGAACATCAATTGCGTGCTGGAAATGGTAGAGCCGGACAAGGCCACCCGCGCCCGCGAACTGGAACGGCTGCTCGATGAATTTGGCCTTACCCGCCTGCGTTCCAGCCCCGCGATGGCGCTTTCTGGCGGTGAACGGCGGCGCTGCGAAATTGCGCGCGCCCTGGCGGCCAGCCCTTCCATCATGTTGCTTGACGAACCCTTTGCCGGAATCGACCCGCTGTCGATCAGCGATATTCGCGATCTGGTGGCGGATTTGAAAAACCGCGGCATCGGCGTGCTGATCACCGACCACAACGTTCGCGAAACGCTGGAAATCGTGGACCGCGCCTGCATTATCTACGGTGGGCAGGTGCTGTTCGCCGGCAGCCCGCAGGAACTGGTCGCAGACGAGAATGTGCGCCGCCTGTATCTCGGCGACAACTTTACCCTATGATGCTTCATCCCAGCCCGCAGGCTGGGGCGCGGTGTCAGCCCACAGGCTGGCACCGCTCGAGCGATAGCGGGCAAAACTAATGGCCCTCGGTCCCCGCCTAGACCTGCGCCAATCCCAATCGCTGGTGATGACGCCGCAGTTGCAGCAGGCGATCAAGCTGCTGGCATTGTCCAATCTGGAAATTGAAACCTTCATCGGCGATGCGCTGGAAAGCAATCCGCTGCTGGAGGCAGGCGAAATTCGCAGCGAAGAGCGGGAAGCCCCTGTGGAGGCCGAACCCCGCGATGCAACGTCTGCCGAGGGGGAACGCGCGCTTGATATAGACACCAGCGCGCTCGACCGGGACCGCGATACGGGCGACTGGTCCGCGCAAATGTCCAGCGGCGGCGGGGAGGACGGACCGGACCTTGAAAACCGCGAAGGCGCAGAGCTTTCGCTGGCCGATCATCTGGAAGCGCAAGTCGGCGCCTGCGCGCCGGACCAACACGCCGCCTTCATTGCGCGCCATATTATCGGCCTGCTGGACGAGGCGGGATATTTGCCCACTCCACTTCGCGAAATTGCCGGGGCGTTGAACGTGCCTATTGCCGATGTGGAGCGCGCGCTCGAATGCGTCCAATCGCTTGACCCTACAGGCGTCGGCGCGCGCACATTGTCCGAATGCCTCGCGTTGCAGGCCAAGGAAGCTGACCGCTACGATCCCTGCATGGAAGTGATGATCGACAACCTCGATCTCGTGGCCAAGGGCGCGTTTGCCCATATCCGCCGCATTTGCGGTGCGGATGAGGAAGACCTTGCCGAAATGCTGACCGAGCTGCGCAGCTACGATCCCAAGCCCGGCCTGCAATTCGGCGGCGGCACGAGTGCGGCCGTGGTGCCCGATATTCTGATCAGCGCCGGGGCAGATGGCGGCTGGGATATCAAACTGAACGAGGCCACCCTGCCCAAACTGGTCGTCAACCGCAGCTATTACCTGGAAATGCGGGACGGTTGCCCCGGCAAGGAAGCGCGTGGCTGGCTTTCCGAAAAACTGGCCGATGCCAATTGGCTGATCAAGGCGCTGGACCAGCGGCAAAAGACGATCCTGAAAACCGCCGCCGAAATCGTGAAGCAGCAGGACGGGTTCTTCCGCAAAGGCGTGTCGCACCTGCGCCCGCTGACACTGAAGACAGTGGCCGAGGCGATCGAGATGCACGAAAGCACCGTCAGCCGCGTCACCAGCAACAAATTCCTCCACTGCGAACGCGGCACGTTTGAACTGAAATACTTCTTCACCAGCGGCGTCGGCGGCGGAGAGGGCGGCGAAGGCGCGAGTGCGGAGGCAGTCAAGGCGCGCATCAAGGCATTGTGCGATGCGGAAGACCCGAAGAAAGTGCTGTCGGACGATGCTTTGGTTGAGCTTTTGAAGGCGGAGGGGTTCGATCTGGCGCGGCGCACCGTAGCGAAATACCGCGAAGCTATCGGGATTGGTTCTTCAGTGCAGAGAAGGCGGGCGAAGAAGCTGGCGGGGATGTGATCCTCCACTGATGGCGGCACATCCCCCGTAGCTCAAATCACGCTTTCCATCCTTAGTACTTTGCCCACCCACTCAGGCGCTTCCGCAGCATCGGCGAGCAGTTTGGCAACTTCTGCGCGGCTGGCCTTTCCGGACGGATCTGCATTCTCACCAAGTCGCACCTCGCCCGTGACTGCGTCATCCGTCAATGCGACGGGCCGCAGGATCGCATATTCCAATGGCGTGGCCATCAGGTGCTCATCCGCGGCGTGTTTTGCCTCAAGGTAATGCGCAAGATCGCTGTCCGGGTCCGGATCACCGGCCCCAACACTGCTCAACATGACGAAGCGGCGCACGCCTTTCGAGACTGACAGGTCGATCAGCGCCATTGCGCCATCACGGTCGACCTTGTCAGTCATCTCTTCCGACGATCCGCCGCCCGCGCCTGCAGCAAACACCACGACTTCGCAGCCATCGGTAATGTCATCGGCAAGATCGGTCAGATCCCCGACGCGTTGTTCGACACCGTCTGGCAGGCCGCTGGTGTCGGAGCTTTGCCGTACCATCGCGACGGGGGCATGCCCCCTGCCTTGCAGTTCGCGAACGAGGTGCTGGCCGGTCTTGCCGGTCGATCCGGCGATGAGGATTTGCATTGGGTATTCTCCAGATAGGATTGTGCGTGTCCGGCGTTCGCCGTGATCAGGGCAGGAAGATGGCCTTCGTGTTCACGAATTCCTTCATGCCGAAACCGCCGTGTTCACGCCCGTATCCGGAATCTTTCACGCCGCCGAACGGCATGTTTGGATCGGCCGCTCCAAACGAATTGATGCGGACCATGCCGGTGTCGAAATGATCACGGGCCAATTTGATCGCCTTGTCCTCGTCCTTGCTGAAAATACCGCCGCCGAGGCCATAGCGGCTGTCGTTTGCAATACGCATGGCGTCTTCATCATCCTTTGCACGGATGACCGAGGCGACCGGGCCGAACAATTCGTCGTCATAGGCGGGGGTGCCGGGCTTGCAATCGGCCAGAACGGTGGCTGGATAATAGAACCCTTCGCGCCCCTCCTCAGGGTCACCGCCGCACAGCAGGGTCGCGCCGCCGTCAACGCTCTTGCCGACTTGCTCGACCAGCGTATCGAACTGTTCCTTGCTGCTTACTGGTCCAAGCTGAGTATCCTCATCGTTGGGATCACCCATCTTGGTAGCCTTCATCTGATCGACAAAGGCGGATACAAACGCGTCATACACGGCATCGACCACAACGAAGCGCTTTGCCGATACGCATGTCTCGCCGTTATTATAAAGGCGGCCTTGCACGCAGGTTTTGACTGCCAGCTCGATATCCGCGTCTGCCAGCACGAGATAGGCATCGTTTGATCCCAGCTCGAGCACGGTCTTCTTCAAATTCTTGGCTGCAAGTTCGCCAATATGGCTGCCCGCGCCATCGCTTCCTGTCATGGTGACGGCGCGAATGAGCTTGTGCTCGATGATCTTGTCGGAAAGATCATGGCCAACAAGAACCACGTCGAAAAGGCCCGCAGGCAGGCCAGCTTCAAGGCACAGATCGCGCAGCAGCAGTCCGCTGCCGGTGCAGATGGATGCGTGCTTCAGGATTACAGCGTTCCCCGCCATCAGATTGGCCGCAAGGACGCGCGCGGGCTGATACAGCGGGAAATTCCACGGCTGGACGCTGTAGATAATGCCGATCGGCGCAAACGACACAATGCCGCGCTTTTCACCGCCGCTATACTCGCGCTCCTGATCGGCAAGTTCAGCGGGGCCGTTCTCAGCAGTGTATTCGAAGATGCCGGCGCACAGTTCGACTTCGGTTGCGCCGTCGCGCAGCAGCTTGCCCATCTCGCGCGTCATAAGCTGCGAAATCCTGTCGGAATTGCCGCGCAGAACCTTGGCAATCTGGCGAAGATACTCCGCCCGCTCCTCATGGCTCTTCTCGCGCCAGTCCAGAAAGGCGCTCTGTGCATGTTCGATTTTGCCGAACGCTTCCTGCTCGGACATGAGGTCGTATGTTGCCAGTGTTTCGCCAGTGGCAGGATTGCATGTTTGTATCTTGGTCATCGAAAGCTCCCGTGAGGCCGCGACAGATGATCACATCTCCGGGGTGTATGGGATGCAATGGCGACGAAATTGAAATTCATTCTCGCAACGGTTGCTGGAGATTAGCGTTCCTGTGCTGGTTGTCCGGGTTGCTTGCGCCGTGCGGGCCAGAGGCCGGGCCATGGGCGACAAAGTTGCAGCAAGCCATCATCGCGATGCAAAGCGCGAAAACCTTCACATTCTTGGGCGTCGAACGGCCGCGAAATTAACGCCTTTCCCCTGTGGCAAGGAAGACTCACCAAAAAGTCTTAACGTGCGAAACCGATTGTTAACCTTTTTTGGAGAGAAGTGTCGTGGTTAATTCATGGCAACACCTCCTACCGGGGGGTTACCACGAGACAGATAATTTCTCGGGAACTGTAAGGGGACCCTACAATGCGTGTTTTGCTGATCGAAGACGAGCCAACAACCGCCAAGGCGATTGAACTCATGCTCACCACTGAAGGCTTTAATGTCTATCAGACCGATCTGGGCGAGGAAGGCCTCGATCTGGGCAAGCTGTATGATTACGACATCATTCTGCTCGACCTCAATCTGCCGGACATGCACGGATATGACGTGCTGAAGAAGCTGCGCGTTGCCAAGGTGCAGACGCCGGTTCTGATCCTTTCCGGCATTGCCGAAATGGACAGCAAGATCCGCTCCTTCGGTTTTGGCGCAGACGATTACGTGACCAAGCCATTCCACCGCGACGAACTGGTCGCCCGCATCCACGCCGTTGTGCGCCGTTCGAAGGGCCACAGCCAGTCGATCATCCGCACCGGCAAGCTGGCCGTGAACCTGGATGCCAAGACTGTCGAAGTCGAAAGCGCCCGCGTTCACCTGACCGGCAAGGAATATGCGATGCTGGAACTGCTCTCGCTTCGCAAGGGCACCACGCTGACCAAGGAAATGTTCCTCAACCACCTGTATGGCGGCATGGACGAGCCTGAACTGAAAATCATCGACGTGTTCATCTGCAAGCTGCGCAAGAAGCTTTCCAGCGCATGCGGCGGGGACAATTATATCGAAACCGTATGGGGCCGGGGCTATGTGCTGCGCGATCCCGACGTAGAGGCCGAGGCTGCCTGAAAAGCCGACTGATTTAGCCTATTTCGTCCCTGGTGGACGGGGGGTACCCGAAAGTACCCCGGAAGTTAGCGAGGGCAATGTCCTTGCGCTTCCGGGGACTTTTTCTTTACGGCCCCGTTTTCTCTAAGAGGCTGGCAAATGAGTGCACACAAGGAAGGCGATCCGACCACGCTGAAACGGTTGTATGGCCGCAGCCAGGGCAAACCCCTGCGCGCCGCACAGCAGGATCTGGTCGACAATCTGCTGCCGCAAATCGCGGTACCGGAGGAAGGCGAGGTGACGGCCACCAGCCTGTTCGGCGAAGATTGCCCGATGCATTTCGAAATCGGTTTCGGCGGCGGCGAACATCTCGCCTACCGCGCTGATCTGCTCCCCAACCACGGGTTCATCGGGGCAGAGCCATTCCTGAACGGCGTGGCACAGGCGCTGACCCATGTCCGTGACGGCACGCTCGCCAATGTCCGCCTGCACCACGGAGACGCGCTGCAAGTGCTGGCGCGCATTCCCGACAACTCGCTAACGATGGTGTACCTGCTCCACCCGGACCCCTGGCCCAAGGCGCGTCATGCCAAGCGGCGCATGATGAACGATGGCCCGGTACGCATGATCGCGGACAAGCTGAAACCCGGCGGCGAATTTCGCTTCGGCACCGATCACGACATCTATGTGCGCCACGCGCTGATGGTGATGCGCCGTTTCCGCGATGATTTCGAATGGGTGATCGACGGCCCTGACGATTTCCGCAATCGCCCATCCGGATGGCCCGAAACGCGGTACGAATACAAGGCGCGCAATACCTTCAAACATGAAGTCTGGTATTTCCGCTTCCGCAAACGCTAGGCCGCGGAACTTGCGCAGCGTTCGCTCGCTTTCCCTTGTGAACAAACGGAGCATGACATGAGCGACAAGACAGCAATCATCATCGGCGCGTCGCGCGGACTTGGGCTTGGCTATGCCAAGGAACTGGCCGGGCGCGGTTACAAGGTCATCGCCACGGAGCGCAGCGAAAGCGGCGATCTGCACCAGGCTGCCGAGACGACCGGTTCGCAAATCGAAATCGTGAAGTGTGACGTGACCGGTGCAGACAGCGTCGCAGCTATCCGTGATAAATGTGCCGATGGCTCAATCGATTTGCTGGTTGTTAACGCCGGTGTCTACGGCGGCCGCAAACAGGGGCTTACCGACCTTGCCCACGGCAATGTAGCCGATATCCTGCACACCAACGCCACCGCACCGATCCAGTGCGCTCTTACCCTTCTGCCACTGCTGAAGCGCGGCGGAACAATCGCCATGATGAGCAGCAAGATGGGCTCCATCGACGATTCTTCTGGCGGAATGAACCTCTATCGCATCTCCAAAGTAGCCCAGAACATGCTGGCCCGTTCGCTGTTCGAAAACCATGCGAAGGACCGCGGCGTGGGCGTGATTTCATTGCATCCCGGCTGGGTACAAACCGATATGGGCGGGCCAGATGCTCCGCTGGATGTGGATACCAGTGTAACCGGTATGGTCGACGTGCTGGAAGCTGAACGAGAACCACGCCACGTATTCCTAAATTACGATGGCAGCTCCGTTCCCTGGTAGCACTGGCATGATTGGCGAATCCAATGGACAGGCCACGCGATTTGGACAAAGTGCAAAACCTATGCCGATGAATGATTTGTCCGGATGCTGACCGAATATTCGGCCCCTATCGGGCTTGCGCTGCTGGTCAGCCTGTTCGTTGCTTTTGCTCTGGAGCGCCGCCCGCCCGTGGTCGTGGCGATCATGGGTGCCGCCGCCATGATGGTGCTGGGATATTTGCCGAGCGACCAGATGCTGGCCGTGTTCGGCAATTCTGCCCCGATCACCATTGCGGCGATGTTCATCCTGTCAGGTGCATTGCTGCGCACCGGCGCGCTGGAGGCTGTTTCCGGCTGGGTTATCCGCCGCACGCTGCGCCGCCCCGCGCTGGCGTTGGGAGAGATCGCCGGCGGGACCCTGATTGCGTCCGCCTTCATGAACAATACGCCGGTCGTGATCGTCATGATCCCTATCGTCAAACGCCTTGCACGGGTGCTCAAGATGGCGTCCACCCGGTTGCTGATCCCGCTCAGCTATCTGTCGATCCTTGGCGGTACGCTGACCCTGATCGGCACGTCCACCAACCTGCTGGTGGACGGCGTGGCGCAGGAAGCTGGGCTGGAGCCGTTCGGCATCTTTGAAATCACCATTGCTGGTCTTGCGGCGGCGGCGGCGGGCCTGGTGGTTGTTGCCATTCTTGCGCCCATCCTGCTTCCCGCACGCGGTCCGCGCGCAGAGGATGAAGAGAGCGAGAGCGATCTCTATCTTTCGCACCTGACAGTGCAGGAACACAGCCGCATGACGGGCAAGGCGCTGGCAGACACCAGTTTTGCGCGGCGACCGGGCCTCAATTTTCTGGCCAAGCAGAACGGCCGCGATCTTGACCGGTCGTCTATTGAAAATGTCCCATTGGAAGAAGGCGATCAATTCGTCATCTCCGCATCTCCTGAAGAGCTTGCCTCGCTTGCCGAAGCGGTGGATTTCCGGATCGGACTGGTCGGACTTGGTGGCGGCGTTGTCACCCGCAAGGATCGGCGACCGGCCGACCTTCGCGTGGTAGAGGCGGTGGTTTCCGCATCGCATCCGATCATCGGCCGGCGACTGGCCGAAATTCCGTTGCTGTCGCGATTGCAAGTTCGTGTGCTCGGTATTGCACGCCCTCGCCATCTTGCCGGGCCGACACTGGCCGATGTGCGGGTTCGCGCGGGCGACCGTCTGCTGATCGCCGCCACATCGGACGCGGCGGCGTCGCTTCAGGCCAATGTCCAGCTGACCCATGTCACCGAAAGCGGCATCCGTTCGTTCCGCCGCGACAAGGCGCCAATCGCGATCGCGACGCTGGCCGCAGTCGTCATCGGTGCTGCGCTGTTCGGTTTCCCGATAGAGGCGATGGCGATTATGGGCGTGGCCGTAGTACTCCTCACACGCTGCGTCGAACCGGATGAGGCATGGTCCAGCCTTGATGGCAGTACACTGGTGCTGATCTTCGCCATGCTGGCCTTCGGTCAGGGCCTGTCCAATGCAGGCACGATGCAGCTGATCGTCGATTGGCTTCAGCCGCTTATTGCCGGAGGATCACCGCTGCTGGTGCTGGTGCTGGTCTATGCGATCACCAGTATCATGACAGAAACCGTCACCAACAATGCCGTGGCGGTCATCATGACGCCGATCGCCATCGGACTGGCGCAGGCTGCCGGGATCGATCCGCGGCAATTGGTGGTGGCCGTGATGATTGGCGCGAGCGCGAGCTTTGCGACGCCGATAGGATACCAGACAAATACACTGGTTTACGGCGCGGCAAATTACCGCTTCACTGACTTTCTGAAAATCGGCGTGCCAATGAACCTCGCAGTCGGCGCGGCGGTCTGTACCGCCATTACGTTGTTCTATTAGGCAGAGCCCAAAGCAGCGAGTGCGCGGGCCGGGTCGATGCCGAAATGTTCGGCAACCGCGCCAGTAGCCAGCGCCAGAAGATCGCCTGTCGGGCGCAAATCGCGGCCTTCGTAAAGCTGGTTGGAGGCAAGGCCCGGCCAGTCAGCAATCACCTTGGCACCACTGGGCAACGCTCCGCCCAGAAGCAATGCGGCAGACGCCGTACCATGGTCCGTGCCGAGCGATCCGTTGATTGCGGCAGTCCGGCCGAATTCGGTCGCCACCAGCACGATTGTGTCGTTCCACACATCCCCAAGCCCGTCGCGCAGCGAGCCAAGCAGTCCGTCGAGCCCCCGCAATTGCTGATTGAGCCGTCCCGGCTGGCCCTGGTGCGTGTCCCAGCCGCCGGTTTCCACCATCATTACGCGCGGGCCGCCTTCGGCCATCATCAAGGAGGATGCGAGTTCGCCAATTTGCTGTCCGCCACGACCGGCATTGTCGCCGATATCACTCGCCAGCATGCGGGTCCGCATGGCCTCGTCCCACAGGGGGCCAAGCGCCGCATCTTCACCATACATCATGGCGACGCGGTTCAGTAGGTCTTCGCTGGGATCAGGCAGCCGGTTTGGTGCATAGGTTCCCACCTGGATATCACCGCGCAGCGTCAGCGGGACAGCGGCGGACAGCGCAAGCGGGCCGGGTGCACCAGGGAGCAGCGGCAACAGGCGGCCAAGCCAGCCTGTGCGCGAAGCGTAAGGTCGCGGATTGCCGCTTTCGAGGACATTTTGCGCATCGAAGTGCGAACGCTGCCGATAGCCTGTGGCAACAGCGTGCCATGCCCGGGCCTCGCCCGTGTCAAACATCTGGGCGGTCCGGACCAGCGCCGGATGCAGCGCGAAAAAGCCGTCCAGCGGATGCGCATCTTCATTCACCAGCCGTTCGCGCAACGATCGCAGTGCCGGGTCGCCATGCGGCTGGACCAGCGCCAGTCCGTCTGCGGCACCGCGCTGGAGCACGAACACGAAACGCTTATCCTGCCCTGCTGCAAACGCAGTGCGCGGAAAGGCGATACCAGCCCCCGCTATGGCAGAGGCAAGCAGCATATGGCGGCGGGTGAGATTCAATTTCACATCCTATCTCCGCATGAATTCAGGGCTGGAAAGCAGCAGTGCCATGCCCATTGTGGGGGCCTCGGCCCGCGCAATTGCCTGCGCGGTGGAAGGCAGTAAAGCTTCACCCAGGACAGCTGCCGAAAGACTGCGCGGATCGGCGCCGCGTACGCCATTGGCGGTCAACCGATTGGCGACTTCCACACGGGTCAGAAGCGCGCCGGGAGAAGCCCAGTCGCTTGCAATATCTCCCCAGCCAGAAGGGTTGCCCGGATACCAGACAGGCTGGCCGAGCATATCCATCAGACGGTGCACGCCTTGCGCATTGCGCGGGATCGCTTCTGGGCCGAGCGCTCTGGCAGACGCCGTCATCCAGTCCCACGGGGTGCGGAATTTGGTGCGCGGGGCTGACCACGCCTCGGGCGCATCGATAAGGGCAGAATATACGGCAGAAAGCTCCCCGCCGCTGTCCAGATAAGCGCGCTCGAGCCGCGCAATGGCGCTTTCGGGCGGAGTATCAGCGATGAAGTGGCGCGCCAGCTTAGTCGCCAGATGACGCGCTGTGGCTGGATGCATTGCCAGGTCACCAAGAATCGCGATCGCTTGCAAAGCGCCATTCTGGGAATACCGGTTGCCGATTACGGTGCGTGTACCGGGTTCGTGCAGATCTTCCACAAACGCGGTTTCGCCAGGTGCCCCTTCAATGATCCGGCGCATGCCGTTGGGGCCAAGGCCAGCAACGGTCCAGCCGGTCAGCGCGCGCGCCAGCTCGACCACATCGTCCTGAGTGTATCCGCTTCGCACGCCCATCGTATGCAGTTCCAGAACTTCGCGCGCCAGATTCTCGTTCAGGCCCAATTGCGCATTGCGGCGACGCCTGTTGATCCGCTGTATCAGGGTAGAATTGGGGCCTGCCGATCGGGTCTGGTCCAGGAACAGCAGCATGGCAGGATGGAAAACCGCAGCGCGCAGCAAATCGGCGAAATTTCCGCTGAGATTGCGCCGGATGGCCGAAAATTCATATTCGGCGGCAAGCGAATATACTGGCAGCCGCTCTGCCGACACGGCGAAATGGTTGGACCAGAAATGTACCAGACGCTCTGCAAATGGTGTTTCGCTTTGCGCTGCAATACGCAGCCGTGCAGCGCTGGCCTCGAACAAATTACGCCGGTCGCGCTGCCTGACATCGCGGCGGCTCTCTCTCGCCGCCTCCTGCTCCGCCATATCGTTTGACCGGCGCGCCATCTGCGTCTCGTTGCGGACGTCTGCAACGCCAAGGATCAAGTCTTCGATAGAAAGCAATCGCGGCATACCGGCTGGCGCAGGATCGAAGTCCTGCAATTGCTGGGCAAGCCAGCCGCGGACGTCACCCGGCACGCGTGTTTGCGGTGTCGCACCCAGTCCAAACCGATCATTCGCGATGCTTGCTGTGTCCGTCATGGACACACACATACCGCATCCACCTGAATACAGGCGTACCAAATTGTCGCAGATTGTCTCGTCAGCCGAGGATGCCCGCACTTGCCAAAACGGCCAGTGTCAGCACCTCTGGAGCAATGGCAGTCATCGCAGCGATCTGCACCGGCTTTTCCATACCGATCTGCATCGGCCCGATCGTCGCATCGCCGCCCAATTCACGCAGCAACTTCGCTGACAGATTGGCGCTTTGCAGACCGGGCATGATCAGGACGTTGGCAGGGCCCGACAGGCGGCTGAACGGATACAGCTCCATGACCTTCGGGTTCAGCGCGGCATCGGGCGCCATTTCGCCTTCGTATTCAAAGCCGGGATCTTCAGCGTCCAGAATGGCCACGGCATCGCGCACATTGCCAAGCCATTGGCCAGCAGGATTGCCGAAGGTGGAATAGGACATGAAGGCCACGCGCGGTTCATGCCCCATCCGGCGTGCAACAGCGGCTGTTTCCTTGGCGATATAGGCCAGCTGCGGCGCGGTTGGCCGTTCATTGATGGTCGTGTCGGCAAGGAAAGTGGTGTGGTTCTTGCCCACGATCATATGGATACCGAACGGCGTTGCGTCTGGCTTGGGATCAAGCACCCGGGCCACTTCACGCGCAGTCTGGCTGAATGTGCGGGTAAGGCCGGAAATCATCCCGTCGCCGTGCCCAAGCGCCACCAGCAGAGCGGCGAACACGTTACGTTCCTGATTGACCATGCGGCCCACGTCGCGCTTCGTATAACCGCGCCGCTGGAGCCTTTTGTAAAGATACTCCACCATCGGTTCGATATCGGGATAATTGGCCGAATTGGCGATTTCGTAGCTTTCCGGATCGTCCACTGCGAGCTCGCGCAGCTTTTCCAGCACCTTCTCGGTTCGTCCGACCAGAATAGGCGTGCCGTAACCGAAATCGCGGAACTGTATGGCCGCACGCAGCGCGACATCTTCTTCTGCCTCGGCAAATACCATGCGTTTGGGGTTGGCCTTCGCGTCTTCGTAAACGCGGGTCAGCGCAGAAGTCGTGGGATTGAGGCGGCTGCGCAGGCGCAGCGTATATTCGTCGAAATCCTCGATCGGGTCCTGTGCTACGCCAGAATCCATCGCGGCCTTGGCGACAGCGCAGGAAACACGTTCCATCAGGCGCGGATCGAAAGGGGCTGGAATGATGTATTCGCGCCCAAACTTGTGGTTTATGCCATATGCGGCAGCCACTTCTTCGGGCACACGTTCCCGCGCCAGTTCCGCAATAGCTTTTGCAGCGGCAACTTTCATTTCTTCATTGATCGCAGTCGCACGCACATCCAGTGCGCCGCGGAAGATGAAGGGAAAGCCGAGCACATTGTTCACCTGATTGGGGAAGTCGCTGCGGCCGGTTGCGATGATCGCATCGGGGCGCACGGCCTTCGCTTCGTCGGGCATGATTTCGGGCGTGGGATTGGCCATCGCAAAGATGATCGGGCTGTCCGCCATCTTCATGACCCATTCCGGCTTCAACGCACCGGCAGCAGACAGGCCGAGGAAGATATCCGCGCCGTCCAGCGCCTCTTCCAGGGTGCGCGCCTGCGTCGGAACGGCATGGGCGCTTTTCCACTGGTCCACATTCTCGCGGCCGGGATAAATCGGACCGGTCCGATCGCACACGATCACATTTTCGTGGGGGATGCCCATCGCCTTGATCAGCGCGGTACAGGCCAGCGCAGATGCGCCCGCACCGTTCACCACCATTTTGCAATCTTTAAGCTCGCGCCCGGTAAGGAATGCCGCGTTCAGCAAGCCCGCGGCGGCGATGATCGCCGTGCCGTGCTGGTCATCGTGCATGACCGGGATATTCATCCGGTCGCGCAGAGCCTGTTCAATGATAAAGCATTCGGGCGCAGCAATATCTTCAAGATTGATGCCGCCAAAAGTCGGCTCCATCAAGGCAACCGCTTCGATGAACTTTTCAGGATCTTCGGTATCGAGCTCGATATCGATGGAATCGACATCCGCGAACCGTTTGAACAGAACGGCCTTGCCTTCCATCACCGGCTTGGATGCAAGCGCGCCCAGATTGCCGAGGCCGAGGATGGCCGTACCATTGGAAATCACCGCCACAAGGTTGGCCCGGGCGGTATATTTTGCCGCGAGCGAAGGATCTCTGGCTATGGCCTCAACAGGTGCAGCAACGCCGGGGGAATAAGCGAGCGACAAATCGCGCTGAGTCGTCATCGGCTTCGATGCGATAATCTCGATCTTACCGGGGCGGATGGTTTCGTGATAAAACAGCGCTTCGCGCTCGGTGAAACCTTTATTCTCTTTTTCGTCCAAGGCTCGCTCTCCTGTATGGCGTCCCGCATAGAGGCATGTGCGCGGCGGGGATAGGGGAAAGGTTGCGCGCACGCCTTCCCGAATCGGACGCTGGCACGCTACCGCCGCAGGAGTATGGCCAGCACCGCTACTCCGATGATGAAACAGTACCTCGGTCTCAAGGCCGAGGCGGGGGACTGTTTGCTGTTTTATCGCATGGGCGACTTTTTCGAACTGTTCTTCGACGATGCGAAAAAGGCGGCCAGCGTGCTTGATATCGCGTTGACCGCGCGGGGCGAAAACAATGGTCAGCCCGTGCCGATGTGCGGGGTGCCGGTGCACGCAGCCGAAGGCTATCTCGCACGGCTGATCAAGGCCGGATGCCGGGTCGCGATTGCCGAGCAAGTGGAAACACCTGGCGAGGCCAAGGCGCGGGCCAAGCGCGAAGGCACACCCTCCTCAAAGGTGCTGGTGAAACGGGATATCGTGCGCTTCGTAACGGCGGGCACGCTGACTGAGGAGGCGCTGCTCGAACCGCGCCGGGCAAATATGCTGGCGGCTGTGTGCGATGTGCGCGGCACCTGCGGCGTGGCGGCATGCGATATCTCGACCGGCGCAATGATGCTGGAAGAATGCATCCCCGAACGGCTGCCTGCTGTGCTGGCGCGGATCGGGGCGAGCGAGATTGTGGCACCGGAAGGTTGGGCAACGCGCGCTCTGGGCGAAAATGCCGAAATGGTATTGCGTGCGGTAAGCACCTTCTCGAGCGACGCGGGCGAGATTCAGCTGAAGGCCATTCACGGCGTCGCGACGCTGGACGGGTTTGGCGGGTTCAGCCGAGCGATGCTGGCCGCAGCGGGTGGATTGCTTGCCTATCTGGACCATGCCGGGCGCGGCAATATGCCGCTCCTGCTGCCACCCTTTGCACGGTCTCATGACGGGCACATGGCAATGGACGAGGCCACGCGCGCCAGTCTTGAAATCCTCGCCAGCCAGCAAGGCGGGCGCGCCCATTCGCTGATTGCGGCAGTGGACCGCTGCGTTACCGGGGCTGGCGCACGGTTGCTTGCTGAAGACCTTTCCGCTCCGCTGGCGCACAAGCCCGCGATCGAGGCGCGGCTGGCACTGGTGCAATATCTTTTCAGTGATCCGCTGCTGCGCGGGGATTTACGCGGATTGCTGCGAGCGCTCCCTGATATTGGCCGCGCATTGGGCCGGTTGGTTGCAGGCCGCGGCAGTCCGCGTGACCTTGGCCAGATACGCGATGGCCTGAGCGGGGCGCGCCGTATTCATGATATGTTGAAAGACAGGGCTGATCGGCCTGCGATGCTGGAGGCGCTGCTGCCTTCGCTGACCGGCCATGCGGAGCTTACCGATCTGCTGGGCAGCGCGTTGGTGCCGTCCCCGCCAACAGAACGGCAAAACGGCGGCTTCATCGCCGAAGGGTATGATCACGCGCTGGATGAATTGCGCGAGGTATCGGGCAATGCCCGCCGCGCCATCGCCGCGATGGAAGCGCGCTACCGGGCGGATACCGACACGCCTTCGCTCAAGATCAAGCACAACGGCGTGCTCGGTTACTTTATCGAAGTGCCTGCCAAACATGCCGACAAGCTGATGGCACCTGACAGCGGCTTTACTCACCGCCAGACGATGGCCAATGCGGTGCGCTTCAACTCGCTCACCCTGCACGAAGAAGCGGGCCGCATTGCCGAGGCTGGCGGGCGCGCTCTGGCAGCGGAAGAATCGCATTTCGAGGAGCTGATGGAAGCGGTGGCCGCGCGCCGTGAAGCCATCGCTGGCACCGCTGCCGCCCTGGCGCGGCTCGACGTATCGACAGGGCAGGCAGAGCGCGCATCCGAAGGCGAATGGTGCCGCCCGCAGATCAGCGATGATCCGGTGCTCGATATCGAGGCCGGCCGCCATCCGGTTGTCGAAGCGGCACTTGCAGCCAGCGGAGAACGCTTCGTCGCCAATGATTGCGCTCTGTCGAGCAACGACCGGCTGTGGCTGGTGGGCGGACCGAACATGGGCGGTAAATCGACGTTCTTACGGCAAAACGCGCTCATCATTCTGCTCGCGCAGGCAGGCGGGTTCGTACCTGCCCGGTCAGCACATATCGGCCTTGTCGATCAATTGTTCAGCCGTGTTGGCGCGTCGGACAATCTGGCGCGAGGCCGCTCCACCTTCATGGTCGAGATGGTCGAAACTGCTGCGATCCTTAGCCAAGCGGGCGAGCGTAGTTTTGTGATCCTGGACGAAGTCGGGCGCGGTACATCAACCTATGACGGGCTGGCGCTGGCGTGGGCTGTGGCTGAGGCCATCCACGAAACCAACCGCTGCCGCTGTCTGTTCGCCACGCATTATCACGAGATGGCGCGATTGGCGGAAACCTGCGACGCGCTTAGTCTGCACCATGTCCGCGCGAAGGAGTGGAAAGGCGATCTGGTGTTGCTTCACGAGCTTTCGGAAGGGGCGGCAGATCGCAGTTACGGGCTCGCGGTTGCGAAGCTGGCGGGCGTGCCTGCGCCGGTGGTCAAACGCGCCAAATCCGTGCTCGACAAGCTTGAAAAAGGTCGCGCCGAAACGGGCGGGCTGGCCGCTGGCCTTGGTGATCTGCCGCTGTTTGCTGCGGCTCTGGAAGCTGCGGAAGTAGAACGCGACGGGCTGCGCGATACTCTCAATTCGCTCGATATCGACGCGCTCACACCGCGCGATGCACTCGACATGCTGTATCGCCTGAAACGCGAGGCCGGCGATAACTGATTGACCGCATTGGCATTCGCGCCTGCGTCACCTATCCTGCGGTCATGGCACAGGACGATCCCGAGCTCAAAAGTGATGACAAATCCACCAGATGGGCGGAAAACCGCACCGACTGGGCGGAAGATCGCACGATCATGGCGCTGGAAAGGACATTTGCCGGATGGATGCGCACTGCCTTCGCCGCCATCGCAATCGGCATCGGTTTTCGCGCGCTGTTCGGGGAATTTGATCCGCCATGGCTGGCCAAGGCCATCGCGACAATGTTCATCGTGCTGGCCATCGTGTTTGCGATAAGCGCGGAAAGGCGCGCCTGCCGCGCGTTCGAACGATTGTCCTCACACGCGGTAGACGCGCCAAAATTGCCCAATATCAAGCTGGTCGCTTATTCGATTTCGGCAGGCGCCGCTGTTTTGATCGTAGCGCTGTGGCTGCTCAATGACGGAACGCTAGCGCAAAGTGGATAGCGGGCGGTTAGCAGGCGATTAGCTGCCGTCACCGCGCAGGCCGTCTGGATTGTGGCCCTTGCCGTATTTGTCGACATTGTCATCGTGGTTCGGCTCTCCGTCAAACGCGTGCATGTCGATCCGGCCAGAACTTTCCATGTCGCGCATGTGATCGACGGTGTCCTGCGTGGAATCGCCCATCAAGCCTGATGGATTCTTGCTTTTGGTGCTTTCGGTCGGGCTACCGGTCTCTTCTGTCAAAGCCTTCGCCTGCTCGGCAACTTCCTGCGCCTGGGAGCGGTGATCATCCTGCTCATCATTATGCGTTTCGGGCGCGAGGCCTGCCTGGCGCTGTTCCTGGCTGAGGTTGGGGCTCTGCGGTTTTGTATCGGTCATGTGGTATCTCCTTTGCTTTACCAACGGGCAGGCAGCGGAGCTGGTTCCAAATTACCGGTTCGCGCCGGGAGTCCACAAAACATCACCCGCTCCGCCATTGTTGACCGCGCGGCAGAGGACGAAAAGGTAGTCCGACAGCCGATTGATGAATTGGGCAGCTGCTGGATTGACTGGCTCCTGCGCCGCCAACGCAGACACCGCACGTTCCGCCCGGCGCGCCGAAGTACGGGCCAGATGGAGGCGCGCGGCAGCTTCGCTTCCGCCTGGCAGAATGAAACTGGTGAGCGGCTCCAGTTCGGCGTTCACGGCGTCAATCCGGTCTTCGATCCATTTTACCTGAGCGGGCACAATTCGAAGAACCATTTCCGACGGAGCAAAGTCCTCGTCCTCGCCCGCAGGCGTGGCCAGATCAGCGCCAAGGTCGAACATATCATTGAGAAGCCGCACCACGTCATCGCGGTGCGCGCCGTCCATCGCCTCAGCTGCAAATCCGAGCGCCGCGTTGGCCTCATCCACTGCGCCAACCGCTTCCATGCGCGCGGCGTGCTTGGGCAGGCGCGATCCATCGACCAGACCCGTGGTGCCATCGTCCCCGGTGCGCGTGTAAATCTTGTTCAGCTTGACCATGGTCTCTCACTAAGCCCTGAAAATTGCGATGCAAACGGTTGGTTGAAAACAAACCGCAAGGGCGAAGGCCCGCCCGCAGCAGCCCCGCACCCTGAACTTGTTTCAGGGGAAAGGAACAGCTGCGAGGATGCACCCGCGGATGCGGGTGCGCAAAACAAATTAGCTGTTTACGGCAAGAAGGACGGCAACCACAACAATTGCCAGCGCCTGATATTTGATCCGGGCAAACATCGCCTGGTTCTGCTTCGCCTGCATGGCCTGCGAATTATCGGTCCCGTTTTCGAGGTCGATCTTCGTGGTTTGCAAGAAGGCGATGATGCCGCGAACCAGCGACACCACGACCATGATACAGAAAATGGCGATCAGGATGATAAAGAGTGCGTTCATAAGACACCATGTGGGAAGCCGGACAGGGTAATACCACACGGCATTTGGCCCATGCGGAGGCTTTGCGCCAGCTTCTTGCCATCATCACCCGCTGCCCTGCGATCCGAAAGTGACGGCGAGCCGCGCCGTTTGGCCAGTTTCTCGCCCGTATCATCCAGCAGCAGCGCATGGTGGTGCCAGCGCGGCACGGGCAGACCCAGCAGCTGTTGCAGCAGGCGGTGGATGTGCGTCATCGAAAACAGATCTGCCCCGCGCGTAACCAGCGTTACCCCATCCGCCCCATCGTCCAGCGTGGCGGCCAGATGATAGCTGGCGGGCGCATCCTTGCGCACCAGCACCACATCGCCAAATTCGCGCGGGTCGGCTCGCTGGATACCTGCGTTATCGTCCTCCCACTCCAGTTCGCCTGCAAGCGCCAGCGCGCTTTCCAGATCGAGCCGCATCGCTGCCGGGCGGGTCAGGTCATGGTGGCTTCCCTTGCAACTGCCAGGATAGATCATCCCACCGGGCGATAAACGCGGCGCCAGCGCCTCAATTTCCGCACGGGTGCAGGTGCAAGGATACAAAACCCCCATTTCTCGTAGCCGCTCCGCCGCCGCATGATAGCTATCCAGCCGAGTCGATTGCGCGGGCACTTCGTCCCATTCCAGCCCCAGCCATTCCAGATCACGGCGGAATTCATCGGCCAGTTCCGGGCGAGACCGCGCACCGTCGATATCCTCGATCCGCAGCAGAAAACGTCCGCCCGCCTCCTTCGCAAGATCGTGCGCCACTATGGCAGAATAGGCATGGCCCAGATGCAGCGGGCCGTTGGGGCTGGGGGCAAAGCGCGTGGTGGTCATGGGCGTTATCATGGCTTCGCAAGCTCATGCCAGATCGCGCGCGCTGTGCACATCCCTGTGGAAAGCCTGTCTGTAACAGGGTTGACGCTTCGCTGTGTAAATGCACATTTCAAGCAGAATCACGGAGGACACCAAAAGTGTTCAAGACCGAACTGATTGAACGTGCTGCGGTATTCAAAAGCGCCGAGGGTGATCCTGTGCGCTCTCTGGAAAGCTGCCCCGCCCTTGTGCTGAACGCGGATTACACGCCGCTTTCCTACTATCCACTCAGCCTGTGGCCGTGGCAGACCGCGATCAAGGCGGTGTTTCTGGAGCGGGTGGATATCGTTGCGACCTATGACCGCGCGGTGCATTCGCAATCGCTCGACATGGCGGTGCCAAGCGTGATCGCCCTGCGGCAATATGTAAAGCCGAGCCAGTTTCCGGCTTTTACACGGTTCAACCTGTTCCTGCGCGACCGCTTCGCCTGCCAATATTGCGGCAGTCCGAAGGATTTGACCTACGATCACGTCACCCCCCGGCGGCAGGGCGGCAAGACCACATGGGAAAACATCGCCACCGCCTGCGCGCCGTGCAACATGAAGAAGGGTGGCCGCACGCCGAAAGAGGCCGGGATGCACCTGCAATACACGCCGATCCGCCCGACTTCGTGGCAGCTGCAACAGCAAGGCAAAAGCTTCCCGCCGAACTTCCTTCACGAAACTTGGCGCGATTGGCTGTACTGGGATATCGAGCTGGAGGCTTGAGGGGTTGGTCTCAGGTGAGCCGCACCATTATCCAAGGCCAGATCAGCGCAATTACAGCCACGTAGTACCAAGGCATCCATTTGGCGAATACGAGCCAAGCGACCCAGTCCACACTCATGCCAAACACGAAGATAAGGCCAGAGCCGCCCGCTCAAGTCACCGCCCCGCGCTCCGCATATTCCGCTTTCCGCCACTCGCCGCTGTCCAGCATATCGCGCAGTTCACTCACCAGCCGCGCGCAGTCGGCGTAGCGGACGTAGGCTGGCGCGAAGCCTACGCGCAGTACGTCAGGCGCGCGGAAGTCTCCGATAACTTTGCGGGCGATGAGGGCCTGGCATAGCTCGTAGGCGTTTTCATGCCGGAACGAGAGCTGGCTGCCGCGCACTGCCGGATCGGCGGGGGAGATGCACTCCAGTTCGGGAATATGTTCTGCCATCGCAGCGCGGGTGAATTCTGACAGGCCACTCGATTTCTCGACCAGCGGCGCGATGCCGATGCTCGCCATCAGGTCCACGCCCACTTCCATCGCGCTCATCGAAAGGATTGGCGGGGTGCCGCAAAGCAATCGGTCCACGCCGGGTGCAGGCGCATACTCATCGGTAAAGTCGAACGGCTTTGCATGACCCATCCAGCCGCTTAAAGGCTGTTCAATGCCGCTTTGGTGCCGCTGCGCCACATAGGCAAAGGCAGGCGCACCCGGGCCACCGTTGAGGTATTTATACCCGCAACCAACCGCAAAATCCGCGCCTGCGCCGTTCAAATCGACCGGCACTGCGCCTGCCGAATGGGAAAGGTCCCACAACACTAAAGCGCCCGCATCATGCGCTGCCTTGGTCAGCCGGGCCATGTCGAACATCTCGCCCGATTTGTAATGCACATGGGTCAGCATCAGCAGCGCGACATCATCGCCTAAAGCGCTTTCGATATCCCCGCGGTCCGCCAGCCTCTGCTCCGCAAGACCTTGGCTTTCCAGCCCTTCGATCATGTAGAGGTCAGTCGGGAAATTGCCCGGTTCGGACAGCACGACCTTGCGGCGCTGACCGTTCTGGGACTGCAGTTTCAGCGCCGCGCTGATCAGCTTGAACAGGTTTACAGATACGCTGTCTGCCGCGATCACTTCATCGGATTTCGCGCCCACCAGCGGAGCGATCTTGGCGCCCAGCCGCTGCGGCAAATTGATCCAGCCTGCGGTATTCCAGCTCGAGATCAGGTCTTCACCCCATTCCCGTCGCACAACCTCCGCAATCCGGTCAGGCGTGGCCTTGGGCAGCGCGCCCAGCGAGTTGCCATCAAGATAAGCGATGGCATCATCCAGCAGGAATTCACCGCGCCATTTCGCGAGCGGGTCGGCCGCGTCGAGGTTGGCGGCCTGTTCGATCAGCGTCTTCACAGCTCGGTTCTCACTGCCAGCAATTCAGGAAAAAAGCCCAGTTTCAAAACGCTTTCCAGATACGGAATACCTGCGGTTCCGCCGGTGCCTCGTTTGAAACCAATTACCCGCTCTACAGTCTTCAAATGACCAAAGCGCCAGCGTTGGAAGTGATATTCCAGATCGACCAGCTTTTCTGCCAGTTCATACAAATCCCAATGTTTGCGGGGGTGGCGATAGACCTCTGCCCAAGCTTTAACCACGACATCGTTTGAAACATGCGGCGCGCGGATATCGGGTGCCAGAACATCTTCTGGAATAGCGAAGCCGCGCCGTTTCAGCAGGCGCAGCACTTCGTCGTACAGGCTTGGCCGGTCGAGTTCCGCAGTCAGCTTCGCCGCCACTTCAGGGACCGCTTCGTGCATCGTCACCATGTCGGGATTGCGCCCGCCCAGGATGAATTCCATCAGGCGGTACTGCGCAGACTGGAACCCGCTCGATGTGCCCAGATGCGGACGGACCAGCGAATAATCATGCGGCGTCATCGTCGCCAGCACGTCCCAGCTGGAAATCAGCTGCCGCTGCGCCTGCGCCACGCGGGCAAGCATCTTGAAGGCCGGCGCGAGGTCATCGGCAATGATCAGCTCACGCGCAGCTTCCAGCTCATGCAAGCACAGCTTCAGCCACAGCTCGCTCGCCTGGTGGACGATAATGAACAGAAACTCGTCATGCGCATCCGACGCAGGATGCTGCGCCGACAGGATGCGGGGGAGATCGAGATACGAGGCATAGGTGACATCGGTTTTCGCCATAGGCGCAAGCTTTAGGCCAGAGCGGTCACGAATGAAACTACGCTGCGATTATTGATCGATAACCCGAGTTTCGGGATGATGCTTGTCGAGGTGTTTCTTCACGATCCGCAAATTGCGGGTGTTTGAACGGAACATGAAATCAAACACATCGCCCACGACCGGCACCGCGCCCACGGCAGTATCGAACGCGACATTGCTCGCCATGCGCAGCAGCTTCCACTTGGGCAAATTCAGGTTACGCGCTTCCCAAACGATATAGGCGCCCATTCCCATGGCGATAATATCGCCGACCACAGGCACAAGGCCGATGATGGAATCCAGGCCCACGGGCCGGTTGATACCGGGGATCACAAAACTGCGTTCCAGCACCACCTCCATCGCTTCGATCCGGCGGCGGATCGAATGCACATCCTTGCCCAGCGGCAAGTCAATGCCAAGCTGGTCGGGGCGGATAGGCTCAGGGCGAACCGGATCGGGCTGGATGGGTACAGGCTTCTGAAATTCGGCCATATCGGCAGGTCTCCTCAGCGCCTATCTGGGTATTTCCGCCAGTGGCGGCAAGGGATGGAAAGCGTGAGGATTGGCTTCGAACCCATCGACGCTGCCTCTCAAGAGCGACCAGCGCAGCGGTGAACCAATTGGAATATACACATTCTCCAGCGTGAATTCAGCCTCTGCCTGAGCCATTAGCATAGCCCGCGCAGTCGTGTCTGTCTCGGCCAGGGCCTGCGCCACCAGTGCATCCACTTCCTCGCTACAGAGGCCGCGGCGCAAAGTGCAATTGAACTGGTTGAGGAACCAGCGAGGGGCCGGGAACCGGGCGATGCGGTCGATCACCACAAGCTGCGCCTGAGCGCGGGATTCAGCCCGCTCGATCGTAATGCCGATACCAGCCAGTTGATTGGCAAGGTTTTGCAGCAGCAGGTCCCAGCCTGGCCCTTCCTGTAACGCCACGGTAACGACCACAGGCTGGGACGTGTCGCCATCGTCGAATTGCCGACGCCACGCCGAAATGCGCGCGGATGCCTCTGTGCGGCGATCTTCGATGTCCATGTCCAGCCAGCGTTCGCTAACCAGGCCCGGATCGCCGGGAAGACCGGGCGAAACCGGGCGCGTAGTGGGATTCCAGCCGCCGACGTTGTAGCGCGCCAGCAGCGCTTCGCGGTCAATCGCCATAGCGATGCCTTCACGCACGCCTTCATTGCCAAGCAGGCCGGTTTCGCTGCGAACTTGCAAGCCAAACAAGCCAACTGGCGAATCCACACGCAACGTGCCGGTTGCCAGCGGGCCGGTATCGACCAGCGGGAAGCCGCCGAGATCTCCGCCCAGCACCAGTTCGACTTCGCCAGCGTCAAACATGCGGATGGCTTCCGGCTCATCTACAACGAAAAGGTCGATCTGGCGCACGTCCTCTTCCCAGTTTTCATCAATCGGCAAACCGCGCTCCTGCGGCGGCTTGAAATCCAATCGGGCAATCTGGCGCCGGCCTCCATCATGCGCTTCGTCAATCCGGTCGAGCACCATCGGACCAGTGCCCCCGCCATCGCGGCGCAAGGCAAGCTCAGGCTGGGCCAGAAGGGTCAGCAGGTAAGGTTCGGGTGAGGTCAGGCGGATTTCGATCACCCTGCCCGCCATCGCGCGGATTTCTTCAATTGGAGCAAGGTCCAATGCCAGCGATGTCCCCTCAAGCTGGCCGATTGCCGAAAGCAGCGCTGCCCGAGCGCTTTCGCCTGTCATCGGACTGCCATCAGGCCAAGTGGTATCGCGCAGCCGAAAAATGAAGCTGAGGCCGTCCTCGGTTACGATCCAGCGTTCTGCCAGCGCAGGAACGGTTTCGCCTTGGGCATTGAAAGTTACCAGGCCGCTGTCCGTTGCAGCACGGAGGTGCTGTGCACCTATGGAAAGGCGCGCACTATCGGTAAATACCGCGTCCTGTGTGCCGATCAGCGCAACATCCAGCGCGCCATCATTGCTGCCGCCGCATCCGGCAAGCAACACAATACTGACGAAAGTGGAGAGGATACGTGAAGCGGCTTTCATCCGTGATGGTTAGGCCGGTGCGCGACGCGCTTCAACCGAAACTGCGCGATCAAAGCTTGCGCAGCGATCCATCACCTTTGGGCGCAGCCATAATTGGCCCGCGCTTCTCAAAATCGCTGACTGGATGCGGAACAGCACTGCCGGCGGGGGCGCGGGCAAGCTTGGGATCGATTTCATCAGCAAAGGCGATACCGAAACGGTTGTCCTGCTTCCAGGCGACAGAACCGTTAATCCAACCAATGTTACGAAGTTCAACATCAACGCGCGCGCCGCGCAGGACACGGGCATCGCCTTCGGCCATCATGCCGCCGGCAGACAGGTTACGAACTTTCACACGAACAGGATTATCCTGACCATCGATGCGCACCTGCGCCAACAGGAACAGGCTGTCACGGCCGACCTGACGGGTATCGACATTGCTCATGGTGCTCTCTCGTGTCTTCGCTATCCAACCGCTCTCAACGCAACGCGCGTTCGGCCTCGCGGACATTTGCCGTGCCATGGCAATGCAGGGGCAGAGGCTAACCGAGAGTTAACTTCTGTTACAAGTTGTAAAACTGTCCCGAAGCGGGTCAATCGTCGCGGGAAATCTTTTCGCGTCTTTCGTGCGCTGCTTGGGCTTCCACTGTCATGGTAGCGATAGGGCGGGCAATCAGCCGATTGATGCCAATGGGCTCACCGGTCACCTTGCACCAGCCGTATTCACCGTCATCAATCCGCCGCAAAGCTGCATCGATTTTGGAAATCAGCTTGCGCTGGCGATCGCGTGTCCGCAGCTCGATGCCCCAATCGGTCTCGCTAGATGCGCGGTCGTTCAGATCGGGTTCGCGGATCGGGCCATCCTGCAGGCTCTGCAACGTGCCTTCGGACGCCAGAACCACTGATTTTTTCCATTCAAGCAGCAGCACTCGAAAATAGTTGAGCTGCTTGGCAGACATGAACTCTTCATCCTCGACCGGCGTGTAATCGCGCGGCAGGGACCGCTTCGCCTTGGTCAGAATATCAATATCGTCAAATGTGGCAGCGGCCATCAGATACTCCCGATCCCATCCACTTGGCCTTTCCTGTTGCGGTGACGCATTCCCGGTTTTTCAGCTCTGAAAACGCGCATTGCAAAGGCCTTGGTCCGGCGGGCGTATAAGGATCGCAACCTACTGGCACAAGCGCGAATCTGGCTGTGACCCCCATCAGGGAGCAATCGGCTGGTTTGGGGAGGCCATTCAGCCCTGATCGCCAATTCGATCGATGCGAAAGTAGCGCCGGCGTTAACCATTTCTTGACCACGTTCGTCAAAACATCGGTTCTCAGGAAGCCCGGCAACACAGTGCCCGGGTATGAAACAGGGGACTAACGATCATGGAACTCACCAAGATCGAGACATTTGCCAAGGTCGAGACCGCCGATACGAGCGGCGCCGACATGATGGTAGCGCGCTGCCTTGCGGCTGCTGCCGATGGTGATGTGAACGCCTACTACGACCTCGGCGTCGCCTATTCGACCGGCAGCCACGGTGTGAACTGCGACCTTGTGGAAGCGCACAAATGGTTCAACCTTGCCGCATCCACCGGCCACGAAGCTGCCAGCTGGTGCCGCGCCGATGTTTCGGACGAGATGACCGCAGTGGAAATTTCCGAAGCCCAGCGCCGTGCGCGCGAATGGCTTCGTGCAGGCATTTCCCGCGCCGCCTGATTCGAGACAAGTCAGCCTTTTCGGAAAGGCATGCGCCGCGACAGGTGCTGCCGGTCCATCGCGACCCCGCGTCGTTCTGCGACAAGAAATTCGGCCACGGCATCGCGGAAGCCGGGATCGCGGATGTAATGCATCGATGTGGTCGCCACAGGTCCGTACCCGCGCGCCATCTTGTGCCCGCCCTGTGCGCCTGCTTCTACCCGCTTAAGGCCCCGCTCTATCGCGGCGTCGATCGCGCGATAATAACACAGCTCGAAATGCAGGAAGGGCTTGTCCGCAAGGCAGCCCCAATACCGGCCATAAAGCGCATCTGCGCCAATGAAATTGAGCGCGCCTGCAATCGGCAGACCATTGTCAAACGCCAGTAACAGCAGGATGCTGTCGGCCATCCGTTCCCCGAACATATCGAATGCGGCTCTCGTCAAATAGGGCGTGCCCCATTTGCGCGCGCCGGTATCCTGATAGAACAGCCAGAATGCGTCCCAATGCTCCGGGCGAATATCTGCGCCGCTCAGCACTTTGATCGCAATTCCCTCATTTGCCGCGCGCCGTTCCTTGCGCAAATCCTTGCGTTTGCGAGAGGTCAGCGTGGCGAGGAAATCGTCGAAACTGCCATATTCGTGATTGGTCCAGTGGAACTGGATGTCCTCCCGCCGCAGCCAGCCTGCGTCCTCGAACAGCGGAACCTGCGCTGGCTCCACGAAAGTTGCATGGGCGCTGGACCAGCCATTGCTGGCCACCAATTGCTCGGCTGCCCGCAGCAGATGCGGGGCATGGGCCGGATCTTCAAGCAGCAGACGAGGCCCCGTGGCAGGCGTGAATGGCGCGCTGATTTGCAGCTTGGGATAATAGGACCCGCCAGCATGCTGGTAGGCATCGGCCCATGCGTAATCGAAGACATATTCGCCCTGGCTGTGCTGTTTGAGATAGCTGGGCATCGCGCCGATCAGCTTGCCAGCCTCATCCTCCAGCACCAGCGGCGCGCTTTGCCAGCCTGTACTCCCGCCTTCATCAAGACGCCCCACACTTCCCGATTGTTCAAGAAGAGTGAGAAAATCGTGGGACACAAACGGGTTCGCATCTCCTGCCAGCCGGTTCCAGTCCAGCTTGGGGATGTCACTTACGGACGGGAGTATGCGTGCAGTCAGCGCGGCTTCGGGCATTGCAGCAACTTAGGAAGCCTGCCCCCAAGCCGCCACCCCTGCACCTTCCAGAATCGGCACAGCGCCGCATCCCGATGCAGTTTCAAGCTGGGCTGCGCTGCGCACCGTCCACGTCAGCACCGGCAATCCGGCCCGCGCCTGCTGTTTCGCAAACCGGCTGGGCAGGTCGCGAATATCGTAAGCCAGGAAGTCCGGTCTTGCCTTGGCAAGGGCAATGCGCCGTTTCAACGCGCCCGAAAGCGTGCGCGCGTCCTGCTCGGTAATCACAAGCCCGCGCGGCACATCAGGCATATGGGAGCGGAACCAGCTGGCGATGCGCGGATCGAAGCTCATTACAGCGACTTCGCCGCCATAGCCTTCGACATCGCGCCGGACCGCACGGCACAGCTTGTGAACGCTAGTCCGCGCCTCTGTCTTGAGTTCAAGCAGCAACGGCACACGGCCAGCGACCAGTTCCAGCATGTCACGCAATGTGGGGATGGTTTCAGCGCTGCCGGTAAAGGTTAGTGCCGTCAGATCGCCTACGGTCATCGCCGCAAGCTCGCCGGGCGTCCCGGTCAAACGGTCCAGCTCGGCATCGTGGAACACCATTGCGCGTCCGTCTGCGCTGACCCGCAGGTCGCATTCAATGCCAAGTCCTGCATCGATCGCGGCAGAGAAAGCAGCAAGCGAGTTTTCCGGTACGGCAGCTGCGTGCAGCCCGCGGTGGGCATAGGCCTGCCGCTGAAGCCACCCTGGGGTCTTAGCCATCGGTGAGCGCAATCACCGCATCAACCTCTACCGCAGCGCCAAGCGGCAGCGCTGGTACGCCAACTGCGGCGCGGGCATGGCGGCCAGCTTCGCCAAACACATCGAACATCAATTCCGATGCGCCATTGGCGACCTTCGGCTGATCGGTGTAATCGCCAGTGCAATTGACGAAAGCGCCTAGCTTGACGATCCGCTCCACCCGGTCGAGTTCTATCCCCGCGTTCTTGAGCTGCGCCAGGATCATCAGCCCGCACGCGCGGGCGGCCGCCTGGCCCTCTTCCAGCGAAACATCATCGCCCAGCCGCCCTGTCACCAGCGCGCCATCAATGAAGGGCAGCTGACCGGAAACATGGGCGATATTGCCCGCAACCACGACCGGGACATACGCCGCCACGGGGGCTGCGGCCTGTGGCAATGTAATGCCAAGCTCAGTCAAGCGTGCTTCGATACCCATGTCATTCTCCTGCGTGCAATGCTTCGCGCACCCATGGCAGAGCCATATCCCAGCTGTCTATCCGTGCGTCAGCATCGCCGGCAATGTGGGCGCACGGGACATGCGGGGCAATGGCTGGTTCACCGCACAGATGCAGCCGTTTCACATGCGGGATTTCTGCCTTGGCGGAAGCGTGATGCTGCGCGATATCGTCGATAAAGACCACTCGGCCCGCCCCATGATTGGCGACGTGATCTTCCACGATTCGCTTCAGCGCGCCGCCTTTTGGGCCCTGATTGGTGAAGACCGGCACATCCATGCCCAGTTTTTGCAATTGCAGTGTGCGCGCAGCGTTTCGCTCATCGGTCAGATTGGTCAGCACCACGACCTCCGCATCGCGGCGCAATTCCGCCATGGCTTCCAGCGCGCCGACAATCGGTTCCTGGGTGTGCATTTCAGTGTCGAAAAAACCGCCCAGCAATTGCCAAACTTCACGTTCTTCTATCGGAGAACCGCTACCGCGCCGGGTCATCGACTGGACAAAGGGGTTGCCCTCCAATGCAAAAGTGATGTCGTGCTGCGTATCCAGCCAGTCGCGAAAGTGGCGCACCATGTGCAGCAGCACTTCATCGCAATCGGTTACCACTAGCGGTCGGTTCATCGCGTCAACTCCTCTTGCGCACGGATCAGGATTTCCGGAGATACGTCCAATGCTTGCGCAGCGCCGACCAGATCAGGCTCATGAGAGGCCAGAAAATCGAATATTGCGCGGTGCGTCGAAACTTCGCCCACAGCACCCCGAAGGCCATCAGGTGTCAGACCCGTCAAATCGAGAAAACGCTCTGCACGGGCCTGATCGGCGAGAATCCATGCGAGTGCACCAAGTGCTAAAGATGAGCTGTCTTTATACATTTTTTTACAATCGCCGCGAATTGTAACATTTCCGGTTAAGGGGTAATGAGCGTGAGAGGCTTCTGGGCATGGACTGACCAAACGAAGCAGACGGGGGCGCAATGACGAAGAGAATCCTTGTTGTCGAGGACAACGATCTGAACCGGAAACTTTTCTGCGATGTGCTGCAGGCGGGCGGATTCTCCGTGGAGCCTGTGGCTGATGGCAATATGGCGATTGAACGTGCGCGCATTTTCGCTCCCAACCTCGTGGTGATGGATATTCAGCTGCAGGATGTCTCGGGTCTCGATCTCATCGCAATACTCAAACATGACAGCGATCTGTCGAACGTGCCGGTTCTGGCTGTGACAGCCTACGCCGGAAAAGGCGATGAAGAGCGCATTCGCGAATCAGGCGCCGAGGGCTACCTTTCCAAACCCGTAAGCATCGGACCTTTCATGGCCGCAGTTA
The DNA here is from genome assembly GCF_001021555.1 of Aurantiacibacter marinus. GTDB lineage: Bacteria > Pseudomonadota > Alphaproteobacteria > Sphingomonadales > Sphingomonadaceae > Alteraurantiacibacter > Alteraurantiacibacter marinus. The sequence continues at coordinate 280,558 of NZ_LDCP01000001.1, forward strand.
AAGGCCTGGTAGACGCTGCCGCCTAGGTGGATGTGGCAAATTCCACTGCGAAGGTGGCCAGCGTGACCACCAATCCAACGATAAAGACGCGGTAGGCATACCCCAGATATCGGTATTTTCGCCGCTGCAAGACCGCTCCGTTTTGATAGATATCATGCAACATGGACCGGAATACCGTCTCGTCCGCACCCAACGTGTCCAACATGGCGGAAGTCCACTCCTCCTCATCCATCGTTGAAAAATGCCCGAAGAACAGTGGATTGAGCGTTACGGCCTCTGTGGGTGGCCGAAATGACGGCAGGACAGCCAGCACCGCCAGCAGCGAACTGAGGAAAGCGAAGACGGCAAGGATTCCCAACGACCACGGCAAATCTCCTGTCAGCGACCGGCTGACGGCGATGGAAAACACAAGGAATGTTGCCCCCATCAGAATGGACGCTTTCTGGTCCGCCATCTGTGACAGTTGCAGGGTATTGTTTTGTACCGTGCGCAGCATATGCACAGAATGCAGGCTGAAGGTCGCTGGACCCTGTGCGGTATTGCCCGCCGACAATTGATCTGACAGCAGTGACTTATCGTCCATTCCGTGCCCCCTCGGCATGTTTTGTTGGACAGGGCGGGAACGCTGCCACCACCTGGCGTGCTTGACAAGCGGCGGTGGTAAAGCTTTGCCCGCGGAACACCTTGCCCTAAAGTTCGGGTGAGACAATTATCAAGGATTGGACCTTTCATGGACCGTGCCGCAATCGATACACGTATTCGTTCGATACTGGAGCCTTTCAACAAGAAGGAAGTCGCCGTCACAGACGCGACCACCTTTGCAGGCGATCTGGAATTTGACAGCCTGACCGTCATGGATTTCGTCGCTGCAATCGAAGATGAATTCGACATCATCATTTCCATGAACCAGCAGGCTGAAATCGAGACCTACGGGCAGCTCGTCGATGCCGTTACCAAGATGGCGGCGGAGTAATTTCATGAGCGAAGGCGTGATGCAGGCTGACAAGCCGCAGGTTTTGGACGGCGAAGGCACAGACCTTTTCTCCAAATTCGATGACACGATCGCAATGCGGGCAAATCTGCTGGCGAGCGGTGTCGAAGACCCGTTCTCGCTGGTGATGGAAAAGGTGCTCTCGCCTACCCGGGCGGTGTGCAACGGGCGCGATACGATCCTGCTCGGCACGTATAATTACATGGGCATGACGTTCGATCCCGAAGTGATCGAGTCGGGGATCCAGGCGCTGCGCGATTTTGGCACCGGCACTACCGGCAGCCGCGTTCTCAACGGGACCTACCAGGGCCACAAGGAATGCGAAGACGCACTGCGTGAATTTTATGGCATGGATCATGCCATGGTGTTCTCGACCGGCTATCAGGCCAACCTCGGCATCATCTCCACCATCGCCGGCAAGGGCGACTATGTTGTGCTTGATATCGATAGCCATGCCAGCATCTGGGACGGCTGCGCGATGGGCAATGCCGAAATCGTGCCGTTCAAGCACAATGATATCACCGCGATGGAAAAGCGCCTGAAGCGAATTCCTGAAGGCGCTGGCAAGCTGGTTGTGCTCGAAGGCGTCTATTCGATGCTGGGCGATGTCGCACCGCTGAAGGAAATGGTGAAGATCGCCAAGGAAAACGGCGCAATGGTGCTGGTGGATGAGGCGCATTCCATGGGCTTCATCGGTGAGAATGGCCGCGGCGTTGTGGAAGACGCTGGCGTCATGGACGATGTCGATCTGATCATCGGCACCTTTTCCAAAAGCGTAGGGACCGTGGGCGGTTTTTGCGTTTCCAACCATCCCAAGTTTGAAATCATGCGGCTGATGTGCCGTCCCTACGTCTTCACTGCCAGCCTGCCGCCGAGCGTGGTCGCGACAGCTGCTACCTCTATCCGCAAGCTGATGGGTGCGGCGGACAAGCGGGCAAACCTGTGGCAGAGCTCACGGCGGCTGCATGGCGGCCTGCAAGACCTGGGCTTCACGCTGGGCACCGATATCCCGCAAAGCGCCATTGTCGCGGTCATCATGCCCGATCTGGAGAAGGGCGCCGCCATGTGGAGCGCGCTGCTGAGCGAGGGGCTTTACGTCAATCTCGCCCGTCCCCCGGCAACGCCAGCGAATATGACGCTGCTGCGTTGTTCGCTCTGTGCTGAACACACTGCAGAGGAAGTCGAAACGATCCTTGGCATGTTCGAACGCGCCGGAAAGGCCGTGGGTATCATCTGATGCATCGCGGCGTTTTCTGCTAGATCAGCAACGGTCCCATGTAAGCAGGGTGCCGCGTTACCTTCGCCGCCGAAAAATTGGTGTCGGCAAGGTCCCGTTTGGCAATTGTGAAGCGGTATTCATGCTTGATGCCGAACGCCCAGTCGGGGATGATCTGCAGCAGCAATTCGTCATCCGGTCCCTCACCTGCATCGGACCCAGGCGCCCAGCTATGGCCCATCATCTGCGAATATTGAGACGCTATTCGCTGAATGTCCGGCGAAGGCTCCGACCGCTGCGACGCCAGAGCTTCGGCCATTGCCGGATTGCTTTCAGCTTCAAGATACGCAGCGTTTGACGCAGCGACGGATGCATCGCGCAAATGGAAGACCCTGTGATAGTCCTTGCGGGTTTCAAGTATATCCAGCTTTGCTGCCTGCGATAAAGGAATGGCAAAATCTGCGAGGTCATCAGGCGAGAGTTTCCCATACGGGTTCTGCTGCGCCGCACGCTCCGCCCAGATGGCAAATTCTGCGCCCAATTCCTTATCATCATAGGCCAAGGCCAACCGTGCCGACACAAAGTGGACAAGCCGCCAAAGATCAATTGTAGCAGGGATCGGAGGCTCGTAAAAACACGTTCCCATGCTTCCAGGATCAGGGCTTGCCTCTCGCAAACTCTGATGAAAGGCGCGAAAGCGCGCAGCAAACGCGGGATTGTAAACGGCGCCGGACTCATGCGCTGCTGGAAAAGGCAAAGTCGTGATTGATCGCAATCGCATGCCAACCAGCGGAAAAATGGCTGTTTTGAGTGGCTCGTTCTTTTCGAACATCGATTGGCTATAAACATCGCCCCGCACCTCCGGAAGATCGGCGGGCGCGGGCCTTTCCAAGCCGGAGGATTCCGGATCATGGATTACTGCCCCGCCGCCGAACTCAGACCTGTTTTCAGCATCGGCAAAAAACAGCAGCGTACCGGACCGAGGAAGCGTCGGCGGACCATCCTCATTTTCAGAAAGGTCTATCTGCATCAGGAAGTTCAGCGGCTTGCCATGCTTGCCCACCGGCCACGGAGTATCGCGCGGCAGCCATGGCAAGCCTCCCCTGCGCGATCGGGGTAGCGGAAATGTGGGTATATGAGCGCGGAAAATGGCGAGCGCAGGGCGCGCATGTGAAAGGTATTCTGCCAAGTTCAGAGGGTCGCAATCCGTTTTCAATATATCATATTCGGCAGCAATGAACGCCATTTGCTGCGCGCCATAAGTTGCGAAATGGCTTTCGGCCCATTCTTCCGTATCAGCTATCGCTTCAAGGAACGCGTGGAGTAAGATGTCTAACTGACGCATTGCCTCCTCGCCAGACGCGGCGAAATTGAAATGCCGCGCCATTCGATGAAGAAATGGAGTCTGCCGAGACCGGACAGTGCATTCCTTCACCTCCCTTTGAAGCGCATCCTTGGCCTCTTGAGCAGTTTTTTGTCCGGCAAGAGCCAAGCTGGTCATCGATCGCTGCCATCGATGCCTCGCGCCACCGAGATGCCAATCAAGCGAATGCTCTGCTTGCAGGTCCGAAAGAGCATGCAACCTGTTTCCCGGTTTGCTCGCATAGGGGGGCGTTTGGGCCGCTACACTCAGCCGCTCAGCTATGTGCCGGGCAGCGTCTTCAAGCCGGCCGGGTAGAGTTTTGAGAATGCCAGCCAACTCTGCTTCAAGGTTCGGTGCATGCCGAGGCAACTTGTGTTGAAGAATGTCCTGCAATTCGTTGAATGCCGCTCTTTGAGCCGTCCAGGACAGGTCAGGGTCGGCGTATGGCGCAAAGGCATCCCGGCTTCGCTGATTCTCGCCTTCCACATCGCGCGCGATGTGCATGAAGGGCGTGAGGAGTTCGAATATCTTCGGCATAGTTGGAGTGCTCCGCTATACCGCTAAATCGTAAAGGAACGCCTCGCATGCCGACGAGCGGAACGGATCTGTCGTTTCAAGCGTCTCTCTCTGGCAACGGAGATCCCCATATTATGAAAACCATCAACACCGGCAGCGCAACATATGAAGGCCTCGGCAAGAGCGGCAAGGGCCATGTGTCCACCGGCTCAGGCGCGCTCGCGGCGCAGCCTTACGGCTTCATGACCCGCTTCGAAGATGAACCCGGCACCAATCCGGAAGAACTGATCGCTGCGGCACATGCCAGCTGTTTCACGATGGCCCTGTCTTTCAAGCTGGCAGAGGCAGGACATGAAAACGGCACGGTCGTAACCAAGGCCGAAGTGACGCTGGAAAAGGATGATGGCGGCTTCACGGTCACCAAATCGGCGCTTTCCACGAAGGGCACAGTGCCGGGCATGGACCAGGCCACATTCGAAAAGCTTGCGGGCGAAGCGAAGGAAGGCTGCCCGATTTCGAAGCTGCTTGATACACAGATCACTCTGGAAACCAGCTTTGAAGGCTGATTGAAGAACCGCCCGTCTAGACCACTATGTTAAGTGGCCAGACGGGCAGGCTTATTGATTCAGCTTCGCTCGAGGCTGGTGACCTGGGTACAGGGATCGGCGGATGCATCAGCCCCGTCATCGCTGCCGGCCAGCTGCGTGACAGCAAAGATGCCCGCGACCACCAGCACTACGAAAACCGTTGTCACCGTGCCCAAATACTCATCAATGATGCGCTTGATCGGCGCGCCGAAGACTTGAAACAGCACCCCCACCACCATGAAAATCAGCGCGCGCCCAGCAATGGCGGCGAGCACGAAGGTCAGCAGGTTCATCTCGATAAAGCCGGCGGTGATCGTCATCAGTTTGAACGGGATCGGCGTTCCAGCCGCCAGGAATACCGCAGCCGCCCCCTGTTCACGAATATAACATGCGGCAACCGGAAAGCTTTCGGTCAGGCCAAGCGCGCCGATCAGCCACACGCCAACAGCTTCGTACAGAAAATAGCCAATGGCATAGCCGAACAGGCCGCCCAGAACCGATGCAACGGTACAGACCAGAGCAAAGCGGATCGCCTTCTTCGGCTCCGCCAGACACATCAGGCCAAGCAGCGGATGCGGCGGGATCGGGAAAAAGCTCGATTCGACAAACGCGAAGAACGCCAGCCACCATTCCGCCTTGGGATGGGCGGCCTTGGCCATGGTCCATTCGTAAAGGCCGCGCAGCAAACCCATCATACGCCGTAATCCCGTTTCTTGCGGAGAGTTTTGCGCCACTAGGCCAGCCAGCCCCCCCGCGCAAGTCGGCGTGCAAGTCTGCACGTAATCCAACAAAGTAACCTATATGGCACTTTTACATTGACATCGTGACACTGTTTGGTTATAGAAACGGAACATCGCGATAAACCGAGTCGGCCAAGACCGGCATTCAGGGCGGCCCCGAGAGGGAGCTGCCCTTTTGCATGTCTGGCTCGGACCCGCGCCAAACGAAACGGGATCGAATGCCAAAACGAACCAAGCGAACCAAATTGCGCCCGGAGCAGAAAGCAACAGAGAGAGGCCTCACTCGCCACTGGCGCGGGCTGTTTCTGGAAACTCTCGCCGAAACATCGAATGTCAGCGAAGCGGCCAGAGTGTCTGGAGCAAGTCCCTCCCGCGCATACAAGCTGCGCCGCGAGAACACCGAATTCCGCAAGAATTGGGGTGCAGCGCTATTGGAAGGATACGAACATCTGGAAATGGAGACGCTTGAACGCTTGCGCTTCGGCACCAGCCCTGACGACAGGAAATTCGACATACCCAATGCCCTTCGGCTGCTCACCGTACACCGCGAATCCGCAGCGAAGGAAAAGGCACGGCGCGGTAAGCGGGATAAGGACGCCGTTCTCGCAAGCCTAAACGCCAAACTGGACCGGATGCGAGAGCGTAAAGCGGCCACTCAGTTGCTGTTGACCCATGAAGGCAAGGTACACGATGACCGCGATTGAGCGTAGGGAGGCCCTGCTCAGCCTGGACACACGGGAGAGCATGGATTTCCTCGGCGAACTGTCGGGGGCCGAACGCGAGCGGCTGCAGGCCTACTGGCCATTGTGGGCGCGGCGCGAGCAAATGCCGCCGCCCGGTGAATGGCGCATCTGGCTGATCTGCGCTGGACGCGGCTTTGGCAAGACACGGGCAGGCGCAGAATGGGTCCGCCATATCGCAGAGGAGAATGAGGAAGCCCATATCGCCCTGGTTGCTCGCAGCGTGGGCGAAGCGCGTTCGGTGATGGTCGAGGGAGAGAGCGGGTTGCTCGCCTGCCATGATGAGGAGGACCGCCCGATTTTCGAACCATCGCTGCGGCGATTGAGCTGGCCAAGCGGCGCCCAGGCCACCTTGTATTCAGCAGGCGAACCGGAATCCCTCCGCGGCCCTCAGCATAGTCATGCATGGTGTGACGAAATTGCCAAGTGGGACAACGCATCGGAGCGGGCGATGATGGCTTGGGACAACCTTCAGCTCGGCCTGAGATTGGGAGAGCGTCCGCGAATTCTCGCAACGACAACCCCGCGGGCGGTGCCGATCATGCAGCGCCTGATGGGCGACCCGTCCGACCCGGATATCGCGGTGCTGAGAGGTAGCACCTATGACAATGCGGAAAACCTTCCGCAGGACTTTGTTCGCGCGATGCAGCGGCAATACGGCCAGACTGCGCTGGGGCGGCAGGAATTGGATGGGGAACTGCTGACCGACGTGGAAGGCGCGCTGTGGACTCGCTCCATGATAGAGCGGTGCCGCGTACCGGCTACGCTGGAGGATCATGTTCGCATCGTGGTGGCAGTCGATCCGCCGGCCTCTGCGCGCGGGGATGAATGCGGCATCGTGGTCGCTGGCGTTACAGCAGAGGGGCAGGCGCATGTGCTGGACGATGCATCCTTCGCCCGCGCCAGCCCGGAGCAATGGGCGCGCAAAGTGTCGGCTGTGTGCGAGACATGGAAAGCAGACCGCGTGGTCGCCGAAGCCAACCAGGGCGGCGATATGGTGGCCAGCGTGCTGCGCGCCGCCGACTGCCAGATGCCGATCAAGCTGGTCCACGCAAGCCGCGGCAAGTCAGCCCGCGCAGAGCCGGTCGCCGCTTTGTATGAGACGGGCCGCGTGGCGCATGTCGGCCAGTTTGCAAAGCTGGAGGACCAGCTTTGCGGGATCATGGCCGGCGGCTCGTACGAAGGGCCGGGACGCTCGCCTGACAGGGCGGATGCGCTGGTGTGGGCGCTGACGGAATTGATGTTGGGCAGGCAGGCAAAGCCCGCTGTCCGCCAGATTTAAGAGACAATAGCAAAGGAAACAGCATGTCCTTCATCGACACGCTCCGCACCGCCTTTAAGGGCGGTGGCGGGGAACGTGTGCCTTTGGCGCGCACATTTCAGTCCCCCTGGGGATGGTCATTCGAAAACGGCGGCGCGCGGGCTCCGTTCGAATATCGCACCGCCGTCCGCCATGCCTTTCTCGACAATCCCGTGGCGCAGCGTGCGGTGCGGATTGTGGCGGAGGGCGTGGGCAGCGCGCCGCTGAACGATGCTGATCCGCAGGCGCTGTCCCTGGTCCGCGCGACAAGCGCCGGGCAATCGCTATTGGAAACGCTCGCCGCGCATCTGCTGCTGCATGGCAATGGCTTTGTGCAGATTGCGCGTGACGGCGCTGGCAAGCCGGTGGAGCTTTTTGCCCTGCGGCCAGAACGTGTCTCGGTGGTGCCAGGCGATGATGGCTGGCCGCGCGCCTATCGGTACAAGCTGGGTGATCGCACGCTCGAAATTCCGGTGGAGGATGAGGATGGCTGGCCGTGCCTGATCCATCTGAAAGCCTTCCACCCGGTAGACGATCATTACGGCGCAGGCTGCCTTTCAGCGGCGGAGCAAGCGGTGGGCATTCACAATGCTGCGGCTGGCTGGAACCGTGCGCTGCTGGAAAACGCGGCGCGGCCTTCGGGGGCGCTTGTCTATGATGGCGGCGCAGACGCGGCGGGCCTTACCACTGATCAGTTCGACCGGCTGAAGGCAGAGCTGTCGCAGGCCTATCAGGGCGGCGCCAATGCCGGGCGGCCCATGCTGCTGGAAGGCGGGCTGAAATGGCAGAGCCTCTCGCTCTCCCCCGCAGACATGGACTTTGCCGAGCTGAAGGCGGCAGCGGCGCGGGACATCGCGCTGGCATTTGGTGTGCCGCCGATGCTGCTCGGCCTGCCGGGTGACAACACCTACGCCAATTACCGGGAGGCTAACCGCGCCCTGTGGCGGCTCACGCTGTTGCCGCTCGCCACCAAGATCCTGTCGGGTCTGGAGGAGGGCCTCGGGCCGTGGTTCCCCGATCTCGACCTGACCATCGATCTCGACCGTATTCCGGCGCTTTCCGAAGACCGGGAGCGCCTGTGGAAGCAGGTGAGCGAGGCTGATTTCCTCGAGCCGGAAGAGAAACGCGCGATGCTCGGCATCAAAGAAGGAGGCTTGAAATGAACCGTGACACTATGCTGACTGCGCTGATGGCGCAGGCGCAGGGCGGCGGGGCCGATTTGGTTACCCTGCGCGCCATCGTGGAGGAATCGAGCGAAGTGGGTGCGCGCCGCGTGCTCGACCGGCTCGGCCTGGCGGATGACAATGCGCAGGGCGATCTGGACGAACTGCGCGATCTGCTCGGCGCATGGCGGGTGGCAAAGACCAGTGCGTGGAAGGCGGCGGTGGACTGGTTCGTCCGCATTGTCGGCGCCTTGCTGCTGATCGGCATTGCAGTGCGCCTTGGCGTGCCGGGAATGCTGCGTTGAAGATCGCCGGTTACGCAGCCCTGTTCGACATTGCTGACGGAGCAAAGGATACCATCCGCCCTGGCGCCTTTGCGCGGTCTCTCAGCGAGCGCAGCCATCCTTTACCGCTATTTTGGCAGCACCGGCCCGAACAACAGATCGGCTCCGTCGAACTGGTGGAGGAAGACACGCGCGGTCTGCGCGTCATTGCCAGGATCGACAATCCGCAGAGCCGAGCGGCCAGCGCCCTGCTTTCCAAATCCGTGAACGGGCTCAGCTTCGGCTACCGGGCGCGCGCATTCAGGCGCAGCCCGCAAGGCCGTGTGCTCGAAGATATCGACCTGTTTGAAATCAGCCTCGTCACGCACCCGCTCCAGCACGGGGCGCGGGTGCACTTCGTCTCTTAGCCTCAATCGCCAGCGGAGCCATTCGGCCGCTTGGCTATCCTCGCTCCGGGCGCGCCTTCGCGCTTGCGGACGCTGCGCATCCGAATGTCACGTCAAAAATCATCCCCCAAGAAAGGCAATACCCCTATGGAAGTTCAAATCCCCACCACCACAACCGTAACCAGCGATACGATGGCTGGCAGCTTTGATATCGTCGCCCGCCAGGATGCAGCTGACGAAAAGATCACCGTCCTGCGGTCCGATGTCGATGAAGTGAAGGCCCGCCTCGAAAAGGTTGGCCGTGCAGCTGCCCGTCCGGCCATTGCTGGCGCTGCAACGGTTGAACCAAGCGCCGAGGTCAAAGGCTTCGTCGATGGCTATCTGCGCCGTGGCCGCGAAACCGAGATCAAGTCCATTTCCGGCGCGGTGCCGCAGGATGGCGGCTATGCCGTCCCTCGCGAAATCGACGTTATGATCGCCAGCGAACTGAAGGAAATCTCTCCGATCCGCAGTTTGGCTCAGGTCGTGCAGGTTGGCAGCGCAGGGTACCGCAAGCTTATCACCACCGGCGGGACATCGTCGGGCTGGGTTGGCGAGACCGCTGGACGGCCCGAAACCGACACGCCGGAATTTGCCGAAATCGCCCCGCCATCAGGTGAACTTTATGCCAATCCGGCAGCAAGCCAGTCCATGCTGGATGACGCCGCCTTCGACCTTGAAGGCTGGCTGGCGAGCGAAGTCGCGATGGAATTTGCACGCGCAGAAGGCGCTGCCTTTGTCGGCGGCAATGGCGTGGATCAGCCGCTCGGCTTCCTGTCTTCGCCAACTTCGCTGGCCGGTGATGCTGTGCGGCCGTTCGGCTCACTGCAATACATCGGTTCTGGCGATGCCGACGGCTTTGATGCCAATCCGGAAAGCCGCCTGATCGATCTGGTTCACACGATGAAGGCCGGTCATCGCCAGGGCGCAAGCTGGGTCATGAATTCATCCACCCTGTCCGACGTGCGCAAGCTCAAGACCAGCGATGGCGCGTTCCTGTGGCAGCCGGGCATGGTCGAAGGCCAGCCGGATCGCCTGCTTGGTTATCCGGTAATCGAAGCTGAGGATATGCCGGATGTGGCAGCGGGCGCGTTCCCGATTGCATTCGGCAATTTCAAGGCGGGCTACATCATCGCCGAACGCAGCGCGACGCAGATTCTGCGCGATCCCTTCACCAACAAGCCCTTCGTGCACTTCTACGCCACGAAGCGCGTTGGAGGCCAGGTGCTCGACAGTTCTGCGATCAAACTGATGAAGATCGAGATGTAATCACCTTTGCGCTCACGCATCCGCGTGAGCGCCACTGGTGCCGTTCCCTCCGCTTCACTGCGGGGCACCTGCGGGCGGCCGGTTGGCCTTGCGGTCAGCTGCGCCGCCCGAATGGGACCATTTTACTGGGTTCCCACGAGAGGGCAGCTTCATGAGACGAAAATTGATTTCCTCCCCGACGCTTTCGGTCGAGGCCCTCGACGAGCTAAAACAATGGCTCGCGATTACCACTACCCGCGATGATGCGGCGCTTACTGCGCTGCTGCGTTCATCTCTCGACACATGCGAGGGGTTCACTCGGCAAATCCCGCTGTCAACCTCATGCGAAGAAGTGCTGCCTGCCACACGTGGTTGGCATGATATTGCCACCACACCAGTGCAAGCCATCACATCGCTTGTGTCCATCGGTTCAGATGGCACCCGGACCGATGTCGATCCGGGACATTATCTGTTTGATATCACGGCTGATGGCTGCGGACGGATCAATCTGCTCGCACCGCCGGCTGAAAACCGGGTGGCTGTGCGTTTTACGGCAGGGCTGGCATCCGATTGGAATACCCTTCCCGAAGGGCTGCGCCACGGCATGATCCGGTTGGCATCATACGCTTACCGTGAACGCAATGAAGGCAGCACAAGCCGTTCTCCGCCAGCTGCCATTGCCGCGCTTTGGCAACCATGGCGGCGGATGCGGATCGCATGATCAAGGCAAAGACGAACATCCGTGGCAGCTTTGCCGTGCGCCTTGCCTACCGTGCCCGCCTCCTCGCCGCGGCGGGTGCGGAATCCCGAGTTCGCAGTCACCAGAAAGAAGGCTCCCGCTGGCGCAACGCCCGGCTGCTCTGGCCGCTTTTCAGCAGGGATAATTGACTATGGAAACACAGTTACGAACCGCGCTGATCGCGTGGCTTGCGGCAGATCCGGCGCTGTCCGCTACGCTCAACGATATCACCGAAGAAGCTCCTTCACGCAGCGCGCCGCCCTGGCTTGGCATATCGGCCAGCGCCAGCGCGGACTGGAGCACAAAGCAACAAAGAGGGCGCGAAGTGCGCATCGCATTCGAACTGCACACACGCGGCGAGGAGGCGGCCGAAACCGCATTGCTGGTCACATCCATTGAGGAACGGATCGAGCTGCTGCCGCGAATGCAGGAAAGCTTCCACATAGTGACCACACAGTTCCTTCGCGCCCGGGCAGAGCAGCGCCAGCCCAATCGCCGCGCTGTCCTGCTCGAATACCGTTTCCGCCTGTTCGAAACACGATTCCTACCAACGGAGAACTGATCCATGACAGCCCAGAAAGGCTCTGCCTTCCTTCTTAAAATCGGGGATGGCGCACAGCCTCCCACCTATCAAACCGTCGCGGGCTTAAGAACCACGCAAATGTCGATCAATGGCGATGCCGTCGTCGTCACGCACAAGGAATCGGGCGGTTGGCGCGATCTGCTTTCGGGAGCTGGAGTGCGCTCTGTTTCGGTCAGTGCTGCAGGCATTTTCCTTGCCAGCGATGCCGAAAATTCCATCCGCGCCCATGCACTCGCAGGCACGATCGAAGAATATGAACTGTCATTCGAAGACGGTGAACGTCTGCGCGGGCGCTTCCTTGTGCAACGCCTCGATTACGCAGGCGATTTCAACGGGGAGCGCAATTACACCATGCAGCTTGAAAGCTCTGGCGCAGTGGTGCCTGCATGAACAGCGTTCAAGCAGTTGCAGGCGGTAGCGCCAAGAACAATGCCAACATCCAGCGCGGTGAAGCTGCCTTCGCGGTTGCCGGAAGCCCGCGCATTCTTCGCCCGACTTTTGCCGCCATGGTTGCTGCCGAAGAGGAACTTGGACCGCTGTTTGCGCTCGTGGAGCGGGCAAGTGAAGGTCAGCTTCGCCTTTGCGAGATCACATCATTGTTCTGGCATTGCCTGACAGAACCCGGCGCGATCACTCGTGAAGATGTGGGCGAAGCAGTCATGCAAGCAGGCCTTGCTGCCGCAAGTGCGCCCCTGCGGACGCTGCTCGCGCAAATCCTTCAGGGCCGTGCATGAGCGAAAGCTTTGCTGCCGGGGCGCGCCGCCTTGCGGGAATTGCGGGGCGATTGCTGAACTGGCCGCCAGACTGGTTCTGGGATGCAACCCCAGCCGAACTGGCTGCGATCCTGTGCGCCGAAGACCAGGATACGGACAGCGGAATGAGCCGCCAGACACTTGAACAGATGATGGAGAATGAGCGCGATGGACGATGAAATCGAAACACTGATGATTGAAGTCCGGGCCAGCACCAGCGGGTTCCGTTCGGATATCGAAACGATGCGCAGCGCCATGGATACGACACTTGTCGACGGATTCGAAAAGGCAGGCAACGTTTTGGAACGCAGCCTTCTGTCGGCCATCCGGCGCGGGAAGCTTGGCTTTGACGAACTTAAATCCATCGCACTCAGCACGATGAACGAGGTTGCAGCCCAGGCCATCCAATCCGGCATTGGCAGCTTGTTCGGCGGCTCTTCGCCAGTCGGCGGCGGCACCAGCATCGGGTCTCTGCTGAACGGTCTTTTCGGTTCCCTGATGGGTCTGCCGGGACGCGCCACCGGCGGGCCGGTATCGCCTGGCTCTGCCTATCTTGTCGGCGAGCGCGGCCCGGAAGTTTTCGTTCCCACCAGCGCCGGCCGGGTCGAAAACGGGATGGGCGGCAATGGCGGCCGCCGCGATGTGCATGTGGCGATCAACCTGGCCGCACCACGCGGAACGGAGGGACCAATCATGCTGCGGCGTTCGTCACGTCAAGTGGCAAGCGCCGTTGCCCGCGCAATGCGTGAAGGCTGAGGAGGCTGGACGATGGCATATTGGCTAGCGAAAGCCCGTGAAGGGCAGGACACCGATACAATCCAGCGTTTTGACCCGCGCTTCTGGACGGTCGACTTCCCGCGCCCGATGATCGCAAGTGTCATCACAACCGGTCCCGCAGCGCTGCGGGTGGACTGTGAATTTCACAACCACGATGCTCTTGCCGGATTGATCTGGGAGAGCGAAGACCGCTTCGACCACCCGTTGCTCAGTTACGATACGAATCGTAATTACGGGAACACTACGGTAACATTCCTTTGGCGGTCTTCGGGCGTACTTCCACTGGATGCCGTGCACGGGCCAACGCTGACAATCGAAGGCCGCGATGCGGCGGGCACGGCCCGCACTTGGTACGTCCGTCTGTGGAACTATGCCGCCGGCGACCCCGACGATGCACGGATCACCTTGCGGTTTTCGGAACTGCGCGAAGGCTGGACGGCAGAAGGCGCGCCGGTGCCCATGGGTGACATAGACCGGCTGTTCATTTCGCTGGCGCCCACTGATTACGATCCGGCCAACGCAGACCTTTTGCCATCGCGCCAGGATGGCTGGGTGGAGTTGACAGAAATTGCCTGTGACGGTGAATTTGCAATGCTGACGATTGGCGATGCAGTGCTGCCCCCGCATGGCATCGGCATTTCGACTGCCTATGACGACAGCTACAACCAGACGCCTGCTCGCATGCTGCGAAATGCGCTGCATCTGGGGTATCGCGGCACGCTGGTGCATTATGTCGGAATGAGCCATTTCTTCAGGCTGGCAGCTGATGCAAACGGCAAGCTTATTGCCGATCCTGACACATTGCTTTGTACGCCATGCGTAAAATGGCACGAGGCCTTTTTCGCAGGCTGCGTGGCGCTGCGAATGCAGCCAATAATCTCGCTATCGTTCGAACTGTTCAATGCGCATTGCCCTGAAAGCTGGAAGCAGCGCGACTGGAATGGCAATCCTGCACTGACCGGGTGGGAGCCGCCTTCGACCTTGCTTTCTCCCGTAGTGAACGATGCGGTCAGTTATCTCGAAGACGTCGCTCAGGCGTTCACGGAAATACAGCTGGCAAGCGGGCTGGAGGCCCAGTTTCAGGTTGGGGAGCCGTGGTGGTGGGTCAACCCCGATGGCCTACCGTGCATTTATGATAGTGAAGCACGGGCAGCCTATGGCGACCCACCGGAAATTTCCGATCTCTCGGTCAACTATGTTTCTCGGGAACGTGACTTCCTCGATTGGTGTGCGTTGCAATTGGCAACAGCAGTGCAGCGCATGGCAAGCCGCGCCAAGTTGACCGCGCAAGGTGAAGCCAAAACGCATGTGCTGCTGTTCACACCCACACTGCTCGACCCGAAGCGACCAGCAATCGCCGCAATGAATCTCGATGCGAGCCTTTCGTGGGACGCTTTCGACGTGCTGCAGGTCGAGGATTACGACTGGCTTACAGACGGTGCCGAAGCGTTGCGAAGAGCCGCCTATACAGAACTGGACAATCGCTTCGGTTACCCGCTCGCCGCACAGCATTATCTTGGCGGCTTCGTATTGGATCCGGAAGATGCCAACACATTCTGGGCCCGGATCGACGCGGGGATTGATGAAGCATTGGCCCGCGGCGTGGATCGCGCCTTTGTCTGGGCGCTGCCGCAAATCACCCGTGACGGATATGTCCGCCTGCCTTTCGAGGAGAAAGAAATGCAAGCCTTCGATGATGTGCTTTACCCGCTGAACCTGGGCCGGGACACCGGTGTAAGTCCAGAGTTCTCAACCTCCATTTCGCTCACAGCTTCTGGCCACGAACGGCGCAACAGCCAGTGGAGCGACGCTCGTCTGAATTTCGATGTGGGGCCAGGCATTCGCTCTGAAGCGGAACTGGGCGTGCTGCTGGAATTCTTTCGAGCCCGCAGGGGGCCAGCACGGGGCTTTCGCCTTTCCGATCCCTTCGATTACAGCTCCAACGGCCTGACCGGCACGCCGATGATGACCGACCAGATCATTGGCATTGGCGACGGACTTGCCGCCACCTTCCGGTTGGCCAAATCCTATGGCGGAGGCGTTGATCCTCAGCGCCGCTTCATAACTCGCCCACGTGGCCAAACAATCTTGATCAGCATCGACGGCGCCGCGACGAATGATTGGACATTGGTTGATGGCGGGAAAATCATATTCACAATGGCGCCTGCACAAAACGCCGAAATTCGCGCCGGCTTCCTCTTCGATGTTCCGGTTCGCTTTGCCGAAGATCGTCTCGATATTTCCAGAACCACATTTGCTGCAGGCGAAGCGCCTTCAGTACCGCTGATCGAATTGCGTGAGGAAATATGAGCCATATTTTCTTCGCCCGCGAACTTGAAGGCGTAGTGACATGGTGGAGCATCAAGCGGCGCGACGGCGTGTCACTGGGTTTTACCAGCCATAACCAAAACCTTGCATTTGGCGACATGATCTATCGCGCTGCACCGGGCATGATCCCATCCGCCATACGCCGCACTGCCAGTCTTGAGCGCGATGCAGTCGAGGTTGAAGGCGTTCTTTCCCACAACTCCATCTCGCAAAAAGATCTGGAGGCTGGCCGCTTTGCTGACGCGCGTGTGGCCATTGGCCTGGTGGATTGGGAGACTCTGGAACACGCCACGCTTTTCCACGGCACTCTTGGCAGCGTATCGCAAGAAGACGGGGCCTTTTCCGCCGAACTGCGATCAGCCAAGGCGCGTCTGGAAATCGACCTCGTGCCGCGCACCAGCCCGACGTGCCGCGCCAGTTTCTGTGACTACCAATGCGGAGCAAATGCCGCGCGCTTTACTCATCTGTGCCCGGTCATCTCAGTCGATCTGGAACGGAACAGCGTCAGCTTTGCAGGTGCGCCCCATGCTGCAGACATGCGCGATGGTCAGGTCAAATGGCTTGATGGTGCGCTTGCCGGTGTGACAATGCAGGTGATCGATGCTGATGCGGCAGGTGTCGTGCTGGACAAACCGCTTTCGGTGGAGGTACTTCCAGGCCAACTCGCTTACCTGCGCGAAGGATGCGACCACACCATTTCTACCTGTAACACGCGTTTTGGCAATGCCGTGAATTTTCGGGGGGAGCCGCATTTACCCGGCAACGATCTGCTCGCCCGGTATCCGACCAGTTCAGGATGACCCGGGAATCTCATGAGCTTGCAATAGCGGCGCGCGCTTTGGTGGGGTGCCGCTTTCGTCTGCGCGGGCGCAACCCTGTGACAGGAATAGACTGCGTGGGACTGGTCATTTGCGCACTTGCGGCAATTGGACGCACGCCGCCGCGCACGCCGCATTACACCTTGCGCAATATCGAAGCTGGCCCCCTCTTGGAATTGGTTCCCAAAGCGGGTTTTCGCAAGACCTGTGGAGGACTGGAAACGGGTGATCTTGTGATCCTGAAACCGTCTCCTGGCCAATACCATCTCGCTATCGCAGAAACTGGCGCACGTTTGATCCACGCCCATGCAGGGCTGGGCCGTGTCGTCGTTACTCCCGCGCCTGCTCCACTTCTGAACGCAGAGCACTGGCGCCTCTTCTGAATTGAAAGGCCTTTCATGGCTACTTTGATACTCTCTGCGGCGGGCACGGCAATCGCCGGGCCCATCGGAGGCTCCATTGGTTCGCTGATTGGCAGCCAAATCGATGCCTCACTGTTCGGCCCGCCCGACCGCGAAGGCCCGCGCCTGTCCGAGTTGAAGGTCACAACCTCAAGCTATGGCGCACCGATATCGCGCCATTTTGGAAGGATGCGGGCTGCCGGGACAATCATCTGGGCGACTGATCTCAAGGAAAACAAAGAGAAAACCAGCGGAGGCAAAGGAAGTCCTTCTACGACAACCTTCAGCTATTCTTCATCCTTCGCCGTAGCTTTGGCCAGCCGCCCTATTGCAAGCCTTGGACGGATTTGGGCCGATGGCAATCTGCTGCGCGGGGCAGCAGGCGACCTGAAAGTTGGCGGCCAGATGCGTCTCTACACCGGCAGGGGCGATCAGCAGCCCGATCCGCTGATCGCCAGTGCCGAAGGAAACGAAGCGCCGGGCTTTCGCGGCTTTGCCTATTGTGTGTTTGAAGAACTGCAACTCGCCGATTTCGGCAACCGCATTCCGGCTCTTACTTTTGAAGTAGTGGCCGACAATGGCGATGTCAGCCTGACCGAGCTCGTGGTGCCGGCGGCGGCCGATGTGACAATCGGCAGAGCGCTACCCGCGCTTGAAGGATATTCTGACGATGGAGGCTCTCTGGTCGAAATATTGGCGTCCATTGATCGTCTGTATCCGCTCGCCAGCAATGCCGGAAACGATCGCCTTGTGCTTGGCGATGGCGATCCTTCTGGCGCACCGATTGCGACCTTACCCGAAGCGATTGTCGACGGGCAGGGAGACAGTTTTGGCGGTGCCAGCGGCAAGGCGCAGCGCACGCGTGCAGATGAAACAAATATCCCAGCGGGCCTGCGATACTATGATGTCGGACGCGATTTTCAGGCGGGATTGCAGCGGGCGGGAGGACGTGCAAGTCCTGGCCGCAACCGCATTATCGAGTTTCCCGGAGCGTTGCAGGCCGCGAACGCCAAGTCGCTTGCAGATAATGCGGCTGCACGCGCCAGATGGTCGCAGGACCGGCTCGCGTATCGTATCGCCCAGATTGATCCCCTAATTGCTCCGGGCGATGTCGTGGCACTGCCGGGCAAACCAGGCAAGTGGCGCATCGAGGCGTGGGAATGGCGCGAAAACGGACTTGAACTGGAATTGATGCGCTTGCCGCAACGCAAGGGCATCCCGAGCCCGACAGCAGCGGGCAGATCGCTTACCCAGCCTGACAATATCGCCACGCCGACGTTGCTGGAAGCGTTCGAACTGCCGTGGGATGGAGTTGGTGTATCTGATCAGCGGCAGGTTTACGTCGCAGCTTCGTCTTCCTCTTCCGGTTGGACAGGGGCGGCGCTGTATGCCGAAAGCGGCGGCAGCCTCTCGCCTATCGGCGTGACAGGAACGCAGCGAAGCGTGATCGGCACCACATTACAGCCTCTGCCTGCCATGCCTGCTGTGCTAATCGATCGTCACTCCCGTTTGGTCGTCGGACTTGGATCAGTCGATCAGATGTTAGAAAGCCGCAGCATCGAAGATCTTGCGCAAGGTGCGAACAGGGCACTTGTCGGCCACGAGATCATCCAGTTCGGCGATGCCACGCATCTTGGCGACAGCAATTGGCAGCTATCTACCTTGATCAGAGGCAGAGGCGGGAGCGAGCACGAGGCGATGCTTGGTTCTCCTGCGGGATCGCGCTTTGTGCTGCTTGATGACGCGCCTCTGGTATTCAACAACGCACAATTGGGGCAAGCTGCTGCAATTGCGGCGATCGGCATCGCAGATGCAGACCCGGTCACTTCCGAGATTGCCGGAAGCGGCACTGCCTTACGCCCGCTTACGCCCGTCCATCCCGGCATAGCAAGGCAATCGGACGGCTCGCTCTTGCTGAGTTGGACCCGCCGCTCTCGCGGGGCGTGGACTTGGGCTGGCACCGTCGAGGTGCCGCTCAATGAACAGACAGAAGCTTATGAAGTGGGCCTCGGCGATGCCGATGCACCGGCCCTTTCGTGGCAAACATCTTCGCCAAGTCTGGCGTTTGACCCCGCAACCATGAGCCGACTGCAAAGCGCGCACTCAGGAGCCGTAATTTGGGTGCGCCAGATTGGCACTTTCGCTCGCTCCCACCCACTTTTCTTGACGATAATTTCCTAAGGAACGCCATGACAGATCCGATCAGTTTCACTTCCGCTACACCGCGTTTTGGCCTGCCCAACCTTTTCGTGGCGCAGGCGCAGAAGGAGTTCACCGTGAACGAGGCGCTCGCGCGGCTCGATGGTCTGCTGCATCCAGCCATCGTAGCTGAAGCCGATGTTCCTCCCGCAGCGCCAGATGAAGGGCAGGCCTGGCTTGTAGGCGCGCAGCCCATAGGCGACTGGGCCGATCATCCTGGCGCGATCGCTTTATGGCAGGCGCAAAATTGGCTCTTTGTCGAACCGACCCCCGGAATGTCGGTCTATGACCTGGCCGCGGCTTGCGTAGCCCGGTACGATGGCATCTGGCAGAGAGCCGCCACGATTGCGGAACCTGCTGGCGGTCCAATCGAAGACATCCAAGCGCGCACAGCCATCAACCAACTTATCACAGCATTGGTGGGCGCGGGCATTCTGCCTGCCGTTTGAGGGACCTTTTCGCGTTTTGTGCGGTTAAACTGCATGAATAGAAGAAGGATTGCCCTCATGCCCCATCGTTTGATCGCCGCTGCTGCTCCGATTGCCCTGTTGGCATTGGCTGGTTGCCAGACCGCCTATGAAAGCGCCGCCACGCCAATTGGATCTGCCGCAATCCTCGATCGTCAAGGAACGCAGGTCGGCGTGGCGCGCATGTACTCCCTAGGCGGCGAAATAACCCTTAACGCCAGCTTTAGCGGGCTTCCTGAAGGCACCAAGGCTGTGCATCTGCACACTTCGGGCGATTGCAGCGCTAGCGATTTCACCTCTGCCGGAGGGCATCTCAACCCCGGCGGCAACCAACACGGGACGCGCAACCCGCAAGGCGCACATTTGGGCGATCTGCCCAACGTCTCAATTGCGCCTGACGGATCAGGTACAATGAGCGCGATCTTGCGCGGCACGCTGAACTCCGTCGGAAGTGATATTTTCGACTCTGACGGCACCGCAATCGTGGTGCACGAAAGTGAGGACGATTATCGCACTGACCCAACCGGCGCTGCCGGGGGCCGGATTGCCTGCGGCGTCTTTGCGCAGAACTGACGTTCAATCATCAGTATCGGCCGCATAAGGCGTGGAATCTGCAACACGCGCCTCGGCAAAACCTTTGCGCCGAAGGCGGCAGCTATCGCACAGGCCGCATGCGATCCCTTGCGGACTGGGATCGTAGCAGGACCAACTCCACGCAGGATCAAGCGAGAGCCTGATGCATTCCCGCGCGATATCACCCTTGGTCATGTGCTGTAACGGGGCATGGATCTGGAACGGAACGCCTTCTACCCCCTGCTTCGTCCCCAGGCGTGCGGTTTCGGCGAAGCTGGCAATGAATTCTGGCCGGCAATCAGGATAACCTGAGTAATCCAGTGCGTTAACCCCGATAAACAGATCACTGGAACCCGAACTTTCCGCAAATGCTGTCGTCAGCGCCAGAAACAACAAGTTTCGAGCGGGAACGTAAGTGACGGGGATATCATCTGCCACGCCGGTCTTGGGTACGTCGATGTCGGCCGTAAGCGCAGAGCCACCGAATTCGCGCAGATCAAGCGGCAGTGTGACATGGCGTTCGACGCCCAGCTTCTTTGCAATGCTGGAAGCAGACTTGAGCTCACGCACATGGCGCTGACCGTAATCGATCGTGAGGGCATGCAACCTGAACCCGCTTTCACGCGCGATGGCCGCGGTCACCATGGAATCGAGTCCGCCCGAAAGCAGAACAGTCGCTATTTTTCCTGATTCTGACATGGCGCTTCGCTAGTCGCGTCGCTCGCCAGCGGCAAGTGCGCGCTTGGGCGTCAGCAATTCCCGACGCGCCGGGCCTCGCCTTCGAGCGAGAACGGCGAGCCGCCCTGAATGCCCTGACTGCGGACTTGAATAAGCGAATTGCTCTCTTTTCGGATAGTCGTGCGGCCATATCCATTGCCGCGGCAAGTATATTGCACGGTCACCTGGGTGGGGCCGTCCTGAACAACAAATTGTTCGCAACCCGGTTGCCGGTGGCGCAATTGGATAAACTCGCGGCCCGTGCGCACACAAATGCGCTGGCTGGCATCGCCGCCCCGCATCTCCAGCGCCCAGCTCCCGCGAGCGAGGCTATCCAGCATAGTTAGTTCGGCGTTTTGTGCATTCGCAGGCAGGACTGCAAACGCAGCCGCCAAGGCGCCTCCGGCAATCTTTGCTGCAGTTGCTACACGCATCGAACTCATCCTTATCTTGTACGTTTTCGCTTTTAACACATCACACATGAACGGCGAGTTGACCTTTTTCTACGATGAGCCGTTAAATGTCGACAGTGCCGAAACTGGCAATCAGTCCTGAATTTCGAACTGTTTCGAACAAAACGCACAATCGACGACAATTATCCCGTCGCCATTTTCCATGTCTCGCCGGTCAGCTTTGGGAAACCGCGCCAAAACCTCTTCAAAGTGCTCGACAGTGCAGCGGCACCCCTTGCCGATCTTCGCACCTGGCGAAACCCGCACTTCGCGTTCTTCATGATACAGACGCCAGACCAAATCTTCCAGTGACAGATTGCGATCTGCCAACTCCTCGTGTCGCAAGCTGTCAGCCATGATGGAAACATGTTCCCACTCTGGATGATCGAGCTGGGCATGCAATCGTTCGCGCCCTTCTTCGCCGTCTGGCAAGTGCTGGACCAGAAGGCCCGAAGCCAGCACAGCATCCGGTCCTGCTCTTATAGCCGTCCTGATCCGTGTCGGCACCTGCTCGCTCTGAGCGAAGTAGCTTTCGACAGCAGCAGACAGAGATTCGCCTTCCAGCGGCACAATCCCCTGATACCGTTTGCCCGTACTAGCAATATCGAAGGTGATGGCCAGGTGGCCCTTGCCGAACAACGTAGCGAGCGAGGCGCTGGCGCCGTGCGCATTATCGCTTTCAGCATCGTGCTCGACATAACCGCGCAACTCCCCATTGCGGTAGTCGCACACCAGCAGATTGGCGAGGCCGCCTTCGCTTTGTGCCTGCAAGGTAAGCTGGTCACCCTCTTCTTTCAGCAATCCGCCCATCAGTACGGTCAGCACCAATGCCTCTGACAAGCAGTGTGTGAGAGCAGTCGGGTAATCGTGCGCACCGAGGATTTCTTCAAGCACTGGGCCCAAACGAACAACTCTCCCACGACAATCGCGCTCGGGAATTGTGAAGGACAGCAGTTGGTCGGTGAAAGTCTGGCTAAGTGTGGTGCTCATGTCCGTGAATATGGGAAGCGCGCGCCGCTTTGAAAGGCGTGTCAGTCCAGCTTGCCGAAACACCAGAGCAAAATGGACTTCTGCGCGTGTATGCGGTTCTCCGCTTCATCGAAGACAACAGATTGTGCGCCTTCGAACACCTCTTGGCTCACTTCATCGCCCACGTGCGCAGGCAGACAGTGAAGAAAGATCGCATCAGGCCTGGCCTGCGCCATAAGTGCGGCGTCTACGCGGTACGGTTGCATGGCAGACAGTTTTTCAGAAGTGTCGGCCTGACCCATGGAGACCCAGGTGTCGGTCACGATCACATCGGCACCAACAGCAGCGGCGCGCGCATCCTGCGTCAGAGCTACTGTGCAGCCCGCCTCCCGCGCCATGATGACAAATTCATCCTCCGGCTCAAAACCGGCAGGCGTCGCCACGCGCACGTTGAACTTCATCAGCGCAGCTGCTTCCAGAATGGAATGCAGCACGTTGTTGCCATCTCCGAACCAGGCCACTTCCAGACCCGGCAGAGCTTTGCGATGTTCGATCACAGTCAGCAGATCTGCAACGATCTGGCACGGGTGGGATCGATCCGTCAGCCCGTTGATCACCGGTACGGTGGCAAATCGCGCCATCTCCTCAATCTTGGCGTGATCATCCGTCCTCACCATGATCGCATCGGCCATCCGGCTGAGCACCCGCGCCGTATCGGCAATCGATTCGCCCCGGCCCAGCTGCGATGTGCTCGCATCGAGAATGAGCGCACTTCCACCAAGTTGCCGCATGGCCATGTCGAAGCTGACGCGGGTGCGGGTGGAATTCTTTTCAAATACCATCGCCAGAACGCGGCCCGCCAACGGAGCGTCCGCATCGGCCTGACCCTTTGGCCAGCCTGTGCGCACGGCCTTGCGGTCGATGGCATTGGACAGCATTGCGGCAAGGGTATTGCCACCAGCATCGGACAGGTCGAGGAAGTGACGCGCGCCTGTCATGCAGCAGCTTCAGCGTGGTAGCTCGCGGTTCCAGCAGAAAGCTTGTCGAAGAACTCGTCCATTTCCGCGTCACCGATGACCAGCGGTGGAAGCAGGCGCAGCGTCGAATCGCCAGCCGCAACGGTCAGCAGTTGATGGTAATCACGCAGATGCACCATGAACGGGCGAGGTTCACCCTTCATCTTCAGACCGAGCATAAGGCCCATTCCGCGCACTTCTTCGAACAGATCGGGATAATTACCGATGAACTGTTCCAACCGGCCGCGTAGGCGATCCCCCTTTTCGCGTACCTCGGCAAGAAACTCGTCATTCGCGACCGCATCCATCACGGCCATTCCGGCAGCCATGCCCAGCGGGTTCCCGCCATAGGTGGAGCCGTGTGTGCCGAACACCATGCCGCGTGCGGCCTTTTCGGTGGCAAGGCAGGCCCCGATCGGAAAGCCGCCGCCAATGCCCTTGGCGCTCGCCATGATGTCCGGCTCGATCCCGTATTGCTCGTAGGCATACAGCGTGCCGGTGCGCGCAACACCGCATTGCACTTCGTCCAGAGCCAGCATCAGATCGTGCTCATCAGCGAGATCGCGCAGGCCCTTCATGAATTCCTGGGATGCGGGACGGATGCCGCCTTCGCCCTGAACCGGCTCAACCAGAAATCCCGCAGTGTGCGGACCGATGGCGGCCTTTGCGCCTTCGAGATCATCGAAATCGACATAGCGGAAGCCGGGCAACAGCGGGCTGAACCCCTTGTGCATCTTATCCTGATTCGACGCACTGATCGTGGCCATCGTGCGGCCATGGAAAGCGTTCTTGAAAGTGATGATTTCGAACTTTTCTTCGTTCCCGTCATGCTGGTGATAGGCGCGGATCGCCTTGATCGCGCATTCCACCGCTTCGGCGCCCGAATTGGTAAAGAACACGGTATCGGCGAAAGTCTTGTCGACCAGACGCTGCGCCAGCGCTTCACCCTGGGGGCTGCCGTACATGTTGGACACATGCATCAATGTGGCGGCTTGCTGCTGGATCGCGCTGATCAGTCCTTCGTGACTATGACCAAGCAAGTTGACCGCAATGCCCGATGCAAAGTCGAGATAGCGTGTGCCGTCCTCGTCGATCAGGTGGCAGTGTTCACCGCGCACCGGCCGTACGCCGCACCGGGGGTAGACGGGCATCAACGGGGTAATCGACATCGCAGGTTTCCTTCAAACGAAACAAAGAGAAAGGGCGGCCAGCCCTGTTGGACCGACCGCCTGCGAACTCTCTTTATGAGGGAGCGGGCGGCCGGTCAAACGAACGGCCGCCGCGTAGTTCCCGAAAGCAGGCCTGATCAGGCCTGGACGGGGACCAGATTGACAGCCGAATGCTTGCCTCGTCGGTCCATTTCGAGATCGAATTCGAACCGGTCGCCTTCCTGGATGCCCTGCAGGCCTGAACGTTCCACCGCGCTGATGTGGACAAAGGCATCTTCCTTGCCATCGTCACGCGTGATGAAGCCGAAGCCTTTCATGGCGTTGAAGAATTTGACTGTGCCAACAGCTTTTTCGCCCGTCAGCTCTCGCTGAGGAGCGGCGGCTGCCTTCACTTCGATAACATCGCCAACGACCTGAAGATCTGCTGCCGACACTTTACCGCCGCGATCGACAAGATTGAACTGCAGTTCTTGTCCCTCGGCGAGGCCTGCGAGACCGGCACGTTCGACCTGGCTGATGTGAACAAACACATCTTCGCCGCCTTCGTCACGCTGGATGAAGCCGAAGCCCTTTTCCGTGTTGAAGAATTTGACCTTGCCCTGGCCAGTTCCCACGACCTGCGCGGGCATTCCGCCGCCGCCGCCGGCACCGCCACGAGGGGGGCCGCGATCACCGCCGCCAAATCCGCCGCCGCCGCCGCCGCTGCGCTGGCCGCCGTAGCCGCCACCACCGCCGCCGCCGCGATTTCCGCCGCCGAAGCGGTCTCCACCGCCGCCGCCGCCGAATCGGTCGTTACCGCCATCACGCCAGCCGCCGCCGCCGCCATCCATTGGCGGCGGGGCTGCGCCGTCCATGAACGGGTCAAAGCCGTCTTCACCGATGTTATCCCGCTTGTCGCGTCCCCGTCCGCGACGTCCTTTGTCGTAACCCATGAACCTAAAAAACCTTCAATCCCGTCCTTCGACTTTGGCCAGCGATGCGGACGAATTATCCGCCGGCCCAGAGGCAGTGGATCTACCCACTTCCCTCAGCCATAGGCTTATAGCCGTAAATTTGGGGTGACGCGAACACTTTAAGGTTGCAGGTCTGCCAGTGTAGCGAATCCGCAACTTTGCTTGCCCGGCGGCGCACCCGTTTGGCATGGGAAGCTATTGCGGCAGTGTTCGGCGCATTCAATTACGGAGATTGTTAGATGAGCGAGTTTCGCAAACTGTCAGAATCCTTCTGGGCCAGCCCCCAGATCAGCGAACAAGATGTTGCCGAGGCGGGCACCCAGGGCTTTGCCATGGTCATCAACAACCGGCCCGATGGCGAAGATGCGGGCCAGCCCGAAGGCGATGTGATCGCTGCCGCAGCGCGCGCGCAGGGCATGGATTACCGGGCGATCCCGGTTGATCACACAGGTTTCGGCGACGCGCAGATTGCAGCCATGGCCGCTGCATTGGCGGCGGCGGGCAAGGACGGAAAAGTGCTGGCCTATTGCCGCTCCGGCACACGCTCCACCTTTCTGTGGGCGCTGGCGCAGGCCACTGCCGGTAATGACCCGGACGAAATCGCCGCTGCTGCCATGGCCGCAGGTTACGATCTGACGCCCATCCGCCAGGCGCTGGATATGCTGGCTGCGCGCGCCGACGACTGAGCCACATAATGGCCCAAGCGATGGACAGTCAGATGCTGCAATTTGCCGGATCGCTGGCCGCGATTGCGGCCGTCATTGCACTGGCGCACTTTCTTGGCTTTTCACGCGGAGGCCGAGTCGCAACCGAAACGGAGGCACGGGCCCTGTTCGCGCTCGCTCCCGGAGGGTTCGAGACTGTCGAACTGTGTCTTGACGAAGAGGGGCGCGGCGCGATTGCACGGGATAGTGCCGGGCGGCTGGCTGTGCTTCTACCACATGGTGGGCAATTTGTGGCGAGAGTTCTGGAACCGGGCGCGCGGCTGACTGCCGATGGTGACCGCCTGTCGATCGAGGGAAGTGCCTCTGGCAGGAAGCCTGTCACCCTGCATTTGGGAAACGCGGCCCAAGGCTGGACGAACCAGGCCTGACGCTCATGGCCCTACACTGGTGGCACTTCACTAACGGCACCACACTGATGGCTATGGGCGGCGCGCGGCCGTGCTGCTATCCTGCAGACCATGCAATTTAATCCCGTCACCTTTGCGATACCCGTGTTCGTGGCGCTGATCGTCGCTGAATTGCTCTGGGCAAGGCGGCGACAGCCAAGGGCATATGAATCTCGCGATACGGCGACATCACTTGCGATCGGGCTGGGCAGCACGGTTGCCGGCGGGCTGACTGCCGCAGCGGTGCTGGCGATGCTGGTATGGGCGCATTCGGCAACACCGCTGTCGATCGGCTGGGCGTGGTGGGCCTGGCCGCTATGTTTTGTGCTGGACGATCTGGCCTATTACACCTTCCACCGCAGCGCCCACCGGGTCCGCTGGTTCTGGGCGAGCCACGTCAATCATCATTCCAGCCAACACTACAATCTTTCGACGGCGCTGCGGCAAAGCTGGACCGGCTTTTTCGCCGCATCCTTCATCTTCCGCCTGCCGCTGGCTTTTGCAGGGTTCGAGCCGGGGATGATCCTGGCGTGCGGCGGGTTCAACCTGATCTACCAGTTCTGGATACATACCGAATCGATCAAACGAATGCCGCACTGGTTCGAAGCGGTGATGAACACGCCCAGCCATCACCGTGTCCATCATGCCGTGAACGCGCGGTATCTGGACCGCAATTACGCCGGGACTTTCATCATCTGGGACAAGCTGTTCGGCACTTTTGCAGCCGAAGACGATGCGGACCAGATCCGATACGGCATCGTCCACCAAATCGGCAGCTTTAATCCGCTGAAAGTGGTGTTCCACGAATGGCTGGCGATAGCGCGCGACGTGTGGCGCGCGCCATGGCGGCATAAGTTATCCTACCTGTGGCGCGAACCCGGCTGGAGCCACGACGGCAGCCGTGAAACGTCAGATATGATCCGCCGCCGCTGGAACGCAGCGGCGACGGATCAAAAAGACTAGTTTCCTGAACCCGGCCCGAAGGTCACTTCCACGCGGCGGTTCTGCGGTTCACGCACGCCATCTGCCGTGGCGACCCGCGGCATGGTTTCACCGAATGCCTCGGTCATGATGTCAGCCGAAGGGATGCCGCGTCCGGAGAGATAGGTCTGCACTGCAGTGTTCCGCCGCTCTGCGAGACCCATGTTGTAAGCTGCACTACCTGACCGGTCTGTGTGGCCTGCCAGCATGACATTGGCCCTTCCACACACCGAATAGGCGGACAATGCACTGCTGAGCACGCTCGCAGCTTCAGGCGTAAGATCCGATCGGTCAAAATCGAAGAACACGATGTACGGTCCGGTGTTGCATGACGGGAGCGCCTGCGGTGGCGGCGGGGGAGGAGGCGGCGCAGGGCGGGCCGGCTCAGGCAGCACAACTGGCGGCGGCGGCGTTGGGGCAGGCCGGCTGCCAAGCATCATCATCAGGCTCAGCGATACCGAGTGCGAAGCGACTTCAAAATCGATTGCACGGCCACGAGTGTCCTGCGGTTCAAACTCCAACGTGCTGAAATAACGGTATTTCAAACCCACATCGACCCGATCGCTAACCGGCATGCGAGCCTGCGCGATACCTTGCCACGCCCATTCACTGTCGCTTGTGTCCAGGAAATCGGAACTGCTGTTTGCAGCGTTGGTCTGGATATCCATCCACGTGCGGCCCGCACCGGCGCCCAACGAAAACTGCAAGCCGTCGGCATCGCCAAAATCGACAAGAGCATTGGCCATGAGCGATTTCAGCGAAATATCGCCTTCATAATCGAACGTGCCAGTGGCTGTGGTTGTGGCAGACTGCGGGATACCTGCCTGCGCGGAGGTAATTTCGTCCGCGCCCCAAGTCCGGTAATTGCCTTCGATTTCGGTGCGGAAGCGGCCCCAGTCATAGCCGAGCAAGGCCGCGGCTTCCCAGCCTATGTCGCTGGAGGTATTTGCGTCTTTCAGGAAGCGGCCGATATCTGTGCGATAATCATCAGGAAGCACTGCCCCTGCCTCCAGGCCAACATATACTCCGCGATCCACCGATTGGTCCTGCGCCAAGGCTGGCGATGCGATCATTGCCGCAATTACACTAACACTACTAATCCAGTACCGCACAGACAATCTCCTTCAACATTATCGTTGATTGTCGGCCCCCTACGCACCTAAGCGATGGGGGGCAATCGGCGTGTGCCGCATGCAGCAATATTTACAATTGCCAGCTAGAGCGCCAGCTCACCTTCTTCGCCAGTGCGGATCCGTGTGGCAGAAACAAGTTCCAGTACAAAAATCTTGCCATCGCCGATCTGCCCGTTGTTTGCCGATTCGCGGATGGTCTCGACGATTTTCGGCGCAAGGTCATCGCTCGCGGCGATTTCCAGCCGAACCTTTGGCAGCATGTTCACGGCATATTCGGCCCCACGGTAGATTTCTGTCTGGCCTTTTTGCCGTCCGAAACCCTTCGCCTCGCACACGGTCATGCCAGATACTCCGATGGCGGCCAGCGCTTCCCGCACGGCTTCCAATTTGTGTGGCTTGATGATGGCGACAACAAACTTCATTTCGGGCTCTCCCTGGCGACGGTAACTTGGTCCGGCCACAGGTTACTGCGGCGCAACGCCCCCGACTGGCAACCCAAAAGTGCAAAAAAAGGGGCCGGAGCGTCAGCCCCGGCCCATCAAAGTTGTACGTTCGCAGGAGGAACGATGTGAGGCGAGATCGAGAGGGAGAGAGGAGAGAGTTCCCGGCCCCGCCAAACTAGGTTTCGGATCAGCCCTGGTTGGCCAACCCCGGATATGCTTCGACGCCGGTTTCGTGGACATCGAGGCCCGCCAGTTCGACTTCCTCACTCGGCCGTACGCCGATGGTTGCTTTCAGAGCGAACCAGAGAATGCCGGAGG
This sequence comes from Aurantiacibacter marinus, assembly GCF_001021555.1. Classification (GTDB taxonomy): domain Bacteria; phylum Pseudomonadota; class Alphaproteobacteria; order Sphingomonadales; family Sphingomonadaceae; genus Alteraurantiacibacter; species Alteraurantiacibacter marinus. Next base: position 310,030 of record NZ_LDCP01000001.1, read on the forward strand.
CGAGGCAGACAAACACGCCGGTCGCGGCCACACCGATGGCCTGAACGCCGAACTGTGCACCCATGCTCAGCACCGCGCCGTCCACTTCGGACTGGGTGTTGAAGGCCACAGCAAGCGTGCCCCAGATACCTGCGAACAGGTGAACCGGGATGGCGCCGACCACGTCGTCGATCTTGAACTTGTCGAGCAGCGGAACGGTGAAGACAACGATCGCACCGCCCACAGCACCGATCAGGATCGAAGATCCGACCGAAGGTGCCAGCGGCTCTGCCGTGATCGATACCAGGCCGGCCAGCGCGCCGTTCAGCGCCATGGTGATATCGGCCTTCTTGTAGCGCAGCTGCGTCAGGATGATCGCAGTCACCACGCCGCCAGCAGCAGCCATGTTGGTGTTCACGAAGATCTTCGACACGTCCGACACGTCACCAACTGTGCCCATCGCAAGCTGCGACGCGCCGTTGAAGCCGAACCAGCCGAGCCACAGGATAAACGTACCCAGGGTTGCGAGCGGAATGTTCGAACCGGGGAACACGTTCACCTTGCCGTCGGGACCGTAGCGGCCGATGCGCGCGCCGATGATGATCGCGCCCATCAGTGCGGCCCAGCCGCCTGTCGAGTGGACCAGTGTGGAACCAGCGAAGTCGGAGAAGCCCATCGCATCAAGCGAACCGGCGCCCCATTCCCAGCTGACTACAACCGGATAGATAAAGCCCGTCAGCACGGTCACGAAGATGAAGAACGGTACGATCTTCACACGTTCTGCCACGGTGCCCGAAACGATCGAAGCTGTCGTGGCACAGAAGACCATCTGGAAGAACCAGTCCGACGCGACCGAATAACCTGTATCCAGATCAGCCGAGCCGACTTCCTGCATCGGGTAAATCGTGCCGGCCATGCCGAACCAGCCGGCGCCGTCAAAGCCCGGATAGGCGATGTTATAACCCACGACCCAGAACATCAGGCCGGCGATCGAATACAGGCCGATGTTCTTCAGGCACTGGGTCGACACGTTCTTGGAACGGACAAGGCCCGCTTCCAGCATGGCGAAACCCGCCGCCATCCACATGACGAGAAACCCGCCGATCAGGAACAGCAGGGTATTGAGAATGTAGGCCGTGCCACCTCCAACAGCGTCTGCGGCCGGTGCTGCAAGTTCTGCCACAGGAGCAGCAAGTGCCGGACTGGATGCAAGCAGCGCTGCCGCGCCAACTCCGCCCATTTTCAAAAGTGTGCCGAATTTTGGAAAAGTGCTTTTCATATTGCCTGACCCCCTGGTCACAATGTGGCTGATCACAGCGCGGTTTCGTCGGTTTCGCCGGTACGGATGCGCGTGGTCGACGCGAGGTCGAGCACGAAGATCTTGCCGTCGCCGATGCTTTGTGTGCTGGCGGTTTGCTGGATCGCTTCCACCACCTTCGGCATCATCTCGTCGCTGACCGCGATTTCGAGCTTCACCTTCGGCAGCATGTTGACCGAATATTCGGCACCGCGATAAATTTCGGTCTGGCCCTTTTGGCGGCCAAACCCCTTCACTTCCGAGACGGTCATCCCGGCGACACCAACTGCGGCGAGCGCTTCACGCACTTCGTCGAGCTTGAATGGTTTGATAATGGCGATGACAAATTTCATGCGCTGCCCCTGATATTGTGCCGGTGACTGCCCCGGCCACAGGACCACGCTGCAAAGCTCGTGCCAAACGCGCGATCACGCGATTTCGCAGGGGAATGCCCAAGGGTTTCGGAACACGCTTTTATTGCAGCGCACAAAAAACGTGCATGGCCGCTCAAGAATCGGGCAGAGACTGCCGATATGCCAGGCTAAAGGGCCAGACTTGAAGGGACGGCCTTACCGGGGCGGGTATACAGGGGCGGGCTTACAGGGACGGGCTTATAGTGACAGGGTCACACGGATCGGCAGATGGTCCGAAGCGGCCCGCGCCAAGGCGGTGTTGTGAACCCGCATATCGATCACGTCCCAATGCGGCGTGTGCATGACCCGGTCGAGCGCGAGCATCGGCCGGCGTGCAGGAAAGCTGCGCCCGGGCGTAATCATCTCCCAGTGCGCGGCGAGCCCGCGGTCCCCGCCAATTGGGCGCAACCATTCATTGCAATCGCCCAGCATGACTGCGGGCAGGCCCGGTGCGCGGCTGGCAGTGCAAAGATGCGCAAATTGCCGTTTTCGCCGCAGTCCGGACAGATCGAGATGCATGGCGGTGACGCAAATCTCAGCTGTGTCCGCTCGCAGTTTCGCACGAACAGCACCGCGCGGCTCGATCTGCGGCAGATTTTCCGCCTGGACTTCAGCAATCTCGATGCCGCCACGCACCAATATCGCATTGCCGTGCCAACCCAGGCTTTGCGGCAGCGTCGGCATGGCAGCGACCTGCCAGCCGCGCTGCGTGATATCTTGCAGATCGAGCACGCTTTGCCGGTCGCCAAACCGGATATCGACTTCCTGCAAGGCGACAATGTCTGCTTCGAGCTGGTCAATAACATCAAGGGTGCGCATGGGATTGCGTCGCCCATCGCTGCCGATAGCCTTGTGAATGTTATAGCTGGCGAAGGTAAGTTGCACGGGAGCTTGGCAGGCGGCGCTATTCGCCCGCGATGTACCGGTCTGTGGCGCGTGTTGGCAGGCCGTCTATCGATGGCTTGGACTGAGAATACTTATCTGCCCACACATCCGGCTCTTTGCCGGAATGATATTTGACTAGCGTGTCGCGCGGCTTTTCCATTTCCATAACCGGCACGCCCCAGCCGCAACTGGTCTGCACGCTTTCGACAGCGATATCGAAAATCTGCCGCGTTCCCGGCAGCAAGGTGAATTGCTCCGACAATTCGCTCCACCCGCTGTCCGCAGGAAGCACCGGCGTACCCCGGCCATAAATACGCAGGATCAAGGCGGGGTTCTGAAAATTGCAGAACATCACGGTGATGCGTCCATCAGCCAGCAGGTGGGCATTTGTCTCGTTCCCCGAACCCGCCAGGTCGAGATAGGCGACGCGGGCAGGCGAAATCACGCGGAACGCGTCATACCCTTTGGGCGACAAATTGATCCGCGCATCGGGCGCAGAAGTGGCCACGAAGAAGACCGGCTGGCCTTCGATCATTGCGATGTGTTTATCGGTGAGCGTGTCGGTGAAGTCTGCCATCAGCGCAAGCTACGCGGCAATGCCGCGCCTGTCACCGTTCCTTGGTTGCCGAAAACTTCAAATCGGGATTTTTCTCTTCCTGATAGCCGACATCCCATGGGCTTTTCGCCATGAACACGAGATCGCCGTCCCGATCGCGCGCCAGATTGCCCTGATTGAACCGTTCAAAATCATCCAGCGCCGCATCCGGGCCTTTCAGCCAGCGCGCCGTGGCGAAGGGCGAAGCTTCCAGTGCGGCTTCCACCTTATATTCCGCTTCCAGCCGGCTGATCAGCACTTCCAGCTGCAACTGCCCGACCACGCCGACGATGCTTGATCCGCCGATCACCGGATAAAATACCTGGATGACGCCTTCTTCGGAAAGATCATCCAGGGCCTTGCGAAGCTGCTTGGTCTTGGTCGGGTCTCTCAATTGCACGCGGCGCAGGATTTCCGGCGCAAAATTGGGCAGGCCGGTGAAACGGATCTGGTTCTTCTCGCTCAGGGTATCGCCAACGCGCAAGGTGCCGTGGTTGGGAATGCCGATGATATCGCCAGGCTCTGCCGTATCGGCAATTTCGCGGTCCTGCGCGAAGAACAGGATTGGCGAATGCACCGCGATGGGCTTGCCCAGCCCGCTCGGCGTCAGTTTCATGCCGCGTTTGAACGTGCCCGACACTTGCCGCATGAAGGCGATACGGTCGCGGTGCATCGGGTCCATATTGGCCTGCACCTTGAAAATGAAACCGGTCACTTCGTCATGATCCGGCGTGATCTGCTGCTCGCCAGCAGGTTGCGGACGCGGCGGCGGGGCATAGCGGGCAATCGCGTCGATCAGCTCCTCCACCCCGAAGTTCTTGAGCGCGCTGCCGAAATAGACAGGCGTCAGATCGCCGTTGCGATATGCCTCCAGATCGAATTCCGGATAGCCCGCCTGCGCCAGCTCATATTCCTCGACATATTGCTCAGGAATGGTCGCATTGGCCTCCCGCTTGCCCAGATATTCCTTCGAATCGCCTTCGGGCCGCGCGACTTCGCCGGTGCGGAAATCCAGAATGCCCTCAAACAGTCCGCCCATGCCGATGGGCCACATCTGCGGGCTGACATCCAGCGCAAGCATGTCCGCAACTTCGTCCAACGTCTCGAAAGGATCGCGGCCTTCGCGGTCTACCTTGTTGACGAAAGTGATGATCGGCACGCTGCGCAGGCGGCAGACTTCGAACAATTTGCGCGTCTGAGGCTCTATGCCTTTGGCGGCATCGATCACCATGATGGCGCTGTCGACCGCGGTCAGCGTGCGGTAGGTGTCTTCGGAGAAATCCTCATGCCCCGGTGTATCGAGCAGGTTGAAGGTGATCGCCTGGCCTTCATGCTCTTTTTCGAATGTCATCACGCTGGACGTGACAGAGATGCCGCGTTGCTGCTCGATCTTCATCCAGTCGGACCGCGCCCGCCGCGCCTGCCCGCGCGCCTTGACCTCACCCGCCAAATGAATAGCGCCGCCTTGCAGCAGCAGCTTCTCCGTCAGCGTCGTCTTACCCGCATCGGGGTGCGAGATGATGGCGAAGGTGCGGCGCGGATTTACGGATGTGGACATGGCTTGCGCGGTTAGCGGGGGCGAAGTGTAACGTCCATGGTGAAGTGCCGCGCCGCGCCCGGCAGCAAGGACATGATCCCGCGCTTTTCGGAAAACTCGCCAGTGAAGCCGGCATCGTCCGCAATGCCCGCCCACGGCTCTATGCAAATATAGTTCGCGCCCGGTTTCTGCCAGATGCCGAGCATAGGCAGATTGCCGAATGCTATTTCCAAGGCCGGTCCGCCGGGTGACTGGTAAACCAGTTCACGGCTGGCAAGTTCATCCCAGATCATCGCATCTTCAACGAATTGATCGGGATGCAGCGCAAACGTCTTGTCAGCGACCGGACTGGCTTCGCTGCGCACAATCACGCCATTGGTGTCGAGCCGCCTGATATCCGCCGGTTCATCTTCGGCGAAGATAATCCGGTGCTCCAGCTTCTCCCCGCCGCCGGGCAAGGGCCAGGCAAAGGCGGGATGGTAGCCGAAGCTGAAAGGCAAGGTCTCCTCACCCGGATTGCGCACGGTTGCGCGCATCTTCAACGTCAGCCCATCCAGTTCAAACTGCATGTCGAGCTCGAACGCGAAGGGATATGACGCCCGCGTTTCGGCATTGCTGGTAAGGCGGAACAGCACGCTGCTGCCGGTTTGCGAAACGAGCGTGAAAGTGCTGCGGCGCGCAAAACCATGCGTGTCCATCGCATAGCTGTGGCCGGCATGTCTGTACTGGCCGTTGTTCAAGCGCCCGACCATCGGAAACAGGAGCGGCGCGCGCCCGGTCCAGACTGCCGGATCGCCGTCGTACATGAATTCGCGGCCTTCGCCGTCTTTCAGCGACACCAGCTCCGCCCCGAAATGCGCAATCTGCGCTTCAAGACCGCCGGAGCGTATCGTGCTGACAGCCCCGCTCATCCGCGCAGTTCCGCGCCTTGCTTGGCCGCTGCGGCAACCACCGCTGCGGTGATCGCCTTCAGCTCGTCATCCTTGTACGATTTCTCGCCCGGCTGGAGCGTCACTTCGATCGCGACCGATTTCTTGCCCTCCGGCACGCCTTGTCCGGCGAACACATCGAACACGCGCGCATCGACGATGTTGTTCTTGTCCGCGCCCTTTACAGACCGCAGCAATTCGCCAGCCGCCAGATCGGCAGGAACGAGGAAGGCAAAGTCGCGCTTCACCGCTTGCAGTGCGGGCGGGGCGTAATCGGGCTTGGCAAAACCGCCTTTCCCCTTCTTGGGCGGGATCGCATCGAGATAGATTTCCACCGCCATCACGGCACCATCGACATCAAATGCAGCAAGCGTGGCCGGATGCAGCGCGCCAAAGCGGGCGAGCACTTTTTTCGGGCCGAGCCGCAAAGTGCCGGACTGGCCGGGATGAAACTGGCCGCCGGCCTCACCCATCACCATCAGCTTGTCCACCGGAGCGCCAGCTTCCGCGAGCAGCGCCTCGGCCTCGCCCTTGGCATCATAAGCGTCGAACATACGCGCCTTGCCGTCGGCCCAGCCGCGCGCAGTCTTTTCGCCAGCAAGCAGTACCGCAATCGTCGGATGCTCGTCGCTTGATCCGTCAGCACTGCGCAAGTAACGGCGACCCACTTCGAACAGGCGCAGGCCGTCAGCGCCGCGGTCCATATTGCGTTTGGCGGCAGACAGCAGGCCGGGGACGAGCGAGGGGCGCATCGTCTTCATGTCTTCGCTGATCGGATTGTCCAGCACCCACAGCGGCTGGCCATCCGAAAAATGTGCCGCCTGATCGGTGGGCAGGAAGGACCATGTGATCGCTTCGTTCAGCCCGCGCGCAGCAGCGGCGCGGCGCACGCGGCGTTCCAGCTTTTGTTCAGGCGTGGCGGTGGGCCGGGCAACGCCGTCCATCCGGGGCAAGGCGATGCTTTCCACCGCGTCCAGCCCGTGAATGCGCACCACTTCCTCCACCAGATCGGCGGGACCTTCAATATCATGGCGGCGCAGCGGGCAGGTGACTTTCCAATCATCAGCCACAACGAAATCGAGTGCCTCAAGAATGCGCTTCTGCTCGGGATCGGCAATGTTCACACCGCCAAGTTTCGCCGTCAGCGCAGGATCGAACGCGACCACTTTTGGATCGGCAGGAGGCGAACCGGCGCGCACGACTTCACTGGCTTCACCGCCGCAAATGCGCTGGATCAGGCTGGTGAGAATGGCGAGGCCGTCATCGAGGAAAGCCGGATCGACGCCGCGTTCAAACCGCGTGCGGGCATCAGTGGCAAGGCCAAGCTTGCGGCCCGTCACCCCGATGGCTTCGGGATCGAAATAGGCCACTTCCAGCAGCACATCGGTGGTTGCCGGCTGCACCGAGGAATGCTCCCCGCCCATGATACCGGCAATATCGTGCACGCCATTGTCGTCCGCGATCACCGTCATGCTGGGGTCCAGCGTGTAGGTTTTCTCGTTCAGCGCTTCGACGGTCTCGCCATCCGTAGCGCGGCGGGCAACCACCGGGCCGGACAGCTTGGCAAGATCATAGACATGCGCCGGACGGCCAAAGGCGAGCATCAGGTAATTGGTGATGTCCACCAGCGCCGAAATGGGGCGCTGGCCTGCGGCCTTCAGCCGCCGCTGCATCCAGTCAGGCGAAGCGCAGTTGGTGACACCGCGAATGACGCGGCCATAGAAAGCGGGGCAACCTTGCGGATCATCGGTGCGGATCTCGACGGGGCACGGGAAGCTCGCCGCAATCTGCGAAGGTTCCACCGCTTTCAGCGTTCCAAGGCCCGCCGCCGCCAGATCACGGGCAATGCCGTGCACGCCCATGCAATCGGGCCGGTTGGGCGTGATCGCCACATCGAAGACGGGCGAGGTAGCATGGTAATCGGCGAAAGACTGACCGACGGGCGCGTCAGCGGGAAGCTCGATAATCCCGTCATGCTCTTCACCCAACTCCAGTTCCCGCACGGAACACATCATGCCGTTCGATTCCACACCGCGAATGGCGCTTTTCTTCAGCTTCATGCCATTGGCAGGCACTTGTGCGCCCGGCAGGCCGAGCACGCCTTTCATGCCAGCACGCGCATTGGGCGCGCCGCACACGACTTGCAGGGGTGCGCCTTCACCAGTGCTGACGGAAAGCACCTGCAATTTGTCAGCATCGGGATGCTTTTCAGCGGTGAGCACTTCGGCAACGCAGAAGCCGGCAAGCTTTTGCGCCGGGTCTTCGATGTCTTCCACTTCGATGCCGATAGCGTTCAGCTTGGCCGCGATTTCCGCGGTTCCGGCATCTGTTTCAAGGAAGTACTTGAGCCATTCGAGAGAGAACTTCATGGCATGACTCCCACACCGCCAGAGAGTGTCGGCTGGTCTAGCCCGGAGAAGCCATAATGCTTCAGCCAGCGGGCATCGCCATCGAAAAAGGCGCGCAGATCGTCCATCCCGTATTTCAGCATCGCCAGCCGGTCCACACCGACACCAAAGGCAAAGCCCTGCCACTCCGCCGGATCAAGGCCGGACATTTCAATCACGCGGGCATTGACCATGCCGCTGCCCAGCAATTCCATCCAGCCGTGACCTTCGGCATCGCCGCTGCCGCCGAGGATGCGCTTTCCATTTTCGATTGCGAAGCCGACATCGACTTCGACGCTAGGTTCCGTGAAGGGGAAGTAGCTCGGGCGCAGGCGCAGGACGATATCGTCCGTTTCGAAGAACGCCTTCAGGAAGGTTTCCAGCGTCCATTTCAAATGGCCTAGGTGAATGCCCTTGTCGATCACCAGACCTTCAATCTGGTGGAACATCGGCGTGTGCGTTGCGTCACTGTCCGACCGGTATACGCGGCCCGGTGCGATGATGCGCACCGGCGCGCCTTCCGCCATCATGGTGCGGATCTGCACGGGCGAGGTGTGCGTGCGCAACAACATCCGCCCTCCTTTCGGGGCGGTGTCCGGGAAGTAGAACGTATCATGCATCGCGCGCGCAGGATGGCTTTCGGGCATGTTGAGCGCGGTGAAATTGTACCAGTCGTCTTCGATTTCCGGCCCGGTCTTTACGGCGAAACCAAGGTCCGCGAAAATTTCCGCCAGTTCATCCATCACCTGGCTAACGGGATGGACACTGCCCCGCGGCGCTTCTGGTGCGGGCAAGGTCAGGTCGAGCGTTTCGGTCGCCAGCCGCGCCTCAAGCTCAGCGGCTTCGAGCTGGGCTTTTTTCGCGGCAAGCGCATCGGCGATCTGTGCACGCACGGCCTGGATGGCGGGCGCTGCGCTGGTGCGCTCTTCCGGTGACATCTGCCCCAGCGTCTTCAGCGCGGCGCTGACCCAGCCCTTCTTGCCCAGCGCGGCGAGGCGCTGTTCTTCCAGCGCGTCCACGTCGCTGGCAGCAGCGATAGCAGCGAGGGCAGTTTCGGTCTTCGATTGCATTTCAGTCATGAGAACCAGTTTCCAGCGTGAAGGGCGCTCCGCTAGCGTTAAATCGCCCCGATGGCAAAGTGGCAATGCCGGTTCACCGCAGGCTCAGCCGCCCGGAGCGTCCAATGCCTGCGCTGGCGAGCCCAGCATTCTGGCGCGAGCGGCGACAAAGGAATTCATGACCGGGTGATCCATCGCGGCATATTCGCTTGGCTTCATGCCCATGAAATTGGAAAACTCCCGGCTGAACTGCGCCTGGTCGTGATAGTGCGCGTCCATTGCGCCGGTCCATTTCCCGCCGCTGTCCAGCATGAAGGTCGACAGGCTGCGTACGAAGCGCTGGCGGCGCAGCAATATCTTGGGCGTGAAACCGAAGTACCGGCAGCACAAACGTTCCTGGGAGCGGGGATTGATGCCCGTGCGTTCTGCCAGGTCGGCAACCGTCCTTATAGTCTCATCAAGAAGCGCGCGGTGCACGCGCAGGATGCGGTCTTCGTCACGGTGGGGACGCATGTTCTGGCGCATCGCTTCCACAATGGCGAAGAAGTGCTTTTCGTCGGATATGGTATCATCGCACAGGATGTCGGCCAGAGGTTTGAAGCGGGAAAATGCCGGATGGTGTGTTCCATCCACCATCCTGTTTGCCAATTCGCTGGCATCGGCATCGAACAGACGCGCCCAGCCGAGCGGCAAGACGCCTATTCCCCACATTCTGGTGGAACCGATGGTAAAATGGGCAGGGTTTGAACTCGGACCGGTAGCGGCGTAGCGAGACTCTGAAAGAACATCGTCCCCGATTTTGGCCGTCGGGAGAGCGCCGGAAAAGAAACGGAGGCTCGCCCATTCGGGCTGCATGTAATCGGAAACCACGGTATCGCCGGGAAGTATCAGCGTCATCCGGTAAAAGGTGGTGAAGCAGCCTTCGAATTCGGCAGGCGGCGTGAAGAATCGGCTCTCCACCGCGGGCGCACCGGCCCCTGTCAATTCTTGCGATGATTGCGACGCCATAGGGCGCCTAGTGACAAGGTTTTGTGTCCGGCACAAACAATTAGGGCGCCGGAATCGATACCGGCGCCCTGAAATGTTCGATCACTGTAATCGATAAGGCAGCGAAACCGCCTTACGCTGGAAGCGCGTCTTTCGCCTGCTTGATGATGAGGCCGAAAGCTTCGCCTTCGTTCATTGCAAGGTCGGCCATGACCTTGCGGTCCAGCTCGATCCCGGCCAGCTTCACGCCGTGCATGAACTGCGAATAAGTGAGGCCCTGTTCGCGGACAGCAGCGTTGATGCGCTGAATCCACAGGCCGCGGAACGTGCGCTTCTTAACCTTGCGGTCACGATAAGCGTACTGGCCGGCCTTTTCGACGGCCTGACGAGCAACGCGGATCGTATTCTTCCGGCGGCCGCGATAGCCCTTTGCCTGTTCTAAAAGTCTTTTATGCTTGGTGCGGGTGGTAGTACCGCGTTTAATGCGTGGCATTTCGTATATCCTTGTTCAGATGCTGGGTGCCGGTCCGCTGACGGACCGCTCTTCCAATCAACCGAGCCCGTAGGGGGCCCACTTTTTCACGGCAGCCCAGTCGGCCTTGGCCAACGTCTTGGTGCCGCGCTGTTGGCGGATATACTTCGCATTGTGGCTGATCAGGCGGTGGCGCTTACCAGCGACACCATGCTTGACCTTGCCTGTGGCGGTGAGCTTGAAGCGCTTTTTGACGCCGCTCTTGGTCTTCAGCTTGGGCATTTTCGTCTCCTAAGTTCTAGAACACGTCCAACCAGCCCTGGCAGCCCTAACGGCCAGACCGGCAGATGAATCACGTGTAAGTGAAGCCGCGCAATTAGCGTCTTGCGCCGCGAATGCAAGGTGATTTACGCCTTATGCGTTTCCGATCACATCCAGCACATCTTCCAGCCGGGCCGGATCGCCCAGCGCCAACACCGTGCCATCGCTGCCTGCATGAAGCGGTTCGCCTGCCCAATCGGACATGAAACCGCCCGCACCTTCTACCACCGGAACAAGTGCAGCGTAGTCATGCAGCTTCAATCCGGCCTCTGCGACGATATCTATATGGCCGCTCGCCAAAGCGGCATAATTATAACAATCGCCGCCCATCACCATGCGTTTGTGATCGGTCTGCCCGGCCAGCGCCATGAAGCGGTCACCCTGCTCCACGCTGAAATAATGCGGGCCGGTCGTGGCGATGGTTGCCTCTGCCAGCTTGGTGCACAGCCGCGCCTTCACCGGCTCTCCGTTGAAAGTCGTGCCTTGCCCTGTAATCCCGAGCCAGCGTTCACCAAGAATTGCCTGATCGATCACGCCCGCCACAGGAAAGCCATCGACCAGCAACGCGATCAGCGTGCCGAAAATCGGTCGGCCCGCAAGAAAGGCGGTCGTCCCGTCAATCGGATCGAGCACCCATTGGCGCGAGGACTTGCCATCCTTCACGCCGTATTCTTCGCCGTGAATTCCGTCGGCCGAACATTCCGCTTCGATAATCTTGCGCATCGCGGCTTCGGCGTTGCGATCTGCAATCGTTACCGGGCTGGCATCGCCTTTTGCTTCGCTTTGCAAAGCAGTGCGGAACAGCGGACGTATCTCGTCTCGAGCCGCATCGGCCAACCGATGTAGAAGCGCAATATCGGACCTGGAAACCATCTTTATTCCTCAAAAACTTGATAAAAGTTGCTTTGATTACAATTGTACCGCATTCTTTAACGCAATGAACAAGGGGCCGCTGATAAAGTCGCAGACTGGCGCAACGCGTGGGGGATCACCGCTTGCATTATCACGCGCGCCGGCCAGCGACCTTCTGCCCTGGGCCTACTGGTGGAGCATCGCCGAAGGCCAATTGCCAGACGGAATGCAGATCGATTGTGGCCGCGTAGTCGATCACCCTTGCATGACCATCATCTACCACGACGCATGGACGGCGGGCAGCGCTGATGGAAGCCAAGTGTGGGAACCGGGTGAGCATGGGCGCGCCTTGTATTTCGGCCCGCAGACCAGGTGTATGCCACTGAGCATTACCGGCAAATATGTGGCGATAACGCTGCATTTCAACGCCGGAGCTGCAAACTTGCTGGGCTTTCCGAATAATTGCGAAATGCTGGACCGCGTGATCGATATCGATGAATTGTTCGGTCACGAAACTCCGCTGGGCGCGATAGTGCCACTCGATCAGGATTATGAGGTATGGCTGTCCACGCTGGAAGACCGTTTCCTGCGCCCTTTGGTCGAAGCTGCGAATCACAAGCTGCCGGATCCGATTGCCGTGGATTTTGAACGCCAGTGCCTCTCCGATCCTAAAATCACGGTGGAGGAATTTGCGGCTGGCCATGCTGTGTCCAAACGCACGATTGAACGCATTATCAAACAGACCTTTGGGGTGACCCCGAAACAGGCGCTGCGGCGCGCACGGGTGCTTGATATGGGGGCTGCCTTGCTGGAAGTGGCGCGCCCCGAAGACCGCCCGGAAATAGAACTGCGCTACTTCGACCAATCACACCGCGTGAAGGAAGTTCGCAGCTTCTTCGATATGTCGCCCACGCAATTGCAGAACGGCGCGCACCCTTTCGTGCGGCTTTCACTGGAAGTGCGGCAGCGACGGCGGCTGGATGCGCTTAATCGGCTGAGGCCCGACGAAATCGGTCCGTGGCGCGATCCCAACGCGGAACCACGCTCGCTTCAACAGCCCGATTGATCAGTCGAACAGGCTCGACACGCTGCTTTCATCGGCAATGCGGCGGATTGCCTCGCCCAGCATTGGCGCAATCGTCAGCACGCGAATGCGATCCGAATCCAAAGCAGCATCGGTTGCCTTGATCGTGTCGGTAATCACCAGTTCTTTCAACGCGGATGAATTTACCCGCGCCACTGCCGCGCCCGAAAGCACGCCGTGGGTGATATAGGCCGCGACGCTTTTCGCACCCTGATCCAGCAGCGCCTGCGCGGCATTGCACAGCGTGCCGCCCGAATCGACAATGTCGTCTATCAGAATGCAGCTGCGCCCTTTTACGTCGCCGATGATGTTCATCACTTCGGATTCGCCGGGGCGATCGCGGCGCTTGTCCACGATGGCGAGCGGGGCATTGTCCAGCCGTTTGGCCAGGGACCGGGCACGCACAACACCGCCGACATCAGGTGACACGACCATCAAATCTTCACCGCCATAACGCGTCTGAATATCGGCAGCCATGGTCGGCGCGCCGTAGAGATTGTCCGTCGGAATATCGAAAAAGCCCTGAATCTGGCCCGCATGCAGATCAACCGCCAACACGCGGTCGGCCCCGGCCTCGGTAATCAGGTTGGCAACCAGCTTGGCCGAAATCGGCGTGCGCGGGCCGGGTTTGCGGTCCTGCCGCGCATATCCGAAATAGGGCACAACCGCCGTGATCCGCTTCGCCGAGGCGCGCCGCAGCGCATCGATACCGATCAGCAATTCCATCAGATTGTCGTTTGCCGGATAGCTGGTCGACTGCACGATAAACACATCTTCGCCGCGCACGTTTTCGTGAATTTCGATGAAGATTTCCTCATCGGCAAACCGGCGCACGCTGGCATCGGTCAGCGGCACTTCGAGATATGCGGCAATAGCGCGGGCAAGCGGCAGGTTAGAGTTGCCGGACATGATCTTCATGGCGCGCGAATCCTGAGTAGTTGGCTGGTGCGCACGCCCTAGCCCAGCGCCCCATGATTGCAACAGAGGGCGGCAGAGGTTTTCCCGCACGAAGGACGGGCGACTTTCCTACAGCTTGCCAAAAATCGATAGGCAGTCCTGTTTGCGTGGCGGCGTCGGCCGGGAAATTTCCGGCAGGGTGTCACCTTCGGGATTTGGCGATTATGTGTTTCAAGTCAGTAATTTACAGCGATTATTACATGGTGACAGGGTGTAACCTTTATCACCCTGCGGCAGCCGCGCAGGCGGCGCTAGATCTTATGTTCGCTCTTGACCCACCGTATGGTGCCGGAACTGGAGCGCATCACGATTGTCTCGGTCGTCATCTTGCGTTCGCCATTGGGGCGGTGGATGCGTTTTACGCCTTGGAGGAGCGATCCGTCGGTCACGCCGGTGGCGGCAAAAATGCAGTCGCCTTTCGCAAGGTCGTCCAATTTGTAGATGCGGTCGAGGTCTTCGATGCCCCATTTTTCGGCGCGGGCGCGTTCATCGGCATTGCGGAATATCAGCCGCCCGTTGAATTGTCCGCCGACGCAGCGCAGCGCAGCAGCAGCCAACACGCCTTCAGGCGCTCCGCCGCGGCCCATGTACATGTCTATTGTCGTATCCTGATTGGTTGTCGCGATCACGCCAGCGACATCACCGTCTCCGATCAGATAGACACCGCAGCCAAGCCCGCGCAGCTCTGCAATCATGTCCGCATGGCGAGGCCGGTCGAGCACGCAAACGACAATGTCGGCAGGTTCCACACCCTTGGCTGCTGCCACGGCCTGAACGTTCTGCGTGGCGGTTTTTTCCAGACTGATGACATCATCGGGATAGCCCGGCCCGACGGCAATCTTGTCCATGTATACATCTGGCGCGTTGAGCAGGCATCCTTCTTCCGCAGCCGCCAGCACGGCAAGCGCATTCGCACCAGCCTTCGCGGTTATGGTGGTGCCTTCCAGCGGGTCGAGAGCGATATCGATCTTCGGCCCCTTGCCCGGTGCGCCGCCAACCTTTTCGCCAATAAACAGCATCGGCGCTTCATCCATCTCGCCTTCGCCGATGACGACGGTGCCATCAATATAAAGCGAATCGAAGGCGCGGCGCATGGCTTCTACAGCAGCAGCATCGGCGGCCTTTTCATCGCCGCGTCCGATCAGCGCGGATGCGGCAATCGCCGCGCTTTCGGTCACGCGAACCAGCTCGAGTACCAGAACACGATCGATAACACTTTGTTCGCCGCCGTTGGCGCTGCCTGATGTGGAATTCATGGGTAATTCAGCCTCCGATGCGCAATCCGGGCTCGCTTAAGCAGGAGGGGCGGTAATGTCGAGAATCTTGGCCGCGCTGATTGCTGCGGCACCGCTTTATCCGGCAAGCGCCCACGCGCAGCAGGCTTATGGCCCCGCTGACGAAGCTGAAGTGGACGAAGATGCGCCGCTGCCTGCCGACGCAACCGAGCCCTGCAACACCGAGGTTCAGGAAGAAGGCGTGATCTTGGTGTGCCGGGAACTGACCGATTCGGAACGCTACATGTCGCCTCTGCCGCGCCCTACACGGTCGGACAGGGTGATCATTCCGGGCCTCACCGATCCGCCATGCTGGGTCACCAACCCTGCCTCCGTCGGCACAGCATCCTGCATCCGCTTCGGCTATGCGCCGGAACCTGCGTTGATGATCGACGTAACCGCTTTCCCCGAGCCGCTCAGCGCGGAAGACGCCGCATTGGTGTCTGAAGTGGAGCCTGAACCCGATGCCGCAGGTGTGCGTGGCAGGCGGATCCCGATAGACCTCTCCGAAGGCGGCTAGCCCTTACCCGAGCAGCCGCATCACCAGCGGCTCATCAGCCAGGCTAGGAGAACCCGCAAGCAGTTCCATCGCCCGTTCGACAGCGCCTTCGGGCCCTTCATGGGTCACCATGGCGACCAGGACAGGATCATCTTCGTCACCCGGCTGGCCTTGCTGGATCATGCTTTCGATCGAAACGCCCGCATCGCGCATGGCAGCAGTAATCTCGGCCAGAACGCCAGGGCGGTCCGCCACCAGAAAGCGCAGATACGCGCGGTTGCGGCGATTTCCCGGATCAGCAGGAGCGCTGGCTTCAAGCTGGGAGACGGGCAAGGAAAAAGGCGGCGGCACATTGCCGCGCGCAATATCGATAAGATCGGCAACAACGGCGCTGGCCGTCGGCCCGTCACCGGCGCCCGCGCCTTCGAACAGCAGTCTTCCGGAGTAATTGCCTTCCGCAACCACGGCATTCGTCGCCCCGCCAACTCCTGCAAGTGGATGGCTGACGGGTACGAGGTATGGCGCGACCCGCTGGAACAGGTGGCGGCTGCCATCAGCGTTCTCGCAATCGGCCAGCCCGATCAGGCGAATCACATAACCAAGAGCGCGTGCCTGCGCGATATCAGCAGCGCGAATACGGCTGATACCTGTGGTTGCGACGGCATCGAAATCCAGCCGCGTTCCAAAAGCCAGCGCCGCCAGCAGCGACAGTTTGTGCGCGGCATCCACACCTTCGATATCGAATGTCGGATCGGCCTCGGCATAACCAAGCGCCTGGGCCTCGCCCAGCACATCGGCAAAGTCGCGGCCTGTGCTTTCCATTTCGGACAGGATATAATTACATGTGCCGTTGAGAATGCCGTAAATCCGCTCGATCCGGTTTGCCGCAGCGCCTTCGCCAAGCCCCTTGATCGCCGGGATGCCCCCCGCCACCGCAGCTTCATACCGCATGGCAGCGCCCTGCGATTCGGCAAGTTCGCCAAGCTCCAGTCCATGATGGGCCACCATCGCCTTGTTCGCAGTGACGAGGTCTTTGCCAGCTGCCAAAGCCTTGCGCGCCAAAGCAAGCGCTGGCCCGTCAGAGCCGCCAACCAGTTCGACAACCACATCCACGTCTTCACGCGCGGCAAGCACGGTCATGTCGTCTTCCCACGCATAGGAAGAGATATCGATGCCGCGATCTTTCGTCCTGTCACGCGCGGAAACAGCGGTGATTTCGATCGGCCTGCCCGCACGCTGCGCAATCAATCCGCCATTTTCGCCAAGCAGCCGGATCACGCCCGCCCCGACTGTACCCAGCCCTGCAAGAGCGATTCGCAATGTCTCTGCCATGATGACCCCTGTTTCCATAATGCGCGGCCAATGGCCTGCCATGTCACTTGCGTGGCGAGGTAATCGGCGATGCCTGGCTTGGCTAGCGTGCAAACGAATGCACGCGACTAATCCCTCAGCTGTAACGCCGTGCGCATGGGCCAAGCTCGGCCAGCACGAAGGCGTAGTCGCGGCGTGCGCGCTCCTGCGATTCGCGGTCTCCCTGCAAGAAAGAACTGTCGGGCAGCTGAGCGGGCAGGAAGCACGCGAATTGATACCACGCCAGCGATTCGGGTTCCGGTGGCCGAGCGGACGTGTCCACGATTTCGCCAAGGGAAACGCCCCACTGCGGGGTCATTCCGGGGCGCCGGATTACACTAAGCGACACTGGCGTTCCGTCGCGCGTTTCGATGAACATCTGCGTTTCCGATTCGCCCGCCAGATTGCCCGGCACAGAAATCACATCGCGCAATCCGATGATCGCAGGAGGGGCATCGGCTGCAGCCAGTTGGCGCAGCACCCGGCGCACGCGGCCTTCCAAAACAGGGCCTGCGGGGAACATCGCCCGGCTGGATACAAGTTGCACTTCGCCTGGCCTGCCGCGCGCCTGATCGGCAAAAATGATATAGTCACGTTCTTCAAGATCGGGCGCATCACCATCCGTCTCGCGGTCCACATCAGTCACAAAAATCAGCGATTGGCCAACGCCAGTGCCGGAGGCCAACAGATTGCGTGTGAGCGTTTCAAGATACAGCCGTACGCGCTCCGGCGGCACGTCGGGCACGCGTTCGGGTGGAAAAGCTGCCTGCTTATCTACCCCAACAATCGCAACCAGATCAGCAGCCTGCGCGAAGGTGACGAGATCGACGTAGGTCGGATCTTCACCGGGACCCAGTTCGGCAGTGACCGGGCCCCTGTCGTTGCCGCGCGATTGCGCAGGCACGGTGGTGGAACATGCGGCAAGAACCGCACCAGCCAGCATGATGAAGGCGATTTGCCGGAACTGCGGCATGCGGAAGTTTGGGATGCTGTTGTTCATGACGCTTCTCCTGCCCCGACTGTCCCTTTGCTGGCAAGAGCACAGACAATTCCGCTGGCAATCGAGTGCGGGCTGCCGCCGGTCGGTAGTACTGAGCGAAACGGCCGTGAATTGCCACTGAACGGATAAAGCGTTTGCCCATATCCTTATGGAACGTTAAGACGCGCCTCCTCAGCCCGAGAACATTAGAAAAATAACAGGGCTGTTGCCATACGGGCACGTTTTGTGTCGCGGGTTGTTAAAACCTCTGCCATGAAAGTTTGGCTGGACAACAAATCACTGTGACTGGCAGGGTGCGAATCTTGTTTGTCGCGAAAGTCGGCTTTGCCGGCATTGGAAACGGAGTGAAGGGACTGGATGGCTTACGCTGACCAAGAAATGAGCGGTAATCGCATTATCGCGATTATCATCGTTGCCCTCATCCACGTTGGCATTGGCTATTTGCTGATTTCCGGACTCGCCTACTCGGCGGTGAAAGAAGCGGTAGAGCGGGTGACTACAGTGGACATTGAGGACGAACCGGAACCACCGGAGCCGGAGGATGAACCTCCGCCGCCGGAAGAAAATGTGGCTCCGCCGCCGCCGGTCGCGCCTCCGCCGCCGATCAGCATCGCGCCGAATCCGCCGCCGGTACGCACGCAGCCGAACATTCCGCCGCCGGCACCGCCTGCGCGTATTGTTCCGCCGCCTGCACCAGCAGCGCCGCCCGCGCCGCCACCGCCACCGCCACCAGCACCGCCTTCGCAGGCACGTGGTGTGTCGCCGGACGGTCAGGCTCGTTGGACCCGTCGCATCATCGAGAACTATCCTTCGCGGGCACTTCGCCGTGAAATCGAAGGCACGGTGGGTGTTGCGGTTACAGTTGGCCCCGACGGGCGCGTGGCGAGTTGCCGCGTAACCCGGTCAGCCGACCCAATCCTTGACCAGGCCGCGTGCGACGATCTCACACGCTATGGTCGCTTTAATCCCGCTCTCAATGATGCCGGCAACCCGATTTCGGGAAGTTGGGCTACCAACATCGTTTACCAGCTTAACTGATACGAATTTTCTCTAGGAAGAGGACTAAACAGCATGTTTATCGAACTTTTGGCCACTGCCGCTTCGGACGCGGCGCCGGAAACTTCCTTTGGCTTCATGGAAGCCATGGAAGAAGGCGGCCCTGTCGCATGGTCGATCCTTACCGTCATGATCATCATGTCGGTCGGATCGTTCTACATCCTGATCACCAAGTATTTTGAACAGAACAAGGTGATGAAGGAATATCGCACAAACCGTGCCGCTTTCTGGCGCGCCGGTTCCATGAAAGAAGGCGCGACCAAGTTCGACAAGAACAGCGCATGGCGCCAGCTCGTCGATGACGGCATCCGTGCCGGCGACGAATCGGCCAAGATGACCGATAGCCTCGAATCGCATGATTGGCTGCACGGCACGCTTGCGCGTTCCGAATCTGCCATCAATGCCAAACTTGCAGGCGGCCTGCCGTTCCTCGCAACGGTTGGTGCAACAGCGCCGTTTGTTGGCCTTCTCGGTACAGTGATCGGGATCTACCGCGCACTGATCAAGATCGGTGCAACCGGCTCCGCCTCGATCGATCAGGTTGCTGGTCCGGTTGGTGAAGCACTCATCATGACCGCCATCGGTCTGCTCGTCGCTGTGCCGGCTGTGTTCGCTTACAACTACCTGCAGTCGCGCAACCGTCGCATCGCAGCGATGCTTTCGGGCTTCTCGACCGACCTTCAGGCGAACATCACTTCGCATGGCCAAGTGAAGCCTGCCGTCATGACTGCAAGCTCCACACAGGCATCGGCCAAGGCCGCGAAGACTGCTCCGGCAGCGGCACGTCCGGCTGGCTCGGCCACGCCGACGAACAAGGCCTGATCCAGGCGAATACGAAAGGGCGGGCACCTTCACATGCTGGTGCCCGCCGCTTCCCTGCTTACGTGAGATAGGACGAAACTATGGCAATCAGTGTTGGCGGCGAAGAAAGGCCGATGTCTGACATCAACACCACGCCGTTGGTGGATGTCATGCTGGTGCTGCTGATCATCTTCCTGATTGCGGTTCCGGTGGCCATTCAGACGGTCGAAGAACTGCAGATTCCGATCATTGCGACTCAGGAATCGGATGACAAAGTCGAAAACCTTCTGATCACCGTGACCACCACGGACGTGAATGGCCGCACGCCAGGAACTATTCGTTCCGGGTTTGAGGGCGCC
This sequence comes from Aurantiacibacter marinus, assembly GCF_001021555.1. Classification (GTDB taxonomy): domain Bacteria; phylum Pseudomonadota; class Alphaproteobacteria; order Sphingomonadales; family Sphingomonadaceae; genus Alteraurantiacibacter; species Alteraurantiacibacter marinus. Next base: position 330,122 of record NZ_LDCP01000001.1, read on the forward strand.
ACACGTGATGGCGAATGCCGGGTGTTCTTCAACAACACCACGCTGGTTGATTCGACGGAATTGTACGATGCTGCTTTTGAACGTCTGGACGCGATCGTTCAGCGTGCCGGCGGCCCCGAAGCCATCATGGCAGATCCCGAGTTGATCCCGCAGGTGCACATCCGCGGCGACATCAACGCGCCCTGGCGCTGCGTTGCTGGTACCATTTTCAATGTGCAGGCAGCTGGTTACCCAACCATCGCCTTCATTTCGAACCCGGTCGATCCGAACGGCCCCAGCGGTTAATCGGTCTTCGATCATCGGCCTCGGCTGACGATTTTTTTAGGAGTACGCACTCATGGCAATGGCAGGCGGCAGCGACGACGGCTCGCCGATGATGGAAATGAACATGACGCCGTTGATCGACGTCCTGCTCGTTCTCCTCATCATGTTCATCATCACCATCCCGGTCGCGACGCACGCAATCAACATCGATTTGCCTGCGCCCGACCCCAACAGCAACCCACCAGAGGTTGACCCGATCACCAACAAGATCGTGCTCACACCAGATAACCAGATCCTGTGGAACGGCGAATCCATCACACAGGGCGGCCTGGTCAGCAATTTGCAGCAATCGATGGCGTTCGCGGTTGAGCCAGAGCTTCAGTTCGAACCGGAAGCGAATGCCAGCTACGATCTGTCAGCCCAGGTCCTGACCCTGATCAAGGCCTCGGGCGTCACGAAGTTCGGTTTTGTGGGTAATGAAAAATACCGCCAGTTCGGTAGCGGCGCATAGTCGCTCCGTACCGATCGGTTTGAAAAAGGGCGGCCCAGGTCGCCCTTTTTTGTGCCTGGGCCAATGCGATGTGGCCCGCCTCAGCCTCGCCCAAGCCCCGATTGACAATTTGACATACCCCTTCGGACGTGATGTTATCCTATCACATTCCGGCGCAGCGTTGTTAGCGAAAGGGGAAGCGCATGGCCATTAGATCCCGTCTGCTCGAAGCAGATCTGCCAGTGGGTGACCGCCAGACAACGGACACGCAAGAGATTGCCTTGGCAATAACCCGCACAGGCGCGCTGCTATGGAATGGCCAGCAGGTGAACCGTCCTGAATTGAAAGCCCGTCTCGCGCTGGCCGCGGCCGGCCCAGAGGAGACGGTTATTCGTTTCGAACCCGATGCGAGCACCAGCTAAAACGATGCCGTGCAGGTCCTCCAATTGCTAGGGGAGGCCAATATCCACCGCTTTGCCTTTGACCGAAACCATCAGTACCGCTCCTTCCATGCGGAGTAATAATCGTCGCAGCAGGCACCAGCCTCCTTTCGATCATGGCGAGCCGATCTGGCGGCCCTCATTTGCACCATTGGCGGCGATCTGGCTGATCAGCGCGACAATGGTGATGGCTGTTTACACCAATCCTGCCCACGCGATTCTGGTCGACTTGCCTTTGCCGACGATGAGTGGCGATCTGGGGTCGCTTTCTACAGTGGGTAACAGACTTTCTATCGCGCGAGACGGAACTCTTTATTGGAATTCGCAATTAGTCAGCGAAGGCGAACTCAGCAAGTTGCTCGATCAAACGATGGTCGAATTTCCGCAACCTGCATTATGGTTCGAACCCGATGGAGACGCATCATACGAAAGCGCGGCACATGTGCTAGCGCTCTTGCGTGAAAAGCAGCTGCTCGATCGCTGCTTCCGCTTCTCGAACGCTCCACTTTATCGTCAATATGAAAGTCCACAGCCTTCAGAATTGCCGACTTTCCAGCGTCGGGATTGCGATATGCCCAGCGGATACTGATTTCATTCCAGCCCCTCGGGCAAACCTTCCACCTGCATGGCAGCGCCTGCCAGCGTCTCCGCCTCCAGCAGCAATTCATCATCGGCCCCGCCTTGAGGCACGGACTCGCGCCCGATCATTACCATTACCGGCACCGCTAGCGGACTGACACGATCGAGGACAACGTGCTCCAGCCTTGCCTCCGCAGTATCCAGCAGATCACCCAACCGCCCGATATCAGTCATCCGCGCCCGCGCATCGGCCCAGGCCGCCTCGATCAGCACGTGATCGGGTTCATACTTGCGCAGCACATCGTAGATAAGGTCGGTGCTGAAAGTGACCTGGCGCCCGCTCTTGCGTTTGCCAGGATGCTGCCGCTCCACCAATCCACCGATCACAGCGACTTCGCGAAAGGCACGGCGCAGCAGGTGCGAATCCTGCACCCAGTCTATGAATTCGTCGGTCAAGATATCGGGCGATAGTAGCGGCCGCGGATCCTCCACCGGCTTCAGCCCCCACACTGCCAGTGAGTAATCATTGGCCACGAAACCACCGGGCATCAGGCCCATAGCTTCCATCCGGGCCGTAATCAGCATGCCGAGCGACTGGTTCGCGTTCCAGCCGGTGAAAGTATAATATACCGTATAATGCCGCTTCGCATGGGGGAAGCTTTCCACGAGCAAATTGTCCGGCCCCGGCATCTGGCTGCGCCAATCCTGTACCTCCAACCATTCGCGCACATCATCGGGGAAGCGGGACCATCCTGCGCGGTTGGTCAGTAATCCGCGCACACGCTCCGCCAGATGGGTGGTGAGCGGCAGGCGAAGGCCACCGTAGGAAGGGATCATCGCGGACTTCTTGCTGGCGCGCACGATCAGTTCCATGTCCTTGATCTGCTCGACCTCAACATTTACGCCGCTGAACTGGAATGTGTCTCCCGGCCTCAGGCCGGCGCCAAAGCGCTCCTCCACCCGGCCAAGCGAACGCCCGTTGCGAAAGCGCACCTCCAACATCTCTGAATCAATAATGATGCCCGCATTCATCCGGTGCCGGTAAGCTTGATCAGGATGGGTCAGCCGCCATGTGCCGTCCTTGTCGCGGGTGATACGCTTGAACTTGTCATAAGCCTTGAGCGAATATCCCCCGGTCGCCACAAATTCGAGAACCCGAATCCAGGTGGCATCATCCACTTGAGCGTAGGGCCAGCAAGATCGCACTTCATTCAACAGCGCACGCTCTTCAAACGGTGCAGCGCAGGCGCAGGCCATCACATGCTGGGCCAGGACATCCAGACCGCCCGGGCGGAAATCTTCGCCATCGCGCTGGCCTTCGTCGACGGCATCCATCGCCGCAGTAGCCTCGAGAAACTCGAAGCGGTTGCCGGGCACCAACAACGCGCGACTGGGGCTGTCGAGCCGATGATTGGCGCGCCCTATCCGCTGGAGCAGACGACTGGACCCCTTGGGCGCGCCCATCTGCACCACAAGATCAATATCGCCCCAATCTACCCCCAGATCGAGGCTGGCCGTGCACACCAGCGCCCGCAGCTCGCCGCGCGCCATAGCGTCTTCGACCTTCCGGCGGGCTTCTTTTGATAGCGAGCCATGATGGATGCCAATGGGCAGATTGTCGTCATTCGCATCCCACAGGTTCTGGAAGATATATTCGGCCAGAAAGCGGGTATTGGTGAAAACGAGCGTCGTATTGTTCTTGCGGATACGCTCATACAGCTGGGGAATCGCCCATGTCGCCGCATGGCCGCCCCACGGCACCCGCTCTTCAACGGGCAGCAGGATTTCAACCTCCGGCTCGGCACCTTGTTCGCCTCGCACCAAATCGACGGCATCCATGTCTCCCCACGGCGCGATCCAAGCAGCGAAGGATTCAGGATCGGCGACTGTGGCAGAAAGCGCCGCGCGCTGCATATCTGGGGCAATGGCCTGAAGGCGGGATAGCGACAGCGCCAGAAGATCACCGCGTTTCTGCGTGGCAAAGGCGTGGATTTCGTCCACCACCACACGCTTCAGCCCAGCAAACAACTCAAAACTTTCAGGGTAACTGAGCAGCAGAGAGAGGCTTTCCGGCGTTGTCAGAAGGATATTCGGCGGCTTGCTGCGTTGCCGCTTCTTTTTGTCGGACGATGTATCGCCGCTGCGCGTCTCAATGCGCAGGTCCAGCCCCATCTCCTCCACCGGAGTGATCAGGTTGCGCTGCACATCATGCGCCAGGGCCTTCAGCGGCGAGATGTATAGTGTGTGCAGGCCTGCGGGAGGCGCGCCATCACCAATGCGCGAGGGGCAGAACGCAGCGAGCGTTGGCAGAAATCCTGCCAATGTCTTGCCCGCGCCCGTGTCGGCCACCAGCATGGCGTGCTTGCCTGCATCACTTGTGCCCAGCATTTCGGCCTGATGCCGGCGGACGCGCCATCCGCGCCCTTTGAACCACGCCGTGATCTCCGGGGGGACGCCGGGCTCGCTCATCCGGCTATGCATTTTCTTGCACGGGTGTGACGGGGCCACGAGGCAATATGTGCCGCACTCGCGATCTGATTTGAAGGGCACACGGATGAAGCAGGAATTCGGCAAGGAATCATAACCCCTTGTCGCAGAGGAAGCCACTTTAGGGAACGGCCTGAATCTGATGCAGCGCCCTGATTTTAATCGCGGCGGGGCACTATGCCTTCGCCCTGCACCAGTTTTTGGGCAACCGCCTTGCGAATGGATTCGCGCCGCGGATAGCGAACGAAGAGCAGCGCCGTGCCGGACACGGCGCATACTGCGGATGCGCCGAAGAACATCAGAGTCGGTTGGCCGATTCCGTCAGCCCAGGCGGCCATCGCATTGCCGACAGGTCGCCCCAAATTGCCCAGTCCCATGTAGAGGGTGAACTGCGTTGCCGCGACGGCCGGCACACACATCCGCATGCATAGGGGAATGGCACTCGCCAAGACAAAGAAGGCGAGTAGATCGAATGCGAATACGTAGCTGCGCAGGAACCACGTTTCCGCCCACAGTCCGGGCAGCAGTCCGAATGCGGCTGGCAGTGCCGCGCAACCGAAAATTGCCACGATGAGTGCGCGCTGTGTGCCGATCTTCTGAACCGCATAGCCGCCCAAAACCAGCCCAAGTATTCCGCTGAATAATGACGATAGCGAGATGAGGTCGGTATACTCGCTCATCGTCCAACCGGCCTGCTGGGTGAAGAGTTCGGGGAAATAGGCTTCTATCACGCCATAGGCTACTGAACGCGAGGCCATCACCGGGATAAGGATGATACTGAGCAAGGGGATCATGGCCAGCGCCGCACCCTTGATCAACGGCCGCCATGCATCCACCTGGACCTCCAGATTTTCCCGGTGGCTTTGACCGCTGGTCCAGGGCAGCCGCTTCTCTCCCCCACGCTCCCGAATGGCGATCCCGTAAAGCATCACCGTTGCCGGTACGATGGACAGGATAGCAATGCCTATCGGCAGGCCGAACGCCTCGAACAGCTGCCCGCCAGCCCAGGTCGCAAGGGCTAGACCGAGAAGTTGCGATGCCATCATCATGCTGGCCGCGTACGACCGCTCTTCCTCCTCCATTATGTCCACAGCGAGGCTATCTATGCCGACATCCTGGAAAGTGACCGCGACATTCGCGGCAAAGGCCATGGCCGCAATCAGTGTGACTTCGGTCGGCACAGGATTGAACAACGCCAGCGCAAGGAAGCTAAGTGTGATCAGCGATTGTGCACCTATGATCCAGACGCGGCGTCGGCCCATAGGGAGATAGGTGTAGCGATCAATGATGAAGCCATCGATCAGCTTCAGCGTCCATGGAAGGTTCGCAGCAGCCACTACAGTGGCGATTTCCGCCGTACCGGCACCCCCGGCAGCCATCCACGCCGGAACTGCGTAAAAGAACACGCCGAGCGGAAAACCCTGCGTAAAGTAGAACAAAAACAACGTCAGAAGCCGTAACGGCTTGCTGCGTGTAAGAATAAGCCGATCACCGGCCAGTGCTATGCTTGCCATGAAGTCCCCCCAATTCAGGAGAGAATGACGCTTTCCAGGAATTTGTCCATAGTTGCAGCGTATCCGGCCGCGATGAGCCAGCTCTTCAAGATTTTGACTCTATCAGTGCCCGGCGCTTTCACCACGTTCCAGTCCGCTCAATTGCAATTGCCGGTCGATCTGGGCCAGCAGGCGGTCCAATCCTTCCTGCGTATCGCTTTCGGCGCGGGCAACCAGCACGTCTTGCGTGTTGGATGCCCGCAGCAGCCACCATCCGTCCGCGTTCGTCACCCGCACGCCGTCAGTCGTGTCAGCCACCGCGTCGCTGGCAGCAATGCGCGCGGCGATTTCGCCAATCGCGGCAAATTTGCGGCTTTCGTCCACTTGAAATCGCAATTCGGGCGTATTGAGCATGGCAGGCATTTCGCCGCGCAGCTGCGTCACCGATTTGCCCAGCCGCGCCGCGGCGGCGATCAGGCGAATCCCGGCGTACAGCGCATCATCAAAGCCGTAATAAGTGTCTGCGAAAAACACATGCCCGCTCATCTCGCCCGCCAAAGGCGAAGAAACTTCCTTCATTTTGGACTTAATCAGCGAGTGGCCGGTTTTCCACATAATCGGCTTGCCGCCGTGCTTTTCGACATGGTCAAACAGTGCGCGGCTGGCCTTCACATCGGCGATAATGGTCGAATTAGGTAGATTCCCCAGGAGGTCTTCGGCGTAAATCATTAGTAGTTGATCACCCCAGATGACGCGGCCTTCGCCGTCGATAGCGCCGATCCGGTCGCCATCGCCGTCAAAGGCTATTCCGAAGTCGCAGGACTTCTCGGCAACCAGGGCCCGCAGGTCTTCAAGGTTAGCTTCAACAGTGGGATCAGGGTGATGGTTGGGAAAGTCTCCGTCTACTTCGGTGAAAAGCAGATGATGTGTTCCGGGCAGGCGCGCGGCCAGTTTTTCCAGCGCCGGCCCGGCGGCACCATTGCCAGCGTCCCACGCCACGGTGAGACCGCTCAGCGTACCCGGGTTGATCCCGTCCAGCGCGGTCAGCATCCGGTCGATATAGGCGTCAATGATGTCGACGCTTTCGACTTCGCCGAACCCATCGACCCAATCCCCTTCGGCGGCCATTGTGCCGAGCGTCTGGATATCGACGCCGAAGAACGGTCGCCCGCGAAATACCATTTTGAAGCCATTGTAATTGGCGGGATTGTGGCTGCCAGTTATCTGAATGCCGCCATCCACCTCTTCGGCTGAGGCTTCAGCATAATACAGCATCGGGGTAGCGCCCATGCCAATGCAGCGCACATTACAGCCGCTGGAGGTCAGGCCTTCGATCAAGGCACGTTCGAGAATGGGTGAGCTGACCCGGCCATCGTAACCGACTGCGACAAGTGGCTTCTTTGCGCCCCCCAGATCACGCACCAATAGCGTGCCGAACCCGCGGCCAATCGCGCGCGCGTCATCCGGCCCGAGCGTTTCGCCAATAATACCGCGAATATCGTATTCGCGCAGAACTGTCGGGTGGAAGTCGTAAGTCATAAGAAGCAGGCACCTTTTCCGAAGATGCTGCGCGATAACTCAGCGTACTTCGCGGGGCAACTCATCCAGAAGCAGATCGCGTGCCGCATTGGCTTCATGCACCTGTTCGTTAGATCCGCCGCGATCAGGGTGAACCATTGCGACAAGCCGCTTGTGCGCTGCGATAATATCTGGCCTGCTGGCGCGGGCTTCCACGCCCAGCAGACGGCGCGCGCGGGAAAGCGCATGATTGCGGGTGCTGTCCTTGGGCTGCCACGGCCAGCGTCCGAATATCCAGCGGAAGAACAGCAGCAGAGCGCCGCCGATAACAATAAATTTCAACATCTCAAGCGGGCACCGGCGCGGGCTTGGTGGCTGGCAGACTTGGCGCTTCGACCTGCTGCCTTGCCGGCATCTTGAGGCGCAAGTTCTGCACCAGATTGCGCAGTTCCTGCCGGGCTACCAGATGGCTGGTGCCCAGTTCGCCCAATTGCCCCTTGTCCAGCAAGGTCAGACCGGACGGAAACAGTTCGCGGTATACCACCCGTTCCGACAAGCCTTGCACCGCGCGGAAGCCAACGCGTTTGGAAAGTTCGGTCAGTGCCTGTTCGATACGCCGCTGGTTGCGCGCGTCGGTGTAGCCGGTGCGGTTGCGCACCACGACCCAATCCATCTCGCTTCTGTGTTCTTCCAGCTGGGCACGGCTGCGCTTGATGCGCGCTTCCCAGATCAGCTCTGCATAAAAGGACAATTTGCGCACTTTGAAAGTTTCCGCATCGACTTGCCCGATCAGATCGAAATCGACGAAGCTGTCGTTCATTGGGGTGACAAGCGTATCGGCGCTGGCAGCCACATGCCGAGCGAAGGGATCGTCGCGTCCCGGCGTGTCGAAAATCAGGAAATCTGCGCCTTCGGAAAGCCGCGCGGCCTCTTCTTCCAGCGCCTCTATCGTGTCGCCGTGGCAGGTGTCGAACACTGGACCTGGCAACGCAATATTGCGGCGAAGCTGCGTTGTGGCGCGGTTTTCGCAATAGCGGAAGAAAGTGGCTTGCCGCGTATCCAGATCAAGTGCGGCGACCTTCGCCCCCTGATACGCCAGCGCAACTGCCACATGCACAGCAGTGGTTGATTTGCCCGTCCCGCCCTTTTCATTTGCAAATACGATGCGGTGGGGCCCGGATGGCAAGGGAGTGATCGGCAAATCGGGCACTGGTGGGCTTTCTCTTGGTTGAGGAGGCGGCTAGCCTCGGAATCGTGTTCTACCGGAGAGACTAACCCATGCAAACCGTGACCACCCTGCCGCAACTGCGCCAAGCTGTGGATGAATTGCGCAAGAGCGGGCGGATTGCTCTCGTACCGACGATGGGCGCGCTGCACGAAGGCCACCTGACCCTGATGCGGGAGGCCGCGAAAGTGGGACAGCATGTCGCCGCATCAATCTTCGTCAATCCGCGCCAGTTCGGGCCCAATGAAGATCTGGATGCCTATCCGCGCCAATTGGCTGAAGATTCTGCCAAGTTGGAGGCGGAAGGCGTCTCCCTGCTATGGGCGCCGGATGCAGAGGTGATGTATCCGCCAGGCTATGCGACCAATATCAGCGTGTCCGGCGTCAGCACAGGACTGTGCGGCGGAAACCGGCCCGGCCATTTTGACGGTGTGGCAACGGTGGTATGCAAGCTGTTCAATCAGGTCCGGCCCGATTTCGCCCTGTTCGGGGAGAAAGATTGGCAACAACTCGCCGTGATCCGCCGCATGGCGCGCGATCTCGATCTCGTATTGCCGAGCGTCGACCGAATTCACGGTGTCCCGACCATACGCGAGGCAGACGGCCTCGCCATGAGCAGCCGCAATGCCTATCTTTCGGCTGAGGATCGCGCCGCCGCCGCAACGCTGCCGCGCGCGATGAGGGAAGCCATTGCACGCATTGGCGCTAGCCAGGAAGTCCACGCCACGCTCGCCATGCTTGAGGACGAGCTGCTGGGTGCAGGGTTTGCAAGTGTGGATTATGCCGAATTGCGCGACGCCGACTCGATTAAGGTTCTGGAAGCAAACAACAGCAACGCCCGGCTGTTTGTGGCGGCGCGCATCGGCGGCACTCGATTGATCGACAATATGGAAGTCATTTGAACGCGGCGCGCAACACCGATCGGAAAGCGACCGACAGGGCCGAATGGCCGCCCACAGGCTTCCCGCAACGGAGCCAAGGGAGCAGTGCCGAGGATGTGAGCGCGGATGCGCCCGCCTGAAGAAAAGCTGGAGCGGGTAGCGGGAATCGAACCCGCATAGCCAGCTTGGAAGGCTGGAGCTTTACCACTAAGCTATACCCGCGTTGGGCGCGCAGATGCCACCGGCAGGGCCGCCCCGTCAAGCCTTCGCTTCGTCAGATGTCCTTAGCTTTCGTCAGCAACGCCATCATTTGGCGAGGGGGCGGTGGCAGCGCGGCCTGATGCCGGCGCTATTCGCACTTCCACCCGGCGATTGTTCCGACGACCCTGTTCGTTCGGGGTACCATCCGGCCGCGCGTTGGGCTCGGCAGGGTTTTGCTCTCCAAACGCGATCACGCGGATGCGGCTGTCTTTGACACCGCGCTCCACAAGCCAGGCGGCAACCGCTTCGGCGCGCGCGCGCGACGCGCGCAGATTGGCCTGATCATTGCCCGAACTATCTGTATGCCCTTCCAGGATTACCGGCCATTCTTCTGCAATCGCGTCTGATCGCATGATGCTTGCCAGCATCCGTTCAGCCCGCGCGTCAATATCGGATCCGTCCGGAAAAGGTATCGTGATTTCAATTGGTTCTGAAGGTTCTTCTGCCGGTTCAACCGGTGCCACATCCTCTCGAATGATCGAGACAGCCGGGCTTTCACTGACACTGGGTGACGGCGTCGCCAGTGGAACTTCCGCGCTCGCAACTGGCGAGGGCTCTTCCTCGCTTGTGTCATCGCGGCGCAATTCGCAGGCGGACAGCGCGCTGGCAGCAATGGCCAGCGCGGCGTAACGGGCGATAGTGTGGCGATTGCTCATAGGTCGGGTCCTGTTGGTCATGCCGGTTCTGCCGCGGAATCGTCCTTCGATCCCTTGCGCGCTGCATTTCTATCAGCGTTGCGGGCCGCCTTCTCTTCGGTCCGTTCGCGCGGGGGAGCAAAGGATATGATCGCATCGCCGGGCTGCGGCTCCGGAGCAGTGGCGTGTGTGAAGAATTTCAATTCACCACTGGGTTTCATCAAGAGCAGCATGTTTGCCGAATCTGGCAGCGATTCGCGCGCATCTTCGATGTTGAACTGTTCGGACAGCTTGGTGCGGCGCAGCACCCAGCCTTCCTGCTGGCGTTGTTGTACGTCATCGACACCAAAGCCGGAAGCGAACAGCGCTCGGCCGCGCAATGATGCCGGCAAGGCGCGTGGATCCTCATCATCGGCACCTTCGCCAAGCTGATATACTTTGTCCGTGCCAATTTCTGGAGCAAATTCGGAACAGACAAGGGCGTTATACGCCTCGTTATCGGTCGCTGCGACAAGTGACTGGAACGGGGTCAGATCGAGATTGTGCTCGGTAGCCTCGTTCAGGATTTCGCCGTGATATGTCGGCAGGCCTAGCGCGCGGGCAGGCTTCAGGCGCTGCCAAGACGAGTCGACGACCATTACCGGCGTATCCAGCTTATGCAGCGTTTCTGCCAGCGCTATGCTCCACGGGGTTGCGCCGGCGATCAAAAGACCAGGCCGCGATGCGCCTTTCACCTTGAGCAGTCGCGCAACGAAATTCACCGAGAACCCGTGCGCCACAATGGTCGCGACCACTACGGCAAAGCTCAGCCCGATAAGGATCGACCCGTCAGCATAGCCCAGATCGGACAGTCGCAGCGCAAACAGCCCGCTGATGGCGACCAGCACAATCCCCCGCGGTGCAATCCAGGCGAGGAACAATCGTTCGTTCCATGGAACGGAGCTTCCCAGGAACGACAGCAGGATTGTCGCCGGACGTACCAGGAACAGCAAAGCGAGAAGGAAGAGATACAGTCGCAGCCCTTCGACCTCGAACGGGTTGAGATATTGCAGTTCGGTCAAATCGAGCGAAGCCGACAGCAGGATGAAGATACCCGATACGAGCAGCACGGCGATATTTTGCTTGAACGGGTGAATGCTGCGCAGGCTGGAGATATGCATGTTGGCGAGCGCGATGCCCATGACGGTGACGGCGACCAGGCCCGCTTCATGTTCAATCTTGTTACAGATCACGAACACTCCGACGACGAGGACCAGCAGCACCGAGACTTTCAGATATTCTGGCACCAGTCCACGCGGGAAGCTCCATGCCACAAGCCTTGCAGCAAGGTAGCCGATAGCCCCTGACAGCACGGCCGCGACGGCAATTTGCGGCACCACTTCGAAAGCAGTGCCACCGTCGGCTGTCGCGCGGAAATATTCATAGGCCACGACGGCGCAAAGCGCGCCGATCGGATCATTGACGATCGATTCCCATTTCAAAAGGGCTGCGGGCCGCTGCTGTACGGCCGATTGCCGCAGGAGCGGCAAAACCACAGTAGGTCCTGTGACAACCAGGATGCCGGCAAACAGGATGGCAACCGGGAGGACGAGGCCAGCAATATAGTAACAGGCCAATGTTCCAAGAACCCAGCCAATCGGCACACCAAGCAGGACAAGCCGCCAGACACCTTCGCCGTATTTCTTCAATTCTCGAAAATTCAGGCTGAGCCCGCCTTCGAAAAGGATAATTGCGACCCCGATCCCTACCATCGGTTCAAGAAGATCACCAAAAGCAGCTTCCGGATCGAGGCGAGGATAACCGAAATATCCGAGAACAGGACCCGCTATGAACCCCGCCGCGAGCATGAGCACGATCGCAGGCCAACCGGTCCGCCACGCGACCCATTGGGCGCCTATGCCAAGCACGCCGACAAGCGCGATTGTAATCGCCTGCTGTTCCATGAAACTCCCTGCGGGACTGCCCCGCTTTTACATCCAATGCCCGAAGGCAGATTTTTTTCCCGAGTTTTTCGTAGGCTACCGGGTTGAAGCATTTGTCGGCCAACTGTGTGGCTGCGTCAATGACCTTCAAAAGTGACCACGGCCTCTGCGTTCAATCCATGTGCCGCAAGAGCCTTGGCCCCGCCAAGTTCTGGCAAATCGATTACGAACAAGGCACGGTCAACGACGGCTCCGGCGCGGCGCAGCAGGTTTGCGCCGGCTATCGCTGTTCCGCCGGTTGCCAGCAGATCATCGACAAGCAGCACCCGTTCTCCGGTAGCAATCAGGCTGGGATCCAGTTCAAGTCGCGCAATGCCGTATTCAAGGCTGTAGTCCTCGCCGATCGTTTCAACCGGCAATTTCCCCCCCTTGCGCAAGGGAATGAATCCAAGACCGAGTTGTATTGCAAGCGCTGTGCCGAAAATGAAGCCACGCGCCTCAATCCCGGCAACGGAGTCGAATTGCCCTGTCCGGGAAAGCCGGGCCAGTTCCTGAACAGACATTGCCAACGCCTCGCCATCAGCGAGCAGCGTGGTAATATCCCGAAACTGGATGCCCTTCTTGGGAAAATCAGGGACCGTGCGGATGCGCGCCTTGATGGCATCTGCCGTCATAGCGCGCTCCGCAAGATACTGATTAGTCTTTCCGCTTGGGCTTAACGCCCGACCAAACCTGCTTCTTGGCGAACCATGCAAGGATTGTGGCGAACAAGGTAAATGCCAGCACCCACCAACCGGTCTGTTTGCGCGCAATCATGCTCGGTTCTGCAGTCCAGGTAAGGAACGCCGCAACATCGGCAGACATCTGTTCAACCGTCGCGCTGGTGCCATCGGAATAGGTCACCTGGTTGTCGACGACGAGAGGGGGTGCCATCGCAAGATTGATGTTCGAGAAATATGGATTGAAGTGCAGTCCGACACCCGGGACGTAGTCCGGCGCTGTTTCAGCGAAGACTTCTCCGGCTTCGTTGGTGAAAGTCTGCGGATCATCATAACCTGACAACAACGAATAGACATAATTGCTACCGTCTTCGCGCGCCTTCGTGATCAACGAAAGATCAGGCGGAATGGCGTTGTTGTTGGCAGCCGCCGCGGCAATGGCATTTGGGTAAGGCGATGGAAAACTGTCAGTCGGGAGGCCCGGACGTGTCGCAGCTTCGCCGGTATCGGGATTGATGCCGGGAACGGTCCATGTTGCAGCCTCTGCCTTTACCTGTGCTTCGGAATAGCCAAGCTGCTCAAGGTTACGGAACGCCACATAGTTGAGCGAATGGCACGCCGCGCAAACTTCCTTGTACACCTGATAACCGCGCTGCAATTGCGCGATGTCCCATGTGCCCATCGCACCAGCGAACTGGAAGCCCCCTTCAGGCGCTTCTGGGTGCTGCTTGAAGGAATAATAGGCAGGCTTCTCGGTCGGTTCGGTAGCCGCAGTATAAGCGCCTGCTCCGAATGAGACGAGTACCACAAGCGTGAAGCCGAGGCCGATGAGGATACCAACGAGGCGGATCATAATGTCGTCTTTCTCTTAATCCCGACCGCTTAAACGGCCACCGGCTCGGCGTTTTCGCCCAGCACTGCCTTCTTGTCCGATCCCAGCACGGCCTCAGTAATCGAGTACGGCATGGGTTCGGGCCGTTCGATCGAGGAAATGATCGGCAGGATCACCAGGAAATGCAGGAAGTAATATGCTGTCGCGAGCTGGCTCATCATCACATAGGGTTCTTCAGCCGGGGCGCCGCCCAGAAAAAACAGAAACGCCATGCACGGGATCAGACCGAACCAGAAGAACTTGCGGAACAGCGGGCGATAGTGGCCGCTGCGAACAGGACCCTTGTCGAGCCAGGGCAGGAAGAACCAGACCAGGATCGATGCAAACATCGCCAGAACGCCCCACAGCTTTGCCGGGAGGATGAAGTCAAAAGTGAAGGCACGCAGGATCGCATAGAACGGGTAGAAATACCATTCCGGCACGATGTGCGCAGGAGTCGAAAGCGGGTTTGCCGGAATGTAATTGTCCGGGTGACCCAGTACGTTCGGCAGGAAGAACACGAAGCTGAAGAACAGCAGCAGGAACACGCCTAGCCCGAAACCGTCCTTTGCCGTGTAATACGGGTGGAACGGCAGGGTATCGCTTTCCTGCTTGATTTCCACGCCTGTCGGGTTGGAAGAGCCGGGAATGTGCAGCGCCCAGATGTGGAGGATAACACAGCCCGCGATCACGAATGGCAACAGGAAATGCAGGCTGAAGAAGCGGTTCAGCGCGGCATTGTCCGGCGCATAGCCACCCAGCAACCACACCTGCAAAGGTTCACCCACCAAGGGGATTGCACCAAACAGGCCAGTGATCACCTTTGCGCCCCAGAAGCTCATCTGGCCCCATGGAAGAACGTAACCCATGAAGGCAGTAGCCATCATAAGCAGGAAAATCGTAACGCCCAGAAGCCAGATCATTTCACGCGGCGGCTTGTACGACGCATAGAAGAAGCCGCGGAAGATGTGGATATAGATAACCAGGAAGAAGAAGCTGGCACCATTGGCATGCGCGTAACGCATCAGCCAACCCCAGTTCACATCACGCATGATGTGTTCGACCGAGCTGAAAGCGATATCTGCGTTGGCCGCATAATGCATTGCCAGCACTACACCGGTTACGATCTGCAGCATGAGGCAGAAGCCCGCCAGCACACCGAAATTCCAGAAATAGGAAAGGTTGCGCGGAACCGGATAGCCAGCACCGACAGCATTGTAGACGAAGCGCGGCAACGGCAGTTTCTCATCGAGAAACTTCGTCAGATCGTTCTTCGGTTCATATTCCTTGGCCCAGGGAAAGCTCATATCAAGTCTCTTCTTAGCCTTAGCCGATCACGAGGGTCGTGTCGGTGATGGTGTATTCCGGTACCGCAAGATTGGTCGGTGCCGGGCCTTTGCGAATGCGCGCGGCGGTATCATAGTGCGAACCATGGCAAGGGCAGAAATAGCCGCCAAATTCGCCCTTGTCCTCACCTTCGGCAGCGCCCAGCGGAACGCAGCCCAGGTGCGTACACACACCCATGACAACAAGCACGTCCTCGTGCCCTTCCTGCGTGCGCTCCGCCAAAGTCTGTGGATCGCGCAGCGAATCGGTGCTGACTGCATCGGCAGCTGCAATTTCTTCAGGTGTCAGTCGGCGAATGAAAACCGGCTGCTTGCGGAACACCGCCTTGATCGCCTGTCCGGTTTCGATCGAACCAATATCAAGTTCCGTTGTGCTTTCTGCCAGAACGTCTGCCGAAGGGGCCATCTGGCTGACCAGCGGATAAACCATGATCAACCCGCCGATACCGGCAGCCGAAACGGCGGCGATCTCGATAAAGTCGCGGCGACGGACGCCGTCCTCGCCAACAGCGTCAGCGGCTACGCTCGCTTCAGGATTGCTTGTGGTGGTTGCCATGTGCTTGCCCTGCCTGGTCCTTGCCCTGCGTGCTGAACCGCCATGCGTCCGTCTCACCGGAGCCTGAGGTTCGCGAAAAAACCTAGTCCACGCCGCCCGTGTCGATAATCTGAAGACGCGGGCGCGGCGCGGCATCTTGGCGCGGCTGATAGACCAGCAAATCCGCCATGCCAACCCGCCTTTTGGCCATGGTCCCCACGAAAAAGGCCGTAAACAGCAATCGGTTGTTATTCTGGCAGCCCGATCAGCGAATATTGCCGGCCATCGCGCGCCTCACCCCGGTGCGTGGCGCGGCGATAGGAATGGAATTGCCCTTCATCTGCATAGGTATCGCGGCCAAGGGCTTCCACCAATCCCAGCTTCAGCGATTCGAGCCTCCATGTGACATAGGCAGGCAAGTCAAAAAGCCACTTGCCGGGTTTGCCCCGCTTGAAGAATCGCTGGTGACGCTCTTCGAACTGTTCGCAGAACTCCCAGCCGACTTCATAGTTTTCCTGCGCGATAGTCGGGCCGATAGCTGCGCAAATGCTATCACGGCGCGCGCCCAGCTCTTCCATTCGCCGAACCACAGCCTCGATCACGCCGTAATGTGCCCCGCGCCAACCGGCATGGGCGGCCCCGATAACGCCAGCGCCCTTGTCTGCGAGCAGTACAGGCGCGCAGTCGGCCGTGCGAATGCCAAGCACGAGGCCGGGAGTCGCTGTCGCCATCGCGTCGGCTTCTGGCCGCGCGCCCGCAGGGTACGGGGAATCCACCAGCACCGCCTTTGGCGAGTGAACTTGCTCTAGCAAAACCAGCTTTCCGCCTGGCAAAATCAGCTCTGGATCCGGCTCACCTTCGTAACCGACACCGGCCAAAAAACCGTGCGGCGTTGCAGCGAGCCCGTCGGCGCGCAGGATTTTGCGCGTATCAGCCAAGGCTTCGGCTTACCTGTTCATGCGTGTCACGCGACAGACCCGGCGCTGCGGCAATCCGCTCGAGTTGCTCGCGCATGAGGGCAGAGCGCCCCGGTTCAATACGGCGCCACTTGCCAAGCTGCGGCACGAACCGCGCTGCGGTTTGCGGATTGATCGGATCGAGTGCCAGAATGAAATCGCCAATCATCCGGTATCCTTCGCCATCCTCGGCATGAAAGGCTTGGGGATTGTACGCCATCGCCATGAACAGGGAGCGCACCCGGTTCGGATTCTTCATGGTGAAGTCCGGGTGGTCCGCCAGTGCCTTCACATGGGCAAGCGCCGCAGGATGCATAGACCCCGCTTGCAGCGCAAACCACTTGTCGATCACCAGTGCATTGCCTTTATAGCGATTGTAGAAATCAATCAGCTTGTTAGTCCGCTCAATCCCCTCCAGTCCGCACAGCACCATCATCGCGCCTTGGCGGTCCGTCATATTGTTGGCGCTGTCATATTGGGCGGCGGCCATTGTGGCGGCAAGATCAGGGTTGCCAGCGGCGAGATAGACCAGGGCCTGCGTCTTCACCTTGCGCGCCCCGCGCGCTTCGGCAGAAAGGCTGTAAGGCACCTGCGAGGCACGCTGATAGACTGCGGTGAATTCCGGCTCCAGCGCGCTGCCGATGGCGGCACGCAGGGACTGGCGTTCCGCGTGGATGCGGCCCGGATCGGCAACCAGCATCGTTTCTGCAAGATAGCTCTCGCTTGGCAGCACCAGCAGTTCGCCGCGCATTGAGTCGTCGAGCGTATCATCTGCCAGCACAGCCGCGATGGCAGAGGTGATCGCTTGCCGCGCATCTTTGCGAGCGGCATCATCAAGCGATCCATCCACGGCATCCTTCAAATGACCGACGACCAGATCCTGCAACGCCTCATACCGGGCAAAGGGATCGTCATCACGCGCGGCAAGGAAAACCAGTTCATCGCTGCTGATATCCCGGTGGACAACGATAGGCGCGGAAAAGCCGCGATTGACCGAAAGAATCGGCGGCTTCGCGAATCCATCAAAGCTCAAGCTAACTTGAGCCTTGTCCAAGGTAATCAGTTGTTCACCACGGTGTTCCCCGGAATCCCTATCGAACAGCGCCAGCTTGATCGGAATGGGCATTGGCTGCTTGTCCGATTGGCCCGGCGTTGGCGGCACTTCTTGTGACAGGTGCAGCGTGGCGGTATCGCCTTCGTGTGTGAGCCTGACGGAGACTTTGGGCGTGCCCGCCTGCGAATACCAAAGGCGGAATTGCGTGAGATCGAGCCCCGCGCCATCCTCCATGGCTTTCACGAAATCCTCGCACGTCGCGGCCTCGCCATCGTGGCGATCAAAGTAGAGATCGGTGCCTTTGCGGAAAGCCTCTTCACCCGCCATCGTGCGGATCATGCGGATGACTTCAGCACCCTTGTTATAAATGGTGGCGGTGTAAAAATTGCTGATCTCGCGGAAGCTGTCAGGCCGGATCGGATGCGCCAGCGGGCCGCTGTCTTCCGGGAATTGCGCCCCGCGTAGCACCCGCACATCCTCGATCCGCTTGACCGGAGCGCTGCCCATATCCTGGCTGAACAATTGGTCGCGCAGGACGGTGAAACCTTCTTTCAGGCTGAGCTGGAACCAATCGCGGCAAGTGACGCGGTTGCCCGACCAATTGTGGAAATATTCATGCGCGATCACACCCTCGACCCCGTCGAAATCGACGTCTGTCGCAGTGTCTTCATCAGCCAGCACATATTTGGTGTTGAAGACGTTGAGACCCTTGTTCTCCATCGCGCCCATGTTGAAATCGCTGACGGCGACGATGTTGAACAGATCAAGGTCATATTCGCGCCCGAATGTCTCCTCGTCCCAGCGCATGCTCTTTTTCAGCGATTCCATAGCGTGACCGGTGCGGCCTTCGTCGCCTTCACGGACCCAGATATTCAGCGCGACTTCGCGGCCCGATACTGTGTTAAAGATGTCCGAATTGGCAATCAGATCGCCCGCGACCAGCGCGAACAGATAGCTCGGCTTGGGCCATGGGTCATGCCACTGCGCCCAATGCGTCCCGTCTTCGCCGTCTCCCTCAGCCTCGAGATTGCCGTTGGACAGCAGCACAGGGAATTGCGCCTTCGGCCCGCTCATCCGCACGCGGTAAACAGACAGGACATCGGGCCGGTCGGGGAAGAAGGTGATCCGGCGGAAGCCTTCCGCCTCGCACTGGGTACACAGCATTCCGCCCGAGGCGAAAAGGCCCATCAGCGCAGTATTCGCGGAAGGGTTGATCTTGGTCGTCACTTCGATCTGATGCGCATCACCCGGCAGGCTGACGATCAGATCATTGCCTTCCATCGACCAGCTGGTCGCCACTTCGCCGTCAATCTTGACCGTCAGCGGCTCCAGCCCGTCACCGTCGAGGTGGATCGTAGGAGACGCGTCGGCCTGCGGATTGCGTTCGACTGCCAGCACGGCGGTGACATGTGTTTCTTCCAGCCCAAGTGCGAAATCGAGCGAAACTTCCGGCACGCGCCACGCAAATGGCTTGTAATCGCTGCGCCGGATGACCGCAGGTTCATGCGGGCTTTCTGCGGCGTCAGCCATTTCGGGATTGCCTTCGGGCGTCGATGGGGTGCGTGCAATGTCCATGAGCGGAATTTGGGTCCTTATCTTCGGGGTGTCGAGTCGCTAAACGCACGACATGGCACATCTGTTCATTTTCGGTCTCGGCTACACGGCAAAACGGATCAAGGCGCAAGCGGAAGCGCTCGGCTGGCAGGTTTCCGCCACGGGCAGTGACGGGGATGTCGGTTTTGACGATCCCGCACATGTCACCGAACATATTGCGCGGGCCGCATATATCCTCTCCTCGGTCCCGCCAGCGGATGACAGCGATCCTGTGTTGGATGCGTATGCCGAAAGCCTGAACGGCAAGCGGCTTGGATATCTGTCTTCAACAGGCGTCTACGGAGACACACAGGGTGCCTGGGTAGATGAAAGCGCCCCCACCGGCACCGGACGCCGCACGGCGCGGGCAGAGGCTGATGCGCGCTGGCTGGACCATGGCGCACAGGTGTTCCGCCTGCCTGGCATTTACGGCCCGGGCCGCAACCCGTTCGACCGCGTTCGCAGCGGCAAGGCCCACCGGATCGATTTACCCGGGCAGGTTTTCAGCCGGGTGCATGTGGAGGACATCGCCACCGGCGTCATGGCTGCGATGACCGGCGAAGCTCCGGCGGGCGCATATAATCTCGGCGATGATTTGCCGTGCAGCCAGAACGAAGTGATCGAGGAGGCCTGCCGTCTGCTGGGCCAGGAGCCGCCGCCGCTGCAAACGATGGATGAGGCCGGCCTTTCCCCGATGGCGCGCGGCTTTTATGCAGAAAATCGCCGGGTCGCGAATGGCAAGGCGAAGCGGGTGCTTGGCTGGCAACCGAATTACCCGACTTACCGAGAAGGTCTTATTTCTCTGCTTTAGGCGTTCGTGCCCGCAGCGCGAGCACCATGCCGGCTACGGCCAGAACCATCCCGCTCCCCGTCAACCATGTCCATTTGTATCCTTCGAACAGCGTAGAGATCAACATCGCCACAGAAATGGTGAGGATCGAATTATAGGCCGTTCGTCCCGCGCCAATCTCGCGCACCAGATTGTAATGCAGCGGGAAGGTCACAACCGATCCGATCAGCGCCAGATAGACAATGCCCGCCCAATATTCATGGCCGCTCGGCACAGGCGGCGGACCTGCTGTCAGCCAGGCAAACCCCAAATCGAAGATGGTGCCATATAGCATCGCCCAGGCGAGCAGGCTGACCATCGGCACAGCGCGCCCGGTGGGATTGGCTTGAATCACATTGGCGACAGAGGCAGCGATGATGCCCGCCAGCGCCAGCCCGATACCCAGCGCAACATTGCCGCCGATAACGCCCGCGTCGGGATTGGCGCGCCATTCATGGACTAGCAGAAAAAGCACGCCGACAATCGCGACTGCGCTACCCAGCAAGAATCCGCCCTTAACCTGTTCACCCAGGACAAATCGAGCAATCAGAGCATTGGGCACCATAAGCAGGCCGAACATCATCGCGACGATGCCCGAAGTTACATACAATTCCGCGTTGTAAACAAACAGGAAATTTCCGCTGAATTGAAAGATACCGACCAGCATCGCAAGTTTGTGTTCGGCTGGAACCAGGCGCAGGCGGCGCTTCATCAGCAGCGCGACAAGGAACAGCGCAGGCGTCGCCAGCGCAAACCGGTAAAACACCGACCACGCCGCAGGAACGCCGTCGATTTGTCCGGTGATGACGAACCAGGTCGATCCCCAGATCGTGCCGGTCAGCACGAAAGGGACGATCACCCGCCAGGTCAGCATATTGGTGTGGGCCGTACTCACAGCGAGGCGATGGCCTTGCCCAAAGCGTGCGCATCGGCGGGATCGCTCGCCCAGCTGGTGACGAGGCGGATGCAGGTATCGCCCCAGTCATAAAATGCGAAACCCTGCGCCCGCAGTGCTGCGCGCTCCTCCGCATTCATCTGCACAAACAATTCATTGATCTGCGCCGGATGCACCAGACGTTCCGCCGCGCCGTCTGCAATGATAGCTGCGGCAGCATTGGCGGCACGGGCATTTTCCAGCCATAGATCATCGTCCAGCATGGCCAGCACCTGGGCAGCAAGATAGCGGCCTTTGCTTTGTAAATGACCGGCACGCTTGCGCCGCCAGCGGACGAGTTCCGCTTTTTCAGGGTCGAAGAATACGATGGCCTCTGCGCCCATCCCGCCGTTCTTCACAAAGCCGAAGCTGAGCGCATCCACCGGTCCCGCAGCTTCCGCCGCAGAGCATTCCAGATGCGCCGCTGCATTGGCAAAACGCGCGCCGTCCATATGCAGGCCAAGATCATGCTCGCGCGCCAGACCGGCAATCGCAGAGATTTCTTCAGGACGGTAGGTGAGGCCATATTCGCTCGCCTGCGTGATCGAGATCGCGTGCGCTGGCACCTGGTGCACGCCGCGCGTGATCCCGCCGAGCACATCGGCAATCCCGCCGGGCGTCAGCTTCGCGCCTTCGCCTTTCGCCAGCAGCAGCTTTGCGCCGTGGAGGTAGAAACCGGGCGCGCCGCATTCGTCCATTTCGATATGTGCTTCTTCGTGACAGATCACGCCGCCATGCGGTTGCACCATCGTCGCCAGCGCCAGACAATTCGCCGCCGTGCCCGTTGCCACCCACAGTGCCGCACACTCGCGCCCGAACAGAGCAGAAAAGCGCGCGTTCAGCTCCCGGCTGAGTGCATCGGTATCATACGGCGTATCGGCACCGTCGGCGGCGCGCATCGCGTTCCAGACGCGGGGGTGCACCGGGGCGGCATTGTCTGACAAGAACTGCATCGCGGAACGCCATGGCCCCACCGTCCGTTTGGCGCAAGAAGGAGTAATTCATGCCGACTATTGAAATCACAAAAACAAACGAGACCACCCACGGCGCTTACCGCACCGATGTAGAGGGCACCGACGTAAAAGCAGAGCTGACATGGAAGGCCCGCGGAAACGCGCGGATTGCCGATCACACCTTCACCCCGCCGGAGGCGCGCGGACAGGGAATTGCGCAAAAACTGGTCGAAGCAATGATAGACGATGCACGCACCGAAGGCTTCACCATCGTGCCGCAATGCCCCTACGTCGCGGCGCTGTTTCGCAAGAATCCGGGATGGGCCGATTTGCGCGCCGATACCCCTGGTTAAAATACAAATATCGGGAAAATCAGGATTTTCTCGGAACGATCAGCGCTGTCGGCCATTGGTATATTGAACACGCCGATGACGTCGACAGACGCTGGCAACCCCGCTCCCCGGTATTTCCCGGGTTGAGCACCTCCCTAAGAACGGAGACGAGTCGGGCTCGCCAAGACACCAAGCATCCATTCAGGATCGCGTCCGTCACCGGCCAAGCAGGAGATCATTTTTATGACTCAGCAAACACTTCAAAACCGCACCGATTTCACCCAGGCAGAACTTGACCGCCGCGCACAGTTTGACCGTTCGCGTCCATTGGAGCGCGACGAAACAAGCACGTTGATTTCATCCGACAAGGTCGAAGGCACGAAGGTATTTTCGACGGACGGGGATGAACTTGGCCGGATCGAACATCTGATGCTGGGGAAGCGTTCAGGCCGGATCGAATATTCGGTAATGAGCTTTGGCGGATTTCTCGGGATGAACGAAAGTTACTTTCCGATCCCGTGGGACGCACTGGACTATGACACAGAACGCGATGGCTATGTCGTCAATATCGAGAAGTCGCGGCTCAAGGAGGCACCAACGTTTGCGAAGGGTGTGCAGCCCGTATTCGACGAACAGTTCGGGCGCACCGTGTACGCATATTATGGCGTAATGTACTGACCTGAATAACGCATCCAAATTTGAACACGCCTACTAGGCGTTGACAAACACCTCGCTAAGATCAGGGGCTCCGGCGATTACCGGGGCCCTTTTTCTATGTTCATTGCAGATTGTCTGCGACCTATCTCGGCAGTTGCGCGTAATCGACCGAGGCGATGGAGCCAAGCACGGCCGCGCGCAGCTTGCGGGCATCTTCCAGCGCCAATCCATCGAAGGAAAAGCGCCCGCCCGCCATGCCAAAGTGCAGCCGGCAATAGCCGCGCCATTTGGCCAGCGGACCTTGCGAAATTTCGACCGAATGTAATTTGACGCGATTCGCAATCTTGACCTGCGGAGCCAGCCAGCCGCGCCGTGACAGAACCTGGGCTGGATCAAGGGCGTGACGGTCATAGCGCCACAGAAAATATCCGCGCACAACAATCAGCACGATAATGGCGACCACGGCGCCCGCAATCACAAACATGCCCGGCTCAAGCTGGCCTGCCGATGTGCCCGCAGCGGTGAACACGAGAATTCCGATCACGGTGACGAAAAGGGCTGCGATCAGCGTGCGATCGAAATAGTAATTCGGGCTGGGCCGCCGCCATTCTTCGGCTCCGTCCGGCAATTCGAAGCCGGCTTCACGTGCGATCGGCGCGATCTCGTACATTTTGGCAAATGGCGCGACCTCGTGATTGGCTTTGCCGGAATCCTGTGCAAGGCTGATGAAACTAAGCCCGTGCCAACCGAAGCGGCGGCGGATAATGCCGGTCGACACGACCAGAGCCTGCACCCGGTGGACGGGCATCACAACGTCGGTTTTGGTCAATAGGCCGCGGCGGCGGCGGAAGCCCTTGGCGGTGCGGTCCAGCCGGAATTCCCAATCGCGCACGAAAGTCTTGGCAATGCCGCTGAGCATGCCAACCACTACGACTGTCAGCACGAGATACAGAATACCGATGATCCGCGCGGCCATATCCATGCCGCCGATATATTTGCCCGCCTCGAAATATCCTTCGTCCTGAATATAGCGCTCCGCATAATCCCACACGTCAAACGGCAGCAGAAATTCCAGCTGCTGCACTGCGCCAAGGATCACGGCGAAAATGACCAGGGAAAAGCTGAACAGGCCGAAGGTCAGCAGCCGTCCAGTGCCCATCGCAAACAAGAGCCTGCCTTCTGGCTGAAGCGCTGTCCGCGTTTCCGCTTCACCGGCGGCATCAGGCTTTGCCGCGGCGGCGCCCTCATCCGCGCCTTCAACCAGCGCGCGCACGGTTTCACGCAGGCGTTCACCCTCTGCCTCCGTCACCAGCGAAAGCTTCAGTTCCTCCTTACCGCCAGCGCCGGTTTCAAATTTGACTTCAACCAGGCCGAGCAGGCGCGCGATCAGCTTTTGCTCAAGGCTGACGTCCTGAATACGCTCATACGGAACAGAGCGTGCAGAGCGGCTGATAATGCCCTGTTCCAGCCGCACGTCGCTGGTTCCAATGCGATAACGCAGGCGATACCAGCCGAGCCACGCAGGCACGATATTGGCTGCAATGATGAGCAGCAGAATGGGCACCGCATAGGCGGAAACCTGGCCCAGCATTTCCCGCTGGCTTGCCGCACCAAACAGGACAACGCCGGCCGGAATAATCGCACTCCCCAGCATGCGCACGCCTTGCGCTGCGATGGTCAGCGGGCTGACGCGTCGCCATTCGCCGAGCTCGATCTCACCGGTTTCCGCTTCGGATTCAGCGCTCAATTGATCGTTCACAGGGATTCGCGCTTCACATGCTGGCGAATATCTTCACGCATTGCCTTGGCATCATCGAAAGGCAGCCCCGGCAGCGTAACGGAGGCGTTGTGCGTGCCAGCCGTGTGCAGAATAAGCCGCGCGATACCAAAGGCGCGCTCCAGCGGGCCTTGCTCTACATCGAGATGCTGCACCCGGCTGAACGGCACCACGGTATCAGCATGAAACATCACGCCCTTCACCACCCGCAGCCGGTCTGCAGCCATGTGATAACCGCGCGAGCGGTAGCGTTTCATCGGCAGGACACCGATCAGCAGAATGGCAAGAATCAGGACCGGAATACCCGGTGCCCACGCAGGCACGACCTCGGCAAAAGAAAGCACGCCAGCGCCAATTATGAACGGAAGCGTCGTCAGCAACCCCTCGATTCGCATGACAGTGGTGTAGCTGGGGTCGAGCTGTGTGAGAGGTTCTGCATCCATGGGTGGTTTATTGGCACAACACGCTCATTTTACAAACCTCAATCGGGGATGGTTTTTGTCTCATGAACCCGCATCCGCGGGTTCGTCCTCCCGGCTGTTCCCTCCGCGTCGCTGCGGGGCCGGTCCGGGCGGCCGTTCGGCCTTTGTCGGTCGCTGGTAGCGACGGAGCTCAGATCCGACTTTCAAGTTCAGTGCTGGGATCGTTGCCGACTAGGCAGCGACAAAGCGCGAATGCGCGCGCGCAGGCACACCGTAATGAAGGCGAAGCCGAATGTAGGGATCAGTGCCGAGGACGAAGCCGCGGATGCGGCTTCATGAAACGAGTATGGTGCCACGAGAGAGAATCGAACTCTCGGCCTCACCCTTACCAAGGGTGCGCTCTACCACTGAGCTACCGCGGCTAACCGAAACAGGCGCGCGCTATTGTCTCAAGCCTCGCCAAAGTCAAGCCAAGCTTGCGCAATCACCTTGAGCCAGCGCGCCGCATCCGGCAAGAGGCCTGCATGAACAAAGACACATCCCGCGAAGAACGGCTCGCTGCCAAGCTGCGCGAGAACCTGCGAAAGCGCAAAGCGCAAAGTCGCGGAGCAGCACAACAGGACGATCAGCCATCGGACCTTTCCAAGACCCCGAAGGACAGCTAATCCGCGCGCAATTCCGCGCCAATTGGAGTATTATTGCCAATGCCGACCCTGATCCTTGTTCGCCACGGCCAGAGCGAATGGAACCTCTCCGACCGATTTACCGGCTGGTGGGATGTCGATGTGACCGAAAAAGGCGTGCAGGAAGCGCGCGACGCCGGGCGGCTGCTGAAAGAAAAGGGCATTTTGCCGACGCTCGCCTTCACCAGCGTTCAGAAACGCGCGATAAAAACGCTGCATCTGGCGCTTGAAGAATGCGACCGGCTGTGGATCCCGGAGATCAAGGACTGGCACCTGAATGAACGCCATTACGGCGGACTGACCGGCCTCAACAAGCAGGAAACACGCGACAAGCACGGTGACGAGCAGGTCCATATCTGGCGCCGCAGTTTCGACGTGCCGCCCCCGCCGATGGACATAGGCGACGAATACGATCCCGGCAAAGATCCGCGCTACGAAGGCATCGATGTTCCGCAAACCGAAAGCCTGAAGCTGACGATCGAACGCGTGCTGCCCTATTGGGAAAGCACGATACTGCCTGAGCTTGCCAGGGGCGAGACGGTGATCATTTCAGCGCATGGCAATTCCCTGCGCGCACTGGTCAAGCATCTGTCGAATATTTCCGATGATGAGATAACCGGCCTGGAAATCCCGACCGGACAGCCGATCATTTACGAATTCGACGACACAATGCAGCCGGGCGAACGTTACTATTTGAAGGACAGCTGAGAGTATGACTCCTCAAGTCGCTATCGTCATGGGAAGCCAGTCCGACTGGCCGACCATGCAATGCGCCGCGAAGGTGCTGGATGATCTTGGCGTCGCGCATGAAGCCCGTATCGTATCTGCCCACCGCACGCCGGACAGGCTGCATGATTTCGGCAAGACCGCTGCGGATGAAGGCTTCAAGGTTATCATCGCAGGTGCAGGCGGCGCGGCCCATCTGCCCGGAATGATCGCGGCGCTGACACATTTACCAGTGCTGGGTGTGCCAGTGAAGTCGAAGGCATTGAACGGCCTCGATAGCCTGCTTTCGATCGTGCAAATGCCCGCAGGCATTCCCACCGGCACGCTTGCCATTGGCGAGGCTGGCGCGACCAATGCCGGCCTGCTGGCCGCATCTATTCTGGCGCTGGGCGATGATGCGCTGTCGATGCGCTTGCAGGAATGGCGAACCGCGCAGACGGATAAAGTTGCGCAGCATCCGCTCGATTAACAATTACCGCTCGTCCCGAGCTTGCCCGAGGACTGTGTTTCCTTCTAGCGATGACAAAAGAATAACAGCCCTCTGACACGCCGGGGGCAGACGGAGACTAGATTGCTCAGAGCAGGCGCAACAATTGGCATACTCGGCGGCGGTCAACTGGGCCGCATGCTCGCAATGTCTGCCGCGCAGCTTGGCTATCGCTGCCATATTTTTGCGCCAGAGGCAGACAGTGTCGCCGCCGAGGTTTCGGCAGACTTTACCAATGCGCATTGGCATGACCGGGACGCGCTGAACACATTCGCCGCAGCTTGCGATATCGTCACTTATGAATTCGAGAATGTGCCGGTCGAGCCGTTGTCGGCCATCCCGCAAAACATGCTCGCCCCCGGTACCCGCGCACTAGAAGTGGCGCAGGACAGGGTCAGCGAAAAGAAGTTTGTCGAGAATATCGGCGGCAAGCCCGCGCCTTTTGCCGCCATCGACCACGATAGCGATCTGGCCCCTGCTATCGACCGTGTGGGAACGCCCGGCATCCTGAAAACGCGCCGCGATGGTTATGACGGCAAGGGTCAATGGGCCATTTCCCGTGCCGACGAGGCGCAAGGCATCCGAATTCCAGCCAGTGGCAGCGTCTATGAACAGCGCGTCGACTTCGAGGCCGAGTTTTCCGTGATACTCGTGCGCGGCCGGTCGGGCGAAGTGCGCTTTTGGGATTCGGCTGTTAACACGCATACCGGCGGCATCTTGTCACACAGCGAACTGCCCGCCCCCGCCATCGTTGGCAAACAGGTGAAAGAGGCGCGTGCACTGGCGAAAAAACTGGCTGAAGAACTTGGCTATATCGGTGTGCTGACCTGCGAATTCTTCGCCACAAGTGATGGTCCGGTATTCAACGAAATGGCACCACGCGTTCACAATTCCGGCCATTGGACAATCGAAGGCGCGGTCACCAGCCAGTTCGAAAACCATATCCGTGCGATTGCCGGACTGCCGCTGGGTGATACCGCCAGCACGGCGACACGCATCGTGATGGACAATTTGATCGGCGCAGGCGCGCTCGACATGACGCGCCACCTATCCGATCCTGCTGCCCATCTCCACCTGTATGGCAAGTCCGAAGCGCGAGACGGGCGCAAGATGGGCCACATTACGCGGGTTGGATGACCGAGTGAGCAGAAACGTCCTCTTCATCGTCGCCCGCGCGACCAATGGCGTAATTGCCCGCAATGGCGCTGTGCCGTGGGCGATTTCCGAAGATCTGAAGCGGTTCAAGCGGCTGACGATGGGCAAACCGATGATTATGGGTCGCAAGACGTTCGAAAGCCTGCCCGGTCTGTTACCCGGTCGCCGCCATATCGTCCTCACGCGGCAGATGAACTGGGCCGCAGAGGGGGCAGAGATCGCGCATACACCCGAAGCCGCTCTGGAACTGGCAGGCGGCAGAGATGGTGGAGACGATTTTGCGGTTATCGGCGGCGCGGAAATCTTTGGCCTTCTGTGGGATGCAGGCACGCGTTTCGAGCTGACCGAAGTGCACGAAGACACGTGCGGCGATGTCACCATGCGCTCCCCCGCTGACGATCCCTCATGGCACGAAGTGGCACGCGAGCACCGCGAAGCATCGGGCGGCTTCCCGCCATATGATTTCGTCACTTTTGAGCGCCGCGCATGATCGGCAGGATCGCCAAATGGTTCGGCGTGGTCCTGCTCGCCGCGCTGGCTGGCTTTTTCATCTTCGCACCCGGCATTGCGGAGCGGGACATGAATGTAGTCGATGGCGGGCCGCTGCTTGAAATATCGGACGAAGCGCGCGCGCTGCACGCATCACTCACCATCGTGGACCTGCATTCCGACACGCTGCTGTGGAAGCGCGATCTGACCGATGCCGCAGATCGTGGCCATATGGATTTGCCGCGCCTGATCGAAGGCAACGTCGGGTTGCAGGTGTTCTCGAGCGTCAGCAAAGTGCCCGCTGGTCAGAATTTCGACAGCAATTCCGCCGATGCGCGGGACAGCATAACGCTGCTGTCCATCGGCCAGTTGCAGCCTTTTTCGACATGGTTTTCGCCCTATGAGCGATCATCCTGGCACGCCTCCCGCCTGCAATATGCGGCCAATGCAGCGCCCGATGCCTTACGCATGGTCCGCACTGCCGAAGACATCGACGCAGTGATGGATGCGCGCAACAGCACGGGGCGGCCCATTGGCGTGATGTATTCAGTCGAAGGGCTGCACAATCTGGAAGGCGATGCGGCCAATCTTCAGCTTCTTTACGACAATGGCCTTCGCATGGCTGGCATCACCCATTTCTTCGACAATGACCTTGCAGGCTCCATGCATGGCGAGGGAAAAGGCGGTCTGACCGACTTTGGCCGCGAAATGCTGCTGGAAATGGAGCGTATGGGCGTGATCGTGGATATTGCCCATTGCAGCCATCAATGTGTGGCGGAGGTGCTGGCGATGGCGCGCCGTCCGGTCGTATCCAGCCATGGCGGCGTGCAGGCCACATGCGACGTCAATCGCAACCTCACCGATGAAGAGATACGCGGCGTTGCGGCAACAGGCGGCGTGATCGGTGTCGGTTATTTCGAAGGCGCCGTGTGCGATATCTCGCCCGCCTCCATCGCGGCGGCCATGCGCCATATCACCGACCTTGTCGGCGTGGAGCATGTGGCATTGGGCAGCGATTATGACGGCACTGTCACCGTGCGGTTTGACACCTCGGACATTGTGCAAGTGACGCAGGCTCTGATGGATGGCGGTTTCAGCGAAGACGAAATCCGCGCTATCATGGGGCTGAACGCATTGCGGGTTATCCGCGCCGGAATCGCTCCGATGGAGGATGCCGCATGAGGCTTTCGCACCGCGATACCGTGCCGGAAACCTTGCGCGGCGCGATCATTGCGCTCGGCAATTTTGACGGGTTTCACCTCGGCCATCAGCGCGTGGTGGCAGAGGCGGTGGAATGGGCGCGGGCAGAGGGCCGCCCCGCCGTCGTCGCCACTTTCGATCCGCATCCGGTGCGCCATTTTGCCCCGCATGTGCCGCCCTTCCGACTGACGACGCTGGACCAGCGCGAAGAACTGTTCATGGCGGCAGGCGCAGATGCCATGCTCGTGTTCGAATTCGGTGACGAATTGGCCGCGATGGAGGCGGAAAGCTTCGTGCGCGATTTGCTAGGCAACCATATCAGTGCGGCAGGCGTGGTGACGGGGGAAGACTTCACCTTTGGTAAAGGGCGCGGCGGCAATACGCAGGTGCTGCGTGATATCGGTGAAACTTGCGGGATCACAGCGCGTGCCATCGGGCCGGTTGGCGCGAGCGGGCAGACGATTTCCTCCAGCCGTATCCGTGATGCCTTGAAGGCAGGCGAATGCGATGTTGCAGCAATGCTTCTCACGCGCCCCTTCACTGTGCGCGGCACGGTGATCCACGGCGACAAGCGCGGGCGTGAACTCGGCTATCCAACCGCCAATATGGACATGGGCCATTATCTGCGCCCGCGTTTCGGCATTTACGCTGTGACGGGCCGGGTGCTGTCCACCGGGCAAGAGCTGAAAGGCGCGGCAAACATGGGCGTCCGCCCGCAATTCGATCCGCCCAAGGAATTGCTGGAGCCGTTCTTTTTCGACTTCGACGGCGATCTGTATGGAGAGGTTTTGGACGTGGCCTTCCATCACTTTATCCGTCCCGAAGCAAAGTTCGATGATCTGGATGCGCTGATGGCGCAGATGGAACGCGATTGCGAAGAGGCGCGAAGCCTTCTAGGTGCCGCCTCCTTATGAGCGAAGAATCTAGCAAGCGCGATTACCGCGATACCGTCTTCCTGCCGAAGACCGATTTCCCCATGAAGGCAGGCCTTCCTGCAAAGGAGCCGGGGATTCTGGCGCGCTGGGAAGATGAACGCCTGTACCAGAAGCTGCGTGAAAGCCGTGCTGGGCGCGAGAAATTCATCCTCCACGATGGCCCGCCTTACGCCAATGGCAATATCCATATCGGCCACGCGCTGAACAAGGTGCTGAAGGATGCGGTTGTCCGCACGCAGAGCCTGCTCGGCAAGGATGCACCCTATGTGCCCGGCTGGGATTGCCACGGCCTCCCCATCGAATGGAAGGTGGAGGAGAAATACCGCAAGAAGAAGCTTAACAAGGACGAGGTTCCGGCCCGCGAATTCCGCGCCGAATGCCGCGAATATGCAGCCGAGTGGGTCGATGTGCAGCGCGAACAGTTCAAACGGCTGGGCGTGGCTGGTGAATGGGACAAGCCCTATCTCACCATGGCCCCTGATGCCGAAGCGGGCATCGTCACCGAACTGCTGAAATTCGCCGAGACAGGCCAGCTGTATCGCGGCGCAAAGCCGGTGATGTGGTCGCCCGTTGAGAAAACCGCGCTGGCCGAGGCCGAGGTCGAATACGAGGACATCACCTCGACGCAGATTGATGTGGCGTTCGAGATTGTTGAATGCCCGAACGTGCCCGAATTGGTCGGCGCACATGCGGTGATCTGGACAACGACGCCTTGGACGATCCCGGTGAATCAGGCGCTCTCTTACGGGCCTGAGATCGATTATGTCATCGCTGAGGAATTGGACGACAGTGCCGAGCGGACCGGTCGCAAATTTTTGGTCGCCACCGATCTCTACGAGAGTTTCCGACAAAGAATGCAAATCGATGGCAAGCGTGAGCGATCCTTTGCCACGCTTGAATTCGTGTTCGGCGGCGCCCTCGAAGGAACCCTCTGCCGCCACCCAATGCACCATCTCGGCGGTTTCTATGCCGAGCCGCGCCCCATGCTGCCCGGCGACTTCGTCACCACCGATAGCGGCACCGGCCTTGTCCATATGGCGCCCGATCACGGCGAGGACGATTTCGATCTGTGCAAGGCGCACGGGCTGAACCCCAAATTCGTGGTCGATGCCGATGGGCGTTACCGCGAGGATTGGGAATGGCTGCCGCGCACCGATGAACGCTCCGGCTCGGTCATCAATCCCAAATTCAACGCGCCTGACGGACCGATCTGCTCGGACCTGCGCGAAGCGGGCGCGCTGCTGTCAGCCTCTGCCGATTACGAGCATTCCTACCCGCATTCGTGGCGGTCCAAGGCCAAGGTCATCTATCGCTGCACGCCGCAATGGTTCGTGCCGATGGACAAGCCCAAGGAACATATCTTCCCCAAGACTCGTGAAGAAAAGCGCTGGGAAGACGAGGGCGGTCCGCACAATGATGCCGGGCCGATTTCCGATCACCCCACTTTGCGCGAAACCGCAATGGCGGAAATCGAAAAGACGCGGTTCGTTCCTGCCAAGGGTAAGAACCGCATTGGTTCAATGGTTCAGGGCAAGCCCGACTGGGTGCTCTCCCGCCAGCGTGCATGGGGCGTGCCGATCACGCTTTTTGTTGACCGCAAGACCGGCGAATATCTCGTCGACGCGGCCGTAAACGCGCGCATTATTGAAGCCGTGCACGCCGAAGGCGTTGACGGGTGGTGTGAGGAAAATGCCGCCGCAATCCTCGGCCCGGACTACAATCCCGACGATTACGAGATGATCGCCGACATCCTCGATGTGTGGTTTGATTCGGGCTGCACCCATGCCTTCGTGCTGGAATCTGACAATTGGCCGGACCTGCAATCGCCGGCCGATCTTTACCTCGAAGGCAGCGACCAGCACCGTGGCTGGTTCCAGTCCAGCCTAGTGGAAAGCTGCGCCACCCGCGGCAAGGCTCCGTACAAGGCGGTACTAACCCACGGCTTCACCATGGCCGCCGATGGCCGCAAAATGTCCAAGAGCCTTGGCAACACCATCGATCCGCTGAAGGTGATGGAAGAATACGGCGCAGATATCATCCGGCTGTGGGCGCTGAGCGTCGATTACACAGAAGACCACCGCATCGGTCCGGAAATCCTGAAGGGCGTGGCGGACCAGTACCGCAAGCTGCGCAACACCTTCCGCTACATGCTCGGCGCGCTGGAAGGCTTCGACGAAGCTGAGCGCGTTGACGTGTCCGACATGCCGGAACTTGAGCGGTATATGCTCAGCCTGCTGGGCGCGCTGGACGCGAAAATGCGCCGCGCGGTGGATGATTTCGATTTCAACACCTACACCCGCGCGCTGGTGGACTTCATGAATGAAGACCTCTCGGCCTTCTTCTTCGATATCCGCAAGGACCGGCTCTATTGCGATGCGCCTGATGGGCTGGAGCGCCGCGCCTATCGCACTGTACTGGACACGCTGTTCCACGCGCTGATCCGATACGCCGCGCCGGTGCTGGTGTTCACGGCAGAAGAAATCTGGGGCACGCGCTATCCGGAGGGTGGCAGCGTGCATTTGCTGGCATTGCAGGACGTGCCCGATGCAGAGGCAGATGCGGCGCGCTGGGATAGCCTGCGTGCCTTGCGTGAACGCGTCACCGAAGCGATTGAGCCGCTGCGCCGCGAAAAGACAATCCGCTCCGGCCTCGAAGCCGAAGTCACCGTTCCTGCCTCTGCCGTTCCCGAAGGCTTCTCTGCCGCCGATCTGGCAGAGCTGTTTATTACCGGAACCGTAACGCTAGGCGACGGCGCCAGTATCACCGTTGCCAAGACCACAGACGCCAAATGCGGCCGCTGCTGGCGTTTGCTGCCAGAAGTCACCGAAGACGGCGATCTGTGCGGCCGCTGTGAAACCGTGGTCGCTGAAATGGACGGTGCAGCATGACCAGCCTCAACAAATTCCGTGCCATCGGCCTCGCCATCGCAGCGGTAATTTTCATCGCTGACCAGTGGCTGAAGCATTTCGTTGTCGAGACGCTTGGCTTGGATCAGATTGGCGAAAACTATCCGCTGCTGCCGTTCTTCGATTTCACCCGCACCAACAATTACGGCGTGTCACTTGGCATGTTTGAAGCCACCAGCATGGAAATGCGCTGGATCCTCGTCGGCGTGACCGCAGTGATCGCCTGCGTTGTGGCGGTGTGGATGATGCGCGAAAAGGCGTTTGGCGATATCGCCGCGCTGGCGCTGGTGCTGGGCGGGGCGATAGGGAATATCCGTGACCGCTATCTTTATGGCTATGTCATCGACTATGCCGATCTGCACATCGGGGATTTCCGCCCGTTCCTGATTTTCAATGTTGCCGATGCCGCAATTACAATCGGTGTGGTAATAATCCTTGCCCGCGCGCTGTTCATCCGCGAGAAACCGGAAGACGCGCAGGACGCCGCAATGACTGACAAGAGTTCTTAGATCATGACCAAATTCACCCGCATCCTCATCTTAGCCGCATCGGCCAGCGCACTTGGCGCTTGCGGCGGCATTGATCTCGGCAATCGTGAACGGCCAGATGAATTTGCTGTGCAGCGTCAGGCGCCTTTGGTGATTCCGCCCGATTTCGATCTCGTCCCGCCGGCGCCAGGCGCACCCCGCCCGACCGAAGGCACAGCTTCCGAACAGGCGCTCGAGGCGCTGTTTGGCGGCCCAGCACAGCGCAGTGCAGTTGAAAACAGCGCGATTCGTCTGGCTGGCGAAGCTGCCCCCGGCATCCGCTCCAGCGTCGGCGATGTGGAAACATACACGGTCGACAAGGGCGCAGAAGTCCGCACGATCATCGCCGCTCCCGAAGGCGACGGGCAGTCGGCGCGCAGCGTAATACCTTCTTGATTTGCGAAGCCGCATCCGCGGCTTCGTCCTCGCTAGACGGCCAGCAAGCTGCCCCGCTGCGGGCGGGCGGTTGCCCTATGTCGGTCGCTGGTCGCGACCGAGATCCGCGCTTCCATTATTAAGTTGAGCTGGCCTAGTTGCCGACCAGGCAACGACAAAGCGTGACCACGCGCCCGCAGGTGCCCCGCAGCGTAGCGGCGGGATTAGCACCGAGGATGGCTCGCCCGGATGGGCGGGCCGAGGAAAGTAACTTGGTCAACGCAAGCACCACCCCCCGTTTACCCGCTAGCTACCCTGCCACTTCACTCACCAGCAATTTATCGATCTTGCGGCCATCCATGTCGACAACCTCGAAGCGCCAGCCCTGATCGGTGAAATGCTCGCCCTCTGTCGGCAAATGCTTCAGCACGAACAGCGCGTAGCCCGCGGCGGTGGCAAATTCGCGCCCTTCAGGCAATTCCAGCCCCAGCCGCTCTTCCAGCGCATCGGCAGACATTGCACCTGATACGAGCAGGGAGCCGTCCTCACGCTCGGTAATCATCGGCGTATCGCCTTCGTCCTGGTGGCTGGCGAAATCGCCGGCAATGGCGGACAGCAGATCAGCCGTAGTCACGATGCCGTCGAGATGGCCATATTCATCATGCACCATCGCCATGCCGGTGCCCGACTGCTGGAGCGTGCGCAGCGCGTCCATCGCGTCGAGCTGATCAGGAACAACTTCGGTTTTCCGCAGCAGATCGGCAAGCACCACAGTTTCCCCGGTGATCAGCAGCGCCAGCAGTTCACGCACTTTGAGCACGCCAAGAACCTTATCGGCAGAACCGTCCGCAACAGGCAGCAACGAATGAGGCGAATCGGCGATAGCTTGGCGCATCTCCTCCTCGCTGGCGTTGATATCAAGCCAATCCAACTCTGTCCGCGGCGTCATCAATTCACGCACGGGGCGGTCTTGCAGCCGCATGATGCCGGACAGAATTGCACGCTCCTGCTCTGCAATCACGCCAGTATGGGTCGCATCGGCGAAGATCATTTGCAGCTCTTCGGCGGTCAGATGATGGTCGCCCTTGTGGCGGATGCCCAATGCGCGGAGGAGCAGATTGGACGAGGTATCCAGCAGCCACACGAATGGCGCGGCAACTTTGGCGAGGATATCCATCGGGCGCGCCATCACAATCGCGATGGCTTCCGCATTGCGCAGGGCCAGCTGTTTGGGCACCAGTTCACCAATCACAAGGCTGAAATAGGTTGTCAGCGCAATCATCAGGACAAAGCCGGTATCTTGCGCCGTTTCAGGGTCAAGCCCGAGCGCGGCAAGCCGCTCCCCCACTGGCTCACCCAGTGTGGCGCCCGAAACCGCGCCGGCGATAATTCCGATCAACGTGATGCCGATCTGCACGGTGGACAGGAACTTGCCCGGCTCCAGCGCCAGCCGCATGGCGATCCTGGCACTGGCACTGCCTTTGTCGGCAGCCATTTTCAGCCGCGCAGTGCGCGCGGAGACGATCGCCAGTTCGGACATGGCGAAAACGCCATTGATCACGATCAGACAAGCAAGGGCGGCTAAGAAATCCCAGGGAAATGGCGACATCAGGATTTGGGCGCTAGCAGATAAGGTGGCCAGGGTGAAAGCGTCGATTTACGCGAGTTTACGGAACACCCTGCTAACCAGAGCGTTTCTCCTGTTATCAGACCAACCACTTGATACAGTGGTCTGCCGCTATAAGGAGGGTCAAACCCATGATTTCCAAGAAATTTCTTACATCATCTGTCGCAGCCATCGCGCTGATCGGGACAACTACTGCCTGCGTAACCGACCCGAATACTGGTAACCAGGTTATTTCGCGTACCGCCATTGGTGGCCTCGGCGGCGCGGGCCTCGGCTATCTGCTGGGCGGCCTTGTCGGCGGCAAGACAGCTCGCATTGTGGGTGCAGGCATCGGTGCGGCCGCTGGCGGCTATGTCGGTTACCGCATGGACGAACAGATCCGCGAACTGGAAGAAGTCACCGCCGGAACCGGCGTGGATGTTACCGAAACGCCAAATGGCGACGGCATCCTCGTGAACTTCCCGGATGTGACCTTTGCAGTCAATTCGACCAATATTTCGCCGCAGATGCGCGATACGCTGGACGGCGTCGCGCAAAGCATGGTCGATTATCCCAACAGCCTGATCGACGTGATGGGCCATACGGATGCGACCGGCAGCGACCAGTACAATCTGGATCTCTCGCGCCGCCGTGCCGAATCGGTTTCCAACTACCTGGTATCGCGCGGCGTCGCGCGTGCCCGCATTGAAACCATCGGATATGGCGAACAGTATCCGGTCGCCGACAATTCGACAGAGTCTGGCCGTTCACAGAACCGCCGCGTGGAAATCCGCATCACGCCGATTACCGAACAGGATGTCAACGCAGCCTACTAAGGCCTGCTTGAAAAGGATGTAACCGCCCCGCCTGGGGGGGTACACAAAAACAAAAAGGGCGCTCCTTGGGGGCGCCCTTTTTATTGGCGCGCGATACGTGTTGCCCTTTCAGCCAGCCGCTCAACACCGGCCGTGTGGATGCCGGGGGAACAGGCCAGCAGGCCGAAGGCACGCGGATCCTGTTTGTTGTAGGCCAGCGGATTGCCGAACGCATCCGTGACGCTGGCTCCTGCTTCGCGTGCGATTAGTGCCGCCGCGCCGATATCCCATTCATAACCCCACCTCAGCGTGGCCACCAGATCGGCTCGGTTGTCTGCGACCATCGCCACGCGCAAGGCGATAGAGTTGGGCTTTTCGACCATCACCAGATCGCTATCTTCCCGGGGCAAGGAATCCGCCGGAACACGCGCGGCCGGGAATTTCTTGCGGCGGCTTGCCGCCAGACGCTCACCATTAAGCCAGGCACCCTTGCCCGCCACTGCCGACCACACTTCCCCCCGCGCCGGTGCCACCAGTGTGCCCAGCAGTGGCCTGCCGCCGCTGATCAGCGACACAGATACGGCCCAGCCACTGCGGCCACGGATAAAATCTCGCGTCCCGTCGATGGGATCGACCAACCAGATCAGCGATTTGTCCAGCCGCCCCGCATCATCCGCAGTCTCTTCGCTCAACCAACCTGCGGCGGGCAGCAAATGCCCTAACTCTCGCTTCAGAAAGACATCGACTTCGAGGTCAGCTTCGCACACCGGACTGCCAGGAGTTTTCTCCCAGCTTTTCAGCGCATGGCCCGCGCCCGGCCACCGGCCGAGCGCCATATGACCCGCCTCACGGCAGATCTGTTCCAGTTTCATCGTGTCGATCATGGTCGTCGTGGCAAATGAAACGGCCAAGGAGT
The DNA here is from genome assembly GCF_001021555.1 of Aurantiacibacter marinus. GTDB lineage: Bacteria > Pseudomonadota > Alphaproteobacteria > Sphingomonadales > Sphingomonadaceae > Alteraurantiacibacter > Alteraurantiacibacter marinus. The sequence continues at coordinate 368,115 of NZ_LDCP01000001.1, forward strand.
GATTGCAAGGCTCTTCCGATGATGCTTTAGCGCGCAGCGAACCAACCCATATCAAAGCATGAAGGCTCGCCCCCATGAACATCCACGAATATCAGGCCAAGGAACTGCTCGCCAAATTCGGTATCGGCATTCCTACCGGCTATCCGGCAACGACGGTTGAAGAGGCTGTAGAGGCCGCCGGGAAACTGCCCGGACCGCTTTACGTGGTGAAGGCCCAGATTCATGCTGGCGGACGCGGCAAGGGCAAATTCAAGGAACTGGGCGCGGATGCCAAGGGCGGTGTGCGCTTGGCCAAAAGCGTGGATGATGTCCGCGCCGATGCGGCTGATATGCTCGGCAATACGCTGGTAACGATCCAGACAGGCGACGAGGGCAAGCAGGTCAATCGCCTTTACGTCACCGACGGCGTCGATATCGCGCAGGAATATTACCTCTCCATGGTCATCGACCGGGAAACGAGCCGCGTTGCGATGATCGTTTCCACCGAAGGCGGCATGGATATCGAGGACGTGGCGCACAACACACCCGAAAAGATCGCCACCATCACGATCGATCCCGCCACCGGTTTCATGCCGCACCACGGCCGCGCCGTTGGCAATGCGTTGAAACTGGAAGGGGCGCTGGCCAAGGCGGCCAGCAAGCTGGCAAAACAGCTCTATACCGCCTTTACCGCGCTTGATTGCGAGATGCTGGAAATCAATCCGCTGGTTGAAACCGAAGCTGGCGAATTGCTGGTGCTCGACACCAAGATGAGTTTCGACGGCAATGCTCTCTATCGCCATCCCGATGTAGCCGCCATGCGGGACGAATCGGAAGAAGATCCTGCCGAGGTTGAAGCCAGCAAGCATGACCTTGCCTATATCAAGCTGGATGGCAGCATCGGCTGCATGGTCAACGGCGCAGGCCTGGCCATGGCGACGATGGACATCATCAAGCTGAACGGTGCTTTCCCGGCCAACTTCCTTGACGTTGGCGGCGGCGCGACCACGGAAAAGGTGACCGCAGCGTTCAAGATCATCCTGTCCGATCCGGCAGTGGAAGGCATTCTGGTCAACATCTTCGGCGGCATCATGCGCTGCGATACGATTGCAGAAGGTATTGTGGCTGCGGCGAAGGAAGTCGATCTGGACGTGCCGCTGGTTGTCCGCCTTGAAGGTACAAATGTGCAGCAAGGCAAGGATATCCTCGCCAATTCCGGCCTGCCGATCATCCCTGCGGATGACCTCGGTGATGCCGCGAAGAAGATTGTGGCTCAGGTCAAGAAAGCGGCCTGATCCGACCTTACCGTGTGGGCTCCGGCTCCGGCAGCAATGGCGGGGTGGAGTCCATATAGGTCAGCCAATTTTCCCAGATCGTGTGGGTCTGGCGGTCTGTCAGGCCGATTCGGCAAGTCAGCGCCATCACATTGCGGATGCTGCCCTCAATCCAGTACTGATAGATCGCCCCGCATTCCGCATCGGCAAAAAGCCTGTAAGCGGCGTCTGCTTGTGTGATCATTGCGGCGACGTCGGTGTCGCCGTCATTGCGCTCCAGAGCTGCAGCAAGATACTCTCCCCGCCGTGCCTCGGCGCGGCCGAGAACTGACACGTAGCATTCGTTCATATCGACCGTTGTCGGCGCATCGGAACATGATGAAGTTAGCGGCGGCGCTGCATCAGCGCGCCGGAACCGGAACAGCAACTCGTTAACCTGCACTCCATCGCTGCGCATCCGCACGGCTGCCACCAGCCCATCCGGCCCATCGCAGCGCAACGTCAGCGCCTGAAAGAACGCGGCGCATTCCTCAATCGCGAGGAGGCGGAAAGTCAGCATCTCGTCCCGCTCTTCCCAGCCGGTCAGGTCTGGGTTGAAATGCTTGAGCCGCAGGACGAGCGAGCCGCCTTCCTCCATCAGATACATATGTTCGGTAAACTGGATCCCGCCGTCATCGCCTGTTTGCACGAATATGCCGACCATTGTGCCCCGGGAGGGCGGCAGCCAGCTCTCTGCCGCGCGGTTACCGCCTATGCCAGTCCCTTCCCAAGTTCCTTCCAGCCAATCCATCTGCCCGATTTCAGCCATCGGCGGCAGATGACCCGCGGGCGCGATACGTGTCTCCTGTGCCGATACGGCAGAGGGGATAGCTAGCGCTGCGGCCATGGCTGCCATAGGCAAGGCGAGTTCGGGAACGGGGAAGCGCATCGAGGAGTCTCCTTTACAGCGGCGCGTCTCAAGCTAAGCCTGAAAACCAACGGGGTAAAGCGCCCTGCTTGACCTATACGTCAGACTGTTTACATAAGCGGCAATTGCCGAATCCGAGAGAGGACGAAGACAGATGAAAATCCTCGTACCCGTTAAACGGGTCATTGATTACAACGTTAAACCGCGCGTGAAAGCGGATGGGTCAGGTGTTGATCTTGCCAACGTCAAGATGAGCATGAACCCGTTCGATGAAATCGCCGTCGAAGAGGCTATTCGCCTGAAAGAGGCGGGCAACGCGACAGAGATTATCGCCGTCAGCGTCGGCCCCGCAAAGGCGCAGGAAACCCTGCGGACCGCGCTCGCCATGGGCGCAGACCGTGCAATCTTGGTCGAAACGGACGAACTGGTCGAACCGCTCGCCGTCGCCAAGATCCTGAAAGCCATCGCCGATGAAGAAGGCCCGGGCATCGTTATGCTGGGCAAGCAGGCTATTGATGACGATTCCAACCAGACAGGCCAGATGCTCGCCGCGCTGATGGGCCGTCCGCAGGGCACCTTCGCCAGCGAAGTTGCGATTGATGGCGACCATGTGAGCGTCACCCGCGAAGTGGATGGCGGTCTTGAGACGGTGAAGCTGTCGATGCCTGCCATCGTCACCACCGATCTTCGCTTGAACGAGCCGCGCTATGCGTCGCTGCCCAACATCATGAAGGCCAAGAAAAAGCCATTGGATGTGAAGACACCTGCCGATTTCGGCGTCGATGTCACACCGCGCATCACAACTACCAATGTCAGCGAGCCGCCGGTTCGTCAGGCCGGTGAAATGGTTGAAGATGTCGATGCGCTGGTCGCCAAACTCAAAGCCTTGGGAGCCGTCTGATGGCCGCACTCGTAATTGCAGAACACGCCGGCGGGCAGATTGCCGACGCGACTCTTTCCGCTGTCACAGCCGCAGCCAAACTGGGCGGCGATGTGCATGTCCTGGTTGCTGGCGGCGATGATGCGAAAGGCGCCGCCGATGCCGCTGCGCAAATCGCAGGCGTTTCCAAGGTGCTGCTGGCACAGGATGCTGCCTATGCACACCAGCTCGCCGAAAACGTCGCGCCGCTGATCGCCGGTGTTGCAGAAGGGTATGACGCGGTCCTCGCGCCATCGACCACCACTGGCAAGAACATCGCCCCGCGCGTTGCCGCGTTGCTCGATGTGATGCAGCTGTCCGACATTATCAGCGTGGAAGGGCCCAAAAGCTTCACTCGGCCGATCTATGCCGGAAACGCCATTGCGACAGTGGAAAGCAGCGATCCCAAGCTGGTGATCACCGTGCGCACCACGGCCTTCGACAAGGCTGAGGCAACCGGCGGCAGCGCTGCTGTTGAAGCGGTAAACGGCGCGGGCGATGCGGGTCTGTCCAGCTTTGTTAAACTGGATGCTGTGAAGAGCGACCGCCCCGAACTCACCAGCGCCGGGATCATCGTATCAGGTGGCCGCGCTCTGAAGGACGGCCCGACGTTCGAGCAATACATCACTCCGCTGGCGGACAAGCTTGGCGCTGCCATCGGCGCGAGCCGCGCCGCCGTGGATGCAGGCTATGTGCCCAATGATTATCAGGTCGGCCAGACCGGCAAGATCGTTGCGCCAGACCTGTATATCGCCATCGGCATTTCCGGTGCAATCCAGCATCTGGCGGGCATGAAGGATTCCAAGGTGATCGTTGCGATCAACAAGGATGCCGACGCGCCGATCTTCCAGGTGGCGGATATTGGTCTGGTCGCAGACCTGTTCAATGCTGTTCCGGAATTGACCGAAAAACTGTAATTTCGTAGTTTCTTGCCTGCCGCGCGGCCGAGTCTGGTGCGCGGCAGGCAAGCAGACTTCTGGCAATTCCGTTCACCGGCAGCGGCTTTCGTTTGCCGCGCCAAGTCATTCTGGGATGCGCTCGGCAAGCCAATCTGCATCATCAGTTGGCATGAAGGCATCACCCTGAATTTCGCCTTCGAAAACACGCCTTTCTTCTCCGAATTCAAGCCCGAAACGAAGGCGGTTTCCCTTCAGAATTGACGTGACAGCTTGGCTTTGTCCGTCGATTAAAGCGGTGCCGCTTACGTCCTGAAAGCTCTGCTCAAGGTCGAGCGCTATTGATTTCCCCTCGAATTCAAGCCGCCAGAGCCCGGCAACTTGCGCCGGCACGATCCACAAATATGCGCTGTATCCGCGCACCTCGCGAACGGCATCTGCGCGCCATTCGCCCATGTCGAACCTATTGCTGACGATACGGGTCCCCGGCTCAAGATCGAGAAGGCGTGGCCGAAGACGCAGGTTGACGCTGGGCAACAAGAACATGGTCACGACATCGGCATCTTGGAGCGATGTATCGAATAGGTCCTGTTCACGAAACGCAACGCGGTCCGAGAGGCCGAGCCTGTCAGCCTCGGCCTTTGCGTCATCGATCAGGGAAGGGTCCAGGTCCACGCCAAGCCCGCCTGCCCCGCGGTCAAGCGCAGCAGCGATCAGTATGCGCCCGTCACCCGTGCCAAGGTCAATGACGTAATCGGAAGGACCGACCTCCGCCATATCGAGCATCGCATCCACCATTGCCGACCTGGTGCCCACATAGGGTACGTCCAAAGGCGGGGTAATGCCAAGGAATACGCGGACTGCGCTTGCGTCAAAGCCGAAGGCGATGAGAGAAAACAATGCAAGCGTGACCGCTACTGCAGCAGCAGCCTTCAAACCGCTGCGCCAAATGCCGATAGTCGCGCCGTCTTCCATCAATTTCCCGTGTCCATAATGGCGAAGAGACGCCCTAAAAAGCGTGAGTGAAGAAATGGATTGTCACGCCGACAAGCCCACCCACCAGTGTGCCGTTCACACGGATAAATTGCAGATCGCGGCCTACCGCGCGTTCAATGCGCAGAGTAATCGTGCTGGCATCCCAGCCCTTCACCGTGGTCGAAACAAGGCTGACAATCTGATCGCCATAGCGCGTGACCACGCCGACCAGCGTTCGCCGTGCAAAGCGGTTGACCTGCAACTGCAAAGCCGGGTCTTCGCGCAGCCGATCACCCAATTCGGCAAGGCTCTGGCCCATCTGGCCTGACATGGCCCGGTCGGGATTGCGCAGCATATCAATTAGTGAATGGCGCAGCCGCTCCCAAACGCCCATCCACCAGTCACCCACTGCGGGATTGGACAGAAGATCGTTCTTCATCCGCTCCACCTTGGCGCGCATTTCAGGATCAGATTGCAAATCGCGGGCGAGAGTGGCGAGGCCTTCTTCGATCTTGGCGCGCACAGGATGGTCGGGATCGACATGCATTTCTGCCAGCAGGCGATACAGCCCATCGAGCACCGAACTGGCGAGCCGGTCATCCAGTCCGGTCCAGCGGATGATGGCATTGGCGCGGCTCTGAACCATTTCGCGGACCATGTCCTCATTGTCTTCCAGCGCCAGACCGCCCCACCGGATGAAGCCGTCGATCAGCGGGCGATGGCGGTTATCCGCCATCGCGGTTTCCAGAACGCGACCCAGAAGCGGGGACACGTCCAGCTTTTCAGCCTGCCTCGCCAATCCGGCTTTTACCTCCAGGCCAAGCCGGTCCGGGTCGAGCGATTCGAGCATTTCGACCAGCAATTGCCCCGCGCCGGCACGGATGCGACCTTCGGTGTTCCCGTCACGATTGGCGAGGAAGTCCCCGGCAGAGCGCGCGACATTCATTTCCCGCATACGGCGCGCGACCACAACCGGTGTGAGGAAGTTGGAGCGCAGGAAGCTCGCCATGGTATCGGCGATGCGATTCTTGTTTTCAGGAATGATAGCCGTGTGCGGGATGGGAATGCCCATGGGGTGGCGGAACAGGGCCGTCACCGCAAACCAGTCCGCCAATCCGCCAACCATCGCTGCTTCGGCAAAGGCGTTCACATATCCCCATGCCGGATGCTGGCCGAGCAATTGGTGCGTCGTGACGAAGATCGCCGCCATCGCCACCAGCAGCAAGGTAGCGGCGATGCGCATCCGCCGTGCCTTGTCGGGCGGCAGAGCGTTGGCCGGTGCGGCCATTGGCGTCAGTTTATTCGGCAGGCTGCGGCTCCGGCACAGAGGACCCATCATCGCCAGGCTTGTACGTCAGGAAACGCTCACGCAGCCACGGGCCAAGTTTCTTCTCCAGCCCGTCCGCCAGACTGAAGCCGGCGGGCACGATCACCAGCGTCAGTGCGGTCGACAGGATCAACCCGCCAATCACGACTGTACCCATGGGGGCACGCCATGCCGAATCGCCGGTTAGCGATAGCGCGGTTGGCACCATCCCTGCTGTCATGGCCACCGTGGTCATCACAATAGGCTGGGCGCGCTTGTGGCCCGCTTCAAGAATGGCTGAAAGCTTGTCTGCACCGGCGTCCATTTCCTCGATCGCAAAGTCGATCAGCAGGATGGAGTTCTTGGCGACAATACCGAGCAGCATCAGCATGCCGATGAAGACCGGCATCGAGATCGGCATGGGCCGGCCGTTTTCGATCATGCCTGCAATCACCAGCGCAAGGAACCCGCCCAGTGGCGCAAGCGCAAGCGAGCTCATGTTGACCAGCGGAGAGACCAGTCGGCGGTACAGCAGCACCAGCACAGCAAAGACGAGGAACAGACCGGTTATCAAAGCAATGACGAAGTTTCTGGCAAGATCGGCCTGCCACTCATCGGCGCCCACCGGCAGATTCTGCACGCCAGTTGGCAGATTATCCATCACCGGCAGGGAATTGATATCGCTGAGTACAGTCCCGCGGGCGACACCGGGTGCAATATCAACACCCACGAATACCCGCCGGTTCTGGTTGAACCGCTCAATCGAAGTCGGCCCCATACCCAGTGAAATATCGGCCACTTGGCTAAGCGGGACAGAACCGCCATTGGACGTTGGAACAGGCAGGTTTTCGATAGTTGAAAGGTCGCGGCGCGCAGTTTCGGCCAATCGCACGCGGATCGGGATCTGCCGGTCCGAGAGAGAGAATTTGGCAGCATTCTGATCGATATCGCCAAGGGTCGCGATACGAATCGCCTGGCTTAGCGCTACTGTGGTCACGCCAAGACTAGCTGCCAGATCTTCACGCGGAGAAATAATCAATTCCGGGCGCTGAAGATCATAATCGATTCGCGGCGCAACGGCCCCTTCGACTGTTTCCATCTGTTCCACGAGGGTGTTTGCAGATTGAAACAAAAGCTCTGGATCGGAACCCGCCAGCATGATCGAAATCGCCCGGCCGGTGCCGCCGCCTCCGCCCTGCGAATTGTTGAAATTGACCCGGGCATCAGGAATATCTTGCAAGATCGGCGTCAATTCACGCTCGAAATCCATGCTGGACCGGGCCCGGTCATCCCGCAGCACAAGGCTGATGCGGCCAGAGCCTTCGTTGGCGACACCCAGTGCCAACGCAACTTCCTGTTCCTCGCTCAACCGGGCGGAAATGCGGTCAATCACGGCCTCTGTCTGTTCGAGCGTGGTACCCGGCACCATCGAAACGCTGACCCGGCTAAAGTCGCTGTCATTATCGGGAAAAAATTGCTGCGGAAGGCTGCCTGCGATGACAACGGTCAGTCCAAAGGCAACAAAACCAAGGATCACCATCCAGATGCGGTGGTCGAGGAAACGGGCGGAGAGATATCGCGCGCGCGACGTGAAGCGCGTCCTGTCATAGCCAATGAACAGGCCAACAATCATCGCCAGGACAAAAAGCAGAACGCCTCCGGCCAGATATGCTAGGAAAATGACAAGCAACATCGAACCAAAGGCCGCGAAACCGAATTCTTGTTGCAGGCCCGCGAATCCGAAAAGCCCTGCCGGCCCCATGGCAACCGCGAAGATGGCCAGACCTGTCACAATGGCAGCAAGAATAATTTGCCAGCTTGTCCCTGTGAAGCCGATGCGCTGCCGCATTTCGCGGAACGCACGTGTGTCCAGGGACCAGGTCAGCACTTTCATGTAGCGGTCCATCATCGGACCTTCCCCATGGGTCGCGTGGCCCTTCGCTTTCAGGAAATAGGCCGCGGCCATTGGCGTGATCAGGCGCGCGACCGCAAGGCTCATCAGAACCGAAACCACGACTGTCAGGCCGAAATTCTTGAAAAACTGGCCCGAAACCCCGGGCATCAGGCCCACGGGCAGGAAGACGGCAACGATGCAAAAAGTGGTCGCAACAACGGGCAGGCCGATCTCGTCAGCCGCATCAATACTGGCCTGATAAGCGCTTTTGCCCATGCGCATGTGGCGCACGATATTCTCGATCTCGACAATGGCATCATCGACAAGGACCCCGGCCACCAATCCGAGTGCGAGCAGGGAAAGTGTATTCAGCGAAAAGCCGAACACCGCTTCCATGAAGAAAAAGGTCGGAATGGCAGACAGCGGTATCGCCAGTGCGGCGATGATGGTGGCTCGCCAATCGCGAAGGAACAGGAACACCACCACAACAGCCAGCAATGCGCCTTCGACCAGCAGCGCCATGGAACTTTCGTACTGGTCCTTCGTGTAATCCACTTCCGTAAACAGGCGCGTAAAGGTGACGCCGGGATTGGCTTCCTGGACTTGCTGCAGCACTTCTACAGCATCATCATAGACGCGCACATCGCTTTCGCCGCGCGCGCGGGTGATGGAGAAGGTCACAACCTGTTTGCCATCAACCTTTGCCACTGTGCGCACTTCGCCGAAAGAATCCTGCACACGCGCAACATCGCTCAATTTTACAGAGCGGCCGCCACCAATGTTGATCAGCGTTTGCGACAGTTCAAAGGCGCTGTCGGCATTGCCAAGCACGCGTACGGACTGCCGCGAACCTGCAATTTCGGCCTGCCCGCCTGCCGCATTGACGTTTAGCTGCCTCAAAGAGCTGTTGATCTGGCTGGCGGTCACGCCAAGCGATTGCATCCGCGCCGGATCCAGAATCACCAGTATCTCGCGATCTACGCCGCCGCTCCGGCTAACCTCGGCGAGCCCGTCTACCGTCAGCAACCGCTTGGTGACGGTATCATCAATGAACCAGCTCAGCTGTTCCAGCGTCATATCATCGGCGCTGACGCCAAAGGACACAATCGGCTGGGAACTGGTTTGCTGCTTGGTGACGCGCGGTTCAAGAATGCCATCGGGCAATTCGCCGCGAATGTTGTCAATTTCGCCCTTCACCTCGTTCACCGCCTCGGCAATGTCGGTGCCGATGGCAAATTCGATGCGGGTGAAAGAATTGCCTTCCGAAGCGGAGGAATAAAGGTTCTCTACCCCGTCCAGTGTTTGCACCGCCGCTTCGACGCGCTGCGTGATCTGGTTTTCAACTTCTGGCGGAGCGGCACCTGGCTGCGAAATGCTGACCGTGACAACCGGGAATTCGATATCCGGCTGATCCTGCACATCCATGTCCATGAATGACATGATGCCCGCCAGCATCAGCGCGACGAAAGCCAGGATCGGGACGATCGGATTGCGGATCGCCCAGGCAGATGCATTGCGGAAGTCCATTGTGGCGGGCCTCTAGCTTTCCGCCTGGGGCGCGGGGGCCGCCGCACCAGCAGCAGCTTCCGTTGCCGGGCGAACGCGGTCACCTTCGGTCAGGAAGCCGCCTGCGCGCATGACCACTCGTTCCGTGCCTGCAAGGCCGGAAGCAATGGTGATGCCGGCATCGCTGATAGCGCCAATCGTCACCGGGCGGCGGACGACCGTGTCTTCTGCATCGACAATGAAGACATAGCTGCCGGCTTCATCCGAAAGTATCGCGCTTTCAGGAAGCCGCGTCGCGACACTTGTATCGCTGATCAGCGAAATGGTCGCGAAGCCGCCAGGGCGCAGGGCCGAGTCATAAGGCAATGCGCAGCGGGCAGTGCCCTGCCGCGTTTGTTCATCGATGACCGGCGATTTCTGCCATACCTGGCACGTGAACGTCCGGTCAGTCCCCGCCGGGGTGAGCGTACCGGTCGCCCCTACATTGATCAGGCCAAGCTCGTTCTCGCCCACGCGGGCAAGCAATTCCATTTCGCCTGCGCGAGCGATCGAAAACAATGTGCCTGTGCCGGGGCTGACAACCTGTCCAGGCTCGACATTGCGCGTCAGCACCAGTCCGGCCGAAGGCGCAACGATGTTAAGCTGGGCATTGCGTGCCCGCCGTTCCGCCAATTGCGCACGCGCCACATCCACCCGCGCCATCGCGGCATCTCGCGTCGCAGTTAACCGGTCGATATCAGCCTGGCTGATAAAACCGCGCTCCACCAACTGCATTGCACGGTTGAGATTCGCCTGCGCCAGATCGGCATCTGCCTGTGCCACGTCGATCTGCGCGTCCAATGCGCCCAATTGCTGGTTTTGTACGGAACGGTCGATCACCGCGAGAACCTGGCCCGCGTTCACCCAATCGCCCGCTTCAACGGAAACCGAAACAACGCGCCCGCCTTCGCCGACAACACCAACGGGCATTTCGCGCCGAGCCGCCAAGGTGCCGGTCGCGTTGATCATGCCTTGCAATGTGGCAGAGCCTGGAATGCTTACAGTGACTACAGGTAAATCCCTGTTGGCGGCTTCTGTCGGGGCAAAGGCCACCTCTTCTTCGCCGCCAGACAGCATGATGGCGGCGATGAATGCCCCGACCACGATAACAGCCAGCGCGATCCAAAGGCGGCGTTTACGGTTGCCCTGTTCGCCTGGCGCATCATCCGATGTGCCGTCGATATCGCGCGCTGCGGCGTGATCACTCACGCCGTGGTCATGCACATCATCTGTGCCCACTTTGGTTTCATAATTCATCGGCGCATTGCCTCTTGCAGGGCCTCGTCGGTAAAAATCGTACTTCAGCCTAGCACAATTGATTTAGCCGAGCGACAGGGACCATTCGCGGTTGCCCGTCCTTAGCGGTTTGCAGGCAGGTTGCGCAATGCAACGGTCTACCAAATTGCGATGCAGCCCGATCAAAAACAACGGCAGGCACGAAAAAGGGGCGGAAAGCCATGCCTTCCGCCCCTTTTCGTATTCGATTATCCGAACAATCTTGTTTGTTTAGCGCACCCGGCCGCGCTGTACGAGATTGACGATGCCCAGCAGGACAACAGCGCCGACGATCGCAATGATCAGACCCGTAAGCGAAAATTCCTGAACGCTTCCGCCGATGCCCAACAGCGGGCCGGCAATCAGATTGCCGATGACAGAGCCGACACAGCCGACAACAATATTCCAGAAAATGCCCATGGAAGCATCGCGGTTCATCACCTTGCTAGCCAGCCAACCGGCGATACCGCCAACGATAAGTGCAATAATCCAACCCATAACCCTGTTCTCCTCATTGATCCCCGAATCGGGGATTATGGAGCACAAACGTAGAGGGAGCTCCGGCGTTCCGGAACTCCCTTAAAAACATTGTGCCTGCCGTCTGGCAGTTTCACAATTTTCTGGCGGATCAGTACTTCAACTGGCGTTCGTACAGATCGCGGTAATGCTGAATGCGGGTCACCCGGAGGCCTTGCATGCCTGACCGGTCGACCGCCCTTTGCCAACCGGCAAACTCTTCCAGCGTCAATCCGTAGCGCTCAAGCACTTCGTCAATCGACAGGAGCCCGCCATTTACGGCTGCCACAACTTCAGCCTTGCGTCGTACGACCCAGCGCTTCGTCTTGGGCGAAGGCAGATCGTCAATCGTCAGCGGCTCGCCGAGCGGGCCGATGACTTGCGCTGGACGGATTTTCTGGTTCTCGATCATGTGTTTCCTCGGTTGGCCGGGTCGCCGTTCTCAGCGTGCCGGCCAACAATGGCGCATGCGCCTTTGCCATTGGCTAAATCATCAGGGTTAACGCCGCGTTTGTTGTTTTCTTCGCTGGCTTCGTCCGGGAACTTCCCGTGATGCGAAGCAAGGTGCAGGGCGCAGTGAGCGTCGAAGCTGGCCATTGTTCCATCATCTATTCCATCATCACCGGATGCGAGTTCACGGCGAAGATCGCGAGCTGCCGCGAGCTTGGCGGTGAGCTCTGCCCAATCGATCGCACACAGCTCTTCACTCGCAATTTCGTCATGCTGCGAGCAGTGTGCGCCAGAGGCAATGGGTGGTTTCCCTTCGAACATGGTCATGGTCTTTAGAGTCGAAGCGTCAAGAACCGGTAAAATCCGCTTTAACCTTGTGTTACAATTCAGCGGCCCGGATTGCCGGGGCTTTTGCACGCCTGCCTAAGGGTGTAGGTGCGCGGCCATGTCTATTGATACGTCAACCAAACCGGCTGCGATTCCTGCGCTGCCGATCGAAATCGATGCCGAAGACCTGTTCGATTTGCCCCGCCCGGCAAGCGAATGCCGAATCGTTGTGGCCATGTCTGGCGGAGTCGACAGCTCTGTGGTGGCGGCGCTGGCAGCGCAAACCGGTGCCGAAGTAATCGGCATTACGCTCCAGCTGTATGATTACGGCGCGGCCACTGGCCGAAAGGGCGCCTGCTGTGCCGGGGATGACATTCGCGATGCGCAAATGGTCGCGGACCGGCTCGGCATTGCGCATTACGTATTCGACCATGAGAGCAGCTTCCGCGAAGACGTGGTTGAAACCTTTGCCGACGAATATCTGGCAGGGCGCACACCGATCCCGTGCATCCGCTGCAACATGGGGCCAAAATTCACCGATTTGCTGCGCATGGCGCGCGAACTCGGCGCCGATTGTCTTGCCACCGGACATTACGTTCGCCGCGTGATGGGTGAAGGCGGCGCGGAATTGCACCGGGCGCTGGATCCGGCGCGCGACCAGTCCTATTTCCTTTACGCTACAACCGATGAGCAGCTGGATTATCTTCGCTTTCCCCTTGGCGGCCTGCCGAAAAGCGATGTGCGCGCGATCGCCGAGGGATTCGGACTGGTTGTGGCAAACAAACCGGACAGCCAGGACATCTGCTTCGTACCCGACGGCGATTACGCCAAGATCGTGAAGAAGATGCGCCCCGAAGGCGGGCGTTCCGGTGACATTGTGCATGCCGAAACCGGCGATGTTCTGGGGCAGCACCCTGGCATTATTCATTACACCGTCGGCCAGCGCCGCGGGCTCGATATCGGCGGGCAGCCAGAACCGCTTTATGTGGTCGGGCTGGATGCCGATGCCGCGCAGGTGCGCGTGGGGCCAAAGCGTTTGCTCGCCGTGGGACAAGCGCAGATCATCGAAACGAATCGCATAGGCCCGCTTCCGAATGTCCCGCTGACAGCCAAGGTCCGCTCTCTTTCCAAACCCGTGCCGGTCACGCTGGACGGAGCCGCTGGCGATGGCGCGACCATCGCAATCCGCTTTGCATCTCCGGAATTCGGGGTCGCACCCGGACAAGCTGCGGTTATCTATGCGGGTGAGCGGGTGGTCGGCGGTGGCTGGATCGAATCGACGACATCTGCCTGAGGCAATCTAGCTTTTCCAAGGCTCCAGCACGCATCCCGGTCCATCGCTGTATGTAGCCTGTGTGCTGGCAATCAATGGAAGGGTAGCGGTCACGCTTTGCGCGTTTTCGTCCTCGGTTAGCCAGATCATGCCCATGCCCGGCATCAGATCTTCATAGCAGCTGCCCAGCTCTCGTCCTGCTATGTGGCGGCATGAACAGGCCGATTTTGCAGCATAGCCAGTGCCTGTTTCGGCAAAGCCTGCAATCGCTTTGCCGAAAAAGAACGCCACCAACGCTGCTGCGAGCGCAGCCATCAGGGCGATTCGCAGAATGATTGTGAAGATGCTCGTTTTCGCTTGTTTTGCGGTTGCCATTCGCTTGCGCCTGCTGGAAAGAATGCGCGCCTATGTCGCGTCGCCCCTCCTCTAGCCACCTAAGCCGCTCCGCGCCAATAGCTTGCTTGGCAGCATTCTTTTTGGCGTCGTGTGCGCAGGATGGCCCGCCGCCGCTTCCACCATTGCCAGAAGAGGCAATGTCTGCCGTAGTTGTAGATCCCGGTGTCTCACGTGTGGCGCTGGCCCGCGCTGTGGACGAGCTTTTCACTTCTGACGGTATGGGCGAAACCCGTGCCGTAATCGTCATGCGGAACGGAGAAGTGGTCGCAGAACGTTATGCCGACGAGTTCGGGCCGGAAGTGCGTCATATCGGCTGGTCGATGTCGAAAACTGTGACAGGCGTACTTATCGGCATGATGGTGGCTGACGGGCGGCTGCGTCTGGATGATCCCGCCCCCGTTCCAGCGTGGCAGCGCAGCGGCGATCCGCGCGGCGAAATCACCTTGCGATACCTCCTTCAGATGCGCTCCGGCCTGCGCCATGATGAAGGGGCCGATCCGGTTTACGATTCGGCGGAAGTGCGGATGATGTATCTCGACGGGCGCGACGATATGGCTGCATGGGCCGAGGCACAGCCATTGGAACATGAGCCGGGTAGCACCTTCGATTATTCCACCCCGACCAGCGTAATCCTGTCAGATATCGCCACCCAGCTGATCGCGCCAGATGCGCCGGCGGCGGAGCGCCAGCAGACCATGGCGGATTTCGTCGATGCGCGGCTGGCCGTGCCGCTAGGCATGGGTTCACTGGTTGGCGAGTATGATCCGGCAGGCACTTTGACAGGCGGCAGCAGCTTTTGGGCGACGGCGCGTGACTGGGCGGTGTTCGGTGAATTCCTGCGCAATGGCGGCTCCGTCTCGGGGGCACAGATCGTGCCGCGCGGGTGGATCGATTTCATGCGGACCTCCAGCCCCGCCTCACCTGACTATGGCGCGCAGCTATGGCTCAACCGGGATAGCGGGGCACAGCGTGATTATATGTTCGCTGATCAAGGCCCCGATACTGCCTTCGCCATGATGGGGCATCTCGGCCAATATGTGATCGTCTCGCCAGAGCAGCGGCTTACCGTTGTGCGACTGGGCATCAGCAATGATGCAGAGCGTGCACTGCTGATGGACGAGCTGACAGATATTTTCGCGCTCTATCCGTCCGAATAAAAGCGCCCCTCCAACACCGTTACGCAGCTTCCGCCAAGAATGGCACGGTCGCCCTTCAATGTGCAGGTTGCATGTCCGCCGCGCTGCGATGCCTGAAATGCAGTGAAGCTGTCCCGGCCCAGCTTGGCCGCCCAGAACGGCGTGAGCACGGCATGGGCGCTACCGGTGAAGCTGTCTTCATCCACACCGCCGCCTGGCACGAACACCCGGCTGACCACATCGGTATCGGTCCCGCGCGCTGTGCAGATGAACTGGTCATCGCCTAAGGCCTCCAGCCCGCGCATGTCGGGGGCAAGCGCCATCACTTCTTCGACACTGTCAAAAAGATAAACGCCGTAGCGGTCGGGGTTCAGCCAGATTTCGGCAGGTTGCGCGCCCAGCAAGGCCACGGCCTCGGCCCATTCGCTGCGCTGCGTTGGAATTGCAGGTAGCGCCAGATCGTATCCCGCACCCGAGCGTGAGACTTCCAGAATACCAGCCCTGCGCGTGCGGAAGGTGATCCGCTCTCCGCCATCCCGGTCCAGCAGTGCGTGCCCACTGGCGAGCGTTGCATGGCCGCACAGGCGGATTTCCATCATCGGCGTAAACCAGCGCAGCTCCCAATCTGCGGCACCTGTTTGATCGCGCAGGAGGAAGGCTGTTTCAGCGAACTTGTTCTCTTCCGCCATGGCCACCATGATTGCATCATCCGGCCATTCTTCCACGACAACCACAGCCGCCTGATTACCCGCAAACCGGCGGGAGGCGAAGGCATCCACATGCCAATAGGGAAATGATTTGCGCCCTGATACTTTCGGATCAGGCATCTTCGAACCAGCCATCAGCTTTCCTTCAGCTTTTTGAATTCATCGGCCTCGACCAGCGTGTTGCCGGGTTCGTCGACGTGACCCTCGGGATCGATGTGGATCAGGATATCAGTGTTCGGAAAGGCCTCCAGCAAGTCCGCCTCCACCCGTTCGATAATATCGTGCGCTGCTTCTACTGTCATGTCAGCCGGCATATCGACATGGAACTGCGCGAAATCATGCGCGCCGCTGGTGCGCGTGCGCAGATCATGCATCTTGGCTAGCTCCGGATGGCGTGCGGCGCGTTCCACAAAGGCAGTCCGCTTATCCTCCGGCCATTCCTCGTCCATCAATTGCGACACCACTTCGGAAGAGGCCTGCCGCGCGCTCCACGCGAGCCATCCGGCAATGGCCAAACCGAACAGGGGATCGGCCAGTGCGAAGCCAACAAAAGCATCCAGCACCAGCGCCGCGATCACCGCAATATTCAGCATCAGGTCGGACTTGTAGTGCAGATGGTCCGTCGCAATCGCCACCGAACCCGTGCGCGAAAGCACATGCCGCTGCCACGCCAACAGCGCGAGAGTCAGCACAATTGCGGCAACCGAAACGCCGATACCCTCTTCCGGGGCAGAAACGCGCACTCCGTCAAGCAACTGTTGGATGGAGCGAATGGCTATGCCGAAGGCGGAGAGCACGATCAGCATGATTTGCACGAGCGCCGCCACGGCTTCCGCCTTACCATGCCCGAAGCGGTGGTTGCGGTCAGCAGGCTGCGCCGCAATCCAAACGCCGATCAGGGTCGCAATGCTGGCCACAAGATCAAGCGCGCTATCCGCCAGACTGCCGAGCATTGCGGTCGAGCCGGTCAGCCAGCTCGCCCAGCTTTTCAGCACCACCAGCACCACGGCCACCGAGATGGACGCCAGCGCCGCGCTGCGGATCAGGGTAGAACGCTCCACGGTCATGGATACAGCAATGTGCTTTCCCAGCCTTCGCCAATGCGCGTGAAACGGCGGCGTTCGTGCAGGCGATTGGGCCGGTCGGACCAGAATTCTATAGCCGCGGGCGCGCAGCGGAAGCCTGTCCAATGCGGCGGGCGAGGGACTTCGCCAGCTTCGGCATACTCTGCTTCCAGCGCAGCCACGCGTTCCAGGTAGGTTTCCCGGCTATCGAGTGGGCGCGATTGGTCACTGGCGGCAGAGCCGACCTGGCTGACGAAGGCGCGTGAATGGAAATAGGCGTCGGCCTCGGCATCACTCACTTGCTCGAGCGGTCCTTCGATGCGGATCTGGCGACGCAGGCTCTTCCAGTGAAACAGAAGGGCGGCCTGCATATTGGCGCGAATTTCACCGCCCTTGCGGCTTTGCGCATTGGTATAAAACACAAAGCCGCGTTCATCATGACCCTTGAGCAGCACCATGCGCACAGACGGCACAGCGGCAGGCGTTGCAGTCGCCAAAGCCATGGCGTTGGGATCGTTTGGCTCGCTTTGCTGAGCTTGCGCAAACCACGCATTGAAGATGCCGAGTGGATCGCTGCCGGGAATTGGGGCATTTTCAGGCATGGCGAAAGAAAGGCGAAAGGAATGTCATACTGGCCTCTTTAGAGACGCCTGCAGCCATAGGGAAGCGTTACGCCTTGTCACGCGCGGCTGTTGTAACTAGCTAACACGCTATGGCAGATCCGTACTCCACCCTCGGCGTGAGCCGTTCCGCGACAGAGAAGGACATCAAGTCCGCTTATCGCAAACTCGCCAAGGAACTCCATCCCGACAAGAACAAGGACAAGCCCGACGCGACGGAGCGTTTTTCGAAGGTCACGCAAGCGTATGATCTGCTGTCCGACAAGGATATGCGTGCCAAGTTCGATCGCGGAGAGATTGATGCCGATGGCAATCCGGCCATGCCCTTTGGCATGGGCGGTGGCGGCTTTGGCGGTGCGAGACCCGGCGGCGGGCCGAACGGATATTCCTCGCGAGACTTCCAGGGGTTTGGCGCTGAAGATCTCGATATAGGCGACCTTTTCGAAGGGCTTTTTGGTCGCGGCGGCGCAGGTGGTGCCGGGGCGGCGCGCGGTGGTGCTGGCGGGCCTGCCGGCGGTTTTCGCGGGCCTCCACCGCCGCCTCCGCGCAAAGGTGCCGATATCCGCTACAAACTCGCGGTACCTTTCATCGATGCCGCCAGCCGCGCAAAACAGCGGATCACTCTGGCAGATGGCAAAACAATCGACCTCTCCCTGCCCGCGGGCGTGGAGGACGGCACGCAAATGCGTCTGAAGGGCAAGGGCCAGCAGGGCGCCGGCGGCTTTGGCGACGGGATCGTAACGATCAACATCCAGCCACACGCCCATTTCTGGCGCGACGGTGACGATGTGAGGCTCGATTTGCCGATCACACTTGATGAAGCGGTGCACGGCGGCAAAGTGAAAGTGCCTACGGTAGATGGCGCTGTCATGCTTACCGTTGCCCCCGGATCAAGCTCGGGCAAGGTTCTGCGCCTCAAAGGCAAGGGCTTCAGCACCAAGGTCGGCGGACGCGGAGATCAGTTGGTCACGCTTGAGATTCACTTGCCGAAAGACCTGACAGAGCTGTCCACCAGGCTCGAAGGGTGGAGCGATGACGGCGATATTCGCAGCGATATGGGCGTTTAGGTCTTTCCGGTAGGCTCGACACATTGCGCTTACCTGTTAGAACGGCGCCGCAATGGTGAGCCCCGGACTATCCGATGAAAATCCCGAAAAGGGGCCGCCCCGGCCCGATTATTCGCCCGAAGCCCGGCGCAGACGCGCGCGGGAAGAGGCAGAGACACGCAACGGAATAGCACGCCATATCGGCAAGGGTACGCGGACCTTCGAAATCATCAAACGCGTGGTCGTGGGGACCGTGAATGATGGAACGATCCATGCGGGCAACCTCGCCTACATGTCGATCCTGGCGATCTTTCCATTCTTCATCACTGGTGCGGCGATATTCTCCGTCATCGGGGAAGAGGCGGATCGCGCCGCCACTATCAACGCATTGCTTTCCGCGCTGCCACCGGTCGTATCCGAAGTGATCGAACCGGTGGCCCGCAATGTGATTGCATCGCGTAGTGGATGGCTGCTGTGGATTGGCGGTGCCGTCGGATTATGGACTGTGGGCAGTCTGGTGGAAACGATCCGCGATATCCTTCGCCGCGCTTATGGCACGCGGCCTACGCAGGCATTTTGGAAGTACCGGATTTTCTCGACCGGGATCATTCTCGCCTCTGTGATGATGCTGATGCTCTCGTTGATAGCGCAAGTGATGATCGGTGCGGCACAGCAAGTGATACAGGCCTATTTCCCTGAACTTACCGAAGCGATGGGACAACTTGCATGGTCCCGGATTGTCCCGGCACTTGGCTTGTTCGGATCAATCTGGCTGCTGTTCATGGCGCTGACGCCTATGGAATACCGCAAGAAACGCTATCCCAAATGGCCCGGCGCACTGCTGGTTACGGCATGGTGGATTGCCGTGACGCTGGCCCTGCCGCCCCTGCTTCGCAGCATGTTCTCCTATGATCTCACCTATGGTTCGCTCGCGGGCTTCATGATCGCGCTTTTCTTTTTCTGGCTGGTGGGACTAGGGATGGTGGCAGGTGCCGAACTCAACGCCGCACTGGCCGAATCGCCAGAAGAACAGCGCAACCGGGTGGGGCAGACAGATGAGCGAAATCGCGAGCGGGCCAGTAACGGTAATGCTGGCAATGATAAGGAGGATCAGCAGGCATGACGGGTTTGATGGCAGGCAAGAAGGGTCTCATCATGGGGCTGGCCAATGACAAGTCGCTCGCTTGGGGGATTGCAAAGAAACTGCATGAACACGGCGCACAGATGGCCTTTTCCTATCAGGGCGAAGCGCTGAAGAAGCGCGTCGGCCCGCTGGCAGAGCAAGTCGGCAGCGACTTTCTGATCGAATGCGACGTATCGGATATGGCGGCGATGGATACCGCCTTCGCCGAGATCGAAAGCCGTTGGGGCAAGATGGACTTTCTTGTCCACGCCATCGGCTTTTCCGACAAGAATGAGCTGCGCGGCAAATATGTCGATACCAGTCTCGACAACTTCCTGATGACGATGAACATCTCCGCCTATTCGCTGGTTGCTGCGGCAAAGCGCGCGGCGCCCATGATGACGGACGGAGGCAGCATCGTGACGCTGACCTATTACGGCGCAGAGAAAGTTGTGCCGCATTACAATGTGATGGGGGTCGCCAAGGCAGCGCTGGAGACCAGCGTGCAATATCTCGCCAATGATCTGGGTCCGGACAATATCCGCGTAAACGCTATCAGCGCGGGCCCCATCAAGACGCTGGCCGCCAGTGGCATCGGCGACTTCCGCTATATCCTCAAATGGAACGAACTGAATGCGCCGCTGCGCCGCAATGTCACCATCGACGATGTGGGCGGGGCCGGGCTGTATCTTTGCTCCGACCTGTCTTCAGGCGTGACCGGTGAAACGCACCATGTCGATGCAGGCTATCACGTGGTCGGGATGAAACAGGAAGATGCGCCTGATATCGCGCTGACCTGATCTGCGATCACCAGATCTGGGCTCAATCGCGGCCCTCGGGAGTGGCGGGCGGCGAATCGGGAATGGCGTCTGGATCCACCAGAACTGGCAGCGAACCTTCCTCGCCTTCGATGGGCACTTCCTGCGCCGCGCGGCGGCGTTCAAACTCGGCGCGCTCCAGTTCTTCGACGCGGGCTTGATACAGCTCCGCATCGCCATCGATTTCGGCCAGCCTCTCTTCACGGGCAAGCGCGATCAGTTCAGCCATACGGATATCGCTTCCTTGTGCGCGTTCTGCATAGGCAGCTTCGATCATTTGCATGGTGCAACCCAGATCTCCGCCAGCGCCGGCAGGCGTGCAGGACAGCGGGCCGAACGCTCCGACAGCTTCAAGGCTTTGTGCTCGCCGCGCCCAGGCTTCATTGTCGGGCGAACTGCTTTGGCGGAGGCGCGGAGGAATGCGGTACCGCTCGCTTTCATCAAGACGGGCGCACACCGTGATGGTCGTTTCGTCCGATTGCGGACATTCGTCCTCGCCAAAAATAATGACCTGATTCACGCGGTCGCCGCCATCATCCTGCGCAGCTGCGGGGCTGGTAGCAAGAGCACCGAAAAAGGCGGTGGCAGTGGCAGCGGAAAGAACAAACAAGCGGGTCATGACAATTCTCAATCTGGACTGGCCTTCGGAAGCGGCATGATACCATATCAGCGCCATGCCGCTTTAACGCGCGATGAAGCGTATCAGTTTCAGACCTTTTGCGACACCTTGATCGCTACTTTGCACCCCAGCCGGATCGCCGCAGACAGCAGGCCATAGGCAGGCGCGCGCTCCGCCCCGGCTTCAAAGGCTGCATCCCGGTGTTCACGTTCATCTTCGCGGAACCGGCGGATCATATCGGCCAGTTCCGGATCATCGTCAGCAGCTTCCAGTTCGTCCAGCTGGTCTGAATAATGCTTGTCGATTTCGGTTTCCACGGCGGCGGTGCAGGCCATGGCCGCTTCCGGTCCGATCAGGGCCGTCCCCGCGCCCAATGCATAACCGGCCATGTTCCAGAACGGCTGCAAGACAGTGGGCCGTACGCCGCGCTTTGCCATCAGCGCATCGAATTCCGCCCGGTGCCCTGCCTCCTGTTCTGCCATGCCGCGAATTTCTGCCGAATGCGGTCCGCGGTCGCCCATGACGGCAAGCTGCCCTGCATAAATTCGGGTTGCCCCGAATTCGCCAGCCTGATCAACGCGGATCATATCTTCGCGGGATGTGCTCATGCCTTGCGCCCTCCAAAAGTTTTCTCTTTGGCGGCGAGAAGTGCCCATATGGCCACCGCGCCGCCGGTTGAAAGTAGCGCATTGAAGCCCGCCAGCGAAATGCCGAACAAGGTCCACGGTGCCACATCGCAGCGGATCAGATCGAAAGAGTTGTAATCATTGCCGGTGCAGCCGGTGATACCTTCCCACCAGCCATATTCGACCCCTGCATGAAACGCCCCGATCAAGCCGGACGTCAGCACGCCTCCGGCGGCCAGCGCGATCAATATCCGTTTTGGCCCCATACTTTTGGACGATGCGGCAGTGGAGAGAAGCGCAAGGGCAATCGCAGCGAAATGCGGCCAGCGCTGCCACCAGCACATCTCGCATGGAAACAGGCCGAAGCCATATTGCGAAATATATGCCCCGCCGATCAAGAGCGCCGGAATTGCCAGCGCCAATTGCTGGGCCAGCCTGTCTGACTTTGAAAGAGATTTGGTCATGCTGCCCCTTAGGCCACTAACCTAATTCCGGGCAATGTTTGTCCCGCCAGTACGGCGCAGCGTGCGTACGGCGTAGTCCAGCTGGAAATCGTCAATGCCCATTTCTTCCAGTTCTGCGGCTGTCAGCTGGAACCTGGGATCATCCAGACGGTCACGGATCAGCGATTCGTCTTCAATGCTTACTTCGTTGATAAGATGGCCGCGCAGGTCGCTTTCGCGCAAAGCGAGGCGCTGGCGGCGTTCAGCATCTGGATCAGACAGTTGCGGCACACGGATGTCGGGTGCAATTCCGCCTTCCTGCACGCTTCTGCCAGACGGTGTGTAGTACCGGGCAGTGGTCAACTTCAGCGCGGAATCGCGGGTGAGCGGTAGAAGCGTCTGGACGCTGCCCTTACCAAAGCTGCGCTCTCCCATCACGAGTGCACGGCGGTGATCCTGCAAGGCACCGGCCACGATTTCACTGGCAGAGGCAGAGCCTTCGTCGATCAACACGATAATCGGCAAACCATCGGCTACATCGCCGCGATAGACCGATTCAGCGTCGAAGAAAATGTTATCGCGGCGGTTGCGCCCACGTTGGGCCACGATCTGTCCGCTCGAAAGGAACAGGTCAGACAAGGCAACTGCTTCGTCCAGAGAGCCGCCGGGATTGCGGCGGAGATCGAGCACCAGTCCTTCCAGGCGGCCGGTTGCCTGCGCTTGCAATTCGCTTAGGCCCTGGCGGACATCCGCGCCGACATCGGCGGAGAATTCGTTGACCTGGATATGGCCGATGTTGCCGCCGAGCAGCTCCCACGTCACCGGCTCAAGTTCGATCACGCCGCGCGTCACGACGACTTCGAAACTGTCATCGCGGCCCGGGCGGAAAATCGTCACCTCGATATCGGTGCCTGCGGGCCCGCGCATCTGCGCCACCGCTTCATCGACTTCCATTCCGAAAATCAGTTGGCCGTTGATGTGCGTGATGTAATCGCCGGCCTTAATGCCAGCCTGATCAGCCGGGCTTCCGCGGAACGGAGAGACGACCTTGACCGCGCCATCTTCCATCTGGATGGAAATACCGAGGCCCTGATAATTGCCTTCGATCATGGTGTTCAGCCGTTCCAGCGCGACACCATCAAGATAGGCCGAATGCGGATCGAGGGCGGCGAGCATTCCGTCAATCGCGCCGCGAATCAGAACCTCGTCTTCAACAGGTTCAACATAGCTCGCCTTGATTCGCTGATAGGTAGCGAAAAGGCGGGCAAATTCTGGCGAAGCGCGGCCCTCGACCTGCGCGAAACCTGCCGTGGTGGCGGGCAAAAGCGCAACGGCGGTACAAAGTGCAGCGGCGCGAAAGGCGGAAGCGAATTTCATGTTTCGTCGGTTCCTGTCGGAAAATGTCCCAGTCTCTTTGTATCGCACAGCACCGCTTAACGCCAGATGAGGCGAAAGCCGGTAATTTTCTTGCAGGCCTGTGCGCGGATTTCTGGCGATCTAACCTGTGTAGAGCAATGGATTGACCGGTTCCCCGGAACGTCGCAGTTCCAGCGAAACCGTCGGGCGGCCCGGCCCGGCAATGCCGAGCGGCGCGCCGCCAACCACGTCTGTTCCAACTTGCACATCGCTGCGGGCAAGGCCGGTAATCAGGCTGGTCCAGCCGCCGACATGTTCGATAATCACGATCTGGCCATAACCACGATAGGGCCCGGAAAAAGCGATACGCCCGGCAGCAGGCGAAACGACCTGCGCGCCTGCGATTGGTGCAAGTGTAATGCCTTGGCTAAGGCCCGATTCCTGCGGAGCGCCGAACCCTGTCACAGTGCGGCCTGATACGGGCAGGATGTAAGGTGACGGCGCGGAACGCGCAGGTACGGCACTTGATACGGGAGAGGCATCAGCCACGGCAGCTTCGGGCGCAGCCGGGCGCATTTTGGGACCAGGCAGGGCGGCAAGGCGTTCCCGCAACCGGCCGGCACGGTCCAATTCGTCCACCAGTCCATCCAAATCGCGCACCTGTTCTGTTAACGCCAGTGCGCGCTCGGCTTCGCGGTTGGCCTCGCCCCCCGCGGCGCGGGCGGCAAGCCGGGCTTCGGTTTCCAGTTCTGCCAATTCCTCGCGCCGCGTGCCCAGCATCACTTCCTCGGCGCGCAAGGCTTCTGCGGCGTTCGCGGCTTCGCGGCGAAGAGAGGCGGCGCGGGCGATCTGGCCACGCAGGCCAGCCGTGCTCTCCTGTACTTGCGGCACGGCATTATGCAGCATCGCGCGCAGATACACGACATCGCGCACCTCGCCAGGACGGAGCAACGAAAGTGCGACAGGGCGCCGCGAAAATTGCTGGAGCGCGGCAGTCAGGCGAATCAGCGGGTGCTGTTCCTGCCCCAAAACCTCCCGCAGATCGGTGCGTTCGCGGTCCACCATCGCCATACGGGCGCGTGCCGCCGCGATCCCCGCTTCGGCCTGCTGTATGCGCGCGGCGACGGCGGCGGCCTCGCGCGCTGCCCGATCAGCTGCGTCCTCTGCCTGCTCGGCCTCTGCCTCCAGCCGTTCGCTTCGGGCCTGCGCGGCGGAGCGTTCTTCCAAGGCCTGGGCCAAGGCGGCGCGAGTGTCACCGGCGCTGTCGAACACAGGTCCACGCTGCGCCGAAGCGGCAGCCGCGAACAATATGGCCGAACAAGCGAGAAGAATCAGGCGATGGTCGAATTTGGCCATGGCACTATCCTGCCCGATGATAGGGATGGCCTGCAAGGATGGCGGTGGCGCGGAACAATTGCTCCATCAGCATCGCGCGGGCAAGCAGATGTGGCCATGTTGGTTTGCCGAAGGATAGCAACAGATCCGCATCGGTTCGTTCGTCGGCAGAATGCCCGTCCGCTGCGCCGATTACAAAACGGCATTCGCGAAATCCGTCATCACGCCAGCGCCCGAGGGTGGAGGCGAATTCTTCCGAACCGAAGTTCTTGCCCTTCTCATCCAGCAATACTGTTTTGAAGGGTGATTGTGGTTCGGGTGTCCTACCGCCGGTTTCGGGCAGTTCAGTCAGCTTGAGCGGCCATTGAATACGTTTTGCGTACCGTTCGACCAGCTCCGCCTCAGGCGTACGGGCGATTTTTCCGCGCGCGATAACGTGAAGAAGGATGACGGCCTCCCGGAGGGATACGGCTAGGTTGTGCCCATCTGGCGCGTTTCGCCATCTTCGCCAAAGCCCCACATCCTCTCAAGGTTGTAGAACCCCCGTACTTCGGGGCGAAACAGGTGAACAACCACATCGCCCGCATCGATCAGAACCCAGTCTGCCGTTGGCAGGCCTTCGATGCGCGGCGAAGGTTCGCCAGCGTGTTTGAGCTTCATCGCGAGCTTCTGCGCCATCGCGGCAACCTGCCGCGTGGAACGGCCGGAGGCGATGATCATATGATCTGCAATAGAGCTTTTCCCGGCAAGCGGGATGGAGACAAGCTCTTGCGCCTGATCATCATCGAGTTGCTGGAGAATCAGTTCGTGCAACGAACCGGGCTCGGCTTGGATAGGTGTGGCAGTTTCAGACATGGACAGGTTTGGTGCTGAAGCGATCAAAATGCCGGGCCTGGCCGCGCCGGTTGGCGCTGGCGGGTTGGCCCCAAAACCGGCAATATTTATCGCGTTGCGTCATGCTCCAGAAAATAGGAATGGCAACAAGTTACCACAAGAGGGCACCGTTCTACGCAACGGACCCTCCGGACTTGTCGAGGATAAGGGAATGCGTCACTTCGTCCCGCGGCGGAAGACCGGAAAAGTCATCTGCCCAGTGTGGATTCGCTTGGCGTATTTCAGTCGCCGAACGCGAATCAGGGTCGAAACGTAGCTCTATCAGCGCAGGTGCGCTCCATTCGCCCCGGTTTTGCAATCCAGCAGCGGACAACCGGTAGTGCCGCAGCCAGGCCATTGCGGGGCTCGCAATAGCATCGTCGTCATACCCCGGGCGCGCTATAACGGCAATGGGCATTTCCCGCGCGATCTGCCGCCAGTTCTTCCAGCGGTGGAATTGCGCGAGATTGTCTGCCCCCATCAGCCACACAAAACGCCGGTTGAGGTAGCGCCGTTTGAGTGCGCGTAGCGTGTCGGCAGTGTACCGTGTGCCCAGTTCGCGCTCGATCGCGGTAACGCGAATAGGCGCATTGCGGGCGGCAACCTTGGCAGAACGCACTCTTGCGGCGAGCGGGGCCATGCCCTTGGTGGGTTTGAGCGGATTGCCGGGAGAAACCATCCACCAGACCTCATCCAGGCCCAGTGCCGCCATCGCAAACAGAGTAATGCGGCGGTGGCCCGCATGCGCCGGATTGAAGCTGCCGCCCAGAAGGCCCGTCACCGGCCCCAGTTTCTGCCGAGAATCGCCTTCCGGGATCAAGCCCGCGCCTGCCCGCTGCCCAGCACTTGCCATTTGTAGGTTGTCAGCCCCTCCAGCGCGACAGGGCCGCGTGCATGAAGGCGTCCCGTAGCGATCCCGATTTCCGCGCCGAGTCCGAATTCCCCGCCATCGGCGAACTGGCTTGATGCGTTGTGCATCACGATGGCACTGTCGACTTCAGCCAGAAACCGCCCGGCAACCTCTGCATCGGCAGTGACAATTGCATCGGTGTGGCCAGAGGAATGATTGGCAATATGGTCCATCGCCTGATCCAGCCCGTCAACTATCGCGATCGACAATACGGCATCGAGATACTCGGTATCCCAATCCTCTGCACTGGCGGCGGCAATACGCGGATCGATTGCGCAGGCCCTTGCATCGCCGCGCAGAACGCATCCGGAATCAAGCAGCGCACTGATCACCTCGCGCGCCGCGGGAAAAGCAGCATCAATGAGCAGGGTTTCCATCGCGCCGCAGATCCCGGTGCGGCGCATTTTCGCATTGACGGCGATATCACGCGCCATCTCGGGCTGCGCATCGGTGTGAATATAGGTATGACAAATCCCGTCGAGATGGGCGAGCACGGGCACGCGGGCGTCCGCCTGGACACGGGCAACCAGGCCTTTCCCGCCGCGCGGCACGATCATGTCGATCAGGCCGGCGGCCTTCAGCATCGCACCCACAGCAGCGCGGTCCTGGGTCGGCAAAAGCTGGATTGCATCAGCCGGCAGACCGGCGCTGGCAACGCCTTCAACAAAAGCTGCGTGAAGTGCGCGATTTGAATGAACAGCTTCACTGCCACCGCGCAGCAATGCGGCATTGCCCGATCGCAGGCACAGGGCCGCCGCGTCGGCGGTTACATTGGGACGACTTTCATAAATGATGCCAATCAGGCCGATGGGAATGCGGCGGCGCACCAGCGTCATCCCGGCAGGCGCGATCGAGCGGTCAATCTCGTCGCCGACAGGATCCGGGAGAGAGGCGACATTTTCGATAGCAGAGGCGATCGCCTCCAAGCGGACATCATCAAGCCTCAACCGGTCCAGCATTGCGCCGGACAGGCCACTTGCCTCGCCCGCAGCCACATCCTTGGCATTGGCTTCCAGAATACCGCCCTTTGCGCGCCGGATCGCTGTGGCAGCAGCGCGAAGCGCAGCTGACTTTTCAGCGTCGCTTGCGCGCGCGAGTATGCGCTGTGCGGCTCGCCCGTTCCGCGCCAGCTCCTTTACCAGTGACTCGGGCGATTCGGGCAATTCAGGGGTCCCAACTTGGCTGCTCGTCTCGTTCATGAGCGCGCCTTATCATCGGCAGAGAAGCCTGTCAGGGCAGAATATCCGTGCCGCGAATCGCCAAAACGCCATTTGGTTCCCGTGAAATTTCGCAAATTGGTGCGATACTCATCGTTTCATCGCATCGCGGTTTCGATTCGACCCGGTAAGCTGTGTGAGCGACTCGACCTTGGCGCTGCCTCGCGTAAGGACATTGCCATAAGTTTAGAAAACACGGACGGGGTCGTTTTGCAAAATTCAACCGATGGCGGTTTTTGGGATCGCCTGCGGACCTGGTTTCCGGAGCGTGAATTTTTCATGCGCTCGCAGGGTCAGGTCCGTTTCATCACAATCACCTCGCGTGTGCAGATGGTCGCAGCTGGCCTTGCGCTGATAGCGATTCTCGGTTGGGCTGCCTCGGTCGGCGGCGCCGCCTTCAGTCAATATCGCGCCAGTGCAGAGCGCACGTCGCTGTTGGAACGTGAAGCGCATGTCGCTCAATCCGAAGAACGCTTCGGCGCCTATGCGGACGATATTGCTGCCACCACCGCGCAGCTTGAGCAGCGGCAAGATTTTATTGAAGGCGTTGTGGGATCGCTGCCGGAAGAGTTCCTTTCCGGTGAAGAAGATACCGTAAGCGACTCCGCCAGCGAGAGCGAAGAACTGATCTCGATGATCCGCGAAGTATTTCCGCAGGCTGTCGGACTTGCCCAGATCGAAGCGCGGCAAATCGCATTTGTTGAAGGGTTGACCCGCTATGCAGACCGCCGCGCCGCTCGCGCAGAGCAGGCAATGCGCACTTTGGGTGTCGATCCGCGCACGGTAGTGAACGCAAATCAGGACGCGATGGGTGGCCCGCTCGAATCACTCTTTTCCGAAGCCGACGGCTCTATCGATCCTCGTTTCGAGCGCCTTGGCCTCAGCCTTGCTAGGATGAGCGCGCTGGAACGCGGCCTCGACAGCATCCCTCAGGTCATGCCAGCCGATATCAATTCCATCTCATCAGGATTCGGCTTTCGCCGCGATCCTTTTACCGGCGGCGGTGCAATGCACAGCGGTCTGGATTTCCGCGCCCCGCATGGCGCGCCGATCCATGCTGCCGCAGCAGGTACCGTAACATTCTCCGGTTGGCGGTCAGGTTACGGCCAGACAGTAGAGATCACTCACGGATCGGGGATGGTTACACGCTATGCGCACATGTCACGGTTCAGCACGCGGGCGGGCGCCGAAGTTGCCGCCGGGGAAGTTATCGGCGCAATCGGCAGCACCGGGCGATCGACCGGACCGCATCTGCATTTCGAAGTGCGTATCAATGGCCGCGCGGTGAACCCCCGGCCGTTCCTGGAGACTGCACCACATGTTCTCGAAGAAGCCCGCGCAGAATTCGCGCCCAATGCCAACACGAGCGGTAGTACGAACGATGGCTAATGGCGGAAGCACATTCTCGGTGATTGGCCCCGATGTCACCATCCGTGGCAATATCGAGGCGACGGTTGACCTGCATGTCGATGGCAAGGTTATTGGCGATATTTCCTGCGCATCTTTGGTGCAGGGCGAATCCAGCCGCATCGAAGGCGAAATAAAAGCGGAAAGCGCACGCCTCTCCGGCGAAGTCAGCGGCACTATCGAAGCGCGCGATCTGGTGGTGTTGAAGAGTGCGCGAGTTGATGGCGATGTCAGCTATGAAACGCTGACCATCGAACAGGGCGCGAATGTCGAAGGGCGGTTTGGCCCCCTTGGTGCAAAGAAGACAAAGGCTGCAGGCCAGCAGGCCGCGCCCACGCCAAATGGCGAATCGGCCAAGCTTCCGCTCGCCAACTGAGGCGGATTATCAGCGTTTTTGGAGAGGAGAGGGGCGGTCCTATGTAGGCCGCCCCCTTTTCCGTGCGCGTTCCCGGCAAATAATGCCGGTGTGCTGCTTACAAGTCGTCCGGACCGGGCTGCGGTGCGGGATTGGCTTCCGATTCGCGCTTGGCTTCAAGCCACGCTTCGGCTTCGGCTTCCTGCGCAGCTTCAACAGCGGCCTTGGCAGCCTCTGTCCGTTCGCGGCGAAGTTCCTCGATGAGCTTTTCCTTGTCACCGCGCGGATCAACCGGAGTAGCCGGTTCCGCTTCGGCTTCGAGCGCAGCATCTTCGGCAGAAACGGCCGGAGCGGCGGCGGCGACGCGCTTGGCCGCCTTGGCAACAGCTGTATCAAGCTCCCGCTGTGAACACAGGCCCAGCGTAACCGGATCTTTTGGCTGGATGTTCTGGATATTCCAGTGACTGCGGTCGCGGATTGCGTTGATCGTATTGCGTGTGGTGCCGATCAAGCGGCCGATCTGCGCATCGGAAATTTCCGGATGGCTGCGCAGGATCCACGCGATGCCGTCGGGCTTGTCCTGACGTTTGCTGACCGGCGTGTAACGCGGGCCCTTGGTGCGACTGACATCAACCGGAGCTTTCTGCATGACCAGCTTGTACTCGGAATCAGCCTGGCCACGCTCGATTTCGGCATGGGTCAGCTCGCCCGAATGCACCGGATCGCGTCCAGTGTATTTGGAACTGGCAAGATCATCGGCCATGGCCTGGACTTCAAGAATATGCAGTCCGCAAAACTCGGCGATCTGGGTGAAGCTCAATGCTGTGTTATCGACGAGCCAGCTGGCGGTCGCGTGCGGCATGAGGGGCTTTGGCTGGTCGGCCACAGCGGTTCTCCAAAAATGGACGGGAATTCCCGTGGAAATAAAAGGGCCGCCCCTCTCGGGACGGCCATCGTGTGCGATGATGTAGAGCGTTTGCCGCCGTTGAGCAAGCATTTGCGCTGCGGTGATGGCTGGCATCTTCGGTGTACGGCCGTTATCGATAGCGGGATTGAAGCCAAGCCAATTGGCCTGCAACAGGATGCTGCGCGAATTTGGCGTACCAGCAGGTGGCCGCGTTTCCGACTTCGGCTGGTCCTGCCGATACGGCAGCTGGGTCCTGGCTGAAGACGGATTTTCGGGCGCGCTGGCCGAAGCCGTTCAATCGCCGGAAACCTGCAACACGATCTTGCCGATATGCTCACCGGCTTCCATCCGCGCATGCGAAGCTGCCGCGTCGCGCAGTGCAAATATCCGATCCATCTGGGGACGCAATTCTCCTTGTTCGACCAGCGGCCAGACTTCGCGGAACAATTCATCAGCCACCAGACCTTTGAAAACATTGCTGCGAGCGCGCATGGTTGATCCGGTAATGCTCTGCCGCCTGACCATCAGCTTCATCATATTGATCTCTGACGACAGACCCCCAAGTGTGGCGATGACCACAACGCGCCCGTCCTCCGCCAGACAATCCAGATTGCGCTGGGTGTAACTGCCCGCGACCATATCGAGAATAAGATCGCAGCCGCGCCCATCGGTGATTTCCAGCGCCCGGGCAGAGAAATCTTCCGACTTGTAATTGATCGCATGGTCAGCGCCAATCTTCTGTGCGGCAGCGCATTTCTCGTCGGTTCCGCAGGTGACGATGACTGTCAGATCGAACAGCTTGGCCAGTTTGATTGCCGCCGTGCCGATCCCGGAAGTGCCGCCATGGATCAGCAGCACTTCGCCGTCCCGGGCATAACCCCGCTGGAAAACATTGTGCCACACGGTGAATAGCGTTTCAGGCAGAGCTGCAGCCTCCGCCATCGACAGATTTTCCGGAACTGGCAGACAATGTTCGGGGCGGGCGAGGCAATATTGCGCATAACCTCCGCCGGAAACCAGGGCGCAAACCCGCTTGCCCAACTCGCTCCGGTCTACCCCGTCACCCAGCATGACAACCTCACCGGAAACCTCCAGTCCCGGCAAGTCAGAAGCACCTTCGGGTGCCGGGTAAAAGCCCCTTCTCTGGAGACAATCGGGCCGATTTACGCCTGCATGGCTCACCTTGATCAGCACTTCACCGGGACGGGGGCGCGGCACGTCCCGCGTCGTCATCTGCAAAGCCTCCGGCCCGCCGGGCTGGCTTATTTCCACTGCAGACATACGTTGTGGCACTTGATTGGCCATGATCGCCCCCATCTAGGTCACGTCGATTATCCCGTCCCTAGTGATCGTCACCATTGACAGCAAGACGGTCCAAGGGAATGTTGCGCAAAGAAGAAAGCGTGGTGTGATGGAAGACGACGACCTTCCCCGTATGCGGTCTGATGCCGCAAGCCTCCTGTCTGGCGAGGGGTTGGACACCTATTCGCAAGACGAACTGATGGCGCGCATTCAATTGCTGGAAGCGGAAATCGTCCGGGTAAAGGCACAGCATGCCATGGCCGCGCAGCATCGCAAGATTGCCGATGCGTTGTTCCAACCGCGAGAGACCGACTGATGGGCCGCCCCGGCCCTTCGGACCTCTTAAAATCGGCGCAACAGCGCACCATATCACTAATTACAAAACCAAAAGCCCGACAAGTGGCGTAATCCCGGCTCAAAACAGCCAGAACCAAGGACACTGATGCCAAGTTTCGCACAGAACCTCGAAAAAACTCTCCATAATGCGATCCAGCATGCGATCGACCGGAGCCACGAATATGCCACTCTGGAGCATCTGCTTCTGGCGCTGGTCGACGATACCGACGCAGCCGAAGTGATGGACGCGTGCGGTGTCGACACCGCAGAGTTGACCGGCGTGGTGCGGCAGTACCTCGATCAGGAATACCAGTCGCTCAAGACCGAGGAGGACGCCGATCCGCAGCCAACTGCCGGGTTCCAGCGCGTTATCCAGCGCGCGATTTTGCACGTGCAGTCCTCCGGCAAAGACGTTGTGACGGGCGCGAATGTGCTGGTCGCACTATTTTCCGAACGGGACAGCTACGCAGTCTATTTCCTGCAGCAGCAGGATATGAGCCGGCTCGATGCAGTCAGTTTTATCAGCCACGGCATTGGCAAGGGCGGCAGGCAGATCGAAAACCGGTCGGCTGAAGGCGCAGAAGAGGAAGGCCAGGTTCGCGGCGATGAAAAGCCGGAAAAGAAAAAGGATTCCGCACTCGACCAGTTCTGCGTCAATCTTAACCAGAAGGCGCTTGATGGCCGGATCGATCCCCTGATCGGCCGTGGCCCCGAAGTGGATCGCACGGTCCAGATCCTGTGCCGCCGTTCAAAAAACAATCCGCTTTATGTGGGTGATCCCGGCGTTGGCAAAACGGCCATTGCCGAAGGTTTGGCGCGCAAGATCGTCGAAGGCGATGTGCCCGAAGTGCTGGAGCCGGCGGTTATCTACTCGCTCGACATGGGCGCGCTGCTGGCTGGCACGCGCTATCGCGGTGATTTCGAGGAACGGCTGAAACAAGTTGTCAACGAACTTGAAAAATTGCCTGATGCCATTCTTTTCATTGACGAAATTCATACTGTCATCGGTGCTGGGGCGACCAGTGGTGGGGCAATGGATGCGTCCAATTTGCTGAAGCCCGCGCTTTCGGGCGGTACGATCCGCTGCATCGGTTCGACCACCTACAAGGAATTCCGCAATCACTTCGAAAAGGACCGCGCCCTGCTGCGCCGGTTCCAAAAGATCGACGTGAATGAGCCGACTGTCGAAGACACGATCAAGATCCTCAAGGGTCTGCGCAGTGCATTCGAGGAGCATCACAAGGTCAAATACACGCCCGATGCCATCAAAACTGCGGTGGAGATGAGCGCTCGCTACATCAATGACCGCAAATTGCCGGACAAGGCGATCGACGTGATCGACGAAGTCGGCGCCATGCAGATGCTCGTGCCGCCCAGCCGCCGCCGCAAGACGATCACCGCGAAGGAGATCGAAAAGGTCGTGGCGACAATGGCGCGCATCCCGCCCAAATCGGTCAGCAAGGATGACAAGAAGGCGCTTGGCACGCTCGACAAGGATCTGAAGCGCGTTGTGTTCGGGCAGGATGAGGCGATCAGCCGCCTGTCCACCGCCATGAAGCTCAGCCGCGCAGGCCTGCGCGATCCGGACAAGCCTATCGGCTCCTTCCTGTTCAGCGGCCCCACCGGCGTCGGCAAAACCGAAGTCGCGCGGCAACTCGCTTCCATCATGGGCATTGAGCTGAAACGCTTCGACATGTCCGAATATATGGAACGGCACAGCATTTCCCGCCTGATCGGCGCGCCTCCGGGCTATGTCGGTTATGATCAGGGCGGTCTGCTGACCGATGCCATCGATCAGCATCCGCACTGCGTGCTGCTGCTCGACGAGATCGAGAAGGCGCACCCGGACCTGTTCAACATTCTGCTGCAGGTGATGGATAACGGCAAGCTGACGGACCATCACGGCAAAACGGTCGATTTCCGCAACGTTGTCCTGATCATGACGACCAATGCCGGTGCATCCGATGCGGCCAAGCAAGGCATCGGTTTCGGCGCTGGCCAGAAGACTGAAGCCAGCGAAGAGGCCGTGAAAAAGATGTTCACGCCGGAATTCCGTAACCGTCTCGATGCGATCGTGCCGTTTGGCTACCTTGGCACGGAAACCATCAGCCGCGTGGTCGACAAGTTCATCCTTGAGCTGGAATTGCAGCTGGCCGACCAGAATGTGCACATCCAGTTCGATGGCGACGCGCGAGAATGGCTGGGCGAGCGCGGCTATGACAAGCTGATGGGGGCCCGCCCGATGTCGCGTTTGATCCAGGAAAAGGTCAAACAACCGCTCGCTGAAGAACTGCTGTTCGGCAAACTCGCGAGCGGCGGCGAGGTGCATGTGAAGGTTAAGGACGACAAGCTCGATTTCGAGCTTACTCCGGCGCCGCCCAAGGCCAAAGCCAAGCCAAAGCGCAAGGCGGCGGCAAAGAAGGTTGCACCGAAAAAGCCCGAAGCTCCGGCATCGGACAAGGGCGATGATGCCGGCAAGGACGAGAGCGAAAGCTAAGGACTAGGCGAAACGTGCATGGCGGGATAAGCTCCCGCCATGACGTTCCGCTTTCTTGCGCTGTCGCTCTGCGCAGCCACGCTCGCCTTTCCCGTTACCGCTTTCGGTCAAGCCGCACCGCCACTGTCCGAACGGACCGCGCAAAGCGATCTTCCGCTCGACGGACCGCGTGCCGATATGCTGCTGGAGCATGTGACGCTTTCCATCGCGGTCGATCCCGCGAGCCAGAGCATTTCAGCCGAAGGCGTCTACGCAGTGATCATGCGCGGCGGCCAAAGCTCGCTCGCATTCGATCTCGATCCGCGTTTTGATATCGCTTCGATCCAAGTGGATGGTGCAGCGCTTCCCGAAATCGCGTGGAGCAATCCTGATGGCTTGCTGAGCATCGATTTGCCGGCGCCGCTATCGGCGGGCGACAACGTCACTGTCCAAATCGCCTACTCCGGCAGC
The DNA here is from genome assembly GCF_001021555.1 of Aurantiacibacter marinus. Taxonomy (GTDB): domain Bacteria; phylum Pseudomonadota; class Alphaproteobacteria; order Sphingomonadales; family Sphingomonadaceae; genus Alteraurantiacibacter; species Alteraurantiacibacter marinus. The sequence continues at coordinate 403,194 of NZ_LDCP01000001.1, forward strand.
CCTCACGTTGCCCTGAACGCGCCTTGGGAAGGCGGCTTTGTATGGGACCGCACACCCGCAGACGAGCCATGGATCGCTACCGCCGTGCAAGGCGAGGGTTGCGATATGTTCTGGCCGTGTATCGATCATTCTTCCAGCCGCATCGGCACGATGGATACGCTCGTCACCGTTCCTGACGGCCTGATCGCGGCGGGCAATGGCCGCTTGGTCGAGACTGTCGAAAACGACGATGACACCACGACATTCCACTGGAGTGCGCGCGACCCGAGCAATTACGGCATTTCCCTCCAGATTGGCCCCTATGAGCTGACCGAACGGTTGTACGAAAGCCGCTTTGGCAACACCATCCCGATCCAGTTCTGGCACCTTCCTGGCAATAACAAGGATGCGCGCCGCCTGAATGCGGAAATGGCCAGCTATCTCGACTTTTTCGAGACAACGATCGGCCCTTATCCTTTCGGCGATGAAAAGGCAGGGATCGTAGAAACGCCGCATCTGGGCATGGAGCACCAGACGATCAACGCCTATGGCAACCGGTTCCGGCCCAGCGCCCTGGGCTATGATTGGCTGCTGGCGCATGAATTCGCGCATGAATGGTTCGCCAACCAGCTGACCCATGCAAGCATCAACCACATGTGGCTGCATGAAGGGATCGGCACATGGATGCAGCCACTGTATCTGGGCTGGGCGCGCGGAGAGATGTTTTACGCATCGGAAATGTGGCGCCAGCGGCAGATGATTGGCAGCCGAGTGCCGCTGGTACCCTCTGAAGGCACCTTGCCCGATTACAACGACCGCGAAGCAGGCTGGGGCATCGATATCTACGCCAAGGGAGCGTGGATCATGCACAGCCTGCGTTATCTGGTGGGTGAGGATGTGATCTTCCCTGCGCTGACCCGCCTGACGTATGGCACAGACAATCCGGTGCCCGGAGAAATCGCCCCGATCAACCGCACAACCGACGACTTTCGCGTGATTCTGGAGGAAATGAGCGGGCACGATCTGGATTGGTTCTTCGATGCCTATTTCTACCAAGCCGAATTGCCGCGACTGGTAATTTCGCGCGGCGGCGATCAGTTGACTATGGAATGGCAAAGCCGTTCCGAATTGGCCTTCGAAATGCCGGTCGAACTGCGTTACGGCGGCAGCACCATGCGCATTCCGATGCCGGGCGGGGCGGCCACGATCACATTGCCAGAGGGTACTGGTCATGTGCAGATCGACCCGCGAAACCAGATCCTGAGACATGATGAAGAGATCGTGCGTGCACGGGAAAGCGGTTGATCCCGGAACACCAGCGCGTTCGGCGGATTTCCTAACCGATGTCCGCACCATTTTCCTGGATCAAGCCGCACCCGCACGGGGTCTATGTAGAGCCAGCTGATTGCTGGATTGATCCCTCACGCGCGGTAGACAAGGCTCTGGTCACGCACGGCCACGCCGATCATGCGCGCGGCGGACACGGTGCGACCGTCGCCACTCCTGCAACGCTGGCGATCATGGACCTGCGCTATAACATCCGCGAAAACATCACGCCGGTTGAATATGGCGAGACGGTGCGGCTCACAGGCGGTGTGGACGCGACCTATATTCCGGCAGGCCATGTGCTCGGCAGTGCGCAGATCCTTCTGGAACATGCAGGCGAGCGGGTTGTGATCACCGGCGATTATAAACGCCGTGCTGATCCGACATGCCCTCCCTTCGAAGTCACGCCCTGCGATATCTTCATTACAGAGGCCACGTTCGGACTGCCGCTGTTTGCGCATCCCCCGATCGAGGACGAAATGGCGAAGCTGCTGGACCGTCTGGCGGCTTATCCAGATCGCTGCGTTCTCGTGGGCGCATATGCACTCGGCAAGGCGCAGCGCGTTATCGCGGAGCTGCGTGCAGTCGGCCACACGCAGGCCATCTACCTGCACGGCGCGATGGAAAAGATGTGCCGCCTGTACGAAGATTTCGGCGTCGATCTGGGTGAGCTTCGGATGGTGATGGACCACGACAAGGACGATATGCGCGGCCACATCGTAATCTGCCCGCCATCTGCATTGAACGACCGGTGGAGCCGCCGCCTGCCCGATCCTATCACTGCCATGGCCAGCGGCTGGATGCGGGTGCGAGGGCGCGCCCGGCAACGCAATGTGGAGCTACCGCTGGTCATATCGGACCATGCCGACTGGTTTGAACTCACCCGCACAATCGAAGAAGTGAACCCGCACGAAACCTGGATCACGCATGGCCGCGAGGAAGCTCTGCTGCGCTGGCACCAATTGCATCAGCGCCGCGCCCGCGCGCTGGCGATGGTTGGCCGAGAGGACGAGGACGACTAGGTGGAAGCCTTCGCCGCCCTGCTCGATGCGCTGGTATACACCCGCAGCCGCAATGAGAAACTGCGCCTCATCGCGGAGTATTTGCGCGCCACCCCTGACCCGGATCGCGGCTGGGCAATGGCTGCGCTGACTGACGGGCTGGACTTCAAAGCGGTCAAATCCTCCACCATCCGCAATCTGCTGAAAGAGCGGGTTGATCCGGTGCTGTGGACGCTCAGCCGTGATTTTGTTGGCGATACGGCAGAAACGGCCAGCTTCCTGTGGCCGGAGCCGCTGGGTGAGACGGGCCCGCCGCCGACTGTGAGCGAAGCGGTTGATGCGCTGTCGGCAATGACCCGCGCCAATGTGGCCTCTGAACTTCCGCAATTGCTCGACCGGCTCGACTCCGCTGGCCGCTATGCCTTGTTCAAGCTGGCGACCGGTGGGCTGCGCATTGGCGTGTCCAGTCGCCTTGCCAAAGTCGCCTTTGCGCAGGCCTTCGACGTGTCTGTCGATGCGGTGGAAGAATATTGGCACGCTTTCGGCCCACCCTATTTGGAACTGTTTGCTTGGGCTGCTGACGGAGATGATGCCCCCGACACGGCCCATATCCCTCTGTTCAAGCCCTTCATGCTGGCCCACCCGCTGGAGGAACTGCACGTCGATCTGGCAGACTATGCAGCGGAGTGGAAATGGGACGGTATTCGCGTGCAGCTCGTCCACGTTGCAGGTGAGACGCGGCTTTATTCGCGTTCCGGCGACGATATCTCGGCCACCTTTCCGGAGCTTTTGGGCGCGCTGCAATTGCCAGCCGTACTGGACGGTGAATTGCTGGTGCGCGGCACGGCGCAAGGCGGCGAAACCGGCGGCGCGGCGAGCTTCAATGCCTTGCAGCAACGGCTTGGGCGCAAGACTGTCAGCAAGAAAATGCTGACCGAAAGCCCCGCCTTCGTGCGGTTGTATGACGTACTATCGGTGGATGGCGAGGACTTGCGCGGCCGCGAGTGGCAGCACCGCCGCACCCAACTTGAAGGCCTGATGCCGCGCCTGCCCGATAGCCATTTTGATCTTAGCCAGCTTGTCGAAGCGCGCGATTTCGATCACCTTGCCGAAATACGCGAGGGCACGCGTGATGATGCCATCGAAGGGCTGATGCTGAAGCGGCGCGACAGCCTGTATGTGCCGGGCCGGAAGACCGGGTTGTGGTACAAATGGAAGCGCGATCCCCTGTTGGTGGATTGCGTGCTGATGTATGCGCAGCGCGGCAGCGGGAAACGCTCCAGCTTCTATTCGGACTATACTTTCGGCTGCTGGAATGGCGATCCAGACGCGGGTGCGGACTTGCTGCCAGTGGGGAAGGCCTATTCAGGCTTCACCGATGCAGAGCTCAAGAAACTCGATAAGGTCGTGCGCCAGACAACTCTCAATCGCTTCGGCCCGGTGCGCGAAGTGGAGCGGACGCTGGTGTTCGAAGTCGCGTTTGACAGCGTGCACGAAAGCAAGCGCCACAAATCGGGCCTCGCAATGCGCTTCCCCCGCATCCACCGCGTCCGCTGGGACAAGCCGGTGCACGAAGCGGACCGGATTGAAGCGCTGCGGAAGTTGATCCGGGATTAGGAAGTTGCGCGGCGCTACTTTCTCAGCTCAGCCGTGAATTTGGGCAAGGTGCTTCTGCGCCAGCTTGCAGTACCGCTCGGTCTGGAACCTGATCTTGGCGATCTGCGCTTCATCCAGTGTGCGATAATATTTCGCCGGACGCCCAATCCATATCTCGCCTTCGCCAATATGCTTGTTTGGGCTGAGCAATGCGCCTGCGCCAAGCATCCCGCCTGCCGCAATGCGCGATCCGTCCATCGCCACGGCCCCCATGCCGACAAAAGCGCGGTCTGACAGCTGGCAGCCGTGCACCACCGCCATATGGCCGATTACACAATCTTCACCGATGATCGTGGGTTCGCCGTCAGTATCGGGGCGTGGGCCTTCGACGTGAAAAACGCTGCCGTCCTGTACATTGGACCGCGCGCCGACCTCGATCTTGTGAATATCGCCGCGCAGCACGCAATTGTACCAGACGCTAGCTTTTGGTCCGATGGTCACATCACCAATAATCCGCGCACCGGGCGCAATAAAGGCAGTTTCATGGATTTGCGGCACTTTGCCTTCGAATTCCATGATGGTGGCGCCGGGGAAGCGGGAATCGATCACAAGAAGTTCTCCCACACAAGATAAGGAAGGATTGAAGCGTAATCATCGGTCCATACGGGGCCTTCTGGTGGTTCCAGCTCTCGCCAGCCGCCTTCAGCTTCAAGCGCAGCGATGCGCGCCGGATCACGTGCAAGTGCCACCCAGGTCGAGGCGAACAGCCCGTCTTCCTGAAGTTCGGTGTCCGAGCGGACGACTGCCGCCAGCCCTCGAGATTGCGCCAGCTGCGCAATCACAGGCTCCAGGCGGATATAATTGTTCGAAATGTGCATCACCAGTAGGCCATCATCGCTGGTTGAGCGCAAATATATATCGAGCGCCTCCGCCGTCAGCAGGTGAAGCGGGATGGCATCAGAACTGAAGGCGTCAATCACAAGGATATCGAAGCGGTCCGCATCCATCGCTTCCAGCTCCAGCCGGGCATCTCCGATGATAGTCGGGCTGTCGGGTGCGCAGCGCGAAAGATAGGTGAAATCGCCGCGTTCCGAATAGTGCAGCACTTCCGGGTCGATTTCGAAGAAAGTCCAGTCCTGTCCCTCTTCACGGTAACAAGCCAACGTGCCGACACCCAGGCCAACAACTCCTACTCGGGCATCGGCGCCAAACAATTCGCCCGCCTGCAGCAACGCACGGCCAACTCCCGAGTTGCGGCCATAATAGGCAGTCGGCTCCTGTGCGGCTTCATCCCCTGAACGCTGCACACCGTGAATGGTGGTGCCGTGCATCAGCAGCTTGTCGCCGTCTGGTTCATCCCGAAGTGAATAAATGCCGAAATAGCTGCGTTCGCGGTCGCCTTCAAAGCTGGTCAGCAAGTTGGAAATACCGCCAAGCGACAGCAGCAATACCGCTGTCCCCATCACAAATGACCAGCGCCGCGCCGCCAGCAAAACGGAAAGAAGCAGAATGCCAAGCAACGCCGCCCATTGCACCGCCGACAATTGCGATTGCGCCAATGAGGACTGGAACACGCCTAGTGCGCCATTGAACACAATGAGCAGCGTTGCCCCGAGGAGAATCAAGCCCATTCGTGGATTGCTGAAACGGTCTCCGATCAATTGCTTCCACGGCCCGAGCGGCAACAACGCGGCAGCGGCGAGGATCAGCAACGGGTGCTCCCACGTCCAATCAAACACAACCGGCGCGATCAGCGCCGTGAACAAGCCGCCCAAAACGCCGCCAAGCGACATCACGAGATAGAACCGAGTGAGCTCCGACGCTGGCGGCCTGTATTCATACATCCGCGAATGCAGCGCGACAGCAGTGACGAACAATAGCACGATGCTGGCCACGGCAGCCAGCAGGTCTGCCCGTCCGGCAGAGAACATAGACAGCGAACCATCAACCAGCAGCACAACAGGTGCGAGAAACACGAATATGCCGGCAATTGCGCGTTTTTCCGCAAATGCGATGCTGAAGCTGAGCAAATACAGGCCGAGCGGGATCACCCAGAGCAGCGGCATCGCCATGATATCTGTTGTTAGGAAAGTCGTGGTGGAAAGCATCAGGCCCGAAGGAACGGCCGACAGTGCCAGCCACAACAGAACAGTCTTCCAGGAGGTGCGGTGGGCGGTCACAGCATCTTTTGAAACCATTGCTGCCACAACCGGTGTATCACTTCCGCGCCGCGCCAAGACCGCCGCAATCACAAATACGATCAGCAGGGCATACCCGAACGTCCAGTACAGGCTCTGCGCGCCGATCGAAAGCAAAGGCTCTGCGATAAGTGGATAGGTCAGCAATCCGGCGAAACTTCCCAGATTCGATGCAGCATACAACGGATAAGGGTTGCCGGCATCGGGATGCGCAGCAAACCAGCGCTGGATCAGCGGGGCTTGCGCAGAAATAGCAAAAAACGCCGGGCCAACTGTCAGCATGAACAGCCATGGCACCCATAAGGCCTCCCACCCTGGCGCAGGCGGTGCGATTTCAGCCAGCGCCAATGGCAAGGTCAAACCGCCCAGCAGCAAGATTGCGATATGGACCATCCCTTGTCGCACGAGCGAGAAGCGCCCGATGAAATGGGCATAGGCATATCCACCCAGCAGCAGCGCCTGATACACCAGCATCGCGCTGTTCCAGACGTTGGGCGCCCCACCGAGGCGCGGCAAAGCCATGCGCGCAACCATCGGCTGCACCAGAAACAGCAGAAAACTGCCTGCCAGAATAGTGAGCGTGAACAGCCAGCGGCGCGGGGCAGCGCCGGAAGCTATGGAGCTAGTCATCGGAACGGCGTCCCCATTCCTCCGCAGTAATTGCATAGACAATGGTCGGGTTCAGATCCGCGCCATATCGCGTATCGGTGTAGTCAAGATCAGCGCGGCGTTGCATTCCAAGCTTTTTCATGAGACCCCAGCTCGGCGCATTGCCATCTACCGTAAGCGCCACGATCTCATCTGCGCCGAACCGCGTAAAACCCAAATCGAGCGCGGCAATGGCAGCTTCCTTGGCGTATCCATGGCCCCATGCGTCCTCGCGAAAGCGCCAACCCACTTCCATTGTGTCTGTAACCGAGCTTCCCGGGGCATTGGCGCGCTTGAGCCCGCACATACCCAGCATTTCGCCTGACAGGTGCCCGCCGTCGCCCTTGCGCTCGACCTCCCAGAAAGAAAATCCATGGGCCGCCCTGCATTGTTCGATCCGCGCGATCTGCTCGGCGCGGCCATGCTCGCCCATGATGCCGCCCAGCCAGCGCATAACCGCCGGCGTATCGGTAACACGCCATTGCTCTGCCCAATCCTCCTCGTGCCAATCGCGCAGGATCAGTCTTTCTGTTTCATGACGGAAATCAGCCATGCAGAAGCCGGGCAGCTATCGGTGCGTGATAAGTCAAAACGCCGGAACATCCCGCACGTTTGAATGAAATCAGCTTTTCCATCAGCAAGGCATCGCGGTCCCCGGCCCCTGCGGCAGCACCCGCCTCGATCAGAGCGTATTCGCCGCTTACCTGGTAGGCATACACCGGCACTTCAAAGCGCTGCTTCACGCGGTAAATGATATCGAGATAGGCAAGGCCCGGCTTCACCATCACGCTGTCCGCGCCCTCGGCAATATCCAGTGCGACTTCAGCCAGTGCTTCATCGCCATTGGCCGGGTCCATCTGATACGTTTTCTTGTCGCCCACCAGCCGGTCTCCGCTGCCCACGGCATCGCGGAACGGGCCATAAAAGGCAGAGGCAAATTTGGCCGCATAGGCCATGATCTGGACATTGTGGTGTCCGCCCATTTCCAGCGCCATGCGAATGGCGCGCACACGGCCATCCATCATGTCCGACGGAGCGATAATGTCCGCGCCCGCCTCTGCCTGATTGATCGCCTGGTCGACCAGCATGGCAACGGTATCGTCATTCACGACATAGCCGGCATCGTTCACCAGCCCATCCTGCCCATGCGTGGTATAGGGATCGAGTGCGACATCGGTCAGAACGCCAATATCTTCCCCGCAGGCATCCTTCACCGCCCTGATCGCGCGGCACATCAGATTGTCAGGATTGTGCGCCTCTACCCCATCGTCGGTGCGTAAGGCCTCCTGCGTGTTGGGAAACAGCGCAATGCACGGGATGCCAAGCTCCACCGCTTCTTTGGCGCGCGCTGCAATGCCGTCGACCGACCAGCGCGATACGCCGGGGAGGCTGGAAACAGGATCCTCTACCCCTTTGCCGTCGGTAACGAAAAGCGGCCAGATCAGATCTAACGGGGTGAGCAAGTTTTCGCGCACCATGGCGCGGCTCCAGCCGTTGGCGCGGGTGCGCCGCAGCCGTGTGTTGGGGTAACTTCTGTTCATGGGTCGATGTCCTGCCGGAAAACCGTGAATCGGGCAATGCACGAACACGGCACGTCCGCAGCCCGATCCTCAACCACACCCTCAGCGCAGCCCTCTATCACGCAAAAGCAGCCTAGTTCACGCGCTGGCGGTTCTCGATCCGGTCGATTTCGCGAACCGGCTCCGCAGTCATGCTCGGATCGGGTGCCAAATCGGTGAGCGCCGCGCCGGCTTCGACCAATTGCAGCCTGAGCAATTGCTGACGAAAATTCGCAAGCTGTTCCTGGGAAAGTTGTGCACGGGTCACAAATTCCACCGAGGCCGGATCAATTTTCTGCCCGTTCCGATACATTTCGTAGTGCAGGTGCGGTCCGGTGGAGAGGCCGGTTGAACCAACATAACCGATCACCTGTCCGCGCTCTACACTTTGGCCGTTGCGCACAGAAATACGGCTCATATGCGCATATCCGGTCGACAGGCCGCCGCCATGACGAATGCGCACGAAATTTCCGTAACCGCCATTTCGGCCGGAAAAATCGACGGTTCCGTTGGTCGCAGCATAAATGGGCGTGCCACTGCGAGCGCGAAAATCGAGGCCGGAGTGCATCCGGCGATAACCAAGGATCGGATGGCGGCGCATGCCAAAACGCGAACTGACAGCACCGGGCACGGGGCGGACCAATCCCTCACGCATAGTGCCTTCGCCAGCTGCATCGTAAAATCGTCCGTCGCGCCCGAAACGCATCAGCTGCACTCGCGGCCGGTCCTGACGGATCACAGCAGCATACAGCAGGTCACCGACTTCAACTTCGCCCGTTGCAGCGCGGCGATAATCGATAATCATGTCGAATTCATCGGTCCCGCTGATCTCGCTATCGAGGTTGAGTTCCTTGCCTATCGTTCGCAGGTATTCCTGCACAGCGCTCGGCGGTGCGCCCACGGCGCGGGCAGAGCGGTACAGGCTGTCTCCCACAGTGCCGCGCACGCGCAGCGGAGTCGCATCGACCATGATCGGGCGCGGATCGAGAACCAACTGACCGTTACGGCGCTCAACCGCCAGTTGCAGGTCAAAGCGCGCGCGGAAAGACAGCGCATCGACGGGGCGCGGCTCATTCGCGTTGATGCGGCGACCCAGAGTAATATCAATAGGGGTGCCAGGTTCGATATCGGCCAGCGGAATGGCTGCGGCAATCATGCGGGCGATCTTTGTCGCCTCTTCGGCGCCGACGCCTGCCCGGCGAAGCATCCGGTCAAACCCGTCGCCCTGCGTCAATGTAGCTACCAGATCGAGGCGCGGTCGTTCGGGCGCGCTATCCAGTTCAGCCACAGCAAAAGTCGCGCCCATCCGGCGGCCACTGTCACCGCCAAGGGCAAGCGGCATGATCATCTGGCTGCGGAATTCATCACGCACGCGATCATCGATCCGCATCGCAGGCGCAGCTTCTACGGAGGAAAAGCCCGGCCAGGCCGCAGCAGCCACCGCCGACAGGCACAGCAGCGTTGCCACACCCCGCAGCCACCGCCGCGAACCGATGTCTTCAGCAAGATCCGGTGCCCAATCAGCCGATGCCACCCGCGATGACAGGCGGATACGCCATTCGCGGTACCGGCTGGAAAATGACGTTACCCGGGCAATCCGGCGGCGCGAACTCGGCCTGTCTGTGGAATTGCCCTGATCACCATCATCCAGAACATTATGCACAAGCGCCCCGTCGTTCAAAACCTGCGCATGCGTCAGCTCGGCAGGCGGATAATCGCCTCCCGTTTGCTGCTGCTCGCCTTTGCGGTCTTTGAACAAAATGCGTTCCTTCGTGGTCGATGGGCAGCGATTGCAAATGACTGTTGATGGTGCGACCCGGTCCCGGGCCCCGTGATTGCGCGTAAATCTGGCTGGATAAAGTAAATTTCGCCTTAACGACGACCAAGCGACTCCTGAGCGCGACAAACTGCGTGAAGTGATGCTTTGGTTGCGTATCCCGGCTTGTGCGGCCATGATTCGCAGATAGTGATGCCTTCCCGTTCCGCCCATTCATCCGACAGCCGAATCCGTGCCGTGCTTGGCCCGACCAATACCGGCAAGACGCATCTCGCGATTGAGCGGTTGTGCGGCCATTCGTCGGGCGCCATCGGCTTCCCGCTGCGGCTGCTCGCACGCGAAGTTTATGACAAGGTCTGCGCTATCAAGGGGGAGGCGGCCTGCGCACTGATCACCGGCGAAGAGCGTATCGAACCGCCGAACGCGCGATATTTTCTGTGCACCGCCGAAGCAATGCCGCGCAACGGGTGGAGCAACGAAGGCGGCAAGGCCTTCCTGGCGCTTGATGAAGCGCAGCTCGCCGCTGACCGGGAACGCGGGCATATATTCACCGATCGGCTGCTGAATGCGCGCGGGCGCGAAGAAACCATGCTGCTCGGCTCCGCCACTCTGGAGCCGATGGTGCGCGCCTTGGTGCCAGAAGCGCAGATCGAGGAAAGGCCGCGTTTCTCGACTTTGAGCCATGCCGGATCGACCAAGCTATCGCGGCTGCCCGCACGAAGCGCGATCGTCGCCTTTTCGGTCGAACAAGTTTATCAGGTTGCCGAATTGCTGCGGCGCTTTCGCGGCGGTGCTGCTGTTGTAATGGGCGCACTCAGCCCGCAAACCCGCAACCGCCAGGTCGAATTGTTTCAGTCTGGCGAAGTTGATTACATCGTCGCGACGGACGCGATTGGTATGGGTCTCAATCTGGATGTCCATCATGTGGCATTTGCCGCCCTCTCCAAATTCGATGGTGTACGCAAAAGAAGGCTGACCCCTGCGGAAATGGCGCAAATCGCGGGGCGCGCAGGGCGACACCAGACCGACGGCACGTTCGGCACAATGTCCGGAGGTGGGCGGGGGCGCACGGGATCACCGCTCGAATTCACGGAGGACGAAGTCTTTGCGATCGAGCAGCACCGCTTTGCCCCTGTCACCAAACTCTTTTGGCGCGAGGCGCAACCACGCTTCGACAGCATTGATCTGCTGATCGGAGACCTCGAGGCGCCTCCCCGGCAAGAAGGCTTGGCTCCGGCACCGGAAGCAATCGATCTCGCTGTTCTGAAGCGGCTATCCGAACAGCGCGATGTGGTGGATGGAATCGCGCAGCCAGACAGTGTGCGCCGCTTTTGGGAAGTATGCCAATTGCCTGATTTTCGCCAGCTCGGCCCGGAAGGCCATTCGCGTTTCGTGGCGCGGTTATGGGCCGATTTGCGCGAAGGCCACATCGGCGCGGACTTTGTTGCTGCAAGAATTGGCGAGCTGGGCAATATGGCGGGCGATATCGATACGCTACAAGGCCGCCTTTCCGCCATCCGCAGCTGGGCCTACATTTGTCAGCGACCCGATTGGGTACTCGCCCGCGATGAAATGGCCGCACGGGCAAGGGCTGCCGAGGCGAAATTGTCCGATGCGCTGCACCAGAAATTGACCGAACGTTTCGTAAATCGAAGAACCGCTGTATTGATGCGTGGAATGGGAAAGGATGCAGGTCTCTTGCGCGTAGAATTGCAAAATGATGGTAAGGTGACGGTAGAGGGCCAGCCAATTGGCCATCTCGAGGGATTTCGCTTTGTGGTTGATGACACAGCCAGCACCGAGGACCGCAAGCTGATGCTGGCGGCGGCAGAAAAGCACATGCCCTCTTTGCTGGCGCAAAAGGCTGCCACGCTGATCGGTGAAGAACTGGGTGAACTGCGCATCGCAGGTGGGCAAGTGATGCGGGGTGATCAAACTGTCGCGGCGTTGGAAAAAGGCAAATACGCCGCTGCGCCGCGTCTGGTGATGGCGAAGGAGCTGGGTCAGATGGATCCGGCTCATCGCTCCCGCCTCGAAGAAGCGTTGCAGTTATGGCTGGTGCAGCAACTGGCACCGCTTGCTGCTCTGCGCGGTCTGGAGGAGGCCGCGAATGATCCCGATACCGGAACCGAAGTGCGGGCGCTGCTGCTGACGCTGGCAGAACGCGGCGGCACCGTGCGGCGTGAAGATGCCGGATTGGCGCATGTCCCCAAGGAAAAGCGCCCGCTGCTGCGCCGCCTTGGCGTCATTATCGGTTCGCTCGATGTGTATATGCCCGCAATGCTCAAACCCGCTCCGCGCCAGCTCCTGCGCGAGCTTGGTGTCGACCGTCGCGATCTGCGCGAAGCGATGGAGGCCGTGATCGAAGGCGGCAAGCAATTGCCCGCAGGTTATCGCAATGCCGGGAACCAGGCGATTCGTATCGATATGGCCGAAAAGCTGTTCCGCGCTGCGCACGAACAGCGGGCCAAGGCGCAAACTGCGCAGGACAAGAGCTCGCGCGGGTTCAGTGTTGATGTCGCCCTTGCCACCAGCATGGGCCTTGCGGCGGAAAACTTCCTCGCCCTGATGAAGGACGCTGGCTTTCGCAAGGGAGAGGCGGTTTTGCTTGCAGACAGCATGTTTGGCCCGCCGCGACCGGCGCCCTGGACATGGCGCGCACCGCGCAAGGATTCGTTGCAGAACGTCCGCCCGCGCCGCCGCGGAGGCAATCGCAAGCCCGCTGAAAAGGGTGGCAACAATCAGAGCGGAAAGAGGCCCGAAAAGGGTTCAACCTCTGCAAATCGCGCGCAAGGCGGGGAAAGTCGCCGCAAGCCACCCGCTCCCAGAAAGCCCGCAAGCGGGCCGGCCACCAGCAAGGCGCTCGCCGGATTGGCCGATCTGCTGAAAGGCTGACATGCGGGTCGACCTGCTGTTGTGCCGCCTGCGTTTTTCAAAAAGTCGCGCGGTGGCGCAGCGCTGGATCGACTAAGGCCATATCCGCTGCAACGGGGTTCGCGTTTCGAGCAGTGATCATGGTGTTGGGCCCGTCGATATCCTTACCCTTCCCATCGGGCGCGTGGTGAAAGTCATTGCCATCGAAGCCCTGCCCGATCGCCGCGGTCCTGCGGCAGAGGCACAGTCGCATTACCGCACTCTCCCTTGACGCTGGCGTTTCATTCGCCATAGCAAGTGGCAGCAACCAGGAAGGATTTAAGTACCCATGACTTATGTCGTCACCGACGCCTGTATCAAATGCAAATACACCGACTGCGTCGAGGTCTGCCCTGTGGACTGCTTCTACGAAGGCGAGAACATGCTCGTCATCAATCCGTCGGAATGTATCGATTGCGGCGTATGTGAACCTGAATGCCCGGCCGAGGCGATCCTGCCGGATACCGAAGACGGCCAGGAAAAATGGCTTGAGCTGAATACGAAATTTTCCGCCGAATGGCCGAACATCACCGAAAAGAAAGATCCGCCCGAAGATGCGGACGAATTCAAGGGTGCTGAAGGCAAGTTCGAAAAGTTCTTCTCGGCAGAACCGGGCGAAGGCGACTAGTTTCCAGCTGAAGCGAGAATTGCTGCGACATTGCGGACGAATTCCGCCGCATGCTTTCGCATCAGTGGATCGGGAGCCATTTGGGCTACCGGTTCGGCCCATTGCACCGAACGGTGCAATGCAATTCTCCGAATCCATGGAAGCGCGCGCATGTGCCGATGCGGCAATTTCCGCCGAAGGCGTAGGCCTATCCGTGAAAATTGCTGAGCAGTTGGGAAAAGCCCTGCGCGGCTGGGAAAACTACAATCAGCGCGGCGAGTGCAAGTGTCGTACGCGCCTCCTTGCATCCTTCTAAAGGACAAAGCTGTTTTCTCACAAGATGTTACCAGCCAACCATGACTAGCAATCGGGTGCTTGAGTCCAAATACCGGTGATGTTCAGCGCGTAAAATGCCCCCCTGTTCGCGCCTGCAGCACCAGACTGGAATTTATGACCCGAATCTGCTATATACTTCGTGGACTGTACACCCTGCAGGGGTGACCAGCATCTAGGAAAGCAGGTCGTCGCTTCACGAACAGGCTTGAAAACAACCGACCGCGTCTGTTTGCGGAACGGTTCTTGTCACGCCAAAGCGAGCGATTTGCGAATGAAAGGAATACCGTATGGCCGCGAATGCGACCGCTTTTGAAGTTGGCGATTATGTTGTCTACCCCAAGCACGGTGTGGGACGCGTCATCGAACTGCAAAATGAAGAAATCGCCGGCATGCAGCTGGAACTTTATGTGCTGCGTTTCGAAAAAGAGCGCATGACGCTCCGCGTACCGACCAACAAGGTCGAAGCGATCGGGATGCGCAAGCTTTCCAGCGACAAGACCCTGAAGGAAGCCATGGAAACCCTGAAGGGCAAGCCCAAGGTCAAGCGCACCATGTGGAGCCGCCGTGCCCAGGAATATGAAGCAAAGATCAATTCCGGCGAAATCGTCCTGATCGCAGAGGTAACGCGCGATCTTTTCCGCCCGGAAGACCAGCCCGAGCAGAGCTATTCCGAACGGCAGATCTTCGAAGCCGCATCCAGCCGCCTTGCGCGGGAACTGGCTGCGATGGAGAAAACTGATGAGCCGACAGCGCTCACCAAGATTCTCGACGTGCTCAAAGAGCATGCGCCGCAATATTACGAAAATTCTGACGACGACTAAGGTCGCCTGATCAAGTTTGAAGTCCAAAAGGGCCGTTCGCCATGTGCGAGCGGCCCTTTTTCATGCGCGGTCGCGGTTTCGGCAAAGCGATGCCATTCATCTACCAGCGACTTTGCCCGATTGCCAGGATGCGTGTATTGCCTGAGCAACACACAAAGCAGGAGGACTGGAATGGGTATTGCAAAAATGGTTCGAAGGATTGGCCCCTTCATCGCACTGGCCGCAGCCGCCGGGCTCGCTGGCTGCGATGGGATGGACGTCACGATCAATGGCGAGGAAGGCGTGCCTCTTGCAGAATTGGATATGAGCGGTGATGCGCCGATCGGCGTGGCACTGGGCGGTTCGGATACCGTGAATATTACGGCTGGCGATGAATTCACGATCGAAGTTGAAGGCAGCGATGCCGCCGCAGATCGTCTTCGCTTCATGCTGGAGGATGGCACATTGGCCATCGGCCGGGAGGAGGGAAGTTGGAGCGACAGTGACGTTGCCACAATCAATGTCACCATGCCTGCACCATCCATGATCGCCATAGGCGGTTCGGGCCAGATAACGGCAGACACGATGGACAGCAATGCAGAAATCGTAGTCGGCGGCTCCGGCTCCGCGACGGTCGGGACCTTGGAATCTGAATCGCTCGAAATCGTCATTGGCGGCAGCGGTAGCGTTTCCGCAGCGGGCAGCGCAGACAGGCTGGAAATCACCATCGGCGGCAATGGTTCTGCAATGATGCCCGACCTTCGCACAGAGTGGGCTGAAATCAATATTGGCGGGTCAGGAAATGCAAGCTTCGCCTCAGACGGGACGGTCGAGGCGAACATAGGCGGATCGGGCAATATCCGTGTCTACGGAACGGCCAGTTGCGAACTCAACTCCATCGGTTCTGGCGAACTTGTCTGCGAACCGGCAGACGATGCGCCCGAAGCGAGCATTGACGAGGCAGCAAACGAAAGCTGATCCGGAACGCTTCAGCGTAAATCCGTTGCGGCATAGACAGTTACAAGGCAAAAAACGGCTGGCGGAGAGAATCCGTCAGCCGTTTTGTATTCCGGAGGCCTCGCAATGCAGCGTGCGGTCCTGCTCTTTGCACCCTTTTCCGCGCTTGGCGTGGGTGGCTGCGTGGCGGGCACTCTGGTTGATGTCGCGGCCGCGCCTGTCCGCGCAGCGGGACAGGTCGCAGATTGGGCAACTACAAGTCAGGACGAGTCTGACCGAGCGCGCGGACGCGAAATTCGCCAGCGGGAGGAGCGTTTAGGCGAATTGCAGCGTGACTACGCCGAGCTGGAAGATCGATGCCTTGCGGGAGATGACCACGCGTGTCAGCAAGCTGTGATCATCCGGCGTGAAATGAACGAGATTATCCCGACAATCCCTGTTGAAAGAGAACGCGGCGATTAACCCGCAGCCGCGCGCCGCAGACGGTCATTAATAGCGCGGCCCATGCCATATTCAGGAACGGGGGCGACGGAGATTTCATCATGCGGGGAGCGAGCAGCCAAGTGCAGGCACTCGTACAGACGCGCCGCTGCCTCTGCCAGATCGCCCTTTGCTGACAGGTTTGTATCACCTGCAATATCGCCAAAACCGATCATGAAATTTCCCTCAGCACATTCAGCCACGCCCAAATGAAGCGGCTTCCCCGGAGAATAATGGCGTTCGAGCTGCCCAGGAGCCTCTACAAGCGCAGCGCCGCGCGCATCGTCTTCGGGGCCAAGCAATACGGTAAGCTCTTCTGCGCTCACCGGGCCGGGCCGCAGCAATTGCCAACCGCCATTCTGCCTGAGTGCAACAATCGTGGATTCAAGCCCGGCTTCGCACCGACCGCCATCCAGCACTGGCGGCGCATCATTTCCGAGAGAAGCCAGCACATGGTCCGGCTGCGTCGGACTGATGCCGTAACTGCGATTCGCCGATGGCGCCGCCAGTGGCAGGCCAAGTGTATCAAGCACCTTGGCTGCCATGGGATGAGCTGGCTGACGCAGCGCGATGGTGGGCAATCCTGCCGTAACCGCTGGCGCGATGCCTGATCCGGTGCGGGCAGGAAGCACCAGCGTCAGCGGACCGGGCCAAAACCGTTCCGCCAGCGATTGCGCGCGCGGGTCAAATTCCGCCAGTTTCCGCGCCATCGCGATCGAGGCAACATGCACAATAAGCGGGTTGAATTCGGGCCGCCCCTTGGCGCGATAAATCCGCGCGACAGCCGCCGCACTGTCAGCCCTTGCCGCCAGACCATAAACCGTTTCCGTCGGCAGGGCGACAAGGCAGCCGGAACGCAGGATTTGCGCGGCCTCCGCGATGCCCGCTTCGCCGTGGAGGATGGTCTGCGTATTGCTGCTCATAGAATGCGCCTATAGGGAAAGCAGCCATGGAAAACCAAGCCGAACTGCTGGGGCGCATCGCTGCGGCGCTGGAAAAGATGACAGCCACGGGCAGCGTAAACACCGATTGGCTGGGCGCGCCGGCTTATATCTGGGATAGGTCCGCCGCGCGGTCGGTGTCCGGGATAGAAGCCCCCTCGCTCCGTCTCTTGCGCGGGATCGACCGGCAGAAGCGCACGCTGACCGAAAACATGATCCGTCTGGCAAACGGCGTGGCAGCGCATGACATGCTCTTGTGGGGTGCGCGCGGGATGGGAAAATCAGCCCTGCTGCGGTCAGCCGTGGCGCAGGCCCAATCCGATGGCGGAAATATCGCTCTGGTACAGGTCGCCCCCGAATCGGTGCCGAACTTGCCCCTCTTATTTGCGCAGCTTGCCGGGATCCCGCGAAACTTCCTCGTCTTCCTAGACGATTTAGGCTTTTCGGACGGCGATGACGCGACACCCCGCCATTTGCGCAGCTGGCTGGATGGCGGGGTCGAAGCGCGGCCCTGCAATGTAAGGCTGGCAGTCACTTCGAACCGGCGCGCTATCCTTTCCCGGCATGCCAGCGAACAGGACGACCCGATCAATCCACGCGACAGTGTGGACGATAATCTGGCACTCGCAGACCGCTTCGGGCTGGCACTTGGCTTTCACAATGCCAGTCAGAGCGATTATCTTGATATTGTGCACGGCTATGCCGACGAATACGGGCTGGAACTGAACGAGGCAGAGGCACTCGAATGGGCCAGGCGGCGCGGCGCGCGTTCGGGCCGAATCGCGTGGCACTTCATCACTGAACTCGCTGGCCGGGCAGGCATACAGCTTTAATCGGCCACGCGCAGGTTCCGGTTTACATGATGTCTTCGGGCGAGATCGCCCCTTCTTCGAAGGCACGTCTTGGATCGCCCCGCAATTCGCGGAGCGGCGGCAGCCTTTCGCCGCTGTTGCGCTGGATCGCTGCGGTCCCCTCGGCATTTGGTGCAGTAACGCGCCAGATGATGTTTCCGGTATCGTCGCTGACCAGCAGGGCTCCCGTCCGGTCCCATTCGACCCATGTCGGGCGGCCGTAGGTTTTATTGTCACTGGTCAGGAAAGTTTGCAGCACCTGCCGGGGCTCACCCACAGGATTGCCGCGCTCGTCAAATTCAACGAACACAACGTCATAACCTGCGGGCGGATAGCGATTCCATGATCCGTGCCGGGCGATAAATGCGCCGTGCCCGAAACCGCTGCCCATTGTGCTGCCTTCTTCCGTGAAGACCAAGCCCAGCGCAGCGGCATGCGCCCCAAGGGCATATTGAGGGGTGCGTGTATATTCGGTGAGGAAGCGCGGCATCGGTGCCTCCACCCGCTCGTCGATCACATCGTTGAAATAGACCCACGGCCAGCCGTAATGGACGCCGATAGGCACGTTGGACATATAATCCGGCACCAGATCACTGCCGAGCATGTCGCGCTCGTTCACTGTGGTCCACAACTCTCCGGTCCACGGGTTGAAAGCCATGCCGTTGGGATTGCGCATGCCAGCGCCGAAAATACGCGTATTGCCGCTTGCCAGATTGATCTCGTGAATAGCAGCGCGCCCCTCCTCGATCTCCATTCCGCCTTCACCAATGTTCGACGCCGATCCAACAGCGACAAACAGTCGCGTACCGTCTGCGGACAGGATGATATTGCGCATCCAGTGATTCCCGGCGGCCGGAAGATCGGCAATAATCTCCGGAGTCCCAGTCACGGAGTTGCTGCCCAGTTCATAATCGAAGCGCAGCACCGCATCATGGTTGGCAATGTACAGATTGCCGTCGGTCCATGCGATACCCGAAGGCGAATCGAGATTGTCTTCGCGCAGGATATGGCGTTCTTCAGCCACACCATCTTCATTGGCATCGCGCAGCAAAATCAATTGGTTGGGAGATGCATCACCCGCACCCGCTTTGCTGAAAAGCAATCCGGCCACGAAATTGGTAAGCCAGCCGCCTGCCAGCTCCCGCTCCGGCGCATTGGTCTGGGTTACCAGCACATCGCCATTGGGGAGTGTGTAAATCACACGCGGATGGTCCAGCCCTTCTGCAAACCGGTTGACGACCAGACCTTCACCGGGCGTTGGTGCGCCTTCATCACCCCAGCCAATTGGCTTCGCGATGGCAACAGTCGGGACAAGCTGCTTGTCCGGTTCTGCCAGAACCGGATCTGTCCCGGTGGTATCTTCAAAGGCATATTGTGCTTCGTCGGGCCGGGTGAGAAACCAGATTGCGATCCCGGCAACAACGAGCAGGGCCAGCAGGGCGATAAGAATCTTCTTGAGAATGCGCATGTCGTCTGGATAAGCGAGCCTGAAGGCCGCCGCAATGGATTTGCCTTTGCCCCTGCGTTAGAGACCCTGCCATGTATGACTTCTCACCTGCTCCAGGGGCCAGCAAGCCCGAGATTTACGCCGCTTTGCTGGAGGCTGCGGATGCGTTGACCAATGGGGAGCCGGATGGGGTTGCCAACATGGCCAACGTCGCCGCTCTGCTGGGTGAATTTCTGCCGGACTGCAACTGGACCGGCTTTTATCGCATGGTCGAAGGCGAATTGGTGCTGGGGCCGTTTATCGGGCGGCCAGCCTGCATCCGTATACCTATAGGCGTTGGCGTTTGCGGCGCGGCAGCCAAGGGTGAAACACAGTTGGTTGAAGACGTGCATGCGTTCCCGGGCCACATCGCCTGCGACGCGCTCAGCAGGTCTGAACTCGTGGTGCCTGTAATCCGTGATGGACAGGTTATCGCGGTAATCGACCTCGACAGTCCCGAACTCGCGCGTTTCGACGAAGAAGATCGCGCCGGAATCGAAGCGCTCGCTGCGGTGCTCGGCGAGCGCATCTGAGGCCTCACCCGTAGCCACGCATTGCCCCGTATCGGGACAGCAATGAGCGCCCTATTGGTTTTCCGCGACTTTCGAAGGTAAATATGGAGTTAATTGGGCTGTGCGCCCTTCTCCATGTGAGGGAAACTACCGCGATGTCGAGCCGCTCTATCCTACTTCTTGCCAGTGCCGCCGCGCTCGGCACTTCCGTTCCCGCCCTTGCCCAGAATGATCACCATGACGGGCATCACGGCGAAGCGCATCATGGCCAGATGGAACAGATCGATGGCCGCTATGATGGCGCTTGGGAGGGCGAATGGAGCGGTGAAGATACCTGGCGCGGAGAATGGACCGGCACCTATACTGATGCCCAAGGCCACACTATCGATGCCACGTATCACGGCGTCTTTACGGGCGACCATCACTTCGTAAGTGAAGAGGGCCACTCGCTATCGCATGACGGGCACGGATGGCGCGAGCATCACGGACGTCATGGTTTGCATGATGGGGCACATGGCCGCGGCAACGGCCCACGTTTCGCGTATACTGCTGCAGAGCGTGACCAGTGGCTTACCGATTGCCAATATCTGATGGCAGACGGTGGCGGCTATGAAGACCGCCGGGATCGCAATGGTCGCTTGATTGGTGGATTGCTGGGCGCAGTGGTTGGCGGCGTTGCGGGCAATCGGATTGCGGGCGGCGACCGCTTGCTCGGCACGGTGGCCGGTGCTGGCCTGGGGGGCCTTGCCGGCGCCGCAATCGGTTCTGTGCTGGATGGTGACGGTGATGGCGAATTGAGCCGCAATGAACTTTGGGCCACGCGTTACTGCGATGCATATCTGCGCCGCCATGAACTTGGCGGCGGTGAATTCGGCTATGGCCAGCAAATCAGGTTAGTGCCGGTGGCCACACATTCACAGGGACGCCATGGCCATCGTCACAACGAAGATTGCCAGACTTGCCGCGAAGTCGTGACCGAGGAATGGATCGAAATCGAACGCCCTGCACCTCGCCCGCGTCCTCGCCCTACTCCGCGCCCTGCTCCGCGTCCTGAAGGCAAATTGACCCCGCTAAGCTGAATCAGCGCGCCGTGTGGCCAATAACGAAAACTTGCGCCGCGCAACTTCTTGCGCAGTGCAACTCATTCGCGCAAATCAGATACCGCCGCCTGTAAGGCGCTGACAAATAAGGTCTAATTGATCGAGAGTGCGGAAACGCACAGTGACCGCACCTGACCGCGGATCTTCGTCTGTAGCGATTTTCACGGGCAGGCCGAGAAACTCCTCCAGATGATTCTCTACTGCTGCAATATCGGCATCCTGGGCAGGGTCACGTGGAGGACGTGCGGTTCGGCGTGCAGGTGTTTCGCCACCATTGCGACTCTTGCGGGCCAGTTTTTCGGTTTCACGCACCGACAGATTCTTGGCAAGGATCTGCTCGGCCAGTTGCTCGGCATCATCCAGCCCGATGAGCGCGCGCCCATGGCCCATGCTAAGGCGGCCCGCCTCCAGATGATCGAGCACACGGGTCGGAAGCGACAGGATACGCTGCAGGTTCGCGACATGGCTTCGTGACTTTTCAACCAGCGTTGCAATCTCAGCCTGGGTCATATCCTCGAACTCGGACAGACGTTGATAGGCCCGCGCTTCTTCAACTGGGCTGAGATCTTCGCGCTGGATATTCTCGATGAGCGCCAGCGCCATAACATCACGATCTTCAAGATCACGAATTACCGCTGGAATTTCATGCAATTGCGCCTTCTGCGAGGCGCGCCAGCGGCGCTCTCCCGCCACCAACTGATACTTTCCGCGCGCCTGAGGGCGGACGATAACGGGCTGGATCACACCCCTGCTCGCAATCGAAGCCGCCAGTTCCGCAAGCGCTTCTTCGTCGAAATGTTGGCGCGGCTGATCGGGATGCGGTTCGATGTCTGAAATGGCTAGCATCGCAAGACCATCGGTTCGGACAGTATCTTGCCCTTTGGCGCCACCAGAGCTTGAAAGAGGGCGCCGGGCGACCAGCGGTTCTTCACGCCGTGCCTCACCCATCAAAGCTCCCAGACCCTTGCCCAATTTACGTCGATTCGACGCAATCGGCGGCGTTGGCGCGCTTTCCGGCTTGGCGGAGCTCTTCTCGCTCATGCCGCCACCTGCTGTGCCGGCAGCCTGCCGATCAGCTCTCTTGCGAGCGCCATATAGGCTTTGCTGCCAGTGCAGGAGTGATCGTAAACCAGCGCGGGAAGACCATGGCTGGGTGCTTCGGATAGGCGCACATTGCGCGGAATCACGGCATCAAACACAAGGTCTCCCAAACATTCACGCACATCATCGGCTACCTGGTCCGTCAAGCGGTTACGGCGATCGAACATGGTCAGGGCAACCCCGACAATACCCAGATCGGGGTTGAAGCGCTGTTGCACCTGCTCAACTGTCTGCAAAAGCTGGCTGAGGCCCTCCAACGCAAAAAATTCGCATTGCAGCGGCACAAGCAAGGTGTCAGCGGCGCAAAGCGCATTGAGCGTCAGCAAGCCCAGAGAAGGCGGACAATCGATAAAGCAGACATCATGCCCCTTGTGATCGGCGAAGGCATCGCGCAACCGGTGCGAGCGATTTTCAACGCCGACCAATTCCACCTCGGCCCCGCTCAAATCCACCGTGGCAGGCAAAAGATCTAGCCCAGGGATTGTGGAGCGCATAATGCAATGATCAAGCGCAACCTGATCAACCAGCACATCGTAGCTTGAAAAATCGCGATTCGCTGCGGCAACGCCTATGCCGGTGGAAGCATTACCCTGCGGGTCGAGATCCACCAACAATGTACGCCAACCGCTCGCTGCCATGGCCGTTGCGGTGTTGATGGCAGTGGTGGTTTTGCCCACCCCGCCCTTCTGATTGGCTATCGCGATAACGATCATTTCAGTGCTGGCCTCCCTGTGCCGACAAGTATACCCGCCTCGGAATCCGTAATAGATTGTTCCACGTGGAACATCGCGCGAATCCGTTCGGGCTGCTCTGCCAATTCTTGCGCCCCCGAACGCCCTTTCGGCAACAGCCAAACGGTAGAGCGTGTGGAAAACCGCGCGGATAACTGCAGCAATTTAGCGAGCGGTGCGAAAGCACGCGCTGTGATAACAGCTGTTTCCATCGTTTCCACAAGTTCGAGCCGACCGCCGTGAACCATGCAATTGTTCAAATTTAATTCGGCCTTGATGTGACTAAGCCATTCCACTCGCTTGCGCCGTGATTCGACGAGATCAATGTGTACGTCAGGCCGTGCGATGGCCAACACCAGCCCGGGAAGCCCTGCCCCTGAACCCAGATCAAGCCAAGGCGATGTTTCACGTGGAACATGGTCAAGAAGCTGAAGGCTGTCAGCAAGGTGCCGCTGCCAGACCGATTGCAAGCTTCCCGAAGAAACGAGATTTTGCCGCTCATTCTCTTCTGCGAGGAGGGTGATAAAGCGATCCAGTCGCTCCATCGCAGGTGGATCACAGCGTTCGGCGCAAAAGGCTCTGGCTTGTTCTTCGGTTTCAATCATGCTGCGCGATTACGGCGTTTCGCATGGACCAGCAATGCCGCAAGTGCAGTTGGAGTAATCCCCCGCACGCGGCCAGCCGCAGCCAAATTGCTTGGGCGCGCCGCGCTCAGGCGCTCCACCATCTCATTGGATAGCCCCGGCACCTCAGCGTAGGGAAAGCTTTCGCCGAGTGTTAGCCCTTCTCCGCTACGCAGATCTCGCAATTCGGCATCCTGACGAGCGAGATAGGGCGCATAGGTCGCATCTTCAGTCAATTCGTCAGCCATCTCACTTCCGGGATCACACTCAAGCGGTAACCAGGGTTTTAGCGAGCCAAGATTTACATCGGGTAGCGTCAACCACTCACGCAAGCTCTTGCGGCCACCATCGCGCCTTACCTGCAGCCCGCCATCATGCAGTTCGGTCGCAGCAACCTGCCTTTCGAGCGCGGCGTTCCACGTGGAGCCCTCGTCAATGCGCTGACCAAACCATTGCGCGCGGTCAGGGGCAACGCAGCCCACTTCGATGGCAATCGGTGTCAGGCGGGTAGAAGCGTTGTTTGCGCGCAGGCGCAAACGGTATTCTGCCCTTGCCGTCAGCATCCTGTAGGGTTCACTCACACCGTGAAGGGTGAGATCATCGACCATAACGGCCATATAGGAATTCGCCCGGTCTAGAGCCGGAGGCGCTCGGTCCAGCGCGACGCATGCAGCATTCATGCCGGCAATCAGTCCCTGCGCAGCGGCTTCTTCATATCCCGTTGTGCCATTGATTTGGCCTGCACAATAAAGGCCCGGCATTGCCTTAAGCTGCAAATCGGCAGAGAGCGCACGCGGATCTATATGGTCATACTCGACCGCATAGCCCGGCACCTCCATCACAACATGCTCTAGCCCGTCCATCGTGCGCAGCATCGCAAGTTGGACATCCACCGGTAATGATGTGCTGATGCCGTTGGGATAGACCAGATGTGTGTCGAGGCCCTCTGGCTCCAGGAATACCTGGTGCCCATCACGGTCCGCAAAGCGATGGATTTTGTCCTCAATCGAAGGGCAATAACGCGGTCCTGCCGCACCAATTGCCCCGCTGAACAATGGGGAGCGATCAAGATTATCAGCAATGATAGCGTGAGAAGCCGGATTGGTGCGCGTGATCGCACAGAATATCTGCGGGTTCGCACGCCCTTTGGTCAGCGGTGACATTGTCCACGGATCGTCATCTGATGGCTGTTCAGCCAGGGCCGCCCAATCAATCGTACGCCCATCGAGCCTGGGCGGTGTTCCGGTTTTCAGACGTGCCAGTGGCAGATCGGCATGGCGTAATTGCTCCGCCAACAGCTTGGCTGAATCTTCTCCGATCCTCCCACCCTCGAAGCGCTCCTCACCGCGGAATAGCGTCCCACCAAGGAATGTGCCGGTGCACAGTACCACTGACTTGCCGTGAACTTCACCCCCGTCACCCAGACGCACGCCAGTCACACGGTCGCCAGAGAAGATCAGTTCAGAAGCCTCGCCTTCTATCACGGTAAGACATGAAAGGTGGGAAAGCATCGCCTGCACGCTCGAGCGAAACAAATTTCTGTCTGCCTGGACACGCGGTCCATGGACAGCGCTGCCCTTGGATCTGTTGAGCATCCTGTAGTGGATGGCCGCGGCATCGGCAGCACGACCGAGCAAGCCATCAAAGGCATCCACTTCACGAACCAAATGGCCCTTGCCCAAGCCGCCGATTGCTGGATTGCAGCTCATCGCGCCCAGTTTGGCTGTATCAAAAGTTATGAGCGCTGTGCGCGCTCCCATGCGGGCGGCAACAGCTGCACCTTCACAACCCGCGTGCCCTCCTCCCACAACAATGACATCGAATTGCGCCATGGTCCGCCCGATACTGCTCTAATGCGCCCCGGTCAAAGCCGTAACGGCGATTGGTGCATGTTCCACGTGAAACATTTTACTTACCGATGCAGAACCGGCCAAACAGCGCGTCCAGAACGTCCTCGGTCGAGGCACGCCCGGTAAGGGCATCAAATGCAAGCCGGGCCTGGCGCAGCCTCTCTGCAACGAGAAGTGGATCGCCTTCATGTGCGGCACCTGCCAGCCCCGAGACGGCTTCAGCCAGCCGATCTCTCTGCCGCGCATTAAGTGCGGCAACACCCGGCATCGGCATCGCGTGGCGGGCATGGTCGATAAGAGCTTGGCGGAGCTCTGCCAGCCCTTCTCCCGTCAGAGCGGAAACACTGTGCTGCGAAAGCGGCTTTGCAGGCCGATCCTCACGATCACACTGGGCATCGATTTCCCAACAATCTGCAGGGCCTTCACCCGAGGCACCAAGCCACAATACAAGGTCAGCGCGAGCGATTTCATCCCCTGCTCGCGCAATTCCGATTGCCTCAATCTGATCGACACCGGGCGTGCGCAGGCCCGCCATATCAACTAAGGTAAAAGGGATACCCCCAAGCGCAACGGATTGCGTAAGCACATCACGCGTAGTCCCGGCCAACTCCGCCGTAATGGCGGCCTCACTATCTGTAAGAGCGTTGAACAAGGTCGATTTGCCTGCATTGGGAGGGCCGGCGAGCGCAACACGGTACCCTTCGCGCAGCACTTCGGCATGGGGGGCCTCAAGGGCCGAAGTGACCTCCTCCAATAATGTGTTCACTCCGGCGGAGAAACTCTCCGGCAGTGAAGAAACATCATCCTCATCATCGAAATCAAGGACGGCCTCAACTTGGGCGGAAAAGATCAGCAATTGCTCTCGCCAGGCCTCAACTTGACGTGACAGGGCACCACTTGCCATCTGAACCGCACTGCGCCGCTGAATCTCGGTCTCCGCGGATAGAAGATCAGCCAACCCCTCCGCCTCGGCAAGGTCGATTCGGCCGTTTGCAAAAGCCCGGCGGGTAAATTCCCCGGGCTCCGCGCGGCGGCACTCCGGGACAGCGCCAAGCGCCTGTTCTACAGCGGCAATAACAGCGCGACCACCATGGCAATGAAACTCTGCCAAATCCTCGCCCGTTACCGAGTTCGGCCCAGCAAAAAACAGGGTCAAACCATCATCAAGCCGGTCGCCAGCATTATTTCTGAAGATCGCCCGCGTCGCTCTTCGCGTCTCCGGAACCCGGCCCGTCACTGCCAGTAAGGCTGCACGAACTTGCGGCCCGGTAATCCTGATAACACCGATTCCCGCAGGCGGCATACCGCTGGAAAGTGCGAAAATCGTTTCCATAATCAGTGCTTTAGTCGTCCGAGGACTTGTTTCGCGTTGGCCGGGAGCCGGACACGCCCTTGTTCGCACTTTCCATGAAATTCTGGAACATCTTCATGCCCATCTGCCCCATTGGAGCAAGCTGGGCCGCATATTGTTCAAGCTGATCGGCGCTGGAAACACCTTTCATCGCCTTGGCGATTGCATCGACATAGATGGCGTTAGCCTGTTCTACATCCGGCAGACCCATGAATTGGCGCGCCTCGTCAGGAGTGCAGTCGATTTCGATATGAACCTTCATCTTGCGGACACCTTTTCTGCTTTGCTGCGTAGGTAAACCACACAGTATCACATCTGCCTGAGAGACCTATATGACCGAGACAGTCCGCATTACCACCCTTTCCGGCGATGGCGCCTTCAATGCTTATATCGCGCGGCCAGTTGGGCAACCGAAGTCGGCTATCATCGTGATTCAGGAAATCTTCGGAGTGAACGCCGGGATCCGGCGCAAATGCGATAGACTGGCTGAAGCTGGCTATCTCGCGATCGCACCAGATTTGTTTTGGCGAATGCATGAGGGTGTTGAACTTGATCCCGATATCGAACCTGAATTTCAGAAGGCGCTCGATCTCATGGGGAAATTCAATCAGGATGCCGGTATTCGCGACATTGAGGCGACCATCAAATATGCCCGCGATCTTACGCAAACGGGCAAGGTTGGCGCTGTTGGCTACTGTTTGGGCGGAA
Organism: Aurantiacibacter marinus; assembly: GCF_001021555.1. GTDB lineage: Bacteria > Pseudomonadota > Alphaproteobacteria > Sphingomonadales > Sphingomonadaceae > Alteraurantiacibacter > Alteraurantiacibacter marinus. The sequence goes on from NZ_LDCP01000001.1 coordinate 430,625, forward strand.
GGCTCGCCTACATGACTGCCGCCCGGACCGACATAGATGCCAGCGTTGGCTATTACGCCGTGGGGTTGGACAGCCTGCTACGCGAGAAGGACGCGATCGCGCACCCCCTGATGCTCCATATCCCCACTAAGGACGGATTTGTTGGCCCGGAAGTTCAGAAGGCCATGCATGATGCGCTTGATCCTGACCCGAAGGTAACGCTGCATGACTACGCTGGCCTGGACCACGGATTTGCAACCGAATTCGGCAAACGGCGGAGCGAAGATGCGGCCAATCTGGCAGACAGCCGGACTGCCGAATTCTTTGCAGAGAATCTTGCCTAGTTAAGCGACGCGAAGTTCATCACCATTCGGTGCAAATCGTGGCTCAGGCTTGCTGGAAGACGCTGGGACAAGCGCACCTGACGCTCTTTTGGAGATTCAGCGAGCCGCAAATGCTCCATTGACCAGTCAGGGCAAATACGGCCGCGGACGTTTTCATGCGCTAGCCTTACGATGCCGGTATGGCGTACGTCGACTGAAAGCTTGCGTAACAAAGCGGTAAGATGTGCGTCTTCGCCTTCAAGCAATTGCATGAAATTACGCCCGTTATACAACAGGAACCCGGTGATTTCATGCTGCGGATTGTTGCGCTGCGACTGTTTCAAGATGGATTTGACAGCATCGTCTGACAGATTGGGCGCGGTGCTGATGTAGAGTACCTGATGCATGGTCGGCGCCTCTCAACTTGCCGTTCATTTGTGAAGAATCGACCAGCCTCATATCGCGATTCCTGATGCGCGCAAGAGGTACGCTGCAATCTTAGTTTCAAAATCAATCTATGTTAATCAGATGCTTAATGCGAAGATTTGCTGTCGAAAAGGCCATCCGCAAAGGCCAGCAGCCTCGCGGATGGCATTTCTCGTTACTGGTTCATCGTTGCAAAGAAATCTTCGTTCGTCTTGGAATCCTTCATCTTGTCGAGCAGGAATTCCATTGAATCGATAGTGCCCATTTGCATCAGGATGCGGCGCAGGACCCACATCTTGCTGAGCTGTTCCTTGTCGACCAGCAGCTCTTCCTTGCGGGTGCCGGATTTGCCGACATCCAGGGCCGGGAAGATCCGCTTGTCCGCGACCTTGCGGTCCAGAACGATCTCGCTGTTACCGGTGCCTTTGAACTCTTCGAAGATGACTTCATCCATACGGCTGCCTGTATCGATTAGCGCGGTTGCGATGATGGACAGCGATCCGCCCTCTTCGATGTTACGTGCGGCACCGAAGAAACGCTTCGGGCGTTGCAGTGCGTTCGCATCGACACCGCCGGTCAGCACCTTACCAGAGCTTGGGACAACGGTGTTGTAAGCGCGGCCAAGGCGAGTGATAGAATCGAGCAAAATCACGACATCGCGCTTGTGTTCGACCAGGCGTTTCGCCTTTTCAATCACCATTTCAGCGACTTGAACGTGGCGTGTCGCAGGTTCATCGAAGGTTGAGGATATCACCTCCCCTTTCACGCTCCGCTGCATGTCGGTGACTTCTTCCGGCCGTTCGTCGACCAGAAGCACCAACAGAATCACTTCAGGGTGATTGTCCGTGATGGCCTTGGCCATATTCTGCAGCAGCACTGTCTTACCCGTGCGCGGCGGCGCCACGATGAGCGCGCGCTGGCCCTTGCCCTGCGGGCTGATCAGATCGATTACACGCGCCGACTTGTCGAGGACAGTCGGGTCCTTGGTGTCGAGATTCAGTCGTTCGTCCGGGTAAAGCGGCGTCAGATTGTCAAAATTGGTACGGTGGCGAACGGCATCGGGATCGTCGTAATTGACCTTGAGCAGCTTGGTCAGCGCAAAGTAACGCTCGCCGTCCTTGGGTGCGCGGATTTCACCTTCCACGGTATCGCCTGTCCGCAGGCCCATCTTGCGGACCTGATTGGGTGAGACGTAAATATCGTCCGGCCCGGCGAGATAGTTCGCTTCCGGACTACGGAGGAAGCCAAAGCCGTCCTGCAGCACTTCGATCGTACCGATGCCGAGGATTTCCTCGCCATCGTCCGCAACCTCTTTCAGGATTGCGAACATCAGATCCTGTCGGCGCATGGTCGAGGCGCCTTCGACGCCCAGCTCTTCAGCCATCGAGACCAGCTCTGCCGGAGTCCGCTCTTTCAATTCTTTCAAATGCATTGTGTTTGTATTCCGTTTTAACTGGGATGCCGGCGGGCCATTTGGGCTTGGAGAAAGCAGACCCGTCGCTATTGATCGCGACCTTATGCCGGGTGTGTGAGCCGCAATATGGGCAATGCCTGTTGCGGTCAATTCTGGAAATATGGTGCGCGCCTAAAGTTTTTGCAAACCAGGATCAGCCGGGTCGGCGTCAGAAGGGCTTTACGACCACCAGTATAACGATGATTGCCACGGCAATTCCAGGCACTTCATTGAACAGACGCAGCTGCTTGCCTGTCATTGGCCGTTCTCCGCGTGCCAGTTTCTTGGCGTAAACGGAAAGATAGCCGTGATAGCCTGAAAGGATCAGTACAATCAGCAGTTTGAGATGGAACCAGCCGCCTAGCGGAACCATTCCCGTGCCTAACAGCGCCAGCCCGAGTGCCCACACGACAATAATCGATGGCAGCAGGATGATCTTGAGCAGCTTCTTTTCGCGATCGACGAATTTTTCTGCTTCTTCCGAGCCTTCGGGAGCTTCCTGATGATAAACAAACAGGCGCGGCAGCATGAACAACCCCGCCATCCAGAAGATCACGAAGATGATATGGCCAGCTTTGAGCCAGAAATAGATCATTTGGAGAAATTCCTGCATCGCCGGTGTTTAGGGCAGCAGCATGACCGCGTCACCCCCGAAGAATTGCGCATCAACCGCGCAAGACCTTCAACAGGTGTTCGACGTGGGCAATCGGCGTATTCTTGTCGATACCATGACCCAGATTGAAAACATGCGGCCGATCAGCGAAAGCATCACAAATCTGCCCAACCTGTGCATCAAGCTCCTTCCCGCCTGCCAGTAGGAGCATCGGATCAAGATTGCCCTGCACAGGCATGCCAGAAGGCAGCTGAGAGGCTATCCATACCGGATCCGTCGTCTCATCAATGCCAACGGCATCCACGCCGGTCTCCCTGGCATAAGCAGGCAGCTTTGATTCAGCGCCCTTCGGAAAGCCAATCACAGGTATGCCCGGCCGTGCTTCATGAATGGCCGCAGCAATCCGGGCATTGGGAGCAATGACCCAGCGTTCAAACTGAGATGGACTGAGTGAACCTGCCCAGCTGTCGAACAATTGCACCGCTTCCGCGCCTGCATCAATCTGGCCGATAAGATATTCGAGGCTCGCGGCCTCGATCGCATCGACCAGCGACTGGAATGCTTCTGGATCGCGCCACGCCAGGGCCCGTGCTGCCCCTTGATCCTTCGACCCCTGCCCTGCAACCATGTAGGTCGCCACCGTCCACGGAGAACCGATGAAGCCCAGCATTGTCACATCGTTCGAAAGCTGGGCTTTGGTCAGTTCAACCGTACGGTAAACCGGATCGAAATGGTGAAACGCTTTTTCCAGCTTTTGCCAGGCACCGTCGATCAGTGGCGGTGCAAGTCGCGGGCCTTCGCCAGCTTCGAACCACAGATCCATCCCGAGGGCATGGGGAACAATCAGGATATCGGAAAACAGGATCGCGCCATCAAAACCGAACCGGCGGATGGGCTGCAGCGTAACCTCCGATGCAGCTTCGCTATCGTAAACAAGCTCCAGAAAGCCGCCCTTTTCGCTCCGCAATTCACGATATTCCGGAAGGTAACGTCCAGCCTGACGCATCAGCCATACTGGCCGCTGCTCCGTTCGTGTTCCGCGCAAATTTTCGAGAAGAGGTCCGGGCATTAAGAGAGAGTCCAATCCAATATAATAATTATATTTATAGAAATGATGTTGTTTATGGGCCTGTGGATTACGGGGACACCGGTGGATCACCCGAGTTATGCCGCTCAAACCTGATGATGCAAGGGCTTCGACTCGTTGGTTGCCCGCGTCAAGCGATCCTTCTCCACGCTACCCACAGCTTCGCAAAATAAACATGCATCGGGGTATTTCCCTGCTCACGAATCAGCTGTCAGCGGGGACAGAATTTCATCCCTGACTTGTCCGCCTTTCTCTCCCGTGGTTTATACGCCTATCTATCCACATGGCGCGACTTCACCTTCATCTGCTGTCGGACTCGACCGGCGAAACTCTCGAAATGATCGCCAAGGCGGCGCTCGCACAGTTCGAGGATAGCGATGTCGTGCGCCATTTTTGGCCCATGGTCCGTTCCCGCCAGCATCTTGATCGCATCCTGAACGAGTTCAAGGCCAATCCAGGCCTTGTCCTCTATACACTGGTGAATGAAGATATTCGCGAGCGGCTGGAAGAACGGTGCCGTTCGCTCGGGCTCAAGCATGTTGATGCGCTTGATGCCATAACGGAAGCGTTGGAAGAGCGGCTGGGGCAGGAAGCCAAGGGTCGTCCAGGAAGACAGCACGCGATGGACGAGGCATATTTTGCGCGCGTCGATGCCATCCAGTTCACCATTGCCCATGACGACGGCATAGGATGGGACAATTGGGAGGAGGCAGATATCGTACTGGCAGGCGTGTCTCGTACGTCCAAAACGCCGACCAGCATCTATCTCGCCAATCGCGGTTATAAGGTCGCCAATATCCCGCTGGTGGTGGAAAGCCCGCCGCCAGATCACCTGTTCCGCCTTCAGCACCCCATGGTTGTCGGCCTGACCACTGCCCCAGCCCGGCTCGTGCAGATCCGCCGCAACAGATTGCTGTCACTCAACGAAAAAACAGAGACGGACTATGTCGATGGAGAGCGGGTCAAGACTGAAGTCGGCTTTGCGCGGCGCATGTTTGCCGACAATGGCTGGCCAGTGATCGACGTAACACGCCGCTCAATCGAAGAAACGGCTGCCGCGGTGATCCGGCTGCACCAGGAACGCGAAGGCCGCGATCGCTTGCCGCAAACCGGACCAAAACCAATATGACCGGCCCGCTATGATCGTTTTGGCGTCCAAGTCCTCATCGCGCCAGGCCATGCTGCGCGATGCGGGCGTTGCGTTCGAGGCGCGGCCCGCAAATCTCGATGAACGGGCGATCGAAGCGGCGATGCAAAGTGCGCCTCCGGCAGAGATTGCGCTAGCGCTTGCAGAGGCCAAGGCTCTGGCAGTTGCGGAGCCGGTGAAGCCCGTGCTCGGAAGCGATTCATTGGTGGTGGTCGATGGCCGCCGCTTTGATAAACCATCCAGCCACGCCGACGCGGTGGCACATTTGCGCTTTTTCTCGGGTAAGATCATGGAACTGCATTCGGCAGCTGCGCTTGCAAGGAATGGGGCGGTGGTCTGGAGCCACACCGCAGTAGCCCGGTTGCATATCCGCAATCTTTCGGATGATTTCATTGCCGGATATCTCGACCGTGAATGGCCGGAGGTCAGTTACTGCGTTGGTGTATTCCGTATAGAGGCGCTGGGCGTGCAATTGTTCGACGCCATCGAAGGCGATCATTTTACTGTGCTGGGCATGCCCCTGCTGCCAGTGCTTGGAGCGCTTCGTGATCTGGGAGAGCTTCGGTCATGACCACACCTTACGCAGAAGTCATCGGCGACCCGATCGCGCAATCCAAATCGCCGGCAATTCACGGTTATTGGATCAAGAAACTTGGTCTGGATGCCGAATATCGCAAATGCCACGTCACACCGGAAGAACTGGAAGGCTACATCGCTTCCCGCCGCAATGATCCGGATTGGCGAGGTTGCAATATCACTATGCCGCACAAACAAGCGGTGATGCCTTTCCTCGATCGCCTCGAAATCGGGGCAGAGCTCGTCGGTGCCGTCAACACGGTTACGCGGCGACACAATGGCGCGCTGATCGGGACCAACACGGATGTAGGGGGCTTTCTGGAGCCGCTGGCAAATGCTCTGGCCCAGAAGCACTTTTTCCGCATGGCGCGCATTATCGGAACCGGCGGCGCGGCGCGCGCGGTTGTGGCCGGGCTGGCGGAAAATGGCTTCACACTGGTTCTTGCAGGCCGCAATCCGGAAAAGGCGCAGGCTTTGCTGGATGAAATTGATCCCGAGGGGGAACATCATGTCGCCCCGCTGGATCATTTTGCCGAACCAACCGATTTTACCTTCGACGACCGCGAGGGCTGCCTTGATCTGATCGTCAACGCCAGTCCGCTTGGCATGGAAGGCCAGCCGCCGCTTGCTCTTGATTTCAGCCACGTCCCGCCAGGCAGCGTGGTGTATGATATTGTGACGCATCCAGTAGATACGCCGCTGCTGCAGGCAGCCCGAGCAGCAGGTCTACGCACTATTGACGGCCTGACCATGTTGATCGGGCAGGCGGCCATCGCGTTCGAGCGTTTTTTTGGCCAGGCCCCACCGCGCGACGATGGTGACGCTGAATTGCGGCAGATCCTGACACCATGAACAAGCCGCCTGAAAAACGCCCGCTGATACTCGGCCTCACTGGCTCTATCGCCATGGGAAAAAGCACGGTTGCCGGCATGTTCGAAGCGCTGGGTGTACCGGTTTTCGACGCCGATCATGAAGTGCGCATGCTGCAGGGCCCTGGCGGCGCGTTGTTGCCGCAAATCGAGGCCGCGTTTCCCGGCTCGACAGGACCCGAAGGTGTCAACCGTGACAAACTTGGCGCTCTTGTGTTCGGCGACAGGGATGAACTCGCGAAGCTGGAAGTGATTGTTCACCCTGCCGTGGCCCAATCGCGCGAGACATTTCTATATCGCCACGCCAATTCGCCGCTGGTAGTCTTCGATATCCCTTTGCTGTTCGAAAAGGGCGGCGAAAAGGATGTAGACAAGATCGTCGTTGTTTCCGCGCCGCCAGAGGTACAGCGCGCGCGCGTTCTCAGACGAGAAGGCATGACAGAAGAAAAGTTCGCGCAAATACTCGCGCTGCAGTTGCCCGATGCGGCCAAGCGTGCCCGTGCGGATTTCGTAATCGATACCAGCGGCGTGATCGAGCAAACACAAAAGGCGGTGGAGGAGCTGGTCGAGCAGCTGTCCTCCGGCTTGCACGACTGACCCCCTTCAGGCGATAAGGCCATATGCGCGAAATTATCTTCGATACAGAAACAACCGGCCTAGATCCTGCCACCGGCGATCGCATGGTCGAAATCGGCTGTATCGAAATGGTCAACCGGGTCGTGACGGGCGAGAATTTTCACGCCTATTACAATCCCGAACGCGACATGCCGGCAGAGGCAGAGCGTGTGCACGGGCTTTCCGCCACATTCCTCAGCGACAAGCCACTGTTCCGGGACAGCGTTACGGAATTGCTCGCTTTTCTTGGCGATTCTCCTCTGGTTGCGCATAACGCGCAGTTCGACTTCGGTTTCCTCAACAGTGAACTTGCGGCTTGCGGACTGGCTTCGATCGGAGATGACCGGATGGTCGACACACTGGCCATTGCCCGGCGCCGCCATCCCGGCGCGAAGCACTCGCTTGATGCCTTGTGCTCGCGTTACGGGGTCGATCGCTCGCACCGTGTGTTGCATGGTGCACTGCTGGACGCGGAACTTCTGGCGCAGGTTTATGTCGAATTGACCGGCGGCCGGCAGATCGGTTTGCAGCTGGCAGTCGACAACAGTGGTGAAAATACGGTTGAAACGGCGGTTTTCCGGCCCAAGACTGGTGAATATCGTGCACCTCGCGCTCATGCCGCCAGCGCAGAGGAACTGGCACGGCACGCAGCTTTTCTGGAAACCTTGGACTCGCCCCTCTGGACCTCGTGAGGTAAGCTCACCACATAGAGTCGACCAATAACCAAAACAGCAAGGAGTTACCGCTCATGGATATTCGCGTGTCGGGCCATCAAGTCGATACCGGAGCAGCTTTGCAGGAACATGCTTCGGACCGTCTCAGCACCATCGTTGACAAGCATTTCAGCCGCGCAATATCATCCACGGTAACTTTCGGAAAAGCGCCTGCAAGCGCCTTTGCGGCAGACATTATCCTCCATGTAAATCACGGTCTTATCCTGAAAAGTCACGGACAGGCGCAAGATGCGCACGTCGCTTTTGATCAGGCGGCCGACAAGATCGAAAAGCAGTTGCGTCGTTACAAGCGGCGGCTGAAAGATCACCATGAGCAGGCCTCCCATGCCGCCCGGGAAGAAGATGCCGCCTACACTATTTTCGCCGGGGAAGAGCCCGATAGTGAAATGGATGCAAGCGCCGATGCGCCTCCGGTGATCGCCGAAACGCGCATCGACATTCCGGAAGTCAGCGTCTCTGATGCTGTCATGCTGCTCGATTTGCGGCACACCAATGCGCTGTTTTTCAAAAATGCTGGAAGTGGGCGGCATAATATGGTGTATCGCCGCGAAGACGGCTCGATCGGGTGGGTTGAACCATCCTGAGCGCTCCCAGCGACATAGGTTGGCATAGCTTAATAATTGGAATACCGATGTTTTCACCGGTCTGAGCCCTCTTATCGTAGAGCTGCAGGCTTCCAAGAAGACGTGATGTGACAAGAATGATGGACCTGAATTTTTCGCTGAAACCTGAATCTGTTGCTATTGTCAGCGCTGGGTCGAAGGATGAGATTCTTGGCAGTCTCGCGCAGATCTTCGGCTCCGCCTGGGAACTTGACCGCGACATGGTTCTGGAAAACCTCGACGAACGCGAAAAGCTGGGCAGCACCGGCTTTGGGCGCGGCGTGGCAATACCACATGCGCGCATTCCTGGTATCCGCCGCCCGATTGCTGCCATGTTGAAACTGGAAAAGCCTGTTTCGTTCGATGCCGCAGACGGCCTGCCGGTTGATCTGGTGATCGGACTGCTTTCGCCAGAAAACTGCGGTGCGGCCCATCTTCATGCGTTGGCCGCCTTGTCGCGGATGGTGCGTGATGAACGGATGCATGATGCCCTCAGCGATGCTCCCGATGCGGAAGCGCTGTACGGCATCATCACCAATGTGACGGACCGTGACGCTGCCTGAGGCCGTCAGCAGCCCTATGCCGGACAACGGCCAGGCTGCACATTTCCGCGCTCTGGAGCAGCTTTATGCTTCGGCCCCGATCAATTCCCTGTTTCACTCGGCGCTCGAAGTGACCGGTGCAGGCAGTGCGCGTATCACTTTCGAAGCGCAGGAGGCGCATTTCCATGCCGCTGGTGCGATTCACGGCACCATGTATTTCAAGATGCTTGATGATGCCGCCTTTTATGCGGCCAATTCACTGGTTTCCGATCGCTTTCTCCTGACGACAGGGTTTAACCTGCATTTCACCAAGCCGCTGCGCGGCGGAAAGGTGGTGGCCGAAGGCCGATGGATCAGCGGCAAGCGCCGTGTCTTCATTGCCGAGGCGCACCTTGTCGACGAAGACGGTGATGAGATCGGGCGCGGCACCGGCACCTTCATGCGGTCTCACATCGCGCTTTCAGGGCTCGATGGATACCGGCAACCAAGGTGATTCGATGGACGACAGACTCCCCGCCCATCTCGAAGTTTCCGGCCTGATCCGCGCAGTGCAGGCCCAGGGTGGCTTCGCGACAGTCATTGCGAAGGGTGAGCGCGATGCTGGCACATTGATCGTAATATGCTGCGAAAATGGTACAAAGTTGCGCGCATACGAAAGAATGCCGCAGTTGGACGGGACGCGTGATTGGGTGCTTTCCAAGTCACAAGACACTGAAAATCCACAGGAATTTGCCGAATATTTGGCGCGCAGACAGCGTCAGGACAGCGATCTCTGGATTCTGGAGCTGGACATCGCAAATGCGGAACGGTTCATCGGAATTGTGCACTGCAACAATTGACTTGAAAGCTCCCACGACTATCTGACCCCCAACTTTCCGGAAAGCGTAGGTTGTCAGGCACCGCAATGCGGCGGTGATCGGCAGCGCGCAGTCGGGGAGATATTCTGCAGGTTCCCTTTGGACGGGCAGCGGTAAAGGAGCGGCGCAAGAAAAAGCACCGCAACCGCAGACCTGCAAGAAGTCTCACCGCCGTGAGTTTACGGGATCAATGAAGATTACAACCAAACGTGCCGGGGCATTCGCCCTGGCAACATTGCTGTTCGCCGGCTCTTTCGCAGCCGCAGGCAGCGGTGCTATAGCCCAGGACCGGGCGGAGCTGAACGAAGCTCAAACGGTCCAGACCGAACTTCAGGCATCACAGAACGCCGCGCAGCCGCAAGTCAGGTTTGTCGCCAGCGAAGTGGTGCAGGACATCCCAGCAGAAACTGTGGTGGAAGAAGCCGAAGCGCCAAGCGCAGCATCCTTACGTGAACTGGTTCGCGCTATCGACACCGATGGCGAATTGCCGCGTGAGTTGATGTGCCTTGCACAGGCCGTCTATTTCGAATCGCGCGGTGAACCGCTAGATGGCCAGCTGGCCGTGGCGCGCGTTATCATCAACCGCGCAGACAGCCGGACTTTCCCGGACGATTATTGTTCCGTCGTCACCCAGCGTTCACAATTTTCCTTCGTGCGCGGAGGCAATATTCCGCAGCCCAATACCGGATCTGCCGCGTGGGACCGCGCCAAGGCAATTGCCCGCATCGCCCACCGTGATCTGTGGGAATCGCCTGTCGATGATTCGCTGTATTTCCATGCGAATTATGTCCGCCCGAGCTGGGCCCGCCGTATGACGATGCGCGCACAGATCGACAGCCACATCTTTTACCGGTGATCGTGCTGTGCGCTCGGCCCCGCTGGGCGAGCGCACATGCAACCTAATCCCTGATTTCGACCCAGACTGGGGCGTGATCGCTGGCCCTTTCACGGCCGCGGTGCTGTTTGTCGACGCCCGCAGCGATCAGCCGGTCGGCGCAATCGGGTGACAGCAGCATATGGTCGATACGGAAGCCGTGGTCACGCTGCCAGGCACCGGCCTGATAATCCCAATATGTCCACACGCCGCCGCGCGGATTGAGCGTGCCCAGCGCATCTGTCCAACCATCGTTGAGGATACGCGAATAGGCGGCACGCGATTCGGGCTGCATCAGCGCATCGTTGGCCATGGCGTTTACAGACCACACGTCGCGGTCTTCCGGGATGACATTGAAATCGCCCACCACCACAGCGGGAATTTCACGGTCCCGCAAATCAAGCAAGCGCGCCCGCAGCCGCTTCATCCATGCCAGCTTGTAATCGAACTTCGGCCCCGGCTGCGGATTGCCGTTGGGCAGGTATAGATTGATCACCCGTACGCCGCGAAAGGTGCATTCGATAAAACGCGCCTGCTCATCATCCGGATCGCCCGGCAAACCTTTGGAAGGGTCCTGCGCCGCCTCACCATCGGTCAGGATAGCGACACCGTTGAAGCTTTTTTGCCCGTGCCAGATGGCATGATAGCCGATGTCGGTAAATTCAGCTTCGGGAAAACCTTCGTCCTGCGTTTTGATTTCCTGCAGGCAGGCGACAGCAGGGCGGGTTTCCACCAGCCATTCTTTCAGGCGCGGCAGCCGCGCCTTGATACCGTTGATGTTGAAACTGGCGATCCGCATCAGCGGACCTTAGATGCCGAACGAAGAACCGCAACCACAACCAGCAGCAGCGTTCGGGTTTTCGACCCTGAATGCCGCGCCGCCCAGTGATTCAACAAAATCAACAGTGCTTCCGGCCACCAGATCTAGGCTGACAGGATCGACCACCAGCTTCACATCGCCGGTTTCACTGATCACATCCTCTGCCTCTGGCTCCCCCAAGTCGAATTTGTACTGGAAGCCGGAACAGCCACCGCCTTCGACAGAAAGCCGCAAAACAGCGGGCTTGCCCTGCTTTTCGGCGATTTTCGCAATACGCGTCGCTGCGGCGGGGCTTAGAGTGAGAGAATTGGCCATGACAGCAATGTAGGGTGCGGCGCGCGCTTGCTCAAGCAGTCGTTATATATTCGCGCATCGCCTGCGCCTCTTCCTCGATCCGGTCCATCCGGTATTTCACCAGATCGCCGATGGAAACGAACCCGATCATTGTGTCGCCGTCCACCACGGGAAGGTGACGAATCCGGCGCCGGGTCATCATGGAAAGCGCGGTCAGGATCCTTTCATCCGTGGTAATGGTGATAGCGGGCGACGTCATGACTTCGCTGATTCTGCGGTTCAGGACTTCGCCGCCTTCCTTCGCCACGCAATACAGCACGTCGCGTTCGGAAAAGACTCCGACGACCCGCTCGCCTTCCATCACCGGCAATGCGCCGATACGGTATTCGGCCATCAAGGCGGCGCCGTGTTGAAAGCTGTCGTCTGGCGAGCAGGAGACAACTTTGTGGGTCTGGCCCTCCATCAGGCTTTTAATTGTCATAGCGCTTCTCCCCTGTTCATCGCGAAACCATGCCGATCTATCCGCCGAGCCCCGGGATTGTGCCACGAAATGCCGAGTCCCGGCAAATCACAGACCAAGTACCGTTGCCAGACAAGTCGCTGACGTTCATTAGCAATGCTTATGGCACGCCCTTCACCTCTCGACGATCCTGAAAACGCAGCTTTCGCCTGGGCGCGTTACAAGCGATTGATGCGATTCATGTTCGGTCTCACCATGGGTGTGGTGATCATCGCCATGGTGATTATTTACAAGGAAGTGGAGGATGTCTCTCCTCACTTCTTCATTGCAACGGCTCTTGGCATCGGATTTTCGATGTTGTTGATGAGTGCGCTGATGGGTTTGGTGTTTCTGTCCAGCGGCACCGGCCATGATGAATCGGTCGACAATTCGCTTGATGATCTGGGCCCGAGCAATCCCCAGACGGATTGGCGCAAGCGCGACTAGGCCTGCGGATAAAGACGGAAATCGGCCACCGGATTTCCGCCAATCAGATGTTCCTGAATTATCCGTTCAAGCACGTCTTCATTGCATGAATGATACCAGACACGGTCTGGCCAAACCACAGCGATCGGCCCGGCTTCACAAATCTGCAGGCAATCGGCCTTGGTGCGCATGATGACTTCGCCGCCGGGCTTTTTCGGACTGACAAGCCCCAGTTCTTTCAGGCGGCGCTTGAGGTATTTCCAGGCCTTCTCGCCTTCGTCCCGCTTGCAGCACTTTTGTTTATCGGAAATCCCACACAGGAAGATGTGACGATCAATCGCCCCGCCGCCAATTTTGGCGAGTGCGGATTCAGCCTTGGAAATTTCTTTAGGCTTGGAGATTTCTTTAGGCCTGGTGCCCATCGGTAAATCAGCCTGCGTCAGCGCTTCTTGCCGGCAATTCGGGCAATTTCGGCCTTTACCAGCCGTTCCACCATATTAGGCAAATGCGCATCGAGCCACTGGGCGAGCATTGGACGAAGCATCTCGCGGACCATGCCTTCCAGAGAGGTTTCTCCGGAGCGAACGATTTGCGGTCTTGCAGGAGGCTCGGACAGCATGGCGAGTGCAGCAAGGGACTGGCGCATCGCATCAGCTGCATGAACATTGGTCAGCGTTTCCGATTCGGGACCTTCATCCTCGTCATCAGAAAGCGGCAGTCCTGCTTCGCCAAGGTCGAGAATCTCGTCCGCCTCTGCATCATCAACCGGATCCATCGGGAATGCACTGGCTTCAGGCGCCCGCCGAGCAACAGACTGAACAGCATCGCGGCTGTCCCGTTCAATCACCCGCTTGATCGATTCGAGAATCTCCTCGACCGACGGTTCGCCTTCTTGCCGCATTCAATCCCCCGTTGGACCGTTTGGTGAATCACTCGTGAAATCCGTAACAGGGATTTCCCCGTCTGGCGCCGGTATGTCAACGGTGCGTGAGCTTTGAACGACAGGATCGGGATCGCGCTGCCAGTCCCAGATAATGTTTTCCACCCGGCCATAATTTTCCGCCGGGTCATAAAGCACGCCTTCATCGCCAAGCCCGAGATCGCGCGCTTCTGCCTTGCCCATCGCTGCAAGCAGGGAGAATCCGGCAACATAGGCGTTGCGCCGCGCTGTCACCAATTGCACCTGCGCGCGCAGCAATTCCTGCTGTGCATCCAGAATATCCAAGATAGTGCGATTGCCCACGGTATTTTCCGCGCGCACGCCTTCGAGACCGAGCGATGCCGCGTCCACGGCCGTTTCACTTGAAGCGATAATGGCGTTGGCGGCGCGCCAGCTGGAATAGGCTGCGCGAACTTGCGAAATAACGTTGCGTTCTGCCGCGATCATCGTTTCGAGTGCGGCCTGTGCCTGCGCGGTCGCCTGACGCTGCTGTGCGGCGACGCGGCCTCCCTGAAACAGCGGGATGGATACCGAAACACCAGCGGTAACGTCGGTCCCGGAATTGATGCCGGCACCAAGCGTGCCAAGGTAGTTGGTGTAATCGGCACCGGTAAATGCGCTTATGGTTGGCAGACGGCCTGCACCGGCAACCCTGATATCAAATCCGGCAGCATCCGCGCGTTCGCGTGCAGCGATCAAATCAGGATTGTGCTCCAGCGCGACATCGACGGCCATGTCCGGGCTCGTTGGCAGCCCTGGCAACGGCGGGGGTGCCTGCAAATCGTTTGGCGCGTCGCCCGTAAGCGCGATGTAATTTTCCCGCGCTGCGACAAGATTGGCCTGCGTGCTGCGCAAATCGCTGCGAGCCAGTGCCAACCTGCTTTCGGACTGCGCTACATCGGTGCGGGTCAGGTCGCCAATCTGGAACCGGTCACTGGTTGCCTCCAGATTGATGGACAGAACATCGACATTGTTCGACGCAAGGCCGACCAGCGCTTCATTCAGGATGACATCCATATAGGCTGCAACGACCTGCGTGAAAATCGCGCTTTCGGTACCGCGCAAATCCGCACGCCCTGCTTCGACACGGGTTTCCGCGGCGAGAATGCCATTGCGCACCGCTCCACCACGATACAGCGGGACTGACAGATCAACACCGCCGCTGAAAATCCGTGACGGCGACACGACCGAAGGGGTGCTTTGCTCTATAAGCTCCAGATAGGAACCCGATGCGCTGGCTGAGGGCAAGCGTTGCGCTCGCTGGATCACCACGTTTTCATCGGTGGCGCGTTGCTGCGCGCGGGCCGCGGCTAGTGTGGGATTGTCGATATAGGCGCGGGTCAATGCTTCCTTCAGAGTTTCGGCGCCGGCCGGGGTTGCCACGAGACACACTCCCGCCAGCAATCCGAAAAGGGAGCGCCGCGCATACATGATCAGAAGCTCCAGCCCTTCGGTGTATCGAATGCATGCAACTGCGGGATGCCGGTATCGAACACAGGCATCAGCGAGATGCCGCTGGCTGTCTTGCGGCCCACCGCCACGCGTGTCACGCCGTTACCAACAAGGCCTGTCACGACGCGTGCCCCGTCAGCCAGCCGTCCAGCCAGCTTTGCGGGGATTTCTTCCACCGCGCCATCAATAACCAGCAGGTTTGCGCCTTTTCCCTTGCGGCCAGTGCCAACAGCTTCTTCGGGCGAAATGACCGTCAGCTCCGCCACCAGCGGGCGCAACAGTTCAGCCAGGTAGCCGGAGCCGCCATCGACGACGATTGCATGCTCGATCCCCGAAGGGTTGGCCTCTTCCAGCATCTTTCCCTGCACCAGCGGCGCAGGCAGCCAGCCGCCGTTTTCAAGGCGTATGGCGCGATCCATATAGGCCTTGCCGCTGCTGGAGGCGGGCACAAATTGCTCACGCGGAACAGCGGCCATGCGTTTGAGCACGAAGGGTTCGTTCACGCCGCTGGTGCGCAATTGGCTGTCGATCATCGCGCGGCGGGCGCGGTCGTGGGTCAGGTTTGCGGCTTCGGCGGCATCAAGCGGATCGGAAATCACAGGGTAAACTCTCGTCTGTCTGGGGCGGCCTAAGCCTTAGAACTTGCTAGGCTGATCGCCAAGGGCTTTGACCCAAGGCGGGCCAAAAGCCTATGGGCGGATCGACGAACAGGAGTATTGAGACGATGAAAGATATGGGGAGCGATATGATAACGATCCGCGAAGCAGACCTGATCGAGACCGTCGCCGACGCGCTGCAATATATCTCCTACTATCATCCGATGGATTACATCCTCGCGCTGGGCGAAGCCTACAAGGCGGAGCAAGGCCCGGCGGCGAAGGATGCGATTGCGCAAATCCTGACGAACAGCCGCATGTGCGCAGAGGGCCACCGCCCGATCTGTCAGGACACGGGTATCGTCAACGTGTTCATCAAATGGGGCCAAAACTGCCGTTTGGAATCGTCGTCCAGTCTCCAGGAGGTTGTCGATGAAGGCGTGCGGCGCGCCTACAACAACACAGAAAACAAGCTGCGCGCGAGCATTCTGGCCGATCCTGCCTTCACCCGCCGCAACACCCGCGACAATACTCCGTGTGTACTGAGTGTGGAAATGGTGCCGGGGGACACGATCAGCATCGATGTCGCGGCCAAGGGCGGCGGCAGCGAAAACAAAAGCAAATTCAAGATGATGAACCCGAGCGACAATATCGTCGATTGGGTGGTGGAGCAGATCCCCTCCATGGGTGCTGGCTGGTGCCCGCCGGGAATGCTGGGCATCGGCATTGGCGGCACGGCAGAACATTGCATGAAGCTTGCCAAGCAATCGTTGATGGACCCGATCGATATGGCACAGCTGAAAGCGCGCGGGGCAGAGACGGACATCGAGCAATTGCGGATCGACATTTTTGACGCGGTGAACGCGCAAGGTGTCGGTGCGCAGGGGCTTGGTGGGCTTTCCACCGTGCTCGATGTGAAAATCTACGACTGGCCGTGCCACGCTGCAGGCAAGCCGGTGGCGATGATCCCCAATTGCGCGGCAACGCGCCATGCTCACCTGACGATGGACGGCAGCGGACCTGCCTATCTGCCGCAGCCCGATCTGGACAAATGGCCGGACGTGCATTGGGAGCCTGACGCAGAGGCAAAGCGCGTCGATCTTGATCATTTGACACCAGAAATAGTCGCAAGCTGGAAACATGGCGACCGTCTGCTGCTCAGCGGCGGCATGCTGACCGGACGCGATGCGGCGCATAAGCGTATCCACGATATGCTAGAGCGCGGCGAGGAACTGCCGGTCGAATTCAAAGGCCGTGCCATTTATTACGTCGGCCCGGTTGATCCGGTGATGGGCGAAGTCGTTGGCCCCGCTGGCCCGACTACCGCCACACGGATGGACAAATTCACCGAAATGATGCTCGATCTCGGCTTGCTAGCCATGATCGGCAAGGCGGAGCGCGGCGCCGATGCCGTCGAAGTCATCAGCCGGTTCAAGGTCGCATATTTGATGGCCACCGGCGGCGCGGCCTATCTGGTGGCCCGCGCAATCAAGGAGGCCAAGGTGGTCGCGTTCGAAGAACTGGGCATGGAAGCGATTTACGAATTCACCGTGAAAGACATGCCGGTGACAGTCGCCGTCGATTCCGAAGGCAATAATGTCCACACACTCGCCCCGCTCCATTGGCGCGAAAAGATTCGCGAGGAAGGCTTGCTGAAGGCGTGATCGCCCGCGAATCAGCGCCCAATCGCGCTGATTCATCGACCAGCAGTATATCGATTTCGACCGAAACCGGATGCGGGGCTGGTTGCCGCCGTTTTGAGCGCGTAAACAGGCACGATGGAAAAGACAGAATCCGAAAAGCGGGTCGCACGCGTTTCGTTCAAGGTCGTTCTTGCCTCGGTCGTTGGACTGTGGGCGACGTATCTCGTGCTGATGACCTTGCGGGCGGACCTGCTCGGTATGGAATTTGCCGAGGAGATGTTTGCGCGGCGCGCCATTTCCACCGGGCTAAGCGTATTCATCACGCTTGGTCTGTGGATTGTGCTGCGCCCTTTCGACATGCGTCCGCTGTGGGTGAAGATCACTGTGGCATTGCTGTTCGCGATCCCTGCAGCGTTGCTGAGCGCGCAGGCAAACCGCGTGGTTTTTGCTGATTTGCAAGCTGCGCTGGACGACAGGGTTATCCAGGAATTTGCCCAGACGCGCGGCGTTGCGGCCGAAGAGGTCGACGGTGATATGCTGCAGGATCTCTCGCAGCTCGTCGTGATGGGCACGCGTGAACAGATCATCGAGATTACTTTCAGCCGATATTTCATCATGCTGGCGTGGTGCGCCCTGTATCTGGCGCTGCTGACCGGGGAGAAGGCCCGCACGGCAGAACGGCGCGAGCAGCAGTTTCGCAATGCCGCCAAGGCATCCGAACTGCGATCCTTGCGCTATCAGGTAAACCCCCACTTTCTGTTCAACACGCTCAATTCACTGTCTGCCCTTGTGTTGACCGGCAAGACGCAGGCTGCGGAAAAGATGATCCACATGATCAGCACCTTTTATCGCCGCAGCCTTGCTGACGATCCGACATCGGATGTGACGCTGGGTGAGGAAATCGCTCTGCAGCGGCTTTATCTGGATATCGAAACGGTGCGTTTCCCGCTTCGCCTTGTCGCGAATTACGAAATTCCTGCAGATCTGGAAGATGCTTTGATACCTGGCATGATCCTGCAGCCGCTGATTGAAAATTCGGTGAAGCACGCAGTTGCGCCGTCTTCTGGCCAGGTAACGATCACGCTTTCCGCGCGCGAGGAATATGGCCGCTTGCTGGTGACTGTTTCGGACAATGGCATGTCAGCAGCCACCCGCGACGATATTCGCCCCGGCTTCGGCATTGGCCTCAACAATGTTCATGAACGGCTGGAGGCGCGGTTTGGCAAAGACGCAACAGTTGTGTCGGGCCATGCAGAGGCAGGTTATGCCACGCATCTGCGCCTGCCCCTGGTACGCATTCGCAAGGCCGCTGCAGCATGAATGACAATCCGGCCGATACACTGCGCACGCTGATCGTCGATGATGAGCCGCTTGCAATCGAACGAATGCAAGTCTTGTGCGCCGAAATTCCGCAACTGACGGTGATCGGGACGGCAAGTGATGGCGAATCGGCCCTGCGGCTGGCGGAAAAGCTTTCGCCTGATCTGCTGCTGCTTGATATGACCATGCCAGGCATGGACGGCCTGCAAGTAGCAGAGGCCGCCCGCACACAGGACCCGCAGCCTGCCGTGATTTTTGTTACTGCACACGAAAATTTCGCAGTCGAGGCATTCGACCTCGAAGCGATAGACTATGTGCTCAAACCGGTCGCGTCGGACCGGCTCGAACGCGCCATTGAACGCGCCTTTGCAAGGCGTAACGGCAACGAGAATACCGGCGAAGAACAAAGTCCGTGGCTTGCGGAATTCTGGGTGCCGCACCGGTCTGAATTGCTGCGGATCGAAGCCGGTCAGGTATTCCGCATCGATGCAGAGCGCGATTATGTCCGGCTGCATGTGGGGGAAACGAGTTACCTGCTGCTCCAGACGATTGCGGGTCTTGAAGAGAAGCTGGATCCGGAGAAGTTCATCCGCATCCACCGTTCAACCATCCTGCGCCGCGATTTCATTCGCGGGCTGAGGCACGAAGGACTTGGCGTCTGGTGCGCTGAGCTGGAAGATGGTGAAGAACTGCGCATTGGACGCACATATCTCAAACAAGTGAAAGCGATGGCCGGACGCTAAGCCATCAGTTTTGCGAAACAGGATCACAATAGAAAAGGGCGCCCGACAAGGACGCCCTTTGGGGGTCGGGCCTGATTGGCCTGATTGTGGCCGGCGTCAGCCTTCCGATCGCTCTTCGCGAATAACGCCGCTCAAACGCTGCTCGAAGTTGCTCTTCGCTTCCTCGTAGCACTCGCGGGCATTGCGATCCCGGATGCGGGAACCGACTTGCCTGTCGTCCAGCTCGCACACCTGCCGTGCTGCGCGATCAATCCGGTCCTCCAGCTCGGCAACGCCTTCCTCGGTCGAAAGATCAAGATCGGTGTAGGTGACGCTCGCAGCGCGCTCCTGCACTTCGGCAGCGGCAACTGCGGAGGTGAACGTAAGGCCAGAAACTGCGAGTGTGGCGGCCATGACGAATGACTTCTGCAAAAATTTCATGGTGGTTTGTCCTCCTGGTTTCCTCTCCCAGTCCCGTGGGAGGGTGGCACCACAGCCGGTGGGACTGGAACGGCTGCGGTGCGATTAATGCTCTAGGCCGAATCGCATCTGCGCGCTGCAAGGGCTCGACTTGCGGTGCAAAAGGCTCGACCAGCGATTCCCAAACCCGACGAACAGCGTTTTGCAACTGACGAACGACAAGCGGTGCGAATTGCGTATTTGCAGCGGCGCTTGGGGTCGGGCAGAATTGCAATCACTATGGCTCTCGTAATAACCTTCCTCCTCGGCATCGGTAATTTTGCATGGCATTCTGCGGTCTTGGGAAGCGGGCACCGCATGGTTAGCGATATGCTGCCGGAACACCGCCAGATGATTCGCTGGTCCAGCATGTCACTGGAATTCGTGCTGCTGTGTGCAGCGCTGTATGGTGTGAATGCGGGTCATTCCGTGTGGATGTGGGTCTATCTCGCCTATTCGGCAGTCAACGGCGGCGCAGCCTGGCTGATCATCAAGAACCGCCAGTAAAGGCGGGCTTTGCGCTGGCGCTGTCCGATGCCAAGCTGCTAGCGAGTGGAACAATGGCCCAGAACAAGCTCCTTTTTCACCTGTCCGACATTCACTTCGGGCTAGAGGACAAATCTGCACTTGCCTGGGTAGAGCGCGAAATTGCCGAACGCAGGCCAGATGCGGTGGCGATCACGGGTGATCTCACCATGCGCGCACGGCCTCCCGAATTTGCTGCGGCGGAAAAGTGGATACATGCTCTCAGCGTTCCGGTGACGGTGGAGCCGGGTAATCATGATTTGCCGGGGTATCATCTGCCCTCGCGCTACCTCGACCCGCTCGGCCGGTTCGAGGCGTTTCGTGAAGTGGTGGAGAAGCGGATCGAGCTTCCCGGCCTTGCGCTGGTTCCGCTCAATACCAATGTGCCGGCACAGCCGCGGTTGAATTGGTCGAAGGGCTGGGTGAGTGACAGGGCGCTGTCCGATTGCCTGCGGCAGATCGATGCTCTGCCCGAAGGCACAATGGCGTTGGTGACGGTCCACCACCCGTTGCGAGAAACTGGCACGCAGGGCACGGCGCTCACAAGAAATGGCGAAAAGGCGCTGGCGGCGCTGGCGCAGCGGCCAGTTCTGGCTGTGCTTTCCGGCCATGTGCACGACGCTTTCGACATCATGGAGAAAACCGAGCACGGACCTGTGCGCATGATCGGTGCAGGCACTCTCTCACAGCGCATCCGCTCCACCCCGCCCAGCTTCAACGAATTGACGTGGGACGGCGCGACTTTGCACGTAACTGTGCGCAATCTGGAAAACATCGACACGCCCGACATGATGATCGACGATGTACCGGAAGACGCAATGCCGCCACGCGAGGCAGGAGAGCCTGTCGCCCCTGTAGGACGCGTGCCGCGCACCGATCCTCCGGTCCATTGATCGCAAATTCGCGAAAACCTTCGTGAAACCAGGCGTTTTGTCGGTTTCGCGCGCCGCTCTGCCGCAAGAGATGGGACCACAGGATGGTTTCGCCGTAACAGCCGGATTGTGACAACGAAGGTACTCATTGTCGAAGACGATCTCCTGAACCGCATGTTCTACGAGGCGGTCTTCCAGCAACGCGGCTATGACATGATGGCCGTGGATGATGGCGCGCGCGTTCTGGACGCGGTCGAAAGTTTTGCGCCCGACCTTATCACCATGGATATTCATCTGCCGCACGTTTCGGGCCGCAAGCTGATCCGCAAGATCAGACGTAATCCTGCTACGCAGCACATCCCGATTTTGGCGATAACCGCTTATGCCGGGCAACGTGACGAAGACGAAATCCGGCGTGCCGGAGCGAAGGGCTATCTCGCCAAGCCGCTGAGAATAGAGCAGCTGCTGGAAGAGGTGGATGCGTTGCTTGGCCTGGCCGAGCCCGCGACACAGCACTGATCCGGTTTGCGGCTTCGCCAAGCCGCTTCGCATGGTGCAGCGGACAATCAGGTCATTTCATAAACCCGTTAGGTCCAGACGCGAAAAGGGCGACCCTTCGTGGGGGCCGCCCTTCGCATTTCCCACCGTCGCGGGAACTGGTGAGGAGCGAATAACGGCTCCAGAAACTTTAGCGCTTGCTGAACTGGAAGCTACGACGTGCCTTGGCACGGCCATACTTCTTACGTTCAACCACGCGGCTGTCGCGCGTCAGGAAGCCAGCGGCCTTGACCACTGCACGCAGTGCCGGTTCATAGCGGGTCAGCGCCTGGCTGATGCCGTGCTTTACCGCGCCAGCCTGGCCCGAAAGACCGCCGCCGGAAACCGTGGCAACCACGTCATACTGGCCTTCACGCTCGGAGATGGTGAAGGGCTGGTTGATCACCAGGCGCAGTGTCGGACGTGCGAAATACACTTCCTGTTCCTTGCCGTTGATGGTGACCTTGCCGGTGCCGGGCTTGATCCAAACGCGAGCGGTGGCGTCCTTGCGGCGGCCCGTAGCGTAGGCGCGGCCTTGCGCGTCAATGATCTGCTCACGCAGAGGCATTGTCGGTGCGGCAGGCACAGCAACGGCTTCGCTTTCGCCTTCGGAAGAAGCATCGGCGGCTGGAGTATCACCAACGACATCTTTCAGATCGGCGAGATCGGTAGCGGTATTGTTCTCTTCGGTAGCCATTATGCGGACACCTTGTTCTTGCGGTTCATCGAGGCAACGTCGAGCACGGTTGGCTTCTGGCCATCATGCGGGTGCTCTGTGCCATTATAAAGGTGCAGGTTCTTCATCTGGACGCGGCCCAAGGGACCGGTTGGAACCATGCGTTCAACTGCCTTTTCAAGCACACGCTCCGGGAAGCGGCCAGCCAGCACCTTGTCTGCGGTGATGTCCTTGATGCCGCCGGGATAACCGGTGTGCTTGTAATAATGCTTCTTGCCGGCCTTGTTGCCGGTGAAACGCACCTTGTCGGCATTGATGACGATCACGTGGTCGCCGCAATCGACATGCGGTGTAAAGCTCGGCTTGTGCTTGCCGCGCAGAATATTGGCGATAATCGATGCGAGGCGGCCAACGACCAACCCATCAGCATCAACCAGATGCCAATTCTTCTCGACTTCGGCCGGCTTGATCGACCGGGTGGTCTTGCTCAGAGCCTTCATGGCTTTCGTTCCTTGGTATGCGTGTACGAATGATTTGCCGATTTGCCCGTCAGAATCGCTCTATCGGGTCCGGCGAAGGCGCGCATCTGTAGCCAAAGGGCCTGCAAGTCAAGCAAATGCGGGGGATTGCGAGGAGGTAACATAATACCTCACCTGAAAATGCGAGGCAAATGCAAGGCAAAACGCGGTTAGCTCAATGCAAGATTCCAGCTTTCACTGGTGATCCGACGGTCATCTCCGACTTCGGTCGTAATCTCGCGCGAAGCCGCGCTCATCAGGCCGGTGTTGCGATTGATTTCCCCGCGAAACCGGGTTGTGACGCGGCCATGCCCCCCGTGGGGCAGGGCAATGCTTTGCTCGTCGTCCCGAACCTGGCTTGCCGGAGCAAACAGATCAATCGGCAAATGCGCCGTAATGCGGTGCCCTGCCGAGTGCACAGCGGCTGCGAATGCTTGCAACGTGGAGCGATCTTCTTCGGCCATTCCGCTATCACGCAGGGCTGTCAGCGTCTGGTTTACTGCGGCCTGCACGACCGGTTCGGATGGTCTTTGATGTTCACGCGACAAAATCCGTCCGAATGCGTCCAGTGCCAGTGGAAAGATGTGACTTTCGTCGCGCGCGCTTTCCAAGGAGGCAAAAGAAGCCAGCTCCTGCGGGGCATTTACCGCCACGTCATTTTGCCGCCCATGCAACATAAAGCCGTTTGCCGAACGATGGAATTCGACCGCGAAGAAACGCGAAACACTGAAGCTATTCCCGTCGACGAGTTCCCTGGAAACGGTTCGCTGGTAAATCATCGGCTGGCTTGGCGGGTCGATCAGTCCGCCAGGGTTCGTCCCGGGAACCGTTTGTGCGAGCGATTGGCGGGTAGCCAAAGCCGGCGCCATAGCTGCAGCAAGCGCGAGCCGAAGGGCGCCGCGCCTGTCTGTCCCGCCTGATGCACTTTTGCTCATCATTCCTCCAACGGCGCGGTTTGCGCTGAGAGCCAATCCAGCGTGGCCGGTGCTGCATGGTCCGCGTGCCAGCCAATTATGGCTGGTGTATCATATGGATGTAAACTGACTAGTCTCTCTACGGCAGGCCCTAGCAGCTTTTGCGTTGTCTTGAACAGCGCGCCCGCTTCACTGGCCCGTTGCACTTCTCCTTGCCAGCGGAATACCGAAGTGATGGCCGGAATAATGTTGGCGCAGGCCACCAGCCCTTCCTCAACAAGTACGGCGGCAATTGCTTCTGCGGTTGCTGTATCGCCAAAGGGGCACCAGATCATGGCGGCCTTTACCTGCGATACGGCGCCGTTTCTCATCCCTTCCGGCCCAGCAAGTGCGCGCCGCGGACGAAGGCGGCAACCAGTAACGCCCCGACCAATTGATGCGCGACTGCGATCCATAGCGATACGCCGGTTATCACCGTGGCAATCCCCAGCAGGACCTGCACGCCGTATGCGGCATGGATGGCGATAGCGCCGCGACGGTCTATCGGCTTGATGCGTATTGCCATCACCACCAATGCAGCCACTGCGGCAAAGGCCCACCAGCGGTGCACAAAATGCAGCCAGAAGGGATCATGCAGGAACGTGTAAACCACGCCGCGGCCCCAGCTGACTTCGGGCATCAGGCGCCCCTGCATCAGCGGCCAGCTGTCAGATGCAAGCCCCGCATTCAGCCCGGCGACCCACGCGCCCAGCAACAATTGTACAAAAAGTACTGCCCCGACCCAAGCAGCCGTGCCCGTAACACGCGCAGGCCGGACATTGCCTGCCGCAAGCTGCCGGAGATCAAGTGCGGTCCAGATGAGGCCGCCAAGCGTGATGAACGCGGTCAGCAAATGGATCGAAAGCCAGAAATGGGAAACATCCGTCATCTCGCCAGAGAGGCCGGACCGGACCATGAACCATCCAAACGCGCCCTGCAGTCCGCCAAGCGCCAGCAGCGCGGTCAACCGGGGTTTGTAACCGGAAGGGATTGCGCCCTTTATCCAATACCACGCTAACGGAAGCGCAAAGGCCAGACCGATAATGCGGCCAAGAAGGCGGTGGAACCATTCCCAGAAATAGATGAATTTGAATGCTGCCAGGTCCATTCCGGCAGGACCGGTGACATTGCGGTATTCGCCAGTGTTTTGGTAAAGTGCGAATTCAGCCAGCCAATCCGCCTCACTGAGAGGCGGCAGCGCGCCGGTAACCGGCTTCCACTCGGTAATCGACAATCCGCTTTCGGTCAGCCGGGTAATGCCGCCAACAGCAACCATTATGAGCACCAGCCCGGCGACAAAAAACAGCCAATTGGCGAGCGCGATCGGGCGCGAAACCGAATCGGAATGGGAAACTGCGCCGCGGATATTCACCTGTGCAACCATGCGGCCTGATTTGCGCATTCGCAGGGCATTTCGCAAGCGGTAGAAAATACGTGTTTTAAGACGTGTGGCAATTCCGCCTCTTGCGTAATGTTATAGAGTTACATACATGAGCCGCATGGCACAAATGGTCCCATGGATTCGCGGCAAGCTCGACCGTGTTGGCATTTTCTTGTCAGCACTGTGCGTGCTGCATTGCATTCTGGGTCTTGTGCTCGTGGCGGGGCTTGGCCTTGGGGCAGGTTTCCTCCTCGACCCTGCCATTCACAAGGTCGGCCTTCTGCTTGCTACCGTGGTTGCCGGGGTGGCCATCGGTATGGGCGCGATTCGTCATCGCCGCGCAGGGCCTTTTGTGGTTGCTATGATGGGCCTTAGCTTCATGGGCGGCGCGCTTGCTGTTGGCCATGGCGCAGAAGAGGCTGTGATGACGGTTATCGGCGTCGGTCTGGTCGCCACCGGTCACCTGCTTAACTTGCGCGCAGCCTGACTGGCCTTATGTGACGCTGGTAATGACCCAGCCTTTTTCCCTCACCGTCAATGGCGATAGCCGGCAGACCAGCGCTGCCACTATCGCAGATTTTGTTCGCGAACTCGGTCTTGATCCGAAGAAGGTGGCTGTCGAACATAACGGCGTGATCGCCCCGCGGTCCACTTTGCATGAAGTCGCGCTGGGCGATGGGGATGCGCTGGAAATCGTGCACTTCGTCGGCGGCGGTTGAATTGCTGCTCATTGGTTCTCCGCCCCGTCTGCGGCCTTGCCTATGTCGGACACGAGATATACCGCGCGCCCCATGACCAAGAATCCAGATATCACCGCCAAGCCAGACCATGACGACACTTGGCAAGTTGCCGGCCACACCTTCACCAGCCGGCTGATCGTCGGCACGGGAAAATACAAGGATTTCGCCCAGAACGCTGCTGCGGTGGAAGCTGCCGGGGCTGAAATCGTGACAGTGGCCGTGCGCCGCGTGAATGTTTCCGACCCGACCCAGCCGGTCCTGATGGACCATATTGATCCGAAGAAGATCACCTATCTCCCCAATACAGCGGGCTGCTTCACCGCCGATGATGCAATCCGCACACTGCGGTTGGCGCGCGAAGCGGGCGGCTGGGATCTGGTGAAGCTGGAAGTGCTGGGAGAGGCAAAGACGCTGTATCCCAACATGCGCGAAACCCTCCACGCTACAGAAGTGCTGGTGAAAGAGGGTTTCAAGCCGATGGTCTATTGCGTGGACGATCCCATCGGCGCGAAGCAGCTGGAAGAAGCAGGCGCAGTTGCGATCATGCCGCTCGGCGCGCCGATCGGCAGCGGACTTGGCATCCAGAATCAGGTCACCATCCGCCTGATTGTGGAAGGCGCCAATGTGCCTGTTCTGGTTGATGCGGGCGTGGGCACCGCGTCTGACGCTGCAGTGGCGATGGAATTGGGCTGTGACGGCGTACTGATGAACACCGCGATTGCAGAAGCGAAAGATCCGGTTCGCATGGCGCGGGCTATGAAGCTGGCCGTGCAGGCGGGACGGGATGCCTATCTGGCGGGCCGGATGGGCCGCCGTAAATATGCCGATCCCAGCAGCCCGCTGGCGGGACTGATCTGACCGGAAGGGCGAAAACGCCATTCGGCCTTACGCAAAATTAACCATGCTGCGCGACAACGGCTGAGAAATAGCTGGAGTCCACACCATGGGACACAAATCGAAGACCGCTTCGCTGACAATTGCCGAAATGCGCGAGTTTGCGGGATTTGCAGAACACGAACGCGCATTCATAGAGCGCTCGCTCGATATCGGCATGGGCCGGGGCGATGCCTTTAAGGTCTGGAGCCGCAATGCTGACGATCAGCGGGCGATCCGATCGCAATATCTTGCCTACCGCGAGCTGAAGCGTCTGCGCGTAATGGTGCCTGCCGAGCAGGGTTTCGACGGGATCGAAGATTTCATGGGTGCGCTCATCCGGATTACCGCGCAGGATTTGGCGCAGGAAACACTGGATGGCTTTTCCGCCTATCGCTTCCTTTATGAACGTTTGCTCGGCGCATCGGCGCGGGCATTCCTGCCGGCTGCTTTTTGCGGTGCTGCGGCCCTGCCCCATATACAGCCTGACCGGCGCAAGATGCTGCTGCAAAGCCTGAGCGAAGCAGCTGCTACCGCTCCGGCCTGGTCACCGCGTGAGCCCGGTTTTTTCCCGGAAAAGGTGGAGGACGAGGCAGCCTGAACTGCCTCCGGCGTCCCAAAACGCGACTTGCACCCCGGCCACGATCACATTGGTATCGACATCGGGATCAGACCAGGTGCTGCCATCAACGGGTTGAAAACTGGCTCATCCGGTTTCGCGGATCGGCTCAATACAGCGCGTCCATCCGCTCTCCGTAAGTTTCGCGGATCTGGTGACGGCGAATTTTCATTGTCGGCGTCATCTGGTTGTTGTCGACCGAGAAGGGCTCGTCAGCCATTTCAAACTTGCGAATTTTCTCGACCACGGACAGATCGTGATTGGTCCTGTCGATCGCCCCTTTGATCGCGCTGCGGAAGGCGGGAAGCGATTGCAGCGTGGTCATATCGAACTTCTCGTCGTTCGCGCGCGCCCATTCCAATGCCCATTCGGCATCCGGTACAATCACGGCGGTCATATACGGGCGCTTGTCTCCCATCACCATTGCCTGGCTGATTTCGGGTTGCAGCGTAAGCATGCCTTCCAGCTTTTGCGGCGCGACATTGTCACCCTTGTCGTTGACGATGATGTCCTTCTTGCGGTCGGTAATCTTGATGCGGCCCTTGTCATCAAGGTGACCCACGTCGCCCGTGTGCAACCAGCCTTCGACCAGTGTTTTTTCCGTATCCACGGGGCGCTGCCAATAGCCTTTCATGACAAGCTCCCCGCGCACCAGTATCTCGCCATCCTCGGCAATCTTCACTTCAACACCGCGCAGGGGCGGGCCGACCGTATCCATCTTGAGGCCGATGCGCGGACGGTTGCAGCTGACCACAGGGCCACTTTCGGTCTGCCCGTATCCCTGAAGCATCGTTAACCCCATGGCCTCGAAGAAATAGCCGACTTCGGGATTGAGCGGAGCGCCGCCTGATACCATCGCCTTCATCCGACCACCGAATTTCGCACGGATTTTCGGCCGCAATGTGCGTTCCAGAATCATATCCATAGGCCTGTCGCGCAGCCTTTTTGAACCGTTTTCGCTTTCCTTCTGCGCAATGGTGAGCGCCCGGTCCATCAGGTAATTGGCGAACTTTCCCTGCTTGCTCACCTGCTTCATGATGCGCGTACGCAGCACTTCAAACAGGCGCGGCACTACCACCATGATCGTGGGACGCACTTCTTCGATATTGCTGGCGAGCTTTTCCAGCCCTTCGGAATAATAGATTTCCGCGCCGACACCGATAGGCAGGAATTGGCCGCCGGAATGTTCGTACGCATGGCTGAGTGGCAGGAAGGAGAGGAAGCGTTCGTCCTCGATCCCGAAATCTTCGATCAGCACTTCTGCAGCGCCGGAAACGTTGCACAAAATTGCTCCATGCGGCTGCATGACGCCGCGCGGTGCCCCGCTGGTTCCGCTGGTGTAGATAATGCAGGCAGTGTCATCACGCTGGATGCCTGCGATGCGGGCATCGACGGCGCTGCGCGCGGCGGCAGCATCGCCGTTCAGCAGTTCACCCCATTGATGCAGGTCGAAAGAGCCGGTCTGCGAGGACGCAATAGGCTCTATCGCGATCACATGTTTTGCATGCCCCGTTTTCATGATCGCCGGAAACAGCGACTGGGCTAATTTCGTATTGGACACGATCACCGCGCTGGCACCCGAATCGTCAAGTATGTGGCAGTGATCACGTTCGGTGTTGGTCGTATAGGCGGGAGTTGTGACGCAGCCTGCCGCCATGATGGCAAGATCCGCGATGCACCATTCGGGACGATTTTCGGCAACGATGACCACGCGGTCGCCATCGCGCAAACCCAGTTCACGCAGTTTTTCCGCCATCAGGCAGACCTTGTTTGCAACGTCTGCCCAGGAAGTGGAGGTCCATTCGCCGTCCACCTTGGCGCTAAGGAACGGGGCATCGCCCTTTTGATCGGCTCGCTGCAGGAACAACGAGACGAGGTTTTGCGCGTTGTCGATATCATCCAGCTTCATGCGAACATCTCTCCGGGTTGCGCCGAGTGATCCCGGCCGCATTGGTATCACATAGCGAGTTAGGGCGTGCAGGGTTCCCCGGCAAGTCTGGGGGCAAGTCTGGGGGCAAGTATGAGGGCAAAGTCCGCCGCTATTGGGTGACCGCCACGCCTTCGCTGCGGGGATCGGCGGCGCCAATCCAGCGGCCGCCACGCCATTCCACGGCATTCGCCTTCAGCGGAAGTTCGCGTGCGGCAACAGAATGGCCCAATGCTTCCAATGCCGCCTGCAAGCCGGGAACGACATTGTCTTCCTCGATGGCTATAGTGTCTCCGGGAGAATACAGCATGGGCAGGGAAATCGCATCCTGCGCCGTCAGGTCCCAGTCGATATATCCGACCAATGCCTTGGCCACCTGCACGGGAATCGTGCCGCCGCCGGCTGCGCCGATGGCGAGTACCGCCGTGCCGTTTTCATCGAAGACGATGGTGGGTGACATCGAGCTTCGCGGACGCTTGCCGCCTTCAACCCGGTTGGCGACCACTGCACCGTCAATATCAGGGCGGAAGCTGAAGTCGGTGAGTTCATTGTTAAGGTAATACCCGCCGAACATCAGGCCTGATCCGAAGGGGCCTTCGATGGTGGAGGTCCAGGACACCATATTGCCCGCGCTGTCCGTGACGGCAAAATGACTGGTCCCGTTTTCAACCGGCTCATCACCATCAGGCGGGGCGAGAGCGATGCCGGGAGGCGTTCCGGCTTCCACCGCTGTCATACGGGTGCCGGGTGCCATCAGCAGACTGCGCGCAGCGAGATAGGCCGGGTCCGTTATGCCTGCCGGAACAGAGACGTAGTCGGGATCGGCCAGATAGGCCTCCCGGTCGGCATAGGCGAGCCGCTGGCTTTCCGCGAAAAGATGCCAGGCGGTATGACTTTCCGGCCCCATCGCGGCGATATCAAACCGTTCCAGCTGGCCGAGAATCGCCAGCACGGTAGTCGCGCCTGAAGACGGCGGCCCCATCGAGCATATCGTATACTCCCGGTAATCGCCGCACACGGCAGGCCGGCTCACGGCGGAGTATTCCGTGATATCGCTGGTCCGCATGGCAGCATCGCCCGGAGTTTGCGCTGCGACATGGGCGGCAAGCTCGCCCGCGCGGTCTGCATACATGTGCGCCGGACCATCGGTGGCGAGCGCTTCCAGCGTGGCGGCAAGATCTGCATTGGTCAGCATAGTCCCGACGGGCAGGACGTTACCTTCTGCATCGAGGAACAGTGCTTCGCCTTCGGGCTGGTGCACCGCACGTTCGCGGACCCGTTCCACATAGTAGGCGCCGCGCTCGCTCAATGCCCACCCGTCGCGGGCCAGGCGAATTGCGGGCTGGAACAGGGCTGCCCATTCAAGCTTTCCGTATTGTTCATGGGCGGACGCCGCGAGCGCAATGTTGCCAGGCACCCCTACGGAGCGCCCGCTGATCACTGCATCGCGGTATCCCAGCGGTTCACCATCCGGGCCAAGGAACCAGTCCGGCCCTGCTTCGGCAGGTGCGGTTTCGCGCCCGTCGATGGTGATGAGATCGCCAGCGGTATTCGTGCGCACGAAAAACCCGCCGCCGCCAATTCCTGAGCTTTGCGGTTCGACCACGGTCAGCGCGAGCATCACCGCAATCGCGGCATCGGTCGCGCTGCCACCTTGTCGCAGGATTTCCGCACCCGCCTCTGCGGCGCGGGGATCGGCGGCGCTGACTACGCCAGGCTGGCTTGCCGCCGGCGCGTTCGTCGCTGGCTGATCGAAGGAGGGGACAGTTTGGCATGCGCCCAAAGCAAGGGCTGCAGATGCGGCGAAAAGCATGCGGGTTCTGATCATGGAGCGCAGTGTTATTCGCTTCCGATCGCATCGGCAATGGATGTGAAGCCATCGCGCTTCATCAACTGTTCCAGACCGGCGGTTATTTCCCGTGCTACACTTGGTCCGCGGTAAATCATGGCGCTGTAAAGCTGCACCAATGTGGCCCCCGCCCTGATCCGCTCCCACGCGTGTTCAGCCGTGGCAATGCCGCCCACGCCGATCAGTGGCAGATCATTACCCGCAACCGCGCGGAATTTGCGCAATTGATCAAGTGCGAGCGGGCGCAGGGGTGCGCCAGACAATCCGCCGGCTTCTCCTGCATCTGCTGATGCCAGAGAAGGCCGCGAGATGGTGGTGTTTGCAACGATGAGGGCAGCGATGCCATTGTCCAGTGCCGCGCGCACAATCCGCTCGTGATCGCCGTTCTCCAGATCCGGTGCGACCTTGAGGAACACCGGCGGATCGCCTTCAGTGCGGCGCGCCCGATAGGCTTCGAGCAAATTCTCGAGCTCGCCCTTGCTTTGCAGGTTGCGCAGGCCGGGTGTGTTGGGGGAGCTGATGTTGATGGTGATGTAATCGGCCACGCCGGACATGGCACTGACACCGCGAAGATAATCTTCAATCCGGTCCACAGCATCCTTGTTTGCGCCGACATTCACGCCGACGATGCCCGGCCGCGTGGACAGGCCTTCATCATCGCGTTTCACCAGCCGCAGAAAGGCAGAATCAAGACCGCGATTGTTGAAGCCCATGCGATTGATAACTGCCTGGTCCTCTACCAGCCGGAACAGGCGCGGCTTCGGATTCCCCGCTTGCGGCTCCGGCGTCAGCGAGCCGACTTCGACATGGCCGAAGCCCCATCCGAGCAGGGAATCGGGAACCTCCGCATCCTTGTCGTACCCGGCCGCCATGCCCAGCGGATTGGGGAAAGTCAGCCCCGCCAGTGTCACCGTCAGCGGACCGCCGGGCGGTACCGGCTTGCCTTTGGGGCCTGCTTTCAGCGCCGCAATGGACAGGCGATGCGCGCGTTCGGGGTCAAGCTTGAAAATGGCCGGGCGGAGCAGATCATAAAACATGCTCATCCCCTTGGCAGTTTGGCCGGTTGTCGCGCAACGAAAAGCATACAAACCCGGCTAAATTCTGCTCCTAGGCGTTGCGTGTCGCCTTTCTACAATCAAGCGCGGCACGAATCGCCTACAACAATCGTGCGACCCGAAGGGCTCGAAACGCAAGGCGTGGCGAGTTCTCCACTTTAAAAGGGCGGTGATCTGTTGATCGCCGCCCTCTTTTTTGGCTGCGGCCGCGGGTGGTCTTCCTTCGCAAGCGGGTTTGGCTTAGGTCTTGCGCAATCACACAAAGGATCCCGGCCCCATGAATATTCCCGCACGTGCAATCCTGTTGTTGGCCACCAGCGCCCTCTCGCTCGCGTCCTGTGCCAGCATGCCGATTGAAAACGCAGCGCCCGCGAGTGCAGAGCTTGCCGTATCATCCGACCTTGCGGATTTCTTCGAGGAATACGACGCAGCCAGCCTTGAAATGTCACCGGAAACCAAGGCCTATCGCGGGATCCGCGATGAAGATTACGGTCAGTGGAATGATGTTTCGGCCCAGGCTGATGATGCGCGCCAAGACTTGCGGCTCGGTTATCTGGCACAGATGCGCGCGGGTTACGATCTTGCTGATTTCGATGGTCAGGATGCACTATCCTACCGCCTGTTCGAGGCCACGGCGGCACGCTCTGCATTGCTCGATCCGTACCGCGAATATGGCTACATCTTCGACCAGATGAATGGTGAGCAAAGCAACATTCCGGCGTTCCTCATCAACACCCACACCGTGACCGGTGTTTCGGATGCAGAAGATTATGTCAGCCGGATCGAGGGTATCGGTCCGCTGATGGACACGCTGATCGCGCGCTCTGCCGAGCGCGCAAATAACGGCATCATGCCGCCTGACTGGGTTTACCCCTACGTTCTCAGCGACATTGAAAACCTGCTTGCCGCCGGAATGGACAATGCCGTTCTGGAGGATTTCCGCAGCGAAGTGGATGCGCTCGGCATCACAGATGATGAGCGCGGCAATCTGATAGCCGGGGCGGAGCTCGGATGGCAGCAGCATGCGATCCCTGCCTATCAGCGCCTCCGCACCGAAATGCTCCGTCAGCAAGCGAGGGCCCCGACAGACGATGGTATCTGGCGTTTCCCGCAGGGCGCGGAATATTACGATGCGCTGCTGTCCTATTACACCACTACCGATCTTACGGCGGACGAGGTCCACAATATCGGCCTGCGCGAAGTGTCCCGCATCCACGGTGAAATGCGCGGCATTATGGAGCAGGTCGGCTTTGAAGGAAGCTTGCAGGATTTCTTCCAGCATACCCGCAATGCAGACCAGTTCTACCATACGAGCCGTGAGGACTATCTGGCCGAAGTGGACACGGTGCTTGCCGCCATGGACGAACGTTTGCCGGATTATTTCATCACTCTGCCGGAATACGAATTGCAGATAAAACCTGTGGAGGCCTTCCGCGAACAAAGCGCAGGAAAGGCTTTTTACCAAAGCCCGGCGCCTGATGGTTCTCGCCCCGGCACCTATTATGTGAATCTGTACAATCTGCGTGACATGAGCCGGAATGAACTGGAAGCGCTGGCCTATCACGAAGCATCGCCGGGGCATCATATGCAGCGCTCCATCCAGACAGGCCTTGGCGACCTGCCACCGTTCCGCCGGTTTGGTGGCTTTACTGCCTATACCGAGGGCTGGGGCCTGTATTCGGAGGAGTTGGGCAAGGACATGGGTTTCTATACCGACCCTTATTCCGATTTCGGGCGGCTGGGCATGGAATTGTGGCGTGCGGCGCGGCTGGTGGTAGATACAGGCCTGCACCACAAGCGTTGGAGCCGGGAGGAGGCGATTGCCTATCTTACCCAAAATACACCCAACCCTGATGGTGATATCCGCAAGGCGATAGAGCGTTACATCGTCTATCCGGGCCAAGCGACGGCGTATATGATCGGAAAGCTGAAGATCATGGAATTGCGCGAGCGGGCGCGGGATGCGCTGGGCGAGCGCTTCGACATTCGGGAATTCCACGAGGTCGTACTGATCAACGGCCCGGTCCCCCTCGATATTCTCGAAGAGCAGGTAGATGTGTGGATTGCTGCCGAATTGTCTTGAACCACCGGCTATGACTTGTAGAAATACGACAATGTCGCTGAGATACAATGCGCATACGCTAAACGCGGTTATGCTAATTGGTACGGGTCGCTCGGGTTTGGTCGCCCCCCGATCAACAGTGCGACAAGTGGGGCGGCGTGATTCACGGGTCGCATCTGGTGATTCATGCCGCCCCCTTTTTCGCTAGAATACTTCGATCCCCCTCCGGAACTTGCGCGCCACATCCTGGTGCTGTTTCACTTCGCGACCGATGTACCGCGGATCGAGGATCTGCAGCCGGGCGCCTTGGGCCAGTTCGTGATGTTTCCGCGCGGCACCGGAACCATCAATTTCGGGGAGCGGACGGAGCATTTGGTATCCCGGCTTAATTTGATGAGCGGCTTCTCTACTGCCGCACCCTTTACAATGGATGGTCCGTGGCATGCTGTCGGCATGTCGCTATCGCCGCTCGGCTGGGCAGCACTAACCGGCACTCCGGCGAGTGAGCATGTCGATCAGTTCTGTCCTGCCGCAGAATTGCTGGGCGATGATGCTGCTTTATTCGGAAAGGATTTGAGCGCGCGGTATCGCAATGGAGAGATTTCCGGGCGCGATGCCAGTTTCGCAATGGCAGACTGGATCATGCCGCGACTGGCCAAGGTGCCGCCTGCGCATGAAAAATTGATCGAGCGAACGATTATCTGGTTGAGCGGGTCGATGAATCCGGACCTCAGCCTGTTGTTTGACACACTCAATTACTCCCGGCGACAGGCGGAGCGCTTGGTGGAGCAGTATTTTGGCTTCCCACCAGCGGCGCTGGCCCGCAAATATCGTGCTGTGCGCGCTGCTGCGCTGCTATCGAAAGAACGCCTGACGGGTCATGAAGAAGCCGCGGTTGCCGATG
Source organism: Aurantiacibacter marinus (assembly GCF_001021555.1). GTDB lineage: Bacteria > Pseudomonadota > Alphaproteobacteria > Sphingomonadales > Sphingomonadaceae > Alteraurantiacibacter > Alteraurantiacibacter marinus. The sequence goes on from NZ_LDCP01000001.1 coordinate 465,984, forward strand.
CATTCTACGATCAGCCGCATATGGTGCGCGAGATTCGCCGTTATTGCGGTTACACGCCTTCTCGGCTGGGGGGCGATGGCCAGCCGATCCTGAAAACGCTGCTACAAATGAAGAACTTCAACCGGTTGCTGGAATTCCGGGCTTCTTAGTTTGCGATCCGGCATCCGCCGGATCGTCCACGCTAGACGGTCAGCAAGCTTACCCCGCTGCGGGCGGCCAGTCGGCCTTTGTCGGTTGCTGGTCGCGCCTGATACCCGCGCAATATCAGGAGAACGCGCAAAACGGTCGTTCTCACGACCGCCCGCCCGGACCGGCCCCGCAGCGTAGCGGAGGGAACAGCCGGGAGGACGAAGTCGCGGATGGGACTTAAACAAACAAACGCTAACGACTCGCAACAAGGGGAAATGGCTTGATTCTGCCGTTTTTCAGCATAGGTGAATAATACGAACAAATTGGTCCGATTAGAAAGCCGCCCGCACAATGCGCCTGTCAAACTTAGCTGATTACGCTGTCGTCACGATGACGGCTGCCGCGCGCCATTGTGGCGGCGGGCGCACCAGTGCGGCTGAACTGGCGGCGGAAACCGGCCTACCGGTTCCGACGGTGCAGAAAGTTGTCAGCAAGTTGACGGCGGCTGGCTTGCTGCGCTCCACGCGCGGTGCCGGCGGCGGTTTGCAGCTTGCGCGCCCTGCCGCTGCGATCAATGTCGCGGATATCGTGGAGGCGGTCGAAGGCCCGATTGCGATCACATCCTGCATTACCAGCAGCGATTGCGCGGTGGAGCAGACCTGCGCCGTCAAACCGCATTGGCCGCTGATCAACACTGCATTGCGCGGCGCGCTTGCCGACATCACGCTACCTCAACTTGCTCGCCAAGTAGCTCAGGAACACGAACCCGCATGACTGAAGAAACACAGCTCCAATCCCGTGACGAGATGGATCAGGACGCGCGCGATGCCGCTGCGAAAGCCGCAGATTACGAGCATGGCTGGTCATCTGACATCGAACAGGAATTTGCCGAAAAGGGCCTCACCGAAGACACGGTGCGGTTTATTTCGGGCAAGAAGAATGAGCCCGAGTGGATGCTCGAATGGCGGCTGAAGGCATTCCGCCTGTGGCAGACCATGGAAGAGCCGGATTGGGCCAAGGTCGGTTATCCCAAGATCGATTATCAGGACGCCTATTATTACGCCGAACCCAAGGCCAAGCCCAAGATTGGCAGTCTGGACGAGGTCGATCCGGAAATCCTGCGCATCTATGAAAAGCTGGGCATTCCCATTGCCGAGCAGGAAGTCCTCGCTGGCGTCGAAGGCGCGCGCAAGGTTGCCGTGGATGCCGTGTTCGACAGTGTCAGCGTCGCCACCACATTCCGCAAGGAACTGGAAAGCGCAGGCGTCATCTTCCGCAGCATTTCAGAGGCGATCCGCGAATATCCTGAGCTGGTGAAAAAGTGGCTCGGCAAGGTCGTGCCGCAGCGCGACAATTACTTCGCCACCCTCAACTGCGCGGTCTTTTCGGACGGCACCTTTGTGTACATCCCCGAAGGCGTGCGCTGCCCGATGGAGCTTTCCACCTATTTCCGCATCAATGCCGAAAACACCGGCCAGTTCGAACGCACGCTGATCATTGCCGAGAAGGGGTCCTACGTGTCCTATCTCGAAGGTTGCACCGCGCCCATGCGCGACGAAAACCAGCTCCACGCCGCTGTGGTGGAACTGGTTGCAATGGAAGATGCGGAGATCAAATATTCCACCGTGCAGAACTGGTATCCCGGCAATGCAGAAGGCGTGGGCGGGATCTACAATTTCGTGACCAAGCGGGGGCTGTGCCAGGGTGATCGTTCCAAGATCAGCTGGACGCAGGTGGAAACCGGCAGCGCGGTGACGTGGAAATATCCCTCCTGCGTGCTCAACGGCGAGGACAGCGTGGGCGAGTTCTACTCCGTCGCCGTCACCAACAATCACCAGCAGGCCGATACCGGCACAAAAATGATCCACAATGGCAAGGGTTCACGCTCCACCATCATCTCTAAGGGGATTTCGGCGGGCAAAAGCAACAACACCTATCGCGGCCTTGTCCGCGTGGGCGCGAATGCGGATAATGTGCGCAATTTCACCCAGTGCGACAGCCTGCTGCTGGGCGACACATGCGGCGCACATACCGTGCCCTATATCGAGGTGAAGAACCCGACCGCGCAGATCGAGCACGAGGCAACCACGAGCAAAATCTCCGACGACCAGCTGTTCTACGCGATGCAACGCGGGCTGGGCGAGGAAGAGGCCGTGGCGCTGATCGTCAACGGTTTTGCCAAGCAGGTGCTGAAAGAACTGCCGATGGAATTCGCCGTAGAGGCGCAGAAGCTGCTTGCGATCTCGCTTGAGGGGAGTGTGGGGTGATGGTTGAACGAAAAACCCTCCAAATCCGCGACACGACCGATGCCGAAGCGCCCGAGCTCGAGAAGAAGGGCCGTGGCTGGAAAATTTCCGACAAGCGGCTCGATGTGCTGCACGATCAGGCGCGCGATATGAAGCGTCATGCGTCGGACGCGCACAAGGCGCTCGCGGCGCGTTTCGCCAAGGCTGATCTGGGCAAGTACACCTTCAAACGCTTCGCCGTAGTCGGCAGCGCGATTGTCGATTTCAATTGCCACAACCTCGGCATGGCCATCGTGATCGACGAGGAGGGCGACAACGAAGCCCTCAACCGCCGCCGGGACAAGAGCCTGGAATCGGTCGGTGTGCGGGTCATGCATTTGAAGGCCGCCGATATACTCGAAAACATGGACGAGGTGCTCGTCCGCATAACCGCCGGTATGCGCCTGCGCATTTCCGATCGGGCAGATGCGCGGCGTGACCATTTCGCCCAGCGCAAGGGTGATGACGAACGGTGAGCGAGGCCATCCTCAAACTGGTGAAGATGGCGCAGGATCATGGCATGTCCGGCAAACTGACGCATTGGTCAGAGGCGGACGTCTGGTGGTTCGAAGGCGAAATGCCGCAAGACATTCTCATGGCCGGCGGAGCGGAATCCTCGGTCGATTATTACGAACAAGCCGCCAGTCCGCATTACCGCGGCGATATCGGATTTATTGATGGCAACGCGAAAGTCGCCATCTCGTTTGACACGAAGAAAGACTGAAATGCTGAAGATTGAAAACCTCTCCGCCGAAATTACCGTTGCAGATGGGGCAAAGCCGATCCTGAAGGGCCTCAGCCTTGAAGTGAATGCGGGCGAAATCCACGCGATCATGGGTCCCAATGGCGCGGGCAAATCGACGCTCGCCTACGTTCTGGGTGGCCGTCCGGGTTACGAAGTGACCGGCGGATCGGTGACGTTCAACGGGCAGGACCTGCTTGAAATGGAGCCGCATGAGCGCGCCGCTGCGGGCATGTTCCTTGGTTTCCAGTATCCGGTTGAAATTCCCGGCGTTTCCAACGTGCAGTTCCTGCGCGAGGCGCTGAATTCGCAGCGCAAGGCACGCGGTGAAGAGCCTTTGTCAGGTGGTGATTTCCTGAAGCTGGCGCGCGAAAAGGCCGCGCTGCTGAAGCTCGACATGGAAATGCTGAAGCGGCATGTAAACGTCGGCTTCTCCGGCGGCGAGAAGAAGCGCAACGAGATGGTCCAGATGGGCATTCTCGATCCGGCCTTCGCCATTCTGGACGAGACCGACAGCGGCCTCGACATTGATGCGCTGCGTATTGTCGGCGACGGCATCAACGCCATCATGCGCGACCCTGCAAAGGGCGTGCTGCTGATCACCCATTACCAGCGCCTGCTCGACTATGTGCAGCCCGATTTCGTCCATATCCTGTCAGATGGTGCCATCGTGAAGACCGGCAGTGCCGATCTCGCGAAGCAACTTGAGGCAGAGGGCTATGACGAGGTGATGGCCGCATGAGTGAAGTTGCAACCCTTCCCACCACACGCGACGAAGACTGGCGCTATGCTGACCGCGATTACCTCGCGGCAGCCAATCCCGACGCGATCAACCACTGGCGCACGCTGGACGTGCCAGCGGGCGAAACGCGGCGTGAGGTGCAGATCCATTCCTCTGGCGAGACAACTCCCGGAATGGTCGACCGTTTGCGCGTGCATGTCGGCGCAGGCGGCCGTTTTGAAGCCTTTGTCACTATCGCGGGCGGCAAGTACCAGCGCGTAGAAATCGAAGTCACGCTGGAAGAAGGCGCGCATTTTGAATTTGGCGGCGTGACCCTTGGCGGCGACGACAAGGTGCAGGAATTTGTGACGCGCACGATTCATGCCCATCCGAATGCCACGAGCAATCAGGTGGTTCGTGCCGTCCAGTGGGGCCACTCGACCGGCAATTTCCTTGGCCGCATCGAAGTTGCGCGCGATGCGCAGAAGACCAATGCAGCGCAGAATTTCCGCGCGATCCTGCTGGAAAAGGGCGCGAGCGCCAACACCAAGCCGGAGCTGGAGATTTTCGCAGACGATGTGCTGTGCGCGCATGGTGCGGCGATTGGCCAGCTGGATGAAATGGCGCGCTATTACATGGCCAGCCGGGGCATAGCGCCCCATGTGGCGAAAAAGCTGCTGGTGCAGGCGTTCATCGGCGATGCCTTTGTGGCTGTTGAAGACGATCAGGCCCGCGACCGGATGCTGGAAGAAACGCTGGCTTTCCTGGAGGATACACTGTGAAATCCGCCTTTCGCGTAGTCGCTCCCGCATTCGCTCTTGCTTTGGGTGCCTGCTCCACGACGAGCCTAGGCAGCGAAGACTCGCTGTATCTCGAACAGGCTCCAGCGCGCCAGACCTATGCTTCGCCGCTTGCCGCCGCAGAGGCGCTGGTTGGGGGGCATCCTGAATCGATGGAAGGCCGGCCGACGCTCGATTTGCGCTTTGCGCCGTTGGCAAGTGATCCCTCACGGCTGGAAATGATCGTGATGGTCGAACCGCTGCTGGACGATTCGGTCGCCGCACAGGAATGGCGCGCAGTCTTGCTGCAAGGCGAGGATAGGCAGTGGCGGGTTACTGAACTTGGTCTGCGCCAGAAATGCTATCGCAGCAGAAACCCTGACGAATGGGTGGCACGTCTATGTCCGTAAGTGAAACTCTCTCCCGCCCGTTGGCCGACCGTGCTGATTTCCCCGGCTTGGTGACATCTGACGGCGCGCCGTGGCACTATCTTGACAGTGCGGCGACTGCGCAAAAGCCGCAGAAGGTGATTGATGCGCTGACGAATGCGGTCGGCAGGGATTTTGCGACGGTCCACCGCGGCGTTTACGCGCGCTCCGCCAACATGACGCGCGCGTTCGAAGACGCGCGGCGCAAGGTTGCTGCCTTCATCGGCGGGGCGGAGGCCGAGCTGGTCTTCACCCGCGGCGCAACCGAGGCGATCAATCTGGTCGCCTATGCCTATCCCGATAAGGGCCGCGTGCTGCTGTCGGAGCTGGAGCATCATTCCAATATCGTGCCATGGCAATTGGCCGGGTGGCAGGTGGATGTCTGTCCGCTGACCTCCGATGGCCAGATCGATCTCGATGCCGCTGAAGCCATGCTGACGCGTGAGCACACGATGGTCAGCTTCGCGCATGTTTCCAATGTCTTGGGCAGCACGCTCGATGGCAAACGGGCAGCTGATCTGGCGCACTCTGTCGGCGCGAAACTGCTGCTCGACGGGTGTCAGGCCGTACCTCGTCTGCCGGTCGATGTGGCCGCGCTCGATTGCGATTTCTACGCCTTCTCGGCGCATAAGTTGTACGGCCCAACGGGTATCGGCGCGCTGTGGGGCCGGGCGGAATTGCTTGGCGCCATGCCGCCATGGCAAGGCGGCGGGGCAATGATCGACCAGGTCGGTTTTCACCGCACCACCTATGCTCCCGCGCCGCAGCGTTTCGAGGCGGGAACGCCTGCCATTGTCGAGGCGATCGGCTTTGGCGCGGCGTGTGATTACACCGCAGCCATCGGGCTGGAGGCGATCCACGCGCACGAAAGCCGCCTGGTGGCCCAGACCCGCGAAGCGCTGGGCGCGATGAATGATGTTACGCTGTATGGCCCCGCTGACAGCGCGGGCATCGTCAGTTTTCTCATCGATGGTATTCACCCGCACGATTTGGGCACCATATTGGATGAAGAGAACGTGGCGATCCGCGCAGGACATCACTGCGCGCAGCCATTGATGGCGAAGCTGGGTATTCCGGCAACCGCCCGCGCCAGTTTCGGCATTTATTCGGATGAAGAAGACGTTGCCGCGCTGATGCGCGGAATTGAACGCACAAAAAGGATTTTCGGCTGATGACTGAACAGACCGCGACCAAAGATGAAGGCGACACGATGAAAAAGCCGCCGCGTGCACGGGTTTCCGACGCGCCCTTGCCCGATGAGGAAACGGCAGGCGCGAAGCTGGAGCGCAAGCGCGATTATCTCGACGGTTTTCTGGCAAAGAAGCCCGAGAACGTGCCCACCGGCGATCCGGGCGGCGAATTGCACCAGACCGTGATTGATGCGCTGAAAGAGATCTATGATCCGGAAATTCCGGTGAATATTTATGACCTCGGCCTGATCTACAATGTCGAAGTGGCAGACGATGTCGATGTCGTCGTCACCATGACGCTGACCACACCGAATTGCCCGGTCGCCGAAACCATGCCGCAGGAGATCGAAATGCGCGTGATGGGCCTGCCGGGCGTGCGCGATGCCGAAGTTGTCATCACATGGGACCCGCCGTGGGATCCATCCAAGATGAGCGACGAAGCGCGGCTCGAACTGGGGATGCTGTGATGACCGAAATGACAAAAACCCGTCCCGCTCCGAAAGCTGCCGTCAATCTCACCCCTGCCGCCGAGCAGCGCGTGGCAGATCTGATGGCGAAGGCGCCGGCTGACGCGATTGGCGTCAAGCTGTCGACACCGCGGCGCGGCTGTTCGGGCCTCGCCTATTCGGTCGATTATGTCTCCGAGGAAGTCGCTTTCGACGAGAAGATCGAGACACCCGGCGGGGTGTTCTACATCGACGGCGCGAGCGTGCTTTACCTGATCGGCAGCACGATGGATTGGGTGGAAGACGATTTCACCGCCGGCTTTACTTTTGAAAACCCCAACGCCAAGGGCGCCTGTGGTTGCGGTGAAAGTTTTATGGTCTGAGGATCGCGATCAGGCTCTGCCTGTTTCCTCAGCAATAAATTCCAGCAGCGCCTGATCATAGGCGTCGACTTTGCCGCCCAGTTCAATCTGCGTGTCGAGCCATTCCTGCTCCGGGCGGGTTACAGCTGCGTCGGCAGCGACCTGGCCTTCACGGTCATCGCTCTTGTCACGCTTGCCGAAAACCATACCAAAGGCGTTGGGTGCGGCTATGGCCATTTCGCCCATAAAGCGACCAACGCTGGCCTTGTTGTCGGCGATGAAAGCATCCAGCTCCATCTGGCGTTCGCGGCTGATTTGGCCTGCGCCGTTTGCAAAACCCATCAGGTAATTGCCGACAGCCTGTACGAACAGGCGCTTGAATTCAGGTGCATTGGCGGCCTGGCCGGACGCGTCTTTGATGCGGAACAGCATTTCGGCTTCGCGGCGGCTGACGGCGGCAGGGCGATCACTTGCCTGGCCAAAAACGACGCGGCGCAGCAATTTGCACTCAGCTGCTGTAACATGCGTATCCGACAACCCGCCGCCATCGCGGGTGGGGCCGGTGCCAGTCAGCACTTCGGCCTCAATCACTTCAAGAACATAGTCCTTGAGCACTTCGGGGACATTCTTCGCCTTTTCGATAATGCGGGTGAGCAATTCCAACTCTGTCATGGAACAGACGCGGCCATCGGCCTTCACCTGGCTCACCAACCAGCGGGCTTCTTCCTCGCTGGCGTAACCGCGCGGTTCGCTGCCTTCGAGCACGTGCTGCTGGATCGCTTCTACGAAAAAGTCGCTCCATTGCGCGGTTGGATTTTCCGTCGCATGCTCGGCCGCGAAGATCGCCTGCGCTTCGGCGCGGGTCATTTTGCCATCGGCCCAGCCGGCATGGCGCATGGCCAGAATTTCATCGGGACAAATGCCACCATCGGTAGCGGCGTCACGTGCGATATCGGCGAAATGCATGCTCATGGGTAATAATGATCCCTTCGTTTGCATCCCGTTTGCCCGAACAGGCTTAAATTCGCGTTACCAGGCTACCCCCGCGTTTCTATTGTGAGCGGGACAGCGCCTGGATGCAGGCCAGGCGGTCCACCGCCGCCCCATCCGATGCGCGGCGCGCTTCTACCCAGGTTGCAACCGGAACGGCCCCCTGAGCGAGCGGATATAGGAAAACATCGAGCACACAGGCCTCCCCCGCGAATTGCAGTTTGCGCATATCGCCTTCCACCACATCAAGCCGGGGCTGGCCAAAGCGGCGCTGCAAAGTGCCCGCTTCCTCCCGGATAATGCCGCCAAGACCGGGACCTTCCATGATCTGGGGTGCGGGCATGCCGCCAACCGAACCGGGGGGCGGTCCTGACGGCCGCGTGGGTGGCACCTGCGTTGTGGCATCGGGCCGTGGCGGTGGTGGCGGCGCCTGCTGTCTCTGCGGTGTCGAGACACAGGCGGACAGCAGCGTGGCAGTGAGGAGGATGGGTATCAGGCGCATATATCAGGCGGCAATCATTTTGCGGTTGGAACGATGAACGAGATGTGTCGCACTGGCCGCGCCAAGCACGGGGGCGAGAAAATTGACAAACGGCACCGCAAGCATGGCGGCAATCAGCCCGCCCAGCATAAACCGTTCGCCCGGCCCGACAGGCGATAAAGCGGCCTTGTTCTGCCGGTGCCGCAGCCACACCATATCCTGCAACTCGCGGCCCACCAGCAGGGCATTCACCAGCCAGAACACCGCAAACGTACCCACTCCGGTGAACAACAGGATCAGCGCGATAGGCGCGGCAATCATGTTCGCCAGCAAGTTACGTCCGGCGGCGCGCGCGGCATTGCCCGCTTGTTCGCCAAAGCTCAGCTCCCGCGCCACGCTCGCCTCTCCCGGATAATGCCGCCGCTCGACTGCGGCCACCACATCATCGGCAAAAAACTGCACGACGCCCATCGCCACCACGCGCCACACCAGCCACAGGCCAAGCAGCGCCAGCATCAGCGACAGAAGTTCGCGAATCGCGCCCGCGCCTTCAAACATGCCGTCTTCCAAGCCCCCGCGAGCGAGCAGCCAGTCCAGCAGATACCAGCCCGCCGCCGCGACAATTATGAAGGCGACCAGCGTAACTGCGATGCTTTTGAGCAAGATGCGCAGCACGGCCCCGTCGAACAATTGTCCGAAACCCAGTGCCAGAGAGGGGGCCAATGAGGATGTGAGCGATGCCATCGGCGCTTGCGATTGCGCGGCCCTTCCGCCAAGTCAACGCCGACGCGGCGAAACACGCCGAAAATCGCTCAGGAGACTGCATGACTACCCCCCGTTACGACGTAATCGCCATCGGCAATGCCGTGGTTGACGTGATCGCTTCTTGCAAAGATGAATTGATCGACGAGCTTGGCCTCAACCGCGGCGGCATGACGCTGATCGATGCAGATGGCGCTACGTCGCTTTATGCTGCGATGGGTCAGGCGCGCGAGGTTTCTGGCGGATCGGCAGCGAATACGTTGGCGGGTGCTTCGTTGCTGGGCCTGCAATGCGCTTTTGTTGGCCAGGTGTGCGATGATCAGCTGGGCGAGGTGTTCACGCATGATATGCGCGCCACCGGCATTGATTTCGATACTGCTCCGCTGACGGGCGAGCCCCCGACGGGCCGCTGCCTGATCTTTGTCACCCCCGATGGGGAGCGCACGATGAACACCTTCCTTGGCGCAGGGCAGTATCTGCCCGCCACTGCGCTTGATGAAGAACTGATCGCCAGCGGCGCAATCCTGTATCTCGAAGGCTATCTGTGGGATCCGGAAGAGCCGCGCAAAGCCATGCGCCGTGCCATCGAAGTGGCCCGCAAGGCTGGCCGCAAGATCGCCTTCACCGCCAGCGAAAGCTTTGTGATTGATCGCCATGGTGATGATTTCCGCGCCATGATCGAAGACGGCGTGATCGACATATTGTTCGTCAACGAAAGCGAACTGGCCACGCTGACCGGCGAAGACGATTTCGAAGCCGGCATCGCGGCGGTTGCAGGCAAAGTGCCGGTGCTGGTCGCAACCCGCAGCGAAAAGGGCGCCGTTGCCATCGCCCATGGAGAGCGCGCCGAAGTCGCTGCCGAACCCATCGCCAAGGTTGTGGACACAACCGGCGCAGGCGACCAATTCGCTGCCGGCTTCCTGTCCGGCCACGCGAAGGGTGAACCCTTGGCGCAGTGCCTGAAGCGCGGCGCGGTGGCAGCAGCCGAAGTAATCAGCCATTACGGCCCGCGCCCCGAAGTCGATATGAAAGCCCTGATGGCTGAAAAGCTGGGCTGACCTGAAGAGAGGGTGACAAAGGCTACACCGTGTCACCCTCTGATTTTGGCGTGTTTCCGTAGCTTTTACAAAGCGTTGCCAGCCACACGCGGCGGGTGACACTTTGCGTCTGAATTGTTGGCTCTGGCTGGTTTCAACGTTGGGCATCACTGCCATGACTGGGCGCAAATCCAGAGAGTAGGAAAGCCGCGCTTGATCGCGAAATGCTACTCTGCGGCTTTTTACATCCAAGGTTCAGCTTCAAATTGCACACTAGATCCATGGTCAGATACTTCATTGCCCTCGCTCTGCTATGCGCGCCGGTATCGGCGTCTGCGCAGGACACCGAACAGCCTCCGCCACAGGACTATCTCCTCGAAGCCCTGTTGATGTTGCAGTATAACCATTACCGCTCTGACGATGCAGATTGGGACGTGCTGCGGGCTGAAGCGGCAGAGGTCTTTTACGCAGGGGGCCGCAATATTCCCGCTGCGCATGCCGCTATTCGCCATGTGATCGAAGGGCTCGGTGAACGGCATAGCTATCTTGCTACCCCCGATATGGTCGCTGCCGACAGGGTATATTCCCCCGGCCAGAATTCCAGCGAGAGCGTCGAAAGCGCCGACGAAGCTGGACCGACAGAACCCGCTCCGCAGCCCGTGCCGATATGGCGCGCCGTCAACGGCGGTATCGGCTATGTCGCTTTGCCAGCACTCAATATGAACCGTGGCGGCAATGAACTGGCTGCGCGATATACGGCAGCGCTGACCGATGGCCTTATCCAGCTCGATGAGGATGCGAGTTGCGGCTGGATCGTGGATCTGCGCGGCAATGAAGGCGGCAATATGTGGCCGATGCTGGCGGGGTTGGACCCGCTGCTGGGCGAGGCACCCTTCGGGTTTTTCATTGAGCGCGGGCGCGATTTGCCATGGGCGCGCACGGCTGACGGTATCGCGACCGTGCAAGAGGCGGACATGGCAATCGCCGCTGCATTTACGCTACGCAATGCAGACAAGCCGCTTGCTGTTGTTTTGAGCGGGCGCACCTCCAGTTCCGGTGAAATGGTGGCGCTAGCCCTGATTGGCCGCGATGGTGTGCGGACATTCGGCCAGCCGAGCGGAGGATATTCTACCGCCAATTCGACCTATCCGTTGGCGGATGGCGCCATGCTCGTGATAACGGTTGCCAATGCAGCGGATCGCACGGGGCAAGTGGCCGACGGGCCGCTGATTCCCGATAGTGAACACAGTTACGGGCAGGCCAATTTCGCGGCACGCGATTGGCTGCTGGAAGAGTGTATCGGGCCGGGCTGATCTCAACCCCGCCCGGTATCCCGCCCGGTCTCCCGTTCGATTTCCTTGTGGCCGATATCGCGGCGGCAGAAACCGCTTGCGAAGTCCACCGCATCGACTGCCACATAGGCCGCATCGCGCGCTGCCCTTGTGTCCACGCCCAAAGCCGTGACGTTCAGCACGCGCCCGCCATTTGCAGCAAGCGTTCCGTCGGCCTGCAATTTCGTGCCTGCGTGGAATACTTTTGTGTTGTCGCCTTGCGCAACGGCGGAAAGATCAATCGCTCCGCCTTTTTCGGGCGTTCCGGGATAGCCCCTGGCGGCCATCACAACAGTCAGTGCGGTCTGGTTGTCCCAGCGCGGCGCCGCCTGTTCGCCAAGCGTGCCATTGGCGCAGGCGAGCATATAATCCGCCAGATCGCTTTCCAGCCGCATCATCAGAACCTGGCATTCCGGATCGCCGAAGCGGGCATTGTATTCGACCAGCTTGGGGCCTTCGTTCGTCAGCATCAGGCCCGCATAAAGCACGCCGCAATAGGGCATGCCTTCGTCCTTCATCTGGCGGACGGTGGGTAAGACAATTCGCTCCATCGCTTCGGCCAGCAGTTCATCGTTCAGCACTCGGGCGGGGCTGTAGGCGCCCATGCCGCCGGTGTTGGGGCCGGTATCGCCTTCACCCACCCGTTTGTGATCCTGCGCCGTGCCGAAGGGGATGACATGTGTGCCGTCTGTCAGCGCGAACAGGCTAGCCTCCTCGCCGACCATGAATTCCTCAATCACAACTTCAGCGCCAGCATCGCCAAATGCGCCGCCGAACATGTCTTCCAATGCCTCCCGAGCGTGGTCTTCATTGTCGGCGATCACCACGCCCTTGCCGCCTGCCAGACCGTCTGCCTTGAGCACAAAGGGAGGTGCGAAAGTGGCGAGCGCCGACATTGCCTCTGCCAGCGTGGTGCAGCGCACATATGCGGCGGTGGGGATGCCTGCGCGGTCGCACAGCGCCTTGGTAAAGGCCTTGCTGCCTTCCAGTTGCGCCGCCTGCGCCGAGGGGCCGAACACGGCAAGGCCGGCATCGCGCAATGTGTCTGCCAGCCCGTCCACCAGCGGGGCTTCCGGCCCGATTACCACCAGGCCGATGTCGTTTTTCTTGCAGAAGGCGGTGACTTCGCCGTGCTTTGCCGCATCGACCGACACGATCTGCGCCACATCTTCCATTCCGGGATTGCCGGGGGATACATACAGCGTTCCGCTCTCGCTTTTGATCGCGTTCGATTGCGCCAGCTTCCAGCACAGGGCATGTTCGCGGCCGCCCGACCCCAGTACCAGGATATTCATGGCCAACAATTCTCCATTCGATGATGCCAATGCCGGCGACAGCAACAGCGGATTGGTAGCGTCCAGCCGCGATGGCGACAATTCCGCTCCGCTCTCCATTACCGAAGTTTCGCTGGCTCTCAAGCGCACGGTGGAAGACCGGTTCGGCTTTGTGCGCCTGCGGGGGGAGCTTTCGGGCGTGAAACGCGCGGCTTCCGGCCATCTGTATATGAGCCTTAAGGATGAAAAGAGCGTGCTCGATGCGGTGATGTGGCGCGGGCAGGCGGGGCGGCTGGCGTTCCAGCCTGAGGACGGGCTGGAAGTGGTCGCGAGCGGCAAGCTGACGACCTATCCCGGCCGCTCCAAATACCAGATCGTGGTCGAACAGATGGAAATCGCGGGCGAAGGCGCGCTGCTCGCTCTGCTGGAAAAGAACCGCAAGCGCTTCGAGGCGGAGGGATTGTTCGGCAATATTCGCCGTCTGCCGTTCGCCCCGAAGGTAATCGGCGTGGTGACATCGCCCACTGGCGCAGTCATTCGCGATATCCTGCACAGGCTGGAAGACCGCTTTCCCACCCATGTCATCGTGTGGCCGGTGTTGGTGCAGGGGCAGGGCGCAGCGGAGCAGGTGGCGGCGGCTGTGCGCGGGTTTGGCGCGCTGGAGGCTGGCGGGGAAGTTCCGCGGCCAGATTTGCTGATCGTGGCGCGCGGCGGCGGCTCTATTGAAGATCTGTGGGCCTTCAACGAGGAGGCTGTGGTGCGCGCCGTGGCCGAATCGCCCATTCCGGTGATCAGCGCCGTGGGGCATGAGACGGACACGACCCTGTGCGATTTTGCCGCTGACAAGCGCGCGCCGACCCCCACGGCTGCGGCGGAAATGGCCGTGCCGGTGCGGCGGGAGCTTGCCGCCACGCTGGATGATTTCGCCGTGCGCCAGCGCAAGGTGGTGATGCGGCCCGTCGATCTGGGGCGCGAACGGCTGGAGGCGCGCGTCGGCCGCTTGCCGAGCGCAGAACAGCTGTTGCAGCCGCATACGCAGCGGCTGGACGATCTGGGTGGACGTTTGCGGCAAGGCCTGGTGGACCGCGCAGCCAAGGGGCGTGAACGGCTTGCCGATTTGCGGCTTTCCCCCGCCATCCTGCGCGGCAGTTTGCGCGACGCGAAGCAGCGCCTCGGCGCGGCGCGGCTGGACCCGGCACTTATTGCCCGGCCCATCGCAGAGCAGCGCAAACGGCTTGATGCACTGTGGCGGCTGGCGGAGCAATTGCATCCCGAAAAGCCGCTCTCGCGCGGCTATGCCATGGTGCTGGACCCCCAGGGCAAGGCGGTGACAAGTGCGGTGACGGCAGGCAGGCAGCCTTCGCTGGGGATCAAATTTGCCGATGGTGCGATCACCGCCATTCCGGCAGGCGCGCCTCCCAAACGCCGCAAAAAGGCCGAAACGCCGCCGGAAAGCGGGCAACCGAAATTGCTTTGACCGCCTGTACATCCTAGATAGAGCCTATGTTGATGAACTCCTCAGAAAACGCAGCCACGCTGCTTTACGGCCCAAACGGCTTTCGCGTGATAAAGCCGGGTCACTTCGTGATCTGCGCAGCGAGCGGCGTGCCCGTGCCTCTGGAAGAGCTGCGCTATTGGAGCGTGGACCTGCAAGAGCCCTATGCCAGTGCAGAACTTTCGACCCAGCGTGTGCTCCAAGAACAATGATTGCGATACGTTGCGCCGTCATGGCGGGAATGGCTGCAATGCTGGCAGGCTGCACAGTTGTGCCACCTGCCAATACGCCTACTAACACGGCGGCCAATGTGTCCGGTAACGCATCGTCGGGGACTGCTGCCGTGGTGCAACCTATTGCCACATCCCCATCCCCATCCACACCCGCCCCGGCACCCACGCCTACTGGCATTGCAACCTTCCTCTACGATGGTGAATTAACCCAAGGCGGCTGGATTCGCGGGCAGGCACCTGGTGGCACCGTTTCCGCGCGGCTTGGCGATCAAGCTGTCGAACTGGATAGCGACGGGCGCTTCTTCGCCGCCTTCGACCGTGATGCAGGGGCGACCACAGAACTCACCGCGACCCTTCGCGACGGACGCACCGTGCGCAGCCCGATTGCAGTTTCCCCGCGAGATTGGGAGCTTGAGCGCGTCGATGTCGCTTTGCGGCCCAGCGGCAGCAGTGCCGCCTTTGCCGCGCGCCGCGCGCCGGAACTGGACGCCATCTGGGATGCGCGCACAGCCAATTCACCGGCAACCGGCTGGCAGGACAATTTCATCTGGCCGGTCACGGGGCGAATTTCCGGCCGGTTTGGCTCGCAGCGTATTTATCGCGGTGAACCGGGCAGCTATCATTCCGGCCTCGACATTGCGCGGTCCACGGGCACGCCATTCGTCGCCCCGGCATCGGGCATCGTGACACTTGCCACGCAGTCGCCCTTCAGCATTGAGGGATATCTGCTGATCATTGATCACGGGCAGGGCCTGAACAGCGCTTTCCTTCACCTTTCGCGCATTGATGTCCGCGAAGGGGACCGCGTTGTCCAAGGCCAGACGCTGGGCGCAATCGGTTCGTCAGGACGTGCGACGGGTGCGCATTTGCACTGGAGCATAAAGTGGCACCTTGCGCGCCTTGATCCGCTGCTTTTCGTCGGTCCGATGCCATGACTGTGCCCACGACGTAACCGGCTGGATGGCCAGATCTCGCAACTTTCCGGCATCGCGCAAACGTCGGATAGCCGCGGCGGCGGCGCTGGCGATCATGCTGGCGCCGGGCACATTCTTGCGCACGGCCATTCCCGTCCAGCGGACGAATGCACTGTATGCCGCCAGCGTTGAAGACCTGCCCGATCTGGTTGGAGCAAACGGCTTTACGCGCGAAGGCGTTTGGCATCTGACGAGCCCGAATATCGACTTTGGCGGCTTTTCTGCTCTGCTCGTACTGGAAGGGGCGGGGCGATTGCGCAGTTTTTCCGACCGCGGAAGCAGCATGACTTTTGTCCCGCCTGACGATGCGCGGGATAGCGATGTGCGCTTTGGAAATGTCTGGAATCGCGGGCGACTGAGCAAGGACGTGCCCGATATCGAGGCGGCGACCCGTGATCCTGCGACAGGCGATTACTGGGTGGCGTTTGAAAACGGCAATTCGGTGATCCGTTATTCGCGGAGCAGTGCTTTCCTGGCGCTGCGGGAGCCGCCTGAATGGAGCGACTGGGCCGCGAATTCCGGCGCGGAAGCCATGGAACGCTTGCCCGACGGACGCTTCCTGGTCCTTCCCGAAAGCAGCCGCCAAGGCCTGCTTCATCCGGGTGATCCCACGTTGGACACAGAAGCCATGCGCTTCTCCGTCGCCTTGCCGGGAGATTTCGCTCCAACCGATCTTTCTGCTTTGCCGGATGGCCGGGTACTTGTGCTGCTGCGGCGCGTGGCTGTGGGATGGCCGCCTTTTACAGCCGCCCTGGGCATAGCCGATCCGCGCAGCCTTGACGAAGGCGGAGTGCTCGATGTCGATCTGGTGCTTGAACTCGCATCGCTGGTGCCGCGCGAGAACTATGAAGGGCTGGCAGTAGAGCAGCGACCAGACGGCGCATACACCGTATGGCTCATCGCCGACGACAATCTTGCATCCTTCCAGCGCACCTTGCTGGTGAAGCTGGGGTGGGATGGCGCTGCCCCAAGCGCGCACGAAAAAGCGCGCGAGGAATAGCCCCGCGCGCCTTTGAAATTCCGGTTTGACGCTGAAAAAGCGTTAGGCTGCTGCGGCTTCCGAAGTTTTGGCAGCTTTCTTCAGCTCACGCTTCACCCGAACGGCGCGCGTCGAAAGCTTTTCGTCCTTGGTCTTCAGCAGCCAATTGTCGAGACCGCCATTGTGCTCGACAGAGCGCAGGCCCTGTGTGCACACGCGGAACTTGAAGCTGCGGTCGAGCTTTTCGCTCAGCAGCGTGACGTTCTGCAAATTGGGCAGGAACACCCGCTTGGTCTTGTTGTTGGCATGGCTGACATTGTTGCCGACCTGGCGGCCCTTGCCTGTAAGTTCGCAGATGCGCGACATGGCGTGTTCTCTCGTTCGAAACGGTTAAGTTGAATCAGCGTGTAGCTGGGAAAGGCGTGCGCATAGAGGGGGGCTGGAGATTCGTCAAGCAAACAGGTAGCGCGTGGCAATGACCCGTTGGCCTCTTCCCGAACCCATGCGCCGCGCGCTGGAGCTGGCGCAAGTTGCTGCCGCTGCGGGAGAAGTGCCCGTTGGTGCGGTCGTGGTCAAGGACGGTGTGATCGTTGCGGAGGGACATAATCTTACCCGCACGGATAATGATCCGACCGCCCATGCCGAGGTGGTGGCGATTCGCCGCGCTGCTGCGGCGCTGGGCGATGAACGCCTGACCGGCTGCGATTTGTACGTGACGCTGGAGCCTTGCGCGATGTGTGCCGGCGCCATCAGCCACGCGCGAATCGGGCGGCTGTATTACGGCGCGAGTGACCCGAAAGGCGGCGCAGTTGAGTTTGGCGCGAGGGTGTTTGCGCAAGCGCAATGCCTGCATGTGCCCGAAGTGTATTCAGGCATCGGCGAGGGCGAAGCAGGCGAATTGCTGCGCGGGTTTTTTGTGGAACGGCGTTAATCCTCCGCCGGCCCATCACACCCTTCTCGTCCGTAAGCTTCACTGTAAGGCCTGTCCCAGCAACGCTCGAAATTGCGCAGTACGTTTATGTTTGGCGGCCATGACATCTCTTGCGTGCTGCCATCGGGCATTGTGAACATGAGGCTTTCGGGCGCGGGTACCAGCATTTGAGCTGCGATGGCCTGTTCCAGCCTCTCCCGATCCTGGCGCAGAAAGGCGATTGTGCCATCGACATAGTTGTTCCAGCCAAAATCGGCGTCGTCATCCGGTGACTTATACGTCAACCCGAACAGCCCAATGGCCTGTTCCGTGTCGCCAACCATCGCGCGCATCTGGCCTTCGTGCCAATACAGTATAGCATTGTGATCGCGTTTTTCGTGCCGCCATTCGCGGATCAGTTCTGCCGCCTCGCTTTCGCAGCCACGCATGGCGAGCGGTCGCCATCCACCATCCAGGTCTTGGTCGAATGCCTGACGGTCAAGCGCGAGCATGGCTTCAAGATCGTAAGTACAATCCGGTGCTGGGGCTGGGTCTTCGGCCTGCAGCAGGGGCGCTGCGGCGATGAGAAGGTACAGGAGCATATGAAGATCATGCCATGCAGGGGGGATGGGTCAAGCTGGCAAGCTACATCCCCCGCCAGATCCGCACGTCCTCATCATCATCCGGCCCGAACCGCCGTGCGTCGCAGGCGACCGGCATGAAGTCCGCGCCGTAACAGAGGCGCATTTCGCGCAGCCAGCCGCGGTCGTTCACCACCAGGCCGACATCCTCGGCGTCCCAATAGGGATTGGCATCGGCGAAAACCTCTCGCACATCGCCAGCGGTCAGGCCGGTGCGGCGGGAGACGCGGTCAAAATCGGGCCAACGCAGGCTGTTCCACAGGATTTGCGTGATGCGCAGATATGCACCCGCGTCACTTGTCATGCAGCTGCCGTGTTTGGCCCATTGGCGTGCGACCAGCCGGGTATCGGGGGACATGCACAGTGCGCCGCGCATCTCGCTTTGGGTGGGCGTATCGCGCGCGGGGCACCATTGCGGATAGCGTCCGCCAGGTCCCTCAGGCCAAAGGCCGTGAACGATGAAAGCAAAGCGCCCTTCGCGTCCCGAACATTGCCGGGCATGGCGCGCCTCGTCATCGCGGAAGCGGCAGAATTCCGGGCTCCAGCTGAGGGCAAGTGTATATCCGGTGACGCGTGTCTGGCGTACCGGACCATCGGGCTGGATGCCGGGCACGGCCACAGGGCTTTGCGGAAGACGGCATTGATACGCCTGCGCCTGCGCTGCTGCGGGCACCAGCCCCAATGCCAACGCCAGAGCGGACGCGAACCTGCGCCGCATCACTCCTGCCCCTTCATTCGCTGCGCGCAGCAAACCATTCTGACGTATCGGCGCGGAACAGGAAAAAGACCGAGATCGCCTTCAGCAGCACACTGATAAGATCCGTGATGCTGACATTTGCCCCTTGGGTAATACCCATCAATCGGGTTGCCACTGAAATCAGGACGACCACCAGAAGGATCCATCTAACAAACCCGATCCGCATCCGGGAGGCAAGAAACCACAGCAGCATGTTGAAGGCCAGAATCAGACCCAATGTGACAAGCATGACAGTGCCCGCCTGATCCTGCAGTCCGGCCGTACTCAATTCGACTGCCGCGGCGTCCATCTGCACATCGTAATTCAGCAGCGAACTGGCCAGACCGATGGCGATGGCCGCCAGATAAAAGATATCGAATTTGCGTATTGAATCAGGCCGCATGGGTTGTGTCCTCTCCATCGATGGTTCGCAAATGGCAGAAGCCTAAAGCGGCGTAAAGTCGAGGCCTATGTCTGCTGCCGGTGCGCTTTGGGTTAGCCGGCCGACAGAGACGAAATTTACACCCGTTGCGGCCTTGGCCTTGATCGTATCCAGATTGATGCCGCCGCTTGCCTCGGTTGGCACCCGGCCCGCTACAAGTGCCACCGCTTCGCGCAGTGTTTCAGGCGGCATATTGTCCAGCAGCAGACGCGTGGCCCCAGCCGCCAGAGCAGGCTCTATCTGGTCGATCCGGTCCACTTCGCAGATGATCTGCTCAACCCCCGCATCGCGCGCGCGGCGCACGGCTTCACCGACGCTTCCGGCAACAAGGATGTGATTGTCCTTGATCATGGCGGCATCCCACAATCCCATTCGGTGATTGCTCGCGCCGCCTTGGCGCACGGCGTATTTCTCCAGATGGCGCAGGCCGGGAATGGTCTTGCGCGTATCGAGCAGGGTGCAGTCAGGATTGTCCATCGCGGTCACATATTCGCGCACCATGGTGGCGATGCCGGAAAGATGCTGCACGGTATTGAGCGCGCAGCGTTCCGCCGTCAGCATGGCGCGGGCATTGCCCGACAGGCGCATAAGATCGGTGCCAGGCGCAACCTGCGCGCCTTCCTCCACCAATATCGTGATTTCCATGCCGGGATCGAGATGGCGGAAAAATGCCTCTGCAACAGGCAGGCCAGCCACAGTGATGGGATCGCGGCTGTCCATCACGCCGGAAAAGCGCGCACTGGCTGGGATCACGCTTTCGGCGGTAACATCACGCCCACCGCCGGGGAGGGCAACGCCAAGATCCTCGGCAAGGGTTTCGCGGACAAATTGGGCAAGGTCGAAGCCGGGTAGGGTGAATTTGGTCATGCGGGCTCCAAAGAAGGAAAGGCAATCGTTCAGCCTGCGGCGGTGCGTCGCAACCGACAAGGTCAGGATGAGCGGTGATTAGTGAACGGTCCCGCTTTGGACCGCAAGGCCGACTGGCCGCCCGGACCGGTCCGGAAGCGAAGCGGAGGGAGCAGCCGGAAGGACGCGCGCCCGGACGGGCGTGCGCAAGACAAACTAATGAACGAATCGCGCAACTACGTCCCGGTAACTGCGCGATACTTTTACCTCGGCGCCTGAATCCAGCACGAGGAAGCATTCACCATTGGTGTGCGGTTTTACCTGCCGCACCTGATCGAGGTTCACGATGGTCGAGCGGTGGACGCGCTGGAAGTTCTTCGGATCAAGCCGCCGTTCCAGATCTTTCATCGTTTCGCGCAGGATCAGCGAATTGTCGCCGGTGTAAATGCACATGTAATCGCCTGCGGCTTCGATATGTTCGATCGTATCGACATCCACGCGGAAGATCTGCCCCCGATCCTTCACGTTGATCATCTTTTCGTAGCGGCTTGCGCTTTCTTCCTCGCCCATGTCCTCAAGGCTTTCGGGGCTGACTTCGGCCAGCACGTCCTTCAGCTTTTCGGCTTCTTCGGAAGAGCGTTTTTCGGCGAGGCGCTGGCGCACACGTTCAATCGTGTCGGCCAGCTTGTCCTCATCCACCGGCTTCATCAGGTAGTTTACCGCATTTGCCTCGAATGCACGGATCGCGTGTTCCTGATAGGCAGTGACGAAGACGAACAACGGCGGATCGATTTCCATCACGCCTTTGACCACGGAAAACCCGTCAAAACCCGGCATCTGGATATCGAGGAACACGAGATCAGGCTTCAGCGTCTTGATCGCGCGGATCGCTTCTCGCCCATTCGCGCAGGTCTCGATCACTTCGATGTCCTGATGCGGTTCCAGGCGCAATTGCAGGCCCTGGATGGCGAGCTTCTCGTCGTCGACGAGGATTGTTCGGATGGTCATGCGTGGGCTCCGGTCTGGGGGGTTCCGATTATCACGTCCCTGCCATCTTCAACGGACGAAGTGCCGGGAAGTTTCGGGGGTGCGAAGGCAGGACTGTCTTCCTCTGCAAGTTCATAAGGAATTTCAATTACAACGGTGAAACCGCCATCGGGAGGAGTTTCAATTTCGAACCGGTGATCCTCGCCATAAGCCTGCTTTAGCCGTTCCAGAATATTGGCCAGGCCAACGCCGGTGGAAGAATGGCCGCGCGCCACCGCCTCTGCGGCGTTCTGGTTGCCTTGCAGGCCCGGTCCGGTATCGTTTACCGTCAACCGCAGGCGTGATCCGATCACCTTGGCTGCCAGGCTGATACGCGCCCCCTCTTCCTGTGCGGATACGCCGTATTTGATAGCGTTTTCCACCAGCGGTTGCAGCAGGAAGGATGGCACGGCAGCTTTGGCTGCATCATCATCCACGCGGAATTCTGTACGCAGCCGCTCTTCAAAGCGCATCCGCTCTATTTCGAGATACAGCTGCAACGTCTCCACTTCCTGCGCCACGCTCACCTTGCCGCCGGGCTGCGTAATCAGCGTGTGCCGCAGAAAGCTGGAAAGCTTGATCAGCATGGCATTGGCGGGCGCCGTTTGTTTCAGCAGCACCAATGTGCTGATGGAATTGAGCGTGTTGAACAGGAAATGCGGGTTCAGCTGATACCGCAGCATGGCCAGCTGAGCAGCTGTCGCCTGTGCCCTCAGACGTTCCAGCCTGTCTGTTTGTTCTTCCACCTGGAGGAAGAAATTGATCGCATAATACAAGGCCGACCATGCACCGAGCAATGTCAGCGGGAAAATCACATAACCGACCAGCAATTGTGTGAACCCGGTAGGCTCTGCGAGGGTTAGCTGGCGCACCCATGTCTGGATAAATGCATAGATCAGCACGGAAATCGCCAGCACTATGGAGGTCACCCCCCAGGTCGTCAGCGGGTTGCGCTTTATCAGGCTGTTATAAATGACCGACAGCACAGTGCTGATGGAAAAACCGGTAATGGCTTCGATCAGGACGATCGCGAAGAACGACAGGTCGGATCCGTTGACGATGCCGGACACCGAACGCAGCAGAAAGGCACCGCCCCAACCAAGCAGCTGGAGCCGCCAGAACGCGCGGTTCTTGTCCTTGAAGAACGGGGTAGGTTCGAAAGGCAGCACAGCCATGCCGAGCTTTCTAGCGGAATTTCCCGCCCGCGTCAGAGGCATTTGCATGGGCAGGCCTCCCTGCGCTCGTGGTATGTCCTAGGAATCGCGCGCTTCGGCGATGGCCTCGCCGATCCGTTCTGCGCCAACCGCGCCGTTCAAAACCTGATTGCCCACGACAAATGCCGGAGTGCCTGAAAGGCGCATGGTCTGGCCAAGAAAGACGTTATTCTGCAACTGCGATTCATACTGGCCCGCCTCGATGGCAGTTTGCGCTGCGGCCAGATCGACACCCGCAGCCGTGGCAGCTGCCGTGATGCCATCCATGCTCGGGCCGTCCTGCGCAAACATGGCATTGTGAAATTCTTCAAAGCGTCCCTGATCTGCGGCGGCAAGGGCCATGCGCGCGGCATCTGCGCTGCCTGCGGACAGGATCGGATATTCGCGGACCACAACTTTCAAATCGGGGTTGGCAGCGATCAGCGCATTTACATCCGCAAGTGTCTGGCGGCAGTAGCCGCAAGCGTAATCCGAAAATTCCACCAGCGTGATGGCGCCTTCGGGATTGCCCAGAACAGCTCCGGGATAGGGCGCTTCCAGCTCGGCGCGCAGCGGGGCGATCTGTTCCGCCATCTGCAGGGCCTGATATTCGTTCATGGCCTCGGGCAGCCAGTCGGGCTGGGCAATCAGATCGGCGCGCATGCGATCCGACCCAAAGCCCGAATAATCCCATGCCGCTGCTCCGGCGAAACCTGCGACAAGCGCGACGATAGTGGTGATGATCCAACGCATGCGCCTGACCTAGTTGCGATCCGCCAACCGTTCAAGCTGCGCGCGCGCCTGTAATTGCACATCCTGCGACCGGATCCAGTCGGGCGAGCCCACCGGAAGCGCTTGCTCTGCTGCGCTTGCGTTCATCAACGCGCCTTGCGGATTGCCGGCCATTATCTGCTGTTCAGCGCTGGCAAGCCGGGCGCGCGGCGTGTCACCGCGCTGGCCGTAAACCACACTGAGCTGATACCAGGCGAAGGGGTTTTCACGGTCCCGCCCGATGGCGGCCCGCAGAACGCTTTCCGCTTCGTCCAGATTGGCCGGATTGTCGGTTGCTATCAGGGCGTGGCCCAAAATGCTGGCGATCAGCGGATTGGACCCGGTAAGCCGCGTGGCTTCGCGCAGCGGGGGCAAGGCAGCCTCGACGCGGCCTGATTCGAGCAGGACCTGCCCTTTCAGCTCAAGGAAATAGGGGTTGTCCGGTTCCATCGCGATCAGCGCGTCCACTTCGGACAGCGCCTCCTCTATCCGTGCATCCTTGTGAAAGGCGTAGGCGCGGGCATAGCGGGCGGGAATGTCGTTCAAATATGCAGGGAAAGCCACCAGAACGCGCTCTGGGGGGGCAAGGAAGCCATACAGCTTGGCCTTTGCGCGCTCAAACCGCAGTTGCAGATCAGGATCGCTGGGCGTTTCCCATGCAGGATCGACGATATAATCTTCACGCAGGCGCGAGATGCGATTGCCTGACAGCGGGTGCGTACGGCCGTATTCCCGTTCATTCGCCTGGCTGATCCCCCGGCGGAATTCGTAATTCTGCAATCGCTGGAAAAATCGCAAGCTGCCCTGCCCGCTGATGCCTGCATCGCTGAGGAATTGCGCCCCTGCCGCATCGGCGCTGGCTTCCTGTGTACGGCTGAAAGACAGGAAACTGCCCATTGCGGCTTGCTGGCCAGCCGCCATCACACCCATTGCGGCTTCCCCGCCGCCAGCCAGTGCGGCTGCTGCTGCCAGCAAGGCGGACAGCAGAGTGATGCGCATCGCATTGCCGGCACCTTCGGAATAGCGATTGATATGGCCGCCGGTAATATGGCCCAATTCATGCGCCAGCACGCCTTGAACTTCGCCCACATCGTCGGCCTCGTTCAGCAGGCCGGAATGAATGAAAATGCGCTGTCCGCCGGCAACGAAGGCATTGATGGAATTGTCATTGATCAGGACAACTTCGACCGAGCCTTCGCCAAGTCCGGCGGCTTCGGCCAGCGGATCGACCATATCCTGCAGCAGTTCTTCTGTCTCGGCATCGCGCAGAACGCTGATGCCCTGCGCGGCGACCGGCTGGGCGACCATCGCCGAAACGGCGAGGATGCAAAGCAAATTGGCCAGGAGCCGGGCGGGTTTGAAGGCTGGTTTGCGCATAGGGTGCCATGCGTAGCGCGCACTGCGCTGAACGGAAACTGAAGATTACGGGCCGGACACGCCCTGATCACGCGATTCCTTAGCGGTTTCAACCTTTTCGACCGTGCGCACGATCTGCTCCGTTTCGCCGCCTGGCGTAAAGCCAAGCTCGCCCAGGAAGTCCACGCCCTGCTCGTAACTTTCGCCGAGCCACAGCGGAACGCCTGCCGCCTCTATGGTGGCCTTTGCAACCTGTTCTTCGGGCGAGAACGCCTCTCCCGCAGCGCTGCGCAGAAAAACCGCAGCAACGCGGCCCGGATGCGTCTCCACAGCATGGGCGAAGGCAGGCAGATCGCCTTGCGTGTCATCCCCGATCAGCGCGAATTGCATTGCCGGATACATCCCCAGGATAGAAGCGATGGCTGCTTCTTTGTGCGCGCCGTGACTGCCGGAGCCGAATGTTTCGCGGTTGAAGCCCCAATCGCGCAAGTGGATCGGGCCAAGCGGCAGACCTTTCAACCGCTGGAACGCCACCAGATAGGAAAACAGGTTCCACGGGCTGGAGGAGATGTAGAAAAATGGCCGGTGCGTCGCAGGCATCATTTTTGCGCCATGCTTCTCACCCGTTGCCGTCACGCCGCCGCCAAGCGCGCCATAAAAGGCATCCGCACCCGGCACGGCGATCCGTTCATGCGGCAATTGCGCAAGAACGCGCTTCCAATTGCGGGCAATATTGCGCGGACCGCCGGTAATGCCGCTTTCGATGATAGTGTCGTCGATATCGGATATGACGGCGAGGTTGCTGTCCTTGCCCGGCACAAGAATATGAGCGTCCGCGCTTTGCGGCCCCTCGCTGTTGATCCAGCGCAATTGCGCCACTTCCCACGCTGGATGATCTGGCAAGTCCCACGCCGGCGACAGCGCTATGTCGAAATGGACAAAGCCTTCGTGGTCTGTTGTGCCGGCCTGATCAAGCAGCGTGCCGGCTTCGCCTTCGATCACCAGCCGAACATCCACACTGCCGACTTCACGGCTCGCGAATTGCGCCATCATGGTGCGGATTGCGCGCCAGCGGGATCCTTCGCCAAAAGCGGCAGGGGCGGAGCGCAGGGCGCGCGCGGAAAGCACGAGCCGATCAGCGCTGCGATGGCCGAAATAGGGTTGGAGGCGTGTGGCTACATTGCGGGAAAAGACCATCCGCGATGCGCTAACGAATCGCGGGGTGTTTGCCCACCCATTAGCGGATTGTGTCAGCTCATCAGGCTGCGCGCAGCCTTTTCTAGCAGGCCGGCATTTTGCGGCACTTCACCCAGCACAACCAGTTCACCGGATTCTGTACGGCGTACCATCACCAGCGCAAATTCCTCGCCCTCCGGCGGCAAGGCGGCGAAACCTTGCGGTGTGATATTGCGCAATTTCCTGACCGTGACCTTGCGCGGACCTTTCCGGACAGGGCGCGTTGCGGCGCCGGCGCGGCGGAAGGCGCGTTCTTCAGCGACGACGCCTTTGAGGCCCCCGTCAGCCTGCGTAAGGTATGCCCCAAGCTTTCCCCGTTCGATGCCGTTGCGCTGCGCATAGGACAGCACGGCGGCATATTCGGTAAGCCGGGTCTTGTCGTAACCAGTGCCGAAGACGAGCTTCACAACCGGAGTCATTGGCGCACGTTCCTGCATCGCAATGCCCGCATCTTTTAACAATTCGGCAAAATCCTTCGGCGCACCGGCAGCGGCTATGGCGAAATCCCAGGCACGGCCAACCGCATCATACAGGGCTGCGCGGGTCCGTTCTTCGCTGCTGCTGGCAAGCTGCGCTGTTTCCCGCGCGGCGGCGAGCCAATCGGCCAATTCCATTGATTCCGGATCGCCAAAGGCGACGGGAACAGAGGGGGGCCCGGATGCAGCACCGGACTGGACGGGCAAATCGGATTGGCCGGAAAGATCGAATGATGGCCGCACAGCTTCTTCGTCAGGCGCGGTATCGCGCCCTAGAAACGCCGCGGGCCCATCAGCCCAGTCAGTCAGATCGGC
This sequence comes from Aurantiacibacter marinus, assembly GCF_001021555.1. Lineage (GTDB taxonomy): Bacteria > Pseudomonadota > Alphaproteobacteria > Sphingomonadales > Sphingomonadaceae > Alteraurantiacibacter > Alteraurantiacibacter marinus. The sequence goes on from NZ_LDCP01000001.1 coordinate 492,570, forward strand.
TTTACGCGCATGGCCTTTGCCAAGCGTCAGGCTGTCTTCCAGCGCCTGGTCGATTTCCAGAAGCAATTCGCTTGCAGAGCGGGCGTCTGCCATCTCTTTCCAGTTGATCACGCCGTAAATGAAATCGATCGTTTCGTCATCGCTGGAAAAAGGCAGCAGAATGCCGCGATACAAAATGGTCGCGCCGGCATGGTTGACGAATTCGGCTTCAAAACCGATCGGCGACTGATTCGCGATGATCTGCATGTAATGATCGGTGATGCGTGACAGCAAAGAGCGCGGGGTGACGTCAGACAGGCGTTCCGGCGTGTCATCGGTTGTTTTACATTCTGCGGCCAGCTTTTCGCCAATGAAGGCGATTGTGGGATCGACCCCTCCGATCGAAAAATCCAACAGCACGCTGTTCGGCCCGAAATCGGGCAACAGCGTGGGATCAAGGTCTTCTATCGAAGGGAAATTGCGATCTTCCAGCAGGCTGGCCCAGAAATTATAGGCACGCACCTGCATCCGGCGTTCATCACCGCCGATACTGGGGGGCGGACTGTCGTCTACCTCGTCCTCAAGATCGTGCACATCGGCATCATAGGTGTCGAAACCGTCGAGATCCAACGTGTCGAGCGAGCCGATATTGCCGCGATAAGTGTCCATGCCCAAAAGCCTTTCCCTGGGATTGCAGGGACCCTTTTGGCGCGACGTGGTAAATTTTCCGTGAAGTTGCGCCGGGAAATGCTGGCGCGCAGGGCGGCAAAGCCCTGTTTATTCTAAAGCATGTACCGCATGCGTATGGTTAGTCGGCTGCTTTCGGAACCAATTGTTACGGCTGCATCATCAAAATCGGGCGGTCCCATGCGGACAGGTGCATCGCGGGAAAAACCGAATCCCTCTGTCGGCATCATCCCCAATGCACGGTCTGCGCGGCCATTGTCGTTTTCATCATGCAACAGAGCGATGGCATATGTACCGGGCGTTACATTGCGGAAATGCAGCACGGCCCCTTCGCCTGCGGGGACAACAACACGGTAGCCCTGCTGCGCATTCTGGCAGCGCGGGAACCGGTCCTCGTCACGCGTCATGCAGGCGCGCAGAACGCCGTCTGTGTTGCGGAGATTGGTGACGGACACCGTGACATCCGTACCGGCCGATTCCGCCTGCAGCGGGGCGGCGGAGGCAGTGACAGCCAGAGCTGCAATTAAGGCCGCGTTGCGGGCTGACCCAATCCTTTGTCGGTTTTGCACAGGTGATCCCAAAATCTGAAGTAGAGGCCATAATTGCAGCGATATTCGTCGTGGTGCCGCTGATGATGGCTTGCTGTTATCAGCCACTTGCCTGCTGGCGAATGAACAAGCCAGCGAGGAAACATTTCCCAACCCATATGATTGGTCACGCCCATGACTGTCATGATTGCCAGAACCAGCCCCAAAATGCTGACATGGACAGGGATCAGGAATACAAGAAACGGGATGACTATGGCACCGGTCAGCGCCTCGACCGGATGAAAGCTCATGGCTGCCCAAGCGGTTGGCGGGCGGCTGGCGTGATGGACGGCATGGGCAATGCGAAACCATTTGGGCCGGTGCATCAAACGGTGGGTCCAGTAAAACCAGGTGTCGTGGGCGAACAGGTACAGGAACAGCGATACCGGCAAATACCAAAGCGGATAATCGCCAAGATCGGTATAAAGCTGCGTCCAGCCGTGATTGTGCCATCCCCATGCGACCGCGCCTGCGGGCACTCCGTAAATCACCGCAGACAGCAGCGACCAGGCTATTTCCTTGCGGATTTGCGGATCGAGCCCGTTGTAAAGGCCCGGGCGCACCCTGGCTGTGGCCCAGGCAAACAGCGCACTGGTCGCCATATACCGCACCGCGATGATGGCTGTCATGACAAGGGCGGAAAGGGCGATGGCGGCGAGCATGTTGATGCCTCTATGCGGCCTGAGTGAAGATTCCTCTACCCTGAAAAACCTATCCCGCCAGTTCTCCGCCCCAATTGGCGCATTGCGGGTCTATTGCAACAAGCTGGCGGCGCAGCGCGGTACGGGCCAGCCGTTCCACCTCTACCCGGCGGCGCGCGGCCACGAGCGGATGGCTGGGTGCAGGACGCACGATTTCCGCATCATATTCATCGGCTACGATGACGCCGCAGCAATCGGGCCGGTAATCCGGGCCTTCGAGCACCTTGCGGTCCAATTCGGGCGGAAGACCCCAATAGAACCGGTCACAAAAATCCAGATAGTCGGGCCATTTGCCATCGCCGAGCAGATCACTACGGGCAGTTTTCACCTCCACAATAACGATTTTGCCCTTAGAATCGATGCCCATCAGATCTGCGCGCCGCCCATTGCGCAGCGGCATTTCTGTCAGCGCCCAAATTCCATTGCGCGCAAACAGGCGGCAAATGCCCCGGCAAACGGCGCGCGAACGCAAGGCGAATTCTTCAGTAGAATCATGATCGGGATGGGCGGCAAGAGAATCAGGCATGCCGCATAATTGGAACGAAATAGGAACATCGTCAAGCGGTGAGGTGACGGTATCGTGCTATGCGCTGCGTTTCGGCCCCATTCCGCCGGACGGCGGTACCAGCGCCAGCATGGCAGAGCGCGCGGCAGTGAATTCCCGCCACAGTGCCTGCGCTGCCGGTTTGCAATCGGACCCTCGCGCATTGATCGCCAGCAACGCGGCGATTCCCGGCTCCATCACGGCCGCCAGATCGGCGCAGCCATTGTCCGCCAGTTCCCGCCGCCACGGCTCTGCATCGCGCATCAGCGCGGGGAAGTTGCGGATGGTATTGTCGGCCCGTTCCGCCCGATGGCCTGCCAGCATGGCCACAACGTTGCCCGCTTCGGAAAGCGCCGCCCAGCGCAGGCTGGTCGCACTGGCCTGCGCGGTCTGACGACCAGGCCCACCGACAGAGCGGGGACCGAATTTCGGAGTGACGGCGTTCATCAGCTGGCCGATAGCCCGACAAGAGTTGCCAAGTGGTTAGCAGGCCGCGCTGGCGGAGCGGATAGGTTCCAAGGGAAAACTGGTGCACCCGGCGCGATTCGAACGCGCGACCTCTGCCTTCGGAGGGCATTACACGTAGATTCGGGCAGAAGGCCGCTTACACCAAGGGTTCGGAAAATCCTTTTTTATCAATGGCTCCACCCACTTCTTAACAAGGGTCGGAGATCGTTGCGCGTTTCAACCGGATCAGCCGGACTATTGTCGAACATAGCCAAGCCCAATGTGTCACCGGAGCGCATGACAACATTATAGCCCTCGCCGGTAATCATCCCGTAATGTGAGATGTCGTGCTCTCCCAATGCCCAGCCAAATCCGTAGTGTGGCTGCGGCGAGCCGGGAGGAGGGCCTTCAAATCCTTCCCAATTGAGAGGGCGGCTGGCGAAGTCCCAATATTGCCCTGCGGTCCCGCTCCAGCCTCCGGCAGGCCCAAGCCAAGCGTTATATGACATGCCTCGGACTTCAGGGATCAGCATCCTTATAGCGTCATCGTAAGGCTGGCCTGTCCGCTCCTCTATCAACCGACCAAGTATGCAATATCCGATATTGGAATAAACCTGTTTCGCACCCGGAGTGAATTGTTTTTCGGGTGCCGGCAGGTTCATGCATTCCGTATCTCGAGATGCGCTCGTGACAGGATCGCCATCAATATTGCTGTCCCAACCCGCAGAATGGCTTAGCAATTGGGCAACGGTTGCACCCTCGATCTCTTCGTCCAGACCGATCGTGCCCAATTCGACCAGTTCCATCACGGCGGCAGCGGTAATCGGTTTTGACAAGTTGAAGTAAGCTCGGGTTTTGCCGGCACTGTTACCGATAGATATGCTTGTGGGAGTGGCTCCGATTATCCCGTAAATTACGTAGCCATCGCCTAAGTCATGGAGTCTTGCAATCCGTTCGAGCCGCGATTCCGGGCTCGAGATCTGGATTATGATAAACAGCGACAGCAGTGACAGCAGCATCCAAAGTATTCCAACCCTGACCACGCGATTGTCTTCGGATTTAATCCTTGCTGTCATTACACCGATGTAAGGGATTTTGGGATTTCGGCCAAGCTGCGTTGTCGTCGGCGTCGACCTGGGCCGAGGCTCACTGAAAGTTTTGTGAAGGCAGCAGGCCAGTGCGCCGCAGCAGTTGATTGAAAAGATGGTGCACCCGGCGCGATTCGAACGCGCGACCTCTGCCTTCGGAGGGCAGCGCTCTATCCAGCTGAGCTACGGGTGCTTGACCTGCCGGGCGATTAGCAATGCCTGCGGCTCTCGCCAAGCCAAAAGCTACTTCCAGCCACTATCCAGAAATTCAACGGCGCAGCCAGCCAGAAATGCAGCGCCCTTGGGCATGACGCTTTCGTCCACCACCATGCGGCTGGAATGCAGCCCGCAGCAGCCCTGCCAGTCGACACCGTCTGCTGCCACGCCAAGGAAGAACATTGCACCGGGCACTTTTTCCAGCACGTAGGAGAAATCTTCGGCGCCCATGGTGGGTGAGGGCCGCTCTGCCCACGGCTCTTCTCCGCCAAGCGCAGTGGCGACGTGTTTGCCCAATGCGATCGCGCGGGCATCATTGACGGTAGGCGGGAAGCCTGGCGTTATGGTCACTTCTGCCGTGCAGTCATGCGCGCGGGCGATGTTTTCGGCCACTTGCCGCACCGCGACTTTCATGGCTTCACGCCGCTCCGGCGACAAATTGCGCATCGTGCCGAGCAGGTAAGCGCTGTCGGGAATGATATTGTTGTTGGAGCCGGCTTCCATCTTGCCGATCGTCAGCACGCTGGCTTCGGTCGCGGCAAAGCGCCGTGTGATCATGGTTTGCAGGGCAATTATGATTTCCGCAGCGACTGGCACCGGATCGACAACGTCGTGCGGCATGGAGGCATGGCCCCCGCGCCCCTTTACAGTGATCTCCAGCATATCGGCAGAGGCCATCATGGCACCTGCGCGGCCTTCCACACGGCCATGGGGGGCGTTGGGCCAGACATGCAGCGCAAAGGCAGCATCGGGCAGCGGATAATCCGTCTCACCGCCCAGCAGGCCATCATCCAGCATGAAGCGTGCGCCGTGAAAGCCTTCCTCGCCCGGCTGGAACATGAAACGTACCTCGCCTGCCAGATCATCCGTGCGTGCCGCCAGTATTCGCGCCGCGCCGGCCAACATTGCAGTATGCGCGTCATGGCCACAGGCGTGCATACGGCCGGGAATCGTGGAGGCAAAATCCAGCCCGGTGTGTTCGTCCATCGGCAAGGCGTCCATATCGCCGCGCAGCAGAACGCTCGGGCCAGGCCGAGCCCCTTGCAGGACTGCGACCGCGCCGGTGCAGGAAGGACCTTCGTGCCATACCAGCGGCAAATCGGCGAGCGCCGCCTTGACCTTCGCCAGCGTCTTGGGCGTTTCCAGCCCGAGTTCTGGTTCGGCGTGAATGGCACGGCGCAGCGCGATGATCGCGCCCTCTTCGCCCTTGGCGGCATCGAGCAGGCTGGCGGTCAACATCATTTCACTCCGTAAAATTGGTCAGGTCCCGGATACGCCGGATATCGAGCGGCTTGCAACACAGGCATTGGCCCCCATGTTTACAAGCCTACATAAAGTAGCCTTTTCGTGGTTAAACGCGAAACCAATAGCAGTGGTCGATTATTTGCGCTGCGGTGGCAGGTTTGCGGTATTCGTGAAAAAGGTCGTAGAAAATGCAGCAGGGCAGTGTGTAAGGCGATTTGGTAATGCAAAAAAGCATCCATCTTTTTGAGCGCTTGCCGCGGATTGACGCCAGCCCTGCCGGTGCAGATTCTTTGGCGGCGGATGATGGAGTTGTGTTCCCGGTGCGAAGCAAGCCGCTTGTTGGACTGATCCGCAATCGCCGAAGCTATCACAATGGTGACGAGCGCAACCAGCGCGGTGCCGTTCCGGCCAGCGCGACCGAGGATGTGATCGTCAGGTCTCCGGGACTTCGCAGCGAGCTGACAGAGATCCTGGCGGAATTCGCCGCACTCAGGGTCGATTGCGTTGCCATCGATGGCGGTGATGGAACCGTGCGCGATGTCTTGTCCTGCGGGGCAGCGATTTTCGGCGAAAGCTGGCCGACCGTCATTATTCTTCCCCATGGCAAGACCAATGCCCTTGCACTTGATCTGGGTATTCCCACCGACTGGACGCTGGAAGAGGCGTTGGCGGCAATTCACAACGGCAATATCAAACGTCGCCAGCCGCTTGTCATGACGCAGTGGGACAATGCAGAAGCCCAGGTGCGCGGCTTCATCATGGGGGCGGGCGTTTTCAATCATTGTATTGCGCTGGGTCAGCGGTCGCACGATCTTGGCGCGTTCAACGCTGCAGTGGTTGGCGTGACAACGGGCTGGAGCGTGCTTCAGGCAATTTTTGGCGGCAAGGGCAATGTGTGGCGCCGGGGCACACGGATGCGCGTGCGCAGCGCAGATGGTTCTGAAGTGGAACACCTTGGCGGTTTGCCCGCGAATGAGCGTTATTTGCTGTTCGCATCGACTCTCGAAAATTTCCCCGCGGGGCTTAATCCGTTTCGCGGGATCAGCAATCCATTGCGCGTAGCAATGCTTGATAACCCAGGGCGCGGACTGTTGTTGAGAATTGCCGGCCTGATGCGCGGTACGGCTAGCGCAGCCACAAAGCGGCGCGGCGCGCACGCCTTTGGAAGCGAAGGGCTGGAGCTCGATTTGTCCGAGAGTTTCATCCTTGATGGTGAAGCTTTCCCGGCAGGCCAATACCGGCTGAGCGTCGGTGCCAAGCTGCGCTTCGTCGTACCGTGAACCTGACGGCCCGCGTCGAAACGGCGCTGGACCGCAAGGTTGATCCCGCCATTGCCGCTTTCGCCGCGCGTCTCGGGAAAGAGGCGCAGGCCATTGCCGTGCTGTTCTATGGCTCCAATCTGCGTACCGGATCGCTGGAAGGCGTACTCGACTTTTATGTTCTGACCGACGGTCCGCCCGAGCGCGGGATTTGGCCGCGCGTATCCTACCGCGAGTGGGAGCACGAAGGGGAAACGCTGCGGGCCAAGATCGCAACCATGACGCTGGCCAAATTCGCCTACGCTGCCAGGGGCGCTTCGCGTGACAGCACCATCTGGGCGCGATTTGTGCAGCCGAGCGCGCTGGTGTGGTGCTGTGAAGGCGGTGATGAACGCTCCGGATTACCATACAGGACCGCGATCGTGGACGTGATCGAAGACGCGGTACGCATCGCATCCGAACTGGCGGTCGCGCTGGGGCCGCAAAGCGGGCGCGAGAACGACTTTTGGAGGGCACTTTTTCGGCAGACCTACAAAGCCGAACTCCGCTTTGAAAAGCCCGGGCGCGAGAATTCCATTCTGGAACTCAACGCTGCGCATTTCGCCGGATTGCTACCTGCTGCGCTGGAATCGGCCGGAATTCCATATTCCGGCACCGGCGATCTGCTGGTGCCTGTCATGCCCGCTGCTCGGCGCCGGCAGGTTTTTCGATCATGGCGTCGCTCCCGCCGGTGGGGCAAGCCGCTCAATATCGCTCGCCTGCTGCGCGCGACACGCACCTTCGACGGCGCCGGCCGCTATGCTGCGTGGAAGGTGGAGCGTCATACAGGGGTGAAGGTGGAAGTTACACCATGGCGCGAAAAACACCCGGTGCTGGCGGCGCCGGGTGTTCTGTGGAAGGTGTGGCGCGCCAAAAGACGCGCCGATTAGGGATTTACATATAGCGTATGCGGATCGTCATCGGCTTGACCTCCCGGCCGATTGAAAAGCGCGTGCGATCAATACTTGGGCGGCCGAGGTTGAAGATATTGATGCTGGGATTGTTGGACATGCCGCCGCCATCGGTTCTGATATCGGTGCTGCCATTGCCGTTGACGTCATGCCGGATCGCTATCGCGTAATCCCCGGTCGAAGGCACAGGCATGCAAATCTGCATGCTGCCAGCCCGCGCGGGCACTTCGATACGGTTCAGCCAGCGGCCGGATTCAAGCCAGTCGGCTCTCGTGCCGCGATACAATTGCACGCGCAATGTGCCGCTGGATGCTTCGATGTCGGTCACGTTGATCCAGACGGCAGGCCCCTCGCCCCGACACGGCGTGACCGAATGCCGCAGTTCCTGGCGATATTGCTGGGCGCTGGCCGGCACGGCGATGCCGGTCGCGGCCACTGCACCAAGCAGCAGGGCGCCGGAAATGCGGAAATTGCGTGTGATCGTCATGTCTTGCGTAACCCTGTTCTCGTTTACCGGACCTCGGCTTGCAGCACCGGAATTTTTCCACTCCAGCGCAAGAATGCCGCACATGATGCACAAGTCGCGCGGTCATGAAGCGGCATTACAACCCGATCCGTAATTGCGTGCTGTTTGCGCCATTTCCACTGAACACTGGCTGAAGACGGCTGTCAGCTTCGTAAAACTATGAGTTTTCCCCCACCATTGTCTTAAATCTGGCCATCCCGTCCTTGAGAGGTGATTCGCGCATCTTTATCGCAGGGGATGCATATGACCCGCCCGCTTATCTCTCCTTCGATCCTTTCGGCCGACTTTGCGCGGCTGGGCGAAGAAGTGCGCGCCATTGATGAGGCCGGTTGTAACTGGATCCATGTTGACGTGATGGACGGGCATTATGTGCCCAATATCACTATCGGGCCTGACGTCGTGAAGGCATTGCGCCCGCACACGCAAAAGACCTTTGATGTGCATCTGATGGTATCGCCGGTCGACAATTGGCTGGAAGCCTTTGCCGATGCGGGCGCTGATATCATCACTGTCCATCCGGAGGCGGGTGCACACACGCATCGCACGGTGCAGGCGATCCGCGCTTTGGGCAAGAAAGCGGGCATATCGCTCAATCCCGCGACGCCAGCCAAAATGCTCGATTATCTGCTTGAGGAAATCGATCTGGTGCTGATCATGAGTGTCAATCCCGGTTTCGGCGGACAAAGCTTCATTCCATCGCAGCTGCGCAAGATCGAGGCGGTGCGCCGCATGATCGACAAGGCCGGGCACGATGTGCTGATCGAAGTCGACGGCGGCGTTAATCCCGAAACCGCGCGGCAATGTGTGGATGCGGGCGCGGATGTGCTGGTTGCTGGTTCTGCCACATTCAAAGGCGGGCCTGATCATTACGCGGCCAATATCGCCGCCCTGCGCGGAGATGCCGCGTGAACGCCGAGGCGCTCGGGCTGCGGCGCGAGGCGCAGGAAAAGGGCGCACATCTGCAGCATGAACTGGCGCTCCCGCTGGACGCCCACATCGAAGAATCGCTGGTCGAGAGTGATGGCGATACGCACGGCACGCATGAAACCATTGCTGCCGACCGCGCTCTGGTCCTGACGGACTTCGATCCGCCGGCGATTTCGGCGGGCGAGCGTTTCCTCCGCATGGCCTATCGCATGGGCATACCGGGCAGCACGTTAGCGCAGCCGTTCCGCAGGCCTGCGCGGACGCGGTTGTTGGCGACGGTTGAAAGCCCGCTCGCTGGTGAACGCGCTGCAGGCATGGCGCTGCGGGCAGGGCATTTCTACGTTCACGGAGTCAAGGCACCGATTGCGCAGGTGGATTTCGGGCCGACCGCAAAACTCAGTCCGCCATTCGAGCGCACGGTGCACGGCTTTACCTGGCTGCGCGACTTGCAGGCCTGCGCCCCGCGCGAACAATGTACCCAGGTGGCAGAGCGTGTCGTCACGAGCTGGCTCAAGGTCAATCCGAAGCCCGCAAAGGGTCCGGCCTGGAAAGTTGAGCATGCCGGGCTCCGGTTGCTTGGCTGGCTGGTGCACGCGCCGCTGATAATGTCCGGAAAGGACAAGGCGCTGCGGCAGGATGTCATCGCGTCGCTGGAAGAAACCGCGCGCTGGCTTGACCGCAACGTTACCCGAGCGCCTGAACGCATGGGAGAGCTGGCCGGATGGTGCGCAATCACTGCTGCCGGATTACTCCTGTCCGATGGCAAGCCCCGCCGCCTGTTCGGCGAGGCAGGTTTGGCGCGGACGCTGGGTGAATTGGTCGGCGATGATGGCGGCGTGCTGTCACGCAGTCCGCTGGCGCAAATTCAGGCGATCGAACTGCTGGTGGAGCTGTCCGCTTGTTACCGCGCGGCGAAGCGTGACATTCCGGAGGCCATTCAGGCCGTGCTGCAATTGCTGGTGCCGCCGCTGCTGGCGCTGACGCACGGCGATGGCGGGCTTGGTAGCTGGCAGGGCGGCGCCGCTGTTCCGGCAAGCCGACTGGCCGCTTTGATCGAGGCGAGCGGCGTGCGCGCCCGCCCCTTACGTGAACCGCGTGGGTGGGGTTATCAGAGCATTGCTGCAAAGCCCGCTGTTTTGCAGGTGGATGCATCTCCGCCGCCGCTTGCACGCCATGCGCGGCACGGATGCGCGTCCACGCTGGCGTTTGAATTCAGTTATGGCGATCACCGGCTGATCGTGAATTGCGGCGGTGCTGCGATGGCGGGCGGGCAAGTGCCTATCCGCATCGAGCAGGGTCTGCGCGCCACCGCTGCCCATTCCACGCTGACGCTGGGCGATGCGAATTCGACGGCAGTCCTGCTTGACGGCAAGCTGGGCTCTGGCGTGGGCGAAGTTGAAATCGAGATGCGCACGGTCACGTTGAAGAACGGCAGCGCGCGGCGTCTGGAGGCGAGCCATGATGGCTATGCACAGCGGTTCGGCCTGCTGCACAAACGCATCCTGATCCTGCGCGATGATGGCAGCGAATTACGCGGTGAAGATGTGCTGGTGCCTTCTGGCCGCAAGGGTAAGCGTGGCAAGGTTTCCTATGCCATCCGGTTCCACCTAGGCCGCCACGTCGAGGCCACTCTCGGTGAAGGCGGGCGCAGTGCCAGTCTCGTGCTGCCCGATGGCAGCTTCTGGCAATTCGTCACCGGAGAACCAGGCCTCGAAATAGAAGAAAGCATGTGGGTCGATGGAAACGGTCGCCCGCATCCGGTACAACAGCTGGTGATTCAGGGCCTCGCCTCACGCGGCGGCGGCAATTTTTCCTGGCTGCTCAAACGAATGGGATAGGCATCACGCATGACTGACGTTGCGATCAAGCGGGCACTGATTTCGGTGTCCGACAAGACCGGTATTGTCGAACTCGCCAGCCGTTTGGCGAAGGTCGGGGTCGAACTGGTTTCCACAGGCGGTACGGCCAAGGCGTTGCGCGAAGCGGGCCTGCAAGTGCTCGATGTGTCGGACGTGACGGGCTTTCCTGAAATGATGGATGGCCGCGTGAAAACGCTGCACCCGATGATCCATGGCGGATTGCTGGCGGTGCGCGATGATCCTGCCCATGTGGACGCGATGGAGGCACACGATATCGGCGCGATCGACCTCGTGATCGTCAACCTGTATCCCTTTGTGAATACCGTTATGAGCGGCGCGGACCGCGACACGATCATCGAGAATATCGACATCGGCGGGCCGAGCATGGTGCGCTCTGCCGCGAAAAACCACGCCTATGTGACGATTGTAACGGATCCGGAAGACTACCGCGGCCTGTATGATGAACTGGCCGAGCACAATGGCGGCACCACTCTGCCGTTCCGCAAACGCATGGCGGCGAAGGCCTTTGCGGCCACTGCGGCTTACGATTCGGCCATTAGCAGCTGGTTCGCTTTTGCCGATCAAGGCGCGATGTTCCCGGAGGCTTTGACTGTGGCGACAAAGCTCGGCTCGACCCTGCGATATGGCGAAAACCCGCACCAGAATGCCGCGCTTTACCTTCCCAATGGACCGGCCACTGGCGGAGTGCCGCAGGCAAGCCAGGTGCAGGGTAAGGAACTGTCTTACAACAACCTCAACGATGCCGATGCGGCGCTCAATCTGGTCGCGGAATTTCCCGCTGATACGCCCGCCATCGTGATCGTAAAGCACGCCAATCCTTGCGGAGTTGCCCAAGGCGCGAGCCTGCTTGAGGCTTGGGAAAAGGCGCTGGCTTGCGATAGCGTATCTGCCTTCGGCGGAATTGTTGCATCCAATGTACCATTGGACCAGCCGACCGCCGAGGCGATCACCAAGATTTTCACCGAAGTGGTTATTGCACCTGGTGCGGATGAACCAGCACGGACAGCGTTCGCGGCCAAGAAAAACCTGCGCCTGTTGCTCGTCGAAGGCCTGCCTGATCCAGCCCGCCCTGGTCTCGATATGAAGAGTATTGCGGGCGGCATGCTGTTCCAGTCGCGTGACAATGGTGTGATTGATGCCGGCGATCTCAAAGTGGTCACAAAGCGCCAGCCAACCACACAGGAAATCGCCGATGCCCTGTTTGCATGGAAAGTCGCCAAGCACGTCAAATCCAATGCCATTGTCTATGCAAAAGACAATGTGACCGCAGGGATTGGCGCGGGCCAGATGAACCGCCGCGATTCCTCCCGCATCGCCGCCCTGCGCGCTGCCGAAGCTGCAGAGGCTGCTGGCTGGGATGCGCCGATGACAGTTGGCAGCGCGGTCGCCTCGGATGCGTTCTTCCCTTTCGCCGATGGTTTGATGAGTGCAGTAGAAGCGGGCGCGACCATGGTTATCCAACCCGGCGGATCCATGCGTGATGAGGAAGTCATCGCCGCCGCGGATGAGGCCGGCATCGCAATGGTCTTCACCGGAATGCGCCACTTCAAACACTAAGCCTTTGGCTGGCCGGGACCGTTATGGGGCGAAGGTCCATCTGGAAGCGGATTGGCTTGTCACTATTTTAAGAACGCACGGCCTAAAGCGCTGTGTGAACGGCAGGCAACGCGCGAATTCAGTCGTTCGAAAGTAACCGATCCCTATCAGGGTGACGAACTGACCGACAACTGACCTTCAAACCGGACCATTGCCATGACGCTCTTTTCTTCTGATCTCGTGCGCTCTTTTCTTTTGGGCTTTGGTGTAACCGCGACCGTGCTTGTGGCGAATATCTTCCCACAACTCGGAGGAGCATGATGCATTTTAGGACTGTCTTCACAGCGATCGCCATGGGCGCCAGCGCCCTTGCACTGACGCCCGCCACAGCGTCTGCCGAGGTGTTCGATGCGCCCACGGCCACGCGCCAGGCCAACGAACAGGGCCTGCAAACCGCGATCTTCGCTGGCGGCTGCTTTTGGGGCGTCGAAGCCGTGTTCAGTCACACCCGCGGCGTAACCAGCGCTGTTTCAGGCTATCATGGCGGAACGGCGCAAAACGCCACATACGACCGCGTCTCGGGCGGTTTTACGCGCCATGCAGAAGCTGTGCGCGTGATCTACGATCCGTCTGTCGTGCGCTATGACCAGCTGCTCGAGATCCTGTTTTCGGTCGTCGCCGACCCGACCCTGCGCAATCGTCAGGGGCCCGATCGCGGTGCCCATTACCGTGCGGCAATTGTGCCGCTGACAGCAGAGCAGCGCACCGTCGCGCAGTCCTACATCCGCCAGATGGCACGGTCGGGGGTGTGGAGCGATCCCATTGTCGTTCAGGTGGAAAACCACAATCGCTTCTTCGAAGCAGAGGCCTATCATCAGGATTTCGCCCAGCGCAATCCGAACCACGGTTACATCCGCCGCTGGGATGCACCCAAGATCCGGGCGCTGCAGGCCAATTTCCCCGGCCTGTACCGCGCCCGCTTTCGCACCGGCTGATTCCAAGCCCGATCCTGCATAAGATTGCCATAACGGGGCCAATGCCTATGTTGGCCCCATGGCAACGCATCATCATCACAGCGAACATTCCGGCGATAAGCTGATCAAAGAAGCCGGCGCGGTCCTTTCCGAAGCTGGCGAACAGTGGACGGCCATGCGGCAGGATGTGTTCCGCGCATTGGCAGCACAGGATCGGCCGGCTTCCGCATATGACATCGCCGAACAGGTGGGTAATGCGCGCGGAAAGCGGGTTGCAGCCAACAGCGTATACCGCATTCTCGATCTGTTTGTGCGCACCAACCTTGCCAATCGAATCGAAAGTGCCAACGCCTATCTGGCAAATGCACACCCCGGTTGCCGCCACGACTGCATTTTTCTGATTTGCGACGATTGCGGACAGGCCGATCACTTCGACGATGATTCGCTAACGGGAGGCTTGCGGCAGGCGGGCCGGGATCACGGATACACAAATGTCCGTCCGGTGGTGGAACTGCGCGGGCTTTGCCGCGAATGCGCAGGATAGCCGGCGACAGACCGTGCCGTTTTGTCGATAAAGCGTTCATCGACAGGCCAGAATTTCCCGTGTAAAGCTGTTTGCATGACTGCTTTACGCCCGGCTACGCCGCTGCTCGATACTGTTGATACACCTGAAGATCTGCGCAAGCTCAAGCCCGAGCAATTGCGGCAGCTTTCTGATGAATTGCGCACCGAAATGATCGATGCCGTCGGCTCTACCGGCGGACATCTCGGTTCCGGTCTTGGCGTGGTCGAGCTGACGGTGGCCATCCATTACATTTTCAACACGCCGGATGACCGCCTGATCTGGGATGTTGGTCATCAGGCCTATCCGCACAAGATCCTGACCGGACGCCGCGATCGTATCCGTACGCTGCGCCAGGGCGGCGGACTTTCGGGCTTCACCAAGCGTAGCGAAAGCGAATATGATCCCTTCGGCGCGGCGCACAGCTCCACGTCGATTTCGGCGGCCATCGGCTTTGCCGTGGCGAACAAGCTGAACAACAAGCCGGGCAAAGGCATCGCAGTTATCGGGGACGGCGCGATGAGCGCCGGGATGGCCTATGAAGCCATGAACAATGCCGAACATGCGGGCAATCGTCTGGTCGTGATCCTGAATGATAACGACATGTCCATCGCCCCGCCGGTGGGCGGCCTGTCCGCCTATTTGGCGCGGATGGTGTCCAGCAGCGAATATCTCGGCTTGCGCTCGCTTGCATCCAAGGTGGCGAACAAGATCAGCCGGCGGGTGCACAACTCGCTCGGCAAGGCAGAGGAATATACGCGCGGTCTCGTAACAGGCGGCACTCTGTTTGAAGAGCTGGGTTTTTATTATGTCGGTCCGATCGACGGACACAATCTGGACCATCTGATTCCCGTGCTGGAAAATGTGCGCGACAGCGATCAGGGCCCGATTCTTGTCCACGTCGTCACCACCAAGGGCAAGGGATACGAACCAGCTGAAAACAGCGCGGACAAATATCACGGCGTTCCCAGATTCGATGTGGTGACGGGTGAGAAATCCAAAAGCGCGGCTGGCCCTCCCGCCTATCAGAATGTCTTCGGTGAAACGCTCGCAAAGCTGGCCGAAAGCGATGACCGGATTTGCGCCATAACTGCCGCCATGCCGAGCGGGACCGGCGTCGATAAATTTGCAAAGGCTCACCCCACCCGCACCTTTGATGTCGGCATTGCCGAACAGCACGGCGTAACCTTCGCTGCCGGACTTGCAGCGCAGGGCATGCGGCCATTCGCGGCGATCTATTCCACCTTCCTCCAGCGCGCCTATGATCAGGTTGTGCATGATGTCGCGATCCAGAACCTCCCGGTTCGCTTTGCCATCGACCGTGCAGGACTTGTCGGTGCAGATGGCGCAACCCATGCGGGCAGTTTTGACGTTACCTATCTCGCCAGCCTCCCCAATTTTGTGGTGATGGCAGCAGCAGACGAAGCTGAACTGGCGCACATGACCTACACCGCCGCCGAACATGACAGCGGACCGATTGCGTTCCGCTATCCGCGCGGCAACGGCGTTGGCGTGGAGATTCCTGAAACATTGCAGAAGCTTGAAATCGGCAAGGGCCGGATTGTGCGCGGCGATGTAGAGGGCGGCAGAGTGGCCATCCTTTCGCTCGGTGCGCGTCTGGAAGAAGCCAAAAAGGCCGCCGATCAGCTGGAGGCCAAGGGCCTGCCAACTACCATCGCCGACATGCGCTTTGCTAAGCCTTTGGATGAAGACCTCATCCGCAAACTTGCCGCCACTCATGATGTGCTGGTGACAGTGGAAGAGGCATCGATTGGCGGACTGGGTGCGCATGTGCTCACCATGGCGAGCGATGAGGGCCTGACCGATCCCGACAGTTCGACGGGCGGGCTGAAGATCCGCACCATGCGGCTTCCCGATGTTTTCCTGGATCATGATGATCCGGTGAAGCAGTACGATACCGCACGCCTTAACGCGCCGCACATCGTTGAAACCGTGCTGTCGGCGCTTCGCCACAACAGTGCAGGCGTGGAAGAAGCGCGGGCCTGATTGCTAAGGCGCAACGGCGGAGTTTGCATATGATCGGCAAGATCATGCTCATTGTGCTGCTTGTTTATGTTGGCGTCCTCGCAGCCGTATATTTCAATCAGCACAGGCTGATCTACGCCCCGCCAGCGACCGCTGCGGGAGTACCCGCAGGCTTTGAGCGTATCACCTATGAAACGCCGGATGGGCTGGAACTGACCGCGGGTTATCTCCCCGCAAATGAGGGGATGCCCACGCTGCTGTTCTTCCACGGCAATGGGGCAAGCTGGCATTCCTCCACTATCGTCACGGCCCGCCTTGCAGCGTTCGGCTACGGCGTCATGGCGGCAGAATATCGGGGCTATTCAGGCAATCAAGGGACGCCGTCGGAACTCGGCCTATACGAAGATGCGCGCGGCGCATGGCGCTTCCTGCTGGCAGAGCAGGGGCTTGCGGCCAATGACATCGTGCTGGTCGGCAATTCCATCGGCTCCGGCGCTGCCACACAGCTGGCAACTGAAGTGACAGCCCGCGCGCTGGTGCTGATTTCCCCGTTCGACAGCTTGGAAGAAACCGCGGCCCGCAAAGTCAGCTGGCTGCCTGTGCGCCTGCTTCTGCGTGATCGCTTTGCCAATGATGAAAAACTGCCCGAAATCGAGGAGCCGATCCTGATCCTGCACGGCGAGGCGGACACGCTGATCGTGTTGGAGCAAGCGCAGGCGCTCGCTTCAGTGCAGCAAGATGCGGTGCTGGAAACCTATCCCGGGTGGGGCCATGATCTTGTGGTTCACGAGGCCGTGCAGGACAGGATCGCTGCGTTTCTGGCAGCGCCCGACGGCTAGATCCAGCGCCAGATCCCGGCGGACACATCGCCTAGATGGATGTGTGCATAGGTCGCCGCGAGCCAGCCGGCAATCCCTGCCAACCACAGGCCAATCCCTACGCGAGGCAATTGCCCCCAGCGCGGCCAGAAGGTCGTATTGGCCTGCCAATGATCCCACGCATCGCCCATTTGCGCGGCCTTCTTGCGGTCCTGCAAATGCGCGCCGACCAGAGCGAGCACGATTATGGCAAGCGCGACGATATTGGTGCGCCAGCTCCACCACATCACGATGTGAGACACGCCCCACAGGGCAAAGCTCCACATCATCGGATGGCGAGTGACATGAAAGGCGCCTGATGGTTCTTTCAGCGCCGCTTGCTCAGCGCCCGGTGCAGGCAGAGCCGGATTGCCGAGAAAAGACCCCAGCAGGAGGACCATCGCGGGCAAAGTCAGCAGTGTAGCGATCGCCCAGCCCAGTGTGCCACTGCCGCCCAGCATGCCGCCATCTATTGCGCGAAATGCCAGCGCCATCCAGCCCATCGCCGCAAACGCTACAAGCGAATAGACCGCCATGAAGCCGCCTGCGCCGAATATCCGCACCAGCGGCGCCCGCAGCGGATGTGACAGCGCGAAATGCGTGCCGACAAAGGTCAGGCTGGCTGCGGCGAGGGAAGTGTAGGCCGCGTCCAAACCCTACCTCCGATAAGCCGGTGGAAGCTGGCTTTCATCAAGCGTGCGATAGCGTTCGCGCAGGCGGGTCTGATGGTTGTTGAGCGGTTGTTCAATGCCGTCGATGAAGACCCGCAATGGTGCGGAGCTGATTTCCAGCGGGTCACCATCCCAGATTACAAGATCGCCATGCGCGCCAGGTGCGAGCACGCCTGCGCGGCCACCCAGCCCGCCAATGCTTGCAGGCACGGAAGTGATCGCCGCGAAGGCTTCACCCCACGTCAGGCCGGTCGCCCCGGGAATACGGTTAAGCGCCACCATGTTGCCTGCCTGCTGCGGCAAATTGCGCGGATGATCGCCGCTGCTTTCGTACCCGCCGATGGCCACGGCAACGCCCGCATCGACCATCCGTCCGACATTGCTTTGCGTCGCGGCGAGTTGTTCGAAACTCGCAGGCAGGTCGGTCAAGGCACCCGTAATGACGGGCACGCCTGCCGCGGCGATCTGGTTTGCCACCATCCAGCCTTCGCTCACGCCGACCAGCACCAGATTGAGCCGGGGAAAATCGTTGCGGAGCGCCAGTACGGAGAGAATGTCGCTCGCTCTGTGGACCGAAACATACAGCTTCTGTTCGCCGCGAACCACAGGAACCAGAGCGGCGGCATCGAAACGGGTCAGCAGCACATCGCCTTCCCGTTCGGCCCGCCCCAGCAGGCGCGAGTCCACCGCAATATCGTCTCCCATACCAACGCTGCCACTGCGGCCGATAGTGCGCAGCTGCGCATCGTCGCCATAATTGCCCGCTTCACGCAAAGCATTCAGGAACAGGGCATAGACCGAAGTCCGGCTGCCACCCGCAAGCCGGGCACCGCGTTCGCCCATTTCTACAAACTGGAATGCGCGCGGCTGTGTGACTGCGTCAAAATCGGCACCAAGGTCTATGACGGCGCCTTGGCCGGCAAAGATGGACGCCCCTGCAACCGGCGTCACCGTTGCACGGGTCACACCGCCAGCACGGCTGTAGGCGAAGTCCTGCGCAGCCGGATTGATGACGGGGGCAACATCGAGTGCGGCATTAAACGGCGAATCGCCTGCCGACGCATCGTTGCTTTCCGAAACTGCATCAACATCGACCAGGCCAAGATTGGTGATCGAGGCAAAGATGCCGGGCGTCACCCAGGTGCCGCTGCCATCCAGCATGGTCATTCCAGCAGGAACGGCAACGCCTGCGCCTGCCGCAACCACGCGCCCGCCTTGCACAACGACGGTGGCGTTTTCGATCGGATTACTGCCGTCGCCGGTGGCAACAGTCGCGCCGGTGATGGCGATATCCTGTGCGGCAAGCGGCGTGGCTGACAATACCAGCGCAGCAGCGGAGAGCGCGAGGAGGCGCTTCATTTCACATCTCCTTCACCCGGCTGGCCAAGCTCGAAATCGCTCACCGGTCGCAGCAGGGGATTATTCATATCGTACATCAGTGCGCCGTCGATCCAGACCATTTCAGGCCGCGAATAGATGCTGAGTGGATCACCGTTCCACAGCACTACATCGGCCATTTTGCCTGCCTCCAGACTGCCGGTCATGTCATCAATGCCCATCGCGCGTGCGGCGTTGAGCGTGATCCAGCTGATCACATCGGCATCGGCAATTTCGATACCCATACGGCGGCCATCGGCCTGCGCCTTCGCTGCTTCCTGATTGAGACGCTGGATGCCGTTTTCATCGTCGGAGTGGATGACCACACAGGCCCCTGCATTGTGGATCATCGCGGCGTTTTCCGGAATGGCGTCATAGGCTTCCATCTTGAAACCGTACCAGTCGGCCCACACTGCGCTGCAGACGTCGTTTTCGCGCAGCAGATCGGCGATCTTGTAGCTTTCCACCGCGTGGTGGAAGGCGGCAACGCGGTAGCCGAATTCGTCCGCCATATCCATCACCAGCGCCATTTCATCGGCGCGGTAGCAATGGTTCTGGATCATGATTTCGCCTGCAAGAACGCCCGCCAGCGTTTCCATCGCAAGATCGCGATCAGGGTTTTCTTCGGCGGCATAGGCTTGCGCTTCGAGCCATGTTTCGCGGTTTACGGCGAAATTGCCCATGCGGGTGGAGGGCATGCGGCCCCTGCCACCATAAACGCGTTTGGGGTTCTCTCCACAGGCCATTTTCATGGAATAGGGCGCGCCAGGGAATTTCATGCCCTGCACCGTGCGGCTGGGCACGTTCTTTAAAGTGACTGTGCGCCCGCCCATAAGGTTGGCAGAGCCGGGCAGGATTTGCAGCGAAGTGATCCCGCCATTGGCGATCGCGCGACTGAAACCGGGGTCCTGCGGCCAAACCGAGTGTTCGGCCCATACTTCGGGCGTGGTCGGGCTGGTTGCCTCATTGCCGTCGCTGTGCGCATCGACAGACGGGGTCGGATAATTGCCCAGGTGAGAGTGGATGTCGATGATGCCGGGGGTGACGAATTTGTCCGTACCGTCGATCTGTGTGTAGCCTGCCGGAATGGCGAGATCAGCGCCGCCAATGCCAACGACTTCGCCGTCCGCAAACAGCACCACGCCATTGTCTATCCGGCCGCCAGCGCCATCATAAATGACCGCGCCAACCAGGGCGGTGGGCACGCCGGGATAGCGCGCATAGGTGGAGGCGTAAGGCGCATAGGCCTGGCTCGCAGTGTCATTGGCCGAAGCCACGCTCTGTGATCCCGAAGCTGCGGTGCAACTGGCGAGAGCCAGCGAGGCGATTATAATGAGGGCGCCGCCTGGACCGCCCTTCAAGAAGTGACGGTCCACGCGCGAATTATCCCTTGGTTGCTGGGTGAATACCCGCCTCTTGCGCTTCCAGGCCAGCACCGGCCTGACCAAGCAGGTCGTCGCCAACATTGTCATCCGTCAGCGTGTCGAGATGCATGTACTTCTTGATCAGCGGACTGACGACCATGACGATCACGCCGATGCCGACGGCATACCAACCGACGGTTGAGTATACATCCAGCACAATCTGCTTTCCTGCTTCCTCGCCCACGCCTTCTGCGCCGGTTGCCGAGGCAATCAGGCCAGCGGCAAAGTTACCCGTTGCCGATGCAAAGAACCATGTGCCCATGATGAGCGAGGCCATATGCGCTGGCGCGAGCCGGTTCATGGCCGACAGGCCGACCGGGCTCAGGCACAGCTCACCAGTGGTGTGCAGCAGATAGATAAGGAAGATGAAGATCACCGGCGTCGGGACATTCAGGCCCGCGCCTTGCGAACCCCAAACCAGCACCAGGAAGCCCAGGCCCACCTGAATGACCGCAAGGCCGAACTTCATCGGCGTGCTGGGCTCTGCGCCCCGGCGTGCCAGACCTTGCCACAACATCGCGAACACCGGTGCCAGCAGCACGATATAAATCGCGTTGATGGACTGGAACATCGATGCGTTGACGCCCTGCGTATCGACATGGCGATCGGTAAACAGGTTCAGACTGGAGCCTGCCTGTTCGAACAATGCCCAGAAAACGATCGACACAAGGATCAGGAACATCGCGGCGAAAATGCGGTCGCGCTCTTCCGCGGCAAGTTTCGTGACTGCGGTGAACAGGACGAACAGAACCAAACCGCCGCCAAACGCTCCCAGCACATAGCCAACGAGCTGCTGGAACTGGATCGCCGCAAAGCACAGCAACACCATGGCGAGGCCGAGGCCGTAAATGAGCCACTCCTTACCGCCAGCAATACGCTCCGGATGCTTTGATTCGCCTTTGCCCAGCAGCAGCGGTTTGCCCAGCACGAAGAACACGAGGCCGATCAACATGCCGAAACCGGCAAGACCAAAGCCATATTCCCAGCCCACTGTCTGACCGAGATAGCCGCAAATGATGGATGCCGTGGCAGCGCCAACGTTAATGCCCATGTAGAAGATGGTGTAGGCCGGATCCCGGCGGATATCCGTGCGTGAATACAGCTGGCCGACGATCACCGAGATATTGGCTTTCAGGAAACCCGAACCCACGATGATAAGCGCCAGCGCAAGCCAGAACACATTGATCATCGGATTGTCCTGGCCCAGCGACGCGTCGCCTTCGAAAGCCATGAAGAAGTGGCCGAATGTCAACAGGACGGCGCCAAACAGCACTGCCTTGCGTTGGCCGAGATAGCGGTCAGCCAGATAGCCGCCGACAACCGGGGTAATGTAAACCAGCGCTGTGTAAGCACCGTAGATGATCGAAGCTTCACCGTCAGAAAACAGCCAGTGCTGCGTGAGGTAGAAGATCAGCAGCGCGCGCATACCGTAGTATGAGAACCGCTCCCACATTTCCGCCATGAACAGCAGGAACAGTCCCTTGGGGTGGCCGATTACTTCTTCCTGGGGCCGGGTGATGAGCACCACGCCGCCTATCAAGAAACTGACCAGCGCGATCACCGCGAACCGGAAGGTCCACATTTCGAACGCGGAACCGAATGTGAAGAACGTGCCTTCGACCATAATGCTTGCTTCCCTTTCCGTGCTGCCTGCGTTGCCGCATCGCGCCGGTTATCCCTGAATTGGCGGCACCCTAACGATTGTTTCACCATTGTGAAGCCGTTTCAGTTGCCGATGAAACTGTATCGCGAACCGCTCTTTTGCTTCAGCAAGCCTTGACCTGACGCGCTGTATTATGGCACTGATGCACCCGACATGGTCGATACCCGCCCCGTATACCTGCGCCTGCGCGAACAGATTGCAGCTGCCATTATCGATGGCCGCTATGCCGAAGGGGCAATGCTGCCATCGGTGCGTGCGTTTGCTGCGGATCAGGGCGCCAACCCGCTCACCGTTGCCAAGGCCTATCAGCAATTCCAGTCAGACGGGCTGATTCGTGTTCAGCGCGGTGTCGGCATGTTCGTGCGCGAAGGCGCTGCTGCGAAGCTCCGCGCAAGTGAGCGCGATGCGTTTCTGCACGAGGAATGGCCCGCAATCCGGCAACGGATGAACCGGCTGGGCCTCGATGTTGGTGACCTGATCGAGCAAGCCTGAGGGCCTTCCGCGGCAGCTTGGTTTTTGCTTTGCCCAGAAAATCTTTCGCAAATTCATTGATAAATGTTGATCTGCATTGCGCCAGCAAGACGTTTCTGGCAATCTGCGAAGCAATCCGGACGATACTGTTCGGCGGTTGCGGTAATGCGGGTCGCGCCCATAACCCGATCGGGGAACATATATGATCAGGTCTGAACTTCTCCAGGCATTGTCGGAAGACAATCCGGAACTGCGTCCCGAAGAAGTGGAGCAGGTTGTCGACATTTTCTTTGACGAAATTGCGTCACGGCTGGCCGAAGGCGGCCGGGTGGAATTGCGCGGATTCGGCACCTTTTCCACACGTCAGCGCGATGCGCGCACAGGACGCAATCCGCGTACCGGCGAAACTGTTGAAGTGCAGGCCAAGCGCGTGCCTTATTTCAAGCCGGGCAAGGAAATGCGCGAACGGCTTAACGCCGACTGATCGCTCCTTTGCCTCGCGCCTAAATTATCGGCGCGTGCTGTATTCCGACCATTGGCAAACCTATGTCACTGCCGCTAGGCGCGTAAAGCTGTGCGGGCGTGGCGGAATGGTAGACGCCGGGGACTTAAAATCCCCTGTCTTTTAAGGCGTGCGGGTTCGAGTCCCGCCGCCCGCACCAGTTTCGATTAGAGAAAGCCGTCCGGGGGACGGCTTTCCATCGAAACTCCCAAGCGAAGCGCCGGGTGCGCAAACCTAAAGTCCGGGGGACGGCTTTCCATCGAAACTCCCAAGCGAAGCGCCGGGTGCGCTTGCTTGGCGTCCGCAGAACGGCATTCCTTTGAAATGGCCAGTACGCGAATGCCCTGCCTTTGCCGCGTTCGTCAGGAGCAGCGAATCGCCCCCAAGTGCGCACTGGCACTTCAAACATGTGACGGCCCGGCACAGGATGAGACCTGCCTATCCGCCGCCCTGTTTTCTCGTGAGACCAATAAGTTGGACGTGCCAGAGACAGTGCCCGTTCCTTCGTTACGTAGCCAAGAAGGTAAAAACTTTCCGTACCGAGCTATGCCGGGAACCACCAACATGTTGCAGCGACCTTGGGAAACCAACCTCCGCTAATCTGTGCCCCACAGCAATTCTTGAAGAGGGTATGCGCATGGGTGGTAAGACGACAATGTTGCTGAGAGACGGTGAGGGCCGGGGCTTGTGCAAAACGTCAGAGACGATGATGACAACAGCTGCGGCGGCCGGGCGATTTGGCAGCGCCACGACAAATGTCGCCGAAATGCGCGATGCCCCGCGCTTTTCTCTGCTGATCCGGGCAGCAAAACTTGTCACGGAACACGGCGAATTCCTCTGTGTTGTTCGTGATGCTTCGGACACCGGCCTTTCCGCACGCATTTTCCACCACATTCCGCGGTGCAGGCAGTTGGTGATCGAATTGCAGAACGGCGAACGCTATGATGTCGAAATGATGTGGCAGGAAGAAGAGCGTGCTGGCTTCCGCTTCCAAAGCCCGATTGACGTGAAGGCAATAATCGAATGCCCGAGCCGATTTGCCAAGCGCTCCGTTCGTATCAATCTGGCCGCGACCGCCCAGATAGAAACCCTTGGCAGGGCGGAATATGCGACAATTCAGGATATTTCGCAGCAAGGTGCCAAGGTGGCATGCCACAGCAGCTATGCCATTGACCAAAGGGTAAAACTGCTCGCCGCCGGAATGCGTGACACTCATGCCAAAGTGCGCTGGCGACGCGATGGCACATGCGGACTGGTGTTTGAAGAAACATTCCAGTTCGGAGAATTGGCCCGCCTGGCGCAACAACTCCAGATTGCTCGTTAGGCGGATTAGGCAGCGCGAAATCACGGTCGATGTTGCCAGACGATTTCATTCAGAGCGCGCATGAGCCTTATCCAGCAAGAAGGCAATTTCTGCCCCTACCCGCTCCGTGCGTTCGAGTGGTTTGGCAATCTGGGGATATGGCGCAGTGCGATGTGCATGCTCAGCTATGCCAGGGCCAAGACTTTCCCCAATCGCAACATCAACAGTTTCGAAGACCAGGCAACCAACCAGTTCGGCAAGAACCTGCTCGAGACATTCCGATATCCGCGCCTTGGCCCGGGCATGATTTGGGAAGCCAAAGGCGAGGTCAGCAAGGGGTATGAGCGGAAGCAGCTCGCTTCTGACGGCGCGGGCGGTCGCCTGGAATGGTGCTCGATCAGAATCGTGCCTGTGTCGGCATTGAACATTTCTGTTTTGAAGGCGACGGCTTGTCGTCGATGGACGATGACGATCTGGTCGCTCCTGCTACCAAGGAAATCGCCATTCTCGACCTTATGACGCCAGACAAGGTCATCGGGAGCCATGGTGCAGCACGGAACCGGCGAAAAGCGCTCTTTGTGATTTTCGCTCTCGCTGGCCTCGGCCTGACCACGGGAATCGTTTGGGCAGGCGAAGTTTCAGTCTTCGATCCGCGGACTGCCAAGCTCTTCGCGATTGCGGTCAGCTTTAGTGTAACTTGGCTACTGCGCAGCCGCGTTGTTTTCCGCTAGAGACCTCGCCCAATGGCAAGGTCAGGGAAAACACAGGGCGCATTGTTCCGCTCCGCATCGGCAGTCTTGCTGGTGTGGGCGGCGTATTGCGCGTTGCGTCTGGCGATACAGCCGCTGCTCGGGTGGGAACCATCTTCTGCTGATGACTGGATGCGCCTGCTGCAGGTCCGCGATCTGCTTGCCGGGCAAAGCTGGTGGGATGTCACCCAATACCGGATGAACCCGCCGGACGGTTTTTCGATGCATTGGTCGCGGCTGGTCGATTTGCCGTTGGCGCTGACGATCGCTTTGCTAGGTGAACGCTGGGGCATGGCGGTGGTGCCGCTGTTGTGGCTGCTGCCCGCATTATTCGCACTGCGCTCCATCATGCTGCGGCTGAATTTTTCCCGCACTGCGCACGGCATCGGCCTCATAATCTTCCCGCTGTTTCCGTTGCTTCCCGGCATTTTTGCGCCATTCGCGATTGATCACCACACGCCGCAAGCGGTGTTGGGGTTGTCCTGCGCGGCGCTGATGCTGTCCGAACGGCGCCTGGGCGCGATCGGTGCGGGGCTGCTGGCCGCTGCATGGGTGGTAATATCGCTGGAGGCGCTGCCGTTGATTGCAGTCATCGCGGGCCTGTACGGGCTGCGCTATCTGGGAGAGGAGCGGCGGCTCTTGCCGTGGTTCCTGCTGTCGCTGACGGTGTTCAGCATTTTCCTGTCACTTGCCACGCGGCCTTACAGCGAATTGCTTGGCCCGTGGTGCGATGTGCTTCGGCCAGAACACATGACAGCTTTCGGGCTTGCGACTTTGATGGCGGGGATCGGTCCGTTCCTGCCTTACCAACAACATGCAGCCGGGCGCTTGGCTGCGCTTGTGCTGATCCCCTTGGCGAGCCTTCCGGCAGCTTTCGTCCTGCTCGGCCAATGTGCGACAAATCCGATGGCGGCGCTCGATCCGGTGCTGCTGGAATGGTGGCATGGTTATATCACCGAAGGCCTGCCCTTCTGGAAGCAGCCGGTGTCGGTTGCAGTCATGCTGATCTGGGTCATCATCCCGATCGGCGCAGGCTACTGGCTTGCCGCGCGCGGCGGCGCTTTTGCCGAAGGCGCGGGCGTTCGCTGGCTGATGCTGTTTGTGCTGGCGGTGAGCACATGGGCCTATTCGCTATATCTGATGCGCGCAGGTGTGTTTGCGCAGATGCTGGCCGTGCCTTTCGCCGCTGTGCTGCTGGCTTTGCTGGTGCCGCAAGCGCGAGCGATTGGAGAGATGCTTCCCCGTGTTGCGGCAACGCTGGGGTGCTTTGTGCTGGCGACGCCGATGTTCGTGACTGCGCTGGCAAAGCCGCTCGATCCGTTACTACCGACCGCCACGATGGCGCGCGGTGCCGCGGCACCTATCGCCAGCGAGATATGCGAGTTTGAGAAGTTGAGCGGCTTGCCCGCCGGGATGGTTTTCATCACGATGGATGATGCGCCGCAGCTCCTCGGCATAACAGACCACACGGTGATCGCAGCCAGCTATCACCGCAACCAGACGCCGATGATAGACGTGATCAAAGCCTTCACATCAGCGCCGGATGATGCGCGGGCGATCATCGACGCTTATGATCCTGATTACGTTGTGGCATGCTTTTCCGCGAGTGACTTTGCGCTTTACCGCACTGCCGATCCAGGCAATTTCGCCAACATCCTGGCCAGTGATGGGCCGCCAGTGTGGCTGACGCCAGTCGCTGGTTTCACAGACGGCGCTCTGCGCATCTACCGGGTGCGTTAAGCGGGCCGGAATTCCAGCGCCACGCCGTTGATGCAATGGCGATGGCCGGTAGGCCGGGGGCCGTCGTTGAAGCGGTGGCCAAGGTGCCCGCCGCAATCGGCGCAATGTTCTTCCGTCCGCGCATAGCCGAGCAGGCGATCGGTCGAATATGCAACTGCGCCGCTGTCTATCGGTTGCCAGAAACTGGGCCAGCCGGTGCCGCTGTCAAATTTGTGTGCGCTGGAAAACAACCGATTGCCGCAGCCCTGGCAATGGAATGTGCCCCGGCGGCTCTCACCGTCCAGCGGCGAGGAGAAGGGGCGTTCCGTACCCGCTTGGCGCAGGATACGGAATTCCTGCGCAGTCAGGCGGCGACGCCATTCGGCCTCTGAATAGGACACGCGGAAATTCTGCTGCGCTTGCGCTTCGCTGCCGCCGCATGCGGCCAGCACCGGGAAGGATACTCCGGCCCCAAGCAGGGCAAGAACGGATCGGCGGTCAGTCTTTGTATTTGTCATAACATTATACCTATGATGCAGGCGCTGAACTGTTCCTGACACCCCCGCCGCTTATCCAGTTGCGCGGCCCAGCCTTTGGAAAAGGCTGCGCTTCTTCGCGCCGCGCGGGCCCGATTGCATCACCCGGCGGCGAAACAGCGATGCGCCGCCCTTGATGAAAATCGCCACCCACAGCGCCTGCCAGCCCAAAGCCAGCAGATGCGGCCACAGTGATTCCTCTGCCGCTGCCCGCGCCACCATGGCGAAAGGCGAACTCAGCGGGAATGCCATGGCAGTATATTCGATCACACCCCCGCGATCGGTTACAGCGAGGCTGGCGAAAAAGAACACCAGGATCTGGAACATGGTGGCAGGCATGGACAGCGTCTGCACTTCGCGCACCGTTGCAGCGAGCGAACCGACAGCGAGGAATATGCTTCCGAGCAGCAAATAACCCATCGCGAAATACAGCGCGAACAGCACGAAGAACATCGGCCAGCCGACACCGGGATTGGCGAAATCGGACAGCGATTGCCCGCCTGCGTAAAGTATTGCCGCACCAGTGCTGCCCCATACGGCAATGCCGACTACCGACACGCCAAGCATGGCGAACAGCTTGCCCATGAATACCGCATCCATCGGAATGGCAGCAGCAAGGACTTCAATGATCTTGTTGCCCTTTTCCTCCACCAGGTTGGACAGCACCATGCTGGCGAGCAGCATGATAAGGAGGAACAATAGCACTTGGCCGCCTTGTGCAGTGCGCAACCGGCCGGAATTTTCCGCTGCGCCGCTGGTGCCGACAATTTCGGTGCCAACCGGCGGATAGATGCGTGTCTGCTGATCTGCGGCATGGGCTGCGATCAGTCCTATCGTGCCTTGCCAGCGGGCCACGCGCCCTTCGGTGGCAGTCAATACAGGCGCATCCAGAGTGCCGGTAACGATGGCGGCCAAGCTGCCTTCGCCTTCTTCCAATACGCTGCGGGCATCGAATGTTTCACCCGGCGCCAGCCGCTTCAATGCGACCATCGGCGGCACTGATCCGGGCACTTGCATGGCAAGTTCGCTGTGGGCGGCCAGCATCGCGTCAACGTCCTGCGTCTGCATTGCGATACCGACATCGGCAACGGAAGCCTCGCTTTGCACCTGCGCGCCGACACCTCCGGCAAGGCCCATCACCACCACCGGAAACAGCGGGCCGAGCAGGAAGAAGATGAAGCTGCGGCTGAACAGTATTGCGGTGAAATCGCGCCGGGCGATCACCCAGGCGGCACGCCACGCGGACAAGCGTCCGCCATCCCTGATTGCATGGTTGCTCATGCCGGTTCTCCTGGCGCTTGCGTGACCATGTCGCGTGCTGCGGCCTCGCCTGCGATGGCGACGAAGGCATCATGCAGGCCGGCGCGTTCAATACTGAGCGACAAGATACCGGCCTCCCCCTCGATCAATGCCTTAAGCAGCGGCTCAACTCCGCTTTCGGGCAGCGGGAAGTTCCAGAAATCGCCCACCCGGCGGGCATCCTGCGGCATCGCTGCGCGCCACGGACCGTCTGAATTGCGCGTTTCCAGCCGGACTTGTGCAGGAATGCGGTCCCGCGCTTCATCCACGCGGCCTGCAAACGGCACTTTTCCGCCTGCAATAATGGCAATGCCTTCGCACAGGCGTTCTGCATGGGCGATAACGTGGGTGGAGAAGATTACCGTGGTGCCTTTGTCGGCCAGCCCCCGGATCAGAACTTCCAGCTTGCCCTGATTGATCGCGTCCAGCCCGCTGAAGGGTTCATCGAACACCACCAGTTTCGGCTCATGCACCAATGTGCCCAGCAATTGCACGGTTTGCGCCATGCCTTTGGACAATTGGCGGATCTGCTTGTCTATCGCATGGCCTAGGCCGTGATTTTCCAGCAGCACTTTCGCCCGCGCGCGCCCTTCGGGCAGCGGCACACCGCGCAGCGCGCCCATAAAGGCAATCGCTTCGTAGCTTTTCATGGATGGATACAGGCCGCGTTCTTCCGGCAGATAGCCGAGACGGCGCGCGACATCCTGCGGATTGTCCGACCCCAGCACGCGGCGATAGCCTTCGTCGGGATCGATAATCCCCAGCAGCATGCGGATGGTTGTGGTCTTGCCCGCGCCGTTGGGGCCAAGAATACCATAAATCGCGCCTTCGGGAATGGAGATATCCACCCCGTCCACCGCCAGCGTATTGTCGAACCGCTTTACCAGCCCGCGCGCTTCAATCGCGAGCGGACGTGTCATATTGTGTGCGGGAGAAAAATCACTTGTCGCCATATCCATAGTGTAGCCGCTACAGCGCAGGAATGAACGGGACACACCCGCATTATGGTTAATAACCCAGAGACTATGTCAATTGAGCACCGCCTCAAGGCGAAGGCGCGTGAACTGGGCTTTGTGGCTGTGGGTATTGCGCCGGCGCAGGATGATCCGCTGCGCACGCGGCGGCTGCATGAATGGCTGGACGAAGGCTTCCACGGCGAAATGGGCTGGATGGAAGACCGCGCCGATGTACGGCAGGGTCCGCAAAGCATGTGGCCAGAGACGCGCAGCGTGATCGCGCTCGGCATGAGTTACGCGCCCGACGTCGATCCGCTGGCGCTGGAGGGCGATGCGGAGGCGGCGCGCATTTCCGTCTATGCGCAAGGACGCGACTATCACGATGTGCTGAAAAAGGCGCTGAAGGCGCTGGCTCGCTGGATGTGCGCCGAAATCCCCGAAACGCAGCTCAAGGTGTTTGTCGATACTGCGCCCGTTATGGAAAAGCCGCTGGGCGAAGTGGCGGGGATCGGCTGGCAAGGCAAGCACACCAATCTGGTCAGCACAGATCATGGCAGCTGGATGTTTCTGGGGGCGATCTACACCACGTTAGAGCTTACGCCGGACACGCCTCACACCGACAGATGCGGATCATGCAACGCATGTCAGGATGCCTGCCCGACTGACGCTTTTCCTGAAGCCTACCGGCTGGATGCAAGGCGCTGCATTTCCTATCTTACCATTGAGCACAAGGGACCCATCCCGGAGGAATTTCGCGAAGCCATCGGCAACCGCATCTACGGCTGCGATGATTGTCTGGCCGTGTGCCCATGGAACAAGTTTGCTGAAGTGGCGGCGCGCCACCTGGCCTTTGCTCCGCGCGCCGAGCTGATTGCGCCGCGTCTGGATGAGCTTCTGGCGCTGGATGATACAGGTTTTCGCGCGAAATTCTCCGGTTCCCCGATCAAACGGATCGGCCGGGACCGGTTCGTGCGCAATTGCCTGATCGCGGCGGGCAACAGCGGCAATGCCGCGCTGTTGCCTCAAGTAGAACAGCTTACCGGCGATCCCGATGAAGTGGTGGCAGAGGCTGCGCGCTGGGCGCGGGCGCGGCTGAGCGCCTAAGCTATCGAAGGTCCTTGAGCAGTTTTTCGGTATCGGCCAGATCGGCCGGATCGACCTCCACCCGTGCCTCGACCAGCTTGCGCCCCTGCACGTAATCCTTCGTGCGGTTCACGGCATCAACCGCGATGACCTTGCCATCCTTCAGATACAGCACTGAAAAGCTTCGCTCCGCCGGGTCCCCGCGCAATACGGTTTTGTCGTAGCCCATGCTCAGCCCGGCGGTTTGCAGCCGCAGATCATACTGGTTGGACCAGAACCAGGGGAAGGCATTGTAGGGCTGCGGGTCACCGCAGATGGCCTTGGCAGCGGTGGTGGCCATATCATGCGCGTTTTGCACGCTTTCCAGCCGGATTACCGCGCCATCAGCCCAGGGGTTGGAATGCGCCGCGCAATCGCCAATCGCATAGACCTGCTCAAGGCTGGTGTGGCAATTGTCCGAGACTTCGACACCGTTCGCGCCAGCTGCACCGGCAGCGATCAGCGGACCGACCGCAGGCACAATTCCGATCCCGACGACGACCGCATCGCATGCGATTTCCTCGCCATCGGCCAGCACGACGCCGGTGACGCGGTCTTCGCCGGTAAGCCGTTCAACACCGACACCAAGCCGAAGATCGACCCCGTGTCTGCGGTGTTCGGCCTGATAGAAATTCGACAGGTCCTCGCCTGCAACACGGTTGAGCACGCGATCTTCAGCTTCGACCAGAACGACATCACGGCCCAGCTTGCGCAGGACAGCTGCCGCTTCCAGCCCGATATAACCGCCGCCGATCACTACGAAACGCTGCGCGCCCGCAGCCAGGTCAGCCAGCAAGCGGTCAACATCGCGCATATCGCGCACCGCATGCACACCGTCCAGATGGCTGCCGGGGCATGACAGCCGCCGCGCATCGCCGCCTGCAGACCAGATCAGCCGTTCATAGCCGATCCGTTCACCTGAACTCAGCTGCACTTCATGGGCCATCGGATCGACTTTAGTAACCGACTCGCCGAGCATTAGCTCGATCTGCTTGTCTGCCCAAAATGCCTCTGGCCGGATCAGCAGCCGTTCCAGCGGCTTCTCTCCGGCGAGATATTCCTTCGACAATGGCGGCCGTTCATACGGAGGCAAGCGGTCGCGCCCAATCATCAGGATCGAGCCTTCGAAGCCCTGTTGGCGCAGTGCGATGGCGGCCTGCGCGCCGCCATGGCCTGTGCCCACGATTACAACATCATGCCTAGTCATGGGCACGGCGTGGGCAAATTCGGGCAAGCCGTCAAGGCAGCGACTCGATCAACCCTGCAACAGATTGCGCGCCTGACTGGCGATTTGCGCAAGCATTGCGGGGGCGACGGGTGCTGCTGCCTGCGCGCGGGCGATCATGCGGCGGAACTGGTCGATGGCCATTGTGTTGCCCTTCGCCCAATTGGCGATCAGAGCGGCTGGATCGTCTGCATTTTTGCCGCGTTTGGCGGCCATTCCGCGTAGGAAATCGAACCGCATCTGCTGGAAATCGCGGGCCAGACCGGCGACCAGCAGGCGTTCCCACGGGTCCGCCGGGCTCATGACCGAAGCACGCGACTGTGCCCAGTCGATGCCAAGCAATGCGCCAAGTTCGATGAACGCGCTCGCCAGCTCTGCCGGGGCAATACCGGTGTCGCTGGCCAGCCGCGCAAGGCCGATGGCCCCGTCAACCGCGAACAGCCTTGCGACCATGTTGGCCTGGGCTTCATTTGCACCTTTTTCCACCAGGCTTGCGGCGATGCCTTCGATATGGCTCCGCGCTTCGTCACCCAGTAGCGTATCGACATCATCAATCAGCTCTTCCACCATGCCGCCGATTTCTGTCTGTAGAACCGACGGAGAGGTGTTTGCGCCGCCTGCGCGCAGGAGGTCTGCCACATGTCCGCGAAGGGCCAGAGCAGCCTGATCGAACAGCATGAGCCGTGCGGATTCGGGCATATCTTCGGTATCAAGGACGTGCCAGATTGTGTCCATCCGCAGCAGCGCGCTGGCAGAAATGAAGGCAGTGCCAACTGCATCCAGCCCGGCGCCTTCTTCCTCTGCCAGTTCAAAGGGGTGCAGCATTCCCATCCGGTTAACGATCTTGTTCGCCACAACAGTGCCAACGATTTCCTTGCGAAGGCGGTGGCTGAGCAATTGGGTAGCGAACTGTTCCTGCAATTGCGGCGGGAAATCACCCAGAACCAGCGGATCGGCAGCTTCGTCCGTTGCCAGCGCTCCGCCCTCGACCGCGTCTTGCAAGACCAGCTTGGAGTGCGACAGCAGGACGGCGAGTTCAGGCCGGGTCAGCCCTGCGCCATCGGCGGCGCGGCGGGCCATCGCTTCAGAATCGCCCAGACCTTCATTCGCCCGGTCCAGGCCGCCAATTTCCTCCAGCACTTCAATCAGGCGCGCCTGTGCTCCGATGGTGCGGCTGCCGCCCTGCTCCGCGATGGAAAGAGCAAGCGCCTGCAAGCGATTGTCTTCCAGAACCAGCTCTGCAACTTCTTCTGTCATGTCCTTCAGCAGCGCATTGCGGCGCTCTTCGGACAGGCGCCCGGCCTTGCGTGCCGCGCTGAGGGCGATCTTGATATTGACCTCGTTATCCGAACAATCGACGCCTGCCGAATTGTCGATGAAATCCGTGTTTACCCGCCCGCCGCCAAGCGCGAATTCAATGCGTCCGGCCTGGGTGGCGCCCAGGTTGGCGCCTTCGCCGATGACCTTGGCGCGCACATGCTCCGCATCGACGCGAAGCCCGTCATTTGCCGGATCTCCGACATCAATCTGACTTTCGTGACTGGCCTTGATGTAAGTGCCGATGCCGCCGAACCAGATGAGGCCCACAGGAGCCTTCAGAATGTGGCTGATCAGCGTTTCCGGATCGAGCGCGCCGTCTTTCAACGCGCTTTCCGCGATGCCCAAGGCTTCCATCGCTGCTGCAGACACTTCGATCCGCTTCAGGCTGCGCGGATAGATGCCGCCGCCTTTGGACAGCAGCTTTTCCGAATATTCGCCCCAGTTGGAACGGTCCATGTCGAACAGGCGCTTGCGCTCTTTCCAACTGGAAGCGGCATCGGGATCAGGATCGATAAAGATGTGGCGGTGGTCGAATGCGGCGATCAGCTTGATTGATTTCGACAGCAGCATGCCATTGCCGAACACGTCACCTGACATATCACCGCAGCCAATCACGGTGACCGGGTCTTTCTGAATATCCACGCCCATTTCGAGGAAATGGCGCTGCACGCAGACCCAGCCGCCGCGCGCTGTGATGCCCATGGCCTTGTGATCATAACCGACAGAGCCGCCGCTGGCGAAAGCATCGCCGAGCCAGAAATCACGTTCCAGCGCGATGGCGTTTGCGGTGTCGGAGAAGGTCGAGGTGCCCTTGTCGGCGGCGACCACGAAATACGGGTCTTCGCTGTCACGAATTACGACATCCGCCGGATGCACGACTTTGTCATCCACGATATTGTCGGTGATCGACAGCATCGTGCGAATGAACAGCTTGTAGGCTTCCTTGCCTTCCGCGAACCAAGCGTCGCGGTCGACAGCGGGATTGGGCAGGCGCTTGGGATAGAAGCCGCCTTTCGCGCCGGTCGGCACGATCACGGCGTTCTTCACTTTCTGCGCCTTCATCAGACCCAGCACTTCGGTGCGGAAATCGTCGCGCCTGTCAGACCAGCGCAGGCCGCCGCGTGCGACCGGGCCAGCGCGCAAATGAATGCCTTCCACACGGCGCGAATACACGAAGATTTCGCGCCAAGGCACCGGCTTGGGCAGCCCGGGAATAAGCGAGGAATCCAGCTTGAACGCCAGGGCTTCGCTGGCGGCGGGGGAAAAGGCGTTTGTGCGAAGGATGGCGCGGATAATATCCCAATAACGGCGCAGCAGGCGATCATCATTGATCGCTACAACCGCCACGAGAGCGGCGCGGATATCTTCTTCGGCCTTGGCGGCGGCTTTCGCACGGTCACCCGTGAATTCAGGATCGTGCAAGGTGCGGAACAGACCAATCAGCCCGCGCGTCACGGTGGGCGCACCGGCCAATGCATCAACCACGGTATAAATGGTGAAAGCAACGTTGGACTGGCGCAAATAGCGATAGAAGGCGCGCAGCCAATCAGCATCCTGCGCGTCCAGCCTGCTGGAAATGACGAGGCGATTGAAGACATCGTCCTCCGCCTTTTCATTCAGCACGCTGCTGACGGCGGCTTCGATTACAGCCGCACGTTCCAGCAAGTCATCAGGTTCCATCCCGGCAGGCAGGCCCAGAATGAAATCATGGATCGTGCCGCTGTCCTGCCCGCTAAGTTCAGTCGGGATTTCGGACATCACGCGGAAGCCGAAGTTTTCCAGCGCGGGCACCGCATCTGACAAGGGCAGCGCGCCGTGGTGTTGATAAACCTTCAGCCGCATCCGGCCTTTGCCATCTTCATCAGACCGGTAAAGGCGTGCATCGCGGCCTTGCCCGCTTTCTTCTGCATGGGAGGCCAGCTGCCGCAGTCGCGTGATATCGATGGCGGCTTCAGCGGGGCCATATTCGGTGCGGTAGAAGTCCGGGAAACTCGCGCCATAACGCAGCGTCAGCGCGGCGGCACGGCTGGGCTCTTCGGTTTGTGCCAAGGCCTCTTCGACAGCATCATTCCAGCCGCGCAGCATGGTCTGCAAGGCGGCATCCACGGCTTCGTTGTCAGGCTCTGACTGGTTGCCGCGGAAATCCATGACGTATCGCAAAAGCGCCAGATTGCCGCCTTCGACCATCAGGCTCCAATCAAGCGTGGTGGCACCGGTCCGGGTTTCCAGCAAGTCCTGTACTTGCAGGCGCACGGTGGTGGACAGCATATCCCGTGGCAGCCAGACGAAGCCGAACAGGTGCCGGCCCAGCGGAGCCGTGACCAGTGTGGCGCGCGGGCGCGGTCGGTCTGCCAGACCCATCATGGATGTGGCGACGCGGGTGATGTCGCTATCGGAAAAGCTGATGATCAGATCATGCGGCAACGCGGTCAGCGCGTGAACCAGCGATTTGTAATCATGGCTGCCGGTTTCGAAATCGAGCCGGTCCATGATGGCGCCCAATTGCTGGCGCAGCACGGGCACGCTGTCAGGCGGGGAGACGAGAGCGGCGCTCGTCCAGATGCCGGCGTGAACCGATAGCGCTTCGACCCGCCCTTTTTCGACAATGGGCACGATAAACAGGTCCAGCGGCACACGGCGGTGCACCTTGGAAATGCGGTTGGCTTTCAGGATCAGCGGCGCACGGCCCGGTTTGCTATGGCCTGATTTGCTATGGCCTGGCTTGCCGCTGTCACCGTCAAACCAGGCGAAGGCTTTATCATAGGCATCGTCAGCCAGCAGATCGGGGGTGGATCGGCGACAAATGCCCAGCTTGCCGGATTCCTTGCCGTCACGTTTGCGGGTGATGTGCCCCAATTGGGTCATCATCCCCCCAGACAGCCAGCGCAGCAGCGCTGCACCTTCGGCATCGGGCAGGCGGTCCGCATCGTCGTCCATTTCGGCGCGCATTGCGGACCAATCGGCCACAGCGGCACGCACATCGAGGATGGCGGCTTCCAGATCTTTTTCCAGCGCGCGCCGTTCCTTGGCATCGATCCGCGCGGTTTCGAGATAGACCCAGCTTTCCTTCTTTTCGCCGGTGCCGTCACCTTCGGGAAGTTCATCCAGCGCGCCATCCTTGCGCCGCACGGGCACGATGGGGTGGGCAAGCACGTCTATCGTCATACCCAGCGATGCCAGTGTCGAGCCGATAGAATCGACCAGAAACGGCATATCCTTGTTGATGATGGCGATGCGCATGAAGCGCCGCCCTTCGGCAGCTGACTGGATCAGGATTGATGGCTTACCATCTTCGCGTGTGCGCGCGGCGGTGACTACAAAGGCGCTGGCATGGTCCAGCCGCTCTCCATCGAGCGGGGTTTCACCGGGCAGGATCGAATCGCTGATGCGATCACTTAAGGCTTTCGCGAAGCCCTTTTCCGCCTTGCTCAGATCAGAAAAAGGGTCGGATGCGCGCTTGGTGCTGGCCATAGCCTGTATGTTCTCCTCCGCGTGGCCCGTTACGGACTCAACGCCTCACTCTCAACTTCCAGCGAGTGCCTCTACAGGAAGTTCCCGTCACTCACTATCGCTGCGTCTTGCGCAATGCACCTATTTTGTTTCATCCGAAACCGGTTTGATGCTTTCGATGAGGGCAGACATTGTACCAAGCAGCAGCGCGATATCGCTTTCGCGGGAGAGGCGATGGTCGCCGCCCTTGATGAGAGTGACCTGCACGTCTTCGCTGGTGAGCGCGGCAGCGGTGCGCAGCGAAATTTCCGGCGGCACGTCGCGGTCCTCTTGCCCGTGGACCAGGCGGACCCGGCAGCCGAGCGGGATAGGCGTCTCCAGCAGCTTTAGCTGTTCGGCATCACGCCAGAATTTGGCGTGCGTTGGCATGGGGTCGTAGCCGTAGCCGCTTTCCTCATAGATCGTCGCGCCATCCCGCAATTGCGCCTTCTGGCTTTCATCAAAGCCCCATTCGGAAAAATCGGGCGCAGCAGCAATGCCGAGCAGCCCGGCCAGCCGATCGGCCAAAGCAAGGCCGACGAGCAGCATCAGCCAGCCGCCCATCGAGGATCCGATGATGATCACGCGGTCACTGGAAACCTGCGCCGCGATCAGGGCCAGCACCTCGTCACGCCAAATGCTGAGCGAGCCGTCGGCAAAATCCCCTCCGCTCTGCCCGCAGCCGGAATAATCGAGCAGCAAACACTCACGGCCATGCGCAGCGCACCAATTGAAAACAGCCGTCGCCTTGCCGCCTTCCATGTCCGACATATAGCCCGGCAGAAAAACCACGGCTGGCCCGCTGCCGGGTGTGTGCCGGAAAGCCAGAGGCGTGCCGAGAGGTGAGGGGTGCTTTCGTATCGTGCTCATCTGTGCACCCTATTGGCGACAGGTCGATAACCGCAAGCAGCAATCCCCACTTGGCGTGCCCGCACCTAGGCATTAGGTGGCACTCCATGACCGAACTTCTCAAAATCAGCCTGCCCGATGGATCCGTGCGTGAAATGGAACCCGGCAGCACACCCGGCGATGTTGCCGCCGCCATCGGCCCCGGCCTTGCCAAGGCCGCCATCGCTGCACGCGTGAACGGCGAAGTGCGCGACATCAATCGCCCGTTTGACGGCGATGCGGAACTGGCGCTGATCACCAGCCGTGATGAGGAAGACGCGCTGGAACTTGCTCGCCATGACTTCGCCCATGTGTTGGCAGAAGCGGTGCAGGCGCTGTATCCCGGCACCCAGATCACTTTCGGCCCCGCCACCGATGATGGCTTTTATTACGACGTGAAAGCGCCCGAAAGCCGCGCGCCGTTCAGTTCCGAAGACCTGCCCGCCATCGAGGAAAAGATGCGCGAGATCATCAAGGCGGACAAGCCGCTGATCCGGCAGGCATGGACGCGTGAACAGCTGATCGAAAAATGGTCGTCCGAAGGCGAAACGTTCAAGGCTGAATGGGCGAAGGAACTGCCCGAGAACGAGGAACTGACTGTCTATTGGTCGGGCGAACCCGGCTCTGACGGGGCGTGGCTGGATATGTGCCGCGGCCCGCATCTGGCCAGCACCGGCAAGCTGGACCCTGACGCGTTCAAGCTGATGCGCGTTGCGGGCGCTTACTGGCGCGGTGACCAGAACAATGCGCAACTGACGCGCATTTACGGCACCGGCTGGCTCAACAAGAAACAGCTGAACCAGCATCTGATGCGGCTGGAGGAAGCAGGCAAGCGCGATCACCGCAAGCTGGGCAAGGAGATGGACCTGTTCCATCTTCAGGAAGAGGCGCACGGCAGCGTGTTCTGGCATCCCAAAGGATACCGCATCTGGCGCGAGCTGGAGGCGTATATGCGCCGCAAGATGGACGGGGCGGAATATCAGGAAATCAAGACGCCGCAGCTGATGGATGTCCGCCAATGGACGCAGTCCGGCCACTGGGGAAAATATGCTGAAAACATGTTCGCCGTGCCGGACATTGTGCCGGAAGTTGATGCGGAAAGCGGCGAATCCTCCCCTGCCGTTGCCGACGATTCCCAGTGGATGGCGATCAAGCCGATGAACTGCCCGGCGCACGTGCTGGTCTTCAAACAGGGCATCACCAGCTACCGCGATCTCCCGATCCGGCTGGGCGAGATGGGTTGCTGCCACCGCAATGAACCGCACGGCGCGCTGCACGGGTTAATGCGGGTGCGCCAGTTTACGCAGGACGATGCGCATATCTTCTGCACAGAGGCGCAAGTCGTCGATGAAGTGCGCGCTTTCTGCAAGCTGGCGGATGAGGTCTATTCCGATTTTGGCTTCACCTATCACGTCAAACTGGCGCTGCGCCCGGACCAGCGCTTCGGTTCCGATGCGGATTGGGACAAGGCCGAGCAGGAGCTCCGTGATGCCGTGGCAGAGGCCGACATGGACAACGCCGAATACGGCTGGGAAGAACTGCCCGGTGAAGGCGCGTTTTATGCGCCCAAGCTGGAATGGCATCTGACCGATGCGATTGGCCGGACATGGCAGGTCGGCACGATCCAGGGTGACCGTGTGCTGCCCGAACGTCTTGATGCAAGCTATATCGGAGAAGACGGCGACAAGCATCGCCCGGTCATGCTGCACCGCGCGATTTTCGGATCGTATGAACGCTTTATCGGCATTCTGATCGAGCATTTTGCGGGCCGCCTGCCGGTGTGGCTAGCCCCTGTTCAGGCCGTGGTCGCAACCATCGTTTCGGATGCGGATGATTACGCCAAGGGCGCAATCGCGCGGCTGGAAGCAGCAGGCATTCGCGTGGACAGCGATTTCCGCAACGAGAAGATCAATTACAAGGTGCGCGAACATTCACTGGCGAAGGTGCCGCATCTGCTGGTGATCGGTATGCGTGAGGCGGAAGAGGGCACGGTCGCGGTGCGAACCCTCGGCGAAAAGGACCAGCGGGTGATGAGCCTCGATGATGCCATCGCCATGCTGACCGAAGAAGCAACCCCGCCGGACTTGCGGGGCTAGGCCCGCCGCCGCGAATGACCGAACTGTTCGGCTTTGCCCCTGTGGCTGTCGCCGCAGCGTTGTTTGCTGCCTTCGGGTCGGCCTTTGTGCGCGGGTTGACCGGCTTCGGTATGGCTATCTTGTTGGTGCCGATCCTGGCGCTGGCATTGACCCCGCTCGATGCCGTGCTGTTGGCGAATTTTCTATCGCTGTTCATCGGACTTTCCGAAATCGTGAGGCTCGTGCGCGGGGCAGAGCGTTCAGCCTGGCACATAGCTGGCGTTGTTCTGCTGACCGCGCCGTTCGGCTTTATCGCGCTATCCTATACCTCGGCTGATGTGGCGCGGCTGCTGATCGCGCTGATCGCATTCTCCGCCTTCCTGGCGGTATTGTTTCCGCGCCGCCCTGCAGCGCCGCATGGCGCCGCAACCACCGGTGCAGTGGGCGTGGTGAGCGGGCTGATGACCGGCTATGCCGGAATGCCCGGCCCGCCTGTTGTGCCCTACTATGTCGGGCGCGACATTCCGCGCGAAACGGCGAAGGCATCGATGATGCTGATCTTCACCATTGCACCACTTGCGGGGCTGGCAACCGGCGCCGTGATGGAGGTGCTGGAATGGCAATTGGCGCTGTTTGCAGCCTGCCTGTTTCCGGCGGTGTTGCTGGGAAACTGGCTGGGCAATCATGCATCGGGCCGTGTTTCGGACCCTGCATGGCGCTCCATCGTGGGGCTGATCCTGGCAGGCGCCGCCATCGCTGCATGCCTTCGGCTGCTGTAGGGGCGCGCCGTGCTGGGATTTCCTGTTGAAATGATCGTATTCGCTTTGCTCGCAGCAATTGCTGCCGGGTTTGTGCGCGGACTTGCAGGATTTGGCCTCTCGGTTGTGTTGGTGCCTGTTTTGCAGCTTGCCATTGCGCCGAGCGCCGCAGTGCTGGTCGGGCTGATTTCGCTGTTCCTAATCGGGCTGACCGATCTTGGGCGCGTTCGCCGGGATGCCGACCGCTCGGCAATTCCCATCAGCGCGCTGGCGCTTGTCTGTATGCCGCTGGGATTGTGGGCATTGACAGCCTTACCGGTGGAATGGGCACGCGTGCTGATCGCTGCGGTGTCGCTGGGTGCCTTTGTGCTGGTGGCAGTGCCGCTCGGCAAAGTGGTGATGCCGCGCCTTCCTGCGATGGGCCTGTCCGGATTTTTCACCGGGTTCTTCGGCGGATTTGCAGGAATGCCGGGACCGGGAATGGCGCCGTTCTATTTGCGGGGGCGGCTGGAGCCTGCTGCAGCGCGCGCCTCCATGATGGCAATATTTCTGGCGCTCACACCGATCTCAGCTGCGTTTTTCGTGTGGCGGGGTATTGGCGGCTGGAATGAAGTGAAGCTTGCCCTGATGCTGTTTCCTGCCGTGTTGTTTGGCGACTGGTTCGGCCACCGTGCCTTTGGCAGGGTGAGCAAGACGCAGTGGCAAGTGGCCACTGCGCTGGTGCTGGGCGGAGCAGCCCTTGGCGCCATGTGGAAGCTGTTGGCTTAGTTAAGCCAGCGACCGGCCAGCACGGGTCCGGCGCCGCCGGGAAGGTCTTCACGCAGGATCAGAGCGTGACGGTCGGCGCGCGCTTGCTCGGGCAGAATTTCGGGCACGGTGTAGCTCTTTTTTCCGCCGGCCCAGACGCCGATGGTGTCTTCTCCCAGCCAGCTGTTGGTATAGGTGACGCTGCGGTTCCGGTTTTCGCCAGAGGCAATCGACACAGTCTCGCTGGCATCCACGGCGACGATGGAAAGGCGGGCAGTGGAACTGGCGGCACCATCTACCGTGATCTGCCCATCCGCTGTGATCGTGATGGAAGGTCGAGGGCGCAAGATCGCCTGTTCCAGCAGACCGGTGACATCTCCGGATCGTGATCCGACAACCCCGCTGCGCCCGTCAATCACCGCCTGCGGGGTATAGACGCCGTTACGGCCTTCCAGCCCGCGCCGTGCATAGCCGCGCTGCAATTCGGTATTGTCTTCGCTGGAAAGCGTATCTTCCCAGCCAATCCGGTTCCAATAGGTGACCGGGCGGGAAATCACGATCACATCGACGCGCTGGGCCAGTTCTTCGGCAAGCGCATCGGCGGGCGGGCAGGACGAACAGCTCTGGCTGGTGAAAAGCTCCAGCACAGCAGGAGCAGCA
Organism: Aurantiacibacter marinus; assembly: GCF_001021555.1. Classification (GTDB taxonomy): domain Bacteria; phylum Pseudomonadota; class Alphaproteobacteria; order Sphingomonadales; family Sphingomonadaceae; genus Alteraurantiacibacter; species Alteraurantiacibacter marinus. The sequence continues at coordinate 534,475 of NZ_LDCP01000001.1, forward strand.
TCGGTCTGGGACAGCGGCAGGCCGACTGGTGTGTCGACGATCGGGGCCGGGCCGTGCGGCGCATCGAATGCAAATGCGGCAGCGATCGCCAAGCCACCCACGACCGCGAGAATTGGGAGAGTTTTCATATAGCGAAGTTCCTGCAGGTTGCAGGATGAGCTTCGTCCGGAACGCAGCGAAGGTTACGCTGGCTGGTTCAGATGGGGAGGAACTGGCCCGCCGCAATCAATGACATACCGCAAAATGCCACAATCAGGGTGCGCGCAGTTTCGCGCAGCTGAGGGGTGATAGCGTGGGTAAGGGCAACGGCTTTGACCATTCGCAGATTGTGCGCCGAAAATCCTAACGAAAGATTAAGGGGCGGCAGGGACATGCTGGCTGGCGCAGTGAAAACTGCCGCCGCCGGTCAGTACGGCATCGGCGCGCAGGCCGACGGCGGCGCGGCCGGGAAACAGGTCGCCGATCACAGCCACTGCATCATCATCATGGGCAGAACCGTAGGTGGGTACCACAACCACATCATTGCAGATGGCGAAGTTCATATAGCTTGCCGGTTCCGCATCATCGCTTGCTCCGACAAGTCCGGGGGATGGCACATCGCGCACGGTCAGCCCGAAATCCTGCGACCGGCTGCGGGCATCGGCATAGACAGCGGCATTGGGATCATCTGCGCCGCTTGCCACGGGAATGGCGATAGTGCCCGGCGCAACCATACGCGCCAGATTGTCGACATGGCCATCGGTATGGTCGCCCGCCAGCCCTTCGCCCAGCCACAACACCCGGTCAAAGCCAAGATCGCGCTGGAGGTTCGCCCAGATTTGTTCGCGGTTGAGCGAAGGATTGCGATTGGGATTGAGCAGGCATTGTTCGGTCGTGACGACGAGTCCGGTGCCATCGCTTTCAATCGCGCCGCCCTCCAGGATCCAGTCTGCGCGGCTATAGGCAAGACCGCCTGCTGCGGCGAGTGATGGGCCAGTGTCCTGATCGCCTTCAAGCAGATATTTCCCCCCCCAGCCGTTGAAGCCGAAGCCTTGCGCGCGCCGCGCGCCGTCCGGGCCGAGCAGCGTCAGCGGCCCGGTGTCGCGCAGCCAGATGTCGCCGTAAGGGTGGTGTTCGATCTGCACAGCGCCAGATACCAGCGCCCGCGCTGCTGCTTCTGCCGCATCACCCTGCACCACCAGCCGCACCTGCTGCCCCGTTTCGGCAACCGCATTGGCGAAGGCCGCCATCTGTGTCTGTGCGGGGGCGAGATCATCTTCCCACAAATCCGCATGGGCGGGGAAACCAATCCAGATCCATTCCTGTTTTCCCCATTCTGCGGGCATCAGAAACGCCATGGTGTCAGCAGCCTTCATTATCAGAAGCGCAGCTTGCATCGCGGATCGCGCGGAATTCATCCCCCTCGTTCCAGTTTGGCCATTCACCGGTATCGCCCAGCGCACGAGCGAGGCTGAAATAGAGGTTCAGGTCCTGCATCACACCGGTCCAGTCCCAGTCTTCCGAATATTCATCGCTCGCTGCGTGATAATGGTTGGTGTTGTATTCTTCGTAGGCTGCTTCGCCCGCCTCTGCGCCGCCCTCGGACAGCGTCTGGCCCGATTTGATATAGAACATCGGCACACCGCGCTTGGCGAGGCTGAAATGGTCTGAGCGGTAATAGCGCCCTGCCTGCGGTGCGGCATCGGGTGTGGAGGTGCGGCCCTGCGCTGCCAAGGCATCGGCCAGATAACCATCAAGTTCGCTTTTGCCGCCGCCAATCACCGTCACATCTTGCGCCTTGCCCAGCACATACAGTGCGTCGATATTCACACCGGCTACGGTGCGATCGAGCGGATAGACCGGGTTCGCGCCGTAATATTCGGAACCGAGCAAGCCCGATTCCTCAGCGGTCACAGCCAGGAATACCTGCGTGCGGGCAGTCGGCCCGGCTTCGGCGTGGGCTGCTGCCAGCGCGACAAGCGCGGCAGTGCCGGTGGCATTGTCCACCGCGCCATTGCAAATCTGGTCTTCCTCGCCCTCTGCGCCGCAGCGGCCCAGATGGTCCCAATGTGCCGTGTGGAGGATGTATTCGGTCGGTGCCTGATTGCCCGGCAGGATACCGATCACATTGCTGGACGTGAAGCGGCGGATCGTGCTGTCGAAACTGGCCGAAACACTCTGGCTGAGCGGAATGGCTTCAAAACCAGGCTGGCTGGCAGCGGCAATCAGCTCATCCAGGTTCAGTCCTTCAGCAGACGCAATCTGCGCTGCCGCATCCCGGGTCATCCAGCCGTTCATCGCTGTGGCGTCTGCCCCGCCATCGCCAGTGTCGGCGTACAATTGCGCGCCGGTCCAGCCGCCTTCGACCACGTTCCAGCCATAGCTGGCGGGGAAATCTTCGTGAATGATGATCGCTGCCGTCGCACCCTGCCGTGCAGCCTCTTCATATTTGTAAGACCAGCGCCCGTAATAGGTCATGGCACGGCCATTGAACGGGCCTTCCAGCCCTTCTTCCGCATAATCCGGATCGTTGACCAGGATCAGCGCGGTCTTGCCCGCCATGTCCAGCCCTTCGTAATCGTTCCAGCCGCGTTCCGGCGCGTTTATGCCGTATCCAACGAACACCAGCTCGCTATCGGTGATTTCGGTGCGTTCGACTTGCGGGTAGCTGACGCCGACCCACTGGCTGCCGTGTTCGAATTCCAGATCGCCAACGGTTAGCGGTGTGAAATTGGTGCTGGTCATTTCCACCAGCGGCACTTCCTGCACCCAGCTTCCAGCATTGCCCGGTTGCAGGCCCGCGGCCTGAAATTGCTCGATCAGATAGGCGACCGTGCGTTCCCCGCCCGGAGTGCCCGGTTCACGCCCTTCGAACGCGTCCGAAGACAGCGTGCGCGTGACATCCTGCATCAATTCGAGCGAAATTTGCGGTTCGGCCTCCTGCACTTCGGTTGTGCAAGCGGTGAGCGCGATCAGCGCGGCGGGAGCAAGAATGCGGAACATGATTGTGGCCTCTCAGGCGGCGATTTTGTGTTGCGTGTCATGTGGCACCACCCGCCGCGTGACACAAGCGCACTTGCGAGGCAGGCAGGGTGCAGGCAGGAGCGTGGGTTATGGCAGTAGATTGGCAATCGGCACTGGACCGCGCGCGGGCGCATTCGCCTTTCCTGCAAATGGCGCTGGAGCGGAGGCCCGAGCTTGACGCGATGATGGCCGAAGGGCGCGGCGCGGAGGCGCTCGCTGCGGCCAAGGCCAGCGGTGATGGGATCGAGGATACCGGCCTTGCCTTGCGCCGTGAACGCCTGTCGCTCGCACTGGTGCTGGCCATTGGCGATCTGGCCGGGGAATTCACGCTTGCCCAGGTGATGGGCGAACTCAGCAGTTTTGCCGATCATGCGCTGGATGCGGCCATGCTGGCAGCAGTGCAGCGCCGCGTGCCCGGCGCCGATACGCGCGGTTTCTTTGGCCTGGCCCTGGGCAAGCAGGGCGCGGGCGAGCTCAACTATTCGTCGGACATAGATCCGATCCTGTTGTTCGATCCACAGACCATTGCCCGCGCAGACCGGGACGAGCCGGGGGAGGCGGCGCAACGTTATGCGCGGCAAGTGGTGGAAATGCTCTCCAATCCCACCAGTGAAGGCTATGTCGTGCGCGTCGATCTGCGATTGCGCCCCGCAAGCGAAGTCAGCCCGCTGGCAGTGCCGGTAAATGGCGCGATTTCACATTATGAAAGTTCTGCCCTGGCGTGGGAGCGGGCCGCCTACATTCGTGCGCGGTCAGCGGCGGGCGATCTGGCAGCGGGAGAGCAGTTTCTTGATGACATCCGCCCGTTTGTCTGGCGCAAGAGCCTGGACTTTACCGCTATCGAGGAAATCCGCCGACTGACTGGGCGCATCCGTTCTGCCTACAAGGGGCCGCTGGAACCGGGGCCTGGGTTCGATGTGAAGAAGGGGCGCGGCGGGATTCGTGAAGTGGAATTCTACGCGCAGACCCATCAGCTGATTTATGGCGGCCGCAATCCGGCACTAAGGCTGCGCGGCACCCGTGAAGCACTGGATGCGCTGGCCGATGCCGAGGTGATATCAGCGGATGATGCACGGGTTCTGGGCGAAAGTTACGACCGGCTGCGGGTTATCGAACACCGGCTGCAAATGGTCGATGACCGGCAAACGCATCAGCTGCCCGCCAGTGCAGAGGCCATCGATAATGTCGCGAAGCTGGAAGGCTTGGCGGATGGCGCTGCGCTGGTCGCTGAACTGCGCGAGGTCTGCGGAGCGGTGGCGGCACGCTATGACGATCTTCTGGGTGAAGTTGCGGAGACGCCCACTCAGATCAGCGTTCCGGGCGATTTCCGCGACCGGTTTGACGGGCGAGTGGATCATTGGCGCGGCACGATCAGGGCGTTGCGCTCTACCGAAGCGCGCAAGGCCTTTGCTGCGATCCAGCCCGATTTGCTCCAATCGCTTGCCGATGCGCCGGATCCTGAAAGGGCGCTTGCCCGGTGGGAAACATTCCTGTCCCGCTTGCCCACCGCCATAAACCTGTTCCGCCTGTTTGAAGAACGCCCCGGTCTGCTTGACCGTGTGCTGCGTGTACTCACCTTGTCACAGCCGCTGGCGGACGAATTGGCGCGGCGTCCCGAATCGCTGGATGTGCTGATTGATGCAAATGCCCTCAGCCTGCCCGGCTCCCGCGAGGCACTCGCTGCCCGGATGGCGCGATGCGAGGAAGGAGATTACGAGGCGCGGCTCAACCGGCTGCGGCAAGTTGTCGGCGAAGAACGCTTTGCGCTGGGCGTTCAGCTGATCGAGGCGCGCCACGATCCGCTGGACATTGCCGAAGGCCTTTGCCGCGTTGCCGAAGCGGCCGTCCAGACAGGGGCTGATGCTGCCCGTGATGAATTTCGCAAAGAACATGGCGACATTGCAAACAGCGAATTGGTGGTGCTGGGCTTGGGACGGCTGGGCGGCGGCGCGCTGACCCATGCCTCCGACCTTGATATCGTCTATCTGTTCACCGGAGATTTTGGCGAGGAATCGGACGGTCGCAGGCCGCTGTCCTCAACACTTTACTTCAACCGTCTTGCCACCCGCGTCACCGCTGCACTGAGCGTCCCCACCGCAGAGGGCGCGCTATACGAAATCGACACGCGCCTCAGGCCGCAGGGCAAACAAGGCCCGCTGGCGGTAAGCTTTGCCGCGTTTGAACAATACCAGCGCGAAGATGCGTGGACGTGGGAACACATGGCGCTCGCCCGGGCGCGGCCTTTGTATGGTTCTCCGGCGGCGCAGGACAGGCTGGCGGTCATCATCAGAAGCGCGCTGTGCCAGAAACGCGATCCCGAAACTTTGCACACCGATGTCTTGAAAATGCGCCGCGATGTGCTGGATGCAAAACCGCCGCAGGGACCGCTCGATGTCAAATTGCTGCGCGGCGGCCTGATGGATTCCGAATTCCTGATCCACTATCTGCAATTGCGCGAAGGGATCGGGCTTGACCCCGCAATAGAGAAGGCCTGCGCCGCTCTGGCCGGTGCCGGATTGCTGCCTGAGGAGCATGCTCGCAACCACCTTGCCCTCACGCGGTTTCTTGCCGCTGGCAGATTGTTTACGCCCGATGGCGGTGAACCATCGGATGCGGCCAAGCCCATTCTGGCGCAGGCCTGCGGCCACCACCTCTATTCAGACCTGTTGCAATCACTGACGCAGGCAAGGCATGGAATTGCCGAGCAATGGCATGTCCATTTTGGCGAAAAACTGGAGATCGAACCATGACAGACCGTCCCGACATTGGAGACATGATGCCAGATGTGGCGATGGAAACGCCGGCTGGCGGCAGCGTGAAACCGTCTGACTTCAAGGGCAAGCCGCTGGTGATGTTCTTCTACCCGAAGGACGATACGCCGGGCTGCACGACTGAGAACAAGGACTTCACCGCGCTGAAGGGCGAATTCGATGCCGCTGGCGTGGCCCTGCTCGGTATCAGCAAGGATCCGCCAAAGAAGCACGAGAAATTCATTGCGAAACATGACCTCGCCGCGCCGCTGGCATCGGACAAAGCCGCTGATTCTGGTGAAGACGGCATTGCCGAAGCTCTCGGTATCTGGGTTGAAAAGAACATGTACGGCAAGAAGTATATGGGCATGGAGCGCAGCACGTTTCTGGTTGCTGCCGATGGCACGATTGCCCAGGTCTGGCGCAAGGTGAAAGTAAAGGGCCATGCGGAGGAAGTGCTCGCGGCAGCCAAAGCGCTCTGAAACCCGGCCCATCAACCGACTTGTCACCCGACTTGCCACCCGACTTGTCTCAGGCCATTCGCGCCGCGCTTTTGACCGGCAACAAGCGCGCCAAGATCATGCAGACGCGCTCACTTGTGCGCCGTTGGCGGCGCGGCGAACTGGCTGGCGGCTTCACGGTGGCAATGCCCGATCACCCTGCATGGCCTGAAACGCTCCAAGTCCTTGCACCTGCAAAAATGCCGCGGCGCGGCAAGGGCGGTTCGCAGCGAAGCCGCATTGCCTTGTGGCATGCTCTTGCGCATATCGAATTCGTCGCGATCGACCTGGCGCTCGATATTGTCGGACGCTTTGGTGCAGCGATGGGGGATACGTTTGTGGCAGATTTCCTTGCTGTTGCTGCGGACGAAGCGATGCACTTCGCATTGATAGAGCGGCATCTGGCGAGCATGGGGGCGCAATATGGCGATCTGCCGGCGCATGGCGGGCTGTGGCAGTCTGCTGCGGATACAGCTCATGCGGTCGATGCGCGTCTTGCTATCGTACCAATGGTGCTGGAAGCGCGCGGCCTCGACGTGACGCCAGCGACGCTTGAGCGTGTGCGCAGTTTTGGCGATGAGCGGGGGGCACGAATCCTCCAGCGAATCCTTGACGACGAAATCCGTCACGTGCTCGCGGGATCAACCCATTTCGACGCATGGTGCGCCGCCAATGGCAAAAACCCGCAGAATCATTGGAGATTGCTCGTGAAAAGGCACTTTCGCGGCGGGATTAGGCCGCCATTCAACGACTCAGCGCGTCTTGCAGCCGGTCTGCCGCGCGGATTGTATCAAGATGTTGCTTGATTAACTTTTCACCGCATAACCCATAATCATTGAGGCGGACGGGAGTTCCGGGTTCCTCAAAAAAAATGGTCACCGCGATGCGATTGGCTGCTGAATAGCTGGGGGGGAAACCTCCCGGCAAAACAAAAAAAGGGATCGCATGCTAGTCAAGATCACCAGTTTTATGGCCGCAGGTGCCATGTTGTTCGCCAGCCCGGCCATGGCCGATGAGCCCGCTTCGACCGGTGCGATTGATACCGCTGCCATTGCCTCTGCCGATATCGATTCCGAATTTACGGAACTGTTTGCCAGCTGGGAAACACTTGAAAACGGTGGCCGCGTGACGATGACCGGTGACGTGCAGGCGCCGCCACGCATCTCTGTGTCAGTGCCTTCGCGTATGCCGGTTGACGGTGTGACACTGACCAGCGGTTTTGGCATGCGCGATCACCCGATCCTGCGCCGCCGCGCCCGTCATAACGGTGTTGATCTGGCCGCGCCTACCGGCACACCGGTCTATGCGACGGCTGATGGTGTAGTGGAAATGGCCCAGCGTTACAGTTCATACGGGAATTACGTTCAGATCGGCCATGGCGGCGACATTGAAACCCGCTACGCTCATCTGTCGAGCTACACCGTGTCTGCTGGTGAAGAAGTTCGTATGGGCGATTTGATCGGTTATGTGGGCTCGACCGGCCGCTCCACCGGTCCGCACCTTCACTACGAAGTCCGCGTTGCCAATGAAGCGGTCAACCCGATCCCTTACATGGTCGCCCAGCTTGAAGCCGACGAAGCTGCAAATGCGGCACGCGGTGGCCCCGAGTAAGAGCAAGGTCCTGAACAAGCCGGGCTACCCCGGCACCAGATTGAAAAAAGGCGGGCCGCAGTGCCCGCCTTTTTCGTGTCTGGATGAATTCTTCGGCGGGTTGATTATTCCGCGAGCAAGCGCTGCGCCATCGCCCGAACATCCGCGCCCATGTCCTCCCGCTGCAGTGCAAGGGCCAGAGTGGCCTCAACAAAACCAAGCTTGCTGCCGCAATCGAACCGGCGCCCTTCGAAAGTCACAGCGTGAAACGGCTGTGTGCCGATCATTTTTGCCATGGCATCGGTCAGCTGGATTTCACCGCCAGCACCCTTGCCCTGGGTTTCCAGCGTCCGCATGACTTCGGGCTGGAGGATGTAGCGGCCTGAGATGATCTTGTTCGAGGGCGCTTCGTCAACCGGCGGTTTTTCAACCAGGCCTTTGACTTCAGTCAGAGCGCCGCTGGACTTGCCGGGATCGATCACACCGTAGCTCGAGACTTCTGCGTGCGGCACTTCGAGAACGGAGATCAGATTGCCGCCAACTTCATTATAGGCCTCTACCATCTGCGCCATGCAGCCCGGTTGCCCTACCATCATCTCGTCCGGCAGGAGGATCGCGAAGGGTTCATCGCCAACAATTGCGCGCGCGCACCATATGGCGTGGCCAAGTCCCATCGGGACTTGCTGGCGCACTGTAATGATATCGCCCGGAGTGAAACGGGAGGAATCAAGCACACCCATATCCTTGCCCCGCTCCCCCATGGTGGCTTCCAGCTCATAGGCGACGTCGAAATGCTCGACGATTGCGGTCTTGCCGCGCCCGGTGACGAAGATCATCTGTTCGATCCCGGCCTCCCGCGCTTCGTCCACTGCATACTGGATCAGCGGCCTGTCCACGATGGGCAGAAGTTCTTTCGGAATAGCTTTGGTGGCTGGAAGGAAGCGTGTGCCAAGCCCGGCTACGGGGAACACGGCTTTGCGGATCGGTTTGCGTTCAATCATGGCGTTCTTACTGCGCGGCGCAGGCGATGTGGTCAACCGGGTTCGCGCGGGTAAAAAATGTTTGGTACCCTGCGCCAATGTAGAACCTTTCGTGGCCGCCATGCGTTGAAGCGATCATGAAAGGATACAATCCATGTTGATCAGACTTGCTGCCCTCGGCGCCCTTGGCGTTGCAGGCTTTCGTTATTTCAAGACGCGGAAAACCGGCCAGAATGAAGCTTTTGCCGAAGGCGAGGCGGGCGGTTCGAATTTTTCGCAGGTTCGCAATGCGGGGCCGAAGGCGATGAAAGATCCGCCGAAGGATACGTGGGATTCCATTGATGAGGAAAGCGACGAAAGCTTTCCCGCCAGCGATCCGCCTGGAAATTACTGAGCACTTCGTTCTGGCGTCTGCCGCTGTAAATCGGCGGCGAGCCAGAGCCTGACAGACGTAGCGAGGCCGGGCGCATGCTCGGCCTTGATTCGTTCAGCGTCGATACGCGCCACAACCGCGTTGAGCGGCAAGTTCTGCCGCTCTGCCACGCGCTGCAGCAGGTCCCAAAACAAAGGTTCAAGGCTGATCGAGGTCTTGTGCCCGGCGATCTCGACCGAGCGTTTGACGGGCGGGTGGTAGATGTCAGTCATCGCGCTTTCTGCCACCCGCCAATCAAATCAATACATGTGCTGACCACCATTGATCGACAGCGTCGAGCCGGTAACAAACCCGCCATCTTCAGAGGCAAGGAAGCTCACTCCACGGGCGATTTCACTGGCCTGGCCAAGACGACCGACCGGAATCTTCGCGACGATCTTTTCCAGCACGTTTTCAGGCACGGCGGCGACCATGTCTGTATCGATATAGCCCGGAGCAATCGCGTTTACGGTAATGCCGTAACGCGCGCCTTCCTGTGCCAGCGCCTTGGTAAAGCCATGGATGCCGCTCTTGGCGGCCGCGTAGTTTACTTGACCATACTGACCAGCCTGACCGTTGATCGAGCCGATATTGATAATGCGGCCCCATTTGCGGTCTTTCATGCCTTCGAACGCGGCCTTGGCCATGTTGAAGCAGCCACCCAGATTGGTGCGCATTACATCTTCCCAATCATCGTAGCTCATCCGCATCAGAGTGCCATCGCGGGTGATGCCGGCGTTGTTCACTACGACATCAATCGGGCCGACTTCTTCTGCAATCCTGGCGCAGCCGGCCAGCGTGGCTTCGTGATCGCCAACATCGAATTTGTAAGTCGGGATGCCGGTTTCCTCGGTAAAGGCACGGGCCTTTTCATCATTGCCTGCATAGGTGGCAACGACAGTAAAGCCATCATCCTGAAGTGATTCGCATATGGCACGGCCAATTCCGCGTGTACCACCCGTGACGACTGCAACCTTGCCCATAGTTTCTTCTCCCACTCGTTTTTCGTTCTTGTGGAGCGAAGTCTTAAGCGGGGCGCATCAAATCCGCAAAGAAAAACCCCGCAAAAGCGGGGCTCTTTGACCAATTTCTGTGCTGCATTGCAGCGTATCAGAAGCGGAACTGCGTACCTACGTAGACGGCCTGACTGTCCTGCTGGTCGATTTCAGGCAGCGGCACGATATCGCGGTCCTGTTCGTACCGGACGCCAGCCGTGATATCGAGGTTGTTCGTCAGGCGATAGCTGCCACGCACATCCAGCATCTGGTCCCCAACCGAATCGCGCCTGTTGTTGGCGGCGACCGAGGTATTGTCATCCATTTCCACGCGCGCAGCAAAGCGGCTTTCGTCGCCCCGCGCTCTGGTACGGGGGGCGAACGAGGACAGATCAGGAATATTCGCTTCGGAAAGCGAGCGTGAAATCTGGGGCGAGCGTGTGACCGTCGGGATCGTCATGCGGCTCGAAAGCTGGGCAGGGCTCTGGGCAAAATTGCCGTAGCCGCGCGCCAGACCAAGGTTATAGCGTGTTGGCGCGACCCGAAGGCCGCCTGTTGCGCCTGCGTTATCGCGCGGCGCAGAAATTCCGGCTGTAGCATCCGAAAGCGACTGCGCCGTCCGCTGGTCAATCCGCACTGCTACTGTAACCGAACGTTCTGCCCGCGAGGCCGAGACCCCTGCGGGCGTGAAGCGCATCATGCGCGCCTGACCGCCGGTTCCCTGCGCTACAAGCTCTGCAATATCGGGATCAGCAGCTGCGGGCGTAAAGGCGAATTGGCCACCGGCCTGCTCTGTGCCATCGGCACTCAGCAATCCGATCGCAAACACCGAACTGGGAAGCGCAACGGCCAGCAGCGTGGCAGACGCTGCAAGCGCCACCTTCCCTGCTACACTGTTGTTACGCCTAGCCATAATGACTGCCCTATATTCCCCCTGTGATGCATCCTGAATGAACAAACCTGAAAACCGTTTCACCGAAACGACTCGGCAAGTTCATTGGCGCATCATCTGTGATTCGTTTTGTAATCATCGAATCCCGGTTTTTCCACTTAATGCGTCTGCGGATCGCGGGTTTTTGCAAACTGTTGCCGTTGCAGCACAAACCAATCGGACATGCCAGCAGAGTGCCGGGCAGCTATTAAGCGCGCATTCACCCCTGCAAAGCGCATTTGTGTGCAATCTTGCCACTTCACCTTGCCGCGCGCCTTGCGGCTTGTATAGAAGCGGCGAACCGGGCGTCGGCGCCCGAAACACGCGTTTACAGGACTGACAATGGCCCATTCGACCTCCGCATCAAATTCCCGCACGCGTCGCCTTGTCGGCGCAGCTATTGCGGGCCTTGCCACATTCGCGCTGACCGCATGCGGCGGCGGTAATGACGAACGACTGCGGGCCGATATGGCTGCATCACAAGTCACCTCGATCGGGGTGAATGCCTATCTGTGGCGTGCCAGCCTTGAAACGCTTTCCTTCATGCCGCTCACCACGGCAGACAGTGCTGGCGGCGTGCTGATCACGGATTGGTATGTGAATCCAGAAAGCCCGAGCGAGCGGGTGAAGGTTTCGGTCGCTATTCTTGACCAGGATCTGCGCGCCGATGCTCTGCGCGTTGCCGCCAGTCGTCAGACATTGCAGGCAGGCCAATGGGTCGAAGCCCCGGTGCAGGCGGCCACGATCCAGCGGTTGGAGGACATTATCCTCACCAAGGCACGTGACCTTAGGCGTTCCACCGTCAGTTAAGTCCCGCTAAGGGGCCCTTATGAGCAACGAAAGATTCGATCCGTCTGTCGCGGACAGGCGCTGGCAAGCTGCGTGGGAAGAAGCCCGCTGTTTTGAAGCGGACAGCAATTCTGCGAAGCCCAAAAGCTATGTGCTGGAGATGTTTCCGTATCCGAGCGGGCGCATCCATATCGGCCATGTGCGCAATTACACCATGGGCGATGTGCTGGCGCGGTTTCGCAAAATGCAGGGCTGCGAAGTTCTGCACCCGATGGGCTGGGACGCTTTCGGAATGCCTGCGGAAAACGCCGCGATGGAAAAAGGCGTGCACCCCGCTGGTTGGACGTACCAAAACATTGAAACGATGAAAGGCCAGCTGAAACAGCTTGGCTTTGCACTCGATTGGTCCAGAGAATTTGCGACCTGCGATCCCGAATATTACGGCCACGAACAGGCCCTGTTTATCGATTTGTTCAATGCCGGGTTGGTGTATCGCAAGGAATCAGAGGTCAATTGGGATCCGGTCGACATGACCGTGCTCGCCAATGAGCAGGTAATTGACGGCAAGGGGTGGCGCAGCGGCGCCGAGGTCGAGAAGCGCAAGCTTAACCAGTGGTTCCTGAAGATCACCGATTTCGCCGACGAACTTCTTGAAGGCGTGCAGGGGTTGGAGCATTGGCCGCAAAAGGTGCGCCTGATGCAGGAAAACTGGATCGGTAAATCGACTGGCCTGGAATTCGCCTTCGATCTGTCGAATGGCGAGACTCTGCCCGTGTACACCACGCGGCCCGACACGATTTTCGGTGCAAGCTTTGTTGCAGTTGCGGCGGATCACCCGATTGCTCAAGGCGTTGCGGCAGATAGCGCAGAAGCGCGCGACTTTATCGCTCTGTGCAAGAAGGGCGGCACAACGGCGGCGGAGCTTGAGACAGCGGAAAAGCTGGGCTTCGACACCGGCATTACTGCCAAGCATCCATTCACGGGCGAACCATTGCCGCTTTTCATCGCGAATTTCGTGCTGATGGATTACGGAACCGGCGCAATCATGGCGGTTCCGGGCCATGACCAGCGCGACTTTGAATTCGCCAGCAAATACGGCCTGCCGATCCCGCGCGTTGTCGCGGCCAGCACCGAAGGCGCGGGCAAGCCCTTCGAGGGCGAAGCAGAGGCCGGTGACGGCGTAATCGTCAATTCGGATTTCCTCAGCGGCCAAGAGGTTGAGGATGCCAAGCGTGATGTAATCACACGTGCCGAAGCAGGCGGCTGGGGCAAGGGCACAACCGTCTGGCGGCTGCGCGACTGGGGCGTTTCGCGCCAGCGGTATTGGGGCACGCCCATCCCTTTCATCCATTGCGAGGCCTGCGGTGTGGTTCCGGTTCCGCAAGACCAGCTTCCCGTAAAGCTGCCGGAGGATGTGGACTTCAAGCAGCCCGGCAATCCGCTGCTGCGTCACCCCACATGGAAGAACGTCGCTTGCCCCAAATGCGGCGGAGCGGCGGAACGCGAAACCGATACGCTCGACACCTTCGTCAATTCCAGCTGGTATTTCCTGCGCTTCGCAAGCCAGCCGTCAGACAAGCCGTTTGACGCGGCGGAAATCGCCAAGTGGCTTCCGGTCGATCAATATATCGGCGGGGTAGAGCATGCGATCCTGCACCTGCTCTACGCTCGCTTCTGGACCCGTGCCCTGGCGCACTGCGGCAAGCTGGACGTGAAGGAACCCTTCGCCAGCCTGTTCACGCAAGGCATGGTCACGCATGAGACTTACAGCAGGAAGGCTGGCGCGCGGGAAGTGTACTACATGCCCGCAGAAGTGGACCGGTCCAGCGATGGAGCAGTGCTGAAGGCTGATGGCCAGCCGGTTGAAATCGGCAAGGTCATCAAGATGTCCAAGTCGAAGAAGAACGTCGTCGATCCGGAAGACATTATCCGTGATCATGGCGCGGATGCGGTGCGTTGGTTCATGCTGTCCGACAGTCCGCCAGAGCGCGATCTGCCATGGTCCGAGGCCGGGATCGAAGGCTGCGGGCGTTTTGTCCAGCGGCTCTGGCGGTTGTTCGGCCAGTTCGATGCTGCTGCCAGCGGTGCGAATAAGGAACTTGCCCGCAAGACGCACCAGACCATTGCTGCGGTTGCGGGCGATATCGAGGCGCTCGCGTTCAACAAGGCGGTCGCGCGGCTGTATGAACTGACCAGTGCTGCCGAAAAGGCCGGGCCAAGTGCAGACCGCAACCATGCAATCCGCTCGATCTTGCTGATGGCTTCACCGATGATGCCGCATCTGGCCGAACAGGCCTGGGCGGAATTGGGCGGCGAAGGCCTGGTCGCAGGTGCACCTTGGCCCGAAGTCGACGCTGCGCTGCTTGTGGAAGACGAAGTGACCATCGCTGTGCAGCACAAGGGCAAGCTGCGCGATACGCTGAGCGCGCCCAAGGGTGCGTCAAAGGAAGACCTTGAAGCGCTTGCGCTCGCCAGCGAGAAGGTTCAGCGTTCACTGGATGGCGCAGAAATTCGCAAGGTGATCGTGGTGCCCGACAGGCTGGTCAATATCGTCACATGATACGCGCGCTTGCCCCGCTTGCCGCTCTTTTGGCGCTGACCGGCTGCGGCTTGCAGCCGATCTATGCGGGCGGCTCGAATGGAGTGGTGGCGCGCGGGCTGGCACAGATCGACATTGCGCAGATCCCTGGTGATGAAGGCTGGCTGATGCGCAATGCGCTGTCGGACCGGCTGGGGCGCGGCGCGAATGGCGGCGGCTCTGCCTATCGGCTGGATGTCGTGCTGGACGACCAGCTCGAAGGATTGGGCCTGCTGACCGATGACACGATTGGCCGTGAACGCCGCACTTTGCGGGCCCGCTATCAATTGGTCGATCTGACTACCGACACGATTATCGTCGATGCAACGGCAGGTTCGGACGCGGGTATCGATGTGGTCGGCAGTGAATATGCGACGATTGCTGCAGAGCAGACGGCACTTGAAAACCTGACGCAGGAAGTGGCGGATCAGATTGTCGTCCGGTTGACGCGCACCTTGCGTGAACAGGCCCGATGAAGGCCAACCAGCGCGACTATGCGCAGGCCGCCAGAAACGCCGGTGCGAAATGCCGGCTGTTTTTCTTTTGCGGGCAGGATGAGGCCGGGGCCTCCGCCGCTGTTGCCAAACTGGTTGCAGGGTTGCCAGATGCGGGCGAGCGTGTTGATCTTTCGGGCAGTGAATTAAGGTCCGATCCATCCAGACTGGTCGATGAAGCACGTTCCACATCATTGTTCGGTGATGTGCGCCATATTCTCGCGCGGGTTTCGGGCGAGGAAGCGCATGATGCGCTACTCAGCTGGTGCGAACTGGTCGATCGGGGCGAAGTCGATCAGGGTTGGCCGATCTTCATCATTGCTACTTCCGCCACGGACAAATCGCGCAGTGCAAAGCTGCTGATCAAGCGCGATGATGCGCTGGTAGCCATTTTCTATCCGCCGGACCTGCGATCAGTCACCGCCGATGTACGCGCCATGGCCGATGCGGCCGGGATGCGCCTCGATGGATCGCTGGGGGAGACAATTGCGCGGGCAGCAGGGCTCGATGTGCGGTTGGCCCAGTCCGAAGTGGATAAATTGGCGCTCTATCTCGATGCATCTCCGCGTTCACCGAAAACCGCCGATCAGGCGGCGTGGGACGCAATCGGTGCGAGCACCGAAGAAGACGGTTTCATGCCGCTGGTAAACGCCGCTTTGGGCGGAGAGCTGGGCAAATTGCCGCGCGAACTGGCGCGCATGCGTGAAGTCTCCCTCAACCCGGTTGGTGTGGCGCTGGCCATGGAGCGACGGGCCGCACAACTGGCGATGCTCGCACCCAAACTGCGGCGCGGCGACGATATGAAGCAATTCCTGCGCGCCAATGGCGTGTTTTTCAAAGAACACCGCGAAGTTGGCGATCAATTGATGCGCTGGAGCGGGGGGAAGCTTGAACGGCTGGTGCCGCGCCTTGCCGATCTGCACCGCTCCTTGCTTGCCAACAGCCAGACCGCCGAACTGCTCCTGGCGCGCGAAATTACCCAAATCACCCGCTATGCCGCTGCAAGACGGTAGCAGAACCAACTACAAAATTGTGCACTTGCGAGATTTTAGTGGTGAACCGTTTGCCAATCGTGTCTAGGTAGTTTTCCGTAAGGGGGGGCACTCGGGATGAAGTCGCAGGCATGGTTGATTCAGCGCCATTACAAGTAGTTGGAATTGCGGTAGACGCTGAAACCACTACCACGCCAGTAACACCGCCTCCGAAAGCACCGCTTCCGCGTGCACCGAGAAACGGGCTTGCGCGTTCATTGGAACGGCGGCGATTGCAGACCTATCTCTTCCTGGTTGCGCTGGATGCTGCGATTTTGTTGTCAGTTTTCTATGCGGTCTCGGCCGTGTACTTTGGCACCTTCACCGAGCTTGCCCGGTTGGAAAGCGGCATGCTGTCGGCATATGTAAATCTCCCGCTTTATCTCACCGTCGCAATGTACAGCGGAACCTATTCGCGTAGCGGGCTGACCGATTGGCAGTTGAGTGCGATGAAAGCGATAGTCGCACTGTTTGTCTCTGCGGCGCTTCTCAGTCTCTTTGCCTTTTTCATAAAGATCAACGCGGAGCTTTCGCGACTGGTGTTCGTGCTGGCGATGATGATTTCTGCTACGATCATGGTTGCTGCCCGTGTGATGATGGCCAAGGCGATCGTGCGACATTGGGGCCCTTCGGCGATCAACAGGCTGGTAATTCTGGCTGGTGGCCCGGAATTTAAACTTCCGCATTCGTATCACGTCGATGCCGAAGTCCACGGCCTGATCCCGGACTTCAACGATCCGCAGGCACTTGACCGGTTGAGTAAATATCTACGCAATATGGATGAAGTCATCGTCAGCTGCCAGGAAGGAGACAGGCCTGCTTGGTCTCAGGTACTTAAAGGCACGGGCATCCACGGTGAAGTGACGCATCAGCTCTCGCGAGAGATCGGCGCAATCGGCGTGGTCCATCACGATGATGTCGGCGTATCGGCGCTGAAGGTTTCGGCGCGGCAACTGGGCTTGCGCGCTCGGGCGACAAAGCGGATTTTCGACCTGGCGGTTGCAGGCGGCGCCTTGTTGTTCCTCTCGCCAATCATGCTGATCACGGCATTGCTTATCAAGCTGGAGGACGGCGGGCCTCTCTTCTTCGTCCAAAGACGCATGGGGCGCGGTAACGAGTTCTTCGACATCCTCAAGTTCCGCTCGATGCGCGGAAGTGACGCAAATGGGGAGCGTTCAGCGACTTTGGATGATGACCGGATCACGCGTATCGGCCGCTTCATTCGCCGGACCAGCATTGATGAACTGCCGCAGCTGATCAATGTCCTGATCGGTGATATGAGCATGGTAGGACCGCGACCGCATGCGCTTGGATCGAAAGCGGGCAGCAAACTTTTCTGGCAAGTCGATCACAAATATTGGCAGCGTCATGGCTTGCGCCCCGGCATCACCGGCTTGGCGCAGATTCGTGGTCATCGCGGTGCAACTGATACCGAAGACCATTTGACCGACCGGCTGTTGGCCGATCTTGAATATGTCGAAGGCTGGAGACTCTGGCGCGACATCGGGATCTTGATTTCGACTTTGCGAGTGCTGACGCACAATCGCGCCTTCTGAAAACGTGTCGGTGCGCGTTTAGCTTTTCCGCTCTCCGGCAAGGAAAGCGCGGTAGGCATGGGCAATTCCATCACGCAGGCTGATTTTTGGCGACCAGCCCATTTCCGCCAGCATGTCTCCGCTCATCAGCTTGCGGGGCGTGCCATCGGGCTTGGTTGTATCTTTCGTTATCTCACCTTCAAAGCCGACAACGCTGCACACGATCTTGGCGAGTTCGATAATAGGCAGGTCCTTTCCCGAACCCAGATTGACGTGACTTTCCGCCGAGTATTTCTTCAGCAAGAATACAGAGCCATCGGCCAGATCATCGACGTGCAGGAATTCACGCCGGGGAGCGCCTGTGCCCCAGATTTCGATACTGCTCGCGCCAACTTCCTTTGCCTCGTGCGCCTTGCGGATGAGAGCGGGCAGCACATGACTGTTCGCGAGGTCGAAATTGTCGCCGGGGCCATAAAGGTTGGTTGGCATGGCGCTGATGAAATCACAGCCGTATTGCCGCCTGTAGGCCTGACACAGCTTGATCCCGGCAATCTTCGCGACCGCATACCATTCATTCGTCGGCTCGAGCGGGCCCGTTAGAAGAGCATCTTCCGGTATCGGCTGTGGAGCCATTTTGGGATAGATGCAGGACGAACCGAGGAAGAGCAGTTTCTCTACGTCGTTGCGGTAGGCCGCCTCGATGATATTGGCCTCTATCATCAAATTATCGTACAGGAATTCAGCGGGATAATTGTTGTTGGCAAGGATGCCGCCGACCTTTGCCGCTGCAACTACCACAGCATCGGGACGGTTGACCGAAAACCATTCGCGTACCGCAACCTGCTCTCGTAAATCGGTACTTCGATCACTTGTCAGGATTTCACAGCCTTCGCTTGCCAGTCGCCGAACGATGGCAGATCCGACCATGCCCTTGTGCCCGGCGATGTAAACGCGCTTCCCGGTGAGCCTGTATGCCATCAGTCGGCGCCCGCAATGGGCTCGGCCTTCATCAGTTCAAGATCAGCCAGGACCATTTCACGCGCAAGTTCGCGCGCGGAGATATCGTGTTTCCAGCCGAGCTTTTCGTGCGCCTTCGTCGGATCGCCGAGGAGCAATTCCACTTCGGTCGGGCGGAAATAGCGCGGATCGACTTCGACCAGGCAGCGACCATCGCTGGCCGCATAACCCTTTTCCTCTACGCCTTTGCCGCGAAATTCGATGGGAATGCCCGCATCTTCGAACGCCCAGCGCACGAATTCGCGCACCTCGGTGGTAACGCCGGTGGCGAGCACATAATCGTCGGGCTTTTCCTGTTGCACCATCATCCACATGCCGCGCACATATTCGCGCGCATGACCCCAATCACGTTTGGCATCCATATTGCCGAGATAGAGTTTATCTTGCCGGCCCAGCGCAATCGCGGCGGCGGCGCGGGTAATCTTGCGCGTGACAAAGGTCTCTCCACGAAGGGGGCTTTCGTGATTGAACAAGATGCCGTTGGAAGCGTGAATTCCGTATGCCTCGCGGTAGTTTACCGTCATCCAGTAGGCATAAAGCTTGGCCACAGCATAGGGGCTGCGGGGGTAGAACGGCGTTGTCTCGCGCTGAGGAACTTCCTGCACCAGGCCATACAACTCGGAAGTCGAGGCCTGATAGAAACGCGTTTTATCTTCAAGCTTCAGAATGCGGATCGCCTCGAGCAGGCGCAAAGTACCAACCGCATCGGCGTTGGCCGTGTACTCGGGCGTTTCGAAGCTGACAGCGACATGGCTTTGCGCCGCGAGGTTGTACACTTCGTCCGGCTGGACTTCCTGCATGATGCGGATCAGGTTTGTGCTGTCTGTCAGATCGCCATAATGCAGGTGGAACCGCTGGTTATCGACATGTGGATCCTGATAAATATCTTCGATCCGGCCCGTGTTAAAGGACGAAGACCGGCGTTTGACGCCGTGCACTTCATAGCCCTTCTCCAGTAGGAGGTGGGACAGGTAGGCGCCATCTTGCCCGGTCACGCCGGTGATAAGCGCAGTCTTCTTGCCATTCTGATGGGTCATCTGATGTCCTCGAAATCCTTTGTGCCAGCCTCAAGCGCATCGCTTGTGAAAGTGCAAGTGCAGCAAATTGTGCAGTGCAAAAATTGCGGTTGCATAGACCCTGTTACAATCTCTAATGACCAAGTAGTAATACGTAGCCTTAAGAGGGGCATTTTTTGAAAATCGCGATTTTTGGGCTCGGTTATGTTGGTTGCACTGCTGCTGGCTGCATAACCCGGCAGGGGCACAGCGTTTTCGGCGTTGATGTAAGTGACGCCAAGGTCGCGACTATTAATGCAGGGCGCTCTCCCGTTCGGGAGCCCGGTCTGGATGAGCTGGTTGCGCAGGCGCATTCCGACGGACGGCTCACCGCAGCTACGCGCATCGGGAATGAGCTGGACGATTGCGATATTGCCATCGTTTGTGTCGGTACGCCGAGCGGCGTCGATGGGGCACACAATATGAGCTATATCGCGCAAGTCACGCGCGATATAGCAGAGGCGATCAAGCCTGATCGCGTCCGCCCGCTGACTGTCGCCTATCGTTCTACAATGCGACCCGGATCGACCGACCAGATCATTCTGCCGATCTTCCGTGCGAAGCTGGGTGAGCAGACAGATCGGCTGGTGGAGCTGGTCTACAATCCCGAGTTCTTGCGCGAGGCGACCGCAATCCAGGACTATTTCGAACCTCCAAAAATTGTGCTGGGCACACTTGATGGCGTGCCGAGCGCCAATATGGAACGTTTGCACGACGGCATCGAAGCGCCAGTCTTTCACGTCGGCATTCGGGAAGCGGAAATTACCAAATTCGTCGACAATACCTGGCATGCGACCAAAGTGGCGTTTGCCAATGAAGTGGGACGGGTCTGTCAGAACCTCGACATTTCGGCGAGCCAGGTTCACGAGATTTTCGTCTCGGATACCAAGCTCAATATTTCGGCTTATTACACGCGCCCCGGCGGTGCTTTCGGCGGGTCATGCCTGCCCAAGGATGTGCGCGCCTTGCAGCATATTGCCGCCGACATCGGTGCGAACACGCATCTTGTCGATGCGCTGATCCGCAGCAATGAGGCACACAAACACCATCAGTTTCTGCGCGCAGTTGATGGCTTGGAGCCCGGTGCCAAGGTTCTGCTCGTGGGCCTTGCATTCAAAAAAGACACGGACGATCTTCGCGAAAGCCCGGCGGTGGATATGGCGCGCAAGCTCCTCGATGCCGGATTTGAAGTGGAAATTCATGATCCTGCCCTGAAACCGGAACAACTGGTGGGGCAAAATCTCGGTTATGCCTTTGCATTCCTGCCTACGATCGAGACGCTGCTTGTGGACAAGGGCACTGCCGAAACTGGCGGATATGCCCGTATCATCGCCACCAATCGCCTGATCGATACGCTCGATCTGGGCGATACACCTGTGATGGATGTGAGCAGCATAAATTGACTCCTGAAACCGCAGAAGATTTCGCCTTTCCGACTGACATCGAGGGCCAGCCGCTCGCGGGAAAATCGATACTGATCGTGGTTGAAAACCTGCCCTTGCCGTTTGATCGGCGCGTTTGGCAGGAGGCGCGCACATTAAAGGCGGCGGGCGCTACGGTCTCTGTGATTTGCCCAACGGGCAAAGGATATGAAAAGCGCTACGAGGAAATCGAAGGCGTCCACATTCACCGGCATCCCCTGCCATTGGAGGCGGACGGTGCACTCGGGTTTCTGCTGGAATATGGCGCGGCGCTGTTCTGGGAAACCGTGCTGGCTTGGCGAATATATTTCAAACGCGGCATCGATGTGATCCAAGGATGCAATCCGCCCGATCTGATCTTTCTGGTCGCGCTGCCGTTTCGGCTGCTCGGCGTGAAGTATATTTTCGATCACCACGATATCAATCCCGAGCTTTATGAAGCCAAATTCAACAAACGCGGTTTTTTCTGGAAGCTGATGGTTCTGTTCGAGAAGCTGACCTTCAAGGCGGCGCATGTCTCTATTGCGACCAATGAAAGCTACAAAATCATTGCGGTCGAACGTGGCGGGATGGATCCGGACAAGGTCTTTATCGTGCGGTCCGGTCCTGATCTGTCCAAGCTCAAAAGCGTTGAACCCAATGCTGCCTTGAAAGACGGCAAGCAATTCATGGTGGGTTATGTCGGAGTGATGGGCGAGCAGGAAGGCATTGATCTGCTGATCGATGCCGTGGACCATCTGGTGAACCGAATGGGCCGGCGCGACATTCGTTTCGTACTGGTCGGCGGCGGCCCGGCGCTGGAAGGACTGAAGGCCATGGCCTCGGAACGCAGCCTTGGCGAATGGATCCATTTCACGGGCAGGGCGCCGGATCAGGAATTGTTCGAAGTGCTTTCAACGATGGACATCGGCGTCAATCCTGACCGCGTGAACGCGATGAATGACAAGTCGACCATGAACAAGATCATGGAATATATGTCACTCGGCAAAGCGATGGTGCAATTCGACGTCACAGAGGGGCGGTTTTCAGCGCAAGAGGCATCGCTTTACGCCGCAGCAAATGATCCCGCCGACATGGCCGAGAAGATCGCCGCTTTGCTCGACAACCCCGGGCAACGGGCGATGATGGGGGAATTTGGACGGAAGCGTGTGGTGCAGGAACTCAACTGGAACAAGCAGGTTGAGCCTTTGCTGGCCGCCTACCGCAGCGCATTGGGTAATTAGCTGGGGGCGACTAGCTAGCTCGGCCTGATCCGGTCATTGATGCGCTGCCTTTGCCGCACAATGTACAGCGCTGCCAGCGCACCGGCGGCGATGGTTATGCCTCCATCCAAAACCCAGTTCAAACGAATGCTGCCACCATACAGCAACCGGTCGAAAGCGTGGAGCGATATGATGCGCAGCGCAAACAGGGGCACGAGCAGGCCCATCAAAAGCTGAACGAGCCGGATATAAAGATCCGAAGGGCGGGACCGGGCACTGTTGGCATAGGCCCAGCCAACCCAGAGTATGACCGCCCCTGCCATGATGGCCACAGCCACCAGCGGTTTTTGCAAGTACTGTCTGCGATTGACGAAGTCATTCTCGGCCAATCCAGCTCTTAACGCCTCTCGCGCTGCCTCTTCCCAACCCAGTGTCCGGCTGGCAATCATCAGTGCAAATACCAAGGCGCAGATCAGCCAGGTGACCAGATGCGCGCGATTTCTATCACTTGCCAATGCAGCGGAACCAGCTCCAATCGCAAGCACCCCAACCATGCCATAGGCGAGGCAGGCCAAGAGGTTGATCAACGACATTTACATTTACTTTCCAACAGCGAGGCCAATTTCCAAGGATTGGCTAGCGATATGTATTTAACCGGTCAAACCGATGGAAAAATTGAGTGCTTGGATGTTGCGTTGCACCATCGTAGGGTTATAGCCCTGTTAACGAAACATTCGGTTTCAATAGGGGAATGCACGTAGTATTTTCCGGCATTTGCATAATTCGGTCGCACCAGGAATGAACAGTCATGACGGCAAGTGGTAAGAAGAATGTGGCGGCCACGTGCTTGCTGGTTTTTTCCGCAACGCTAACAGCGTGTGCCAGCGGTCCTGTGGTCGCACCTGGTCCGGTCGTCAGTCAGGCTGCCGCCGAATTGGGCCAGGACGGCTATGGCTCGTCATTGACGGCAAGTTACGTCCTGCGCCCGTCTGATGTGATCAAAGTCGATGTATTTCGTGAGGCAGACCTCTCGCTTGAGAGTGTTGCCGTCTCCGCGACAGGCGAGGTTTCGCTGCCATTGATCGGGCAGATTACCGTCGCTGGCCTTTCCGCAGGAGAGGTGGAAGACCGCATCGAGGAGATGCTTGCAACGCGCTACCTTCGCAACCCCCGTGTCTCGGTGAATGTTCTCAATTACAATTCGCATCAAGTCACAGTGGAGGGCCGTGTCGAAAGCCCGGGCCTCTATGACTTCCGCCCAGGCACCCGTCTGTCCGGGGCGATTGCGCTGGCCCAAGGGCTCTCGAGAGTTGCCGAGCCGGATGAGATCGCAATCTTTCGTCAAGCGGATGACGGGATCGAGGTGGCCAAGTTCGACTATACAGCTGTAAGATCGGGCACCATGCTTGATCCGGTTCTTCATCCCGGCGACCGCGTGGTGGTCGGCACAGACGGCCTATCGCAACTTTGGCAGGACTTGTTGAGAGCATTGCCGCTGTTCGCTCTCTTCACCCGTATCTAATCCGCAGAGGCCCTCAATGACCGCTGACCGAATTACAAATGACGGATCTGCCGACAGATCCATGGCGTATCCTGCGACCGAGGCCCGCGCTGGCGAGTCTTTCCTGAGCATTTCCTATCTGCGCGGTGCCTTGTGGCGCCAGCGTGTGGCTTTGCTTGGTATTGTTGTGACTGCCTTGGCGATCGGATTGATCCTGACGATGCTCGCCACCCCGCGATACACCGCGACCGCTACTATCCGTGTGAATGTTGATAATACCAATATTCTGCCAGGCCAGGATGTGTCAGACCCTTTTATTCAAGTAAACGAGGTGCGCAATTATCTCGCGACCTTGATCGAGGTTGTCAAAAGTCGCCGCATTGCTTCTGAAGCGGCCAATCGCCTGGATCAGGCTACCATGCGCTCACTCACGGGCATGGACATCAGCGAAAGTTCCAGGCTGGCTGCACGTGGAATCATCCGCAATTCCATCTCTGCAGAATTGCCCCAACAGGCCCGTATCATCAACCTGAATGCGAGCTCGACCGATCCCCAGGCTGCCTCGGCCATCGCTAATGCTTATGCCGATGCGATGGTGGCGGACAGCGTTCTTGGCGGCACTGAAAGCAATTCTGCAGCGACCGAATTTCTTGAAAAGCAAATCACTGAAGTTCGCAACGAACTGCGCGCAGCAGAGCTTACGGCCAACGAATACGCCAGGGCAAACGCGCTCATCGGTGAAGATGCGGAGGCTGTTTCGGTCAACAATGATGGAGGCGCACGCACCATCACCGGATCGAATTTGGCCAACATCAACGAAGCCTACATCAATGCCCGTTCGCGCCGCATCGTCGCAGAACAGGAATGGCAGGCAATATCCCGCCTGCCTATCGCTCAGGTGCCCGAAGTACGTGACAGTCCGGCAGTGCAGGCATTACGCTCCCGCTTGTCTGAACTGACTGTCCAGCTTTCGGAATTGCGTGAACGATATCAGGAAGAATATCCCGAAATTCGGGATGTTCGGGCGGAAATTTCATCGCTCCAAAGTGAAATCGCCAGCTCCGGACAGGAAATTCGGGACAGTCTTCGCAGCGAATATCAGATAGCACTTCGTCAGGAGCGCGCCCTCTCGACCGAACGTGACCGACTATCGGCTGCCACGCTCGACGAGCAGGATCGCCGTGTGCAGTACAATATTTATTCGCGTGAAGCGCAGGCCTCCCGAGAAGAGCTGGCTTCCCTGCTGGCACGCTTCAATCAGATTTCGTCGGCTGCCAACCTGCAGGATGGCAACATTGCCGTGCTGGATTATGCTATCACGCCGCGCTCGCCATCATCGCCGGATCTGATGCGCAACATGTTGTTGGCACTTCTCGCCGGTATTGGTGCTGCCATTGGCTTTGCGCTTGTCCGCGAATTCTTCGACGAACGCATCCGCACTTTGGATGAAATGGAGGCGCGTCTGGGAATCCCGGCGCTGGGCCAGACGCCATATTCCGACGAAGAATCGAGCGAAGTCATGCTCAGTTCGTTCAGTGCCCTGGGTGAAGCCTATTCATCGATCCGCGCGACACTCAGTTATGCCATGCCGGAAATGGACAGCTGCGTGCTGCAAGTTACCAGTAGCCAGCCGGGCGAAGGCAAGACCACATCGGCTATTGCGCTTGCAGTCAGATTTGCCGCTGTTGGCAAGCGAACGCTAATTATCGATGCCGACCTTCGCCGGCCGGCAATCGCCAGGCAATTCGAACTTGCGAAGCAGAAAACCGGGCTCGTTGATGTGTTGTACAATCGTACAGAATTGGCCTCCGCCATTTGCGATGTCGGGATAGATAATCTTCAGGTTCTTCCGGTTGGCCCTATTCCAAGCAATCCTGTCGAAATCCTGTCTTCGGGATTGATGGGCGAATTGATCAAGAAAGTTCGTGGTTCCTACGATGTTATCATCGTCGACAGTCCGCCCGTGGTTGGTATCGCCGATGCCCCGCTCATTTCGCGCTTCTGTGACGCTACAGTGTTCGTGCTCGAGGCGAACCGTGCGCTATATGGACAAGCGCGAACAGCTGTTCGCCGCCTGATGGATGCCGACGCCCGTATCGCGGGCGCGGTCCTGACAAAGTATCGTGCGCTGGATGCAGGCCAGAATTACAGCTATCAATATAAATATTACCAATACCAAACGGTCGAGAAATAAGCGGCGCGCCCGTCTTGTATTGAGGCAAAGCCGTGATCCAGAAAGAGCTTCCGCCTGTTCTGCATATAAGCGCTGATTTTCCCGATCCGGTAGAGCTGCAAAAGACCAAGGCGGTCCGCAGCCTTATCGATCTGACGTGCGAAAATTTTCGCCACGATGTGATCTCTCTGAACCGCCGCACACCCGGGCTTGGCGACGTGGTGCGCAGTGCGGCAACGGGTTTTCGTTCACTTGGCCTGAACCTTGAGCAAACGGCATTCGAATATGGACGGGCCGTGACATACCGGGCCCCGCCGCGCGGTATCGGACATGAAACCATGCTGCGAAAACTTGGTCATGCTCTGTCGGACATCGTGGAGCGAGGGCCAAAGCCAGCGCTCATCGTGGGGCACAAGCTGACGATTGAAGGTATTGTTGCGGAGCAGATGTCGCGCAGGCTCGGGGTCCCCTACGCGCTCAGTATCCAGGGTGATACAGACACGAAGATCCTGACCGCACGGCCTGACCTCGCGAAGACACTGGCGCGTATCTACTCCGGCGCGGCGGTCGTGTTTCCGTTTTCGCCGTGGTCACGGCAAGCCATCGAAGCGCGACTTGGAAAACGTGACGGGCTGGTAATCGACCTGCCGTGCGCAACCCATATCGATAGCCCGATGGTCCCAAAGCCAGGCTCGAACACTCTTGTGACCGTTTTTCACCTCAAGAATGCCAAACGCAAGAACCTGCGCACCATGGTGCAGGCGATGGGCCTTCTGGCACAGACTCATCCGAAGGCGCAGCTTCAGGTTATCGGCGGCGGGGATGCCGGTGACATAAGTTATTGCCGGCAGGTGATAGGCGGCACGCCCAACGTCACGTTGACAGGCCCTGCCGATGCCGCAGCGGTCCGCCAGGCTATGAACGGAGCTGCAGGCTTCGTGCTTCCGTCTTTGCGGGAAAGCTTCGGCATGGTTTTTGTCGAAGCGGTGATGTCAGGGGCACCCATTATCTATCCGCAGGGTACTGCGGTGGATGGATATTTCGATGATTGCGGCTTTGCGCTGCGCGTGACCGCACGCGATCCGCGCGGTGTCGCAACAGCGATGGCCCGGCTCCTTGATCATCAGGGCGTCTATAAAGAAAGCCTCGCGACTTGGCAGACAAGCGATGCCGGCCGAAGATTCAGCGATGAAAGGATTGCTGCCGATTTCCGGCGTGGATTATTGGCCGCGCTGGAAATTTGATCATTCCGCGGGCCGGACGTTGCGCATTCCAACAACCTTCGCAGGGGCTCCTGCCATGATGGCAAAGGGAGGGACGTTGCCTTTTACCACGGCACCGGCGGCGATAACCGCACCGTCGCCAATGTGCGTGCCCGGAAGGACTACCGCGCGAGTGGCAAGCCACACGTCATTGCCGATAACGATATCGCCTTCGATCATGGGCTGATCGCTTACAGGATGTCCTGCATTGTAGTCGTAAGTGCCTGCCGACAGCATGACTTCCGGCCCAAACAAAACGTCATCGCCGATCACAATTTTGCCCCCTGCCGGGCCAGGCCAGATGTGGCAGCGCGAGCCGATCCTCGCCCGGTTGCCGATCATGATGCGTTCTGGATGCGTGAAGGATGCATCGGGGCTGATATTCGGGGATAGCCCGATAGCCATCTCGCGCATCGGACGGACATGGGTGTAATTGTAATAGTTCACGAGTTTAAGCAGGTGCACCCATGCACGGGGATCCGCGACGGAACGGACAAACCGCATGGCTTTTTGCCCGCGTGACAACGCTTCCTTTCGCGCACGTGGCGGCATTTCATTCATCGATAGCCGCCCAACCAGGCACGCCGTTGGCGCCATACCTGTTTCCAAAGCTCAGAGGAGCCACCACTGCCCAGGCCCAAAAGGGCGCTGCCTGCGCGCCGCATCGCAATCCAGAGCCACAACATCGTAATGCCGAATGGCCGCGCAGCATTGCTCCAATGATCCTGGATCAACGTTGCCTTTGCCCGCATGAGGCGCAGCACCTTGTCTTCCCGTCGTTTGGAAGAAGCGCCCACCAGATGCATTATCTGGGCATCGGGCGTGATCATCGGACGATATCCGATCTTGGCCGCCCTAAGGCACATGTCGCTTTCTTCGCCATACATGAAGTAGCGCGGGCTGAAGCCGCCAAGCTCGCGCCAAAGGCTGGTTCTGATCATGAAGAAACAGCCGACCACAATATCTACCTTGCGAACCGTATCTCGTTTCCATCCGCCTATGCCTTCAGGATTGAACAGTTCGCTGGAGGAAAAAACGCGTGAAAGACCGACGGCGTTGCAAAACAGGCTCCAAGGGGTCATCCGGTTCCAGCATGATGCGATATTCAGCGTGCCATCCGGAAAGACTGTCCTGCCCCCGACGATGCCAGCTTCCGGATGCGCCTTTGCAAAGGCGAGCAGATTTGCAACTGCGTTCGGATGCGTTTCGGTATCCGGATTCAGAAGCAGAAGCCATTCGGTCTGCGCCAGCTTTGCCGCAGCGTTATTGGCAGCACCAAAGCCCACATTGTCATCGCTGCGGATAAGATTGATGTCAGCAAACCGCTCGGCAACCGCATCGGCCGAACCATCCTCCGATGCATTGTCCCAAACAATAATGTCCATTGTTACGTCGCCAGCGTTACGCAGCAGCGTGTCGATTGCGGTGCAGGTCAGCTCACGGGTGTTGTAACTGACCATGATGACTGTGACTTCGGCCATGGCTCTTTATCCGTCCATCGTTTTTAGGTTCATGCCCATGCGATTGAGCCTTTTCACGATCCGCTGCGGGATCGACTGGCGCTGCTTTGATGAATTGATGCGTACAAATGGCCCATCGGGGACAGGCACACCAAGAAAATCGCCAAGCTTCGCCCAGCCGTCGCCTTTTTCCAGCTCAATGACGAGCAAATCGGCTGGCCGATCTTTGAAATATGCGAGCACTTCGCTGTTGTGCCGTTCATAAACCGAGCAATAGCGCTCCTCATGGCCGACTGGCGCGGGCGCATCTTCACCATAGGTCAGTTGCTGGATGTGGTAAGGGTTGTCGCCAAAATGACCTGCGATCGACTGATACCATTTGTCCGTCTTGCGCAGTGTCAGGATAAATTTGGCGCCGGGGAAATGCGCATCCAACTCCTTGTACATCAATGGCCAGGGCATATCCTCCACCGCATCATATTCCGCCGCCAATCCAAGTCCGATATTCACGAAATTGGCCCGAAGATCTTTAAGTGGCAATTCGCGCCCGAAAACCCCTTTGACCCGGTAACCGAGAATTTGCAGCGCATCGCGCATGGAACTGGTCCCGGTCTTCTGGAAGCCGATGCAAAACACCTTGTCTGGCTTTGTCATGCGTCTGCCTTTTTTGCCGTGATTGCGCTGATCTGCGCTTCAATCGCATCACCCCAAACGCCCCAATTGAGGACGTTTTCAAAGCGGTCACGCGATTTGATCCGCATTTGGTGATAGGTTTCATTGTCGGTCAGCAAATCTGCCACAGCTTCCGCGACAGCCTCATCACTGGCCGAGCGGGGAAGCAGGCGCCCGGTCTCTCCGTTCTTGACGATTGTTTCCACTCCGCCTGTCGCATAGCCAATTGCCGGGATGCCATAGGCTGCTGCTTCGCAATAGACGAGCCCGAAGGCCTCTTCTCGGCTGAGCATCACGAATAGCCGCGCGTCCACAAACAGCTGGAGAAGCTTGTCACGCTCTTCTGCGACATTCTTGCGCAGAAAACCGTGCACGCTAACCCCGGGGACGCCCTCTGCATCTGCTGGTTTCATGCCGACGATATGCAGGGCAGCAGCGGGCACATTTTTGCGCAGAAGCGCAAAAGCACGCAGCAGTTCCGGCCCGCCTTTGCGCTCCCAATCCACTCCGATCCACAGCAGGTTAGGTGCCGATTTGGCATGATCCAACACTTCGCGGGAAGGCGGATCATCCAGATTGGCACCGATCGGTGCCATGCGCACATGCGTGTCGGGAAGCGCATAGGCATCCTGCGCTTCGTCGGCACACCACTGCGCCATCATCAGAAGATGGGTTGTGGGCCTTGTGACAAATGCACGCTCGGCATCGACGAGGTTGCGCACCGTGTCGCTGCGCAATTTCCTGAACTTGGCGTAGTATCGAGAGATCGAGACGAACAGTCCATCGCTGACAAAGATCGTCGGCACTTTCGTTTGCGACCCATACAATTTCCAGGCTCCGCCCACAGCGACAATGATATCCGGGTCAATGTCGGCGATTTGCCGGTCGACTGATCTGCCATAGGCGGCAAGCAGGATCGGCCAGCGCGAGATGTCGAAGCCCAGCTTGCGCGCTATCGGATTTGCGCGATCTACGATCTTGTCGAGCAACGGCACCTTAAGAAGCGCGACCCTGCCGAACCGGCGCTCCAGCTCTTGCTTGGCAAAGTACGGAGTCCCGCTCCAGCTTCGTCGGTCATCCGCATCACCAATTGATACCATGGCCACTTTCACGGTGATCTCATTCCTCAGGTCTGGCAAAAATCGTCGATCTTGGAAGTTGCAGGCGGTTGAGATTTCGCCTCTATCTCACCGCTTCTTCGCGGCTGCAACAAAGCGGATGCGAGAAGCATTGACCAGCGAAAAGGCATTCTGCTGGACATTGCATAACATTTTGTTGCACTGCGGTATCAGCGATAGGGGTCGCTGCCGGTTTGCAAAGGCAGCTCAAGGCGTTGCCCGCTTTACACTCGCGGGAGGAAACCGGTTTGGCTGCGGAGCCCACTACGTCAATTTCCGGCAAGGTCCTTCGCGGCGGTGCATGGCTTGCTGCCGCGCAGATCAGTGTGACGCTGCTTTCGCTCGGGTCGACAATCGTCCTGGCCAGGTTACTGGTACCCGAAGATTTTGGTCTTACGGCCATTGCAATCACCATAATGGCCTTGCTGACTGCCGTTAGCGAGATGGCGCTGCATCAGGCATTGATCCGCCATCCTGCCCCACAGCGCGAACATTTTGATACGGCGTTTACGTTGAACATGCTGCGCGGTGCATTCATGTCTGCGGCTCTGGTGCTGACATCCGGCCCCGTGAGCTTGTTTTTCGAAGATCTGCGGCTGCAACCGATTTTGTGCGTTTTTGCCGCAAGCCTGCTGGTCCTGTCTGCTGCCAATCCCCGGCGAGCAATATTGCAGCGTAAGCTCGTCTACTGGCAAGAGATCGCTTTCAGTAGCGGCGCCAAGATAGCCATGGTGGTCGTTTCCGTTTCGGCGGCACTCTATTGGCAGAGTTATTGGGCGATCGTTGCGGGCCTTGTTGCCTCGCATGTGGCCAGTTTCGTCATTTCCTATCTGGCCTTTCCCTACCTGCCGCGCTTCAGGCTCACCAAGGTGCGCGAACTGCTTTCCTTCAGCGTCTGGTTGACCCTTGGCAATCTTGTAGACCAGCTCAACTGGCGGTTCGATATTCTGTTGATCGGCCGTTTGCTCGGCGCCACAAGCACCGGGTTCTATTCGGTCGGCAACAACCTCGCGACTGTGCCCACCCGTGAATTGATGACGCCTGTTCGACAGGCACTTTTTCCCGGATTTGCGAAGCTCATCGAGAAACCCGGGCGCCTGGGTGCCGGGTATTCGCGCGCGCAAAATGCCATCATGCTGGTTACTCTGCCGGTCGGGGTCATCGCCAGCTTTATGGCAGAGCCTGGCGTGCTGCTGCTGATGGGCGAGAAATGGCAGCCGATTGTTTTTATCATAGCTTGGCTGGCACCGATTTTCGCGTTGCAGTCACTTGGCTCGCTTGCCCCTGCAATCGCAATGGCAACAGGCGATACGCGCAGACTTTTTGTGCGGAGCATGCAAATGCTGATCGTACGAATGCCATTGATCATAGCAGGTGCAGTGTTCGGCGGGTTGTCCGGCCTTGTTTACGCGCGCTGCCTTTCCGGTATCGTCGGCATTGGTTTCAACATCTATATCGTTCGTGAACTGGCGGGCGTTTCAATGCTTCGGCAGATACGTTCCGCAGCCAGGCCGGGCGCGGCGGCAGGAATGATGGCGTTGGCGCTGCTGGCATTGCAAAACGTGCCAATCGGTTTGGTCGGGGCAGAAGGACACGCGGTCCGGATTGCCCTGACAGCGGTAGTGGGCGCGGCAACTTACCTCTGCAGTGTGTTTGTGCTTTGGCTGGTTGCGGGCCGCCCTGATGGCGGAGAGACGGAAATCATGGGTCACGCGCACACCGCGCTGCGCAAGATATTGCCCGGCAACAAAACAGCAATCGAAAGGACCGAGCTCGAATGAAATCGCGTCTTGAACTGATCAATGAACTACAAGCCCGCATCGACACGGCCCTGCTGCCGGTAATGCCAAAGGGTGATTACGCTCTTGTCGACTTTCCGAACCATGCCAATGTTGGTGATACGGCTATCTGGCTGGGAGAAATCGCGCATTTCGATCGCGCTGGTGCAGGCATGCCTTCTTATGTCTGCCAGCTGTCTGATTATGAACGTAAAGATCTGAAGGCGGCTGTCCCATCCGGCCCCATTTTCATTCATGGCGGGGGAAATTTTGGTGACGTTTGGCCCGCCCACCAATTGTTTCGCGAACAGCTGCTGCGCGACTTTCCGGACCGCGTGATCGTTCAGCTTCCGCAGTCAATCCATTTTTCCGATCCTGCGCGTATCCAGCAAACAGCGGACGCAATCGCTACCCACCCGAACTTCCTGCTGCTGGTGAGAGACAGGCCATCATACGATCTGGCCAGCGAAAGCTTTGCCTGCCAAGTTGAACTGTGCCCCGACATGGCGTTTGCGATCGGTGCAATTGAACGGGAAAAAGCCGACATTGACGTGCTCGCGATGTTGAGGGCGGATAAGGAATCCCGGTTGAGCGAACGCGATCCGGTATTGGCCGGGGGCCGTATCGATGACTGGCTCGAAGAGCCTGCATGGCCTTTACGCATCGGCAAGGCGTTCGGGATTGCCAGTGCAGCCTTTCATGGAGGGCTAGGTGCTCGCCGCTTGGGCAAGTTCAACGGCGCTGCAGGCACCCGTTTCGAACGGGGCAAGCGCCAACTTTCGCAAGCCAACGCAATCGTAACGGACAGGCTCCATGTGCATATCATGTCCGTACTGCTTGGAATTCCCCATGCCGTGCTTGATAATTCCTACGGCAAGATCGGGCGGTTCATGGACGAATTCATCGGAGATCTTTCGTTCGTCTACCGGGCAGATAACCTAGAAGATGCTGTGCGGTGGGCCAAAGAGGCAGCGGATGCCGGTTGCAAAGTGGATTAGAGAAAATGAGGACAGCCATCAAAGTGGTGAGCCTGAAATCGGCGCGTGAAAGGCGCCAGGATTTCACTGATATGGCCGAGGGAAAGGCACCCGTTTCCTGGGCATTTTTCGATGCTTGCACCGGCCTGTCTCCGCTGCTGGAATATGACCCGTCGGATGCCATCCGAAAGCATGGCAGAGAACTGACTCCAGGGGAATTGGGCTGCTATTCGAGCCATTTCGAGATATGGCACGCACTGACTGAAGATGCTGAATTTGATCAGTATGTTGTCCTCGAAGACGATGTCGTCGTGAATTGGCCGTACCTTGACAAGATCATCGAGCGCAATTCACGCGAAGACGGCTTCGACTACCTCAGACTGTTCTGGAAATACCCGTCACGGCAAATTGTGAAATCTTGGCATTGGGCCGGGCACGATACGTCGATAGTTCAACTGCTAGGCCATGCATTTGGCACTCAAGGATATGTGATCCGAAAGGAAGGCGCACGTCGCTTGAAAGAGGCCTGTGAACATGTCTCTAGGCCAATTGACGACCAGATTGATCGTTCATGGAGCCACCGCATTGATAATTTGGCAGTCTTTCCTCCAGCTTTGTTTGAAATGATGGTGCCCTCTTCAATTGCATCAGAGAGATCGGCAGGGGAGGCCTCGCGATCCAAGCCATCAAAATCTGGCGGTGCGGTCGATGCTGCCAGGCGACTGTTGTTCGAGGTTTTGGCAAGATTGCCTTGAGGCGGCGGAATGCCCGGATGGTTTAGGAAAGCCTCTACGGTCAACTTCTTCGCTGGATCTTTCTCAACACCGGCCGGGCGGCATGGCTAGCAATCTTTCTACCTTTTGCAGATGCTTCCTTCACTCCGATACCGACGGCAAGGCCTATAAGAACAGAGAACAGCGCCTGCATCTGAAGCCAGGCAAACACTGTAAGAAGCATGACCGACAAACAGATCAGAGCTATCAATAGTCCTGCATGCAGGATCGATTCTTCGCTCAGATCCTTCGGTTGCGATCGAGCTAGGAAGTGAATAGCAAAAA
Organism: Aurantiacibacter marinus; assembly: GCF_001021555.1. Lineage (GTDB taxonomy): Bacteria > Pseudomonadota > Alphaproteobacteria > Sphingomonadales > Sphingomonadaceae > Alteraurantiacibacter > Alteraurantiacibacter marinus. The sequence goes on from NZ_LDCP01000001.1 coordinate 568,757, forward strand.
CGGCGGCGACTATCATCAGGAACAGAGCTGGCAAACCATACCTGACCGCTATTGCAAGCCAGTGACTGTCGATACTCGCAGAGACCATCCAGCCAATACGTTCGTATCCAGCATATCCAATTCCAAAAATGGGATTTTCGGCCACAGAAGCGCTGCCATATTCCCAAATGAGGCGACGATAATTGGCTGTTTCGGGGGTCAGTGACAAATAGCGCATCACAAAACCACCAGCGCCGCCTCCAACGAAAAGTTGCACAAAAACCAGAATGCAAGCGACCGGCACGCCGATCAGCGGCCAGTTCGCACGGCGCGTGATAGTCATGCTTGACCGCCAAAATACGGTCAGGCCAATTGCCAGGATAAGAGCCATGATTGCAGCAGAGCTTAAGGAAAAGAATCCGCAAATCGCTGCGATAACTCCAAACGCGGCGACCCGATGACGATTGGCAATGGAAGCATAGAGAGGGAGGAAGGTGGCCATGAATAGCCCGCCGAGAATGGGATGAGGGAACGGACCCCAAGCTCGTGTAAGTCCGAGTCGAGCCTGGTACTTCGCCGAATCCTTTGCATTTTCAGGCGGGAACCATTCTAGAAACGTAAGTTTGGCCGTGGTGCTTTCATACGCCAACAAAACTCCCGTCAGCAGAAGTCCCGGCAAAAAGGCGATCAGGAGCACGCGCAACTCGCTTACGCTCCTCACACAAATCCGCATTATGAAGTAGCCTGCAAGAAGGTCCACGGTCTCGCGTCCGGCAGGCTCAAAACCGTTTGCAAGGCCTTGGTGATAAACCAGCACACCACCAATCCAGAGCGCGCACAGTATCATGCACCCGTCAACGATATTGAACTTGGGCCGTTGCCGGGTAGCTTCCACGATCAAGAATGGAACTGCGATCAATCCTAAAAACCGGAAAACAGGCAATCGAATCGTGCCTAGATCGAAGAAAAATCCAGCTGGCAGCAACAGTGAATAGCAGAAGATAATTGCGAGGATCAGCCTGCCGCTCGTGCTTTTGGGGCCAGCCTTCGGAGCGGTAGTTTCCGAAAATGACTGACGCGGCGCCCAGGTCGCCGCGCCCCTTTTGATGGGTCGACCGAATGAAAATGATGTCGACACAAATCGCTCCAGGTCATGCTGCAGATGCTGCAGTGCAATACTTCCATGTTCGCGTCAAACCTGGCGGAAATATCCTGGCCGATATTGTAAGCTGAACGACCAGATCTTGTATGAGCACCTCTTGGTAAAAGCAGACGTTTGTGGCGCCTTTTCCCACTACGACGCGCGAATGACGTGGGTCAGGACATGGGTGACAATCCAGCTTGCCAAAAGCTCGTGACCTTCTTGATTGAGGTGAAGCGCGTCTTCCGTCAGCGGAGCAAGATCGCTAACCTCGTCAAACGCCATGCTCGGATCCACGAAATATGTCTCAAGTTCGATTGCCACTTGCCGCGCGGCGGTACGATATGGCTCCAATCGTCGCGCAATGGCTCTTGAGCCTCCTGGCAGTGGAGCAACAATGACAGATTTTGCGCCCAAAGCGCTGCAGTGGTGAACATGTTGCTCCAAGGATTGCATGTAGATTGCAATGGAGACTGGTGACCGATCACCGAGCCAGCGCCGCGGTGCCGCATCGTTCGTCCCAAAATTTATAAAGCAGATATCGGCTCTGCCAATCGCAGCCCAGCGTCGCAAACCGTCTTTGGCGGTGTCACCGCCGCGCCCCATATTAACGATTGTGACATCCACCAGCTGCCGCCCGATAAGGTCAGGAAAAGGAGACCCGTCGTGGCGCTGGGATCCGCCAGTATTGCTATCCCCCATAAATACCACAGTTGAGCTATTGCCCAGTTCAATCGGTAATTGACCCGAGGTCTCAAGATGCTGGTACGGAGCTAGCTTGACCCCGTTCTTGGCAAAATATGGAATTTCATTCCAAAGTGTTAGCAACAGAACGGCTGTCCCTGACAAGATGATTGCGCACAAAATAACTTCAATGTGCCTCAATTGGAAATTCTCGCTTTGGCGCGGTTCTCACGTGCGATTTCCAGTTGACCGAAGGGACCGATTTTCTGATTGGACTTGATAATCCGCGCTGGGTTTCCAACAGCGATCGACGCGTCTGGAACGTGCCCTGCAACGACAGACCCGGACCCTATGATACAATTATTTCCGACTACCGTGCCAGGTAACAGGGTCGAGCCTCCCCCTATAAAACACTGGCTGCCGACCGTTATCGGTGAAAAACCCGAGATCGCGTCATCAGTGATAAGGAGGGTCTTGAACGCTACAAGCGTTTCCGCGCCGATCACGATACCGCCCGGCTGAGATGATCGTAACGAAGCCGCCAAAGAGAGACGAGCAGTCTCGTGCACGGACGTGCCTTTAAATACATTGAGATATCTGCGTCGTGCATCAGTCAGAATGGCTCTCAGCCACATCAGGTTATTGAGACTGCGCTTGGCCATATGTCGCTTCTTTCAAACCCTGTTTCCAGGCTATTGCATTGAAGCGTAGTCTAGACGGAGTCGAGATGATATCGCGGCAAATATGAACGTCAAAGCGAGAATCCGCCGTTTTGTTATGCAGCGTTATTGGAAGATGGATATCCATCCTTCGGCGCGTATTGCGAACACTGCCTATATCGACCGGACTTGGCCGGGAGGTATCCATATTGGAGCCGGCGCGATCGTCGATGAAGAAGCTTCAGTCCTAACGCATGATATGACGCGCGGTATCTATCTCGACACTCATGTCGGGGAAGGCAGCTACTTGGGAATCAGGGCCATCGTCATGCCTGGCATCACCATCGGAAAACATTGCCATATCCTTGCGGGGGCGGTCGTGACGCGCGATGTTGCGGACGGTCAGCGGGTGGCGGGGAATCCGGCGAAGGTTGTCAACGCGCCCAAGCTGGATCACGAGATTGCGGCCATTTGATCCTTTCCTACAAGAAAATCACTGACTTAACGACGCTGCTCCTTAATCGACCTCACGGAGCAATGTATGACCATCGATCCTTTCGCCCTTTCCGGGAATAGCCTCACGGCACCTGCTGCGCAGGCATTTGCGATAATCCCTGACGATGCCACCTCGCTGGACGTAGCCACCAAGGCGATTTTCGTCGGCACGGGCGGCGATCTTGCAGTACGTCTGGTCGATAACGACGAGGATCTGACATTCCGGAACTTGGGTAGCGGCACGATATTGGACATTCGGGTCACAGATGTCCGCTCTTCAGGAACGACGGCTACTGACCTGATCGGCCTGATCTGATGCCGGGCTATGGATTTGGCGTTGGTTCGCGCACACGGACACGGCGTGAATTGCAGGCGGCGCGTGACGGCATCACCCCAGCTGCCATTGTGGCAAAGCCCTCTGCCAGCTGGGACGGCACTGCAGGCAGCGGCTTTTCGGCCGTTCCGCAAGATCCGCCGCGAACAACAGCAAAGCCAACTCTGCACCTGCTTGTGCATGACCACCAATATTTCACGGATAAATTGCGCATTCTGGCATTTGCCGCGGCAAACGATGGCGGGTCGCTGCACAATGATATGGGCATAGCCAAGCTAGAAGCCTACTTCGAGAATGACAGCCCAGTGGAAATCGGCAGTCCCAGCTACTCAACCCTGGTCGATGCCAATGGGATTGAGCGAAGTTATTTCGGGTATTGGATAACGCTGGCCAAGCCGCTCGGCCGGTCCGGACATGGCCACCTTTATCTGAAGGCGACGCCGCGTGATCCTACACTCCAGCCACGGGTTGTTGGCCCCTATCAGTTCAGCCCCCAGGGCAATCGTCACGATGTGGAGCTGGAAGTAGCGCCCTCGAAGCCCCAAATCACCGGCGTCCGTTATCAGTCGCTTTCCGCGGCTATTACGTGGCTGAAGTCGCAAGGGGCGCAAAACCCCAAGATAACTTGCACCGAGACTGCGACATTCAACAGCCTGTGGAGCGGCAACAACACGAATTATTTAGGTCAGGGTTATTGCATGATTGAGGCAACCGCCCCGATTACAATTACCCGCCCTCCGTTTGCCTCGAATGGCGGCACAGAGAACATGCGATCAAAGTATGACGGCCTGTGGTTCCGTGGATCCAATATCACTTTCGATTTCAGCACTACGGAGGAAATCTATCACGAAGGCACTGCCCGTAATCACGTTCTCGACGGGGTGAACATCACGGCAGATACCGTGCTTTATAAAGGAAGCCTGCGCGCCTTGGGCTTTATGTTTCGCGGAAGTCCGATCTTCCTAGAGTGCAACATTCACCATGCGCAAAATGCGTGTATCGAGTCAGCTCTTGCTCGTGGCAATACGATCTCGAGCGGGATCAGAGATATCTTTGCGGACTCTCCGACGATTTTTTCCAACACGGTCCTTAGCTGGGACAGTGATACTTACACGACCGGCTACCCCGATACATTCAGCGTGAATTATAATGGGGCAGAGACCACGGCAACGCTGGCCTTTGATCGTGCCAGCAGAATCTTTACCGCTACATGGGGCGCGCAAAGTGCGACCTTTGTTGTATCGGCGGATTTCACCAATGACGCCTACTGGCCGCGAGGTATTGTGGCGTGGGTGAACGCAACACTGGCGGGCCTGGATGCAGGGTGGAGCGCGGCCTTACTCGACGACAATATCAGTCTGGGCGCGACCAAGCTTCGCGCCACAAAAGGCGCGGCCATCAATAACGGATTCGCTGCCCAAAATGTAAAGGACACTGCGCTGGCACTTTCTTCGGGCTGGGACATTCATTCCGATTGGTATCAGAAGCGTAAAGGTGGATCGCTTTTCGAAAACGTGGTGATCTTCGGAAATCGTGGCTGGGCGCTAGATTCGCAGAACATCCTGATGCAAAACGGTGAGGCGCGGGACTGGTTCATTGCGAACAACGCTTTTCACCAGAAGAACGGGCAGAGTGACCTTTCGACCCAATTGGCGGGCACTGCGCACCGCCACGTTATGATCGTTCACAACACGATGGCCAACCAGCGCCTTATGCTGCGAACTGACGGCCCTTACACAGCAGATGCTTACTGCCTGTTGGCCAATAACGTATTCCGCGAAATAAATTCGGTGGGAGGTGCGATCGCGGGCTATCCGGGTGTCGACAACCACATACACGCGGCGAAGGCAGACACGTCGGGCTCAGTTCGAACGACTATCGGCGGCGATAGCACGACGCTTTTCGTAGACGCGGCAAATGGCGATTTCGCCGCAGCACCGCCATTACTGGCGGTAAAGAGCGCGCCGCGCCTTCCAGCGGTGCTGTTCAGCAAAATCGATGCATCTGGTGTCCCAAAGGGAGCACCCGGCTAGAGTATACCGGTACCGTAGAAGAACCGGCTGTTCCCCAAGAATAGCTTTTGGAAACCTGATCGCGGGGATTGTCCCTTCCCTTCCTGTTCTCGCAGGCAAGGGAAGGGAGATTTCTGCGATTATAGCTTGATGAGATACGGGTTAGGGCCGGGTTCCATCATGAAATCGTCGCGTTCTTGCAGGAATTCATCGACGGCGATCCTGGCGCCTCCAAAATCGTGATAGTCATCTATCAGGAAAAGCGCGCCGGTCGACATATGACCGGCGACATTATCCAGACAGTAACGGACCGGATCGTACCAATCGCAGTCGATATGAGCGAGAGCGATCTGGCCAATTTGTGCTCTGGGCAAGGTTTCCTCAAAAAGACCTTTGTGGAGCACGATCTTTGTCCCATCGACAGCCAGATTATGGTCTTTGAAAGATGTCACGACGCGATCGTAGAGATTATCCAAATATCCGTAATAAGTGTCTTCACCAATGCCCTTCGATTTCCCGTCACGGATTGCCTCATAGCGTTGGTGCGCCTTCTCCCCGTCCTTTTCCGAAGTCGGAGGCGGGATCATTTCGAACACATCGAAGCCATGAAAGCTGCGCCCCTGCGCCGACGCATATTCGGCCATCACAATGCCCGAACCGCCCAGCGCAATGCCAAATTCGCAGAAGGCGCCGGGCACCTTTTGCTTGTTGAGCTGACCTGCCGCTTTTTCAAGCCTGAGCATTTTCTGGGGCGCAAGATAGGTGAGGCGCTCGCGCCTGACCGCCCGGCTGGTCTTGCTCAGTTGAAAGGTCCGCAATTTGTTGACGATTCTCTGGCGCATCGTTTTTCCTTAATCTTGTGACGCTTCGATGGCCGGAAGCGATAATACGGCCGGCACAGACGTGATCCTATGTGGACTGAAGTGGCAGCCACCAATCCTCGTTCTCAAGGTACCAGGATAGTGTTTGTGAGATCCCTTCTTCGAATCCGCGCGATGGGGCGTAATTCAATTCGCTGCGTGCCTTGGTTTCGTCGATGGCATAACGTCTGTCGTGACCCTTGCGATCCGTCACGAATTTCTTGAGCGATGCAGTTGGCTTCCCAAGTGCGGCAGGCGCGCCGGGGAAGCGATTTGCAAGCCCATCGACCCGCGTGAAGGCGCGGTCGACTTCGGCGCAGATGTGGTCGATCACAGCCATGTTCGGCAATTCGGCGCCGCCGCCGATGTTATATGTTTCACCGGGCTGACCGCCGTTCAAACATGCTTCGATGCCGCGGCAGTGATCGACCACGTGCAGCCAGTCCCGCACATTCATTCCATCACCATAAATTGGCAGGTCGCGGCCATGCAGGGCATTCAGCAGGAAAAGCGGGATCAGCTTTTCAGGATATTGGTAGGGTCCATAGTTGTTGGAGCAATTGCTGGTTGTCACTTCCAGCCCGTAGGTGTGGTGATAGGCCCGCACGAGATGGTCGGACGCCGCCTTCGAGGCTGAGTAAGGCGAGTTGGGTTGATACTGGTGAGTTTCGCTGAAGGCCGGATCTTCGGGGCCGAGGGAGCCGTAGACTTCGTCGGTAGAGATGTGATGGAAGCGGTGCGGCCTGCCGCTGCCTTCGTCCAGCCATACTGCCCGCGCAGCTTTCAACAGGCTGTTGGTGCCAAGGATATTGGTATCGATGAAGGCATCCGGCCCGGTGATGGATCGGTCGACATGGCTTTCGGCTGCGAAGTGGACGACGGTGGAAATTTCCCGCTCTCGCAGCAGCTTTTCGACGAGTGCTGTATCGCGAATATCGCCAATAACCAGTTCGGTTTTTTCGACCCCCGCAATCGTGGATTCATTGCCCGCGTAGGTCAGGCAATCGAGCACGATTAGCGTATCATCGGGGTGCTTTTCCGCCCAGTAATGAACGAAGTTGCCACCGATAAAGCCGGCACCCCCAGTGACCAGAAGGTTAGCCAAAATGTTTCTCCGCTCGTAGCATGTGGCGCAAATTGGTGCGCCAATGGGTATGGCCGTCGTCCAGCAGTTCCCGCGTCGCACTGCAGTCGAGCAGCGAGAAAGCCGGGCGCCTGGCAGGCGTGGGGTAGCCCGCGCTGCTTATCGGAATGATTGGCACGCTGCGATCAAGCAGGCCCAGCGCGTGCGCTTCTTCCTGAATGGCAACGGCAAAATCATACCAGCTTGCAACGCCTGCATCGCTATGATGAAAAGCGCCCGCCGCATTGGCGGCAACCAGCCCCCAAATGGCTTTTGCGAGGCCCGGAGCCCATGTAGGCGTGCCAATCTGATCGGAAACGACGCGCAGTTCGTCTTTTTCGGCCATCAACCTCAGCATGGTTCGAACGAAGTTTGCGCCCCCGGCAGTGTAGACCCATGACGTGCGCACCAAAAGATCAGTACCGCGCAAGTGGTCCTCTCCTTTTGCTTTGGTGCTACCATAGACTGACAGCGGGTTACGCGTATCTTCGGGGCGGTACGGGCGGCTGGATGCTCCATCGAAGACGAAATCCGTCGAGACATGAACCAGCTTGCCGCGATGCGCAGTTACCAATGCGGCGACTGCGTCGGCATTGATAGCGTGTGCCGTTTGTTCGTCACTTTCCGCCTTATCGACAGCGGTATAAGCCGCGGCATTGATGATCAGATCCGGAGCCGCATTGCTCACCAATGCCGCTATTGCTGTGCCATCGGTCAGGTCGCAATCGGCGATATCAACGGCGTGGATCGTAATTCCGGCTGGCGCAGTTTCCTTCAAGGCACGGCCCAGCTGCCCTGCGGCCCCTGTAATGAGAACTTTCACGCGAAAGCCTTGATCGACTTTAGCGGCAGACCTTCGCGATCTTTTGCCGACAGCTGGACAGTCAATCCTTCTGTTGGCCAATCGATGGCGACCTCGGGATCGTCCCAGGCCAGCGAATGCTCATTTCCGGGGGCATAGGAGGCATCGCATTTGTAAAGAAAGTCAGTGTCGTCCTCTAGCGTTAGGAACCCATGCGCGAAGCCCTGCGGCACCCAGAACATCCGCTTGTTCTCGGCGGAAAGTTCCACACCTGTCCATTTGCCAAAGCCGGGCGAACTGCGGCGCAGATCCACCGCGACATCGAATACCGCACCAGACACGACACGCACCAGCTTGCCCTGTGGCCCCGGGTTCTGGAAATGCATGCCGCGCAAAACACCCTTTTGCGAGCGGGAGTGATTGTCCTGAACGAAATTCGGATTGAGGCCGGCGCTTGCGAATTTTGCAGCGCTCCAGCTTTCCATGAAAAATCCGCGTTCATCTCCGAATACATCGGGTTCGATGATCAGCGGACCTTCGATCTCGCACGGGATCATCTGCATCAGTGGCGGCCTTCGGCAAGTAGCGACATCAGATATCTGCCGTATCCCGACTTCACGAGCGGAGCGGCGATTTCTTCAAGACGTGCATCGTCGATAAAGCCCTTGCGCCAGGCAATTTCTTCCGGGCAGCAAATCTTGAGACCTTGGCGCTCTTCGGTGATGCGAACGTAAGTAGCTGCATCCAGCAAAGAGCCATGCGTGCCGGTGTCCAGCCAGGCAAATCCGCGCCCCATCATCTCTACCGAGAGTTGGCCTTCGTCCATGTACAAGCGGTTCAGATCGGTGATTTCCAGCTCACCGCGCACCGAAGGCTGCAGTTCGCGGGCGCGATCCACCACAGTCTCATCGTAGAAATACAGGCCTGTCACAGCATAATTCGACTTGGGTTGTGCTGGTTTTTCTTCGATCGAGGAAGCGCGGCCATTTTCATCGAAAGCCACCACACCGTAAGCGGTAGGATCGTCGACCCTGTAGGCGAACACAGTGGCGCCGGTCGTGCGTTGGTGGGCGCTTCCAAGCACATCGGGCAGGCCATGGCCGTAAAAAATATTGTCGCCAAGAACCAGTGCGCTGGGATGGCCGGAGACAAAGTCCGCACCGATATGGAAGGCCTGGGCCAGTCCTTCAGGATTGGGCTGCACTGCATAGCTCAAATCCACACCGAAATCCGACCCGTCACCCAGCACGCGTTGGAATTGAGCCAAGTCTTCAGGCGTGGTTATTATCAATATCTCACGAATGCCTGCCAGCATCAGCGTGCTGAGCGGGTAATAGATCATCGGTTTGTCGAAAACCGGCATCAGCTGTTTTGATACACCGCGAGTAAGCGGATAAAGCCGCGTTCCCGAACCACCGGCCAGGATGATGCCCCTTCGTCGCTGCCCTGCCATGATTTTGCCCTGTCAGTGTGAATACTTATGCCGCATTGCAGCATCATGTGTTCCGGTCAACTCCAATTGGGTTTGACAGGCGGTGATGATTTGACATGGAGAGACTGGAGAACCTAGCGGTTTGTTATGGCCCGCGCACCGCACCGTTTTGATGACTTTGATCATGATCTGGAGTTTCAGGGCGGTCCCGATTCCCGGACATTCTTGCGCGATGCGATGCTGGGTGCCGCGACGTGGCCGTCAACCGAAAATCTGGAATCTGATGGTGCCCGCTTATGGCCAATCATCCAATTTCATGGTTGTGCGCTGGCGATCGCGCAGCACCGGGGAAGTCTTGCCGGATGGCCGGAAGCACTTGCCGGACGCATAAGGGACGAAGCGCGTTTACAGGCAGTTTGGGAGGCGACCCACAAGGCTGCTTTGAAAAAACTGCTTTCCGCTATGGCCGATGCGGATCTGGAGCTTTTGGTCATCAAGGGCACTGCGATTGCCTATGATGTATTTCCCGATCCTGCCCTAAGGCGCCGGGGTGACACCGATTTGCTTGCGAGACCTCGCGACGCAAATGCGGTCCGGCAGGTGTTGCGCGAATTGGACTGCCAGCGGGTGGCACAGATGTCCCTGCAGGAGGATTGGCGCTTTCCGCCTCAGGCAGGTTTCCATCATCTGTTCGACCTTCATTGGCAGGCATCGTCCGCGCCGGGTCTGCGGGGGCTATACGAAGCAGAAGAAGCGTTCCTGCGGTCAGTAAAATTGCCGGGCCTGAGTGATCAGGCGCGCGCTACAGATCCGGTCCTGACCTTCATGAGCGATGCACTGAATCAGGCAATGCACAGTGTGGCCGGGTATCTTGTCGACGGTGAAGTCAAACGCGGTGGCCACCGCCTCATCTGGTCCTATGGGACATATCTGCAGGCCAGCAGATTCACCGATACCCAATGGTCGCAATTGCGGGACTTGTGCTGCGAACGCGGACTTGCGCAGATCTGTTTGCGCTCACTTGACCGGGCCGAAGACGATTTCGGGACCTGCGTCCCCGAAAGCATTCGGGCAGCGCTGGTGCGAGAAGGAGACAGCGGCGAGATCGACCGTTTCGTACTGCACGCAGGTACCTGGGAGAGATTTCGCTTCAATTTCGGCCATGCCGCCAATTGGGCGCAGCGCGTCGATGTCCTGCGTGCCAATCTTTTCAGTAATGAAGATTTTTTGCGCCGCAAATATCCAGATATGGCCTCAATGCCGTTGGCGCTGCTGCGTTTGCGGCGTTTGTCGCAGGCGCCGCTTTCTCTGGTAAAATCAATAACGGGCCGCAGATCGGCTTAGCGCTTGGCCGCCCTCATGCGACCAGCCCGTTGGCCTGCAAGTCTGATATCAGCGCCTTGATATCGCTTTCGATCACATCGTCAGGGGCATCGAAGGTGCTTGCAACCAGGCTGCACAGGTCGGCAAGCGTGCGCGGCCCATCTTCAAGCGCTGTCCATATTGCGCCGCCGACCGCATTCAGGCCGAAATAGGTGCCAGCTTCGAGATCAAGCAAGACGGTCTCTCCCCCTACTTCCCGGGCGACCACATTTTCATTGCGGGTGACAATTTCATTTTCGCTTATGGTCATGTTGGAATGTTACCGCCCCAAAAGGTCTTCCGCCAGCAGATTCACGACTGCGGGCAGAACGCTGAAGCGTCGCGGATAATCGAGCATCAAGAATGGAACTGCCTGCACAAGGTTGGACAGGCGGAAGAAATGTGCAGACAAGCGAGCCTTGTCCTCGACATCCAGAACGAACGCATGACGCATGATTTCGGTAAGAGCCTGACTGGCACCGAGCCGCGTAATTTTGGGCATTTCAGCATCGCCCGGGCCAAGCACGTAGATTGCCCTCAGTACGACTGGCCGTGTCGCAAAGGGCAGCGCCTCTCCGGCATCCAGCGCTGCCTTTTGCTGACCGTCGAACGTGTCGCAGTCTGCGCCGGTCAAATAGGCGGCACTATCGCCAAAAACCCGCAAGACAGGGCGGACCGGTTGAAGCAAGAATCCCTGGTCCGATAAATCCAGGGCGATCGAATCCTCGCTCAGGAAAGGATGGCCGGCGCGGGCACAAGCGCCTGCCAGAGTGGTCTTTCCGCGCCGTGACGTGCCAACAAACGCCGCGCCAACGCCGCCAAAATCCACAGCACTTCCATGCAGGTTGAGACCGCCGGCATGATTGCCAATCAGCGGGGTTACCGAATTGGCAAATAGCGTATCGATCACTGTTTGCGCAATTCCGGGTGCAGGAATGCAAACTATCTGCGTCAGCTTTTTCGAAATATGGAAATCGGCGTTGCCAGGGAAGCGGACCAGGAAACCACTATCTTCACGGTAAAACTCGGCTGCAATATCGCCGTCTGGTGTGACCCAGCGATCGTAAGGGGCACCGCTGACCGAAACCTGCTCGCATTCGGCAGCCAAACTGAATTCTCTGCTCATCGCGTATATTTTTTCAAAGTGTCGCGCACGAATACGCGCGCCCGCTCTGGCGTTGGGCAGATATCCGGCTGTGTCTCCAGCAGTTTGTGCTCTATTTCTGCGGCACTGATCCCATCACCGACAAGTTGCAGGACAGCCAGTACTGCATCGCCTTTGCTGCTGCGTTTCGGTGACTTTACGACACCTGGCGCCAGATCTGCGGGTTCCAATATGGTACTGTGCCAAGTGGACATGGACTGCTTTTTGCCGCCCAAGGGTTGGACCGTCCACGATATAAAAGCCGGATCGTGGCGGATTGTGAATGATGCGCGCACCGTGTCCCCAGCCTTCACCGCGAATGGCCTCCTGACAGGCAGGAAGCCATTTGCGCGGTCTATCCGGTCTTCTGCCAGCGGCGAGTTTGTCATCCGGACGGAACGCGACAAGGTGCAATCGAAAAAGCCTGCAATGCCGTGGCACACAGCATCGCGCGCCGCGATCAGTTCTATATCGCAGCACATCGTAACGCCTGGTTCCTGATTAAAGTCGACGCTGGCAATAGTGACGGCCGGAGACACCTGGTCGCTTGCGGCCAACCTGATCGCGTGTTGTGAATTGACCCCATGCTCTTGCAGCCAGCGCAGGTTTTCAGGGACAGGTTCGCGAGACCACCGGTCCGCCAGCGCGTATGCGTCCTCGCTTTCGACGAGCGCCACACCGATATTCATACGTTCCGGTATGATCCGTCCGCCCGGCCGCAGCATGCGGGCCCGCGCATCAGCCAGCATCGCGATAATGCCGTAATCGAACCCGAAATAGCCGACATGGTCGCAAATCAGCACATCAACCGGTTGGGGCAGAGAAATGTCGAAAGTAGAGCCGCGCATCAGGCGATAGCTATCCGTCAGCCCTTCTCGTCGCGCGGTTTCGCGCGCTATTTCGACAGCGTCCGAACTATCTATACCGTAACATCGCGCAGCGCCCGCTTTGAGCGCCAGTATTCCCAGCACGCCGAACCCGCAGCCCAGATCTGCGACAATATCACCGTCACGGATCGTTTCGCCAAGCGCGCGCTCGAACAGCGGTAAGCGGTTGGCCAGTGCGAGGTAGTTATAATGTTCGTCCAGAAGGCGCGGCATGCAGCATCATGTCCACAACTTGTATCCGCAGCGCAATGCCCAAGAGCACTATTGGCGTACGCCATACGAAAAACGCCCCGAAAAGGGCGCTTTTCTTAGTTCAATTTAACAGCGAAGGAACAGCTATCAGAACATGTCCATTGTAGTGCTGTCGCCTGTGGTAGTGCCGCCGCTGCCGCCGGTCAGATTGCGAACGCTGCCGAAAGCGGTCAGAGCAGGACGTTCGTAACGGGACTTCTTTTCGTTAGTTTTTTCCATGTCATCACCCTTACGTTAATGATCGCGTGACTGCAGCGCAAATGTTGCAGATGCGAACGCGCCCCATAATTCCCAGATCGCGCCAGAGTCAATATCAGTTTTACCATGTCGATTGAAAAGAGAGGCAACTCTATTCTGGCTGACGAGACCTGATAAAGGCGGCATAGTCATCTCCTTCTCGCAAACCAAGCGGGTTGCGCGGTGCAGATCGTAAAAAGTTGTATCAAAGAATGCCTTGTCTCGGCGCAGGCGGACTGTTTCCGGCAAAATACCTTTCAAGGCCTCTCGGTGGATATACTTGCGAAGCTTCCCGCGTCTGCGAAGATATTCTGGCGTAGTGGTGCTGAATTCCATGAACCGGCGTGACAGCATCGGATGACGATATTCGAATCCGTGCCGCGCAGATTGCAAATTGACCATTTCCATCGCGAGCACGGTATAGGGATCGAGCCACCTGGCGATTTTTTGCCGAGCTGACGGAGAAGAATTGGAGAGGCGTCGGTCATACGCGTCTTTCCTGTGCGCCAGGTCTTCCTGCGCACTGGGTGACAGCCAGTAATTGGCCTCCAGGTCATCCGCCATGGGTCCGTCAGGGTCTCTCGCTGTGATCCTTTTGACCGCAGTCTTTACGGATTCTGGCAAAAGCCAAGCGGCTGTTTGCCGCACGCCTTTCCTGGCAGCGTAGGAAAAGCCGAAATCGCGGCGGTCAGCGGCAATGCTCCTTAGGCCTGCAGACCAATGATGGAGGGACAATGCCTCGAGCAATTGGTTGTTGCCGCCGTTCAGCCAATGGTCCCCGCCATGACCGGTAAGGGCAACGCGGCAGTTCGCATCCCTGATTGCGCGATGAATCCCTGTATTCATGACAGCATTTGGGGGGAAAGGGGGTGTCGCATCCGATGCTGACTGATCGAGAAACCAGTCTAGCCCCGGCTGGAACAGCTCCGCAGCAGCCAGAACGCGTCCCGTATGCTCTGCAACTGCGCCACTGTACTGCCTTTCGTCAGAGATGTCGTCTTCGATGCCTGCCAAAGTGAAACCATGCAGCGAATGGGCTGGCAGCCTGCCGTTTTTGATCGCCCTGTCCGCGAGGCAGAAAATGGCCGAGGAATCCAATCCGCCACTTACCTCAATCGCGAGCGCCCGATTGGTTCGTGAAGTGCGGCAGACGAGATCGTCCAGCATTTCCCGGTAATGTTCGAAATACTCTTCCTCTCTTGCGTAAAGGATCGAAACTTCGGTTGGGAGTTGCCAGTATTGCCGCACGCGCGGCTTTGTGTCGCCGATTTCGAGTGATAGCTGATGCGCTGGCGCCAGCTTCATTACGCCCTGCCACGCAGTTTCATCTTGTGTGTACCATTCGTTGGCAAGGTGCTCTGCGAGATAGCCAGTATTTACCTCAGGTTTCCGGTCCAGCGCGGCAACAATGGCGGCGATGTCCGATGCCACCAGCAAGACGCGCCCATCCCAATGGAAGGTTAGCGGCCTCATGCCGAAATGATCCCGTGCACAAATGATACGCCGTTTGGCAGCGTCCCAGATCACAAAGGAAAATTCGCCCTCAAGCTTAGGGAATAGGGCTTCGCCCCATTTCCGGAAGCCTTGTAACACGACCTCGGCGTCGGACATGTCGCGGCAAACCTGATTATGTGAAGACAGGTCGGCGCGAAGCTCTGGCGTATTTAAAAGATAGCCATCAAAAACGAGTGTAAAACGTTTGTCGGGGCAGACATGTGGCGCAGCAAGAGCCTCGGTACCGTCCGTATTTTGCGCCAATTGACAAAGCGCGACGGGACCAAGGGAACTGTAGATCGCGCCATCGGGTGCACGATAGTCCATTTTATCGACCATGCGCGCCAAACGGAGATCGTCAGCTGGCGCACCGTTGGTGCACAGTATCGCGGCAATCCCTGCCATCTTGCCTAGCGCGCCTGACTTAAGCGACCATCAAGCAGGTCGAACAGCGGTTGCAACTCCGGCAGGTCGAAATGCTCTATCCAACCTGATGGATTCACAAGCATGGAGCATCCCGCCGGGAAATAATGGAAGAAGAGCAGGTCGCAATTGCCGTTATCGGGCATCGCGTCACGATAATGCCATTGCGAACTGCCGCAAAAAAATACCGCTTTGTTCGGCCGCAACGCAATCGGTTCAAATCGGATCTGCGGATCGGCGATCGCGTCCGCGCCGGACTGCGGCCCGCCTGCCGCACTTGGCCATTCAACGATCTGGCTGAAATGAATAGGCCAATCCACCGTTTGCGAAATGCAGTAATCAAGCGTGTACATTGATATCGGTTGATCCATGTGCGGATCACAGCGACCTGCGTTGCCGTAACGGCTGAGGAAATTATATCCCGTTTCCAGTTCGCGGCCGGCCAGCCTGCTCGCAAGCGGCAGTAATTTGCGCTGCAGGTCAATAAATGGGGCGTGGTCGTGCACTACATACCGCCCGAAAGAGCTGATTTCGTGCTTTTCCAACTTATCATGCGCGATGCCTGCCATTTCCATTTTGACTGCAGCATGGCCGGCATCATCAAGCAGATCGTCTATCACTGCAGGTGTAAAATCAGGCGAAGGCTTCAGAATGGAAAAACCATCGACAAAATACGCAAGTTTTTCGGGAGCTGCCAAGGCGAGAAAGGCCTTTGCTGCTTCGAACCGACGCAGGAAAACCGAATCATACCAGTCGAAACGATCAAGGTCGCGAAGTACTTTGACTGCGATGAGATGGCCGTCCAGATAGGCAGGATCGCCAAGCCGGGGCAACAAGCTCAAGTGGGTTTGACTATCGGACAATTGGTGCGCCTGCAGGTAGTATCATGACGTCACAAGCTAGATGGCATCGGACGATGGCGCCAGATGCTTCGTGAGAACTGAGCGGTTTGCAGTAATTGCAATGAAGCGGCTGGCTTCCCCTTGGCGAGAGCGACATGGCATGGCAGCAGCATAATCGATGTCTAATCCTGCACCTGATTCCCGTTTTCAAAGGCTGGCGCGGCGGGCCTGCAGTCTTCCGGCCAACGCGCCACCATACGCACGCGCCACGTGGGAAGTTGCCATAGCCCGTTTGCGTTTTTCAACGATCACACCGCAGAAAATCGAGCAAGAGAATCACAAGATTACTCGCAAGTGCCGGTCTCCCGATGCGGCTGAGCCCGGCGATCTGGAGCATGTGCGCAGGATAGGACCATTACTTGGCCGGGTAGCAGCGCGTGTGCCTTGGAGATCGGATTGTCTGATCGAAGCCCTTGCTGGACAGCGATGGCTATCGCGCTGCGGCATTGCTACAATTGTTGTGATGGGAGTGCGCAAAACGGCGTCGAAGCCGTTGGAGGCACATGCATGGCTCGTCTACGGAAATCACGTGGTTACAGGAGGCGATCCCTCAGGCTACGAGGCCATTATCCGAGCAGAATGATTGCCGGAAACGTACCAAATCATCTTTTCCGCAGAGAAAAAAATTAAGTAATTACCCTTATCGAGCCTTGCATCGAATGTTGCAGCGCGGTATGCGCCTTAAATATCGAGATTAAAGTCCGTCCTAGGAGACGCCGTTATGAAGAATGTACTCGCATCTGTTGCCGCTGTTGGCCTCGTTTTCGCGCCGATTGCTGCACAAGCGAACACCCGCGCCGCAGACGCTGGCGTGCTTATCGAGCGCGCCCCTGCTGCCATGACTGGCTCCTCGATGCTTGCCAACGAAGAAGATGACCGAGGCAATCTTTACTTGCTCATCAGCCTTTTCGTGATCGCAGCTGGTATCGCTATTGCGATTAGTGGCGACGCATCGGAAGGTGATGACGCTTCGCCAGGCACCGGTGGCTAATTCGGCGGGGGCGCCAGTCGCCCCCTCTAATTTGCCGGGCTTGTCGCCGGGAAGTCTCACTTCTCCGCAACTCCACCTTAAGATCCTGACCGTGCTCGCGCTGTTTCTTGGCGGCGGTGGCTTGGCATATGGTTTGCACAACCTGGTGATCCAGTTGTGCGCGCTCCTGATTCTTGCGGTTCATCGCGAAACAGCCCTGCGGTTCATACGCGATGCGCCACTCGCGCTGCGTGTGTTGGTCGGCGCAAGCCTTGCCTTGCCGCTATTGCAGCTCGTTCCGCTTCCGCCTGAGATCTGGCAATCCCTCCCTGCCCGCGAGCCCATTGTGGCCGGTTTGGAACTGGTTGGTACCAACGCGAACGCCTGGTTCCCGGCCAGCGTTGATCCGGCCCGCACACTGGTCGCATTCTGCGGCACCTTGGCGCCAGCAACCATCATAGCGATCGGCTCCATGCTCCCGGCTGAGCAAAGGCTCTCGCTTGTGCGCGCTGCATTGTGGGCATGCCTTGCTGCGTTTGCATTGGGCGTTTTCCAATACACCTCTGCGAACACGGCGGGTTTGCTTTATTCAGAGCGCACCAGTGCAGACACGTTCTACGCAACCTTCACCAACCGCAATTCGACCGCGCTTCTGTTTGTGCTCGCTCTTGCGCTATTGGCCGGCATGCCGCGACCAAAATCTCCACTGTGGATTTGGATTGCAGGAGCCGCTGCTTCTCTTTTTGCACTCGCGGTAATCCTGACGCAGTCACGTTCAGGCATGGCGATCGGAGCCTTGGTTGGCGCATTTTTGTTGTTCCGTCTGGGGTTCGACTTGCTGCGCCGCCGCGATGCCGGCGATGCCCCCAAAGCCCGTACGATCATCATGGCCCTGGCCGGTTTGGCGTTGTTGGGCACCGTTCTAGGCACTTCTTTCCTGTCGGGCGGCCGCATTGCCGATAGCCTCGATCGCTTTTCTGCCGGGGCTGCAGACCGACCCGAAATGTGGGACGACGGCACCTATGCTGCCGGGCAGTACTGGCCTGTCGGGAGCGGGATGGGCACGTTTGATGAAGTATTCCAATTGCATGAATCACTGGAATACATATCGCCGCGCAAAGCAGGACGCGCGCATAGTGATTGGCTGGAAATAGCCATAGAGGGCGGCCTCGCGGCTTTGGTACTGGGGATGGCATGGCTGGCATGGTGCGCGACTAACGCAATTCCGCGGCGGTCGTCGCCAAATCCGTGGATGCCGCTAGCGGCGGGCGTGGGCATAGCATGCATCGCGCTTCAGTCATTGATCGACTATCCTCTGCGCAATCAGACATTGCTGTGCTTTGCTGCGCTACTGATCGTGATGCTTGTGCGTGAACGGGATGAGGTGCGATGATCGGGCGGTTTGCCTGGTGGGCTGTTCTTGCAGCCATTGGTATTGTCACGGGGTTTGCGCAGATCGACCGGTCGGCGCGCTTTACGCCGCACCTCGCATCCTTGGTTCCGCCCGCATTCTCCGGATTTGCAGCCGAACAGCGCACGCGTCAGGCCATTGCAGCGCAGCAGCCAGATCGGGCAATTGCGGAGGCGAAGGCTCTCGTTGCAGCTCGTCCTCTGCCAGCGGAGAATCTAGCCCTGTTTGCAATCGCTGCCGCGATGAACGAGCAGAATGATCAGTCAATCGCCGCGATAGAGGCGGCCAGCACACGCGGTTGGCGCGCGCCAATCATCCAGCAGGCGGTGGCGCAGGCGGCGCTTGAACAGGGCGAATATGATCGCGCTGCGCAGCGCATTGCAGCACTGCTTGCAACAGGGTCCGCCCGCGATTTTGCGCTCGATCTGGCGGCCCGGTTGACGACAACGCAGGAGGGGCAAGCTGCCTTTGCCCGGCAGTATGCCGCGCCCGGCCACTGGCAGGACAACGCTGTGCGGCAGTTGGGAACCACGATGCCGGCCCAAGACTTTGCAGCGACACTGGCAATGGCAGAAGAGCTGGGCGCAAGCATCAATTGCGGCCGGCTACGGAACATCATCCAGCGCTACGAGCGCGAGGGTCAAACCGTCCCCGCCGCGCGCCTCCGGGAAATTTGCCCGGATTAATCGCTTTCAGGGACCGCAAAGGTTCCTGAAACCCGCCCGGCATTCTGGCCATCGGCTGGCCGCGAACCCGCGCCATCCACGCTGGATACGCCGGTATTGAGATCAATCGTCAGTCGCCCGCCATCAAGCCTGTCGGTGCCGCGATTGAGAGCAACGCCGCCGGACATAACAATCACCCGGCGATTGAAATCATAAACTGCTGCATCGCCTCGCGCCCGCTCTGATCCGCGTGTGACGATTACACCACCGGTCGCATCGATCCGCTGGATACGCAGAGTGCCTGCATCGGTGTAGGCGATGGTGGTGCGCTCTGCCGTCAGTCGCAGATCGCCTTGCTCGATAATGACATTGCCCGAAAGAACGACGCGGTTTTGCCGATCCTGCAACTGGCCGAAATCTGCCGACCATGTGACAGGCGTGTTTGCGCTCAAACCGGCAATATTCTGCGCTTCGGCCGATGAACCGAACGCAAAAGCACTGGCTGTACCCGCAAGCAGCCCGGCAAAAAGCCCGCGAATGGCAAGCTTACGCAGGCCTGCGCGCGGTGTGATCGGATGCGTCTGTGTGGTCTCGGTCATTTCAGTCGCCTTCATTACATACCGCTCGGCAGACGCAACTGGCCGGGAACCATGGTCATGCGGGCATTGCCTTCAAGAGTGATGGTGCGTGCATTGAGATCCGCCCGCATGGAATCTGCAGAAAACCGGCCTGCCGGCACTTCTCCACTGACGCGGCCCTGCCCGAACAAGCTGCGGTTTGCGAGATCGATCGTCACATTGCGAGCGGACATCTCGTAACCGTCAGAAGCTGTAAATTGCACGATGTCGGGAACGCGCACCTGTTCATCATCAATGGCATATGTGCCGGCAGAAGCGGACAGGATCGCTGGTCCTTCCGGCAGCACGATCCGCGCGACCAGATCCTTCATCTCGACCTGGGGCACGGCATTGCTGCGTTGTACGGCTTCACCGGCATTGAGCGAAAAGGGACGGCCCCGCCGGTCCTGCCCGCGGTACATGGCATCGTCCACGCGCATCCTGTCGTCAGCCATCGCCACCTTGTTGCGGTCCAGCAGGAAGCTGATTTCGCCGCGCGGAGACAGGGGCGTGATAACCATCAGTGCCGCTACGACGCCAACCAGGGCAGGCAATCCAATCGCAAGCAGGCGCACGATCCGGTCAAGCGCGCTGCCCGGTGCGGCAAAAGCCTGGCGCCTGGTGCGCATCTGATCGGCAGCAATTGTCATTTCCGCAAGCTATGTGCTCCTGAAAGCGGGCAATTTTACATATGGCTGAAAATGTCGCTGTCAGCCCAGCCGGCCACATCAAGGCGGGCGCGGGTGGGCAGGAAATCATAGCACGCCTGCGCCATTTCCAGCCTGCCTTCACGCTCCAGCCGTTCAGTCAGCACATCGCGCAAGCGGTGCAGATAACGCACATCGGATGCGGCATATTCGCGCTGCGCATCGTTCAATTCCGGCGCGCCCCAATCGGAAGATTGCTGCTGCTTGGAAATATCCTCGCCCAGCAATTCCGACACGATCATCTTCAGTCCGTGCCTGTCGGTGTAGGTGCGGGTCATCTTGCTGGCGATCTTCGTGCAGAATACGGGGCTGGCTTCGACGCCCAGATAATGCTCGATCGCGGCCAGATCGAAACGCGCAAAGTGATAGATTTTCACCCGCGCAGGATCGGCCAGAACAGCTTTCAGATTGGGCGCATCATAGGCGCTGCCATTGGCAAAGCGCACCAGGTGCTCATCGCCTTTGCCATCGCTGATCTGGACAACGCACAGCCGGTCACGCGTGGTGACAAGGCCCATGGTTTCGGTATCGACGGCAACGGGGCCATCTGCGAGTACGCCTGCGGGCAGGTCTTCTTCATGATAATGTACAGTCATTGTGGAACAGCCTTTAGGCGGATTGGGGATTGGAGGGAAGGGCGGCTTTGCGCTCCTGTTTGTCTGGCCTAAACCATGCAGCGTGAGTGAAAGTATTCCTGCAAGCTGGGCATCTGTGCTCGAACCGGCGCTGGCCACGGCAGAGGCGCGCGAGCTGGGAGGCTGGTTGCGGGCGGAGGAGGATGCGGGCAAGCAAATCTATCCGCCGCGCGGCACACGGCTGAGAGCGCTGGAGCTTACGCCGCTTGAAACTGTGAAAGTCGTGATCCTCGGGCAGGACCCCTATCACGGCGCGGCCCAAGCGCATGGGCTGAGCTTTTCCGTGCCCGAAGGCGTAAAGCCGCCGCCATCGCTGGTGAATATCTTCAAGGAGCTGGAAAGCGATCTTGGCATTGCGCGGCCCGGTCACGGCAATCTGGAAAGCTGGGCGCGGCAGGGCGTCTTGCTGCTCAACAATTCGCTGACGGTGGAACTGGGGCGGGCGGGTAGTCATGCCAAAAAGGGCTGGGATGCAATTACCGATGCCTGCGTTGCCGCCGTGGCGGAGCGCGAGGCGCCCAGCGTGTTCATTCTGTGGGGCAGCCATGCGCAGGCGAAGGCCGGACGGATTGCAGCCTTGCACGAAAACGGCCGCCATTTGCTGATCAAAAGCCCGCACCCCAGTCCGCTGTCCGCCTATCGCGGCTTCTTCGGCTCTGCCCCGTTCTCCAAGGCGAATTCGTTTCTGGGAGAAAATGGCCGCGACACCATCGACTGGCGGCTTTGACGTATCCTCCACACCGATGAGAAGGTGACAAAGGTTACACTGTGTAACCCGGGATATTCTATCCCAAATACCTGTAATAAATAGATGAATGGCGAAAATGGGCAGGGTTACACTTTGCCAGGCAATTTTCGGCGGGGCTGGCGATGCAATCATGCCTGCGCTTTGACAAAGCGGCCCGATGTAGGAAAGCTGCGCCCAAAATGACCGAGAAAGAAGCCCGCACCGCACTTGCTGCGCGACTGGAAGAGCTGGATCAGCTTGCGGTGCTGGAAGCGGAGGGCCGCTTGCGCAATGACCCAAGCGAGGCCCAGTGTGTGCGATGTGCAGGTGCCAGTTAAATGGTCGTGCGCAGCGAGAAGACGGGCGCAGCTTGTGCTTGGGGAGCATTAGGCTAGCTTCGGGCGCGGGTCGATTTTGGGGGGACATTACGGATGCAAATTTCGAAACGAGAATTTCTGGCAGGGAGCGGCGCTACGGCGGCAACAGCACTGGCGGCTTCTTCCATACCGCTGGCTGCGCAATCTGCGCCGGGTTTTCCGCTCCAATCTGATATCGGAAAGCTGGACAGCGTTCTTGTTCACAGCAGGCGCGCGATGGGTGGCATCACCAGCCAGATCAGCCGGGACCTTATTCCGGGAATTGATTTCGATCCTGTCGCGGCCGAGGCGCAACATGCGGCCCTGAACGCCATCCTGCGCCAGAGCGGCGCGGAAGTCATAGAAATTACCGACGCCTTGAACGCCGCGCGTGAGGCAACCTTGTCCAGCGGGATTTGGGAGACCTGGATCGATGCTGCCTTTCCCCGGCTTGGCCGCAATCCGCGAGAAGTCACTGCCGAAACCGTGATGGGACACGACAAAGACTGGCTTTATCGCCTCGATGGATCGGGAAATTACGATCACTTCGTTGACGATTTCGGGTCCGCGATCTGGACCCGTGACAGCGCGTTCATGACGCCTGCCGGATTGGTCATATGCAATTCGAGCTCGCCCCGACGAGGGCGCGAGAATGCTCTTTTGCGCTTTCTCTATCGCCATTCCCCCATGCTGGCAGAGGTGCCGATCGCATTGGATGCGGTTGAGGAGGGTTTCATCATCGAAGGTGGCGATGCCATCGTTGTCGATCGCAACACCATGTTCCTTGGTGTTGGTAACCGAACGTCGCCAGACGCTGCTCCCGCGCTTGCCCGAGCGTTGGGAATGAACGTTTACACGGTACAGATCGGCGCGGATCCGTTCCTGCGCGAATGGCAAGCCGGGGAAGCGCGCACATCCGATCCGCTGCGCACGCTGTTCCTCCATCTCGATACCAGCTTTACGCTCGTCGGGCCGCAGCATGCTCTTGCACTGCCCTACGTGTTCGAGGCCGAATATAGCGAGACAGGGCCCCTGTCTCGCTATATTCGCGGCGCAGTTCGCCAGTCGATCCTGTCGCGCGAAGATGCCGAGAAGGGACTGGAATTGCTCAAGGGCATCGGCACATTAACGCGATATGCCGCAGGCTCAGGAGAGCGCACGGCGATTGCAGATATGAAGCTTGTCGATTTCTGCCGCTCGCAAGGTTACCGCGTAACCAATACAGGCGGTCCTGTTCCCGATAATGATGCAGATGCTTTTGCCCACTTCATGAGCGTGACCTATCCCGAACAAAGACGGCAGGCATCCAATGTGGTGCAAGCCGTGCCCGGCCGTGTGATCGCTTACGACGGCAATCCTGCAACAATTGCCGCGCTTGCCGCCGATGGCTTGGCCGTGGACGTTTTTCCGGGTCGGGAATTGTGGAACTGGCATGGCGGACCGCACTGCCTGACGCAGCCCCTGCTGCGTTCCTAGGGAGTTCGAGGGAAACAGATAGGCCACCTGACCAACCGCCCAGGTAAGCGCTCTTCTCGCCACGGAGAGAAGCGCAGAGCAATCGAGCGCCTATCCTCCCAAGGAATTTTCAGTGCTGTCCCGGCTTACCGCGGTAGCTGCGTGACCCCCATCAGTGCCTCGTCCACGCTGGCGGCGCATTGGCGGCCTTCGCGGATGGCCCAGACGACAAGGCTTTGTCCGCGCCGCATATCGCCGCATGCGTACACGTCAGGATCGCTGGTGCGATAATCATGCGTATTTGCATCGACATTGCCGCGCGCTGTCAGATCAATACCTGCCTGATCGATCATGCCCTGCTTGCGCGGGCCGAGGAAGCCCATGGCGAGCAGGATGAGGTCGGCTGGCAGGGTGAACTCGCTGCCGGGCACTTCCCGCAATTTGCCTTCGGACCAGTCGGCACGGACGCATTTGAGGCCGGTGACCTGGCCGTCCTTGCTCTCCACTTCCTTGGTCAGCACGGCCCAGTCCCGCTCCACACCTTCTTCATGGCTGGAGGAAGTGCGCAGCTTCATGGGCCAGTCGGGCCATGTCATCAGCTTGTTTTCATGCGCCGGGGGCTGCGGCATGATTTCAATCTGGGTGACGGTCTTCGCGCCCTGCCGATTGGATGTGCCGACACAGTCGCTGCCAGTGTCGCCGCCGCCGATCACGATCACATGCTTACCGGTCGCCGTTAGCGATCCCCGCGGTGCGGCGCGTGTTTCATCGTCGCCCGCATTGCGCTTGTTCTGCTGGGTGAGGAATTCCATCGCAAGGCGCACACCGGGCAGTTCTGCGCCGGGAATTTCCAGCACGCGCGGATGTTCCGCGCCGCCCGAAAGTACCACTGCATCAAAGTTTTCCTTCAGCGATTTCATCGAGATATCCACGCCCACTTCGGTGCTGGTGCGGAAAGTGACGCCTTCTGCCTCCATCTGCACCGCGCGGCGGTTGATCTGGTTTTTCTCCATCTTGAAATCGGGAATGCCGTATCGCATCAGACCGCCAACGCGGTCGCTCTTTTCAAAGACCGTTACCGAATGTCCCGCACGCGCCAATTGTTGCGCGCAGGCCATCCCGGCAGGGCCAGAGCCGACTACCGCCACGCTTTTGCCGGTCTGCGTTGCAGGCACCTGCGGCTTGATCCAGCCTTCGCTCCACCCGCGATCGACGATGGCACGTTCGATGTTCTTGATGGTGACCGGCTGGTCGGTGATGTTCAGCGTGCAACTCGCCTCGCAGGGAGCAGGGCAGATGCGGCCGGTGAATTCAGGGAAATTGTTGGTCGAATGCAGCACTTCCAGTGCGTTTCGCCAATCGCCCTCATAGACCAGATGGTTCCAGTCCGGGATGATGTTGTTCACCGGGCAGCCGTTGTGACAATAGGGGATGCCGCAGTTCATGCAGCGCGCGGCCTGGTTTTTCAGCCGCTCCTCGCCCGGGGGAATCGCAAACTCCTTGTAATGCTTCACCCGTTCCTTGGGATCGTCATATTCAAGCTCTTCGCGGTCAATTTCGAGGAAACCTGTTTCTTTACCCATCGTATCTGACCCTTATTCCGCTGCGACCGAGGCGGCAGAATCGCGCTCTGCCTCAAGCTGCTTCAATGCGCGGCGGTAATCGGTGGGCATCACTTTGACAAAGTGGCCCAGCGTGTTTTCGAAATCATTCAGCAGCGCGGTGGCACGTGCTGATCCGGTGTGCAGCTTGTGTCGTTCCAGCAATATCCTGATGCGCGCCGCATCGTGATACAGCGGATCGCCCATGCCCAGATCATCCACGGTGGAGGGGCGTTGCTGCGGCAAGCCCGTTCCTTCGGGATCCTCTGCCGAGGCGTCGATCTTTTCCAGTTCGACCTGCGCCATATTACAGTGCTGTTCAAACGCGCCGTCCGGATCGTACACATAGGCGATGCCGCCGCTCATTCCGGCAGCGAAATTGCGCCCGGTTTTGCCAAGTACCATCACAACGCCGCCGGTCATATATTCACAACCATGATCGCCATTGCCTTCGACAACCGCAATCGCACCCGAATTGCGCACTGCGAAACGTTCACCCGCGACGCCGCAGAAATAAGCTTCGCCCGAAATCGCGCCGTACAGAACGGTGTTGCCGACAATGATATTGTCGAGCGGGTCACGGCCCGCAGCCTCGGGCGCGCGCACGATCACACGGCCGCCTGACAGGCCCTTGCCGACATAGTCATTGGCATCGCCGACCAGATCCAGCGTAACGCCATGCGCCAGCCACGCGGCAAAGCTTTGCCCCGCCGTGCCGGTGAAGTTCACGCGGATCGTATCGACCGGCAGACCGGCATGGCCATGCGCCTTGGCGATAACGCCGGACAGCATCGCGCCAGTGGTGCGGTTGAGGTTCTTGATCGGCAGGTCGAGCTGTACAGTTTCGCCGGCCTGGATGGCAGGCTGGCACGCTTCGATCAGTTCATTGTCGAGCGCAGCGTGAAGGCCGTGGTCCTGTACTTCGGTCTGGTACGGCTTTTTGCCTTCCGGCACGTCCACGCTGTGCAGCAGGCGGGAAAGGTCCACGCCGTCTGCCTTCCAGTGGTGGATGGCGCGGTTCATGTCGATCCGGTCCACCCGGCCAATCATTTCCTGCACCGTGCGGAAGCCCATTTCGGCCATCACGCTGCGCAGTTCCTCGGCCACGAAGAAGAAGTAATTGATCACATGTTCCGGCGTGCCGACAAACAGTTTGCGCAGTTCCGGGTTCTGGGTGGCAACACCAACTGGGCAGGTGTTGAGGTGGCACTTGCGCATCATGATGCAGCCCGCCGCAATCAGCGGGGCGGTGGCAAAGCCGAACTCGTCCGCGCCCAGCAAGGCGCCAATCGCCACATCGCGGCCTGTACGCAGGCCGCCATCGACCTGCACCGCAATGCGGCTGCGCAGATCGTTCAGCAGCAGCGTCTGCTGGGTTTCGGCAAGACCGATTTCCCAAGGTGAACCGGCATGCGTCAGGCTGGTGAGCGGGGATGCGCCCGTACCGCCTTCGTATCCGGAAATCGTGACGTGATCGGCGCGCGCCTTTGATACGCCAGCGGCCACCGTGCCCACGCCCACTTCGGACACGAGCTTGACCGAGATGCGCGCAGCAGGGTTAACATTCTTCAGATCATGGATCAGCTGTGCCAGATCTTCGATCGAGTAGATATCGTGGTGCGGCGGCGGCGAAATGAGGCCCACGCCCGGCGTGGAATGGCGCACCTTGCCGATGCGTTTGTCCACCTTGTGACCGGGCAGCTGGCCGCCCTCGCCGGGCTTTGCACCTTGCGCCATCTTGATCTGGATATCGTCCGAATTGGCGAGATATTCTGTCGTCACGCCAAAGCGGCCGGAGGCAACCTGCTTGATCCGGCTGCGCATGGAATCGCCATTGTCCATCGGCTGGAAGCGGAACGGTTCTTCCCCGCCTTCGCCGGTGTTCGAACGTCCGCCGATGCGGTTCATCGCGATTGCCATGGTCGAATGTGCTTCATGGCTGATGGAGCCAAGGCTCATCGCGCCGGTGCTGAAACGTTTGACGATTTCGGCGGCTGGCTCGACCTCGTCCAGCGGGATCGGCTCGTCCGCTTTCTTCAGTGTCATCAGCCCGCGAATGGTCAGCAGGCGTTCGGCCTGTTCATTGATCGATTTCGCGAATTCTTCGTACTGGTCCCATTTGTCACCGCGCACGGCGTGCTGCAATTGCGCGATATTGGCGGGCGTCCACGCATGTTCCTCGCCGCGAAGGCGATATTGGTAGATGCCGCCGACATCCAGCATGTTGCGGTAAATCGGATTGTCGCCGTAAGCTGCCGCGTGACGGCGCACGGTTTCCTGCGCCACTTCGGCAAGGCCGATGCCTTCGATGGTGGTGGCGGTGCGGGTGAAATATTGCTCGATAAATTCAGATGACAGGCCAACCGCATCAAAAATCTGCGCGCCGCAATATGACTGGTAGGTGCTGATGCCCATTTTGGACATGACCTTCTGGATGCCCTTGCCGACCGCCTTGATGTAGTTTTTCTCCACCTCCTCGGTGGAAAGTTCAGGGGCCTTTCTGGCGCGGATATCTTCCAGCGTTTCGAACGCGAGATAGGGGTTGATCGCTTCCGCGCCGTACCCTGCCAGAACACAGAAATGGTGCACTTCGCGCGCTTCGCCGGTTTCCACGACGATGCCGGTCTGCATCCGCAGGCCCTGCCGGGTCAGTTGGTGATGCACGGCTGCTGTGGCAAGCAAAGCGGGCATGGGAATACGGTCAGGCCCTTGCTTGCGGTCAGACAGGATCAGGATGTTCTTGTCCTGCAGCACCGCCTCTGTAGCGGCCCAGCACATTTCCTTGATCGCCATTTCGAGACCTTCGGCCCCGGCCTCGGCATCCCACGTTATGTCGATGGTGGCGGTCCGGAAAGCTCCGTCCAGCACGGTTTCAACGGAACGGATTTTCTCCATCCCGCTGTTGGTCAGGATTGGCTGGCTGATTTCGAGCCGCTTGTGCGTGCCTGCATCGCGGCCCAGCAGATTGGGGCGCGGGCCGACCATGGTCAGCAGGCTCATCACCAGTTCCTCGCGGATCGGATCGATCGGCGGATTGGTAACCTGCGCAAAGTTCTGTTTGAAATAATCGTAAATCAGGCGCGGACGCTTCGATAGCACGGCAATCGGCGTATCTGTGCCCATGGAGCCGATGGGATCTTCGCCCAATATGGCCATGGGTTCCAGGAAGCGGGAGATGTCTTCCTGCGTGTAGCCAAAGGCCTGCTGGCGATCGAGCAGGCTGACTTCGTTTTCCTGCACCGCTTCTTCATCGGTTTCTATCGCTTCCAGATCGCGCAGCTTGTATTGCGCTGCATCCAGCCATTCTTCGTAGGGATGGGCCGCGGCGAGCTGCGCTTTCAGCTCCTCGTCCTCGATGATGCGGCCTTCTTCCAGATCGATCAGCAACATGCGGCCCGGCTGCAGCCGCCATTTGCGCACGATATCTTCTTCCGGAACCGGCAACACGCCGCTTTCGGAAGCAAGAATGCACAGATCGTCCTTGGTGACGCAGTAACGCGCAGGACGCAGGCCGTTGCGGTCCAGCGTGGCGGCAATCTGGCGGCCATCGGTGAAGGCGACAGCGGCGGGGCCGTCCCACGGTTCCATCAAGGCTGCATGATATTCATAGAAAGCGCGGCGTTTCGCATCCATCAGCGGATTGCGTGCCCAGGCTTCCGGGATCAGCATCATCATGGCGTGCGCGAGGCTGTATCCGCCCAGCAGCAGCAATTCGAGCGCATTGTCGAGGCAGGCGGTGTCGCTTTGCCCGTGCGGCACAATCGGCCACAGCTTATCAAGGTCAGCGCCAAGCAGTTCGCTTTCCATCGTGCGGCGGCGGGCGTTCATCCAGTTCACATTGCCGCGCACCGTGTTGATTTCGCCATTGTGGGCAATCATCCGGAACGGCTGGGCAAGTCGCCAGCTGGGGAAAGTGTTGGTGCTGAAACGCTGGTGGACAAGGCCGAGGGCGCTTTCGCAATCCGGGTCGCGCAGATCGTCGTAAAAACTGCCAACCTGCGTGGCGAGCAGCAGGCCCTTGTACACGACCGTGCGGCTGGAGAAGCTGGGCATGTAAAGCTTGGTCAGTTCCGGCATGCTGTGCTTTTCAGCCAGCTCGGCCAGCGGGTTCTGCGTCTGTTTGCGGATCACGATCAGCTTGCGTTCGAAAGCGTCCTGATCGGCGCAATTTTCGCCGCGGGCGATAAAACATTGGCGGATCATCGGCATGGAAGCGAGCACGGCCTTGCCCAGCCCGGTTTCCGTTGTGGGCACATCGCGCCAGCCGATCAGCGTCTGTCCTTCTTTGGCAACGAATTTTTCAAACTGTCCGGTTATGAAATCCCGCGCGGCATCATCCTGCGGCAAGAAACACATCGCCACAGCGTAATCGCCCGGCGGCGGCAGCGTCAGGCCTTCAGTCTTCGCCCATTTGCGATAGAGCTTGTCCGGGATCTGCATCAAAATGCCCGCGCCGTCACCCAGCAACGGGTCTGCGCCAACGGCGCCGCGATGATCCAGGTTGGCGAGAATTTCCAGCGCCTGCGTTACAATCGCATGCGATTTCACGCCCTTGATATGGGTAACAAAGCCCACTCCGCAGGCATCATGTTCATTTACGGAATTATACAGACCCTGGGCTGCTGGAAACTCGGCTGAAAACTCGGTCAATCTTCAATTCTTCCTGTTGCTCGCCAAGCCTTGAGGCGGATGCTAACCGCGCTTCGGAACCGGTTTCATCGGTAACGAAACGCGAATCAACAGCCCAAGACTGCACGAAAATGTCGCGAGAGGACGTAATGGCGACAGGAAGCGAAATTTGCAAGTTTTGTTGCGCCGCACAAGAATGCGGCACGATTGCGGTATTACCAGCCTGGTGAGACGCTTTTGCTGGCCGGTCGATCTGGCCTGTTCATTTGGCCATTCGTTGCAGGTTCATCAGCGCAGCGCGCAAGGCCTGTTCATTGTCTTCATGCGCTGCCGGATTGCGCGCCGCTGTTGGTGCTGCGGGTACAGGCGCGAACGGGGAAGCTGGCGCTGGTTCGCCGGAAGGCGGATCAAAAGCGCGAGACTTGCTGGTCGCAGATGCGTCTGCCGGGCTGCCTGCCGAAGGTTTGTGCGATTGCTGGTTGGGGAACAGTACGGCAGGCTCGTTCGATCCGGCTTCGGATTCCGGCTCTTCGACGCGCACGAATTCTTCCGCAGACCGCTTGAAGGGATTGTTTATCTGCGAAAGAGAGCGATAGCTCGCATCACTTGCCGGCTGTGACGCAGGCGCGGGTGCGGCGGCCTCAGCTGCTTCGGCCACGCCGGCTTCATCGTCAGCACTTGCGGCGATATATCCAGGCGGAATGTCGAACGACGGACGCGGAGATGGGGCTTGCCCGGCCGCATCGTCCCGGATCTTGCTGCCTATCGAGAGCGAGAACGATGCAGCGAGTTCGTTCATCTCGTTGTCGTCAACGTCGCTATCTTCATCGTCAACCACCGTCAGGCGCCCCATGCCGGCAAAAGGCTGATAACTGGAGCCTGCAACAGGTGCAGGTTCGTCGGGCTCTGCCTCTTCCAGCTGTTGAGCAGGTTCGGCCGGCTTGCCGAAATAGGCAGCCATTGCTTCTGCCGCATCGTCCGGCGCGGCAGGAGAAAATTCCTGCGTGATTTCAACATTGCCGGACACTGCCTCTGCAGCGGGACCGGCCTCTACTTCTGCTTTTGCAGCAAATTCAGCGTCGATCTGCGCGGCTGCGGCGCGTTGGGCGCTCCATTCGCGATGCTTTTCCAATGTGCTGCCCAGCTGCTGGACAAGCTGGACCAGGCCGACGGTATCCTCGCCGGTGGCGGCCTGACTGGCAGTTTTTTCATGATCTGCGCCGTCGTGGGGCAGTTCGCCAAACGCAGCAGGAATTTCATGGCGGGTCGCTTCGCCGTCGTCGAAAGTGGGTGTTTCTGGCACACTAACCTCATTTGTTGGTTCTGCGTCCTGATCAGGCCCATCGGCCTGTTCGACGAATGTTTCTTCGGAATGGGCCGCTTCAAACGGCATGGTCTCGGAATTTGTGAATGCCCCGGACTCCGCTTCGGCCTGACGGGCGAGGGAAGGGGGTGAAAACGCCAGCGGCTTCGCGCCGGTATTGGCATGGACCGGTTGCGCGATAGCAACGCTGGCAATTTCCAATGGGGGTTCGCTACCATCTGCCTGTGCTGCCAGTTCTTCAGCGATCAGATCGTCCATGCTCTGCGGGACCGGAGCTGACGGCATGAATTCCTGCCTTACAGGTGCCTGGTCGAGGCCATCTTGTACCGGGTCATCTTCCAGATCATCCTCAGAGAGATATTCCGCATCCAGTTCCAGCGCATCGTCCTGCAAATCACGATTGGCCGCATTACCGGGTAGCGGAGCGAGTTCCAGGAAATCGCTCCGGGTTTCGTCCTCTGCAATGGCCAATGAACGGCGGCGGCCAGACGGCGGCGGCGTTTCGCGCAGCGGCGGCAAATCGGCATCGAGGAAGTCATCGTCAAGATCTTCAACCGGATTGAGCGCGCGCATTCCGCTGTCCTTGCGAGCAATGGCAAATGGCGCCTTGGTGCGCACAGTCATGCGGCGCGCGGCGAAAAGCCCCAGCAAAGCGCCCAGAATTGTTGCTACCAATGCGATGGCGGCGCGCGCAGTGAAGCCCAGCGGCGGTGCTGCGGAAGAGACCACGCCCGCAATTCCGGTGGCAGATATGAACTGCTCAATCAGCTGTACGGGAACGATCAGCGTGCCAATGCCAAGCAATGCTGCAAACCACAAAGCGACAATCGCCGGGAAAGCAGGATGTGCGCTGACAGGCGGTTTCCCGCCGACCCTGCTCTTGCCTTCGTTCTGATCCAACGGGATTGATGCCACGATAAAGTCCTGTTTTGCGCCCGATTTCACTGCCACCTGAGGATCAGGCGGCGGCGCAAGTCCGGCTGTTGATTTCGGGGCCTAACAGCACTTGGTAAACGCTCTGATAACGTTCTGCATTGCGGTGCCAATCGTGATTGTTCTGAACGTGGGCGCGGCCGCGGGCGCGGATTACACCCCATTCGCTGCGGCGGTCGATGAGGTCCGCCAGGGCCGCAGCACAGGCGGCCGGATCGTCCGGTGTGAACAATACGCCGGTGTCGCCGTGCGTCATCAATTCGCGGTGCCCCCCGACATCGCTTGCGGCCACCAGCTTCATTTGCGCCATCGCTTCAAGTGGTTTGAGCGGGGTCACAAGATCGGTCAGGCGGCTTTTCTTGCGCGGATAGGCCATCACATCGGTAAGCGCGTAATACCGCTCCACTTCGGAATGCGGCACGCGGCCGGTGAAGCGAATTGCATCGGCGACCGGCGATGCCTCTGCCTGCGTTTTCAATGCGTCACCCATCGGTCCGCCGCCCACCATCAGCAGGCGCGCACCGGGATGGCGTTCGACGAGCATGGGCATGGCGGCGATCAGATCGTCCAGCCCTTCATAATCATAGAAGCTGCCGATAAAGCCGATCACTGGGCCATCACCCATGCCAAGTTCCTGCGCCAGGGCAGCATCCCTCGCGGCCGGCTTGCCGAACATGGTCAGGTCCACGCCATTGGGCATGATGCCGATCTTGCTTTCCGCCACGCCGCGCGAGACGAGATCGTCCTTCAGGCCCTGGCAGATCGTCATCACCGCATCCGCGCCTGCGACCGCCATGTTTTCAAGCTGGCGGGTAAGGCGGTATTTCACTGACCCTTCCTGCGTTGTTAGATTGCCGACAGCGGCATCTTCCCAGAAAGCACGGATTTCATAGACTACGGGAATGCCCAGCTTTTTACCGGCGCGCACTGCGGCAAGCCCGTCCAGCGCGGGCGAGTGGGCATGCAGCACATCAGGTCGCCATTCCTGCGCCAATGCAACGATGGCATCGGCCAGCGCGCCAATTTCGCGCCACTCCTTCAGGCCTGCAGGGCCACTTGCCGCGCCCGGTGTGCGGTGGAAGGTGAAGCCGTCCACTGTTTCTACTGCAGGCCCGCCTGCTCCGTGGCGCAGGCCGGTGATGCCGCGCACTTCCAGCCCGAGCGCCTGCTGCGCCGTTAGGATGGCGCGCGTGCGGAAGGTGTAGCCGCTGTGGAGCGGCAGGGAATGGTCGAGAACGTGCAGAATCCGTGTCATTCCGCGGCTCTTAAACGGATTGTGCTTAACGCACCGTCAAGAGCTTGGCCCTATGGCGGGACTTCACAAGCTACCGGACCTTATCCTTGATCGACTATTTCTCCATCGCGCTTACGCACGGCCTGATCATGGTCGCCGCCTGGCGTTTGCTGATGCGGGACGATCTGGACACCGATACCGCGGCTGCGGCTGCGCCAGAGCGGCCATGGCTGAAAAACCGCGAAAATTTGGCTCCCGGCGATAGCGGGGCGAACGGCGATGCGTGATATCGTCCTGCTGATCTTTATCACCGCCATCCTGCTGATGGGCTTCAAACGTCCATTCCTGTGGGTGCTATTGTATATCTACGTCGATATCGTTTCGCCGCAGCTGATCGGTTGGGGCGTCATCCGCAGTCTGCACCTTTCGCTGGTGACATTCATTGCCGCCTTTGCCGGATATGTCGTGCTGGATAGCAAGGAAGGCAGCCGCTTCACCTTGCGTCAGGCTATTATCGCCGCGCTGCTGGTGTGGTGCGGCTACACCACATTGGGCGCGGTCTTTCAGGAATTTGCGTGGCAGAAATGGGACTGGGTCTGGAAAGGCATGTTCTTTGCCGCCTTCCTTCCGCTGGCCCTGCGCACCCGTCTGCGGTTGGAGGCAGCGGTGGTTGTGTTTGTCCTGTCCATTGGCGCGAATGCGATCAATGGCGGAATGAAGACGGTCTTCGGCGGCGGGGGGTACGGCACGCTGACCATGCTGGTGGACATGGATTCGGGCCTTTACGAAGGCTCCATCATGTCGACTGCCGCCATTGCGACCATTCCGCTGGTGCTGTTTCTGGCCCGGCGCGGCACGATTTTCCCGCCGAACTGGATGGTTTGGACCTTTGCCATTGCGCTGATCTTCGCCTGCATGCTGATCCCTATCGGCACAAATGCCCGCACTGGCCTTGTCTGCATCGCGGTTTTTGGCGTTCTGATGATGCGGCAGGTCCGGCATCGCTTCCTGTTTGCCGGAATGGCAGGGGTGGCCCTGGCCGCTTCTCTGCCTTTCCTGCCCGCCGAATTTGTCGAGCGAATGGAAACAATAACCGGCTTCCGCTCTGACGAAAGCGCATCCACCCGCATCGAGGTGTGGAAATGGACTTACCATTATGCGCTCACCAATCCGAATGGCGGCGGCTTTGATGCCTACCGCGGCAACAGCTTCACCTATGATCTGCCGCAAGTGACGGGTGAGGGAAACAACCGCCAGATCACTTACACCGAAGTAACGGACGAAGCGCGCGCCTATCATTCATCCTATTTCGAAGTGCTGGGGGAGCAGGGCTGGATCGGCCTGTTCCTGTGGCTGGCCCTGCAAGGTCTTGGCCTTTTGCAGATGGAGCGGATACGCTGGCGTGAAGGGCCAAAGCATGATGACCGCGACGTTTTCATGCACGATCTCGCCACTGCGCTTCAGCATGCGCAGATTATCTTCCTTGTCGGCGCGCTGTTTGTGGGCATTGCCTTCCAGTCCTTCGTGTTCATCCTGATCGCGATGCAATGCGCCTTGTGGAGCCAGTGGCGATTGAAGCGCAAAGGGTTTGAACCATCGGCAGTGGCGAAACGGCTGGCGCATAACCGTGAGGTGTCGTTGGTTTCGTGAAGCCGGATTATTTGTTTTAGGCAGACGCATCCGCGCCTGCATCCTCGGTGCTATTCCCTTCGCTGCGCTGCGGGGCACCTGCGGGCGCGTGGTCACGCTTTGTCGTTGCCTGGTCGGCACCGATTTCAGCGCTTCAATCCTAAGCAGTTGCAAGTCTCGGGCGCGACCAGCGACCGACATAGGGCGAACGCCCGCCCGCAGCGGGGCCAGCTTGCTGGCCATCTAGCTTCGCAAATCAAGACCCTTCTCGACAAGTGGCGGAATACCTTGGATAGTCCGCACCTATGGATGGGATCGCAGCACTCGGCATAATGGAGATTATCGGCATTGCCGGCAGCGCAAGCCTGCTGGCGGGCTGGCGTCTCTACATCGTGGTGCTGGCGACGGGCCTTGCGATGCGCAGCGGGTTTGTACCGCTTCCCGAACATCTGGAATCGCTGCAAGTCCTTGCCAATCCGTGGGTGTTGGGCATTGCCGGCTTCGGCGCGCTGGCTGAATTTTTTGCCGACAAGGTGCCATGGCTCGATAGCGCGTGGGACACGGTACACACCTTCGTTCGCCCGATCGGCGGCGCGCTGCTGGCATTGGCGATTGTCGATCCGGGCGACCCGGCGACGCAGGTGGTCGCCTTCCTGCTGGGCGGCGGCGGTGCTTTGCTGGCGCATGGCGGCAAGGCAGGCGCGCGCGCGGCGATCAACACCAGCCCCGAACCTGTCAGCAATATCGCCATGTCCACGGCAGAAGATGTCGCGACAGTCGGCCTGCTGTGGTTCGTTTACGAATATCCGTGGGCGGCGGCTGGCGTGGCGGCTTTTCTGGCGGCACTCGCAGTCGGGCTGATGCTGGCTGTGCGGAGGCTGATCCGTAGAGTGTTTGGCGGTCCCAAGAAGGATCCTGCCGAAGGGTAGGATTGGTTTGTTTCGTGAAGCTGCATCCGCGGCTTCGTCCTCGGTGCTATTCCCTTCGCTTCGCTGCGGGGCACCTGCGGTCGCGCGGTCGCGCTCTGTCGGTGCCTGGTCGGCACCGAATGCAGCGCCTTATTTGATAGACTGTGCTAGTCTCGGTCGCGAACAGCGATCGACAAAGGGCGAATGCCCGCCCGGACCGGCCCCGTAGCGTAGCGGAGGGAACAGCCGGGAGGACGAACCCGCGAATGCGGGTTTATGACGCAAATATTTAATTATGCGCCTCAATCCACTCATCGACCACTGGTGCGATGCGATTACGCCATTTGCTGCCGTTGAAAATGCCGTAATGCCCCACGTCGCGGGCAAGGTGGTATTTCTTCTTTGACAGCGGCAGATGCTCGGCAAGGTCCAGCGCGGCGCGCGTCTGGCCGATGCCGGAAATATCGTCATGCTCACCTTCGATGGCGAGCAGGGCTGTGTCCTTCACCGCATCGGGATCAATCGCTTTGCCGCGGTGCATAAATTCGCCCTTGGGCAGGGTATGGTTCTGGAACACATGCTCGATCGTCTGGAGGTAGAATTCCTCCGTCATGTCGCAGACCGAGAGATATTCGTCGTAAAACTCTTTCGTGCGGTCCGCACTGTCCTGATCGCCCACCGTCATGTGTTTGAACATTTCATAATGGCTGAGCATGTGATCGGACAGGTTCATGCTGATGAAACCTGCCAGCTGCAGGAAACCGGGATAGACTTTGCGGCCCGCACCGGGATAATTCATCGGCACAGTCGCAATTACATTGTCTTCGAACCAGCTGAGCGGCTTGTTCATCGCCAGGTCGTTCACGCTGGTCGGGCTGGCGCGCGTATCGATCGGGCCACCCATCATGGTGAGCGAAGCGGGGCGGCACTTGTCCTTGTCCGCTGCCATCACTGCCGTTGCAGCAAAGGCCGGAACGGAAGGCTGGCACACGGCCAGCATATGCGTCTGGGGGCCGAGGAATTGGAGGAATTCAATCAGGTAGTCGATGTAATCGTCCAGATCGAAGCGGCCTTCTTCGGTCGGCACCAGCCGCGCATCGGTCCAGTCCGTGATCCAGACCTGATGGTTTTGCGTCATGCGGTGGACGGTCCCGCGCAACAGCGTGGCGAAGTGGCCGCTCATCGGGGCGACAATCAGCAGCTTCGGCGCGTCTTTCGGCAGGTCATCGCGCACGAACCGGCGCAGGCCGCCAAACGGCTTTTCCAGCACGACGCTTTCGGAAATGGCTTTGAGCTCCCCATCGATCTCGATTGGCTCAAGATTGAAGTCAGGCTTGCCGCGATCTTCATAAAGATGGGCAAAAACCTTCAGCGCGCTGGCAGCGGCAGGGCCCATGCCGAAATAGCCCATCGGCAGAGCCGGATTGTCCAGCAAATTGGCGCCTACGGTGGCCCAGTTACCGGCTGAGGTGAACCAGGCTTTTTGCATTTCATATGCGGAATAAAGCAAACTTTGCGTCCCTTAAGAAGAATTCGGCCTTGCGAACATTTGGGCCACTCACAAGCATGTCAGCGGCTGCCCATACGCGTCATTTTTTATCTTATGCGGCGCGCATTGGATGATGAATAGTGCACGGCATGCCCGTTTCTGCGGCGTGTTGCAATGCGGCATAATGGGTCAGGGTCCCGCAATCGCGTGGGCTACCCTTTGGGCTGGCTTGACGGGCACCGCGATTGAGGTAGGGCGGCATGCAATATGGTGTCCTCCAAACAGCAAGACCCGCAGCAGCAAGACTCTGGACAGGCAGAGGGGCCCCAACCGGCCCGCACTCTGGGCCCGCTGCGGATGATTTTCCGTGAAGCGAAGAAATACCCGCTGCAAATCACCTTTGCGATGATTGCGCTGCTGGTAACAGCTGCGGTCATGTCACTCGCGATACCCTATGCCTTGAAGCTGGTGATCGATCGCGGCTTTAGCGGAGAGGGTGACATCAATCGGTGGTTCCGTTACCTGTTCGTCCTGGTCGGAGTGCTGGGCGTAGGCACAGCAGTCCGCTTCTATTTCGTAAGCTGGATCGGAGAACGCGTCGTCGCTGACATCCGGCGCAAGGTATATGACAATCTGCTGCGCCTTTCGCCGTCTTTCTTCGAGGAAAACAGCCCCAAGGAAATCAGCAGCCGGATGACATCGGATACAGCGATTGTGGAACAGGTGGTCGGCACCACGCTTTCCATTGCTTTGCGCAATTCGATCATGGCCGTGCTCAGCACGATATTTCTGTTCTGGCTGGTGCCGCAGCTTGCCATATGGCTGCTGGCCGGGATTCCCGTTGTTATCGTTCCTATCGTCGTATTCGGCAGGCGCCTGCGCGATGTCAGCCGCAGCAGTCAGGATAGCGTTGCGGATGTTGGCGGCATTACGACCGAAACCCTGTCTGCGATGAAGATCGTGCAGGGCTTCAATCAGGAACAGCGCGAAGGCCAGCGGTTCGGTGACGTGGTGGAAAAAACCTTCACCATCGCCAAGCGGCGCGTCGCCATTCGTGCGGCAATGACAGCCACATTGATTACGCTGATCATGGGCGCAATCACTCTGCTGCTGTGGCGCGGCGCGTTGATGGTGACAGAAGGCACAATCAGCGGCGGCACAATCGTCGCTTTCATTCTGGCAGGGATCACTGCAGCTGGCGCATATGGCGCGCTGACCGAGGTTTATGGCGATCTGCTGCGCGGTGCAGGTGCGGCCAGCCGCCTGAATGAACTGCTGGGGGCGGAGCCGGAAATCGGCCCGCCTGCTCGCCCGCAAGCCTTGCCGCAGCCGCCGCGCGGGGGACTGGCGTTCGAAAATGTCACGTTCAGCTATCCAACCCGCCTTGGCGAGAAGGCCATAGCCGATTTCAACCTGACGATAGAACCGGGTGAGACAGTAGCCATCGTAGGCCCGTCGGGTGCCGGAAAATCCACGATATTCCAGCTCGCGGAACGGTTCTATGATCCGCAGGGCGGGACCATCAAGATGGATGGAGTGCCGCTGAGGCAGGTGGACCCTGCAGACATCCGCCGCCGTATGGCGCTGGTGCCGCAGGAAGGCATCCTGTTTGCTTCCAGCGCACGCGACAATTTGCGCTATGGTGCGTGGGAAGCGTCCGAAGATGCGATCTGGGAAGCTGCTCGCAATGCCAATGCGGAAGACTTCCTGCGCGATCTGCCCGAAGGTCTCGACACATTTCTTGGCGAAGGCGGTGCGCGCCTTTCCGGCGGACAGCGCCAGCGCGTGGCCATCGCCCGGGCTTTGCTGCGCGATGCGCCGATCCTGCTGCTGGACGAGGCCACCAGCGCATTGGATGCCGAAAGCGAAAAACTGGTGCAGGATGCGCTTGAGGTGCTGATGCAGAACCGAACGACGCTGGTCATTGCGCACCGACTGGCCACTGTCCGCGCAGCAGATCGCATCATCGTTATGGAAGCCGGACGCATTGTTGAAGTAGGGGATCATACCAGCCTGTCATCGGCTGGCGGGCTTTATGCACGCCTTGCCTCCCTGCAATTCGACGAACAGGCGATGGCTGCGACAAGCGCCTGACGCATTGGTGCAGGTTCGAAGCGCCGAAACAGCCCGGAAAGCGCAATGTCTTGTGTCGAGTAGAATCGGCCCTAAATCGATACGGTAACGACAGCAACCGCTTGCCCTGCTTGGGCAGAGGCTGCCAAAAATAATAATAAAAACAATCGCAATCAGAACAAATTTCCAAAGAGGACTGCCGAATGATCCGCAAATTTCTTGCCACCACTGCCAGTATGCCGGTGCTTGCCCTTGGCCTCGCGCTGGCCGCACCTGCCGCTGCACAAGAAGAGCCCGCCCCGCTTCCGGAAATGGATTTCGGCACCTGGGGTGTCGGCATCGAAGGCATCGATGCGCAAATCGATCCGGGCGACAATTTCGATGCCTATGTGAATGGCAAATGGGTTCGCGAAAACACTATCCCCGCTGATCGCCAGCGTTTCGGCGCGTTCGATGTGCTGGCCGAAAAATCAACCGAAGACGTGCAAACGCTGATCCGCGATCTCGTGGCTTCCGATCCTGCCCCGGGCACCACCGCGCGCCGCATCGTCGATGCCTACAACGCCTATGTCGATGTCGAAGCGATCGATGCGACCGGCCTTGCTCCGGCGCAGCCATATCTGCAGGAAATTTTCTCCGCACCCGATCTCAACCGTCTGGTCGAACTGTTCGAAGAGCCTGGCTACCCCGGCCTGGTCAGCGCCGGCGTAGGCGCCGATGCGCGCAACCCGACCGACTATGCGGTCTCCATCGGTTTCAACGGAATGGGTCTGCCCGACCGAGACTATTATCTGGTCGATTCGGAAAGCAATCTGGCGATCCGCGAAGCTTATATGGACTATCTTGCCACCATGCTTGGCGCGGCGGGTTATACCGATCCGGCAGCAGCGGCCCGCGCGGTCTATGCATTTGAAGCGCAGGTGGCTGAACTGGAGTGGGCACGCCAGATGCTTCGCATTCCGCAGATGACCTACAATGAACTGACGCGGGAAGAACTGGTTGCGCTGGGCGGTGATTTCCCGGTTGAGACATTGCTCAATTCAGGCGGCTTTGCGGGCCAGGACCGGTTCCTTGCCTCGCAGCTTCCCCCGACTCCGGAAGAAATCGAAGAACTCGGCCTGACCGACGCACAGCTGGGCATGATTGGCGGCGGTTTGCCGGCCATGATGGAATTCCTGACGCAAGCACCGCTCGCCACGATCAAGGCCTATATGGCGGTGCGTTTCCTGGCCGGAAACGCCTCCATTCTCAGCAGCGAGCTCGACGAAGCGAATTTCGATTTCTTCGGCCGCACGATAGGCGGTGCGGAAGAGCAGCGTCCCCGCTGGAAACGCGGTATTGGCGTAGTGCAGGGTCTGCTCGGCGAGCAGCTGGGCGCGCTGTATGTGGAGCGGTACTTCCCGCCTGAAAGCAAGGCGCAGATGGAAGAGCTGGTGGGCAATCTGTCGCGCTCGATGAATATCGCGCTCGACAACAACCAATGGATGACGCCCGAAACCGTCGCCGAAGCCCGCAACAAGCTCAACGGCTTTGTGCCCATGGTCGGCTATCCCGATGAATTCGAGAAGTACGAAGGCCTCGAAATCAGCGCTACCGATCCGCTGACCAATGCAATGAACGCATCGCGCTGGCGGCAGCAGGATAACCTGGCCAAGCTCGGCACGCAGGTCGACCCCAGCGAATGGGGCATGCTGCCGCAGACGGTGAATGCCTATTACTCGCCGCTGACCAACCGCATCGTTTTTCCGGCGGCGATCCTTCAGGCACCGTTCTTCAGCGCGGATGCCGATCCGGCGGTGAACTATGGCGGGATCGGCGCAGTCATCGGTCACGAAATCGGCCATGGCTACGATGACCAGGGCTCGCAATACGATGCCACCGGCACATTGCGCAATTGGTGGCAGGATGCGGACCGCGAAGGGTTCGAAGACTACGCCAGCCGCATGGGCGCTCTGATCGAGGCATATTGCCCGGTCGAAAGCCCCGAAGGCCCTGTCTGCCTGCGCGCTGGCCAATCTATGGGAGAGACGCTGGGTGATGTGGTCGGCTTGCAGATGGCTTACCGCGCCTACCGCCTGTCGCTGAACGGTGAAGAAGCTCCGGTCATTGACGGTTTGACCGGCGATCAGCGCTTTTTCCTCGGCTTCGGCCAGATCTGGCGCGGGATGGAGCGCGAGGAATCCCTACGCAACCGCGTTATGACTGCCAACCACCCGCCGGGCGAGTTCCGCGTCAACAATGCGGTTCGCCACCTCGATGCCTGGTATGATGCGTTCAACGTCACTCAGGACGATGAACTGTATCTGCCGCCGGAAGACCGTATCCGCATCTGGTAACGTACGCCGCGGAAATGCACCAAAAGGCCCGCTGCCGGTATTATGCCGGCAGCGGGCTTTTTGCATGCGGCGTGCGGGCAATTGCTTGACTTGAAGCGGCCAGGCGGCATTGAGCCAATCCCATGACCTTTCTCCAGCTTCTGTTGATTGCCATCGTTCAGGGCATCACCGAATTCCTGCCGATTTCTTCGTCGGGCCACCTCATTCTGATACCGTATCTGACGGATTTTGCCGATCAGGGGCCGCTGATCGATGTCGCAGTCCACGTGGGTTCTTTGCTGGCGATCATCGTTTATTTTTTCAAAGATGTGGTGGTGCTGGCGCGCGGCGGCTTTGCCTCGATTGGCGTGGGCAAGGCTCCGGTGGAGCGGCGGCTGTTCTGGTGGATTGCGCTGGGCACCATTCCGGCGGTTGCATTTGGCCTGTCGATCAAGATGGGCCTTTTCAACGGCATTGCGGAAAGCTGGTTCAACATCACCGTGATCGATGATGATCTGATGTCCTCCATCCGGTTTACCGATCTTATCGCGGTCAATCTGATCTTTTATGGCATCCTGCTGGGCATTGCCGATTACTTCGGGCGCGAGGACAAGACATTCGAAGACATGACCTGGCGCGATGGTTTGCTGGTCGGTATTGCGCAGGCGCTGGCCATCATTCCGGGTACCAGCCGTTCCGGCGTCACCATGACCGCGGCGCGCGCGCTTGGATACAGCCGGTTTGAATCGGCGCGCTTTTCATTCCTGCTGTCGATCCCGGCTGTGGCCGGAGCAGGCATTCTGATCGTGCCGGAGATATTCGAAGCTGGTGGCGGCCTTGCGATGGAAGCTTTGATCGCCGGTGTGCTGACTTTCATAGCGGCTTTTGCGACGATGGCCTTTCTCATGAACTTCCTGAAGAAAGCGTCCATGCTGGTGTTCGTCATTTACCGCGTTGCGATGGGCGTGGCGCTGCTCGCCTTGTTCTAGATCCGCCGGCTGAATTGCCGGCACAGAGTTGCACACAGAATATTTTGCTGGGAACTTGTTGCCTCTGTGTGCTTTTCTTTATCCGAGTGTCGAATGCCCCGAGGGGTGATTCACTCCGAGAGGGCTGAGACTGGCCCTCTCTTTCTATGAAGGGGAATACCATGAAGAAGATTATCGCAGTTGCTTCCGCCGCCGTTCTCGGCCTCAGTGTCGCTGCATG
This sequence comes from Aurantiacibacter marinus, assembly GCF_001021555.1. Taxonomy (GTDB): domain Bacteria; phylum Pseudomonadota; class Alphaproteobacteria; order Sphingomonadales; family Sphingomonadaceae; genus Alteraurantiacibacter; species Alteraurantiacibacter marinus. The sequence continues at coordinate 611,866 of NZ_LDCP01000001.1, forward strand.
TGACAGCGCCGCCGAAAACGAAATGGAAGACCAGGCTGAAGAAATGGAAGATTCCATGGACGCAGAAATTGATGCCATGGAAGATGCCGGTGAAATCACCGACGACCAGGCCGATGCCATGGAAGATGCTGTCGACGAAGACGCAGAAGCCATGGAAGAAGCAGCAGACACGATGGATGCTGAACCTTCCTAAGGCCTTCGCCTTACGAAACAGAAAAACCGGCGTCGGAGCAATCCGGCGCCGGTTTTCTTTTGTCCTGCGTTCACGTGTGTCTGATTACACAGTTTTTTGATTAGACAGTTTCTGATTAAATAGGGCGAGCCTTGCTTCCGCGGCCGCCGCGCAGGAAATATTCCTGGCTGCCCTTATGCACCACATTATCGACATCGATCACGGCAGAATTGGCGTAGGTGAAACTGGGGCCGAGATCGCGGTACAGACGATCGAAATCGCGCTCCACCGTCTTGCGGTAAAGGTCGTCAAAGCTCTCGATCACGAAATAGGTCGGCTGCAAATCGTCGATCACGTAATCGGTGCGCATGACCCGGTCGACATTCAGCATGATGCGGTTGGGCGACTCCGCCTCCAGCGCAAAAATGGCTTCGGTCGGGCCTGACAGGATTCCTGCGCCAAAGATACGCAGCTCATCATGCTCCATGATCAGACCGAATTCGACAGTATACCAGTACAGCGCGCCGAGCGCTTTCAGCCGGTTGTACCGCATCGCCTTCCAACCGGCGCGGCCATATTCCTGCATGTAATCGGCGAAGGTCGGATCGGTCAGCAGCGGAACATGGCCGAACACATCGTGAAATACGTCCGGCTCCTGGATGTAATCGAAGGTTTCGCGCGTGCGAATGAAATTGCCCGCCGGGAAGCGGCGATTGGCGAGATGCCAGAAGAACACGTGATCGGGGATCAGCATGGGCACAGGCACCACGCTCCACCCGGTAAGACGGTCCAGTTCCTCCGACATCTTGCCGAAATCGGGCACGCCGCCCTTGCCAAGGTCGAGCTTTTCCAGCCCGTGCAGCATGGCCGAACAGGCGCGGCCCGGCAGGATTTCCATCTGGCGCGCGAACAGATCGTTCCAGATCGCATCGTCTTCGGACGTATAGCGGGTTTGCGCGGGCTCCAGCCAATCCAGCCCGACATGCGCAGGCCGTTGCAGCGGGGCGGTAAAGACCTCGGGAGAGATTTCGGGGAGAGTTGCGAAGTCCTCTGCCCCATGGGACAATTCAGCGGCGTGTTTCATACTGTGAACATTACCACAGAGCGGAGGCCCAATCCAGTTTCACTCGATACTATCTTGCGCGGCTGGTTCAGCTGGCTCGGCATCTGGCGCGGTGATCCGCTCATCAAGCATTTCGGCGGCCTCGCTGATCGCCTGTTCTTCATCCTGTGTGATAGGTGGAACCGGATCTGCAGCCATACCATCACCGCAAGCGGGGAGCGTGCTGCACAGTGCCAGCAGCAAGGCGGCGCGCGCTCCCCGTTCGGTAATCATTATTCGGCAGCTTCCATCTCGGCCATGGCAGCTTCTGCTGCGCCCACTGCATCCATGGCTTCGTCGGCGGCCGTCTCGGCTTCTTCTTCGGTGACGTTCATGGTCGCTTCGGCTTCTTCGTCGGTCATTTCGGGCTCTGCCACGGCAACCGGCTCCGGCAGGTCAGCCATCGCTTCGTCTGCGGGTACTTCAACAGTGTCTGCAACAGCTTCTTCCGAAGCATCCGTAGTATCGCCGCAGGCGGCCAATGCGAAAGCCGCGGTCGCGGCAACAAATGCAAATTTCTTCATGGAGAGAGACCCTTCTCATCGTAATCAAATGGAACGTCAGCCTTAGCGCAGCGCGAAGCAAAGTGGAAATGCGCTTTATCGTGGGTGGTGGCGTGCCGTGCGATCTGCCAGACGAGCCGCAATGGCCTCGCTTTCCCCACCCCCTGCCGATTTGACCGTCGCACGCGCAGAATTGCGCCGGATATTCGGCTTCGACAGCTTTCGCGGCGTACAGGAGGCGGTGCTCGCCCGCGTGCTGGCAGGTGAATCGACACTGGCGGTAATGCCCACGGGCGCGGGCAAATCGCTCACCTACCAACTGCCCGCCACGATATTGGACGGCACCTGTGTGGTGATTTCGCCCTTGATCGCCCTGATGCATGATCAATTGCGCAGCGCGCGGGCCAACGGGATTGCCGCTGCAACGCTGACCAGCGTTGATGCCGATTGGCGGGAAACGATGGAAGCGTTTCGTGCCGGACAGCTGGATCTGCTTTACGTTGCGCCCGAACGCGCCAGCCAGCCTGGCTTTCGCGATCTCCTGTCGTCAGCCAAGATTGCCCTGTTTGCCGTTGATGAGGCGCATTGCGTTTCGGAATGGGGTCATGATTTCCGGCCTGATTATCGCCAGCTGCGCAGTCTGCTGGATGCCTTTCCTGATGTGCCCCGCGTCGCGCTGACTGCCACGGCAGATGAACATACGCGCGCCGATATACTGACGCAGCTCGGCATTCCTGAAGAAGGCATGGTGCTGGCGGGCTTTGATCGGCCCAACATCAACTACAGCATTGCCCAGCGCGGAACTCTTGCGGCGCAATTGACTGATCTGATGCATAAGGAACCCGGCCCCGGTATCGTTTACGCCCCCACCCGTGCGAAGGTGGAAAAACTGGCCGAACAATTGGCGGCAAACACCGGCAGGCCGGTGCTGCCTTATCACGCAGGCCTTGATCCGCAGGTGCGCGCCAGCAATCAGGCGGCGTTTGTCGGTTCGGAGAACATGGTGATTGTCGCCACGGTGGCCTTCGGCATGGGGATCGACAAGCCCGATGTGCGCTTCGTCGCCCACGCGGGCATACCCAAGTCCATTGAAGGCTATTATCAGGAAACGGGCCGTGCGGGCCGCGACGGCGATCCGGCGCGCGCAGTCATGCTGTGGGGCGCAGGCGATTTCATGACGGCGCGTGGGCGGCTGTCCGATGTGGACGAACACCGCCGCCAAAGCGAACATGCGCGGCTGGATGCTCTGGCCGGACTGGTCGAGACACCGGGGTGCCGCCGTGCGGTGCTTCTGCGGCATTTCGGCGAAGATCCTCCGCCAAAATGCGGCAATTGCGACAATTGTCTCAATCCGCCCAAAGTTTCTGACGCGACGGAGTTGGCGCGCAAATTGCTCAGTGCCGCTTATCGCACGGGGCAAAACTATGGCTTTGGCCATCTGGCGAAAGTGCTGACAGGCGACGCGGATGAACGGGTGCGGCAGCGCGGGCACGATTCCTTGTCGGTTTTCGGCATTGTTGACGGCGAGGAGGCCGCCCTGCTGCGTCCTCTGGCGCGCGCATTGCAGGCGACTGGCGCACTGGTGGCGAATGCCCACGGAGGGCTGGAGCTTGGCGGCGATGCCCGCAAGATCCTGAAGGGCGACATGCCGGTCGCCATCGTTGTTCCGCCCCCCAAGCAGAGCCGCAAAGGCAGGGGCACGCGCGACCAGGCACCCAATCCTGTTGGTGATCCCTTGTTCGAGGCCTTGCGCGCGCTCCGCCGCGATCTGGCCGCGCAGGCCGGTGTGCCACCCTATGTGGTGTTCCATGATGCCGTATTGCGCGCGATGGCTTCGGGAAGGCCCGCATCGCTGGAAGAACTATCCGCGATACCCGGTGTGGGCGAGAAAAAGCGCTCCGCCTACGGCGCGGCTTTCCTCAAGGCCATTCGGGACAATTAGACGGCATCCGATTACGATTGCGCAAGCTCCGAGTTTGATATAATAGTGATATCATATTTATATCAAACAGGAGGAATTGCATGGCCGAAGAACATATCCCGATGGAGCGCAGCCGCGAAAAAGCCGCGAGCGGCTTTAATGGCTTTGTGATGTTGCTTGTATCGCTCGGGCTGACGGCCCTTGCCCTGTGGTTCGTGGTGATGGGCGTCGCTGCGGAGAAATCGGGCGGATCAGGCGGCGGCATGATACTCATGGCCCTTATCACCTTCTTGGTCGGCCTGATCTCCTGGATCGGCTTTTACATGATCCAACCCAATCAGGGCGCAGTGATCACGCTGTTCGGCGAATATCGCGGCACAGACAGGACCGAAGGCCTGCGCTGGGTATGGCCCTGGATGGCCAAGAAAAAGGTCAGCGTGCGCGCGCACAACATCCATTCCGAACGCATCAAGATCAACGATCTGCGCGGCAATCCCATCGATGTCGCCTGCAATGTGGTGTGGCGCGTAAAGGATACAGCGCAGGCCGTGTTTGATGTCGATGATTACAAGGAATTCGTGAACATCCAGATCGAAGCGGGTTTGCGCACGGTCGGCGCGCGGCATCCCTATGACGATTTCGAGGAGGATGAAACGACACTGCGCGGCAGCCCTGATGTGGTGAATTCCGAACTGCAGACAGAGCTGAACGAACGTCTTTCCGCCGCTGGCGTGGTGGTCGACGAAGCCAGCCTGACGCACCTTGCCTATGCCTCCGAAATCGCTGGCGCCATGCTGCGCCGCCAGCAAGCAGAAGCCGTTATTGCTGCACGCACAAAGCTGGTGATCGGTGCGGTCAGCATGGTCGAAATGGCGCTCGAGAAACTGAGTGCGGATGGCATCGTCGAACTGGATGATGAACGGCGCGCGGCCATGGTTTCCAACCTGATGGTCGTACTGTGCGGGGAGCGTGAAGTGAACCCTGTGGTCAACGCAGGCACGCTTTACCAGTAGAACGATGCCCCGCACTTCTGCATCCAAAAAGGCGTTTGCCCTGCGGCTTGATCCGGCGCTCCATGATACGGTGGAGCGCCTTGCGGCAGGCGAACTCCGCTCGGTCAATGCCCAGCTCGAGATGCTGCTGCGGGAAGCCCTCGAAAAACGCGGCATCCGCGTTCCCAAGCCGGAGCCCCCGCGCCGGGGCCGGCCGCCGAAAGGAGAATAATCATGTTCGAAGCTCTGATTGGCAGGGATCCATGGTTTGCCCCGAAGCGGTATGGCTACGGCTCCGGCTTGCCAATCGCGTGGCAGGGGTGGGCGCTTACCGCAGTATTCGTTGCAGCCATTATCGGCTGCGGTTTGCTCATCGAAACAGGCCAAGTCATACTCGGTATTTTTTGCATGATCCTGTTTACACTAGCGTATCTTTTGCTGGCGAAGCGCCACACCGATGGCGGCTGGCGCTGGCGCAATGGAAGCTGACAAGGTGCAGGTCTTATCAGGCCATTAACCCATTTGCGCTACGCCCGCGGGCATGATGACCATGCGCTTCAACCCTTCCGCCCCCATCTCGGCCAAGCGTCTTTCCAGCAAGGCGATCCTCGCTCTGGCAGGGATTGCGATTGCCGCGATACCCGCTGCTGCTCTGCTGGCCCAGGGCGCGGCGGCGCCCTATACGGTGATGGAAACGGGACGCGGTTACGGCAATTTGCAGGACGCAGTGAACGCCATCGGCGATGCACGAGGGACAATTGCAATCGCGCCGGGCCGTCATGAACAATGCGCCGTGCAAACCTCCGGCGACATCAGCTATTTCGCCAGTGAGCCCGGCTCTGCCATTTTTGACGGCGTGACCTGCGAAGGCAAGGCTGCACTGGTGCTGCGCGGACGCAGTGCCGAAGTGGCGGGCCTGATTTTCGAAAACATGCGCGTGCCGGATTACAACGGCGCAGGCATTCGGCTTGAAACCGGCGATCTGACGGTGGCTGAAAGCTGGTTCCGCGATAGCCAGCAGGGCATTCTGACCGCCAGCGACACATCTGCGCGTCTGGTGATTGATCGCTCCACCTTCACCCGCCTTGGCACTTGCGAAGGCGCAGGCGGCTGCGCTCACTCGGTTTATACGGGCGATCTGGCGCAGGTGCGCGTCACCAACAGCCGGTTTGAACAGGGGCGCGGCGGGCATTATGTCAAATCCCGCGCCACCCGCGTGGATATCGCTGCCAGCAGCTTTGACGATGCCGCAGGACGGGCCACCAATTACATGATCGATCTGCCAGGCGGCGCCATGGGCCAGATCAGCAACAACTGGTTTGTGCAAGGTGCCGACAAGGAAAATTACAGTGCCTTCATCGCTGTAGCCGCCGAAGGCCGCAGCCATGATTCCAGCGCGCTCAACGTGGTCGGCAATGATGCCCGCCTCGCCCCCGGGGTGGATCGCAACACCGTGTTCGTGGCCGATTGGTCGGGCGATATGGGAGGCATTGGAGACAACGCCTTGGGCCGGGGCCTGTCGCGTTACGAAGTGCGCTGACAAAACAGGGGGCCGGAACGCTCTCCCCTCCTTGCCCGTTAATCGGGCAAGGAGATACAGCATGGCTGGTGGTTGGTCCCGCGATGGCGCGGTTCAGGAACAGATTGACGATACGGTGAGCGATGCGGTCGCCGCTGCACGCGCGCGCCTGCCCAAGGGTGAAAGCGCCGAATATTGCGACCTGTGCGGAGAAGACATTCCGGAAAAGCGGCGTTTGGCCGTGCCCGGTGTCCGCACCTGTGTTGCCTGCCAGTCTGGCCGCGATGCGAATGTGCGGCATTCGGCAATCAACAGGCGGGGTTCCAAGGACAGCCAACTGCGCTAAAGCCCGGTGATGTCCAACAATTTTATCCGCCTCCAGCATATGCTGCCGCACCATGCGATCTCCCGCTTTGCCGGAAAATTCGCTGGCAGCGAGGTAAACTGGCTGAAGGATTTGCTGATCCGCCGCTTCATAGCCTCCTACAGTGTCGACATGGCGGAGGCCGCACGGCCGATCGAAGCTTACGCAAGCTTCAACGACTTCTTCACGCGCGAACTGAAAGAGGGCGCTCGCCCGCTGGCAGACAGCGCGGTGCATGTCCTCTCCCCCGCCGATGGTGCGATAAGCCAGATCGGGACCATAGAGGCAGGCCGCATCTTTCAGGCGAAAGGCCGCCATTTCACTGCAAGCGAATTGCTTGGCGGTGACGCTGCTGCGGCGGAGCGGTTTGAAGGCGGCAGTTTCGCCACGATCTACCTCAGTCCCAAGGATTATCACCGCGTCCACATGCCAGCAGCAGGCGCGCTGCAATCGACCAGCTACATTCCGGGCGATCTGTTTTCGGTGAATCAGGTCACGGCAGAGAATGTCGATGGATTGTTCGCCCGCAACGAACGGCTGGCATGCCGCTTTGACGGGCCGCACGGGCAATTCGCCAGCGTCATGGTCGGCGCGATGATCGTGGCGGGAATCGAAACCGTGTGGAGCGGCCGCGTGGAAGCGCACAACCCCGCGCCGGTTCGGCATGACTTTGCCGATGGCGAGCACACCTTCGCCGCTGGCGACGAAATGGGCCGCTTCTTCCTCGGCTCCACCGCGGTGCTGTTGTTTGAACCGGGACGCGTCGCCTGGAATGCCGACATGCGCGCTGGTGACGCTGTGCGCATGGGTCAGGCACTGGGACGGTGGCTCTAGCTTATTTGAGCAAATGCCCGGCGCGGTCTCGCTTGGTCGCAAGATAACGGACATTGTGCGGATTGGCGGGCAATTCGTGCGGGACGCGCTCAATGACTTTGACGCCGGCATCCTCCAGCGCGACGACCTTTTCCAGATTGTTCGTCATCAGCCGCACATTGCCGACGGCCAGCAGATCGAGCATCCGCGCGGCCAGCGGAAAATCGCGTGCTTCTTCGGGTAGGCCAAGGCGGCGATTGGCCTCCAGCGTGTCGACGCCTTCATCCTGCAACCGGTAAGCGCGCAGCTTGTTCACCAGCCCGATCCCGCGCCCTTCCTGCCGCATGTAGAGCAATATGCCCCAACCGCCTGCTGCGACCTCGGCGCTCATCGCTGCCAGCGCTGCATCGAGCTGCGGCCCGCAATCGCATTTGAGGCTGCCGAAAATATCGCCCGTCAGGCATTCGGAATGCAGCCGGACCAATGGCGCGCGGTCTGACGTTTGCTGACCCAGCACAATGGCGACATGTTCGCGCATATCGTTCACACTGCGAAAGGCGATGATTTCAGCATCCTCCTCGCGCGCGATCGGCAGGTGTGCGCGGGTTGCAATGGCAAGGTTATGCGGATTGGTCCAAGCGGCCAGATCCATGCTTTTGAGCGCCACTGCTTCGCCTGGTGGATCAGGGTCGACCATGAAAGCCGGCAAGATTCCGGCAATGCGCGCCAGTTCCATCGCAGCAACTGCCGCAGTGCGCCACGCAAGTTCCTCCGCTTTGAACGGCCCTTTGAGCGGATAGTCGTTGTCCAGCGCCGGGTCGGCGACGGGCAGTGCGGCATGAAGATCGAGCGGCTCGGCGGCCCGGATCAGCGCGGGTGAATGGCCGCCGGCAGCAGCCCGCTGATTGGTCAGCCGCAGCGTTTCGGCGCGCGCCGCTGAAACCAGCAAATGCGCGGAGGTGGGCGTGCGAAGCGGCGCAGTTTCCACCGGCAGCAGCACGGGCGCCTCGCCAATCTTGATTGGCCAGCCATGGCGCAAAGCGTCCACCGCTTGCGCCACGCGCCGCTCAGGGGAAGGCGCTCTCTCGCTCAGAGATCGAACTCCGTGATGAGCGGGATATGGTCGGATGGCTTTTCCCAGCTGCGCGCATCTTCCAGTAGCCAGTGCCGCGTGCTTTGCGCCGCGAGATCAGGGCTCGCCCACATGTGATCGAGCCGCCGCCCGCGGTCATTTTCGCGCCAGTCTTTCGAACGGTAGCTCCACCAGCTGTAATACCGTTCCGGATCGCGAATATGTTCGCGCCCGATATCGGTCCATCCATGCGCGTCCTTGAACCGCTGCAATGTTTCCACCTCAATTGGTGTGTGGCTTACGACTTTCAGCAGCTGTTTATGGTTCCAGACATCGCTTTCGAGCGGGGCAACGTTGAAATCGCCGACGATCAGAGTGGGCCGGTCAACTTTGTCTGCCCAGCGAGTCATCCGCTCGAAGAAATCGAGCTTCTGGCCGAACTTGGGGTTTTTCTCGCGGTCCGGTTCGTCTCCGCCAGCGGGGATGTAGACATTTTCCAGGATCATGCCCTTGCCTGCGCCGCCCAGTTCCACACCGACATGGCGCGCCTCGCCATTGTCCTGCCAATCATGACGGGAAAACTCGGTCAGCGGCACGCGGCTGACGGTGGCAACGCCGTGATAGCCTTTCTGCCCATGGACAGCAGTGTGGGTATAGCCCAGCTCCGCAAATGCCTCATAAGGGAACTGGTGTTCCTGACATTTGATTTCCTGCAGGCACAGCACATCGGGCGCTTCCTCCTGAAGGAAACGCGCGACGATCGGCATGCGCAGGCGGACGGAATTGATGTTCCAGGTGGCGATAGAGATCATGCGGAAAGGCTTTAGGTGCATGATACGCTGCCAGCAAGGCGGCGTCTGTTTTCGCGTGGTCGCGGCATCCGCCCCTCCCTTGCGGCACTAGCCCTCTCCCCTCCTGGCCACCCAATACCTTATCGGAGAATCATCGGATGGCTTGGAAGGGGACGGGGCTGGAACCGGGCGCAGCGCATGGCGCAGTCAGATGCCACAAAAAAACAAAAACCCCCGTCGCGGGGGCGTTGCGACGGGGGTTCCTATTGAGCGTTCGTCACGCTTCGCAAGACGGGCTTTATCGAGAGCGGACAACAGGGGGGAAACCCGTCTCACCGCGTCTTGTTGACACAAACTAGGCGTTCCGGCCTGTCTGGCCAATGAATATCGGCGGTCGTTTGTCGCAAATTTACAACGAACTGGCGCTGATCGGTTTACCCGGGGCGACGGGACGAACGGCGCGGATCGCGGTAAGTGAATGCGCTGTCGGGCACGGACATGCCATACCGGTGGTTTCGGAGGCGCACCGTAGTGCGTGTGTTCTGCGAATCGAGTGCCACCCAGCTGGCCAGTTCAAGCCCGCCCGGCGCGCTTGCATCTTCGACAAAGATCAGCGTCATGATGCCGAATTCAGGACGCTGAGGATCCCGCACTGCGATGCTGACGACGTTGTTGGTGGAAGATGGCTGCAATGTGCCATAGCGCCGCATATCACGATTGGGATCAAGCAGCGCGCCCAGCGGAGAATTGCGGATCGGCCAGCGTTCTACCTGACTGACATCATAATCCACCAGCGTCAGAGCGCGCCCGTCAGACACGACAAGCATGTTCACATCGTCTTCGTATTCGAAGCGGATGCGGCCCGGATTGCGCAGCGTCAGTTCTCCGGAAACGGAATTTCCGGCCCTGTCCGTCTGGGTAAAATCGGCGCGCATCGTGGTAACCGCGCGCAACGCGCGGACGGCACGATCAAGCTGGTTGGCCTGAGGTTGAGCCACAGCAGATGTGACGGGCACCGCAAGCGATACCGGAATGGCCAGTGCGGCCGCGCCAAGCATGGCGGCGGCCCCCAAAGTGCGGGCAGGCTTCGAAAGATGGCGTTTGATAGCGTTCATGTTGCACTCCATAGGTGTGCAGCGTTGAACTGTCACTGAACTAGGTCAGTTCCCAATGTTCAGAATTGAGGTGCGCGGTTGGCAGATCGCAGCCGGTAAAACGGCTTACTTGATCTTGCCTTCCTTGTATTCGACATGCTTTTTCGCAACCGGATCGTACTTGCGGAAGACAAACTTCTCGGTGTGGTTGCGCGGGTTTTTCTTGGTCACATAAAAGTGGCCGGTGTCCGCAGTCGAATTCAGGCGGATCTTGATAGTTGCAGGCTTCGCCATGGTCTTACTTTCAAATGTCTGTGAGGGACCATAGCGGTCCGGAAAAAAACAAAAGCGACGCGATGCGCCGCCCTTCAGCGCGCGCCTCTGCGGCAGAGTCGGGGAAAAGTCAAGGCAATCTGCTTAATCGGGCTGCTCGTATCTGACCCTAGAAATCCACCTTGCCGCGCAGCGCCTTCTTTTGCCCTTGCGCTTTCTTGCCCGCCAGCCGCTTCGTCTTGCCGATGCGGTTCACGCGGGTTTTCTTGCGCGTCTTGGGTTCTTTCAGCGCAGCTTCGATCATGGCCGCCATCCGTTCACGAGCATCGCGGCGGTTGGCATCCTGCGTACGGTGATTGCGCGCGTCGATCACAATCTCGCCCGCGCTGTTCAGGCGATTGCCCGCCAGATCCTTCAGCCGGTGAAACACGCGCGGGGTGAGGCCGAGCGCGTAGATATTGAACCGCAGCTGCACTGCGGTGGCCACTTTGTTAACGTTCTGCCCGCCAGGGCCGGAGGCGGTGACAAACTGCTCCTCCGCAATGGCGTTCGCCCTATCTAGGACGGCGCCCATTACTCCGCGCCAAGCTTTTCGAAATCGGCGGGGAGGGGCGCGGTGGCGGTGATATCAGGCTTGCCTTCGCGCGGCATAGTGACGGCGCTGGCATGCAGCATGGTGCGGCTGACGCGCGGGTCTTTCCTGCCGTAAACCGGATCGCCCAGCAGCGCATGGCCAAAGGCGTGCTGCGCATGGATACGGATCTGGTGCGTGCGGCCGGTTTCCGGGCGAAATTCGACCAGCGTCAGCCCGCCGGCCAGTTCGGCCCGCTTGGTCCAGTGAGTGACGGAAGGCTTGCCCTTCTTCGCCACGATCATGCGCCAGCCCTTTTCGGCGCTGCTGATCTTGGAGAGGGCAAGGTCGATCGTGCCTTCATCGTCCTCTACCGGCCCTGCAACGATGCCGAGATAGGTCTTGGAGACGACTTTCTGCTCAAAGGCGGCATTGAACCGCTTCAGGGCCTTGGGATTGCGCGCGAGCAGCAGGCAGCCCGAGGTGTCCGTGTCGAGCCGGTGCACCGCCTGCGGCGCCCGCTGGAAGCCCAGCTTCAGACTGTCCAGATGGTCGGTCAGGGCAGGGCCGCCCTTGCGCGGTGTTTCGATGGGCATACCGGCTGGCTTGTTGATCACCAGGGCTTCGCCGTCTTCATAAAGAATGGGAATATGTGTCATGCAAAGGCGCTTTCGATGCGTCCCAGCGCCGAGTCCAGCACTTCCTCACTTGCGGCGAAGCTCAACCGGAAGCCATCGGCTCCGCCAAATGCACTCGCAGCTACCACTGCGACACCGTGATCAAGCAGGTGCAGCGCCAGCTTTCCGTCGTCTCCGCCGAAGCGTTCCATCATGGGCGAAGCGTCGATAAGGCAGTAGAACGCGCCGTCTGGCAGAGGCGTAGACAGGCCGGGGATCGCATTGATTCGGCGCGCCACCATGTCGCGGCGGGAACGGAATACCTCACGCCAGTCCGACAAAAACTCTTGCGGCCCTTCAAAAGCAGCGGCCGCAGCGGCTTGGCTGATGCTGGCCGCATTGCCGCTGGAATTGCTCTGCAACCGCGCCATCGCAGCAATCAGCCATTCCGGGCCCGCGGCGACACCAATGCGAAAGCCTGTCATCGCGTGGCTTTTTGAAACACCTGACACGGTGAGGATTCGATACGCGAGGTCCGGGCAGAGCGCGGCAAGCGTCGCATGCGGCTGCCGCGTGTATGATAGCGGCGCGTAGATATCATCGCTCAGCACCATGACTTGCGGATGACGGCGCAGCACCTTTGCAATGCCGTGCAACATGTCTGCGGTGAAAACCGCGCCGGTCGGATTGCCAGGGCTGTTGAGCATCAACCAGTTGGTCGCTGGCGTGATGAGCGCCTCCAGCTGGCCCGGATCGAAGCGGTAGCCGTTCTGCGCATGTGTCATGAGCGGGACGACGCGCCCGCCGCAAAAACGCACCATCTGCGGATAGCTGACCCACCACGGGCACGGCACGATCACTTCATCGCCGGCACTGACGGTTGCCACCAGCGCCTCGAATATCGCCTGCTTGCCGCCAGCGGTCACGATCACATTGGCGGGATTTGCGGCAATGCCGAGGTCACGCCGGAAATGCAGTGCGGCAGCCTCCTTAAGACGCGCTGTACCTGCAACAGGGGTATAGCGCGTTTCACCCGCATCGAGAGCCGCCTTGGCGGCGGCGATGACATGCGGCGGCGTATCGAAATCAGGCTCCCCCACGCTGAGCGAGATGATGTCGCGCCCTTCTGCCCGCAGCGCGCTGGCGCGGTCGGTCATCGCCGTGGTCGGGCTGGCTTCGATGCGTTGCAATGCCTGGCTGAGCGACGGCACGGTCACTTGAGCACCGCAGGGATCAGGCCGCGCAAGGCATTGCCGATGAAAAAGCCGCCGGATAGGTTGTCCAGCGTCAGGACCGCTTCGCGTGCCTTGCCTTGTTCAATCAGCGAGCGGCGCAGAACACCGGGCAGGAGGCCAAGCGCGGCGGGCGGAGTCAGCAGCACGCCATCATCGCCTTCAACAAAAATGCTGGTCCAGCTGCCCTCGGTCAGCGCGCCGTCACTGCGGACCAGCAAAGCTTCCACCGCGCCAGCATCGCGCGCTGCATGATGGGCAGCTTCATAGAAGCTGCGGTCGGTGCTCTTGTGCTGCAAACGCCAGTCATGCGCGACGGTAGGGTGCGGCAAGGCGATGCAGGGTGCGGGATTGGCCATAGCTTCAGGCAGCGGTCCGTTTTCCAGCGTAACCGCGCCGCTGCGCGCCAGAACCAGCCGGATTTTCGCCGCCGCCTCCAGTTCAAAACACAGCGCCTGAATGCGGTTGCGCGTTTCGTGCCGGTCGAAGGAGAAACCCAGCTCTGCCGCGCTGGCCTTCATCCGTTCCAGATGCAGTTCCAGCAGCGGGATGCCATCTTGCGGGTCGAAGCGCATGGTTTCGATCAAATCGTGCCCGCCTGCCGGGCCGCGTGTGAAGGCGCCCTTGATCAGGCATTCGCGCCATTCGCCCATCGGGTCGCTATCCGCCACAATCGCGCCGCCGACGCCGAGCACGGCCTTGTGCCGCAGGTTCTCCCCCGGAGTGAGTCGGATTGTGCGGATCGCGACATTGAACGCGGCATCGCCGTCTGCCCCGATGCGGCCAATCGCACCGCAGTAAGGCCCGCGCGGATCGCGCTCCACCTGATTGATCAGTTCCATCGCCCGGATTTTCGGCGCGCCGGTGATGGAGCCGCAGGGAAACAAAGCATTGATCAGGTCAACCGCGCCCTTGCCGTCCTGCAAACGGGCAAAGACGGTCGAGACCATCTGGTGCACCGTGGGGTAGGTCTCGACTGCGAAAGCATCGTCAACTCGCACGCTGCCAGCATCAGCGACACGGCTGAGATCATTGCGCATCAGATCAAGGATCATCAGGTTTTCGGCCCGGTCCTTGATCGATTCGCCCAGTTCCGCCTTCATCGCGGCATCGGCGGCGGGGTCGGCCACCCGTGGCCGTGTGCCTTTCATCGGCTTCACCTTGGCCTCCCCGCCTTTCAGCGAGAAAAACAGTTCCGGGCTGAAGCTGAGCAGATAATGGGAGCCGTCAAACACCAGCCCGCCGTACCCTGCCGCTGCCGTCGGACGGATCGCGGCATAAAGCGCTGCCGGGTCACCGCGCGCCGGGCCGGCCAGCGGGAAGGTGAGGTTCGCCTGATAGATATCGCCAGCGCGGATTGCTTCCTGCAAGGCCGCAAACCGTTCGCAATATTCGCCTGCGGATATTTGCGGATCGAGCGGGCCGATGCTGACTTCGCCTGACCCATCATGCTGGGCGGAAAGCCAGTCACGCATATTGGCGGCGGGAATAATTTCGGGATCATCGAACAGGCCCAGCCAGACGAGTGGCCCGTCGGCTCCGGTGCGGGGCGCAGCGAGTGGCTCAAGCCGATCTTCCAGCGCCAGACCTGCCTCATAGGCGATGTAGCCAGCCAGGTGTTTGCCAGATTTTACACGAGCAGCTTCCGCCGCCGCCAGCACGCCCGCGACCTCCCCTGGCCTGCGCGCCACGAAGGTCTGTTCGGGCGAGACAAAGTAATGCGCATCGCTCGCTCCGTGCTCGCGCGCATCGTCGAGTAAGACGAAGGGGGTCTTGCCATCCATCCGCCCCGCTCTAGGGTTCCTTCAAGAATCGAGCAATAACAGAGATTGGGCGCGCAAATGGGCGATATTTTCATTGGCAATGATCTGGACGGCAATCGGCAGGCGCTGGATCTGGGCCGCGCCAACCGCCACGGGCTGATCGCGGGTGCAACCGGCACGGGCAAAACCGTGACCTTGCAGGGCATGGCGGAAAGCTTTTCCGCAGCAGGCGTGCCGGTCTTCGTGGCCGATGTGAAAGGCGATTTGTCGGGCGTTGCCATGCCGGGCTCCGCCAGCTTCAAACATGCCGACAAGCTGGAGGCCCGCGCCAAAGAGCTGGGCATGGAGGATTACGCCTATTCGGATAATCCGGTGGTTTTCTGGGATTTGTACGGCGAACAGGGCCACCCCATCCGCACCACGGTTTCGGAAATGGGGCCTCTGCTGCTTTCCCGCCTGCTCGATCTGAACGAGACGCAGGAGGGCGTATTGCAGATCGTTTTCCGCCATGCCGACGATAACAAGCTGCTGCTGCTGAATTTTGACGATCTGCGCAGTATGCTCGCCTGGGCCTATGACAATGCGCAGGAGTTGTCCGGGGAATATGGTAATGTGTCGAAGCAATCGGTTGGTGCGATCCAGCGCCAATTGCTCAGTTTCGAATCGCAAGGGGCGGACCATTTCTTTGGCGAACCGGCGCTGGAAATCGACGATTTCCTGAAAGTGGACGAACAGGGCCGGGGCATGGTCAACGTGCTCGCCGCCGACAAGCTGATGCGCAGCCCAAAGCTTTACGCGACGTTCCTGCTGTGGCTGCTGGCCGAATTGTTCGAAACGCTGCCCGAAGTGGGCGATCCGGAAAAGCCCAAGCTGGTGTTCTTCTTCGACGAGGCACACCTGCTGTTCGATGATGCGCCAAAGGCGCTGCAAGACACGATCGAACGGGTAGTGCGGCTCATCCGGTCCAAGGGCGTTGGCGTGTTTTTCGTGACGCAGAACCCTATCGACATCCCTGAAGAAATCGCCGGACAGTTGGGCAACCGCGTGCAGCATGCGCTGCGGGCCTTTACCCCGAAAGACCAGCGCGCGATTCGTGCGGCGGCCGAAACCTTCCGCATCAATCCCGATCTCGACGTGGCAGAGGCGATTACCCAGTTGAAGGTGGGTGAAGCGCTGGTCAGCACGCTGGACGATGATGGCGCACCCACGATTGTTCAGCGCACCTTGATCAAGCCGCCGCGCAGCCGCCTTGGCCCCGTTAATGCGAAAGAACGCGCGATCATCCAGTCGGTCAGCCCGTTTGATGGCAAATATGATGAAGTGATCGACCGCGAAAGCGCCGAGGAAGTGCTTGCCCAAAAAGCTGCGGATGCGGTGAAGACCGCTGAAGAAGTCGCTGAGAAGGGCGCCGAGGAAGTGGCCAAGCAGCCGCGCAAATCCAGGAGCATCTGGGAAAAGGCGCGGGAGCGCGCGATGGGCGCCGCTGCTGGCTCTATGGCATCCGTTGCAGCCGCCGCCGTTACGGGTCGCCGCAGCCGGGCCAATCCGACCAAGACTGCTGTCACGTCGGGCCTGGGTTCTATCGCCACCGATCTTGCGGGGCCGGTTGCAGGCCGTTTCGTGCGCAATATTATTGGCGGGCTGATGCGATAATGCTGCTTCGCCGGTCTCGGGGCCGATCAGGCCAAAGGCAAACGTATTTCCGCCAGCAGGCCGACCACGCCGCCATCTGCGCCGATACGATTGGTGAGCAGCAGTTTGCCGCCGTGCTGCTCCGCGATAGCGCGCGCCAGTGTCAGGCCAAGGCCTGCACCGCCGGTTGATCGGTTGCGCGATGTGTCACCGCGCGCGAACGGCTCCATCATTGCAGCGATTTGATCATCGGATATGCCGGGGCCGCTGTCGGCGATGCGGATCACGGCTGTATCCCCTTCGCGCGCCAAGGCAATACGCGCCTGCTTTCCATACCGCAGGGCGTTGCTGATCAGATTGCGCAGCGCCCGGCGCATCCAGGTGGCCCGCAGCGGCGAGGCCATACGCTGTGTTTCGCCCAGCACGACATTTTCGCCCATGTCTTCGAATTCTTCGAATACAGATGCCACCAGTGCCGACAATTCCGTCCGCTCCAGCGGGTCAGTCGGACGGCCTACACGGGCCAGCGAGAGGATATCGTCGAGCGAGGATGTGATGTCTTCGATAGTGGCGGCCATGCGGGCGCGCTCTGTTTCATTTTCGACGCTCTCGATCCGCACGCGCAAAGCGGCGAGAGGGGTTTTGAGGTCATGGCCGATGGCACCAAGCATCACGTTCTTTTCATCGAGCAGGGCGGCAATGCGTCCTTCCATTGCATTGTGTGCAGTGATGAGTCGCCGGGCATCCTGCGGGCCAGAGGGTTCAAGCGGGGGTTCTGTTCCCAATGTTCCGCCAAAACCTTCCACGCGCTTCGTCAACTGTGCCAGCGGCCGTGTGAGTCGCCGCAGCAGGAAGGCCAGCCCGCCAACAAGCACCAGATACAGGATCAGTGTCTGGATGATGATCCCGATCATGGTCCTGCGCGCAGGCTGCGGGCGCGGAGACCGGGCGATAACCCACGTGTCTGCGCCCTGCCGTTTCAATCCCGCGACAACCAGTTCGCCTTCCGAAGACCAGCCCCGGCGTTCCAGAAAGCGCGGGTTGCGCCTCAGCCGCTGCAGGACAAACGGGTCCTGAGAAATCTGGCGCGAAAGCACGACCAGCTCGCCGATCACAACGCCTTGCCGTTGCAATACGTTGCGCAGCGTTTCTTCCCGCGCCGGATCGCGCGATTCGCCTTGCGCCAGCGGAGAGGTAACGGCGCGCTCTACCCGCACACGGCGCAGACCCGGCCTGCGCTGGCCACGCTGGCGAACGCCATCAGGCCGCGCTTCGCGGCGATCTGCCGCGCGTCCATTGGCCTGACGATCTGTAATCAATTGAAAGGCCAGTTCATTCGCCAGCCCGCTTTCGATGCGGTTTTCTTCAGCGCGGTAAAGCAGCACGGCAGAAATCGTCTGCGCCACCAGCAACGCCAACGCGACCGCCAGCAGCATCTGGCCCAGCAAGCTTTTCGGCACGAAGCGGCGCATTGCTGTCATCAGTCCTTGCCAGCCGCGATGCGTCGTACTTCGCAGGCAAGTCGGTAGCCTCCGCCCCAGACGGTCTGGATCAATTTGGGGTCGCGATTGTCTTCT
Source organism: Aurantiacibacter marinus (assembly GCF_001021555.1). GTDB lineage: Bacteria > Pseudomonadota > Alphaproteobacteria > Sphingomonadales > Sphingomonadaceae > Alteraurantiacibacter > Alteraurantiacibacter marinus. Next base: position 629,874 of record NZ_LDCP01000001.1, read on the forward strand.
TCGATCTTGCGGCGCAGGCGGCTCACCTGATTGTCGACCGCCCGGTCAAACAGATGCGCCTCGCGGCCTTGCACCATGTCGAGCAGGCGGTCCCGATCCATCACCTGCTTGGGATGGCTGAGAAATGCAACCAACAGGCGGAACTCGGCAGAAGAAATCGGCACAACAACGCCTTCGGAGTCAGTCAACCGGCGTTTGAGCGGATCCAGCCGCCAACCTTCGAATTCGTAATGCGCCTCAATCAGAGGGTCAACGGCAGGCGTGCCCCTGGCCGTGCGGCGCAGAACAGAGCGGACACGGGCGACCAGTTCGCGCGGTTCAAAGGGTTTGACGACATAATCATCAGCGCCGACTTCCAGCCCCACAATCCGGTCGGTCGCTTCGCCCTTTGCGGTCAGTAAAATGACCGGCAGATTGCGCGCTTCGATCAGATGGCGGCACAGGGAAAGCCCGTCTTCACCTGGCATCATGATGTCGAGCAGGACGAGATCGGGCACATCGTCCAGCAAAACGGCGCGGGCTTTGGAGGCATCGGCGGCCTGCGTAACGGCAAACCCCTGGCGCGAGAGGTACTCGGCCAGGGGTTCACGCAGACTGGCTTCATCATCCACCAGCAGCAGTTTGACCTGCTGTTCGATCATTGCTGACGGGCACCACGGCGGCCGCCACGTTCACCGCGCTGGGCGCGGCGTTCTTCAGCAGTAACCGTGCCGTCATTATTGGCGTCGGCAGCGTCGAAACGTGCAAGGGCAGCAGCGGTAAATTCGGCCTGACTGATGGCGCCGTCGCTGTTGGTATCGGCCTGTTCCATCATCTGGCCGCGACCTTCGCCGCCACCACGCCGACCGCCATGCCGCTCACCGCGGCCACCGCGGCGTTCTCCGCCACCGGCGCGCTGTGCGCCGCGCTCTGCCCGGCGTTGCTGGCGCTGTGCATGGCGGGCCTCACGTGCGGCCTGCGTTTCTTCAAATGTCAGCGCCCCATCATCGTTGGCGTCTGCTTCATTGAAACGTGCCAATGCGCGGGCTTCACGGTCGGCGGGGTTCAGCACGCCATCACCGTTCACATCCATCCGGGCGAAACGTGTGGCAGTGCGGGTTTCAACATCGGCGCGGGTCATGTCAGCGCCGCGCATCTGGTCTTGCGCCACGGCGGCACCGCCAAAGGTCAGGCCGGCAGCTGCGACTGCGATCATAAGAGTCTTGTTCATCGGTATTCTCCACTCTGTGTTCAAAGGTAGAGCAGCGGAGCGCCAGCTTGAAGGGGGAGAGGGGGAAATTGGCGCCTCGCTACTCTTGATGCCGGTTCTAGAGTGCGTGTGTCGCAGGAATTCGCCGGATTTCCGGATAAGTGTCGCAGTTTGTCGCGCAAAGGGCGGGCCGTTCAGCGGGCCGTTATCTTTCGTTTGGCGGGCGTTCAGGAACTCCCGCCGCGCGGGGTCAAAGCGGCTGGCAGGCAGCTTCGAGCCAGGCCAGATTGCCGCCTTCCAACTGCGGGGCAAGCACGGCGTGCACCTTTGCATGATAATCATTCCACCATGCGATTTCGGCCTCGCTGAGCATTTCGCGGTCCACCAGTGTACGGTCGATCGGCACCAGGGTAAGCGTTTCGAAGCCGAACCATTCGCCTTCCATGCCATCGATCTGGCGGTCCACGACAAGCACGAGGTTTTCGATGCGGATGCCGTATTCACCGGCCTTGTAATAACCCGGCTCATTCGAAAGGATCATGCCAGCGACCAGTTCCTGATCGGTTCCGGCCTGCCCGCCGCGCCCCTTGGCAATCCGCTGCGGCCCTTCATGAACACCCAGAAAACTGCCAACCCCGTGGCCGGTCCCGTGGGCATAATCGACACCTGCCATCCACAAATGCTGCCGGGCCAGCACATCCAGAGCGCTGCCCGCTGTGCCGGTCGGGAAAATTTGCATGTCGAGCGCGATATGCCCCTTCAGTACGCGGGTGAACCGGTCCTTCACTTCGGCGGGCGGGGTATCGGGGCCGATCCATACCGTGCGGGTAATGTCGGTCGTGCCGTCTTTGTACTGGCCGCCCGAATCGACGAGATAAACGCTATTGGGTTCAAGCGGCAGGCAGGTTTCCTCGCTCACCCGGTAATGACACAGCGCGCCGTTGGAGCCTGCGCCCGAAATCGTATCGAAGCTGAGGTCGACCAGTGCGGCGTTCTCTTCACGGAAAGCCTTCAGTCTCGCAGCGGCAGAAAGCTCGTCCACCGTGCCTTTTGGGCCTTCATCCTCCAGCCAGTTGAGAAAGCGGCTGACAGCGGCCCCGTCACGGGCCTGCGCATCGCGGTGGCCCTGTCGTTCGGCAGAGTTCTTGATCGCCTTGGGCAATACCGCTGGATCGGTTTCGAGAACCACGTCTGCGCCGACTTCGTCCAGACGTTCAAAAATAGCGTAGACCGAGCGTTCCGGATCAGCGGCTACGCGCTTGCCAGCGAGCTGCGCGAAAGCCGCGGAGAATTCGTCCGCGTTGCGAATGCGCACGGCATTGCCCAACTTCGAGGAAACTTCGTCCGTGACCTTTTCCGGAGCGATGAACCAGTCTGCCGTCCCGTCTGACTGGACCATCAGATAAGACAGGGCGACCGGCGTGTGATCGACATCGCTGCCGCGGATATTCAGTGTCCATGCGACCGAATCGAGCGCGCTGATGACAACAGCATCCAGCCCTTCATCCTTCAGCCAGTCGGCAATCTCGCCGCGCTTTTCCGCGCTGGAGCGGCCAGCGTAGGTATCATCCTGCACGAAAGCTGGCGCCATGGAGCGTTCGGGCTGATCGGACCACACGGCGTCAATCGGATTGCCGTCCACCGCGACCAATTCGGCCCCGGCTTTGTCAAGCCGCTTCGCCATCGCCTTTGCCCAGCCGCGCGTGTGGAGCCACGGGTCAAAGCCGATCCGCGCGCCCTTGGCAGCGGTTTCGGCAATCCAGTCACCCATATTGTCCTTCGGGACGGATTTGTAATCGTACAGCTTGCCGTCAACTTGATCGCGCACCTGGATGGTATAACGGCCGTCCACGAACATGGCGGCGTTGTTCTTCAGAACCACCGCGCTTCCGGCGGAGCCGCCAAAACCTGTCAGCCACGCCAGCCGCTGGGCATAGGCACCGACATATTCGGACAAATGTTCATCACTGATCGGCACGACAAAGCCATCAAGCTCGCGCCGGGCAAGTTCTTCACGCAGTGCGGAAAGGCGGGCTTCGTGGGTTTGCATCAGCATGGCGTGTTTTCCAGTTTCAACTTGGTTCGTTTGTTTATACGCAACCGACATAGTCTTTTGCCGCGCAGCTTTCCAGCCGTGCGGGATCTCAGCCCGAGAAAATGCCCCAAATCATAAAGGCGAAACCTTGAACTACGACACCAGCATACAGCCGCCCCGCGCCGAACAGCGCGAGCATAGCCACACCCACCACGGCGTTACGATTTCGGATCCGTATAACTGGCTGCGCGATCCTGCCTATCCCACTGTCGAAGATACGGACGTGCTAGGATATCTACGCGCCGAAAATGCCTATTTCGAAGCGCAGATGGTAGGGCAGAAAGCCCGGGTCGATGCTCTGTTCAAGGAAATGCGCGCCCGTATCAAGGAAGACGATGCCACCGTTCCGCAGCGCGATGGCGACTACGAATACTGGTCCGAATTCGAAAAAGGCGGGCAATACCGGAAATACTATCGCCGCCCGGCGGGCACCAGGGATCGCGAGTTGATGCTGGATGGCCCAGCGCTGGCTGAGAGTCTTGAATATTTCAGCCTCGGCGCTCTCTCTGTCAGTGAGAACGGTCGCTATCTCGCCTATTCGACCGATACGACCGGCGGCGAATATTACACCGGTTTTATCAAGGACCTTGAGACCGGTGAATTGCTCCCGGACCGGATTGCCAACGTCAATACCGGCCTGATCTGGACTGCAGGCGATACGATGATCGTTTATGGCCGCGCGAATGAAAGCTGGCGCGTGGACCGCATTTTCGCGCACAAAGTGGGGACAAGCGGCGATGACCGCGAGATATACCACGAAGAAAAGCTGGGCTTTACCGCATCGCCGGGCCTGTCCTCCAACCGCGAATGGTTGATCATTGCGGCTGGCGATAATGAAACGAGCGAAGTCCGCCTGCTGCCCGCATCCGATCCGCTGGCAGAACCGCTGTTGGTGCGCGAGCGTCAGACTGGCGTGGAATATGATGTGGATGTTCGGGACGAGACGATATTCGTCCTGACCAATGACAAGCACGTAAATTTCCGCCTCGCCACCGCGCCCATGTCTGCGCCTGCTGAATGGACCACGCTGATCGAAGGGTCGGACGAGTTCTATCTTACCGATTTCGATCTCTATCGTGATTTCTACGTCACCGAAGGGCGCATTGCCGGTCTCGATCAGGTGCAAATCCGCTATTACGATGACCCTGGGCGAGTGGAGACGATTGCTTTCCCGGAGGAGGCCTATTCTGCCGGCCTCGGCAACAATCCCGAATGGGCGATGGACCGGCTGCGGATGCATTACCAAAGCCCGATCACACCCGACACCGTGTATGACTATCACGTCGCCAGCCGGGAACTGGAACAGCTCAAGGTGCAGGAAATCCCCAGCGGGTTTGATCCCTCGCTTTACACTGTCGAACGATTGCAGATCACGGCTCGGGACGGGGCGATCGTCCCTGTCAGCGTGCTTTACCGGAAAGACCGCGACGAGATGAATGGCGGGGCTGGCGGCCCGCTGCATCTCTATTCCTACGGCGCTTATGGTTATGCCGTTGCGCCGGGCTTTTCGACGACCCGTCTGAGCCTTGTCGATCGAGGTTTTGCCTTCGCTATTGCCCATATTCGCGGCGGGGATGATCTGGGCCGTAATTGGTATCTGCAGGGCAAGATGAAAGCGCGGACCAATACCTTCAACGATTTCATCGACGTCGGGCGCGCTCTGGTAGAACGCGGACTGACCGCAGAGGGGCGCATTTCTGCCAGCGGCGGCTCTGCCGGAGGTGAACTGATGGGCGCTGTGATCAACGCGGCGCCTGAATTGTTTGGCGCCATCGTGGCGCATGTGCCGTTTGTGGATGTGCTCAATACCATGCTGGATGACACGCTTCCGCTCACGCCGGGCGAATGGCCGGAATGGGGCAATCCGATCGAGAGCGAAGAGATGTTCAAGCTGATCCGCAGTTACTCCCCATACGACCAGACCAGGGCGCAGGCCTATCCTCCGATGCTGGTGACTGCTGGCCTGAACGATCCACGCGTCACATATTGGGAGCCTGCCAAATGGGTCGCCAAGCTGCGCGAATTGAAAACGGACGACAATATCCTGCTGCTCAAAACCAACATGGGTGCGGGCCATGGCGGTAAATCGGGCCGGTTCGAGGGCCTGCGCGAAACGGCTGAGGAGGTGGCGTTTATCCTGTGGCAGATAGGATTGAAGGCGTGAGCAACAGCTTCACTCTCACTTTTACCGCGCTGCCCGAGCACATCGACATGAACGGGCACGTCAACAACACTGTCTGGCTGCGCTGGATGGAGGATTTGTCTGGCGCGCATTGGGAATCTGACGCTCTGCCTGAACATGCCGACCACTATGTCTGGCTCGTGCTGCGGCATGAGATCGATTATCGCGGAAATATTACCGAGGGTGAGCAGGTGACGGGCGAAACCGTGATCCGCGAAGGTCCGCGCGGGCCGCGCTTCAACAGGCATTTCAGCTTTACAGGCGCAGACGGCAAGGAACTGGTGCGGGCCAAAACGACGTGGGCGATGATGGACAAGGCTACCGGCAAGCTGATGCGTGTGCCCGGCGAAGTTGCCGCGCCGTTCATGCCCGAAGGCGGCTGGAACGCCGCAAGCTGAATTTCAGGCAGCCACCCTGCGTTCGCGCCGATTGACTGATTTGCGCGTGCGGAAAACCTTTACGCGTTCGCTGACGGTCCGGTCCCGCCCGGTATTTTTCGCTTCATAAAGCAGCCGGTCGGCACGTTCGTACAAGGCCGCGAAATCTGCATCGGGCATGGCATCTGCCTGCAACTCGACAAGGCCCATGCTTGCGGTCAACAGATGGTCATTGCCCAGCGCCGCCTTCGCTGCGGCGGGCACCATGCGGCGGCGGTGTTCGGCGCGATCGAACGCGCCGCGCCCACGCATAAGCAGGGCAAATTCTTCGCCGCCCATGCGGATAACGACTGTTTCACTATCGGGCTCCAGTGCTTTGGCCACAGCGCACAGCACTTTATCGCCAGCAGTGTGGCCGAATGTATCGTTGATCGCCTTGAAGTGATCGAGATCGATCAGTGCCAATGAAGTGAAGCCTTGCGCGCGCAGCCGCTCATACCGCTCCGTAATGATCCTGCGGTTGTACACGCCGGTCAGCACGTCGCGTTCGGACGCGCGTTCCATCAAGATGGCAGCAGTCCGTGCACTATCGCGATCACGCTTGATCAGCATGAAACGGTCTGCGACCGCAAGGGCGCTTACGACCACTTGCCAGCTCAGGGCAAAATGCTGGAGCATGACAGCGTGAAACCGGATTTCGAATTCGGTCAACAGCGCCAGTCCAACCCGGGCCGTGCCGATCAGGATCAGCGGCAGGTAAGATAACACCAGAAACAGCGTTGCACGGCTTCCGCACCGTAGCGGATGGATAAGCGCAAAGGCCAATCCCCCCAGGAACACAGCGTAACCAGCATAATAGGCCACCGCGATAGGCATACCGACGGTAAGCCCGAAGGTGACGCGCATCAGCCCCAGCATAACCGCAAGGGTCGCAACACCGTACAACATGCGGCGTGAGAGCGCGTTGATCTTGTCACGTTCGATAAAGCTGGCGGCAAAAATCGTACTGGTAGCCGCGATCAGATCGAAGCTCATGTGGAGAATGATGATTTGCGCTGTGCGCGAAATATCCATCATCAGCGGCAGCAGTCCTGCCAGAGCGGCCACCTGGACAACTGCAAGCAGGCAATAGAGCGAATGATAGATCGGGAAGCTAGTGCGCAGGACGCGAAAGTATCCGAGCCCGAACAGGGCCGGAGCAATCAGCAGGCCGCAAAGTACGGCTGCGATAAGCTGGTCTGCATTGGCCAGCATGGCAGCTGGAGCGGTGTCTTCCAGTTCGAACCGGTCTATGACGCCTGCACTTGTGGGCGCATCGATCCGGACGACGACTGCTTCCAGGTCGCCTGACACAGGCGGTGCAACAACGCGCGTTTTCCAGACCGGCGACGTTGGCGTAAGGTCGCTGAGCGACAGCCAGTTATCCGTTATCACTTCCTGCCCGCTGATGGAGGACAGTTGGAAGCGCGCAAATTGGTCTATTTCCCGGTAGGTGTGCGAATTGATCAGCAGGCCGGGCGTTTCGATTGCAGAACCGCGCAGGTCGAAGCGAAGCAGAAGCTGTTGCGCGTTGTCCGCCAGAGTCCCGGGTGTGTCGCAACTCCAGCGAGACCGGTCGAGGACAATGTCCTTTACCGTTTCTGAAGCCGTGACTGCCGCGTGACAGACCGATGCGGAAGGAAAGGCAGGGGGGGCAGTAAAAGTTTCCGCGCGCACGGAAGCAGGTACCGCAACCAAAAGCAGCACAATCGCCGCGACCCAGAGCCTCGCGAATTTTTCCACACACCCACCACGCATCGCATGGTGATAGGTCTAATCGGTTATATCGGAGTTAATGCGCACGTTACCGTTGTGCTGGCGTGCCTGTCAGGCAATCGCCTCTGCGATCTCCAACAACTCATAGCCCAGCTCGCTCGCCACGGCCGGATAAGTCACTTTGCCAGCGTGGACGTTCAGCCCTTCCGCCAGATGGGGATCGGCGCGCATTGCCTCTTTCCACCCGAGATTGGCGATCCGCAGGGCGTGCGGCAGGGTCACATTGTTCAGCGCGTAGGTGCTGGTGCGGCTGACCGCGCCGGGCATGTTGGCAACGCAGTAATGCACGATATCGTCCACCACATAGGTAGGCTCATCATGCGTGGTGGCGTGGCTGGTTTCGAAACAGCCGCCCTGGTCGATGGCAACATCGACGAGCACCGCGCCCGGCTTCATGGTTTTCAGCATGGCGCGGGTGACAAGGCGCGGCGCAGCAGCGCCGGGAACCAGAACAGCGCCAACCACCAGATCGGCCTCTGCCACGGCTTCTTCGATATTGGCCCGGCTGGCAAAGCGGGTGCTGGCGCGCGCTTCGAAATGAGTGCCGACTTTTTCCAGCACTTCCGGATTGAGATCCATGATTACAGTGTCTGCGCCAAGCCCTGCGGCCATTTGTGCTGCGTTGAACCCAACCACGCCGCCGCCGATAATCACGACCTTGCCCGGCATCACGCCAGGCACGCCGCCCAGCAGCACGCCGCGCCCGCCATTGGCTTTTTCAAGTGCCGTTGCGCCCGCCTGAATGCTCATCCGGCCCGCGACCTGGCTCATGGGTTTCAAAAGCGGCAACCCGCCGTGCGAACCGGTGACTGTTTCATAAGCGATGGCCGTGCAGCCTGACTTCACCAAGTCAGCAGTTTGTTCAGGATCCGGCGCGAGGTGGAGATAAGTGTAAAGCAATTGCCCTTCGCGCAGCATGGCGCGCTCTCCGGCCTGCGGTTCCTTCACCTTCACGATCATTTCGCAATTCGCGAAAATTTCTTCAGCGGTTTCGACGACCTTGGCGCCGCGATCTGTGTAATGGATATCGAATGCGCCGATGCCTTCGCCTGCGCCGCTTTCGACCCAAACGTCATGGCCGTTGGCGACCAGTTCGCCTGCGCTTTCCGGCGTCAGGCCGACACGATATTCGCGGTTCTTGATTTCGCGTGGGCAGCCGATACGCATGGGAAGTCTCCGGTTAGTGGTCGGAATGAGCCGTTACATTTGCAACCAGTTGCGCGCAAGAAGAGTCGACAGGGGTATCAGGCGGTCCGTCAGGCCATCACATCCTCGATGCCTGGCACCGTGATCGTGCGTTCGCCTCCGAAATCTTCGTGCACCGATATGAGCCCGGTTTTCTCCAGATGCTCGAGCAAGCGGCGAATGCGCCCGGGTGATGCCGTGCCGTAAACCCGCGCCAGATGATCCTCGTCCGGGGCCCGTTTACCTGCGGCAGCAGCCACAACAATCGCCAGATAGGGGGCAAGAACGTCGTCGGCCACGCCCTGCGCCATGCGCTCGATCGCTTCGCGCGGTGCTTCGTCAAGACGGTCAACACCGGCACTGGTGAAAGCGAATTGGCGGCGGAAGGCTGGCATGTCGATATGGGCGGAGTTCACACCCTGCTCCCGGCAGCGGGTTGCGAAATCGCGGAACAGGGTGGCAGCAGGCCGGAAGGTTGCGCCTTCTTCCGCTGCAATTTCGCGCAGGATATCTTCAACCGAACCAGTCGGCGCTGCCTTTGCAGAGGCGGGCTTGGAAAGCTCCGCTTCGGCGCGTGCGGCAATGCTCTGCGCCAGGGCATCTGCGTCAGGCGCGGGCGGCGGCGCTGGCGGAGGCGGTCGATGCACGGTTTCGGCCGCTTCTTCCGCCAGTTGATCATGCAGCAGAGCGCCCATTTGTGCTGCATCTGCTTGCGGTAGAGGCGTCAGCGCGCTCGCCCCGTTTTTTCCGCCCGACTTCACCGATCCGATATGCACGGCGACCGGGCGGCGGCTGATCGCCGGGCCCAGGCCAAGGAAATGCCCGCGCTGCAAATCGCGAATGCGCTCCGCCTGCTTGCGGTCCATGCCAAGCAGATCTGCGGCGCGCTGCATATCGATATCGAGGAAGGTGCGCCCCATCAGGAAGTTGGAAGCCTCTGCCGCGACATTCTTCGCCAGCTTGGCAAGCCGCTGTGTCGCCACAATTCCGGCAAGGCCCCGTTTGCGACCGCGGCACATCAAATTGGTCATGGCGGACAGCGTCATGCGGCGCGTGTCCTCCGCCATTTCACCTGCGGCGGAAGGGGCAAACATCTGCGCCTCGTCAACCACCACCAATGCGGGATACCAATGTTCACGCGGGGCATCGAACAGGGCGGTAAGAAATTGCGCAGTGCAGCGGATTTGCTGTTCGACTTCCAGGTCTTCCAGCGCCAGCACGACAGAGGCGCGGTGCTGCCGTATGCGGCCTGCCAGCGCTTCTATCTCTCGCGGGGAATAGCTCGCCCCTTCGATGACAACGTGATCGAAATGGTCGGCAAGGCTTACGAAATCACCTTCCGGGTCGATCACAATCTGCTGCACAAGCCCGGCGCTCTGTTCCAGCAGTCGGCGCAGCAGATGCGATTTTCCGCTGCCGGAATTGCCTTGCACCAGCAAACGCGTGGCGAGCAATTCTTCCACGCCGATCGGCACTGGTGTGCCGTGCGCGTCCTTGCCGATTTCGATTTCTGCTTTCACTCGGACAGCGATAGGTCACGAGGCCCGTCCGGCCTAGCCGCAAGACGGCGTTTATCCAGCGATTGTTGCCCAATGGGCGGACGAAAAGTGTGCAACAATGAAAAGGGCGCCGCCTCTTTCCGAAGCGACGCCCCTGTCATGATGTTACCGGTGAAGCGTTGATGCCGCGATCAGAATTCGATGCTTACGCGGCCATACAGGAAGCGCCCGCTGAAGCCGAAGGGCGACTGCGAGGAGTACGGCAGGAAACTGGTGTTCAGGCCGTAATTCACCCCGTCAACTGTGCCGAACGGCAAGCGGTCGGGATATTCGTCGAACACATTGTTCGCCCCGACTGCCAGTTGGATCATTTCGACGGGGTTGAAGCGCAATTCCAGATCGACAACCCATTTCGGCGTCAGCGTATTGTCTCCCGGAGCATCGCCCATACCGACATTGATGTCGTTGCGGATCTGCTGGTTGGTGTCCGATGAGGGCAGGCCGTTGAGTGTGGCAGTGGTCACGCCATCTGGCAGGAAGACGCTGCCGAAGTGGTTGGCATTGATCGAAAAGCCGAAAGGATCGCGATCAAATACCGCACCCAGGTTCAGCTTGTTGCTTGGTTGGCCGTCCGTCAGGCGGAAACTTTCCTGGCGGGCGAACAGCCGGTTGGCGGTAAATCCGCTGAACACCCGGCGATCGGTAATCTCGGTATCGTTGAGGTTATAGCCTGCCGTCAGCGTCAGCGATCCGCCAGCGACATCTGGTATGCGGTAGCTGCCGACGATATCGATGCCCTGTGTGCGCGTATCGATCCCGTTGGTGAAGAAGCGGGCCGAGGATCCGACAACACCGGCGTTCTGCAGCAGCAAGAGGACGTCTGCACCGGTCAGGTTTTCGGTCAGCACGATCCGGTCATTGATCTTGATGTTGTAGTAATCGACCGTGAGGTTGAAGCGCGGGACCATCGAAAACACGACCCCGCCACCCAGATTGACCGATTTTTCAGCTTCGAGCGGCTCTGATCCAAGCGCGATCGCAATGGGCGAATCGACCGGGAAGGTGCCGATTTCGATCAATTGACCGCCAACATTGTTTGTGGAGGTGGTGGAGAAGAACTGCTGCGCCATGCCAGGTGCGCGGAAGCCGGTGGAGACAGAGCCACGGAAGGCGAGGCCTTCAACCGGCTCGAACCGCGCGGCAATCTTGCCGTTCAGCGTGCTGCCAAAGTCGGAGAAGTCTTCGAAGCGGCCAGCGACCTGCACGTTGAACATTTCCGAAAGATCGGTGTCCAGTTCGACATAGGCCGCAAACGAATCGCGCGAACGGTCAACCGCTGTGGTGGGCGAGAAGCCCGGGAAAACCTGTGCGCCCGGGGCAGAGCCGTTGCTGAAGAAAAACGGACCGGCAATGTAGCTGCCTTCTTCTCCGGCCACGATCTTGTAGTTTTCGTTGCGCCATTCGCCGCCCAAAGCAATCGAGGTATCGCCGATGCCGAAGTCCACTTCGCGCTGAACGTCGATATTCACCGATGTCTGGCCCGATCGCAGGCCGCCGGCATCGAATTCCGTGGGGCTGACATTGCCGCCCAGCGAAGCGTTCCAGGTGTTCGAGATGAGATAATCAAGACGGTTGGAGCCGTAGTTGACGGAGAAATCGAGGTTCCATCCGCTCACATCGCCGCGCAGGCCGATGACGCCTGCGATGTCTTCCACCGTGCTGTTGATCAGCGGCAGGAAGCCATCGGGATAGAACGGCACGCCGCCATTGGCGTTGTCACGGTTGCGCGCGTCGAGCGAGCGGCGGTAGAAGCCTGCGCCATTGCCTTCGCGGTTGCCGTAGCTGCCGAAAGCGTAAAGCTCGAACGTATCGCCCAGATCCATGCCTGCATTGGCAAACAGGTTGATATCACGCGATTCGCCGTCACCAAACCGGTGACTGTAACGATCAATCGTCGTTTCCCGCACATCGCCAAGGCCGGAATACTGGCGGCGCAGATCGGGGCCGGAACGGTTGGTCGGATCGCGGTCCTTATATTCCACTGTCAGGTTCAGGAAGGCGTCGTCGCCCACCGGCAGGCCGAAATTGGAAGCAATTGTCCAGGTGTCGCCGTCGCGGCGTGTCCGGTCTTCACCGGTAAAGGTGATAGGCGGAAGTTCGCTGGAACTTGTGGTCGTGGTCGGGCCTACCGATGCCACCTGATCGACGCCGTCCATAGTCGTAATGTAGCGGCCATAGGTTGCCTGGGCACGGCCACCTTCGCGCGTCTTGAGCTGGACGTTGATCACCCCGGCAATGGCATCCGAACCATATTGCGACGCGGCACCATCGCGCAGCACTTCGATACGTTCGATGGCCAGCGGGGGAATGGTGTTCATGTCGACCGCGGCAGATCCGCGTCCGATCGAACCGTTGAGATTGAGCAGCGAGGACAGATGGCGGCGTTTGCCGTTGACCAGCACCAGAACCTGATCCGGCGCAAGGCCGCGCAACGTTGCGGGGCGCAGGGAATCCGTGCCGTCAGTCAGCGAAGGCTGCGGAAAGTTGAACGATGGGACAAGATTGTTGAGCAGGCGGTTCGTTTCGGTTGTGCCCTGGTTGACGAGCGCTTCCGAAGTGATGACGTCAATCGGCACCGTGCTCTCGGCCACGGTCCTGTCAGTCCGGCGTGTACCGGTCACGATGATCTGCGGGGCATCTTCAGCGGAGCTCGCGCTGGGCGCGTTGTCCTGTGCAAGCGCAGGCTGAGCGAATGTTGCGATGGCCAGGGTTACCAGAGCGGAACCGGCTTTGAGATTGTTCTTTACCGACAAAATTGTTCTCCCAATGGCCCTCTTGGCCAGGGAAAGACGAATACAGGCGGTTTATTTTCCGCGGAAGAATGTTTCGTATTTCGCTCTACGAAAGAACAATCATTGATGCTTTCTGGACACATCGGGACATGTTCGAAATTTCCGCTGTCTCACAGGTGGTGGTGGGCAGTCACTGCAACAGTGGCTATCGGACAGGAAATCTCCAAAAAGCGCGCTCTTACATAGGGCTGCGTATTACGGGGCCTATCCAAATGCAGGGTCAACGTAACCCTTTGCCTGTGGCGTCGGATCAGTTGAACCTCTCACCCGCCAGCGCCATCGCACGGCGCAGGCCCTTCTGATTGATGTTCTGGATTTCGATACCCGGGTGCGCGTTCACCTCCAGAATCATCGGTCCGTCGTTTTCATCCAGAATGATATCGACGCCCAAATAACCAAGGCCGATGGCGGCGCTGCACCTGGAACTCATTTCCAGTACCGTGTCCCATTCCGGCAATTGGTGCCCGATCAGCTTTGCGCCGGTATCAGGATGATGCGTAATGACCTCGCCGACCACCATGGCCCGCGTAATGATGCCTGTTTCAATGTCCACCGCAGCACCGATGGCGCGTTGGTGAAGGTTGGCTTTGCCGTCGGAGGCATTGGTGGGAAGGCGCATCATCGCCATCAGCGGGTGTTCGCGCAAAGATATCACGCGCACGTCGGGCAGGCCTTCCGGCACCAGCCCTGCAATGCGCTTGTCCGGTCGGATAAGCGGTTCGATCAGCGCCGCATCTTCGGCAGCTGTATCACCCGAAAAGCCGCCATCCACGATGCGCCGCAGGTGGTTCATGACATCTGCCGGAGTCAGCTTTCCGCCTGATCCCTTGTACCAATTGTTCGCTTCACGGCGCACTGCCAGCAAAATGCCGTCACCCTGACTGCCGCGAGCCGGCTTTATCGCCCAACTGTCCGGCAAATCGCGCAAGGGATCGAAATCAAGCAGATCCCCATAGCTGGAGATTACGCATACCGTGCCGGTAGTTACGACGCCGCCAGCGTTCAGGGCCACTTTCGCCGCCACTTTGTCGCGCGCCTGTTCGATTGCCCAGCGCGGATTGTATTTCGCGATAATCGAATTGCGCAGATTGATCCCGAGTATCTCGTCGATGTGCCCTGCCTGGGGAATTTGCGAGCGCAGGTCTTGGCCCCGCGTCCCAGCCGCCGCCGAAGCGCGGTTGCGGGAGAACCGGGAGATCAAATTGCGGGAGGATTCCGGTATCGCTGTTGCCTTCGATATCAAGGGCGGCTTCAGCGCGTTGGTCAAGAGTTGCGGCAGCCTTGGCATTTCGTATTCCTTCGAGCCAGATGGGTGCAAACCGTTTGAGTTCAGACAGGCGCAGGCCGCGATATCGGCCCAGCAGGGCAATCGCGAGCCCGGCAAATCCGGGCAGCACCAAGGGCGAAATTTCAATCAGGGTCAGCGCCACCCGGCTCACCATCACGAATTGTATGATCAGCGCGAGCAAGAACGTGCTCATGGCGATATGAAAGGCTTCCTTTGCGCCGTCCTTTTCCCACTGGCGATACCAGCGTTCCACCACCAGCGCCGTCACCACAACGGGGAATGCGTCAACCTGCAATTCGGTGTCGAAGGCCACCTGCAGCCCGGCCAGCACAAACACGACGAAGCTGATCAGCACGCCCAGAAAGCCCACACGCGTCATGCGCAATTTGAGCAGCGTCGGCGCGGCAAGCATGCCGACCCCGACCGCCGATATCAGCACCAGCGGACCGAAAATCGGGCCGATTTGCAAGAAGGCTATGGCAATCAGCATCGGCGTAAACAGGCCGAACGCTTTCATGCCGACAAAACTCCGGGCAAGCACCACCAGGAATGCGCCAATGGGCAAGGCCATCAGCAGGTTTGACGGTTTCATTCCCCAAACAGCATAGGAAACCGCCTGTTCGCCAAGCGATTGCGGCATATAGAAAAGCTGTTGGGTGTTGGCGATGCCGAGAACGGCAAGCAGGCCAATCACGCCAAAAACGGCAGCGCCGATGTAGGCTGGCGCCCTGATCTGCGGCGTAGCCTTGGTCAGCACTCGTCGCAATTTACGCCAGCGGCTGAGCCGCCATTTGCGCAAACCTCTAAAAGACATAACCGAGGCTCACGCTGAAACGATACCCTTCGCGGTCACGCACCGGATCATTGCTGTTAGCAAAGATATACTTGGCCTCTGCTTCAGCGCGCCAATTGCCGGTCCACCACAGCAGTTCGACCTCGGGGACGATTTGCGTATCTTCTCGCGGTGCAGACCCCGGCAAAAGGCGTCCGTCGAAACTGGTCTGGCGCAGTTCCAGTGCAGGGCGCACGCGCAGATCGGATGTGATGGGGCGGGTGTACGATATGCTTGCAGACTCGCGTGAGTAGCCGCGCAGCGGATTATCCGAGGTGATCTCTTCGGCGCGCAAATCGAAGTTGATGTAATGGTAGCGGCCCAGACGGTGGCGATATTCGAAATCGACCCGCGCGCCTTCACCCTTGGATGAAGCGCCTCCGGGACCGTCGCCATCGTCATATTCGCGGTCTCGCCAGGTGCCACGCAGAGTGAAACGGTGCGCGCTTTCAGGTTCGAATTCAACGCGGGCGGAAACCTGTGTTTCATCCGTATCGCTTGATTCCACGGTCACCAGATCATCATAGATCCGTCCGCGAAGCTCCACTTCCCAGTCATCGTCCAGCTTTTGCGTGATGCCTGCTGTCAGACGATCCCGGTTGAAGCTGTCTCGGCCGGTGGCAGATCCGAAGCGTTCCACTTCGATGCGGTCCGCCTCAAGCCTTACTTCGGTTTTTTCATTGCCGAACGTGACACCGATCTGGCCGCGCAGATAACCGCCATCACCATTGATGATCAGTTCATCATCGCGGTCTTCGCTTTCGGATAGCACAATTCCAAGCTCGACACGGCCAAACGGGTCAAGTGACCAATTCTGCTGCGCATCCTGAGCCGTGGCCGGCGCATGCGCGAAACCGATGGCGAGCCCGGTACAGGCCGCCATGCGCAACGCCTTCAAGACGCAAAGAAGTTTATCCCCGAACATGTTCAGGGGTATTACGCAGATGCTGGTTTACGAATTGCTAACTGTAAAACCGAAACCTTGGGCCATCGGCCTTCCGGTTTATCCCTTGCCGCGTGTCTGCGTTTTACCGACTTTTGCATTGCCTTCGATAAATTCGATAATCATTCCAGCAATATCCTTGCCGGTAGCATTTTCGATACCTTCGAGGCCAGGAGACGAGTTTACTTCCATGATCACCGGGCCATGATTGCTTCGCAGCAGGTCCACGCCGCAGACATTCAGGCCCATTGCCTTGGCCGCGCGAACTGCGGTGCTGCGTTCTTCGGGAGTGATCTTGATGAGCTGTGCGCTGCCCCCGCGGTGGAGGTTGCTGCGAAATTCGCCTTCTGCACCCTGCCGTTTCATTGCCGCGACCACCTTGCCGCCGACCACCAGGCAGCGAATGTCCGACCCGCCTGCTTCCTTGATGAATTCCTGCACCATGATGGCGATATTCGCGCCGCGGAATGCCTCGATGATGGAGGCGCCGCCCTTGAGTGTTTCAGCGAGCACAACGCCGATGCCCTGTGTACCTTCCAGCAGCTTGATCACCACCGGGGGGCCATTCACCGCCTTGATGATGGCTTCTGCCTGCTTGGGATCGTTGGCATAGGCCGTTAGTGGCAGGCCGAGGCCGTATTTCGCCATAATCTGGGTGGAACGCAGCTTGTCCCGGCTACGCCCGATGGCAACGCTTTCATTCAGTGACCAGACGCCGCCCATTTCGAACTGGCGAAGCACGGCCAGACCATACGCGGTAATGGAGGCGCCGATGCGCGGAATGACCGCTTCGTATCCGTTCAGCGTTTCGCCCTTGTACATCACCGTAGGCCGATGGCTGGCGATATTCACGGTGCAGCGAGTGGTGTTGAGAATATCGAGAGTGTGCCCGCGTTCTTTGGCGGCGGCGACGAGGCGCTTGTGCGAATACAGGTTGGGATTGCGTGCGAGCATTGCAATTTTCATGGAATTTGTCCTTTGTCCGGTTTTCCGCCGGGTGTCTGTAGCCAGGAATGGCCAGAATCGACGGCAAATCGCCGCCTGAGTGAGGATCGCCCGATCAGCATCGGAAAGCGCATGTCCGACCGGTCAGCCAGACTGATTTCCGCGCGAAAGGTCAGCGTGCCGATCTTGAGCGGTGTCTTGATGATCATCCGTTCCTGGGTTTCCCCGTTGGAGCTGGTGATCCCGCGCATGTCGATATGGATGGCCTCGCAGATATGACGTTCATTGTGCGGACCGAAATCGACCGCGAATCGAACGAAGCGTTCTCCATCGCGCTCGAACTCTTCCAAAACGGTAGCATGGAGAGAGGACGTGCGTGCGCCAGTGTCTATTTTCGCCGGCACGCCGGTAAGGCCCAGATGAGGCAGGTCGACCAGTTCCCGCCACCCGACGGTTCTCAATTTGGTGGGCTTTTTCTTTTGCGGCGAGGCTTCATCGTTCATCGGACGCGGTTAAAGCAGGTTATCGGGCGTTCGGCTACAGTGGATTGCCGTCCCGGTCGCGGTAGATTTCGCGCCTGCCTACGTGGTTGGCGGGGCCGACGATGCCATCTTCCTCCATCCGTTCGATCAGCTTGGCGGCGGTGTTGTAACCCACGCCCATTTGACGCTGGAGCCAGCTGCCGCTGGCCTTCTGGTTTTCGATAACGATCTGGCACGCCTGGCGGTATTTGCGCTCTTCCGGATTATCCGATGCGGTTAATTCATCTTCGAAGTTATAACCACCATCTTCCGGTTCCTCGGTGACGCTGTCGACATAGGCGGGTGAACCCTGCGCGCGCCAGTGTTCCGCCACCCTCTCAACTTCTTCATCGGACACAAAAGGTCCATGAACGCGCTTCAGCGGACCAGTGTTGGGTTTGAACAGCATATCACCCTTGCCCAGCAACTGTTCCGCGCCCTGCTCGCCAAGAATGGTGCGGCTGTCGATGCGGCTGGTGACGTTGAAGCTGATGCGGGTCGGCAAGTTGGCCTTGATAACGCCGGTGATGACATCGACGGACGGGCGCTGCGTCGCCATGATCAGGTGAATGCCTGCCGCCCGGCTCTTTTGGGCAAGCCGCTGGATCAGCACTTCGATTTCCTTGCCGACGGTGACCATCAGATCGGCCAGCTCGTCCACGATCAGCACGATCTGGGGCAGGACTTCGTAATCGAGCTCCTTTTCCTCGACCACGGCTTCGCCCGTCTCGGGGTCGTAGCCTGTTTGCACCGTGCGTTTCAGCGGCTTGCCCTTGGCCGAAGCGGCGGCGACGCGTTCATTGAAGCCGCCAAGGTTACGCGCACCGATTTCGCTCATCATCCGGTAGCGGCGTTCCATCTCCTCGACCGCCCACTTCAACGACCGGACTGATTTGTGCGGCTCTGTCACCACGGGGGCGAGCAGATGCGGGATGTCGTCGTAGCTTTTCAGCTCCAGCACTTTGGGATCGATCAGGATCAGGCGGCACTCGGCGGGTGTAAAGCGGTACAGCAGGCTGAGCAGGATGGCGTTGAGGCCGACAGATTTGCCCGATCCGGTAGTACCGGCCACCAGCAAATGCGGCATGGCCGCAAGGTCGGCGACAATTGGTTCGCCGGAAATACCCTTGCCCAGAATGATCGGCAGGCCGCCCTTCGAACTGACGAAGGCTTCGGAAGCGACCATCTCTTTGAAATTGACCATCTGCCGGTCGGCATTGGGCAATTCGATGCCCATGACCGTCTTGCCCGGAATGGGAGCGACGCGCGCGCTGATCGCGCTCATATTGCGGGCAATGTCTTCGGCAAGGCCGATCACGCGGCTGGCCTTGATGCCCGGTGCGGGCTCCAGTTCATACATGGTGACCACTGGTCCGGTCTTGACCGCCGTGATTTCACCTTTGACGTTGAAATCATCGAGCACGGTTTCGAGCAGGCGTGCGTTGCGTTCCAGCGCCAGCTTGTCCAGTGGCGGGGCCTGATTGGTGGGCCCATCTTCCAGCAGATCGACCGTCGGCAGATCATATTCGGCGAACAGATCTTTCTGCGAGACCTTTGCCGCCGACTTCGCGCGCTGGGGCGGGCTGGCGGCATCGCTGATTTCTGGCGGACGGCGCTTGTCGAAAGGCGAACCTGCCATTGCCGCAGTCCCGTCAGAGGGGCTGTTGCCATCATCGCCGTCATCTGCCTGTGCATCCGGGCGGCGGCGCTGCTTGCGCGTTGTCTCGTCCTTGAACGGATTGGAAGATTTGAACAGCTGCGGCGGATTTCTGATCCATTCGGGCAACGTCAGCAACGTGGCCCAGTCGATTGCGAAAACGCGGCCTGCCAGCAGTGCGCCGCCGACCAGCGAAATGAGCCCGCCCGCCAGAATGGTCCAGAACTGCCCGGCTTCCGGGACCAGGCCGGCAATTGCGCGAATGCCGCCTTCGCCCAGAAGACCGGTCAACCCGCCAAATCCGGCAGGCCAACTGTGCTCACGCGAATCTGTTACGAGCGAGAGCGTGGTCGACAACAGCGTCATCGCGATCAGCAACAGGCCAACAGTGCGCCACCACTGGCCGCCCCAATGTTCTTCTTCATCGGCATCGCGCCACAGTTTGCGCGCAACAACATAGGTCAGCGGCAGGAACAGGACCGAAACCCAGCCAAACGCGGTGAGGGCCAGATCGGCGACGAATGCGCCGGGCTTGCCCATCCAGTTGTCCACCACATCGCCCGCTGCGGTGGAAAGCGAGGGATCTGTCTGGCTATGGCTGAGGAGGGCAATCGCGAGGAATGCGGTGAAGGCATACAGCAGCACCGCGCCCGTAAGCTGCGCGCTGCGCGCCAGCGAGCGACGAAAGGCGGCTTTCCAATCCGCGTTTTGGTTGGCCTTCGTGGCCATGAGATATCCCCTTGCGATGCGTCCCGGCGCGGAGAATCCCACAGAGGGACTCGGGGGTCAAATTGTTTGTCTCATGAAGCCGTATCCGCGGCTTCGTCCTCGCAAGACGGGCAGGCAAGCTGCCCCCGCTGCGGGCGGGCGGTTGCCCTTGCCGACCTTTAGTCGGATTGGCTTAGGCCATCAATTGCGGCCCAACGAGGGGACTTCAATCGCCACGCCGCTTCCAAATTCATCCCGCCTAGCGCGATTACGGGCATTTTTGCATGGCGCGCCAGTGTGTGCCAGCGGTTTGACCCCAATGTCCTGGCTCCGGGGTGAGATCGCGTAGGGAATACGGGCGATAGCATTACTGCGTCTGCTCCGCTCAGGTTCGCCTGCGCTATTTCGCGCATATTGTGCGCGGTGGCGATCTGGAGCAGTTCGCGGCGGCGCGGATAGAGCGACAGCGGTGCGCCATAAATTCCGTCCGCCCCCCATTCGCGCGCGGTCAAGGCGCTGTCCGACAGGATTACCCAGTGCCCTTCGGCTCTGGCGATACGGCTGAGTTTGCGGAATTCGGCATATCGTTCGGACGGCGGCAGGTGATAATGGCGGTAAACGAATGCGATCTGTTTGCTGAAAGAGCGGAGAATACGGCCTAGCGTCTGCGCGTTCCGCTCATCCGAAAGCAGCCACATATCCGGCAGGGGGTTTCCTCCATTCATCCGGCAGCTATAGCGCGGGCATGAGCAAGAACACCACTGCCACCGCACACGCCGATACACCGGCCGCCCGACTCGCGGACGTAAATGCCGAAATCGCCAAGGCGTGCAAGATCGCGCGGCGCAAGGCCGAAGAGGTCACGTTGATTGCTGTCAGCAAAACGCATCCGGCAGAGCATATCGCCCCGCTGATCGCTGCCGGGCAGCGGGTGTTTGGCGAAAACCGGGTGCAGGAAGCCGAAGGCAAATGGCCGGGGCTGCGGGAGCAAACGCCAGATATTGAGCTCCATTTGATTGGCCAATTGCAGTCCAACAAGGCGGAAGAGGCAGCGGCGCTGTTCGATTATATCCACTCGCTGGACCGGCCCAGCCTGGTAAAAGCGCTGGCGAAGGCATTCGACAAGGCAGGCCGGCAAGTGCCGTGCTTCGTGCAGGTCAATATCGGGGCGGAGGACCAGAAGGGCGGCTGCGCGATTGCCGATCTGCCTGCATTGCTGGACAAGGCTCGCAGTGCCGACATTCCGATCGCTGGCCTGATGTGCGTGCCGCCGTTCGGAATCGAGCCGGTGCCTTATTTCGCACTGCTGGCAAAGCTGGCGGACGATCACGGTCTGGCAGGGCGCAGCATGGGCATGAGCGGTGATTTCCCCAACGCGATCATGCTGGGCGCAACACATATCCGCGTTGGCACTGCGCTATTCGGGACACGCGGCGCGCAATAGCGAGGAGTTGACGTAAGGGCGCGCTCCGCGCCAAAAGCTGCATATTGCACCTCGATTGGAATATTACGCCCATGACCCGTTTTGCCATCATCCTTGCTAGTCCGATCCTCGCGGCGCTGGCTGTGCCTGCCAACGCGCAGGATGCCGCGGACGACCCCTACGGCGAATGCGCCGCAATCGAAGACAGCGCAGAGCGGCTGGAATGTTTCGATAACACCTATGCCCGCCAGCGCGTTGTCATTGCCGAACGTGCAGTGCGGGCAGAGGAGGAGCGCGCAGAAGTGTTCGGTTTCCGCGATGAAGATGCTGTGCTGGAACGGACCCGGGATCCTGACGCCTCGATCACGGCAACGGTATCCGAGGTGTTGCAAGGCGCGCTGCGGTCGCAGGTCCTGTTGATGGACAATGGCCAGCTTTGGCGCGAGATATCCGGCTCCACCTTGCGCAACCGTATCCGCGAAGGTTGGACGGCCACGATTACCCGGCATTGGAGCGGCGCCTATGAAATGCGCTTTGAAGGGCGGACAGGCTATCTGCGCGTGGCCCGCGTCCAGTGATCCGAAGGCCTGGGCATAGCCTTGGTCCCGGCAATACCAAAAGTTAACACTGCAGGCATATAGCTGTTGGCAATCAGCCCGTAGCAAGCATCAGCAAGGTTAACATTCCATCATGCAGGACGCCGGTATGTATCACGATAGCCTGAAGGCCGGAGATGACGAGCAGCGCCGCGACAATGGGCGGGCGCAGGTTGATCTGCAATGCGAAATTCGTGTGGGAACGCGTTGCTGGCGCAAGACACGGCTGGCCGACCTTACGCCGGGTGGTTTCCAGGTTACGCTTCTCGACATGCCGACGCGCGGTACGCCCGTCTATGTGCGCTTCGGTGGCATTCAAATGTTGCAGGCTGAGGTTTGCTGGTCAAAAATGGATACAGCTGGCTGCCGCTTCATAACGCCCATCAGCAGCTATGTTTTCGAACACATCCTCGCGACCTACAAATAGATCCGCAAAGGGCTGTGCAGCCGCTTTCTATTCCGCGGCCTGCGCCAGTTCACGTTCACCCGCAGCGATAGCATCAAGCAGGGCGCGCTCCACCTTGGCCATACGGTTTGCTGAATCCAGTTTCATGCCGAGCAGATCGGTCACGTAAAATGTATCGACCGCGCGTTCTCCGTAATGGGTGATATGTGCTGAATTGATAAGCAGGCTTTGTTCAAACAGGGCGCGGGTCAGGCGGTTGAGCAAAGCGGGCCGGTCGGTTGCGTTCACTTCAATCACCGTGAAGCGGTTCGATGCGTCGTTATCGAATTCGACATTGGCCGTGATCCGGAAATTTTCCGCCCGCATCTGCTTTAGGGGCCGTTTTTCAAGGCTCGGCACCATATCGATGCGATTGGCCAGCGCATCCTCGATGCCCTTTTTCAGTCGCTGCAGCTGCGCCGCTTCGCTGAATGGCTGACCCATCGGATTTTGCACCAGGAAATTGTCGACAGCCTTGCCCATCCGGTTGGTATGGATGCGCGCGTCGATGATATTGCCGCCTGCAAGGTGGATGGCGCCGGCAATGCGGAAGAACAGGCCCGGATGATCGTCCGCGATCACGGTGACCAGTGTTGATCCCAGCGCTTCGTAATATTCGGTGTGGATCGAAAGCGAATGCTGCGCCTCTATTGCCGCGGCATAATGCGGCAGGTTGATGGCGATCACGTCTTCGGGTTCAGCGATCCAGTAAGTGTCGCCAAACATTTCTGCCAGATCATCGACCAGCGATGCCTGTTTGCCCAGCAATTGTGCCACTTGCGCCTTCTTGGCGGCGATGCGTTGAGGGCGCCCGTGCGATTTGTGTCCCAGCCGCAGCATTTCCTGCGCGGCTTCGAACAGATCTGCCAGCAACTGCCGTTTCCAGCTGTTCCAGATGCCGGGGCCGACGGCGCGAATATCGACGATTGTCAGCACGGTGAGCAGTCGCAGGCGTTCCAGGCTTTGCACTTCAGCCACGAAATCGGAGATCGTTTTGGGATCGGAAAGGTCGCGTTTGAACGCAGTCGCGCTCATCAACAGGTGATAGCGAACCAGCCATGCGGTCAGCTCGGTCTCCTTTTCGTCCATGCCGAGCCTCGGGCACAATTTGCGCGCCACGTCCGCCCCCAGCACCGAATGATCGCCGCCGCGTCCCTTGGCGATATCATGCAGCAAGGTGGCCACATAGATAACCTTGCGGTGGGCCAGTTTGGGCAGGATGTCCGTTGCCAGCGGGTGATCCTCCGGCAAGGCACCGCGTTCAATCGCGCTGACCAGGCCGATGGCGCGGATCGTGTGTTCATCCACGGTGTAGTGGTGATACATATCGAATTGCATCTGCGCATTGACCTTGCCGAAATCCGGCACGAAGCGACCGAACACGCCGGCTTCATTCATCCAGCGCAGCACGTTTTCAGGATTGTTGCGGCCGGCAAGCACATCCATGAATAGCGCATTGGCGCGTTCATCCTTGCGTACCTTGGCGGTAATCAATGCAGCATCACGGCGGGCAATGCGAATGGTGCCGGGATGGATTTCCAGCCCTTCACGTTCTGCCACTGTGAATATTTCGATCAGCCGTACCGGGTCTTGCTGGAACCAGTCGTCTGACGGCGCGGCGATCACATCGTCTTCCACCAGATAGCCATCAACCTTGCGCGATTTCCCGGGCCACATGCCCGAAAAGAAATTCGCCACGCGGCTGGTCTGCGCGGTATGATCTTCCATATGCGCCAGAAACACGCCGGTCAGATGGCCGACGTGCTTGGCTTGCAGGAAGTAGAATTGCATGAAGCGTTCGACCGCGCTTTTGCCAGGCCTGTCAGCATAATTCATCCGCGCTGCGACTTCGCGTTGCAGATCGAATGTCAGCCGGTCTTCGCCCCGTCCGGAGATGGTGTGCAGGTGCGCGCGTACGGCCAGCAGGAAGCTTTCGGCGCGGCGGAAGCTGCGATATTCCTTGTCCGTAAACAGGCCTTTTTCGACCAGTTCTGCAGCGCTGCGAACGCGGTGAACATATTTGCCCATCCAGTACAGCGTTTGCAGATCGCGCAGGCCGCCCTTGCCGTCCTTTACATTGGGTTCCACCACGTAACGCGAATCGCCCATGCGTTTGTGCCGCGCGTTTCTCTCGGCCAGCTTTTCCTGCACAAATGCCGCTTCCGAGCCGGAAACCACTTCATTCCAGAACTGCGCGCTGGCAGCGTCATACACATCCTGATCGCCCCACAAAAACCGCGCTTCCAGCAAGGCTGTGCGAATGGTGAGGTCCGATTTGGCCATGCGTGCGGCCTCTGCCAACGAACGGGTCGAATGCCCGACCTGCAAATTGAGATCCCACAGATAATACAGGATTGCCTCGATCACCTGTTCGCACCAGCTGGTCGGCTTGTCAGGTGTGATGAAAGCCAGATCGACATCGGAAAACGGCGCCATTTCGCCGCGGCCATATCCGCCCACCGCCAGCAGCGCGATCCGTTCTCCGCTCGACCTGTTGCCCACCGGATAGACATCTTCCAGCACATGATCGTGGATCACGCGGATCAGCTGATCGATCAGGAACGCCTGACCATTGGCATGTTCATGCCCTGCGCCTGGTTTCCTGGAAAGCCTGTGCGTCAATTCCTTACGGCCATCGGCCAGCGCAGTGCGCAGAGCCTCGACAATATCCTGCCGCCCTGCCTGGGCGCCTTTTTCGGCAACGATTCCGGCAATCGTTGCGGACAAGCGCCGGCGGCCAATGATTTTGCGCTGTTTGGGAATGCGGGGAAGGCTCATGCCGACAGGAAATAGGCGTTTGGTGCGGGGGATGCAAAGCCCGGATTGCTTCGTCCCGGCGAAGGAGGGCTTTCGCCAAGGCCCGCTGTATGCCAAAGCGCGAGCCGAACCGGGCTTTAGTGCTGCAAACGCGCCGGCCAGACAGGTAGGGAACGCAAGCAATGCTGGACATGCTGACTACAGCAGCGAGCGAAGCAATCCGATTTAGCGGGCTGGGCCTTAGCCCAAGCATCGACCTTGGATTTTTTGAGCTGAAATATTACTCGCTCG
The DNA here is from genome assembly GCF_001021555.1 of Aurantiacibacter marinus. GTDB lineage: Bacteria > Pseudomonadota > Alphaproteobacteria > Sphingomonadales > Sphingomonadaceae > Alteraurantiacibacter > Alteraurantiacibacter marinus. The sequence continues at coordinate 655,474 of NZ_LDCP01000001.1, forward strand.
CTTATCTGGCGGGGATCATTTTCGCCTATTGGCATCTTTCGAAGATGATCAAGCAGCCCGGTGCGCCGATGGGGCAGCTGCATGTGGATGATCTGTTCTTCTACTGCACGCTGGGCGTCATCCTTGGCGGACGGCTGGGCTACGCGACATTCTACGAACCATCGCTGTGGACCACGTTTGATCCGGATAGCTTCATTTCCTGGCGTGTCCTGCGACTGTGGGATGGCGGGATGAGCTTCCACGGAGGCTTGGTCGGCGTTGTCGTGGCGATCGGCTGGGTAAGCTGGCGCGGCGGCCTGCCGTTCCTGCGCGTATGCGATTATATCAGCGTCAATGTCGGCATGGGCATGATGCTGGGCCGGCTGGCAAACTTCATCAATGGCGAGCTGTGGGGCCGTCCGGTCGAATCCGATGTTCCGTGGGCGATGGTCTTCCCGACAGGCGGTGAAGTTGCCCGTCATCCGAGCCAGCTTTATCAGGCCGCCGGCGAAGGGTTTCTGGTGCTGGTCGTCATGCTGTGCCTTTTCTGGTTCACCCGCGCGCGCTTCCGCCCCGGCCTTATGGTCGGCGTATTTACCGTCACCATTGCCGCTGCGCGCTTTGCGGTCGAATTCTTCCGCCAGCCCGATGCGCAATTGACCGAATTTGCGGAACGCACCGGCCTTTCCATGGGCCAATGGCTTACAATTCCCATGATCGTGCTCGGCATTGCGCTGGTCATTTGGGCGTTGGCGCGGCGTGAACTTGCAAGCGGAAAATCCGGTACGACTACGAGGCCTGTGGTCAAGGGAGCACCTCCCGAGATCGATACGGAGGCCGTGTGAACGACCTGCGCGACGAAGACGCCAAACGCGATCTTGGCGATACGTTCCGCCGTCTGATTGCAGCCACCGGGCCTATCAGCCTGGCGCATTACATGGGCGAATCAAACCAACGTTACTACGCGGATAAACGCCCGATTGGCGGCCAAGGCGGCGATTTCATCACTGCGCCCGAAGTCAGCCAGATGTTCGGTGAACTGATCGGTCTGTGGCTGGCTGATATGTGGATCAGGGCTGGGCGCACAGAGCCGGTCCATTATGTCGAACTGGGGCCGGGCAAAGGCACGCTGGCGGCCGACGCGCAGCGCGCAATGAAGCGGTATGGCCTGACGCCGAAGATGCATCTTGTGGAAACGTCGCGGAGGATGCGCGATGCGCAATTGGCTGCCGTGCCCGGCGCCATCCATCATCATGATCTTTCACGCATTCCGACAAAAGGCCCGGTGCTGATTGTCGCGAATGAATTTCTCGATGCGCTGCCGGTTCGCCAATTGGTCATGACCGACGAAGGCTGGCGTGAAGTGATGGTCAGCGTCGATGCCGCCGGCAATTTCATCGAAGTGCCGGGCCGCCAACCCATGGATTCGGCTGTCGCCGAGGCGCGCCGACATGCTGCGCCGGGAACGGTTATCGAGACTAGCCCCGCATGTGCGACGATCATGTTTGAAGTGGCCGGGCGGCTGGCCGAACAGCAAGGCGCGGCGCTGTTCATCGATTATGGCCACAGCGACAGCAGCAATGGCTCAAGCCTGCAGGCAGTCCGCGAGCATCAGAGGGCGGGAGTGTTCGATGCGCCCGGCGAAGCTGACTTGTCTGCCCATGTCGATTTTGCGCAGATGGAACAGATTGCCCGTTCGCGTGGATGCCGTGTGCTGGGCACGGCGACGCAAGGGGAATGGCTGAACCGGCTTGGCATTACGCAACGTGCCGCCGCGCTTGCAGAATTCGCCCCGCAGCACAGGGAAGCGTTGATGCGCGCGACGGAGCGGCTCACCGCGCCTGATCAAATGGGCGAATTGTTCAAGGTTATGGGCCTAGCGCATCCTGATTGGGGCGAAGGCGTAGGCTTCAATCCCGGATGATTTGATTACAGGGCGCGGGCATGATTACCATCTGATTTTTGTCAGCAAGCGCAGTGTCTGGGCATCCAGCGCTACCGGGCCATTGCCTCTTTGGAGACGGTAAGGGCGACAACCAGCCCACTTTTATCGAAACGGCGTTCCCACGCGCCTTCCAGCTGCCCGCGCACACTCATTTCCACGAGGCGCGAGCCGAAGCCCGTCTTGCCGGTATCTTGCGGCGGCGGCCCGCCATTTTCGGTCCAGAGAATCGCCAGTTCGTCTCCGCGATCCTCCACAGCCAGGGTCACATGTCCTTCGTCGGCCGAAAGCGCCCCGTATTTGGCCGAGTTGGTTGCGAGTTCATGGAACACGAGCGCCAGCGGCGTCGCCGCGCGCGGAGATATGTCCGCATCAACCCCGCTGATGGCCACGCGGGGTTCGTCGTCATCGCCGTTGTAAGGCGCGAATAGAGCTTGAAGCAGGCCTTGCAGCTTTTCCTGGACGATGCCCGCGCCCGGATGGACAAATTCATGTGCGCGTCCAAGCGCGCGCAGTACGCCGGTCAATTCGCGGGCGAAGGGTTCGTGTTCCGGCGTCTTGCGCACTTTCAGCGTGGCGAGGCTGATGACGACCGCGAAAATATTCTTGATCCGGTGAGACAGTTCATTGGTCAGCATGTCACGCTCTTCCAGCGCCTGCTTTGTCTCGTGAATGTCGGTTATCGTGCCGAACCAGCGCAGCGGCTCGCCTGCGGTTTCAGCTGTCGGAACGCCAAGCGAAAGCACCCAGCGATATTTGCCATCTGCGTGCAGCATCCGGTATTCGGCTTCGAAATCCGTACCTTCTTCAGCCGCGGCATACCAACCGTTGAAGGTATTTTCAGCATCGTCCGGGTGGACGTATTGTCGCCATTCCTCTGCGACTTTCGGCGGCTTGGAACCGATCAGTTCCTCCCACCGGGCATTGAAATAATCGAAATTGCCGTCTGCATCGGCGGACCAGGCGATTTGCGGCACGCCTTCGATCACGCGGCGAAGCCGTTCGTCACGCTCTTCAATCTCGCGAGTGGCCGTAATATGCGCGCGGCGCGCATTCAGGCGGCGCATCACAGCCTGTGCCAAAACCGCCAGCCCTTCCCGCTGGAAATCGTCAAGGCCGGCAGCATGGACATCGGTATCAACCACGCACAGCGCACCAAGAGGCGCGCCCTCGTCAGAAATCAGCGGTTGCCCGGCATAAAAACGCACCCCAGGCGGGCCAGTGACAAGGATATTGTCGGAGAACCGCGAATCCCGCTCGGCATCCAGTATTTCCAGCAGCTCGGGGGTTTTCATCGCATGGGCGCAGAAGGAAACTTCGCGCGGCGTTTCCCGCTCTTCCAGTCCTTCACCAGCGAGAAACCTCTGGCGAGATTCTTCCACCAGTGTAACCTGTGCCACGGGCACATGACAAAGCTTCGCCGCGAAACGCACAATCGCGAGCAGTTCGGGATCATCATCGAGAGCGTCAGGGCTAAAGCTTTCCAGAACGCGCAGACGCTCTGCCTCATCCACAAATTGCGGAGAAGGTTCTGGCATGACGGCCTGAGGTGAAGGTTTGTGCAAATTCAAATAGTTATTCCGATATGGGCGATTCTTAGCGCCGGATTGTGACAATTGGAAGGGGGACTTGGCTGGTTGCAGATGTAACAAGTTTGCCTTGGCCGACGCTATTGCTATCTGGAGGGCCAATAATTCAAGGAACCTGAACAATGCGTGCCACTCCAGAATTTGATTTCGGCCTTGGTGAAGAGGCGCAGATGATCCGCGACAGTGTGGGACGGTTCGCCGATGAACGCATCGCGCCACTGGCGGCGAAGGTTGACGCAGAGGACTGGTTCCCGATCGAGCTCTGGCCGGAAATGGGCGCGCTGGGCCTGCACGGCATGACGGTGAGCGAAGATGATGGCGGCACGGGGCTCGGCTATCTGGAACACACCATCGCCATCGAAGAGGTCAGCCGCGCCAGCGCCTCTGTCGGTCTCAGCTACGGCGCGCATTCCAATCTGTGCGTCAACCAGATCGCGCGCTGGGGCAGTGCGGAGCAGAAGGCGAAATACCTGCCCGGCCTTATATCGGGTGAGCATGTCGGCAGCCTTGCGATGAGCGAAACCGGGGCGGGTTCGGATGTGGTCAGCATGAAGCTGAAGGCAGATAGCGTTCAGGGAGGGTACGTGCTCAACGGCACCAAGTTCTGGATCACCAACGGCCATTATGCCGAAACACTGGTGGTCTATGCCAAGACAGATGCCACTGGCGGCAGCAAAGGCATCACGGCATTCCTGATCGAAAAGGACATGCCGGGCTTTTCCTGCGGGCAGAAGATCGAGAAAATGGGCATGAAGGGCTCCCCCACCAGCGAGCTTGTGTTCGAGGATTGCGAAGTTCCCGATGCCAATGTGCTGGGCGAAGTGGGCAAGGGCGTGCAGGTGTTGATGAGCGGCCTGGATTACGAACGCGTGGTGCTCTCCGGCGTGCAGCTGGGCATCATGCAGGCGTGCCTCGACACGGTCATCCCCTACGTCCGCGAGCGCAACCAGTTCGGCAAGCGCATTGGTGATTTTCAGCTGATACAGGCCAAAGTGGCGGACATGTATGTCGCGCTGCAATCGGCGCGCGCTTACACCTATGCTGTGGCGAAAGCCTGCGACAAGGGCCAGACAACGCGCTTCGATGCCGCGGGCACAATCCTACTGTCGAGCGAGAATGCGTTCCGCGTGGCGGGTGAAGCGATACAGGCACTGGGCGGCGCGGGATATACGACCGACTGGCCGGTGGAGCGTTATCTGCGCGATGCGAAGTTGCTTGATATCGGTGCAGGGACGAATGAAATCCGGCGGATGCTGATCGGGCGCGAATTGATCGGGGCATAGGCAACGAAAATACGAATGGGTGAGGGGGAAAGCACGTGGTTGACCAAATTGGCGGAAGGCCGGATCCGCGCAGCGGCATTCCCGACCTGACCGATGTCGATATCGATAGCCTGCCCGATTGGCAGGGCGATCCGCTGACTGTCTATTACGAGCCGATGGAGACCGAGTCCTGGGCGCTCACGCGCTGCCCGTTCGTTGTGGCGATGGGCTATTTCACCGGCCTGCAGCGGGTTTGGAACATGCCTGTGCTCACGCGCGGCACCGATGTGTGGATGTCGCTTGTCCCGATGGAAGTCGAAAGCCAGTGGATCGGCATCGACAACGCCAGCGGGCACACGGTTATCTGCGGGCTGGGGATGGGCTGGTCGGCCGCGATGACGGCCTTCCACCCTCTGATCGAGCGCGTAACGGTGGTGGAGCGCGATCCAGAAATCATCGAACTCAACCGCAGGATCGGCCTGTTTGATCGCCTGCCGGACGGGCTGGGCGACAAGATCACCGTGGTTCAGGGTGACGCCTTTGAATGGACGCCAGATGCGCCGGTCGATCTGCTTATGCCCGATATATGGCTGGAAGTGGTGAGCGATGGACGCGCTGACGAAACGCTGCGCATGCAGCAGAATATCGGAGCCAAGGGCGTTTATTTCTGGGGTCAGGAACTGGAGCTGGCGCGCCATATCGTGCGCAATGGCCAGCCGATTAACGATGCGACACTGGCCGAGCAGGCTGGGAAATTCGGCCTTCCGCTGATCGGTCTTGATACAGAGGATTATGCCGAAAACACGAAGACGGCGGTGAAGCAATGGATGAAGGGTCGTTGGCTGGAAGGAACCAATGTGCCTGATGAGCTGCGCAGTCCCGCCGACGATATGGAGCGCCGCTGATTGCCCGCCTCCAGCAACGCCCGCTTTACGATCGACACTCGCGAAAGCATGACAGCCAAGAGGCAGCCCTCATGCCGGTCTTCGCCAAGTTCACTGGCAAGCTGATGAGCATTGATGAAAAGCCCGATGTTTTGGAAGGCGAACGGACCCACACCCACTCGCGGCTGATCGAGTTTCCGGACAAAGTCTGTGCCAAGCCTTGGACGACCTCACCCGAATCTTGCGTCATCGCTGAAGATCTCCTCAACGCCAGCGAGGGCCAGGCGATCATGGTCGAGGGCTTGCCACCCGCCGCGTAAGGCATCAAGGAACTGCGACATATGACAGCACCCGTACTTACCTCAACGCTCGACCGCGAAAGCCCCGAAGCCAAGGCGCGCTTTGCGCACAACAAGGAGCTTGCGGAGGAACTGCGCGAGCACGTTGCCAAGGCCGCGCTCGGCGGCAGCGAAAAGCACCGTGAGCGGCATGTGGCGCGGGGCAAGCTGTTGCCGCGGGAGCGCGTGGAACGCTTGCTCGATCCGGGCTCGCCTTTTTTGGAAATCGGCCAGCTCGCCGCGAACGGCATGTATGGCGGGGACGTCAGCGGCGCGAGCATGATTGCGGGGATTGGGCGCGTCTCGGGCCGGCAGGTGATGATCGCCTGCAATGATCCCACGGTGAAGGGTGGCGCTTATTATCCGATGACGGTCAAGAAGCACCTTCGCGCGCAGGAAATTGCAGAGGCGAACCATCTGCCGTGCATCTATCTGGTCGACAGCGGCGGGGCGAACCTGCCATTTCAGGCAGAAGTCTTCCCAGACCGCGACCACTTCGGGCGTATCTTCTATAATCAGGCCAATATGTCCGCGAAGGGCATCCCGCAGATCGCCTGCGTGATGGGCAGTTGCACCGCGGGCGGCGCCTATGTCCCTGCCATGTCCGATGAAAGCGTGATCGTGCGCGAACAGGGCACCATCTTCCTCGCCGGGCCGCCGCTGGTGAAAGCCGCGACAGGTGAGGAAATCAGCGCAGAAGATCTGGGCGGCGGCGCGCTCCATGCGAAGAAATCGGGTGTGGTCGATCATCTGGCAGAGAATGACGAGCACGCACTCACCATCGTGCGCGATATCGTCAGCCATCTGGGCAATCCGCCAAAGGCTCAGGTGGAGTTGAAGGAGCCGCGTCCGCCGAAATTCGACGCCGACGACCTCTACGCCATCATTCCCGATGATGTGCGCGCGCCATACGATGTGCACGAAGTGATTGCGCGGCTGGTGGATGGCAGCGAGTTCCATGAATTCAAGCGCGAATACGGCTCCACACTGGTGACAGGTTTCGCACATATCTGGGGAATGCCCGTGGCGATCCTCGCCAACAACGGCGTGCTGTTTTCCGAAAGCGCGCAAAAGGGCGCGCATTTTATCGAGCTGGCGTGCCAGCGCGGCATCCCGCTGCTGTTCCTGCAGAACATCTCCGGCTTTATGGTCGGCGGGAAATACGAGGCGGAAGGCATCGCCAAACACGGGGCGAAGCTGGTGACCGCAGTGGCGACGGCGCAGGTGCCCAAGCTGACCGTGGTGATCGGCGGCAGTTTCGGCGCGGGCAATTACGGCATGTGCGGGCGGGCATACTCCCCGCGCTTCATGTTCACCTGGCCCAACGCGCGCATTTCCGTGATGGGCGGCGAACAGGCCGCATCCGTGCTTGCGACAGTCCACCGCGACGCGGACAGCTGGACCGAGGAGCAGGCAGAGGAATTCAAGGCGCCGATCCGCCAGAAATACGAAGACGAGGGCAATCCCTATTATGCCACTGCACGGCTTTGGGATGATGGCGTGATTGACCCTGTGCAAACCCGCGACGTGCTCGGCCTCAGCCTTGCGGCCTGTCTTGAAGCGCCGATACCGGAGCGTCCGCAATTCGGCGTGTTCAGGATGTGATGATGGACACCAAAGATCGCCTTTTCATTCTTGAGCGCAGCTATTCGGGTGATGATGGCGCGGAGTTCTATTGCCGCGATTGCATCGAAGTGGACGGCCTGCTCGCAATGTTCCCCGAGCATGCGGCGAAGCTGGAGGTGATCCGCGTGCCTTGGCCGCGCCCACGCACCGCGATTGTCGATGCCATTGGTGAGGAGAACCAGAACTTGCCCGCGTTGGTATTCGCAGAAGGTGGCTTTGGGAACGATCAGGACGCTCTGCTGGCCGCCCTAAATGAACGCCACGGCTTCCCACGGCGTTCGTCTTAGGGCTAGAGTGCCACGAAGCTGCATTAGCAAGGGCATTTCTTGACCAAACCCACAAACATTTCGCGCCCCACTGTTCTCTCCAGATTGGTCTGGCGTATCCTGCGGGGCCTGTACCGCTGGAAAAACTTCAAGCTGGCAGGCGGCGCGCCTGACATTCCGAAATATATCCTGATCGGTGCGCCGCATACGACCAATTGGGACTTCATATTCTTTGCAGGCGCGGTGCGTGAACTGGGCATCAAGCCCAATTTTGTCGGCAAGAACACGCTGTTCAAATGGCCGATGACTCGCTTCATGTATGACATGGGCGGCATACCCGTGGACCGATCGAAGAAGGGCAATTATGTGCAAAGCGTCATCCAGGCGATTGGCGCGGCTGATCATATTGCACTGGTGATCGCGCCCGAAGGCACCCGCTCTTCAGACGGGCGCTGGCGCAGCGGGTTTTACCACATTGCCCACGGTGCAGGCATTCCAATCGTGCCTGCCTGGGTAAACCATGAGACGGGCCGCGGCGGGCTGGGGGAACCGATGATCACGACCGGCGATTTCCACGCCGACCTCGCCAAGCTTGCGGCGTTCTATCAACAGCACCGTCCAGATTGCGACCGCTTCGATCTGCTCGCCAAACAAGCGCGCGGCGAGGTGGAAGATCCGGGCCGCAAGCGTGATTGATGCGCTGCTGACGAATGCCGCATTTCTGCTGGGCGCAGCGGCGGTCTTCTGGCTGATTTCGGCGGCTACCGGCAAAGTCAGTTTCGTCGATTCCATCTGGGGTGGCGCTATGGCCGGGCTGGCTGTGTCGAGTGCCTTTCAGGTGGAAACACCCGGCAATCTGGCGGTGCTGATTCTGTTGATGACTGCGGTGTGGGGCGGCCGCCTGTTCTACCATCTGCTTGCCCGCTTCTTTCGCAATGGCGAAGATGAGCGTTATCGCAAAATGCTGCCATCGCCCGATGACCGCATGGCCTTTGCCATCACTGCGCTTTGGAAAGTGTGGCTGCTGCAGGCCGGCCTCATCATGCTGGTGAGCAGTCCGGCGCAAATTGGTATTCTGGCGAGCGGAGGCATGGCCATTCCCCTGCTGGCATGGCTGGGTTTCGCACTCTGGCTGGTTGGTGTGTTTTTTGAATGGGTTGGCGATGCGCAGCTCGCCCGCTTCAAGGCCGACCCGGACAATAAGGGCAAGGTGATGATGGAGGGCCTGTGGCGCTATACCAGGCACCCCAATTATTTCGGCGATGCCTGCGTGTGGTGGGGTATCTGGCTGGCCTGCGCTTCGGCCGGATGGATATATGGCCTGTGGTCCATTGCGGGGCCGATATTTCTCACCTTCACGCTCGTGAAATGGTCGGGCGCGGCCATGACCGAAAGTGGGATGCGGGATAAGTATGGTGATGAATTTGCTGCGTATGTCCGCCGTACATCCGGGTTCATCCCGTTGCCGCCAAGGGAAAACGCCAAAGCGTGACATCGCCGGTCGGACGTGTAATTGGCGCAGGCATGAAATCCTGGATCGCCCGCATTGCCCGCCTTGTCATAATCCTTGTCGCAGTAGCCACCTTCATCGCGCTGCTGGCAGCCGACAAATGGTGGATCCGCGTTTTCGATTTTCCGCGGTTGCAATTTGCGCTGTTGCTTGCTGTCGCGCTCGCGGTTCTTATCGCGGTCAAATCCAAGCGGTTGTATTTATGGAGCGGTATTGCCGTAGTGGCGCTGGGCCTTCAGCTGTTCCAGCTGTTTCCCTATTCCCCGATCGCGGCAAAGCAGGCGGTGGATGCGCCCAGTTGTGCGGCGGTAGACCGGCTGCATATCGTGTCGCTCAATGTCTATCAGGACAACCGCGATTTCGACGCGGCAATTGCCTATCTGCAGTCGACCGGTGCCGATGTCATTCTGGTGATGGAGAATGATCAGGCGTGGACCGATGCGCTCTCTGCCGGGTTGGACGAGGACTATCCCTATTCGGTGAAAATTCCGCAGGACAATACCTATGGCATGGCCATGTGGTCGCGGCTCGAGCTGGTGGGGGCCGAGCGTAACGAGCTGGCCGGCGGCGGTACGCCATCAATCCGGACGCGCATTCGCCGTGAGGATGGCAGTCTGCCCACGCTGTTCGCAGTCCACCCGCGGCCGCCCAGCCCTGGTCAGGATAGCGGCCAGCGCGATGCGGAATTGATGTTGCTGGCAGATCTGGTGCGGGGTTCGGGCAGGCCCACGATTGTCATTGGCGATTTCAATGATGTCGGCTGGTCGCATGTGACCGAAACATTCCAGCGACTGGGACAAGTGATCGATCCGCGTGTCGGGCGCGGCTTTTATGCCACCTTCGATGCCAAGAACCCGCTGATGCGCTGGCCGCTCGATCATGTGTTCCATACCGATGATTTCGGCGTCATTCGATTTGCGACGGGTCAGGGTGTCGGATCAGACCACTTCCCGCTGGAAGTGGAATTGTGCCAGCAGCGCGATCGGTTTGCGCCGCAGCAGGAAGCGCCAGAATTGACGCAGGATGCAATCGAGACAGCGCGTGACGAGCTTGAAGAAGCATCGCTGGGCGGTGAAGGGCCCGACGCGGAACGCCTGACGGTGACCGACGATGGCGATGAGGACGAGGCTCTCAGCCCTCCCGATTAAGCGCATATTTCAAGCTGGCTCCAATCATCAGAGCGGAAAACCCGATGATGAGCATGGCCCATAACCAGTGTGGCAGGAACAGGGCTGCTTCCATAGCGCCGGTGTCGGACCGCATCACTTGTCCGCCCACGATGCCGCTTTCGCTGAACAGATAATTCCAATCGGAAAACATGCTGAGAGCGCCGAGCATCCCGAGGAACTGGAGCGCGAAGCGTTTTAGCCAATCCTGCCCGCGCCATGCGATCCACGTAAGGGCGGCCGCGATCAGTGGCAGGACAATCCAGCCGATGATGCTGCGCACCCAGATCAGCGTCGAAAGAACAAGAGCGGCTGCCAGCGCCATGAGCTCAGGCTGCCAATATTTGCGCGCGCTGCTGGCCAGGATCAGGCCCGCGCCCATCACACTTGGCCCAAGCGGCCCGCCCATGGCGATCAGCGCGCGGTCCAGGCCGTAACTCTCGAACGCCATGCGGGACGTGGCATAGCCGGAGCCATCGCCATTCAGCACCAGCATCTCAAATCCGTTGCCAGTTGCCAGCGCGGTCAGGCCATGGCCCATTTCGTGATACCAGGTCGACAGGATGATGAAGGGGTAGATCAGGTAATTGCCCAGCGGCAACGCCGGCAGGAACAGCACCAGCACGCCCGCCAGTATCAAGCGCCCGACCTGTTCTGCCTGACTGCCGGGGGGCACACGTAACATCAGTCCGCCGGTGACCTTATCGGGCCTGTCCCAGACTCCCGTGCGTGATACAGGATCGACCACCCGGCAAGGAACAGGCCCGCCGCCATTGGCCCGACGACGATACCGGCCAGTCCCATCGCGGCAATGCCGCCCAGCGTCGAAATCAGGATAAGCCAATCAGGAATGCCGGTATCCCGCCCCACCAGGATAGGGCGCAGGACGTTGTCTGCCATGCCGATAATCGCCACGCCGGAAACCAGCACCAGCACGCCCTGCCAGATATGTCCCGTGGCGAGCAGATAAAGGGCCACCGGCCCCCAGACGATCGCGGGGCCGACTGCGGGCAAGAGAGAGAAGAAGGCTGTCAGCAGTCCGAGCAAGACGATCGAAGGCATGCCAACAATCCAATAGGTCGCCGCACCAAGCGCACCCTGAACCAGCCCGACGACTATGGATCCCTTGATCGTGGCACGGACGATGGACAGGAAACGTTCTGCCAACTGTTCCGCAATCGGCCGGGCAACAGGCATGTGCGACAGCAGCCGTTCGCCGATGTCCCTGCCGTCCCGCAGGAGGAAATAGGCCACATAAAGTCCGACGCCGAAAGCAAGCAGAAAGCCGAGAGCGTTACCGGTGATGGCAAGAGCTTCACGCGCAATAAGCCCGGAACTTTCCAGGGCGATTTCCTGCGCCCGCTGCTGGACCAACTCAGCCGTGCCGAAGCCCTCCAGATCGAGATTCTGCCTGATCACTTCTGGCAGCGCGCCATGTATGACGTTGAACATCGATGCCAGATCGATGCGGCCTTCCTGAAAGGCGACGACCAGCGAAGTTGCCTGTTCCACCACTACCGTACCGATCATGATCGCCGGGATGATCACGGCAACAGTGATCACAAGCAGTGTGGCGATCGCAGCGCGATTGGTGCCGCCCATCCGGCGCTGGAACCACAGATACAGCGGCTGGAACATGATGGCGGCCAATGCCGCACACAGTATCGGCATCACAAAAGGCCAGATGACAGCAATGAAGGCGAGCGTGATCAGCGCAAGGAAGATCAGATAGCCGCCGCTTTCGAGCCGTGCGCGTCCTTCAGCAGTTTCCAACGTTGCCTCCTCTTTGGCGCTTCAGTTCCGGCCTGTAGGTCAGGCGTCCAGATTGGCAATGTTGAGCGGCCCAGAGCGAACGATGATGCTATTAGACATCAAGATTCGCGACATTCAGTGCCCCAGAGCGAACGATGATGCGATCAGACATCAAGATTCGCGACATTCAGTGCCCCGGAGCGAACGATGATGCCATCAGACATCAAGATTCGCGACATTCAGTGCATTGTCCTGAATAAACTCGCGGCGAGGTTCGACCACGTCGCCCATCAGGCGGGTGAAGATTTCATCCGTCACATCGGCGTCTTCGACCTTGACCTGCAACAGCTCGCGGTTTTCCGGATCCAGCGTGGTTTCCCAAAGCTGTTCCGCGTTCATTTCGCCCAGCCCTTTGTAACGGCTGATGGAAAGACCCTTGCGGCCAGCGGCCAGCACAGCTTCCAGCAATTGTGAAGGACGCGTGATGGCGGTGTCCGGATCGAAGGCTGGCGTATCTGCATCGGTCTCGTCCGTGTTGTCGTCAACCGGTTGCGCTTCGATGCTGCCTGCCTTCACCAGACGGGTCGCGCTGGAATAGGTTTCGGCCTGTTCCACGCCGCGCGTGTGCAGTTTGCGCGCCTCTGCACTGTCGAGGAACTTGGCTTCGATCAAATGCACATCGGTGACGCCGCGCCACACGCGGTTGAACCGCACATCGCCGTTTTCGGTAACATGCGCGGACCAATCGGCCTCGCTGTCGCTCAATTGCATCTGGCCCGCTGCGTGGGCAAGGCGGGTGTTGCGTTCCGCCTCCGTCACGCCGGGCTCCAGCGCGCCTGCCATCGCCATCGCCTCGATGACGGCGGGATTGTACTTGCGCGGAGCAAACGCCATCAGGTTCTTCAAAAGCAGTGCCTTATCGACCAGATCGGCCAGATCCGCACCCGAGCGCGCACCGCCGCCGGTTTCCAGAACCCGGTCTTGCAGACCGTTTTCGACCAGATAACGGTCCAGCGCAGGCTGATCCTTCAGATAAACCTCGCTCTTGCCTTTGGCGACCTTGAACAATGGCGGCTGCGCGATGAAGAGGTGCCCGGCCTTGATAATGTCGGGCATCTGGCGATGGAAGAAGGTGAGCAGCAGCGTCCGGATATGCGCTCCGTCGACGTCGGCGTCGGTCATGATCACGATCTTGTGATAGCGCAGCTTTTCCAGATTGAATTCATCGCGCAGGCCCGTGCCCATCGCCTGGATCAACGTGCCGACTTCCTTGGAGCTGATGATCCGGTCAAACCGCGCGCGCTCCACATTCAGGATTTTGCCCTTCAGTGGCAGAATCGCCTGATATTTGGAATCGCGCCCGCTTTTGGCGGAGCCACCGGCGGAGTCACCCTCGACCAGGAAGATTTCCGATTTCGCAGGATCACGTTCGCGGCAATCGGACAGCTTGCCCGGCAGGCTGGCGATGCTCATCGCGCCCTTGCGGCTCATTTCGCGGGCCTTGCGTGCGGCCTCGCGGGCAGCGGCGGCATCGATGATCTTGCCGATGATGGACTTGGCGTCGGCGGGGTTTTCCTCCAGCCACTCACCCATCTTCTCGCTCATCAGACTTTCCAGGGGCTGGCGCACTTCGGAACTGACAAGCTTGTCCTTGGTCTGGCTGCCGAACTTGGGATCGGGCAGCTTGACGCTGACGATAGCGGTCAGGCCTTCACGCATATCTTCACCTGAAAGGGAGACCTTGGTGTTTTTCAGAAGGCCTGAATTGGTGGCGTAATTGTTCAGCGTGCGGGTGAGTGCAGCGCGGAATGCTGCCAGATGCGTCCCGCCATCACGCTGCGGGATGTTATTGGTGAAGCAGAGCACGTTTTCGTAATACGAATCGTTCCATTCCAGCGCGACATCGATGCCGATGCCTTCCTTTTCCGCGCTGACGGTAATCGGTTCGGGCACCAGCGGCTGTTTGTTGCGATCGAGATATTTCACGAACGCGCCGATGCCGCCTTCGTAGAACAGATCATGCTCCAGCGGCTCTTCATGGCGATTATCGCGGATCAGGATGCGCACGCCGGAATTGAGGAAAGCGAGCTCGCGGTAGCGGTGCTCAAGCTTGTCAAAGTCGAAATCGAGGACGTTCTTGAACGTGTCCGTGCTGGGCAGGAAGGTAACGCGCGTGCCTTTTTTTAGGCCGTTGTCATCGCCATTGCTGTCTACCGGAGGAGCAGTGTCAACGACGCGCAGCGATTCGACCGCATCGCCGTGCTCGAACCGCATCCAATGCTCTTCGCCGTCACGCCAGACGCGCAGCTCGAGCCATTCGGAAAGCGCGTTCACGACAGACACACCCACGCCGTGCAGGCCGCCGGACACCTTGTAAGCGTTGTCGTCCGATGTGTTTTCGAACTTACCGCCCGCGTGCAGCTGGGTCATGATGACTTCCGCTGCAGAAACGCCTTCTTCCTTGTGGATCCCCACCGGAATACCGCGCCCGTTGTCTTCCACGCTGACCGAGCCATCGGCATTCAATTCGATGAGAACAAGGTCGCAATGACCGGCCAGTGCTTCGTCAATGGCGTTGTCCGACACTTCGAACACCATGTGGTGCAGGCCGGAGCCATCATCGGTATCGCCAATGTACATTCCCGGGCGTTTGCGCACCGCGTCGAGGCCTTTGAGGACCTTGATGCTCTCGGCACCATATTCCCCCATGCGCTTTGCATTTTGGGAAGTGGGTTCACTTGCGATTTCAGTCGAAGTGGCGGGAGTCGTTTCGGGGGTATCTACCATGCCGGGTATATAGGATTTCCACCTGCAAATAGGAAGCGCCGCTTCACTTATGGCTCTGGTGTTCCACAGATATGAATGACCGGGCACCCACACGAAAATGGCCGCTGCCCGAACCGTGTGATTCAAGTCAGCGGCCATTCGCAAATTGGCCCGGAGTCATAAGGGGGGGGAACTCCGGGCCAGGGGTCTGGAACAAACGCGCCTCTTACCCAGGCGCGTCTCATGACAGCGTAAATACGGCCCGCAACATTGTTGTTCAAATGCGTAATAAGCGACATGTGTTGCGGAATTTGCAATTCTTTACGCCAGCGTAAGTTAGAGCCGCGCGCCTGCTTCGTTTTGAAACACCGCCTGTGCGCCGGTGGATTGCACTGCGCTCCTCTGCTTTTCGCAACATCGACACGAACAGATGGCACGAAAGCTGGCGCGGCCAGTGGGGGAATTGGAATGAAGAAGTATATTGCACTGGCGGGAACGGTCCTTGCGCTGGGTATGGCAACACCGGCCCAGGCGGATATCCTGAATTACGGCGTGACCGATGCAACCGGCGGGTCCTGCCCTCACGGTTTGTGGACAAACACGCTCAACAGTGGCTGCGAACGCCATCATTCGTTCCAGGACGACACGCTGTTTTCGATCGATACCGATGCCGGCACCGGCACATTCACCGGCACGGCGATCAACCCCTCGGGCCAGACAGCAACGCTCGACCTGACGCTTAGCGGCTTTCTTGATACTCTCGACGGCACCGGCTTCGATTACAAGGCCGGCGGCGGCCCCTATGACCCATCCGTGCAGGATTACTTCACCAATGCCAGCGGTACGATCACCATCGGCGGCGTTACCTACACGCTGAATTCCACCGATCCGATGGCTGGCAATACCGTGTTCCAGTTCGGCACCGGAGCGAATGACAAGACGGGCGATTTCGGCGGTTCTGCATGGCTCAACCTGCTCAATCCGCATGGCCATGCGCTGGCCCATTGGGACATCAATTTCGATCTTGCGCTGATCCCCGGCACTCCGGTTCCGGCGCCTGCGGGCCTGCTGCTCTTCGGTCTTGGCCTTGCCGGTGCCTATGGTATGCGCCGCCGCAAGAAGATTGCTGCATAATAACGGTGTTATCGCGAATAGCCAGGCGGCGGCGGGTAAGCCCCTCCGCCGCTTAGGCGTGTCTTAAGACCATTGCGCTACGGCGTTGCGGTTATGAAATTGCACAAATCAGCCCTTGCCGTCTTGCTGGCATTGTCTTGCACGGCCTGCGGCATATTCGGCAGCGATCCGTTCGAAACCGGGCGCGATGCCTATGCGCAGCGCGATTACCACACGGCGCGCGTTGCCCTTGCCACGGCGATGAATGCCGAAAATGCGGATCCCGAAGCTGCCGAGCTATACGCCCGCACGCTGCTGGCTTTGGGTGACGGCGAATCAGCTGAGCGTATTCTGGATACCTTGCGCAGCCGCACCAGTCCCCCGGCCGATCTGGCCAGCCTTTCCGCACAGGCGGCGTTGCTGCGCGGCGACTTCGAACTTGCACTGGAACGTGCCGGCGCGGCGCACGGGCAGCCGCTGGGGGAATGGGTTGCGATCCGTGCCCTGGGGGAACTGGACCGCGGCGAAGAGGCCATGATCCGCTCCAATGCCGCAATTGAAGCCTATCCTGACCACGCCCCGCTGCTGGCCATGCGCGGCGCGATGGCGGTGGCGATGCGGCAAGTTAGTGAGGCGAAGGAATATTCCGCGCGCGCGCTGGCTGCCGATGCCGATGATCTCGATGCGTTGATGCTTGCCGGGCAATTGCGCGTGATGCGCGCCGATTATGCCGCGGCGCATGAATTCTACACCAAGGCGCACGGGGAGCATCCAGCCGACCTTGGGGCGCTGTTTGCGCTGGCAGCTGTCGAAGCGGACATGGGCGAATATGAGCAGGCCGAAACGCATCTCGCCAGCCTGTTGTCAGCCGCGCCCGGGCATCCGATGGGATTGTTGTTGAGCGCGCGCCTCGCCTTTGTGGAAGGCGATCTGGATGAAGCGCATACCATCGTCCAGCAATCAGAAAGCAATATCGGCCGGATCCCGCAAGGCCGCCTGCTGATGGGCGAAATCGCCTATCTGCGCGGCTTTCCGGCGCAGGCGATCGTGCATCTCGAAGCCTTTCTTGCTGTTCTGCCAGGCCACGCCCACGGCAGTACGGTGCTGGCGCGCGCATATTCCGAACAGGGTGAGGAACAGCGCGCCTGGGACCTGATTGCGCCGCTGGCCGATAGCGCGGTTGCCACGCCGCAGATGCTTGCCTTGGCATCCGATCTGGCAGGCCGCGTGGGCGAACCGGATCGCTTCGCTGCCCGCCTTGCGGCCATTTTGCCTGATGGCTTTGCAGAGGAATATCGCGCCGCACAGAACGCGTTGGACAGAGGTGACGGTGCCGAGGCCGAGCGCCGTTTCGCAGCGCTGATCGCAGAGGGCGGGGACCGTGATGCGGTCATCCTCAACAATGGTGCCCATGCTGCGTTGGCTGCGGGCAATCCCCAGGAGGCCCTGCGCCGCGCCCGCGCTGCGCACGAACTTGCGCCGCGCGACCCGCGGGTGCGCGATACGCTGGGCTGGGTGCTGTTGGAAAACGGGGAAGCAGGACCGGCGCTCAATCATCTGACCGCAGCTGTAGAGGGCCAGCCGGGCAATCTTCAGATACGCTGGCATTATGCCAATGCGCTGATCGCCAATGGTCGCAGCGCCGACGCCCGGCGCATTATCGGCGAGCTGCGCCAATTCGCAGGAACGGAGCAACGTGCCGCGATGGACCGGCTGCTGGCGCGTATCTGACGCCGGACGCTCACTTGCGTCGCACCCACACAACAAAAAGGGCCGCTCCAGCGTATGGAGCGGCCCTTTTTGTCGCGGCGCAAATTCCTTAGAGGATGCCGAAAAACAGTGTTGAGCTGATGGTTACAGCTGCCAGTGTCGCGAGAATGTTTGATGCGAAATTGCGCATGGATTGTTTCCTGTCTTGTTTTTGAAGCGTGATGCCGGGAATCGCCCCGGCACCGCCGTTGCCGCCCAAGTGGCCCTTGTTTGATAATTCTACAATTGAGTAATTATCGACATGTGTTGCGCATTTTGCAACACGAGTGAATTGTGGTGCATTCTGCCCATGCTGGACACGCGCGCAGCTTCGCGCCAAAGCCTCCTGCATGCAGACAGATCATCTCCCTGATTCCATCCTTATCGTCGATTTCGGCAGCCAGGTGACGCAGCTTATCGCGCGCCGTGTGCGCGAAGCCGGCGTCTATTCCGAAATTGCGCCGTTCAGCATGGCGGAAGAAGCATTCAAGCGGATGCGGCCCAAAGGCATCATCCTCTCCGGCTCTCCTGCCAGTGTGCCCGAAGACGGCAGCCCGCGCGCGCCGGACATTCTGTTCGAAAGTGGCCTGCCGATTCTTGGTATCTGTTACGGTCAGCAGGTGATGACACACCAGCTCGGCGGCGAAGTGCGCCCCGGCCATGAGACTGGAGCCGAAGGAAATCGGGGCGGCGAATTTGGGCGTGCTTTCCTGACCGTAACCAAGGAGTGCGCGCTGTTCGATGGCCTCTGGCAAGTTGGCGAGCGGCATCAGGTTTGGATGAGCCACGGCGACAAGGTCACACAATTTGCAGATGGCTTTGAAATTGTTGCAACCAGCGACGGTGCGCCTTTCGCCGTAATCGCTGATGAAGCGCGGAAATATTACGGCACGCAGTTCCATCCTGAAGTCTATCACACCCCCGACGGTGCAAAGCTGCTCGCCAATTTCGTGCGGCATGTGTGCGGGCTGGCCGGCGACTGGACGATGGCCGCTTACCGCGACACCAAGATCGCCGAAATCCGCGCGCAAGTGGGTGACGGGAAGGTCATCTGCGGCCTGTCTGGCGGCGTGGACAGCTCTGTCGCGGCGATCCTTATCCATGAGGCTATTGGCGCCCAGCTGACCTGTGTGTTTGTCGATCACGGGCTGCTCCGCCAGAATGAGCGTGAGCAGGTAGAGGCCATGTTCCGCGGGGCCTACAATATCCCGCTGGTGGTGGTGGATGCGGAAGACCGGTTCATGGCCGGCCTTGCTGGGGAGACCGATCCGGAAAAGAAGCGCAAGTTCATCGGCGGCGAATTCATCGCCGTGTTCGAGGAAGAAGCAAACCGGATCGGCGGCGCGGATTTCCTCGCGCAGGGCACGCTCTATCCCGATGTGATCGAAAGCGTCTCCTTCACCGGAGGGCCTTCGGTAACGATCAAGAGCCACCACAATGTCGGCGGCCTGCCCGAACGCATGAATATGGAACTGGTCGAGCCACTGCGCGAACTGTTCAAGGATGAAGTCCGCGCATTGGGACGTGAACTCGGCCTGCCGGACATGTTCGTTGGTCGCCATCCTTTCCCCGGCCCCGGCCTTGCCATCCGCATTCCCGGCGAAGTGACGAAGGAACGCTGTGATATCCTGCGCAAGGCCGACGCGATCTATCTCGAGGAAATCCGCAACGCCGGTCTGTATGACGCGATCTGGCAGGCGTTTGCCGTGCTTCTGCCGGTGAAAACCGTGGGCGTGATGGGCGATGCCCGCACTTATGATAATGTGTGCGGCCTTCGTGCTGTGACCAGCACCGATGGCATGACGGCGGATGTATACCCCTTCGACGCCGCCTTCCTGACCGGCTGTGCAACCCGCATCGTCAACGAAGTGCAGGGCGTGAACCGGGTGGTGTATGACTACACCAGCAAGCCGCCCGGGACGATTGAGTGGGAGTGACCGGGTGAGGCCTGTCGTCGCTGCCTTCGCTGCTTTCGCTGCCCTCGGCCTTGCGGCCTGCACCCAAGACGCGTCCGCGCCGGAAACTGCAAACGCGTCCACCAGCGATTGCTCATCCGGCGGTATGATCGGTCTGTTCGATCCCGCAAACGACCTGCTCATCGCCAATTATGATTCCAAGCCCGATGTTGACGACCTGCAAGCGGTCGCGGCGGCGGGTACAGTGCTCCAGGACCCGGCCTATTCCTGTGTGGACTTTGTCGCCACCCATGGCGCCTACGGTATCCAGACCGGCGAATTTCTTCCCGCAGCCGAACTTTTCAACCTCGCTTTCGGAGACAAATGGCTCGATGCGCATGAGGACCGTGAAGGGACCATTGCGGCACTGGCGGAGCGGATGCGGACAACCATTTCCGGCGGCGGCAAAGTCTGGGTTGCCGAGGCCGGCCAATCCGATGTGACAGCGGCCGCGGTAGGGATGCTTCCCGAAGACATGCGGCGCAGCGTCAATATCGTCCAACACAGCTATTGGAACGAGAGCCAGACGAGCGAGGACGCGATGAACATGGTGGTTTACAACACCACCTATCACCGCGTGCAGGACGGCAATTTTGCGGGCAATGGCTCGCCTGCGTTCAACACGGATGATGGCTCGCATTGGAGCGCGCTGCTGGCCGATCCAGACGTGGGCCTGATTTGGCGTGAGGCCAAGCGCCTTTCGGACCTTCACAACCCAGTTGCCGAATACGTCAATCCGGCGGTCGCAGCTGGAGGGCTGGACTTTTCTGACACGGTTGAAATCGCCTATATCCTGGGGTTTTACGACATGAAGGGTGTGGGCGAATTTGTTGCGCGTTTTGCCCCGGCTGAATAGCACAACGAGCCTGATCGGAACACCACGCCCACCATCATGACTCACGCCATCGTCCCGCTCGCATTGGCGATGGCGAGCCATGGTCTGCTCGATGCTCTAACCAGCGGCGGGCTTGGTCCGGCCTTGCTCTAGCCAGTCAGTGACGTGCGAATTTTCGCCTCCGTCACGCCGATCCGCGTATCGCCTAGTGGTGCGGACTTATTCTCCATGCGTGGGCTGGAAACGCTGAAGTCGGAGCTGATTTGGGTATGGCTGCCCTGCGCCGTTCTGGCGCTGACGGGGCGCTGGACGCTGCGATCTCCGCGCACTGCCAGCTGAAAGAACCGGCTTTATGCTATCACCGCTTGAGGCAGGCCAAGCTTTTCTTGTCTGCAGCGCTGGAACAGGCCCCGCAGCCAACCATTTCCAATGCAACAATTCCATCTTGCATCGAAAGACCAGACCATGGCGCGCAGCGACAACATTTCAGGCATACAAACTCTTTTCCAACCCATCACAGCAGGCGATATCACCTTCCCCAACCGTGTGTGGATGGCACCGCTAACGCGCAGCCGTTCCGCTGCAGACGGCAATGAGCAGACGGCTCTGCATGCGCTTTATTATGCGCAGCGCGCCGGGGCTGGACTGATCGTTTCCGAAGCGACGCAAATCAGCCAGCAGGGGCAGGGCTATGCCTGGACGCCGGGCATCCACAGCGATGCGCAGGTCGATAGCTGGAAGCTGGTGACTGATGCGGTGCATGATGCAGGCGGGCGGATTTTCTGCCAGCTGTGGCACGTCGGTGCAGTCAGCCATCCGGTATTCCAGCCTGGCGGCAAAGCGCCGGTTTCCTCCAGTGCATGGACACCGAAAGGCGAGGCATTTGTCGGCGATCTGCTGCCCGATGGCCCGACCGTTCCCCATGAAGAAGCGCGCGCGCTTACCCGAGACGAAATTGACAGCGTTATCGAAGATTATCGCCACGCTGCACGGCATGCGGCCAAGGCAGGGTTCGACGGTGTCGAACTGCATGCGGCCAATGGCTATCTGATTGACCAGTTCATGCGTTCCGGCGTCAACAGCCGCACCGATGAATTCGGCGGCAGCCTTGAAAACAGGCTGCGGCTGCTGGGCATGGTCATCGAAGCTCTCTCGGAAGAACTTCCTGCAGGGCGGATCGGTGTGCGGTTAACGCCCATCGGCGGAGCTGGCGGCAGCCATGACGAAAAGCCCGAAGAAACTTATCCTGCCGCCGCCAAACTGCTTTCTGGAAGAGGCCTTGCCTATTTGCATGTCGTGCGTGCCACGGACCACGGCGGAGCGGATGGCGAGCGTTCCGACGGCGACGCAATTCTGAAAGACATGCGCGCGAATTTCGATGGTGCTTTCATCGCCAACGGCAATCTCTCGCCCGAAGACGCAATCCGCTGGATTGCAGAGGACCGCGCCGATGCCGTGGCATTCGGTCGCCAGTTTATCTCCAACCCGGATTTGCCTGCGCGTATCGCGCAAGGTGGACCGTATAACGAGCCTGACTATGACACGTTCTATGGCGGCGGAGCGCATGGCTATGTTGACTACCCTGCGCTTGGCGCTGTGAATGATCCCCTGCCGGTAAAGTAACTGGACGTGTCAGCCAAGCGCACGGGGAACGGGCGCTGGGAGCATGCGTTCCCCTTGTGACGCTCAATTTATCCGAGGTGATTTCGATGAACAGCCGTATTCTCATGGTGGTAACAGCCACCGCCGCCGTGATGTCCTTGTCCGCCTGCGAGACGCTGCAAGAGACGTATTTCGAAAACACATCGCCTACTTACGTGGTGGAACTGAGCGGCGCGAATGAAGTGCATAGCGCCAGCCCCAATGGCAGTGGCACGGCTGAAATCACCTTTACGGATGAATTGTCGCGGGTGTGCTGGGACTTGAACGATCTTGAAAACCTGGGCCCCATTACCGCTGCGCATATCCACCGCGGGGCTGCCGGCGTTGACGGCCCGGTCGTCTTGCCACTTGCCCGGGCAACCGAAGGCGGCTGGCGCGGTTGCAGCACCGAAACCGGCTGGGTGCAGCAAGCTTTCGATGAAGGGCTGTCGAATTACTACGTCAACGTCCACACGGCGGAATATCCACGCGGGGCGATTCGCGGGCAGCTTCGTCGATAGTTGGGCCGATAGGCGCGCTGTTTATTAGCCGATGACTGGATTATTGCCGCTCGGCCCCGACCCGCGCACGGACCAGCTTGAGACTATCCACAGCACGCTCATCAGCGCGTTCGGACGTATCGTGCGGCCCGATGACAAGCGCCGCGATCCTGTCTGGACACTGGTTCAGGGCGTCATCGGGGCGCAGACGAAGACCGCGATTTCCAATGCATCAACCGACGCGCTGCGCGATCGGTTTGGTTCATGGGAAGGTGTGGCGCGCGCCGATGTTGCCGATCTGGAAGAATTGCTCCGGCCGCAGACTTTTCCCTCCGTCGCGGCGGAGCGGGTGAAGGCCTGCCTCACGGCCATCATCGAAGAGCGCGGGAGCGTGGACCTGCGCCATCTTTCCAACTTGCCCGATCATGATGCGATGGAATGGCTGCAGGCCTTGCCCGGTGTGGGGCGAAAAATCGCTGCGGGTGTCATGAACACCTCCATCTTTGTACGCCGCGCCCTGGTGATCGACGGACATCATCGGCGCGTCATGCAGCGCGCCGGTCTCGTCCCGCCAAAGGCCGACACTGCGCGAGTTTACGATACGTTGATGCCGCTGTTGCCGGAAGGCTGGTCTGCCGCCGATATCGACGAACATCACTTGCTGGTTAAGCGTCTGGGGCAAGTGTATTGCCGCCCCGCCGTGCCCAAATGTCATGACTGTCCGATCCGTACCAATTGTGCCACTGGCCGTGCATGAATGACCTTTCCCGCGCCCGGATGACCCCTGCCAAAGTGATGCTGCTGGCAGCGGCTGCGATCATCGCCTTTGCTGGAAATTCCCTTTTCGCACGCGCCGCATTGGCCGACGGGGCGATGGGCGCAGGTGCCTATTCCGCGTTTCGGCTGGCGGCGGGCGCGCTTATCCTGCTGCCGGTTTTGGGCCGTACTCCGGGCCGCGCCGACCTGTTCGGAGCCACTGCGCTGGCGATCTATATCGGCAGTTTTTCGTTCGCCTACATCAGCCTTGGCGCAGCCAGCGGGGCGCTTATCCTGTTCGCCTGCGTCCAGGCGACGATCCTGCTGATCGCAGCAATACGCGGCGATGCTCCGGCCTTGCGCGGCTGGCTGGGTATGGCGCTGGCATTGGCTGGTGTGGCCTATCTGCTGGCCCCCGGTGCAGGCGCAGTGGAGATTGCTCCTGCACTGTTGATGGCAATGGCGGGCGCCGCATGGGGCGTCTACACACTTCTGGGGCGCGGCGCCGGCGATCCCGCTGGCCGCACTGCACGCAATTTTCTGCTGGCGACACCGATGGTTCTGCCGATGCTGCTGTTGGATAGCGCCTGGCCAACAGGGTTCGGCGTTGTCATGGCTGTGCTATCTGGCGCGCTGACTTCGGGCCTTGGTTATGTCGTTTGGTATGCGGTCGCCCCGCGCATGGGGTTGGCGACTGTCGCGGCAGTGCAACTGGCCACGCCTGTGGTGGCAGCGCTGGGCGGGGCTTTATTGTTGGCAGAACCGCTCACCCTGTCGCTGGCCCTTGCCAGCACGCTGATCCTTGGCGGTATCCTGCTGACGCTTGAAAGGCGCAACTGATGCTGGACCGCGCACAGGTGGAACAGGTGTACGCCCGCCTTTCCCAAGCCATGCCGGGGCGCACGAAAGATGCCAAAGGCCCCAAGGGACAACCCGATCCGTTTCGCAGCTGCATTTCCTGCATGCTGTCTGCCCAATCGCTCGACAGCAATACTGCGAAAGCTGCCAAAGCGCTGTTTGCGCTCGCCCGTACACCGGAAGATATGCTGGCCCTTACGGGTGAACAGATCGCCGCCGCGATCAAGCCGTGCGGACTCTACAACGTAAAGGCGCGCAATATCCGCAAGTTCTGCGAGGCGCTGCTGGCGGACCATGGCGGGAGGGTGCCGGCCACGCGTGAAGGCCTGCTCAGCCTGCCGGGTATCGGCCGCAAATGCGCCGATATCGTCATGAGTTTTGCCTTCGGTGAAGATGTCATCGCGGTTGATACTCACGTCCACCGCGTCTGCAATCGCATCGGCCTGACGCAGGCGAAAACAGCCGACAAGACAGCACAGCAACTGGAAGACCGTTCACCTGATTGGGCCATGCGTGACGGGCACTTCTGGCTGATCCAATTCGGCAAGCGGATCTGCAGCGCGCGCGCACCCAAATGCGAACAATGCCCGGTCAGCGATCTTTGTGAATATTTTGGCGACACACGTGATCATTCAGATGCGCCGCGCCCTTATTGACTGTTGATCGACGCGCCGTTGCTGTCGCCGTCGCCGTCGCCGCCGCCGCCGCTGTTCCTGCCGCCTTTACCAGGCGAACCCGGCATCGATGGCGCGCCTTTCCGCAGATGTCGTTTCCCGGCCCAGAATATCATTGCGATGCGGGAAGCGCCCAAACCGCGCGATCATGCGGTAATGGCTGCGCGCAAAACCAAAGTTCCGGCCGCCATTGATCCGGCGAAATATTTCCAGCGCGCGGCGCTGGTCGGCAATGTCCTCGCTGTGCATCAAAGGCATAGCCAGGAATTGCGCCTGACGGAGCGGCACAGCGAGATCGTATCCGCAATCCAGCGCTTCATGCGCAATGGCGCAGGCCAGCGGATCGAAGGCGAATGCGCGCGGTGTCCCGCGATAGATATTGCGCGGCATCTGGTCGAACAGCAGGACGCTGGCGAGTGCAGTGCCCGGATCTGAGGTAAAGGTGGTCCGGGGCATGCGGCAAAGCGCCTCCAGCTCCGGCTGAAAGCGCTCTGTGCAAACTTGATCGAGATTGCCGGAACCACCCCACCAATCGCGCGGGCCAAGGCGGTGAAACCAGAAGTGGAGGATCTCAGCGGCCCATCGCCTGCGCGCCATGGCCACTGCAAAATCAGCCTTCGGCTTCGGGCGCTTCGGTGTAGGGTGTCCAGTCGCTCAGGAACAGAATGCCGGAAAACATGCCAGAACTGCGGTCGATCGTGCGGTGCACATCATGGCGGCAGAGCTGGCTGCCGGTACGTTCAATGATCGGCACATCCCACGGGCCAAGGTTACGCGGATCGCTTGCCCGGGCGACCCATAAGGTGCCGCCGCGTTCGTACGCCAGACCGACGTTTTCGACCACCCGCAGGCGATTGCTGTTGAATGTCGAGATGCAGGAAGTCGGCTCACCCGCGACCCGGCCTTCGACCAGCTCTTCGAATGCCTCTTCATATTGGGCTTCGCGCTGGGCTTCGCGGTCCTGCGCGGCGGCAGGAACGGTGGCGGCCAGCAAAGTGGTCGCGACTGCGGCAAGAATCAGTTTCATATCGCTTCTCCAGACACGGTCATGATACACAATACCGCTGAACCTAGGCTGACAGCGCATGCGGGTGTGCCCCGCGCGCGGTAAACCTACGCCGCCACGTCAGGTACGTTGCCATCATCCGCCGGGCCGCCCTGAAGGATGAAACGCCGGTCGCAATAGCCGCAATCGGCATAGCCTTTTTCGTCGATCTGCATCCACACGCGTGGATGGCCGAGGCTGACGGGTAAATAATTCTCGCCGCCGCGAATATCGCCTGCGCCGTCGCACCAGACTCGAGGAGTATCAACGATTGTGGTTTCGGGTACCTGTTCCATCCTTGTGCTCCTATCGCTTTACGCGGGGCGGGAAAAGCCCCTAAGAGCGCTGCGATATGGCCGATAATGCAATCGAAATCCGCGATCTTCGCAAAGTCTACGCCGGCAGCGGCGATGCGCCGCCCAAAGAGGCGCTGAAAGGCGTTACCTTCGATGTGCCCGAAGGCCAGGTTTTCGGCCTGCTCGGCCCTAATGGCGCGGGCAAGTCCACGCTGATCAACATCATGGCGGGCATGGTGAACAAGACCGGTGGCACGGTAAAAATCTGGGGCCACGATATCGATACCGATCACCGCAATGCGAAGCTGAACATCGGCATCGTACCACAGGAAATCGTCTTCGATCCGTTTTTCACCCCTTTCGAGGTGCTGGAAAACCAGGGCGGCATGTACGGCGTTGCAAAGGCGCTGAGGCGGTCCGAGGAATTGCTGAAGGCTGTGCGGCTGGAAGACAAGCGCAACGCCTATGCCCGGACATTGTCCGGCGGGATGAAGCGGCGTTTGCTGATTGCGAAGGCCATGGTCCATTCCCCGCCGATCCTTGTGCTGGATGAACCGACCGCCGGTGTGGACGTGGAACTGCGCCGCCAGCTGTGGGAACTGGTGAGCGAACTGAATTCCGAAGGCGTGACCGTTGTTCTGACCACACACTACCTCGAAGAAGCAGAGCAATTGTGTGAACGTATCGCGATCATCAACAATGGCGAGTTGATCGCCAACAGGACCACCCGCGAACTGGTTGCCATGGGCCGCGAGAAAATCGTGCGCGTTTCGGTAGACAAGGACCTTGGCGGTCCGATCATGGAAGAGGCTTTCACCAAGGCCGAAGTGATCGAGGACCGTATTCTGGAAGTGACTTACAACCGGGACAGTGCCAGCGCCGGGCAAGTGCTCTCGCTGATCCAGCAGCACGGTTATGTCATAGAGGACGTAACCACGCGTGAGGCTGATCTGGAAGATGTGTTCGTGCAGCTGACTGCGCCAGCCGAAGCCGCAACCTGATCTGACGCGATGCGGTCCCCAACAAGCCCAGGATGAGCGGAGTTTCATTTGCCTGACCAAAACCATCATGACGTCCTGATCATCGGCTCCGGCGCGGCCGGGCTTACCGCCGCGCTCACTCTGGCGGAAAAGTGCAAGGTTCTTGTTCTCGCCAAGGGCACGCTGCGCAGTGGCTCTACCGCGTGGGCGCAGGGCGGGATCGCTGCTGTTCTCGATGCCGGCGACACGTTTGAAGATCATATCCGCGATACGATGGTGGCGGGTGCGGGCCTGAATGACAGGGAGACGGTGGAATTCGTCATCGAAGGCGCGCCGCGTGCGATTGACCGGTTGTGCGAATTGGGCGTGCCGTTCAACCGCGAAAGCGGGGATCTGCACCTCACCCGCGAAGGCGGGCATTCCCACCGCCGCATCGTCCATGTCGATGATGCGACTGGCTGGGCCGTACAGGCCGCGCTGCTGAAGGCGGCAGAGGAAAGTCCCAATATTACCTTGCTGCCGGACCGCACCTGCGTTGACCTGATCACCGGGCGGCATGAGGCGAAATATTCAGGGTCCGGCCGCGTGTGGGGTGCCTATGCGCTCGATACGGCGACGGGCAAGGTGGAAGCTTATACTGCCAAGGCCACGATCATGGCGGCGGGCGGGGCTGGTCGCGTCTATCAATTCTCTACCGCACCGCGCGGCGCGACCGGAGACGGTA
This sequence comes from Aurantiacibacter marinus, assembly GCF_001021555.1. Lineage (GTDB taxonomy): Bacteria > Pseudomonadota > Alphaproteobacteria > Sphingomonadales > Sphingomonadaceae > Alteraurantiacibacter > Alteraurantiacibacter marinus. The sequence continues at coordinate 683,680 of NZ_LDCP01000001.1, forward strand.
TCGCAATGGCATGGCGTGCAGGCGCGCGCGTTTCCAATATGGAGATGATGCAGTTCCACCCTACCTGCCTGTACAATCTGGACGTCAAGAACTTCCTCATCACGGAGGCCGTGCGCGGTGAGGGCGGGCGGCTGTTCCACCCTGAAACCGGCCACCGCTTCATGGCTGATTACGATCCGGAACGGATGGAGCTTGCACCTCGCGATGTGGTGGCGCGCGCGATAGACGACCAGATCAAACGTTATGGTCTGGATTACGTCCATCTGGATATCAGCCACGAAGAACCTGAATTCGTGAAGCAGCACTTCCCGACAATCCATGAAAAGCTGATGGGTCTGGGCATCGACATGACCAAGGGGCCGATCCCGGTCGTCCCGGCACAGCATTATACCTGCGGCGGCGTGGTCATCGACCTCAATGGCCGCACCGATCTGCCGGGCCTGTATGCGGCGGGTGAATGCACCGAAAGCGGCTTGCACGGGGCAAACCGGCTAGCGTCGAATTCGCTGCTCGAATGCTTCGTGTTCGGTGAAGCGGCAGGGCGCGATATTCTGGCGAACTGGGATACATTCGAAGCGCCGCCACCCGTGCGCGAATGGGATGAAAGCCGCGTCACGGACTCGGATGAAGAGGTTGTCATCAAGCAGAACTGGACCGAAATCCGGCGGATGATGTGGAACTATGTCGGCATTGTGCGCACGACAAAGCGGCTGGAACGCGCGGGCAACCGTATCGACCTGCTGGCAGGCGAGATCGCCGATTATTACGGCAATTTCCGGGTCACCACCGACCTGATCGAGCTGCGCAATCTACACCAATGCGCAGGCCTGATCGTGCGCAGCGCTCTGGCCCGGCACGAAAGCCGCGGGCTGCATTACATCCTCGATTATCCGGAAACCGATGACGAGGTACGCGATACGGTTCTGGTGCCGTAGAGTAAGGCCGCATTCATGGCGTAGAGGCCACTGCGCTGCCATGAAAATGCTCGCCTTCAGTCTCGCCGCTTCACTTTGCATCCTCGCCGCGCCAGCCATCGCGCAGGAACGTAATGCGGCGACCGAATCCATAATCGTTACAGCGCAGCGTTCCGGCGCGCCGATGTGGACCATCGACACGCCCCGCGGCGCGGTCATTCTGGTGGGCGAGATTGCTGCTGTTCCCGAAAACACACCGTGGCAGCCAGGCCGACTGGAGGATGCAACGCGGGAAGCGCAGCGTGTGATCCTTGGCATCAAGCCGCGCATTTCCCCCGGCGATATCCTGCGCATGATCTTTGCCGGCGGACGCATCACGCGCCTGCCCGATGATACCGTGGCCGCCGATTATCTGGACGCGGGCCAGCTAGCCCGGCTGACCTCGCTGGAAGAAGAGTATGACCAGGATTACGAACGCAAAAGCTTCCTGCTCACGTCCTTCGACCTCCTTTCGCGCCGCCTCGGCTTTACCCGCGATACGGGCCGCGATGCATCAGATGTGGTGCGCCGCGCCGCGCGCCGCGCCGAAGTTCCGTCAGAGCCGGTTGGCTCGGTGCGCGGGGAAGATATGCTGGACAACCTGGCGGACACGCCGCCGCAGGCGCATCTTGCCTGCCTTGACGCTGCGATGACTGCGACAGAGCTGGGCCCGGATATGATCGAACAGCGCGGGCGCGACTGGCGCAGTTACAATGTGCCCGCTGTCATGGCCAACCCGCTGGAAATGGCGCTGGGCCAATGCTGGCCGTGGACCGATGCGGACATGGGGCCGGAACTGCGCACCCAGTGGCTCGGCGCGATTGGTGGCGCGATGGCAGAGGACGGCGTCACACTGGTGGTCGTCCCGCTGCGCGTGCTGGCGGAAGACGACGGCGTGCTGGATCAGCTATCCGCCCAAGGGCTGGATATCAGCGGACCGGAGTGGCGTTGAAGCGCAAAGCTGACGACCTATCGTCAATCACCCATCATCAGGACCAAGATGAAGGCGAGGAAAGTTCCGCCCAGGAACAGCATCCAGCTCCAGTAAAAGCTGAAGTCCAGCATCAGGTCGGGATAATTCACATCCACCTTGAACACGTTCAGCAATCCGCCCGTCGCACCGCCTGATCCCATGAACAGGGCGATGATGAGGGTGAGGAATGCCCCGAAGGGGATAGCTTTGAGGAAGGAAATCATGGCCCATCCATTTCCTGTGTAACTTGTGCGAACATTCTTTAACGCTCCACCGGGCCGCGTCCACCGCCCAAAGCCCTAAAGCGGACAAATTGACAGCAAATTACGCGCGCTGATTCTTTATGACTCGCGGCTCTGCTCATTTCATTTCCGATCATGAAACCCCGCAAATTTTTTTCCGCAGATTGATTTTGCCTCTTGCGCTGCTCGCGAGCCATGGAAAACCCACGCGTCGCGGCGTGTTGTCTGCGCCATACACCATTAGAATAACCTCGATCGGACCAGTAAATCGACCTTAACCCTCTTGCGTGTGAACCATGTCTGATTCACTATGGGTTGTGGTCGTAATGCCGGGGGCACCCACAAGACCTAGATTTTTGGCCTTAACTCGCGATTCGCGCGGCTGGGGCCGGAGTCCTGGAATTGGGGAGCTTTTTGTGGGCAATCGGTGGATTGCCGGGGGATAGATTGCGGATCACGAGTGGACATATCGGGGGACAAATATTGTCTCGCGAAGGGTGAAAAAAGCGGCGTGAACGGCTACATAGGGGGTGCTTCCCCGAGTCGAACACAAATAGAACATTGGAAGCGCGGCAGGCGTAGTATCTGCGCGCTCATTCAGAGAGACGGGATACGGGGCTAATGGAATTTCGAAACGGAGACGATGCGGCAATGGGCCTGGATGATAATGTCGCGGGTGATGCCCCTGAGAAAACCGTCGCCCCCAAGAAGGCGACCAAGAAAGCGGTAAAAATGGACAAGAGCGACATCGGCACAGACGATTTGATCGCGGCAGAAGTTGCCGGAGCGACTGCGGCTGCGCTAGCCGAAGCCACGCGCGCCGCATCGCAGAAGGATATCGATTCCAAATCCATTCTGCCGCGCCGTTTCAACGTGAAGACAGACCCTGCGCGCGATGCCAATCTGACCGCATTCGGCAAGGAAACGCTGGAAGATCGTTATCTGCTGCCTGGCGAAAGCTATCAGGATCTGTTTGCCCGCGTGGCCGATGCCTATGCCGATGATGCCGAACATGCGCAGCGTCTGTACGACTATATTTCCAACCTCTGGTTCATGCCCGCAACGCCGGTGCTGTCGAACGGCGGTACCACGCGCGGCCTGCCCATCAGTTGCTATCTCAATTCCGTGTCGGACAGCCTTGGCGGCATTGTCGGCACGTGGAATGAAAACGTCTGGCTCGCCTCCAAGGGCGGCGGCATTGGCACCTATTGGGGCAATGTGCGCGGTATTGGCGAACCTGTTGGCCTGAACGGCAAGACCAGCGGCATTATTCCTTTCGTGCGCGTGATGGATTCGCTCACATTGGCCATTTCACAAGGTTCGCTGCGGCGCGGTTCGGCGGCATGTTACATCGATGTGCACCACCCGGAGATCGAGGAATTCCTCGAAATTCGTAAGCCATCGGGCGATTTCAACCGCAAGGCATTGAACCTGCACCACGGCGTGTTGCTGACCGATGAATTCATGGAAGCCGTGCGCTCCGGCGATGATTTCGACCTGCTCAGCCCGAAGGACGGCAGCGTCCGCAAGACCGTGGATGCGCGCAGCCTGTTCCAGAAACTGGTCGAAACGCGTCTTGCCACCGGAGAGCCGTACATCGTGTTCTCCGACACGGTGAACCGCATGATGCCAAAGCATCACCGCGATCTGGGCCTGAAGGTTTCAACCTCCAATCTGTGCAGCGAAATCACTTTGCCAACCGGCATCGACCATCTCGGCAATGACCGCACGGCCGTGTGCTGCCTGTCCTCGCTCAACCTTGAAAAATGGGAAGAGTGGGAAGGCGAAAAGCAGGTCATCGAAGACATCATGCGCTTCCTCGACAATGTGCTGCAGGATTATATCGACCGCGCACCTGATGAAATGGCCCGCGCCAAATATTCGGCAGAGCGTGAACGCAGCGTCGGGCTGGGAGTCATGGGCTTCCACTCCTTCCTCCAGTCAAAGGGCATCGGTTTCGAAAGCCCCATGGCGAAGGTGTGGAACCTGAAGATGTTCAAGCACATCAACACCAAGGCGAACGAGGCCAGCCTGATGCTGGCGCAGGAACGCGGCGCTTGCCCGGATGCCGAAGAAATGGGCGCGATGGAGCGTTTCAGCTGCAAGATGGCGATCGCGCCAACCGCGTCGATTTCGATCATCTGCGGCGGCACGAGCGCCTGTATCGAGCCTATTCCGGCAAATATCTACACCCACAAGACGCTGTCCGGCAGCTTCGTGGTGAAGAACCCGTATCTGGAAAAGCTGCTCGACAAGAAGAGCAAGAATTCGACCAATATCTGGAATTCGATCCTGGAAAAGGACGGCAGCGTCCAGCACCTCGATTTCCTGACGCCCGAAGAAAAGGCTGCGTACAAGACCAGCTTCGAAATCGACCAGCGCTGGCTGCTCGAATTCGCCGCCGACCGTGCGCCTTTCATCGATCAGGCGCAGTCGCTCAACCTGTTTATCCCGGCTGACGTGGACAAATGGGATCTGGCGATGCTGCACTTCCAAGCGTGGGAAAAGGGCATCAAGTCGCTCTACTACCTCCGCTCCAAGTCCGTGCAGCGCGCAGGCTTTGCCGGCGGCGTGGAAGCGGACAACACCGCCGAGCCGTCAAAATACGAGCTGCCGACGACGGATTACGACGAGTGTCTGGCCTGTCAGTAGGCTTCGATCTTAGCTGAACAAAAAGAAGGCGGCGAACCACGAAAGAATGGATTGCCGCCTTCGGTTTTTTGGTTTTCGGAATTCTTCTGACGTGGAGTGGATGGCGATCAATTCGCTTCCGGCTGCACGAGAATGGCATTTCGGGAATTGAGCAGGTGATGTTGAAAACTAGCGTGGAAGAGCCTCTGCCGAGAACCGCTCTCGACAGATTTCCTGGCGCTCTCAATCATTGGTTGGCAATCATGTTCGGTCCGATTCTCGCACTTGTCGGAGCAGCTATGCTGGCAGGGAAAACCGGACTGATCAGTTGATGCGCGCCGCGCCGACCTTTGTCCTCTATCAACAAGCGCATGTGTGCCTTAGGTATCTCCAATAACGTACTGACCGGAAGGAACACCCGTGGACGGAAATACACCGATCATCATTGGAGTGCTGGGCACGCTGGCTGCGCTGTTCGTGTTCGTCAACGGCTGGCGGATGCGCCGTAAAGGGGACCAGGGGCGCACACTGGGCGGACTGCACATGTTGATGGCCGTGCTGTTTGTCCCGATGACCTGGTGGATCATCATGGTGCTCATGCCCGCCTGATTTTACCGGGCGGTAACCATTGCGCGCTAGGGCAAGTGTCCATGCAAACGCGGCAAGAACCCCGCAAGGCCCTGACTGTCCCGGGGCGCTATGTCGCTGGAGACGGCGATCCTGTGGACGTGCACCTGTGCGATCTGTCTGTCGGCGGCGCGCGTTTTGCCAGCAGTGACAGCGCGTTGATGCGCGGCAGCCAGGTCTACATCCTCATCGCCGGACGCGGGCCCTACAGGGCCAGCGTCAAATGGTGCGCTGATGGCGAATGCGGCGTGACCTTCACGGTGCCATTGAGCCCGGAGACTTTCGAGCAATTCCAGAACAGCCATATTGCCGATTTTTCTGACGAGGGCACAGAGGCGGATTTCCCGCCGATGCCGCCCCAGACCCGGCAGCGTTTCTGTTGAGCTGACCTGTACCGCAGGGGGCTTGCAGCACTGCGTATTCGCGCCCATCCTGCGCGTATTGACGCGAGGAGACCATGCCCATGACCAGCCGCATTCTTACCCTCTTGGCGATATCCCTGCTGCTTGCAGGATGCGCATCCCAGATCGACGCAGGCGTTACGCGCGAAGCAGGCTCGCCCGGTTTCTGGTGGGGCTTGTGGCACGGATTTATCTTCCCGTGGTCCTTCATCGGATCGCTCTTCAGCCCTGATATCGCCGTATACGCCGTGCCCAATCGCGGCGGCTGGTATGATTTCGGCTTCTTTCTGGGCGTGACGGTGCTGGGCGGCGGCAGCTTCTTCGGATCGAAGAAGCGCAGGGACTAGACGGGCGATTAGCTAGGCGATTGGCGCCACAGCGGAAGGCGGGCGATTTCCTCTGCGCTCAACTCAAGGCCGAAATGGTGATCGAGCAGGCGGCGATATTCTGCCGCATCTGGAACAGTGCGCTTTTCCGGCTCGGTCCCTGCGCGCCATAATGACAGCTCGCGGTCGACCAGGCTGACAAAGCCATCGGGCAGGCACATGCTGGCGACATGCAAACTGGTAAAGCGGGAACTTTCATGTGTCGCCGCCCAGTGGCAACCCATCGCCATGTCTGCCTGCGCCACTTCGGCAAGATCGAAGGCAAATTGCGGTTCCCACAGAGTATCGCTGGCAGAGCGCCCATCGGTCGGACCCTGCGGGCCCTTGCGTTCCAGCAGCCATGCGCCGGGGATGGACCCTTCCTCGCCAATCCGGCGCAGGCGGTGCTGTGCGCCATCCATGCTGCCGACCATCGCGCCATCCTCCAGCGGCATGGGCGGAGCGTAGCCGCCGCCAAATCCCGCATCGGCAATCCACGCCTCCTCGTCAAAGCGCACCAGCACCAGACAATGGGTGCGCGGGGTAGTCTCTGCCGGGCTCCCCAGCAGCACCCGCGCCAGCAACAGCGCCGCATCGAAGCCCATCGCGCCCAGCATATCCGCCATCAACCGGTTGTGTTCGAAACAAAAGCCGCCGCGCCGCGCCGTTACCAGCTTGGCAAAGACGGGCCCGCTATCGCAGGCAATGGTGCCGCCAGCCATGACCGCGAGGTTTTCAAACGGGATCGTCTGCCGGTGTGCCGCCTGCACTGCGGCCAGCCCCGCAGGATCGGCGGCGGGGGCCTGCGCAAGGCCGATACGGGCGAGATAGGCGGCGGTGTCCATCACCAGCTTCATGGCGTGACCGGTGCGTTCCATGCAACCTCAACGTGCGGATTTTTCAAATCGAAAATGACGTAGGGGTAAGGTTATCCTAACCATTCGGAATGTAAAACATGGCTATGGCAAAGCGGGTGAACAAACGGTTCTTGAACCATCACGGGTATGGCGAAGTGCGAGTATCGCGCTATTTCGCGCTGTATCTGGCGCAGGTCGTTTGGTTCACGCTCGGCATTTATCTGTATTCCGGCGCCTACTGGCCTTCCAGCTGCCAGCCGCAGAACCTGCTGGAAATCTATGGCTGTTCGGCCCGCTTGCCCTCTGACGGCGGCGGCTGGAGAGAGGCGGCATTGCTGACCTGGCTGTGGGCAACGCCGCTCTTGGTCGCGCTGGAAATTTCGCGCCGCATGAGCAAGGGCGAGGACTAGTCCTGCCTGCCCGCCGGAGGGATTCCGTGCGCGCTGGATAAGTCCGGCAAAACTTCTTTGAATTATCCCCCGACCTAAGTCCCCTATTGCTATCGAATCGGTGATATGATTCTCTATATAGGAAGTTCGCACCTATACCCGGAGATACCAGATGTCGTTGCTCGAAGCCCGTAAGACCTACAAGCCCTTTGAATATCCGTGGGCTTACGAGTTCTGGAAACGGCAGCAGCAGGTGCACTGGATGCCGGAAGAAGTGCCCTTGGGCGAAGACTGCCGCGACTGGGCGCAGAACCTCACGGATCATGAGCGGAACCTGCTCACGCAGATCTTCCGTTTCTTCACCCAGGCCGATATCGAGGTGCAGGATTGCTACCACGAGAAATACGGTACGGTGTTCAAGCCGGTTGAGGTCAAGATGATGCTCGCCGCGTTCTCCAACATGGAAACGGTGCACATCGCCGCCTATTCCCACCTGCTCGACACCATCGGCATGCCCGAAAGCGAATACGGCATGTTCCTCGAATATGAGGAGATGAAGGACAAGCACGATTACCTGCAGGAATTCGGCGTCGATACGGACGAAGATATCGCCCGCACGCTCGCCATGTTCGGCGGATTTACCGAAGGGCTGCAACTGTTCGCCAGCTTTGCGATGCTGATGAACTTCCCGCGCTTCAACAAGATGAAGGGCATGGGGCAGATCGTCAGCTGGTCGGTGCGCGATGAAAGCCTGCACTGCGAAGGCATCACCCGCCTGTTCCACGCCTTCTGCGCAGAACGCGATTGCCTGACCAAATCCGTGAAGGAAGACATCATGGACATGTGCCAGAAAACGGTGCGGCTGGAAGATGCCTTCATCGATCTGGCGTTCGAACAAGGCCCCGTCCCCGGTATGACGGCGAAGGAAATCAAGAAGTACATCCGTTATATCGCGGACTGGCGGCTTTCGCAGCTTGGCCTGCCGAGCATCTACATGGTCGAAGACCACCCGCTGCCATGGCTCGCCCCGCTGCTGAACGGTGTGGAGCACGCCAACTTCTTCGAAACCCGCGCCACGGAATATTCAAAGGCCGCGACCACCGGCAATTGGAACGACGTGTGGGGCAATTTCGACAAGCGCCGCAAAGCCAGCGCCGCGAACGAGGAAGAGGCCGTGGATGATGGTCCGGACATGTTCGGCAACAGCGCCGGGAGCGTTGCTGCGGAGTAGGGGTTTGGGGGCGACTGGCGCTTGCCCGGCAGAGCTATCTAATCAATCACACCACCCCGGCCCCGCCGCTCGGTAGCGCACGGCCAGTCCTTGCTCTATCAGCCGGTCAGCAATCGGTTCACCTTCACGGGTGATGCGGCGAAGTAAGCGTTCGTAAACGTCGCGATTCGGCTCAAATCCGTCGCGGGTGAGCGAGAAGGGACCTTCGTTGAGAATATCGCGCAAGGCATAGGTGGCGCGCTCGCCGATCTCGGCTTCGCGGGGGCATCCCGGCGAGGAGACTTCGGCTGCGTCGATATCCAGCAGGCGGATTTTCTCGCCGCGATACCAGATCGTGTCGCCATCCACGACGCAGGTATAGCGCACAGGCCCCGCGCAAAGCTGGAACCATGCGGCCTCCGGGTCCGTCGCCGTTGGGTGGGGTGTCCGGGTCAGGAAATCCCAATGCGCCACCGTTCCGCCGCGAAACGATCCCGCAACTACAACGACAAGAACCAGCGCGATCAAAATGCGCAGCCGCCAACGCACTATCGCCCGCCAAATGCGCTTTAATAGTTTCGGGCCACCACCGGGCGGGGGATTGGCAATACGCCGCAGGGGAACAGCCCGGAACGGCTTCCGAAATTGAACCACATTGGATTTGCGCCGTCCCATGCTGCGCATGATTTCACGATTATGCACGGCGTAGCAAGGTCTGGCGCATCAATTTGACCCACATCAAAGCCCGCACGCTCACACCGCGCTAAACCCCTTCCCAAGCACCAACAGGAAGGACCTCCCCCATGTCACAGCATACGCCCAACGAACTCACCGAAGTCTTCAAGCGTGACCGTGATCTGCTCACCCGGCTCAAGGCCGGGGATGCGCATTATGTGCGGCTTGCGGACGAGTATCATGAGGTCAACCGGCAGGTGCACCGCATCGAGGCCGAGACAGAGGCGGCGAGTGATGAGCGGATGGAGGGGCTGAAGCGGCAGCGGCTTGGCCTGCTCGATGAAATTACCGCGATTGTCACCCAGGCGCGCGGAGCGGCATAGCGTCCCGCGCGCGGCGCTTTCCTACAGGGGCGGGCGCGGTCCATCACGCATCCGTGTTGTATCCACCCCCCTCATCCCGCGACATACCAACATCGCCGCGCACAGTGTCACCCTGTCGCCGCGCCCCTGTAACCCGCACAAAACCGCGATTTATGGCCCGATTTCACAGGGTGACAGGGTGTAACCTTTGTCACCCGAATGCGAAAAAATTGGCGAAAAACACGATTTCGCTTGGAACCAGACCGATTTGGTCGCATTTGGATACTTGCGGACCGGGCCCCTCTGGCGCGCGCCTTCATGGCGCTCGTGATGTCGGACCGCATCGGACAGCCGATGCGAGTTTGAGGGATGGTTCTGCCTTCCACAACAACACAATCCGGCTGACCGATCACCCTTCAACCCGTTTTGGGAGAATTAGGATGACGGCCCGTTTGTTTAGATTGACAGAGCTTCACCAGAGGCTCGATGAAAGGCTGCGTTATGAAATGCGCAGGCTTACTCCGGACCAGTTCCGTTTGATGGAACTGAAACGCCGCAAGCTGCGCGTGAAGGACCTGCTGGCCCGCGCGGCCCGCCGGCCAATGCGTTTCAACCAGCTGTCACGCGGCTGAACTTGCAGCTGAATCTACAGCTGAACTTAGAAGGGCGGGCAGGGCGCATAAAATCCGCGGTCCTGCCTGCCAATTACCATTTTCCCCGGGGGGCACATTTGACATGCTTAGTACCGTTCAACCCATGATGCAGGACTTCCTGAAGAAGGAAAGCGCCGGTGGCATCGTGCTGATGGTTGCCGCCGCGCTGGCGCTGGTGATTGCCAATTCCGCCGCGGCCTCCACCTATTTCGGTGTGCTGGCTGTTCCCGTTATCGCCGGATTTGGCGATGCGGTGATAAACAAGCCGCTGCTGTTGTGGATCAACGATGGCCTGATGGCGATCTTCTTCTTCCTCGTCGGGCTGGAAGTGAAGCGTGAAGCATTGGTCGGCCAGCTGAACAGTTGGAACAAGGCCAGCCTGCCGCTGATGGCGGCGATTGGCGGCATGGCCTTGCCCGCGATTGTGTTCCTCTCGATCAATTCAGGTTCGCCGGAAAACATGAACGGCTGGGCCATTCCTGCCGCGACCGATATTGCCTTTGCACTGGGCGTGCTTGCCCTGCTGGGGCCGCGTGTTCCTGTTGCCTTGAAGGCATTGCTTCTGGCTGTCGCCGTGATCGACGATATCGGCGCGATCACGATCATCGCGATCTTCTACACCGCTGAAACCGATCTCGGGATGCTGCTGGGCGGCGCTGTGACCTTGGCTGTGCTGGCTGCATTTGGCCGGGCCAAGGTCGGCTCCAGCATTCCCTATGTGATCCTTGGCGTGGTGCTGTGGGTGTTCGTCCTGAAATCCGGTGTGCACGCGACGCTGGCCGGTGTGGCGGCGGCCATGTGTGTGCCGATTGCATCGCGTGATGGCGGCCAGCCGCTGGAGCGGATGGAGCACGCGCTGCATCCGTATATCGCCTTCCTGATCATCCCGATTTTCGGCTTTGCCAATGCCGGTGTGTCCCTGACCGGAGTGGGCTTTGACACGCTGCTGTCCCCGCTTCCGCTGGGCATCGCGCTGGGCCTGTTGATCGGTAAGCAGCTGGGCATTCTGGGCTTTGCATGGATCGCGGTGAAAACCGGCATGGCAAGCCTGCCGGACAATGTCAGCTGGAAGCAGATACACGCCTTGTCACTACTGGCGGCTATCGGCTTCACCATGAGCCTGTTTATCGGCAACCTCGCCTTCGCCGATCCGGCGCAGGTGGATGCGGTGAAGATCGGCGTGCTGTCAGGCTCTCTGGTGGCGGCGGTGGCGGGTTACCTGCTGCTGCGGGCCACGCTGCCTGCCGGTGATGCGGATGCTGAGGCAGTAGAGGTTAAGGCCGCCGCGTGATCGCTTCTTACCAACCGCCTAAACTCTACCATCCCCAGGCCGGGGGCGGCGGCGTAATGTCGTCCCCGGCGTCGAATTCCACCCGGAACAGGCGCGTCGGATCATTCCGGCGCGTCAATTGGTAGGCGAAACGCGGGGCGCGGGCATCACCTGAACTGACTTCAACGCGCCAGACATTGGTAAGCGAAGCATCCAGCCCTTCACGCTCGAACAGGGCGATGGAGTACGCATCGACCGGGAAATCCTGCACGCTGGCGGTGCCGGTAGACAGCGTATCGCCGCCATACTGCGTAACGGCATCTTCGCTGCCATCGGCGTGGCGGTGATCATGTTTCAGCCGCAGGCCGTCAGCGGTGCGGGTGATCAGCCAGGTGCGGCTGCGGTTCCAGCCGCCCGGTTCTGACGGGTCCTCGACATGAAAGGCGATCGCGATGCGGGTGCCGGAACATTCGGCCCAATGCGCCACCATCCGCTTGCCCGCCCAATCTGCATCGCGCGGATCGGAGCTGGCAAGTTCGCCGGAATAGGCCCGGCCAACACCATTTGAGCCGCAATGGCTCTCCAGCGCATCCCAATACGCCTCCTGCGAGGCGGAAAGTGCGGGGATTTCCGGTGTGCTGACGCATGCAGATACGGACAGGACAAGGGCGGTTGCAATGAGTGTTTTTCTGATCATGCAAGCGCAATAGCATGGGTTCGCCGTCCGCGGCCATGCTGCGTAACGCACCTGACTTGTGCCCGAATGTACAACAGGTTTACCCTGTGCAGGTTTCAAACCCATGATGGAGGATCATATGAAACGCACACTCACCCGCTTTGCTGCTGTTGCCACACTTGCCTTCGGGCTTGGTGCATGTGGAAGCGCTGAAGAAGAGACGGTTTATGAACCCGCGGTCGAAGATTTGTCGGGCGGTGAATTGCAAATGGCTGATCCTGATGCCGAAGGCGTTGCGGTAGAGCTACCCGAGACCGAAATGACCAACGTCCCGCCGGAGACCATGACGGAAGAAATGCCGGATGACAGCGAGGCTGCCGAGTAGCATCGTTCTGCGCGATTTATTTCAGGGTGCGGTAACTGGTCATCGAATTGGTGCGAATATCTTGGTTGGCACTGTTCAACCAAGGAGAAAGCCATGCCTGAAATGAAATTGACCCAATTCCTGAAAGTAGCCGGCGGCCTCGCGCTTGCCGCGCCGGCCCTGTCTGCCTGCGGTGCCTGCAGCGCATGCTCGGCCTATTCCTGCTGTGCTGCAGCTGGCGGTTGCTGCGCTGCTGCGAAAGACGGCTGCTGTGCCGCAGCTGCCGAAGATGTGATGAGCGATGACGCGATGGCCGATGAAGCAATGGCTGAAGGCGATGCGATAGCGGAAGACGCAATGGCTGATGGCGAGACCGAAGCTGCCGAGTAACAGCGATACCGCACTTGCCGAGCTGATAACGCTAAGCGAGACGATGGCGGGCGAGGGCAGGATGCTGATCGAACGCGTCCTGCCTCCGCCGCCAGAGGAATTTACCCAATGGGCGCATTATCCAAAGGGAGATGCGATCGACCCGGATAGCGGTGCGCGCTGGTTTTACCATGCACACCCTCCGGAACAGCGCGAGCCGAAAGAACACGGCCATTTTCATATGTTTCTGCCGTTGTCAGCCTTTGGCGGACTGGAACCGCTTGCCACGCCGGAAAAAGATGACCCCGCCAAGGTCGTGCATGTCGCGGCGTTGTGCTTCGACACGGATGGTCTGCCAACGCACTGGATCGCGACCAATCAGTGGGTAACCGAGGAATTCATGTATCCTGCCGAAGCGATCATCGCGCGACTTGATGGCCTGGATATGCCCCGCGCAGGCGAGGCAAAGGGCATCGCCTATCTCGGGAAATGGCTAACCTGCGCATTGCGGGCCAGCCGCGACGATATCGAGGCACTGCTATTGCGGCGCGATGATGCCCTGGCCCAAACAACGCCGCGCGATCACGATGCAGAAATCCTCGCGAGCCTGCCCTTTCGGGTCTAGCACCAATCTGCCGCGCCCGCGCCCCAGCCGTTGCTGCGCGCCAGGCCCCGCGCGATCATGACATCGGCCAGATACTCTCCCTCGCGCCGTGCAGCGCGCAATTCCCTGCCATATTGGTCACGCGGCGGTTCTGCCCCTCCGTCAAGTTCGAACGGACCGCGATTAAGCCACTGCGTCAGCTCCTCCCGGGCGACCACGGCCAGCTGCCGTTCCGCCTGACAGGAACCGCGAAGTTCGGGCGTGTCAAAACCGGTCAGACGAATGCGGCGGTTCGTTATCCTGACCGTGTCACCATCAACCGTGCAGGCTGCGCTGCTGCGCTGATCACATTGTGTGAATTGGTTGCGGGCTTGCTCCCACCCAGCGGAGCTTTCCTTGTAATACGCAGCGAACACCGCGCCGCCCGCCAGCCCCAGCAATGCTAGCATCCAGCGCAGCTTGTCCCACAATCGGGAGAGCCTGCGGCGGCGCTGCCATGCAGCATCGAACCGAAGGGGCTTGCCTGGCGAAAATCTGGACCGGGCCAGCGATCAATCCGCCAGCGGAAAGGGCGCGATGGGATGGAGATGTTTGAAGTTTTCGCTTTGCGGTTCATGACCTAGCTCGGGCCACTCCAGTGGCTCTACCGGCACATCCATGTCGGGCAAGCTATCGAGCAAGTGGCGGATCAATGTCAGGCGGCCATGTTTCTGATCATTGTAATCCACCACAGTCCAGGGCGCATGATCGGTATGGGTCGCAGCAAACATTGCTTCGCGCGCCTCTGTATATTCGGCAAATCTGGTGCGCGCCTTGATATCGATGGGGGAAAGCTTCCAGCGTTTCAGCGGATCTTCCAGACGCTCTGCAAAGCGTTCTTCCTGAGCTTCCTGGCTGGCGCTCAGCCAGTATTTGAACAGTCGGATACCGTCATCCACCAGCAGTTTTTCAAAAGTGGGCACTTCGCGCAGGAATTTGCCCACCTGATCGTCAGAGGCAAATCCCATGACCTTTTCCACACCTGCACGGTTGTACCAGCTGCGATCGAACAGCACGATTTCACCGGCAGCTGGCAAATGCTGCACGTAACGTTGGAAATACCACTGCGTGCGCTCCGCATCGCTGGGTTTGGGCAAGGCCACTACGCGGCACTGGCGGGGATTGAGCCGTTCCGAGATGGCTTTGATTGTGCCGCCCTTGCCCGCTGTATCGCGGCCCTCCAGCAGCACGCAAATGCGTTCTCCGGTGGCCTTTGCCCAACGCGCCATGGCCACCAGTTCAAGCTCCAGCGGTTCGAGCAGTTCTTCATATTGATTGCGTTTCATGGCCGCTATCTTTGCCGCAAGTATGCTGCAAATGCCAGATGGCGCTGCTGCATGCAGCCTTATGTCATGCGATTAGTTTGTGGTGATGCGCGGATTGCAGCGGCGATCATCCCCGCTGCGGCGTTCACCCTTCCGGCGCTCTATGCTGTCAAAGGGCAGTTGCGCGTTGCGGCGATCCTTTGCGCGGCGCCCGCCGTGGTTTGTTTCATCACTATCGGTTGGCGCAGGCATGGGCTCTCTTTCCAAAACAGCACCCGTTCGGGCCAGAACAAGCGCATTTTAAATGCGCATTAACTGCAAAAATGTCTGATCTTCATTATTTTTCGATTAAGTTGCCCCCAAATCGCCGCGTTCGGAAATACTGGCCCTTCGCGTGCTTGCACCTTATTGGCCTGTTTCATGACGAAGAAAGCAACCACCATGCCCAATGATGACAGGATGCTGGCGAAAGCGGAAACGCTGATCGAGGCACTGCCCTATTTCCAGCGTTATGCAGGCCGGAGCTTTGTGGTGAAATATGGCGGTCACGCGATGGGCGACCCGGCGGCGGCGCGCGATTTTGCCGAAGATATCGTGCTGCTGAAAGCTGTCGGCATCAATCCGGTCGTGGTTCATGGCGGCGGTCCGCAAATCGGCGCGATGCTGAAAAAGCTGGGCGTGGAAAGCACCTTCGTCGATGGCCTGCGCGTCACCGACAAGGCCACTGCCGAAGTGGCCGAAATGGTCCTTTCCGGGGGCATCAACAAGGAACTGGTCGGATGGATCAATCAGGCGGGCGGCAAGGCGATTGGCTTGTCCGGCAAAGATGGCAAAATGGTCCGCGCGGAAAAGGTCAGCCGCACGGTAAAGGACCCGGACAGCCAGATTGAACAGGTGGTGGATCTTGGCTTTGTGGGCGAACCCACGCATGTCGACACCGCAGTCCTGAAAACCGTCAGCGATGCGGGTATGATTCCCATCGTCGCCCCGATCGCCAGCGACGCCGACGGGCAGACCTACAATATCAACGCCGACACCATGGCCGGTGCGCTGGCTGCTGCGCTTGGTGCGGCGCGGCTGTTCCTGCTGACCGATGTGGCGGGCGTCCTGGACAAAGACGGCAAACTGCTGACCGATCTGACCCCGGCCGACATCGCGGAACTGCAGGCAGATGGCACCGTCAGCGGCGGCATGATCCCCAAACTGCAGACCTGCGTCGATGCAGTGGAGGCAGGATGTGAAGCCGCCGTCGTGCTGGACGGGCGCGTACCCCACGCGATGTTGCTGGAATTCTTTACCAGCCGCGGTGCAGGCACGCTTGTCAGCTCGGCTGGCGAAGCGGTTTGAGACCTGCGGCTTGAGAGTGGTCGCCGCGATGTCTAGATAGGCACTGGGATTGCAACACAGGCAGGCACAATACGCGCCTGATACAGAACCGAACGGAACATAACTTTGGACGCACTCATTCAAATTGTCGGCCTTCTGACCAGTGCCATCGTGATGCTGGTGATCGTGCAATTCGTGATTGGATTGTTGTTTGCTTTCAACGTGGTCAGCCCCAGCAACCAGTTCCTGACGCAAGTCTATAATTCGATCAATTCCTTGCTGGAGCCGATCCTCGGGCCAATCCGCCGTATCCTGCCGCAAACCGGCGCGATTGATTTTTCCCCGCTGGTGTTGATCATCCTGTTGCAGATTGTCGGCATCGTGCTGGACAACCTACGCTAAGGGACTTTGACAAAGCTTGGCGGCAGGAGCAGGGGGCGCGGCATGATCGGCAGATATATCATCGCTTCCGCCGCGCTAGCTGCGCTGCTTTCCGCCTGCACATCGCCGCAGCAACAACGCCGCGCGGCGCAATCGCGCATGGCAGAGCGGGTGTTGGACCGCATTGGCACAATCGGTGATCCGGGCCGCGTCGCTGCTGCCGATATCGCTTTTGCAAGGCAGGCGCGCGATGAAGGCCAATGGGCGGCCTATCGCGCCACTGCTGCTTCTGATGCAGTGGTTCACGGCGAAAACGGCCCTGTTCCGGTCGAAGACTACATCGCCGGGCGCAGCAATCCGCCGGTTTCCAACGCGTGGACTCCAAACACCATCTGGGCCAGCTGTGACGGCACGCTCGCCGTCACCTTTGGCCGTTATCAGGTGCCAGACGGCGATGTGGGCAGCTATGTCACTGTGTGGGAATTGCAGTCCGATCGCAGCTACAAATGGACCTACGATGTCCGCTCGCTCGACAATCCGCAGCCCGAACTCGAAGCGGGTCCGGATATTCCCGAAGGCGAAGATGTAATCATTGTGCCGGGCATGACCTCTATCGAAGGGCGCGTGGCGGAATGTGTATTACCGGAAAATAACTCCGGTTCCACGATCCCGGAACTGTCGCAGGGAACGACCGGCGGCTTTGGCCAATCCGATGACAGTAGCCTGTCTTGGCAATGGTTCCACCATTCTGACGGGACACGGGCTGTGACCGTAGACTGGTGGCGTGATGGAGAGCGGCAGCAGGCTGTCCAATTCTCTGTTCCCCCGGGCGCTGAATAAGTCATGCCAGAGCTGTTCTTCTCTGCCTTCATCACCCTGTTCGTGGTGATCGACCCGCCCGGCTGCGCGCCCATTTATGCCGGGCTGACCAAGGGCGCGGCGCCTGCGCAGGCACGCAACATGGCGATCCGCGCGTGTTTCATCGCCGCGATCATCCTGCTGGTTTTCGCGCTGTTCGGGCAGGATCTGCTCGGTGCGCTGCATATTGAGCTCGACAGTTTCCGCATTGCAGGCGGTTTCATGCTGTTCTGGATTGCATGGGAAATGGTTTTCGAAAAGCGCACCCAGCGCCGTGAGGAACGCGCCGAGAAGGTCGCCCTGACGCCCGAAGTGGAGGACGTTTCGGTCTTCCCCATGGCCATGCCGATGCTTGCCGGTCCGGGCGCGATTGCCGCTGTCATGCTGTTGCAGAACGAGGCCGAAGGCCTGGAGGAAACGCTGGTCGTGCTTGGCGCATTGGCCGCCGTGCTGGTGCTGACGATGCTCGCCCTGATTGCGGCTGGGCCGCTGATCCGTCTGCTGGGTGACCGCGTGGAAGCGGTGATCACGCGTCTGCTCGGGGTGCTGCTGGCAGCGCTCGCAGCGCAATATGTGATCGACGGACTGCGGGGCAGCTTCGGGGTTTAAGAGTTTCGAGGTCACGCTCGCCCATCCGGGCGAGCATCCTCGGCCCTATTCCCTTCCCTTCGCTACGCTGCAGGGCACCTGCGGTCGCGCAGTAGCACTCTGTCCTTGCCTGGGAGGAAAAACCCGCGGATTCGGGTTCATGAGGCAGGCTATTGCAGCGTTACGTGACCTTCATCGGGGTCACCCTTTGCGAAGAATTCCAGCAGACTCACAAGCAGGTCACATCTTTCGCGCAGGTTCTTTGCTTCCAGCAGACCCTGCTTTGCCGCTGCATCGAAAGGCGCGATCTGGCTGACACCGTTGATCAGCGTGACATCATCAAGCTGTGCAACCGAATCCCAGTCAATCGCATAGCCCTGCGCATCGGCGAATTTGCGCGCTTCGTATTCGAAACTGGCGCGCTCCCCCAAAGAGAGAAACTCCTCCTCCAGCTCTTCGATCAGCTCTGCTTCGACTTGCCGGAATGGCGTGGTGACATCCAGCTCTCGGATGACCCTAAAGCGGGACTCCCCCTGCAGGATGACGTTATAACGCCCGTCCTCGCTTGTCTCCACGTCCTGAATCTTGCCGATGCAGCCCACCTTGTACAGCGGTGCATCATCCACAGTGTCGGTCGGCTGGATCATCCCGATCAGGCGGTCCCGCGCCAAAGCATCGCCTATCATCGCGCGGTAACGCGGTTCAAAAATGTGCAGCGGCAATTGCAGGCCGGGAAACAGGATTGCACCGGTCAGCGGGAAGATGGAGAGGCGCTTGATACTCATCCGAACAGGATCAGACTAAGCTTGCGCCGCTGGGCGGAAACCCATGGGTCTTCCATGCCCACCGCTTCAAAAATCTGCAGCAATTTGGCCTTTGCGTCATCGTTGCCCTCTTCGCCTGCGCTATCGATAGAACGCAGCAATACTTCGGCGGCTTCGTCCCGCTCGCCAGCGGCAAAGGCAGCTTCGGCAAAGGCAAGCTGCGCCTGCGTATTTGTGGGCCTCTCGGTCGCTGCGGCGCGCAGGGTCTGCAATTCACCCGCATCGACTTGCGGCACGGCAAGCTCCAGCGCAGCTTGCGCCTGCTTCACCAGCGGGTCGCCCTGCAATTCCTCCGGCAGTGCATCAAAAGCGGCCTGAGCGTCTTCCATGCGTCCGGCACCGGCCAGCGCGCGGATCAGGCCAGCCTGAACTTCGGGCCGGTGCGCGATTGGAGGCGGGGCGTTTTCGGAAATCTGGCTGTAAAGCTCGATAGCCTTGTCATACTCTCCGGCGGCCAGAAGCTGTTCACCCATCGCGGTCATTTCGCCAAGCTGCGCTTCCATCTGCGCCATCTCGTCACCTGCATCTGCGCCCTGCTGTATCGGCAATTTCTCCAGCAACTGGTCGAGCGCGGCCTTCAGCTGCGATTCGGTGCGGGCAGGGGTCAGGTCAGCAACCGGCTGCCCCTGGAACATCGCATAGACGGTGGGAATCGACTGGACCTGAAATTGGCCGGCAATGAATTTTTCCGAATCGACATCGATCTTGGCCAGAATCACGCCCTTATCGGCATATTCGGCGGCCACTTTTTCCAGGATCGGAGTGAGCGCCTTGCACGGCCCGCACCATTCCGCCCAGAAATCCACGATAACCAGCTTGGTCTGGCTCGGCTCTACTACCTGTTTGCGGAAACGGTCGACAGCCTTCTGCTCGTCGATATTAAGGCCGATGCTTGCCAAGGTGATGCTCCTGTTCGTGCTACTGTGTTGGCGCCGTCAATCGAGTTTCAAGCGCGTAAGGTCCCAATGTGGCGTTATTGTGCGGTTTGTGAAGGGGCCACGCGCTGCAAAGCGGGATTGTTGTGCGCGCGCGCAAAATCAGCGCGAATTCCTCTTGCAGGGTATGGAAGCCGGTGCTAACCGCCCTCCTCCCCATCCGGAAGAGACCTTTTGGATGAGCGCCAGTGAGCGGGCGTAGCTCAGGGGTAGAGCACAACCTTGCCAAGGTTGGGGTCGGGCGTTCGAATCGCCTCGCCCGCTCCATTTTCCATATTTGTGGACCAACACGTCAGCCGCCCTTAGCGGTGGCTGACGCGTGTTTGTAGGGCAAGGTGCACTGCACCTTGCCGATAATCCGGACATGTTCTTAGAAAAACGTGCTGGCCTGAGCCGAGACCGATCTAATCCTCGTAACCCTCAAGCTCGTCACCCTGCACGTTGACCACATGCACAAGGTTCGTCGCGCCCGACTGGCCAAAGGGTACTCCGGCCATCACTGCCAGCTTTGATCCCGATCCGCCGAAACCGTGGCGCAGTGCCATGCGCTTGCCCTTGGCGATCATTTCTTCAAAGCTGCCGATATCGCGCGTGGCGATCGGATGCGCTCCCCACAGCAATGCCACGCGGCGTGCGACTTCCATGCTGGGTGTCAGCACCATCACGGGTACCGATGGCCGTTCACGCGACACGCGTCGGGCGGAGCTGCCCGAGTTCGTGAATACGGTAATGGCATTGATGTTGACCGTATCCGCAATGGTCATGCAGGCGTGGGCCATAGCATCGGCAGTGGTTGCGTCGGGCGGAGTGTCCAGCATGCGCACGCGCTGCTTATAGCCTTCGTCGTGCTCCACCTGCCGGGCAATGGCGTCCATCATCATCACCGCTTCTTCAGGCCAGTCGCCCGCAGCGGTTTCCGCGCTCAACATGACAGCATCGGCGCCGTCGTATACGGCATTGGCCACATCGGAGACTTCGGCGCGGGTCGGCGCGGGGCTTTCGATCATCGATTCGAGCATCTGTGTCGCCACGATCACCGGTTTCCCGGTCAGCCGCGTCATATTGACGATTTTCTTCTGCAGCGGCGGGACTTCCTGCGGCTCCAGCTCGACACCCAGATCGCCGCGGGCGACCATGATGCCGTCCGATTGCTCGATAATCTCGGCCAGACGGCGGATTGCAGATGGCTTTTCGATCTTGGCGCAGAGCGCTCCCTTGCCGCCCATCAGGTGGCGTGCCTCGATAAGGTCTTCCGGGCGCTGTACGAACGAGAGGCCGATCCAGTCCGCGCCCTGTTCCAGCGCAAAGGTCAGATCGCGCCGATCCTTTTCCGTAAGCGCAGGGATGGGAATTTCCGCATCGGGCACGTTCACCCCCTTGCGATCTGAAATTACGCCGCCGACTTCGGTCTTGCAGACAATAGCATCGCTACTGACCGTTTTGACGCGGAAGCGCATCTTGCCGTCGTTCACCAGCAGGCGCTGGCCGACTTCGATGACTTCGAAAATTTCAGGATGGGGCAGTTCGACGCGGGTGGCATCACCCGGCTCATCAGACCTGTCGAAAGTGAAGTTCGCTCCGTGCGCAACTGTGGCGCGGCCATCGGCGAATTTGCCAACGCGCAGCTTGGGCCCCTGCAAATCGGCCAGCACCGCAATCGGGCGGCCATATTCCTGTTCGAGCGCGCGGATATTGGCAAAGGTCTGCGCGTGCACCTCATGTTCGCCGTGGCTCATATTGACGCGGAAGGCGTCGACGCCTGCCAGAAACAGCCGGCGTAGCACGTCAGGGTCGGCAGTGGACGGCCCGGTGGTGGCGAGGATTTTGACCTTGCGGTCACGCGGGGCGAGTTTGACGTGTTGTTGTTGTGCCATTGCCAAGGCCTATGGCAATGTCCTGTGACAAGACAAGGACACATTTGTATGCATGAACAACAAGAGCCATTGGACGCGCTGCCTGATGAAGTTGCTGCGGCAGCTTTTCGGCGGTTGGTAAAGCATCTGCAGCATCGCCACGATGCCGAGAATATCGAGCTGATGGGACTGGCGGGATTTTGCCGCAATTGCCTGGCGGACTGGATTCGCGATGCCGGGTATGACGGTGACAAAGCCGCTGCGCGCGAACTGATCCACGGGATGCCGATGGAAGAGTGGAAAGCCACCCGGCAAAGCGCAGCGACACAGGACCAGCTGGATCGCATGGCGACAAGTCTTGAGAAGAACGGCCCTGATCTGCGTTAATTGACGATCTGTGGATTGCGCCCTTCACCCGGCGCGCGCGCCCCGCTAACCAGCGGCCAACCGATTCTCACATCACCGGAGTTATAGACGAAATGGCCGAAGCCACCGACGACCGCCTGCGCCTGCTGATCGAGCGTATCGAGCGCCTTGAAGAAGAGAAAAAGGGCATCGCTGACGATATCCGCGATGTCTATTCCGAAGCGAAAGCGGTCGGTTATGACGCAAAGATCATGCGCCAGATCGTCCGCCTGCGGAAGATGGAGCCGAACGACCGTAGCGAACAGGAAATGATCCTCGACACATACAAGGCTGCGCTCGGCATGGGCTGACCGGCTTGATCGAATAGCTGTATTGCTATAACAATACAGCTATTCGAAAATGCTCAGCAGGAAAGCAAATTATGGCCAAGGAATGGAAAGACGCGCGCGGAATTCCCGTGACCACTACGCCCACATTCGAAGGGCAGCCGATCAAGGAATATCTCGGTATCGTCACCGGCGAAGTGATCGTCGGCGCCAACGTGTTCCGTGATATGTTCGCCAATATCCGCGATATCGTTGGCGGCCGTTCGGGCAGTTATGAGCGTATTCTGGCCGATGCGCGCAATCAGGCGATCGAGGAATTGCAGGCCGAAAGCGCGTCGCGCGGCGGCAATGGTGTGGTCGGTGTCGATCTGGATTATGAAGTGATCGGAAAGACAGGTTCGATGCTGATGGTGTCGGCGAGCGGCACCGCTGTTAAAATCTGATCGAACAGCTTCATTTACACGGCATGTTGAAGCGAAGGCGGGGCTGGGCTAGGCCCCGTTTTCAATTCCAGACATATTGAAGAAGACCCATGGCAGGCCATTCCAAATTCAAAAATATCATGCACCGCAAGGGTGCGCAGGACAAAAAGCGGTCCAATCTGTTTTCCAAGCTTTCCCGCGAAATCACCGTTGCGGCCAAGATGGGCACGCCCGACCCGGACATGAACCCGCGTTTGCGGCTGGCGGTCAACACCGCCAAGTCGCAGTCGATGCCGAAGGACAATATCCAGCGCGCCATTGATAAGGCGACTGCCGGGGATGACGAAAATTACGAAGAAGTGCGCTACGAAGGCTATGGCCCCGGTGGCAGCGCGATCATCGTGGAAACGCTGACCGACAATCGCAATCGCACCGCCACCGCCGTGCGCACCGCGTTCAGCAAGCACGGCGGCAATCTGGGCACCGAAGGCAGCGTTCAGCATGGCTTCGAACGGCTCGGCCTGATCGAGTATCCGGCCAGTGTTGGCGACGAAGATACTGTGCTGGAAGCCGCGATGGAAGCGGGCGCGCAGGACATCGAAAGCACTGACGATGGCCACACCATCTGGACCGCGGCAGACGATCTTCACCAGGTTGCAGGCGATCTGGAAAAGGCGCTGGGCGAGGCTGAAACGGTCAAGCTGGCATGGAAGCCCAATATCACCGTAGACATGGACGAATCCGGCGCGAGCACCTTGCTCAAGTTGATCGACGTGCTGGACGATGATGACGACGTGCAAACCGTGTGGGGCAATTACGACATCTCTGACGAGGTGATGGAAAAGCTGGAAGGGTGAGCGCGCTTCCCTCCGGATTGCAGGAGGGGAAACCATGCTGATCCTCGGGCTCGACCCGTCACTTACCTGCACCGGCTGGGGGCTGATCCGTGCCGAAGGCAACCGCATCAGCCATATTGCCAATGGGCAGGTGAAAACTGATCCGAAGGCCCCGATGCCTGCGCGGCTTGATCATTTGTATGCCGCCATCGGGGCGGTAATTGCGACGCATGCGCCGGACCGCGCCGCGGCCGAGGAAGTTTATTCCAACAAGAATGCGCAGAGCACGATCAAGCTGGCCCAGGCGCGGGGGGCGGTTCTGGCGGCATGCGGAAGTGCCAATCTTGAAGTGCGCGAACATGCCGCGCGGCTCGTGAAAAAAGCGGTTGTCGGCACAGGAGCAGCGGAAAAAACGCAGGTGCAGGCGATGCTGAAGGTGCTTTTACCCGCTGCGCGGATCGAAGGACCGGATGCAGCCGATGCGTTGGCGGTTGCTATTGCCGATGCAAATCTGGGGTAGGGAAGCGGCTCTGTGTATCTTGTCGTTTTTCGCAATCGCAAACGCGCCGATATCGATATGCCGGCATATCAGGCTGACGCAGCGCATATGGAAGCGATGGCCGCGACGCAGCCAGGCTACCTTTCTTTCAAAACCTACACCGCAGATGACGGCGAGGTGGTCGCAGTGTCAGAATGGCAGGACGAAGAAAGCGCGCGCAGTTGGGGGCGCCAAGAAGAACACCGGCAGATGCAGGCCTTCTCTCGCGCGGAATATTACGCCAGCTACACTCTGTTCGCCTGCGCTTCCCCTAGGATACACAAATTCACGGCAGAGGAGGATTCATGATCCACGTTTACGGCATTCCAAATTGCGACACGGTGAAGAAGGCACGCAAATGGCTGGACGGGCAAGGGCTGGAATACAGCTTTCACGATTACAAGAAGGAAGGCGTGGACGCGCCCAATCTGGAGCGTTGGGCCGACCGTGCAGGTTGGGACATTCTGCTCAACCGCACGGGCACAACATTCCGCAAGCTGGATGAGGCGGACAAGGCTGATATTGGCCGCGAAAAAGCATTGGCCTTGATGACCGAGCACCCCAGCATGATCAAGCGACCGGTGGCAGAAACCGACGATGGCGACCGTGTCCTCGTGGGTTTTGCGCCGAGTGAATGGGAGAACGCATTTCGCTAAGGTAATCTTCTTTATTTACAACATTTTGCTGCGCAGCATTGGTAGCAATATTTACACCCGATATTCGCAGCAATCAAAAGCCCGGGGCATGCTGCCAATCGCGCACCGCGGTGCAAGTGAAAAGCGGCTCGAACATACGCTGGCGGTTTATGAACTCGCGATAGATCACGGCGCGGATTACATCGAGCCGGGGCTGATGACGACATCAGACGGCGTGCTGGCGGCGCGGCACAAAAAGCGAGATTTCCGGCACCACCGTTATTGCCGATCAACCGAAATTTGTACGCGAAATACGCGCTATGACGGGCTGTATCGGGTGCCCGCACTTGCCGAGATCATCCAGCGTGTTCGTGCGAAGGAAGTTGAAACGGGACGCGAGATCGACCTTTATTGAGTTCACCGATGAACCGGCGCGAGCAGGGCGATCTGGTAATCAACTGCGGGAAGACCGCCCTGAAGAGCCATACTCGGTCCTCAAACAATCACCTGCGCCGTGCGGTCAGTATGTAATTCAGGGACATATCATCGCTCACATGCAGGCTCTTGACTGGAGAAAAGGCAATGCCCTTCATCTGCGTCACTTCAAGCCCTGTCGCTTCGAGCAGGTCAGTCAGTTCTTCGGGCGTAACGAAATCTTCCCAGTGGTGCGTGCCTTTCGGAACTGCGCCCAAAGCCTCCGCCCCTTCCACCAACAAGGCACGGCTTTTCAGCGTGCGGTTTGGCGTGGACATGATGAGCAGTCCGCCGGACGCGAGGCGCGCGGTAAGCGCGGCAAGAAACGCGGCCTTGTCGGAAACGTGCTCGATCACTTCCATGCAAGTGACAAGATCGAACTGGCCAAGGCCCAGGGTTCCCAGCTCTCCCGGAACGTAGCGGATATCGAGGCCAGCCCCTTCTGCATGGAGCGCCGCGACCTGCGTATTTTCGGGCGCAGCATCCACGCCTGTCACCTCGCCGCCCAGACGCGCCAGCGGTTCACACAGCAGGCCCGCGCCGCAACCTACATCCAGCGCGGTTTTGCCGGCTAGCGGCTTGATGCTTTCAACATCGCCCGCCCAATGCATGTCTATCGCATCCCGGATAAAGCCGAGGCGCACCGGATTAAGCTTGTGCAGCATCGCAGAGGAACCCTTCGGATCCCACCAGTCCCGCGCCAGCTTTCCGAAATGCGCCGCCTCTTCCGGACGGATGGTTGCGGAGTTGGTTTCAGATGTGACAGTTGCGTCTGGCATCAGGCACCCCTAACAGCGCGCGGGGGATTCAACCATACCGATAAGAGGCGGCATTGGCGCGAATAGTAATGAAATTCGGCGGAACATCGGTGGCTGGCACCGAGCGGATCCGCCGCGTCGCGAACATTGTGCGGGCGCAGGCTGCGGCCAAGAACGGCGAGCGCAATTCTGTCGCCGTGGTCGTTTCCGCAATGGCGGGCGAGACCGACAGGCTGGTCAATTTTTGCCGTGAGGCGAACGCGCTGTATGATCCCGCCGAATATGACGTAGTTGTATCGAGCGGAGAGCAAGTGACCGCAGGTTTGCTGGCGCTGACGCTGCAGTCCATGGGCTGCAAGGCGCGCAGCTGGCTTGGCTGGCAATTGCCGCTCAAGACATTTTCCGCCCATGCCAATGCCCGCGTCGGCGAAATTCACGCCGAACGCCTGCTGGAAAGCATGGACGCCGGCGAAATCGCTATCATTCCCGGCTTCCAGGGCATCAGTGATGAAGACCGGATTACCACCATGGGCCGCGGCGGTTCGGATACTTCCGCGGTTGCTATTGCCGCCGCGATTGGCGCGGATCGCTGCGATATCTACACTGATGTGGACGGGGTCTACACCACCGATCCGCGTATCGTGGCGCGGGCGCGCAAGATCAAACATATCGCGTTTGAAGAAATGCTGGAATTGGCATCGGTCGGGGCAAAGGTTTTGCAAACCCGCTCTGTCAGTCTGGCGATGAAGCACAATGTCCCGGTGCAGGTCTTGTCGTCTTTTATCGAAGATTCGTCACCGTCTGCCGACACGCTGCCGGGCACCATGATCGTCTCCGAAGCGGAGATGGCAAAATTACTGGAGGAAGGCCAAGTGGAACGCCAATCCGTAACAGGTATCGCACATGACAAGAATGAGGCGCGCGTCGTGTTGACCCGCGTGCCGGACAAACCGGGCGCGGTTGCCGATATCTTCACTCCGCTGGGCGATGCCGGCATCAATGTGGATATGATCATCCAGAACGTTGGCCGCGACAAGGGTGAGACCGACGTGACCTTCACCGTCCCCCAGGCAGAGCTGGCGCGGGCTCAGGCCCTGTTGGAGGACCGTCAGGAAAAGCTCGGATTCAATCGTCTGATTACGGACAGCAAGGTTGCCAAGATCAGCGTTGTCGGCATGGGCATGAAGAGCCACGCCGGCGTTGCGGCCATGATGTTCCAGTCGCTGGCCGATCGCGGCATCAACGTGCAGGCGATCTCCACATCGGAGATCAAGGTCAGCGTGCTGATCGATGAGGACGAGACGGAATTGGCCGTGCGGGTTCTGCACACTGCCTACGGTCTGGATGCTCCGGAAGAAGTGTGAGCTACACCGCGAAAATACTCTTGCTCGGTTCGGGTGAATTGGGCCGCGAATTCGTGATCTCTGCCAAACGGCTGGGCGCTTATGTCGTCGCCTGCGATGCCTATGACAATGCACCCGCGATGCAGGTGGCCGATGCGCGCGAGGTCTTTTCCATGCTCGACGGAGACAAGCTTCGCAGCACGGTCGAGGCGCATCGCCCCGACTATATTGTGCCGGAGATCGAGGCGATCCGCACCGAAGTGCTGGCAGAGCTGGAAGCCGAAGGCTTTGCCGTTGTGCCCTCCGCCAGAGCAGCGCAATTGACCATGAACCGCGATGCGATCCGCGATCTGGCGGCGAACGAGCTTGGCCTCACCACTTCCCGCTACCGCTATGCCAGCTCTTTTGAAGAAGTGTGCAAAGCCGCCGAATATGCAGGCTTTCCCTGTGTCATGAAGCCGGTCATGTCCTCCAGCGGCAAAGGCCAGAGCACGGTTCATTCGGAAGCCGGTCTGGAAGGGGCATGGGAGATGGCAGTCGCGAATATGCGCGGTGATCGCAAGCGCGTGATTGTCGAACAATTTATCGACTTCGACTATGAAATCACCCTGCTTACCATTCGGCACGCGGGCGGCGTGACATTCTGCCCGCCCATCGGTCACCGGCAGGAACGCGGCGATTATCAGGAAAGCTGGCAGCCCGCGCAGATGACCGATGCGGCGCTCGAAAACGCGCAGGATATGGCGCGCAAAGTTGTTGATGATCTGTGCAGTTCAGGGCTGGGCTACGGTCTGTTTGGTGTCGAATTTTTCGTGAAGGGCGATGAGGTGATTTTCTCCGAACTCAGCCCGCGGCCGCATGATACCGGCATGGTCACTCTCTCCAGCCAGAACCTTAATGAGTTCGATCTTCATGCGCGGGCAATTTTCGGCCTGCCAGTGCCTGCTGATGTGAAGGCGCGCCCGTCTGCCTCGGCCGTGATCCTGGCAGACCGCGATAGCGAAACACTTTCATACGATGGCCTGGCCGAAGCGCTAGCCGAACCCGGCACCGATCTGCGTATCTTTGGCAAGCCCACCAGCCGCCCCTATCGCCGCATGGGCGTGGCGCTGGCGACATCTGGCAATACGGACGAAGCGCGGCGCAAGGCGCAGGCGGCGGCGGACGCATTGCACATCGGCTACAGGCGCTGACGCTTGCCGAAGCGGGCATTGCGCCTTAAGCGCCTTTGCATGAACACCTATCCAAAAACATCGGCGCTGATGGCGCGCGGCAGCGAATTTCTCGGCAGCGAGTATGCGATCTTGTGCGGCGCGATGAGCTGGGTTTCCGAACGCAATCTTGTGTCTGCAATCAGCAATGGCGGCGGCTTCGGTGTGATCGCCTGCGGGGCAATGACGCCCGAACTGCTCGATACGGAAATCGCCGCGACCCGCGCGATGACGGACAAGCCTTTCGGCGTGAACCTGATCACCATGCACCCGGCACTGACCGATCTTATCGGCGTGTGCGCCAGGCACGGCGTTACGCATGTGGTGCTGGCAGGCGGCATTCCGCCCAAGGGCAGTGTGGAGGCGATCAAGGCCTTCGGCGCCAAGGTCATCGTGTTCGCTCCAACGCTGGCACTCGCGAAGAAGCTGCTACGATCAGGCGCGGATGCGCTGGTGATTGAAGGGATGGAAGCGGGCGGCCATATCGGTCCCGTTTCCACCAGTGTGCTGGCGCAGGAATTCCTGCCCGAACTCAGCGCAGATCATGTTGTATTTGTCGCTGGCGGCATTGGCCGCGGCGAGGCGATGGCGGGTTATCTGGAAATGGGCGCAAGCGGCGTTCAGTTGGGCACTCGCTTTGCCTGCGCTACGGAAAGCATCGCCCATCCCAATTTCAAGAAAGCCTTCTTTCGCGCCAAGGCCCGCGATGCAGAGGCCAGCGTGCAAGTCGATCCGCGCCTTCCCGTTATCCCCGTGCGCGCACTGAAGAACAAGGGGACCGCCGAATTCACCGCCAAGCAGCGCGAAGTTGCGGGCATCCTGGATTCAGGCGAAGTCGATATGGGCGAAGCGCAGCTTCAGATCGAGCATTACTGGGCAGGGGCACTGCGCCGCGCGGTGGTGGACGGCGACGTGGAAAACGGATCACTGATGGCCGGGCAAAGCGTCGGTATGGTGAAGCAGGAAGAACCAGTTGCCGATATTATTGCCGCGCTGATGGCGGAAAGCGAAGCTGCGCTTTCGGGCCGCTGATCAGCCATATTTCTGCCAGAACCGCTCTTCGTCCATCGTCAGGTAGATAATGCCTTCGACAATGCCGAGCAGCGCCGGGATGCCAGTCCAGAAGAACAGTGTGTAAAGGATGCCTTGGCCGATGCGGCCGAGATAGTATTTGTGGACGCCCACACCGCCGAGCAAGATGCCGAGTATCCCAGCAGCAACTTTGCTTTTCGCGCGTGTGTAGGGGGCAGCAGTTCCGCCCTGGCGCATCAATTCCTTCTGCCGCAAAGCTGGATCCAGCGTTTCCCCGCAATGGCGACATTTCCTGGCGCGGGCTGAGATATCTTCATCACAGATCGGACAATTGATCCGCACCGCTTCAATAGCGTCTGCGGTCGCCGGCAAAGCGCCTGTGTCCTCTGGAGCAATTCTGAGCGAAGGATTGCTTTCGTCAAGCGGCCCTTTTTTCAGCATGGCGCGAATTTCTTCTGAACGACTTGGCATTCCCAACTCCCATCTGCCCGGCAAGAATGCCCGATTGTGGCGCATTATCAAAGGGCGGATTTGTGGCTGGAATGGACAATCGACCAAGCGCGCTTCCGGAGCGGCGGATGGCAAACAAACCCCGACGCCGCAAGATGCCCTCCGCAGCAGGGCTTCTTGCGACGCCAGAGAAACTGTCAGCCGTGCGCCTAGTGAGCGCGTGTGGCGGTCGCCAGGGTCAACGCCAGGACCGGGGCATCGCCGCGCTCACGCGCAAGAGCCATGCGCGCCGTTTCTTCCCTCTCCAGCTGGGCAAACAGCCGCGCCGCCTGCCTTTCGCTTTGGGCGAATACAATATTCGCCTGGATGACACGGCCTTCGGAGAACCCGGCCATATGGGGAGGAGAAATGTTGTCGAGCCTACGGACAGCCCAAAGCGCTGCACGGTCGAGCTGGTTGCTTCCCGATTCACCAACGATGGTCATATTTTCGGCAACGCCGGCACCATTGGCGATAAATCGCACGCGAACTATGCCGGTCGGATCCAATCTGAGCGGAAAGCTGTAGCGCGATAGATTGGTGTCCAGTTGCCGCGATAATCGCGTAGCGAACCGTGCGTCTTCCGATGTCGGCTGGACGAGAATGTTGTCTTGATCTTGCGAGCGGTCTTGCGCTGCCAGCGGCGCGGACAAAGCGATACCTGCCGATGCAAGTGCAATTTTTGCGATATTAAGATTTTTCATCAGATCATCCTTTCGATTTAAAAAGATGACCGGCCACAGAATGTGCGCGCCAAACGCGTCCCAAATTTCGGCGTGTTCGATTCAAGGTCGATCACGTCCCCGAAGTCTGCGGAACTTCAGGGGCAAAGTCGAAATACTCCTGGATTGTGTTCAAATGAAGCACAAATCTACAAAGCACACTTCAATTACGACAATCTTCATTTTTGCGGAAACTGCGCGATAATTTCTTTGTTCCGTGGATAATTTTCCAACACAATGGCGAAAGTACCGGACTCGGCTCTCGCTGCTTTCAAAAACGACTCGGGCAGGACGGGTGCGCTGGCCATGGCGATGGCGATGGCGGCCTGGCAGGTGCTAGTGCCAGATTGCAACCTCAGGAGAATGGCAATGCATGTCGAACGTCTTGATCACATCAACATCGTCACTGACCGGTTGGATGAAACCGCAGATTGGTATGCGACGATGCTCGATCTCGAACGGCGCAATGCTCCGCCTCCGATGATGCCGGAAGCGGCGCAATGGATGCATGACGGGCAGGGGCGTGCGATAATCCATCTGAATTCGCTCGCATTCAAAAGGACCTTTGATCGCCCGGTTGATCCAGGTTCCCACACTGGCGCTGTTCACCACGTGGCGCTGCGAATGCAAGGTTATGAAGAGGTGGTGGCGCGACTGAAGGCGCACGGCGCAAACTACCGCGAGAATTTTGTAGAGGCGATCAATCTGAGACAAGTATTCACGACCGATCCCAATAACGTGTTGCTTGAGCTGAACTTTTTCGCTGCTTAGAAGGTGCCCGAGGCAAATCGGATTGCTTCCTTTAACAAGTGTAACATTTTGCGCTGTTGCGCGGTGCGTATTCTGTTAGTCTTGCTGCAGTGCAGCAAGAGTTGCATTTGTTCGAAGCCAAAAGGGGTTGCATGGTGACACTGCGCGAGATCATTGCCTATATCTTGATTGCTCTCCTCATGATTGCTGCTGCCTGGGCCATATGGGCAGCGAAGCGCCATCGTCAGCGGGAACGGCAACTTATGCGCGGGAAGATACACACATCCCGCCCATCCTCGCGGCGACGCGAAGGCTGACACATAATCCATCATGATTGCATGACCGCATTCTTCGCTGCTACCGCTCATCTTTAGCGGGGCAGATAAAGGTGTGAAGCAATGTGTGATCAGGATCAGTTTGCGGCAACAGGCCGCATGGATCGCCGCGAATTCGGCAAGTTTGGCGCTGTAGGGGCCGCGGGTGCAGTTGCAGCTTGCGCCCCGGTTGCGGCAGGAGAAGCGGCCGGTCTGGCGACACAAGCTGTAAGCTTCGCAGCCGATGGCGGCACTATGGACGGTGTCTTCATCCACCGGTCGGGCACGGTCAGCCCAGGTGTCATATTGTGGCCCGATATTGCCGGATTGCGTCCGGCGAAGATTGCAATGGGAATGCGCTTGGCAGAAGCTGGCTACGCTGTGCTTGTTGCCAACCCCTATTACCGCTCCGTCACTGGCCAGCAGTTTGAAGATTTCGACGATTGGCGCAGCAATGATGGCTGGAACCGCGTCACCCCTTGGCGGGAAGTGAACACGCCAGATGCTGTCATGGCGACAGCGCGCAGCGTCGTCGGTTGGCTAGATGCGCAGGATGCCGTCGACAGTGCCCGAGGCATCGGCAATCAGGGATACTGCATGACGGGCAGCTGGACGATCTACAGTGCCGCAGCGGTTCCAGGCCGGATCAAGGCTGCGGCCAGTTTTCATAGTGGCGGGCTGACGCGCGGGGAAGCGATGGCTCCGGTCAACCTGCTGGGTGATCTTGCCGCTGATGCGCAAGTTCTGATTGGCATGGCGCGCGATGATTACGCCCGTGACACATCGGCCAAGGATCAGCTTGAGGCGGCCGGTGCTGCTGCGGCGGCCGATGTTTCCGTAGAGGTCTACGATGGTGATCACGGCTGGACCGTGCTGGATAGCCCGGCGTATAACGAGCCCGAGGCTGAACGGGCATGGGCGGCGCTTTTGGCGATGTATGCCAATCTGTAAGGGTCAGGCGCGGACGGAGACAAACCCCGCGTGATTCGCGCGTGCAAAAGGATGGGCCGAAGCCTGCGCCACATTTTCCCCCAGCTATCCTTTTCTCAAAGCGTTTGAGCGGCTCGCCAATTGGCCATGAAGCGTGTGGCGCGCAGCCTTTCTTGCGAAGGCCAGACAATCTTCCTTGGAAGGATCAACGCGATGACGCTTTTTCTCGCCCTGGCCGGCACCAGCGGCCTTCAGCGACGATCAGATTGCCGGATATGCCTGCGGGCGATGCACATTGCACACGCGCGATCTGCATGTCGATACGTTCATGGAGGAAACCGCGCGCAATTTGTCCCGCCCGTTGCCAGCCGGGTCGAAAGCACCTGACCTCGCCGTCCACTCACAGGCGGGTTTTTTGCTTCTTGGACGCGGGCGACAAGCCGGTATAGTGCATCCTGTACTGACCGGCGCTTTTGAATGATCGGTCCCAAACGGAGAGAATGATGACCGAGCAGCGTCTCGAAAAGGCCCATTGCGATTGGTATGCGGACGAGGAAATCCTCGACACCACGATTGGCGGATTGCTGCGCGAACAAGCAGCTGCAAACGGAGACGCCGAGGCCCTGATCGAAGGCCTGCCCGATGGAACAAGCGGGCGGCGCTGGACCTACGCTGAATTGCTGGCCGATGTGGAGCGATTGGCGAAAGGCCTGGCAGCGCGTTTTCAGCCGGGTGAGAGAATTGCCGTATGGGGCCCAAATATCCCCGAGTGGGTGCTGGTTGAATATGCCTGTGCGCTTGCCGGGCTGACGTTGGTGACGGTGAACCCGGCCTATCAAAAACGTGAACTGGATTACGTGCTGCGCCAATCGACGGCTGCTGCACTGTTCCTCGTGAACGAATTCCGTGGCAATCCGATGGCTGCGATTGCGAAAGAGGTTGCCGCAGAAATTCCGCACCTGCGCGAAGTGGTCGACATGCTCGACCATGATGCATTGTTCACCGATCCTATCGGCACTCTGCCGGGAGTCGACACCAATGATCCTGCGCAAATCCAGTATACGTCAGGCACTACGGGCTTCCCCAAGGGCGTCGTGCTGTCGCACCGCAACCTCACCAACAACGCCCGTATTTTTGCCAAATCCGGCAATCTGGGCGATCGCCAGTCTACCATCGGGCTGACGCCGCTGTTCCACACGATGGGGTGTTCGATGGGCGTGCTGGGAGCGTTGCAGACAGCATCGAGCTATTGTCCGCTCCCGTCCTTTGATCCGAATGCGGCGCTTGATCTGATCGCGCGCGAAAAGGTCACATGGACGCTGGCCGTGCCGACTATGGCGGTGGCAATGATTGCGATGCAGAAAGCCAACCCGCGCGATTTGTCGTCATTGAAGATGATCGGAATGGGCGGCGCTATGGTTTCACCTGACCTTGCCAAGGCGGCAGAGGCTGTGCTGGGTTCCAAATCACTTGTCGCTTATGGCCAGACCGAAAGCAGCCCGGTGATCACGAGCGCAAGGCCGAGCGATTCCATCGAAGACATCACTACGACCATTGGCCGCCCGGCACTTGGCTGCGAGGTCGGCATTTTCAACCCTGAGACCAATGAGATTGTGGCTTGCGACACGGTCGGTGAAATCCGCTCGCGCAGCTATGCGACCATGCTTGGCTACAATGACAATCCCGAAGCCACTGCCGAAGCGGTTGACGCTGAAGGTTGGCTTCACACAGGCGATCTTGGCACGATGGACGATCGCGGCTTTGTCCGGATCACGGGCAGGGTGCGCGACATGATTATTCGCGGCGGCGAAAACCTGTTTCCTGCCGAGATCGAGAATGTCCTGCTTGAACTGGACGAGGTGGCCGAATGCGCAGTCGTCGGAGTTCCGGATGAAGTGCTGGGAGAAGCGGTAGCCGCCTTTGTCCGCATGACAGATGGCGCAGTTTTTGACCCGGAAGCCCTGCGCGCGCATTGCCGTTCGCAAATTGCGCCGCAGAAATGTCCTGCCCATTGGCAGCAGGTCAGCGAATGGCCGCTGACAGGATCGGGCAAGATCCAGAAGTTCAAACTGCGCGACCAGTGGATCGCCGAACGCGTAGCGGAAACCGCTACCGGAGCCTGATCAAGTGTGAATTCAGTGGTCTGGCGGCCTGCGTAGTGCGCGTCTGCGCCGCCAGGCCCGCCAGCACCAGCTGCCTCCGAGAACCCCGCTACCGCACAAAAGACCGGCCAAGCCGAACGCGGCCAGTGCGCTGCCGATAGCGCCGAACAGCGCCATAAGGATTTGCACGAAGAATTGAAGAATGGTCTGCATACGCCCCCTTGCTCCGCGCTATTGGCACAGCCGGAGCGGGTGCAGGGTGACCGGGAAAAAGGTCAGAGGATCGATTGCCCCGTCTTCGCCCAATCCGCCATGAAGCCGTCAATGCCCTTATCGGTCAGAACATGCTTTACCAGCGCGTGGATTACCTTGGGTGGGGCAGTCATCACGTCTGCGCCGATACGTGCGGCTTCCAGGACGTGGACCACATGGCGCACGCTGGCGACAAGGATTTCGGTCTCAAACGCGTAATTATCGTAGATCAGCCGGATGTCGCGGATCAGATCCATGCCGTCGGTGCCGTTGTCATCATGCCGGCCAACGAACGGCGACACGAATGTCGCACCGGCCTTGGCCGCGAGCAGTGCCTGATTGGCGGAAAAGCACAGCGTGACATTCACCATGGTGCCATCACGGCTCAGCGCATTACAAGTCTTCAGGCCGTCCATCGTCAGCGGCACTTTGATGCAGACATTGTCTGCGATCTTGCGCAGCACTTCGGCCTCTTTCATCATTGTTTCGTGATCCAGTGCTACGACTTCTGCGCTGACCGGCCCATCGACAATGCCGCAGATTTCCTTGGTCACTTCCATGAAGTCACGGCCGGATTTTGCGATAAGCGACGGGTTGGTCGTCACTCCGTCCAGCAAACCCGTAGAGGCCAGCTCGCGAATGTCGTCAATTTCGGCAGTGTCGACGAAGAATTGCATTGTCTGAGATTTCCTGTGCGGCTGGCTTTTCGTGTTTCGGCTATAGGCGCGGTTTACAGCCTACCGCCACAGGGCAGGCCAAGATTTCCTCTGCTGCGTCGCGCCTGAGGGCCGTTCGCGGTAAGATGAGCCACTACGCCTTGGGTTCGGTAAACCTGCCATGCTTTCGGTAACGTACCATCCAGCGTTCAAGGAACAGCGAAAGCGGCTTGGGATCAATGCCCAGCTTGGCAAGTTGCGGCGTGCCGGCAGACGCCATGCTGCCAGTCTTTAACATAGCCAGCTGATCGCCATTAATTGGCGACAGCGGCAATGCGGCAAACACTTTTGCCAATGGATCAGGCATGGCGAAGAAAGTGCGCTTCCGGTCCTGACCTGCCGCAATCATCTCGTGAATTTCCATCATTGTCAGTGCGTCAGGTCCGGCAGCTTCAAAGATCTTGCCGCCATGCTTGGCCGGATCTTCAACCGCAGCAACCGCAGCGGCCGCGACATCGTCCACCCACACCAACTGGAATTTGGAATCTGCACCAAATACCGGCATCACCGGCATCATCTTCACCATATCGGCAAACATCGGCACCAGCCCGGCTTCTTCGCCAAACACGACAGAGGGTCGGATGATGCTGGCCTTTGGGAAGGCTTCCAGAACCTGACGTTCACCATCGGCCTTGGTGCGATAGTAGCCGGTGTTTGCATCCAGAGACGCGCCGATCGCCGAGATGTAGACAAATCCTTTGGCGCCAGTTTCGGCCGCAACCCTCGCAGCATGGCCGGCGCTGTCTGCTTGCAGTGCCTGCTGGTTTCCATCGAATGTGCCGATAAGATAGACAACAGCGTCCGATCCCTCAACGCATGCCTCGATACTGCGCTTGTCCATCGCATTGCACCGGGCGAACTGGATTTGCCCCAGATTGGCCAGCGGCTTTAATGTGAATGCCTTTTCCGGCTCCCGCGCAGCAATGCGCACCCGGGCGCCACGCTCAAGCAGATCCTGCGCAAGATGTGTGCCGATGAAGCCGCTTCCGCCAATGAGTGTGACGAGCTTGCCTTCGAGCGAAGATGATTTGGCCATTGGGTCCTGCCTTGGCAAATTGGAACGATGAGCTTTGCGTAGCCCTATGCACAGGAGGGCCGCGGCGGGCAATGCTGCGATTACGCATGAATCGCATTAGCCGTTCTCCAAACGCAACCTGCCAAGCGGAAATTCGTGTCGCAAAGCCAAGAGCCGCGTTGACTCGCAGCCCGCCCTGTCCTAACTGCGCGCCCCTACCCGCAGTCGGATCAAGACGACCGAACTGCTCCGGTGCCCAGATGGCGGAATTGGTAGACGCACCAGCTTCAGGTGCTGGCGCTCGCAAGGGCGTGGAGGTTCGAGTCCTCTTCTGGGCACCATTTTATTGTTCGTCAATGTTCGCGAACGGTTGAGAAACTCACGGAAATCTGGGATAAATTGCTCCGAAGCGTTCGGGAGCATTCGCGCATGTTCGTTGAAAATCGCCTGATTCTGGGGGCATCGGAGGGGGCATGTTCCCCCAATTGCTCGTTTTTGGTGAAACTTGGTGCCCCCAGATGCCTCTAAAAGACATCGAAATCAAAGCGATGAAGCCGCGCGAGAAGAACTACCGCAAGGCGGACGGTGGTGGCCTCTACATCGAAGTCTTCCCAAACGGCTCAAAACTGTGGCGTTGGAAGTTCCGCGTTGCAGGGAAGGAAAAGCGGTTGGCGCTGGGGGCATACCCGGCAGTCTCGCTCAAAGATGCGCGCGCCAAGCGCGACGAAGAGAAGGCCAAGCTGTCCCATGGTCTCGATCCAGCACTTGAGCGCAAACGCGGTAAAGTGGCGGCAAAGATTAGCGCAGCTAACACTTTCAGTTCGGTCGCCCGTGAATACATTGAAAGGAAGATGGTCGCCGAGGCACGCGCGAAAACAACCATCAGCAAAGCGCATTGGTTTCTTGAGCAGCTGGAGCCTGCCATTGGTAACATGCCAATCGCAGAGGTCGATCAGCAAATGCTGCTAGCGGCTCTCATGCGAGTGCAGATGCGCGGGCGCTTTGAAACGGCCAAGAAGTGCCGATCCTTCGCTAGTCGTGTTTTCCGATACGCAGCGGCGACCGGGCGATGCAGTTCAGATCCTGCCCACCTGCTCAAAGGCGCGCTGACCACTCCCAAGGCCAAGCACTATGCTGCAATCCTCGAACCAACCAAGCTGGGCGAGCTTCTGCGCGCCATCGAGGTGTTCTCCGGCGGCCCCGTAACCAAGGCGGCTCTGCAAATTGCTCCACATGTGTTCGTAAGACCGGGCGAATTGCGTCACGCCGAATGGTCGGAGTTCGACTTTGAAGCAGGCATCTGGAATTTGCCCGCAGGAAAAATGAAAGCGCGGCGACCTCATTCGGTGCCGTTGTCGGATCAGGTCAAGCACATGCTCCTAGAACTGCGCGAATTTACCGGCTCCGGTAAATATGTGTTTCCCTCAGCCTATGGGCACTCGCGCCCGATGAGTGAGAATACCTTGAACGCCTCGTTCAGGCGAATGGGTTTCGATAAAGACGAAGTTACCGCACATGGGTTGCGCGCCACGGCCTCGACGCTGCTCAATCAAAGCGGGCTCTGGAACCCCGACGCGATCGAGCGCGCTCTCGCCCATGGCGAGAGCAATGCAACACGCGGCGCCTACCATCGCGGGCTATATTGGGATGAGCGTGTCCGCATGGCGCAGTGGTGGAGCGACTATTTAGATGAACGTCGGAACGTCCGATAATCAGTGGGGATGTGAACAGAACCATTCATCGCTAGCGAGACACGAGAACATTACTCTACGCCAGTTGTTCACGGGCAGACTCATATTGACGCTCTTTTCCCGGAGATATTCGGCATACTCTACGGGACTGAAATCTCGAAGCGTGGTTCTACGGGTATCGATAGTTTCGGAAAGGTCCGCTCCGGCTTCAACGCCAAAACGTTCGGCCAAGTCATACTCTAGAAAATGAGCGGCAACGCGGCTCTTTTCTGCCGGAGACCAGTAATCCGGGGGTGAGATGTAATATTCGATAACAGGAGGTCCGCTTGGGATCACTCGTGCGGCAACCCATTGCTCATCGAAAAATTTTTCGTCGTCGAAATAAGGGTGAAGAGTCTGCCCATCGAGTGTTGCCGAAAAGGCGTCCAGCTTCTCTGTGTTGCAATCGCGGCAGCATGGGATCAAGTTTCCCGGCATCACGGAATAGAGCGGAAAATTAGCCTTCGGAATATAGTGATCGAGTGTGCGGACGTGGCCGATATCACCACAAAGCGGGCACTTTCCATTGGCCGTTAGCTTGAGCCGGTCGTAAAGTTGCCGCGCAGGCTTTCCCTTCGGCACAAAGTACTGAGTGTATAGTTTTGTAAGAGCCGATTTTCGCAAGTTGCCATAAACCACTAGATCGCCGTCATCGCTCGCGATGCGGGGCAGGCTATAAAGCATCGCAGTTTGCGCACTCGCTTGAAACTCAGTCTCGATCGCGACATCATTTGGATCGGCGAACTGCGCCTGATAGTTTGCCCGAACGGTCGCGTCCCCGACTCCGCTAATGGCTTCGGAAAGGGCTGTGCGAAAATCTATAAGAGGCGAGGGCAAACGACGCATGATCTACGGTTTGCCTCGACCACGCATCAGTGACCGAAGAATGGCGCGGCCTTCAAAGCCAACTTGCTGCCCAAATGCAGCGAGGGCTTGCTCGTATGTCGGGGCTTGTTCAGCCTCTTTTGCGAGCAGGGCATTGAAACCCGATTTAGCTACCTCAAGTCCAAAGACATCGCGCGTTAGAAGGCCGACATTCTCGCCGAATGTTTCGTTCTCCGGGCGCGAAGAGGACGAAGCTAGCCCGATACGCATGATCTTCCATACACAGGATTTTGGGATTTCCTGAAGGACTACCGGCGAGTGTGTCGCAATGATGGCAACCGCATTGCGATCGTAAAGCAACTCGCTCAGACTTCGAATCAAGGCTGACAAAAGCGGCGGATGCAGATGGCTCTCCGGCTCGTCAAAAAGAACTAGCGTCTTTTCTTCAAGGCGTGCGACCAGTTTGGTGATCGTTAGAAGCACAATCGCATGACCAGAACTCATCCGCTTTTGTAGCGAGAGGGCTGCCTCTTTCCTCGCGTCGTCCTCTAGACCGCTCAGACTTGCAAGATTCATTTCGGCAAAGTTATCGTCGCTCTCTAGCGTCTGGATCGCAGCCAACCAGCGCCGCCGTTTCCCCGCTTCGCTAAGGCAGATGTCCAAGCTCTCGACAAACTCAATATATAGATCATTGAGCGATTTGAGGATCGCGCCGTCCTCATCTGCATAGCTCTTTAGCCCAATATAGAAGTAACACGTCCCCTTAGTCGGATCGTGCTGTTCTTCAGGCGGGTTGAATGGATCGAAAGCGCTGAAGGAAATCGATACAACACTGCTAAAATAGCCTGGACCGATTGGTTCGAACTGCAGTCCCCAAGCGTCTTCAGATTCGAAACGTGCACCTTCATTTGCCTCGGTTGCGATCGACCTCGTCATCGCGTTGAGCAATGTTGTTTTGCCGACACCATTGCGACCTATAAGGGCATGAACGTTGGTGCTCGGTTTCGAATGGGCCGATACTTTGAATGATAGCTGATATCCAGCTCGCTTCGGGCGCGGGTCGAGCGTGAAGCGAAAATCGTAGTCAGTTACCGGCGCGTGGCCTGCAAGAACGCGTCGAAACTGGCCTTCGAGCGAAGTTATGCTCAAAGATCGCAAATGTGCGGTCTTAAATACATTCTCTTTTGCTGCAATTTCAAGCCTGGCCGCGTCAAACACTACATCGCGAAGACCGGTTAGAAATGCCTTTCTATATTGGTCTGAAAATCCGTCTCGAAGCTTCACATAATATTCAACTTCGGTCCCTGCTGAGAAATAGTTTTCAGGCAACTGCGAGAATGAATCCCTTATCGTTGAATATGTTGCAACAGATTCAGTTTGCCCTGCGAAGCCTATTTTGACATTGCCGAGCTCATGAGGAATGCCTTGTTCGTCGAAAGCTAAAACATCGAACATTGTGATGAAGGAATAGTCGTTCCACTGATCTATCCGAAGGAAAACGGCGTTTCGCGCGCTCGATGGCGTTGAGACGTTCCTTGGAATGACATGAAAACTTAGCACAAATCAGCCTTCTTGGCGTTACAGCTTGTTGGATGCCACCGCGTTTTCGGAATCGCTGCATTCCAGCATAGCGGTATCAATTGAAGTTGGATTAACAGACGCCTTGCGACAATAATGGCCTTCACGATTGCCGGCCTTCTCGTCAATGGCTTTTCACTCTATTCGCAGACACATGAGCGACCTTGAAAGCAGATGGATTTCGCCCGCCGATGCCCTTGCCATCATGACACGCGCCTACGCTTCGGCGATGGAAGTGGATATTGCAGAGGCTAGGAAGCGCTCGCAGGCGTCGATTTTTCGGTATCTTGCTGCCGGACATTGGCCGGCGCGAGCCGGGGCCTATCATTGCGAATTCAGGCCCGTCACGGGAGGAGGGCAGAAGATAGACAAGGTTCCCAATGACGAAAATGATGAGAGGATCATCCCAAAGGATTATTGGCAGATCATCGTAAAGTCAGGCGCAAACATGAGTGCAAATTGGCATCTAGGGGAATTTGATCTCCCGCCTTTTGAGGATGACGCAGGCACCTACTCAGGCTTTGCAAAGAACGTAGAATTCGATCGGTCGTATCTTCCTGAGCAATCTTCAACTGCCGTGTTCAGGGATGAAGCTGAAGGAACGGGAGACCCCGGCAGAACTGAAAAGGGCTTCACACTCTATATGGCTGAGTTTGACCGGCGTAAGCAACGTGGCGACACACTCCCCACTTTGAGTGAAGAGGCTGCTGCCTTGTTGGCATGGTTTTTGAACCAGCATCCGGGGCGACAAGCGCCAACCACAAAAACCATAACGAACCGGATTCGCATCGCCTACAACGCTTGGAGGGCTGCACCCGAAATAAAATGATAGAGCCTATTTCGGGTGCGTATTTCGGGCGCCTCGTTCCCTCTATCTGCTCGTCCCCGTAGCGTCCGGACAATCCGTCCGCGACCCCGTGGGAGCGAAGCCGATGATATTTCCCCATTCTGAAACACCCCCGCTGGGCTATTCCATTAGGGAAGCCTGCCGCATCTCGAGTTTGGGCCGGACAACGATCTATGGCCACATTGCCGCAGGGCGCCTGAAAGTGACGCGAGTTGGTCGGCGCACCATCGTTTCTGCCGAAAGTCTCCGTGTATTGATCGAAGGGGGCGCGTGAACCATGCGCCTAAATATGCTCATGCCCGGCTGGGAGCGGGTCGCTCGTAAAACATCCTGCATTCGCCCCGGAAACCGCCCTGTGAACGCGTTGAGGTGCGATCGGGGAGAGTTGCCCCGTCGTGATATCTCCGTGCGGATTCCCCTGTGCAAATCGGGTAGCTATATTCAGGAGGAACCTTCAACATGACTGAGCAAGGCTCTCCGTCACCATTTTCATCCCCAGCCGTCGGCATTCTCGCGGAGCTTCAGGCGCAACCGATTTGGCTGCTCTGGAAATACGAGCCGAACGAATCTCCGGGCGGCAAACCGCGCAAGGTGCCTTATTACTGCAATGGCAAAAGGAGGAAGGGGACGCTTGATAGTCCAACTGATCGCCAGCAGCTTTGCACATTTGACGCCGCCTTGGCGGCATTTGATGGCGTCAATGGATTCTATTCGGGGATTGGCATCGCTCTTGGACCCGATGGTCGGGGCGGGCAAGTTCAAGGCTGCGATTTCGACGATATCGAGGCCAACGGTCTATCTGATATTGCCAATAGCTGGGTGCGTGGCGACTTTGCTGGCAAAGGGTACGTAGAACAAAGCCCCAGTGGGAATGGCTTGCATATCATCGGTTATGGTCGCCCATTTACGCCTTTGAACGCAAACGGGAGTGGAATTGAAGCCTATCCCCGCGCGCGCTTTTTCACCTTCACGGGCCAGTCTGCGATACTCGGCAGTCAATGTGAGAAAATCGATCTCGCCGAATATGTCGAAGCCGAATTGGCGACCCGGCATAGTCCGCAGCCCGCCGAACGTGACAGCCAGACTGGGACCACATTCGCATCTTCCCAAACCGTGAGCGAGCTTCGATCAGCGCTCGCCCATTTGCGCTCGGACGAACGTGACCTTTGGATTAGGATGGGCATGGCCCTCAAAGAGCTGGGCGACACTGGTCGCGGACTTTGGGTGGACTGGTCCCAGACTTCAGAAAAATTCAATGCACGGGATGCCGCGCAAAGCTGGGAAAGCTTCAACCCGCGTTCAACCGGCTACAAGGCTGTCTTTGCGGAAGCGCAACGCATGGGATGGGTCAACCCGAACAGCAATGCGGCGCAGTTCCAGTCAGGTTCCGCGGGGCAAAGAACGTCTTCGCGCGAACTCGTCGGCCGCCTGCTTGCAGGTGTTACCATGCGGGCGATCGATTGGCTTTGGGAAGGCTGGATTCCGATTGGTTACCTCACAATTTTCGCTGGCGAGTCCGGGGCTGGAAAGTCCACAGTACTGGCAGATATCGCTGCTCGCGTGAGCACTGGTGACCCATGGCCGGGTGAAGATGAGGACCGGCGCAGGCCACCGGG
Source organism: Aurantiacibacter marinus (assembly GCF_001021555.1). Taxonomy (GTDB): domain Bacteria; phylum Pseudomonadota; class Alphaproteobacteria; order Sphingomonadales; family Sphingomonadaceae; genus Alteraurantiacibacter; species Alteraurantiacibacter marinus. Next base: position 727,197 of record NZ_LDCP01000001.1, read on the forward strand.
GCGCGTTTTATGGCTTGGCAGCGAGGACAGCATCGAAGAAATGACGGTGCCGAGGCTGACGGCGTGCGGCGCGGACCTTAACAACATCTTGGAAATCATTGGAACACGGGTCGCTGGAAGCCTTAGCACCTTTTCCCTGCAAGACGATCTCAAGCTAGTCGAGCACTGGTTGCAATATGCTCGCGAAGAAGGTCGTCCAATCCAGATGCTCGTTATCGACCCGATAACGAGCTACCTGCCAGGTCAGCGCCTGCGGAAAGTCGATCTCAACGATGCTGGTCAGCTTCGCAGCATTCTGGAACCTTGGCTGCGCTTCGCCAGCGCCCAGAATATCGCGGTCGTCTGCGTAACGCACTTTAGCAAGGACACGTCGCGCTCGATGCTCAATCGAGTTCTAGGTTCGGCAGCCTTCGCGCAGACCTGCCGTAGCCTTTGCGCGGTACTTCAGCAGCCATCGGACGAGGAGGGCTTTGTCGATCCCCATGCAAAGGTGCTATTGCAGGTGAAAGGGAATCTGCCTGAGCATCCGGGCGGGGGATGGCGGTTCACGACAGAAAAGGCCGGAGTCGGGATTGATCCTCGCAATGGCAAGCCAATCTTTGCCACTCGCCCAAACTGGGGCGAACTTGACGCCGCGCTCAGTCCCGAAAACATCGTGGGTAAAGCGCGCGGACCGGTAAGCGCCAAGCCCAATATGTTTCGTCTCTGGCTGAACAACTTTTTCCGACATTTCGAACCTGAAGAATGGGTTGAAATCGAAAAGGTGAAGGCTGCCGCTGTCTCCGTAGACAAGATAGTCTCGTTAAGCTGGTGGAATAAGCACAGCGCCGAATTTTTAGAGAAGCAGAACGATGGAGGGAAATGGTTCTGCCGTCGCCAACGCCCTCCATCAAATACCCCGTAATGTGGGGGTAAGAGAAGGAATGTGGGAAACTGGGGAATGTGTGGCAAGTCAGGATTGCAGCGCCATCGCGCCCCTACCCCACCTACCCACTTTCCCACCCTACCGCACATTGATTTGTGATTGCCCTAAAACATGATGTGCCGCACTCCCGCCACTCATTGGGATATCCAAGTTTTTGGGCATGAACACATACTGCATTCGTTGCATGTCGCAGACTTCCGCGGCTTTACGCAGACAAGGAGGTGTGATGATTCTCCGAGGTAGAGGCGCAGACTGCGCTGGATATTTATTCAAATCTTCTTCGAAGACGAATAAAACAACTTAAAACAAGGGCGTTCGTTTTCTCAAAATGCAATATCCTTCAGAATTCTCGATCTTTTTGCTGACTTAACCGCTCCCCGATGGCATCAAGCCATTCCATACAGAGGGGATAATGTGCTTACCGAACGTCACAAGGAAATCGCGGGCAAAATCTGGGAGATAGCGAACCGGCTGCGCGGCCCTTACCGTCCGCCGCAATACCGTCTCGTCATGCTTCCCATGGTCGTGCTGCGCCGCCTCGATTGCGTCCTTGAACCGACCAAGGATGCCGTGCTCGCGAAGCACGCGCAGCTTGTGGCAGCCGGGACGCCTGAAAACGCTATCCCTCGCTTGCTCACCCGGATTGTGGACGAGAAGCGCACCCAGCCGCTCTATAACGTCAGTCCCTACACGTTCCAGAAGCTGCTGGGCGACAGTGAGAACATCGCCCCCAACCTTGTCGCCTATATCAACGGCTTTTCCGACACCGCGCGGCGCATCTTTGAAAAGTTCAAGTTCGGCGATCAGATCGAAAAGTTGGATTCGAGCAATCGCCTCTATGCCATCGTGCAAGCCATGGCCGGGGTGGAGCTGCACCCGAACACCATCAGCAATATCGAAATGGGCTACATCTTTGAACATCTGGTGATGAAGTTCAACGAGCAGGCGAACGAGGAGGCAGGCGATCACTTCACCCCGCGCGAGGTGATCCGTCTAATGACCAACCTCGTCTACACGGGCGAGGAGGACGTTTATAAACCCGGCGTCTACCGCGAGGTTTACGATCCCGCCTGTGGCACGGGCGGAATGCTGTCCGTCTCCGAAGAGACGATACGCGCCGGAAACGCCGCCGCCAACCTCGGCCTCTACGGTCAGGAATACAACGACGAAAGCTGGGCGATCTGCTGCTCGGACATGCTCATCAAGGATGAGGAAACCGACCACATCGTGCTGGGTGATACGCTGGGCGATGGCAAGACTGGCGATGGCTTCCTTGGTCGTCAGTTCCATTACATGCTCGCCAACCCGCCCTTCGGCGTCGAGTGGAAGGATCAGCAGAAGGTCGTCAGCAAAGAAGCGGGCGAGCTGGGCTTCTCAGGCCGCTTTGGCGCGGGCCTGCCCGCCATCAACGATGGATCGCTGCTCTTCCTTCAGCACATGATTTCCAAGATGAAGGATGCGCCGGATCAGGGCGGCGAGGGTTCCAAGATCGCCATCATCTTCAACGGCTCCCCGCTGTTCAGCGGTGACGCCGGTTCCGGCCCTAGCAATATCCGGCGCTGGATCATCGAGAATGATTGGCTTGATGCGATCGTGGCGCTGCCCGATCAGCTTTTCTACAACACCGGCATCTTCACCTATGTTTGGCTTGTCACCAACCGCAAGGAGACAGAGCGCAAGGGTAAGGTGCAGTTGATCGACGGCACGCGGTTTTTCGCCAAGATGAAGAAGAGCCTCAATAACAAGCGCAACGAACTGAGCGACGGGCACATTGCCCGCCTGACCGAGCTGTATGGCAATTTCCGCGACAGCGAAACGGAGGTTGTGTCCATCAACGGCGGGCAGGAAAAGCGGGTCGTCAGCCGCATCTTCGACAACAACGAGTTCGGCTTTCTAAAAGTCACGGTCGAGCGGCCTTTGCGTCTCAATTTTGAGGCCACGGCGGAGCGCATTGCGCGGCTGGATGAGCAGACCGCTTTTGCAAATCTCGCCGTGTCGAAGAAGCGCAAGGATGGGAAAGCCATCGAGGCCGAGGAAGCGGCTGGGCGGGCTGAGCAGGATGCCATTCGCGCACTGCTGGCAACGCTCGAAGGCCATGGGCGCTATATGGACCGCGATCGGTTCGAGGCTGATCTTGAGGTTGCCGCGAAGAAGGCAAAGCTGAAACTGCCCGCCCCGATCAAGAAGGCGATCTTTGCCGCGGTGGGCGAGCGTGATCCTAAGGCCGAAATATGCCGCGACAGCAAGGGCAGACCGGAAGCTGACAGCGAATTGCGCGATACCGAGAATATCCCGCTACCAGCCGGAACCAGATTGCCCCTGCCGATGAAGTTCGGGCCGGACATGCCCAATGACGATCTGGTGGCGGCAATGCGTCCCGCGATCGATGCCTATATGGCCGCCGAAGTGCTGCCCCATGTGCCCGATGCCTGGGTTGATTACGCCAAGACTAAAGTGGGCTATGAAATCCCGATCAACCGGCATTTCTATGTCTACAAGCCGCCGCGCCCGCTGGCTGAGATCGAGAACGACATTCAGGCCCTCGAAGGCGAGATTGCCGATCTGCTCAAGGGGTTGGTGGTGTGAGCGACGGCAACTGGCTCAGCGAGTTCCCGGCGGATTGGGAGGAGTTGCGCGCAGATTTTCTCTGCAACCCTTATCGCGCAACGGTTTCGCCAGACCGTTTTGAAGGCGAGATGGTTGCCCATTATTCGATACCACAGGTGCAGGCGACGGGCGGCCCGCTTATCGAACCTGCTGATGACATAGACAGCGCCAAGTTACTGATCCGTGCGCCGACTCTGCTTGTGTCCAAATTGAACCCACGAAAAAAGACGATCTGCATTGCGGAGCCGCAGGACGAAATGCCGACCTTGGCGTCGGGCGAGTTCATCCCCATCCAGTCCGATCAGTTTGACCAACGCTATGCCTACTATCTTTGGGGCAGCGAGAAGGTCACTGACCGTCTTTCTGCAATCGTGCAATCAGCTACGCGTAGCCATCAGCGAGTGCTCCCAGCCGATATTCTGAAGCTGCCTTGGAAGTGGCCTCCGCTTCAAATTCAGCAGCGCATTGCCGCTTTTCTGGATGAGAAGACGGCGCGGATCGATGCGCTGATTGGGAAGAAGCAGGCGCTGCTGGGTCGGCTGGTCGAAAAGCGGCAGGCGATCATCACCCAAGCCGTCACCTACGGTCTAGACCCAGCCGCCCACATGAAAGACACTGGCATCGACTGGCTCGGCCAAATTCCCGCCCATTGGGAAATCAAGAGGCTGAAATACGTTTCGCCGCGCGTCACAGTGGGCATCGTTGTTACACCTGCGGCCTATTACGCGGATGAGGGAACACTCGCCCTTCGCGGTCTAAACATCAAGACGATGGACTTCGACCTATCCGACACGCGGAATATCACCGACGATGGTCATGAGCTAAATCGCAAATCGACATTGCGCGAAGGCGACCTTGTCTCGGTACGAACGGGCGCGCCGGGAACAACCGCAGTGGTCAGCCAAGACCTCGCCGGCTGCAATTGCATTGACCTCGTTATCATCCGGCGTCCCACCAATGCTGACGCACGCTACATTGGTTGGTTCCTCAATAGCGATATTGCCAAGACGCAATACCAGATGGGGTCTGAGGGTGCGCTTCAGCAGCACTTCAACGTCGAAACTTCGAAAGAGGTTGTACTCTCATTGCCGCCAGCACATGAGCAGTGTGAGATTTCAGCCTATATTGACGCGGCAATGATCGCGCACGACCGCCAAAGGGGAATGGTGGAAGAGAGCGTTGCAAAGCTCAGCGAATACCGCTCCGCGCTCATCACTTCCGCCGTCACTGGCCAGATCGAGGGTCTGCAATGAGCAAGGGCCGCACCGATCCGTTCACCTTGCCTGAATGGCACGCGCTCCGCCGAGAAGCATCGCTGGTCAGCCAATTGATTGGATCGGGCGCGACCGCCTTAGGCCGCGCCAGCTATGCCGATGGCTTTGGCGAATACTATACGGCATTCTTTGGCCTATCGATTGGCATTGAGCGGCTGGCTAAGCTGATCCTGATTGCCGATCATGCGATCGATCATAACGGCGCGCTTCCCGATGCCAAAGCGGTCAAGGCTTACGGTCACAAAATTAAGGAACTGGTCGAGAAGGCCGATCAGATTGCGACCAAGCATGGCCTGTCGCTGGAATATGCGAAACCAAGCGATCCCCTCTGCTGGGCCGCTGTCGATTGCCTCGCGTCTTTCGCGGAAGCATCAAAAGGGCGCTATGCCAACTTCGAGGCCATTGGCAATCCGTCCTTCGATCCAGCAAATGAGCCAGTCGAACGCTGGTGGGCGAAGGTCGTCGAGCCAGCTCTGGACAAGCACTATCGCGGTCGTGCTGGCGAAGCGCGGGTGCGCGAAAGGGCAAAGGCGGTCGCGGACATGATGGGCGACAATGCTTCCGTCCTGTATTTTGACGAGCGCGGCAGGGCGATGACCGATCTTGCAACGGCATCAGAGCGCACTGGGCAGACCGAGCGAGCGCGCAAATATGGGCGATTTTACACGTTAAGCGTGGTCCGCTGGCTCGCAGACATCTTTTCTGAAATGACCCACACCGCTGGTTATACGGAGGAGCTGAAAGTCCTGTTCGGCCACTATGAGTTTTTCGTGACCTATCGCAACCCCGACGATTTCCTGCTCACACGCAAGCAGTGGCCTTTGAAGTGAGCAGCTGACAATGCCAAACCACACCGAATATGCATTCGAAACAGCGATTGAGCATGGGCTGATTGCCAATGGCGGCTATGCCAAGGACGATCCCAAAGGCTTCGATCCCACGAGCGCGCTGTTCCCCGACGAGGTGATTGCCTTCATTCGCGCGAGCCAGCCAACGCGCTGGGACCAGCTTGAGGCGATGCTGAAGGAGCGCACAGCCGCCACGATCATCGATAGCCTGACCAAGGAACTGGCGAGCAAGGGCACGCTCGGCGTGCTACGCCATGGCTTCAAATGCTATGGCAAGGAACTGCGCCTAGCCTATTTCCAGCCCAATTCGGCCATGAACCCGGAAGCCGCGGCGCGCTATGCCGCCAACCGGCTGACCATCACCCGGCAAGTCGAATTTCTTTCCGAGGTGCTGAAGCGCCCTGATGGGCAGAAGCGCAAATGCATCCTCGACGTAGTCTTGTCCGTCAACGGTCTGCCCGTCGTCACCGTGGAACTCAAGAACCCGCTCACCGGCCAACGCGCTGAGGATGCCCGCAAGCAATATATGATCGACCGCGACGGGCGCGATCAGCTGTTCCGCTTCAAGGAGCGGGCGCTGGTGCATTTTGCGGTAGATCCCGATGAAGCGTGGATGGCGACGGAGCTGAAGGGAGCCGATACCTACTTCCTGCCCTTCAACCGCGGGCACAATTACGGCGCGGGCAATCCCCCAGTCGAAGGTAACTGGCGAACGCATTATCTGTGGGATGAAGTGCTGGCACGCGACAGCCTGCTCGATATTTTGCAACGCTTCATGCATCTCGACGTGACCGAGCGCCGGGTTGAGACAACCAGCGGTCATCGCATCATCCGAAAGGAAGCGATGATCTTCCCGCGCTATCATCAGCTAGACGCCGTGCGTAAGCTGGTCGGCCATGCCCGTGCGAATGGATCGGGGCGCAACTATCTGGTTCAGCATTCGGCTGGTTCGGGCAAATCGAACAGCATTGCGTGGTTGGCCCACCGGTTGGCGACACTGCACGATGCCGATGACCAGAAGGTATTTCACTCGGTCATCGTCATCACGGACCGGCGCGTGCTTGATCAGCAATTGCAGAACACGATCTATCAATTCGAGCACAAGACAGGCGTGGTCGAGAAGATCGACGAAAACACGCAGCAGCTTGCCAAAGCGCTGGCGGGCGGAACGCCAATCATCATTTCGACCATCCAGAAGTTTCCCTTCATCAGCCAAGCTATCAAGACACTCGATGGCAAGGGCGAGAGCCTTGCCATCGCTACGCGCGAAAGGCGGTTCGCGGTGATCGTGGACGAGGCGCATAGTTCGCAATCGGGCGAGACGGTGAAGGCACTCAAGGGCATCCTCAACAAGGACGGCATTGCAGATGCTATAGCTGGGCAGTTGGATGATGAAGAGGATGGCGACGTTTCGGATGAAGCCAAGGCGCGCATCCGGCAGGAAATGATGAGCCGCGCGCGACAGCCGAATCTCAGCTTCTTCGCCTTCACCGCAACGCCCAAGTTTAAGACCAAGGCCGTGTTTGACGAACCGGGGCCGTCGGGCGCTTCGCCGTTTCACGAATATACGATGCGGCAGGCGATCGAAGAAGGCTTCATCCTCGACGTTCTGCAAAACTACACGACTTACAAGCGCTTCTTCGGGCTGGTGAAGCAGGTCGAGAATGATCCGGACGTGCCGAAGAAGAAAGCTGCTAAGGCGCTGGGACAATTCCTGGAGCTGCACCCCGTCAATATCGAGCAGGTGGTGCAGGTCATCATTGAGCATTTTCGACTGAAGGTGATGCACGAGTTGGGCGGGCGCGCGAAGGCGATGGTCGTCACCGGTTCTCGGCTTTCGGCTGTGAAATACAAGCAGGCCTTCGATCGCTACATCAAGGACAAAGGGTATCAGGGCATCCGGGCACTGGTGGCCTTCTCCGGCACGGTGGAAGACCCAGATGATCCCGGCTCTGCCTTCACCGAAGTCGGCATGAATGATGGCCTGCCCGAAAAGGAGCTGCCCGAACGGTTCGGCGGCGATGAATACCGCGTGCTGATTGTGGCGGAGAAGTATCAAACCGGCTTCGACCAGCCGTTGCTGCAAACCATGTATGTGGTGAAAAAGCTGGCGGGTGTGCAGGCCGTGCAGACCTTGTCACGATTGAACCGCACGGCACCCGGCAAGACGCGCACTTTCGTGCTCGACTTCAAGAATGAGGAGGGCGACATTTTTGCAGCCTTCAAGCCTTACTACGAGACGACGCCGGTTGGCGAAAACGCCGATCCCCAGAAGCTGAACGAGTTGCACCACAAGCTGCTGCAACCTGCGGTGTTCACGCCGGATGACGTGCGGGATTTTTCTGAAATCTGGTTCAAAGCCCGCCGTGACCATAGTGGGCAGGACCATCGCATTATGAACGCGATACTCGATCGCTGCGTTGATCGGTTCGAGAGGTTAGCAGAGGCAATTCAGGACGAGTTTCGCGGTCAGCTTACTGCCTTCCGAAACCTGTATTCCTTCCTCTCGCAGATCATGCCCTACTTCGATGATGGGCTTGAGCAGCTCTATGCCTTCCTCCGCAATCTGTCGCCTAAGCTGCCCCAGCCGGGCGATGGGACCAAGTTCACGCTCGATGATGACGTTGCGCTCAAGTTTTTCCGCCTTCAGCAGGTGGGGGAGGGCACGATCGATCTATCCGAGGGCGAAACCGATCCACTCAAGGGGCCGACCGATGTTGGCACGGCGCGCGAAAAGGACATCGCGGTTGCCCTATCGACGTTGGTGGAAAAGCTGAACGAACGCTTTGGCACCGACTTCACCGAGGCAGATCAGCTCTTCTTCGATCAGGTTCGCGCCTCCGCTGAAAGGGATGAGAAGATTGTCGAAGCGGCGAAGGCAAACAATGAGGCAAACTTTAGCGCCTTCTTCAGCCGCGTGCTCGATGACCTCTTCATTCAGCGGATGGAAGGGAATGATGAAATCTTCAACCGGGTGATGAGCGACAAACAGTTTCGCATTGCTGCACAGGACCACTTGGCGCGCGAGGTATACGATCGTATTCGTCGCGGTAACAATGGATCGAATTTGACCAGCGCGGAGTAGGGCGCGAAAGCTAGGAAGTACCCCTACAAATGCGGGGACGGAAGATCGATCTGGGGGCATCATTGGGGGAATAATTGAAAAACCCGATTTAAAAGACCTTGTAGATCAATCAGATATAAGGCATTTTCGAGTCCTCTTCTGGCACCATACATCATTCAGAGGTGGCCGCTGACGGTTGCCAAAACCGCAGAAATCTGCCGAAAAACAAGCTTCGCTGGCCGCCTGCGTTCACCAAAGACCGCTCGCAACCGGGGGCTTTTCGAGATTTCACTGGCTGATTTCGGCTGGTCTTGATGAAAAGGCCCCAATGTCGCTGACGGACATAATGATCCGTGGCGCTAAGCCATGAGAGAAGCATTGGAAATTATGAGATGAGAAGGGGCTCTATCTTCTTGTAACTCCTAGCGGCTCAAAGCGCTGGAACTTGAAAATCGGATTCGCGGGCAAGAAGACGAAGCTTTCCCTTGGAATCTATCCGGATCTTAGTTTGAAAGAAGCGCATCGTTTCCGCGACTGTGCCGTTAAAATCTGACGGTTGCCGCCAATCCCCACCGTGCCGGCTCATTTAGTGCCGCATTGGGAAATCCGCCAAGGGCAGTAACAGCAGTAATGTGCCGGTTGTCGAAAATGTTCTGGCCGAAAAATGCCAATTCCCAAGTTGTGCCAGGATCCGCAAGCGATACCCTTATGTCGACCTCATCCCACGCAGTATTTCTGAAGGTTGACGCATCCTGATTGGTCTCAAGGTAATAAACACTGCTCTGGTATCTGTACGTAGCGCTAGCGACAGCCTCCAGCGAACCAATCGGGCGCTGGTATCGGACATTGGCGTAACCTTGGAATTCAGGTGCCCTGGTCAAGCGGTTGCCGGTGACATCGACCGGCGCAAGTGGCAGTGGAGCGCCAATCGGTATTGGCGGCGTTCCGGAAAAGACCGCAGGGATCATTCCCTCGCTGATCGTTGTATCGAGGAAGGCGATATTCGCTGACAACGTTAATCCATCGCTGACAACGGCAGTCCCCTCCAGTTCAAATCCCACAATCTCGGCAGAGCCGAGGTTTTGAATGTCCACTCCACCAGTCGGCACGGGAAGACGGATTTGCAGATTGGTGTAATCGTAGCTGAAACCCGCTAAATTTAACCGGATCCTATCCTGAGCGAGATCGGACTTAAGCCCGATTTCGAAAGCGTCGATACCTTCAGAGCCGAATGCGGGAGCCAATCCAAATGAATTGAATCCGCCGCTCTTGAAGCCGTGGCTGTAACTTGCGTACAGCAGAGTATTGTCACCGGGCGAGTAGCTGATCACCGCGCGGGGGGAGTAATCGTCGAACGATGCGGCATCTTCGAAAAGGGATGGATCGACAAAAACCGCACCCGCAGGAAGGGTGGCCCCGCCCAGGAAGAATGGCGGCAAGGTCCCTCCGTTGATGATTGTTACGATCTGGTCGTTCGTGAAATGCTTTTCTTCTGTGCTGTATCGTCCTCCAAGCGTTACCGAAAACTGCTCGTTGATGGCATAGGTAAAATCGGCAAAGGCCGCGAATGTCTGGGTTTGTTGTGCAGCAACGTAGCTTGCCTGCGTGCCGAGCCTGAACAATCCTTGGAAATTCCTGATAGCGAAGGAAAGCCCTGTCTGCTCATCCAGATAATAGCCGCCAATGAGCCAGGACAAGCGGCCATCGTCCTTGGATGCCAGCCGGAATTCCTGGGAAAACTGATGGGAAGATGTACTGCCCTCATTGTTGAAAAGCCGGAGAGCGGTACTATCGGAATCCTGGGCGCCGACCTGCTGCCATTCGCGATATCCGGTGGTCGTTCGGAGGTGCGCGAAGCCTAAATCGATCTGGCCTGACAGGGTGATCGCGTAGGTTTCCGAATTGGTGAAGGACTGATCATCGAAGGCAAACTCATCGCGTTCCAGAACCTGTGCCAGGTCTTCTCGCGGCACAAAGGGTGAGGCGACGCCGGTCTCCCCGACACTTGTGAGAGCGATGAGTGCCGGGTTGGCCGAGCGCTCCTGATACTCACCGATAAGATCCAGTGTGATTGAACCATTGGGCTCGTAACGAAGCGATAGTCGACCGGTGGAAACTTCCGAACCGCCAGCATCGCGGCCCGTGACGGTATTGGTGCCAAAGCCATCGCGGTTCGAATATTGAAGTGCCAGTCTAGCGGACAAGCGGTCAGACAGAGGCCCGGAAGCGATGGCGCTTGTGGCGTAATTGCCGACGCTGGTGCCGCTCATCCTGACGTACCCCTCGAAATACTTCGTGGGCCTGTTCGTACTCACAAGAACAGAGCCTGCGGTCGAATTCCGGCCGTAAAGCGTGCCCTGTGGTCCGCGCAGCACCTGTATTGATCCGACATCGAGCAAATCTGCGGTAGGGAAGCTCAAGCGGGCAATGTAGACCCCATCGACATAAACGGCGACCGGCTCGTCATTGAAAACATTCCCGCCACCATTCGCGCCGCCTATCCCGCGAATGCTCAGCGGTGCTGCACTGTATCCTACGGTGCTGGTGGTGACAAAACCCGGAACTACACCGTTGAGATCCTGCAAGCTTCGGATGTCGCGGGCGACCAGCATCTCTTCGGTCAATTTCGTCAATGCCAACGGAACATCCTGAAGGTTCTCGTCTCGGCCCTGCGCAGTGACTATGATGGTGTCTGCTAAGGCTTCGCCCGTTGCGATGACGGTATCCTGCGCACACGCAGCCGAACTCTGAAACACTCCGGTCGCTGCGAGGCCCGCGATCGTAGTCATTACGATCAAAAACACAGGATCTTTAACCACTGCCACCCCATCAAGACTTTACCGCAAAGAGCTTGGCAGAACATTCCTGCCCGAGCCCTTGCCCGGGCGGGTGTATGAAGCGGAGAATGCACATTGGGAAGCGGGGATCGGAACTCGGCATCGCAGATGCATCGTTACACTCAGCTCGCCCCAGTCATCAGGCAAAACCTGGAGCGCGAAGCGGCTGTGTGTATCGCCCTCCACCAGCTTGACCGGAAAGCCGCAGAAATGTCCTCAGACCGGCGAAGCCTTGCATGTCAGCAAACGCTTGGCCGGTCCGGGATTTATCGATCAGAAGTCGAAACCGAGCTCCACACCGATCAAACGACGCGCGCCGGGCGAAATGAAGGAACCGCCAAACTCAATGGCCGGAATAACTTCGTTCAGATATTTTTCGTTGAACAGATTGTCGGCGAAAATATACGCTCGGACGTTACCGAAATCGACGCCTGCCCGCGCATTGAAAACGCCGAATGTATCACGCTGTGCAACAGAATAATCGGCATCACCAACCTCTGCAGGGATAGGGGCCAGTGCCGATATCGGCAGCAGGCCGGAGAACAAGGTCGGGCGCACCTGATCCTGCACCGAATGGAACCAAGTCGGGCCTGTCAGGCGGTAGTCAACGCGCAGCAGCGCATCGGCTCTGGCGCTTATTGGCACATCCAGCTGCGTACCCAGGTTCAGCGTCCAGTCTGCCGTGTAAGGCGATTTGTTGCCTACAGTATATGTACGCGAACTGTTGGCTATGATCTCGCTATCGGTCACGTTGAACGCACCATAAACTGTCCAGCCATCGATCGGCTCTGCCGCGAGGTTCAGTTCCGCGCCGAGCACTTCGACCTCGTCAATATTCGACACAACGCGCAGCAGACCAAATCCACCCACGAAGAATTCGAAGAACTGCATGTCGTCGATCTGGGTGTAGTATGTTGCCAGATCGAAGGTGATTGCATCGTTCAGCAAGGAGCCCTTGAAACCAAGCTCGAAAGCGGAGCTGACTTCCTTGCGATACTGGTCTTCAATCGTAACGTTTGCGCCGATGAACTGGTTGAATTCGGCATCAATCAATGCCGAGGCACCCTGATTATTGAAACCGCCAGATTTGAATCCGACACCCCAGGTTGCGTAAAGATTGAGATCGGGTGTCGGCTGATAGCTGAGGTTGATGCGCGGCTGCAGTTGCTGGAAGGTTTCATTTTGCGGCGACAGCGTGCCAAACCGTTGACCCGGATTTATCTCGTTGCCGGTAAACGGATCAAACGCTTCCGGAACCAGCGAATTGGTCGACCGCTCTTCAATATCGTACCGCAGTGCCAGCCCAGCGGTAAATTGCGGGCTGAATTCATACTCGAGAGAGCCGAAAGCAGCATAGACGTCCGTATCAAATTGATCGGCCAGCAACAGCGAAGTGGGGTTCGTGCTGTTGGGCGGATTGTAGAGGTTCTGGATGACGCCCTGACCCGTATCAGCGCCGATGCTCACCCCTACTTCGCGGTCGATTGTAAGGAAGTACGCGCCCACTTGCCAGTCAAGCGGACCGTCTCCGCTTGAAGCGAGCCGGATTTCTGCGCTGAGGTCAGACTGGCTGCGCGTCTGGTACTGCGTGCCATCGCACGTCGTCGGGCTATACGCGCCAAATGTGGAGCCATTGGCCGGTGCGAAAATGAAGGGGACAGGGATTTCGCCAATGCCAAGCGGCTGATTGACGGGAAATCCGGTGAGCTGATCGGTTGTGGCGAAGCAGCTTGCCACAGCGCCGTCCACAGCCGGATCGACATTGGAAATGAAGCGCGCGAAATCAGCGGAAGTGCCGTCCGCAACCAGTGCCTGCGAGACGTCGGAATATAAGGCCCATGTTGTCAGCACCATGCCGCTGTCGAATTCGTGTTCGACCTTCGCGGAAATATCGAAGCTTTCCTGCGTGTTGGAAGGTGTGATGTTGCCGTAATAGCCGAAGGGATGCTCGTTCACATCTTCATAGAATGCAGGGTTTACGCCAGCGAAATTGGGCAGGTGGAAGGATGAGTTGAAGTTGATCGAGGCACCGCTCAGCTCGGAATAGCGCGCCTTGATATCCAGTTCGGTGGCCGGACCAAGATCAGCCACAATCCGCCCGTCCAGCGACCAGACTTCCTGATTGTCGACCGTGTTTGGGTCCGGCAGGAAAGTGTTTTCGAAAAAGCCATCGGTTGTCCGGTAGTAGCCGGACAGGACAAAGCCGATGTCTTGCGAAATCGGACCGGAAAGATGGGCTGTGCCTTCAAACGTGTTTTCGTTGGCGTAAGATACGCGCCCGCCGCCTTCCAGCACCGGACCTGGCAGGAGCGTCTGGATAACAATTGCACCAGCGGCGGCATTACGTCCATACAGCGCGCCTTGCGGGCCTTTCAGGATTTCCACCTGGCGCAATGTGCCTTGCGGCTGGTTAAGCTGGGCGGTGTTGGTTTTCAGAATTCCGTCGACAACCAGTGCAACGGAGCTTTCCGCATCGCGGGCACCGTTGATCCCGCGGATATTGATCTGCGTGTCACCAGCTTCCGCCGTACCGGTCACAATGGTGACGCCCGGAGTGAGCTGCGCGAAATCATCGGCGCTGTTTGCGCCGGTATTTGCAAGGGTGTCAGCCGAAAGAACGGATACAGAAGCCGGCACATCCTGCAAACGCTCGTCTTGCCGGCGAGCGGTCACGATAATGGTGTTGTCGTCTCGCTCTTGCGCGCCTTCCTCTCCTGCATCCTGGGCAAGGGCGGGAAAGGCGATCAAAGGGCTGGCGGCGATGCCGGCGAAAAGCAGTGATTTGAATCCGCGCATTGGAAATTCTCCCCTAAAGTTTCCGACCGGCGTGTTCGTGAATCGGATAAGTGCAGCTTGCAGTAGAGCCGCATTATTGTATACAAATCCTATTCGTCAACCCTTGGAGGCCAGAAATGTCGCGCGCATCGGATCGTGCTTTCGAGACAATTCGCTCAATGATTGTATCTGGCGAACTCTCTCCTGGAGAGCAGCTTGTCGAGGAAGCGTTGGCGGATCGATGCGGTGTATCGCGCACGCCGGTGAGAGATGCGTTGCGGCGGCTCGAATCGGATATGTTGGTCAGGCGAAACGACACGCAGCGCACGTTCGTTGCGGATTGGTCTTTGGACGATGTCGCTGACATGTTCGAGCTTCGTGCGATGCTGGAAGGTCATGCTGCGAAGCTTGCTGCAGAGCGCATGAGTGATGCCGCGCTGGAAGAGCTTCGTAGATGCAATGCCGAGCTGCGCAGGGCGGTAAAGGCCACTCCGCCGAACGTTGATTTGTTTCTGGAATTGAATCGCGATTTTCACGCGCTCATACTGAAAGTTGCTTCGTCGCGGCGACTCGCGACCTTGCTGGCCACTCTGATCGAACAGCCTGTTATCTGGCGCACCGCGCACCATTACGGTGTCGATGAGCTTGCGCGTTCCAGCGCGGAGCATGATGAGTTGCTTGCTGCGTTCGCGCGCAAAGATGCCGATTGGGCACAGTCCATCATGTCGGGGCACATTCGCCGCGCGTATCACGCATATGCAGACGCACATCATGGACTGACGGCCATCGACGCGGCAGACCGGAAGCGCCGCGCATGACTGACAAATTGTATACAAGTGTGATCGAGATGGTCGAGGTCGGGCCTCGCGATGGCCTACAGAACGAGAGCGTGCACGTCTCGACCGCCAACAAGCTCGACCTGATTAAGCGGGCCATTGCGGCAGGCAGTCGACGGATCGAAGTCACCAGCTTCGTCAGTCCGAAGGCCGTGCCGCAAATGGCCGATGCCGATGCTGTCTGCGCTGGTCTGCCCCAGCGCGATGACGTGACATATATCGGTCTTGTGCTGAATGACCGCGGGGCGACACGCGCGCTGGCGACCGGCCGCATTGATCAATTGGGCGCGGTCTGCGTTGCCACCGATACTTTCGCGCAGAAGAACCAGCGCCAGACGAGCGATCAATCGGTTGCGGTGGCGCAGGAGCTGGTAGCGATGGCGCAGGCCGCCGGGAAAACCGGGCAGGTTACGATTGGCGCTAGCTTCGGCTGCCCGTTTGAAGGCGAAGTCCCTGAAGAGCGCGTCGTCGCCATGGCTGAACAATTGGCCCAAGCAAACCCCGTCGAAATCGCGCTTGCCGACACCATAGGCGTCGGCAACCCGGCGCATGTTACCCGTCTCGTGAATGCGGTCGCTGAGGTGATCGCTCCGATCCCGGTACGCGTCCACTTCCACAACACGCGCGGCACTGGCCTTGCCAATGTCTGGGCCGCCGTTGCTGCCGGTGTTCGCACAGTGGATGCCTCCATCGGCGGACTTGGCGGCTGCCCGTTTGCGCCGGGTGCAGCAGGCAATGTGGCAACCGAGGACGTGGTTTACATGCTTGAACGGGCCGGGATTTCGACCGGGCTCGACATTGAACAACTGATCGACACGCACCGCTGGCTTACCGGCGTGATGGATAAACAATTGCCTGCATTGGTGGGCAGAGCGGGCGGCTTTCCAAAGCCCGCTGCAACAATAGAAAAGGAACACGCCTGATGCGCTATCGCCTTGGAGTGGATGTCGGTGGGACATTCACCGACCTTCTCTTGTTCGATCATGACAGCGGCCAATTTTGGCGGCACAAAACCCCGTCCACACCGCAGGATAGCTCCGAAGGCATTCTGAATGGCGTGATTGCGATTACCGAAGAGGCTGGCGTTGATGCTGGTGATATCGAATTCTTCCTGCACGGCACAACCGTGGCCACCAATGCGGTTCTGGAAGGCAAGGGCGCGCGGGTTGGCCTGATCGTTACCGAAGGCTTCCGCGATATCATGCAGATTGCGCGCAGCTTTGTACCCGGCGGGCTGGCAGGCTGGATCGTCTGGCCCAAGCCGCAGCCGCTGGCCGCGCTGGAAGACACTGTGGAAGTGGCAGAGCGCATGGGCGCCGATGGCAAGATGGTGAGAGAACTGGACGAGGCATCTGTTCGCGCCGCGCTGACCAAGCTGAAGGATGCAGGCGTAGAGGCGCTGACGGTCAGCCTGATCAACGCCTATACCAACGGCACACACGAAGCGCGCATCGGAGAGCTTGCGGCAGAAATCATGCCCGGCATTCCTGTATCTCTAAGTCATGAAGTCCTGCCCGAAATGCAGGAATACGAACGCACGCTTTCCACCGTTGCCAATGCGGCGGTGCGGCCTGTGGTCAGCAATTACCTCACCAATCTGCGCTCCCGCCTTGCCGATGCAGGCGTGACCGGCAAATTGTCGCTGCTGCGGTCCGACGGCGGATTGATGAGCAGCCAGAAGGCTGAGGAGCATCCCGTCAATATCCTGATGTCCGGACCTGCTGGCGGTGTGACCGGTGCCGTTTGGGTGGCGAAGAATGCCGGCCTGAAGAACATTCTCACGCTCGATGTCGGCGGCACGTCAACCGACGTTGCGCTCATCGAAAATCTGGAGCCGCGCCGGGTGCGCACGACTGAGGTCGGGCACCTGTCAGTTCGCGCTTCGTCGCTTGATGTGAAAACCGTGGGTGCGGGCGGCGGCTCGATCGCCTTCGTGCCTGAATTGACCGGCGCGTTGCGTGTCGGCCCGCAAAGCGCGGGCGCGGTCCCGGGACCTGTCGCATACGGCAAGGGCGGTGAGGAACCGACTGTGACCGACGCGAATGTTGTTCTTGGCTATCTGCCGGAAAACCTGCTCGGCGGCAGCTTCAAGCTGGACCGGGAAGGCGCGAAGGCATCGGTGCAGAAAATTGCCGATGCTTTGGGCGTGGGTCTGATGGAAGCCGCCCGCGGCATCATCGATATCGTGAACGAAAACATGTTCGGCGCGCTGCGGATGATCAGCGTCCAGCAAGGTTACGATCCGCGCCACTTCGCGCTGATGGGCTTTGGCGGGGCTGGGCCGCTGCATGTGAACGCCGTGGCGCGGCTGATGGGCAGTTGGCCTGCTGTCTCGCCCGTTTCCCCCGGCGTGCTGTGTGCGCTGGGTGATGCAACCACGCGGATGCGGACCGAAACTGCGCGCAGTTTCAGCCGCCTTGCGACCGCTACCGATGTGAACGAACTGATTGCGCTGCTGGATGAAATGGCATCGCAAACCCGTGCTGAACTGGAAGCCGATGGAATCCCGGCAGACAGCATCACCAGTGAATTTGAAATCGACGTGCGATATGCAGGGCAGGCGTTTGAAGTGCCGCTGACCATTGATCAGGCCACGCTGCGTGAAAAGGGGCTGGAAGGCATCCTGTCGCGCTTCGATGAGGAGCACCACCGGCTGTTCACCTTCAATATGGATACCCCGCATGAAATCGTGAACCTGCGCGCCGTGGCGCAGGGTGCATCGCTGGAATTGCCGGCGGCGCAGCTTGAGAAAGGCGACGGCGACCCTTCGGCTGCGAAGATCCGCGATCACACTCTCTGGATGGACGGGGAAGAGCATGCGGCGATCATCTACGACCGTTCCAGGCTGCGTCAGGGCGATACGATCCCCGGCCCTGCCATCATCACCGAAATGGACTCGACCACGCTGGTCGAAACCGGCTGCGTCGCCACAATCGACGCTGTCGGCAACATCCTGATCAATCCGGCCTGAGGAGGCACACGCGATGCCCGCTGAAATCATTCAAACGAACGACACTCCATTCGAGCGTGTTGCCATCGATCCGGTCACGCTGGACATTATCGAGAACGCCCTGCGCAATGCTCGCATCGAAATGGATGCTACACTGGTGCGCACTGCCATGTCGCCCGGTATCCGTGAACAGGGGGATGCCTTCCCGCTGATTGCGGATGCGAAGGGCAAGATGATCGTCGGCCAGTTCGGCAGCTTCATCGACGGCTTCCTGCGCCAGTTCGACGGGACGCTGGAGGATGGCGACATGATCTTCCTGTCGGATCCCTATTCCTGCGAAGGCGCCGTCAGCCACTCCAACGATTGGCTCGTGCTGCTGCCTGTGTTCAAGGATGGCCGCCTGATCGCCTATACTGCCATGTTCGGCCATCAGTCCGATATTGGCGGAAGCGTTGTTGGCTCCATGCCGATCAAGGCCAGCTCCATCTTTGAAGAAGGCGTTCGCATTCCGCCGGTAAAAATCTGGAAGAAGGGCGAATATAACGATGATCTGATGAAGCTGGTGATGCACCAGACGCGTAAACCCGACTGGTGCCAGGCTGACCTCAATGCGTTGATTGCCAGCTGCCGGGTTGCCTCCAACCGCGTCATCGAAATGGCGGGGCGCTTTGGCGACGATGTGTATTTCTCCGCCACGCAGGAATTGCTGGAACGCAACCACCGCGCCATGAACGCGCTGATCGGCATGGCTATCGCGGAAGAGCCGGTGAGTTTCGAGGACTACGTCTGCGATGATGGAAAGGGCTTTGGCCCTTACAAGATCAAATGCACGATGTGGCGCGAAGACGGCAAGGTGATCCTCGATTTCGAAGGCACCGATCCGCAAAGCGCGGCGTCGATCAACTTCTATCTTAATGAAAACATGTTCAAGATGTTCTTCGGCATCTACATGATCATGGTGTTCGATCCGCAGATCCTGTTCAATGACGGGTTCTATGATCTGATCGATGTGCGCATCCCCGAAGGATCGCTGCTGAAGCCGAAATTCCCCGCCGCGCTTTCGGGCCGGACCCACGCCTTGGGACGGATTTTTGACATTCTGGGCGGCTTGCTGGGCCAGAAGACACCGGAATTCCTTAACGCTGCCGGATTCAGTTCCAGCCCGCATCTGTTCTACAGCGGGTGGGATAACCGTGAAGGCAAATCGGGGGAATGGTTCCAGCTGTTCCAGATCGGCTTTGGCGGCATTCCCGGCAGGCCGATGGGCGACGGGCCGGATGGCCACTCGCTGTGGCCGGGCTTTACTAATGTCCCGAACGAATTCCTCGAGCGTTATTTCCCGCTGCGGATTGAACGTTACGCGACAGAACCAGACAGCGGCGGTGCGGGCAAGCATCGCGGCGGTAATGGCATCCGCATGACGTACCGCTTCCTGGCCGACGGCCAGATCGCGGTGCATGATGATCGCTGGTTCGTGCCCCCGTGGGGCGTGAATGGCGGCGCTCCGGGTGGACGGGCGACCAAGCTGCTTGAACGTGCCGACGGGACCAGCGAAGTCGTCGGCAACAAGGTTGAAGATGTTGACGTGAAGGAAGGCGATTTGCTGCACTTCGTCACCTGGGGCGGTGGCGGCTGGGGCGACCCGCTTGAACGCGATCCTGAATTGGTGGCGCTGGAAGTGGAGCAGGGCCTCGTGACAGCAGAAGGCGCGCGCGCATATGGCGTGGTGTTGGCTGCCGATGGCACTGTGGATCAGAATGCGACGGCGGCTTTGCGAAAGGAGATCACTTCGGATCGCGGCGAGTTGCCTCTGTTCGACTATGGTCCCAATCTTGATGAACTGCGAGCCAACTGCCTTGCGGAAACAGGCTTGCCCGCACCCACGCAGCCGGAATGGGCCAATCACAAACACATGGCGGAAGCGGCAGAGTGAGCACACCCAAGAATGCTCCGGCCACTGGCGCACTCGCAGGTCTGCGCGTCGTGGAAATGGGCCAGCTGCTGGCCGGGCCGTTCTGCGGTCAATTGCTTGGCGATATGGGCGCTGATGTCATCAAGGTGGAACCGCCCGGCCGCGGAGATCCCATGCGTGACTGGGGGCAGGGCGAAGAAAAGGTGCAATGGGAAGTCATCGGCCGCAACAAGCAGTCGGTCACCTGCAATCTGCGCGTGCCAGAAGGACAGGCGATAGCCCGGAAACTGATTGCCACAGCCGATGTGCTCATCGAGAATTTCAAGCCGGGAACGCTGGAGAAGTGGGGCCTGTCCCCCCAGATATTGCATAGCGATAATCCGGGACTCATTATCGCGCGCATGTCCGGCTACGGTCAGGATGGCCCCTATTCCAACCGCGCTGGCTTTGGCGGCATCGGGGAAGCAATGGGCGGATGGCGCTACATCGTGGGCGAACCGGACCGTATGCCATCGCGCATGGGCATTTCCATCGGCGACACGCTGTGCGCGAGTTATGGCTGCATGGGCGTGCTCGCCGCGCTGCATCACCGGGATAAAACCGGCCAAGGCCAGATTGTCGATACTGCGTTATACGAAGCGGTATTGCAGGTGATGGAAGGGCTGGTGTCTGAATTCGATCACAATGACTTCATCCGCGAACGGTCCGGTTCGATCCTGCCCGGCATTGCGCCTTCGAACGTCTATCAGTGCAAGGACGGGCCATTCATGATCGCGGCCAACAATGATGCGATTTTCGCGCGGCTGGCGCAGGCCATGGGTCAACCCGAACTGGCACAGGATGACCGGTATTCCACGCACATTGCGCGCGGCAAGAACCAGACAGAGCTGGACAATATGGTCAATGCCTGGACCAGCACGCTCACCGTTGAAGAGGTGGACGCAGCGATGATCGCACATTCGATCCCGGCAGGCCGTGTCTACCGCGCGCCGGACATGCTGGCGGACCCGCACTTCAAGGCGCGTGATGCGATCATCGAGGTCGAGACGGAGCGTTACGGCAAGCTGAAGATGCAGAACGCCTTTCCCAAATTCTCCGAAACCCCGTCCAGCGTGCGGCGCGCGGCGCCATCGGTGCCGGGGCAGGACAATGCGGAAATTTATGGTGCTGCGCTGGGGCTGGACGAAGCTGAACTTGCCAGACTGGCCGAGGAAGGCGTTGTCTGATGACTGACAGCAGCGTGCAGGACAATTATGCGGGCGTTTACAATGGCAAGCTAGCGCCGGGCCGCAAAGCGGCTCTGCTGATTGTCGATGTGGTGATGGCTTACCTTGAGGAAGGCTCGCCACTGTTTATGCAAACTGCCGAGGAAGCGCTGCAAAGCAATGTCAGGCTGACAGACGCCGCGCGGGCTGCGGGGATGCCGGTCATCTTCACCAATCTCGAATATCAGGCGGGCGGCGCGGATGGCGGGGTGTTTTATCGCAAGGCGCCGGTGCTCAAGGTTTTTGACGCAGGCTCGCCGCGCGGCGCCTTTCCGGGCAGGCTGGAGCCGCAAGCGGGCGAACTGGTAATGACCAAGCAATATGCCTCGGCGTTCTTCGGCACTCCGCTTGCCGCGACATTGACGGCGATCGGCGTCGATACGCTGCTGATCACCGGTTACTCGACATCGGGCTGCGTACGCGCCACCGGCGTGGATGCCATGCAGCACGGGTTTATCCCGCTGATCGTGCGGGAGGCCTGCGCTGATCGTCATGAAGGCCCGCATGAAGCGAATTTGTTCGATCTTCAGGCCAAATATGCCGAAGTTATCAGCGAGGCAGAAGCGCTCGGCGTGATCGGCTAATTAGGCCCGGACTTACGCCGCTGACTGCAAAATTCCCAGCACCAGTTCTGAATGCTCTTTCCGGCAAATCAGCAGGTCGGGCAGGTAGGTATCGCGTTGATTGTAAATCAGCGGGCTTCCATCGATCCGGCTGATATGCAGGCCGTGTGCTGCGGCAACGGCAGCAGGGGCGCAGCTGTCCCATTCGAACTGGCCGCCCGAATGCAGATAGATGTCTGCCTCTCCGCGCAAGATCGCCATGGCCTTGGCTCCGGCGCTGCCCATCGGCACGAGCGCCGCGCCGATTGCTTCTGCCACCATGACAGCCTCCGCAGCAGGTCGGGTGCGGCTGACAACCATGCGCAGCTTTTCAGGCGCGGCGGGCACTTCCACCAGCCGGTCGGTCCGCAGGACCTGGCCTAAACCGGGCAGGGCAACAGCACCGATCTTCGGCACGCCGCCAACGGCCAGTGCAACATGCACTGCCCAGTCGGAGCGTTCCTCGCCATATTCGCGAGTGCCGTCCACCGGATCGATGATCCACACGCGATCTTTCTCCAGCCGCTCCTCTGTATCCTTGCTTTCTTCCGACAGCAGCCCGTCATCGGGGCGTTGCTGGCGCAGCGCGTGCATCAGGAATTCGTTGGCCGTCTGGTCGCCCGCTTTGCCCAGTGATTTACCTTCGAACATGCCCGAATTGCGCACTTCGATCAGGATGCGGCCAGCGCATTCGGCAAGGTGTGCAGCAAGCTCGGCGTCGGTTCGGGGAGAGGTCATGTGGGCACTACTCACTTCAAAGGCAGGATTTTGTCGATGATGTAATTTGCCGCTTCTTCGGGCGACATCTCGACAGTGTTGACGGTGATTTCAGGCGCTTCGGGCGCTTCATAGGGGCTGTCGATCCCGGTAAAGTTCTTCAGATTGCCTGCCCGGGCCTTTTTATACAAACCCTTCACATCGCGTTCTTCAGCAACTTCCAAGGGAGTGTCGACGAAGATCTCCACAAACTCATGGCCTTCCAGCATTTCCCGCACCATTTGCCGCTCTGCACGGAAGGGCGAAATGAAGGCGGTGAGCACGATCAACCCCGCATCGGTCATCAGCTTGGCCACTTCGCCAATGCGGCGGATATTCTCTATCCGGTCCGCTTCGGTAAAGCCAAGGTCCTTGTTCAGGCCGTGACGGACATTGTCCCCGTCGAGCAGGAAGGTATGGCGGTTCATCAGTGCCAGCTTCTTCTCAACCTCGTTCGCAATTGTCGATTTGCCGGAGCCGGAAAGGCCCGTGAACCACAGAACGCGCGGTGTCTGGTTCTTCATGCTCGCATGATGTTCGCGCGTTATGTCGCTCGCCTGCCAATGCACGTTCTGGCTGCGGCGCAAGCTGAAATTCAGCATTCCGGCAGCGACGGTTGCATTGGTGATCTTGTCGACCAGAATGAAGCCGCCCAGAGTCCGGTTGTCGGCGTAGGATTCGAACACCAATGCCTTGTCTGCATAGACTTCGGCGACACCGATATCGTTCAGCGACAGGGTCTTGGCCGCCAGTTCGTCCATGGTGTTTACGTCAACGCGGTGCTTGGGCTGCTGCACGGTGGCGGATACGGTCTGTGTGCCCAGTTTGAGCCAGTAGCCACGCCCGACATGCAGGTCTTCATCGTTCAGCCACACCAGTGTCGCTTCGAACTGGTCGGCGGTTTCGGGCGGATTGTCCGCGACGCACAATACATCGCCGCGTGAACAATCGATCTCGTCATCAAGTGTAATGGTGACGGCCTGACCGGCAATCGCTTCCTCCAGATCGCCGTCATACGTCACGATGCTTTTGACAGTGCTGGTCTTGCCCGAGGGAAGAGCGCGCACGGCATCGCCCGGCTTTACAGATCCGGTCGCAATCAGACCGGAAAAGCCGCGGAAGTCGAGGTTGGGGCGATTGACCCATTGCACCGGCATGCGGAACGGCTTCTGCGAAGCGACTTCGGACAGCACCGCGACGCCTTCGAGATGCTCGACAAGGCTTGGGCCGACGTACCACGGCGTCTTTTCTGAAGGTGCTGCCGTAATGTTGTCGCCCTTGAACCCGCTGATGGGCAGGGCGGTGAAGCTCTCGATCCCGATCTCGCTTGCAAACTTGGCGTAGTCGGCAACGATCGCATCGAACCTGGCCTGATCGTAATCGACCAGATCCATCTTGTTCACTGCCAGCACGATGTTCTTGATACCGATCAAGTGGCACAGATAGCTGTGGCGGCGCGTCTGCACGAGCACGCCCTTGCGCGCATCGATCAGGATCACGGCAAGATCAGCGGTGGAAGCACCGGTCACCATATTGCGCGTATATTGTTCATGCCCCGGGCAATCGGCGACGATGAACTTGCGCTTTTCAGTGTTGAAGAAGCGGTAGGCAACATCGATCGTGATGCCCTGTTCGCGTTCCGCCGCCAGGCCATCCACCAGCAGCGCGAAATCAATTTCCTGCCCCTGCGTGCCGACCTTCTTGCTGTCTGCGCTCAGCGCATCGAGCTGGTCTTCGAAGATCATCTTGCTGTCATACAGCAGCCGCCCGATAAGCGTGCTTTTGCCGTCATCCACGCTGCCGCAGGTGATGAAGCGCAGCATCGTTTTGTGCTGGTGCGTTTCCAGATAACTGTCGATGTCTTCTGCAATGAGGGCTTCGGTCTGGTAGACGGAATTGCCGCTGGTATCTTGAGCCATCAGAAATACCCCTCCTGCTTCTTTTTCTCCATGCCGGCACCGCCAGCATCCTTGTCGATCACACGTCCCTGCCGTTCGCTTGTGGTTGTGAGCAGCGTTTCCTGGATCACTTCGGAAAGCGTCTTGGCCTCGCTTTCGACTGCTCCTGTCAACGGGGAGCAGCCGAGCGTGCGGAAGCGGACCGATTTGATGGTGATTTCGGGCATATATCCCAAAACACGTTCCAGCCGCTCCGGATCGTCGGCCATGAACAGACCGCCTTCCCATTCGTAAGTCGGGCGCGGCGCGGAGAAATACAACGGAACAATCTCGATATTTTCCAGCTGGATATACTGCCATACGTCCAGCTCGGTCCAATTGGAGATCGGGAAAACGCGGATGCTTTCGCCCTTGTTCTTGCGGGCATTGTACAGGTTCCACAGTTCCGCCCGCTGGTTCTTCGGGTCCCAGCCGTGGCTGGCGGTGCGGAAGGAAAAGATGCGCTCTTTCGCGCGGCTCTTTTCCTCATCCCGGCGGGCTCCGCCGAAGGCTGCATCGAAGCCATGCATCGTGAGCGCCTGCTTCAGCCCTTCGGTCTTCCACATGTCGGTATGCAAGGGTCCGTGATCGAATGGGTTGATGCCGCGTTCCTGCGCTTCGGCGTTCTGGTGGACGAGCAATTCCATGCCCGCGTCTTCAGCTGCCTTTTCGCGCAGCGCGTACATTTCCTTGAACTTCCAAGTGGTGTCGACGTGCAGCAGCGGAAACGGCGGGGGGGAGGGGTAAAAGGCCTTCTTCGCCAGATGCAGCATCACGGCAGAATCCTTACCGACCGAATACATCATGACGGGCTTGTCAGCCTCGGCCGCGACTTCGCGGATAATGTGGATCGCTTCAGCTTCGAGGCGTTGCAGGTGAGTCAGTGGTGCGGTCACGGATGGTGTCCCTTGTGGCTCTTGTTGCAGCGCGGCATAGGACGGACGCAATCAAGGTGGACCTCCCATTTGGGAGGGGGTATGCTCCAGTTCATGCGCATTCCAAATCTTGGCGAGACAGAACTGCTGGTCCCTTTGTATGATGGCATGTTTGAGCAGCCTATGTGGCATACCTTTCTCTCCCGTCTGCGGCAGGTGACAGGGGCGGGCTTCGCCGCGATCATGCTTCGCCCTACGAAAGGCGCGGAAACGGTACGACTTGCATCCGGACAGGAAGGTTGGGAAGAGCGCCTTCGGCCGCTGATCGCGAAAACTGGCACAGGCGAGATCGCGCTGCGCGAAGGCCGTGTTTACGGGCGCAGTGAATTTGATGCGGATATCACTGCGATTATCCCCGCTCTGCAAGTGGTCCGCATTTGCGAGGAATCGGGATTGGATGCCGCGCTGATACTGGCCGGTGATGCGAATCTTGGCGCGGACATCGCGAGTCTGCTTTCCGCGCTCGCCCCGCACATGAGCACTGCTCTGCGCGTGCTTGCCAGTGTTGAGCGCGAACGGGCGCGATCGGAAATGAGCGCCGAGGTTTTTGCCCGGATCAACTTCGGCTGGATATCGCTTGATGCCAAGTGCCGGATCGTCGACTGCGACCCGCAGGCGGAGCGATTGATGCAGCAATCGGGCATTTTGCGGCGCGGGCATTATAACCGGCTGACGCCGGCTGCCCCCGCAGTCGATCGCCAACTGACTGCGCTGGTGCGAGAATTTGCGACAACGCCACGCGCGCGGCCACGCGCTATCAATCTCAGCCATGATCCGTGGATCGATATTCTGGCGGCGCCTTTGCGGCTTGAAGCCTTGGCAGGCGGGACAGATGCAGTAGCGGTGGTGTATATCCGGGGCGATCGCTCATCCTCGGCAGATCGTGCCGAACAATTGGTCGATCTGTTTGATCTGACACCCAGCGAAGCGCGGCTGGCATGGTCCATGGCGCAGGGGCTCTCCATTGCCGAGGCCGCCGAGGAGCACGGCCTGACAATCGAGACAGCGCGTAACTATTCCAAGAAAATCTATGCCAAGACCGGCGCGCGCGGGCAGGTGGATCTTGTGCGCCACGTACTTACCGGAGTGCTGGCGCTTGCGTGACCCAGCATGAAATGTCAGGCAACATGACAAGGAGAGAGACACATGAAAATCGCATTTATCGGTCTGGGAAACATGGGCGGCGGCATGGCGGCAAATCTTGCCAAGGCCGGTCATGACGTGCGCGCATTCGATTTGTCTGCGGATGCTCTGGCGGCGGCAGAGGCGAAGGGCTGCACCGTTTTTCATGATGCGCAGGAGGCCTGCGAAGGCGTGGATGCAGTGGTTTCTATGCTGCCCAATGGTGCCATAGTGCGCAGCGTCTATACCGACAGCGTCATCGGCCATGCGCCCAAAGGTGCCGTGCTGCTGGATTGTTCTACCATAGATGTTGCGACTGCCCGTGAAGTCGGCCAGGCGGCGGCCAAGGCCGGATACCTCATGGTTGATGCCCCGGTATCGGGCGGGATTGCGGCGGCAGAGGGCGGTACATTGACCTTCATGGTCGGCGGAACCGAAGAAGGGTTCAAGCGGGCCGAACCAATCTTGAACGATATGGGCAAGGCGGTGATCCACGCTGGCGATGCGGGCAACGGGCAGGCCGCGAAAATCTGCAACAACATGTTGCTGGCCGTCCAGATGATCGGGACGGCAGAAGCGTTTGCCATGGCGCAAAAGCTTGGCCTGGATCCGCAGACTTTCTACGATATTTCCAGCGTCAGTTCCGGGCAGTGCTGGTCCATGACAAGCTATTGCCCGGTGCCCGGCGTGGGACCAAAATCGCCAGCAGATAATGATTATCAGGGCGGTTTTGCTACCGGTCTGATGCTCAAGGACTTGCGGTTGGCGATGGAAGCGGCGGAAACTGCCGGCGTGGCTCCGCGCATTGGCGGCATGGCGAAGGAATTGTACGAAGCTTTCGATGCAGCGGGAAATGGCGCACGGGATTTTTCCGCCATCATTACAGAATATGATTGAAAGCTAGCGGCGGACCGGGATCGTACCATCACCCACCACGGCGAATGCTGCCCAATAAAACGGGTGCGAGGTATTGGCATCGTCCATCAGGCCAAGCTGCGCCTGGCGTAGTGCCTCCGTCGTGGTTTCGCCGTCCTGGGCGCTGAATATTCCGCTGACGAGCCTTTGCGTGGCGCCGAAATCATCGGGCACTGGCCAATGGCTTGCCACAACAGTACGCCCGCCTGCCCCCACAAATGCGCGCACCAGACCGTCCAGTGCAAAATCGCCGGAGCCGCCAATGCCAGCTTCCCGGCTGGCCACAAGCCCGCCTTCGCTCGCGGTATTACAAGCGGACAGGATGATCAGATCGGCATCAAGCCGCAGGTCGAAAATCTCCGCGAAACTAAGCAGGCCGTCCGAATCACCGCTGCCAAAGCTGGTCAGCAAGGCAGGACGCGGCGGACAATCGGGCTGCGGCGCGGTGACAAGGCCGTGGGTCGCGAAATGCAGAATGCGGTATTCGTCCAGCTGATCCATCGCCAGCAGCGCCGTATCGGTAAAAGCAGCATCGGTAAGCACTGCTGCGTTCGAACCTTCGGATTTCACAAGCGTTTCTGCAGCGCGCAATTCGGTCGCGGCAATGGGGTTATTCCATGCAGCAGCAGACCATTGGCAACGCTCGGCACGTCCGGCGCCCTGTGCCGTTTGTGCGGCAGCGACCGATGTTTCCGTGACCGGCTGGTTCTGACCCAGTCCGAGATATTCTATTCGCGCATCAGATGCGGGCGAATTGCGCACATCGCGGAAGGATGACGGGGAAACAGCCGTGGTCACGCGCACATCCCTTCCGAGCCATGCGGTACCGGTGTAATCGAAGCTGTCGCCTTCTGGTCCGGCAGCGCGGGCCAGCTGCCGTTCCACACTGGCGTCATCGGTAACGAGCAGGTTGATCGGCATACGCAGCAGGGCACCATCGGGCTCGAAAACGAGATGACCGACCCCTGCCATTGCTTCGCCCAACTGTCCGAACAGTTCTGCATAAAGCGCCCGCGCTGTCGGCATGTCGAAGGGATAGGTAATCGTCTGTCCGGCCAGCTCTACCGCGATGGAATCGCGCAGGTCATCGACCATCCGCGCAATGGCATCGGAGGCGGCATCAATGCGGAAAGCCTGCGCGGTGTGAGGTGACGCGAAAATCGCATAAGTAGCCTCATCCAGCATCACCAGTTTGTAATAGGCCTCCCCTTCGCGGAGCGTGCCTTGCAAGTCGGCAAGTGTCATGCGCCCGTCCTCGACCACACGATACCTTGGATACCGCGCGAGATCCTGTTGCAGTTCGAGCTGGCGCACTTCCAGCGCATCCAGCTGCTGCCGCAATTGCGCCATATCGGAACCCGGTGCGGCGCTTTGCGTGCCAGCAGCATCGAGACTCGCCTGCGAGATTTGGGCGCGCAATTGCTCGATCCCCCGGCCCACATTGAGCGATTGGCGGAACAGCTGCGAGGCTTCATCACTTCCGCCTGAAAGCTCGCGTGCAAGCACGGCCTGTGTCTGGGCCAGTCCGGGCCGCAGCAGCAATTGACTGGCAGTAAACATCTCCGCTGCCGTTCCTTGGCCGCCGCGCTCCGCCAGGAGGCTGAAATAGGGGGCAAGCAGACGCCGGAGACTGGCAGCGGGTTTTGTGCCGGCGGTATCTACAAGAGAACGGTACAGCGACAGCGCTTCACCTTCGCGCCCGTTCCGCGCAAGGTATCCGGCATATTGGGCCTGCGCACTCGCAAGTGCGGGGGAGCCGGGATAATAGGCCTCTAGCATGCCTACCGCTTCGCGGTGCAGGGCTTCTGCGGCCCCAAGCTGACCGTCCCTCTCGTCAATCTCGGCAATTTCGCTGAGTACCTGCGCACGCAACCACAATACCGAGACGATGCGGCCTCCACGAACATCGAGCAATTGTGACCGGGCATCAACCAGCGCGCTGCGGGCCTGCTGCGGCAAACCCTGAGAGCGCAGGGCGCTCGCACGGATATACAATGCCTGTGCGTCAAGCAGTTGCGCTCTTTCGCCTCCTGTCAATTGGCCCGTACCGCCGCTGATCGCATTGCCGTTTTCCGCGGCGAGCCGCTCTGCCAATCCGCTGCTGACCTGCATCTGCCGGAGCTCTTGAATGCTGGACGTATTGGCAGGCAGTGGCATGTCCAGCGTCATGATCGCTTCCGCTGCACTGCCGCGGTTGAGCGCATCGATGGCTTCGAAATTGCGCGCGAGCCGGTGCAGGATCGGATCTTCGCCAAGCACGTCGCGGATATCGATAAACAGCAGTGCTGCTTCCAGATAGTTTCCAAGGTTTGACTGCTGGAGCGCGGAATTCAGCAGTGCTTCAGTGGCACTGCGGCCATCCAGCGCGCCCGCCGATGCAGAAAAGAATTCGGCGGCTTCGGCGTAATTGCCTGCATTTGCGCGGCGATAGGCTTCGGCCAGCGCACTTTGCGCCGAAATCGCTTCGGCCTGCGCGCGGGCAAAGGCACTTGCATCGCCCGCCATGGTGAGCGGAATATCGACTGTGCCCGCTACTTCCCGATCGGTGGCAAGCGTTGCCACACCAAGCCGCAAGGCATCGCTGTAAACTGCGATCCCCTCCGCCGCTATTGTGTGCCCCGCACCGGTAGTCCCAATGACCAGCAATCTGTTCAGTGTGCTGCCCGGCTGCGTGCAGGCAAATGCGCGCGCGTTGGAAATGCCAGGTGTCATCCCGGTAAGCGCCGCCTGAGTGCAATCGCGCCCGTCGGCAGAGAAGGCAGCAAACACCTGGTCCGGAGAACGGCTGGGCAGGACCACAAGGCTGCCGACGGAGATTGAGGCATCCTGACAGATAATCGCGTAGTGCCGGTCAAACAGGCCATCAGCCTGCGTGGGTGACTGTATTTGCGCCTCGCACAATCCGTTGGAGCCGATCGGAACGCTGTCACGCAGCGCCATCGGCACATCTTGCGCAGCCGCCGGTGTGGAGGCGATAAGGCCAATTCCTGTAAGCCACGCGGCAAGAGTGCGAGCCATCAGTTTTCTCCCCCGCCAATAGCGCCGCCACCGATCAGAGCCTGAACAGCGCTGTCACCGCCGCTTGTCACCGGTTCGTCAATCACCTCTTCCTCGCTGATCAGTGCTGAATCGAGCAGTCTGGGGAAGTCGACCCCGAACCGGAAATCACTGGTGGCGCCATCTTCGACAATTTCGGGCACAGCCAGTGGCTCTTCGATCAGCCTGTGATTGATGTCCGGAATGATCGGGTCGACCGGCTCGGGTTCGGGCGGAACGGGACATGCTCCGGCGGCAATGTTGCAATTGTTGAAGACCGATTCCGAAGAATAGGTCGATGCGGGGTCGGCGCTGAATTCGACCAGTGCAAACCAGTCATCATTCGTTGTCTGCGCCCCGGCAACATCGCGGAGACCGAATGCGATGACTTGCAGCAAAGCTGTTGCACCTGGCAAGCTGGTGATGAGCAAGCCGCCTGCGCCAACTGTAATGCCGCCGTAAATATCATTTGCGCCGGTATTCTGTGTCAGCACCAATTCACTGGCAGACAGTTCTACTCGGCCAGCCGAAACAAAGCTGGAAGGAGAGGCCGCTCCGCCGTTGTCAAGCAAGGCATCTGCGATGGCCTGACTGGCAGGATCGGCGGCGATTTGTGCAATCAACGCGGCATCTGCTGCGACGATACGGCTCGCGCCGATTTGCAGCAGCCCTGACACGCCGCTGCCATCGTCAATGCTGATGCTGCCTGTTGGCAAGGTGATCTGCACCTGCTGCGCCGCGCCGAGTGCCAGCACATCTCCCGCTCCCGCAGAGGTTAAAGACAGCGCGCCAATGATATCCAGCGATCCGCCAACGGAAATGCCCACCCGGGAAAAGCCCGAATTGCCTGAGCCTGTGCCTGTACCTGTGCCTGTGCCTATGAACGAAAGATCACCCACCACTGCGTCAATCAGGGTGCCGGCAACGTCCGGCAAAATGACACTGAGCGTGTCACCTCGGATCGCATCGACCTCTGCTTGCAGCAACGAATATCCAGCTCCTGCCGTGGTTCCGCCAAGCACTGCCTGTTCGGCGGTATTGGTCGATACCAGAGTAACGCTGCCACCTCCGAATTGCGTATCTGCGCCAATGGCAAGATCGGCAGAAGTGTAAGTGGAATCCAGTGCGCGGATGGAGCCGACGCCCGCATCATCGCCGTCCAGCGAAATGGTCCCGCCTGCCTGCACATTGAACGTGGCGGTCAGCGTGCCGGGGTCGGCGCCGCCGATGATCAAGCCGCCATTGGCAGTCGTGAATGCAATATCGCCTGTGGCATTGGCATCAAGCGAGACGGCAGCGCCGATCTGCCCGCCGTCGCTGGCGCTGATCTGCGCCTGTGGCCCAGGATTGGCGCCCAGGGCGCTGATGGTGATGGTGTCGGTTTCGATCAGTCCGCCGGTGCTGGTCAGCAATAGCTGTCCCGGTGTCCCGTCCGCAGCGCCAGCCGTATCGGTATTAAGCGTCAGGTCGGTGATTGTGGCCAGGCCAAGATCGACATCGAACCGGGCCGTGCCTGATGT
This sequence comes from Aurantiacibacter marinus, assembly GCF_001021555.1. Classification (GTDB taxonomy): domain Bacteria; phylum Pseudomonadota; class Alphaproteobacteria; order Sphingomonadales; family Sphingomonadaceae; genus Alteraurantiacibacter; species Alteraurantiacibacter marinus. Next base: position 759,313 of record NZ_LDCP01000001.1, read on the forward strand.
GGCCACTGCGCCGCCTACGCCCTCGGCATTAGATGTCAGAGAGAGCGCGGCCAGTGTTACTGAACCGCTTCCCGTGGTCGCCAGAAAGGCATTGCCAGCCGCTGCATCACCACCCGGACCCGCTCCGGCTGCGCGCGCATCAGAGCGGATGGCAAGCGCAGCTGCGTTCAGGACTGTACCGGACAGATCGGCCCCTGCATTGCCGCTGGTCGCCGCGCCGCCGCCATTGCCCGTGCCGCCTGCAGCATCCGACGCAAGCAGTGAAGCGCCCGTCAAGTCCAGCAATCCATTGCTGGCTGTCAGCAGCACATCGCCCGCACTGGCAGTTCCGCCAGAAGAAGATGTCGAAGTACCTCCGATCGCTGTGCTGCTCCCATCCAGAGCGGTAGTCAGCGTGCTGTCGGTGACGGTTACGTTGATCGCCCCGGACGTGGCATCGGCACCTGCAATGCCAGTAGCTGCACCTGATTCAGAGCCACCCGTCGCTGTGCTTCTCAATTGCGTTTGAGCCGCGCTAAGAGTGCCGCTGTTCGTAAGATCCAAAGCGATTCCGCCACTGCTGGCTGTGCCCGCAGTCCCGCCTACCAATTCGCTGCTGCCGCCGAATGCGATGCTTTCGAGCAAGGCAAAAGTGTCTACTGTGGCAGCCGAATTGTTGTCTACGGTCAAGCTGACATCGCCGCCTTGGCCCGCTCCGCCGTTACCATCGACTGAGAAAGCGCCAAATCCCGATGCGGTGCCGATGAGAAATGCTGCATCAAAAGAGGAGTTGTTGACAGCAGAAAGCGTGACAGTGCCGCCAGTGCCGCTGCCGCCGTTGGTGCCCACGCCGGCACCCTGGGCACGAACAATGATCCCTGCGGTTGACACGAGCGCCCCGTTATCAACGCGCGTAATCGCAGTGCCGCCCTGGCCGTTTCCGCCGCTTGCGCCGTCGATGCCTTCGCCGCCGTCGCCAGAAGCACTGACGTTCGTTTGCGCGTCAAATGACGCGGTGCCGCCTGTGACAAGCAAGCTGGATGTGCCGCCAAATCCATCGCCCGCTGCGCCGCCTGTGGCACCTTCACCGCCGCGCCCGCTTGCCTCCACTTGTGCTCCGCCGCCAATTGCCAACGTCGCTGCATCGGCTTGCACGCGTGCATTGCCGCCTGTGCCGGTGCCGCCCAGAGGACCATCTCCGCCCGATCCGTTGGCGCGCACGTCCAGGTCTGTCGCAACTATTACGCCGCTGAGTTCTGCCGCAATGCTGGCGTCACCGCCCGTCGCTGTTCCGCCGCTTGTCAGACTGCCGCCGCCAACAGCGCTGGCGCGTACCGCCAGCGTTCCACCAGATTGCAAATTGCCGATTTCGCTCGTTAAGATCGTGGCCGTTCCGCCTGTTGCCGTGCCGCCTGCAAAGCCTGTGGCAGTGCTCGCACCGCCGGTGCCGCTGGCAGAAACAATGGACGACGACGCCGCCAGAACAAGCTGCCCCCCATCGCCGCTGACCGAAGCTGTTGCCGTGCCGCCGTCCCCGCTACCCCCTGCCGCATTTGCGCCAGTTCCGCCAATCCCGTCAGCGGTCAGTATGAAGCTATCGATAGTGGTATTCGCGCCAGCGAAAGTGGCGAATACCACATCTCCGCCGCGGCCATTTCCAGCTGGCTGTCCGGCAGTCAGGGCATCTCCGCCGACGCCGATTGCGTTGATAGTCAGTACGGTGGCGGCTGCGTCCAGGGTACCTAGGGCATTTTGCACCTGCACATCGCCGCCAAATCCCGCGCCGCCGACGCCCCCGGTTGATGCGCCGCCCGTGCCGATGCTCCCCAGATTGAGCGGTCCGGTCAGACTGATAATGCCGCCATCGATATCGACAGCAATGGTTGCCCCGGTGGCCTGGCCGCCGTCGCCCGCAAGCCCAGCGCCGCCAAACGCGCCACCATCGGCCGTATAGCTGCCGAGATTGATCTGGCTGCTATTCCCGGCAAATAGATTCAAACCAGCACCGATGGCAGAACCGCCCGCGCTGCCATTGCCTCCAATGGACTGTGCGTCTTGCGATAGCACACCGGTAACAGCGACAATTCCGCCGTTGACTGCAGCAGCTTCATGCAGACCGCCCACGGCGTTGCCGCCTGCACCGGATTGCGAAAAGCCGCCTGTGACGGTGCCGGTCTGGACCAATGTGTTGGTGATGCTGACGGCGGCACCCGCCCCATCGGCAATAACGGCTGTACTCCCGCCGGATGCTGCGCCGCCAGTGCCGCCTATCGAACTGCCACCTGTTGCCGTGCTGCCAAGCGCTGCGCCGCTGGCCCCGGCAATGATGATCTGCCCGTTCGCATCAGCCAGTATGGCGATGTCGCCGGATGTTGCATTGCCGCCCGCGCCTGCGGTATTGACGTTTCCGCCCTGGGCATCTGCCGCCACGGTCAGGATGCCGCCGACCGACAGGACGCCGGCGGTTGCGATCATGTCTGCGAAACCACCTTGCGCAGCGCCGCCGTTAAAGCCGCCCGATGCCAGGGCAGAACTGTCGAGAACAAGCTGACCGCCAACCGTTATATCGGCATTGGCAATATTGATCGCCGTGCGACCGCCAATTGCCTGCCCGGCATTACCGCCGCTGATCACCGTCCCGCCAGAACTGCTTGCATCAAGCGTCACATCGCCTTGCAGATCGACAATACCGGAATCGATGGCGCTGATTTGCACATTACCGCCAGTGACGGTGGCCGCAGTACCGGTAAGGATATCAGCAGGTGCCGATACACTGGCCGCGCTCGCCACAACATTGCCCGCGATGCGGGTGAGGCCGCCGCCTGTATCCGTACCGATCAGGATATCGCCGCCTGCGGCATCATTCAGGAAAGTATCATCGGAGGCGGCGATGGAAGGTGTTTGCGCGCCTGCGTCAATCGAAAGTCCACCCAGCGCGGCCAGTGTCCCGCCCAATACGGATACGAATTGCGCCGAACCTCCGCTCATCAATCCATTGCCGGCAAAAGCCCCTGTTTGGTCGGTTCGCGCAAAGGCCTCCATCCGCACATCACCGGTGAGATCTATCGTTCCGCCATCAGCCAATATTTGCGCCTGGCCGCCCGCGCCCGAACCAATCGTGCCAAAGTTGGGATTGATGCCGGGAAGCGCGCTCGCGGCGACCATTGTCTGGCCGGTCACGCTCACCAGGCTGCCAATCCCGGAGCGGACCGCAGCGAAGCCGCCGACAGCATTTTCGTTTGTGAAAATCAGCGAATTGGTGCCGAAACTGCGCGCAGAGACGAACAGGTCGCCGCCGACGATTATTTGCTGGCCTGCATCGGCATTGACGACTGCCTGTTGCCGCCCGACCAGCGTCAGGTCGCCCGCAAAACTTGACGATACCGTTACTGCGTCAAGATTGGTCTGGCCTGTTGCTATTGCCAGCAGATTGCTTGTCGCGGTCACGCCGTTCAACACGATGTCGGCCTGTACGCCGGAGGTCAGGCTGCGCCCGTCAAAGAAACTGCCTGCGCCTTGCCGATTGTCGTCGCCGTCAACCGTTCGGCCCGTCACATTGAAATCGGCCGACAGGATAATATCACCATTGACCACGCCAGCTGCAACGGCCGGATCAAAACCGAGGTTGCCGCCAAACAGCATCGAAACGCCGCCGCCGCTGATTGCGCCCGCCGTAACGCCGTAGATGACATGTTCGTCGGCGGCCCCGGTGCTGGATGGGCCGCCAGAACTGCCCGAATGGTCGATCGTCAATCCGCCCGTTGAACCGTTCTGGACGATGATATCAAACAGGCCGCTTGAATGGGTCAGCTGGACCGCCGTTGTCGCGACATAGGCGATGGACCCGTTGTAATAGGCATCGCCCGCCATCGTGATCTGTGGCGATGCAACAATCAGGAAGCTGTTTTCCGGAGTGCCGGTCAGGCTCGCACCAGCTTGAATGTCGACAAATCCGCTTGAACCATTCAGCAGAAGCGGACCTGTTCCATTGGCGAAATTGCTAAAGCTGGCGAGATCGACATCCTGCGATGTCAGCATCAGTTGCGGTACTTCAAAGCGGCCGGTTGACCCGACAATGATGCCTGTAGGGGAGTAAAAGGCCACAAAACCGCCCGGGCCGATCGGGATGCCCGAGAAATCGGTCAGGAAAGCCTGCACCAATCCGTCAAACTGCGCCGGACTGTTCGTGCCGTCCGGGAGGATGCGGTTGAGGATTGCGAAATTGGCCGTGCCCTGGAAAATCGCGGTATTTCCGTCTGGCAGAAATGTGAAAGGCTGGCCGTTCGCTTCATCGAAATCGGGAAACCAGTCGACGACAGCATCGGTTCCGTCCACGAAAACCCGGGTTTCACCGGGCACCATGGTATCAATACTGACTGTCCCCTGCACCACAGTGGGGCTTGCCTGAATTCCCTGCGCCTGCGCACTTTGCGCGGCAAAGCTCGCCCCGGAGATTAAAGCTGCGAGCGCGCAGCCGCGCAGCAGTGAAGGTTTGGCGAATGGGCGCATGGTCATGAGGACCTCCAGGGCAGCAGCCGGGCGTTCAAAGTGAAGAGGACGCGCACATCGCCGCGCTGCCCGGTGGAATCGAGCCGATTTATCGGCACAGCGACCGTCAAATCGCCTTGAATATTGGCGCCGCGCACAAACCGCAGCCCCGCTCCTGCTGACCACAAATGATCGGTCGGATCGAACAGGCCGGGATCCTTGTTGTCGGTCCACGCTGCGTCTGTGAAAACATAGGGCTGAAAGTTCAGGTCGGTGTTGTTGCGCGGGACGAGCGAGCCATAGCGCAGCTCCAGACTGGTCCCGATCCCGCTATCTCCCAGTATCGCGCTGGGATCATATCCGCGCCCGATGGCGTAATTGCCTCCTGCAAATTCCTCGAAGGCAGGCAAGGCGGAACCGCTCAGCTGCGCCTCCAGATCGAAGGCGATGGCAAACATCGGAGTCGGACGGAATTCGTTGGCAATTTCAGCCCGCACATACAGCGGTGTCGGATCCTGCGAAATGCGCGACGGCCCGATATTGCCGCCGATCAGGCAGGCGGCGATATTGCCGCGGCAATCATCGCTCGCCCCAAAAATGCCAAATCCCTGTCGCACCTCCGCCGTGGCGGCGAGCCGGTAACGCGGTTCGTACGGTGAATAGCCGTCGCGGCGCGCAATGGAGCCGGCATCAACATGCAGGAATGTTCCGCGCACAAAGGCAGTGCGTCCGCGATCACGAGTGAAGGGATTGCCGTTTACCGTTACATCCTGATCGACATAGTCGAACCCCGCTGCGCCCCAGAACGAATTTTCCTGTGTGCGAAGAAACGCATAACTTGCCTCGAGTGAGGCAAAGAGTGTCTCGGATTTGATATCGAAGCCGGGCAGCGCGTCGGGATTGGTCCAGCCGTAAGTCAGCTGGGCAGACGCGACGAGACTGTCCGATCCGAGCCGCATGTCGTGGCCGAATTGCAGTGTTCTTTGCTCATCGAAATCCAGCGTAGTGAAGGCCGAAATGCTTGTCCGGTCGCCATTGCCCGTAAGGTTATAAATTTCACCGCGAACCAGCGCGCCGTAGCGCCCAAGCGCGCGGCTGCCCCAGTTTTGTACATTGACGTCAAGCGCGCCGCGCTGGCGCAACACCGCAATTTCGCCGATCAGATCACCAGGCTCTCCCGTGGGAGCAGGGCGCAGCGAAAGCCGCACATTCATTCCCGGCACATCATTGGCGAGCAGCAGATAACGCTCCGCCTGATTTACGTTGAATACATCCTGCCCGACCAGCCGTTCAAGATAACTCTCGATCAGGCCTTCTGCGCCCGCAGTGTCGCCGCGCGCGCGAATTGCCACCAGCCGGCCCAATATGACGCGCATTTCGGCACGGCCATCGCCAAGGCTCTGCGCCGGAATTTCAACGGCGGCGAGATAACCTGCCTGTTCCAGCAGAGCGGCGGCGCGGTCGCGAATGTCGCACAGCGCGCGAATTGGCAGCTCGCGGCCCAGATATCCCTCATGCGCCAGTGCCAGGGCAACTTCGGCTGCGCGTTCCGCGCCGGTGTAATCGACACCGGTCAGCGTTACGGTCAGGGTTTCATAATCGGGATTGTCGAGCGCGCAGGGTGATCGCTCCATCTGTCCGTCGACAGTCAAGGTGGTGTCTTGCCGCGCATCGGGGCGCGCCTGCGGAGCGGTCAGCTCGTCACGCGTTGGCGGGCTGACATCTTGCGCTACAGCTGCGCTTGGCAGCATGAGCCCGGCGAGCATGCTTGCCCCTGCCAAAGCGCGCGGAACGAATGAGATACTACGGCGCGGCCTGCTTCCTCGGCAGGATACCAGTCGTGATTGCCGTAGATTACGCATTCGGTCGTCTCCCATCGCCCCCCCACGGGATGACCCTAGTGTGTAAAACTTATGCGCCCATAAACGGGCAGTGTCTATGCGCGCTGGCCCGGTTTCCCGCCATTCATTCTACGCCAATGGCGTTAGCGGCCGCATTGATGTTCGCAGCTTCGCCGGGATGTGCGGCAAGCGCCCGATCACGGGTGCGGCGTGCATCACCGGTTCTTCCGAGCTGGTCGTAGCTGCGCATCAACATGACCCAGTCCTGCGCGCTGCCGCCATCGCTTTCCAGCCGTGCTGCCAGCCGTGCGGTCATGCCTTCGGCCATGTCCTGCTGCTCATCCGGAGCGAGCGAGGCGGCGGCCGCCATCTGTTCCTGTGTGGGGCCAGGGCGCGCGCCGGTGATATTGGCGGGAAGAATGTCTCGTGCCGCGGAGGCACGACTTATGCGGTCTTCCACCGGAATTTCATTGATCGCGCCCACCTGGGTAATCGTGCGCACCAGATCGTTTTCCCACGGCGCGCCAGCCGGGCTATCGGCGAGCAAGGCAAGCCAATCACCGATTGCGCCATCATGATCGCCGGTCAGATCCCGCGCTACGCCAAGGAAATAGCGCGCCCGCGGATCTCCTGAATCCAGTTCAACGGCGCGGCGGAAGGCCTGCTTTGCGGCATCCGGCATCGGATCGTCCGCACTCGCCATCACCCGCGCTTCGCCCAGCGATGACCACAGGACGGCGCTATCCGGGTCGGCTTCTACGGCTTTCCCGTAGGCATCTGCGGCTTCGGCAAAACGATTGGCGGCAAACTGCGCTGCGCCAAGTTCCTGCCAGCCCACGGGATCGTTCGGGTCTGCCTGCGCACGCGCTGCCAGCATCTCCAGCGTGGGCGGCAGGGACATGCCAGCCGCATCGGTTCCGGCGATTTGTGTATCGCTGCGTGCGTCCATTGTGCGGTAACCGACGATTGCCACGACCAGCGCAACGCCCGCCAGCGTTGCGATCCCGCCCTTGCTTATTCTAGCCATGTCGAAAAACCCCACTCGTTACACTTGCCAGATTAGCGCGCCCCCGCCACACCGCAAGGGGACCGCCATTGCTTTTCAATCGCAGTTTGTTTGGGCATGGTGGCCTTAGGGGGAATAATGGGGCAAGTAACGCAGAAGGTTCAGGTTGCAATTGTCGGGTCCGGCCCGGCTGGCCTGAGCGCCGCCGCCCATGCGGCCGCGCTGGGTATGAGCCATGTGCTGATCGAAAAGACGGATCACCTGTCCGATACGATTTTCAAGTATCAGAAGGGCAAGCACGTGATGGCGACGCCCAGCAATCTGGTGCTGCGCAGCGATCTTGATTTCGATGCGGGCAAGCGTGAAGCCATTCTGGAAATGTGGGACAGCCAGATCGAAGAGGGCAAGGTCAATGTCCTTTACCGTGCCGAAGTCACCGCGATTACCGGCGAGCCCGGCGATTTTCTGCTGGAGATCAAGGGCCAGGATACAGTTCAGGCAGAGCGCGTTGTGCTCGCCATTGGTACGCAGGGCAATCCCAACCGCCTGCGCGTTCCCGGCGCAGATTTGCCGCATATCCAGTATCAGCTGGATGATCCGGGCGAGTATTTCGACGAGCATATTACAGTAGTCGGATCGGGTGATGCGGGTATTGAAAATGCGCTTGGCCTGGCGGCTGATCCAGCGCAGTCCAACACCGTTACCATCCTCAACCGCGGAGACAGCTTTGCCCGCGCCAAGGGGGCAAACGTCAAACTGCTGGAAGAGGCGGAGGGAGATGGCCGGATCATCGTGCGGCGGGAAACCAGCCCCAGTGAAGTAAAGCCCGGCGAACTGGTGCTGGAAACCCGCGACGGTGAAGAAGTGATCCGCTGCGACCGCATAATCGCGCGCACCGGTTCCAAGCCTCCGCGCGACTTCGTGACGGCGATAGGCGTCGATTTCACCAGCGAAGAGCGCGATGCCTTTCCGGCGCTGACGCAGACATTCGAAACAACCAAGAGCGGCGTCCACGTGATTGGTGCGCTGGCGGGCTATCCGCTGATCAAGCACTGCATGAACCAGGGCTATGACGTGATCGAATTCCTTGCCGGGAACACCGATCTGAAGCCTGCCGACCAGCCCATTCTGGAAGAGAAATTTGCCCCGTTACCGGGCCGCCGATCAGTCGAGGAATGGCTGGATGTGTTCGGTGCGAATGTGGTGATCTTTGAAGAGCTTTCACCGCTGCAATTGCGCGAGCTCATGCTCGACTCCACGGTAAGCGCCTTCGATGCGGGTGACATCGTGTTTACCCGTAACGATCCCGGGTCGTCCATGTTCGCCATTGCCGAAGGGTCGGTGGTGGTGGAGGTTAATCCGGAAGATCCGTCAATTACCGTGCCGATCGAGCAAGGTTCCATCTTTGGCGAGGTCGGGCTGATTTCTGGCCGCAGGCGGGGGGCCACCGTTCGCGCGGCCGAACCCCTCGTCACCATCGAACTTTCACGCAATGCCGCGCTAAAGCTGATCGCCACGGCACCAAGCGCGGGACGCGCGGTCAATCGAATCAGTGTGGAACGGCAATTCCTGCAGATGTTCGGATCGGGCCTCACACGCGAAGATGTGGCAGAGATTGTAGAAGCGGGCGAAGTGCAAGACGTGCGCGCGGGCGAAGTGGTGGTGACAGAAGGCGCGGACGACAAGGATATCTTCATTATCCGGCGCGGCTCCATGATCGTGGAAAAGAGCATTGGCGGGCAGCCGGTATTCCTCTCCTACCTGCCCGCAGGGTCCTATTTCGGGGAAATGGCGGTGATTGACGGATCGGCGCGCACTGCCACCGTCAAGGCGGCGATCAAAAGCGAAGTCGTGCGGTTTCCGGGCGAGATGTTCTTGCGGTTGCTGGATGCCAAGCCCGATCTGAAACACCGCGCGCTGGAAGACATGAAGGGCCGCCGCGAAGTCAGCGCCTTTGTCGAAGCGCGCAAGGAAAGCTTCGGCAGCGCAGCGGATATGTATTCCGAAACCGCCGCCTTCCTGGTCGACAACGGCATTGGCGAGGCAACCGATGTGTTGCTGATCGACGAGACATTGTGCGTTGGCTGCGACAATTGCGAGAAGGCTTGCGCAGACAGCCATGACGGCCTCTCCCGGCTCGACCGCGAAGCGGGCCGGTCTTATGCGCACCTCCACGTCCCCACGTCCTGCCGTCACTGCGAGCACCCGCACTGCATGGCCGATTGCCCGCCGAACGCAATCAAGCGCGGTCCTGACGGCGAAGTGTTTATTGACGATACCTGCATCGGCTGCGGCAATTGCCAGCGCAACTGCCCTTACGGCGTGATCCGCATGGATGCGGTGCCGCCCAAAAAGCCGGGCCTGCTCAGCTGGATGCTGTTTGGCGCCGGACCAGGGCCGGGTGAGGCAAGCTATGGCTGGCGCAAGAAACACGCAGATCCGGATAAGCCGAAGCAAGCCATCAAGTGCGATATGTGCGCCGGTATCAAGGGCGGCCCCGCCTGCGTCCGCGCTTGCCCCACGGGTGCAGCAATCCGCGTGGCACCGGACAAATTCCTCAGCGTCACCAAATTGACGGAAGAGGTCGAATAATGGCGACGGCACCAGACGGGCGCTTTGTGCAGGACGAGGCACGCCGCGATTCCGATCACGTCAGTTTTCTGAAGCATCGCCGCTGGCGGTGGGCGAAAATCGCGACTGTGTTGAGCATTGTCGCCATCGCCAGCTATCTGCTGGTCGACGTCACGCCGCGTCATAATGGCGGCAGCTGGTATGGTTATACGCTGGGCACGATTGGTGCATTGCTCATCCTGTGGTTGAGCATGCTCGGCGTGCGCAAGCGGAACATGAGCGAAGGGCGCTGGAGTTTGAAGGCATGGACATCTGCGCATGTCTATCTCGGCCTGGCGCTGGTCGTAATCGCTACGCTGCACACCGGCTTTCAGCTTGGCTGGAATGTTCATACGCTGGCCTGGGCGCTGATGCTGGTGGTGGTGATTTCGGGCATTTACGGCATCAGTGCCTACGCCGCTCTGCCCAAGGAAATCAGCAGCAACCGGCGGCAGATGACCAAGGGGGATATGCTGGAAGCACTCGCCGCGATTGATCGCCAACTGGAAAGCGCTGCGCAGCCGCTTGCGCGCGATGAAGCCGATCTGGTGATTGGAGCGCTGGAGCAGGACCCGTTCGATTTCGGGATCGGTGCGCGCCTTTCAGGCCAGTATCGCCGATGCCGGACCATTGCCGCACTGAAGCAATTGAACGCCACTGCCCCGCATGAGGCTCCGGTGGAGAAAGTTGCGTCGCTGCTGCGAAAACGCCGCGCCCAACTGGAACAGATCCGCCGCCAGATGCGCCTGCGCGCATTGCTCGACATCTGGCTTTATGTACATGTGCCGGTCACGATCGCGCTGATTGCGGCGCTCACGGCGCATATCGTTTCCGTGTTCTATTACTGGTGAGGGGGCTGCGATGAATATCCTGATACGCAGCATTGATGTCACGTCTGGCGGGCGGGAAATCGTGCGCGAGCGCGAGGCCGAGACAGACAAGCTCACCATTGGACGGGCCAGCGAGAACACCATCCATCTGCCCGATCTGGCGATTGAGCAGCAACACATCATCATCACGCCGGGCCTGAAGGACACGCTGGACGTCCGGGCAGCAGGAACGCTCGGATTCACCCTTGATGGCGTAGCTACCGAACATGCGGTGATTGATCCTGCCAAGGGCGGTGAAATCGGGCTGGGCGCATACCGCCTGCAATTTTCCCGCGATGATCAGGGCCGCGCCGTTATTACCCAGCGCAAGGTGGAAGCATCCACCGGCGCAGCGCGGGACCGACTGGCAGGTTTCGGCCTGTCGGGCACGTTACCGGGCAAGCGGGCGATGGCGTGGGCAGGGGCGCTGGCCGTACTGATCGCATTTCTCGCTGTACCGATTTACTCCCACATGAATCGCCCGACGGGCGGCGATCCCGGCGACGGGCCGGGCGCGACAATCATGGATGCAAGCTGGTCGACTGGAAGTTTATCCAGCGCCCATCACAGTCTGGAAGACAGTTGCGAAGCCTGCCATGTTGAACCCTTTGTCGCCGTGCGCGATGAAACATGTGTCAGCTGTCATGAAGGGCTGGGAGATCATGCAGAACCGCGGCGCCTTGTCACAGGCATGCCCGAATTTTCCGGCGGCGAAGCGGTTCTGTGGGATATTGCGCAAGCGTTCAACAAGCCCGGTCCGGGTGCCTGCACAGATTGCCATACGGAACATGAAGGCGCGGGCCGGATGGAGCCTACTTCGGAGCAATTCTGCGCCGACTGCCATGATACGCTGGATCGTCGTCTGACTGACACTGCGCTTGGCAATGCGCGCGATTTCGGCACACTCCACCCGCAATTTCAGGCGTTGGTGCGCCCTGCACGCGGGGCCGAGGAGGAGCGCAGCGAGCTTGCAGCGGGCCTCAGGGACTTCAACGGGCTCAAATTTCCGCATGATGAACATCTCTCCACCACCAACGGTGTCGCGCGCATGGCTATGCGGCTGGACGGGGAAGTTCTGGATTGCGCCAGTTGCCACACGCCTACTGCGGACGGCGTACGCTTCCTGCCGGTCGATATGGAGACGAGCTGCGAAAGCTGTCACAGCCTTGTCTATGATCAGGTCGGCAGCACTTTCCGTTCCTTAAGTCACGGTGATCTTGATCAGGTAGAGGCTGATCTGCGCGCCGCAGACCGTGCCCCGCGCCGACCGGTTGCAAGTGGCCGCCGCCGCCCCGGCCAATATGCCGAAGGCGGTATCTATTACGGTAACTTCAGCCGTGTTTCGGTGCCCAGTATTCGCAACGCGATGTCCGATGAAGGCATTTGCGGCGAATGCCATTACCGCGACACTTCGGCTACCGGCGCGCTTGCGGTGCATCCGGTGACGCAGCGAGACAGGTATTTCCAGCACGGCTGGTTTGATCATGACTCTCATACGCAGGAGGAATGCTCCACCTGCCACGCCGCCGATACATCGGATTCGGCGAGCGATCTGCTGCTGCCAGATCTGGAAAGCTGCCGTGATTGCCATTTGGGAGAGACCGCGCTTGAGGCTGATGTCCCCTCCAGCTGCGCCATGTGCCATTCTTATCACCCGCGTGACGGGGCTGCCGCTGCTCCGCCACAAATCGCGGCACGAAGACGGGAAGGCGGCGGTTGAGGGCAGGGCCCACAAGAAGGCCAGTTGAAGGGGAACCGCGATGCTGATCGCGCAGATGACCGACATACATATCGGATTTGAACCGGACGCCAGGCCGGAGGAGCTGAACCGTACGCGTTTTCGCGCCACGCTGGACAGATTGCTGGCCCAGCCCAACACGCCGGACCTGCTGCTGGTAACTGGCGACATTACTGATCGCGGAGACCGCAACAGCTTCACCCGCACGGCTGAAATGCTGGCCGAATGTCCGTTCCCGGTGAAGGCGCTGGTCGGCAACCATGATAGCCGCGAGGAATTGTTGCGCGCTTTTCCCGGCACAGCAACCGACGAACATGGTTTTATCCAGTCCGCTTTTGTGCAGGACGGCCTGTTGGTGGTGTCGCTCGACACGTTCGAGCCGGGTCGCCACGGCGGAGCCTTTTGTACAAAGCGCCGTGACTGGCTCATGACCGTGCTGGAGGAACATTCAGACACGCCTGCAGTGATTTTCATGCACCATCCGCCTGTCGTTTCCGGCATTGCATGGATGGACCCGGACCCGTCAGAGCAATGGATCGCCAATCTCGCCGCTGCGCTTGAAGGGCGGGCCGATCAGGTGCAGGCCATCCATTGCGGCCATTTGCACCGGCAATTGAACGCGCGGTTTTGCGGTATTCCGGTCTCCGTCACGCCGTCTGTCGCGCCGCTGGTGTCAATGGATTTGCGTTCCATCAGCAGCGATATTCCTGATAGCCGCTCGCTTATTACTACCGAACCGCCCACCTATGCGCTGCACCGCTGGGACGGGACCAATATTGTCAGCCATTATGAACGCGTGTGCGACTGGGAAACCATCGCCTATTACAGCCCGCATTTGCAGCCGATGATCCGCGAGATGGAGGCGGAAAAGGGGACGGGATAATACACCGGGGGCCGCTCGCCCCATAACCATCGAACGACTGGTTGATTCCGGCGAGCACGAAGCGGAATGTAGCAGCGAAACCGTTCTGGAATTCTGGAATTACCGCAAAAAGCGAACGCGCTTTTACTGCCCCGGCCTGCGCCGCCCTGCAACCGGCCCTGCACCGGGCTGCCAAGCCGACATATCCGGCTCGTCAGAAACGCGCCACGGCACACCAGCTCTGGTCAGGAACAGGTTTTCCATTTCGCTGCGGTTGAATGGCCGAGAGCCAAGCCTGCCGAATACAGCCATCTGCCCGCCTGTTTCGTCCACCGCCCGGTCCCGGTCCAGGCCCTTGCTCAGCGCGATCGCGGGCGTTTCCGTTCGCGCCCATGCCACCATTTGGGGCATCGGTGCGGGGCTGAATCCGTAGAAATTGCGCTGGCTTTCGGGGCTGGTCAGTTGCAGCACTTTCAACCCGTTCACCCCGTCCGCAACATAGGCGAACAGGCTGGCGTTGGTACTGGCGATAATTACGTCTTCAGCATCGGTCATCGTGCCGCCGAGTGTTTCCATGCGGTATATCCGCGGGGCTAGCGGGCGGGTGACGTCGACAATTCCCAGTCCTTCCTGCTTGGCCGCCACGTAAAGATAGGTGCGCGCGATATACATGCGCTGGGCATTGGCCATCGGCACAGTGCCTTCAGGCCGCGCAACGGGATTGGAAAGCTGAGTTACATCGAATAGCTTTACACCCTCGGCATCGGTGACCCAGAGATAGCGGAATTGCAGAGTGGTCGCGCGCGCGTCCGTCAGTTGGCGCACGGCGGCAAGGCGCGGATTGGCCGGGTCTGCCAGATCGACCACCACCAGCCCGACATCGGCTGTGATATAGGCCACTGCGCCTGCCAACGTGATATGCCGCGCACCGGTCAGCACGCCGTCCGGGTTCCACGCGTCAGACCCATCAGCATAGGTCAGGCGGTCCAGATTGTTGTTGCGCAGTTCCCCGTCAGCCAGCGTATCCACATTGATCATGATCAGCCCTTCAACCGCATCGGTGACGGCGGCGTAGGAATAAATCGGCAGGAACGGCTGTTCCTGGTTCATTGCGCGCAGTTCTGCGGTGTTGCGGGTTGGTGCGATGGGCTGCGTTGTGGCGAGCGCCATGCAGGTGGCGTTTTCGCTGCTCACATGGGTATCATGCCCCAGCGGGCTGAACGGCGCGGTGATGATGCGTTCGGAAAAGCCCTTGTTGGCGATGCTGGCGATATCATAGACACGGAAGCCTCCACTGCCTTCTGCCACGAACATATACTCGCCGCGCATCTGCAGGCAGCCGACACGGTCGCCTGTGCCTTCATGGACATTGGCGAATTCTTCGAGCGCGCGGGTTTCGCCCGACAAGTCTGCGTCAAAGATATCGCCGCGTGCCCAATTGATCAGTTCGCGGCCATTATCGTCCACATGCATGCGGTAGTAATCGGGATAGGCATAGCGGTGGAGATAGCTGCCGAGCACGGCTTGCGGTTCTTCCCATTCGGTAACGCGCGTGGCCTCGAAGCCGCCTTCCTGTCCGGTCCATGCATTCATCCCCACGAAGTTTACAAAATTGGTGCCGAGCAGCAGCAGCTGCGACATGATTGCATTGTTGTCTTCTGCTTCAGACAGGTGGCAATCGGAACATTGCTTGGTCTCTGTCAGGCGCACCGTATGCGGGAAATGCGGCGCGAAGGCCTGGCTGGAAAAGCCCGCCGCGCTGATCGGCGGCTGCTGCACATAGATCCGTTCGCGGTTGATATTGGTGGAGCTGAGGATCAGCGCGCTGGTGGAGCGGACAGGTGCAATCTGGTTGCCTTTCGTCGTCTGGTGAATGCCCAGCTGGAACATCTGGTCGCGCGCGACCTGCGGGTTGTAGGTTGCAAAATTGCGCGTCGTTTCGCCTTCATAACGGTGGCTTTCGCTTTGCCAGTTCGCCTCGATCGGCAGATGGCACCCTCCGCAACTTGTCGTCCATGACAGGTGACAGGTGAAACACGCCATCTCCTCTTCACCATGGGCGCGGTTTTCCAGAGCGACGCCGGGGCCAAATTCGAAGCGGCCTGTTTCCGCGCCGTCCGCGCTCATCAATTTGGAACGGGCGGACAGGGCGTTGAAGTCGGGATGCGTTGGGTCAACGCTGTCGCGCACCAGGCTGACTTCCCATTCCAGAGAAGGATCCACGATGCTTCGCTGGATCAGCGTGCGGCGTCCGTTGCCTTCTTCGGTCCATTCAAAGCGGCGCTGGCCATCGGGGTTGCGCAGCAAGGCAAGGTCGTGCCCCTGCGGCGGGGCCGCCGGGCCGGAGGTGCGCAGGGTGGGATAATCGTCTGCCGTGCCGTGGCAATCCTTGCAGCCGATCTCCACTGCATTGGCGACTTCGCCGTAGATCAGGCCATTGCCGTGACTGTCCTGCGCGTAATGGCAATCGGCGCATTGCATGCCGGCTTCGGCATGGATGCTCATCAGATGCACGGCTTCGCCTGGATTGGTGCCGGGCTGCACGAATTGTTCTTCTCCGTCGCGGCGGAAGCGCTGGCGCCAGCGATCTTCATGGCGGGCGGCATCTTCGGGAGTGTCGGTTTCCTCTGGCGGACGGATGATTTCTCCGTCCTCGTCAACCAGATTGCCTTCGCGGTCGCGGCGGAAGATGCCCCGGAAGGTCCAGCCGTGGCCATGGTAATCGGCAAACTGCGTGTCTTCGAGCTCTGAATTGAGATCGTAGACGTTGCGCAGGAAATCCATGTCGCCCCAAAGACCGCGCGGGGCGGCGCCTTCGGGATTGCGGTCCAGCACTTCGCGCACTTGTTCTGCGGTGGGGTAGCGTTGGCGCAGGAAGAATTCCTCATACTCCTCGTCGCTCATTCCCGCAGGGCGTGGCGTGGTATTTTCCGGCCCGGGCCACATGAAGGGCGCGTCGCTTTCATAATCCCACATCGTATAACCGAGGTAGGAATTGAGGAAGATATTGGGCTGGTGCATGTGGCAATTCATGCACTGCGCAGTAGGAATGGCGCGGGTGAACACGTGGCGCAGCGGGTGACCGCGTTCACGGTCATCCGGCGGGTCGAGCGACAGGGCGCCGCCTTCGTCATCATGGCTTTCACCGGGGCCGATCAGATCGCCGTGCTCCGGCTCATCGCCATGCTCTTCGCCGTGATCGCCGGAATAGTCATCGTGCAGGCGATTGATCTGTTGCGCGATGGTCGGATCGGAAGTCACTGTCTGCCCGTCGCGCCCGTATTGCGCGTAGATCAGCGAGTGGCGCGGTTCGCGGTCATTGGCGTAAACCACATGGCACGATGCGCAGCCGGAATGGCGATAATCGCCAGGCTGGTCGTTCGTCCCCATGAACCAGGTGAAGGGATCGTTCAGGCGGGTCTTGTGAATGTTCAGGACCGGTATGGCGGCGCGCAGGCCGGTGCCGGGCCCCCGATTGGATTGGCGCAAGTCAGGACGACCGGGTTCTTCCAGGCGTTGCAGCAGACCGGTCGGATTGGGCAGGCCGATTTCAGGGAACTGCGTGTTGATCGTGCGGCCTCCACGCTCGAAAACGCGGAATACATCGCCCGGCGGTACGACATGCCACGTCGGCATCGGGTACAACGTGGCGAGCGCGCCGCGTGCGGCCTGCTCTTCGGTCACCGTGCCATGCGGTTCGCCTGGACTTTGGATGACTGCCGCTTCGCCCTCGCGGGTGTAAGCCTCGCCAAGCACGTAATTCTTGTAGGGCAAAATGCCGTTATTGTAGGCTGCGCCGCCCCACAGCATCGCGCCTGATGCCATGAGAGAACGCTCCGCCGCCTCGATCACCGGCATATGGCACGATCCGCAGGCTTCCCGCGCCACGCGGTAATCGCTGGGGTTCACAAAGCGCACGAAAATCGGGCTTTCGCGGTTAAGCAGGGAATAGCTGCGTTCCGGATTGGCGGAGCTGGGATAGTGCCAACTGCTTGGATAGGTGGGCAAAACATGCGCTGCTTCACGGGCAGTGATGTATTCCGCCGCTTCAAAACCAAGATCGGGATCGCCGTAAACATCCGCGTTGCCGCCGTGGCAATCGGTACAGCCAAGCACGACCGCGTCCGATACATGCATGGTCGGTGCATCGGTGCGCACGTGGCAGGAATTGCACCCCGCGGACTTTTCATCAGCGAGCATTTGGGTCTGGTTTTGCGGGGCGGGCGGCGCGATGACGCCAGCGGCTTCATAGTCCCGCACCACTGCGGTTTCATATCCTTCTGCCAGCAGGCTGCCGGTTCCAAGCATGGCCGCACAGCCGGCAAAGAAGACCGTGACGATTGTGGTGGGGGATAGTCGCCGCATCAGTAGCTCAGTGTCGCATTGGCGAGGACGGAATAATAGACATTATCACCGCCCCGGTTGTCGAAAAGATCCTGAAAGCCCTCACCAGCTACCAGAGCGGCCGCAGACAGGCGAAATACAAGGTTCTGATTTGCGCGTGGTCGCCAGATCGCAGCTGTCGACACATCATAGCCGATGTCGGCCGGGATCGAACCTTCGACGCGCAATGTTTCCAGCACAGTCGTATCTTCAAACCACAAATGGTTGGCGTTGGTCGATATGCGCAGTTCCGGCGTAAGATCGAAATCCGCGCCAAGGCCGGTCAGGATCAGGCCAGGATTGTTGAAGTTGCTTTGCCCCTGTTCTTTCGAACTGCGCAGCGAATTGAGCAGGCCGTTGCGGCCATTCAGGCTGATCGCGCGCCCGCCGCCGGCAAAGGGGATGGTCTGGCGCATCCAGTACGACGTATCTGCGCCTGCAAAAATCGGATTTTCGAAGATTGCATCATAGCCCGCCTCGACATTGTTGAACGGATCGGAATCGCCATTGGCGAACAAGGCGGAAAGCCGGAAGCGCGCCCAGTCCCGGTCATAACTGAGTTCCGCTGCACCGAAGAAAGAGCGGATATCGGCAGGCTGGCCGGTAAAGATAGAATTGCGGTCTTCGCCAAAGGCCCCGTATAGGCTGGCGGTGACATTGATGCGCCCGATGCGGCCATCGGCGTTGTAACCTACATAGACAACATCGTAATCGCGCCCACGCAGATCGCCCAGCAGGGCGGGGCGCACCGGAAATCCGTTGTCGTCAATCTCCACATCGCCGCCTTCGCGGTTCATGTTGTAGACCAGCGTGAACTGGCTGGTGAGCGCGGGTATGAGGAAGTCCTGCCGGTAAGCGTTGGCAACAAAAACAAAATCGCTGCGTGGTGCTTGCACGACCGAGTTCAGGCCTGAATTAGTGTCTTTCTCCAGTCGCCAGAACGCGCCCAGATTATACTGGAACCGGTTGTTGTCGCGCGTGCCGAAGAAGCGCAGGCCTAGCTGGCTGTCCTGAAACAGAAAGCCGCGGAAATCGGCCTGAAATGGCTGGATGCCGATGCGGAAGCTGTCAAAATCGTACCGGTCCGATGTGTTGCGGATGTGATAGTCGAAAAAGGCTTCCTGCACGCCAAGGAACTGGTCGGTGCGATTGGACGCGCGGCTCGGCTCTACCAGAAGCACGCGCCGTTCGGGCACATCGACATGACTGATGTTGTAAGCCAGCGTCAGGCGGTATTCGACGTCAGGCGGTTTGTAAGCGGTGGACCCCTTTATCAGCGCGGCGCCGAAGATGAATGTCTGGCTGAATACGGGCGAAAAATCATTGCCGAACACATCCAGCCGGTCTGGATCGGATGTAGTCTGCACGCCTACGGGGATGGGGAAGGTGCGCGGTTCGATTACCGTATCGCTGATGGCATTGGCGACAAAGAACCAGTCATTGCCTTCCAGCCCAAGGAAGCGGGGTGTCCAGCAATCATCGCTGCCATAGGGGTAGGGAACGCCAGCAGGATCGTAAATGCGGCCTTCCTCGGCGGCCCGGGCGCGCTCTTCCTCTTCCGCAGCGGCGCGAAGTCCGGCGCGGTATTGCCGTTCTTCATCCGAATTGATGCAGATCGGGCGATCGCCCTTGTAGGTATTCTGGTTGTAGGGATCGAGCGCGTCTTCGGTCACAAGGCCAAGGTTCTGGATCAGCCGCCAGCGATCGGGGATGGGTATCTGATCAGCCGGAAAAGCTTGCGGCGGCGGAGCGCGCACAGCTCCTCGATTATCCTGGGTAACGGGATCGGGCAGTTCACCGGTGAAGCCGGGGCGGCGACGACCATCGATTATATCCGGATCGATCGGATCGGCAGGATCTACTTGCGTACCGAGGCCGCCATCGGGGCGCTCTTGCGATTGCTCTTGGGGCGCATCCTGGGATGGGGCCGCTTGAAGCAAGATGAGAAGGGCTAGGGCTGTGCTCATCGCCTATAATCCCTGACACACGTTCTGGGCGGCAGTATCGAGGAACGGTGCGAACGGGCAATTGATATAGCGCAGGCGCACGCCGCGCCCGTTTACATTGACTACGATCCGGTCTGCGCGGATGGCCGGATCGGCATTGCCAAGGGTGCCCAGGCGGACACCTGCGTTATTAAGGCCAAGGAAGCTGACCATGTCATCCTGATCGATCCCGTCGCCTGACACGCCGATGCCGCCGATCAGCTCTCCGGCGCGATATATCGGCACGCTGCCGGGGAAAATCTGGATGCCATTGGCGATGCGCGGGCTGCCAGAAGGCGAATTCGGCACTTTCGTGCAGCCGCGCTGCGTATCTGCGTTTGCACCATTGGACGCGACATATACCACGTGGTCCACGATATTGGGCACCACCAGATCGGTTTGCAGGCCAACCGCAAAGGGGCTGAATGTGTCCGATGCCAATACCGAAAGCGGGCCGGGTATCTGGCCCACTTCGCCATCGGGGAAGTATGGGCGCGACAGATTGCCGCCCGAACGATCTGCGAAAGCAAATGTACCGGTCAGCGCATTTGGATCACCGAGAAAACTCCGCACACGCGTGACGTAATCCGCGCCGCTCAGGCCGCCCGGCGGTGCCGGAACAGCTTGCAACTGGGGCGCTGCAACTGCGCTTGAGAAGAATGTCGCAGTGCGTGCTTTTTGCAAGGACACATCGACCCCGAAGATCGGCCCGTCGGGAGAGCGCACAATGCCAAGCACTTCGCCATGCGTATCGACCACGCTGATGCTCGCCTGCATCCGGCTGTCGAGCGGGCGGCGGATTTGCGCACGGGCCCGGCTGAGGACGGCGAACGCTTCTTCCATGATTGCGCGCACTTCCCCAGCGCTCAGCGGCTGGGCAACGCTGGCCGCATCGGTTCCGCCGCGAATGGGGTACCGCGCATTGCCCGCACCATCGCTGAGGACAAATGCATCGGGGTTGCTGAATTCGGCAGGCGTGGCCGCGCGCATGCCGGATGCTTCGCTTCCGTAAGCTGTCCCGGCGCGAAGCACGCCGGTGTTATAACCTTCCACGGCCAGCAGCATGCCCGCAGTTCCGCTGATCGCGGCGAAATTGCCCGATGACGGCGCGATTTGCGCTTCTGTGACATCGCTGAAACGCAGGCTTGTCCCGTCCACGAAAATCCGGTCCGCACGAATGTCGGTGGGCGCCATGAAGCCCTGCGCGCCTGCCACGGCAATCGCTTCTTCCGCGTCGTTTTCCGTATCGAGGATATTGGCGTCAAATCCGTAATTGCCATCACCCATCACGCCGATACCGCCCACGACGACGCCGTTCTTGTACAGTGGAATTCCGCCGGGATCAGCGGAAAGGCCCAGCGGAGAACGCTTGGGCCCGATCAGCCCGTCGCTCGCCCGTGCCGACAAGTCGGAACACGGTAATTGGCTGAACTGCACGCCGAACAATGGCCCGCTTTCCAGCCCCACGGTGGTTGGTGCTGGTGGAAAATGTTCCTGCACGATCATGCTGGCGGTGCGGGTGGTAAAAGCGTTGCCTCCGCTCGACAGATACGCGCCTGTTACTGCCTTCGCTATGGCGGCGACCTGAGAAGGAACTGCCACGCCTTGCAAGCCAAGCATGTCACCCTGCGGCAGAGGCGCGCCGATGCGGTTGCGGCTGACCACGGCTTCCGGATTCGCGCCGTTCATGGCAAACACGGCCAGCACATTGCCGACCCGGTCCGTCACCGCGATCATGGAGGGCAAACCTCGTGTCTGCGCCTCGTTTACCGCTTGTGCGATGATGGTCTGCACTTCGGAAACAGAAAGCGCCTCTTGCGCTGGTGGGGCAAACAACCGGCCTGATGGCGGAGGAGTGGGCGTTGGTGTGGGGACCACGGCATTGCCGCTGCCGTTCTGCCCGCCCTGCGATCCACCGCCGCCGCAACTCGCCAGCACCAGGGCGCTTGCCGTCAGGAAAGTGATCCCCCTTCGCAAATGCATTATTGCAGCCGCTCTATCGCGACGACTGCCTGACCCAGAGCGCTTCGGAAATCTGATGGACGATAGGTTTCGGGGCTGCGCACGGCAGCATAGGCGCGGTTGATGTTGGTGCGGATGCCCGCTGCTGCACCCACGGTCACGCGGCCATCGCTCACCAGCGCATTGAGAAGTGTATCGATTGCCATCACGGCCTGCACCGAACCGGCATAGTCGGTGAAGCGTGCAGAGGTTGCACCATTGCCGATCCGTTCAATTACGGCAAAGGCGCTGTCTGGCCCATAGGGACGCGCTGCCAGTGCGCCGGACAGTTCCAGCGCTTCACTGCGCAGCGCAATCGCTGCTGTTTGCGCCTCTGCGCGGCCGTCATCCATGGCTGAGTGGAACTGGCGGCTGGCGCTGCGGAAGCTTTGCGCGCGCCCGGGCGCCAGCGTATCCGCAACGGCCGAAAGCATGATGATATTTTCATCATTGAAGGGCGGTTGGCCGAAGGCGATCGGCCGGCCCGGATTTGTCTCGAACGTCAGACGCCGGTCATCGCCATCAGTGATGGAACGGTGACAGCTGTGGCAGTCATAGAAATACAGTTGCGGGAATACACCTTGGGTGCCGAAAGCCGGACGGGCGAACAGGTCCGTCGCGCGCGCTACTGCCTCTGCCTGGCCAACGGCCCACAATTGCACAGCATCGGGCCGGCCCTTGCGCTGGATATAATCGTCATCGACATCGTGGTGCTGCTGGAATGCGCTGAACAGATCGAGTTCGAAAGTGATGCGAGGGTGGCCTGCCGCCATCATTTCATGGGTGACAAACTGCCCCGTTTCCGTGCTGCCATAATGGCAATCAAGACATACACGCGCCCGCGTTGTCGGCTGTTCGAGCGGGACCAGGCCATTGCGGACATTGGCCGGGTGCGTCCCGCGCACTTCGTAATGGCTCGACAGCCAACCGATAGAGGCGCCGTGGCAGCTTTCGCAGCCAACGCCGTCGTCGAGCCGGAAGCGCGGTCCGCGTTCGGAGGCGGGCGCAAAAGTCGAATGGCAACCGAGGCAGGACTGCGCCGATTGCGGATCGCCCAGACCCAGCGTGCCCGCGATCTGGCGCGAACGGCGTGAACCCAGGATTGCATAAGCGCGGCTGTGTGCGCCGCTAACGGCAGAGGGGCTTTGCCAAGTTGCGATTTCGTCCTGCCGGACAATCGCGCCATTGCCTTCGCTGCGGCCATGGCAGGTCGACCCTGCGCAGGAAGCAACGCCGGTAAAGGAATAGCTGCCTTGCGCATTCAGCGGTTCGCCCGCTGTCAGACCTAGTGTCAGGGTAAGGATGGCCGCCATTGCAAGCGCGAGCACGGTATATCGCGCGTGGCTGACCATATTGCTTTCCCCCTTCCCCATCGATGGTGGCGGCCCCCCTGGCCGTGATTCCACAATCGTAAATTACAATGCCAGTGTCCGCGCGGTTTGCGCGGATCACGGATCTAGCTTGCAGCCAAAGCCTGTGACATTTGTTCAAGTTGCACTGTGCAGCCGTTTTCGATCAGCGCAAGCGCCAAATCCTCCGGATCCTCGGGAATTTCCTGCAGGAACACAAAACGCACCTGTGCCACATCGTCCGAAACCGTGGAGGAGATCGTGTACATCTCGCCCTCGCGCAGCTGTACGGCAGATTCCCACATGGCCAGCATTTCGCGTTCGGGGAAAATCAGCTGCGCGGGCTCTTCCGAGGCGCCTTCCCGTGAAAACGTATAGACAGCGGCATCCTCTGTCCTTGCCCGCCACAGCCGAACCGGATCGGCATTGGCAAGGCACACCGTGCCCGAGACGCTGACGTCGACATACCAGAGGTTGGGATTGGTCACTTCCTCCCCATCGCCGCGCACAGCCCCGGTGCGCGCCCGGTCCGCAGCGCGGCGCGTGGTTAGCGCGGCAAGCGCCCGGTTGCGGCCCTGCGGTGCGCGCTGCGCCAGCACGAATGTTCCGGGTCCGCGCAAAGTCCGTGTGCGGCCGTCTTGCAAGACAGTTAGCGTATCGCCTTCGCGCAGCGTCACCCGCTGCGTATCCGAAAGGCGGGTGCCAACCGGATATTGCGAAGCTGACGGCCCGCTTGCCGCGACAACAGTGCCAGCGAGTGCAATTTGCGGAACAAATGCCAGTGAGATGACTGCGGCGATAATACCAAAGATGGTCTTGCGGACCGAATTCATGGACAGATTCCCTTGTGTGTTGATCATCTATAACACGATTGCGCAGCACTGCGTTGATTGATTGCAGCCAATTTATTTCCCCGCCATCACATAGGCACCATCCATATCCAGATCATGGCTGCGGATGACGAGGGCTGCAAGTGCAGCATCATCCGGATTGGCTGCCGCTAACGATTGCAGCCGCTCCAGCGCAGCGGCCCTGTCGGTATCGAGCAATGCCACCGCCTCTGCCAATTCCGCTCGGCTGGCAGCGGCGAAATCGGGTGCCGGCTCATACAGATCGACTGGCTGCGCACGGCCGGAAAGCACCACGCGGCCCATACGCCGCCACCAGTCGAGGCCGGAACGGGTGGCAAATTCCGCACTCGCCATGACTGATGTTTTCAGTGTCTTGTTCGCGGATTCGAGCCGCGCGGCAGTGTTCATGGAATCGCCCAGCGCGGTATACTGGATACGGTTCTCCCCGCCGAAATTGCCAACGACAGCTTCGCCGAAATGCAGGCCCACACGGGTCTTGCCGATCTTGGGCAGATCCGGGTCCATCGCGGCGACCTCCGCGCGAAACGCTTCGCCTGCCTGCCAGATGGCGTAACCGGCCTCTGCCGCACGCCTGGCATCATCGGGCCGCGAAATGGGCGCACCCCAGAATGCGACGACAGCGTCGCCCACGAATTTGTCGAGGATGCCATCATGATCAAGCACGACCTGGCTGAGCATTTCGAGGTAGCGATTGAGCAATTTGGCGACCATTTCCGGTTCGACCGCATGGCTCATCTTGGTGAAGCCTTCGAGATCGGAGAAAAGCACGTAAATCTCACGCTTTTCTCCGCCAAGTCTCAGCAATTCGGGCTTTTCGATGATTTCATCCGCAATGCTCTGCGGCAGATATTTGCCCAATGCACCCTGCGCAAAACGTCGCTGCACTGCGCCCGATGCGCGCGCCGCGCTGGTGACGGCAGTGAAGGCAATGACCCAGCCAAGCGCCGGGCCGATGGCTGGAAAGCCATATGTGTCGACCCCGCGCGCGTGGAGGAAATACGGCAGACCGATGAACAGCAGTATCTGGCCGGCGAGCAGCGGCAAGATGCGCCAGTCGCGCAGCTCCAGCAGCGCAGTCAGCGTCGCGGCGATCACCACCAGGATGACAAGCGCCCACAGATAGTAAGGCGAGATCGGTGAAAGCGCGGCGCCGTCGAGCATTTGCGCGATCAGCGCGGCGTGAACTTCCAGCCCTGGAGGTGTTTCACCATCAATGCTTGTGAAGGTGGTTTCGACCCGGTCGAAGTCTGTCAGATCGCCGCCGATCAGCACGTATTTGCCTTCGATCGCGGGGCGAATTTCCTCAGCGATGGCCGGGATTTCCAGCAGCGCCGGATCCGCAAACAGGGTAATGTCGAGCATGGGGAAGATCGATGTTGCGTCCATCGCCTGCCCGGTCTCTGCATCAATCTGGCTTTCCAGCGCGGTATGCCGATAGCGGATGCCGCCTTCGTAACCGGGCATGGTCAGCGGGCCTTGGCCTGCGTCCTCCAGCATCACTCTGCCCAGAACCGGCGGCAAGTGATCGAAAACTTGCGGCCAAACGCGGGTAGCGCCGTATTGGTCGTCCAGCCTGATGCTGGCAGGGCGGGCATTGCTGCCCTCCAGCCGGTTCAGGAATTCAACCAGATATTCTTGCTGAAAATATTCGATATCGGCAGCGTTTGTTTCCGTTTCGGCAAAGGCAACTGCCACCGGGGTCCGCATGGATTGCAGCACAGCGATCAATTCTTCGTCTTCTGCCTGCGGCTGATCGAACAGGATATCGATGCCAATGGCCTTTGCTCCCATGGCATCGATCGCGGTCAAAGCATTGGCGAGCAGATCCCGCGGGAGAGGGGATCGCTTGCCGTAATCGAACAGGGTCTGATCGGTGTAGACGACCATCGTTACGCGGTCATCGCCTTCCACCTCCTGAGCCAAGGTGTAAGCGCGGGAATCATACAGCGCACGCTCCGCCTGCCCGGTGAAAGGCACATCCCAACTGAACCGCGCAAGCAACAGCGCAAGCAGCAGCAGCAGGCCTGTCAGCACCAGCCGTTTGGGTCCGGCCTCACGCACACTGCGCCAACCGCTGTTTATCATGCGCAAAGGCGCTTCCCGTGCCACTAAATCCCCCTCTTTCATCCTCTCTTGCAGCGCGCGACTATGCATTTGCAAGCGTGCAGGCATTGATCATTGGAGAAAAAACGCGCCATAGTGCAGCGGGAACAGAAAATTATAACGGCATAAGGGGAGGGCCGCGATATGGCTTCAGTATACGATCGTCACGTTGATCTGGATCAGTTCATGAAGGGCGTGAAGAAGCGCAATCACGGGCAAACCGAATTCATCCAGGCAGTGCAGGAAGTGGCACAGGACATCTTCGAATTCATCGAAGACAAGGAACAGTACCACACCGCGCAAATCCTTCGCCGCATCGCCGAACCCGACCGTATTGTATCGTTCCGTGTGTGTTGGGAAGATGACGAGCACAACATCCGCGTGCAGCGCGGCTGGCGGGTACAGAACAATAACGCCATTGGCCCTTACAAGGGCGGCATCCGCTTCCATTCCAGCGTGAATGAAAGCGTGCTGAAATTCCTCGCCTTCGAGCAGACTTTCAAGAACTCGCTCACCGGTCTGCCGATGGGCGGGGGCAAGGGCGGATCCAACTTTAATCCCAAGGGCAAAAGCGATTCCGAAGTGATGCGCTTCTGTCAGAGCTTCATGAGCGAGCTGTACCGCCATATCGGCCCCAATACCGATGTGCCTGCCGGCGATATCGGCGTGGGCGGGCGTGAAATCGGTTATATGTTCGGCCAGTACAAACGTCTGACAGGCCGCTGGGAAGGCGTGCTGACAGGCAAGGCCACGGAATATGGCGGATCGCAGATGCGGCCCGAGGCGACTGGCTATGGCGCCGTGTATTTCCTGCAGAACATGCTCAAACATGCAGGGCATGATGTGGAAGGCAAGACTGCGGTAATTTCCGGTTCAGGAAATGTCGCCACCCATGCGGCCGAGAAGATTGTCCAGCTTGGCGGCAAGGTGCTGACCTTGTCCGATTCAGGCGGCTTCATTCACGATCCTGATGGCATCGATCAGGAGAAGATCGATTGGGTCAAACGTTTGAAGAACGAGCGGCGCGGCCGGATCAGCGAATATGCCGACCATTTCACCGGCGCGACCTATCACGACGGCAAAAGGCCTTGGGATGTAACGTGCGATGTCGCCTTGCCTTGTGCCACGCAGAACGAGTTGAACGAAGGTGAAGCGAAAGAGCTAGTGGAAAACGGCGTCATCGCCGTATCCGAAGGCGCGAATATGCCGACCACGCTGGACGGGGTTAAAGTCTTCCACGACGCCAAGATCATGTACGGCCCTGGCAAAGCGGCCAATGCCGGCGGCGTTGCGGTTTCAGGCCTCGAAATGAGCCAGAATTCCGAGCGCATCAGCTGGAACCAGGAACGTCTGGGCGACATGCTCACCGAACTGATGGCCGACATCCATGAAAAATGTGTCGAGTACGGTGATCAGGGCGAAGGCCACGTGGACTATGTGAAGGGTGCAAATATCGCAGGCTTCAAGAAAGTTGCCGACGCGATGCTGGCATTCGGGGTGGTGTAATCAGCCTATCGGTGCGGTCACCAGGCATTTGCCAGTGGGGGCAAATGTGACGCTCGCAAGCCCGGGTGCATAGGCGCATTCGCCGGGCTTGACGACATTGCCTGTGACCAGCACATCGCCCGACAGCGGAACGACCAGCAGTCTTTCAGCATAGGCATACAGCAGGCCGTCATCGGCGATGCCGTCCACCAGATCGAGGCGGAAGTGCGGGCCATCGACAAGCGTCGCATGACCGTTTTGTGGTATGCTGCCGCGCAGCGTTTCCGGATGCGGGATTCCGCGTGCAACAGCCAAACCTTCGTCCAGATGCAATTCGCGCGGGCGGCCGTAATCGTAGAGCCGGTAGGTAATGTCCGAGTTTTGCTGGATTTCAATAATCGAACAGCCGGGCCCGATTGCGTGGACCGTGCCTGCCGGAATGTAAAAGAAATCGCCCGCCTGCACTACGTGCCAGGTCAGCAAATCCTCTATCGAACCATCCAGCGCTGCGCCGCGCATGGCTGCGGCGCCGATTTCATTATCGAAGCCCACACCCAGCGTTGCGCCCGCTTCGGCAGCGATCACCAGCCAGCATTCTTCCTTTCCGCTACGGCCCACACCAGCAGCCCGCGCTTGTACCGTATCGGGATGGCACTGAATCGAGAGTTTCTGGCTGGTGAAGAGGTATTTGACGAGCAGTTCCGGCAAATTTTCCGGCGGTTCAAACCAGATTTCGCCCACACGGACACCTTCTGGCGCGACGAATGGCGCGGGCAGGACATCCTTGCCCCAAACCTTTTCGACCGTGCGCGTAGGCAGCAGCATGTGTGACCTTTTGAAAGAGTGTGCAGCGTCCAGTACGCTGCCGTTTAGTGCGTGATTGTTGCGATTTGCACAACGCGCCGCGCTTTTCCAGTATTGCGGGATTCATTTGTGCCGGTTGCTGGTCGAAACCTGCGCATTTACCCAAAGCCGTTGTTATTGGCCCGAGAGGAACATCTGGAGCGTTTCGCGAAACGCCTCCGGCTGATCGACCATCACGAAATGCGCCGCTGGACCGATACCGACAAGCTGCGCGGCCGGCAAAGCGGCATATTGCTGGCGATAAAAGGCGGCGACGCTTTCTTGCGGCATCGCACCGGGGCGGTGCGGATAAATCACAGTAACCGGCACAGTGATGGCGGCAATATCTTGTCGCATGTCCGCAATCATTACTTCGTAGAACAACTGCCCGGTCACACGGGGGTCGGCGTCGGCAGTCCATTCGCGAAGAAGCGGTAAATTGGTCTGATCGACGATATAGCTTCGCAGCAGTGCGTCATTTGCCGCTTCGGGTATCTCCTGACCATAAAGACCCAGCATCATGGCGCGCATCTGTTCTGCCTGCGCCGTGACTGCGGTCATTTGCGGTTCGGTGCCCGGAATGACGGTAATCACCGCAAACCACGGCATGCTGTCGACGATCATGATCCGGCCTGCAAGATCAGGATGCGATACGCCAAGCTTCATCGCCAGCAAACCGCCAAGCGAATGACCGATAACAGCGGGCTGACGTAGATCATTGTCCCGAATATAGCGCGCCAGTTCGTTCACGACAGGCTGCATGATCGGCCCCCGGGCATTGACCCCTGCGTCCTCGCCAAAGCCGCGCAGCTGGATCAGATGGGCGCGGTGGCCATCCAGCCCGTCCACCGTATCACGCCAGACTTCCCGGCTGGTCGAAAGTCCTGGAATGAAGAGGACATCGGGTCCCTCCCCGCTCACTTCCACGCTGAAACGAACCGGCCCGGATGCGTCTTGTGCCGCCGCCGGACGAGCTATCAGGAGCGTCACTCCTGCCAGCAGTAACAGCACGGAGGCATAGGCAAAGAACAGGCGTTCCGGCCGAAGCCGGTTGAAGAAAGGCGTCATGACAAGATCCTCTGATTGCGCGGTTATTCAGCCGCTTGTTCTGCGACATCGCGCAGGAAAATCTCTTCGATTTGCAGGCCGAACACATCGGCGATTTTGAACGCGAGAGGCAGTGACGGATCGTATTTGCCGGTTTCAATGGCATTCACGCTCTGGCGGCTGACTTCCAGCCGGTCCGCCAGTTCCTGCTGGCTCCATTCTCGCATCGCCCGAAGGACGCGGAGGCGGTTCTTCACGGCAGGTCTCCAGCATCCCGTTCAGGCCGCGCCATGCCGATGCCAAGGCCAATCGCCCATGCGGGGAAGACCCACCAAGCCCAGATATGCGGTACGAGGCCGAAGGTTTCCAGGAAGCCCCAGCCTGTGCCCAAGACCAGCACGAAACCGAGGCCTACCATCGCGGCGCTGACGGCGCGCTGGCGCAGATATTCGTCTGCCTCTTCGCGCAAATAGCGGTACATCGCCCAGATCATTCCCATGGCGGCAAGCGCCGGGGCGATGGCCAGCAGCCACACGACTGCCGATCCCTCGGCCATTTTGTCATACAGGCCAGAGGCTGCCAGCATCACGACCATATAGAGCGCGCTGAAGCTGAAGAACCGGCGGTTGTAGCTGCGCATCGCGGGGCTCATCGCGCCTTGTTGTTCCTGCCGCTGATATATTGTTCGAACCAGCGGGATCAGCAGCGTGAAATTCAGCGCGTAGAGTATGAAGGGGGCCGCACCCTCAAGGGCCCCGGTGATGTGCAGTACCGCGATAACGGCGACATTCGCGCCGAACAGGCCAGCCCATATGCCTGGTTTCGCATTGGCTTTGTTGTGTCTGTGTGCTGCGCTCGTCATCATGCACACTCCCCGAAGGTGCCCATCGTGATCTTGTTGTAGATCGCCCCGATACCAAGGCCGAAGCACCAGATCGTGGGCCACCAGAATGCGCGCACATGCGGTACCGGCATATAGGTTTCGAGGAACCCCCAGACGGCTGCGGCAGTCAAGGCAATGCCGGTCGCGACCATCAACTGGCGCACATAAAGCATGCGGAAAAACTCATCCCGTTCTTCAACGATGAGCCGCACGAAGATCCAGAAGACTGCTGCGAAGGCGAGGCCGGGCAGGGCAGCCAGCATATAGGCTGGCCACCCTGACAGTCCGCGATCCTCGATCAGGATTTCGGCGGCGAAAAGCGAGCCGAGATACAGCGCCATCGCCAGTGCAATCCGGATCAGATAGCGCAGCTTTTCAGGCTTCGCGCGCGAACTGGCGTTCATGACTTGCCTCCAAACCGGCTAAACGGCGAGCAAGGCGTACATCCGCGCTGGCCTCTCGTAATCATGATGGCTGTCACGCCGGGTATAGTGATGAATGCCATTTGCGCGGCATCGTCCGAAACCAGACCAGCCACGTTGAGAAGTGCAATGCCAATCATGATGGCCGCAAGCCCGAGTGCTTCGTAAATCCTGATCATATCAAGCCTCCTTGAATTTATGTAAAGGAACCTAGACACGATTCGCAAATAAGTCAAGGAACCTTGTCATAATGATTGGCGGGCTTGACGAATCTGCCGTTCCGCAGCGCGGTCAGCCGTTCACAGCAATCGAAAATGCCGTCCAAATCCCGTGTTCGCGTTATCTTGCCATTCACCCGTGTGCGCCTACATTGGAGGTCACGAAAGGATGCCCTGCGCATGAGCGAGAATCGCGAACCTGAAGAAACACCGAACCCCTGGATGAAGAGTCTCTTTGTCTGGGGCGGCATTTTCCTGGCCCTGTTGCTGGCCGTCTCCATGTTTGGGGGCGATCGTGAAGTGCCCGGTACGCCGATCCTGTATTCCGACTTCAAAGAGAAGGTGGAAGAAGGCAGCGTTCGCGAAGTCACCATCGCTTCCGATCGCATTACGGGCGTTTTGGGCAATGATGAGCGGTTCTCCACCACTCCGGTACCGGGCGACACTCGCCTGACCGAGCAGTTGGAAGACGCAGGTGTCCAGTACACCGGTACCCAGCCGGAGCAGGGCAATCTGTGGATCGCGCTGCTGATCAACACGCTTCCGTTTCTGCTGATCCTCGGCATCGCGTTTTTCGCGCTGCGTCAGGTGCAGAAGGGCGGCGGCGCTGGCGGGGCGATGGGTTTCGGCAAATCCAAGGCCAAATTGCTCACCGAAAAGCAGGGCCGTGTGACGTTTGAAGACGTTGCAGGCATCGATGAAGCCCGCGAAGAATTGCAGGAAATCGTCGAATTCCTGCGTGATCCGCAACGCTTCTCGAAGCTGGGTGGCCAGATCCCCAAGGGCGCGCTGCTGGTTGGCTCACCCGGTACTGGTAAAACGCTGCTTGCCCGCGCAATTGCAGGCGAAGCGCGGGTGCCGTTCTTCACCATTTCCGGCTCCGACTTTGTCGAAATGTTCGTTGGCGTCGGCGCGAGCCGCGTGCGCGACATGTTCGAACAGGCCAAGAAAAACGCGCCGTGCATCGTCTTCATCGACGAAATCGACGCTGTGGGCCGCCACCGCGGCAACGGCGTTGGCAATTCCAATGACGAGCGCGAGCAGACGCTGAACCAGCTGCTGGTCGAAATGGATGGTTTTGAAGCCAACGAAGGCATCATCATCATCGCGGCGACCAACCGCCCCGACGTGCTGGACCCCGCGCTGCTGCGCCCGGGCCGGTTTGACCGTCAGGTTGTGGTGCCGATTCCCGACATCGATGGCCGCGAGAAAATCCTTGCCGTCCACATGAAGAAAGTGCCGCTGGCGCCTGACGTAAACCCGCGCACGATTGCGCGCGGTACGCCCGGTTTCTCTGGGGCAGACCTTGCCAATCTCGTGAACGAAGCTGCCTTGCTGGCTGCGCGCCGTAACAAGCGCCTTGTCGCCATGCAGGAGTTCGAAGACGCCAAGGACAAGGTGATGATGGGCACGGAACGCAAGTCCATGGTCATGACCGAAGACGAGAAGAAGATGACCGCCTATCATGAGGCTGGCCATGCCATCGTTGCCGTCCATGAAGAGGCATCGGACCCGATCCACAAGGCCACCATCATCCCGCGCGGTCGTGCCCTTGGCATGGTGATGCGTCTGCCGGAACGCGACAATTACTCGTACCACCGCGACAAAATGCATGCGAACCTCTCTGTCAGTATGGGCGGCCGCGTGGCGGAAGAGATAATTTTCGGGCACAATAAAGTGTCGAGCGGCGCAAGCTCCGACATCCAGTATGCCACTGATCTGGCGCGCAACATGGTGACCAAGTGGGGCATGTCCGACAAGCTCGGCCCGCTCCAGTATGAATCGAGTCAGGAAGGCTATCTCGGCATGGGTCAAACCACGCGGACAATGGCGGGTGCTGAAACCAACAAGCTCATTGATCAGGAAATCAAGGACCTTGTCGAAGGGGCGCACAAGCGCGCCACCGACCTGCTGCAAGAGCATGAGGACCAGCTGCACCTTCTCGCTCAGGCCATGCTTGAGTATGAAACCCTGACAGGCGACGAGATTACTTCGCTGCTGAAAGACGGCAAGATTGATCGCCCCGATGCACCAAGCGGTCCGATCCCTGTTGTACCGACACACGGTTCTGCCATCCCCAAGGCTGGCAAGCGCTTCGGCGGCAGTGACGAGGCGCCACAGGGAGCCTGATCCTATACGGCAGGCGAAAGGGGAACGGCATTGGCGGGCGAATTCTCCCTCCACGAGGGAATTGATGCAGCCGCATTGGCAGGTGAATACGCCCGCACGGGACGTGTGACCATTG
Source organism: Aurantiacibacter marinus (assembly GCF_001021555.1). GTDB lineage: Bacteria > Pseudomonadota > Alphaproteobacteria > Sphingomonadales > Sphingomonadaceae > Alteraurantiacibacter > Alteraurantiacibacter marinus. The sequence continues at coordinate 792,542 of NZ_LDCP01000001.1, forward strand.
CGCCTTTCGTCCAGCCGGATCAGGCTCAGGCATTGTATCAATTGCTGCGTGAACGCACTGACTGGCAACAGGTGATCAACAGCGGTGCGGACAAGATTTTTGAATTCGACCGTACCGCCCAGGCAGGGCTGGACGCGCCGCAGAAGGAAGCGCTGGATCAGGCGGTATATGCCGGGGCGCGCCATGATTTCCAGTTTCGCTACGAAACCCTGCGCGTGCCTGATGATGATACCGTTCGCGCCGCGTCCGATGATCTGGTGTTTGCCTTCGCGCGATTTCTATCGCACGGCCCGGCCCGCGAATTGCTGCGATTCATTACTGGTGATGCGGCCATCGCCTTCGCTGATGCGCAAGCCACAGCCTATGCCCCCGGCGATTTCCTGACCCGCCATGATGATGACGTGGCAGGCAAACACCGCAGCGCCGCCTATGTGATGAGTCTTAATCCGCAATGGCGGATCGAATGGGGTGGCCTGTTCCTGATGCATGATGCCGACGGCCATGGCGCAGACGCGATAGTGCCGGGGTTCAACCGGCTGAATCTGTTTGCCGTGCCGCAGATGCACTCTGTGTCAGAGGTAACCCGCGCAACGCCCTATCGCCGGTATTCGGTCACCGGCTGGCTGCGCCGGTCAGAACAGCGCTAGCGCTCAAATACTCAAACCCTGATCCCTTCCAGCCAATCCAGCGCCAGATCGAACCGGTGGGCGTGGTGCAGTTCTATTTCGCGGTTCGCCTCGTCCTCCTCCGAAAGTGAATAACGGCGGCCCGGGTCTTTGGCGTGGGCGACCAGATCCAGACCGGCCGGGTTTTCCGCAGGCGGCGGAAGGCCCAGCGCCGTTGCCGCACGCTGCACTGCTGCTCGGCGATCGGCAATTAGCTCGGCGTGATCGATGCGCGCGGTATTCGCGGGCAGAAGACCATCCTGGGCGCGGTCAAACAACTGTAGCTGGAAGCGATGCGCGAGCGCGACAACCAGTGCGGCACGGTCCAGCGGATCGGCAGCATCGGCCATGGCGCGCTGCATCAGCCATTCACCCTCCTCCAGCTGCGGAGCGAGCAATTCTGCCAGGCGCATGCAATGGGCCAGCCTGTCCCGGCCACCGCGAAAAGCCGCGCGCAGGAATGGGCGCAGTTCCATCGTCAGGAACACCGCGCACGCCACCTGTCCGCCTGCCACAAGCGCCGGGGCGAGACCGCTCACCCAGTTTGATGGCTTAATCGCCAGTGCCTCCCCGGCGGGGGCGATCGCTGTGATCTGAGCAAGCGTCCAGCTCAGCAGATCATTTGTTCGTGCAGCCGGAATGTGAGCGGCCTGACTGGCAATATCTGTAAGCGCCTGCGGTTCCTTCAGCACCAGCACGCTTCCGGGTGAATCCAGCAGGCGGGCGAGCAGGGTCGATCCGCAAAAGCCGGTGTGAAAGATCATCCGGCACGCCGGCGAAGCTTCAGGCTGGCGAGCGGCAATCGCTTCCACCCGCTGCGCGCTCCAGAATGTCTCCCGTCCATCGAGGAATGTTGCCGCGCGCAAATCGGCAGGACGGGTCGTCACCCACTGGGCTTCCCTCCGGATGCCGTCCACCCGGTGCAGGAATTCGCGGGTTCCGCTCACGTCGATCCAAGCAGGAACAGAATCTGGAAGAACAACGCGGCCACAATCCAGATGAACGCGCTGAGCACCAGCAATCGCCAGAACGCGCCGAAGCGCGACAATTCGTATGCACCGCGCAATTGTTTGTAGAGATGAACAGGCGGGATGATCAGCAGCGGCAGCACCACGAAAATCTCGTGCGCGCCGGCATTCGCAACGAGTGATGCGGTGACAAACAGCAGCGTCATGAAGCTCAGCGAGTAAGTTACGAAAATTGCGTGATCATAGGCTTTGAAGCGCCGCTTCCACGCGAACAGCAGCCACACGAAGGGTATGGAAATGGGGATCAGAAGCCAGCTGAATTTGTAGGCGTTGGCCTGCAATTTGTAGAGCATCAGGCTTGGATTGGCCCGCCATTTGGCCACGGCACTATCGATGAAGTCCACCCCGGTCTCTTCGCTGGCAAGCGACACTGCGGTTCCGCCACCTTCGGCAAGATCGATCCTCTCGTCATTCTGATCTGCCGCAGGGCTGGTCTTGGCTGGATATGTTGCCGCGCCATCACGTTCTCCGCTCGCCCCGTCGCGGATGCCTCTCAATAAGTCGCCGGCTATCGAACGCTCGGCATCGGGGTTCTCTCCCAGATAGGTCTCCAGCAGGGCCAGACGCTCTTCCAACTCCGCTCGCTCGGCGTCGTTCAAATCTTGCGTTTCAAGATCGTTGCGGATTACCCCGATTTCTGTCTCGGCCGCTGCGTGCGCGTCGCTCAGCGTGTCTTCAAAAGCCTGTTCGGGGTCGATATCGCTCGGTGCGGTCAGCCCAACCATTTGGAACACGGCGAACATCAGGAATACGCCGAACAGGAACAGCGCCATGGGTGATACGAAGCGCGCGCGTTCCCCGTCGATATACCGGCGGGTCAACTTGCCCGGTCTGAATATCAAGACAGGCAGTGTGCGCCACAGTTTGCCTTCGAAATGCAGCGCCCCGTGGAGCAGATCGTGCATGAACGCACCAATCGTGCGATGCAAATGGCCCTTTTGGCCGCAGGCCTGGCAATAGGCACCGGTCAACTGCGCGCCGCAGTTCAGGCAGGTTTCAGGCTGATCCGGATGCGGCTTTCGGGCACCGGAATCCGGTTCCAATGCGCGCGCGAAGAGCCCGCCTTCGGTCGCTGTACCAATTCCATCCAGAAGATCGCTCATATCGTCTCCGTTTGTAACGCATTGCACTATAGGCTGCATCGCGTCGTGGCAATCGGGGCCAAGTCTCACCTTGTGCGACTGCTGACGGGCAGCCACATAACGAGCATGAACATCGCCCCGAACATCACCCTGAACATCGCGCCGGACATCACCCTGAACCAATTGCCGCTGATTGGCCTTTGCATTGTCGGCACCGCTTTCTTTGTGTTCCTGGCTGTGCAGATAAGCGCGCCTGTCCGGGGCTACGTACTTCCGCGCGGCCGCCGCCGGCTGACCAATCTGTCGCTGTTTTTTATCGACACCGCTGCAATCCGCCTGCTGTTGCCGCTGGCTCTGGTTGGCGCGGCGGTGCTGGCGCAGGAGCGCGGCTGGGGCCTGTTCAACGTTTTGGAAGCACCCGCATGGCTGGCTTTCACAGCAACGCTGCTCGTGCTCGACCTTGCGCTTTACGTGCAGCATTGGGCGACGCACCGTGTCCCATTGCTGTGGCGCCTTCACCGTGTGCACCACACCGACCGCGATTTCGACGTGACTACCGCTGCACGTTTTCACCCGGCCGAGATACTTTTGTCGATGGCCTACAAATGCGCTGTGGTGATCGCGCTAGGAGCGCCTGTGATGGCGGTGTTTGTATTCGAAGTAGGTTTTGCCGTCGCCACTTTGTTCACCCATGCCAATTTCGCGCTTCCGGCCCGGATGGACAAGATGGTGCGCAAGCTGATTGTGACGCCCGATATGCACCGCATCCACCACTCGGCGCGAATGGTGGAGACCAACAGCAATTACGGCACCACATTGTCGCTGTGGGACAGGCTTTTTGGCACATACCGTGCACTTCCACATGATCCGCAGGCGCAGATGACTATCGGGCTGGAAGAATGGCAGGATGAACGGCCTGCGCAGCTTGGCTTCGCGCTAAAGCAGCCCTTCATCGGCAAATAGACGCACGGCGAATCTATGGCGCAAAAGCAAGGGGCCGCAACCTTTCGGCGCGGCCCCTTGGCTTGATAAAAACGGCGTTGGCGCCTTAGCCGTCGTAGTCGGCACCGATCGAGGTGGACCGGGTTGGCGCAGATGCGGACAGGCGCATGGCTTCGGCCGACTGGCTCAACGAACCGATATCGTCAGCTTCGTCTTCTTCATCGGGAAGAATCGTCTGCAGCGACTGGACCAGTGATTCCTGCAAATGCTTCGGCTTGACCGTCTGTTCTGCGATTTCACGCAGGGCCACAACGGGGTTCTTGTCCCGGTCCCGGTCAATGGTAAGTTCGGCACCGCCGGAAATTTCCCGCGCGCGCTGAGCGGCAAGCAGGACGAGATCGAAACGGTTTGGAATCTTGTCGACACAATCTTCGACGGTAACGCGCGCCATGGGCACTCCGATAGTCTGGTGTTTTCGGAAAGCGTGTCATTTAGGCGGGAACGGCATGTCAGTCAAGGTTTTCCGCAGGGCGAAGCGTGCTATCAGGTACAGATGGACCAAATGCTATCGAACCCAGCAGCTGCGGATTTGCCCGCCTACGCCGATCCGGAGCCTTTTGCCGCAGAAGCACAGGGGCAGTCTTTCACCTTTTACCCTGCGGGCAAGGATCGCCGGGCGGCCCTGCTGGATATCATAACCGGTGCGCAGGAAAGCCTGAAAATCGCGTTCTATATCTTCGCGCCCGACGGAGTCGGCACGGCAGTGCGCGATGCATTGGTGGCGGCCGCGCGGCGCGGAGTGGATGTGACGCTGATTGTCGATGGGTTCGGTGCCAGTGTGGACGAAAAATTCTTTGACGAACTGCGGGAAGCGGGCGGCACCTACTATCTGTTCATGGCCAGATGGTCCCACCGTGCGCTGATTCGCAATCACCAGAAGATCGTGGTTGCGGACGACAGCGTTGCGATGATGGGCGGCTTTAACGTCGAGGACGATTACTTCGCTCCGCCGCAGCAAAATGGCTGGAATGATCTTGGTTTTCGGCTGGAAGGCAGCGTGGTGGGGCAGGTTGCCAAATGGTTTGGCGAACTGAAGGCATGGGCCAGCGATGACAAGGCCCAGTTCCGCGACATTCGCCGCCGGGTGCGCGAATGGGATGGCGGGCAGGGGCCAGTCCAATTGCTGATTGGCGGCCCGACAAAGGGCCTTTCCAGCTGGGCGCGCTGTATCCGGCAGGACCTGCGGCAGGGGGAAAAGCTGGACATGATGATGGCCTATTTTTCGCCCAGCAAGAAACTGCGTCACATGATCAGGCAGATCGCGCGCAAAGGGCAGACCAATCTGGTGATGGCCGGAAAAAGCGATAACAGCGCGACCATCGGCGCCAGCCGCGCGCTGTACAAGAAACTGCTGGAGGCGGGTGCAAGGATTTACGAATTCCAGGCCTGCAAGATGCACACAAAACTGTTGGTGCTGGACGATGCTGTTTACATGGGCAGCGCCAATTTCGACATGCGCAGCCTGTATCTCAACCTGGAAATCGTGCTGCGGATAGAAGACGCGGCGCTGGCAGAAACCATGCGCAAGTTCATTCACGGCCATCTGGATGCCAGCGACGAGATCACGCCCGAAGACCATGCCAGACGGGCGACATTATGGACGCGCGGCAAGTGGTGGCTCAGCTGGCTGCTGGTCGGCGTTCTGGACTACACCGTGACGCGGCGGCTCAACCTGGGATTATAAACGGGTCGCAAATGACCGGTTTCGGCCCAGTTGCGCATCCCGGCAGGAGTTGCCTCGCCTTCAGGCCGCGGCTGAAATGCGGGCTGCTTCGCGGAAAGTCACAAGCTTTCGTTGACCTTCATCCCACAAGGCGAGCCGCAAGGCGCTGATCGTCTTCAGTGCCGTGAACCGGTTCAGATCGCGCAAAGCCGGATGCTTTTCCAGCACTTCGGGCAGGCGGTAGAACGGAATTCGGCTGGCAAGGTGATGGACATGATGGATGCCGATATTGCCGGTAAACCAGCGCAAGACAGGCGGCAGGTCGAGGTGTGAACTGCCATGCAAGGCCGCATCGTGGAACGACCAATCGGATTCTTCATGCCAATGCGCATCTGCAAATTGGTGCTGGATGTAGAACAGCCACACACCTGTCGACGCGGCGGTCAGCAGCACGGGGAAAAACACCATCGCTGTAACGCCGAAACCAGCCAGATAAATCGGCAAGACAAGGATCATCGCGGTCACCAGATTGGTCGCGAGCGCGCTGACCCAATATTTCCGCCCTTCTTTCATGAGGCCAATCGGAAGCCGGTGCCGCAGGAGGAACAGATAGGCAGGGCCGAGACCCAGCAGAACCAGCGGATGACGGTACAGACGGTACTGGAAGCGCTGCCAGCGGCCACGTTCCTGGAATTCGCGGACCGTCAACGTGTCCACATCACCAATTCCGCGGGCATCCAGATTGCCAGTAGCGGCGTGATGCTGCGCATGGGATCGCCGCCAGCAATCGTAGGGCGTCAAAGTGAAGACGCCCAGCGCTCTGCCGAACCAATCATTGCCCGCCCTGCCGCGAAAGAACGCGCCATGCCCGCAGTCATGCTGAATGATAAACAACCGGAGCAGAAAGAGCCCCGCAACCGGCGTCAAGAGAAGCGCCAGTAGATAGCCTGCCTCCACCGCAGTCACGATAGCGGCAAACAGCAACAGGAACGGTATCAGCGTAATCGCCAATTCCCATCCGCTGCGCACCGGGCGCGGATCGCGAAATGCCTTCAGGTCGCGCATCAGCTGCTGCGGATCGATCAGGGGTGGAGCAATCGGGGCAGGGCCCGCCGTGCGGGCTCCATCAATGCGGATTTCTTCATGTTCGGGAGAGTTCACGCGAATACCGCTAGAGCGCGCCGCCAAATTTGTCACGCAGGTTTAAGATTTGTTCCGGATCAGGCGCGAGGCAGGCATGGAACTTCCGCGCCGTGATCAAACTCCATCGGCCTGGCGGCCCTATTCGAACCCGTAGTCCGAATAATCCTTCATATTGGGCGAGGTGAACTTCGTGAATTCGCTCTGGAAATGTAGCGGCACGTTGCCGGTGGACCCGTGGCGCTGCTTCGCGACCATCAATGTCGCCTTGTTCTTCAGCTCCAGATAGCGGTCTTCCCACACGCGGTACTTTTCCTGATCCGATTCGGAGCTGGTTTCGTTCGGCATGTCGGGGCGCGATGCCTCGTGGTAATATTCGGCACGGAAGATGAACCAAACCATGTCGGCGTCCTGCTCGATCGAGCCTGATTCGCGCAGATCGGACAGCATCGGGCGCTTGTCCTCGCGCGATTCCACCGCGCGGCTGAGCTGCGAGAGCGCGATTACCGGAACCTGCAATTCCTTGGCCAGCGTTTTCAATCCGCGCGAGATTTCAGAAATTTCGTTTACCCGGTTGTCGCTCGCCCGGCCGGAGCCTTGCAGCAGTTGCAGGTAATCGACCACGATCAGGCCAATATCATGCCGCCGCTTCAACCGCCGGGCGCGGGTGCGCAGGCCTGAAATCGTCAGTGCGGGCGTATCGTCGATAAACAGCTGCAATTCGGACAGCTTTTGTGCCGCATAGGACAGCTTCTGGAATTCTTCGCGGTTGAGCTTGCCCGAGCGCAAAGCTTCGGAAGACACCTCTGCCTGCTCGGCCAGAATACGCGTGGCGAGCTGGTCCGCGCTCATTTCCAGGCTGAAGAAGGCCGCTGGCGCGCCGTAATTGTGCGGGCCGCCATCGCGCTGGAAGCGCATGTGTTCTTCTGCGCAATTGAAGGCGATGTTCATCGCGAGCGAGCTTTTGCCCATGCCCGGACGGCCAGCCAGGATGATCAGATCGGAATTGTGCAGGCCGGCGGTCTTGTTATCGATCAGTTCCAGTCCGGTCGTTTTGCCGGAGAGGCCGCCGCCGGAATTCATCGCCGCTTCGACCATACGGATCGCTTCGTGCGATGCGCTGCGGAAACTGGTGCCGGTGTTTTCGCTCACCGCGCCTTCGGCAACTTCGAACAGCCGCGCTTCGGCAGATTCGATCTGGCGCATCGGTTCTACATCCTGCGATGTATCGAGCGCGTTTTCCACCAGTTCGCGGCCCACGCCAACCAGTTCGCGCAGCAGGGCAAGATCGTAAATCTGCTGGGCCAGTTCGCGCGGGGCAAGCAGGCCTTGGCCATCTGCGGTCAATTGCGCCAGATAGGCGCTGCCGCCCAGTTCTTTCAGCCCTTCATCATTTTCGAAATAGGGCTTGAGCGTTACCGGAGTGACGATCATCTGCTTTTCGACGCTGATCAGGATACGGTCGTATATCCTTTGGTGGACCGGCGCATAGAAATGCTTGGGCATCAGTTCGATCGGCAGTTCTTCCAGCACCCGGTTATCGATCAGCACAGCACCGATAAAGGCGGCTTCCGCCTCCAGATTGGTGGGCAGAGCCTTGCCGGCAGGCGCGCCGTCGGCGGATTTAGAATCACTGCGGGTAAGAAGGGCTTCGTCTGACATATGCCGCTCTAATGCGGGGGAGTTGCGGCGCGGGCAAGGCAGACCTTGCGACATTTTTTCATCAATGCCTGTGGAAAGCGGGGACGAATTCGCGCCGCCTCCTTTTCGCAATTGCAATATACCCCTGCGCTAGGCCAAGAGAGAGGTGAGATGGAGACGAGTTCAGACAACCGGATCGAAGCGATCACGCTCGATGAAGCGACGGTCATTGCGCGCAATGATGAGATCGAGAAAGAACGCGAGGTCGCAATGCGCGATCTTGTGGAGGACAATCTCTTCAGCCCGCTTCGCGCAATCGCCAATGGTCATGCTGGCCCGTGGCACGTCCATCTCGGCATTGTCGAAGGTATGTTGGCGCTGGGCCTGAAAGACCGCGCGGGCGCTGATGCGGGCACAATCGGGCTGGGTCTTGGCCGCCTTCGCCGCGTGGTGCGTGAATATTTCGCCATCTGCGATAGTTATTACAAGGCACTGCGGCGCACATCCGCGCAGGAAATCGAAACTATCGACATGGCCCGCCGCGCCATTCACGACCGCGGCACACGGCAATTGGAAGAGGCGCTGGATGGCAAGGTCGATACCGATTTTGAAACCGCGCGACGCTTGTTTACATTAATTTGCGTGCTGCATATCAAGGCATGACCTAGTTCGGTGATTGCCTGTCGCCACATCCGCTTACCCAGCCAACACATCCAGAATTGAAGGTCGCGCCCGATGGGCAAGAAGAAGAAATCTGTCTGGCGCTTCTGGATCGAGGCGCTCCTCCTGCTCGCGCTTGTCGGCACCGGCGTGTTCCTGTGGTGGCGAACGCATAATTGGAGCCCGTCGCGCGCGGAATTTCCGGTGCAAGGCGTCGCAATGGGAGCCGCAGACGGGCCGGTCGATATCTCCGCCCTGCGCACAGCGCGCGCCGATTTCGTTTACTTGGAAGCTAGCAGCGGCGCCGATGGCCGCGATGATCTGTTCGGCCGCAATCTGGCGGCGCTGGCAGATACCGGCATCATGCACGGCGCAATCCATGCGTATGATCCGTGCATCCCGGCAGAGCGGCAAGCGGCCAATTTCGTTACCATCGTGCCGCGTGATCCGGAAATGCTGCCGCCTGCCATCGCGCTCGACAAACCGGCCAGCGCATGCGGTGATCCGGTGGTCGAAGCAGCGCTGGAAAGCGAACTCACCACATTCATCAACCAGGTCGAAGGGCATGCCGGGCAGCCGGTGGTCTTGAAAGTGAGCGAAAGCTTCGAAAAAAGCTACACCATCGCGTCCCGTATTGAGCGCAATCTGTGGCTCGAGAATGACTGGTTACAGCCCGATTATGCAGGCCGCCCCTGGACGCTGTGGACGGCCAATGCCCAGTTGAAAAACCCTGCCAACGGACAGAACATGCGCTGGGTAGTGCTGCAGCCCTGAAGTGCTGACGGCGCGCAGACAAGGATCATTCTGTAATCACTCTTCGCCGCTTTCCAACCATTCGACCAGCGCCGCAAGGCATTCACGCGCCAGCAGTTTGCAGCGTTCCGGGCTCCAGCCCTGCGCCGGATCGGGCCAGTCGGCATTGTCCTTGAACGGCATTTCGAGCGTCATCGCGCAGGCGCCGAAACGCTCTGCCACCTGATTGGTGCTGATCGCCAGATTGGCCTTGCCGGGGGCTGACTTGGGATAACCCTTGGCGGTCTGGAAATCGGGGCAACGGCGGTCGAGGATGCGCTGGTAGCGGTACATGCTCTCTCCCTGTTCGTCCGTCCACGAAGGGATGCCTTCAAACCCTGCGAGGAACACGGCGGCAATCGCTTCGTCCCCGTGCACATCCATGGCGAAATCGACACCGCTTTCGTCCATCGCATTGCGAATGGCGAGCACCTCGGGAGACGACTTTGCACTAGGCTCGGCCCATTCGCGGTTCAGGTTCACGCCGTCTGCATTGGTGCGCAGGTGGCCGCGAAAACTACCGTCGGGATTGCAATTGGGTACTACATGAATGCGGCAGTGGCGGCGCAGAGCGCGGCCTACGACATCGGCGGGATCGGTCAGCACTTCCAGCGCCCCTTCCATCCACCATTCGGCCATGCTTTCGCCGGGATGCTGCCGCGCATAAAGCCAGACCTGCGTGTCGCCATCGCCCATGGCAAGACAATCCACGGACCGGCCATCCAGCGTTTCACCAAGGCGGCGATATTCCACGCCTTCCGCGCTGGCGGCTTCTGCCACCAGATCATTATGACGTTCCATCGAATAGGGCGCGAAATAGGCGAAATAGGCCATGTCGGATGCCGGCGTATACCGCACCGTCAGCGTGCCATCGCCCGCGGCCTCGTCGTAAGAACTGTCGGCTCGGCCCCAGTAATCGCGGTCTTCGGATACGCAGGCGTCATAGCCCGGCCAGCCACCGGGATAGGCGCTTTCCTTCAGGTTCTCGATATGCAGCACAAGTTCGCGCCCTGCCGCGCCGGACACGCGAAAGTGAAACCACTGTGCAAATTCGCTCTTGTGGTCGCGCGGGATGCGTAAACGGGCGGTTGCACCGTCAACGGACACAGTTTCGATATTGCCGCTGTCGAAGGCGGCGTCGATCACGATATTGGCTTGAGTCATTCTACCTCGATAGTCTCGCCGGAATTTCCAGGGAAGCCTGTAAACAGCGCGTCGGCCATGCGCGATGCGGCGGCGGCCTCGCTGCCATAGTCACTGTTGCTGGTGGCTGTCATGCTGGCGCGGCCTTCCCACAGGTTCGCGCCGCCTTCAGGCGAGCGGATGGCGACAAAAATCTGCCGCTCGATGCGTTCAGCTGGCGGGCCGGAGAGCAGGCTATTGAGATTGATACCGACACCAACGCCAACGCCCGATCCATATCGACCTGTCGAACCGCCGGCGCCAACGCCAACGCCTCCGCGCCGGTCTTCGCCTTCGGTTGCGTACGCTTCCAGATCCAACATTGCGATTTGTCCGCCATTGCTGGCGACAACGCGATATCCCAGCGCCTCCAGTTCCTGCCGAATGGCTTCGCGGTAAACGCCGAATTCGAGCGAGTCGCCGTCCATTGCCGGGCCGGCGACGATTTCAATGGTCCCTTGGGCGAGAAAGGTCGGCGTATCGCCCACAAACCGGGTCACTTCGACCGGAGAGACATAGGCGGGCGTTGCACAGCCTGTGGCGAGTGCACATGCGGCGAGGAGGATGATGGCTTGCTGTTTCATACCCTTCATAATGCACCAGATCGGCCCCGGTGCCTAACGCGGGCCTGAAAAGACCAATTTCAGCGATTGCCACTCCGTTCAATCATGCTAACCGCTGGGCCCCATGGATAAGCAGATACCCGTTCTCGTCACCGGAGGTGCCGGCTATATCGGCAGCCATGCCGTCCTTGCCTTGCTTGATCGCGGATGGCCTGTGGCGGTGATCGACAACTTCACCACCGGCTTCAGATTTGCCGTTCCTGACGGGGTGACGCTGTATGAAGGCGATATCGAGGACGGGGCATTGCTCGCGCGGATCTTTGCCGAACAGGGCATCGGCAAAGGCAACGGAGCGATCATGCATTTCGCCGGTTCCATCGTGGTACCCGAAAGCGTGGAAGACCCGCTCAAATATTATCACAACAACACCGTGAAGAGCCGCGCCTTGCTGGATGCGGCGGTAAAGGCAGGTGCCGCGCACTTCATCTTCAGCTCGACAGCTGCGACCTATGGCATTCCCGAGGAATCGCCGGTGCGCGAAGACATGCCGAAGACGCCGATCAATCCTTATGGCTGGTCCAAGCTGATGACGGAGCAGATGCTGGCGGACACGGCAGCGGCGCATGATATCAATTACTGCGCGCTGAGATATTTCAATGTCGCTGGCGCCGATCCGCAGGCGCGCAGCGGCCAATCGACGGCTGGCGCGACGCATCTGATCAAGGTCGCGGTAGAGGCCGCGCTGGGCAAGCGTGACAGCGTAAGCGTGTTTGGCACTGATTACGATACGCCCGATGGCACCGGCGTGCGTGATTACATCCATGTCAGCGATCTGGCGGCAGCGCATGTGCTGGCTTTGGAAGAACTTATCGCGCAGCCGGGCACATCGATGACGATGAACTGCGGCTATGGCCGGGGCTTCTCCGTGCTCGAAGTGCTGGATGCGGTGGACCGCGTAACCAATATGCAGATCAACCGGGTGCTTGGGCCGCGCCGTGCCGGTGATCCCGATTCGCTGATTTCGGACCCCGCGCGCATCAAATCGACCTTGCCGTGGCAGCCGCAGCACGCCGATCTCGATGCGATCGTGGCTCACGCCGTCGCGTGGGAGCGCAAGCTGGCGGATATTAGCGGTTAATGGCTCGCCGGACCGGGTAGGTTTGGGTTGACTTCGCCCCCCGCGGCCCATATTGGCCCGCCTTGAAATTCCGGCATCGGGGACTATCTCCGGTGCCGCTTATTTTTTGCAGGAAATTGTCATGAAGATCCGTAACAGCCTCAAGTCGCTGAAGAACCGCCACCGCGATTGCCGCGTTATCCGTCGTCGTGGGCGCACCTATGTGATCAACAAGACCAACCGTCGCTTTAAGGCCCGCCAGGGCTAATCGGTTCTGCGGCGCGAGTGATTCGCGGCGCTGGCCTCAAGATGGTTGGTCTTTTGCAAAGCCCCCGCCACCACGGGGGCTTTTTGCATGTCTGGAGGGCACGCAGGTGACAGCAGTTGTATTCGATGTCGGGCGAGTGCTGGTGCAGTGGGATTTGCGCTGCCTGTTCGCGAAACTGATAGGCGACCCGGAAGAGCTGGAGTGGTTTGTCACCCACGTCGTGACTGAAGAATGGCATCACCAGCACGATGAAGGCCGCGCCCTGGCCGATATGGTGCCGGAACGGATTGCCGAATTTCCGGACTACGCCGAACACCTCCACGCCTACGCAACACGCTTTAACGAGACAATTCCAGGAAATGTCCCCGGCACCCATGATCTTGCCCGCCGGCTGCATGCCCGCGGCGTACCGGTATTCGGGTTGACCAATTTCGGCCACGAGTTCTGGGCGATGTTCCGCCCCACGCAACCAGTCTTCGACCTGTTCACGGATATCGTGGTGTCCGGCACGGAGAAACTCGCAAAGCCTGATCCTGCGATTTACGCACTGGCAGAGACGCGCTTTGCACTGCCGCCACAGCAATTGTTCTTCATTGACGACAAGCCTGAAAACATCGCCGCTGCCGCCGCACGTGGGTGGCAAGGGCATGTCTTCACCGATGCCATGCGGCTTGAAACAGACCTGGCTCGGCGAGGTCTGCTTTAATTCCCGCAAAAAAAGCCCCGGCACGCGAAGGTACCGGGGCAATGGAGTGCCGCCCAGGATGGAGAGGGGGCGGCGGAATGTGGATGCGGCCTAGCCGTTGCAGCGGGCCAGCAGACTGTCCGAAATTGCTTCGCCATTGGCAGTAAAGCTGGCGATCGTGCCGACCTTCCGGCGCAATTCACTGCATACGCGCAAGGGACGGTCGCCGCTGCGTGGGCCAGTGCAGGTCACACCTTCGCAAGCAAACACCACACCGCCTGCGATGGCAGTCGCCTCGTCGGTCGGCTCTGCCAGCTGTACGGAGAAGTAGGACCCGCGCGCCTGCGACGATGCGGTCGCAGTTGTGACAGGCGCGGCAATTGCACCGAATGACAGGAGAGCGGCAAGGGATGTGACTGCGAAACGTGACATGGGATCTTCCTTCTGGACATCAGTGTAGGTTGCGTTTGACAACCAGTTGTGATTCACCACCTATCTAGGAGAGTTTCGTTTCGCAACCCTTTTGCGCGAATATTTTGGCATATCCGCATTTCCCTGTAGGAGAAGTGCGGGATAGAGATGCATTTATGGGAATAAGAGAACCGCTACGTGAGCTAGGCTGCGGCCTTCCGCATGCACTGGAAGTGATGGGAGAGCGCTGGTCGTTCCTGATCTTGCGCGCCGCCTTCAATGGCCTCTATCATTTCGAGGAATTTTCAGGTGAGCTGGGCATTGCCCGCAATATCCTCTCCAACCGGCTCGCCAATCTGGTGCGGCACGGCGTGCTGGAACGGACGCCGTGCGAAGAGGACCGGCGCAAGGTCGAATACCGCCTGACGGAGAAGGGCCTTGGCCTGCTGCCCGCAATGCTCGCGCTGCGCCAGTGGGGGGAGCGATATACCGAGAACTTCAACGCTGATCTGGTGCTGGTCGATTGCCGCGATGGCTTGCCGGTGGCCCCCATCGGCATCCGCGCGCATGACGGGCGAGAGCTAAGCTGGGAAGAGCTGGGCTGGCAGACGGCAGACAAGCTGGGCACGCCGGTGGACCGGCACAGCGGGGCGTATACGAAGGCTGAGGTTGTTGGGCAGTCCACGAAAATGGGTGAGGAAGACTGCTGCTAGGCGGGATTGCACTTCACAAAGACTGCAACTGCGCGACCACGGCATCATATCCGGTATTGAGTGGAAAGCGGACTTCGCGGGGCTCGCGCTCTTAATCCAATCGGACCGTGTTGCCTTTGAAGAATCCTGAGCAAACAGCTCCTTCAACTCTTTGGCCCGATGGCCCGTTCGCTTGAAATGCGGTGGCGATGATATCATCACTCCCGCAGTCGAAATAGGCATAACCTGTGGTCTGAATATCGGTATAGCCTTGCGCAAGAAGTGTCTGAGTAGCGCGATCAGGCGATGTGCAGGCGACCGGCGCCACGAATGGGAAGGCTGCCAGGAACGCGGCCGCTAAACCGAAACGGATCAACCTCTTGCGTGCCATCGAAGGTTACGTGCCATAATTCAAAGTCGTTCGCAAACCGTCCATCAAGCCCTCGGCGCCTGCCTCCGGTAGCTGAGCGCTTCGGCGATATGCACACGGCCCACGTGCTCGGCTCCGGCCAGATCAGCGATTGTGCGGGCCACGCGCAGCATCCGCACATAGCCCCGCGCGGAGAGGCGCATTTTTTCGGCTGCCTGCATCAACAAGGCGCGGCCTGCCTCGTCAGGTGTCGCGTATTTCTCCAGCGCATCACCGTCCAGTTCTGCATTGGAGCGCACACCGCGCTCCGTCTGACGGGTGCGGGCCTTGGCCACGCGGGCGGCGACTTCAGCAGACCCCTCGGCAGATGGCGGCAAGTGGAGGTCGGCGGCGCTGACAGGATCAACATCGACATGCAGATCGATCCGGTCGAGCATCGGGCCGCTCACCTTGCTTTGATAGTCCACTGCGCATTTCGGTGCGCGGGAACAGGCAAGCGCCGCATCGCCCAGATGGCCGCAGCGGCACGGATTCATCGCCGCGATCAGCTGCACCCGCGCCGGGTAGGACACATGCGCATTGGCGCGCGCGACATCGACCTTGCCCGTTTCCAGCGGCTGGCGCAGCGAATCGAGCACGGCGCGCTGAAATTCCGGCAATTCATCCAGAAACAATACGCCCAGATGCGCCAGGCTGACTTCCCCGGGCCGCACCCGCAATCCGCCGCCCGTCAGCGCGGCCATGCTGGCGGAATGGTGCGGCGCGCGGAAAGGGCGTGCGCGGCTGATCTTGCCGCCTTCCAAAGTGCCCGCAACTGATGCAACCATGCTCACCTCCAGCGCCTCTGCCGGGGTGAGCGGGGGGAGGATGCCGGGCAGGCACGCCGCCAGCATGGACTTGCCTGCGCCGGGAGGTCCATTCATCAGCAGATTATGTCCGCCCGCCGCCGCGATTTCGAGCGCGCGCTTGGCGGTTTCCTGCCCCTTCACCTGCCGCATATCCGGCCCATGCGCCGCTGGCTCGACTTCGCCCGGTTCGGGATCGGGCAGGCGCTGGCTGCCCTTCAGATGGTTCAGCAGGCTGGTGAGGTCGGGCGCGGCACAGACCCGCACATCGCTTGCCCAGCGTGCCTCCGGCCCCTGCGCCTTGGGGCATAGCAGGCCCTTGCCCGTCTCGCTGGCATGCAGCGCCGCGAGCAGTACGCCGGGGCAGGGCACGATGCGGCCATCCAGCGACAGCTCGCCCACGGCCACCCATTCGCTCATCGATTCGGCATCGACCACGCCCATCGCCGCCAGCAATGCCAGTGCGATAGGCAGATCGTAATGCGATCCTTCCTTGGGCAGATCGGCAGGGGAAAGGTTCACGGTGATCCGCTTGGGCGGAAGCGAAAGTCCCATGGCACTGAGTGCTGACTGCACCCGTTCACGGCTTTCGCCCACTGCCTTGTCCGGCAGGCCGACAACGGAAAAGCGCGGCATCCCGGCAGCAAGTTGGCACTGCACTTCAACAGCGCGCGCCTCCAGCCCGAGATAGGCGACGGTCGAAACCAATGAAACCAAGTGAAAACCCCTTTGCGACAATGTGATAGCGGCCAGTTTCGCTGTGTCGAGGCCATCGTATCGGCCATCGTGGTTAAAAGTGCAGCAACCTCGAAAATTCGGCATTCCGTAGGGTGTGATGGCCACATATCGCGCGATGGCCTTGCGTTTACCTGTTCTGTCCGCCCTGCTGGCACCGCTTTTCGCACTGGTCGCTACGCCTGTGGCGGCACAGGAACACGTGATCGTGACCGAGGAATGGATTGAGGTGGACACCTCTCTTCACACCGCAGGCCC
The DNA here is from genome assembly GCF_001021555.1 of Aurantiacibacter marinus. GTDB lineage: Bacteria > Pseudomonadota > Alphaproteobacteria > Sphingomonadales > Sphingomonadaceae > Alteraurantiacibacter > Alteraurantiacibacter marinus. The sequence goes on from NZ_LDCP01000001.1 coordinate 809,341, forward strand.
CCACACGGCAGGCCGTTATGTCTCGCCGCAGCAGGCAGCAGCGGAGACCGGCGCTATCGCTGCCTTTGGGGCTTTCCGGGTGCTGGACGAAAACACCGCCGCGCTCGTCGGCATCACCACAGACCGTTCGCCCGCGAATTTCGCGCGCGTGCTGGCGGCTTATCCCGAAATCGATACGCTGGAATTCATTGAAGCTCCGGGCACACATGATGACCGTGCCAATTTGCAGCTTGGCCGGATGATTCGCGAAAACGGCATTGTCACCCGCGCTCCTGAAGGCGGTTCGATTCGCTCGGGCGCAGTGGAGTTGTTTGTTGCCGGCGTGCGCCGGGAGATCGACGAGAACAGCGAATTTGCCGTCCACGGCTGGCTGGATGATCGCGGTATGGGTGCAGAAGATTATCCGATGAGCGCGCCGGAACACCGCCGCTATCTCGATTATTATGCCGAAATGGGCATGGGTGAGGCAGAGGCATCGGCCTTCTACGCGATGACCAATTCGGTCCCGTTTGAAGACGCGATGTGGTTGACCGGCAGGGAAATGCGCGGCTGGATTGAAGCTGGTGGTGACACGCAGCTTGCCGCCGAGCCTGAAATCCGCGAAAAGGCTGATGCAGAATCTGCTGCGCCCCGCCTCGCCTATCTTGACTTGGGTCCTGCGCTTCAGTAAGCGCTTCAACATTGTGAGGCCGCCCTTCGATTGGCGGCCCTTTTTATTCAGTATTCGAGGTATTTCGCGATGAAGCGTACATTCCAGCCAAGCAATCTGGTGCGTGCACGCCGCCACGGTTTTTTCGCCCGTAAAGCCACCGTCGGTGGCCGTAACGTGCTGCGCAACCGTCGCCGCAAGGGCCGCAAGAAACTTAGCGCCTGATTCTCCTCGGCCCGCCCATCCGGGCGTGCCATCCTCGGCGCTATTCCCTCCACTACGCTTCGGGGCACCTGCGGGCGGGCAGTCGCCCTTTGTCGGTCGCTAGTCGCGCCTGAAATAAACCCACACATACGCTAACTCACGCCAGAACCGTCGCTCTTGCGATGGCAAGCGCGAACGCGCGGCCGGACCGGCCCCGTAGCGTAGCGAAGGGAACAGCCGGGAGGACGAACTCGCGGATGCGAGTTCATGACAAAAACCGAAACACTACCTATCTATCTCGCCATGACGCCGACCACCCTCACCAAGCGCGCGGATTTTCTCGCGGCGAATCGGGGGCTGCGCGTTGCGCGGCCGGGATTCGTACTGCTCGTGCGGCCAAATTCCGGGCCAAATGGCGGCCAGGGCGTTCGATATGGCATTACTGTTACAAAAAAGATCGGCAATGCGGTGGTGCGCAACCGCATGAAACGGCGTTTCCGGGAATTGTTGCGCGCGGCCTTGCCGCAGCACGGCCTGCCTGATCACGATCACGTGCTGATCGGCCGCGAAGGCGGGGTCGAGCGTGACTTCGCCCAACTCTCCCAAGAGCTTGAAATCGCACTTCAGCGCGCTTCCGAAGGTAAAGGTGACCGTGCCCGGCGCCCTCGCCAAGGTGACCGTGGGGGCAATCGCAGGGTGACGTGAAACATGTTTTCATCTTCATTGCCCGACTTTGGCAGCTTGGCCCAAGCCGGATTTTGCCCGCGTCTTGCCGCTTTCAACCCTCTTGCAGCGCTTATGCGATAGAAGCCCTCAACAAGCATGGCGCAATTCGGGGTGGATGGCTGGCGGCTAAGCGTATACTGCGCTGCCATCCTTGGGGGGGACACGGGCATGACCCGGTGCCATGATGCCCCATAACCTAACCTTGCAAAAGCTTTGCAACAGACATTCGTGACGGATCATTCACCTTGGACAACCAGCGTAACCTAATCATCGCCGTCGTGCTGAGCGCAGTTCTGCTGTTCGGCTGGGATTTCGCGATGCGGACCTATTATCCGGAAGCCGAAGAAACGCCGGCAAACATGGCAAGCCGTGAAGATGCGCCATCGCTTCGCGCTGATGGCGTGATCGATGTGCCTGCCGCAGACGGGGCGACGGAGACTATTCCGGCGATCGACGTCGGCACCGCGCTTGCCAGTGCAGACCGCATCGTGATCGATGCGCCGGAAATTCACGGCTCCATCAATCCGATTGGCGCGCGAATCGATGATATCGATCTCAAGACGCATCGCCAGACGGTGGAAGAGGACAGCGCGAATATCCGTCTGTTCTCACCTGCCGGAACCGACATGCAGCATTTCGCGCAGTTTGGCTGGGTCGGTGAAGGCGTTTCGCTGCCCGGAGCGACTACTTCGTGGCAAGTCATCGACGGCGAACGGCTGACGCAGGAAACGCCGGTAACGCTGGGCTGGGACAATGGTGCGGGCCTGCGCTTCGCGCTGCGTTATGAAATTGACGAGCACTACATGCTTACTGTCACGCAAAGCGTTGCCAATGCGGGCGATGGCACGGTGGCGCTGCGCCCCTACGCCTTCGTCAACCGCACCAGCGCGACTGCCAGTGCCAGTACCTGGAATGTCCATTCCGGCCCGATTGCTGCCAGCGGCGAGGGCGTGAATTTCGATTGGGACTATGACGAAGTCAGCGAAGAAGGCCCGGTCGAGCTTGGCGGCGGCACGGACTGGATTGGCTTTACCGACATCTACTGGCTGTCCGCGCTTATCGCTGAAGAGGGTCAGCCCGCTTCCGGCACATTCCGCTCGGCAGGCGGCGAGAATTACCGCGCCGACCTGATCTATGATCCTGTCAATGTCGGCGCAGGCGAAACCATTACCCGCTCCACCCGGCTTTTCGCCGGCGCCAAGGAAAGCGCCGTGCTGGATATGTATCAGGCGCAAGGGGTGGAGAAATTCGGCCTTGCCATTGACTGGGGATGGTTCCGCTGGATCGCCTGGCCGATGTGGCAGGTACTGATTTTCCTGTTCAATCTGGTGGGTAATTTCGGTCTCGCGATTATCGGCCTGACCTTTATCATCCGCCTGTTCCTGTTCCCCATCGCGCAGAAGCAATTCACCTCGATGGCGCAGATGCGCGCGGTGCAGCCCAAGATGAAGGCGCTGCAGGAACGCTACAAGGACGACAAGCCGGAACTGCAACAGCAGATGGCGAAGCTCTATAAAGAAGAGAAGGTCAATCCGCTGGCAGGCTGCCTGCCGATTTTCATCCAGATCCCGATCTTCTTCGCGCTGTACAAGGTGCTGCTGCTGGCCATCGAAATGCGGCATGAGCCGTTCTACGGCTGGTTGCGCGACCTTTCCGCGCCCGATCCGGCGACCGTGCTCAATCTGTTCGGCCTGCTGCCGTTCGATCCGCCGGGCTTCCTGGCCATCGGCGTGCTGGCAGTGATGCTGGGCTTCACCATGTGGTTGCAGTTCAAGCTGAACCCGGCCGCGATGGACCCGATGCAGCAGCAGATCTTCATGATCATGCCGTGGGTGCTGATGTTTGTGATGGCGCCGTTTGCGGCAGGCCTGCTGTTGTACTGGATCAGCAACAACGTGCTGACGCTGGCGCAGCAGAAATATCTTTATTCCAAGAACCCGCAGTTGAAAGCGCAGATGGAAAAGGATCGCGAAGAAAAGTCGCGTGCCGCTGAGCGCGAGAAGGCCGAAAAGGCCGAAAACGCAGGAAAGTCGGAAGGATGACAGAGGAAGAGCAACAGCTGGCAAAGGAAGCGAGCCGCCTGTTTTCAGGCCGGGTCGAATTCCTGCTATCCGCGCCGCAGCTGAAATTCATCCCCGATCCCGATTTCCCCGAAGTCGCCTTTTGTGGCCGCTCCAATGTCGGGAAGAGCTCGCTTATCAACGCGCTTACCGGACGCAAGAGCATCGCGCGCACTTCGGTAACGCCGGGCCGCACGCAGGAACTGAACTTCTTTGAAGTGGGCGACCCGACGCAGTTCCGCATTGTCGACATGCCCGGATACGGCTTTGCCAAGGCACCGCTGAAGATTGTCGAGAAGTGGCGCAAGCTGGTGCGCACTTTCCTGCGCGGGCGTGTTCCACTGCGCCGGACGATGGTGCTGATCGACAGCCGCCACGGGCTGAAAGACAGCGACCGCGAGATGATGACGATGCTGGATGAAGCAGCCGTTGGCTATCGCCTCGTCCTGACCAAAGCGGACAAGATCAAGGCCAGTGAGCTGGAAAAGGTTGCTGCAGATGTTCTGGCAGAGGGGCGCAAGCATCAGGCGGCCTATCCGCACGTGCATGTCACCAGTGCCGAAAAGGGCATGGGCCTGGAAGAATTGCGCGCAGCAATCCTGTTCGACGTTCGTCAGTAACTTCAGGAAAGCACCGTCCTGGTGCAGACTGCCATTCCCGTCACATCTGCTTCAGACACAAAAAAGGGCGCTGTAAGCACCCTTCTTCGTATAGTTTGTGTCGGCTTTTTTTAGACGTGACGTCCGCCAAAAAGCCAATCCCAGAAACCTTTACCCATGGCGACTCTCCTAGTTGATGTAGGAGAAGGTGCGTTAACCATGGTTGTTTGTAAAGTCTAAACCATGTTTTTCAGAAGGAATTTTTCCTTATCTTTATGAAAATCAAGGAGTTTATCGATTGGGATGGGGCGAGATATCCCGAATCCTTGCGCCACAAGGCACCCGGAATCGCGCAATATCGTTAACGTTTGCGTGTCTTCGACCCCTTCAGCGACCACGATGATTCGCAAATCTTTCCCAAGTTGCAGGACGTTGCGCACAATGCCGGCCGCCTTTTCGTCATTGGCCATCTGGGCAATAAACAGGCGGTCAATTTTCAATTCGCCGAAGGGTAGTCGCAGCAGCGCTTCGAGGCTGGCGGCGCCAACGCCGAAATCATCCATGGAAATCTTTGCGCCAAGCGCCTTCAACTCACCCAGGATTTCCGCAGCACGATCAAGATTGGAAATACGATAAGTCTCGGTGATCTCCAGCGTCAGCCTGCGCGGTTCAAAGCCGGTTTTTCGCAATACTTCCGACACCAGATCAACGATGGCATGTTCATGCACCAGCGTCGCCGAGATGTTGACAGCAACCGGTATGCTCAGCCCGCCATTTTCCATCGCGTTTCCTGCTTTGCAGGCTTCCTCCAGCACGAAGCGGGTCAGATGGCTCATACGGCCAGCAGTTTCACACTGGCGGATGAAATTGTCTGGCGGGATATGGCCGCGCACTGGATCATTCCAGCGGACCAGTGCTTCAACTCCAACGATCTCGCCCGTCTGCACCATGACCTTGGGTTGATAGACGAGATAGATTTCACCGTTCGAAAGCGCAGCGTCGATACGGGCCTGAAGAGAGATATTCCAGATAAGGTCTTCGTCCGACGTCGTGTCAGCAATCGCGATCGGCTCGAATGTTTCGTTGGTCAGCTCGGCAACAGCGACCGCAGATGCGAGGCGCCGCGACACATTGGGACTGGGAGTGATATCGACACCGAAAGTGATGCCGACATCGACCTGCTGATCACCCACAATCAACGGCGATGAGAATAGCGCGCGCAGACCTTCAAGGTGTTCGTGCAGCAGCGCCGGCTCTTTTTCCGGCAGGGTCCAGGCTATCAGATGGCCTTGGCCCAGATAGATTGTCGCGTCCTGCGTCGCCGCTTTCAAGCGACCGATAATGCGCAGCAGATATTCCGAATGCAGTTCCTTGGGCAGGGTGCGGCGCACCTGTTCGAACCGGTGGATTTTCGCCACGATGATGGCGGGCAAGGTCTCGGCGGCTGCGCTGTCTGCTTCAAGCGCAGCGAAAGTTGGCAGATTTGTATCGGCATCGATCAGTGTGAAAGAATCCTTCCACAGTGATCGCAATCGGAAAATCGCATAGATCGCAATCAATCCCATCGGTCCTGACAGCCCCACGCGCCAGCCCACATGCGCTGCAACTATGAGTCCGATCAAAATGGCCACGACAATCGCGCCATATGCAATACGGCGCCACCGCCAGAATTGAATTTGTCCGATTGCAAGCAGGAGTGCGAAGGCAAAGAATGTAACATAGGCTCCGCCGATGTAGCGCGCTCTGCCTGCCATAAGAGTTTCCGCAGCGTAGACATGGATCAGTGTAGGAGAGACATCTGTCAGTCCGGGAATACTGATTGGGCGGCCGTCAGCGCGGTTCTCGCTGCCAATTACGAATATCTTGTCACGGAGATCGGTGGGCAATCCATTGCCCGATCGCGCTTCCTGAAGCGAAAGCACAGGTATCGTGTCTAGCGCGAGATCATAGCCGATCGGAAACCGTTCTCCCGCAACACCTGTGGTGCCGGCTATCTGCGCAGCAAGATTGGGCAGATCGTTTTCGCCGAAACCCACAACATATGGCGCGTCCCATACGTATCCCATGAAGTTCCGAAACAGATCGCCGCCTACTTGATTTACATCATGAGCAATAATCGAGATGGATTGATTGCGGCGCAATTGTCCGTTCAGCCCTGTTCGAACATCCTGGACAAGATAGGCTCCCGGCCCGAAGTCGAGCAATGCCGAGTTTAAATCGTTATCGATTTCCGCAGTCGTGGCTGTATCGAAAACACTGTCGATGTAGATGGACTCTGCGCCAGCAACGTTCAGCTGACGAACAAGTTGGGCAAGCTCTACGCGCCTCGATGGAAACTCCGGATCGGACAGATCCTGCTGGCTGCTGATGAATATAATGTCGCCCGAAGCAGACGTGGTGACCATTCTGTTCTGGGCAGTCCAGATGATCTGATCGATCGGATTGAGCAGTGTCAAAACCGTCAAGACAAGCGAAATCAGCCCGGCCCAGAGCACATGCCTGAACCGATCATTGCGTCGGACCCTTGTCCGTTCTGTCGGCTTTGGTCCGACCACTGATCACCCTTGTAATTACGATTTCGCGCAGTGCGAGAACACCGCTCTGGCACAGGATGGTTAACAAACGCGAAAGTGATTTTACATTTCCTGCGGGCTGGATTGCGCGGCAAATGGTGCAACAACCGGCTTTGTTCAGTCTCGACACTCCCAGCCTTAACGTCTAACTCTCCGCGAAACGGGGAAATGGCGCCACTATGAAGCTGATTATAGGCAACAAGAACTATTCCAGCTGGTCGCTGCGTGGCTGGCTGGCGGCCAAGCAAAGCGGGCTGCATTTTGATGAATTGACCGTCAATATCGATGGTGACGACTGGCAGGCGATGAAGTCCAGCAAAGGCGAATTCCGCCCTTCTGCAGGCAAGGTGCCAGTGCTGTGGGACGGGGATGTTGTCGTGTGGGACAGTCTGGCGATCCTGGAATATCTGGGCGACAAGGTCGGGCGGGACAGGTTCTGGCCCAAGACGGACGATGCGCGCGGCATGGCCCGAGCCATGGTTGCCGAAATGCATTCGTCCTACATGTCGCTGCGGCGCAATTGCCCGATGAATATCCGTGCCCGTGTGGGTGTGGATCTGACTGAAGAGACCAAGGCTGATATCGTGCGTATCCTTGGCCTGTGGGCAGAGGCGCGGGCGCGGTTTGGTAACGGCGGTCCGTTCCTGTTCGGCACATTCGGTGCGGCAGACATTTTTTACGCGCCCATCGTCAGCCGCTTCATCACCTATGGCATCGGCGTGCCAGGTTTTGCGCAGGCCTATATGCAGGCGGTGTGGGAACATGACTGGATGCAGCAGTGGGTCGATGCCGCGATGGCGGAGGAATGGACCATTTCCCAATATGAAGTGGGCGACACGGCATGAGCGCAGACCCGCTTTCGAACGCCAAGCACCTGATCGCCTGCGAAAGCGTAACCCCGGCGCGCGGGCCGGTATTCGACATGCTGGAGGAAATGCTCACTCCGATGGGGTTCGAAGTGCAGCGGTTCACGCGCGGTGACGGGCCGGAAGGCAGCGAGGAAGAAGCGGTCGAGAACCTGTTCGCCATCCGCAAGGGGCCGGAAGGCTCACAGCATTTCGCCTTTGCAGGCCATTTGGACGTTGTGCCTCCGGGAGACGGCTGGGCCAGCGATGCCTTCGTACCGCAGGAACGCGGCGAGCTGCTGCACGGGCGAGGGGCAGTCGACATGAAGGGTTCCATCGCCTGCATGGTGGCGGCGGTGGCCGATATACCGGCAGAGAGCGGCACGCTTAGTTTTATCATAACCGGTGACGAGGAAGGGCCGGCGCTGCACGGCACCCGTGCCCTGATCGACCTGATGCGGGAACGCGGCGACATTCCCGACATGATCCTTGTGGGCGAGCCCACCAGCGTGAACCGGCTGGGCGATATGATGAAGATCGGGCGGCGCGGGTCGGTCAATATCTGGCTGGAGGTCGATGGCACGCAGGGCCACGTTGCCTATCCGCACCTTGCCGACAATCCCATGCCCAAGATGGTCGCGATACTGGCAGAGCTGGACGCGCTGGTGCTGGATGAAGGGACCGACTGGTTCCAGCCGAGCAATCTGGAAATCACCGAATTCAATGTGACCAACAAGGCGCACAATGTGATCCCCGGAAAGGCGACTGCGCGCATTTCCATCCGTTTCAACGATCAGCATTCCGGCGCATCCCTGTCTGCCAAGATCACCGCCATTGCGCAAAAGCACGGCGGCACGGCGAAGCCTGTGATCAGCGGAGAACCATTCCTGACGCCTCCCGGCGAATTCTCCGCCATGATCGCGGAGGCCATTGCGGCAGAAACGGGCGTGGAGACCGAAGCATCTACAACAGGCGGCACATCGGATGCGCGGTTCCTGAAGGATCTCGCCCCGGTGATCGAATTCGGCCTGGTCAATGCAACCATGCACAAGACGGACGAGGCGGTAGCCATTGCCGACCTGATTACGCTAACCCGCATTTATACCCGCGTGGCAAAAGCTGCACTGGCGCGCAATTGAGACAAGGATAATCCGAGCATGTTGAAAGCCTGGTTCGCAATTCCGCTGTGGCAGCGGGTGATTGGTGCGCTCATCCTTGGCGTTGTGCTGGGTCTGTGGTGGGGGCCTGAGGCGGAAAGCATCAAATGGATCGGTGATTTCTTCATCAAATCGATCAAGATGCTGGTCGTCCCGCTGATCTTCTTCAGCCTTGTCGCGGGCGTTGCCGCGATTGGCGATTTGCGCAAACTGGGTGCAGTTGGCGGGCGCGCGATCATCCTGTTCGTCGTGACCGGGCAGATCGCCGTGTGGCTTGGCCTTGCGCTGGGCACGGCCGCGGTGAACCTTGGCCTGTTCCCCAGCAAGGAACAGCTTGGTACGCCCGAAGTCGCCACGCCTGAGCCGAATGAGACGACGGCGGTCGACATGATCCTGAGCATCGTGCCCGAAAGCCCGGTGCAGGTGATGGCCGATGTGGCGGTGTTGCCGCTGATCGTATTTTCCCTGCTGCTTGGCATCGGCATTCTGATGGCCGGCAAGGACGGGGAACCTGTTCAGAAAATCTTCGATAGCGGCGCGATCATCATGCAGAAGGTGACGATGATCGTGATGGAGCTTACCCCGTTCGGCGTGTTCGCGCTAATGGCGTGGGTGGCAGGCACGCTGGGTATCGACGCGTTGAAGGCGCTCAGCTGGCTGGTTGTGCTGAACTACACGGGCTGCCTGCTGATCATCCTTGTGATGTATTCATCGATGATCAAATTCATCGCCAAGCTGCCGGTTGTCGATTTCTTCCGCGGCATCGTGGATGCGGTTGCAGTCAGCTATTCCACCGCCAGTTCCAATGCGACACTGCCCGTCACGCTGCGCTGTGCGGAACGGAACCTGGGTGTGCCCAATTCCATCGCAGCCTTTGTGATCTCGCTCGGCGCGACGATCAATATGAATGGCACGGCGATGTATCTGGGGCTGGCAACGCTGTTTGGTGCCAGCATCTTCGGTGTGGATTTGAGCTGGGGCCAGTACTTCCTGATCTCGATCCTCGCCACGCTGGGAGCCATCGGCGCAGCGGGCATTCCCGGCGCGGGCCTCATCATGATGGCGCTGGTGTTCGGCGCTGTCGGAGTGCCGCTGGAAACAATCGCCTTCGTGGCAGGCGTGGACCGGATCATGGACATGATGCGCACCACCACCAATGTTTCAGGCGATGCTGCGGTGGCAACCACCGTGGCGAGCATGCTGGGCGAGATCGACAAGGAAGAAATGATCTCGGCGGATGATGTTTAGGGGCCTTGCGCGATGAGTGAGAAAAATATCCGCAGAGGCTTTGTCCTCGCTGGCCTCAGCAACATTCTGGGCGTCCTCATCTGTTCTCGCCTCTTCACGAACGACGTGATGATGGAAACGCAGCCCGGCGTGATGGGACTGTTCGGCCTCGTCTGCATCGTGCTGTGGGGTCTTGCTTACATCGCCGTCAGCCGAAATTTTGCGCATGTGCGCTGGCTTGTCGCGGTGTTTGTGATCGAGAAGCTGGCCTATGTGATCGCGTGGATTGCATTCCAGACATCAGGATCACTGGCAGCGGTCTTCCAGCAAGACGCTCTCGCCGGGGTTTTTTATACGATCTATGGCCCGAATGATTTCGCGTTCATGCTGTTTTTCGGGTTCGTTTTCCTCAAAACCCGCAGCGGCACTCCATCTCTACCGGGTTCAGTTTAATAGGCCGGGCAAGTGCTCAGGCATATCGCGTCCCGGGTCGCAATCAGGGTTCCGCTCATCCTCAAGATAGCGCCATTGTTCATCCGGTAGGTCGGCACTGCGAACTTATCCAGCGCATCCACGTCCGATGTGATCCAATATACCGTGTAGCTGCTTGCCGACCGGCTTGGCGTTCCGCCTGAAGATGATCCGGGCGTGGATGATCCGCCGCGTCTGGCACGCGATGAACGGGAGCGGGTTGCCGCGATGGCATCGCTCGCCCCGCCGATGCTGCCTCTGACAGCGTTGCCCATGTCCCGCGCAGCTGCACCAGTTCCCTGACCTGTGCTGTTCAGGATAACTGCTTCTTCCGCCGCAGCCTGAGCGGCGGCTGGCGCACTGGCCAGAATCGCCGCGATTGCAAGAACTGCGGCTCCGCCAAACTTCAAAACCGTTGAATTGTGCATCGAAATCCCCCCGAATGTCCTGCTGAGTCGCAAGCTGCGCCGATTCCGGGCAATTGGCAAGGTTACCGCCCCTTTGGCACTTCCAGCACTTTCTGGCGAAAGCTGCACAAATCCGCCAGCCCGCAGCGCCAGCATTCCGGCGTACGCGCCTTGCACACATACCGCCCGTGCAGGATCAGCCAGTGATGGGCGTGCAGGCGGAAAGGCTGAGGGACGCGCTTCTCCAGTTTCGCCTCCACTTGCTCCGGTGTCTTGCCCTTTGCCAAGCCAGTGCGGTTGCCAACGCGCAGGATGTGGGTGTCGACCGCGAAGGTTTCCTGTTTGAACCAGCAATTGAGCACGACATTGGCGGTCTTGCGGCCCACGCCGGGCAGGCGCACCAGATCATCGCGCGTGTCAGGCACTTCGCTGCCATATTCGTCCACCAGCAACTGGCTCATCGCGATCACGTTCTTGGCTTTGGAATTGAACAGGCCGATTGTCTTGATGTGATCTATCAGGCCATCCAGCCCCAGCTCCAGCATCTGCTCGGGCGTTTCGACTTTGGCAAACAGCGCTCTGGTGGCCTTGTTCACGCCCACATCTGTCGCCTGCGCCGATAGGGCGACGGCCACCACAAGCTGATAGCAATTGCCATACTCCAGCTCCGTCTCCGGTTCCGGATTGTCTTCTGCCAGACGGCGGAAAAACTCGAATATCTGGTCTTTGGTCACTCCGCCGCGCCCTCTTGCTCTGCCTTCCACTCCATCGCCGCGCGGATGCGGTCCTCGATAGTGGGGTGGGTGTAAAACAAGGCTTCCTCCAGCGCGCTGGCCCGCGGATAGCGGTACTCTGCGGTCTTGATCAGAGCGCCGGCAAGCGCATCGGGTAGGCCAACCGTTTCCAGCGAATAGATATCCGCTTCCCGCTCTCCGGCGCGGACAACGGCATTCATCGCAGGCTGGGCAAGAACAATGTACAAGCCTGCCACAAAGACAAAAACCGGCACGCCGCGCACCTCTTCCAAAGTCGCCGTACTGCGGAAAACCCGCGCGAAAAAAGGGTAGGTTCTTGCAGTAAGCCAGAACAGTGCGATGGCGATAAGGGCGTAAACCGCGATAGCGCGCCAGACATGACCGAGCGCATAATGACCGATTTCATGCCCGGTCACAGCCTTCACTTCGTCAAGCGAGGCTTCGGAGATGGCGACATCCGAAATGGCGATGCGGGCATTGCTGCCAACGCCAGAGACATTGGCAGTGAAATTGTTCGACTGGCGCGATCCGTCAAACATGAAGACGCGGCCCTCTGGCACGCCTGCATCGGCGCCCAGTGCCAGAACGGCATCGCGCACTTCGCCTTCAGGAATGGGTTCATAATCGTTGAACAGCGGTTCGATCAGCATCGGGGAGAGCAGCAGGAAGAATGCGAGCGCGCCTGCCACCAGGCCGCCGCTCCATATCCACCAGTTTTTCCCGGTGCGGCGAATGAGCCCGTAAACGCCGGTCAGGAAGATCGCTCCGATAATGGCAACAAGCACCACCTCGACAGCGCCTTGCGAAAGGAAATCGCCAAACGGCTGGCTGGTGCGGTCAAATTGTATTTCCCGCCACCACCCGGTGTAGATATTCCACGGCAGGGTGAGCAGGGCGGAGATTAGCAAATAGACAGCGCCGATGGCGAAAGTGCGCAAGGCCGTGCTGCGCTTTTCCATCCGCAGCGCCAGCTTGTCCAGCACGTGGCTGCGGACGATCAACCATGTCACGAGAGCCGAAACAGCCAGCCCGCCCAGGATCAGCAAGTGGTTGCCTGTTGTATAGTCCCGCGCCATGGCCAACGCTTCTGGATCAAGCGTGTCGAGATAGGCCTGCGTTGCGCCCGCCGGGTCGAATGTCACTCAGTTTTGCCCCCACAAGACTGCCCGATTTTCTCAAGCAAGCCCAAGTACATCGCGCATGGTATAGCGTTTTGCTTCACGATCGATCAACCATGTTGCGCCGCGCACCGCGCCATTGGCGAAAATCAGTCTGTTTTCGGCACTGTGGGACAAGGTGATGCGTTCCTGTTCTCCGGCAAAGATCACGCTGTGATCGCCCGCCACGGTTCCGCCGCGCAAGGCTGCAAAGCCGATCGCCCCTGATGCGCGTGCGCCGGTATGGCCGTCACGCCCGCTTTCGGTATTGGCGGCCAGATCGATGCCGCGTGCCTCCGCCGCTGCTTCCCCCAGCAGCAAGGCTGTACCGGACGGTGCATCCACCTTCATCCGGTGGTGCATTTCCAGCACTTCGATATCCCAGTCCGGACCGAGCCGCGCGGCGGCTTCCTTCACCAGATGCGCCAGCAGGGTCACACCGAGCGAGGTGTTACCGGTTTGCAGGACGGGGATTGCGCCTGACGCGCTTTCGATCGCAGCGTGGTGGCTCTCATCAAGGCCGGTGGTGCCGATAAGGATTGGAATGCCCGCGCCGACTGCGGCGTAAAGATTGTCCTTCAGGGCGGCGGGTGCGGAAAAGTCGACCAGCGCATCACTATTGTCGGCCAGATTGGCGACATTGCCGCCCTTGTCCACACCGCCCGAGACTTCGTGACCTGCGGCGGCGACAGCTTCGCGCAAAGCCCCGCCCATGCGCCCTGCGCTGCCGATGATGCCTATTCGTGCCATGGCCACTCCTTCTCACCGCATACCGAATGCGCTGCTTTTCACGTCCCTACATTGTCGGTATCTGACCGCAATGGCCACCTTCCGCAATATTGTCGTCCTGACCGGCGCAGGCATCAGCGCCGAAAGCGGCCTGAAGACCTTCCGTGCAGAGGACGGATTGTGGGAGGACCATCCGGTCGAAGAAGTCGCAACGCCTGAAGGTTTTGCCCGCGATCCTGATCTGGTGCAGCGCTTTTATGACGAGCGGCGCGCGCAGGTGCTGGCGGCGCAGCCCAACGCTGCGCATGAGGCGCTTGGGCGACTGGACCGTGAGTTCGGCGGTGAACTGCTGATCGTCACGCAGAATTTCGACGATCTCCACACGCGCGGCGGCGCGGAGCGGGTGCTGCACATGCATGGCGAGGCGCTGAGCGCATGGTGCACCGCCTGCGATGCACGCCATCCGTGGCGAGGAACTCTGCGCGATGGCCCGCCATGCCCCTCGTGCGGAGCGGCAGCGATGCGCCCCGATATCGTGTGGTTCGGTGAAATGCCGTATCAGATGGACCGCATTTTCGCTTCGCTCTCAGCGGCAGACCTGTTCGTCAGCATCGGCACCAGCGGCGCGGTCTATCCGGCAGCGGGTTTCGTGCAGGCCGCCAGCGACACCGGTTCGCGGACCTTGGAACTGAACCTGGAACGCAGCGCCGGTTCGCACCGGTTCGATGAAACACGGCTCGGCCCGGCGAGTGAGTTGGTGCCGGAGTGGGTGGATGCGGTGTTAGGTGAGTGATTGGGCCAAACGGCGCAGTGCATGCAGGTAGGCAAAAGCTACCGGGTGGTGCTCGATACGCCGGCTATTTGTATGGCGGGATTTGTTTGCGGCGAGCAGGTCACGCTGAGGCATGTCGGTTACAGTCACTACGACTGCTCGCATATCTACCTGTTTGACACGAAAGAGGGCGCAGAGAGGCGGTTCTGGTTGCATGACGATTCAGGGCTGGAAGAACTGACCAACATGTTTTTGGAGTGAAAATCGACGTTCGCGCCGGTCGCAATTCAGGAAGAACACCCCCCGCAAGCCGCATTCTTTACAATCACCAGCGTCCGCATGCGGCAATGTGTGAATGGAGTCTTGGGTAAATAAAGTGCTGGCGGGCTGATCCCAGGGATACAGCCCGCCAGACTTCGATGACTGGACTTAGTCGTTGAATTCAAGTTCGCGCAGCATGTACACGCCTTGAATCTCGCGGATCTCGTTGTAAATGTTGACCACGGTTTCGTTGGAGCGATTCATGTTCGCCTCACCCCAGGCAGCCATGAATTCATCATAGCGTGCGCGAGAAGGCTGCATGTTTTCGCCCGGGAAAGTGATGACCAGCATCAGATGAAAATCGCCGCTGCTTGGGGCCATATTCGTATAAATGCCATAATCGGTGATGTGGCCAAGTCCCTTGGCGATCTCGTTGGCGGCAACCCAGGTGGTTTCCAAGCCTGCAAGATAGGTATTCAGCTGGCCCGGCTCGATACGCACCGTGGTCAGTTCGACGACTGATTCGGAATATTCGTAGTCTTCGTATTCGCGCACCTGCGCCGAAGCCGGAGCCGCGACCACCGTTGCTGCCAGCGCGAATGCCATGCTGCCGAGAATCAGATTTTTCATAATAGTCCCCCAATGTGAATCGCACGCCAAAAGTGACGTGCTTCAGCCAAGGAGCGGGCGACCCATCCTGTCATAATGGACCACCCCCGGACGCCCCGATAAGTCCACGAAAATGCTTTAGTTGTCAATCAGACAGAAATTGCGCCGCATCCGCGGCATGCTGGATCCTTTGCGATATTCAACGTTCGCATACCAGGTTTCAGCCCGTCCATCAGATGCAGCTTTCCCCAGCCTGAATCTCCCATTCCGCCGGTCCCGCTCACCAGAATGCGCACTGCCTGCATGGCGGCAAAGGTGCCGACCCAGCCGACCATCGCGCCCAGAACGCCGTCTTCGGCGCATGTGTCGCAGTCCTCCGCATCAAAAGCGTCGCCTACGAAGCAGCGGTAGCAAGGTTGATCGGGCAGATGTCCGGCAAAGGCTCCGACCTGACCCTGAAAACGGCCCACTGCTGCCGATAGAAGCGGTACGCGGGCAGTTGTGCACGCATCGGATACGGCAAGGCGCGTGGCGAAATTGTCCGTGCCATCCAGCACAAGATCCGCGCCAGACACCATCGCGCCTACATTGTCCGCCGTAATCCGCGTGTCATGAATGGTCACGCCCAGCCTATCATCGAAATTGGCGAGCCAGCGGCGGGCGGACACGGCCTTGCCGTGGCCGATGTCGCGGACGGTGTAGATTGTCTGGCGTTGCAGATTGCTGGCCGATACCTTGTCGTCATCCACCAGCGTCAATTGTCCGATGCCGGCGCCAGCAAGATATTGCAGTGCCGGGGCACCGATCCCGCCAAGCCCCACCAGCATGACATGGCTACGTGCCAAAGCGGCCTGACCTGCGCCGCCGATTTCGGGCAGCACGATGTGCCGCGCGTAGCGATCCAGCCGGTCGGCGGACAGCGGATGCGGGTGGGCCTGGGAGTGGGGAGGGGGATCGTCGTTCATCGCGGTCCACACCTAGTGGCATTTGCGCGCGGGTAAAGCGGGGGACACAGCAATCAGGCGAGCTGTGCCAGCGGCAGCAAGCGCGAATCGAGCAGCGCAGCGGTACGATGCGCGAGGATCGCCTCCATCTTCGGCTCCTGCGCGAAGGCGAAAAACGATTCGAGTGAGGATTGCTCGACCAGCATGGCCAAATCCCACTGCTCGTCTTCCGGGCCGATCAGAAAACGCCCGGCTTCTCCCTTGAAAAGCAACCGGCCGCCGCTCGCCTCCAGCAGAGGCTGGACCTGCTTGGTGTAGAGATCATAGGCCTTTGCGCCGCTGATGGGCTCGGCGGGCGCAAGCTGCGGAGCATGCGAATAGTCCGCTACTTCCCGAAAACGCAGCAGGTTGAGCATCACGAGGGGCCCCCGAATTCCGCGCATGACGAGCGCCCGCGCGGCATCCTGGGTCGTATCGAGATAAGCGGTCATGGGGTTTATGTCCTGTCGTGCGGAAAGCGGGTGGGGGCCGTCCTACATCCTGTGGATGGTGGCAGCCATGCTCCGGTCATGGTTCTGTCTGTTCAAAACCCAAAAAGCGCGCTTTTGCCGGCAAAGTGTCACCCTGTACGCGTGAGCTTCAAGGCGATGAAAACACCAAGGAAACCGCCCCTTCAGGCAGGGTTACAGGGTGTAACCTTTGTCACCCTGTTGCCTGTGAATGAACCTGTGGATGGACCCGTGAAAATATGCGGACAAGCCTGTGGGCCGCGGCGGGAAAACCGCGCGGGGAGCCCTGTGGACCGTTTAGTGGATCGATTGGGGGATGGCCGATGGACACCCGCCCCTTCCGCTTGCGGGAAGGGGCGGGGTCTACCTTCTCAGCTTTCCAATTGCCGCAGCAGGCTGCGCACGTCGCCGTCCATATCGGCATCGCGGGTGCGCAGGTCTTCGATCAGGCGCACAGCATGGATCACAGTCGAGTGATCGCGCCCACCGAACTTGCGCCCGATTTCGGGATAGCTGCGCGGGGTCAGGACCTTTGCCAGGTACATCGCCACCTGACGTGGACGGACCACGGCGCGGGCGCGGCGCTTGCTGCTCATTTCGCTGCGGTCGATGCGGTAGAACTGGCAGACGGTGCGCTGGATTTCGTCGATCGTGATCCGGCGGCGATTGGCGCTAAGGATATCGGTCAACTGTTCTTCAGCGAGCTGGAGCGACACTTCCTGACCGGTAAGCTGCGCATAGGCGATCAGCTTGTTCAAACCGCCGACCAGTTCGCGCACATTACGGCTGACGGTACGAGCCAGGAAATCGATCACATCGGCGGGCACTTCCAGCGGAGCAAAGCGGGTGAGCTTGCTTTCCAGAATGGCGCGGCGCAGCTCGATATCGGCAGGCTGGATGTCAGCAACAAGGCCCATCGACAGGCGACTGAGGAGGCGCGGCTCCACCCCGTCCAGTGCCTGCGGTGCGCGGTCGGCGGCAAACACTAGGCGCTTTCCTTCGGCCAGCAGGGCATCGATTGTGTACAGCAGTTCTTCCTGCGCGGCGGCCTTGCCGATGATGAACTGGATGTCGTCCACCAGCAGCAGATCAAAAGCGCGCAGGCGGCCTTTGAATTCGATCATTTCGTTCGATTTCAGCGCCTGCACGAATTCCACCATGAATCGTTCTGCGCTGCAGTAGAAAATCCGCGCGCGGGGGAAGGCCTGCAAATAGGAATGACCGATGGCGTGCATCAGGTGGGTCTTGCCCTGCCCTGTCGCGGCCTTGAGATAAAGCGGGCTGAACTGCGGCTTTTCCGCCTTGGACATGCGCTCTGCAGCGTTCTTTGCCAGCACATTGCCTGTGCCCGTTACGAAAGCCGCAAACGTCTGTGTCGGGTCCAGACCCACGGACGAAGTGAAGCCATCGTCGCCGATCGATTCCATCGCCATCGTCGCATCATTGGCGGCGCGGTGGCCAAAGCCATCCTGCCCGCGCAGATCGAAGTCGGCGATCTTCCGGCGGCCCGGATGCACCTGAATTGAGATGTGACGAACTTCGGAGGACGCGATCTTCCACGCCAGCGAAAGGCGGTCGTGATAGCGATCCTTCACCCAATTGGCGGAAAATTCAGTCGGCAGGAAAAGGTCGAGTGTCCCATTGTCCTGGTTGAGTTTGCCCAGCTGGATTGGCTTGACCCACTGCGTGAACAATTGGTGGCCCAAATCCTTGCGCAGTCCTTGGCAAATATCCGACCAGTCGGCGGCCAAGTCTGCGGCTTGTTGATCTTCCATGCTTCCCTCAGTCCCGTTCTTTTTTACCGCGCATTTGCGCGTGACGTGCTGACCCATCCGAATCATCGTATGAACCCTGATGCTCTTGCCGGTCCGATCAGCCCCCAGTTTCCATCTGCGCGTCAGACAAAACTTCCCCAACCAGTGCCTCGGACCGGGCACCGGATCTTTCGCGCAGATAGCTCTTCAAAATCAAACAGCGGCTGTGTGAGCCATTGTCTGATTACTGTTATGAACATCTTGTCAGAACGGGCAAGGCTCGGGCAGCGAATTTATTAAAATTTAGGATATTGACTCGCCGCAAAGCCGCAGACTTCCATTCAAGTCACTGTTTTATATGAATAATTTTGTGACAGTCGCGCGAATCGCGGGAATCCCTTACTTTTATGGCAAATTTCGGCAGGGTGTTTGCAGATGTAAAAAAGGGGCCCGCGCAAAACACGGGCCCCGTTCTAATTTCGTTCTGTAAAGCAATCCGACGGCTGCCTTAACAGGCCCGTCGATCCGCGAATCAGAGAGCGGCGATTCGCTTGGAAAGGCGGCTCATCTTGCGCGCTGCAGTATTCTTGTGGATCACACCCTTGGATACGCCCTTGGCGATTTCCGGCTGGGCAACTTTCAGCGCTTCGGCAGCGGCTTTCTTGTCACCTTCGGTGCAGGCCGTTTCGACCTTTTTCACGAAGCCACGGATGCGGCTTTTGCGGGCGCCGTTGATGACGGCCCGGTTATCGTTGCGGCGGATGCGCTTTTTGGCTTGCGGCGTATTGGCCATGTTCGTTCCTGTCTTTCAGCCGCCCGCAAGCGGCCGGTCCTTGGTCTTTGTATGAATCGGTAAACGCAGCGCCCAAGCGCCGGAAAGGGGGCCACATAGGGCGCACGCGGGATGAGGTCAAGGATTCGCTGTGCGTGGCAGACCGGCTATGTCTGGCAGACCGGGCAGTGCCAGGTTGATCTGCCGCCCTGCACGGTGCGCCGGATAACGCCGCCATCGCCATGAACACAAGGCTCACCTTCGCGGCCATAGACTTGAAAGCGGGTCGCAAAATAACCGAGTTCACCGTCCGGGCGGGCATAATCGCGCAAGGAAGAGCCGCCATCGATGATCGATTGTTCGAGTACATCGCGAATCGCGGGCACCAGCTTTTCCAGCGCGGGCCGGAACACGCGGCCACCAGCCTTGCGCGGATTGATCCCGGCGCGGAACAGCGCCTCGCATACATATATATTGCCGAGACCTGCAATCACCCGCTGGTCGAGCAGCAGCAATTTGATCGCCTGCTTGCGCCCTTTCAGCGCCGTGCGCAGGTGATCGACGCTAAGCCCGTCACCCAGCGGTTCCGGCCCCATCGCGGCGAAGGCGGGCCATTCGTAGAGTGCAGGGGTATCGACCAGATCGACATAGCCAAAGCGGCGCGGATCATTGAGCGCGAAGCGGTGGTTTGCTGTTTCCAGCACCAGATGATCATGCTTGTCCGGCGTATCAGGGTCGATCCGCCAGCGCCCGCTCATGCCCAGATGGAAGATCATGGTCGTTGCGCGGTCGGTATGGATGAGGCCATATTTCGCCCGCCGACCGAGCGAGGACACCCTTGCTCCGCTCAGAGATTGCACAAACCCTTCGGGAAAGGGAAAGCGCATATCGGGCCGGTTCAGCACCAGCCGCTCGATCCGCTGACCGTCCAGAAAACGCGCAAGACCGCGTACAGTAGTTTCGACTTCGGGAAGTTCAGGCATAATACAGTCCTCTATCACCCTTTGCGTGTTCGACAATTCCTCCTAAAGCCCAGCGCATGAGTGATCAGGTTTCCTTCGGATATGAAGATGTCGCCCCGGAAGAGAAAACGGCCCGAGTTGGAGGCGTTTTTTCCAATGTCGCGAGCAAGTACGACATCATGAACGATGCCATGTCGGGCGGAATGCACCGATTATGGAAGGATCAGTTCGTTCGGCGGGTAAAGCCGCAGCCGGGCGAGGCGATCCTCGACATGGCGGGCGGCACGGGCGATATCGCTTTCCGCATGTCTGCCAAAGGCGCCGAAGTCGTCGTGGCCGATATCAATCAGGACATGCTCGATGTCGGGATTGAACGGGCGATGGAGCGGGGAATTGATGGCCTGACATGGTCTTGCCAGAATGCCGAAGAACTTTCCTATCCCGATCGTCATTTCGATGCCTACACCATCGTGTTCGGTATTCGGAACGTCACCCACATCGACCGTGCGCTGAAAGAAGCGCACCGGGTGCTGAAATATGGCGGACGGTTTTTCTGCATGGAATTCAGCACCACGCAGTGGGCGGGCTTCAAGGAGGCCTACGACCTGTACTCGCATCAATTGATGCCGCGCATCGGAAAGGCGATTGCCGATGATGAAGACAGTTATCGCTATCTCGCCGAATCTATCCGTCGCTTTCCGAAGCCACCCGTTTTCGAAGGCATGATCCGTGATGCCGGGTTCGAACGGACCAAGGTCGAAGAAATCCTTGGTGGCGCTGTCGCCATTCATTCGGGATGGAAGATCTAGGCGTGACACGGCCTGCTACCCATATCTGGAGGCTCCTGAAATGGGGCCGCACTCTGGCGCGTCACGGTGCACTGCGCGGGATTGAGCGTGATGCCAATACGCCCGATCCTGTCAAACGTCTGGCGCGCATCGCGCGCTTCGGCACGATCCAGCCTAAAGAGCCGGACTATGCAGGAGCCTTTCGCGCTATCGGCCCTGCCGCGATCAAGCTCGGGCAGACGCTGGCTACGCGGCCCGACCTTGTCGGTGATGAAGCCGCGCACAATTTGCTCAGCCTGCAAGACAGTCTCCCGCCGGTTCCTTTCGCGCAAATGCGCCGCCAGATCGAAAGCAGTTTCGAACGCCCGCTGGAAGAACTGTTCAGCGAAGTGGACCCTGATCCGGTGGGCGCAGCCAGCATTGCACAGGTCCACAGGGCCAAGACCATCGAAGGCCGCGACGTGGCGATCAAAGTGCTGCGCCCCGGCATTCGGGAGAAATTTGCGGATGACATCACCACATATGAATGGGCAGCGGCCCATCTTGAAGCGCTGGGCGGAGAAGCCACCCGGCTGCGCCCGCGTCTGACCATAGCCAATTTCAAACGCTGGACGAACAGCGAGCTGGACCTGCGCAGAGAGGCCGCGTCAGCTTCCGAACTCGCCGATGCCATGCGCGGCATGGAAGGTTACCGCATCCCGTCGATTGATTGGGATCGTACCAATGGCCGCGTGATGACGATCGAATGGATCGACGGGGTCAAGATATCCGACCAGCAGGCCTTGATTGCTGCCGGGCATGATATGCCCGATCTGGCGCGGCGGCTGGTTCTGGCTTTCCTTACGCAGGCCATCAGCGGCGGGTTTTTCCATGCCGATATGCATCAGGGCAATCTGTTCGTGCAAGCCGACGGCACCATCGTGGCAATTGATTTCGGCATCATGGGCCGGATCGACCAGCGCGCCCGGCAATGGCTGGCAGAGATCCTTTATGGCTTGATTACGGGCGATTACAAACGCGTGGCGGAAATTCATTTCGAAGCGCAATATGTGCCCAGCTATCATTCGGTCGATGAATTCGCGACGGCGCTGCGGGCTGTGGGCGAACCCATGCGCGGCAAGCCGGTGAGCGAGCTGTCCGTGGGTCAGATGCTGGACGGCTTGTTCGCCATTACCCGCGATTTCGACATGCAGACGCAGCCGCATCTGCTGCTGCTGCAAAAGACCATGGTAATGGTCGAAGGTATTGCCACGCAGCTCGATCCGTCGATCAACATGTGGGAAACGTCCGCGCCCTATGTGCGCAGCTGGATGCGCGACGAATTGGGGCCGGAAGCTGCCATTGCCGACCGTATTCGCCAAGATACGCAGACGCTGCTGCGCCTGCCGCAGCTCGTCCGCCGGATGGAAGAGCAATTCCCGGCGAAGGGCGGTGCGCCGGATCAACCGCCGCTGCCTGACGTGGAGCTTGTGTGGGAACGCAGCGCGCGTAAGGGGGGCGGTGTGCTGAGTGGCTGGACGGGTTATGTGGTGGCCGCGATTGCAGGGGGCGGTATAGTGTTCGCGGGGAGTGCAATGGGGTGGCTTGGATAAAATCGCGTCCCAAACCATGGGACCGTTTTTCGAATTGGGCGCCGGGGGCGGCGATGCTTGTGCTGGCGCTTGCCCTGGCAGTGCTTGTGGCGGCTGTGCTGACCGAGCGTTCCGCGATTTACGATGCACCTGCCGCCGACGTAACAGCTGCGCCTGATGTCGCTGCTGCGCCTGCTGGCGCTCCGGACGAGGCGCAAATCCAGTCATCCTCCCGTGATACGGACCTGCAATTGTATGACCGCATTGCCCAGCGGGTTCGGGGCGGCGAAAATTATTATCAGGTGGCTGTGGAAGAACAGCGCGCACGCGATTTTCCCGTGCGGCCCGGATTGGCGGTTCGCCTGCCAACGCTCGCCTTCATCACCGCTGCCATCGGGCAATGGGGGCTGTTTGCGCTGGGCATCGTACTGGTGCTTTCAACATTAGTCGCCTGGCACTACCGATTGCGCGATGCGCCGGGCGGGCCAGGCCGGCTGCGGTATATATTGCTGCTGCTGCTGATCGGCGTGGTGACGGGATTCAAACCGCAATATCTTGTGCTGCATGAAGTTTGGGCGGGATTGCTGATCGCGCTGTCTCTGGGACTTTACCGGCCCAACAGATGGATTTGGGCCTTCCTTGCTGGTGTGCTTGCGCTGGCCATCCGTGAACATGCCTTGCCGTTTATTCTGCTGATGGCAGTGTTTGCGTGGGCGCGGGGCAATCGCGGTGAAGCGGCTGCATGGCTTGGCGCGGTACTGATCTTCGGGGCATTGCTATTGTTCCACCTGTCGCTGGTCGGCCAATATACCACTGCAGAAGACCCCGCATCGCCCGGCTGGATGGCGCTGCGCGGATTTGGCGGGCTGACTGCCAACATCGTGCTGTCCAGCCCGCTGCAATATCTGCCGGGATGGCTGGCTGCGCCCCTGGCTTTGCTGCCGCTGATCGGCTGGGCCGGGTGGCGCTCGTGGTTTGGCTTGACCGGATTTCTGCTGTGCCTTGGTTACGGCGTGCTGTTCATGATCGCGGGCCGCGATAATAATTTCTACTGGGCGCTGATCGTCATGCCGATCTGGTTCGTCGGCTATGCCTTTGTTCCGCGTGCTTTGATGAGTCTGTGGCAATCTGCGCGCGGGAATTGAGATTGTCGGCGCTGCACTTCAAAGTGCTGCAATGAATTTGCTGCGCGATCCTGTAGGCTGGTGGGAAGGGCAGGGCCGCCCGCTTGCCCTGTTGCCGCGCTGGGCGGCGCTGGCACTGATCATCCTTACTGCCGCCGTCATGGCGTGGAGCGCTGCGACTGTCGCACCCGTGGCGCAAACAGCGCTTCCCGCCGATGAAGCCAGCCAGGCCGCGCCGGCTGATAACGATGGCGGCGATCTGGCTCTGTATCGGCGTATCTCCGAAAGAGTCATCGCGGGCGAAAATTATTACGCCGCCGCCATGGCGGAGCAGCGCGCCGGCAATTATCCGACGCGGCCCTTTGTCACCGTGCGCCTGCCAATGCTGGCGATGATCCACAAGGCGATCGGGGTGGAAGGCGCGAACATGCTGCTGCTCGTGCTGCTGGTCGGTACCATCCTGCTTTTCATGCACAATCTGCGCGACCAAACCTTGCCGCTGGAACGGGTGGGGGCAGGCATATTGCTGCTGCTGGGCGGTGCTGCTGCGATTACGCCCGAGGCTGGACTAATCCATGAATTGCTAGCCGGACTGCTGCTGACACTGGCGTTGGCCATGTACCGGCCCGATCGCTGGTGGCCCGCGCTGATTGCCGCCGGGCTGGCCCTGGCTGTGCGTGAACTTGCCGTGGCATTCGTGCTGTTGTGGCTGGTCTTTGCTGTTTCGCGCAGGCGCTGGATCGAAGTGGCGGGCGTTGCGGGTTTGCTCGCGGTGTTCGCGATTGGTCTGTATCTGCATTGGCTCGGCGTCGAGGCGCAGCGCCTTCCCGGCGATGCCTCGTCGCAAGGATGGGACGCGTTTACCGGGATCAGCCTGCCGCTGCTCGCCTTGTCAAAGCTTACCGTGCTGCTCATCCTGCCGCTCTGGCTTGCCATGCCGCTGGCTGTACTGCCCTTGCTGGGCTGGCTCGGGCTGGGAGGACGCCTCGGCCTGTTCTCAGCATTGTGGTTCGCAGGGTTCTTTGCCGCGATGGCGCTGTTTGCGCGGCCAGAAAATTTCTACTGGGTGCAATTGACCCTGCCTGCCTATCTGGCCGGTTTCGCATTTGTGCCCCGCGCTTTGTCCGATCTCGTCTTTGCGATAAGAGGGCGCACGGAAAGGCAAATTTAACCATCATTTGCGAAGGCGTACGCTTGGACTATTAGCGGACCCTACGCTTTGCTGCATGAGCGCATCGAACCCGCAACGGAGGATACAACGACTACTCCCAGAATTCTGCTTATCGTGGGCGGCGGTATTGCCGCGTATAAGTCCTGCGAGCTTGTCCGCCTGATCAGAAAGGGCGGGGCAGAGGTTACCTGTGTGCTTACCGAAGGCGGCGCTCAGTTCGTCACACCGATGTCGCTTGCAGCGCTGTCCGGCAATGAAGTTCACACCACGCTGTGGAACCTGAAGGACGAGGCCGAAATCGGCCACATTCAATTGTCGCGCGAAGCAGACCTAGTCGTCGTTTGTCCTGCCACTGCCAACATGCTGGCGAAGATGGCCGCTGGCATCGCCGATGATCTCGCCACGACACTTCTGCTCGCCACCAACCAGCCGGTGATGGCGGTTCCGGCGATGAATGTGAAAATGTGGCAGCATGAAGCGACCACACGCAATGTCGAAACCCTGCGCGCATCCGGCATCAAGGTGATGGAGCCCGATATGGGTGACATGGCTTGCGGGGAATTCGGTCCTGGCCGGTTGCCCGAACCCGAAGCTGTCTGGATGGAAATCGCCAATGCGCTCGGCCTGGATGCGGCTGCTGCCAGCAGCGACATCGCCCGCTACCTTGCGAACCGCAATGCGGACGAGGAATGGGGCGAGGAAGAATACGAACCAGAGGAAGCCGCCGCACGCGGGGGCGGGCTTGGCGGTCTGCTCTCCTCGCTTATCCCGCGCGCAGCCGCGCCCAAGGTTGCAGAGGACGATGATGAGTTCGAAGGCATGGAATTGCCCGAAGGCATCATCGAAGGTCCTGAATTGCCCGAACCCGATCTGACTGGATCGGAACATCTCTTCGCCAAGAAGGGCGCAGCCAGCGCTGCGCCGCCCACCGACCGCGAAGCGATCAATCACGAGGTCAACGCGCGGCAAGCTGCCCCTCAGCCATTCGAAGGCGAAGAAGCTGCGGCACCGGTCAATTCCATTGATTCGCGCGGCGAAAGCGGCGTGCCAGCGGCGCCCGAACAGGATTTTGACGGTTTCGATCCACTCGCCGGTCAGCCGGGCTTCGATGAGGATATCGAGCACCGCCCGCTGTACGGCAAACATGTTCTGGTGACAGCAGGGCCAACTCATGAGCCGATTGATCCGGTTCGCTATCTTGCCAATCGCAGTTCCGGCAAACAGGGCTATGCCATCGCTGCTGCAGCGGCTGCTGCAGGCGCGAAGGTCACGCTTGTTTCCGGACCGGTACATTTGCGTACCCCGCTGGGCGTTGACCGGATCGACGTAGGCAGTGCAGAGGAAATGGCCGCTGCCGTGCGCGGTGCCTTGCCTGCCGATGTCGCCATTATGGTCGCCGCCGTCGCTGATTGGCGCCCGCGCGATTATATCGAACGCAAGATCAAGAAACGCGGCTCTGCCCCGCCGGCGCTGATCTTATCCGAAAATCCCGACATTTTGGCCAGCGTTGCCGCCAGTGCAGAACGCCCGGAACTGCTTATCGGTTTCGCGGCGGAAACCAATGATGTGGTCGATAACGCCCGCAAGAAGCGCAAGAACAAGGGCGTCGACTGGATTGTTGCCAATGATGTATCCGGCGAAGTCATGGGCGGGGACGACAACCAGGTTCACCTTGTGCGCGAAAACAAGGTCGAGCATTGGGATGCCATGACCAAGCAGGATGTCGCGATGAAGCTCGTCACCCAAATCGCCGAACGGCTGACCGAAAATGCCTGAGGCGGCGAGCGGGGCGAAGGTTTCTGTACGGGTAATGCGCCTGCCGCACGGCGACGGGCTTGCCCTGCCGTCTTACGCCACTTCCGGAGCGGCTGGAATGGACGTGGTGGCTGCCGAGGATGTGACTATTGCGCCGCGTGGCCGCCATGCCGTTGCAACCGGCTTTGCGATGGCCATCCCTGAGGGGTATGAAATCCAGGTCCGCCCCCGCTCAGGCCTGGCTCTGAAACACGGGATCACTCTACCCAATACCCCCGGAACTATCGATTCCGATTATCGCGGTGAACTGAAAGTGATCCTGATCAACCACGGCGATGCCGACTTTCCAATCAAGCGCGGTGACAGGATAGCGCAGCTGGTGCTGGCACCTGTTACGCTGGCGGCGTGGGATGAAGTTGCAGAGCTGGAGGATACGGCGCGCGGCGCTGGCGGATTTGGTTCAACCGGCGGACACGGAAAACTCTGACCAGTATAAAGCGGGCGGTCATTCGCCCAAGCCCAATCCCCACGCGATAGCTGGGCCCCATGCCTTGCTGGTGAAGAAAAATGTCGCCAACGCAATGAAAGCAGATGCACCCGCGAACAGCATGATCGCAATGCGCCGGGCAAAGGTGGGGAAATCACGGTCCGCAGTTCGGATCACAAATTCTGCCACCAGCAGGTTGGGCAGGTAGAACCAGAACACCATGATCTTGTCGAACGTCCCGCTGAAATCAGCGGTATGGCCGGCCTTTCCGAACAGCGCGAACCAGAAGCCGTAATCCATCCGGTACAGCCACGATCCAATGGCCAGCGCAAATAGGCGAATGGCCCATGCGCGGTGACGTTTGAATTGGCGGTTTCGGGCGTGGTGGATTGTCAGCAGTGCCGCCGCGCCCATCAATATCCCGTACAGAGCGAAGCCCACGCTCATCAGCGGTCCGCCGACTGTGCCGCGCAAGCTGATGAACACAAGGCCGCCAATCGCTGTCAGCAGCGCGCTGGCGACATATGTCCTGCCGATAATCCGATGCATGCGCGGCCATCGCCGGCGAACAGCGCCGATGAACTGGACAGGCCCGAGCAACAGGATGACAGCACCGAGTGCAAAGTGCACGCCAATGCCGATGCTGGCCGCAGGCGACTGACCTTCTGCATAAAGTGCGGGAAGAAAGGCGTTCCACGCGGCCGGTTCACCTTTTGCGATGGCGCAGAGATAAAATGCCAGAATGAAAAGAGCGAAAAGCGCGCCACTCAGCCAGACCACTGCGGCCAGCGCACGTATTGACCAGGTCAGTGCCATGTCTGCGAGCCTAAGGTGGTGATTGGTGTGGGGCAAAAGAAAAGGGCGGACCAATGCGGTCCGCCCTTTCATTGTCTCTTATGCAACCGGCGCTGCTGTTAACGCTCGCCGCGCTGGCCTTCGGGTGCGATGGAAATGCGCACGGTTTCACCCGAATTTCCGGGGAAGTCGGTAAACATCGCTTCTACCAGATTGGGCACCAGATATTGCAGGCGGTTCGATTGCGATACGGCCTGCGCGCTGCCTTCGAACAAGCGTTCGCCGGTGGCGGCATTATCGATCTTCAGGTCGATCCCGCTGGTAAAGACGGTGTAGCTGACGACATCATTGCCGCGACCGAAGAAGGGGTCTTGCCACCCATATCCCCAGCGGCTGCTAGGCACATAGGCCACACGCGCTCGGCCTAGCCGGTCGCGGTATACGACCCGGCGGGAATAGGAATTCCATGGGCTGAAGAAGGGATCGCGGCCAAAACCTGTCGAACGGACACGTTCGCGGCCATTATCCACGCCATAATCGAAGCGCACAAGCAAGGTGGCGTCCTCTGGCGTGGCAGCCTGAACATAGCCAAGCTGTGCCATTTCTTCCTCGACCCGGTCGGCATAAAGGCTGAATTCCAGCCCGCCGGCGAGCGCCGGATCTTCTGCCAGTACAAAGAAACTCTGCCCCTGCGGTGCAGGCAACTGGCTTTCGAAGCGCGACACGTCCGCACGGAAAGGCGTGGCACACGCGGCAAGGCCCAGAGTGAGCGCGGCCAGTGTTGCCAGCTTGGTGCCTTTTTTCAGCGTGGTGGTAATATTCATGGCTTATCTTCCTGCAGCCGGAGGCCTGGGGGCGTGCGCCATCACATTTCAGACGCAAGCCAATTTCAACGACAGAGCGTGCAATAGCAAGGGCGGGCTGAACCGGGCTTGAACCAATGCGGCAAAACCGATTGATTTGAGTGACTTGTTGTAAAATGAACGGGGCTAGCCGCGCACCAGGCCTAACGCCTGATAAGCCGAATCAAGGGTCGGCCTGCTCAATTCGCGCGCTTGTGTAGCTCCGCGCGCCAGAATCGCATCCAGAGCCTCGCGGTCCTCTTTCAGTTCCACAAACCGTTCACGGATCGGGCCGAGGGTCTCGACCAGCTTTTCAGCCAGTACTGGCTTGAAATGGCCGAAGCCTTGGCCGCCATGTTCAGCCAGCACGGCTTCGGGCGTTGTCTCTGCCAATGCAGCAAAAATGGTGATGAGGTTGAGCGCTTCAGCGCGGCCTTCCAGTCCGGCCATTTCACTCGGCAGAGGTTCCGGATCGGTCTTTGCCTTCTTCACCTTTGCCGCAATTTCGTCGGGCGTGTCGGACAGGTTGATCCGGCTCATATCCGAAGGTTCGGATTTGCTCATCTTGCGCGAACCATCACGCAGCGACATGATCCGCGCGGCGGCCTTGGGAATGTAGGGATCGGGAAGTGTGAAAACAGGCGCGTCTTCCGTCCCGAAGTCATTGTTGAACTTCTGCGCTATGTCGCGTGCCAGCTCCAGATGCTGCTTCTGGTCCTCTCCCACGGGAACGTGGGTCGCCTGATACAGCAGCACGTCGGCAGCTTGCAGCACAGGATAGCCGAACAATGCGACTGACTGGCCTTCACGGTTCTTTCCCGCCTTGTCCTTCCACTGCGTCATGCGGTTAAGCCAGCCCATGCGCGCGGTGCCCATCAACAACCATTGCAGCTCTGCATGGGCGGGCACTTGCGCCTGATTGAACAGCACGGTTTTCGCCGGATCGAGCCCGCAGGCGACCAGTGTGGCGACCATTTCCAGTGTGCTGGCGTGCAGGTCCTTCGGATCATGCGGCATCGAAATGGCGTGCAGATCGGCGAGGAAGATCAGGCACTTGCCATCCTGCGCCACTGCCTCGTCCTGCAACTTCACATAATTGCGGATCGCACCAAGATAATTGCCCAGATGCGGCTTGCCTGTGGGCTGAATTCCAGAAACGACAATCATGGGGCCTCAGGCTCTCTTTTCTTCATGAACGTGGCCAGCCGCTGCTTGCTGACTGCTCCCAGCGCAAATGCCACGCCGAAATATACAATGATGGCGCAGGCGACGAGGGCGATAAGGGCCAGCAGCTGCTCGGGTATGCTCGCGTTGTAATAGGGCGTTAGCAATTCGCGCGTGTAGAACAAGGCTGTGCCCATGGCCACCGCCGCAACCAGCTGCCGCGCAAGCCGCCCGATAAGCGGCCAGTCCATCTGGTAATAACCGCGAAGGCGCAGCACCAGATAAAGGATTAGGCAGTTAAGCCATGCCCCAATCGCGCTGGCGGCTGCCACGCCTTCCACGCCAAAGCGTTGAAGGAATGCGATGTTGAAACCGACAAACACCACCAGTGCTGCTACGGCCGCATAGACCGGCGTGCGGGTATCCGAACGGGCATAGAAGCTGGGCACCAGCACTTTCACCAGCACATAGGCGGGCAGGCCTGCAACCAGCACCGCCAGAACGCCGCCGGTCATCGCTGCATCTTCAGCATCGAACCGGCCCCCGCCAAAGATGATGGTGATGAACGGCACAGCGCAAATCGACAGCGCGACCGCGGCGGGCAGAGTCAGCAACATGCCCAGCTCAATCGCATTGGATTGTACCCGCGCGGCGCCCGCAGTGTCTTTCGCGCCGATGAATTTGGACAGCGTCGGCAGGATCGCCGTGCTGAGTGCAATTCCGATAATCCCCAGAGGCAATTGGTTCAGACGATCAGCATAGTTCATCCAGCTGACCGCGCTGCCTTCCAGCTGGTTGAGGAAGTAGACCTGCAGCAGCGTATTGATCTGGTACGCGCCGCCGCCGATTGCAGCGGGCAGGGCAATAATTCCCAGCCGTCTCACTTCCGGTGTCATACGCGGGCGCTGGATCCAGCGCGGGCGGAAACCCTCTTTATGGGCCCAGTATACCAGCCAGCCCAGCTGCAAGACGCCCGCCACCGGAATGGCCCATGCGACGATATAGCCCATGGCGATAATGTCGGCCTCGCCCATCCCCAAAGCACTGATGGCCAGCAATGTGCCGATCAGCACCAGGTTGAAGATGATCGGAAAGCTTGCCCCGGGCCCGAAACGGGAGACCGAATTGAGCATACCTGTCAGCAGCGTAACCACGCTAACCAGCAGAATGTAGGGGAACATGATCTGTGCGAAATCGACTGAGTAATCGAATGTTGCATCGTCAATCGGCTTGTCCGACAGCAGCCAGATCACGCCGGGCATGGCGATTTGCATGATAGCTGTCAGCACTATCAGCGCCGGTACGAAGACCGAAATCACATCATTGCTGAAGCTGCGCGCTTCCTCCAGCCCGTCGGCGCCCCCCGCGGAATTGTGAAGGCGTTTGGAGAACATCGGCACGAATGCAGCAGAAAACGCGCCTTCGGCAAAAAGGCGGCGAAACACATTCGGAATGATCAAAGCCTGAAACCAGGCATCCGTGACTTCGTTCGCGCCCAGGACGCGGCTGAAAATCATCTCGCGCACCATGCCAGCGACGCGGCTGACCATCGTCAGCCCGCCGATCGTGCCGACATTCTTGAGGAGGCTCATCGTTCAGCCGCCTGCAGGTTCAAATTCAGCTTCCCGGCAGATCAGTTGCTGCCGCCGACTGGCATATCGCCGCCGGGAGCCATACCGCCTGCTTCTTCTTCCTGAGCCCGCTTCTGCTGCAATTGCTGCACATACAATCCGTTGAAATCGATCGGATCAAGCATCAGCGGAGTAAATCCGGCATCGCGTACAGCATCGGATATGACGCGGCGGGCGAAGGGGAACAGGATGCGCGGGGCTTCGGCATAGGTGAAGG
Organism: Aurantiacibacter marinus; assembly: GCF_001021555.1. GTDB lineage: Bacteria > Pseudomonadota > Alphaproteobacteria > Sphingomonadales > Sphingomonadaceae > Alteraurantiacibacter > Alteraurantiacibacter marinus. Next base: position 841,028 of record NZ_LDCP01000001.1, read on the forward strand.
CATGCTGCTGTTCTTCACCCATGTTGCGCATGCCGACCAGGCCGCAATATGCGAGATCCACGATGTAGGCCGCGCCCTGCGATGTCTTGCTGGTCGCGGTGATCTTCAGCTCCACTTCGGTCAGATCGTCAGCGACCTTGCGTGCACCGATATTGAACTGGACATCCATTTCCTGCTGCTCGCGCCACTGGAAGCTCTCCGGAGCCTTCGGGTTCTCAACCGAAAGATCCTTCACATATTGCGAAACAATGCCCGCAATCGGCTGCGTATCGGCGCCGTTGCCAGCTGGCTGTGCATCAAGGTTGGTGAGGACGTCGCCTTCATCGGCCATGGATCATGTCTTTCGTATCAATAAGTCTGTTTATGCGGTGGCTTTGCCGTGGGACTCGCCCGCTGCGATTTCGTGCCGCGCGCCTATCACCCTTGCGTGCGCGCTGCAACGCCGTGCACCATTGCAAGAAAATGTTTTATTGCTGCTTCAGGCACCCTTAAGTCCTGCTTGTTCATTTGCCAAAAGCACCTATCTCGTTCACAATTGCTGTTAAAGCCCGGGCAGTATGTTTCAGCCGGGCAAGTTTGGGAAGTTTTTCGAATGATTTGGCAAATCGTCATCCTCGCCATGATCGCTGCCTTTCTTGGTATGCGACTGTATTCGGTGCTGGGCCGCAAGGCGGAGCATGAGGAGGAAGCAATTGCCAGCCAGCTTGAACGTGCTCAGCAGGAAAACGAAAACCGCCAGCAAGGTCAACAGGCGCAATTGACAGAGGCACCGCGCAATGACCGCGCTCTGGCAGGCTTTACGCCGGCTATCGAGCAGGGTCTGCGCGAAATTTCGACCGCAGACCGCCAGTTTGAACTGATCCCGTTCCTTGAAGGTGCAAAAAGCGCCTATGAAGTGATCCTCGATGCGTTCTGGCGCGGGGACAAGGAAGAGCTGAAGCAGCTGTGTGATGACGATGTCTACGCCAGCTTCTCCGCTGCGATCGAAGAGCGTGAAGCCGCCGGCTTCAAGGTGGACAATCGCCTGATCCGTATCGAAGACACGACGGTACATTCCGCAGTGCTCGACAAGAAGGTCGCGCGCATTGCGATTCGCTTCGTCGCCGATATCGCCAGCGTCACCTATGATGCCGATGGCAATATGGTGGCCGGATCGCTCGATGATGCCATAGAAAGCCGCGATATCTGGACCTTCAGCCGCGATGTGCGCAGCGATGATCCAAACTGGCTGCTCGACGAGACTGACGCGGCTTGATAGCGTTGCGGCGTGATGATGATGCGCCGCCTTCTGCCAATTTTCGCACTGGGTCTGCTTGCGGCCTGCAGCCGGATTATACCTGAAGCTGGTCCGCAGCCGGGTTTGCCGGTCGCTCCGGCCAGCGCCCTGCAGCTTGGCGCGGTTAGCCTTCCTGCGATCGGCCTTGGCACGATCAATCCGGATGATGCCTCCGCTGCGCTCAGCGCGTTCCGCACCAGTTGCCGCGTTGCGACAAGCCGGGAAGACCTCTCCGGCCTCACCAATCCATCGGACTGGTCCGTGCCGTGCGACGCCGCAGCCGCCTGGTCCGATGCACGGGCGCCGGAATTCTTCGCCAGCCAATTCACACCGGTGCGTGTAGGCGAAGGCACGGCCTTTGCTACCGGATATTTCGAACCCGAAATCCTGGGCAACCGAACCCGCCGCTCCGCCACAGACGTGCCGATATATGGAGTCCCCAACGATCTTGAGCGTTGCTGGCGCGATGGCACGCCGGAAAGCGAGCGCGAAGGCGAAGGCCGCGCCCCGCTCAGTCGCCGACTGCCGGACGGGTCATGCGTGCCGCACTTCACCCGCGCCGAAATTGAGGCAGGCGCGCTTGACGGCTCTGCGCCAGTGCTCGGCTATGCCAGCGACCCAATCGAATTTTTCTTCCTGCAAATACAGGGATCGGGCCGTGTCCGCACGCCGGACGGCGAGATCATCCGTATCGGTTATGACGGGCAAAATGGTCACGGTTACACCGGCATTGGCGGTGTCATGCGGACACGCGGTCTGCTGGGTGATGGCCCCGGTCAATATGCCGGCAGCATGCAGGGTATCATGCAATATCTGCGCGAGAACCCTGGCGATGGCGCGGACCTGATGCGCCTCAATGAAAGCTGGGTGTTCTTCCGCGAGCTTACCGGCGAAGGCCCCATCGGTTCCATCGGTGTGCCAGTTCGCCGGGAAAGCTCCGTCGCGGTCGACCCCAAATTCGTGCCTTACGGTGCACCTGTGCTGCTCGACCTTGATCGCACTGTCGCCAATGGGTTGTGGGTTGCGCAGGATACCGGCGGTGCCATTCGCGGCCCCAACCGGTTCGACACCTTCTGGGGTGCAGGCGATCAGGCGCGCGAAATCGCCGGCGGCATGAGCGGACGCGGCCAAGCCGTAATCCTGCTGCCAAACGCTGCTGCCGCGCGCCTTCAGCGATGAGCTCGCCGCGCGGCCTTACTCCGCAAGAGGCGGCGCTGTGGGGGAAGCTTGCCAGCACGGTTGAGCCAATGCGCAAGGACGGTATTTTGAAGCCCTCCAGCCCGGCCCCGATCATTGCCGGGAAAGCTGCCTCACCACTTTCAAAACCGAAGGCTGGCGTTCCCGGTTCTGTGCGGGAAAGGCCGCGTATGAGCGGCATCGCTGCGCCGTCCGCCCCGCCTCCCGCTCCGCCTCCCGCGCGGAACGCTGGACTCGATTCGCATTGGGAGCGCCGCCTTTCGCGCAATTCGACCGATCCTGATTTCACGCTCGATCTGCATGGCCATACGCTGGAGCAAGCGTATCGGCGGCTTGATGCAGGCATCATGCAGGCCAAGGCGATGGGCGCGCGGCTGGTGCTGGTGGTGACTGGGAAACCGCGCCCGGTCGATGCGGCAGACCGGGCCGAGCGGCGCGGGGCTATCCGGGCGAAAATTCTCGATTGGCTTGCAGCAGGCCAGCACGCGTCAGACATTGCCGCCATACGAAAGGCGCACCGCCGCCACGGAGGCGAGGGTGCGCTTTATCTTGTGCTGAAGCGGCGTCGCTGACGCATCTCAGCCGAGCAGCATTGTATTCATAAGTCGGCCATCGAGGACAAAGGCGGCGATGCCGGGAAGCATCAGTGCGCCGAGGTAAAGGCTGACAAATTCCTTGCCATGGCCCCTGATATCTCCGCGACGCGCCTTGGCGACGATGAGATAGGCGGCGCGCAGCGTAATCGGCACAAAGATGTGAATCCATGTCATCTCCATCCCGGGACGGAGGAACATCGTGGAAAGCGCCGTCACAACCATCAGTGAGACCCACAATTTGCCGAGCTGTTTGTGCATCGGCGTGCCTTTTTTGGCGATAATGAGATACACGCCTAGCGGTACACAGGGGATCACTGTGGCTACATGGAAAACGAGAACCAAGTGCTGCAGATGCGGCAGATCGCCGGAAAGGCCGAGGGCGGCGCGGGCGAAGGCGATCACACAGATGGTGGTCATCAGCGTTCCCGCTACGATTATCAACGCCCGGCTTAGAGGGTTGATATCCATTTGGCCGCGCTGCGCATTACGACCCAAACGGCTGAAAAAATTGAGCGGATTGGCGCTTGTGCTGGTCATGAAAAGTCTCCCGTTGAGTTCGTGAGACCGGTTGTGCCCTGCGCTCTTTCGCGGGCAACGCGCTTTGCGTGTTTGGGCACTTTCCTTCGCAAAGCGCGCGGATTTTCGCTGTAATGCCACTTTACGAAACGCGAATGGGCGTTAGTTTCGCACGAACATGAATGCGCTCCCCACATCTCGCCGCTCCGCTTTCTTGCGGCGTACACTGATCGATCTGGCGATCATGACGGTGATCGGCGTGGGCTTGGCGCTGATCGGACCGTTTGGCAGTTTCGGTGATCCGTTGGCCCTGCGCCTCGTCGTGTGGCTGGGCTTCGCCTATATCGGATATGCGGTTTACTCACCCATTGATGGCCTTGCGAAAAGGCTGGCGCCGGGACTGGCACTGCCTGCCTGGGGCTTGCAGGTCGCTGGCGTGATGGCTGCCTCTGTTCCGATGACTTTGGCCGTCTGGGTACTTCCCCGCTTGCCGGACCGGGTGCGAATTCCTGATCTGTCGACGGCGGTATCCCAGTATCTGTATGTCCTGATCGTTGGCGGATTAATAACCCTGCTGTTCGCGGTGATGAAGCGGGATGACGAATTGCCACCGGCAACAGTCACGTCTGATACTGTCGGTGCCAAACCTGCCATCCTGCCAGAACAGCAAGCCATCACCCCGCGTTTTCTTGACCGCTTGCCGCCAGAACTCGGGGGCGAGCTTATCGCATTGGAGATGGAAGACCATTACGTCCGCGCGCATACCGCACTGGGCAATGAACTGGTGCTGCTGCGAATGCGTGATGCGGTAGCCGAACTGGATGGCATGGATGGTGAGCAGGTGCATCGCAGCTGGTGGGTCGCGCGCGGCGCGGTGGCCGATGTAAAGCGCGAAGGGCGCAATGTCCGCTTGGTGCTGGATAATGGCGTTGAAGCGCCTGTCAGCCGGGCCAATGTCACTCCCTTGAAAGAAGCTGGCTGGATCTAGCTGGCCGTATTTAACTGGCCGTATTTAATTGGCAGATTTGCGGCCACGTAGCCGCAGCATGCCGACCAGCAGCAAGCCGAGCGCCAGAAAGAACAGCGTCAGCCCCGCAATGTTGATCGCCATCTGCACAGGGGAAAGCGTATTCGCGTCGATGAAAGGGTATGGATACATCCCGGTCACCGATCCGCGTGCCAGAATGTAAACACAGTACAGCACGGGCCAGATAACAACGGTCCAGGTGTCACGCCAGCGAAGGCCATCTACCGGCGCGAACATCGCGAACCAGATCACGCTGAGGATTGGTACGACTGTGTGGACACCGTGATTGGCGATGATTTCTGCGCCCACCTGGACCAACAGATGCGATAGCAATGCGTGATAGACGATGCCCACACCGGCAATGGCAGCAGTCATGGCCAGGAGCCATCGCGGTGCGACCGAACGGCCGCCTGCCACCACGGCAAATGTTGCGGCGATGATCAGGTTTGTCAGGATCGTGAAGAAGCGCGACATCCGCCACAATGCTTCGGCCAACGGCTCCCCCCCAAGCAGGTTCAGGCCGATCTGCAGCAAGACGCTGCCACAGGCGAGCAAAGCAATAACAGCAGCAGAGATACGTGCAGCGCGTGTGCAGGAAGATAGAAGGGTCATTCCCGGTCCCTAGCGCAATCGCGTGACTTGGAAAGAAAAAGACCCCCGTCAGCGAACCGACGGGGGTCTTCCAGCGACCCGAATTGCTTGGGGGGCAAGCTCTCCGGGGTTGTGGCCGGTAAAGGCTTTCGTTCAACCGTGGTACTTTGCGTAGCTCACGTCGAATCGGTCGGCGTCCATTACCTTCGTCCATGCTCGAATGAAAGTGGAAAGGAATTTTTCTTCCCCACCATTTTCCGCAAATACCTCAGCAATCGCACGGAGTTGGGAGTTGGAACCGAAAACCAGATCAGTACGGGTGGCGCGATATTTCTCCGCGCCGCTTGCCCGATCGGTCCCGACGAATTCCTCGTCGCCGCTTTCATCGACCACAGTCCATTTGGTACCCATGTCGAGCAGATTGACGAAGAAGTCGTTCGTCAGTGTACCGACGCGGTCGGTAAATACGCCAACCTTGTCGCCATGCGTCGGATGCGCATTCACTGCACCCAGTACGCGCATTCCGCCAACCAGCGCGGTCATTTCCGGAATGGAAAGGCCGAGCAGATTAGCTTTGTCGACCAGCATATCTTCCGTCTTCACGCTCGCCTTGGTGCGCAGGTAATTGCGGAAGCCGTCGGCAAATGGCTCAAGCGGCTCAAAGCTCTCGGCATCGGTATGCTCATCGCCCGCGTCGCCGCGGCCGGTGGTGACATTGACGCTGACCTTATGGCCACCATCCCTGGCTGCCTTTTCGATCGCCGCTGCACCTGCCAGCACAATGGCATCGGCCATCGACAAATCGCCGCGGATTTCGTCGAGCCTGGACAGAACCTTGGCCAGTTGGGCCGGCTCATTAGCTTCCCAGTCCTTTTGCGGGGCGAGCCGCACGCGGGCACCATTGGCACCGCCGCGCATGTCAGAATTGCGGAAGGTCGAGGCGGAGGCCCAAGCCGTTTTTACCAACTGGCTGACGGTAAGCCCGCTGTCCAGAACGGCGGATTTGAATGCCGCAACGTCGCTGTCCGAAGGCGTGGTGCCTGCTGGTACCGGATCTTGCCAGATGAGGTCTTCCGCCGGGACTTCTGGCCCCAGGTAACGAACCTTGGGCCCCATATCGCGGTGGCACAGCTTGAACCATGCGCGGGCGAAGGCATCGTCCAGCGCCGCCTGATCGTTGAGGAAGCGTTCGGATATCTTGCGATATTCGGGGTCCATCTTCAGCGCCATGTCGGCAGTGGTCATCATGGTCGGAACCTTCTTTGAAGGATCACGGGCGTCAGGGGCCATGTCTTCCGGGTCCGGGTTGATCGGCTGCCACTGTTTTGCGCCCGCCGGGCTTTCGACAAGTTCGAAATCATATTTGAACAGCAAGCGGAAATAATCGCCGCCCCACTGCGTCGGGTTGGGCGTCCAGGCGCCTTCGATACCCGATGTGGTGATGTTGCCGCTCGCGATTTCCTGCTCGTCATTGAGCCAGCCAAAGCCCTGCAGAGCGAGGTTCTCGCTTTCAGGCGCTCCGCCAAACGTATCAGCCGGCTTGGCACCGTGCGCCTTGCCGAAGGCGTGACCGCCAGCGGTCAGCGCGACGGTTTCTTCGTCATTCATTGCCATGCGTTCGAACGTGCTGCGCATATCCCGCGCGCTCTGCAATGGATCGGGATTGCCGCCCGGCCCTTCTGGATTGACGTAGATCAGGCCCATCTGGATGGCCGCAAGCGGGTTTTCCAGCGCCTTTCCTGCATCAGGCTGGATGCGGGTTTCAACACCCTGGTCGACCCACAGCTCTTCGGTACCCCAATAGACCGTTTCTGGTTCATAAACGTCGGCACGGCCGCCGCCAAAACCAAACACTGGTCCGCCCATGCTTTCAATGGCGACATTGCCGGTCAGGATGAACAGGTCAGCCCAGCTGATATTCTTGCCGTACTTCTGTTTGATCGGCCACAGCAGGCGGCGTGCCTTGTCCAGATTGCCATTGTCTGGCCAGCTGTTGAGCGGGGCAAAGCGCTGCTGGCCGCTGCTGGAGCCGCCACGACCATCGCCGGTGCGATAAGTGCCCGCTGCGTGCCACGCCATGCGGATAAAGAAGGGGCCGTAATTGCCGTAATCGGCCGGCCACCACGGCTGGCTGTCTGTCATCAGCGCAGTCAGGTCTGCCTTCAGCCCGGCATAATCAACGGTGTTGAACGCCTCTGAATAATCAAAGTCTTCGTCCATCGGATCGGCGGACTTGCCCTGCTGCGTAAGGATTTCGAGGTTGAGCGCGTCAGGCCACCAATCGCGATTGGTACGGCCAAGAAGACTGCGTACGCCGCCGTCACCAGTGAAAGGGCAGCCGCCTGAGATGGAACCTGTTTCTGCGTCCATGATAATATCCTCTTTGCATTGATCTTTGACCGATTGAGTCGGCTCTGATCGTCAAACTGCGCCAATTCGGGTGATTAGTCCAATCGATTAGTTGGCATTCATTGATCGTTTTTCCCGCAGGGCGGGCGAGACGTTTCAACGCTGCGTTCAACTGCAAAAAGGCCCGCGTCCGGGTTTCGGAAGCGGGCCTTTATGGTGGTCCAAGGGTGATCAGAAATCAGGCTGCCTTGGCGACATCCTCTGCCGCTTCGGTCCGAATCAGATAATCGAAGGCGGACAGGGCGGCTTTGGAGCCTGCCCCCATCGCAACCACGATCTGCTTGTATGGGACGGTGGTGCAGTCGCCGGCGGCGAATATGCCGGGCATGTTGGTCTTGCCATGCGCATCGATCACGATTTCGCGGTGCTTTGAAAGCTCCAGCCCGCTGTCTTCCAGCCATTCCGTATTGGGCACGAGCCCGATCTGCACAAACACACCTTCGAGTGCGAGATCGTGTTCGTCGCCGCTGGCGCGGTCTTTCCAGCCAAGGCCGTTCACCCGGTCGCCATCGCCGGTGACCTTGGTGGTCTGGGCGTTCACGAGGATTTCTACATTCGGCAAACTGCGCAGCTTGTCTACCAGCACCTTGTCAGCGCGAAGCTGTGTATCGAATTCAATCACCGTGACATGGCCGACGATACCAGCGAGGTCGATTGCAGCTTCGACGCCGGAGTTTCCGCCACCGATTACTGCAACGCGCTTGCCCTTGAACAGCGGTCCGTCGCAATGCGGGCAGTACGCCACGCCCTTGTTCCGGTATTCCTGCTCACCCGGCACGCCAAGCGAGCGCCAACGAGCCCCGGTGGAGAGGATGAGAGAGCGCGCCTTGAGCACCGCGCCATTTTCCAGCTCGACCTTGTGCAGGCCGCCGGGGCGATCCGCCGGGATCAGCTTGCTTGCGACCGCAAGGTTCATCAGATCTATGGAGTCCTGAGAGGCAACTTGCCTGCCCAGATCACCTGTCAGCTTGGGACCTTCGGTATATTCCGTACCGGGCAGGTTTTCGATGCCGAGTGTATCGTTCAGCTGCCCGCCAAAGCGTTCTGCGGCAATGCCGGTGCGAATGCCTTTGCGCGCGGTATAGATAGCTGAGGAAACCCCGCCAGGACCGCCGCCGACGACCAGAACCTCAAACGGTTCTTTCGCATCCAGCTTCTCGGCGGCCTTCGCTGCCGAGCCGGTGTCCACTTTGGCCAGTACCTCTTCCAGCGTCATCTTGCCGTTGAAGAAGCTTTCCCCGTTAAGGAAAGTCGCGGGCACGGCCATGATGTCACGGGCGTCCACTTCATCCTGGAAGGTGCCGCCTTCGATCAGGGTCGCAGTTATCCGCGGGTTTTCGAGTGCCATCAGCGTCAATGCCTGCACCACGTCCGGGCAGTTGTGGCAGCTGAGCGAGAAATACATCTCGAAATTGAAATCGCCTTCGAGCGCGCGGATCTGCTCCAGCACCTCGTCAGAAACCTTGGGCGGGTGGCCGCCTGCCCACAGCAGTGCGAGCACGAGCGAGGTGAATTCATGGCCCATCGGCAGCCCTGCAAAGCGGACCCAGCGCGATGCGTCCGATGCACGGCGGACGATGAAGCTGGGACGGCGCGTGTCGTCCCCGTCGAATGTCGCGGAAACCTTGTCTGACAGGCCTTCGATAGCCTCCAGCAGCTCTCGCGTTTCTTCCGATTTCTTGCCTTCACCCAGAGACGCGACAAGCTCGATCGGCTCGCGCAGATTGGCGAGATAGCTTTTGAGCTGGTCTTTCAAATTCTGGTCGAGCATCGGTGCATCCTGTCGTTGAGTGAAGCGTAAAGGCCCGGAGCGAGGGAGGGGGGGTGCTCCGGGCCTTCTTGCGACCCGGACCGGGGGGCGGTCCGAGTGAAACGCGGCGGGCCGAAGCCCGGACGCGCAATTTCAATTAGATCTTGCCGACCAGGTCGAGCGAAGGTGCAAGCGTGTCGCTGCCTTCTTCCCATGCGGCGGGGCAGACCTGACCCGGGTTGGCGCGTACGTACTGCGCGGCGCGGATCTTGCGGACGAGTTCGTTCGCGTTGCGGCCCACGCCTTCACAGGTCTGTTCCATGATCTGGATCACGCCGTCGGGATCGACCACGAATGTCGCGCGGTCGGCAAGGCCAACGCCTTCACGCAGCACATCGAAATTGCGCGCAAGATTGTGGTTCTGGTCGCCCAGGAAGGCGAACTTCAGCTTGCTGATCTTGTCAGAGCTGTCGTGCCATGCCTTGTGGCTGAAGTGAGTGTCGGTGGATACGCCGTACACGTCAACGTCCAGCTTCTGCAGCATGTCGTAATGTTCGCCGAGGTCTTCGAGCTCTGTCGGGCATACGAAGGTGAAGTCGGCTGGGTAGAAGAAGAAGATCGCCCACTTGCCCTTCACGTCTTCGTCGGTGACATCGAAGAAGTCCTTGTCCGCCTGAAATGCGGTTGCCGTGAACGGTTTGATCTGGCTGCCGATAATACCCATGTGAAATTTTCCTGTCTGATTGGTGCGAAAGTCAAAGCCCCGAAATGAGGCGGTTTGATCTGATAACGCACGACAGGTAGGATTTGTTGCAATGCACAAAAGCGATATTGTGCGATAAGTATCATCGGAATAATCGATTAAGGGCGTAGAACTTTCATAAAGTGCAACAGGTGGTGCGTTCTACGCAACACTTACGCGATGGCGGAGGTAGCTTTCAGCCGCATTGCGCGCGGTGAAGCAGTTTCTGATCCGCCAGCACCAGCGCCATCATCGCCTCTACCACCGGCACACCGCGAATGCCGACGCAAGGGTCATGACGGCCCTTGGTGCGGATTTCGGTCGCTTCGCCCGAACTGGTAATCGTCTCGACAGGGGTCAGGATGGAGCTGGTCGGCTTGAACGCCACACGCGTCACAACTGGCTGTCCGGTCGAAATGCCGCCCGCGATGCCGCCCGCGTGATTGGCGCTGAATTCCGGTCCATCCTCGCCGGGGCGCATCGGATCGGCATTGCCTTCACCAGACAGGCGCGCTGCGGCGAAACCGTCGCCAATCTCCACGCCCTTTACCGCATTGATGCTGACCATGGCGGCAGCGAGTTCGCTGTCCAGCTTTGCATAGACCGGTGCGCCCCAACCGGCGGGAACGCCGGTCGCTTCGCAGGCCACACTCGCGCCGAGTGATGACCCGGCTTTGCGCGTTTCATCGATTACGCTTTCCCAATGGGCCGCGGCTTGCGCATCGGGGCAAAAGAACGGGTTTTCGCGGATTTGCCCTGCGTCGAAGCGGGAATAGTCGATCGGATGCTCGCCAATTGCTTCGGCCCATCCGGTGATGGTGACTTCGGGAATGACCAGCCGCGCGATTGCGCCTGCTGCCACCCGCGCCGCTGTTTCGCGTGCGCTCGACCGTCCGCCGCCGCGATAATCGCGGAAACCGTATTTCGCATCATAAGTGTAGTCCGCATGGCCGGGGCGGTATGCCTTGGCGACTTCGGAATAATCCTTGCTGCGCTGGTCGGTGTTCTCGATCATCAGGCTGATCGGCGTGCCGGTGGTGCGTCCTTCGAATACGCCTGAAAGAATGCGCACCTCGTCCGCCTCCCGCCGCTGCGTGGTGAAGCGGTTCTTGCCGGGCTTGCGCGCATCAAGGAAGGGCTGGATATGCTGTTCGCAAAGTTCGATGCCCGGCGGGCACCCGTCAACCACCACGCCCAATGCAGGCCCGTGGCTCTCCCCCCATGTGGTGAAACGAAAGACGCGTCCGAATGTGTTCCAGCTCATGCGGCGTCCTTTGCGCGATTGTTTCGCGTCTGTCGAGTTTCCTACACGGCCTTTGAGGTGCAAGCCTGCCGGCCATGAAATGCTCCCGCCTTTCGGAACAGTGTTTTTATGCGCCGATGTGTCACCCTGCTCGGCGCAGCGCTTTTCGGGATGTAACGATCTGGAATTGTTTGCTTTTGATCGTAAGAATGCATGGGTTACACACTGTAACCTTTGTCACCCTGTTTGCAGGCCCGGGTGCACGCGTCCCGCGACATTGCGGACAAATTGCGCTTGGTGCTGGCAAATTGATCCAGCGACGGGCAGAGAACAAACCATGATTGCAAAGCTGACATGATTGCTAAGTTAACTGGACGCTTGGACGAAAGCGGCGAAGACTGGGCCGTGCTCGATGTGCAGGGCGTGGGCTATCTGGTCCACTGCTCCAACCGGACGCTGGCCGCGCTCGGCGGTTCGGGGGAGATGTGCACCGTCTACACCGATTTGCAGGTGAGCGAGAACGACATGCGCCTGCTTGGCTTTGCCGACGCCGGAGAACGCGACTGGTTCCGCCTTCTCACACAGGTCCAGGGCGTGGGCAGCAAAGTGGGGCTGGCGATCCTCTCGGCATTGTCGGCTGGCGAACTGCGCGATGCCTGTGCGGCGGGCGACGCGGCGACTGTGGCGCGCGCGAACGGCGTGGGCCCAAAGCTGGCCGGTCGCATCGTGAACGAATTGAAGGACAAGGCCCAAGCTCTACCAGGCGCAATGCCGGGAGTTTCGGTTGGCGGAACGATGATCTCCCATGCGGGCGGAGCAAGCGCCGATGCAGTCAGCGCCTTGCAGAACCTCGGCTTCAAGCCTGCCGTTGCGGCTCAGGCCGTGGCGCGTGCGCAGGAAGAACTGGGCGAGGGTGCTGCCGAGGGCGATCTTATCCGCGTGGCGTTGAAAAAGGCGGCAGGGTAGGAGAATGACGATGAGATGCGTTCTGATTTTCGCTGCCTTGGCCTTCGCCGCCCCCGCTGCAGCACAGGATACCGAGTGGCAGCTTGGCCCCATTTTTGCGGATTTCGGCCCCCATGCCGCAGTGGAGGGTGTCGAGGATTTTCCCGCCGATACCGAACTGGCACACAGCTTCGACGTGGCAGACCGCGCCGAAGGGGATCGTCGCAATCGCGGCTTTGAAAGCGCTGCGCGGTTCATCAATATGCACGCCGCCCACGGGGTGGACCCCGCCAATATGCGCGCCGCCGTTGTGGTGCATGGCAGCGCCGTGCTCGACCTGCTGACCGATGAGGCGCTTGTGGCGCGCGAGGATGAGCGGGAAAGCAACGCCAGCGGCGCGATGGTCCGCGAAATGCTGGACCACGGCGTGCGCTTTATCGTCTGCGGCCAAAGCGCGGCAGGGCAAGGCGTGGAACGCGGCGACCTGATTCCTGGCGTGGAGATGGCGCTTTCTGCGATGACAGCGCATGCGCGGTTGCAGCAGCAGGGATATACGGTGAACCCGTTTTGACCGACCAACCCATCCACTCCCCCGACCGCCAGCCGGAAGATCCGGACGCGGCTCTGCGTCCGAAAACGCTCAAGGAGTTCATCGGGCAGGAAGCGGCGCGCGATAATCTGCGCGTCTTTATCGAAGCGGCGCGTGGCCGGTCCGAAGCGATGGACCATGTGCTGTTCTTCGGCCCTCCCGGCCTTGGCAAGACCACGCTGGCGCAGATCGTTGCGCGGGAACTGGGCGCAGGGTTTCGGGCCACGTCCGGCCCGGTTATCGCCAAGGCAGGCGATCTGGCGGCGCTGCTCACCAATCTTGAGCCGAACGACGTGCTGTTCATCGACGAAATCCATCGCCTCAATCCGGTGGTGGAGGAAGTGCTCTATCCTGCGATGGAGGACCGCGCGCTGGACATTATTATTGGGGAGGGGCCGTCTGCCCGATCCGTGCGGATCGACTTGCCGCCCTTCACGCTGGTGGGGGCAACCACGCGCCAGGGCCTGCTGACCACGCCGCTGCGCGACCGGTTCGGCATCCCAGTGCGGCTGGTGTTCTACACGCAGGAGGAACTCACGCAGGTCGTCACCCGCGGGGCGCGGCTGCTGGGAATGCCGGTCGATCCCTCCGGCGCGGGCGAGATTGCGCGGCGTTCCAGAGGCACGCCCCGCGTTGCCGGACGATTGCTCCGCCGAGTGCGGGATTTTGCGCAGGTGATGGGTGAAAGCACCGTGACCGATGCCATTGCAGACGAGGCGTTGACCCGGCTGGAAATCGATGCGCTGGGCCTGGATGCCATGGACCGCCGCTATCTTACCATGATTGCCACCACCTATAAGGGCGGGCCCGTAGGTGTCGAAACGCTGGCTGCCGGCCTCGCCGAACCGCGCGATACGGTGGAGGATGTGATCGAGCCTTACCTCATCCAGCTGGGCCTGATCGCGCGCACAGCGCGGGGGCGCTGCCTGAACGATGGCGGATGGAATCACCTGGGTCTGCCTGCTCCGAATGGCCAGCAGGAGGGGCTGTTCGACGGAGACAAATGATCGCATTTCATTAAGGTTTTGTGCGCAATTGCAGGCAATTCGGTTCCATTGTGGGACACAAGCCTCCGAGCCGCGGAAATCCGGTATTTTAATCGCAGTTCAGGTCACGAATTCATGGTTAATACCATTGCCGTGACTGCATTTCCAAGTCTCTTTGCCAGAACGCGAAAGAAGCCGTCGGCGCCATTGAGGGTGCTGCAGGCTGGCTTCGCGGAAAAGTGAAAGAGATTATTCATGTCGGTACGCATGGCTATTGCGAAACTGAGCGCCGCAGCTGCAGGCGGAGCAATCATTGGTGGAGGCGCTGTTCACGTCGCTGAACCGCAGACCTCCGTTGTCCGCTACAAATCGGACGATGCTGGCGCTGGCGAACTCATCGATGTGAAAACAGACGGTGAGCGTCCAGTGGTCCACACTGCGCGCCGCACTGTCGATCCACGTCCGCAGCGCCGTTTGCGCCGGACAATCGAACGCGTTTGCTGTGACGAAGAGCCTGATTACGAACTGGCGGGCGTTCCCCTGCCACTTCCAGCCTTGCCGAGCGCACCATTGCGCGGCGGCGGCGGTGGCCAACCGGTAGTGATCGGAGGCGGCCTGGGTGGCGGCGGCTTCGGCGGCGGCTTCTTCGGCGGTTTCTTTGGCGGCAGCAGCGGCGGCGGCAGCGCCAGCGCGGTAGTCGACATGAGCACAACCACAACAACAACCGGCGGCGAAGGCACCAGCGGTTCGAGCGGCGATATCATTATTGATATCGACAACTCCTCAACAGGCTCCTCGACCTCCACATCGGGCGGTTCCACCTCGACCTCCGGCGGCTCGACTTCCACATCGGGCGATGTCAGCAGTTCTTCGGGAACGGTAACAAGTACGTCTTCTACCGGTGAATTCTCGAGCACCACGTCCTCCTCAACCGGCGGCGTGACCAGTACGACATCATCTTCCACGGGCGGCGTGACCAGCACTACCGGCGGTGTGACGAGCACTACTGGCGGCGTGACGAGCACGTCATCGTCTTCCGGTAATGTGACCTCGTCGACTTCGGGCTCCAGCTCGTCGTCTACTTCTTCCAGCACCAGCTCTTCGGGCGGCGGTAGCACCAGCACCTCGACCAGCAGCGGCACTTCGGGAACGAGCGGCACATCCGGTACGTCGGGCACGACCGGCCATCCGGGTACGTCATCGGGTACCTCTGGCACCAGCGGTACATCAGGCGCTTCGGGCACGTCGACCACGACGGGCGGCATAACTAGCACTGGCGGCTCGACCACATCCACCACGTCGGGCGGAATCAGTTCGACCACGACCACGGGCGGCGTGACCAGCACCACCAGTGGCGGCAACACCACTTCCACCACCACCAGCGGGACGACGACAACCACCGGCGGATCGACCACCACGACCGGGGGCTCCACCACCACGGGCGGGACTTCGGGTACAAGCGGCACCTCCGGCACGACTAGCGGCGTCAGCACCTCGACATCGACCAGCACCGGCGGGGTCAGCACGACAACTGGCGGGGTTAGCACTACCACCGGCGGCGTTACATCCACCACGTCCAGCTCTGGCGATGTGACCAGCTCGACCAGTTCGTCCAGCTCCACCTCGACCAGTTCGTCGACCTCAACGTCGACCAGCTCTTCGAGCAGCACAAGCACCAGCTCGGGTACGACCGGGACCAGCGGAACTTCGGGCACGAGCGGAACGTCCGGCACCACCGGTACGCCGGTTCCGGCACCAGGCATGTTGCTGTTGTTCGGTGCAGGCGCAGGCGCAGTCTTTGTGCGGCGCCGCCGCAGCAAGAAGAACGGCAATCAGGAAATGGCAGCCGCCTGACCGGCAGCCTTCATCTTCCTACAAAAAGGGCGGCCTTAGCGGGCCGCCCTTTTTCGTTTCAGCCTGTTTCGTTGACCCAATCGACCCGGTCAAGAGTGAGGCTTTCGCCAAGCTTTCAGATTTCCTGATAAACTTGGCCCTTCAGTTTCACTGCTCCGTTGATGTGGCCGCCCGCATCGTGCTTCTCCCGCCCAGCTGCAATCAGCAAGCATGAGCAATAACCTGTGCGCCGACAGACCTATTGGGTGGGAGCGACCCCGATCACATCGCCGCCGGCCTCTTCCCAGGCTATAATCCCGCCCGCCAGATGGCGCACAGTGCTGCCGGTATGTTCGGCAAGCATCTGCGCGGCCTGCTCCGACCGGCGTGCGGAGCGGCAGTAGAGGATCGTTTCGCGGGTGTTCTCGACAGGAATGCTGGCGGCATCAAAGGTTTCGACAGGAGCGTTTAGCGAACCTGGCAACCGGCCGGCGCCAAACTCCTCTGGCGTACGAACATCCACCAGAACGACTTCGCCGCGTGCTATCAGCGCGTTCAGTTCTGCCACGTCGAGCGTCTGGACCATCGCCGCAGAAGCGCGCGCACTTTCGAATGTCCCGGCCGCCATCGCCTCGGGTGTCGGCAGTGCGCGCTCATTCGAGCAGGCAGTTAATGCCAACAATGCCGAGGCGATAAGCAGGCCTCGCATCATCAGGACGCCAGTTTGCGTAGCACGTAATGGAGAATGCCGCCGTTGCGGTAATATTCCATTTCGTTGGCGGTATCGATGCGGCATTTGGCCATGAAGCTCATGGTAGAGCCGTCAGCCTTGGTGACTTCGACTTCGACGTCCTGGCTTGGCGAGAGACCGCCAAGACCCTTGATGCTGAAAGTGCAATCGCCGGTCAGACCGAGGCTATTGCGGGTATCGCCGTCGTTGAACTGCAAAGGCAGCACGCCCATGCCGATTAGGTTGGAGCGGTGAATACGCTCGTAGCTTTCCACGATCACGGCGCGCACGCCCAGCAGGATGGTACCCTTGGCTGCCCAGTCGCGGCTGGAGCCGGTGCCGTATTCCTTGCCTCCGATGACCACCAGCGGCGTGCCGTCCGCCTTGTGTTTCATCGCCGCATCGTAAATCGGCATTTGTTCGCCATTGTAGGTGGTCTCGCCACCTTCAACGCCGGGCACCATTTCGTTCTTGATGCGGATATTGGCGAATGTGCCACGCATCATGACTTCATGATTGCCGCGGCGTGAGCCGTAGGAGTTGAAATCCTTCTTCGGCACCTGATGGTTCACGAGGTAGGAGCCAGCGGGGCTGTCTTCCTTGATCGAACCGGCCGGGCTGATGTGGTCGGTCGTCACGCTGTCACCCAGAATGGCGAGCGGTTTTGCGCCCTCGATATCCTTGATCGCGTCCGGCTCCATGCTCATGCCGTCAAAATAGGGCGGGTTGGCGACGTAGGTGCTGGCGGGGTTCCAATTGTAGGTGTCGGATGCATCGACCTTGATCGCCTGCCAGTGCTCGTCACCCTTGTAGACATCGGCATACCGGGCTTCGAACATGGAGCGGTCGATATTGGCGGCGCGGTTCTCTGCGATTTCAAGGTTCGACGGCCACAGATCGGCCAGCATGACATC
This sequence comes from Aurantiacibacter marinus, assembly GCF_001021555.1. GTDB lineage: Bacteria > Pseudomonadota > Alphaproteobacteria > Sphingomonadales > Sphingomonadaceae > Alteraurantiacibacter > Alteraurantiacibacter marinus. Next base: position 858,372 of record NZ_LDCP01000001.1, read on the forward strand.
ATTGCCGTCCTGATCCTGACCGATTGGCGTGGTGGTGATATCCTGTGTGACCGTACCCTTCAGCGCATAGGCTACCACCAGCGGCGGCGATGCGAGGAAGTTCGCGCGCACGTCGGGCGATACGCGGCCTTCGAAGTTGCGGTTGCCAGAAAGCACGGACGCAGCGACCAAATCGTTGTTGTTGATGGCGGCGCTGATTGGCGGGGCCAGCGGGCCGGAATTGCCGATGCAAGTGGTGCAGCCGTATCCGACGAGATCGAAGCCGATAGCGTCAAGGTCTTCCTGCAGGCCGCTCTTGACCAGATAGTCTGTAACCACCTGTGATCCGGGGGCGAGGCTGGTCTTGACCCAAGGCTTGGGCATCAGGCCCTTTTCGCGCGCCTTCTTGGCCACAAGGCCAGCGGCGATCAGCACATCGGGGTTGGAAGTGTTGGTGCAACTGGTGATGGCTGCGATCACCACGTCGCCGTCACCGACATCGTGATCCTTGCCTTCGACTCTCACGCGTGCCGGCGCATCCTTGCCGTAGACTTTCTTGAGGTCGGAATTGAACAGCTCGTCCACTTCGGGCAGCGCAACACGGTCCTGCGGGCGCTTGGGGCCGGCAAGACTCGGCACGACGGTAGCCATGTCGAGTTGGAGCGTGCTGGAGAACACGGGCTCCGCCTCAGGCGTGAACCACATGCCTTGCGCCTTCGCATAGGCTTCAACCAAAGCGATAGTTTCTTCAGGGCGGCCAGTAAGGCGCAAATATTCCAGCGTCTTGTCGTCAATGCCGAAGAAGCCACAGGTCGCGCCGTATTCCGGCGCCATATTGGCGATGGTTGCGCGGTCAGCAAGGCTGAGGTTCGCAACGCCGGGGCCATAGAACTCCACAAAGCGGCCGACCACGCCATGTTCGCGCAGCATCTGAACGCAGGTAAGCACCAGATCGGTGGCAGTCACGCCCTCGGCCATTTTTCCGTCGAGGCGGAAGCCGGCAACTTCGGGAATCAGCATGGAAATGGGCTGGCCGAGCATGGCCGCCTCTGCTTCGATCCCGCCAACGCCCCAGCCAAGCACGCCAAGGCCGTTGATCATGGTGGTGTGGCTGTCTGTGCCGACGCAGGTGTCGGGATAGGCGACCAGTTCACCGTTCTGGTCTTCGGAAGACCATACGCCCTTGCCGATGTGTTCCAGATTGACCTGATGGCAAATGCCGGTGCCCGGGGGCACTGCGGAGAAGTTCTCAAGGCTGACCGCGCCCCATTTCAGGAAGTCATAGCGTTCTGCGTTGCGTTCATATTCGAGCGCCATGTTCTGCTCGAACGCCTTGGGGTGGCCGAATTCGTCCACCATGACAGAGTGATCGATGACGAGGTTTACCGGCACCTGCGGATTGATTTTCGCGGTATCACCGCCCAGCTTGCCGATGGCATCGCGCATCGCGGCCAGATCGACAACGCAGGGCACGCCGGTGAAATCCTGCAGCAGCACGCGAGCGGGGCGGTACTGGATTTCATTTCCGGTCACGGGGTTCTTCTGCCAGTCCACGATGGCGCGGACATGCTCCTCACCCACAGTGAAGCCTTCATCTTCGAAGCGGAGCATGTTCTCCAGCAGCACTTTCATCGAGTGCGGCAGGCGGGAAACATCGCCGAATTTCTCTTCCGCTGCGCTGAGCGAATAATAGGCGTAGCTTTTGCCGCCCACTTCAAGTGTCTTACGAGTTCCGAGCGAATTGGCGCCGACCTGGGTCATGTGCTGCATTTCCTGTTAAAGAGTTGCGGTTGTGGCCTTCAATCTGCGAGGGGGAAGGCCATGTTTGAGGGCGACCTGCGCGTTTGACGCTGCCTCGTCAAGTGGTCGGTTTCAAATTGATCACATGGGGAATTTTGTTACGGCCTGACGCAAGCAAAGGAATGGTAATGGCAATCGGAAGTCCAAAACGCAAAAAAGCCCCGCTTGGTGTGTTTGTCATGATCATTGCGTTGGTGCTGGCGGCATTTTTCGGCGCGGCGGCGGGACTGATCTGGCAAAGTTCAGACTGGCTTTCTGAGGCGCCTGAGGAAGAAGTGCTGACAAAGCAGCGCTCGCTCTCCTAGGTCACCTTCACCTTGCGCCTCGGCGCAGCAATCCAGCAGCCGACCATGATCAGTACCGCGCCGGCAATTGTAGTGGGGGTCACCGTTTCCCTGAAGAACAGCCATCCAAATAGCGCGGCCCACAGAAAACCGGTATATTCGACCGGCACCAGCGCCTGTGCTTCTGCACGGGCAAAGGACCAGGCCACTGCGATGGATCCTGCCACGGTCAGGGCAGCGGCAATGGCAATAGTGCCAAGCGCCTCAGCGCTGGGCGCAGCAAAAAAGAACGGTGCGGCGAGCAATTGAACCAGCCCACCGATACCGGCGTGGAACGTCGCCACCTCCAGCGGTCCGGCAGCTTGTGATTGGCGCCGGATTACCACGAAATTATAGGCATATAACATCGCTGACACCAGCAGTGATGCAATGCCCAGCGCCACGCCTTCGTCAAAATCGCTGCGCCCGAGCCGTCCACTGATGATCACAAGCGTTCCGGCCAGCCCGAGGATAGAGGCAAGGACCGCCCCGCGCCCGATTGTCTCTCCCAGGAAGATCCGTGCAAAATACAGTGCCAACAGCGGCGCGACGAAGCTGATTGCGATGGCCTCTGCAATGGGCAATCTGGTAAGTGCGAAGAAAAAAGTCAGCGCCATCAGCGCAGAGACCACGCCGCGTTCGATATGCAGCTTCATCACCTGCCAGCGCGGCCAGGCGAAGCCGCGGGCCAGCCATAAGGGCGCGACGATAGCTGCTGCCATCAATGATCGCAGCAGTGATGCGGTGTATACCCCGCTTGCCAAGGAAGCCTCTTTCATGAACGCGTCCATCAGCGACAGAAAGCCGACGCCGGCCAGCGCGGCGAGATAAGGCAGAAGGGGGCGATCCGGCTGTTCCATCGGCATTGCCTGTACGGGCGAAGCGTGCCGCCGTCACCTGCCAGAATTCTCGGTTCAGCCCTGTGAAAGCGCACATGCTTGATAGATTGCGCTTAAACCGCCAAAGTCGGTGGGTGATGAAAGATAACAGGGATAAGAAACTGATGCGTTTCGTAGGTGTTTTCGGCGCTGTTGCAGCTACTGCAATGATTACCGGGCAGGGCTATGCCCAGACCCTTTTTGCGCAAGACATCCTGCAGGAAGACGATGCGGCGCAGGTAACTGAAACGCCCGGCGTTTCATCCCAGGAAATCGTACAGGAAGTTCCGCTCCTGCCGATGGTGCAGGAATGGTCGATCGACAATGCAAACGCGCTTCTTGCCGCGATTGATGCCGTTGAGGCCGAGGGCCTGAGCCCTGCCGATTATCGCCCGGATCTTCTGCGTGACGAAATTGCCAACGGCCCGAGCGCGGAGCTGAATTTGCGCGCCAGCGGAACGTTCACGTGGCTCGTCGAAGATCTGCGCGATGGCCGCACCCCGATGGAATCGCGCCGCCAATGGTTCGTGGTCGACCCCGATTCAGACCTGCTGCCAACGGGCCAGTTGATGGAAGAGGCGGTGGCGGGGGGCGATGTTGCCGGCGTGCTTGCCTCACTCAATCCGACCCATCCCGATTACGCAGCCTTGCGGAGCGAACTGGCCGAAACACCGCAAAGCGATACAGAGCGCCGCCGCATCATTCGTGCAAACATGGACCGCTGGCGCTGGCTGGCACGTGATCTGGGCGGACAATATCTGATCACCAATGTGCCGGAATACCAGCTGCGGCTGACGGTCAATGACCGCATCATCAGTACCTATCGCACTATTGTTGGCGCACCGGGGCGCACAGCCACGCCGCAACTGGCGGAGACTGTGGAAGGTGTCGTATTCAACCCGACATGGACCGTGCCGCAAAGCATCGTGCAAGGTGAAGGTCTGGGCGAGCGTGTCCTGAACAATCCGCGCTGGGCGCGCAACAATGGCTACACCGCGACCCGCGGAGCGAATGGCTGGATCAGTGTTGTGCAGCAGCCAGGGCCGGGCAATTCTCTTGGCCGGATGAAGCTGGACATGCCCAATCCTCACGCAATTTTCCTGCACGATACGCCTGCCCGTAACCTGTTCGGCAGCGACAACCGCGCACGCAGCCACGGCTGCATCCGCGTGGAACGCGCGCTGGAACTGGCGATGACAGTGGCAATCCTGGGACGGGGTGCTTCGCGGGACGAGGCGGTCGAAATTTCCACCAGTGGCGAGTACACCCGCGTGCCGGTTGAACGGACCATGCCGGTCTACATCACCTATTTCACGATGGGCGTGGATATCGACGGGAATCTGCGCAATTTCGAAGATATTTACGAACGTGATGCGCCCGTTCTTGCTGCCATTGATGCGCCGCGCCAAGGCAATCGCGCCCGCGCCACGAGCGAAGAAGTCATCGAAATCGAAGACGATATACGCACAACTGTGAGCTGATTGTCCCCCTGCGAAGGCTATTTGTCGGGACTATTCTCCGGCCCTATTCCCCGGGACTGATCGCCAGCCCCGGATTGGCTGCTGCATAGATATCCGCCAATTCGCTGGAGCCTGTTGACTGCGTAACACCCCCGCGATTTTCTGCGGCGAGGGCAGCAAAATCGACTTGCGCCTGCGCGGGCCGCGCGATGTCTTCGCCATTCGCGCCAATCCCCAGCGTATCGGCGAAAATCAGCCGGCCACCTGACAGGCGATACAATATCTCCGGAAACACTTCCGGACCGAAAGCCGGGCAACCATTGGATCGGCCAAGGCGGCCCCAGCGCTCGACATGAGCAGCGCTGGCATAATTTGCCGAATGCAAGACAATGGCGCGCATCAAGGCGTTGGAATTGTCGGCATCCAGCCCGCCAAGACGAACTGACGTTCCGTAACGCCCTTCATACCATTCCCAAGTGGCATAGGCCCCGCGGCTTGTTGCCCAGCTGTTTTCGAGATTGGAAAAGCCGTTTAGCCAGCCATCATGCTCCGGATCAGAGCCGCTGCCGTGGGTCACCAGAACAGATTTGACTGTCGCCGCTTCCAAATTGACGAGGTGAAAACGCGGCTGGCTGGAATGGAGGCCAAAATCGGCAATGCCAACGGTATCGCGGTGCCAGATCGCACTGCCGGCCCGGGCGACTTCGCGCGCGGCCACATCAAGAATTCGGCGGGTAAGCGGATCGGGCGCTGCCTGCGCGAAAACACGGGCTGGCGATGCGAGCGCGGCGGCGCCGGCAAGACTTCCGGCGATAAGTTGACGGCGATTCATTGCACTATCTTGCACGAAGTAGATGAACCGTGTCTATCTGGAAGAGAATACGTAAAGATTATAAAGGGATAGCGCTGTTGAAAAATGCCATTATCGGGAACATCAAAGAAATCTGGACCTGTCCCGAGGTCATTGATCACGATAAGACCCCCGATAATATTGCATACGGAGAGGGCGGCGCCGGCATGGAGGGTGTGGCACCCTATTCGTCCACCGACTCATAACGGGCTACCGCTTTTTCAGCCGCTCGATGGCTTGCTGACTGGCACGGATATAGGCGCCATTGTCGTGCCGATGCGTGCCGACAAAATGCACGAAGCTGGTGTCCTCGCCCCAATCTTGCGCCCAATAATTCGAATAGCGATGATAGGGCAGCACGGCGGGTGAAGATTCATTGGCCAGCAAGAAGTTGGAAGTCACCTGTTCCGTTCCCCAGATTGTGACGTCATCCTCGCCAATCATCCGCTTCATTTCGGACAGGAATGCAGATGCCAGGCCGCGTCCGGCACCCATTGCCGCAAATCCGGCAAATCCGGAACAGCCCCTGGCATAGCGCCATCCGCGTTCCGGATTGATGGTGATCATCGCATCTTCGATACGGGACTGCACATGTTCGTGTTCACGGCCATTGCCATAAAAACGCTGGTGAAATTCCTGCAACGGCAGCGGCCCGTCGGACGCTGCCTCTTCGCCGAGAAACAAGAAGCTGCGGTTGCGGGCGATGGCTTCGGCAACTTCGGGAACCGGCCCGAGCGTTACTGTGTCGCTGTCCAGTTGGATCCAGTATTCGCTCGTCCGCCGGTCGATAATGGTCAGTAGCCGTTCCCATGTGCCGCCTTTCGGGAATTCTCCCAATATCACATCCTGAATGCGCATGATTTCGGGATCGCCGCAGTGATGGGCAAGGATCGCACGGTCTTGCGCGGTCAGCGTACCATCATCGAGAATGGCGACGCGGCCGCGCCCAAGCTCGCCCCACAGGCTTTTCACCGCGACCAGATAGGGCAGCAAAACGGCCGTGCCGATCATGGAGAAAATCACCACGCCATCTTTCCTGGATACGATGGGCGGGGTGTGCAGAATGCCGGAAATCGCCTCGGCATGGCGATTGGCCTCGATTTTTGTGCGCCAGCGGCGGGGGAGAAGGCTATTCATATTCATGCTTCTCAATTCTCCAGGACCATTTTGTCGCCGGCGATTTCCACCGAATCCACGGTCGAAAGAAATGATTGGCCAAGCAGTGATATGCCAAGACCTTCAGGAATGATCAGCGCGTCGACATCGCGCGCTTCGAAATTGCCGAGGGTTACGGTGCTAAGGCGCGTTTGCACCCCGCGGACGGGACCGCTGGCACCCTGTGCCACGACGGCAACCGTGCTCGGATCCCAGTGCAGTCCTATCGCCTCCGCATCGTCGCCAGTTAGCGCAATAACGCTAGCGCCGGTGTCGACCAACATTCGACTGGGGACGCCGTCGACTGTGACATCGGCATAAAAGTGCCCGTCAACTTCGCGGTCAAGCGTGACGTCTGCAGCCCATGTGGCGGGCTCATTCGGCCCGGTTACGGCCGCCAGTGTTTCATTGCTGTCCCGGGATGAGCGATCGTCCAAGGCGATCTGTTCGGCACCCGGTTCCGGTTCGGGTGATATGATCGGCAGGGCAAGGCCGACAAGCCCGCCGCCGACCAGAATGCAGGCCAGAAGAATTCGCATATCCATCATGCGCGTAAATATAACTTCAGGGCCTTAAACCCCGGTAAAGACTGCCTCTACTCTTTTCAGTTCGTCCAAGGGTGCCAGCGGGAACGCCATGGCGAGCATGGACCGGGCGTGGCGCGCGGCGACCTTGCGCTGGTCGGTGCCATATCCACCGCCCAGAGCGCTGGCTATGGGAAGGCCCTTTCCATATGCCTGATCAACAACATAGCGGTCCCGCGCGACCAACCCCGCATCGCTCAATGCCAATCGGCCAAGCTTATCATCTTCATGCGGATCGACACCTGCCTGATACAGCACGATATCGGGCGAGAAGCTTTCCATGATACCCGGCAAATGCTGCTCGAGCATTTCCAGATAGGTATAATCGCCCACTCCATCCGGCAGAGCGACATCCAGCGTAGAGCGGGCTTTTCTGGCGGGGAAATTCTTTTCGGCGTGGAAGGACAGCGTGAACACGTCTTCGCGCCCGGCCATAAGGCTGGCGGTGCCATCGCCCTGATGCACATCGCAGTCGACGATCAGCACCCGTCTTGCATCGCCTTCTGCAAGTAGTCGGTTGGCGGTGACGGCCAGATCGTTGAATACGCAATAACCAGCACCCGTATCGTGCAGGGCATGATGGCTGCCCGCAGCGCTGTTGGCGGCAAAGCCATGCACCATCGCAAGCTTTGCAGCCAGCCAAGTGCCACCATTGGTGTGCCGTACGCGGCTGGCAATCCGCTCTGTAACCGGAAAGCCGATGCGCCGTTCCTTGTCACGCGGGACATTGGCGTTGAACACTTGTTCGACATAATCGGGGCAATGCACAGCCTCCAGCCAAGCGCGCGGCATGGGGTCCGGTGCATGTTCGGTGATGGCAAATCCGCTGCTACGCAGTGCTTCCATCACCAGATAATACTTATCGAATTTGAAGCTGCCGCGCGTAGGCTGCGGGGCCATGTAATCGGCATGATGAACAACGTGCAGCACGGGATCAGCTATTCAGCGATTTCAATGCCTTCGACGGGAACGATCGAGCGGGCAGGGCGGTGCGCCAGTTCTGCCAGCTCTGTATAAATTTCGTCCTCGCTGCGGCTCGCGGCATTACGCCAGGTGGTCGCTGTGTCTGAATTCACGAGCAGGCCTTCGGGTGTCACGACCAAGAGATTTGGCGTTCCCGGCAATTCTTCCAATCCGAACCGCTGGGCAATTTCCAGATTGTGCCCATCGCCGGTCTGCGGCAGACCGATGTTGACGAATACCAATTCAAAATGTTCGTCCATCAGGGCGGTAAAACGCTCCGTGCCCAGCCATCCTGCAAGCGCGCGGCTATCATGACACCAGTTCGCGCCCATCACCAGCAACAGGCGGGTGTCCTCTGCCGCGGCCCGCGCAAGCGCGGCTTCGACTTCTGCCATCGGATCTGCCGTTACAGCGTAAGAGGTAGCCTCAGGATGAGCGGGCATTTGCGCCTCCGCCGATTGTCCGGCCTGGGTGGTGCAACCTGCGAGCGCAAGTGGCGCGGCGATTACGAAGGCCAAAGCGGCAAATGGTTTTTTCATTACCTGTCCCGATGCCCCTGCTGCGCAGCGATTGCAAGGCGTTGCAAGCCGGGCAAACCCCGCTCGACCGCCGGCGCGAACCCCGCCATCACCGCCAGGCGCGGATCACCGTCCGCCATCATTTTTGCTACCGTTGTGCCTGTCGGATCGAGCCGAGCCTTTGCCAACCAAGCCGATATCAGGGGGTCTTTCGACCATTTCCCGCGGTTCATCAGATTGGCCAGCATTCCAAGCGGATAGGTGTTTGGCGTATCGGTGAGCGGCGCGGGCATGGCTATCGCATTCTTGGCCGCGTCATCATCGAAATGAACCTCGATAAAGGCGGTAAGCGCCGCGCTGAGCGTCACTAGCGGAACATGGACCGGCTGCAGCACGATTGTGTCACCGCGAAATTGCGGTCCGTGCACACGGCTTTCGCTGAACGGCACTGCCGATGCCGTGCAGTCGATAAACAGCGCATCATTGGGGACCGTTTCCTCCCCATCGGCAAAACGCATACGGCCCGGCGCAATCGCACTTACTCGCCCGCGCCGAATGACATTGGTTATGGTGCGCAGCAGGGCGATTTCGCCTTCGGAGATGGTCGCATAGTGGAACATTTCCGGCTTCACGCTTTCATCGATGCGCAGCATGTAACCGCCTTGTCCGAGGATCTCGAACATTGCGTCGCCGGTCTCTGCCTCTGCCGCTGCATTGAGCTGGGCGATCTGGTTTTCCACCACACGTCCGAAAAACTCCGGACCGGGCTGAGAATATGTGCGGTTTATCAGCCAGCTGTCGCGGGGACGGACGCAGCTGATTTTATCTGGCGAAACACCGGCCTGAAGCAGCCAGACGCCCGCATCCATCGCCGTCTTGCCGGCGCCAACGATGACGTAATGGCCGGGAAGGTCGTCACCGCGCATCCATAGATTGGGCAGATCGCCGGGCACGGCGAAAGGGGTGCCGTCTGCTATGGTGTATTGCGGCGTATGGGTGGCGGGGACGCTGGTCTTGTAGAAGGTCCCGTCGACTGTCTTGCGGCGCACCGTGATGCTGGTGGTCTTGCCGGGCAGGATCGATTTGAAAGCACCCACACCGTCCGCACCGGTGCCCATATATTCGCATAGAGGATGATAATCGACGCGTCCGCTTGGCAGGAAACGGCGGTCCATCAGCTGCGCGAAATAGGCGCTGACCTGCAGGCCACTGGCGAGCGGGAACAGACCTTTGTTGGGGCCGTGAACTTCCGGCACGTCATCCCCGAAGCCCATCGAATTGACGCCATAGAAAGCGCTCGGCTGATGCAGGGCGACAAACCCATAGGCATCGTTCCAGTGCCCGCCGGGTTTGGCGTGCATGTCCACAATGGTAACATGGCAATCGGGATCTTCATCGAGCAAGGTATCGACGAAGGCGAGACTGACGGCGCCCGCACCAATGATCAGATAGTCGGTGGCAAGATCGGTCATATCGCGGCCCTCGCAGCTTCGAGGCGGAGCCTCTGGATCGTCAAGCTCACGCCGTGCTGCGCTCTGCCGTTATTGTGCTGCCTCGGCATGCGGATCGAACGCGGTGGAAGCGCCGCTTTCTATTTCGGCAGCCTTGGCTTCTACCAGCGAGACAATGTGATCGAGCATACTGTCGCTTTCGACCGTGTGATCGGTAACGCCGGACAGATACACCATGTGCTTGCCCGCGCCGCCGCCGGTAATGCCGATATCGGTTTCGCGCGCTTCGCCGGGGCCATTGACCACGCAGCCGAGCACGGAAAGGCTCATCGGTGTCTTGATGTGCTCCAGCCGCGCCTCAAGCGCCTCAACCGTGCGGATCACGTCGAAGCCCTGGCGCGAGCAGGATGGGCAGGACACCACCCGAACACCGCGCGTCCGCAGGCCGAGTGCTTTCAGCATCTCAAACCCGACTTTGACTTCCTGCTCCGGTTCGGCGGACAGGCTGACACGGATCGTGTCGCCAATACCGGCCCACAGCAGGCTGCCGATCCCGATAGACGATTTCACCGTCCCGCCAATCAAACCGCCAGCCTCTGTGATGCCAAGATGCAGCGGGCAATCGACCGTTTCGGCCAATGAATGATAGGCCGCCACCGCCAGGAACACATCGCTGGCCTTCACAGCCACCTTGAATTCATGAAAGTCGTGGTCTTGCAGCAGCTTGATATGATCCAGCGCGCTTTCGACCAGAGCCTCCGGGCAAGGCTCTCCGTATTTTTCCAGCAGATCCTTTTCCAGGCTGCCCGCATTCACTCCGATACGGATTGCGCAGCCATTGGCCTTGGCCGCGCGGACCACTTCGGCCACCCGCTCGCTGGATCCGATGTTGCCCGGATTGATCCGCAGGCAGGCTGCGCCCTTGTCGGCTGCTTCCAGCGCGCGTTTATAATGGAAGTGGATGTCAGCCACGATCGGTATGCCCGATGCGCGGGTGATCTGATCAAAATTCGCGGTCGATTCCGCCGTCGGGCAGGACACGCGGATAATATCTGCGCCGGCATCTTCGCAGCGGCGGATCTGGTCGATTGTGGCGCCCACGTCCTCCGTCGGTGTGTTCGTCATCGTTTGTACGGTGATTGGCGCATCGCCGCCAACAGGAACATTTCCAACCATGATCTGGCGGGATTTGCGGCGGTCTATCATGCGCCACGGGCGCACGGAGGATATGGCGTCTATGGACATAGCCGGGGATATAGCGGTCCCGGTGTGAAGGGGCAATGACACCTGCAGTTTGACTTCGCATATTCTTTGACCCATCGGTGTTCGGGAATTGTTCGTGCGCTAAACACGGTCATTCGGGTCTGCGTCATGGATTGCTGGGGGGCTGGCATTGTTTGCAAATCCGACGATGACGGATGGCCGCAAAATGCGGTTATCGACCATTTTAATCCTTTATCTAGCGCAAGGCATTCCCATCGGACTGCTCGAATTTGCCATTCCGGCGTGGATGGCAGCGAACAGCGCGACTGCAGCTGAAATCGGCTTCGTCATAGGCATGGCGTCAATCCCGTGGAGCCTCAAATTCATCAATGGCGCGCTCATGGACCGCTATGCTTTTCTGCCAATGGGGAGACGACGGGCATGGCTGATCGGCGCACAGACTGTCATCGTTGCAAGTCTCTTGATCTGCGCGCTCCTTGGACCAGGGCCGCGCGATGAAGTCATCCTCGGGGGAATTGCGTTCGTGGTAAGTCTTGCGGTGGTTTTCCAGGATGTCGCCGCAGACGCACTGGCTGTAGATATCGCGGATGAGGGTGAGCGAGGCTACACCGGTGGCCTGATGGCCGGAGGCCAGTCATTGGGCATCGCTATTGCCGCGGCATTGGCAGGCACCATCATCTACCTTTTCGGCGTGGGCGCAGCTTATATTGCGTGCGCGGCCCTTATCGCAGTCGTCACTGCCTATCTGGTGTGGGTAAGAGAACGGACCGGTGAACGGCGCCTTCCGTGGAGTCCCGGAAAATCACACGCTGCAAGCCTGGCCATTCAGGCCGACAACTGGTTTGTCTTGATCAAAGACGCGTTTCGCAATCTGTGGCAAAAGGACAGCATCATATGGTCTGGCGCGCTTTTCTTGCGCGGGATGGGCTATGGAACGATGGTGATTGCGACCCCGCTGATCGCGGCCAATTACGCAGGCTGGAACGAAGCACAAATAGGGACTGCGAACGGCACTGCGCAGCTATTGGCAGCCATTTGCGCGATGACAGTCGGCGGCTACTTGTGCACCAAACTTGGCGCCAAGCGTTTCCAGATCATGAGCTTCGCCGCATTTGTTGCGGCTGTGATCGGTTTCGTCCTGATGGAAGAATTTTGGCACCTTAGCGCGATGGTCTGGGCAATAATTGTCGGGTGGTCGGTGCTTTACGTTATCGTCGGAACGCCGATGTCTGCCATTGTGATGGCATTTTGCGATCCCAAGACCGGTGCGACACAGTTTTCGATCTATATGGCCTTCGTGAATCAGGGCACAAGTTTTGCCGGTTTCACTTTTGCCATACTGGCGGGAGCGGGCGGTGTGCAACTGACCCTGATTGCCCTTGCGGCAGCTTTCAGCGTCGCGCTCTGTCTAACGTGGCTCATTTCCTTGCCGACCAGAAAAGCCGTTGATGAACTCCCGATCGAGGTATCAGCAGTTGGTTGAACAGCTGCCGCATGACAGCAGAGCATCAAGCGGCTAAGTCTCGAAAATGACTTCCTTGTCGATCGATAATCAGAAACTTGATGGCCCTCTGCTATTCGCCCGGGTGCTGGATGGTGCAGGCGGCGGACGAAAAATCAGCTGGGACGAGGCAAGGGATTGGCAACCGGCAAGCGCTGCCGAAGTGCTCTGGATGCATCTTTGCCGCAGCGAGGCCGGCATCCAGGAATGGCTGGAAGAACAGCTGCGCATTCCCGAACCGACGGCCGAACTTCTGGTCAGCAATGAGACGCGGCCCCGCGCATTTGTGGAAGGCCAGGCATTGGTGGCCACTTTGCGCGGGATCAATTTCAATCCGGGCGCCCAGCCGGAAGACATGGTTGCGCTGCAATTGTGGTGCGATGGACAAAGGCTTGTCACGCTGCGCCGCAGTCCGCTGCAGAGTCCGCGCGATGTGCTCGCTACTATCGACAACAAGACTGGCCCGCGTGATGCTGGCCGCATCATTACCGAAATCGTCGAAGCGCTGATCAACCGGATGAACTCCTCCATTGTCGATATGAATTCAGTGATCGACGAAATGGAGGACGCGGGCTCCGGTGCGGATACCGACACCACTCTGGCCCGCATTGCCACTATCCGCCGCAACTGCCTTGCGCTGCAACGCCATATGGCTCCTCAACATGAAGCCCTGGAAAACATTTCACGAAGTGCCCCGGCTTGGTTTGAAGCTGATGATCGCCGCGAAATCGCCGAAAGCATTGACCGGCTGCGCCGCTTTCTCGAGGATATCAATATCTCCAAGGAAAGTGTTCTGGTGCTGCAGGATGATATCCGCGCCCGATCGCTCGCCAGTTCGGAACGCACAAACTATTTGCTGACTATTGTTGCGGCTATTTTCCTGCCTTTGGGGTTCCTGACGGGCCTGATGGGTATCAATGTCGGCGGAATGCCGGGAATTGATAATCCCGACGGCTTCTGGATCGTCACCGGTCTATGCGGTGCGATATTGACCATGCAATTGCTGCTGTTCTGGAAGTGGAAATGGCTGTGACCGGCACCAGGCGACGATAGGGGCGAAGGCTGATGGAACAACACGGCGGATTGATGCTGCGCGATGCGCTGCTGATGCTGGGCTTCGCCTTGGTGGCCGTTCTGGCATTTCGCCGGGCGGGATTGGGCGCAACATTGGGGTATCTGGTTGCAGGCGCATTGCTGGGCCCGCAAGTTTTCGGACTGGTTGGCAATGCAGAGGAAATGGCCACGGTTGCTGAACTGGGCATTGTGATGCTGCTGTTCGTGGTCGGTCTGGAACTGAGCCCGGCGCGGTTGTGGCGCATGAAGCACCTGATCTTCGGCCTTGGCCTGACGCAAGTTGTGGCCTGCGGGCTGGCAGTCACGGCGACTGTTCTGGCGCTGACCGGGTATACGACAGCGGCTGCGCTGGCGATCGGCCTGCCACTGGGGCTGTCCTCCACCGCGCAGGTTTTGCCGATGCTGCAATCGGCCGGGCGGATGCGTACGCCCTTTGGTGAAAAAGCCTTCGGTATCCTGTTGTTTCAGGACCTTTCGATCATCCCGCTGATCACGATTGTTGCCGCCATGAGCCGCAATCCAGCGACCGAAACCGGACCATCGGGATGGATGCTGGCGTTGATTACCGTGGGCGCGATTGCCGGGCTGATCCTTGCGGGCAGGCTGATTATTCGTCCGCTGTTCCGCCTGATCGGTAAATTGGGAGAGCGAGAGCTGTTCGTTGTTGCCGCGCTCTTCACCGTGCTTGCCAGCGCCTATGTGATGCAGGCGCTCGGGTTATCCGCCGCGCTGGGTGCCTTCATCGCCGGTGTCATGCTGGCCGATACGCCGTTTCGCCACGAGCTGGAGGCGGACATCGAACCGTTCCGGTCCATCCTGCTCGGACTGTTCTTCGTGGCAGTCGGTATGATGCTTGACCTTGGCGCGGTAGCAGAACAACCGCTGTTTGTGGTCGGATTTGCTGCACTGCTGATCATTGTGAAAACGGCTATCATTACCTGTCTTGGGTTGCTGGCGAAGATGACCTGGCGCGCCGCTCTCGCGCTGGGCTTGCTGCTTAGTCAAGGCGGTGAGTTTGCCTTTGTGCTCTACACTACCGCGCAAAACGCGATGCTTATCGAGCAGGAAACCGCCAGCGTGTTCGGGGCGATTGTGACCCTGTCCATGGCCGCCACACCATTCCTGATGATGGCCACAGCGCGCATCCGGAAAGAGCCCGGTGGGGAGGAAGAAACCCGCGAAGGCCCGCAGGCTGACGGCGCTGGCGCCCTGATTGTGGGCTACGGGCGGTTCGGCCAGAGCGTTTCCAACACGCTGCGCGCCGGCGGACTTTCCGTAACCGTGATCGACAAGAATGCCGAACAGATCGACATTGCGGAGGAGTTTGGCAGCAAGGTCTACTACGGCGATGGCACGCGAATGGATCTGTTGCGGCAAGCAGGCGGGGCAGAGGCGCAATTGATCATGTTCTGCATGGATGAAGTGCCGGACGCGGAATTGATCGAAGCTGTGCACGAAACATTCCCCGATGCGTTGATCTATGTGCGCGGGTTCGACCGCCGATCAGTGATCGCTCTTGCCGAAACAAGCGCCGAATATGTCGTGCGCGAAGTCCACGAATCCGCAATCTATATGGCACGGATCGCGCTGGAGAAGATCGGACTGAGCGAGGAGGAAATGGACCGCGCAGAGGCCACCTATCGGAAGAACGACCAGCAACGCATGGAGGTCCAGATCGAAAGCGGCGACATTTACGCAGCTCAGGAAATGACGCGCAAACAACAGAGCGAATTGCGCGGCGAGAACTGATCTTCAGCCCTATCCGCGGGTACTTCCGCCGAGCAGGAATTGCTGGGCGGCAACGATCGGGAGCGGGCGCGAATAGAGATAGCCCTGACCGCAATCGACGCCCAGATTTTTCATCGCCCGCGCTTCGTGTTCGGTTTCGATACCTTCCGCGACGACGATGCAACCGATTTCGCTGGCCAGCCTCACCAGCGCTGCAGTCATTGCCTTTCGGGCCGGATCGGCCTCGATGCCGCGCGTAAGCACCATATCCATCTTCAGGATATCCGGTTGCAGATCGACAATATGACGCAGCCCGGAATAGCCCGTTCCCACGTCATCGATCGCAATCCTGGCGTAGGCTTTCAGTGCGGCAATTTCCCGGGCCAGCTCTTCAAAGTCGGTGACCTGACAGTGTTCTGTGATTTCCACCACAAGGTTTTTCGTCTCTACCGTTTCGAGCAATTCGCGCAGGACGCCGGATGCCACGGTGGCGGGTGAAACGTTGATCGTGGCGTACATGTGATCCGGAATATGGGACAATGAATCGAGCGCGCAGCGCACAGCGGTCATTTCCAGTTCCTTGCCAAGTCCCACCAGTTCTGCATCGTCGAACCAGGCATCAGGCCCGCGCTTTGTCAGATCGGGGAACCGTGAGAGGCATTCAACGCCAACCGGCTCACCGGTTTTCAAAGAAATAATCGGCTGCTGGAAAGTCGACACGCCGTGACCGTCAAGCATGGATTCGACACGCTTTCGAGCCTCCATGAGACTCATCTCGCTTTCCAGCGAACTTTCGATCCGCTCTGCCGCAAGGCTGGCAAAGCTTTTGAGGATCGACAGGTCACGCTCGTTCATTGTGCGGTCGGGAGTTCGTCCCAAGGCGCAAAAGCTGCCCCAGACCGTGCCGTCTGCCAGTCTGAGCGGAGTGTTTACGTGACAGCCGACAGGCAGGAAATCCGTGATCGGCATGTCCCGCGTCATCGGATGATCGGCAGGGTCCTGGATCAATTCGGGCAAGCGGCCTTGCAGTACGTTCCAGCAATAGGTTCCTTCGCGGTCCTCTCGAAAACCCGGCCCCATCGGCAATTCCAGATCGGAACTGACATGGGTGAGCTCGCGTTGGCGGTTTTCGATGTAGCGCGATACGAACGCGATCTCGACGCCGAGATGCCCGCGCACACTCGCCAAAATGCGATCAATCGAGGAGTCGGACACCAGCTCATAGGGAAGCGGTGATGCAGGTGCCTCGAATTCGGGCAGGATATGAGCGACATTGGCCATACATCGGCTTGTGCAGGAAAACCCCTAAGGCTCGCTTAACTGCGATGCTTGGCGGAGGTGGTCAAAGCCGCAGTTCGTAAAGGAACTCGTCGTCACGGTGCAGGCCGACCCAAAAATCGATATCGGCGATCTTGGTAAAGCCATAACGGGCGTAAAATCGCTGCGCGCCGAAATTTTCGCTCCATACTGACAGTTGGATGGCATCACATTGGCGCGTCCTGGCCTCTGCAAGTGCCCATTCCATCAGCGCGCCGCCAATGCCCTCACCTATGCGATCAGGGTCGCAGTACAGCTGACCCAGACCAAGCGGATTGGCAGCATCCGAAAGCTCCTCATATCCGCTCGGCTGCTTGATTTTGACAAAGCCTGTCAGTGCGCCGTCCTCGCTGTCCTGTGCAAGCCGGTGCGTGACCGCAGGATCGGCGATTTCGGCAGCTACAGCCTCCACCGAATAGGCTTGATCCAGAAAAATGCCGAGGTCTTCCGTCCGGTACAGATGTGCAAAGGCCGCACAAAAGCTCGTCCTCCCCAAATGGGCGAGGTTTTCGGCATCCGATAAAGAAGCGGGGCGCAGGATCATCATCCTGCGCCCCGTATCCTTATTCATGGCCGGTCGTAAAGATCAGGCCGTTATCGACTTGGTGAGTGGGCGATTACTCACCCTTGCCAATCGTGCGATCCCATTCTTCCAGCTTCTTGGCGGCCCATTCGCGGCCACCAAGGCCGAAGGCGAGGGCGCCTGCGACAGATGCACCAATCACAAGCGCGCTAAAGGCGGTCTCGGTGATGATTTCCCCGACGCCGGTATAGCTGAGGCCCATGAAGGTGAAGATTATCACAGTAGCCCAGCGCACAATCATGCCGGGTGTGCCGCCAATCAGTTTGCCAAGCATATTGGCGATCAGGAAGCCTGCACCGATTACAACTGCGCCAAAGACCACGCGGCCACCAAGTTCGAGCACCTCGTTCAGGATCGCGGTAAGCTCGGGGAAGCCGAGCATACGTGTCGCGGCGATCGCGAAGAACAGGATAATGGCGATCTGCACAACGCGGGCGATGATGCCCGATGCGCTGGTGCCTTCGCCAACAAGGCCGGTTGCACTGAGCGAACGGTCAACACCAAGACCAGCCAGCAGCTCTGTCAGGATTCCGACCACGAACTTGCTGATCACATAACCAAGGCCGAGCAGGACCGCGGCAGCAATGATGCGCGGGATGGCAGCCATGATCATATTCAGCATCTCTGTCGCCGGACCGGAGATCGATGCGATATTCAGCACGCCCAGCGCGCCGATGGCGACAGGGATGGCGATGAAGATGTAGGCGATAGTTCCCAGCGTCTTGCTGATCGCTGTGCTGCCGGTGACTTCTTCCACATTGCCTGCGCTTGCCGTATTGGCGAAGCGGTCAACATTGAGTGTCTGCGCCGTTGTCACCACGATATCGCGGACGATACCTGCGATCATGAAGCCGACATAGGCGAGAATGCCCGCGCCGATCAGGTTCGGCACGAAGGCCACAACGTTTTCAAGCAACGAGTTGATCGGACCGGCAACTGCATTCAAGTTGAGCACTTGAAGGACAGCGAGAAGGCCGAACAGCCAGATAAAGAGCGAGACGATCTTGCCGAGCGAAACGCCGACGCTTTCGCCAGAAGCCGTGCCGCGCTGAAGCAGCGGAACAGCATCTACGAGCTTGGCAAAGGCCCATTTGGCGGCCTTGGCGAGAAGCCATGTGACGATGAGAATTGCGACTGCGAACCCGACCTTCTCTGCGATCTGCATCGCAAGATCGGGGTCAAAGCTTAGGCTTGAGCTTGGCATTTATATGTCCCCTGTTCTGATTATGCTGCCCCTATACCATGCCAGGGGGCAAACGGCTAACGCATTGCCGGAATATTTTACAATAGCTTACGAGTGTTTGTCGCGCTTTCGCTTGCCAAATCGCATTCCGCTTTCCAGATGTCCGCGCAGCGCAGCATAGAACGCACCAAGAAATTCGCGTTCGTCACCCCGGCCAAGCTGCCAGCCGATCTTTGCGGTGATGGCATCCGCCACATCGCGCAGCGCCTCGGGCTGGTTCTGCCGCAAGACCTTTTCCAGAACCTGCAGTTCGTGTTCGCCGTAAACCGACAGTTCCTCTGCACCGAAACGGTAATCCGTGCTGCGATCCGGGGCGAGAGACATGGCCTCCTTCAACTTTGCAGATTGCGCTTCCACAACCCAGGTTCCCGCAACAAGATCACCGGCGCGCAAGGCATCCTTGTTGAAGAACGGGAAGGTCACGAACACGGCAAGCCAGAAGAATGCAGCCAGTCCCGCAATGCCGCCTTGCCCTCCGCCGCCAAACAGAAAGAAGAGCGGCAGGAACACTTCCACATCGCGCACCAGATTGCGGGCAATCACCATTTCTGCCGTGAGCCGCCCGCCATCGCGTGCAGCGACGCGCAGGCCCAATAGGCGTTTGCCCGGAGTTGCTCCTCTTGGCCCCAGCTCGAACCACAGGAAATAACCGTACCGGGCAAGGAACATGAACAGGATAATCAGCACAATGATCAGTTCAAGCACCGGATTGGCGTTGGTCGTATTGGCCAGATCGAAAACGCCGAAGCCGATTGCGCCCAGAACCACGAAGAACACAATCACGCCAATGACAATAAATGTCAGGTCGAGCAGGAGGGCGCCTGCACGGTTGCCGCGGCTGCCCACGGTGAGCGGCAAGGCAAGGCCCTCTGGCGTTACCAGCATGCGGTCGCGCTTGCCCGGCTCACCGCGCGTCATGCCCAGCGCCGCGTTCAAGCGTCATGCTCCGGCGGGCGCTTGACGAACGCGAAGTACACCGCCCAGAACAGCAGCATGCCGCCGCCGATTGCCAGGCGGGAGGTCGTATCCCCGACAAGCTGCCGGGCATAACCTTCAAGCAGCCCGGCAACGATCAGCATGATCGTGCAGCCGGCCATCACCTGTGCAGCACGGATTCCGGCGTCCTGCATCGCCGCGAGAATGGATCTTTCCCCCGGAAACGCCATCGTCCGGCCAACATGTAGCCCTGCGGCCCCGCCAAGCATGATTGCGCCCAATTCCGTGGTTCCATGCACGGACAGCCAGCCAAGGAAGTCCAGACCCAGTCCGGCATCAGCGAATACATACAGCATCGCACCCAGCAAGGCGGTGTTGTAAACCAGCAGGAGCAGTGTGGGGATGCCGAAAGCGAAGCCGAGCGCGAAGGCCATGATCGTCACGCCGGTATTGTTCGAAAACAGGTATGCGGCGAATACCGTCAGGCCTTCTGCGTTTTCGGTCTGGGCGAGCGATTGTTCAAGCACGGCGCGGTCAGCACCCGGAATGCGGCCCCCTGCCATCTCGCCGGGAACCAGCGCGTAGAACCAGTCCTGATCGCGCGCCACCAACAGCCAGCCGACCGCAGTGCCCGCAACCATGACGGCAAGAGAGATGCAGATATCAAGCCAGATTTCGCGAACAGATGTACTCCATCCGCCGCCGAGAAAGCGCCTCAGCCAGCCGAACAGGCCAATGCGCGGACCGTATATCTGGAACCATGCGCGGCGTACCAGCGCCTCCAGATAGCTCAGCGTCGCCGCATCCAGCGAAGTTTCACGCGCCACAGCAAGGCTGGATGCGGTTTTGCGATACAGCACGGGCAGGTCGAGCAAATCTTCATCACTGATACGCCCCGGCCGCCCTTTTTCCAGCGCGACGACAATCGCCTCCAGCCGCTGCCAGTCGACTTCGCGTTCCAGCCGGAACCGATCGGACCGTAGCGATGCGGCCTCGATATCGGCGGGCGGTTCGATCTCTGCGCTTCTGAAAAACGGGAGGGCCATCAGCCGATCGCCTCCGCGCGCTTGGTCTGCAGATAAAGGTCGATCAATTGGTAGCCGATCTTGTCATGGGGTGCTTCGATTACATTTACCCCCAACCGCCGCAGCCTTTGCAGCACCAGCGCGCGTTGGCGGGCCAAGGCATCTGCACTGACAGCAATGGCGATATCACCTATCGTATCTGGCTGTGTTGCGGCCAGTTCTTCAAGCTCAGCATCGACCATGGTGACGAAAATTACCAAGTGGTGCCGCACCAGCCGTTCCACGCTTTCCACCATCATTTCAGCCGAGGTTGGATCTGAAAAATCGGAGAACAACACGATCAGGGAGCGGCGTTTCAGGCGGGAAGCCAGTGTCGCGAGGGCGAGTGTGAAATTGGGTTCGCGCGGCACATAGTCCAGCTCTGCCGCAGCGCTTTGCAGGCGGTAGAATGCGCGTGTGTCGGTGACGAACGGCGTCATGACCTGCGGATGATCGGCAAACCCGAACAGGCTGACCCGGTCTCCGCCTTTCAGCGCCACATAAGCGGCGGTTAAAGCTGCCGACACAGCGCGGTCAAGGCGCGGAAGACCGTCCACCGGCTCACACATGGATTGCCCGCAATCGAAGGCGAAAACGACCTGATTGTCCCGTTCGGCCTCGTTTTCACGCGCGTAGAGTGCAGTGTGGCGGGCAGAGGCTTTCCAGTCGATGCGGCGGCGGTCCATGCCGGCTTCATATTCGCTCAGCGCTTCAAACTGCGTGCCTTCTCCGCGTATCCGGCGCGCGACAAGGCCGAACTGGCTGTCTCGCAGGAACGCTTGCAGTACCGGAGAGCGGACCGGCGAAAGATCGGGCCACACGCGGATGCGTGCGTCCAGCGTCTTGCGAACTTGCCGCACCGCCAGACCAAGCGGTCCGGCCCAGCGGAGCCACAAATCATGCATTACCCCGGTTCCGCGCCGCACTGGCACAGCTTCGCCTGTACCGGAAAAGCGGCTGGCTTCTCCCGTTGGCTTGAGTTGGAAATTCACAACGCCCCGGTCGCCAAGGCGCGCTTCAAACCCGATAGCGACCTCGGGCAGTCGGGCGTCGCTGTCGCGTTCTATCGTTGCATCGATGCGCAGCATCGCCGGCTGGCCAACTTCGGCATCGGCAGGTACGGAACAGTCGAACTTGATTATGCCGCCCGCCAACCATCCGTCGAGCAGGACCAGCAATAGAAGTGCGATGCCCGCAGCAGGCGCGATGATCCAGGCGCCAGGAGCAGTTGCCGCAATTACCACCGCCACGGGTGCCAGAAAGGCAAGCAGCGCCAACGTGCGGCCGGTAGGCACGATCGGTGACGATGGCAGATTGATGCTGGGCAATTTCACGCAAGCATCGCCTAGCGCGGTGCCTCTGTTTCCTCGATCAGGCCAGCGACCAGATCTTCCACCAGCTTACCTTCGATTTCGGCGGCCGGTGACAGCAGCAGGCGGTGACGCAGGCAAGCGGTGGCGAGCGCCTTCACATCATCCGGAATCACATAATTGCGGCCCTGCAAAGCGGCGCGCGCACGGGCGGTATTGGCCAGCAGCACGGCAGCGCGCGGGCTTGCCCCGCTCGCAAGATCAGCGGTTTCACGGGTCGCCCGCACAAGCGATACGGCGTACTGCAGCACCTCTGGCGACATGGTTACCGATTTGACGGCGGCCTGCGCGGCAGAGATTGTTTCCGGCGTTGCGACTTGTTCGATGCCGAAATCGGCGGGCTTCTGCGGCCCGCTGCGGTCGCCGAAACGCTGCACGATGCGTGCCTCTTCCTCGACGCTGGGATACGGGATCAGCAGCTTGAATGCGAAGCGGTCCAGCTGCGCTTCGGGCAGCGGATATACTCCTTGGTTCTCGATCGGGTTCTGCGTGGCGACGACCATGAAATTGTCGCTCAGCGTGTGCGTTTCACCGTCCAGCGTTACGCGGCGTTCCTGCATGGCTTCTAGCAATGCAGCCTGCGTTTTTGGAGGAGTGCGGTTGATTTCATCTGCCAGCAGCAGTTCGCAGAAAATCGGCCCGCGCGTCAGGGTGAACTGGCTGGTCTGGAAATTGAACAGGTTTGATCCCAGGATATCGCCCGGCAGCAAATCGGGAGTGAACTGGATGCGCCCGAAATCGAGGCCGGTCGCGTGGGCAAAGCAGTTGGCGAGGAATGTCTTGGCGGTTCCTGGAGGTCCTTCCAGCAGGACATGCCCCTGCGCCACCAGTGCGATCAGCAAATGCTCTATCGTCTGGTCCATGCCGACGATGGCCTTGCCGACCTCATTGCGGATCGTGCCCGCCAGATGGGCGGTCTGTTCCAGGGTCATGGTCATCTTTTCAGCGTCCTTTCGATCGATTTCAGTGCGCCAGCGGCGCGGATAATGTCACGCGGGCGTGATGCGGTGCGTAAATCATGGGCCAGCCGGGCATAGCCCGGCCCTTCATAACCGCGCCGCTCCAACGCACTGTCGATTGCTGCGGCCCGCGCTTCGGGGCGTGGTTCACGCAGTCCCAGTGTATCGCCGATGCGCTTGTTTATCAGCGCGGCATAGGGATCGGAGAGCAGATGAAAGCGCTTCACCCGCTGGATAAGCGATGCACCGTTACGCGCCAGTTGCCGTTTGCCTTGCGACATGACGGGCGGTTCCGCAACAGGCGGCCCAAAGCGCTGGAACCCGCGCCATGCAATGACCAGTGCAGCCAGCAGCAGACATAGCGTTGCGGCAAGGAACGGCGGGCTGAAGGCAAGCGTCAGCAGGTTCTCGCTGGCGCCGAGACCTGGCAGCGTCAGATCAAAAATCACCGGCATTGATGGATCACCGTCAACAGCGGTTTCAATTAACAGAAAGGCAAGCCGCGCCCGGTTTTCATCGGCCATGCCATAATTGTTCATCAGGTCCGGTTCGAAAACGAAAGTGACGGTATAGGGCGCGTAGTCGTAATCCCCTTTCGGATATTCAGGGGGAAGATCGGCAACCAGCATATTGCCTTCGCTGTCCAGTACGCGGACGCGCATTTCATTGTTAGGCTGCGTCGAGAGTGCCTGGACCTGCGTTGCATCAGGCAAGGCGCCGATCATACCAAGGCCATTCCAGCCCTTCGCCTCCCCTAATCCAAGCTGCGCCCCTTCTGCAAAGTCAAGCGTTTCAAACCATTCGGGGCTCCCTGAATTCATCAGGAAGACCCAGCCATCCTCAGCTTCAACCTCCATTTGTTCCGGGATGCGAAAGGCCATCCATTTCGGCAAGATGACCAACGTCGGGCCGCTATCATTCCGGCGGCGATCGTCGAGAATGTCTGCAAGTTCCTCGCCATCACCAAACATTGGCGGTGTCAGGATCAGGAGGCCATATTCATTGTAACTGGCGCGGCTGCGCGACAATTCCACGTCATAGCCTGTGTCTTCCAGCAGCCCTGCCAGACCTGCAAATCCGTTTAGGCCGTTGGAGGCGGCGTGATTGCCGCCGTTGCGATCATTGCTGCCGTCCCAGCCTTGGCCAAGCGCATACAGCATCAGCAAGAAAGCGACCGCTCCGATGCCCAAAACCGCCAGCACAACACCGGGCCTGAATGGGTTGCCGGCACGGCTCATGCGGTGACCGCCTTGTTGCCCAGTGCGTTTTGTGCCAGCGCGAAATCGGCATAGGCATCGCGCGCTGCCTGCCAATCAGTGGCGGACAATGCCGTCAGTGCAAACAGGCTGCGCTCCACCCGTCCCGCGATTACGGCGAAGGCTGCGCGCGCACCTTCGGGAAGGCGTGGTTCTGCCGAAAGCTCTCTGGCTGTGCTGGATGGTTCGACGAGATCGGGCCGTGCCTGAGCGATCTGTCCGACAGAGCGTTTCAGGAGCAAATGTGTAGCTTCATCATATTGCCCTGCAGCGGCCAGGCGGTCTGCCTCCTCCAGCAATGCCAGCGCCTCCTGCTGGTCAGGGGTCCATTCCTCTGACTTCTCGGGACGATTGCGTTTTGCCAGCAAGTCCGGGCCGAATGTCCGGAATATGAGATAGGCGAGCAGGGCAATGCCGCCCACACCCAGCACCCAGGAAAGCACGGGCCAGATCGTGACAAAAAAAGCACCCACAGGAGAGAGAAGTTCGGCCAGCCAGGCCATGAAGCGGACCCACCAGTCCGGCGGTGGAGCCCGTTCGGGCATCGCCACTTCGGCATATTGGATGGCGTCGTCGGCGCGCATATTCTGCCATGCACTTGCGAAATCCTCGCCCTGCGCCGGCAGCGCGTCATTCCCCTTGCCTGTGGTCACAAGTACCTAAGTGCCATGGGGAAAGTTACTAAGCAATGATCGCTGGCAGCCGATTCATCGATTATTGCCGGCCATCACAAGCTCCTTGCCCCGTGCCCGCGCCAACTGCCCGCCCCGCACTTACCCCCTCTGCCTGGCGAGCGGATAGGTGCCAAACATGGTCACGCCCTTGCAGTGGAACGCCAGTTCTTCCATCGCCCGGTCAACTGCCGGATCGCCCGGCGCACCGATGATGTCGGCATAGAACATGGTTGCAGCAAAACTTGCGCCACGCTGGTAGCTTTCCAGCTTGGTCATATTGACGCCATTGGTCGCAAATCCGCCCATCGCCTTATACAGCGCGGCGGGGATGTTCTTCACTTCGAAGACGAAGGTTGTCATGCATTCCTGCCCGGCCACGTCGGCAGGCTTGAGCGGTTCTGGCGCCAGCACGACGAAGCGTGTGGTGTTGTCTGCGCTATCCTCAACATTCTCATCAACGATTTTCAAGCCGTAAAGATCAGCGGCCAGCAGTGGTGCAATCGCAGCGATTCTTGGATCGCCGGTTTCTGCCACATGGGCCGCAGCACCAGCCGTATCGGCATGACTGAGCGGTACTATACCGCGTTCCCGCAAGTAATGTCGGCTCTGGCTCAGGGCATGGGGATGACTGTAGGCCGCATCGAACGGGCCTTTAGCATTCAAAGCCATCAGCGCGTGATGGATCGGCAGGAAATGCTCGCCCACTATCGAAAGACCGCTTTCGGGCAGCAGGAAATGGATATCGGCAACGCGCCCGGCCTGCGAATTCTCGATCGGGATCATCGCGCAGCCGGCGCGCCCGGTCTTCACCGCATCGATTGCGTCGGCAAAGCTGAAGCATGGCAGCGGCAACGCGTCCGGCTCCCACTCCAGCACTGCGCGGTGCGAATTTGCGCCCGGAGCGCCCTGAAAAGAAATGGCGCGCGCGGGTTCTGCCTGTGCAGCAGCGCTCATCGATTCGACCATGGCGAGGGCGGGGGAGGGGAAACTGTCCATCGTGGATCAAGCGCCTAGCTTGGGACAAGCCGGGCGACAAGCGACTAAAGCCCCCTTGCGCCGCGCGCGGCTGGACACTAGAGCCGCCGACACATTCAACATCTTGCCGAACGAACATAACCATGAACGATCGTCTCAATACTACAATGGGCTGGGTCCTTGGCAGCGCTGCTTTCGCGCTCGGGGGCTCCATCGTCGCCGACATGTACTTCCACGGCGGCAGCGGTGAACTGCCCGAAACCCCCGGCTACATGATCGAAGCGCCTGAAGAAGGCGCAGCAGTCGATGCCGGACCTTCGCTAGCGGAATTGCTCGCCACGGGTTCTGCCGAAGCAGGTGCGGCTGTATTTGCAAAATGCAGCACATGTCACAGCATCGAGCAGGGCGGCGCCAACGGGATCGGCCCTAACCTTTATGCAGTCCTTGGCGCGTCGATTGGCAGCCACGTGCCCGGATATGATTATTCGAGCGCACTCAGCGGCCATGGCGGGGCGTGGGATTATGAGAACATGGATGCATGGCTCGCCAGCCCGCGCGGCTTTGCAGACGGCACGAAGATGAGCTTTGCCGGCCTCGGCAGCGGTGAAGACCGCGCCAACATCATCCTCTACATGCGCGAATATGGCGGCGGCCCGGAACTTCCGGCGGTTGAAGTTGCTGCGCCGGCTGACGGTGAAGCAGGGGATGCCCCCGGCGCAGGTCCTGGTGCAGTCGAAGGCGAGCCTGCCAGTGCTGTGGAAGCTGCCGGCGCAATGGGTGCCGATCAGCCTGTGCCAGAAAATCCTCCCGGCACCTGACATTCTGCAATTGTAAGCAGGTAAAAAGCCCGGTTCGCGCCGGGGACGCGGTGTTGGGCGGGTCTGGCTATCATGCTGACCAGTTGCCGATGCCTGTCTCTCCGGTGTCAGGTTCATTTGCCTTGGAAGCGCAGCTCGCCAGGGTGATACCAGGAAGAGTTCGCTCCCGAAGCGACCGCTGCGTTCGGCTTTGACGAATTCGCACCATCATGCAGCTACGCCCTAAGCGATTTTGACCGGGACGGTGATACGTTCGCCAGATTTTCTTTCGTTCGTCGTCCATCGCAATGATCACGCAGCAGGGCGCGTGAATTTGATTGAGATCGCATGGCCTGAAGGGGAAATAACGCAGATTTCGCCGCGTGCGGACTTACGCGGAGAGATTACCATCAGCCGCCGTTGATTTGTGCGCTTTTGCCGTCTTCATCCTTGCGTCCTTTGAAGCCCTGCGCGACCACAAACCATTCGCTGGAGCCCTTGCGGCTGGCAGGCGGCTTGGCATGCTTGACCGTGCGGAAATGAGACTTGAGAAGAACGAGCAAATCCTTGTCCGTTCCCCCGGCAAATCCCTTGGCAATAAACGCACCGCCTTCGACCAGATTTTCAACCGCGAACCACGCCGCCGCCTCAACCAGGGCCATTGTGCGCAAGTGATCGGTCTGTTTGTGGCCGACGGTATTGGCCGCCATATCGGACATGATCAGATCGGCAGGTCCGCCTAGAGCTTCTTCCAATGCCGCCGGGGCAGCTTCATCCATGAAGTCCATCTGGAATATCGTGACGCCATCGATCGGTTCAGTTTCGAGATAATCGATGCCGACCACTTTTGCCTTGGGCGCGCGCTTGCGCACCACTTGCGACCAGCCACCGGGAGCGATTCCCAAGTCGACCACGCGGTTTGCGCCTTTCACGAGATGGAACCGGTCATCCAGTTCGATCAGTTTGAAGGCCGCACGGCTGCGCCAGCCTTCTTCCTTTGCGCGCTTCACATAAGGATCGTTCAGTTGGCGTTCGAGCCAGCGTTTCGAACTTTCCTTGCGCTTCTTGTTGTCCTTCAGGTGGCGGTGTGTGTCATCTCCTGCACGGCTCATCGGTCATTTGTCCCTGGATTAATTTTCCGCAGCGCCGCTTGTGCTTCGACGCCTTCGGCATCGGCGGTCATCAGGCTGCGCAATATGCCTTCGCGAATGCCGCGGTCTGCAACGCCAAGGCGCGGTGCGGGCCAGATTTCCAGTATCGCCTCCAGTATTGCGCATCCTGCCACGACCAGCTCTGCCCGCTCATGTCCGATACAATCGAGTTTGCTGCGATCTTCGGGCGACATGCCCGAAAGGCGCTGAGAAATATCCAGCATGCTGTCTGTCGGCACGATCAGGCCATCTACTTCCTTGCGGCTGTAGTGCGGAAGGCCAAGATGCACGCTGGCCAGCGTTGTCACCGTGCCGCTTGTGCCAAGCAGGCGCTGGTTGTCCGCCTTGTGAGTTTCGATACGCTGTGCAAATTCGGCAAAGCTTTCCCGGACAAGGGCTTTCATTCTTTCATAGCGGGCGAGGCGGTCCGCTTCGCCGCCGCTTTCGTGACCGACGGTTTCGGTAAGCGAGACGACGCCCCATGGCACGCTTTGCCAATCCAGAATGCGCGGGACAGGGGCACCCGGTTCAATCAGCACGAGTTCTGTCGAGCCGCCGCCAATGTCGAAAATCACAGCCGGGCCGATGCCGTCTTCCAGCAGGATATGGCAGCCTAGAACCGCGAGCCGTGCCTCTTCCTGCGCGCTGATAATATCCAGCACAACGCCGGTTTCCTGGCGGACGCGTTCAATGAATGCCTCGCCGTTTTTGGCGCGTCTGCAAGCCTCTGTCGCAACAGAACGGGCGAGGTGGACATTGCGTTTGCGGAGCTTGTCTGCACAGATATTAAGCGCGCCCAGCGCCCGGTCCATGGCGTCATCGGACAATTGCCCAGTCTGCGCCAATCCCTCCCCAAGCCGGACAACCCGGCTGAAGGCATCGATCACGACAAAGTTTTCGTCCGATGGACGCGCGATCAGCAAGCGGCAATTGTTGGTGCCAAGATCGATCGCGGCATAGGCCTGCTTGAATGATTTGTGCGGCGGGCGTCTCCAACCAGACGCTTCGCGCTGATTGCCTGGTCTGCCGTCGCCGGGAGTGCGTTTCGGGCCCTGTATCGGATTGCGGGGGCGTCCAGCTGTGGTGCTGGCCTTGCCGCCCGCTCGAACTTGGGCTTTTTCGCGACCGTCCGGCGGGAATTGATCCGCCATGATCGTACTTTCCAATAATCTATCACCCGCCACATCTGAGCGGAACCTGAAATCAGGTTAGACGAAGCCAGGACTTGATACAAGTTAAGCTGACGCCGGGCACTCGCCAGCCGTGGTCAGGAAAGCTACAGAGCACGGGATGGTTGATGTGCTTCCCCAAATCGCGCTGATCGCGAAATTTCCCACACCGGGTCGTGCGAAAACGCGGCTGGTGCCTGCCTTGGGCGAAGAAGGTGCTGCGCAGGTTCACCGCCGCTTGGTTGAGCGTACGATGGTGACTATCCGGACAAGCGGCCTGCCATTTTCTGTCTGGACTACGGGAGCGAGCCATGCGGAATTTGCCGATTGGTTGGGCGACGATATCAGGTTTGTTGAGCAGGGCGAGGGCGACCTTGGGGCGCGCTTGGCGCGTGTGCCGGCCCCGGGCATTGTGCTGGGCGGAGACATTCCCGGACTGACGGTGCAGCATTTGCGCGACGCTGCAGCGGGCTTGGCGCAAGTGCCGGCGGTGATTGGCCCCGCCAGCGACGGTGGGTATTATCTCCTTGGATTTCAACATCAAATGCCATTCTTGTGGCGTGATATGCCGTGGGGGACTGAAACGGTCCGAGAACGCACTGAGATGCTCCTGAGGGAACAGAAAATCGCTTATCGGTTGCTGGATGAACTTGACGATTGCGACCGGCCGGAAGACCTCGTGAAATGGCCTGACCTTTTAGAATGAGCCGCGTTTCCATAGTCATTCCGATGCTCGAGGAAGAGCGTGCCTTGCCTGCGTTGGTAGAACATATCGCAAAGCTTGATCCGGCTCCTGCGGAGGTGCTTGCGGTCGATGGCGGCAGCAATGACAGGTCCACCGCGTTGGCAGAGGCGGCAGGTTGGCGGGTTGTCCAGACCGAGGCTGGCCGGGGGCGGCAGATCAATGCCGGTGTTGCGGCGGCGCGGGAGGATTTTGTCGTGGTGCTTCATGCCGACACCGTGCCGCCTGTCGATATGGTGGCAGTTATTGCCCGGACACTTTCCGATTCCCGAATTTCGCTCGCCGGGTTTACGCCTGTATTGCGAGGTCCGGAGAAAACCCGGTGGGGCACGACTGCGCACAATTTTGCCAAGACTTGGTATGCCCCGCTGCTGTTCCGGCCGCATCTTTTCGTGAAAGGTTGCCGCCTGCTGTTTGGCGATCACGCGATGTTTTTCCGCCAGACCCAGTTTCTGGAATGTGGCGGCTGCGACCCGGAGGCCAAGGTGATGGAAGAGGCTGATCTGTGCATTCGCATGACCCGCTTTGGCCGTGTGAAACTTGTTCTGCGCACCGTCGAAACATCAGACCGCCGTATCGCAGAATGGGGCGCGCTGAAGGCCAATTGGATTTATCTGAAAGTCGGTTTTCTGTGGGGGATTGGCGCGAAAAAGCGGCTGGAGCGATATTACCCGGACGTGCGTTAGCGCGGTGCCGGGAGATATCCCTGCGCGATGCCGTATTGGATCAGCCGGTCCAGCCATGCGCTGTCGGTTGGCGGGCAGGAAAGGCCGGTGACTTCCCGTAATTCAGCGTCCGAAAAGCGTGGATCGCGGGTGAAGTATGCGCCAAAAGTCCCCAACATCCGCTCCGCCAGCATCCTTTCGCCAGAGCGCAGCGCGGAAGGATCATAATCCTCCGGGCTGACGACCAGTGGGTCCGGGAAATGCTCAACCCGCGCCACACCATGCGCCAGTTCTGCGGCAGGTATCGGCATATCGGCGACGAGGTGGAAATAGCCGCTTTGTGCCGCATCCATATTCTCCGCCAACGCGACAATTCCGGCGGCCACATGGTTGATGGGCACCAAATCGAGAGTTGATCCGGGAACGCAAGGAAGCTGCGTCACCTTCCCGCGCGCCATCAAGCGGAAGACATTGCACAGCGACGGAAAATCTCGGATTGCACCGGTCGTGCTATCACCGAGCACAATGGATGGCCGCGCTACTGCGAAGGGTACGCCGCTTTCCGCCACAACCCGCTCTGCCGCGGCCTTGCTGGCTTCGTAGCGATTGGTGAAGCGGGTGCCTTCCGGCACGGGCCCTTCCATAATCTCGCCTTCGCGCATCCCGCAAACATAGGCCGTGCTGACATGCAGAAAGCGTGCGCCCGCAGCCTTCGCAAAGGCCAGCGCATTGCGCGTGCCTTCGATATTGATGGCGCGCAAATCCTCTTCGGGCGCATCGAATTCCAGGCTGGCGGCGCAGTGGATCACGACATCGTACGGCTCTGGCGTGAGTCCCATCAAATCATGGGTCACATCGCCAGATACGGTTCGCAGGTCCGCTACTTCGGTCCCGTCATTCGCGCGCACCACCGGGTTGCGGCGGACCATCGCGACCACATCATGCCCGGCAGCAACAAGCCGCGCACAAACTTCACCGCCGATGAGGCCGGCAGCGCCCGTTACGAGTATTTTCGCCATGCGTTATCTCAGCAGCAGGCAGCAGCAGCGGATGCGGGATTAGCGTCCGACTGCCCGAACGGCACAGCCGTGCCGCATCCAGGGAACACGCCGTAATGGCGGCTGAAATCGCCAATGAATTCGAAATGCGGGGCAAAGCGCGTTTGCGCCAGCATCAGCCAGCTGTTGCCGCAGACCGGGAAAATACGGCCCGCCTCTATCGCGTGATGTGCGTCGAGGTGGAAGGTATGCTCATGGCCCGCAACACTTCCCTTGTAGCGCACCGCCTGCCCGTAATCTTC
Organism: Aurantiacibacter marinus; assembly: GCF_001021555.1. Lineage (GTDB taxonomy): Bacteria > Pseudomonadota > Alphaproteobacteria > Sphingomonadales > Sphingomonadaceae > Alteraurantiacibacter > Alteraurantiacibacter marinus. The sequence goes on from NZ_LDCP01000001.1 coordinate 890,061, forward strand.
GCACTGCGGCTCCAGCTGCGGCATTTTGAACAAACGATAGGTGGCAGAAACGAAGTTGATGCCTTCCAGCTTTTTGGAAACTTCTGCATCATTGATGCCGAGCGGGCGATCGGTGACAAGGCGCGGATCGGCGAACCCGGCTGCCTTTGCGAGCCGGTCAAAATCACCCCAATACAGCGCGCCGGAAAGGCATTCCCCGTGCAATACCGGATCGTCCAGCAAATGCGCGGGCACGCGGCGGTCTGCATATACGTCAGAGAAATACAGCTCCCCGCCAGGTTTCAGCAGCTTGTGCGCAGCGCGGAAAACGGCTTCCTTGTCGGCCACCAGATTGATGACGCAATTGGATACGATCACATCGAAACTGCCTTCTTCAAGGCCAAGATCATCCAGCTTCTCGATATCGCCTTCGACGAAGTGCGTGTTGGCGTATCCAAACCGCTCCGCGTGCCAATCCTGATGCTCGCGGGCCACGGCGAGCTGTTCAGGCGTCGCGTCCACTCCCGTCACGCTGCCGTTCGGTCCGACGAGCTGCGCGAGAAGGTAGACATCCTGCCCGCTACCCGATCCCAGATCGAGCACATTGCACCCTCCCATCGCCTGCGGGGTCACAAGTCCGCATCCGTAATAGCGGGCCTTTACATCAGGATGGACATTGGCGAGCGCGGTCAGAATATCGGGCGCTGGCCTTTCAGTCGTGCAGCAGGCATCAGTGCGCAAATCGGCCGATTGCGCCAGCACTTTGCCGTAATAATTCTGCGAGTTTTCAAGATTCATGAAACCGTGGCCCTTCTTTGTGCGAATAGGGATCGCATAGACGGAATGATCTTCGCTGGTCATCCTCAAACAGTTACGCATGGGAAATATTGATGGATTACACGCATGACGTGATTGTGATTGGCGGCGGTGCTGCGGGCCTGACGGCGGCGGGCGGTTGCGCTCTGTTCGGGCTGAAGACGGCGCTGATCGAAGGCCACAAGATGGGCGGCGAATGCCTGAACAATGGCTGCGTCCCGTCAAAGGCGCTGATCGCGTCTGCCAAGCGCGCAGCCGAGGCGCGCGAGGAAATGCGCGCCGGTGTTGGGTTGGCCGCTCCGCATGTGGAATGGACCGGCGTTCATGCGCATGTTCACAAGGCGATAGCCGATATCGAGCCGCATGATTCAGTCGAACGGTTCGAGGAAATGGGCTGCGAGGTCATTGAGGACTGGGCGAAGTTTACAGGTCCCAAATCGGTTGAGGTCGGTGGCCGCACGCTGACTGCACCGCGCATCGTGATCGCCACCGGATCATCGCCTTCAATCCCGCCCATCCCGGGGCTGGATGACGTGCCTTATCTCACCAATGAAAACCTGTTCGACCTGACCGAGCAGCCAGAGCATCTCGTTATCATTGGCGGCGGCGTGATCGGCATGGAAATGGCGCAAAGCTTCCGCCGCCTTGGCAGTGCAGTCACGGTTATCGAGCCGGGCAATCCGATGGGCCGCGATGACCGCGATTCGGTCGCCATCGTGGTCGATGTGATGAAGGCCGAGGGCGTCCGCTTTGTCGATGGCAAGGGCGCGAAAGTGGCGCAGGGCAGCGATGGCGCGATTACTGTCACCACCGATGGCGGAGAAGACGTAACCGGCAGCCACCTGCTGATCGCAGTAGGCCGCAAGGCGCGCGTTGCGGGTTACGGCCTGGAGGAACTGGGCGTTGAGCTGGGCCGCAACGGCATAAAGGTCGATGCGCGCCGCCGCACCAGCCTTAAACATATCTACGCCATTGGCGATTGCCGCGAAGGGCCGCGGCTGACGCATGTGTCAGGCTATGAAGGGTCCAACGCCGTTCTGGAAATTGCGCTCGGCGTGCCGGCCAAGGCCGATTTCACCGCCCTGCCGTGGTGTACCTACACCGAACCCGAAGTCGCCCAGATCGGCATGACCGAAAGCGAAGCACGCGAAGCTTATGGTGACAAATTGCGCGTCGTCACAGAGGGGTTTGACCATAACGAACGCGCCATTGCGGAAGGGCTGGAGAAAGGCCATCTGAAGGTCATGTTCAAAGGCAAAAAGGTCGTCGGGGCAAGCATTTGCGGCATCAATGCGGGCGAATTGCTGCTGCCGTTCACGCAGATGATGACCGGCAAGTCGGGCAGCTTCGATATGGGCGGGGCGATCATCAGCTATCCCACCCGCTCTGAAATCATCAAGGCGGCAGCCTTTGCAGTGTGGGAGCCGACGGTGTTCGGCATATGGCCCAAACGCTGGGCCGCCTTTGTGGCCAAGATCCGGCGGTCCTTCTGATGGCGACACGTTCCGCCTCTCGCAATGCGCCTGCGGGGGCTTCACCATTCGCGGTGGAGGCAAAGCGGCTGGTCGCTGAAAAATTCGCAGACCCCAAGGTAACCGCAGATGGCAGCCCGCGTGCAAGCGTCGCGCTGAAGAAGCTGGACACGTTGTGGTTCGCCACCGGCACATTGTGCAATCTCGCTTGTGCCAATTGCTACATTGAAAGCAGCCCTACGAATGATGCGCTGATCTATATGACGGCGGAGCACGTGGGGCGTTCCCTGGATGAAATGGAGAGCGCGCCAGGCCGACTTAAAGCGCGCGAAATCGCCTTTACCGGCGGCGAGCCTTTCATGAACCCGGACATCATCGCGATGCTGGAAGATGCTCTGGCGCGCGGGTACGACGTGCTGGTGCTGTCCAATGCCATGAAGCCAATGCGGCGGCATGAGGCGGAACTGCTGCGCCTGCGTGCGACCTTTGGCGACAAGCTGACGATCCGTGTGAGCATCGATCACCATACGCAGGCCGTGCATGAAGCAGAGCGCGGGCCGAATAGCTGGGAGCCGATGCTGGACGGGCTGCGCTGGCTTTCCGCGCACGGCTTTTCCCTTGCCGCTGCCGGCCGGCATCTGGGCGGCGAAAGCGATGAATTGGCGCGCCGGTCATACGGTCTGCTGTTCGCTAGGGAAGGCATTGCGATAGACACCGGCAATCCGGCACGGCTGGTGCTGTTCCCGGAAATGGACGCCAGGGCAGACGTGCCCGAAATCACCGAGGCGTGCTGGGGTATTCTTGGCAAATTGCCGGACGCGCAGATGTGCGCAAGCAGCCGCATGGTCGTTCACCGCAAGGGGGAGCCTGAACCGCGCGTAGTCGCCTGCACTCTGCTGCCATACGATCCCGGCTTCGATCTGGGGGCAACCGTGGCGGAGGCTGACCGCGAAGTGCCACTCAATCACCCGCATTGCGCGCGCTTTTGCGTATTGGGAGGCGCAAGCTGTTCAGCCTAGGGCACTTTTTGCAACTGTAAGCGTAAACCTATCATGATCAGACTCGTACTTGCTTCAGCGGCAGCTATCGCCGCCATCTCCTCCTCTGCCCCGGCGCAGCGGTCCATCGACGGGACTTATCTTGATCAGGGAGGCTATGTGCAGATCACGGTCGGCCCGTGCGGCAGTGCGCGCTGCGGCGAAATCACCCGCATCGTTCGCAACAAGCCGGGTGAAACCAACCGTGACAGGCACAATGACGATCCTGCGCTGCGCAGCCGGCCCATCGTTGGGATCAACATTTTGCAAAACCTGCGCTGGTCCGATGGCGCGTGGCGAGGCCAGGTCTACAACCCCGAAGATGGCGGCACTTACCGCGCAGTAGTGCGCCCGGCACGCGGCGGCGGTCTTGAAGTGCAGGGCTGTGTTACCCTATTCTGCCGAACCGTAAACTGGAGCGCAGCAGGCTGACCATCGCGACGCGTGCAAAAGCTTGACCGAATCCGGCCCGCGCTATAGAGGGCCGCGCTTCACGGTATTGCCCTGTCCTCTAATGGTAAGAGAGCGGACTCTGACTCCGTCAATCAAGGTTCGAGTCCTTGCGGGGCATCCAGTTTTTCAGATCTCAGGCACAAAACGATCGCGGGCCGGTCAGGCCGGACTGATTGTTCAAGCGGGCAGGGCGATGTGCTTGCCGCCGAAAACTGCTTGCCAACTCTCGATTTCATCAACGACAACTTCATCTATTGCGTGGGCGATATCGGCGACTGCGCCGTAACTGATGCCGCGGCCCGGTCCGGTGAGCAGCAGGCTGATGCGTGTGTTCAGCTCGTCCAGCTTCTCCGCGGCGATTTCCGAAATGACGGCAAAGCGCTCGAAATCGCCAAAAAAGCGAATGCCGGCGATGCTTGCGCCGATGGTGGGGAATGCGATGCCAAGAAAGGTAAACAGCTTGGATGATGCCGCCGGCCAGGCCTCCGGCGCGAACCCCAGCACGGCGGCGAGTTTCAGCAGCAGGTATGTCAGCACCGAAAAGATGGCGAGAATGAAGAACGTTTCTGCCAGCTTGTCGAGCCGGTGATGGACCTTGTGCAGCCGTTCCGCCTTCACGCGGTGATAATCGCGCTGGGCGGCCACATGAGGTTCCACCACATGTTCAAGCACATGGCGCAGATATTCATGGTTCACTGCGACTTGCGGAAGACCGGTCGTGCGCAGGCAATGGCGGGCGAAATTCTCGGGCCAATGTGCCCCGTGAATGCCTGCTTGCCCCCGTGGCCATCGGCCCAGCGGACGCGAAACACCCAGCAGCAGCATGATCGGTCCATGGCGCAGATATTCGGCGACGCGGCGTGTTTCGAACCAGCGTGAATGCCAGCGCCGTTTGCTGCCGATGAATGTGATCACGATGATCAGCACCAGCAAAAGAAGCTCTATCGAAGCAAAGATCCATTTCTGGTCCGAAAGATCCCACGGCAAATACGCCGCCCCGATGACCACGGCGAGTGCGGAGAGCAGGAAATTGAAGCACATGCCGCTGCGATAGGCATCGGACAGCCAGCTTGAAATTCCATCTGCCCAGGCGAATTGCGGGAGAATGGTGGCCGCGATGCGGTCGATCTGCTGCTGGTCGGCTCCGGGTATGGCGCGCGCGCCGTCCAGCATCCCGGCTGCACTACCTGCGGCGATGGCATCTGGCGTTTCATAGCGCGTCTTGAGCGAGCGCAAGGGCTTTGCACCGCCGCCAAAGACTGCCTCGATCCGGCGATGGAGATTCCATACAAGTGCGCTCGAGGCGTGCCATTTCTCGCCAGCGATGCTGGCATCAGCCTGCAATTCTGAACCGATACTGGCAGTGATGATCGTCTCCAACTGCGCAGGATTATGCTGCCTTTCATGCAGCAGCCTTTCCGGCCGCGACAGGACAGACCATTCGTGCGGCTTGCCAGGATCGATCAGAAGGACTGGCGTGCCCATTTCCAACGCGGTGACTACAGTATGTCCGGTGCCGCCGCGCATGTTGGCCACTTCACCATCCCAGACCGCAATCAGCAGGTCGCACCTCTCCAGCATGACCTTGCCCGCCAATGCCGCCTGATCCGAACTTTGCGTCTGGAATGCAGTTGATCTTTGAACATCACCGGAATTGTCCAGAGTATCGAAAAACAGTTCAGCGATCTCCGCATCGCGGTCCGCCAGTTCAAACAGTTTTGCTGACCGCGTTACATTCTGGATGGCCTGCGCCCGCGCTTCAACTGCAGGGTCGTTTGCAGGCTTGCCGGCAGCGAGCAGTCGCGCATCGGCGGCGGTTTCCGGTTGTGCATTGATCGCGATATTCAGAGCGTTGCCGAATGGCAGCGGCGCGACAAGTTCCCAGCCGCGATCCACCGCCATCTGCGCAGTGATCTGATCCACCCCGTCTACCAGCAGGCTGTGGAAGCGTACGGCCGACAGGTCCTTGCGCTTGTCTTCAAGCAATTCGTCGATGCGATCAAACAAAGCGGCAAGCGCGGCCTCTATTGCTTTCTGCGACTTGCCGAATGCAGCATTGCCTGTGCGATGTCCCGTGATTCCGAGCGACAAATGCGCCTGGCACGCAACAGGTGCAGTAATGGTCATGCCGAGCAGTCGGCCCCAAGAGATGCTGCACCAAGACATACCGCACCAAGACAAGGCTGCTGCGTGCAACCAGGATCACATTGTGTCATACTTTCCGATACCATGGCTGCAATAATTCCCCCGGGCTGTAGGGTTAGTTGCGCATCTTTGCCAAGTCCAGCCAGCGATGCGGTGCTGCTTGCTTGCCTTTGCACTTGCGATATAGTTACGCCGAATTGACGGGGGGCCTCAGTGACAACGGCAGAGACAGGCGCAGAGGGTAGCGGCGCGATGACCGTTTTCTTCAGCTATTCCCGCGCGGACCAGGCTATCGCCCTGCCCATCATAAGCCTGCTGGAACAGGCAGGCTTCAGGGTGTGGTGGGATGGAATGCTGGGTGCTGGTGCACAGTATCTTGAAACCACCGAAGAAGCGTTGGAGTCCGCCAGGGCGGTTGTGGTCCTGTGGACCGAAACCTCGATTGGCTCGAACTGGGTCCGTGATGAAGCGATGAGCGGGCGGGAACGGGGCTGCCTGGTGCCGATTTCGGTCGACGGGTCATTACCACCGCTCGGTTTTCGCCAATTCCAGGTACTCGACCTTTCCGTATGCAAGGGGCAGCACGATACTCCGGCTGCGCGCGAATTGCTGCGGGCCGTAGCCAAGCTGCACGATCGGGACGTGCCCGAAATGCCGCTGGATGCGGCTGTAGCCCCGTTACTTTCGCCCACACGGCGCAACTTGCTGCTCGCCGGACTTGGCGGCACCATTGTCGTCGGGGGCGGATTTGCGGTTGTCTCGCTCCTTGACAGCGGCAGTGCCAGCGCTGGCAATTCCATCGCCGTGCTGCCATTTCGCGATGACAGCCCTGATGCCGAACAGACTTATCTGGCCGCCGGTATCGCCGCGGAACTGCGCTCCATGCTTTCAGGCAATCAGGCCTTGCGCGTTATCGCCCGCTCCACATCGGAAGCGGTGCAGGAACGCGGAGATGACGCATTGACGATAGCCAGGGAGTTGAGCGTTGATTACGTTGTTGAAGGTTCGGTCCGTGTCGCAGACGGAGTCGCCAATCTTTCCGCGGATCTTATCGACGGCGCAACCGGCCTGGGCCGCTGGTCGCGGATGTACAGCCAGCCCGCGGACGATCTGATCGGTTTGCAACAAGAGCTGGCAAGCGCGATTTCCTCGCAATTGTCGCTGGAAATTTCCGATGCGCAAGGCGTCCTCCAGCTGGGAGAGACAACGGTGCCGGCGGCTTTCGAGGCGTATTTGCGCGGATGGCAACACTATATCGATGTCCAAGGCCACGAGGGGCTTGGAGAGGTCCTGGTGATGTTCGAGAATGCCGTCCGGCTCGATCCGCAATTTGCCGGAGCATGGGCAGGGCAGGCCGCAGCGCTCACTGCGTTGGGTCACACGGCCAGCAGCGCCGCAGAGACACAGCAGTATTACGCCCGCGCGCAGGACGCAGCGGGCCGTGCCATAGAGCTGGGGCCGGATCTGGCCGAGGCGCATTCGCTGCTGGGTACGATCCTGTTTGAGACACAATTGCAGGCGCGTGAAGCTGCGCCGCATTATGAACGCTCCATCGAACTTGGTTCGGGTTCCTCACCTATCGAAGCGCGCTATGCCGCGTTTTCTGCCCTTACGGGCCGGGAAGACGCCGCGTTGCGTGCCATCGAAAAAGCGATGGACCTCGATCCTCTCAATCCGACGATTTTCAAGGAAGCCGGCTTGGTGCACTATTCTGCCAGGCGGTTTGATCGCGCGATCGCACTGCATCGGCAGGCCTTGTCGTTAAACCCTGACATCAGCGGTTCACATTCCTGGATTGGCAGCTCGCTGATCCATCAAGGCGATTTGGAGGCCGCGCTGGAAGCCTGTTTGCTGGAGCCCTCGCGGTTGTTGCGCACGCCATCCCTCGCGATTGTCTACCATCTTCAGGGCAATGCGGAGCAAGCTGAAGCCGCGCTGGGAGAGCTGGTTGATAGCTACGGCGATGCCGGATTGTATCAACAGGCGCAGGTGCTGTCACAGTGGGGGAATGCTGGTGAAGCGATGCTAAAGCTTCAAAATGCCTTTGAAATCGGAGACGCCGGGCTGAACTACCTGCGAATGGACCCAATGCTGGACCCGTTGCGTGATCGCGCAGACTTTATTGACTTGCAGCAGCGACTGGGGTTCACCGCTGTTGTCGCATCATAAGGGGAATGAAATCGATGAAAAAAATTGCCACCACAATTCTCGCTCCGAAATCGTCCAAGGCGATCCTTGCGGCTGCTGGCGTTGTCTTGTTGACTGCGTGCGGCGCAACCGAAGAGGCTGACGATGCCGGGATGGAAGACGCCAGTGCCGAAGATGTCATGGCCGGGGATGCTGTGGCGGAAGACGGCGCGATGGCAGAGGACGCCATGACCGAAGATGGCATGGACGGTGATGTAATAACCGAGGAAGCCCCCGAAAATGACGCCTCATCTGCGCCAGTTCCAGTTCCGGGCCCAGTTCCAACTCGTGCTCCAGCTCCGGTACGACCAACAGCGCCGGCTCCGGTTCCTGGTCCGGTAGACGATGGCAGTGGCGACGGTGGCCAAGGCCGTGACACAGGTGCGGGCGGAGTCGGCTAGGGCCGAGCCTCCATCCACGATCAATCAGGGAAGGCCGGCAGTTTCTGCCGGCTTTTCTATAACTGTTTCGATCCAGTCAGCATATTGCGCAACCCGGGTGTATACACCTGGTTGGCCATCTGCTGCACATTCAAGCTTACCCCAGGCGACTATGCCGACAATGATGCCGTCTTGCACAACCGGGCCGCCGCTGTCGCCCACGCATGTCTTGCGCCGGTCATCTCTGCCGCAAAACACGTTCGGATGGACTCGCTGGCTCACGACCCCGCCGCGTGTGACCGGACCCATGCCGGGAAGCGCGCTGCAATCGCTGTTGTCCATGACATTCAGGTTCACCTCCATCAAGGTGGCATAGAACGCATAACCCTCGACAGACTCGGTCTTACCCCATCCGAATACGGTAACCGTCGAATCTGGAGCAAGCACGGTGCTGGAATCGGCAATCCCGATATAATCGACTTCGGCAGGCAACCGGCCGCGTTCGCTGATGGGTTGTTGCAGCGGTGATCCGGGCGGACTGCGCAACACATCGAACACGATCCGGTCAGACGGGCTTTGAACTGGTGTGACGCGTGCAGTGCCATCCTCGCTCCATGTCAGAATGCGATCAGGATCGGACAGGAAAGCTGCGCCGTTTACGGTACCGGAATGGTAAAGGCGGTTCGCCTCGGCCCCGCTTTCCAGGTCCCACAAACGGGCGGTGGCATCAAGGCCCCAGGTCAGCAAATGGCGTTCGTCCGGTGAAATGATCGCGCCGTCCATCCTGTCCAGATGGACAAAGCGATGAACTTCCTGCCCGGTCCCGGCATCCCACAGAATCGCACCGGCAGTGTCGTCCACCAGAACTCTCAGGCTGTCTCCTATGAAGCTGGCCTCGCGCATTTTCAGCCGTTGGTCCATCGTCGAGACAAGCGCACCTGTTTCGACATTCCACAACCGCAAGGTTCCAAACTGGGTCCAGGTAAACAGGTGCCGGCCATCCAGGGTGAAACCTGCACCGTCGACAATTTCGCTGATCAATGGATCTCTGTGAACAAAGCGCTGGATGATTTCGCCACTCGCGACATCCCACAACCACACATCGGATTCGCCATATCGCTGGGTGAACGTGACGAGCAGGCTTCCATCATCGCTATAAGCGGCATTGGTCGCCAGATTGCGCGCCCCGCCATCAGGTCCGCCGCCGTGGAGGCTTTGCCATGATGCGCTTCGAGGATGGGTATAGCGACGCAGTTCTGTGCCGCTGGCGGGGTCGATCACAACCACAGCATCTGCTTCGCTGATGCGAATCCCATCGGCGGCGATCACGAATATTTCAGAGAAAAATTGCTGTCGTGGATAGTCGGTAACTTCCAGCGCGATATCACTTTCGCGGGACCATAGCAGTGCGAGCGTTCGGGCATCCCATGCCCGCACAAGATTCACATCGGCCACCTCGACGGAGAGGACATAACTTTCATCCTCGGCGATGTGCAGGGCCCTGATATTGTGCAGGCACGCGGTAGCGAACGGCGGCCGTCCGTCATTGTTATCCAGAACAATGCTGTCCTCACCGGGTTCGCAGATATCACTGTCGCCAAGGTCCCAATTCAACCGCCTTGCTTGGCTGGGAAAGATCAATTGACCCCGGGCGCTTTCAAGCCGTCCGTCATTTTCGACTGGACGGAATGTGCCGGGCCGCTGCAGTTCAACGCGACGGATCGGTTCGCGCGACGAATCACGAGGGTAACGGGCAAGCTCAGCGCCATTGGCGATATCCCATTCGCGCACCATGCCGTCCCTGCTCCAGGTGATAAGCCCATTGTCAGAGGTACCCGGAAAGGCGTCTTCTATGCCGATATTGTCATATGATGCACGATCAGGTGCATCGACAAGATCGTCTGCTCCGCTGGTGAAATGCAGCAGCGCGATATCATCCTGATACAATACGGGTGGCCGGTCCGCAGTGCGGCAATAGACCGGATTGAAGCATACTATTCGGTCGATGGGGAATGCGCGGCCGTCATCTTCTGCAAGATTATTGATGCCCACACGAATGCGGAAGCCGCGCCGGACGAAGTTTTCATCGATGCAATGCGCCGCTGTCAGCACCCATCCGGGGGCAATAAGCGCTCCGCCGCACCAATGGCGCTCCTCCCAGTCATCTGGGGCGACGACGGTTCCGTTCCGGAGTGTATAGTTTTCCGGCGCGGTCACCTGCGCCTGAAATGGTGCGGCACCGCGCAAAACAGGTGTGCTGCCGAAGGAGAAAACAAGCGGTCGATCGCAGTCGGGGGCGCCTGGATAACAAGATGCCTTGTGGTTCTCGAGCGCATTGACCCGTTCCCGGAAGTAGCGGATTTCATGCCCTCTATAATCGACCGGTTCGGTTGGCAGATCGCGGGCTTGCCGCGCATCGCGCCGTTCTGCGAGTGCCGATTGGGCGTAATCATCATCGCCAGTATCGATCTCTCCGCCATTGGTCTGGTCAGAAAGTATCTCGTCTGGCGGCGGCAATGTCTGTGCGTGTCCTCTCGATGCCAAGAGGCCCAGAGCGCCGGCAATCAGCAAGGCTGCAATACGCATGCGTCGATATCCCCCCAATCTCGCAATCAACTTTATGCCTGTGCAAATGCGTTTGGCAACTGGCGCATCACTTGCCCTCGGCCTCGCTCCAATATCGCTCCATCATCAGATAGCTGAAACTGGCCGTCCACGCGATCAGGACGAGACCTGTCAGCGCCTCGATCCCGGCGAGAATGCGCATCGGTCCGACGGGCACCACATCGCCCACACCAAGGGTGGTGTAGGATGAGATCGAAAAATAGAAATAGCGGGTAAAATCGTCTGCATTGGCGGGATTGAGATCACTCAGAGAACCCATCCATTGCGACCAATGCATCACATAATAGGTGATGGCAAAAAGCAGCACTTCAGCCAGATGCGCAAGGAAGACCAGCGCGAGCACGAACAGCAATGGCCGCTTCGTGAATTTCTCTTCGTGAATGATCAACCGGGCGCCAAGGCGCAGGGCGCTGTAATGCATATAGAAACTGCCTGCCACCAACGCGCCCGCCAGGATGATGATAGCCAGAATTTCTGTCACTGTGAATCCTCCGCAGGACGGACGCCGCCCGGAGATATGCGTCCAGAATCCCTTTGAATTATAAAGTCGTCAGGACTGTAGTGATCACAGCGCCGCTCGCAATTGCAGCGCCATAGGGCAGCTCTTTTGACCAGTCAGGGCGGGGACGTATTCTCGACCAGATCAGCATGAGAACCAGTACCGCAACGCCAGCAACGGCAATGCTCAGGGCGAGCATCGGCCCATCGCCTAATGGAAACCACAGGGCCAGGGCGCTGTAGAATTTGGCATCACCGCCGCCCCACATGCCAAACCCGAAAAGCGTCAACCCGGCGGCCAGTGCAATGACGAAATGAAGCAGGTGGGGCCAGATTTCGCTCCAGGCTCCGGCCGCGCCCACAACAATGATCCCGCCCACGAAGATTACGAGATTCAGCCAATTGGGTATCCTGCGTGTCAGCACGTCCGTAACTGCGCCGGCAACAGCGAGGACGGCCAAAGCGGCAAACGGAATGACTTCGGGCATAAAGGTCAGCCGGGAGAATCGAGTGCCAGGCTTATGGGATAAATCGGCCGATCACGGGCTATCAGATTGCCCGAAACCCGCACGCGGACAGCATCGCCGTTCGAGCCAACGAAGCGTGATGACGCGGTCTCTGCAGTATTGCTTTGCCGCGCGATCGGCACGGCAGTCAGAGCGATCCTGACCGGATATTGCGCTTCTTCAGCAGCCGGGCCGCGCTCGGCAAGACTTCTGCCGCTTCCGATGTGCATGACCGCTGGCCGGGCTGCGGCACTGACCTGTGCTCGAGAGGTCCAGTCCTCCCGGCTAGCGATCCGCACTTCGCGTGTCGACACGCGCTGCATCCGCTCTTCAGGCATAGCGCCCAGTTCGGCGTCCAGTTCGGCGTCCAATTCTTCCGCGATGGCAGACAGGGTCGCTGTGATCTCTGTCGCTGCGGGCGTTGCGCTCTTATTGGCAAACTGCACCGGAACTTCCGTTCTGGTGCGGGCCAGCATAGTTGTATCGAAGCGCGCCGCATTCCGCGCAAACCGCTCATCTTCAGGAGCAGCTTCCATGGCCTGGGCAAAGAACCTTTCGGCCAGATCATACCGCCCCATCTGATCGAAGGCGATTGCCATGCCATTGTAGGCCTCACCTGCAAAGTCGGGATGGTATGATGCCTGGCGGAAGGCATCCACAGCCGCCCCGGGGCGCTGTGCGGACAAGTGCCGCCTGCCATCATTCAAACGCTGGGCGAAATAGCTGGACATATCCGGCACCGACGCTTCCGCGCGATCTTGCATGCCGAAATGCATCGGGAAGCTTTGGCAACCGCTGAGCGCCACGATTGCGCAGCACAGCATTGATCCTTGGATTTTGTTCATTGCCCTTAACCTCCGGCCATCATTGGGAAGATGTCGCGTACCATTCGAATTCCGGCGGGCAGCATCACCACGCCGATCATTGTAGGCAGCATGAAAACTACAAGCGGGATGGAAATGAGCACCGGCAATCGGTGCGCCTTTTCTTCGGCACGCATGCGGCGCTTCTCGCGCATTTCTTCGGCGTATACGCGCAACGTGGAAGCCACTGAAGTTCCCAGCTTGTCCGATTGCACCAATAAGGTGGTGAAGCTGCGGATTTCATCGACGCCTGCGGAATCGGCCATGTAATGAAATGCATCCTGGCGTGTTGCGCCCGCTCTCAGTCGAAGCACGGCTGTTCCCAGCAGGCTGGCGACGAGTGTGTGCGATGCCGCCATCTCTCTGGCGACGCGGTCCAGCGCGGCTTCAATGCCCAAGCCAGCTTCCATGCAGACGAGCATCAGATCAAGCGCGTCGGGGAAGCCGTTGATAATGGTTTCCTGGCGCCGGTCAGCCTTTGCCTGAACAACGAGCGATGGCAGGAACAGGCCAAGAAGGCCCATGATAGAGCCAAAGATGTAAAGCGTGGCAAAACCGGGTGGTTCGGGCCGGGTCATTGCAAAGGCGAGATACGCGGCGGGCAGCAAGAATACCAAGGCCAGCCGTGTAAGGGTATAAACCTGCGGCGCGGATGGTGATGTATAGCCGGCTGCAATCATCTTCTCTCGCAGGCGCACATCCTTTGTATCGCCCAGATGCAGCCCGGATCGTTCAACACGGTCGACGATTGCCGTCCACGCGTTTTTCTTTTCGCGGTCATGTGATGGCGGCGCGAGCCCTTCGAAAACTGACTCCTCTTGCAGCTTCCTAAGGCCGCCCCGGATGGCCCGGCGGCGGTTGTAATAGGCCATTGCGGCAAAACTTGCGATAACAACGACGACGAATATCCCAATAAGCAGGGCAAGACGAAGGACGTTGCTGGCGAGGATTTGTTCTAGCATATCAGACCTTGATATCGATCATCTTGCGGATCATCAGGAAGCCCATCGTATACATCGCCATCAGCACGCAGAGCCCGATGGTGAAGGCACTGTCTTCTGCCACGCTGAGGTAGAAACCCGGATTAACCGAAAACATTCCGACGAAGGCAAAGATGGGCAGGGCCGTAAGCAGCCAGCCGGTCATGCGGCCTTCAGAGCTGAGTGCCCGCACTTTCATGAATAGAGATGCGCGTTCGCGGATAACACCCGACAGGTTTTCCAGGATTTCCGCGAGGTTGCCCCCGGTTTCGCTTTGCACCGAAAGCGAAACAACGAACATGCGGATATCATCCAAGTCCCAGCGCTCTGCCATTTCCGTTAGCGCATCGGTCAATTCCGCCCCGTAAGAAACCTCGTCCGAAACGAGCCCGAATTCGCTGCCGATCGGGTCTTCCATTTCCTGCGTCAGGATTACCAGAGCAGAAGCGATGGGGTGACCGGCCTTCAAGGCCCGAACAAAAACGTCGAGCGCGATGGGAAATTGCTGTTCCACACGCCGCCGTCTGCGCGTCGCGATCATCGACAGGATCATCAGCGGCAGCAGCACACCGACACACATCGAAATCAACGTGGCAAGCAGCAACACGCCTACAGAAGCTGCAACATCGGTCGTCGCAATAAGCACCAGGATTAGTGCGAACACGATCAAAGTGCCGACCACCATGCCCAATTGCACCTGCATGACTGTGAAAGGCGTGCCTGAGCCAGCTATAGTTCTTTGCAAGGCAGTAGCTGGCCCGCGAAGGAAAGCCGGCAGACCCGTTAGTTCCTTGGGCTGGTTCTTCCGCAGCATCGCGACAACCTGTTCACGATCAAACCCGCGCTTGATCAGCGACAGCCGTTCATTCACCGCGCGCGAATGGGCCGTGCGCGTCCAGAAGGAATTGAGCGCAATCTGGCTGACCAGAAAGATAGAGGCGAAAACCGCCAGCAACAATCCAACCTTGATGAACAGCTCTACCATGATCAGGAAACCTTCATATCCGGGCGGAAAAGCTCTGCAGGGAGATTGATGCCGGCCGCTTTGGCATGCTCCAGGAACTTCGGCCGGATGCCGGTCGCTTCAAAATCTCCAATGACCCTTCCGTCCTCTTCCCGGCCAGTGATCTTGAATACGAAGATATCCTGCATC
This sequence comes from Aurantiacibacter marinus, assembly GCF_001021555.1. Classification (GTDB taxonomy): domain Bacteria; phylum Pseudomonadota; class Alphaproteobacteria; order Sphingomonadales; family Sphingomonadaceae; genus Alteraurantiacibacter; species Alteraurantiacibacter marinus. The sequence goes on from NZ_LDCP01000001.1 coordinate 905,155, forward strand.
GTGACCACATCGCCTTCCATTCCGGTAATCTCCGAAAGGCTCAGAACCTTGCGCCGGCCGTCCGACAGGCGCCCGACCTGCACAACGACATTGATGGCCGATGCGATTTGCGACCGGCTGGATTTGGCGGTGATGTCGATGCCGCTCATGCCGACCATTTGTTCGAGCCGGGCAAGCGAATCGCGCGCCGTGTTGGCGTGGACTGTCGTCATCGATCCATCATGGCCGGTGTTCATCGCCTGAAGCATGTCGAAAGCCTCACCGGCACGAACTTCGCCAACGATGATGCGATCGGGCCGCATACGCAGCGCATTCTTCACCAGATCGCGCTGCGTGATTTCTCCCCGCCCTTCGATGTTCGGCGGGCGCGTTTCCAGCCGGGCGACATGTTCCTGCTGCAATTGCAATTCGGCGCTGTCTTCGATCGTTACGATACGCTCGCGTTCATCGATGAAGGACGACATGGCATTCAGCATCGTCGTCTTTCCCGAGCCTGTCCCACCGGAAATCAGCACGTTGCGGCGGGATTTGACCACAGCGGAAAGCACTTCCGCCATTGCTTCCGGCATCGATCCGAATTCGACCAGGCGCTTGATGCCGATTTTCTTCTTGGCAAATTTCCGAATGGATAGAAGCGAACCGTCCACAGCAAGCGGTGCAACGATTGCGTTGACGCGCGAACCGTCAGCCAGGCGCGCATCGACAAATGGTGAGCTTTCATCGACCCGGCGGCCAACTGCACTGACGATCTTCTGGATGATCCGCATCAGATGGCGATCATCCTTGAACTCGGTCCGCACTTTTTCCAGCAGGCCAAAGCGTTCGACAAAGACATTCTTGGGACCATTGACGAGAATATCGGTGACATCCTCATCCTGCAGCAATGGCTCAAGCGGGCCGAGGCCGAGCAGTTCGTCAAGCACATCGCTGATCAGCGCATCACGCTCCGTGCGATTGAGAACTTCGTCTTCTTCCACGAGCAATTCGACTACGATTTCAGAGACGCCCTTGCGCAGTTCCTCGTGAGGCATCTTGTCCAGAGTGCTAAGGTTGATCCGGTCCAGCAGCGCTTTGTGGATCGAGACCTTCAGCTCAAGCGAGCGATTGAAACTTGCGGCCCCGCCTACAGCTGTCGTGAGCGCGGTATGGGCAGCTGCGCTGTCTTGCGCAGCAGCGTCACCATCTACGGATGGTTCGGAGGCTTCAGCATCTTCGGAAGCGGTTCCGGCAGGTAGTGCACCAGACTGTTTGAGCGACCATTTCATGATTGGACCTCTTTCGTCAGATCGGCGAAGCGTTCCGCGAGAGTTTCGATGCCTTGCGCAAAAACATTGCGGCGCGAATAGCTGGTAACCAGCTTGCCCTCGTCGACGGCCTGCGCCAGCTCGCCGCGATCTTCGCGGATTTCGGCGATGACATTTGTGCCCAGCGTGTCCGCGACATCTTGCACGGAAATGGTGCGTGACCGTGTTTTGGTGGAGCGGTTTACGACCACATCCACCTTGTCTTTGGCGATGCCCACTTCGCTGAACAGCTCGACAATGCGGCGGCTCTGGCGCAAATGCTCCAGACTTTGTTCGGTCACAAGCATGATCCTTTCGGATTCTGCGACGACCGAAAGTGACCAATTCGTCCATGCCGATGGCATATCCAGCAGGACCACGTCGAATTCGGCGCGGGCCAGCGCGACAATACGCAGCACCTGGTCGGCATCCACTTGTTCAAGAGGCAGAATTTCCTGCGGGGCCGGCAAGATATAAAGGCCATCGCCCGCCTTTGTAACGACATTGCGAAGCATATCCTGATCGAGCCGCTCTTCCGCCTCGAGCAAGTTGAAAATCGAACGCGAATTATCGACTCTGGCATGCGCCGAGAGCTGGCCAGCCTGCAGATCAAGATCGATCAGACAGCACCGGATCGGACGATCGGCTTGCCGTACAAGGGCATCGGCCAGATGATGCAGAATGCAGGTCGATCCGCTGCGCCCAAGCGAACCCACAAACGAAATGGTAGGTGCCAGCGGGACATTCTGGCTTTCGGCCAGGCGGGCCCCGACAGTGCAGATTTGCGCCGTCAGTTCGTCTGCATTGAAAGGCAGGCTGACAACATCTGAAACACCATGGCGCAGAAGGCTGCGCATGACCTGCATATCGGCGTTCTTGACCGCTGCGATCACTTCCATGTCAGGCCGCATGCGCTTGATAGCGGCAAGGCGATCAAGTGTTGCCGTGACCTCTGCATCGACTTCCAGAACCAGCAATTCGATTTCGCGCAAGTGCTCCCGATCAACCCCGGCATCTGGTTTCAGCGACAAGACCGTAACGTCGGAAAGCATGCCAAGCGCCCCTTGCGCCATGGCGGACATCCATTGTGCGTCCGCAATGACGGCGGTCTTTGCGGCCATGCTGACTGCATCCCTGCTTGAGAGTTTCAGAATATTTTTCATACTAATTGACCAAGCCTAATTCCCACGAAAGCCCTCACCATCTTCCATGGTGAGCGAATGGCTTGTCCCGGGCAGCCCCAGATTTCCCATTGTCCCAGTGATGAGCGGTTTGAAGGGAAGGTCTTTCAAAAAGACCGTCACGATTGGATCGACGTCGGATCCGTTGGGATCGCCTGAATACCCAAGGCCCGACCACGAATAATTTACAACCACATTGTCCGGAGAGATTCCGCCGTAAAACGATCGCATCCGGTCAACAATTCTCAGGAAGGCCGTTTGATTGGCCGTGGTGCCGAAGGCGCACGGCGCCCCGGCTGGGCAAGCGCACGCAACCGCACCATTTGCCGATGAGCAGGTGATGGCGGAAAAGCTTGTTTGCGGGACCACTGTGCCCTGCGGAACGCCCCCGCTGATCGCGAAGCTGTAAGTGTACAAATCCGATGGAACCATGTCGGTGACCACCGCATAGCGTGTGCCCATCATCGTGGCCTTTTCAACCTGGCCCACGTTCCACATGTACCGGCCCACATCAATCGTGCCGAGGAGGAGAAAGAGGAATGCCGGCAGCACCAACGCAAATTCCGCCGCAGATGATGCGCGCTGATCGCGCCTGATGGCAAGCAGGCTGATCATAGTCCGGCCACCGCTGATTCTGCCTGAGCAACCACATCGATCTGTCTCACGTCGAAGCCGAGCAAGCCCAGTATCGGTGTGTAGCTGAAACGCGTGGCAACCAGCACCGTGGGCGCTTTTACATCGTCAGTTCCCGCATACAGGCCGGTTCCATAGGTGCTATTGCATGAAACAGAGATCGAAACGTCGCCAGCTTCCCAGTCCGCGATACGCGCGTTTCCGCCGGCGACGCCGCCTGTCAAGGTGACATTTCTGATCTGCGACTGCACGGCAGCGGCATTTGCAGTATTGGTGTCGAATGCCCCGGCACCCGAACAATCGTAATATGCAAAGTTCTGCCGGGCGGCATAGCGCGCACCTTCGCGCACGTATTTGATCGCCTTGTGTTCGGTCTGGAAATAATACCCGGCTTCCATCGTGGTGAAGATCAGCGCAAATGCCATAGGCAGGATCAGCGCCATCTCCGCGGCGGCGGCAGCTTGCGTGTTGCGCAGAAAAGATCGGGTAAAGCGCTCCATCATTCGACCAAATAAGGCTTGTCTTTGCGGAATGACTGCGGCCCGCCATTCACGCCCGAACCATTGCCGAGCGATGCCGGACCGATAACCTCGATATAGATCGAATCGCGTAAGGCCCCGTTACCGCGCCCGTCGATTGTCGGCTCTACAAGGAAGGCTTCGATCCACTCGCCAATATCAACCGGAGTCGACGCCCCGCTGAGTGAGGAGCAATTCTCGACAACAGCAACCTGCAACACGCGGCGGTTGGGATCGGGAACTCCGCCGAAGGAGGGTGTGCAAAGCGGCGCGCCGCGTTGTCCATTACCGCCGGTGTCGGGCACTGTTCCGGTCGTGCCGCCAACGGTTTTGAGGCCAAGTTCCCACAGATACGCATCGTACCGTGTCATCGTGGAGGAGGGCGGGACGATGCCGTGATTGCGGAAGAAGTAATCGTAACGCGCCCAATTTCCATTGCCGAAACGGTTGTTGCTATCCAGGCCGCAAGCCATGCCATAGCTGGAGTAGTGGCACAGATCGCGCGGCAGGCCCATTGCAGCTACAGTTGGTGCAACCGACGTGTTCTGGACTGATGCGGTTGCCGCATTGACGATGTTTGACGATGCCTTCGGGTGGAACCGGGCATCGGTAGCCGGAAGTCGCCAGCCTGAACCACCTACGCCATTAGCAAGGCCGCAAGAGGGGCCTGAGCCTCCACCGTTCCCGTTCCCGTTCCCGTTCCCTCCGGGAGCGGAATAGAATACATCCTTCACATTATTGGTGGAGGAAGGACAATTGCCGCTGAAACAGGGAGCAAGTGTGGTCCCTGCGCCTTGCGAAAAATCAAAAATATCAAAGCGCGTATTGACCGCATCGTACAGCGATTGCGGATTACCCGTAGAGGGCGACGTACCATCAACGGGCGCGCAATTAAGTGGTACATTGTCGAAGGCAAGGGCCTTCAGGAGGTCAGAGTTTTGTCCGCCACCCACTTCCAGAAAGCCGAAATCGCCGGGTGCCCAGGCACTGACGGTGGAACCGCCCGTACCGCCCGAATTCGTCCCGCCATCGCGGGTGTTGCCATGCCCGGTGGCCTGTACACCAAAACCGACAAGCGTGGACAAGCTCGTGCCAGGCGACGGATTGCAGATCATCAACGGCGGCACTTCACAGACGGCAGACCCAAGGCCAGCCATGGCTCTGCCGCTCATTTCCGGAGCGAACAAATCGCCCAGGGAGGTAAACGCGACGCGTGCGCGCCGCGTATCGACGCTAACCTCAATGAATTTCGCTTCTTCATCGGTGGTTGCAATTCTGGTTTTGCCGGCATCTTCGTAAAACACTACACCGGTGAAAGACGCGCAGGCATCGTCCGTCACAGAAATAGTGGCGCCACCATTGATGGAAGTGCCGTTGCCGCCCCCGTCATTCGACATCAGCGTGATGTTGCGCACCAGATCGACAGCGACATTGCCCGCTCTTGCGCAAGCGCCGCTTTTCTCGTCGAGCTGCGTGACACCGGCAAGCGCGGCGTTGTCCGCCACCGTTTGCATCTCTGAATCAAGAGCCATCAGCCGGTTATAATCGAAAGCCGCCCCGGCAACGATGACAAGACCGGTGATCGCAATCGCATAGGTCGCTGCGACTGCACCGCCTTCATCGGAAAGAAACGATATACGCCGGGACATGATCGCTCTCCTGTTAGCCTCCGCCGCCGCTGCCGGTTGAGGTGGTGTCCTCGCCCACCGGTTGAACGACTGTGCGGGTGCGCACACGTTCTGCCGCTGCGGCCGCTGATTCCGCACTGGTTTCTATCGGCTTGTCATATTGCGGATCGGGATTGACGACCTGAGCTGCAAAAGTCTGACGGTTGGCTTCGCCGAATTCATCGGGATCGATTACGCCCATTTTTGCGCTGTAGGTGCTGGCGCAGCCGGCCAGCATCACGCCCATTAGGCAAACGGCGATGGGGCCCTTAATATTCATAACCTGTACCTCCCGTCTGATCGGTTTGCGGCGCAGGGGCGGACGGAGCCAGTTCCTGCGGCTGGTAGATATCGCCGTTCAGCAAAACGTCCGGCACGCTTGGTGCGGGAACGCGATCTGTCGGCAAACGCACCTGATCCGGGCGGATCGGCTGTACCAGACGCGGCGTCACGACGATCAGCAGTTCTGTTTCACCCCGCTGATAGCTGGAGGACCGGAACAAAGATCCGATGATTGGCAATGATCCCAATATCGGCAGCTGGTTGACTGTCGTTTGCGTTTCATCGCGCAGCAGTCCTGCAATGGCGAAGCTTTCACCATCGCGCACTTCAAGCGTGGTTCGTGCGCGGCGGGTTTGCAGGCCGGGAACGGTCAAACCATTCACAGTCACAGACGCGCTGGGATCGATGGAACTGACTTCGGGTTCAACAATCAGGTTGATGACCCCGTTGCCTAGTACGGTTGGCGTAAAGGCCAGGCTCACGCCAAACGGTTTGAACAGCACAGTGATGGCGTTGTTGCCGTCATTGCCGCCTTGCGACACGGGCACCGGAAATTCACCGCCAGCCAGGAAGGACGCGCTTTCGCCGGACAAGGCGACCAGCGTCGGTTCAGCCAGAGTGCGGGAAAGGCCGTTGCGCTCAAGCGTGTCGAGATAGGCCTCGACGCTCAGATCGCCGAGTTCGAACAGCGCACCGAATACACCAAACGCATCGGTGATCGAGCCGATGCCCAGATCTGTCGTGCCGTTGGTTCCGGCCGAAGCGTTTGCACCCTGACCGATAGCAGCGGAGAAATCTCCACTGCTGCTGTTACCAAAGCCGCCGACGCCAAGCTGCTCGCCAACCGTGCGGCTGACTTCGGCAAAGCGTACTTCCAGCATCACCTGCTGGCTGGCGCCCATGCCGAGAAGATTTATGACGTTTCCACCTGCAAAAGCAGTGGCGAGCCGCGCAGCACGGTCAGCCGCACCGGGATCATTCACAGTGCCGGAAAGCACCAGCGATCCGTTGGACAAACCCACCTCGATCGGTTGATCTGGCATCAATTCCTGCAATTGGCGGCGCATGCCATCGACATCAGGGCCGACGGACACGTCCATCACCGCGATCACGCGGTTGTTCCGGTCATATAGGGTAAGGCTGGTGGTCCCCATTGATTTGCCGAGCACGTAGATCGAGCGTTCGGAAATGGGCAGCACATCTGCGATGTCGGCATTGCCGACCATCGCGCGCTCAATACGTTCGCTGGTCGTCACGACCTGGCTCTTGTTGATCGGGACGATCAATTCGCCAGCATGCAAACCGTAATCGGTCTCGTACTGTGCCGCTGCCGGGACTGCCCCGAACAGCGCGCAAACGGCGGCAAATGCGACAAGTGTTTTCGCTTTAATCATGCTCAGCGTCCTCCATGCCGACCGACCGGATAATCGGTCGATTCAGTGCCGCGGATGATCGACATTGTCGGTCCGGACGGTGGTGGCGGTGTAGTTGGTCTGGTGGCTGCTTGCGGCGCATTGCCGTATCCAGCCGGCGCAAAGATCACCGACGGGGCAGCAGGAGCGGCGGCCTGGGCTGGCGCGGAATTATTGCGGCCCCTGATAAACATGCGAGGATCACCTATATCGCGTGCGGTAACAGTGGTCAGGGCACCTGGCTCCTGACTTTCAACATTGCGCAGCGCCAGGGTCAAGGTGCCAAGGCGATCTGCCAGTACCAGCTTTTGCGCGCCAAGCGTATCGACCTGCACAACGGCTGTTCTGCCGACATTCGGCTCGGTCGCGCTTTCGGCGCGGATTTGATCAATCGCCAGAACGGGCACACCTTCCATGATAACATCATTCATCATGTCTTGAGCGCTTGCGCCGTCGCCGGGGATCTGGCGGGTCAGGATGATATCGACAATATCGCCGGGCCGGACAAAACCGGAAACGCCCGTGACAGCGCCGATGGGAATGGAAACCGCGCGCATGCCGTCGGGCAGCAGGGCGGAAAGAACCGCGCGTCCGCCAGCGCCGCTGACCTTGTCTGCCAACACAGGCTCACCCGGAACGATAGGGCGCAAGGCAACCCGGCCGCCGCTCATGGCATCGGCAATGCTGCCGAAAGCCCCGACCGGCACAGAGGCGGCGGGGAAATTCTGCATGCGGAGATTTTCAGATGTAAGTGCAGAACCGAATTCAAGCGGCTGCGTTGCGACAACGATCCGGGTTAGCTGCAGTTCTTCAGCAACACGTTCCTGACGTTCTTCAACGCCGGAGAACCAGGCGTTGGCCATAATGACGGCAATGATGCCGAGTACTACGGCAACAGCCAGAATAGCGAGATTTCGACCCCCCATTACTTTCCCCCCAAGAAAGATAATTGTTTGGTTATCATAACAAAAAAAAACAGCCCCCGCGAGACTTTTCTCGCGGGGGCTGCGATTTGGGTTAGCCGCCAGTAGTTGTGCTGGTAGTGGAACCGCCGCCAGCAGTGCAGCTCGAACCATTGGTGTATTGGCCAGCAGTACCGGTCGCATTGTTGCAGTTATCGACTTCGTTGGCGGCGCCGCCAACTGCTGCCTCAACGTTTGCGCCCAGAACCAGTGCAGCAGCACCGATACCAACGCCGACAACGGCGATGATCAAGGCGTATTCTGCAGCCGAAGCACCGGATTCGTCAGCAATGAAGTTTTTCAGAAAAGTTTTCATGTTCGTTCTCTCAATTCAGTTGTTCAAACCAATTGGTCCGGCATCTATTTCCGGAATCCATGTTTGCCTGAGGTAGAACCCCTGCCGCCAAGCGCCCTGTTCGAAAACTTCGATCAGATCTGGCGATGAGGAACTTGCCCCCTCCGACGCCATAAAACTTCCGTGGAATCAGTCCCTGGGTCAACGAATCTTAAGATTGCAAAAAAACATCTCTGTTATTCAATGGGTTATAAAGCAAGAATCCTAAGATGAATGCTTAACGATGCGTCAACCACGTTCCGGTTTGGACCAACAAGTTTGTAAAATATTCGAATCGCGGTGCAATATGAAGTCACCGATTCGCAAAATCTTGAAGAGTTTGCGATTGCGAATGCCTATTCTACGTAAACCACCCAATTGGGTGGCTCTTGTCGCAAATATACAATTAGTGGTCTTGGGAAGGGCGTGGCGCTTACGTTCGCGCGACTTCTGGTGTCAGCTTCGCTTCGAGTCGTTTTACTGCGAAAAGCGGAATGATGACAGAAAGGGCTATGCCCAGCAGGGAGCTCGCGCCAAGCCACAGCGCCATCAGCGTGCCGCCCGCCTGGTACATTGCATAGAAGACCGGAGCAGCAAGGATGATGCCGCGGATTTCGTTCAGCGCGATAAGCAACGCTGCAGAACGCAGGATGAAGCGAAGGATCGAAGTGCGGCGCTGTATCATGCCGCCATATTCGCCAGCATTGGTAAATATGTGGTTAGCTCAGGGACGATTGTTGGCTCCTGTACTTCATCCCACCCTCAATTACATAATGCAGCGCCCCTGATTTTGCTCCAGCAATTGTGCAATTTCTTCGCGCGGCATGGCGTTGTCCTGAATTTTGACGGCGACGAAGGCTTTTCCCTGCTTGAACTGCCGCTCGATATGGTTCTCGGCAAAGTCTTCGACATCCAGATCAGTAAGCATGGTGGCCATGGCAGCGCCGGTTGCGCCAATGATGCCGCTGACTGTGGCCAGCGCCGGAAAGGTCGATGCCAATACAGCTCCCACGGCTGCGACAGGACCCACGCCCGGCACAAACAGGATGGCGACGCCAACGGCGGCACCTGCAATTCCGCCACCTGATACACTGGCAAGCACTCTCGATCGGCTGTGGCCCTGAAGCTGGCCTGTCCCGGCCTCGGGGACGAGCGGAGAGCGCCAAAGCACAGAAATGTCGTCTTTGGCGATACCGTTCGAAATCAGCTCCCCGGTCACAGCGTTCGCCACTTCGGGTGACGGGAAGATTGCGGTCACCAAATGTTCGAGGTCGGCCTTTTGTTGCTTACAGGCTTCATGGAATTCACGCGCAAAAACGTTGCGGTCGTGCTCTGATGCAAAGCTGGCTCTTACGCCGGAAGTTTCGCGCAGCTGGATGACGCTGGCCGATGCCTCTGTCAGATGCAGTGTACGAAGCAGCTGTTCCACCGTGGATGGCGACATGACGCGGTCGGTCGCGCGGTTGATCCATTCCACATGCTGCGGACGCGGATGTTCATGTGGCAGGTAATTCAGCGCCAAAAGCTCTTCTGCCTTAACAACGTAGGCGTAGATTTCAGGTTCGGCTTTGCCCATTTGCGCTCTGCCCCCCGACAGCGAATTCCCAAAATCGAAGATGCAGGCCGTTTTCTACAACAGTCATGCTCTTTCTAAATGGTGCTCTAATACAATAATTTGCTAATATCAATGTAATAGCCGGGGAAATGCCTTATTGCCGCTTGGCAGCACATGCGTGACTTGAGGCATTGGCGACTTCACGTGAAAATACGGGATTCGTTATGCAGCCTCGCAGATATTTGCTGCCCACAATCACACAGATTCGATTATCGTCTGGCATTTCGGAACTTTGCAGAGCAACATACGCATCTTGCTGGCGCTGGGGGGCGAGTCGATGGGGCGACTGAAAAACATTCGAAATTTCGTTTTGACGGTGGCCTTTTGCTGTTTGCCGCAAATTACTGGTGCGCAGGATTTCGCCGCTGTCGATGCCGCGGCGGACGTTCCGCTGGCGCGCGATACATCGCCAACTGTAACCGTGCTTGAAAGGCCGCGCAGCGGAAACTCCGAAGCGCGCAGCCTCATCAGCATTGGCTTCGACACGGTCGCGGGCGAAAGAAGGTATGCTGTCCGCTCTGCAAATGACAACGGTGTGGCCAATGTGCGTTTTTCCTCGGCACCTCCGCGCGGGGCGGGCTTCGCTGGTGACATCCCTGATCGTCTGCCGGTATCGCGTGTGCGCCTGACCAGCCAATACGGGTACCGTGTCCATCCCGTGACCGGTCGCGGATCGAACCACAGCGGGATCGATCTGGCCGTTTCCACCGGTACGCCGGTGGTTGCCACCGCAGACGGCGAAGTTCGTATTGCTCATTACCAGGGGGCCTACGGGCTGCTTGTTGCATTGGATCACGGTGAAGGTGTGCAAACACGCTACGCCCACCTTTCATCTATCGCAGTGTCTGCGGGCCAAATGGTCAGCGAAGGTGATTTGATCGGAAGGTCTGGCTCTACAGGCCGGTCTACTGGTCCGCATCTACACTATGAAGTCAGGGTCAATGGCGCGTCGGTCAATCCGTTGCCTGCTTCATGACCTGTTGACCGGGCGATCTGCGGAGCGGACCGCAATCGCCGCGCTTACCGGGCTTTCCAACATCGCCAACCCGCTATAGGGCCAACACAAATGCCTATCAGGAGAGTTTTGTGAGTGCCCAAGACAATGGTCCCAATTGCGGACTGAGCGATGACCGCTTTTATCATGCCGACAGTGAGGCAGGTTTTGCGGAATCCATCCCGCAAAGCACACCGCAAACACGGCACCCCGCTTATAAGCTGGCGTTCCGCGATACCGATTTCCTGCTGCGCGAAGAGTTGCGCCCGGTGCGATTCCAGCTGGAACTGCTCAAGCCCGAAATGCTGCTGGACGAGGCTGGCGTCGGTTCGACACTGGTAATGTACGGTTCTGCCCGTATTCCTTCCCCGGAAACGGCCGATGCCAAGGTCGAGGCGGCGAAGAACGGTTCCGAATATGATCAACTTGTCGCCAGCAATCTGGCGGCCAAGGCGAAATATTATACCGAGGCTTACAAGCTGGCCAAGTTGTCCGGTGAAAAGGCAATCATCGAAGATGGCAAGCGCCAGTTCGTTGTATGCTCCGGCGGGGGACCTTCGATCATGGAAGCCGCCAACAAGGGCGCGAGCGATGCCGGTGCGGAAAGCATCGGGCTGAATATCATTTTGCCGCATGAGCAGGCGCCCAATACTTATGTGACGCCCTATCTTTCGTTGAATTTCCATTATTTCGCTCTGCGCAAGATGCACTTCCTGATGCGTGCCCGCGCTGTCGCGGTGTTCCCTGGCGGGTTCGGCACGTTCGATGAGTTCTTCGAGCTGCTGACGCTGATTCAGACGGGCAAGATGAAGCCGATACCGATCCTGCTGTTCGGCAAGGACTTCTGGACCCGTGTCGTAAACTTCGAAGCAATTGCCGAAGAAGGCACAATTTCGAAGAAGGATCTCGACCTCATTACGTGGTGCGAGACGGCTGAGGACGCGTGGTCGGCGATTGCAGATTTCTACGACTTGCCGGGTTAGAAGCCTGATGACCAATCCTGCCGGACCGACTTCGTATATCCTGACCTTGTCCTGCAAGGACCGGGTTGGCATTGTTGCCGCAGTGACCGGACATCTGGCCAGGATTGGCGGCTTCATCCTAGACAGCCAGCAGTATGCTGATCTTGATGCGGGCAGCTTCTTCCTGCGGTTGGAGTTCAAAGCAGCCGGCGCTGAATTTCCGCGCACTTTGGATGAGCTTCGTGGCGGATTGGAACCGATTGCGCAGCAGTTCGGTCTGGAATGGGACCTGGTACCTTCCTCCCACACACCAAAACTGTTGATCGCGGTTTCAAAAGGCAGCCATTGCCTGAATGATCTGCTGCATCGCTGGAAGACCGGCAATTTGCCAATTGATGTGGCCGGAGTTGTTTCTAACCATCCCGACTTGCGCGACCTGACCGAATGGCACGGCGTGCCGTACCATTACCTTCCCGTCGAAGCAGGTTCGCGCGCCGCGCAGGAAGCGAAGCTGCTGTCGATTTTCGAACAGAGTGCCTCCGACTATCTCGTCCTTGCCCGTTATATGCAGGTTCTGTCTGAAGGTCTGGTAGAAAAGCTGGCCGGGCGGTGTATCAATATCCACCACAGTTTCCTGCCGAGTTTCAAAGGTGCGCGGCCGTATTTGCGGGCGCAGGAGCGCGGCGTTAAACTAATCGGTGCCACCGCCCATTTCGTGACCAGCGATCTTGATGAAGGACCGATCATAGAGCAGGATGTCGAACGTGTGGACCACCGTGCGACAGAGCGCGATCTTGCGCGCATCGGGCGGGACATTGAAGCGCAGGTGCTGGCCCGCGCAGTCCGATGGACAGCAGAGCGGCGGGTGTTTCTCAATGACAAACGGACCGTGGTGTTTCGTTAGTTTTGTCAGCGTTGCATCAAATACGATCAATCCCCCATTCTGGCCTTTCTCCAGAACCAGCTTGGTCCAAATTTTACACCGGGTAAAAATAGTGGTTTATCTGGTGATCGGTAAATCGGCGGGGTGACGCAGATGAATGGATCGAAATTCTTAATTCAGGTCAGTGGTGCAGCTGTGGCAATGGTTGTGGGGTTTCCGGCGCTTGCACAGAATGCCGGTCCGCAAATGGCGCCGAGGAGTGCGACTGCTTTTGCGCAATATGTTGACGCATCCCGAACCGAATGCGCTTCTTTTGACGATGGCGTGCTGGCGATCGAATATAGCCAAATCGACCAGACCACTGATTTTGACGGCGACGGGCTGGCAGATGCAATCTTTGATAGTGCTGGCCTGAACTGCTCTACTTCTGCCAGCTTTTCCGGTGGAACCGGCGGAACAATCCTTAGCATATTTCTCAGTGCTGATGGCGGGACGCGCCAGATGCAAATGCAGGGCTATCAAATCCTCCACTCGCGGCGTGTCCCAATTCTGCTGCTCGCGCTACATGGCTCGGCATGCGACCGATATGGATATCAGGCCTGCTTCGCAGCATATAGCTTTGTTGACGGAAGCTTCGTGGCTGCGGGTGGTGCAGTGCGGGAATGAGGCCCACGCTGTGCTGGCGAAGTGATGCCAATGGCGTAGCTTGATTGGCTTACCGTACCGCCTGATGCCCCAGCGGCCCGTTGCCGAAGCCGAAACCGGGTGCGTTTTTCAATGCCTCGCGCACGAACTTGCGGCTCTCTGCCACGGCTTCTTCCAGCGGTAATCCGCGCGCCAAATGGGAGGCGATGGCGCTGGATAGCGTGCAGCCGGTGCCGTGCGTGTGTTTGGTGACGATGCGGGCTTCGGTCCACACTGTGTCTCCTGCACCGGGGCGCACAAGTCGATCTTCCACCATCGGGCCATCAGCATCGCCGCCCTTGGCGAGATAGGCGATATTGCGCTCCGCCATGCCGCGCGAACCGCCCAGCGCTTCCAGTTCCGGCACATTGGGAGTGGTAAGGGTTGCGAGGTCCATCAGCCATTCGAATACTTCGATCGTAGCCGGGTCTGCCAGCACCGATCCGCTGGTGGCGACCATGACCGGGTCGAAGATGATCGGGCAGGGCAGGTCTTCCAGCCGGTCTGCCACGACTTCCGCGATATCGGCGCTGCCCAGCATTCCGATCTTTACCGCGTCAACGCCGATATCTTCCATGCAGGCATCCATTTGCGCCGCTACGAATTCGGGCGACATAACCTCTACACTTCGCACGCCGCGGGAATTCTGCGCCGTGAGCGCTGTGATGGCAGTCATGGCATAGCCGCCCAGCATGGTGACGGTCTTTATGTCGGCCTGAATGCCTGCGCCGCCTGAACTGTCGGACCCGGCTATGGCGAGGATGCGCGGCGGACGGCTCATCATCCCTTGAACTTGTGCTGTGTGCTCGCCGGGTATTGTTCCAGCATTTCACGTGGCCGCGTGGGACGATCAAGCAATTCGCCACCACAGTTGGGGCAAACATCATCCACGGCTTCGGAGCACGCCGCGCAGAAGGTGCATTCAAAGCTGCAAATGAATCCTCCGGGCAATTGCGCAGGCAAGCCCGTACCGCAGCGTTCGCAATCGGGGCGCATTTCCAGCATCAGATGGCCTTGGTCACCGCTTCGCAAATGTCATCCACCAACCGGTTGACCTGCACCTCGTCATCGCCTTCGGCCATTACGCGCACGAGTGGTTCCGTGCCCGATTTGCGGATTACCAATCGTCCGTTTCCGGTTAGTTCAGCCTGCGCGGCCGCGATAACGTCCTGTACGTTTTGTGCCTCCAGAGGATCGGCATCTTCATAACGGACGTTCTTGAGAACCTGCGGAACAGGATCGAAGACATGCAGCAGTTCGCTGGCAGGTTTGCCGGTCCGGACCATCGCGGCGAGCACTTGCAATGCGGCAACGGTACCATCGCCGGTGGTCGCATGGTCAAGCAGGATCATATGTCCCGACTGTTCGCCGCCGACATTGTATCCGCCCGCCTTCATCGCCTCCAGCACGTAGCGATCACCCACTTGCGTGCGCACAAGGTCCAGCCCTTGGCCCTGAAGGAAACGTTCGAGGCCGAGGTTTGACATGATGGTCGAGACAACGCCGCCGCCGCGCAGCAGGCCGCGCGCGGCCCAGCGGCTGCCGATCAGCGCCATGATCTGATCGCCGTCGACTTCCTGGCCCTTCTCGTCGATTACAATCAGGCGGTCGGCATCACCGTCCAGCGCGATACCGATATCTGCACCCTCCGCGACAACGCGGGCCTTGATCGCGCCCAACGCGGTGGAGCCGACACCGTCGTTGATGTTCTTGCCATTGGGTTCCACGCCAATGGCGATGACTTTCGCGCCCAATTCCCAGATGGCGGTGGGGGTGACATTGTACGCAGCACCATTGGCGCAATCGACCACGATTTTCATCCCGTCGAGCCGCAGGTCCACTGGCAGTGCGCGTTTGACCGCGTGGATATAGCGCCCGCGCGCATCGTCGATCCTGCGGGCCCGGCCAATGGCATCGCCCTCTGCCAGCGGCTGCTCGACTTCCATCGCTGCTTCAATGGCTTCCTCATCTTCGTCGGACAGTTTGAAGCCGTCAGGCCCGAACAGCTTGATGCCGTTGTCGGGATAGGCGTTGTGGCTGGCGGAAATCATCACGCCGATATCGGCGCGCATTTCGCGGGTAAGCAAAGCGACTGCCGGGGTGGGCAGGGGCCCGGTCATGATTACGTCCATGCCGACACTGGTGAAGCCCGCGACCAGAGCGTTTTCCATCATGTAGCCGGACAGCCGAGTATCCTTGCCGATCACAACGCGGTGCTTGTGATCGCCGCGCAGGAAGTGGCGGCCAGCGGCCTGACCTACCTTCATCGCGATCGCTGCATTCAGTTTCTTGCTGTTGGCCCGTCCGCGTATGCCGTCGGTACCGAAATAGGTGCGTCCCATAGTTCTCTCTTGCCAGAGGTGAAGCTCGGCGCCTGCATGCCGCCTTGAGCCCATCTTGTCACGCGCGAAGCGGGTAGACATCATCAGCAAGAATTTATAGCCGCCAAACATGCAACTCCAGCGCGTCTCGGGCGTTGGCATGGCAAGACACAAATTTCAAAACAGGAAGGACGAAACCCAATGGCTTTCACACTCATGCCGCTGCCTTACGATTCAGAAGCAATTGCGCCTGCGATTACAGCAGAAACTTTCAGCTATCATCATGGCAAGCATCATCAGGCTTATGTCACCAAGACCAACGACGCAATCGAAGGCACTGCCCATGCCGACAAGTCTCTGGAAGAGGTCGTTGCAGCATCGCGTGGCAGCGATCAGGGATTGTTCAACAATTCCGCACAAGTCTGGAACCACGGTTTCTACTGGCATTCGCTGACGCCAAACAGCACCGGGCCTAGCGGTGAACTTGCTGCGAAGATCGAAGAAAGCTTCGGTTCGCTGGGCGAACTTACCGATCTGCTCAAAAGCAAGGGCGCAGGCCATTTTGCCAGCGGCTGGGTATGGCTCGTTGAAAACGGCGGCAAGCTCGAAGTGGTCGATACGCATGATGCCGACACAGTGGCCGATAAGGGTATGAACCCGTTGCTGGTCATCGACCTGTGGGAGCACGCCTATTATCTGGATCACCAGAATGCCCGGCCGAGCTATCTTTCAGCTGTTGTTGACGGCCATCTGAACTGGGATTTCGCCGCCGAGAACCTGGCGCGCGGTACGGCCTGGACTTACCCCGCCTGACAGGCGCATCAAATGATCTGAAAAGGCCCGCATTCCTGCAAGGAGTGCGGGCCTTTTTCATGGGCGCTCAGGATCTGGTGGAGTTAGTCTTCCGCCTGAAGATCAAGGACATTGGTAGCAAACAGCGGTTCCCCGAACAGAAATCCGATGAAGTTGGGGCGCCCCAGGTGATCGACCAGAGCGGTCAGCGTCAGCAGGATGGGCACCGAAAGCAACGCGCCGACCACGCCCCATATCCATCCGAAATAAGACAGGGCGAGCAGGATCGCGACGGGATTCATCGTAAAGCGCGCCCCGAGAACGCTTGGGGTTACCACGTTCGCTTCAATCGTGTGCAGGCCGAAATAGGCTGCTGCCGGGATCATTCCCAGAAACACCGACTCCGCCGACCCAAGGCCGAACAGGCCAAGCAATACCACCATCAGAAGCGGGCCGACGTAAGGTACGAAGTTGAGCAGCGCCGCCAGCCCGCCCCACATAACCGGTGCATCCATACCGAGCGCCCACGCGCCTAAAGCAACCACCACTCCGACACCTGTGTTGATGAGGCCGACGGTCAGGATATAGGCTGCCACACGGTCTTGTACTTCGCGCATCGCGCGCGCAGCTTTCAGGCTGGAGCCGACCTGTTGGCGTTCCAGCAGCAATCGGCGGCGCAGGCGCACGCGTGCCTCGATCATGAAGAAGGCGAGCAGGAAAGTCAGCAGCACTTCCAGCAAGACGGTGGGTGTCGCCAGGGCAAGCTGCTCGAGCATTGTAGGGCTTGCCAGCACGACTTTCTGCGAACCATCGCCGGACAATGCGGCCAATTGCCGGTTCAGCTCGCCCACCCAGGCGAAGGTCATTTGCAGATCGTTGAAATGCTCTCCCACCTGCCGGGCCATTGACGGTATCTCGTCATAAAGCGTGATCGCCGGCGTCAGCACGGCGGTAAGCGCCAAAGCCAGAACGGCGAAGAATACGAGCAATGCCATCAGGGAAGCGAGGAAGTTGGGGATGCCCCAATAGGCCAGCTTGTCCGCCAATGGCGACAGAATGATGGTTACGATCAGGCCGGCAACCAGCGGCAGAAACACCACCGAGCCTATCGACAAGACGAAAGGCAGAGCAAGGAACAGCCCAATCGCCAGCAGCACAACAAGCGCGGAAATCAGCCGCACTTCCTGTGCAGCAAAGGTCAAGGGTGTAGGGTCCGGCAAGTCCGGTTCGTGGGTGTCGCTCTTATCCCGTGACGCGGTCATCGCGCGGCCCCTGTGCCAGTCGCCCGCGATGCGCAGGCGATGTGTTATTTAATAATTGCTGTCGTTTCCCCGCGACCGGCTGCTACTTCATCCAGCTCCTCCAGGATGGCGCGATGCGCGGATGGATCTCCGATTGCGCGATCAGGAATGTCGCCGTCCTGGATCATGCTGGCCAATGCCGATCGCGCGCGGCCCACACGGCTTTTGATCGTACCAACAGCACAGCCGCAAATATTGGCTGCTTCTTCATATGAAAAGCCGCCGGCACCAACCAGCAACAATGCCTCACGCCGTTCTGGCGGCAAGGTCAGCAACGCGCGGTGCAGGTCAGACAGGTGGATCGGTTCTTCCTGACCGGCAGGCGCGGTGAGAATACGTTCCGCCACACCTTCATCATATTCGCCGCGAAAGCGATTGCGGCGCATGTCGGTAAGGTAGGCATTGCGCAGGATCACAAACGTCCAGGCACGCATGGATGTGCCCGGTTCGAAGCGTTGCTGCGCAGCCCAGGCCTTTAGCAAAGCTTCCTGTACCAGATCGTCAGCCATGTCGGGACGGCCGCAGAGGCCGCGTGCAAAGGCGCGCAGGTGCGGAACGACCTCGGTCAGTTCCCGCTTGAAGTCATGCTTGTCCTGCTCGCTGCGTTCGGGCAGCTCGCGTTTTGTTTCAGGCTTGCTCATTTACCCTCGTTACCGTCCAGCTGGGAGAGCAGGTCCTTGAAAGTGTCGGGCAGCGGCTCGTCCAGCACGCTGTCATAAAGGCGTTTCAGCCCGGAAGCCCAATCTGGATCGCTCGGATGGGTATCATCCGCGTTTTGCGGAACCGATGCAACCTTCTTGTCGTCCTTGGAGGATGTCATTGCAGTATTATTTCCCGTCAGGGCTGTCCGATCGCTTTTGTTCGGGAACAGCCTGCGCAAGTTGGTGTTGGTATGTCACATCGGAACGACACGCCGCGCATCCGGTTCCCCGGATATTGTATTTTGCGTGATTGCCAAATTGCATGAAAGCGAAGCAGTTGGCGATCCGGGAACTTGTATGGTGATCGCTTGGGGCGGTTAAGGAGTTATCTTGCAGCAGCAAAGTGGCCAGAGAAGCAGGACGAAACGGTGGCTGCTGCGCTATCCGCGCGCCATGCCGCTTGGCATCTTCTGTCTGATCGCGGCGATTACCGTGCTCAGTATCTTCGCAATCGAGCGGGTACAGGTTCAGCGCGATAATGCGCAGCTTAACGCCCGGGCGACTGCCATTGCATCTGCGCTGGAAAGACGTGCAAATGCTAGCAGCGCTTACCTGCGGGCGGGCGCAGCACTGCTTTCCACAATGGACGAAGTACCGCCCGACGATTTCCGTCGGTTTGTCTCCGAATTGCGACTTGATGCCGATTACCGTGGTGCAGAAGGAATTGGCTGGGCGCGTGTTGTGACGCCATCGCAGGTTGAAGATTTCAATGCCTTCGCCGCGCAATCGGATACCGGTGGTTATGAATTGTATCCGCTGCCCGATGGAAGCCAGCCGATTTCATTGCCGGTAACATATCTGCAGCCGGATACTGAACGTAATCGCCGCGCGCTCGGCTTCGATATGTATTCCGAGCCTGTTCGCCGCGCCGCCATGCAAGAGGCTGAACGCACTGCACGTCCAACCGCCAGTAATATGGTGGTATTGCAGCAGGAAGGTTCCGAAGAGGCACCGGGCTTCTTGGTTTATATGCCCGTATTCGAAGCACGCGGGGGCGGCAGGGCTTTGAAGGGATTTATCTACAGCCCGTTTAACGCAGAAGATTTCCTGCAGAGCGCGCTGGAACTGGAGGACGCCGGTACATACGGCGTCCGGCTTTATGATGGCACGCCCAGCGAGGATGCCCTGATCGCGGCCACGGTCGATAATGAAACCGAAGGTGTGCGCCAGATCAGCCAGATCGTCACAATCGCCAACAATCCCTGGGTACTGGTTATAAGTGAGCGGAATGCTGCCGGCCTTGCCGGTTTGTCTATGGCTACGCTCATCTTCGGTCTGCTGGTTGCTGCGTTGATGATGTTACTCGTGCGGATGCTGACCCAGCAGGCACAGGAAGATGAAGCATCCCTTGTATGGTTCGAAGAGCAGGCGTCGATACGCAACACTCTGACGCGGGAACTGAACCACCGCGTCAAGAACACGCTGGCGAATGTCCTTTCGATCATCGCACTCACCCGCAGGCGAGCCGATTGTGTCGAAACTTTTGCGACGTCGCTTGATGGCCGCATTCGTGCGCTGTCGGCCACGCATGATCTGCTGACCCAGTCGGATTGGGGATCGACGCCGGTGCGGGACGTGGTCCAGGCTGAATTGCTGCCTTATGCCCAGGGCAGTGATCAAAAGGTCAGCATGACTGGCCCCGATGTTGAGCTTGCGCCCAATGACGCGCTTTCACTGGGTCTGGCGATCCATGAACTGGCCACCAATGCTGCAAAATATGGCGCGCTCAGCCAATCTGGCGGCATGGTCACGATTGTGTGGAAATTGGTGGAGCCGACGCTTTGCCGGGTGGAATGGCTGGAACGCGGCGGCCCGGCAGTTTCGCAGGATCGCAAGCGCGGCTTCGGAACGGATCTGATCGAGCGGATTGTGGCCCACGAACTGCGCCACCCTGTTGAACTGGATTTTGATCCAGAGGGCGTCCGCTGCGTGCTGCTTATTCCGGTGCGCCGCGCGACGGAATTCATGATCCGCGCCAATCGGGACAAGCCGACCGAAAATTAAACGGCGGCGGCGTTCGGTTGAAGGGTTGCTGGACTGGCAACATAGGCCATTCTACACACCGGGCAATGCGGCCCCTTTCGATCTTTGTGCGATTCCTCTCGGGCCTGTTTCTGGCTGCGCTACTCGGTAGCTGCGCTGCGGCGCAGAGCCGGGGTCCGGTATTGTTGTCTCCTGCCAGCATGAAGGAATCGCTCGAAGCTGTGGCGGATGCATGGGCGGCACAAGGTAATGCCCGTCCTGTCTTGTCCTTTGCAGGATCCGGAGCGCTTGCCCGCCAGGTCGAACGCGGAGCGCCAGCGGATATCATTGTTTCCGCCGATGCGGAATGGATGGACTGGCTCGAAGCGCGTGCGCTGATTGTCCCGGAAACGCGCCGCGTACTTGCCGGCAATGCGCTGGCGCTGATTGCAGCAAGCCCGGTGGATGCGCACAGCTCCATTGCCGGTCACTTGCGCTTGGCGGGAAATACCAGACTGGCGATAGGGGATCCTGGGTCGGTCCCGGCTGGCCGCTATGCCCGTGCCGCTTTGCAGAACATGGGCCTATGGCATGACGTGCAGGACAAAATCGTGCCGACCGAAAATGTGCGTGCGGCGCTGGCGCTGGTGCAGGCAGGCGAGGCGCAATTGGGTATCGTCTACGCCACCGATGCTGCCGCGTCGGACCGGGTTTACCTGGCGGCGATCTTCGATCCCCGTGATACGCCGGAAATTTCTTATCCCGCAGCACGCCTCTCTGCTGCACAGCACCCGCAGACCGGCGCGTTGCTGGAGTTCCTTTCAGGGCCCGTCGCGCAAGAGATTTACGCTGCGCACGGGTTCACTCCGCAAAAGGCCGCGACCTGATGTTGTCCGGCGCAGAGTGGGCGGTAATTGCCTTGTCCTTGCGCGTCAGCCTGGTGGCTATGCTGGTCACGCTGCCGCCTGCATATGCGCTGGCCTGGCTGATTGCACGGCGGCGCTTTCCCGGACGGATGCTGCTGGATGCGGCAATTCATCTTCCGCTTGTTTTACCGCCGGTTGTCACCGGCTGGCTGCTGTTGATAGTGCTGGGGCGCAATGGCCCTGTCGGCGGTTGGCTGGAGTCGAATTTTGGCATAACGCTGGTGTTTAACTGGCTGGGTGCAGCGGTGGCGGCAGCGGTAATGGCCTTGCCGCTTATGGTGCGCGCAATGCGTTTATCGATCGAAGCAGTCGACCGGCGGCTGGTCGGCGCGGCGCGCACGCTTGGGGCAACCCCGCTCAAAGCATTTCTTACGATCACCTTGCCGCTTAGCCTGCCCGGAATTGCAGCCGGAGCCATGCTCGGCTTTGCCCGGTCACTGGGCGAATTCGGTGCGACGATCACCTTTGCGGCGAATATCGAAGGGCAAACCCGCACTTTGCCACTGGCAATTTACACCGGACTGCAAGTGCCCGGCAGCGAAAGCGCGGTCACGCGGCTGGCGGTGATTTCGATCGTGCTTTCGCTAGGCGCGCTGCTGGCATCAGAATGGCTGGTGCGCCGTTCGCAAGGATCGCGCGCGCATGTCCTTTGATGTCGATCTTGAATTGACCCTTGGCGATCAGCGCATCGCCATAGCGTTTGCTTCAGATGCAAAGCTGGCGGCGTTGGTGGGGCCGTCGGGTGCAGGAAAGACAAGCGTTCTGAACGCTATTTCGGGCTTGCTCAAACCCAGTTCGGGACGGGTCGCCGTGGCCGGGAACATGTTGTTCGACAGCGCGGCAAAGCTTGATGTGCCGCCGGATCAGCGCCGGGCCGGATACGTCTTTCAGGACGCGCGCCTGTTCCCGCACCGCCGTGTTTCGGCCAATCTCGCCTACGGGGAAAAACTTGCCCGGCCTGCCGAAGTGTGGATCACCCGAGGCGAAGTTTGCGACCTTCTGGAAATCGGTGCTTTGCTTGACCGCTGGCCAGCGACACTTTCAGGCGGGGAAACACGGCGCGTGGCAATCGCAAGGGCACTGCTGGCGGCACCAAAATTCCTGCTGCTGGACGAACCATTATCCTCGCTCGATCCTGCGCGCGCCGAACGGCTTGCCGCATTGATTGAACGTATTCGTGACGAATTGGCGATCCCCATCCTGCTGGTCAGCCATTCTGCCAGCGAGGTAGAGCGGCTGGCCGATCAGGTCGTGACCATGCCTTCGCCATCGGAACGTCCTATCGACAGTTGAACGGTGTGTCCGAAAATCGAGCAGACTGGTACTCAGTGACGCGTGCCAGTGGCAGGCGATCCAGCGCGCCTTTTCGGATTCATTTTCGCTTCGGGCAATGGGAAAGCCATGTCGGCCAGGGCCGCTGTCACATCACGGAGCGCCAATACCGTCTGTGGCAGGTGTGGCCCCAAGGCCGACCCTTCGGTAACTGAGCCTTCAGTCGTGGATTGGGCTGATCTGCCGGGCGAAGGAGCGGTCTTTTCAGGCTCGGCACGGATGGGGCATGGCTTGCAACCGCGGCTCACTCTGTCAGATAGTCACATCTATCATCTGAAAGCTGAGGAATAGGCGCGCCTGTGATTTATGACCTGCTTGTTATTGGCGGAGGCATCAACGGTGCCGGGATCGCGCGGGATGCCGCCGGTCGCGGTGCAAAAGTGCTGCTAGTAGAGAAGGACGATCTCGCCCAGCACACGTCTTCTTCCAGCACAAAACTGGTGCATGGCGGCTTGCGTTATCTTGAACATTACGAATTCCGGCTTGTTCGCGAAAGCCTGATAGAGCGCGAACGGTTACTGGCCATTGCGCCCCATATCATCTGGCCGCTGCGTTTCGTTCTGCCGCATGACAAGGGTCTGCGGCCGAAATGGCTGCTGCGGCTCGGCCTGTTTCTGTATGACCACATTGGCGGCCGCAAATTGCTGCCTCCTACCCGAACAGTCGATTTGCGACAGCCACCGCATGGCGCGTTTCTGGAAGATCGCCTGACGCGCGGGTTTGAATACTCAGACTGCTGGGTAGAAGATGCACGGCTGGTTGCGCTCAATTGTATGGACGCAAGGGAGCGCGGCGCAGATATTCGCAGTCAGACCGAATGTGCCGCTCTGATACGAAAGGCGGATAGCTGGACGGCGACCCTGCGATCGTCAGCCGGAACGCAGCAGATTGAAGCGCGCGCAGTGGTCAATGCTGCCGGGCCATGGGTTGATGCCGTCCTGGGCCAATCCACGCCAGACAAACCTCATGAAAATCTGCGACTGGTCAAAGGCAGTCACCTGATCTTCAACCGGCTGTACGATGGGGATCACGCCTATATCTTCCAGAACGGAGATGGCCGGATCGTCTTCGCCATCCCCTATGAACGTGATTACACGCTGGTTGGTACAACGGATCAGTCGTTTTCCGGCGATCCGTCGGGCATCGCAATTTCAGATGAGGAGTCGCTTTATCTCTGCGATGCGGTGAATGAATATCTGAAGCATGATGTGTCGCCCGGTGATGCTGTATGGAGCTACGCAGGGGTGCGCCCGCTGTATGACGACAAATCCTCCAGCAATTCCACCGTCACGCGCGATTATGTGTTCGAGCTGGATAAGGAAGGAGGAGCGCCGATCCTGTCGATCTTTGGTGGCAAGATCACGACCTACCGCAAGCTTGCCGAACACGCGTTGCACAAGCTGGGCGGCTTCGCCGACCGTAGCTGGACTGCTGATGAAGCCTTGCCCGGCGGTGATATAGGGGCGTCGCAATTTGCAGGGTTCCTGGCCGAAGCCAAGCAGCGTTACGGTTGGTTTCCTGCCGATGGCGTGCACCGGCTGGCACGGGCCTATGGCACACGGATCGACCGCATTCTGGGCGATGCCACATGTCTGGATGATCTCGGCGCGTGTATGGGAGGTGATCTCTATGCTGCGGAGCTGGAGTATCTGGTGCTTGAGGAATTTGTGATCAAGCCAGAAGATGCGCTGTGGCGGCGTAGCAAACTTGGCCTGCATCTGGATCGGCACGCCCATGCCCGGGTTGCGGATTGGTTTGCGGCCCGGAAGGAATATGCGTGACCGGCACGCGTGCTCTTGCTCATGAGATTGGCGGAGCGCCTGTCCATTGCTGCGATGATCGCAAGGCAGGTGGCCACATGCCGTACCTTTATGGACCTGCGGCGCACACGTTTGATCCAGAGCCTGAAACGGCCTGTAATCCCCTGCTGCGCTGATTGTTGTGGTACTGAAAGCGCAGGTTTTGGCAGCTGCAATTCAATCCCGCCAGCTAGGGCTGCGGGTCCCAACCTTCCGTGATTGCAACTGTGCCGGTGGAATGATCGGTGCGCAGGTGGCAAATTGCCCGGTAGGCTTCCGACGTGTGCCAATCATGCGCGGCCTGGCTAGATGGGAAGCGGACCAGCACTGTGACGGGATGCGGCTCTCCCTCAAGCGCGACGCTTTCGAAATCGGCTGCGATCAATTCCCCGCCAAAGGGCGCCAATGTCGGCGCTACCGCCTCGGGGTAGGGGGCGTATCCTTCGGGGTCGGTGATGGTGTAGCTGGCGACGAGATAGGCTGTCATGCGCAGGGCCTCCCTTGTGGCAAATTCTGGAAAAAATCTCAGGCTGCAGGCTCTTCGAATTCGATGCGGGCGGCAGCTGCGCCGCTCATGATAAAGCCGATCGGCCGCTCGGTTTCTTCTTGCAGATGAGCGATCAAGCTGGCGGTGCGGGCCAGCAAAGACACACCTTTCAATGCGGCCAGCGGAAAGCCCGCGTCCAGCATGACCACTGGTATCGCGCCATTCACATTGATCGGTAGCGTGCGCCCGATAGCTTCGGGAAGGACGCTCTCGATAGCGCGCAGCATGTCGGCGTGTTTGCTCGTGGACGTGTGCTGCGCAGCGATTTCAAGCAAGCGGTGCGCGCGCGGATCGCCGCCTGCGTGTTGCGGATGGCCAAAGCCGGGAATGGCTTTTTTCTCGGCGCGCAGTTCGGCAATGCCGGCCTTAGCGGCGTCTTCGTAACTGATGCCGTCCGCTTCGGCGCGGGCGATGCAATCGGCATAGAACCGTCCGGCAACTTCTGCGCTGCCAAGTACTACCGATCCGCAGCCAAGCAGTCCTGCCGCGACTGCGCCCTGAAAGGCTTCCGGCGCAGCTGCATAGGTCATGCGGGTGGCGACGACACTGGGTACAAGGCCGTGTTCGGCAATCGCGCACAGTACCGCATCGGCCAGAATTTTCTGGCTTTGATCCGGCATCGCGCCGGTAACAAGCAGCCAGAAATAACTTGTGAAATCGACCTTCCCGATCACTTCATCGCACAGGTCCATTCCGCGTACCGTTATGCTGGTTGCGTCTGAATCGCAGATGGACGTGACTGCGTTGTCTTGTTTCCCGATACGCATGGCTGGCCTCTTTTTCGTATGTCGAAGTTGATTTCGCTATCCGAAGAATATAGAGCCATGTCAAGTTTGTGCTGCACAACACAGGAACACTACGATGACGGCGAAGCCATTGCAGAACGTCACCGTGCTCGAAATGGGCACCTTCATAACCGGACCAGCTGCAGGGATGCTGCTGGCTGATCTGGGGGCAGACGTTATCAAGATCGAGCGACCAGGTACAGGCGACCCGTTCCGTTCCTTCAAGGGTGGCCTCTACAGTCCGCATTTCCAGACCTACAATCGCAACAAGCGCAGCCTGACGCTCGACACACGAGATCCGGAAGATCTGGCAGTGTTCGATGCGCTGGTGGCTAAGGCGGATGTCTTTATCCAGAACTTCCGGCCCGGCGTCGCAGACCGGCTGAGCGTCGATGCAGAGCGCCTTCAGGCAATCAATCCCAAGCTGGTCTATGCCTCGATTTCCGGCTTCGGCACCGAAGGGCCAGACCGCGATCGCCCGGCCTTCGATACCGTTGCGCAGGCCGCCAGCGGATTCTTGCGGCTGCTTGTGAATCCGGAACATCCGCGCGTCGTTGGTCCGGCGATTGCCGATGCCATGACAGGATTCTACACGGCGCTGGGCATTCTGGCGGCGCTGAACGAACGGCAGGGCAGCGACAAGGGAAGGGTGGTGGAAACCTCCATGTTTGAGGCCATGTGCCACTTCAATCTGGACGATTTCACCCACCTGCTTTCAGTCGATGAGGTGATGGGGCCGTACAGCCGGCCGCATGTTTCCCAAAGCTATGTGTTCGAATGTGCCGACGGCAAATGGCTGGCGCTGCACATGTCATCCCCGCCCAAGTTCTGGGAAAACCTTGCCACCGCAGTTGGCCAGCCTGATATGCTGCAACTGCCCGCGTTCGAAAGCCGCAATGCCCGCATCAGCCATTATGATGATGTGATCGCTTTCCTCGCCCCGATATTCGCCATGAAAGACCGCGCGCACTGGGTAGGGGAGCTGACGCGTCTGGAAGTCCCCAATTCCGAAGTGCGTAGTTCCACCGAAGTGCTTGCATCTGAACAGGCGAAGGTATTGGGCATCGAAGTATCTGATCCTGCGGGGCCGCATGGAGAGTTCCGCACGATCCGGTCCCCGCTCAGCTTCGACGGGGAGCGCATGACCAGCGTGACTGCGCCGCCGGTGCTGGGGCAGGATGATGAGGCGATACGTGCTTCTTTGAAAGGCTAATGGATGAAAACAGAAGGCAAGGACCCGGAATTCCTGTCAACGCTGGAACGCGGCCTGCGTGTGCTCCAGTCGTTCGATGAAGATCATTCCGAAATGACCTTGAGCGAAGTGGCGGCGAAAACCTCACTCAGCCCGGCAGTCGCCCGGCGGTGCCTCAACACGTTGCTGGAATTGGGTTATGTCGGCAAGCGGGAGCGCAAATTCCTGCTGCGCCCGCAGGTCCTCACAATCGGCTCGGCATTCTTGTCTTCGATGCATGTGGAGCACGTGTGTTTGCCCGGCTTGCAGAACCTGCGCGACCAGACCGGGGACAGCGCTTCGCTTTCTGTCCTTCAAGGCAGCGACATCCTGTATATTTCGCATGTCTCGACCGATCGCCGTTTCCGTCTGCAAACCAATGTCGGTACCCGGTATCCGTTTCACGCCACGTCGATGGGCAAGGTACTTGCCGCCTTTTTGGACGATGATGCGCGGGCAAGCCTGTTGGCCAATTCTGCATTGGAGCGTTTTACGGAACGCACATTGACCGACCCGGCAGTGCTGGAACAACGGTTCGCCCTGATCCGCGAACGCGGATACGATTCCGCGCTGGACGAGCTTGATTATGGCATCGTTTCGCTCGCCATCCCGCTGTTCGACAAAAAGCGGCAAGTCATCGCGGCGATCAACTGTTCTACCTCCACCACGCGCATTTCGCAGGATGAACTGGTGCGGACCCGTCTGCCATTGCTGCGGGCCGCAGCGAGTGAAATTCAGGCTGCACTGCAGCAATGGCCGGCGCTCGCAGCATCGCTCGGAAGTGGATGATAGTTTTTCGCATATCGAATTTGACTTCGCATGGCGAAGTGATTAGGGGCAGTTCATAAGGCGCGGAATAACGCGTTCCATCGGGAGAGAAGTGATGAGAGCTCTTGGAATTTCCTTGGCGAGTACGATCGCAATTGCCGCAGCAATGAGCGCGGCGCCGGTTCAGGCGCAGGACAATCAGGCAGAGGACGACGCTCAGGAAGAAGTTCAGGCGCAGGGCAACGATATTGTTGTCACCGCGCTGAGGCGCGACGAAAGCCTGCAGGATACGCCGGCCGCGATTACCGCTTTCAATGCTGAAGCTATCGCGAACGCCGGCATTGAACGCCCAGGCGATTTTATCGCGCTCACGTCCAACGTGAATTTGGTCGAGACGCAGAATGCGGGCAACGCATTCATCATTATTCGCGGGATAACCCAGGCCCGCAATTCAGAGCCTTCGGTCGCAGTGGTTGTGGACGGGGTGCAACAAGTAAACCCCGCGCAATTCAACCAGGATCTGTTTGATATTGAGCAGATCGAAGTGTTGAAGGGGCCGCAGGGCGGTCTTTACGGCCGCAATGCCATTGGCGGCGCGATTATCATTACCACCCGTCAGCCA
Organism: Aurantiacibacter marinus; assembly: GCF_001021555.1. Taxonomy (GTDB): domain Bacteria; phylum Pseudomonadota; class Alphaproteobacteria; order Sphingomonadales; family Sphingomonadaceae; genus Alteraurantiacibacter; species Alteraurantiacibacter marinus. The sequence goes on from NZ_LDCP01000001.1 coordinate 933,652, forward strand.
TCCGATGTTCTGGAAGGCAATATTCGCCTTGGTGTGGACAATGGCTTTGGATATTATGCCCGTGGCGGCCTCAGCGGCCCGCTGGCAGACGGCGTCGCCTTCCGCGTTGCCGGTTCATATTACGACACAGAAGGGTTCATCCCGAACACCTTCCTTGGTGAAGATGCGGATCCCGTTGAAGATTACAGTTTGCGCGGCAATTTGTTGATCGATGCAACCGACGAACTGTCCTTCGACCTGCGCGCTTCCATGAACCGGTTGCGCACGCAGGCCTTGTATTTCAATATCGTCAACGACGTAAACGATACGAGCCTTCCGGTCCGCGTCAACAATCGCGGCCAGAACGACCGCGACATCAACAATGTCTCTCTGAAAACCACGTTCGAGGGGGACAACGCCGTTTTTACCTCGGTCACGTCTTACGACACGCTTGAAGAAGTGCTGACGGGCGATGCCTTCGACTTCCTGCCGATCCAGGACTCCTTCTTCTTCAACCTTTTCGAAGATATTTTTGGCGCTGGTAACGGGTTCGATCTCAACCAGAGCCAGTTCCTTGATGTTGAAGCCTTCAGCCAGGAAGTCCGGATTGAATCGCCGCGCAATGCCGGGCCGTTCAACTGGATGGTCGGTGGATATCTGATCGATACCCAGCGGTTCATCTCGACTGGTAACATGATTGATACAGGCGCCGGGGCCTTCCCGGTATTTCGTGAACCATCGACCAATCCGCTCAACCCGCAATTCAGTTTCCTCGCAGACGGGCAGGATAACTTCGCCTGGGCACTTTTCGTGAATGCCGGTTATGAATTCAGCGAACAGTTCCGGATCGACGGTTCGCTTCGGTATGACCGAGACCGCCGCCGCAACACCACGCTGACGCCGACTGCTTTCCTGCCCAATGTCCCGGGCTTCCCGCAGGGCGCGACGGGCGAAGTGCGCACACGCACTTTCGATGACTGGCAGCCGCGCCTGACTGTCACCTATGAACCGAATGACGATCTGACGATTTACGGCGGTTACGGCCGCGGCTTCCGTTCGGGCGGTTTCAACCAGACCGGCGTGGGCGGTGTTGCGGCAAATGCCGGTATTGTTGGCGTGTCCGATATTTTCGAAGCGGAAACCGCCGATACGTTCGAAGTAGGCTTCAAGGCGGATGTCGGTTTTGCCGATATCAATGGTGCGGTTTACACCACGCAATCTCGCAACAGCTATTTCTTCGTCTTCCTCGCTGAAAACTCCACGCAGAATCTCGGCAATATCCCCGAAGTCCAGCTTCAGGGGTTCGAGCTTGAAGCGACTGCTGAATTGTTTCCATACTTTGACGTGAGCGCCGCACTGGGCGTGACTTACAGCGACATTCAGGATTTCCCCGATCCTTCCGTCATCGGCAATGAAGCGCCGCTGATCTCGCGCTATACATTCAATCTTGGCGCACAATATGATGGCCCGCTGAATGATAATGTCGATGCGCTTTTCCGCATTGATTACCGCCGCACCGGCAAAACCTGGTGGGAGCCATTCAACACCACTGTCCGTGATCCGGTAGACATCGTCGATATGCGTGTGGGGCTGCGGATGGACGGATGGTCTGTTACCGCGTTCACGCAAAACTGGTTTGACGAAGAATATAACGCCGAGTTTTCGCCCGGCGGCTTTGTCTACAAGGCCAAGCCTTTGCGTTATGGTCTCGAAATCGGATATGAATTCTAAGGAGCAAGAATAATGGCAAAGGTGCTGGTCCTCTACTACTCGAGCTACGGCCACATAGAGACAATGGCGCGTGCCGTGGCCGAAGGTGCCGCAGGCGTGGGGGGCACCGAAGTTACGGTAAAGCGTGTGCCAGAGATCATGCCGGAAGATGTCGCGCGGTCCGCAGGTGTCAAGCTGGACCAGGATGCTGAGATCGCCACCCCGGGCGAGCTTGCCGATTATGACGCGATCATCTTCGGCACACCAACGCGGTTTGGCAACATGGCAGCGCAGATGCGCAACTTCCTCGATCAGACAGGGCCTTTGTGGTTCGAAAACAAGCTGGTCGGCAAGGTCGGCAGCGTGTTTTGTTCCACAGCCAGCCAGCATGGCGGGCAGGAAACCACGATCACTTCGTTCCACATTACTTTGCTGCATCACGGTATGGTAATCGCGGGCCTTCCCTATACCTTTGCCGGTAATAACGAGATGGGTGAAATCAGCGGCGGAACGCCGTATGGTGCGACCACGCTGGCAGGCTCAGATGGCAGCCGTATGCCGAGCGAAAACGAGCTGGCGGGCGCCCGTTTCCAGGGCGGTCACGTCGCCAAACTTGCAGCAAAGCTGGCCGCCTGAACGCCGCACTGCTGAGAAAAGAGAGGAAAGTCATGACGCAGAAAATCCTGGCCAAGCGGCTGCATCATACAGCCTATGTTACCAAAGATCTGGAAGCGACCCGCGCGTTTTACGAAGACGTGCTCGGCTTCCCGCTGATGGCAACGTATTGCGAGAAGGACGAACTGTTCGGCAAGGAACGCACCTACTGCCATTGCTTCTTTGAAATGGCCGATGGCAGCGCGCTGGCGTTCTTCCAGTTTGCCGATCCTGACGATCAGGCAGAATTCGGCCCGGACATGCCCGAATCCCCGTTCATCCATATCGCGCTTCAGGTCGATGTTGAAGGACAGGCGGAATTGGGACGCCGGATTGAAGCCGCGGGGATCACGCCGCCCAATACCTATGTCCTCGAACACGGATACTGCCGCTCATTGTATGTGAAGGATCCCAACGGCATGATCCTGGAATTCACATACGATGATCCGCGCGCTGAACCGCTTGATGCGCAGCGCCGCGAGAATGCGCATGGTGAACTGAAACGCTGGCTGGCGGGTGATCATCACAACAACAATCCGTTCCGCGCAGAAGAAGCGGCCTGATATCGGTTATGGGGGCATCAGGTATGACCGATGCCCCGATGCCGCCTGTCGCAAGAGCGATCTGGCATGGTGAAGTCGATGTCGGCGATGGCATCGTCCCGGTTGCTCTGGCCGGCGACGGCCCGCCGCTGATCATGCTCCACGGCTGGACGCTGGATTGGCGCATGTGGCAGCCGCAGATCGATGCGCTGGCACAGCATTTCCAACTGGTGATGCCCGACAGGCGCGGCTTTGGCATGTCCACCGCACCGCCTGACCTATCGCGCGAAGCTGACGATGTGGAGCGGATCGCCGATTTCCTCGGGCTGGAACGATATGCGCTGCTCGGCCTTTCACAAGGCGCCGCAGTGGCGCTCGACTGCGCGCACAAACATGGCTGGCGAATCAATTGCCTCATCGCTTCCGGTGCGCCGCTACCGGCTCTGGTCGAACGTGACGAAGTGATCGACATTGCCCGGTATGAGGCTTGGGCGCGGGATGGGGATCTGGCCGCGATGCGCACAGACTGGTCGCACCACGAGCTGATGCGGCACGATAATCCCGCCACAAGTGCGCTGGTCGAGCAAATTCTCGGCGATTACGCCGGACGTGATCTGCTTTCTCCATCGGCATTGCCTGGTGTTCCGCGCGATGCGCTTGCGCATTTGCCAATGCCGCTGCTGGCCATGACAGGTGCCAGCGATAGCGTCTGGAGGCGCGATTGCGCGCGGGCGCTCGGTGATCTGGTCCCGCGTGGGCGCAGCGCATTGATCGAAGGGGCGGGCCACATGGCCAATCTGGACAATCCGGCAGGCTTCAACGAGGTGGTCGGCGAATTTCTGCACAAATGCATTAGGCCGAAGACTTAATCTCCCGGGAACCTGCTGGGTACCCGTGTCGCAACGCCAAACATAAGGCCCTTTTCATGACTTCAGGACGTTTCCTTACCACCCATGTCGGTAGTCTCCCACGCCCGGAATATCTGCTCGATATGATGTTCGCGCGTGAGGAAGGTGCCACCATAACGGCGGCGGCATTCAACGAAGCGGTTGAAAGCGCCACTGCCGAGGTGGTTGCGCGGCAAAGGCAGGCTGGCATAGATTTCGTGAACGATGGGGAGATGTCAAAGCCCAGCTATGCCACTTACATCAAGCATCGCCTGTCGGGTTTTGGAGGTGAAGCCGGGCAATATGAGTTTCAGGATCTGGAAGAATTTCCGGATGCGAAGGCCCAGGTGTTCGGCAATAAAGGAAGGGCCAAGCGCTCCGCACCAGCCTGCACCGCGCCGATCGAAGTGATCGATATGGACGCCCCGCGCATTGATGCAGAGCGATTGTCCCGCCTTGCTGACGGACACGCCACCTTTATGTCCGCCGCTTCTCCCGGTGTGACCGCGCTGTTTTTTCCCAACCAGTTTTATTCAACTGACGAGGAGTACGTATTCGCGTTGGCAGAGGGATTGCGCCACGAATACGAGACCATTGCCGCTGCGGGGATCAAGCTGCAGGTCGATTGTCCCGATCTGGCGATGGGCCGGCACGTGCAATTCACCGATCTGTCGCTGGAGGATTTCCGCAAACGTATCGGCATGAATGTCGCGGCACTCAACCATGCCTTGCAGAACATTCCCGCCGAACAATGCCGGATGCATCTATGCTGGGGCAATTATCCCGGGCCGCATCACTGCGATGTAGCGCTGGCCGAAATCGCCGACATCGTTTGGCAGGCGAAGCCGCAAACCGTATTGTTGGAAGGGGCAAACCCGCGCCATGCGCACGAGTTCAGCCTGTTTGAGGAGCATCCGCTACCGGACGGAAAAATCCTGTGCCCCGGCATGGTCGAACCGCAAAGCACCTATATCGAACATCCCGAACTGATTGCGCAACGCATCGGCCGCTATGCCGATCTGGTTGGCCGCGAACGCGTGATGGCCGGTGTCGATTGCGGCTTTTCCGTTCACGCAGGCAGCAATACTCTGGTCCCGGAGATCGTGTGGGCCAAGCTTGCCGCGCTGGCCCAGGGCGCAGAAATCGCGAACGAAAAATACTGGCATTGAGCGGCGCATGATTGGCCTCTGCTACCGGGGCCGATAGAAGCATCGTCTGCCGCCTCGGACTCCGGAAAAATTGTGCCGGATTGAGCGGGTGATTCGTGCTGATTCGCGCGAGCTATCTGACCCATTTTGCGATTCTGGAAGGGTTGCGCAACTGCGCCAGGTTGATTGATTGTTGTTATATGTGGCCAAAATCTGCCCTTTTCTGACAAAGTAACATCAAAAACAATCATCAGAACGACAAATTATATTGACCATGTGATCACTTGGTATCAATTCCTATGCCAATAAAAGGTCTGGGAGAGTCTCATGAAATATAATTACGCGCGTTCCTTTTCTTCATTGCTCATGGCCGGTGTCGCGGCCTCTACTTTGTGCATGCCTTTGCACGCGCTGGCGCAAGACCAGCAGAATGCCGAAGAAGCGTCACGCCAGCCGCAGGCTGCCGGCCAGCAGACTGCTCCGCCGGTCACTGTCGCATCGCCCCCGGCCGCAGAAGATCAGATCGTGGTGACCGGGATACGCGCAAGTCTGGAGGATGCTCTTGATATCCGCCGCAATGCCGATGTGATCCTCGATGGTATTTCCAGCGATGATATCGGTTCCACTCCCGATCTTAACCTGGGTGAAGCGCTTGCGCGAATTCCCGGCGTGCAGATCAACCGTGAAGCTGGCCGCCGCGACGCCACCATCTCGGTACGCGGCCTGCCAGGGCGCTTCACAAAGACCACGATCATGGGGCAGACAATTGCTTCTACCACCCGTGGCAACAATACCGGCAATCCTTTTGGCATTTTCGAAAGCGCGATCTTCAATGGCGCGAATGTCATCAAGTCTTTCACCGCTGACACGCCATCTGGCGGTCTGGCGGCGCAGGTGGATCTTCGCCTGACCGGCGCGCTGGACCGGCGCGATGGCTTCGTTGCCCGCGCGGAATTGGGCTATGAGGAGACCACGCAGGACTGGAATCCGGCATTCTTCGTTTCCGGCGCGGAGCACCTTTCCGATCGTTTCGCATTATACGGCGCAGTAGCCTATTCCGCGCAGAGCTTCCGCCGCGATACCTTTCGGGTGAACGCCTACAACGCATTCGGCCAAGCTCAGATTGACGGGATTGCTGCAGGTACTTCACCGTCTGGCATCGGGGAAACAGTCGGCCTTGTTGCCAACCCGGCTTTCGATATTTCCGCAGTCGGCGCAAACGGCCTGGATAATGCGGTTATTTTCCCGCGCGAAATACGTCAATTTGTGGAAACCAGCGATGGCTCCCGCGTATCTGCCTCTGCGGGAATGGGCTATGAAGTTTCGGACAATCTGAGCCTGCGCGTGGACGGGATTTTCACCCGCCGCGATTTCAACGCTGCAAATCAGGACATCTTCCTTGTCAACCCGAACCCGGCCAATGCGATCATTTCGCCATTGTCCAACCCGCTTTCAGTCGGTGTCGTTGATTATAATGACGACGGCATCGAGGAGAACGTGTTTCTCGTATCGCGCATCTTGGCCAGTGACCAGACGACGGCTATCGGTAATCGCAACTTCCCATCGTTCGATCAGTCATGGGCAATCTACCCGCAGCTCAATTTCGAAAACGATCAATGGCGGATCGATGTTATCGGTACCTATTCGGAAGCCGAAAGCTTTGCCCGCCTGAACCAGTATGACGTACGCGTGCGTGAACGCGGCGGACGGCGTGACAACAATTTTGACGGGATCGACGATCTTGGGACCGGCCAGACGGCGATCTTTGATACCGGCGCAGGCAATCTTGATCAGATATTCATCCGTAATTTCGTCCCCGCTTCGCTCCTGACGGTTACTCCGGGGACCGGGCAGAACTGGTCGCTCGAAAGCAGCACCATCGGTGCCCGCTTCAACGTCCCCACGGTTTCTCCCAGTGGTTCTACGTTCAATTCGCCGGTGTCTTTCCTGATTGCCGGTTTCACCGACGAAGTAGCCCGCGATGTCACTTCGATTGATTTCGATGTCGCGCGCAAATTCGAAGGCAGTGTGATCACAGAAGTGGCAGTCGGCGGCTTCTACTCTCGGGAAAACGCGCTGCGTACGCGAGTGGAAAACGGCGTCCTTGGGGCCGATTTCACTGCTCTGACTGATGATGTTTTCCGCTTGAATGATGGCGTATCGCGCGGCGGAGAATATCTGGGCGGCTCTATTCCGGGCGCCGAACTGGAGAATTTCCTCTCTCTGGATATTCCGCTGGTGGAAGGGGCCTTGCTGCCTATCACCAACACGCCGATTACCGGCATCACGGCCAATTTCAACGCCGCCAACTTGCGCAGCTTCTTCCCCGAATTGACAAATGCCAGCGCCCAATCGGTCACTTACGAGGAAATGTTGGCCGCGCTTCCCGCCAATCCGGGCACGGGATATTCCCAGCGTCTTCCGCAACGCCGCGTGATCGACGACAATTACGCCACCGCACGCGAGACGGTGGAAGCCTATGCGATGCTGAAGTTCGACGTTTCGGAAGTTTCCGATTTCGGTCTGCGCGGCAATATCGGCGGACGTTACGTACGTACTGATCTGTCCGGTAGTCTCGAGCCTATCTCGACCGAGTTCTACGATAATCTGGCGGCCATCCGGGCTGCCAATGGCGGCGCTCCGCTGGAATTCCGCTCCGGTGCGTTCACCCAGTTTCCCCTGGAAAACAATACTTTCGAACGTTTCCTGCCATCGGTGAACCTGATTTACGAAATCACCCCGAACCTTGTTCTGCGGGCGGCCTACTATCAGACATTCGAAGCATTCGATCTTGCAGAATTTTCGCCTTCGCCGACAATCATTGTCGATAACGAGCCTGGCGGTGATCCCGATGATCCGGCAGCGCCGATTAACCTTGGCAGTGATGGCAATCCGATCCCTTCGACCGTGGTCGATGTCAGCGGGCTGGACATCAGCCCCCGCCGCTCCAACGCGTTCGATCTGGGCCTAAGCTGGTACAACCGCCCCGGTAGCGTGGTCTCGGTCGGCTTCTTCCGCAAATCGCTGATCAATGACATCACCCGCTTCCGCGGCTTCTGTCCGAATGGTGAAACGCTGTCTTTCGAAGGCCGCACTTTCACCGATCTGCGCACGTCGCTGTCCGGCCCCAATGCCAACCAGTGTGTCTTCACCAATGATCTGGGTGACGAACAGCGGGTGCGGATCAATGTCAGCCAGAACAACCCGGATACGATCAATGTGACCGGCTTCGAGGCACAGATCCAGCAACGGCTGGATTTCCTGCCGGGACCGTTGGAGAACACTGGCTTTGTGGTCAACTATACCCGCGTGCGTTCAGGCGGGGCCAACGATGTGCAGCTGTTCAACGTGGCCGAGGATACCTTCAACATCATCGGTTACTACGAGGACGATCTGTTCCAGGCGCGTCTTGCCTATAACAACCAATCTGAAATCCAGCGCGAAGGCAGCGGTTCTTTCACCGGTGGTTCGACCTTGATTGCCCCGCGCGATCAGCTCGATTTCAGTGGTGCGATCAAGCCTGCGCGCAATTTCGAACTGCGGTTTGAGGTGTTCAACATCACCAATTCGTCGCGCCGCGAATATGTCGGCTTTGAAGAGCTGCTGCGCGTTTATGAATATGATGGCCGGACCTATTCGATGTCCGCCACCTATCGCTTCTAATATACCGTAAATCTCCCCTGGGGGCTGGCTCGCCTTGCGCGCGTCAGCCTCTTTTTTCACGTTGCAGGCCGGAAAATGTCGGCCGCGGGAAAGGGATCAGAACCGCTTTGGCAGAGCCGTTGGTTGCGCCCGCTTCGATGATACGGAGATAAGTCTACAGGCCTTCGCCCAGCTTTCTATCAAGGGGCGATGGAACCGGCGTGGTCCGGGGAAAGCTACGGAAGGTCTGCTGTTCGGCACTTGGGACAGGTTTGCTGGTGGCCATCCTCCAAATTCCGAATATCGCGCCTGCAAGCGCCACTACAGCAATGGAAGCAAACAGCCCTGAAGGCCCGAAGATCGACATTGCGGCAGAACCGATTTGCGGCCCGGCGACTGCACCGGCGGAATAGACAAGAACCAGACCGCTACTGGCGCCCACTCGCTCGCTCTCGTTCAGGTGATCGTTGGAATGGGCCACGCAAAGCGGGTAAAGCGCGAACACGAAGCCGCCGAAAAGTGCGCCACATACAAAGATTGCTGCGGGCACCGCCAACACAGAAAGCACAAGACTGAGCGCCGCGGATACCGCCATGCAAATGATGATGATGCGGCGCCGGTCAAATCGATCGGAAAGGCGACCAAGCGGATATTGCAGGATCACGCCGCCCGAAATCACACAGGAAGTGAACAAGGCAATTTGCGATAGCGGCAAACCAATCCGCTGAACAAAAACTGCGCCAAGCCCGTAGAACGCGCCGAGCATTATTCCCGTCACCAGCGTTCCGATGATACCAAGCGGAGACGCGGTATAGAGGCGCCCAAGAGAGAATGGTTCCACCTTTTCGAGAATTGGCTGCTCGATTTGTGTCAGCACTACCGGCAAGACCGCAAGCGACAGCAGAATGGAGGACAGCATAAACGGCAATGCCGGAGCATTATCGCCCAGATTGAGCAGAAATTGTCCGACTGCCTGGCCCGCATATAACGCGATCATATAGGCAGCAAGAATTGTGCTTCTGTTGGCGGGCTTTGCCAGCCTGTTCAGCCAGCTTTCAAGACATACAAAAACCCCGCTCATCGCAAATCCGTCAATGAAACGCAGCCCCGTCCAAACGGCGGGCACGTCAACAATGGCATAGGTCAGGCTTGTTGCTGAATAGATCGACACAAATGCAGCGAAAGCGCGGATATGGCCGATGCGGGCGATCAGTGGTGTAACCCGCATTGCTCCGAGAGCCAGACCGCCGAAATAGGCGGTGGCGGCAAGCCCGATGACAAGGGAGCCTGCGCCATCCTGTTCCAGCCGAACGGCGATCAGTGTCGATAGGAACCCGCTTCCGGCCATCAAGACGAATATGGCGAGCAGCAAAGTCCGCACGGAATTAAGAGAGCCGATCATCTAGCGGCCATAATCCGGGTTTCGACCCGAAGCTAGGACAACTCGTCCAGCGCTTCATGCAAGTCACCAAGCCATGGATCGAATGGCTTCCACGCACCTTGGCCGCTGCGATTGATGGGTTTGCGGACTTGCTCGCTGCTGGCAGTGCGTACTGCGCGATCTGTCTGATGGAAATTCACGCAGGCTTCTTCGAACGGCAAGCCGCAATGGTCCAGCAGACGGCGGATCTGGCCTTCGGGATCATCCAGCACATCTTCGTGCTGAACACGCAATATCTTGCCCGGCAGCACCGCGTCCCAATGGTCCATAAGCTTGACATAATCAGCATAGTACCGGCCCACTTCGTGGAGGCCGTAGGTAAATTCCTGCCCTTCCGCGAACAGCTGTTTGAAGCCGGAGAAGCAGCAGTCCATCGGCGCGCGGCGCGCATCGATGATGGTGGCATTCGGCAAGATCAGATGGATCAGGCCGATATGGCGGAAATTGTTCGGCATCTTGTCGATAAAAAACGCACCGCCCTGCCGATGGACCTGTGTGTTCGCGATATAGTGGTGGCCGAAGCCGGTCAGCTGCTCGCCCGTCAGATCATGCAGCACCTGCGGGTAAAGCGATTGCCCTGCCTTACGGCCGCGAAGGCGATGGGCCAGCGCCAGGATATCGGGCAGCTCCATCGTGCCATCGACCTGGCTATGACTGGCAAGGATTTGCTCCAGCAAAGTTGATCCGGCACGCGGCAGGCCAAGGATGAAGATCGGATCCCGCGCGCCGTGACCAGCGCTTTCATGCTTGGCGAAAAGATCAGGCGTGCAGACCTCGCGCTGCTTCGCCAGCTCCTCGCTCATGCGGCCTGCATCATAGCGGGTCTGCGCGCGTTTCAGCGCATTGCCGGCGTCGTAATAGCCAAAGCTCGCTTCATATTGCTGGCGGTCTTCGTGCGCCTTGCCGAGCGCAAAAGAGATGTGAACGCGGTCCATAAACGCCAGTTCGGGACGCGCAGCCTGCGCTTCCATCGCGGCGATCTCTTCATCCGAAAAACGATAGGTCTTGAGGTTCGCCAGCGCATACCATGCATCGCCGTGATCGGGCTTTGCAGCAAAGGCTGCGCGGTAGCTTGCTACCGCATCATCGCTGCGGCCAGTTGTCTTCAGCGCATGACCCCGGCTGGTGAGCGTGGCCGGATCAGAAGGGAGCTTTTCCAGCACCTGATCGAACAACGCAAAGGCGCGATCAAAATCGCCGGTTTGCATGCTTTCGATGGCGAGGTGAGACTGGAACAGCGGGCTGTCCGGGTCTGCCTGATACAGCGCTTCCGCCTCTTCGCGGGCCTTGGCGAATTTTTGCCGCCGCCGCAGCGCGTCCATGTAATCGAGCCGGACTTGAATGTTATCCGGTTCAAACACGGCCGCGCTTTCAAGCAGGAATTCGGCATCATCCAGAATGCCCAGCTTGATGCCGATCTGCGCCAGCAGCCGCATGCCTTCAACCGACTTCGGGTTGGTGCGCAGGAAGTGGCGGCAGATTTCCTCGGCCCGCAGCAGGCGGCCTTCGTGCAGATGGTTGGTAACAGCGACCAATTCGCGTGGCAGAGCGGCAATCCGGTCCGCCTGAGCCTTTGCGGCAATTGCCGCTGGCCCGGATTGCAATTCCGCCAAAGCGGTCCAGCTGGCGAGCAAGGCAGGGTTGAACCGCGTTGCCCGCTGAAATGCTGCAATGGCAATTGGCGCATCGCCCCTTGCGCTGGCGAGATGCCCTGCCTCCTGCCACGCACGGCCATATTCGGGCATGGCTGCATGCAGCCGCGCCAATGCGCCTTCCGCCTTGGCAAACTGGCCGAGATAACGCTGCGCGACCGCTGCCATATACAGCGCTTCACCATCATCCGGGGCATCCGCCAGAATCGCATCGACCTGCGCCAGGCCGCCAGCAAAATCGCCCGCCTGAAGCGCTATTTGCGCCGCCGCCAATTGGTCGTCCCGTGTCGCCATCGTCTGCCTTTACCAATAGAAAACGGCGGAAGCGAACATATGGTTCACTCCCGCCGCCTGCTGTTTCACATCTGCCTGCGACTTAGTAGTCGTAGGATACCCGGAAGCCCACGGTCATCGGACGGTTCACGGAAATCCGTGGACGGTCGTTGACGTAGTTGCCGGAAATCTGCGCGCGCTCGTTGAACAGGTTTTCGCCGAACACTTCGAAACGCCATTCGTTGGCCACCACACCGGCGGACAGATCGACTACGGTATAGCTGTCGAGTTCAAGCTTGTTGATCTCGATAATGTCGGTGAACTTCGATGCCGAGTAGGTGAACTGCGGCATGATGAACGCTTCGAGGTCGTTCGACAGGTCCCATTCGTAACGCGCCCGGATGTTGCCCTGGAATTCCGGAGCAAAGGCCAGCGGCTCGCCAACCAGCACATCCGTTGTCGGGGTCAGAACCTCTGTGATTTTCGTGTCGAGGATCGACACGGCACCGGCAATGGTCAGGCCCGGAACGGCATAAGGCGCGATGGTGAAGTCAGCTTCCAAACCGTAAATCTCTGCATTGGCCGCATTGTCCGAGAAGAACAGATTGGTGATGCTGGGATCGAAGATGGTGGTCTGCAAACGGCTGATGTCCACGTAGAACGCACTGCCGTTGAAACGCAGCTGGCCGTCAACCAGATCAAGCTTCCAACCGAATTCGTAATTCTGCACTTCATCGGTATCGAGCTCGAACGGAACGGTGAAGCCCGCGCCATTGGTTGAGCCACCCGGACGGTTCAGCAAGCCAGGGCGGAAGCCTTCCGAATAAGTCGCGTAGAACAGCGTATCAGGCGTTGGAGTCAGCGTGACCGTCCCCTTGAAGATCGTGCCCGAAGCTGCGGCCACATCAGGTGCGCGCACAGCGTTGAAAACCTGCTGTGCCTGCGTTGCGGAAAGGCCCGCGTTCTGAATGTCCTGCAGACTGTCGTTCAGATCAAACGTCTGACGCAGGGCCGCATTGCATGATCCGATGAAGGTGTACACGCCGTCTCCATCATACAAATCGTTGATATCGGTGCCGAAGGCGTTGGCATCCTGCGCCGCGCCGGAGTTACAGAAAGAGCCGTTGGCGCTGCCTTCAAAATCCACTTCGATATCGTAATACCGCGCGCCGCCGGTAATGGTCAGCAGCTCCGGAATGATATCAAAGCTGACTTCACCGAAGAAACCAAGCTGCTGATCGGTCCGGCGAATATCGTTGCGGAAGATCGTTTCAGCCGGGAAGGGGCCGGGCTGCGTGGTGAAGCCGTCCTGCGGGAAGTTCGGGGCAAAAGCACCGAATGGCTGCGCGAGGACATTACCTGGATAGGCAAAGTCATTGCGCTCTTCCAATTGAAGGTCGGAATAAAAGCCGCCGGCCTGTGCACGCACCCGCCAGTCTGCCGGTGTGGCGAAACGCAGTTCCTGCGTGAACACGGTCGTGTCCGAAGCAGACGTAACATACAGGTTTGGCGCCTGGCACGTGCCGCTGGGATCATTGCCTGCACCCGGATAGCTGACGCTGCCGTCACAGATGTAATATGGCAGATACTGGCCGACGAAGAGATAGTCGGTGTAATCGACCCGCTGGTTTGTCTCGCGGTCGGTATAGGCACCGGTATAGACCACATCGAGCATCGCAAGGCGGCCTTCAACCGTCCAGCTGGTGTTCGAAAAATTGTCTTCCAGACGATCTTCTTCAAAACGCTGCACGTCCAACGCATCAAGGCCGCCGGGCAGTTCTGGATCAGCGAAGAATACGCCGTCTGCTTCAACACTCTGGCGAGTGTGGGCGACGGTGAAAGTCCAATCCGGAGTGATTTCCCAAAGCGCCGAGGCGCGGAAACCCGAATACTGCGTATCGTTGAAGTTTTCCTGCACGATGCCGGCATTGTCGGCATCGAGGAATGTCACATTGCTTAGATCGGCGCCGGCCTGAAAGCCGCCGCGCAGCGGACTGACAGCCACGCCGTTGGAACGCACGGTTCCGGCGGAGCGGAAGCGCGCGCTTTCCGAAGCGTTGCGGGTTCCAGCCACGTTGTCGATATAGCCGCCCTGATGGTCAAGATACACCACGCCGCGCACAGCCAAGCTGTCCGTCACCGGCAGGTTCAGCATCATTTCGGCATTGTAGCTCGTCTCGCCGCCCTTGGTGAAGGAGACGCCAGCAGACGCGCCAGCATCGAAACCGGCAAGGCTTGGCTTGTTGGTGATAAGGCGCACGACGCCTGCCTGCGAACTGGCACCGAACAGCGTGCCTTGCGGGCCCGACAGAACTTCGATGCGCGACAGATCGGCGGCGTACACGTCAAGATTACGGCCCGGCTGCGCCAACGGCTGTTCGTCAAGATACAGCGCCACGTTGGGAGCGAGACCGGCGACGCCAGCCGTTGTCAGGTTCGGCGTGGTGGAGGCAAGACCGCGAATGTAGATCGTGGACTGGCCGGGGCCGCTGCCGCCCGCGGTAACGCTGGGAAGCTGATCGAGGTAATCGTCAAAAGTGGCAATCGCGAGTTCTTGCAGACCTTCTTCGCCAAGCGCCTGCACGCTGATCGGCACATCCTGCAAATCTTCTTCGCGTTTCTGCGCGGTAACAACGATAGTTCCAACGCCGCCAGTACGTTCCTGCGCGGCCGGAACTTCGGCGTCTTGCGCCAAGGCCGGCGAAGCGATTGCGATGGCCAACGCGCCGAATGACGCGCCGCTGGTAAATTTCAACATGTAAGAAGTCCCTTGAGGTCACAATTCAGTGATCACGCCGCAAAACTGCGAAAACGAACGCGATCTTGATCTGGAAACGGCGAAGAGAATATCCGCCCGTGACGCGTTAGATAGTGAGGACTGCGCAAGGACTCCACAGTCTGCGGCCACATTTCGAGACTGTTTTTATGTATGTTGTATAATAACAACAATGTAAATAAAAGATGAGAATATATATAATATTGATTTTTTCACTCATACTATATGAAGAAGTTAAAGATTGTATTCTATTTTTATTCCGGTTTATTGGAGAATAAATGCAGTATAATTTAAGTGGTAAATATTCTATATTCTATTTCATTCTGATAATGAGTTTTATTACTTCTAATTCTACTCTTCTGGCTGCCATCCCTCACAGGCAAGGGCAGTAGTCGGCACGCCGTGATGCTTTCGGATCAAATCGAATGTGATCGCCTTGATGATCGAAACGGCCATCAGCGCCACCACGACAGAGAAAGGAAGTGCGCCAATTATCATGGTGATGCGGATAGCATCTATCCCCCCGATGATCAGCATGGAGCCGACTACAAAGGCCAGCGCCGCACCCCAAAACAGGATATGATTGCGATGCTGACCTTCATTCTCGCCCGCGCCATTGATCGTATTGACGATCAGGATGGCGCTGTCCGCACTGGTGATAAGATATGTCATCAGCAGAAGCACGACGAGGCCGGAAACAACCGATGCCAGGGCAGGATCGAGCAGCACGGCCAGTGTTGCGAACAGTTGATCGGAGATCGGCGCCGCGACAATGCTGCCTTGCGCCGCTCCGCTCAGTTCCAGATCGATCGCCGTGCCGCCCACCAGCGACATCCACGCAAAGCACATCAACGAAGGCACAAGCATAACGCCCAGCACATATTCGCGGACGGTGCGGCCGCGTGAAATGCGGGCAATGAACATGCCCACAAAAGGCGCGAAGGCAATCCACCATGCCCAATAAAACACCGACCAATCCAGCTGCCACTGAACCAGCGCATTGCCGGTTTCACTGCCGTCGCTTGAAAACAGGGTCAGCGCGGTCTGGGGAAGGGTGCGCAAATAGTCGTAGATCCCGGTGCCGAGCAGCTTCAGGCCGAACATGCCGGAACCCACCACGGCAAACAGCGCCAGCAGCGCGAAGGACAGGCCCATGTTCAGATTGGAAAGCCATTTGATCCCGCGGCCTACGCCGGACAATGCGCTCAGTGTCGATGCGCCGACCAGTAACACAAGCGAGATGATGATGGCGGCAGGAGTAGAGCTGCCCTCCGCATCCAGCAGCCAGTCTCCGACCCCCAGCCGGTAAAGACCGGCCACGAATTGCTCCACGCCGAGGCCCATCGTTACGGCCACACCAAGGATTGTTGCCACAACTGCGACAATGTCCACGACATGCCCGGCATTGCCGGACATTACCTTGCCGAATAGCGGTGCCAGCGCAGAACGGATGGTCAGCGGCAAGTTGCGGCGATAGGCGACATAGCCGATGGCAAGGCCAACAAGTCCGTATGTTCCCCAGGCCGCGAGGCCCCAGTGAAGGAAGGTGTAAACATATGCCGGACGGACAGCTTCCTGCGTAAGCGGATCAATCGTGCCGCGTATGATGTCCGGGTTGTTGGCGAAATGTGCCATCGGCTCTCCGACTGAATACGTCAGCATTCCGATCCCGATTCCAGCCCCGAACAGCATGGAGAACCAGCTGAAGCGGCCAAATTCTGCCTTCTCGCCAGGATTGCCGATGCGCAGGCTGCCTGTCTGCGGAACAATCGCCAGCACCAGAGCAACCAGCATGACCGCAGCGACAAGATAGACATACCAGCCGGAAAAGGTGGAGATGATGCTCGTATTGGCAGCGGCCAGTGTTGCGCCTGCGCTGACCGGAAAGAAAATCGCCCACATGATGATCAGCGCAACGATAATCTTCGCCGGAATTGTTACAGACCGGCTGAACCCGTCGTAAAATCCGCTGTCATGCGTCTTGATCAGAAGTTTGATAAGTGGAGGGGCGATCTGGTTTCGGGTTTTTTCCGACATTTTTTCTCAGTTTAGGGGTAAGATTTTCCGTGCAGCTTCGCACGAGAGGCAACCAACTTTGCGTTTCTTGCCAGGGGACGCAGAGCATAGGGATGCGCTCTGCGAAAGCAAACCTCCCGAAGGTATATCCAGATCGCTTGCCTGGAATTCGTCCAGATGCGCACCCCGCAGAGCAGGGCGAGCCAGCTCCTGATGGCAACAACGCAAAGTGATGCAGCCTCCGATAAATCGAACGCTCTGCCGCCAATGTTCGGAAGGTTAGCCCGGCGGATGAAGGGTCGCTAATTCATCCGCCGGACTAGGTTGTGGCTTGCCTGGATGGCGCAAAACTGCGCTCCTTCCGGCAAGGCCAAGCTGTCAAATCAGCGAATTGTGTATTCCTGCAACACCATCGTGCCACGCACGGTGCGGTATTCGGCGCGGTCGCCTGCTGCCGCTTCCATCTGGGCATCTGTCATCTCACGCCATGCCCGATATTCATTTCCGCGGCGTTCGCTTTCCGCCGCATCAGGCACGGAAGGATATGTCACCATCAGGTACAGGTCGGGTTCGCCGTCGCGTGCATCGACATTGGAGTAAATCCTGTAGTCGCTGATCCAGCCGTTCGATTTGGCAAATTCCTGATTTCGGGCCCACTCGCTGGCCAGGTAATTCGCATATGCCAGACCGCCACCGTCTTCGATCGTGATGCCCGTCATGCTGGTGTATTCGCCCCCCACCAGCGGGAAGTCCTGTGCTGCTGCGACGCCGGGCAGAACCGCCGGGGCTGCGACCAGAGCTGCGCTGGCAGCCATCAACAGATGCTTCATCAATTTCACTGGGTATTCTCCTGTCATCAACCCACGGTGTTGAGGGTATTGCTAAAAAGCCTTCGAATTTGCTGGGAGTTAGGGTGGCCCGTAGACCGGCTTCCCCCAGGTTCTGGCGCATTGCTTCAGGCAGTCTCCGATCATGATGGTCCGATCGGCCCATTGGTCGGCGTACGATTGGGTTCTGACCAGCAATCGAGAGACTGCGGCGCCTGCCGGAACCGCGCAACGCAATGCGGCCCCTCGAAAAATCGGCAGCACAGGAATTTCTGCCTGTGCTGCCGAAGGTTCGCAATTCCAGCTTGTTACCAAGAACCTAAGCTCTCCGTAGAGCAGGCGACGGCGGCTTTGACTGCGCCTGCCGCCAGTCGTCTGGTACCTGCTCTTTCTGATCATGATTACGCCCCCCGACATCAGATCCGGTGCGCGCTTGGTAATCGGGATTCTCGGTTGAGGTCCTGATCTTCCGGTTAGATTATTCTTATGAATTTCTTAGGTCTTGTATTTATTCAACAAATTTGTTGTTCTCATACAATTACTAATGCGTTAGATGTCCGCCTGCGCAACTATCGGAGCGTGCCCGCGATTATTTGATACCGGGTTTTTGGGGGATGTCTTCATGAATGACACAGCGTCATCGACGTTCGCGCTTGAAGCGTTCGTTATCGATGGCGTGCTTGTGGAGCCATCGGCTCTTCGTCTTTCCAGTTCTATGGGCCAAACTACTCTAGAGCCAAAAGTAATGGCGCTGCTGGTCGCGCTTTCCCAAAAGCCGGGAGAGCTGTGGCAAAGAAATGAATTACTCGGAGCAATCTGGGCCAACGGTTCTGGTAGCGATGAAGGCCTCAGCAGGCTTGTTTCGCTCCTCCGAAAAACCCTGGCGAGCGATCACGGCCTCGAAAACACCGTCAAGACAATACCCAAATTGGGATACAGGCTGGACGCCTCAGTGGAATTGCCTGACCCGGAGGGGACCGCGAAACAAGCGGCGGCGAGCCCGGCAATCGAAGCAATCGGACCGGGCAATGCCGTAGCGGCACAGAGCAGATTGAGCAGGATACATGTGTTCATCGTGGCTGCCTTGGTGCTGGCCGGCATCGCATTTATCTGGTTTCCGCAAGACAATCGGAATTCGGTCAACGCTGCATCGCAAATTGCAAACAATCAGGCGCGTATTTCGCTGGCGGTTCTGCCGATTGAGTTGATGAAGGGGGTCGAGGATCGGCCATTTCTGGCAGAGGGCATGACACGTGATCTGACCGCAGCCCTGTCACAGGTGTCCAATGCATGGGTCGCGCCATACAGTTCCACCAGGCTACTGTCGGGCAACATGGTTGATGCGGTCGCTGCGGCAGAAGATCTGGACGTCCAGTATGTCATCACCGGCGCAATGGGGGTGCAGGGTGACCTGCTGATCCTGCGAATTGATTTGGCTGACATGATCGACAACCGGCAAATATGGTCGAAACGCTTCGCGAGGCCGCTGGACAGTTTTTATGAACTGGAAGATGAAATCGTTCGCGAAATTTCCACGTCGATTTTCTCCGAAATTCAGGCATCCGAAATCGCCAGCGTAAGCAGCCGGGACGAATTTGACCTCTCTGTGTACGAACTGCTTCAGAAAGCAGAATCGGAACGGTACGCCTATGGACGGGAGCCAGCCATGCGGATCGTATCCTACCTGCGCCGTGCCCTGGCAATTGATCCGGACAATTATTCATCCCGTGCAGCAATGGCCATCCAATTGGCGCAAAATGTCATCAGCGGTTTTTCGGATGATCCCGCTCGCGATGCCCCGCTTGCGCTAAGGTATCTGGATGAAATGAGGGCGATTGCGCCCAACGATCCGAAAGTCCTTACATCATCTGCGATGGTCCAATATTATATCAATGGTGACATGCAGCAAGCGCGCGGATTGTTGGAACAATCACTCGCCATTGATCCGAACGAACCGCACGCCGCCGTGGTGCTTGGTCTGATCCGGTGTTATTCGGGCCAGGCCGACGCAGGCCTGACGCTTATTCGCAACGCGGAAGTCCGGGCACCTCGTGACCCCCGCTATGGAATCTGGGCGTGGTTCAGAGGTGCCTGCCAATCGGTACAGGGCGATCTGGAAAGTGCCGAACGGGCCGCTGACGAAGCTATCTTGCGCAATCCAAACTATCCTGCGTTCTATTTTGCTTCAGCCAGTTTCAAATGCCTTCTGGGGAAAAACAAACAGGCACAGGATACGGTCCGGCTTGCTGCAAGGCTCGACAGCGCGTTCGGCCAGCAGGACTATGAGAGACTGCTTTCCACCGCCGGTTTTCCTGGCACCCCCGGCAAGTCCCGTAACGAGGTCTTCAGGCAAATGCGCACATGTCTGGCGAGCGACATAGAGTGAGCCCGCGGCTCGCGTGAGGCAGGGCCTACACGATTTGCCTGCCGATCATCATGCCGTTCCCCGCACAACGAGTTTGGGCGGCAGGACGAGGCTTTCGGTTTCCTCGCCTTGCAAACGGCGCAGCAGCAAATCCACCAGTCCATGGGCACCTGCCTGGATATCCTGGCGGATGGTCGTCAACGCCGGCAAAGTCTGTTCCGCGATGGGCAAGTCATCGAAGCCAACGATCTTGATCTGGTCAGGTACAGCGATGCCGAGCTTTCGAAGTTCCTGAAGGCAGGTAAAAGCGATCGTGTCGCTGGCCGCGAACACGCCGTCGATCTCGCCGTGGTGTTCGGCAAGGAACCTGGAAAGTTCCTGGGCAGTTTGCGCGGGTGAAAGATGGGTGGACACAGCTGTAATGGTCGCACCCATGCTGTTCGCAATATCACACGCCCCGGCATATCGTGCGGCAAATTCAAACGGGGCGGTATCGCCGAAAAACGCGAGGCGCGTCGCGCCTGCGGCGATCAATCTCTCCGCCGCGAGCCGTCCGCCCAACCGGTTGTCTGCCCCTACCACGCAGTGCCGTTGCCCTTCCTGGTGGTTGCCCCAGACGACCATGGGCAAATAGCCATCAGCCACTTCTTCGATACGGGCGAACTGGTTCGACTGACCGATTACGATAACCCCGTCGATCATACCTGATCCGATAAATCGATCGAGCCAATCCTCATCACGGTCCGGGATAACCCGGCGAAGCATGATGTCGTAGCCCTTCTCTGTCAGCTCGTCCGCCAGATGGCCCAGGAGAGTCATGAAAAAGCTGTCCGAAACCTGCTGTTCGCGATCATGGCCCAGCGGGATAACAACGCCGATTACGCCGGTCTTCTGGCGGCGCAACTTGCTCGCCATTTGATTAGGCTGAAATCCATGCTCGCGCGCGAGCGCCTGAATGCGCTCCCGTGTTTTTGTGTTCACCAGGCTCTTGCCCGCCAGCGCGCGGGACACCGTGCCTGGCGACACGCCTGCGACCCGAGCAAGATCGGTAATTGTTCGGATCGGGCGCACTTTTGCTTCCGGATCGATGCTGCCTTCCAACTCGCTCTTTCTGTTCATCCAAAGCCCCTCAAACCGCTGTAACCGGCTTCTGTTCGCGTGGCACACGGTGGCCAGCATCGACAAACATAGTCGCCAATGCACCCAGCAGCATCAATCCGCCACCCAAAAGCAGGACATTGCGAGGATCGCCGCCCAATACCGGCTCGTAAATCAGAGGCATCGTCAAGGTCTGGAATAGCATGGGCAGAACGATGAACATGTTGAAGATGCCCATATAAATGCCATTGCGATCAGCAGGAATGGAATCCGCCAGCATGACATATGTGTTGCCCATCATCCCGGCCCAACCGATACCGATGCCAATCATCAGCACGAAAAGCGCGGCCGGAGTCTGGACACCGGGGATCATCAACATCGCGATACCGGATGCTGTAAGGCAAACGGCGTGAACTGCCCGTGCGCCCAGTCTAGCGACAATCGGGATCAAAAGCAGGGCGCCCAGGAATGCAATGAAATTGTACAGCGCTCCGGCTTGCTGGGTTGTCAGTGTTGCCTCACGGAAGGCCGCAGTCGACGGATCGGACGTGTCATACAGCGACCGGCCAACTGCAAAGGTAATATACTGCCAATAGGCGAACATGGCATACCACTGGCATAACATGGCAAGCGCAAGCTGGCGCATGGGTTTGGGCATATCCCTGATGGCATCCACGATTTCACGGGCAGTATCGCGCACGGTCATCGGCTTGGCATCGATAGCGGCCTGTTCTTCTGCATCCAGCGGCAATTCGGGCACGCGCCATACCGACCACACTATGGTGCTGATCGACAATATCGCACCGATGATAAACGCAATCCGCACAATGACCGGGATGCCATTGTCATCCAGCACATCCTGCGCAACGAAAGCTGTCAGCAAGGTCGGGGCAAGGTAGGACAAGGTTTGTGCCAATCCGGTAAATGCACTTTGTGTCAGGAAACCGACTGATCGCTGACCGGGCTCGAGCCTGTCCGCCACATAGGCGCGGTAAGGTTCCATGGTGATATTGTTGCCCGCATCGAGAATCCAGAGCAGGCTGGCAGCCATCCATAACGTGCTGGAATAGGGCATCAGAAACAGGCTGATGGTGCAGATTATCGCGCCGATCAGGAAGTACGGTGTGCGCCGGCCCATGCGGCTGCTGGTGCGGTCGCTCATCGCCCCGACGATTGGCTGGATAATGAGCCCGGTCATTGGGCCGGCAAGCCATAACAGCGGCATTGTCGCTTCGTCTGCGCCAAGGAAGCCGTAGATCGGCCCCATGTTGGCCTGCTGCAATCCAAAACTGAACTGCAGACCGAAAAAGCCGATATTCATTTCGATGATTCGCAGCAGCGAAAGCCGCGGTTTTCCGGCGCTTGCCATCAATCCTGTCCTCTCAAACCGGAACGCTCTTTTGGCGATCCCTGTCCCTGCGTACACAAAAATGTGATTTATGCAAACGTTTGCATAAATGTGTTGCAAACGTTTGCATTGCATTTATGTCTAGATGGCGAATCGCGTTCAAAGCGCGAGCGATTGAGGAGAGATAAGCAATGAAATTCCGCCACGTCCTGGCCTATAGTGTCGCATTGTCGGCATTTTCCGTTCCCGCCTTTGCGCAAGATAACGATCCCGCCGAAGAAGGAGCCGAAACCGAGGTAAACACCATCTTCGTCACGGCTGTTGCTCGCGGCGGTAACGAGCTTGAGACATCGGTTTCCTTGAGCTTCATCGATTCCGATACAATCACACAGCTCAACCCGCAGTCTTCTGCTGATCTGGTCCGCCAGATCCCCGGAATCCGGGCCGAGGCATCGGGCGGTGAAGGCAATGCCAACATCGCCGTCCGCGGAATACCGGTCTCTACCGGAGGCGCGCGCTATATCCAGTTGCAGGAAGATGGTCTGCCAATCCTGGAATTTGGTGACATCGTGTTCGGCAATGCAGATAATTTCCTGCGCGCCGATCGCAATGTCGGCCGCGTTGAAGCGGTTCGCGGTGGTTCAGCGTCGACATTTGCCTCGAACTCTCCGGGCGGCGTGATAAACTTCATCTCCAAGACCGGCCAACAGGAAGGCGGCGCGGTCGCGGGGACTATCGGCCTTGATCATGAAACCTACCGGCTTGATTTCGATTATGGCGCCAGCCTGACCGACGACAGCTATTTCCATATCGGCGGCTTCTATCGCACCGGTGAAGGCCCCCGTGATATTGGCTACAACGGCAGCAATGGCGGCCAGATCCGCGCAAATTTCACGCAAGAATTCGATGGCGGCTATATTCGCATTTACGGCAAGTACCTGGACGACACCACGCCAACGATCCTGCCGCAGCCAGTGTTCGTTGGCGGGACCGCGTCTGATCCTGACTATCAGGCGGTCAGCAATTTCGACCCGCGTACAGATTCGCTCTACAGCCGGTATATCACCACGTCCGCTACGCTGGATGGTAACAACAACCAGACTACATTCGACATTCATGATGGTCTGTCGGTTCAGTCAGCTTCGCTTGGCCTCGAAGCGGAAGTGGAATTCGCTGACGGCTGGGTTTTGACAGAGCGTTTCCGGTTTGCCGATAATTCTGGCAGTTTTGTCTCGCCGTTCCCGGCCAGTGCGGGCTCTGCCCAGTCCATTGCCGATGGTATTGGCGGTGCAGGTTCGACACTTGAATTCGCGTCCGGCCCGAACATGGGCATGGCAGCCGATCCGGCGTCCATTGGCGGCAACGGCCTGCTGACGAATATCGTTCTGTTCAACGTGCGCCTCAACAGCCTCGACAACATTTCGAACGACCTGCGTATCTCGCGGGAATTCGATCTTGGCGGCGCATCGGCCCTGTTTACCACAGGCTTCTATGCCTCGCGTCAGGAAGTGGACACGGATTGGCTCTGGACCTCTTTTGTGCAGACAATCGAAGGTAATGGTGAATCTGTGCTGGTCGATGTCCGCGATGCGGGCGGCGATCTCGTCACGCAAAACGGAGTTGTCGGCTTTGGAGCAAGCTTCTTCGGCAATTGCTGCCGCCGCAATTACGATGTCAGCTATGATACCTATGCACCGTTCGCATCTATATCGGTCGAAACCGGCGATCTGACGCTGGATGCCAGCGTGCGTTATGACTTCGGCTCCGCAAACGGCACGATCACGGGTGCAGACAGCGGATTCGGCACCGGCACGACATCATTTGATTTCAATAATGATGGCAGCATCGATCCAGCCGAAGCACAGACGAGCATTTTGCCACTGACCAATGCGAGGCCGGTAAATTACGATTACGATTTCTTCTCGTTTTCGTTGGGTGCAAACTATCTTCTGACGGACGATCTTTCGATCTTCGCTCGTTACAGTCAGGGTGGCCGCCATACTGCTGACCGCAGCCTGTTCTCGCCAGCCATCAGCGCCGTTGATGGCAGCCTGCCAGGCGGTGACAGCGGTGTGATTGCGGAAGTCGATCAGATTGAGGCCGGCCTGAAATACCAGGGCAGCGGTTTGCGCCTTTACGCAACGGCCTTCTACGCAGAAACGGCTGAGACAAATGTCGAGATCGCGCCTCTGCTACTTACTGACAACACATACGAAGCCTTTGGCCTCGAGCTGGAAGGCAGCTACGCCTTCGGGCCGTTCTCGCTTTCCGCAGGTGGCACATGGACCGATTCTGAAATCGTCGATGCCAACAATGCTGCCATCATCGGCAACACGCCCCGCCGTCAGGCAGACTTCGTGTATCAAGCTACGGCCCAGTATGAAGATGACTTCTTCACCACTGGCTTGAACCTGATCGGCACAACCGAAAGCTTCACCCAGGACAACAACGATCTGGTGCTGCCTGCATATACTCAGGTGAATGCCTTCCTTGCAGTTCGCCCGCTCGACCGGCTGGAACTTTCGCTGAATGCAAATAACCTCTTCAATGCATTCGGTTATACCGAGGCTGAAGAAGGTTCGATCCCGGGCAACGGGCTTATTCGGGCGCGTTCGATTGCAGGCCGTACGGTCTCGGCATCGGTCCGGATCGACTTCTGATCCACTAGCGGATTACTTTGGCCGGCGGACATTTCTCCCTTGTCCGCCGGCCAATCAATAGAGCAAACGTACAGCTTCACCCGTTTGGGTCCGACGCAGCAGTGCGCTTGATAGATGAAGGTGAGAGGCATGAATGCGAGCGCGATCGATTTGAGCAACCCAAGGCCCGTGACCAAATCCTGGACAGCTCAAATGCTTGACGGACTGCAACTTGGCAGCACGAACCAGGCCCCTGTTCTGGATGCGGACCAAGCCCGTCCGATGTCTCCTGAGCTTGACGTTTGGGACGCGTGGCCACTTGCCGATGCAGGCGGTCAGCCTGTGGCATGGAAAGGCGGAGAGCTTTGGTTTGCGCTCTCGGTGCCACGGTCAGAAGACCCGGAACAACGCCATCATCTGGCGCGCATTCATCACTTTCACCGGATCGGTGACACATTCCAGCATGTTGGATCCACTTTTCCCGATGGCTTCACTCCGGGCGCGAGGGAATGGTCAGGTTCTGCGCGGCTAGTCGAGGGGAACGTCACCATGTTCTTCACCGCGGCCGGAGAGAGGGGCGACACGCAGCTTTCCTACAAGCAGCGACTGTTTTCGTCGTCGACTACCTGGCTGGATGGAGACGCCCCATTTTCCCAGTGGTCCATTCCCGAAGAGATATTCACAGCGGACGGAGAAGTCTATCGTCCGGCGGACCAAAACGAAGGAGAGCCCGGCAAAATCAAGGCTTTTCGCGATCCCGCACATTACCGTGACGCGGGGGGCAATGACTTCGTTTTGTTTACCGGATCATCGGCCAGCAAGCCGGGCGCTCACGACGGTGTGATCGGTCTTGCCGCAGCGATTGAGGGCGGCGGTTACCGACTATCAGCGCCGCTGATTGATGCCTCTGGCGTGAATAACGAACTCGAACGCCCGCATATCGTCGAGCATGCGGGACGGCTCTACCTGTTCTGGTCAACCCAGCGCGGTGTTTTTGCGCCGGGTGTCGAAGCGCCAACGGGTCTTTACGGAGCCACCGCTGAAACACTCGCCGGTCCGTGGGACTTGCTGAACGGTAGCGGCCTTGTCGTTGCCAATCCCGCCGAATGTCCGACACAGGCTTACAGTTGGTGGGTCCTGCCTGATCTTACTGTTGCCAGCTTTATAGATTACTGGGGCCCGGAAGATCGGTCTTCCTCCGAATTGCATACGCGGCGTGCCCGTTTCGGCGGCACGTTTGCGCCGTTTCTCCAGATCGCTCTGGAGGGCAACCGATCACAGCTGGTACATGGCGGATGACGCAAGAGAGTAGGCCTATGTTGGCAGCTATCGAAGCTGGGGGAACCAAATTTGTTCTGGCAGTCGGTCATGCATCTGGTGCGATCGCGGCCAGACATGAAATTCCCACGCGCACGCCGGAAGAAACGTTGGCGGAGGCCGCCAGCTGGATCCAGTCGCAGGGCCCGGTTGCCGCCATTGGTATCGCCGCATTCGGTCCGGCGCAGCTTGATCGGAACGCTGCTGACTGGGGGCATATTCTCGGCACGCCAAAGCCTGGTTGGACGCACTGTGACATCGCCGGATACTTTGCCAACCGGTTTGAAATTCCCGTTGGATTTGATACCGATGTCAACGGTGCCGCGCTTGGCGAATATCGTCTTGGTGCGGGGCGCATGACGGGCGGCATGGCCTATATCACGGTGGGGACCGGTATTGGCGGAGGCATCATCGTTAATGGCGAAATCGTGCATGGCGTAAGCCATCCGGAAATGGGCCACTTCTACCCACGCCGCGAAGCATCTGACCGCGCGTTTGCCGGTGTGTGTCCGTATCACGGCGATTGTCTGGAGGGGTTGGCCAGCGGACCAGCGATTCTTGCCCGGTGGGGCCGCAATTTGTCGGACTTGCCAGATGATCATGAGGCCCATGGATTGGTCGCCGGGTATCTTGCCCAGCTATGCCATACGCTGTTCGCTTTCTGTGCGGTTGAGTGCATTGTCATGGGGGGCGGAGTGATGAAGACGCCCGGGCTTCTGGAACGTGTCCATGCGTCAGCGCAGTCACTGGACAATCGCTATCTTCCGGGGGGCGCCCGACATCAAATCGTGTCTCCGAAACTTGGAAATGATGCCGGGATCGTCGGAGCCCTGCGGCTTGCAAACGCAAGCCGCAACTTGTCTCCTTAACACTCTATTTCCAAAGGAAAGACGGAGTAAAGGCCGTGGCCTATTGCGGTAGATGCGATACTGGCTGGTCGGCGGCCACAGACTCTCAATCTCTTATTCTCTCAGTCTCAACACCCCAGAAGCGTCAAACCGGCCACTACTTTCCAGGCATCTTTTCCTCGTCAGTTCCTAAGAGCGAGATGCAGCCATCACCGAGCTTACCCAGTCACGCTGGCTGAGCACTTTTGCGCAGCGGCACGTTCCAGTCGTTCAGGGTCGCCGCACGCCAGGTCCACTCCAGCGGCCCATAGCGATATCGCGCATACCACCAATGTGCGAACAGGATCTGCAATCCAAAAAAGGCGATTGCGAGCAAGATTCTCGTTTGCGTGTCCCACACCTCAGCCATTCCGAGCCCGAATTGATACAGTATGGGAACGGCGACAAATGAATGCGCGACATAGAGCGTGAGTGTCATCCGCCCGGGACCCTTGAACAGGCCAACGAGCCGTTGCATTGGCGAATTCCACAGGAGCGCCAAAAGTCCGATTTGCGCTGCTATTGCGCTGATCCCTATCCACTGGAACAGGATCGCGCGTTCGGTAAAGGGTCCGATCGCAAACTCTGCGCCCGATGGTGATCCGGGGACTATTGGCTTCACGATGAATTCGAGGATCGCGAAGATGGTGCCGGCAATAAGCACCAGTGCCAATGCAATCCCGCGATCTTTCGCGATGCGGGCGAAGAAACCTGTGCGCTGGATGACAACGCCAACGGCAAACAGTCCGGCAATCTCGCTTACCCTGCCGAACGACCAGTTTATTGACCACTTGACGAGGTTGCCCTCGATCATATTGGCCCTGATGAGTTCCCCCAAGCTACCGTTTCTGAAGACATCCCAAAGGCCGGACCTGGCATAATAGGGCTCTGAAGCCGCAAAGGCATTGCCTGATTGAGCCAAAGCCCACTGGATGAGCAGCGGGATCTGAAGGAAAAACAGGCCCGCAATTGCCAGCAGTGCGTAATTGCTTCGAACTCTGTCCAGCGGGATGAGCAGAAGGCCCAAAAACGCGAGCAACCGGAGAATTTCAGGGGAATACAGCAGGGAGTGGACAAACCCGATCGCCAAAAGCAGCAATAGTCGCCACGCGAAACGGCCCGTGAAGTCAACGCCGCGTCCGCGCTGGTTGGCCATGATTGTTGCGAAACTGAAACCGAAAAGCAGTGCGAATATCGCGAAAGCCTTGCTCCCGAAGAGGAAGAAAATGGCCTGCCCCCACGGATCGTCAGTCCCTCGCGACAGACCGACACCAAATGCTTCAGCCGCATGCACCATGAGCAGGCCGAATAAAGCGAAGCCTCGAAGGGCATCGACAAATTCAATGCGTTCAGGCCGAACCTGTACATTGCTTATGCCATTCATCGAATTTACCCCGCCCTGTACTTCCGGCGCGACCCAATGGGCATAGTCGCTGAATGGTTTCGTTTGTCAACGTAGCGCCCAGAATAAACCGATCTCGATTTGATTTATCGTTGCACCAATGCCGCCAGCCAAACGATTAACCGCCGATTGGATGCAAAATACAACGCTTGATACCACTCTCGCTCCAACGATAGCTTCATAGACAATTCCCATCGGAAACACGGGAATTGAACAATGACTATCAAACTGGACAAATTGGTGTCCGCTCTTGCTGCGCTGATGATCAGCACTGCCTCATTTGTGGCGGTTACAGATGCACAGGCCAGAGAGAGTGACGATCTCAACTCAAGCGAAGAACCTCGATGCGAG
Organism: Aurantiacibacter marinus; assembly: GCF_001021555.1. GTDB lineage: Bacteria > Pseudomonadota > Alphaproteobacteria > Sphingomonadales > Sphingomonadaceae > Alteraurantiacibacter > Alteraurantiacibacter marinus. The sequence goes on from NZ_LDCP01000001.1 coordinate 962,606, forward strand.
GGCCGTACCTATGGCCCATCGCACCATCCCGCGCGCAAGCGGCGCGGCATGAGATGTGATCGAGACGAGGTCTCCGAGGAGGGCGCAAACATGCAAGGCAGGCCCTGTACGGCCTTTGCCCCGACGTTGAAGAATCCAACAGGAGAATGAGTATGGCCTCATCTCCGGCCCCCTAGAATTCACAAACAAGGCAAATTCGCGACCGGATGTGCACCTTCCCGCATGTCCGGCCGCACTTTTAGAGAGTAAATATATGGTCACGCTCAAAAGCATTGCGGCAGATTCAAAGGGGTTTGCGGCGAAAAACCTCATAAACTCATTGAAAAGCGAACATACCCAGGCGGTTTCCAATGCAATGCTGATCCGCGCACTGGAGGAAATGGGACTCCAGCGCGACGACCCGCGTCTCTCTTCGCTTTTCGAGAAACTCGACAAGATGCCGGGTAGTGGGACGCTCGACGAAGATGGGCTGCGCTCGCTGCTGGGAGAAGTCGAGGCATCGCTGGTGGGGAGAGCGCTGTCGGGTTCGCTCATCATTCCTGCATTCGAAGAATTCAGAGACCAACTGAATTCAATTTTCGAAACCTGTCGCGGCGAATCCAGCGGATCTGTCGCAAGCTATATCCCCCAGCTCGCAAGGGTCGACCCCGAGAAATTTGCAATGGCTGTGTGCACGATTGACGGGCAACGCCACTCAATCGGGGATGATCAGGACCGGTTTTGCGTACAGTCGACCTGCAAGCCGGTGAACTATGCCATCGCACATGGGCTCTCTAACGCCGACTCCATCCACAATCATGTGGGCCGCGAACCATCCGGACGGTCTTTCAACGAACTGACCTTAAACCCCGCCGGATTGCCTCACAATCCGATGATCAATGCAGGGGCCATTATGGCGAGTTCGCTCATCAAGCCGCGCGAAAGTCTGGCCGATCGTTTCGATTTCGTGATGTCAACATGGCGAGACCTTGGTGGAGGAGTTGAGCCGGGCTTCGACAATACGGTTTTTCTTTCGGAAAAAGCGACTGCAGACCGGAACTTTGCTCTGGCCTATTTCATGCGCGAAAACGGCGCATTCCCGCCCAATACCGATCTGATGGAAACACTCGATTTTTATTTCCAGTGCTGTTCGATCAGCATCGACGTCAGGCATATGGCAACAATCGCTGCCACGCTGGCAAATGGCGGCGTGTGTCCAACGACGAACCAGCGCGTGCTCGATGCGGAGGCAGTGCGTAACTGCCTTTCGCTGATGTATTCCTGCGGTATGTACGACTACTCTGGTGAATTCGCATTCACCGTCGGCATTCCTGCAAAGTCTGGCGTTTCGGGCGCACTTATGCTGGTGATACCCGGCGTATGCGGCATTGCGATCTGGAGCCCGCGACTGGACCGGTGCGGCAACAGCGTGCGCGGCGTTCGGTTCGCCCAGGAACTGTCGAAGAGATACTCCTTTCACAGTTATGCGACGATGGTTCCGGGACAGGAACTGATCGATCCGACCAAGTCTCAAGCCGAGCGCGTGGCGGAGGTGGCAAGCTCTCTTTGTTCGGCCGCTTCGGTTGGAGACCTTGGTGAACTGCGGCGATTGGTTGCCAGCGGTGCGGACATCCTGCAAGCTGACTACGACGGACGAACAGCCTTGCATCTTGCGGCATCTGAAGGTCGTGTCGGCGTGGTGCGTTTTCTCTTGTCGATCGGTGCCGATGCAGAGCAGAAAGATCGCTGGGGCAATACAGCTCTCGCCGATGCCGAGCGTGAGGGTATGGGGGACGCAGTGCAGCTTCTCTCCAACCTAAAGACAGCAGAACCGATGAAATCCAGGCCGCGCCGCAAAGCGGCATAAGATTTAAATGAGGGGGCGACGTGCTTCAGATCAATATCCTGGGTTCCGTATCTGTGCGCAAAGATGGACAGACTGTGGCGCTTCCCGCTTCGCGCAAATCGCGAGCTCTTATCGCATATCTGGCTATTGAACCGGGTTCACACACGAGGTCTGCGTTATGCGATATGTTCTGGGAACTTCCGGATGATCCGCGCGCATCGCTTCGCTGGTCGCTCAGCAAGTTGCGTACGGTCTTGAATTCCGAAGATACCGAGAGGCTATTGGCTGATCGGCAAGGCGTGAGGCTCGAACTTCAAGGCATCCAAGTGGACTATTTGGCAGTTCGGGAAACCGTTCGAGACCCGGCTGCCGCTCCCGATGATCTGGCGAAAGCATGGGAAATGTCTGACAGTGAGATGCTGGAAGATTGCGAACTTTCGAACCAGCCTGAATTCATGATTTGGCTTGGCCAGCAGCGGAACGAACTTTCTAGATTGCGCTTCGAAATCGCGAAGCGCGCAGCCTTGGCGAACCAGTTTTCGACCATCGATAGTGACAGGTGGGCCGAGCGATGGCTGACCGAAGCTCCTTTCGACCACGAAGCGGCGGAGAACGCTGTCGCTTCGAAACGCGCGATTGGAATGGAAGCCCAGGCTGATCAGTTGCAGGCAGACCTGCAGCGGAGTTTTCGCGAAGCAGGACTAACTCCGCCGGAGTTTTCCAAGGAGGGGCACACTGCTGCCGGTCCGGTGCCGAATGTCGGCTTGGCAATGAAGGCCGCCGCACCCCGGCAGTCAATCCGCTTTGTCCAGGCGAAGGACAAGGCATCCATTGCCTGGGCACGTGTCGGCGACAAGAATAACCCTCCGCTTATCAAAGCTGCGAATTGGCTCAATCATCTGGAACTGGACTGGGAAGCGCCAATCTGGAGCCCTCTTTTTCGGCAGCTAGCCGAAACCTTTCATCTGGTGCGTTACGATGAGCGTGGTTGTGGCCTTTCTGATTGGGATGTCCCTGACATCGATTTCGAAAGCTTTGTCGACGATCTGAAGCTGGTTGCCGATGCCTCGGGTCTCGACAGATTTCCTTTGCTCGGAATCAGTCAGGGTGCTGCGGTGTCCATCGAATTTGCAGCGCGTTATCCGGAGCGAGTAAGCAAGCTTGTACTTTTTGGAGGCTATCCCTGCGGTTGGCGGCATACGGCGAACGAAGAAGAGGTCCGGGAACGCGAAGCCGTGATGGTGCTTACCGAAACGGGTTGGGGCCGGGACAATCCCGTGTATCGCAATATGTTCTCTCAAAGTTTCATGCCGGATGCGACGGTAGAGGAACTGTCATGGTTCGACGAGTTCCAGCGGCTCACGACATCGCCTGGCAATGCGGTACGGTTCCTCGAGGCCTTTTCGACACTCGATGTCAGACACAGCCTGGCAAAGGTTAAATGCCCGACGCTGGTAGTGCATTCACAGCGAGATCAGCGAATTCCCCTTGGTGTCGGTGTTAACATGGCCTCGCAGATACCGGATGCGCGATTTTGTAGCGTCAACAGCAGCAATCACCTGCTCTTGGGTAGGGAGCCTGCCTCGGCGCAATTCGTTCAGGCAGTCAGGGACTTCCTGTTGGATTAGCCGAGTGGCGGATTTGCGGCTTTGACCTTCTTGAAGCGGATGGTCTGCCAACGATCCGTTTGCCGTCAATGACTGGGTGCCTGGCGCTCGGCCAATGGAACCAAGATTAGCAACGATGGGAGCGGGAACACAAAGCAGGTTGGCCCCATTGGCGTCTGCGTACGCTTATTCCGGCGGGACACCTGAATATTCTGCGCCATAGACAGCATCGCGAAAATCGTGATGCATTGCATTGTCGAACGGGACTTTTTGCGTTGCAAAAACGACTGCCATGTCCTGTCTAGGGTCCACCCAGAACAGCATCGACGGCAAGCCATCCCAAAAAAATTCGTCGACCGTTCCCCTGTTTTCTTCCGCCGACATGGGCGGCGAATTGCGCACGAAAACGTTTAATCCGAAGCCTCCTGCCCCCTTACTCGGCAGCCACATGCGATCTTCCATGGATATGCGTGGGTCGAGCATGTCTGTGGCCATAAGCAGGATCGTCGCCGGTTGCAGAATCCGGCGTCCATCCAGTTCGCCTTCATTCAAGAGCATGCGGGCGAAACGCATGTAATCGTCCACCGTGGTAACGATGCCAGCGCCGCCCATTGTCATCGGCTTCCCGTAGAAATTCGGCGTGAGCCATTCTTCGCGCGGCATCGGGTTCAAGGAGCCGTGCTCGTCGGCGATGTAAATGCGAGCCAGCCGGTCAATATCCGCACGGTCGCGTTCCCAGGCGCTGTCGGTCATGCGTAGCGGCGTAAAAATGTTTTCGGCCACGTAGTCGTCAAACGCCATGCCGGATAAGACTTCGACGAGCCGTGCCTGAACATCAACGCCGGCCGAATAGATCCAGCGGGTACCAGGATCTGCAAGAAGCGGCACTTGCGCCATCCTCTCGGAAAATTCGGCGAGGGTATTGTCTGCTGACAGCGGTTCCAGCCGATTCCAGACGTTGTCTGCCGGCTCACCTGAATCACCATAGGTGAAGCCAGCCGTATGGCGCATGACGTCACGGACAGTTGGCGGGCGCAATGGATCGCGCAGCACAAGATTGCCATCGCTTCCGATTGCGGTTGCTACCTGCAGATATTCATATTCGGGAAGATGCCAATAGAGTGGATCGTCGAGCCCGAATTTACCCTGCTCCCACAACTGCAACAGCGCGACGCCGGTTACAGGCTTGGTCATGGAAAAAATCTGTACGAGCGTATCGCGCGCAAATGGACGGTTATCTTCGCGCGACGACAAACCCGCGTTCTCGAAACAAACCTCGCGTCCGTCCTGCCAGACCAAGGCAGATGCCCCGACCACCCGGCCTTCGCCGACCGCACTTGAGAGAAAGCTGCCAATCGCCTGGCAATCCGGCGCGAACCTCGGAGCGAGCGTCGCATTCGAAGTCGGCATCGTTGCACAGGCGGTGAGCCCGAACGCACTTGCCAGTAAAAGCCAATGTCTTGCCATTCCCAGACCGTTCTCCACCTCTTGGCCGACGCTATTGTCCTCCATGTGCACCAGCCGGAACGGTAATGTCGAAGGAAAATGTGCTCCCACTGCCGAATCTGCAGGCCCGAACTTTCGAATTGGTTTCCACGGGTGGCCGTTCCCGACGGCTTCGATTTGCCATCAGGCAAGTGTTGAAGGCCGTCAGTGAGAACAGAAGCCTTTCCGCCTTGCATACGACCGATCGCCATGATCGATTTCCATTCAACTCAGCGAAACCTGTTTTATGTGCAGGCGGAAGACGAGGCAAACGAAGCACGGGAGCGGTTTTTGTCGTAATCGTTCGGCGGGCAAGGGCAAGCAATCCCTGGCTATCCGTTCACAATAGAGCGGCGCAACGCCAACCCTGGATCGGGCACGGCCAAGAACTGGTTTTTCGAACGATACAACATACCGGCGTACACATATGCGGTCGGTGACGAGACAGATCGCGCGGCGATCAGGCGCGCGGCGGAACTTCTCGCTCTGCGGTTTATCGCTGCTGCAGAGGAATTATAGCGTAACGACTTCTGCGCTTCCTGGCGCAAGCTGTAGAAGAAATGTACCTCTTCTATTCCGCTCCATGCTCCTTCCCAGGAGTAAGGTAGTTTTGCCCAAATCGACCAAACAGGACCAAAACCGGCGGCTATCCTGACGGCTTTTCAGCCGAAAGCTTGGTTTGTCTCTGGTGAAAGGGACGGTGCCGCCTACAGGACTAAAACCTGTGACCGCCTGCATCTGGGAAGCGTTCCTATTGGACTATTGCCGCGGCGGCATCAGCTTCAATGTTTCTGCCGCAACCGTCCTCCCGATATCTTCGGCGGCATCGTTGGAAAAACGATAATGAACGCCGCCAACAATCCGTGAAAATGAGACTTCCTCCACCCACTGGTCAAAAGTAGGCAGCACCTGCACAACCGCATAGTCGAGAGACCGCGAGCCAACTTGCACTCCACCAGGAGGTGCGTCACCGACTTCCGCCTTCAATACCTCTGCAGCCGCCGAAGCCCAGCTGCAGTGCGCGCAAGGATACTCAGGATGGTTGGGTGTACGAATATAGGGCTCCCAGTTGGGGTCCATTTCCGTTTCCGGATTTCCGTCCATGTCCGCGTTCCGGATGGCAGTAATCGGCCGCCAAAAGTTATTCCGCAGCTTTGCCAGACCGGTAATTACACCAGTATCGTCTGTTGCCATGTAAAGCAGCGCAACCATTCGCGCATTCGCCGTAGTGCTTCGACCGGGCATGTCCGCGATCGCTTCAAGTGTAGGCATGATGATCGGTGTGATCCGGTACCTGGCGATGCGGCTTTGAATGGATGTCCTTTCCGTGCTCTCTCTTCCGCCAAGCCGTCTGACTTCATCAAAATCGCGCGCCCAGACTTCGCTGCTCAATTCGGGCGGCGGAGGCGGCATGTAGGATTCCGGATCTTCAAGCGACCAGAACGGCAAATTCGCATACCAATCGGGGAACACAGGCAATTGAACAGGGACCCAGGTGCCAGGAGCCGTGAATGGCCGATAAGGGCTCGCAACGCGTTCAGGATCGACAGCTCCGGCCATTAACGCCGCAGCAGCTGCTCGTGTGCCCACCGCAATTCCCCGCTCTGTTTCATCGCCCTGAGGAAGCGTGGCCAAGGCAAGTTCATAGCTGCGCTCAATATCTTCCGTTCTCGACCTGAAATGAGCCAGCAAGACGTCTTTCGCCGCAGTCATGACCGCCGCTTCTACGGACGCCGCGGCCTCCTCTGGAGGAACCGCTAGATGGCTCTCGTATTCCTGCTCAATTGCGTTTGCTGCTTCAAACATTGCTAACGCAAGCTGCGTTTGAGCAAAGAAATGCTCGGGCGAGCTAGGCGAATCGTCCCCGCCTGCGATTGTGCGTCCGAACTGAGCCCAATCCGTAACAATGTCAGCTTGCGCTGCCGTGCCGGTACACAGTGCTCCGAGCATGGCCGCAACGGCCACCAACTTCTTCATCATCAGTCCCCCCAATGTAAGCATGAAGACTATCACCGCGCGGCACACTTGCAATTGGTTTGTTGGGCGACACCTGGCTCGCAAAACTCGATGTGCCATCCGGGTCGTCAGTAGGGTCGTGGGCAGAATGGCAGCTCGCGCAAAGCACTTCTGAAAGGCATGATTCCGTTTACAGGAATGCAACCTGTGAGCCCCGCAATACAAGGCCTGTTTCCTTAGGGAACAGCGTGTTACCGTATTCCGGGTTTTGCGACCATGATCGGCGAATTGGTTAGCCTAAATTCAGCAAAAACCTGAAGTCCACCCTTCAAAGGTCAATCTACGAATTCCACCGGCCGCGCATCCGGTAAATTGTTGATGGGCTTACATCGAGCTCTACTGCAGCCTTCGGAATGCTGCCGCCTGCTCTTTCGATTGCGGCTTCTACAATCTGTCGCTCTGCGTCCGCCAGAGTCATCGGAACGTTGCCGTTCGCGATTGCAGGAGCACTGGCGTAGTCCGTGATTTGGACGTGTTGAACACGTGATTGTGAATTATGAGGCGCCAAGCCTGCAACTGGTGCGGGGGGCGGGGCTGGGATATCTCTGGCGAAGGTTTCCAGTTCCAGAACAGGTCCGGGATTCATGACAACGATACGGCGAATTGTATTCTGCAGCTCACGAACATTGCCGGGCCACCGCCGGCTTTGGAGCGACGCGAGGATATCTGGTGCCAATTGATCGAACGCTTTGCCTTCCTCGGCTGCGAAGCGATCTAGAAACGTCTGCGCTATCAGCCCGATATCGCCTTCTCTTTCACGCAAGGGCGGCAGCTCCAAAGGGATGACTGCCAGCCGGTAGAACAAATCCTCGCGGAAGCGTCCCTCTGCGACTTCGAGAGCGGGATTGCGATTTGTGGCGCATAGCACACGCACATCGACAGCTTCAGGCCGGTTCGAGCCGACCGGCTGCACCATCCCCGTTTGCAGAAAGCGCAGCAGTTTAACTTGCAGAGCCAGATCCATCTCGCAGATTTCATCGAGAAACAGGGTTCCTCCATGTGCTTCCCGCGCGGCGCCCTTCCGGTCGGCAACCGCGCCTGTGAAAGAGCCTTTGACGTGGCCGAAAATCTCGGATTCGAGCAGGTTTTCCGGAATTGCGCCGCAGTTGATGGCCACAAAACGCTTTCTGGCGCGCTGGCCGGAATTGTGGATTGCTTCGGCGGCGACTTCCTTGCCCGTACCGCTTTCGCCGGTGATGAAAACTGTGGCGGCTGATCGTGCGACATTTTCGATTGCGCGGTAAACGACCTGCATGCTGGGTGACTTGCCGATAAAGCCCTGAAACGTGTCACGCCCCACCAGTTTCTGCGCGGTTTCGACCTTCTCCACCAAATCCTGCCGCTCGAATGCATTGCGAACGGTGGTGAGCAAACGTGGCGGTGCGACCGGTTTGACCAGAAAATCATAGGCGCCCAGCCGCATGGCAGTGATGGCGCGGTTGATCGAGCCATCAGCTGTCACAACGATGATAGTGCTCTTCTCGACCAGCCCCGGTCTATCCTCAAGCCACTCCAGCCCGTCATAGTCGGGAAGCTGCAAATCCAGCAGAATGATGTCGAAAGGTTGATCGGCCCCGGCAATTGCGTCATCCGCAGCGCCGCCCGTTTCGACCATTTGCACATGATGGCCGGCCCCTTCCAGGATACCGGCAAAGGTGTGCGCGATGGAAATTGCGTCTTCAACAATCAGAATGTTGGCGCCAGCTTTGCTCATGCCGGAGGCGCCAGTTTGAAGACTGCCCGGTTGCCGCTTGCATTGGCTTCCCACGTCAGAATGCGCGGATCTTCGTAATGTTTTATGCTCTGCGCGATCAGGCCATAGGCGATATGGGCCAGGGGACGATGCGATTCATAGGTGACGACAAGGTCATCACCGTCGCGTGTTGTGACAACGCTGGGCGGCTGTGCGCCGGGATACAGAATGCGCACTTCTTCATGAATATGCGGCCCGACATGATCGAGCAGCGCATCGACAGTGGCGTAGAGCTTCATGATATCGGGAAACAGCACCTGAAATCGACCGAACAGAAATGAGCCATATTTGCGGCACAGTTCGTCTCCGGGAATACCGGACATTTCCGACGCAATATCGACCATCTTCAATGCGTGAGCAGAGGGGTAGGAACCGACGGCGGTGAATGCACCGCCGTTTGGCAGATCGGCTTTTGTGAGCACTTCATCGGCAAAAACGACGCCCACGGCATCTTCCATGAAATTGACCAACTCGGTAAAAATGACACCCTTCATCAGACACTCCGGCAGTTTGACTACCTTATTAAGCAAGCACGAGACGTGCCAAATGCAAAAAGCTTGGCAATCTGCCATTCCGCACATTTGCATAGCGCTAAACTGTTGCAAAATGCAAAACAGCCTTCGCAAATTGCAACATTTTTCGTCGCAAAATGCACAGAATGGCAATCTGAGAACGCGATTTGTCCGAAAACTGTCGGAAAACCCAGTTGGCACGATGATTGAAAAGCAGCGGACAAATCCCACTCGGAGAATTGTCCCATGCGTGCCACATCATTGACCCTCGCCATTGCCGCGGCCCTGCTTGGGGGGTGCGTTGCGGGCCATGCTCCTGCCAATTACGAAGGTGCCGCATGGATGCCCCAGCAGCGCGCGCAGCCTGCAACCTATGGCTGCTCCCACACACCCACAGCACTGCCTGCCATTCCTACAGCGAACATGGCCAACCCCGTCGGACTATTGCTTGCACCGGGGGACAGGCTTCGTCTGGACGTTCTTGGCGATACAGACCGGGTCAGCGGCGTTTATGTTATCGGTGACGATGGCCATCTGAGCATCAACGGCCTTGGTCGGATCAGTGCCATCGGATTATCGCAGACCGATCTTGAAAGCCGTCTGCGCACGCAATTGATGGCGCAGGAAATTGTCCGCCCGCTGCGCAATGCCGTGCGCATCAATCTGCTGGAAAGCGCGGGCGTTTCCATCGCTGTAAGCGGCGCGGTATTTAATCCCGGCAGCGTGCGGGCCGGCGAGCGTACTCCTGAAAACCGCGTCGGCCAGAGCGAAGGCGCTGCATATGGTGATACGAATGTCGGCCGCACCGTATCCACTGCCCTGCGTGCTGCAGGCGGGGTGCGTCCGGATGCCGATATCCGCCAGATCGGGCTGGTCCGCCATGACCGGATGATGGTGCTTGATCTGCGCGCCAGCCATGATGGCACCAGCGTGGGTGATGTTCTGCTGGCACCCGGTGACCGGCTGATAGTTCCGTCGACCGGCTGCTTCGATCCCAACCTTGTGCGACCATCGGTCGTTACCCAGCCAGGCATACGCGTTCACATGTCCAACTTGTCTCGCCCAGCCAACAACAATGCAGGCGCCGGAATCAGCGAACGGACCGGCAGCCTGCCGTATGGCACCCGGTTCCTGCAGGGTTTGGTAGCGATGAATTGTATTGGCGGCTCTGCCATGAATGCAGGGCGCCGCGCCGTTCTGATCAGCCGCAACCCGATGACTGGTCAATCCGTGGTGGTCGAGCGCGAAGTGGAGGAGCTGGTCCGTCACGCAAATCGTGATGACTTTGATCCCTATCTCATGCCGGGTGATGCGCTTGCCTGTTACGACAGCCGCTGGATGAATTTGCGTGACGCGGTCAGTCTTGTGTCCAACGCCGCCAGTACTCTGACACCGGCTATCCTTCTTGAACAGACGGTCACGAACTGATGTTGCAACAAGCAACTACCCAGGCTGAGCACCAGCCGCGCCGCCTGGTTCGCCTGTGGCACATCGTGCGCGATGGCCTGCCATCTTTTGGCCGCTACCGCCGCTACATCATGGCAATTGCTCCGGCTTTGCTGCTGGTATGGGGCATAACCGCTGCATATCTGGTTTTCGCACCGGCTAAATACTCCAGCGCGACCACGCTGATTCTGCCCGGTTCAGGCGTTGGCGGCTCGCTTAATCTCAATGATGTCGGCCAGGCGACCACGGTAACGTCTTCCGCGTTTGCCAGCACGTCGCTCAGTCCCACCGAGAACTACAAGCGTCTATTGATGTCGGATACTACGCGCACACGCACAGCGGAAAGCCTTGGGGAAGATCCGGCATCGTTTCCGGAACCCAGCATCAAACTGGTGGACCAGACCAATCTGATCGAAATCCGCATCACCGGCGCGACACCGGAACTCGCCCAAGCGCGCGGCGAAGCGCTGCGTTCGACATTCCTGACAATCCTGGCAGAACTGCGGCGCGATGAAGCCGCGGGACGCGAAGATGCGGACCTCGACTATATCGCAGAGCTTGAAGGGCAGGTGCAGGAAACGCAGCGGGCCTTGCTGGAATTTCAGGGCCGCACTGGGCTCGTGAGCCTTGAACAATTCGATACACGCGTTGGTGCGGTTGATAATTTGCGGGCACGCGAGCGGGAAGCGCGTGCTGGACGGGCACAGCAAAGCGCGGTGCGCTCACGCCTGGCCTCTGTGCTCGATATTTCGCCTGCCAACGTTCGCCGCGCACTGCGTTTGAAAGCTGACCCGGTGTTCCGGTCGCTGCTTGATCGTTATGCCGATATCAACACCGAAGCGACCGAAGCGAGCGGCACTCTGGGGACGGCTCATGCCGTACGCGAAGAGCTGGAAGCAGAGCGTGATGCCTTGCGCAGCGAGATCGTATCGCGTGGCGGCGCGGTTAGCGGCCTTTCCAGCCAGGCCTTGCTCGGTTTCGCAGACATTTCAGTCAGCGATGGCCGGGAACGCATGTTCGAAGCATTGATCGGCGCCGAAGGCATGGCCGCTGGCGCGAATGCAATCGTTTCGGAAATCCGGAACCAGATCGGCGAACAGAACGCGCAAAATCCGCAATTGGTTGTGCAGGCAAGCGAACTTGCAGATCTGCTGCGCGAACATCGCGTAGCAGAGGCAACGTTTTCCTCCGCGCTGGCACGGCTCGACACCAATAAGGCTGACCCGTTTGCTTCCTATCCGTTGGTCCAGACTTTTGAAGTGCCTTCCTTGCCAGCGGATCAGTCCTCTCCTTCGCTTCTGATTGCCTTGCTGGGCGCAATCGCTGCATCCATTTTCATTATCATGGGATTTGCTCTCGCATGGCTTCGTCAACCGATCCTTGCCAAATTGCTGCCGAGCGCCTGATCGCTGGCACCATCGGCGCTACGTGGCTGCTATGGCTGGTGGGCGGGCTCTATATCGCGGGGCCCTCCCTCGGCTGGGTTCTGGCCATGATCGCAGGATGGAAATTGTTTGCAGCGCCAGCACTGCCAGCCGCGCAACGGCCCTTGCAGCTTGGTGCATTAATATGGTCGCTGTTGATCGGGATGGCCGCGATGGAGGTCATTTTGTTGACCGGTCATGCCACCAATGGTTTTGGCTTCGGGCAAACCATCAAATCGTCAATTGGGTGGGCCAAGGGCTGGGCGCTGATCGCGCTGTTCCCGTTTGCCGCAGCTGTTTTGAACGTGCGCGCAGAAGTTATTTACCGCGCCGTGTGCAAATTGGGCCGCCAGACACTGGTTGTGCTGCCGATCTTCGTGATCGCACCTTATGCGGGATTGCCGGAAATGCTTTGGGTTTCGCCCTTGCAGATCTTCGGCGGATCTGGGCCTGAGTACTTCGCGACAATCCTCTACACGATCGAACCTGGCGCGGGGACACCGCGCTGGCAGTTTTTCGCGCCTTGGTCGCCAGCAGCCGGGATGGTCGCTGTGATACATGCACTTTGCGCCGCCGAGGAGAAAAACATCCGTTGGAAACTTGTCGGCATTGCTGCGGCTTTGCTGATGGCTATCCTGTCCCAGTCGCGCCTTGCTCTGGTAGCCCTCGTGCTAATCTGGCCGGTGAGCTTTGCGATTTCTCGCCTCGGAAAATCGTGGATCTGGTGGCTCGGTGCTCCAGCTATCCTCGCGCTCGGGCTGCTCGCACCTATCCTGGTGGAAATCGCTGACCAACTCGTCAGCGATTTCAGCAGTGCCCGCGCAGACAGTAGCCGCGTTCGCGCTGCGCTTGGCCGCATTGCAATGGAACGTTGGCAGAACGAAGCGCCGTGGTTCGGGCATGGTATCGTTGAAAGCGGTCCGCATCTGGTCGAATACATGCCCATCGGCAGCCATCACAGCTGGTACGGACTGCTGTTCGTAAAAGGTGTGACCGGCTTGCTCGCACTTGCCATTCCGCTTTTGATCGCTGCGCTGGTCATGGCGAAGCTGGCCATATCCCATCCGCTTGGCCGCATCGGTCTGTCTATGGTGCTGGTATTGGTATTCTACAGCTTCGGAGAGAACCTCGAGATACTGGCGTATCTGTATTGGCCTGGTCTGGCTCTTCTGGGCGTCGCCGCCCGGCAATCGGTAGCTGCAAACCTGCATTGATTACCGTCATGGTCTGGCACCGCTTGTAAGCGCTTGCCTTCAGCCCGTGCAATTGACATGCGGCGCGCACCGCAGGCCTGACGCCAGATCCACTACACGCTATTTGCAAAACGGAAAAAACCCCGGTTGCATCGCGCAACCGAGGTCCCTGTGAGCCGTCACTCGATAGCGACACGAAGAGCAAACGGCTTAGCAATCGGCAGCCAGAAGAGTTTCGCCGGTGTCCAGGTCCGGCTGGCATTCGCCCAGTGCGCGCCGAGCCTGCACGAACAGGGCAAGCCAGGCTGACACACGGCTGGTTTCTGCACCTGCCATGGAAAGCTGTGCCTTGCGTCCCATCCTGGCCAGATCGGCCCGTGCAGCTTCTTCTATTGCGCGCGCAAGGCTTCCCGGGCGGCTGCAATCGTCCACGATGCCGCAACCCAAGACCTGTTCAGGCAGGCCATCGCAATCACTGACGAGCACTGCGCGCCCAGCCATGCGCGCCTCTGCGGCGACCAGGCCGAAGGCTTCCCTGCGCGACGGAACAACGATCAGATCGCATTGCTCATAGAACCGGGCGACGTCATCCACCTTGCCAGCGAAGCGGACATTCGGAACGCCCCTGGCCAAGGCGCGGAAAAGGTCTTCATCCGGTCCGGCGCCAGCTAGGGTAAGTTCGAATTTGCTTCGTGGCAACAGGCCCATCGACCGGATCAGCGTATCAAATCCCTTGGCCTCGTCGAAACGACCGATAGCGCCGATTTTAAGAGGCTGGGTGGGATCAATTTCCAGCGGAGAAACCTTATCAAGTCCGCGCGTACCGCTCCATGGATGGATGACGCGGATCTTCGCGGCCGGTACAACACCAGTCGATAACAGCCATTCACGCTGCGCTTTGGATACCGCAACAATTTGATCGAAATTGGCGTACATCAACTTCAGCATCGCCCGAAAACGGCCCGTGTCAGGCACATGTGCAGCTTCCCAAGAAGCTGTGTAAGTATGTTCGATATGCACCAGATACGATCGGCGATGACGTAGGCGGAGCATGAAATAGAACGGCAAGCTCGCCCAGTTCGGAGTGGCGTGGTTTATCACAATTTCAGCATCGAGGCGCGGCGCAGTCACTCTGCGCGGATCGATAGGGATGACCCGGCTGCGGGCAAACTCACGCAGATCGGGGTGATCGAACAGACTCAGCGCTTTGGTGACGCCGCCCATGGCGAAATCCGTATTCAAGTGAATGCAGCTCATGAAAGTCATGCCGCACCTGCCTGGCCGAGCGTGCGTTGCGCCATGCGGGCAAGCATGGTCTGCGGCAAAACCGCACTCGCCAATGCTGCCGCGGCAGTCACAAGCGACTTCTTCGGCTCTTCAAACAGAATTCCGGGATAGCGGCGCAGCGCCTGAATCGTGAGCGACCGTGCAAATCCGTAATCACCCAACTGCAAAGCGCGCCGCGCCAGATAGCGCAGCTGATAAGCTGCAGCCGCATTGCCATGATCAGCGATCAGGTCAGGAGCATAATCACGCGCCTTATCGATGACACGCTGCCAGGATTCAAACTGCCGAACGATATTGGCCGACAGACCGCCGCCGACGATGCGATATTCCGTCAGAAGAGGGTCAATGCCTTCGAAGCGGCAAGCGAAACCGGCTGACATGCGGATCCACAGCTCAATATCCTCGGACTGGCGAAAATTCTCATCAAACCAGCAGGGGCGGCCCGTCTCTTGAGGGTGGAGAAATCGCACCAGATCCAGCGCTGTGCGGCGGATTACCGGCGCTGAACCGTTACCGACGGGATTGCGTTTGAGGATATGTGCGGCCGATATGCCATTCAGTCTGGGGCGCATCGCGAGAGCCAGTGGCTTGCCTTGCGCATCGATCATTTGCGAGCCGGAATAGCTTACGTCGACCATGCGGTTTGTGCGCAGGTGGATCGCATGCAGCATCAGTTTATCGCGGTGCCAGCGATCATCGGAATCGAGCAATGCAACAAACGATCCGCTGGAATTGGCGATGCCGGTATTTCGCGCACCTGCCAGACCGCGATTGGGCTGGCTGACAATGCAGATCCGGCCATCCTGAAAGCTGCGCACAATGTCCATACTGCTGTCACTGCCGCCATCATCAACAACGATCAGTTCGAAGTTTTCGTAGGTCTGGTCGAGCACGGACTGGATCGCTTCTGCGATATAGGCTTCCACATTGTAGACAGGCATGATGACGGAAATTTTTTCGGGAGAATGCATGGAAATATACCTTGGATAAGTGTGTTTCAGGCGAAAAGGCGCAAGCGCATGGATGAAGGCATCGCCCCGGCAGCAAATGCTGCAATCAGGGTCGCGCCACCGCGGCGCATGTCGGACAGAAAGGCTGAGGGGTTGAGCGAAAGGCCGCGCAAGGCGTAGCGGCGGGCATCCGCAGGAGGATTGCCGCCACGCAAGGCACGGCGCGCAAGATAGCGGCAGTAAATGGCTTCGGCAGCGGCGGTATCTTGGTCCGCACCATAGAGACCGGTCAGTTCGCGCCATCCGGCATACATCTGCTCCAGATTTACAGAGAGGCCGCCCGGCGAGAGACGGTAGCCCACCAAAAGCTCGTCAATGCCGGAGATGCTCTCCCCCTGCGTCACCGCGCGGGCCAGCCACTCCTGATCTTCGGCATAATTCATGCCTTCGGCAAATCCCCCGATGCGTTCGAATGCGGCGCGGGTCACCACAAGGTTTGATGTGGTGCAGACGGGATTCTCGCCAATGATCTGTGCGAGTGTCAGATCTCCGTCAGGCACGCTCGACAATGTGCGCTTCTGATGTGACGCGGAACAGTGCCTTTCAACAAAGGCAATCTGCGCATAGCTTCCGGAAAGTGCAGGATTCGCCAAATGGTAGGCGTGATGGGCGGCAAGCTTTTCCGCATGCCAAAGATCATCGGAATCGCAGAATGCCAACAATCCACCTTGCGCAATTGCAGCGCCGCGGTTGCGCGCAGCGGAAACGCCGCCATTCGGCTGTGCGACCAGTCTGACACGCGGATCACTGCCAGCCAGACGCAGCATTTTCAGCAAGCTGTCATCGCTAGAACCATCATCGACCAAAATCAGTTCGAGATCTTCGAGCGATTGACTGCGGATTGAAGCAATTGTGTCTTCAATCGTTTCGGCAGCATTGTAGACCGGAACAATCACGGAAAAAGTTGGTCGGTTTTGGGCGGCATCATAGATCATGAGCTTGCTCCGTTCAGGGCTTGAGGAAATGTTGGGGAAGTTCGGCCTGGCAGGCGAAACAGTATGACGAATGCGATAGGCACCTGGATCAACCAGAGCGCGGCAACATAGGCCCATGCAGCAGTGGTGAGGCCGAAGGAGGTACCGCCGCACAGGGCAAGCAAGGCGCCAGCAGAAGCGGCCAGCGCGATGGCAGCGTCACGCTCCGGCTGGCCCGTGGCGCGCAGCCACGCGGTGCATAGCGCGCCGAAGATGGCAGGTATGCCGGCAAGGCAAAGGATCGCCACCAAAGGTGCAACAGAGGTCCATTGCGCGCCGAACAACAGCGGCACGTAAATGTCGGCCAGCAGAACCTGTGCCGCGATGATCGGCACAAACAACACAAGCGACAGGATCGTGGCCTGGATGAGCCGCTGGCGGCGCTTGGAATTATCCTTCTCCGAACACAATTGCGGAAAAAGAACAATGGAAAGTGCGGCGATAAAGCTGTTGGTGATCCCCACTCCGGCGTTGAAGGCGAAATAGTAATAGCCGAGCGCTTCGGTGCCGAGCAGCGCACCGATCACAACCTTGTCCAGTTGCTGGCGTGCAGCGACCACAAGTTCGGTGCCCAATACGCCCGCTCCGAAGCGCATGAACTGCCTTGCAGGGGCAGGGGTGACGCCGGGCGCGGGAGACCATTTTCGCGCCCGGCGAACCAGAATAAGCCAAACCGGAGCAGTCAGAAGTTTGGGCAAGACGATTGCCCAGGCACTTGGCCAAGCGAGCGCTAGCGCCATGGACAGAGCGTGATCGAGCATGGTCTGCGCCGCGCCGATGCGCGCTGTCGTACCGAGCCGTCCGTCACGCATCAGCAGGAATACCCGAACCAGACCGCCCGGCATCAGCGCATACACGCCGGTCAGAACAACCAGCATCAAGGCGATCTCACCCTGTGCAAACGCCAGCCAGATAATCGCAGCGACAATCAGCTGCACCAGCGCGACGCCCGTACACCATATATAGAACAGCCGGTGCGCTGCATTGCAGATGCCTGGCAGCTCTGCATCGCTGGCCGCGATGATGCGCTGCCCGATACCGCTATTGGCAAGAACGCGGACGATTTCGAAAACGGCAAGAGCAAGCGCTGCCACGCCGATTTGCGCAGGGGGAACTTGGCGCGCGATGACAATGATCGCGAATACGCGCAAAATGCGTGAGCCTGCTTCCGCCAGACCGTAGGCCACCAAGCCGCGCAGGATAGGCCTCAGCCCTTCCGGCAGCATGGATTCAAGGCGTTCAAGCAAAAGCATTTCAAGGTTCCTGGCATCAATCCACCAGTCACCTTTCAAGAGGCGTGCCAATCGCTCTAACCCGCAGAATTCTGTCCTTCCTGGACTATTTCAGGTTTGGCAAAATGCAAAACGCCCCGGTAAATTGCGAAATGCATTGATTGGCATTGCAAAATGCGAATCCGTTTGGTCTGTCGACCATCTGGAAGCTCATGAATTATCGTAAATACCTGACTATGAACGTATTTTTCAGGCTGGCACGCTTCCTGCGAATGCTCCGTCGTTACCGATGGAAGGATTTGCCATGTACCAGTCGTTTGATACCTCTACCGCACACGCCGCAGCCCAGCATAACAGTTGGGCAACGCGCTCCTTGCCTTCCCGCTTTGCTAGCAAGCCGAAGACCACCAGCCTCTTTGGCCTCGATCTGCTTGACGGTGACAAGGTCGCCACGGCTCGGATGCTCGTGGAAAAGGCGATCCGCCGCGAACGGGCAACCGTTGGTTTTATCAATGCGCACTGCGTCAATGTCGCGGCCAAGGACGCGGCCTACCGGGACGCGCTTCAAAACTGCGACCATCTGCTTCCTGATGGATCAGGTGTCCGCATAGCCGCGCGGCTTGCCGGTAAGTCTTATCGCGACAATCTCAATGGGACTGATCTCTTCCCGCTCATTTGCGATGAAGCCGCGCAGCGCGGTGCCACACTGTTTCTGCTTGGTGGCGAGGACGGCGTTGCAATTGGCGCGGCGCTGGAAATGATGCGCCGTTATCCTGGTCTGCGGATCGTGGGCGCCGAGCATGGCTATTTCCGCCGGGAGGACACCGCGGGCCTGATCAGCCGCATCAATGGCAGCGGCGCAGACATGCTGCTCGTAGGTTTTGGCGTCCCGATGCAGGAACGCTGGCTGGCCGACCATGCCGGTAGCATCGCGGCATCCGTACAGATGGGTGTAGGCGGCCTTTTCGATTATTATTCCAATCGCATCCCGCGCGCTCCCCAGGCGGTTCGTGAGATGGGTTGCGAATGGGTATGGCGCCTTGCGCAGGAGCCGCGCCGGCTTGCGGAGCGATATCTTATCGGGAATGCGGCATTTCTGGCGCGGGCCTGCATTCATGCCGTCGAGGTCCGCACCGGTGTAGCGCCAACCGCGGCTATCAAGCGTGCTGGCGATTTCATGGCGACCTTTATCGGCCTGATGCTTCTTGCGCCCATCTTTGCTGTCATCGCGCTTGCCATCAAGCTGGAAGATCGTGGACCGGTTTTCTTCAGCCAGACGCGCATTGGGGAAGGCGGAAAGCCTTTCAGGGTGTGGAAGTTCCGCAGCATGATTATCGATGCGGAACGCGTCCGCGCACAGCTAGAGGCGCATTCGGACCGTGATTCAGTGTGCTTCAAGATGCGGCGTGATCCGCGCATTACTCGGGTCGGAGCATTGCTACGTCGTACGTCGATGGATGAATTGCCGCAGCTTTTCAATGTTTTGACGGGTGATATGTCTCTGGTGGGCCCGCGTCCTGCTCTGCCGCAGGAAGTGAATGCCTACTGGGACCGCGCGCTGCACCGCTTGCATGCAAAACCGGGCATCACTTGCACGTGGCAGGTTTCCGGCCGCGCCGAGATTCCGTTTGCCGAGCAGGTGGAAATGGATATCGATTACGTCGAGCGGCATAATCCTCTGCATGACATCGTCCTTCTCCTGCGAACGGTGCCTGCTGTCATTACTGGGCGAGGCGCTTATTGAGCGGCGGCCTGCTCTTGCTCCAAATCGAATGCGCGGCGGATTTCCGATAAGGTTTCCGCCGCCAGCGATTGAAGCGTGCCCGCGTCTACATCATTTTGTCCGCTTAGTGCTGCTGCCAACCGCGACGCTCCAATATTGCCCGCAACCCCTATCAGACTGTGCTTCGCGCGCCGCGTAGCATCAGCATCACCGGCCTTTTTCGCCGCGACCAATTGCTCAGACAATTGAGAAATATCCTGCATCGATGCACACAGGATCGCCTCTCGGCGTGCTTCCGGGATGGCCTCAAGAAGCATGGACACCGCTTCCATATCCAGAATGCTGCCATGATCGCCCGCTTCCGAAGATACGGATGGGGAGAGCGTTGTGGCCGGGCCGAGCAAATCCCGCATTGCCGCGTAAAGCATTTCACGGTCGATCGGCTTGGGCACCAACGCATCCATACCTGCGGCCAACAGCTTGTCCTGCTCTTCCCGCATGACATGCGCAGTAACGCCGATAATGGGTATGCCTTGATAATCGGCCTGCGATGATCTGATTGCCCGGGTTGCTTCGATCCCGTCCATTTCAGGCATGTTGACGTCCATCAGCACGAGCTGGAAATCTTGGTCCTGCAGCAGTTCGATTGCTTCTATACCATTGCTGGCCAAATCATATGTACACCCGATCTGCTCCAGGATCGCCTTGATTACCTCCCGGTTCGTCTCGACGTCCTCTGCGACAAGAACGTGCGATCCCCCAAGTGAAATTGGAATTGGTGCAGGGCCCTCTAATTGCAGCGTATCGGCACCGCCGTTACCTTCCTCTGCCAACGGAATTTCGAACCAGAAGGTGCTTCCCTTACCGACCTTACTCGAAACGCCGATGCGCCCGTCCATCGCTTCGACAAGACGCCTGCAGATTGCGAGGCCAAGTCCGGCGCTCTGGCCTCCGGTGGTCTCCATGTTCTGCAGCCGATTGAAATCCATGAACAGCCCTTTTTGCTGTTCTTCGGAAATGCCTGGACCTTCATCGACGACCTCGATGCGCAAATTGCTATCAACTGCGAAAGCCCGCAAGCGAACGCGTCCTTTGCCCGTATATTTGAGCGCGTTTGACAACAGATTGTCGATAAGCTGCCGGAACCGGACCGGGTCCAACATAGCTACGACAGGAAGATTGCCGCCAAGTTCGCAATGTAGAGATATGGCAGGATTGGTGTTTGCTACGCCCCAGAATTCGGTGATCCCTTCAATAGTCCTTGAAAGGGTCAGCGGAACCGGTTGCAAATCCAGTTTGCCGGCTTCTGCCCTGACAATCTCGATGATATCGTTCAGCAGGACATTCAGCTGCTTGCCGGATTCCTTCGCCAACTCCAATTGGCGAGCTTGCTTGGTATCAAGCTTGCTGTCGGCCAGAGTTTCCAACATCCCAAGTATGCCGTTCATGGGTGTGCGGATGTCATGACTCATCATGGCGAGAAAGCGGGATTTGTAACGATTCGCCGTCTCAGCCTCGATCCTTGACCGGCGAAGCTCCCCGGAAAGCGTAACCAGTTGCTGAACCCGCTCGGACAGCTGCGTTCCTTTCGTCCGAAGCTCCAGCTCGACCTGCTTGTAGCGCGTTACATCAGAATAGATCCTGATCATCGTGCCATCATCGGGGCCAACCACATTGACCTGAATGATCCTCCCATCCTTGAGATTGCGCTCGAAGGTCTTGTCGACAATCTTCCCATTGTCATCACGCTCTATCTCGTGAACGCTTACTGCATTGCTTGGTTGATCCGCCCCAAGGACCGGGGGTGCCTCGAACGGCAGACCAATCTTTAGAGACGCTGCATCGAATTCTATTATTTCGGCCAAGGGCGAATTCCACGTAACCAGTTTCAGGTCAGGGTCGAAGACTGCAATTCCTTGCGGAACCGCGTCCATAATGGCCCGTAGAAATTCCGATGTCTTTTGCTGTGACAGCTGTGCTTCTTCGAGCTCGCCAGTCAGTTTGGTTAGATTCCTGACGCGACGTTCCGCCATTAGACCTAGCGCGGCAACCCTGCGCTCAGTCCGACGCTGCTCAGTAATATCCTGGACTGTTCCAAAAACCGATTGCCACTTGTTTGCGCTGTCGATCTCACGCCGCAGCGTCCAGCGGAGCCAGCGCACCTCGCGATCGCTTTTGCGGATAATGCGGTGCTCGTATGTGTGATCCAAGGTGGACGAAACCTCGGCCAAAAACTCGATAGTTTGCCTGGCTACCCGTTTCCGATCCAGCGGATGGACTGCATCGGCCAACATTTCCGGTCCGACAGTTTCCCGTGCATCACGGCCCAATATTACCGCGAATTCTGGCGAAAACTGATATTGCCCGCCTCTGGATCGATGCATGGTCGCGATGCGGGCGGTGCGCTGCGCCGCCAGCAATTGCCTATTGCCCAGTTCAAGCCGCTCAAGAAGGATCTCTTCTCGCGTGCGCAACTCCGAGTTTATCCGGTCAAGCTCACGCGCACGCCGTTCAAGCAGCGACTCTGCATCCAGGCGAGCCTGCTCGGACCTGCCGAGCCGCCGGAGCAAGATTTCAATTTGTTTCTCTGGCGTGAGAGTCTCGAGTTGCGTCTTCAGATCATGCATATTTGGCGCTCAGCTTCCAAGCTTGCTTTATGCATTACAGCGAGCTGTGCGAACAGGCAAAGGGCCAGACTTCGGGATGATCCGGTTTCGAGGAGAATAAATGCCGATTCGCAAGAGCCTGTCGAAGCCCACCGTCTGAGAAAGGGCGCTCTTGGCGAAAAGGTCGGCCAAACAAGTGTTCAGCCGTTGGATGTAGTTGAAATGTGCCCGTCGGCAGGCGAGCATAAAAGCAGGCGCGTGACGGAATCTTGCCCAAACGCGCAACCAGCTGAACGGCCTGTCAGCCGCAGCTTTGCGTATTGCACCACTGGAACGGTTTGGCGTCAGATTCTACATCCATTTGCTGCGGGAGTGTATGCCGAAGACAGTGGTGGTTGCGCAGCTAATAGGAACCCATGCGGATGGAATGGGACCAATTGGGTGGCAAGCGGACTGGCGTTGCCTTTCATGGAAGCAATCGCCAGCCCACCTACCAAGGCTACGGCAGTTGTCAGTCGTTCCAGACCAATCGGCGTAACAATGTTTCACTTCCCAAAGTCCGATACTCGGCGCGACCGGCGGATGCCTGCTGCATCTCGTCCACGGTCATAGCCATATGAGCCCGCATGGCTTCCCCTCTGGCCCGGCCTTCTTCGGGTGTCGTCCACTCGCTGAAGCGCGTCAAAAGATAGAGATCGGGTTCATCTTCCCGAGCGTGGACATTGGCCAGGATTTCGTAGCTGTTGATCCACCCTTGCTCGACCCGGTAATCCATTGACCTGCGCCAGAAGGTTGCAAGGTGATTGGCGTAATCGCCTTGATGGCCGTCGTCGATATGGATGGCGCTAACCTCTACATATTCGGCGGGCTGCAATGGCGGATCATCTTGCGCTGCTACGGTAGCCGGAAAAGCAGCCCCCATCAAAATGGCAGCAACGGCCGTCAAAAGTATTCTTTTCATAAAGTCCCCCTATTTTGTGCACGGCGACAATCGCAGCGCTATTGCCCAGGAGGCGGGCGTACCAATTTTAATCAACCGCCCCCCAAAGCATTTGCATTCGGCACTGCGCATACGTTCCTGTCAAGTAATGAGGCCCATTGGCGTCATCCAACAGTAAGAATGCGAGCGTTTAGCATAGGGTTGAATGACCGAAACTGGGTGGCAAGCCGCCGTTTGGGACCCGGTTTCGACATTTGGCGATTAGTTGGTGGTGATGTCACAACCTCAGTGAAACCTGAAAAAGTCGGCAAACGAATTTAAACCGGCTTCAACCATTATTCCAATGAACCGGCGAGCAGATGGAAGGCACTGCACGTTTTCGAAACACTTAATCAGGCGAAGACTCTCTTCGCGAAATCAAAAAATGCAAATGTCGGCGCAGCGGTCGGTCAAAGTACCGTTCAAGCGCCCACGCCACTGCGATGATCGCGAAGAAAAGCGGAACGTAAAGCAGTCCTGCTCCATCTGCCTGTTTAACGATTGGATGATGGATCGCGTATAGCGCGTAGGAAAGTCCACCCAATTCTGTGGCAATGTATCGTTGATCGGTCTCGAAATATGCGAGAGCAATAGTGAGAGCCGGAAAAACGAAGAGAATTGAGAGAATATCTACAGCCACAGAGCCAACGGGCCACATGAAGAATGCCAGCGGCATGAGCGCGAATGGGATGCACCATCTGGATATGCGCGGCCGGACCTGAACCAGGTATGCCGCAGCGATCCCAGAGCTGAAAGAATAGCCCACGCGAAACAAACCATGCTGGGCAGTCTCAGGACTGAAGCCAAGGTCAGCACTGCCGTATGTCAGAATTGCGACGGATAAAACGATGCCGCTAGCAACCCAAACCACACCCCAGACCATGCGACCATAACGAAAAAGTGCTGCAAAAAGTATCGATGCGATCAATTCATAAACGAGTGACCACAGAGGAATGTTTGCCGGGAAAAGAACTTGTTCGCCGGTTGGCACAAGGAGCAATGTCAAAAGAGAACCGCCGTTGATCGCGAGCCCTAAGACTGCCCCTACAAACATTAATGGATAGAGCCTCACGATCCGTCGCAGCGTAAATGAGCAAAATTGTCTCAGACTGCCCAATCGTGGCGAATACGCTCGATATAGGACAAACCCGCTAAGCACGAAAAACAGATCGACAGCCAAATAGCCCCGAGGAACAAGCCGTTCGGCGTGATATGCCATGACGGCAACTGCAGCCAGACCCCGTACGAGATCGAATGAATAGAGCCGTCCCACAGCTATGAGCCTATGAGCTGCAAGCTGTGTCCGCAACTGGGCCGTTAGCGGAATGGCGGCTTGCGTGGCTAGCGCGCCAGGTCGCGGACTGTCGGCAGCCGGCCCAACTCGCGGCGTTTCGTCGGGTCTGGCGTTGGAACCCTCCCCAAAGCGCTCCAAACAGGACCCAAACGCGCAACCAGCCGAACGGCCTTCCAGCTGTAAGCTTCGAATTATGTATTGAAAGGGATGGTGCCGCCTACAGGACTCGAACCTGTGACCTCCGCATTACGAAGTCGGTTCAATATGAGGGTGAATTGCTATTGTTTTCAGGGGCCTTGCGGCAGACCTTGGTGTGAGAATTGAGTAAACCCAAGTAATATCCAAAGTGCTTTAGCCTGTGTTTCAACCCGTATCCTATTCAAAGAGCATAACTTCAATTTGGAGTCGATTGGCGACCCCTTTCATACCCATTTGCTCCGGGGGGCGGATGTTGCAAACAATGGCGGATGGGCAGATTTCAGGGACCCATGCGGATGGCATGAATGTCAACAACTGGGGTGGGAAGCAGACCAAGGCCACTCTTAGTCATGCGGAGTGATAGACAGCCGATTCAAGCCCATTCAAAAGATCCAATGCGGCCCTGTCCGCGAACGGCAGGAATTGCATCAGAACAAGCCCCGCAACATCGTTCACCGGATCAATCCAAAAATAGCAATTTGCCAGTCCGGCCCACGACAGACTGCCCGGAGCGCGCCCATGAGGACCAGCGTTTTGATTTATCAGAAAGCCGAGCCCCCAGTCAGTTTTCATGCCTGGGAAACTGTCGAAATCTTCTGAAAGCAATGGAACTGTGCTTTGAAACGCTCCGGCCCGGATCGAACCAACCTGATTACGCGACATCAGAGCGACAGAATCCTCACCCACTATTTGGGCTCCCTCTCCCATTCCTTGGTTCAGCAACATCCGCATAAAACGCATGTAATCCGCCGCGGTGGAGTAAAGCCCGCCCCCGCCCGAATGAAATTCGGCAGCTTCTCCACCACCGATTTCTAGTGGAAACGGCTCAAAGCCATCCGACGTTCTGGAAAGAAGGGCCACTCTGCGTCCCTCGTCGTGCGGTGCGACGGCAAAACCTGTGTCATGCATCGCCAAGGGACCAAGAATGTGCTCATCCATGTAGCTGCCAAGGCTCTGCCCGCTGACCATCTCAACAGCACGCCCCACCCAATCGGTGCTCACTCCATAAAGCCAATCTGTGCCCGGCTCGAATACAAGCGGGGAGGTTATGCTGGCAATGCTAGCAGCGGCCACCTCGCCTTGCGCATTCGCCATTTCGGCGCTGGTAAATGCGTATCCCAAGCCAGATGTGTGCGTCAGTAGATGTTTGAGAGTTATCGCAGACTGCGCTGGCTTCAACTGGACACGGCCGTCTTCGTCGATTCCGGCAATGACGTTTGGATTGGCAAGTTCAGGGAGAATTTCGTCGATTGGTTCATCCAAAGACAAGAGATCGCGTTCGACGAGTTGCATTGCCGCGACTGACGTTACGATTTTGGTCATCGACGCGATTTGGAAGATGTTGTCCAAGGACATCGCCCGGTTCGTGCAGGGATCAGAAAGTCCTGATGCTGCAGAGGCAATTACGCCTTGCCTGTTCCCAATCATTGCCACCGCGCCTGGAAGAGAGTGTCGCTGTAACGCTTGGTCTAAGAATGTTTGTAATTCGATCATGCCACTGGTTCTGGGCATCTGCGTTGAATGTCAATGAAGCAGCATCCGCCATTGGGTCGTTTGCCGACCGGCTGCTTTTGCCTGATGCGCTGGATTAGTTGCCAGTCAGGTTTCAGAAGGCAGCGAGCGCATCTCCAATGTCAGCCAACGGGTTAGACAGCGGACACACCGAGTTAGGCAATTACGATGAAGGCATCCAAAATTGCGCCATGATAGCTGCGTAAACTGGCGGAGCACCGGCCTCGTCTGGTTGGTTGATCTTAGGCGACAGGCAGCTCGGGCGAGTCCATCCACTAGCAAGGCGTGCGCATTCTGCAGAAACCCTGCCGCACGCTTTCTTCTGTCTGATGCTTACCATCAGATCTCATCGATGGCCTTCGCCAGAAGGTCCCGCACCAGACCTGCTACAGCCGTCAATTCAGCGTTCTCAATCACCTGCATCGACGCTACCGGGTCGATGGCGCTGACCTCTACACCGCCTTCTATTTCCCGGAGGATTACGTTGCAGGGCAGCATAGCGCCCACCCGCGGTTCGATACCGATCGCCTGGTGCGCCATCTTCGGATTGCAGGCGCCAAGAATGCGGTAGGCAGGCATTTCGACATCCAGCTTCTTTTTCATCGTCGCCTTGACGTCGATCTCCGTCAAAACGCCGAATCCCTGGTCCGCAAGCGCCTTACGGGTGCGGTCGTCAACGTCATCGATCGCTGCTCCGGAGATCATTCGATTTATTGTGTAAGCCACAGAGAAGTCCTTTCATCTAACCTAAAAGATTCTTGATCATGGCGGCTACTGCCAGAACCGAGTGTGCAACAGCCAGGATGATGGAATCCATCCAGAACTTATTGAAGAAACTACTCTAGGTGCCACGTCGTTCCAAGTAGTGAGGCTACCGCGCTCACTGGCTGGTTGTGAAACTCTGCTCATTGCTGATGATAGAAACATGGCCAGCCGCAAGTCGGAACAAAAAAGATACAAGACGAGAGCCCGGCACCCGCAAAGGAACCGGGTTCATTGATGGTTTTGCGGGGCTAGGAGATGGGAGCCTGCCCAATGCGCCCCAAGCAGGACCCAAGCACGCAATCAGCCGAACGGCCTTCCAGCCGCTACCTGCGCAATACACTACTGAAAGGGATGGTGCCGCCTACAGGACTCGAACCTGTGACCCCCGCATTACGAAGTCGGTTCAATAAGAGGGTGAATTGTTATTGTTTTCAAATGCCTTGCGGCAGACTTTGGGGTGAGAATTGGGTAAGCCCAAGCAAGACCCAAAGTGCGTTAGTCTGTGTTTCAGCTCGCTTCCTACCCAAAGCGCATAACTTCAATTGAGAGTCGATTGGCGACCCGTTCCATACCCATTCGATCCGAGGGCGGATGGGCAGCTTTCAGGGACCCATTCGGATGGCATGAATGGCAACAAATAGGGTGGAAAGCTGACATTCTAACCAGCTAGGGTTTACGTTTACGATCGGTCTGGAAGCTAACGGTCCGGTTGACATGTGCTATTAGCCTTGAAGCAATGCGCGAGTCAGGCATACAGCCCGCCATGACCGAATATCACTATTACAAGCCAACAGAGGGCCACGGACTGCCACATGACCCTCTCAACGCCATCGTCGCGCCGCGGCCCATCGGGTGGGTGTCGACGGTTAGCGCGAAAGGTGTGCGCAACCTCGCGCCCTACAGCTTCTTCAGCCTGATCAACTATCGCCCACCGCTTGTCGCTTTTTCTTCGACGGGCTGGAAGGATTCGGTTGCCAATGTGGAGGCCACAGGCGAATTCGTCTGGAACCTTACGACGATGGCGCAGGCACAGCAGATGAACCTAAGTTCGGCAAGCGTGGGTGGCGACGTCGACGAGTTTGCGCTTGCCGGGCTGGACGCGTTGCCGGCTTCACTCGTCAAACCGGATCGCGTGGCGGGCAGCCCGGTGCATTTCGAATGTCGCCTGACCCAGCTTATCCAGCTCGAAAACAAGGAAGGCCACAAGCTCGATCAGTGGCTCGTGATCGGGGAGGCCATCGGCATTCATATCGACACGGCTATGCTGGAAGATGGCGTGTATCAAACCGCACGCCCGCGTCCGATCACACGCGGCGGCGGCCCGGAAGACTATTTCGAAATCACCGAAGACCAGCTGTTCAAGATGGGGCGGCCTGAATAACCGAAAGGGGTCTTGCTCGCACCGCGGTGTTATTTTCAGCTGAGGCCTCACGTGCTACAATTTTCGCAGGATAAGAACCTTTGAATTAGGCCCTCAAACGGTGCTGTCAGTCGTCGAACGAACGGCCCAGATCAAGAGAGCCAACTTCGGTGATGGGGGTTTACCTAGCTTACATCGATCACTTTATCGTCCTGCCATCCTGACGTCTGCAATTGGGTCGTTTACTAACAGTCTGCTTTGCCGCGTCAGTAGAGCAAAGCCTGAAGTTGCGCTCTCGGCCCAACAATTACCTTTTTACAGGCGCGCTAAGGTCGCTCAGCTGGCTTAGGCCCAGCCAATCGCTAGGTTTTATGAAACCGTGTGATTGCTCAATCGACTTTGATCTCGTGGACTTCACCTGCAGAATCAATTGCGAAAACTGTCCCGTAGTCCTCTTCGGTTAGTTGAGGTGCCGAATTCCCGCCAAAGCGGACAATCAGGTCGGGAACCGTGTTGCTGTGGCCGACAACTAGCACTGCTCCTTCGTTTTCTGCGACGGGGGTTGCCAAGGCTTCGGGGTTCTGAGGATCATACGCTGTGATCGCGATGTCGGTCATATTTGCAAGTGGAGCGGCGGTTTCCATCGCCCGGCGGGTTCGAGTGGCATAAATCGCAGAGATGTCTTCGTCTGCTAGCAAATGCGCAAGGCGTTCTGCGGCTGCTGCACCCTCGGAAGTGAGTGAAGGATCGTCACCTTGCTCTTTCTGCAAATGTCTTATGACGAATATCGTCTTCTCATTATGAGAAGTAGACTTGTTCGATCCATTGTCGAGTGTTGCTGGAGCTGAGCATGCTGCCAGAGCAAATGTCGCAAATGGCGCTATTCCCCACAAGCTTTTCATAGTCTCATCCCGTTTCTTAGGCCGCAATTGCACTTGGCAAATCCTGCTCAGCGCCGGAGTTGTCTGCATGGAAGACGAAACCTCCGCAACCCTGGCGGACCATCATTCGGTAGCTTGCCTTGGAAGCGACAGCGAGAGATTGCGGTCGTGAGCTATTGGCGGCTGGTCCGCTTTAGGACAGCGCGCCACTCGGCAGGTTGGTCAGGTGCTGGGTGGGAAGCGGACGTTAGTTAGTCTCTCATGAGCTGGTATTCGAGGACATGACTTGTCTCATCGAACCGAATGACAAGCCATTCAGAATCCAGCGAGAGAAATCCACTTTCTCTCCGAAGCCAATAGACTGCATCCCAATCGGAAAAACACCCACTATTGGATGGCGGGCTGAAGGTCAGCCAGGCACGACGCCAGCGATAGTAGCTCTGCTCCGAGATCCCGAGTGATCGGCTGATCTCCCCGATCCTCTCTCCCTGCGACAGCCGAACCTCGGCCTCACGCAGCATCCCGATAATCTGTTCTGGCGTGTATCTCTTCCGTGCCATTCTCCAGCTCTATTCAAGCCGTAAATAGCCGAAATCCTAACTCTCAAAACGGACCACTTCTCAGGGGGCAGGTCACGGACGCGCTTGAGCGCAGCCCGGTCTTGCTGTCTTCCTTGTCATTCGATGCCTTGTCTGATGCCTGACCGGACTTTATCCACCCTGAAGTACTGGACGCGGCCCATCGACAAGTATTCTTGCCCTGGACTGAGCGGTGAGCACCAGTTCGGCGGCAAGCAGTGCCTGGGCCTGATTTTGAGCGACCTCTGTCCGCTCCATCACATCCGAAACGAACTGCGGGCCGAACGGGAGTGGCACATTGCTGCAATTGATGTAGCTCGTGCCCTCGCGGTCAGCCAGGAAGAGGTGATCTCCACCCGGGCGGCCCTGAATGTCGACGTACTTGCGCAGTTCAATGTAGCCTTCGGTTCCCAGGATGAACACACGCCCGTCGCCCCACGTCGGCAGACCGTCAGGCGTGAACCAGTCGACCCTGACATAGCCGGTCCCACCATTGCCGCTCAGTGTCATATCCCCGAAATCCTGGAATTTCGGATGGCCGGGAGTGTCCAGATTGCCGACCTGAGACGCCACGACGTGCGCTTCGGTGGAGCCGGTGTAAAACAGGAACTGATCGGCCTGATGGCTGCCGATGTCGGTCAGGATGCCACCATAGTTCTTCACATCCCAGAACCATTCGGGCCGGTTGGGCGCGCCCATGCGGTGTGGGGCGATGTTGATCGTCTGAATCACCCGCCCGATCGCACCGGCACGAACGAGTTCCCCCGCCTTGACCGCAGCGCGCACTTCAAGCCGTTCCGAATACATGATGGCGAACTTGCGCCTGGTCGCAGCGATCGTGCGGCGCACTTCGGCCAGCTGGGCAAGGCTGGTGATCCCCGGTTTGTCCGAAAGAAAGTCCTTTCCGGCGCGCATCACACGAATGCCAAGCGGCGCGCGAAGATGGGGAATAGAAGCGCTGGCCACGACCTGCACGCTCTCGTCTTCGAGAATCTCGGCTTCGGTGCGTGCAACTTTCACGTCGCCATAGCGGGCGAGATAGGGCGCCAGTTGCCGCGGGTCGCTCGCATGCACCGCGACAAGCGTGCCGCCGCCGCGGATCAGCGCGTCTGTCATCGCGTAGATATGCGAATGGTCGAACCCGATAACAGCGAACCGCAGCCGGTGTCTGGCGCTGGGGTCGGGGGCCGTTGGCGCGGCATTGGCGGAAACCCCGTTGCCCTGCCCAGTCGATTGTGCGCGTACCGCACCTGCCAGACCTGCTCCGACCATGCCCAGACCGCCCAGCATCAGTCGGCGATTGATCTTGTCCATACGATTGCTCCTTGGGGGGCAGATCAAGATATCTCCGCCATGAGTTAAATCTCGCACAATTGATGACTGTCAGCAATTGGGTCGAAAGCGGTTAGTCGGCTTGTTCGGGTCAAGGGGCAGACGAGTGAGAGATCACTCTGTTGGTAGGATGCTCTCATTCTCCAGTTTGATTCGTAATCCGTCTCCTTCACCGACCAATAGGCCCGTGTAAGAATACAGCGCAATTCCGTCCGAGCTCTCCCAGTTGAAGGTTCCAACGACAAGGACGACACCACTGCTGACCTCATCAATCGTCAGCTCGTTCCAAGAAAAGCTAATCGGCCCCTGCCACTCTTCGAGGTATCGGCTCTCAAGGTCGGACTTGCTTGCATATCGGCTTGCTCCATTGAAGACGATGTAAGCTCCACTCGAAGCATACCGCTCAATGATGGCTTCGCGGTCATGGTTCTCTAGGTCTTCTCCGTAGGCTTCCATGAAGATTCGGGCTTCGTCGCTCACGGAAGCCTCATCAGAGGCCTTGCTGGAAGAGCTTGTAAGGGCGAGTATTGCGGCCATAAACGCCCAGCAAATGATCCAGACTGAGCGATGACATAATTTGGCAACTATCGACAATGGACACTCCCGCTATTTCTCGTTTGCTTAATGTTTGCACCCAACGTCCGCAAATGGATCGAAAGCCGATGTAGATTGATCGTGCGAATTGACCAAGCGCGTTAGGAGCCTCAAGGTATGCAGGGGCAAGTGTAGTATGACTTGCGGAGGGCGCGGGGGTATTCTTGACAAGATCGGAATCTAGATTGGCCCGAGATCGGAGCCGATCCTTTTATTTCGCCATGGCGACGGTGTTCGCACTCTCCGCGATCGTAGGGTTTGCGCCCAATTCTATATCTATAATCACCGGCACGAAAGAGAACCCGCCGCTGCTCATTCACATGCATGCAGCAGCCATGAGCTTATGGATGGTACTGCTTGTGGCTCAGAGCGCTTTAGCGAGCCGAGGGCAAATGCAGGCTCATATGAAGCTTGGAGTTGCGTCGATGGTCCTGGCGCCGATTGTAATACTATTGATGCTGGTTATCGCGCTTCCTGCATTCTTCTCCTCCGAGGTTCCCTTGGCGGTCCAGTTGCTTCAATCAAAGCGAATAGCCTTCTTCGGTGGCTGCATTGGCGCGGCAATCTGGCTCCGCAAGTCAGGGCCTGAGGCGCACAAGCGCCTGATGTTCATCGGCTCCTTTGCAGTATTGGACGCCGCGTTCTTCCGCATGACATTCCTGCCTGATTGGGGGCTCGATCGCGCGACAACCATTGGCCATTTGTATATGACTGCGCTGCTGATCCCGTTCTTAATCCACGATCTCATGCGTTCAGGCAGAATCCACATCGTCTTCTGGATCACAGTCCCTTTGCTTCTTGCGCTACATTTCTCGGTCGCCCATTTGTGGTAAGAAAATTGGCTCGGAAGCAATAATGGCAATGCCCGCAATTGGGTCGTTAGCGGTCAGTCTGCTTTCGCGCTCCGCCTAGCCAAATGCTGAATGTCCGCTTCTGGCCCACTTTCGGACCCTCAGTTGGCTATGAGAGGTGTTCCTGCCCAAAGCGCCCCAAACAGCACCCAAACACGCAATCAGCCGAACGGCCTTCCAGCCGCAAGCTTCAATCTACACTACTGAAAGGGATGGTGCCGCCTACAGGACTCGAACCTGTGACCCCCGCATTACGAATGCGATGCTCTACCAGCTGAGCTAAGGCGGCAATTCGTCGCCCATAGGCAAGGACGATTGCGGTCGCAATACGCATATTGCCAAGGGAATGGAGGCCCGAGCCGGAATCGAACCGGCGTGCACGGTTTTGCAAACCGCTGCGTAACCACTCCGCCATCGGGCCGGAAGGCGCGCCAATTAACGCAAGGCGCGCAAAGGTGCAATGCCCTTCCTTGCATTGGCGCAACGCAATTTGGCGCATGGTACTAAATCGTGCCTTAGGCATTAGAATGAGGATGGAGTAAACGGCTTCTCAATAGACTGGCGCCATACTCGAACGCTCCACCTGGTAATTTGAGATAGGAAAGAACGGGCATGGTTTCGCTGGCTGCGCAGGAAAAGGCCGTTTTACGGATCAAATGCCGTTCACGCAGAGGGATGAGCGCGGATTTGGAAGTGCTCGACATCTCCATCGGTGGCGCCATGGTTGCAGCGCAAGGCTGGACCGGGCGACAAGGTGACCGGATGCTGGTTACGCTGCCCGGTTTGTCTGCCCAGCCTGCGGAACTTATCTGGATCGAGGATGGCCGCGCCGGTATCGTCTTCGAACAACCGCTGCATGAAACAATATTCGACAAATTTAATGGCATGGTTGCGCGCTGAGCGCGGGGCGAGTCAGGTTACCGTTTCTTCCATCCAGCCCAGATCGCGCAAATATTCATCCAGACAGTCGCTTTCGGGGGGATGGCTTTTCAGCATGAATTCGTCGCTTTTGGCCAATCTGTAGCCTCCTTCTGATGACGTTGCGACCAGATCGCCGCAGCCTGCATCTGCCAATTTGGATCGTAGCCGAGAAACATGGACTTCGACGCTGTTGGTTTCCGGCTCGTGGCTGATGCGCCAGACATCTTTCAGCAGCTGCCGGCGAGTGACCCTTTCGCCCGGCATATCGGCAAGCCGCCAGATCACTCCGAATTCACGGGGATGCAGGCCAAGCCAGCGCGCGCCGTGGCGGGCATCCCGGTGGAACAGGTCCAGCGTCAGCGGGCCGCAATTACGCCAGCGCGGCAGCATGCCGAACATATCGCTGACCCGCTTCGCCCGCGCCTGCAGTTCATGGCGATCGGTGGCGGCGGGGAGGGCTTCTGCGCAGCCCATGGTCAGCAATTGCGCACGCTCTTCGGGCTTTTCCACTCCCAGCAAGATCAATCGCCAGGCTGGCCGATCAGCCTCCGCCAGAGCAATGCGGTGCCGGAACGATAGCGAACGGGTATCGCAGATCAGCACATGCCGGCATTCCGCGCGGCATCCGCAGGTGCCATGACACAGCGACCAACCGCCCAGCCGCAGGTCCCATTTCGGAGGCGGCGTAGCGCCATCAGCAATCCAGCCGAAAAATGCCAATCTGCTGCTCCAAACCCAGTTGGGGGCACGTCAGCCTGTTTGGCTGCCATGTGCAAGTGCGTAGTATCACGCGCACAGGGCAGTGTTCCGATGGGCGATGCGCAAAAAGTCCGTCAGGCGGAAGGTGTGTTGATTCCCATACTTTGCAAGTAACGCTTCACGTTGCGCGCGGCCTGCCGCAGGCGTTGTTCGTTTTCCACCATCGCGATGCGGACATAGCCTTCGCCATCTTCACCGTAGCCAACGCCCGGTGCCACAGCCACTTCGGCCTCGGTCAGCAATTGCTTGGAAAATTCCAGACTGCCCATCTCCTTGAGGCCCGGCGGGAGCGGTGCCCAGGCGAACATGCTGGCGGGCGGGGCAGGAATATCCCATCCTGCGCGGCCAAACGCCTCCACCATCACATCACGCCGTTTGTGATACATCTCCCGGTTCTGTGCGACATAATCTTGCGGCCCGTTCAGCGCGGCACAGGCGGCTGCCTGAATGGGCGTGAAAGCGCCGTAATCAATGTAGCTCTTAACCCGGGTCAGCGCAGAAATCAGTGTGCGGTTGCCCACCGCAAAGCCCATCCGCCAGCCAGCCATGCCATAGGTTTTGGAAAGGCTGGTGAACTCGATCGCCACGTCCTTCGCCCCCTTCGCCTGCAGGATCGATGGTGTCGGCTTTCCATCATAGTAAAGCTCGGAATAAGCGAGGTCGGACAGGATCCAGACCTTGTGGAATTTTGCCCAGTCCACCAACCGCTCGTAAAACTCCAGATCAACCACCTCGGCAGTCGGGTTGGACGGGAAATTGACGACCAACACCGTGGGGCGTGGGACGGTGAAATTCATCGCCTGTTCCAGCGCCTTCCAGTAATGTTCATCGGGCGTGGTTGGAACCGATCGGATCGATGCACCAGCGATGATGAAACCGAAGGTATGGATCGGATAGCTGGGGTTGGGGGCAAGAATTGTGTCACCCGGCGCCGTGATCGCCGTGGCAAGGCTGGCGAGCCCTTCCTTGGACCCGAGCGTGACGATTACTTCGCTTTCAGGGTTAAGCTCCACTCCGAACCGGCGTTCGTAATAATCCGCTTGAGCCTTGCGAAGGCCGGGAATCCCCTTCGATTGGGAATAGCCATGCGCGTCGGGTTTTCGCGCCACTTCGCACAGCTTGTCTATCACATGCGCCGGTGGCGGCTGATCGGGATTGCCCATCCCGAGATCGATAATGTCGCGCCCTTCCGCACGCGCGGCCGCTCGCATCGCGTTGACTTCGGCGATGACGTAGGGCGGCAGGCGCTTGATGCGGTAAAACTCGTTGTCCATAATGTCCTTCTGAACAGGCGGGTGCGTTATTGCGTGACGTAAATGACGCAAACGCGAAGGCAGTGCAACGCGCACTGTTACACCTCGTCGCTTTTCATGTGAAAAGCGGGGGCTATCTCCCAATTGCCATAAATTGCGCTATAAGCCCGGCATATGACCGATCGAAACGAAAAGACGCGCGACGCTGCCGACATCTTCACCGAAATGCTGCGCATGCAGGGGGAGGCCGCCCGCCAGATGATGTTGACCGTCGCGCCCGACACGAAGAGCCCGGATCCAGACCGGACTGCGGTGGACGCGATGGGCGAGGTGATGACGCAGTTCCAGCGCAACTGGCTTCAGTTCTTCATACCGGACGACCAGCGAACCGAACCGATGCTGGCTGATCCCGCAAGCTGGATGGAAGCGATGCAGAAATGGTCGGCCAGCGTGCCCATGCTGGACCCTGCCGCGCAGCAAAAACTGTGGTCGGACG
This sequence comes from Aurantiacibacter marinus, assembly GCF_001021555.1. Taxonomy (GTDB): domain Bacteria; phylum Pseudomonadota; class Alphaproteobacteria; order Sphingomonadales; family Sphingomonadaceae; genus Alteraurantiacibacter; species Alteraurantiacibacter marinus. The sequence continues at coordinate 998,472 of NZ_LDCP01000001.1, forward strand.
GGTTTGAACTTTGGCAGAATGTGCTCGCACAATATGCGGTCAGTGGCGATGGACAACAGGATGCCGGCGATCCGGAATTGCCGCGTAACGACCGCCGCTTCAGGGACAAGGCATGGCGCGAACAGCCTGTCTTTGCGCTGATCCATCAGACCTATCTGTTGATTGCAGAGCGGCTGAGTCAGAGCATCGATACGGCAGAGGGCCTGTCCGGCGAAGATCGCAAAAACCTGCGTTTCGCCACACAAAATGTGCTCGACGCGATGAGCCCGGCCAACTTCCCGCTGATGAACCCGGTTGTGCTTGAACGCACAATGGAAAGCGGCGGAGAGAACTTGATGCGCGGGCTGGAACGGCTGTCTGGCGATCTGGAAAAGGGCCAGCTGACGCATACCGACACCAGCCAGTTTGAAGTGGGCGAAAACATTGCTTCAACGCCCGGCAAGGTGATTTACGAGACCGAGCTGTTCCAGCTGATCCAGTATTCGCCCACCACGCCCGAAGTCATGGCCACCCCGCTGATAATCTTTCCGCCGTGGATCAACCGTTTCTATATCCTCGACCTCAATGCCAAGAAAAGCTTTGTGCGCTGGGCCGTGGATCAGGGTGTCACGGTGGTAATGGTCAGCTGGCGCTCGGCCGACGAAAGCCTCGCCCATATCGACTGGGACGATTATTTCCGCGCGCAGATAGAAGCGATAGATGTCGTGCGAGAACGGCTGAAAGTGCCGAGCGTCCATACCATCGGATATTGCGTGGCAGGCACCACGCTGGCGGGCACCCTGGCCGTGCTGGCGGAGCGCGGCGAAGCGGACAAGGTGAAAAGCGCCACCTTCTTCACCGCGCAGGTCGATTTTGAACATGCGGGCGATCTGAAACTGTTCATCGATGACGGGAAGCTGGAGATGATCCGGCAGGCATCGAAGGGCGGCTATCTCGACGGGCGTTATCTGGCGGCGGCCTTCAACATGCTGCGCGGTAGCGACCTGATCTGGAACTACGTGGTCAATCATTACCTGCTGGGCGAGGAGTATCCGGCTTTTGACCTGTTGTTCTGGAACGGCGATGTCACCAATCTGCCAGCAAAGTGGCACGCGGCTTACTTGCGCGACCTGTACCGCGACAATTTGCTGGTCGAACCCGGGGCTCTCGGCGTGGACGGTACGCCCATTGATCTGACCAAGGTAAAAACCCCGAGCTACGTCCAGGCAGGCCGGGAGGATCACATCGCACCGCCGGAAAGCGTTTGGAAAATCACCGAGCATTTCTCGGGGCCGGTCCGTTTCGTGCTTGCCGGTAGCGGACATATTGCAGGCGTCGTCAATCCGCCTGAGGCGAATAAATACCAGTATTGGACCAGCGAGGGTGAGCATCAGTCGCTGGAAAGCTTTGTGGACGGGGCGCAGGAACATCCCGGCAGTTGGTGGCCGGATTGGCTATCATGGCTCGAAGCTCAAGACCCCAAACAGGTTAAAGCTACCGGAGCTCGCAAGCCCGGCAGCAAGGCCAATCCGGCGATCGAGGACGCACCAGGCCGTTACGTAAAATTACGCTAGGCCGCCTCAAGGCGCAGTTTTTGTTCATATTTTCGAGTTTTGTGCAGTGCAACATTTTTCTTGACTCAGCGCTTGTGCATTCCTATTTTGTGCACTGCAACAAGAGGTCGTAATTGCGCGACCACGAAAGTGAGGAAAAATGGCCGAGTCGAATATCGATACAGCTGTGAAGAGCGAGAACAGCGTAACCACGGCATCCGCCGAGGCTGCTTCTGCTGCACCGCAGCCCGCCAAGGCAAACCCTCTCGTCGATTCTTTGAAAGCTGACGCTGCGGAAAATACCGCATCCAAGGCACCAGAAGTGCCTGCCAAGGCTCCAGTCGCAAAGACACCGGCGAAAAAGGCTGCTGCGAAAAAAGCGCCTGTCAAAAAGCCAGTCGCCAAGAAAGTGGTCGCCAAGAAGGCAGTCGCCAAAAAGCCTGCCGCCAAAAAACCCGCCCCCAAGGCCAGTGCAAAACCTGCGCCCAAGAAGGCGGCTCCGACCAAATCTGCTGCGAAGCCTGTGAAGGCAAATGCGGCAGCGAAACCGAAATCAACTGTTAAAGTACTCAAGGAAAAAATCATGGCCACCAAGACCACCAAGACCACCGACTTCACCAATGTAGTGACCGACACGCTGACCGGCGCTGTCAACGAAATGCAGACCCGCGCTCAGTCCGCTTACGAAAAGAGCACCGAAGCGATGTCGGAAATGACCGATTTCGCCAAGGGCAACGTCGAAGCAGTTGTCGAAAGCGGCAAGCTCCTCGTTGAAGGCGTGCAGACCATGGGCACAACCTATGCTGACGAAGCCAAGACCGCCTATGAAACCGCAACTGCGGACATCAAGGAAATGGCCTCGATCAAGAGCCCGACCGACCTGTTCCAGCTTCAGGGCAAGATCATGCGTCGCAACTTTGACGCGATGATTGCCGCCACCACGAAGAATACAGATGCCGCAATGAAGCTGGCAAACGACGCTGTCGCTCCGATTTCGGGCCGCGTGAGCGTTGCCACGGAAAAGATGTCTAAGGTCGCCTAAGCGATTTTTCGTATTGCAACCGTCACACTCCGTGATGGCGGTTGATGCAAAAGGCCGGTCGGCGTGAGCTGCCCGGCCTTTTTGCATTTTTTGCGCGTAAGCCAGACGCCAAATCGACTCGTCTTGCCGCTTTCTTTGATGAAAGACCAAAGCACCCCTTGCAGCATTCGCTTCCGATACGATATTTGCTCTTCCTCATGAACTGCGATTATCCATCCGATTCTGCCCTGCCGTGGGCTGTAACCTGCATTGCTGCCGGGCCAGATGATGGCGCTGATGCTGGTGGCGGGGACTCTGGCGACGGGGACTCTGGCGATCCGGGTTCAGGAGATGAAGGTCAGATCGGGCTGGCAACCAAAACGCGGACCAAGCCAAAGAAGCCCAGCATGTACAAGGTGCTGATGCTGAACGACGATTACACTCCGATGGAATTCGTTGTGCTTGTGCTGAAACGCTATTTCCGGATGGATCTGGAACAGGCGACGCGCGTGATGCTGCAGGTCCACCAGAAGGGCGTCGGCGTGTGCGGTATCTTCCCCTATGAAGTCGCCGAAACGAAGGTCAATCAGGTGATGGATTTCGCCAAGGAAAACCAGCACCCGCTGCAATGCACGCTGGAAAAGGCCTGAGCGCACAAACATGAGCGCACAAACAAAGGTTTCATGCGGGGCTGACCTGCCCCGCAAATGCCGCTAAGGCACGGATAGCTTCCGCAACAGTGTGAAACCCTTGTCCCGCTTCATTACCGCAACAGACCGCTATATCTTCCGGCTCGTTATCGTGCCGATGATCGGCGTGTTCGTGCTCGCGGCCAGCTTGCTGCTGCTGGAAAAGATGCTGCGCCTGTTCGAATTTGTCAGCATGGAAGGCGGGCCTGTCGGTGTCGTTTTCAAGATGCTGCTCAATCTTATTCCCGAATATGCAGGGCTTGCGATCCCTCTGGGCCTGATGCTGGGCATATTGTTCGCCTTTCGCAAACTGGCCGTGTCGAGCGAGCTGGATGTGATGCGGGCAGTTGGCTGGTCGTACAACCGCCTGCTGCGCGTACCCTATCTTATCACCATTGCACTGATGGTGCTGAATTTCGCGATCGTCGGATTTATCCAGCCGCAATCGCGCTTCGCCTATGAAGAGATGGAATTCGAACTGCGTTCCGGCGCGTTGGGCGCATCGATCAAAGTCGGGGAATTTAATTCCATAGAGGACCGCATGGCACTGCGCATCGAGGGCAGTGAGGATTCGGGCCGCGAATTGCGCGGCATTTTTGCGCGGCTGGCCGATGACAACGGACAGGTCCTGTCCATTACCGCGCGAGAAGGGCGCTTTCTTGCCAATCGGGAGGATCGCAATACGATCATCCTGCGGTTGATGGACGGTACAATTGTGCACGAGGTGGAGAAAGGCTCTCCGCGCGTTCTAAGCTTCAGCCAGCATGACTTGCCGATAGATTTGCCTGCGTTGCAAGAATTCCGTGAACGCGGAGAAGATGAACGCGAATATGTGCTGCCCGAACTGCTCGAAATCGGATGGAGTTCTAGCAGCACGGCGCAGGAACGCGTCGGCAGCCTTGCCAATTTCAATTACCGGATGGTCGAAGTTGTGATGATGATCATGTTGCCGCTGCTGGCGGTCGCGCTGGCCATCCCTCCCAAAAGATCGACCAGTTCGCTTGGCGTATTTCTCTCGATCGTGATTGTCGTCGCTTATCACAAGGTCAATCAATACGGCGCGGAAGTCGCCGCTATTGGCCAGCTTGATCCGTTCCTGGCTCTCTGGGGACCATTCGCGGTCCTCGCTGCGATGATCGGGTGGATGTATTATCAGATTGCCTATGTGCCTGGCGGGCAGGCGATTGGCTTCCTCGAGACATTTTATTCCAAGATCGGCCGCGCCATCGGCCGCCTGTTTGGCCGCGAAAGGTTGAAGGGCGTGGTTCCGGAAAGCCAGTTCGGCGAGGATGAAGAAGCTAACGAGGCCATCGAAGCGGCCTTGCAGGAGGCGCGCGGTGCTGCTTGATTTCTTTCCCTCACGGCGACTGACGATTTATCTCGCCAAGATGTTCGCGCTGCGCATCATTGCAGTGCTGGCGATGCTGGTTCTGGTATTGCTGATGCTCGACCTGCTCGGAAAAACCGGGAACATTCTTGCCGTAGACGGCAATGGCGATGCCGAAATCTGGAAATATGCTTCGCTGCGCGCACCGCAACTGGCGGCGCGGTTCCTGCCCTATTCGGTTCTGCTGGCAACGATCATCACGCTGGCGGGGCTGAACCAGAATTCCGAAGTGATTGCGATGAAGGCCGCGGGGCTTTCGGCGCATCAGATCCTTGCGCCTCTGTTGCTTAGCGGGATGGTAGTTTCGGTTATCTCCTTCACATTTAACGAACGCGTCGTTACGCGCGCCAACGCCACGCTGTCGGCCTGGGAGAATGTTGATTACGCGGCTGTTCCTGTTGAACCGGCTTCGCGCGGCAATGTCTATTTCAGCGACGGGCGTAATATCTTGATGGCGGCCAGCGCATCGGGCCGGGGTGAGCAGACGGTGTTTACCGATGTCACCTTTTACGAACGCGACGATAACGACATGATCGCGCGTCAGATTCGTGCAGAATCCGCCAGCTTCGCCAATCCCGGCTGGCAGTTGCAGGGCGCCGTCGCCTTCTCCGTGGCGCGCGCACAAACGCAGGAACTGGGCGATGTAATCGTCGCGCCCGGCGTAACGCTGGGCCAGGTGGAGCTTGGCCGGGTCAATCCCGATGCCGAGACCTTGCCGCAGCTTTCGCGCAGTATCGCGGCGCTTGAATCCTCCGGCCGCCGCACAAGCGAGCTGGAAGCGAAATGGTGGCACAAGATCTCGGGTCCTCTGTCTGCCATGCTGATGCCGCTGCTGGGCGCTGTCGCCGGGTTTGGCCTTGCGCGATCAGGTAACCTTTTCGTCCGCGCTGTGATTGGCATGGCGCTTGGCTTTGCCTATTTCGTGGTCGACAATGCCGCCTTGGCAATGGGCAGTTTTGGTGGATACCCGCCGCTGCTGGCGGCATGGGCGCCGTTCTTCCTGTTTCTGCTGGTTGGTGAAACTGTCTTGGTACGCACCGAAGAATAATCACGGGCACAATCGCGCCTGCTGACAAAGTGACTAGTCGCTCCGGCCCATCGTGCTTTTGGCGATCCGCCCGACAAGCGGCCACATACCCCGGTGGCTCGCTTCCTCGAACGTCGAACCGGCGCCCAGATGCGCGCTGATGCGGGTGTGCGCTTCATGCAGCGAATGGTACGGCATCGAGGGGATCAGGTGATGGACAGCATGGTAGCGCAGTCCGACAGGTGCCCAGATCGCCGCAATCGTCCGGGGCACGTTGACGCTGTCGAGATATTGCGCGGTCACTGTCATCGCTTCGCCATCATTCTCCCAGAGATGGGCCACCAGCGTGCGCAGTTGGTTGAACACGGCAACGGCAGCTGTCACGCCCATCGCAACAAGCAACGGCTTCCAACCGAGCCACAGCGGCGTAGTCATCAGAAGGATCGCCCAGAAACTCGCGCCCGCTTGCTGAAACAGGAACCAGCCGCGCTCCTTGTCCTCCGGCGGACGACGGCGAAATTCCGGATTGATGGCGAGGGTGGAAAACCTCTCCCATGCGAAACGCCGTAGCGGGGGAACAAACAGGCCCAGTGGCGCTATCACGCCCCAGCGTACGATCAGCGCAATTGGCGCCAGTGCAGCAACCAGCACGAACAGCGGCAGGCTCCACGGTTTCATCAATGCCAATGGCATATATTCCGGGTCTTCCACCGTTCCGTACCGCGTGCGGGTGTGATGAATGCGGTGGGGGCCTTCATACATCAGGCTGGGCGTCAGCATCGGCATTCCCACCAGCATGTTCCACGCGGTGCGAAAGCCGGGCAGGGCATCGCGGTGCAGGTGACTGATTTCGTGAATGAACAGCAGTGCGCGGTAAAGTGCGAACACGGCGACTACGGCGCTCAGCAATGCCAGCCATACCGGCTCCAGCAGGATAGCGCCTGCCAGCGCGCTGTATCCTACGGCGGTGCTGATAAGCATGTCCGGCCAGTAAATTTCAGGTCGCGCGGTATTGATGTCGCGGGTCAGCTCTACTGCTGCGCGCAGCATTGCCTTGTCATCCGGAATTTGCGCATGCACGCGGCGGCTTCCGGCGGCAGGGCCGGCAGCGGTGTCTTCAGGATGTGTCGTGGCGCTCATCGCGTTACAAACTTTCCAAATGGCCCTGCGAAAACTGGCCAGTGCAGTGGCGCATTCGCTGTGAACCTTTGCCAATAGCGCAATTGCCGCGCGCTTGACATACCGCCCCAAGCACAAGCAGGGCTTCTGCCACATGAACAAGGCTTCTTGAACAAAGGCGATAACGTGAGCAGCCAGATAGATATCGTGCCGGTTTCGGGCAAGGGAGACCTTAGTGCATTTATCGATTGCGCTTATCGACTGAATGCAAATGACCCCAACTGGGTGCCCCCTTTGCGCGCCGATATGATCGAATTGCTCACCCCGGGGAAAAACCCGTTTCACGAACATGCCAAGATGCAATTGTTTATGGCGAAGCGCGGCGGCGAAGTCGTGGGACGTATCTCGGCCCATTATGACGAGCTGGCGCTGGCCCAGCCACCGGAACAGGGCATGGGGCCGGGAACTGGCAATTGGGGAATGTTCGAAGCGGCAGACGCGGATGTGTCGGCAGCGTTGATTGCGCGGGCCGAAGACTGGTTGCGGGAACAGGGCATGACGCGGGTTCTTGCGCCTATCAGCCTATCGATCTGGGAAGAGCCCGGGCTGCTTGTAAAAGGGCATGATCATCCCCCCATGCTGCTGACCGGTCATCACAATGCCGCGTATCAGGGTTGGGTCGAAGGCCAGGGCTATGACACGGCAAAGCGCCTGTTCACCTATGATCTTGATGTCAGAAAGGGCTTCTCTCCGCTGATCAACCGCATCGTGACATCAGGAGAGCGCAGCCCGCGCATCCATCTGCGAACTGTCGACAAGAGCAATTTCGCGCGGGATGCCGCGATCTGCATCAAGATCCTGAACGATGCGTGGTCGAAGAACTGGGGCTTTGTACCTTTTACCGAAGCCGAAATTTCCTACGGCACAAAAAAGCTCAAACCATTGATACTCGAAGGCGCAAACATGATTGCCGAAGTTGATGGAGAGCCTGCCGCTTTCATGCTGGCATGGCCGGATATCAATCAAAAGCTGAAGGAATTCGATGGTAAGCTGTTGCCGTTCAACTGGGCAAAGCTGCTTTGGTGGCTGCGGGATCCGCCCCAGGCCTCGTTTCGTGTTCCGTTGATGGGCGTGGTGTCGAAATACCAGAATTCCCGCCTTGCCAGCCAGCTTGCTTTCATGATGATCGAATACATTCGCCGTTATGCCATGGACGAACATAATGCGGAGCGCGGCGAAGTTGGCTGGGTGCTGGAAGACAACCAGGGGATGGTTGCCATTGCGGACGCCATCGATTCCAAGGTCAATCGCGAATATCGTATCTACAGCAAGACTTTGTAGTCAGACCGTTCATGGATATTGCTTGCTGGCCGGGGAACCACTTTGGACCAGTCAGCGTTTGGACCGCAGATGCTAATGTAGCATCCGGAGGGTCCCTGTGTGAAATCGCCGTCGTTCAAGAAAACCAGCGCAAAACCTCGCCCGCAGAGCAAAGAAAAACCGCAGGCGGAGCGAACTGTATTGAACCGGGTTCTGCTGGTGGAAGATGATCCAATTCTGGCGATGGCACTGGAGGATGCGTTCCTCAATGCCGGAACCGCTGATGTGGTCATATGCCAGAGCATGAAGGCCACCGTCCAGGAACTGGAAAAGGGCAGCCGCCCCGATGCGATTGTTCTGGATGTGCATCTGGCAGACCGGGACGATGGCTGGGCTATCGCAGAACTTGTCGACATGCTTGGTCCGCGCCGACCACGCATCGCGTTTTCGACTGGATCGCCAGACGAAATTCCGGCTACGATCGCGGAAATGGGGCCGGTTTTCGAAAAACCCTATGATCCTGACCTGCTCGTCGCGGAGCTGGCTGCAGGACGCAAAAAAGGCCTGTTCGCCCGCCTGCTTGGCTAATGGTGTCTAACAGGATGAGCGCGTTATCATCCTGATAGCTAAGACAGTTTCCTAGAATGTCTCGATCATAACCGAAAAAAGGCCCCCGCTCTGGTGAGCGGAGGCCTTCGGGATCATATCACCGCCGCTTGGACGGGAGGGGGGGGTCTCGGCGGTGATGTAGCTTAAATGGCCGGCCCGATTTTCAGTTCCCGGCGGTTTCACGATTTTCGAATCTTTTTTCGTGGCAGTAGGATACAAGACCAAATACCATCGGTCCCACCTGGCAAAAAACTAGCTGGAACCGAGTGCCGTACAAGGCGTTCATTGTCGATCAACACTTCCGGAAGGGTAAATATGTCCATTGGGGCCGAAGTAGCAGCTCATCTTCCTTTTCTCCGCCGATATGCTCGCGCGCTGACAGGCTCGCAGTCAACCGGCGATGCCTTTGTTCAAGCCACCTTGGAGGCCGCTTTGGCCGATGAAGAGCTGGCCACATCGCTGCGCGGCGGACGCGTTCCGCTGTACGCGGCATTCAACAAAGTCTGGTCCAGCGCCTATATGGAAGTCGCCGATGCCGGCGCGGAAAGCGGCTCGCATGAAGCTGCGGCGCAAAACCAGCTGAAGCGTATCACTCCGGTGAACCGGCAGGCGTTGCTGCTGACTACGGTTGAGGATTTCTCGCCCGAGGATGCCGGCAGCATCATGGGTATGGCCGTAGATGATGTGAACACATTGGTGAGCGAAGCCGTGGCTGAAATTCAGCGCGAGAATACCACCAGCGTTCTTATTATCGAAGACGAACCGCTCATTTCGATGCAGCTGGAAGATCTCGTTCGGTCGCTCGGCCATGATATTTGCGGCACTGCTGCTACCCGCACGCAGGCACAGGAAGTCGTGGCCGAGAAAACGCCGGGTCTGGTACTGGCTGACATTCAACTGGCGGATGGATCATCGGGTCTGGATGCAGTCGACGATATTCTTGCCATGGATAGCGTGCCGGTGATTTTCATCACTGCCTATCCCGAACGATTGCTGACAGGTGACCGGCCAGAACCGACTTACCTGATCACCAAGCCATTTCAGGAAGACACTGTGCGCGCCGCGATCAGCCAGGCGCTGTTCTTCGGCACCAGCCGCCCGCTCGACTAATCTGGGCCGGCGCCCGGGCCATCTGCGTCCGGGCGCCGCCACAGCACCCACCATGCGATAGCCGCAGCCGCGAGTCCGCCCAGAAGATTGGCGGCCAGTTCCGCTATATACACCGCCTTGGTGTCCAATATGGCTCGGGCAAGCCACGCGACGGGAACCATCACCAACACCACGCGCGCAATTGACAAGGCAAGCGCATTGGATGCCCGGTCTATTGCATTGAGAGCTCCGTTAACGGTGATCAGCACGCCGAATCCGGCATATCCCCAAACCGAAATTGCCAGATATTCCGTGGTAGCGGACAAAACCTGCGGTTCGTCGCTGAACAGGCCGGCGAACCATTCGCGCGCCATAAACAGGACAACTGCTGCTGCCAGCCCGTAGGCGATGGCCGCGATACCCGCCTGAACCAGTGCGCGGCGGGCCCGGGCGTATTGCTGCGCCCCCCAATTTTGCCCGACGATCGCTCCGATAGAGCCGGACAGCGCCAGCAAAGGCACAACGGCAAAGCCCTGCAACCGCCCGCCCGCGCCAAAGCCGGCAACGGCGGACTGGCTTTCTGCTGCAAGAAATGCGGTAAGGATGGCGAGCCCGGCGGGATTGATCGAATTGGTGAATGCCGCTGGCCCGGCAACACGCGAAATTGCGGAAAGCTGCGTCTTCCAGTTACAATTTCTCATGGCAGACGGCGTGAACGGCAAATCGTGCCGTCCAAGCAGCCAGAAAGCAAACGTTATGGCAATCAGCCACCCGCCTATGGTGGCATAGGCCGCGCCTGCCACGCCGTAACCCTCTATGCCGAATGCTCCGGTGATCAGGATTGGATCGAGTATCCAGTTGGCGGCGGAATAGACCAGCAGCACCAGGGTGTTGCTTTTTGCAGCGCCTTGTCCGCGCAGCACGCCGTTCATGCCCATCATCGCCATCATCAGAGGGAAACCGATCGCGAAAGGTCCCATATATTCGTCGATTAATGGCAGAATGGCAGCATCGGCCTGCATCAATACGAACAGCGGCTGGCGCAGTGCATATATCAACACACCCACCACCAGTCCCGAGACCAGTCCCAGCACCATGCCAAGATTGGCGCGGGCAAGCGCGCGGTCCCTGTCGCTTTCGCCCAGCGCGCGGCTGACTACTGAATTGATCCCCACCATCACGCCCACGCCAAGGCTTTGCAGCGCGGTAATGACGGGAAAGATAAAGGCAATCGCAGCCAGTTCGGCAGAACCCAGCTGGCCGATGAAATAGGCATCGATAATGCCGACAGACATGATCGCTGCCACACCCACGACACCCGGCGCGGTCTGGCGCACCAGGTGGCCGGCGATGGAGCCATCAATCAGCTTTGCGCGGCTGCTCTGATTGTCGGAAGTTTCGGCCATGAGCCTCCGTTAAGCGCAACCGGAATGGCTGCAGGCTGGCCCTAGGACGGCGGTGGAAACCGATCAACTCCCGGTGGGTTCTTGCATGCCCGTCGTTGACGGAAGGCTGCGACGCTCTCGACTTAGCTGGTGACTTGCGCAAAGGTGCATCTGTGATCCAAAACCGGCGCAACTGACGGAAGCCCCTATGCCCGCAATGACCGTGAACGAACGGCCCGTCGAGTTCGACATGGACCCCGATACGCCGTTGCTGCACGCGCTGCGCGATGCGGCAAACCTGACCGGTGCCAAATATGGCTGCGGCGTGGGCGATTGCGGGGCGTGCATGGTGTTGGTGGATGGAGAGGCGCTGCGCAGCTGCCTTGTCACCATTGCGGAAGCAGAGGGCCGCTACATCACCACCATTGAGGGGTTGAGCCGGGACCGTTCGCATCCGGTGCAGCAGGCTCTGGTGGCAGAACAGGCGATCCAGTGCGGTTTCTGCACCCCGGGGATTGCCATCGCTGCTGCCGCGCTTGTGCGCCGCAATCCCGATCCGAGCATCGAGGATATCCGCCAGGCAATACCCAACCTGTGCCGGTGCGGCGTCTATCCCCGGCTGGTAGAAGCGATCCAGCGCGCTGGCCGCGTCACGCGCCGCCGCGAAACAATCAGCGCCGCGCCTGCACCAGGAATAGATCCGGCCGACGCGGCTCGCGCTGTTCCCGCTATGCGCGGAGCGGATGTCGAGGGTGGGCCACCTTCCGCAGCGGACCAGGCTTCAGAACCCTAAGGTTCAGAACCCAAAGATTCAGAACCCCAAGATTCAGAACCCAAAGATTCAGAACCTTAGCCGCGCACCGAAGCTGGCGTTCAACGGAGTGCCGGGCTGGATGTTGTTATCGCCGTGTGCAGAAGCGTAATAATCTTCATCCAGCAGGTTTTCGATATTCACTTGAAATGACAGCGTATCCGTCGCTTTGAAAAAGATCGCTGCATCCACGCGGGTATGGGCGGGCAGGACAACGGCATTGCTGTTGCTGGCAAACTGATCGGACAGGTGGATCAGTCCGGCACCCAGGCCCCAGCGGTCGGTCACATCATAATGCGCCCAAGCGGTCAGGTGATGTTCCGGAACTTGCTGTAACACAGTGCCGATGCGCGCCGGATCGGGATTGTCGCTGATTTCGCCGTCGAGATAGGTGTAGCCCAGGCTGACAGAAAGGCCATCGACCGGTTCACCCACCAGACCCAGCTCAACCCCTTCGACCCGGCTTTCACCATCAAGCGTCGTCAGGCTGGTGAGCGGGTCAACGGCAGGCGTGTTGGACCGTGTCAGCTGGAAAATCGCACCGGTGACGAGCAGCCCGCGGTGTGGTGCCCACTTCACGCCCAGTTCGATGTTCTCGAACACTTCGGGCTCCAGCGCCTCTGCCTGTTGGCTGAGCACTGTGAACTGGTCGCCGCCTGATGGCAGGAAGCTTTCGGCATAGCTGGCGTAAATGGAAAGATTATCCTGCGGCTTCACGATTACGCCGAAACGCGGACTGACACGATCATCCACGCGCGCGCCATCAAAGTTGGCCACGAGATCCCGGCTTTCCAGATCGAAACGGTCATAGCGAAGGCCTGCCACTATTTGCACAAGGCCCAGATCAAGCTGTTCCTGTGCATAGAGCGAAAATGTGGAAAGCTGCGTCGCGCTGGCTCGCTGGGGTGCGAGCGTAAATGCGGGCACTGTGATCGTATCTTCGAGAGCCACGGTCACGCTGGTGTCCGCACCGTTGTTGAACAGGGCCCGGTCACGGATAGAGTCGGTGTCCGACGAGGTGGCTTCAGCTCCCAGCAGCAAGGTATGCCCGATCGTGCCGGTTTCGAACTGGCCGACGATATTGACCTGCCCGATGACATTCTGCCGGTCCGTTCCGCTTTCATATCCCGAAAGCGAAACAGTCGTCTCGGTCGCGTTGCCGGGCACGATGTTGCTGTAGAATTTGTCGTAATCTGCAAACTGCAGGCTGGCATTGATGCTCCAGCTTTCGCTGAAGGCGTGATCAATGCGCGTGCGCGCGATATGCACCTCAACGTCGCTGTAATTGTATTCAGTATCGCCAAAGAAGGTTTCATCGAAGCCGGTCAGCGGCAGGCCGTCCAGGCTCGGCACGCCGCGGTCCACGACGCGCTGGTCGTCGTCATAGGTATAACTGGCAGTTAGGTTAGTGTTTGCACCAAGCTGCGCAGTCAACGTGGGAGTGAAGCCGTAGAACCGGCCTTCATAGGCGTCACGGTGATTGGCGAATTCTTCGTATGTGCCGGTCAATCGAAAGGCGAGTGCGTCTGTTGCCGGCAAGTTCAGATCGCCGGTTAGCGCGAATGCTCCGAATGTGTCGACCTGCGCGGCTGCGCCAAATTCTGGCGCGTCGAAACTGGCGATCTTGCTGACCCGGTTGATCGCGCCGCCGCCTGCGCCGCGCCCGAAGATTAGGGCATTGGCACCTTTCAGCACCTCCACCCGCTCTATGTTGTACAACGAGCGGTAGTATTGCGCATCATCGCGCAGACCATCGAGATAAAAGTCAGCCGTGGTTTCCTGGCCGCGAATGAAGACTTCATCGCGGTGACCTTCGCCGGTTTCCATGGTCACGCCGGGCACGAACCGCAGTGCATCACCAAGCTGGGTGACGCCCTGATCCTCGATCTGATCAATCGTGAGGACGGTGATGGCCTGAGGGACATCGATGATCGGCGTGGGTGTGCGGGTCGCGGTGCTGCCGTCATTGCCGACATAGCCCTGCAAATCACCGGTCACGACGATGTCATCGGGCAGGTAAACACGCTGGGGATCTTCCTCTGCCTGCGCTGCAACGGGCAAAAACGCGGCCGCGCTGGTAAACAAGGCAAGACGGATGGCGGTCGTACGGATAGGAAATTCCTTCGTTCTTCTCTTTGCGAGACTCGGTTATTGCGACTGATTTGCAAAAGCAGCCCTAATGAGAATGATTATCACTGACAACAGGAAATGTGCGCTTGGCGGCAAGTTTTTCGCGCGCTAGGCGCGAAGTCCACACAGGAGAATCAATCCGATGAAGGCAACCATCTGGCACAACCCCAAATGCGGCACTTCGCGCAATACGCTGGCGATCCTGCAGGAAACGGACGGCGTAGACGTTGAGGTAGTCGAGTATCTCAAGAACCCGCCAACCCGGGACAAGCTCCGCCAGCTGTTTGCCGATGCCGGGATTACCCCTGCCGAGGGGCTGCGTCTCAACGGGACAGACGCGAAAGAACGCGGTCTTCCAGATGCCGATGCAGACACGGTGCTGGATGCCATGGCGGCAGAGCCCATCCTGATCGAGCGACCGCTGGTCGAGACAGGAAAGGGCGTAAGGCTGTGCCGTCCAAAGGAAAAAGTTACCGAAATCCTTTAAGCTGGCGCGAGCACGGTAAGCTTTCCGGCCTTGCAAAGCGGATGCGGCAATGCGAACGGTTTGCCGACATTCGGGTTAGAAGGACGATATCGCAGCATGAATGGCAATGAACTGGCGCAAGAGCGCCGCCCCGGCCTGCGCAAGCGGATTTCGCGCGCGCTGGGGCCTGCTGGCGTGTTCTTTCGCGGTTTTCTGGAAGAACCGCGCATGGTCGGATCGATTATCCCATCGTCCGGTGTTACCATCGATGCCATGCTCGCGCCCGTTGACTGGGAACGCTGCAAACTGTTTGTCGAATATGGCCCCGGCGTGGGCACATTCTGCCAGCCAGTGCTTGACCGGTTGCCTCGTGACGGGGAATTGCTGGTCATCGACACCAACCCGCTTTTCATTGATTATCTGAAACGCACAATCCGCGACAGTCGCTTCCATGCCGTGCTTGGATCAGCAGAAGACGTAGAAGCGATCGTGCGTTCCATCGGGCATGATCACGCAGACTTCGTACTGTCCGGCCTGCCATTTTCCACGCTGCCAGCTGGTGTCGGCAACAATATTGCAGCGGCCACACATCGCATCATCCGCGAAGGCGGTGCTTTCCTTACCTACCAGTTCAAAGGCGTGGCGCGGGACCTTACCGCACGGTATTTTCCGCGCGTGGATACCGGATTTGTCTGGCTCAACATTCCGCCATGCGTTCTTGCATGGGGCTGGAAAGAAAGTGCCGAAGGAGCCTAACGCCGCTGCAGGCTTGTAATGATCAGGCGAATGTTTCCTTGGTCGTTTCGGCAGTGCCGCCTGACAGCTGGCGGTGTACGGCGGCGAGAACTGCCATGAAAATGGACACTGTCACCATGCTGACGATCGCCCCGCCGATGGCGCTTGCGAAAAGTCCGACCTGTTCACCCATGATGCTGAAAATCGCCCACACCATGCCTGTAATCGCGGAAATCACAATCAGTACGAGAATGAGCAGCAGGTAAAACGCGAACAGGCGGAAGGAATTGCCTTTCGTCAGCTGCCATGAACGGCGCAGGGCGGTGAACGGATTCATCACCTTTTCGATGGCAATGACCGGGGAAGTGAGCGAAATCTTCACGTACATATATACGGCAAAGACCATCCCTATCAGGGCCAGCAACGCGCCGATGCCTGGCGCGATGAGTGCGCCCAGGCCGGCGGGCAGGGCGATCGCAACCACGAGAAGCAGGCCGCCCAGCAACTGCACGCCGATATAGGGAATCAGTGCTTTTGCACCAAGTTTCAACGCTTCTCCTACTGTCGGCCGCGCCGAATCGGTAAGCAGGGCAAGCAGACTGAGCACACCGGCAGCCTGGAACAGCGCCAGCAGCACGATCACCCACCAGATTTCCGCATACATTGCGGTGAACATTTCCAGCATTGCTTCAGGGTCGGGCTCTGCGCCGGACGCCGTCATCGCTTCCAGCTCTGCGGTCGCCTGCGGCATGGCGAGCGAGGCAATGGCGTTAGGTAGGAAAAAGAACACACCGGCGATAATCAGAACCACGTCCTTGTTCGCGACAAGCATCGCGACCGCGTCGTTCCATGCCTTGCCCATATCCAGCTTAATCGCCATGCGTATTCCCCGTAATGACCATGCGCAGCCTGATAGTCCGCGCAAGGCCCACCGCGCAACCACTGCAAGCCGATGAGTGATATGAAATCCGCTGATAATCTGACCGACGACCTTCCAGTGGGCATCGAATGGCGCCGGTCCGACGGACTGGTCGATTACCGCGCGGCAATGGCCGAGCAGGAGGCACGCAACACCGCAATTGCTGAAGGCGAAGCAGGGGAGCTTGTCTGGTTGCTCGAACATCCACCTGTCTACACCGCCGGAACCAGCGCCGATGTGGCCGAACTGGTCGATCCCCGTTTCGATGTCGTCACCACCGGACGAGGTGGGCGGTATACCTACCACGGTCCGGGCCAGCGGGTGACTTACGTGCTTCTCGATCTCGCCCGCCGGGAAAAGGATTTGCGCAACTTTGTTCACGCGCTGGAAAACTGGGTTATCGCGACGCTAGGTGATTTTGCTGTCGAAGCATTTGCCGTGCCCGACAGAATCGGCATCTGGACCCGTGATGCGGCAGGCACGGAAGCAAAGATCGGGGCCATCGGCGTGCGCGTGCGGCGCTGGGTCACGATGCACGGATTTGCCGTGAACCTTTCGCCTGATCTGACCCATTTTGGCGGGATCGTGCCGTGCGGAATTGCCGATTACGGCGTCACCAGCATGGCAGCACTCGGGAAAGCAGTTGCGCCGGAGGAATGGGATAGGGCATTGCTGGCGCGCGCGCCGGAATTCCTGCGCGCATTGGACATTAAAGATAGGATGCCTGCATGAAATTCCGTCCAGCCCTTGGCCTTGTTACCGCCGCCGGGTTCGCCTTGATGCTTGCGGCTTGCGGTGATGATCCTGTGCCCATGTCCGAAGATGGCGAGCGGGAAGCTAGTGACGATGTGCTGGAAGGCACAATCAGCGACGAAATGATCGCGCTCGACAAGGTACGCTCACAGGCACCGCTGGCAGAGCCGGAGGCCGAAGCAGATGATGAGGCATCCAGCGAGGCTTCTGAAGTGGACGAGAGCGAATAGCGCTCTAGGTTCCGGGCGCCTCGCCGATACTCGCCAACAGCTTTATCGCCTGAGCCAGATGCGGTTGGTCAATCATGCGGCCATCCAGCTGTAGTGCGCCGACACCTGGATTGGCGGCGAACAATTCTACAATCGCGCGCGCCTCTGCCAGCTCTTTTTCGTCTGGCGTAAATGCAGCATTGATAATCGCTACCTGAGAAGGGTGGATCGCCATCATTCCGGCAAACCCGTCCTGATAGGATTCGCGCGCCACACGCTTAAGCCCTTCCTCATCGCGGAAATCGGCATGTAGCGTATCGATTGCGGCAACGCCCGCGGCATGGGCGGCAAGCAGGGTTTGTGCACGCACCATCCGAAACAGATCGGTCCACCTGCCCTTTTCATCACGTTTGCGACTGGCACCGATGGCGGCTGACAAATCCTCTGCCCCCCATGTCAGACCGGCGATGCGAGAGCTGGCGTTCCTGCGCTTGCCATAAGACGCGATGCCATTGGCGGCATACGCCGTTTCGCTGACCAGCGGCAGCAATTTGGTTTCTCCCGGAATGACGCCGTTACGCGATTCCTGTTCATACAACAGCTTGATGAGGCGGTTCAGCTGCGCCGGTCCCTCCGCCTTGGGCACCATGATGCCGGCCGGTTTGCCGGACAAGATAGCTTCCACATCATCCTGCCACAGCGGCGTGTCGAGCGGGTTGATACGCACCCAGTACTGCGGCACCGGCTGACCGGTTCCGCCCGCCGCTCCGCCGCGTTGCTCTTTCAACCAGTCGCGGGTCATCTGCCGCGCTTCGGCCTTGGCACCGGGCGCAACCGCATCTTCCAGATCAAAAATAACCACGTCAGCACCGCAAGCTGGCGCTTTTGTCATTTTGCGTTCGCTGTCTCCGGGCACGAACATCCAGGACCGTATCGGCAAGTGTACTCTCCAACTGTCTTGTTGTGCTTTCTATAGCCATGGTGGCGGCGCACGCTAGACCGTGCCTGTGGACCACATCGGGCAAGAGATTCGCAGCCGCGCGCTGCCAATGGCGGCGTTGCTGGCGGGCAATGTCGCTCTGGCGTTGGGTCCGTGGCTTGTGCGGCTGGCTGATACAGGCCCGGTCGCTGCCGGATTCTGGCGTGTCGCGCTTGCTCTGCCGTTCCTTGCGCTGATTGCTTTGGCCAATGGTCAGCGGTTCACTGGGCTTGGTCTTCGCGGGACGGGGCTGGTGCTGCTGGCCGGGGTCTTCTTCGGGTTCGATATTGCCAGCTGGCATCTCGGCATCGGGGAAACGCGGCTGGCGAACGCCGTGCTATTTGGCAATTCGGGTAGTGTCATCCTTATGGTCTGGGCCTTCTTCGCATTGCGGCGCCTGCCGTTCGGGCGTGAATGGCCAGCCATTCTTGCGGCGTTGACGGGCTGCGCAATCCTGATGGGCCGGTCGCTGGAGATTTCTCCGGCCAATCTGACAGGCGATCTTTTCTGTCTGCTAGCCGGAGTGCTGTACGCAGGATATTTGCTGCTTGCACAGGATGCACGCAAGGCGCTGGGCGGTTGGGCCCTGCTAACCTTGGCCGGGCTGGCGAGCGCGCCGGTTCTGCTGGGCACGGCGCTGGTGTTGGGAGAGCCGGTGTGGCCAACCGACTGGACGCCGCTGGTGATACTTGCCCTATCCAGCCAGGTCGTCGGGCAAGGCCTGCTGGTCTATGCGCTGCGCCACTTCCCGCCATTGATCATCGGGATAGCTTTGCTGACACAGCCGGCAGTAGCCGCGATTATAGGTTGGTGGCGCTTTGGCGAGGTGCTGCTGCCGCTCGATTTTCTCGGGATTGCACTGGTGGGAAGTGCACTTGTTCTGGCGAAGGTTACGACGCCTCGCGCAACTGCGTAGCAGGCACGCACTGCTGGAATTGCCGGTATCGTTCTTCCACCGCTGCCAGATCCGGCCCGGTCAATTTTTCCCGGGCCTGGGCCATCAGCCCATCGGCTTCCTTGCGCAAGATATCCCTGCGCGCAAGATGCTGGACAGTTCGTGCGGCATTCTCCAGCGATTCAAGCATGACCTGCGCGGCAGTTGTACTAGTCGCGACGGCGCTGCGGATAGTGCCGAAGCCGCGGTCCGAATAATGCGAAAAGTCATCCGATCGCGGGATGACCGGGCATTCTTCTCCGGTCTTGGCTTCTCCGGTCTTGGCGCACACGTCTTTGCGCAAATCGCGGCGTCCGATTTCGGCGGTTGCCGCGCCCAGCCAATGCAGCGCAGTAATGGCGGTAAAGGGATCGTTTATTCCGGGTGACAATGCGCGCAGCCCGATTTCAACCAGCTCGTCTATAAGGAACTGGGGATCCTGTTCGGGCGTGCGTGTCGGACCGAGGGTGAAGCATTCTCGCAGTTTGCTTTCCAGCTCGCTCACGTCGGCATCCTTCACCCGCAAAAGCGGCAGATCGCGGTGGACGAAATCGCCGGTTCGCACGATCAGGGAGATGATGGCTCCTTCCTTGCGGGCAAGCTTTTCAAGTTCTGCGAAATCGATCAGCTGGACATAGCCGGTGTCCCACGCGGGCAATTCCTCACCGCCCTGGCTTTCCGGCGCTTCGCCCAGCTCGTCCTCTACCGGATACGTTTCGCGGATGGCATCGAGCAGGCGGCGGCCGATCCCCTCAAGCACCTTGTTGATACGGATCGAGGACGGAATATGATTGAGGAAATAGACCAGCACACCGACGCAAAGCGCCATCAGCAGATACGCGACCAGCAGCGATAATTGCGGCGTGAACCCGGGTAGTGCTGTTGCCGCTGCCTCAACCCCGGATACCGGCGTTTCGTCTTCGGCGCGCACACTTCTCAAGACGATCAGAGCGTATACAAAGGTGCCGATAAAGGTCGCAAGGCTCAGCTGGTTGCCGCGATCTTCCATGAAATTGGTCAGCAGGCGCGGGCCGTAATTGCCGCTGGCATAGGCAACCGCTGCGATGGTGATGGAAAAGACTGTGGCGGCCACACCGATCATGGACCCGGCCATAACCGTCAGCATGTCTGCCGCGCCTTTGGGGCGGGCCGGTGCAAGCCAATCTACGCTGGAGAGAAAATCGGCTGCGCCCGCGCGATCGAGCGCCACCATAGTCAACGCGAGTATCGCGGCAGCGATGGAGAACAGCGCCGGGTAGAACCAGTAATTCGCGTTCAGGCGCTTCCAGATGAATTTGATCTTGGCGTTCATATCAAGTGCCTAACGCATCTGGCCGCCAATGGTTGCCGGTTCCGCACAGCATCAATCGCCGCTTGGATCGCCCAGATCACCCTTGCCAATCGTCCCGGCCGCCATTTCAAGCATTTTGTCGAGGCTCTTGCGTGCGTCTAGACGCAGTTGTTCTTCAATCTCGATGCGCGGTTCAAGATCGCGCAGGCACAGATACAGCTTTTCCAGATTGTTGAGCGCCATGTAGGGGCAAATATTGCAATTGCAGTTGCCGTCTGCGCCCGGTGCACCAAGGAAAGTCTTGTTCGGCAGTGCCTTTTCCATCTGGTGGATGATGTGCGGTTCTGTTGCCACGATCAACGTGTCGCCGGGGAAGGTCTTGGCGAAATTCAGGATACCGCTGGTCGATCCTACATAATCGGCATGGTCGATGATGTGCGGCGGGCATTCGGGGTGCGCTGCGATGGGTGCTTCGGGATGCTGGGCCTTCAGCTTCAGCAACTCGCGCTCGCTGAAGGCTTCATGCACGATGCACACGCCCGGCCACAGCAGCATTTCCCGGTCAAACTTGCGGTTGAGATAGCCGCCGAGATGGCGATCTGGCCCGAAGATGATTTTCTGGTCCTTGGGGATTTGCGACAGGATGGTCTCTGCGGAAGAACTCGTCACGATCACATCGGACAGCGCCTTCACCTCGGTCGAGCAATTGATATACGTCAGCGCGATGTGATCGGGGTGACGTTCCCGAAAGGCGCGGAACTTGTCTGGCGGACAGCTGTCTTCCAGCGAACAGCCGGCATCCATATCGGGCAGCACTACAATCTTTTCGGGCGAGAGGATCTTGGCGGTTTCCGCCATGAATTTCACGCCGCAAAATGCAATGACATCGGCGTCCGTCTCAGCCGCCTTTTTGGAAAGTTCGAGCGAATCTCCCACGAAATCCGCCAGATCCTGCAATTCGGGCTTCTGGTAATAATGAGCCAAAATCACGGCGTTGCGATCTTTACGCAGACGGTTGATCTCTTCGCGCAGGTCGAGGCCTGCAAGGCTGGCGGGTTGGTCGGTCATGTCTTGGCCTCAATCGTTGGTCTTGGCTGCGCTTATAAGCAGAACGGCCAAGGATGCGAGACCGTTCCGGCGCTTTCTCCCGCTCTAACGCACCAGGCTGTCTGCAAAGGCGTCTACGGGCGGGAACTCGCCGAGCAGGTTGATCATGCCATAGCTTGCGAACAAGGAGGCGAGCACCCACCACAGCGCCGGATGGACTTTACCGCGGATGGCCCGATCCCGCAGCATAATCGGGAGAACGATCAGCAGGTGCAGACCCATGCGCATTCCTTCCACCGCCAGGCGGGGCGGTGGTTCGAATTCCGGGCCCGGAACTTCGCCCGCCGCAAGAACCGTAGCGATCAGCAGGACCCGGCCGAGCACGGGTTCGAAGATGATGATCAACGAACCGAGCATCAGGCGGCGGTGCCAATCTGTGCGTTTTCGCATTCGGATGGCGGAAATGAAGAAGGCCGAGAACAGCGCAAGGTTGACCAGACCCAGCGCCAGAAAATAGCCATTGCCGAACAACACAGGCACACGTCCTGCGCCTATTGTAGCGAATTGCGCATACACGCCTGACACTACCACAAGTACAGCCAGCCCCGCGCCCAGCCAACCCAGCCTGCGGTGCAGCGCGATATTCGCGCCGGCACCCAGCCAGTTCTGCACTGCGAACAGCGCCAGCCATGCGGTCATCACTGCCGCGTGGACATGCGTGGCCCCTGGCATCGCGCGGATATCTGTAAAACCGGCAATGCCGGCGGCGAGGAAAATTGTCCCCGCAAAAAGCGCCAGACCAATACCGAGTTTTCGGTAAAACGCGTTCTCGCGAACAAAAACCTGTGCCGGCGATGATGCCATGGTGAGCCCCCTCACTCGAATCTGTCTTACTGGCTAGACCGCATCACCTGCCGTGCCAAGCCGTGCCTTATTCCTCATCGGCGAAGCGGACGGTGACTTGCACGTCTCCAAAGCCCGCGACCTGCAAGGGAATGGCGAGATTTTGCTGCACCGCCTGGCGTGCGGCGGTGCGGGCCAAGGTCATCACTTCAGGGTTTTCCGCGAAATCGCGCGCTCTCCGCTCCGCCACTTCTGAATTGCTGCGGCTGAGAGACACGGACGTATCACGGCTTACATACAGACCATCGGTAAAATAACGCGCCTGCGCCTCGTTCAGATTGGGCGTCGAAACGGTAAGACCGGGAAGCTGGACAGAAAGCGTCTGCGTCGCGGCATCCCAGGTAAATTCATCGCGGTCCATCGCTGACAGGTCGAGGCGGTATTCCACTGTTGCCGGAACAATCATCGCCTGGCGTGTTTCCAGCGCGTCGATTTCCAAAGGCCCGATGCTTGGGGTGGATGTGCTTTCGGCCACCACATCAAACCGGCTGGAAAAGACCGTTAGCGAATTCTGTTTTTCAAAAGCGAGCAGCGATGTGGCGACGATATCACCCTGATCCTGCGGACCCCATTTCTCCCATGCGAGCCACGCCAGCGCGGCGGCCAGCAGGGCGATGATGATCCACGGCGCAATACCTGCGCGCCGAACCGCCAGATCGCCTTGCGCGGCAGGGCCTGTCTGCACGTCCATCCGGGAGCGTTCATCCTGCTTCAATTGATTGTCCATATATCATCAGAACGGCTGACCTCACCCTTGCGTTCCATGTCGATCAGATGCGCCAGTACGCTCTGCCCTGCGGCCGGCCACAGGCGCTCATCAACGCCTTTGTACATGACCGGGACCAGTGCCTCGATAGCGCGCGCTTCTTCGGCCAGCAGCTTCGTGATCTGCCGCTCGCGCGCCCTTCGGTGGCCCATCATTCCGCGCACCAGCTGGCGCGGTTTTTCGACGGCGGGACCGTGGGCAGGGTAATAGATGCGGTCTTCGCGCGCATACAAAAGCGCAAGGCTGGCCATATAGTCAGCCATGTCGCCATCGGGCGGGACGACAACGCTGGTGGCCCAGCCCATCACATGATCGCCAGTGAACATCGCGCCGCTTTCCTCCAGCGCGAAGCAGAGGTGGTTGGAGGTGTGGCCCGGCGTTGCCACGGCGCGCAAGGTCCAACCGCTGCCGGTCATCGCCTCGCCATCCTCCAGCACGCGGTCTGGCGCATAGGTCTTGTCGAACGGTGCATCGACGCGCGGGGCGCTGCTTTCCAGTACCAGCGGCGCGCAGCCGACGATGGGCGCGCCGGTGACTTCGGCCAGCGGAATGGCGGCGGGCGAGTGATCGCGGTGGGTGTGGGTGCACATGATCGCGGCAACCTTGCGTCCGCCGATTGCTCTGGTCAGCGCCGTCAGGTGTTCATCCTCGGCAGGGCCGGGATCAATGACCGCCAGATCGCTTGTCCCGACAAGATAGGTTTGCGTGCCGGTATAGGTGAAAGGCGAGGCATTCGGAGCGAGCACGCGTGCCACCAGCGGCTCGATCTGATCGAGGTCGCCGGTCGGCCAGGGTTGCGGGGGGATAATCATCTGCGCAATATGGCGGCCAAACAGAGGAATGCCAATGATCGACCAGTCCATCCTTGTCCTTGATGAAGGCACCACCAGCACGCGCGCCATGCTGTTCGGGCAGGACGGGGCAATGCGCGGCGTCGCGCAGGCAGAGCTGGTGCAGCATTACCCGCGCAGTGGCTGGGTGGAACATGACGCGGGCGAGATATGGGACAAGACGCTCGCCTGTGCGCGGGACATGGTGGAGCAGGCGGGCGGAGCGGATCGTATCGCCGCAATCGGTATCACCAATCAGCGCGAAACAGTGGTGGCGTGGGACAAGGCGCGCGGTGAGTCGCTGGCGCGGGCCATCGTGTGGCAGGACAGGCGCACAGCGGAATTCTGTACCACGCTGAAAGAAGCGGGGCATGAAGATGCTCTCCGGAAGAAAACCGGACTGCTGCTCGACCCCTATTTTTCCGGCACAAAGATGCGCTGGCTGCTGGATAACGATGATGGCGTGGCAGAGGCGGCACGAAGTGGCAGGCTGGCCCTTGGCACGGTTGAAAGCTGGCTGGTGTGGAAACTGACCGGAGGCAACACCCACATCACCGACGCCAGCAATGCCAGCCGCACGCTGCTTCTCGCGCTGGACGGGGCGAGTTGGGACGAAGAACTGTGCGGGTTAATGGGCGTGCCGCATTCCGCGCTGCCCGCCGTCGTCGATTGCGCAGGCGAACTTGGCATGACCCATCCGGACCTGTTTGGCGCGGCCATCCCCATCTGCGGCATGGCAGGCGATCAGCAGGCGGCAACAATCGGGCAAGGTTGCCTCTCCCCCGGCGAAACCAAGGCTACATATGGCACAGGCGCATTCGTGCTGGGCAATACCGGAAGCCGGATGCCACATTCGCAGCACCGGATGCTGGGCACGGTGCTGCACCAGCTTGATGGCAAGCGACATTACGCGATTGAAGGCGCGGTGTTCGTGGCCGGAAGCCTGATCAAGTATCTGCGCGACACGCTCGGCCTGATCGAGAGCGCGGAGCAAACGGAAGAGCTTGCGCGATCCGTTCTGGACAATGGCGGCGTGGTAATTGTGCCAGCGCTATCGGGTCTGGGCGCACCGCATTGGCGGCCCGAAGCGCGCGGGATCATCTCCGGACTCGGGTTCGACACCGGGCGCGGGCATATCGCCCGTGCCGCGCTGGAGGCGATGGCGAACCAGACACGCGATCTTGCCACAGCCTTTGCCGCTGACGGCGCGGCGTGGACATCGCTGAAAATTGACGGCGGAATGGCGGCAAACAATTGGATGGCGCAGGATATCGCCGATTTGCTGGACCTGCCCGTCATTCGCCCCGACTTCGTCGAGACCACAGCGCTGGGCGCGGCGATGCTGGCATCCGTCGGCTGCGGCTGGAACGCGTCGCTGGAAGACGCGGCAGCAGCCATGATAGGCATGACCCAGGTGTTCGAACCGGCGATGGAAGACGCTGTTCGCAAAGAGCGGATTGCGCGCTGGGATGCTGCCCTGGCTGAAGTCTGAAATGCGCCCGGTCTTGATTATGCGGTCTGGAACCTTGGCCTAGCCGGTGGAGTAAATTTTACCCAGCCGGTCACGCAGGCGGTGGACCGCGGCGGGCTGCATCGCATAATGATCGCGCCACGCCCGGTCGAGCCGCTCGATCCGGGCATAAAACGCCTTCGTGCGGTCAATCAGGTCTCTCGTGTAGAGGTCGATCAGTGCAAGCTGGTGCGCTTCGGCATTGGGCTGGGCGGGCGGAAGCCGCCCGTGACGGCGCAGCTGAAATTCGCTCAGGTCTCCGGCAAAATATGCGCGGTGGTTTAGCAGCCACGCCATTGCATGCATCATCCGTGTCGTGGTGCGGAGAGCCTCGCATGATAATGCCACGCGGCCTGCGCTATCGCGTTTATCGGCATGGGGTGCAGCTTCGGCCATCTCGAACACCATGCGCGCTTCGTCTGCAAGGATCAGCGCATCCTCGTACAGAGTGTCCACGATCGTGGGCGTTATGGTGGCAGGGGCAGGCATGATGATTTCGGGTAGCGCCGCTTTGCCGGATACTCCAGCCGATCCGTGGTTAATATTCGCGGCAGAAAATGCTGTCCCGCACAGGCACGGTTTTACAACACCGGGTTGCGTAATTTTTCAGGCGATAATGTCGGGAGTCAGATAATCTTCCAGGACGACAATCTGATCGCGCAATTTCAGTTTGCGCTTCTTCAGGCGCGCGACCTGCAATTGATCCGGGCCGCCTGTTTCCAGAAGAGCAGAAATGGCAATATCGAGGTCGCGGTGTTCAGACCTGAGCGCCGCCAGGCGCTTCTTCATTTCCAACTCGGTCACGTTTAATCATTCCTCGCATATACCGGATACCGGGCTTTCACAGTCCGGCGCATCCGGTCTTTAGGGCGTTTCACCGAGATGCTGTTTGGAGATTTAAAACTATTATGGTTTTATGACAATCACGCGGCGCTCGCCGCTCTGGCGAGTCGCCGCTTATCGCGGCCTCGCGGCTTTGTTTCAGCCTCCTGGCCGTCCCCCACAGGCGGATTCCCGCCTTCGATTGGCAAGGAGACGAATAGATGGATTCTTCGCACGTCAGCGCGCTACAGGCAAAACACCAGGGCCTTGAAAGCCGCCTCAAGCAGGAAATGAACAGGCCAGCACCCGACGAAGCGACCATCCAGTCACTCAAGAAACAAAAACTGCGCATCAAGGAAGAGATCGCGCTGCATTGAACTGCTGAATTGCTCCACTATTCGCCTCTGTTGAAATTGGGGCAATTTGCAAAACATCTTACGTGCTATAGGCGGGAGCTATGAAAGCAGCTTCCGCCGCACGTTCCATCCTGACCTCACTGCATGAAGTGATGGCTTCGCGCACCCACGCGCAGGCCAAGCTCAATCAGGTCGTCGAAGTTATCGGCGAAGCGCTCGATAGCGAAGTTTGCACGATTTACCTGCTGCGCGACGGGATGCTGGAACTGTTCGCCACGCGCGGTCTCAATCAGGCGGCAGTGCATGTCACCCGGCTGGGGGTGGGCGAAGGCCTGACTGGCACAATCGCGCAGAATATCGAAACGCTGAACCTTGATGAGGCAGCGACCCATCCTGAATTCCAGTACCGTCCGGAAACCGGCGAGGAAAAGTTTCACTCCTTTGCCGGCGTGCCGATTGTGCGGCGCGAACGCGCGATTGGTGTTCTGACCGTCCAGCATGTCGAGCCGCGCCGCTATGAAGAGGTGGAGGTGGAGGCCCTGCAAACGGTCGCCATGGTTTTGGCTGAACTTATCAACAATGCGAACCTGGTCGATGAAGAGACGGTTGGCGGGCTTTCGGAAGCGCGCACCGGACAGGATCAGATCGAAGGGCTGACGCTGGTAAAGGGCCTCGCCATCGGTGAGGCCGTATTCCATCAGCCGCGGGTGCAGATTGAACACACTGTCGCCGAAGATACAGAGGCTGAACGAGAGCGCGTTTATCTGGCGTTTGACCGGATGCGCGAACAGATCGACAATATGACTGGCCACGCCGAGTTTGGCGTGGGCGGAGAACACGAGCAGGTTCTCGAAACCTACAAGATGTTCGCTTATGACGAAGGCTGGTCACGCCGCATCAACGAGGCGATTGATTCCGGACTGACTGCCGAAGCCGCAATCGAGCGTGTGCAGCAGCGCACCCGGATGCGCATGCGTGAAATTTCCGATCCGCTGTTGCAGGACCGGATGCACGATCTGGAAGATCTCGCCAATCGGCTGATCCGTATCGTGTCCGGCCAATTGGGCACAGCTGCGCAAAAGGGGCTGACGCGCGATTCCATTCTGGTCGCCAAGAACCTCGGCCCGGCAGAATTGCTGGAATATGACAAGCGCCGGTTGAAAGGCGTGGTGCTGGAAGAAGGCTCCCTCACTGCGCATGTGGTGATCGTTGCGCGCGCCATGGGTGTCCCGGTCGTTGGCCGGATCCGCAATTTGCGGGGCCTTGTGCGAGAAGGCGATGAAGTGCTGGTCGATGGTGACACGGGCAGTGTCACGCTGCGCCCCGGTCCAGGCGTTCTGACCGCTTTCGAAGCACGTTTTGCCCGTGCGCGGGAGCAGAAGGCAGCCTATGCGAAACTGCGCGATGTCGAACCTTTTACGCGCGATGGAGAACGCATCGAGGTGATGATGAATGCGGGCCTGCGCGATGATGTCGGCATGCTTGCGATGACCGGCGCTGACGGCATCGGGCTGTACCGCACAGAATTCCAGTTCCTCGTATCCTCCGCCTTGCCCCAGCGTGAGCGGCAGGCGCGGCTTTACCGTGATGTACTGGATGCCGCGAAGGGCAAGCGCGTGATCTTCCGCACGGTTGATATCGGCGGCGACAAGACACTGCCTTATCTGACCAACGAAATTGGCAAGCAGGATGAAAACCCCGCAATGGGCTGGCGCGCGTTGCGGCTGGCGCTGGAACGCGAAGGCTTGATGAAAGTGCAGGCGCGCGCCTTGCTGGAAGGGTGCGCGGGGCGCGAATTGAACGTCATGTTCCCCATGGTTTCCGAACCGTGGGAATTTGATGCTGCCAAAGCCGTCTTCGAACAGCAGCTGGATTTCCTGCGCAAACACAAACATCAATTGCCCAGTGCGATCCGTTATGGCGCGATGCTGGAAGTGCCCTCGCTTGCCGAAATGCTCGATCAATTGCTGCCCAAGCTGTCGTTCATTTCGATCGGCACCAACGATCTTACGCAATTCCTGTTTGCCGCTGACCGGGCGAATCCAATGCTGGCCGAACGGTACGATTGGCTCAGCCCGGCGATCCTGCGGTTCCTGGACCGGGTGGTAAAATCATGTGTCGGATATCCGGTGGACCTTGGTGTCTGCGGCGAAATGGGCGGGCGCAGATTGGAAGCGCTTGCGCTGATCGGTCTGGGTATCCGCCGCCTGTCCATTACCCCTGCAGGCGTAGGGCCAATCAAGGAATTGGTGCGTAAAGTAGACACCAAGGAAATCGGCGAAGCAATGCGCGGCTGGCTCCTGACACCGCCCGAAAACATGCGCGTGGCCTTGCAGGATTGGGCGAAGCAACGCGGCATTGATATGGATTAAGAACGATTGCGCTGCACAATAGCTTGACTTGCGAGGCCAAGGGCAGTTTCTCTGTCAGGAGCTAAGGTTCGCAAACCGAGCCAGCAACCCCCCGGCTGGAGCGCACATGTCCGACAACGAAGAACTGGAATTTGAAACGACTGATACCGTGGCGCCGCAAGGCGTCGGCGCGCAACTGCGTGCCGCCCGCGAAGCGAAGGGGCTGACAATTGATCAAGTGGCCGCTGAAACGCGCATCTCAAACCGGCATATTGCGAGTATCGAGGCGGGCCATTTCAATGATCTTCCAGGCCGGACTTATGCCGTGGGCTTTTCGCGCACTGTGGCCAAGATTGTCGGCCTGAACCAGGCTGATGTGGCGGCCATGGTTCGGGCAGAGCTGGATATGGAAAGGCCGGGTGAGCGAAGTGCTCCGGCGGCCCCCGGCGGCACTTTCGAACCGGGCGATCCAACGCGTGCGCCCGGCGGGAAGCTGGTCTGGTTCTCTCTCTTTGCAGTCGTGATATTGCTGGTCGGGATATTCTTTGCCGCCCGCGTGCTGTTTTCGCCGGCAGCACAGCTTCCGTCTCTAGTCGCGCAGGAAGAAGCCGAGCAGCAGGAGTTGGCCGCCGCCGCGAATGCCGCCGAGCAAGAGGCCGCGCAGCCGGTCGATGCATCTGGCCAGGTGGTCTTTACTGCCGAAGGTGAAGCCTGGGTCCGCTTTTATGATGCGCAGAACCGTGTGCTGACCGAACGGACACTGGCCGAAGGGGAAAGCTATACAATCCCCGCCGATGCCGTGGACCCGAAGATCATAACCGGGCGGCCCGACCTGCTGGCTATCACCATCGGTGGCCGCAGTGTGCCCAAGCTTTCGGAAGAGCTTCAGACCATTCAGGATGTGAATGTTTCGGCCCCAGCACTGCTGGCGCGCGCCGGGTCTGCGCCAGATACTGACGCTCCTGCCGGAAATTGAGCCCGATTTGCGGGGGAATACGCAGTTTTGCCCGCTTCCGCCGGGCTGTTAATCTTCTATCTTGTCCAAAGATGGCACAATGCCTGCTGACTGAAACCAATCCGAAGGATCTGTGGCGATGAAATGGATGTGCGCACCAAGGGCGCTTACCCCGAAACTCCTGAGCAGCGTGGTTGGCGCGGCCTTGATCGTGGTCGCTACGCCTGTCGCGGCCCAGTCGGAAGCGCGCATACAGCGTCTGGAACAGCAGATCAGCGCGCTCCAGCGGGCCGTCTTCCCCGGTGGGGATGAACGTTTTTTCGAACCCGAGATTACACCAGAGGTGCGCCGCACGGGTCAACCGGCTTCGCCGCAGGTAACAACGTCGGCTCTGACAGATGTGCTGGCACGGCTAGAGGCGATGGAAACCCAGCTTGCGCGCCTGACGGCCGCGACGGAAGTAAACGAGAATGCGCTGTCGGCAATAGATCGGCGGCTGAATGCGCTGGAAGGCAGCGGCAGTGCGCCCAGCGGATCTTTCGCCACGCCTGCGCCAACGCCTGTTTCAACACCGGCGCCAACAGGCACGATTCCTGTCCCTGATGAGCGCGCTCAACTGCCCGCACCGCCGCCGCAGCCAACCCAGTCTTCACCTAGTGCAGCGCGCGTTGCTGCCGTGGAAGCTATTGTGAAGCCTGTCACAGGCGATGGTGCTGAAGACGAATATACTTACGGCTTCCGCCTGTGGGATGCAGGCTTCTATCCTGAGGCCCAGCAACAATTGGCCCTGTATCTCGAACAGCATCGCGGGCACCGGCTTAACTCGCGAGCTCGAAATCTGCTTGGCCGCGCCTTCCTTGATGCAGGCGAGCCGCGCGCCGCCGCGACGCATTTCTTCGAAAACTTCCAAGGCGATGCCCAGGGCGACCGCGCCCCCGATAGCCTGCTCTATCTGTCCGAAAGCATGATCGCGCTGGGTGATACCCGCCGTGCCTGTATTGCTCTGGCCGAATTTGGCGACACTTATCCTGCGCTAGCGGTCGGTCGCTTGCAGGGAATGTACGAAGGCCTGAGTGGGCGCGTCGACTGCAATTGATGCCGGACTTGTCGAGCGCTTCAGGCAGGCACTCGACCGGCTGAATCCGCACGGCGGGAAGATTGGTTTGGCCGTGAGCGGCGGGCCGGATTCGATGGCTATGCTGCTGTTGGCGCAAGAAGCGATTCCGGGCGGTTTCGAAGTGGCGACGGTGGACCATGGGTTGCGGCCTGAGGCAAAGGACGAATGCGCGCTGGTTGTGGCAGCTTGCGAGAAACGCGGGGTGCCTTGCGAAGTGCTGAGCGTGGAGGTCGGCGCGGGTAATTTGCAGGCGGCCGCCCGAAACAAACGATATCGGGCGCTGGACGCTTGGGCGCAGGCCCGCTCACTTGCCGTCTACGCTACCGCGCATCATGCAGATGATCAGGCGGAAACGCTCCTCATGCGGTTGAACCGGGGGAGCGGGGTAAGCGGATTGGCAGGCGTTCGCGAGTGGGTGCAATTCATCGCCAACGAAGTGCCGGTCATGCGCCCGTTGCTGACATTCAGAAGAGCGGAACTCCTTGCAATCGTCCAAGCTGCAGGGGTCGAGCATTGCACCGATCCCAGCAATGACGACATCAGTTTCGACCGTGTGCGAATCCGCAAGGCGTTGGAGCATGTCGACTGGATTGACCCGGTCGCCCTTTCACGGTCTGCGAGCCGCCTTGGCGATGCCGATGAGACTCTTGAAGCTTATACAAATGAAGCCATGCGCAAACTTGTGACGCGACATGAGGATCGCGTGGAATGCGTTGCCCCCATGGACCGTGAAATTGGTTTCCGGATCGTGGACCGGATAATCAGACAATTCGGCGGAGCTGCGCGTGGCTCTCAAATCGCAGACCTGCTGGACAGTCTCGAGAACTGCCGCAGTGGAAATGTCGCCGGCGTGCTGGCGACGGTTGAGGGAGAATGGGGTGGGGCCGAACGCCCGGTATGGGTCTTCCGCCCCGAGCCCCCACGTAAAACGGGCTAAGCCTCAGCTCTCGCGGTGGTCCAGCGACCCGCCTACGCCGGTGCGCACGCCGTCTGTGATAATCACCACATCGCCAACGCGCGCAATGTCATACAGGCGCGAAACGAATTCATCCGGCACACCGATGCAGCCGTGGCTGGCATAGCCCAGTTCCACCGTTGAACCGCCATGGATCGCGATGCCGTCCCACGTCAGGCGCAGGGTCCAGGGCATAGGCGCATTGTTGTATTTCTCTGACACATTGTGCCGTTCCTTGGTCAGGATCGGGAATACGCCTGTGGGTGTAGGGTGGCGCTCTGTTCCGAGCAGTGCGGCCGCTGCGCCGATTTCATAGCCATTGCGAAAAACACTGATCACGCGCGCCTGCAAATCGACTGTCATGACAAGCGGACCATCGGGCACGCCCTCATCATCCCAGTGCCATTCGCCGTACCGGATCGGCCCTTCGATCGGCAGCACGCGGCGGATAACGAAGGGATTTTCCGCATCATAAGCGGGAATGTCCTGCACCACCGGATTGGAGGCATATTGCAGCCGTTCTTCGGCAGAAACAGGATCGTTGGAATAATAATCGCCGTCAGCAAGGATGGGGCCGCCTGTCGCCGCTGCATCCGCCTGATTACCAGCAACGTTGTCATCAGCCGCGAGGACATCGTCTGCCGTCAGCCAGCCAGAGCTTGCGTCCTGGGCTTCAAGCGGATTGCCCCACAAAAGCGCAGCCGCCAAAAGTGCGACGACGCCCAGCGTCAATCCACCGATCCACTTGATGCCATTATCCATGCTGGCCGCATAGGGCAAAACCCTTGCAGATTCCACAAGATCGCCGCCGCTGTCCCGTTGCGAAACGGGTACGGAGCATGGTCTAAATGCGCCTAGCCATGCGCGCCGAAGATATTGGCGATGGCGGTGGAGACGCGCAGGGACAAGCCATGGGCACGCTCGATCGGGTCAACAAAGTCGCGGTGGATCGCTTCGTATCCCTCGTCAGAGCCATCCGGCCAATCGGTCGGCTCGGTCAGGTCGAAGCGGGAAATGCGGGGGAAACTGACCGGATAGGCGCGCCGCAATTGCGCCAGCGCCTCGTCCACGCGCAGAGTGAAGATCATCTCCAGCACATCATCGCGGCTGACATCGTTTGCGCGGCTGAACACTGGCACGCTGACGGCGCGGATGAACATGGATTGCAGCAGGGCAATGCGCAGCGCCTGCAGCACGCCGATCATCCGGCGCTTGTCCTCGCGCCCTTCGACAGGGGCTTCATCGGGAATGTGTTCCAGCAGGCGGTGCAATTTCATGGCATCCACGCGCAAGCGGCTGGCAAGGCGGCGGAAGGTGCCGACGCGGTCGTCCTTGACCAGATATTCGCTCAAACTCTCGCAGGCGGCGGTCAGATGGCCTTCGGTGCCGCGATATGGACGGCTGGCCCAATAGGCGGAATTGAACAGTTCGCCATAAGCCGCAACCGTTTTCACGCTGGCTAGCGCATTGGCGGCGCGCACCAGGCGGATCATTTCGCGCCCGCGCGGGCTTTCTGCCAGCAGGGTGCCCATTTCCTCGTAATTGCCTTCTGCCGCATGGCCGATCCCGGCGATGACATTCACCGGATAACCCAGTTGTTGCAGGATCGAATTGTGCGGGATGGCGCGAATTTGCCGCAGGCTCATTTCGCGGTCTGCATTCAGATCGCTCTGGCGGCGGCTGACGCGGCTGCCGGTGGAATTGAGCAGGCCAAGTCCAAACGCGGTGATGGCGCGGTTATAGGTCGCGCTTGCCAGATGATCCTGCTGGTGTTCCTTCACAGCGCGGTAGAAATCCAGGCTGAGATCGGTGCGCTGGTAAAAGCTGTCCTTGGGGGCATCAGGATCGGTTGCGCAGGGGCGCAGGCAGGCGATGCGCGTCAGGGTCGCTTGCGCAAGTTCCGGCGTGGCGAACCAAAGGTAGCCATCGCCGCCTTGGAAGCTGACTTCCGGCTCCAGCGCGATACCGGCCCGCGCAAAGCGGCGCTTGGCCCATGGGGACAGCGCCCAGTCCAGCCGGTCTGCCATATTGTTGGGGTGCGCGCCGCGGCCCATGCTTTCGCCGTGGGTGTTGAAAATCAACGCGGCCACATCGGTCAGGCCGTTTTCCTGCATTGCCTGGGCAAGGCGGCCCTGCAAACGTTCAATCGCGAGGCTGGCGGGCACTTGCCCGACGAAACGGCCCGCGTCGGAAAAGCCTGCCTGAATGGCGACACGGCCACGTTTCCGAGCGTAATCCTGATAGACCTTTTCAGCCAGCAACTCGTCCAGAAAACGCCCGCCATGTTCCAGCGCGGTTTCGGTTTCGAACAGCGGAGAGACATCGACCTTGTCTTCGATGCCGAACAGCTTCGCGAAATACAGCGCGGCTAAAACTGTCGCAGGCTCTTCACATTCCGCGATCAGCATCCGGATCGGCGCATCAGCGTCGATATGCTGGAGGATCTGCGCCATCGCCAGGAACTGGCGGATAGCGGTGCTGGCTTCGATTGCGAGTGCGCCGAAATTGCTGCGGCGCGGCTTTACGTCGGAAATGGCGCGGCGCAGGTGCACGACCGCGCCCTTGCTTGCCAGATCAAGGTTGCCGTCCGGGTCGATCCGGCGGCGAATGGCGTTGTGCAGCTGTTTGGCGTTCACGCGGAAGTGAATCCAGCCCATGCCCAGACCATCGGCGCGCATGGCCGCGGACAGCGTTTTCAGCTGCACGGCGCGCTTCGCATCGCGCGCCTTGGCAGCTTCGCTTTCCAGCGCGTCAATGAACGGCGCAAGGGTGAGCAGCTTGCGCGGGTCGCTGGCAGTCAGGCGATTGGCCGCAATCGACAGCGCGGCGGGATCGGACAAGTCGGCTGAGAAATCCTGCGCGCGTTCGGCCGCGTAAAGCGCCGCAGGGCGCAATTCGGCCAGAAGCGGGTGATCGGCATCGATCGCCTCCAGCTCCGCAACATACATGCCGAGATGTTCGGCCTTTTCGGAAAGGCGGAAGCCAATGGAATTGGACCAAGTGATGTCGGTCCGGCCATCCATGTCATAGCCAACCCAGCTGGCGAAGCGGAACGGCAGGGGTGAAAGTTCATGCCAGGTTTCGGGCCAGGTCGCCTGCGCATGGGTCAAGACCTGGGCGACGATGGCATTGCGCGCTTCCTGCGCATGGGCAATGGCCCGCATTGCGCGTCCATGTTCATATTGCAGAGTGACTTGCGGGCGCTCTGATCCAACCACATCGCTGCTTATCGCATCGCCCGAAACAGCGGACGAGGCCACGGCCTGGGACTGATCGGGCGTCAGCAGGAAGGTCGGGTGCGCGGTAAAAACGGCGTGCAGATTGGGCTGTTCCCAGCGCGCCCGGAATGCGGCGAAATCGTCTGTCGTAAGCGTTTCCGCCAGTGCGGCCTTGTTGCTGGGTTCATCCAGCGGAGCGACCATGCGAGACAGGCGGTGGGACCGTTCCTGCAATGAACCCACTTCCAGTTCTGCAATGGCAGCTTCCAGATCGTCGAGCGAAATCTCGCCCGCTTCCATCTGGCGCGACAGTTCATGGGCAAGCTGGAATACCGGATTAAACAACGGCGTTTCTACCGTTGTCCGGTGCAATTCCTGCAATCGCTGGGTAAGTTTGGCAACGCTGGTCATGCGGCAAGCTCACTGGCTTCGCGGGCAAGGCGGACAATTTCCTCGGGCGACGCACCGGCAGGGGCCACCCAGCTTCCACCAACGCACAGGACCGGGTCCAGCGCCAGCCAATCAGGGGCAGTCGCGGCGGAAATACCGCCGGTCGGGCAGAATTTCGCCTTGTTGAAAGGCGCGGCAAGCGCTTTCAAAGCAGGAATGCCGCCAGCCGCCATTGCCGGGAAGAATTTGAAATGCTTCAGGCCCAGGTCCATCCCGCGCATGATGTCGCCCGAATTGGCGATGCCGGGCAGGAAGGGAACGCCCGCCTTGACTGCGGCGCGGCCCAGCGGCTCTGTCAGGCCCGGCGAGACGATAAACTCGCTGCCCACTGCCAGAACATCTTCCAACTGCTTTTCATTCAGAACGGTGCCCGCGCCTACAATGGCACCGGGCACAAGGTTCATCCGCTGAATGGCCTTCATCGCGTCAGGCGTGCGCAGCGTGACTTCGAGCACTTTCAGCCCGCCTTCAACCAGCGCCTCTGCCGTTTCGCGGGCGTGGCCGATATCATCCACCACCAGCACCGGAATAACCGGCCCGCTGCGCATGATTGCTTCGATACCGATGTGGCCGCTCATTTTTGCTCTCCGAATTTCTGGAAGTAGGCAGCCGCTGCACCAAACAGGCCGGGCTGGGGATGGGTGATGAGTTTTACCGGCAATCCTGCCATCAGGCTTTCGAACCGGCCTTTGGCGCGGAAGCGTTCGGCGAAGCCGGAATTGGGCAGATGGTTGCGAAGCCGGTAGCCCAGGCCACCAGCGATCACGACAGCTTTGGCCCCGTGGGCCAACGCCATATCGCCCGCGACAGAGCCGAGTGACAGGCAAAACCGGTCTACCGCAGCGGCGGCAAGGCTGTCCTCACCGCTCATGCCCTTGGTCCAGATCTCGATATCGGCCAGCTCTGGCACGCTCTTGTTCTCAAGCGCTGCGAGCGTGTGGTAGATGTCGGAAATAGCAGGCCCTGCGACCACGCGTTCTACCGAAACGCGGTTATGGCGTTTGCGCAGGCGGGCAAGGATCGCATCCTCGATCTGGTCGAGCGGGGCGAAGTCTATATGGCCGCCTTCGGTTGCGGAAACGCGGTAGGTGCCATCGGGTTCGCGGTAGAGATGCGCCACGCCAAGGCCTGTGCCCGGCCCAAGCACGGTCAGCCGGCCTGTGGCAGGCAGCGCGCCTTCCGGCCCCGTCAAATGCAGGAATTCATCGTCCTGCGCGCGCGCCACTGCATGCGCGACCGCTTCGAAATCATTGACCAGCACATAATCGTCCACACCCAGCTTTTCGGACACCAGTGCAGGGCGGATAATCCAGGGATTGTTGGTGAAGCGGATCACATCGCCGCCAACCGGCCCGGCGATTGCCATGGCAACATGGCGCGGCAGGGTACCGCCCTTTTGCGCGCGGTAATCTTCCCACGCGGTCTGGAAACTGACATGATCCTGCGTGTGGAGCGTGACCGGATCGTCCATGCTGATGCCGCCATCCGCGGTGCAACTGGCAAGCGCGAAACGCGCGTGAGTTCCGCCAATGTCGACGGTTACGATCTCGGTCATCTTCACTTTCTCCCTTAAAGGCCTGCGGTGGCGAGCATTGCGCTGCCGCCTTTTTCCGCCTCATCCGCCAATGTGCGGAACATGGCGAACAATTCCCGGCCAGTGCCGATTTCCGGTGCAGGATCGGCGGCTGGCGTGCGGGTGGACAGATCCGCCGTGGTCGAAAGCTCTCCGGTGGCGGCGCAGACTTTCACCACATCGCCGTCCTGCAACAAGCTCAGCGGGCCTCCGCCCAAAGCTTCTGGCGAGCAATGTATCGCGGCCGGCACTTTGCCGCTCGCGCCAGACATGCGGCCATCTGTCACCAGCGCCACGCGGTATCCCCGGTCCTGCAACACGCCCAGCGGCGGGGTCAGGCTGTGGAGTTCCGGCATCCCGTTGGCGCGCGGGCCCTGGAACCGCACGACGACCACGACATCTTGCTCCAGTTCGCCTGCCTTGAAGGCCGCGAGCACATCGTGCTGGGTCTGGAAAACACGGCAGGGTGCCTGCACAGTCCAGCGTTCCTGCGCGACAGAAGAAGATTTGAAGCAAGCGCGCCCCAGATTGCCGGTGACAAGCCGCATACCGCCATCGGCCTGGAACGGCTTGTCCGCAGTGCGCAGCATTTCATCATCGCCAGATGGCCCGACATCGCGCCAGGTCAGCGCATCGTCATCAAGCCCCGGCTCCTGCGCATATTGGCCCATGCCGCGTTCCCGGCCAACGCCGATCACATCGCCGTGGGCAAGGCCAGCACCCACCAGTTCGCGGATGACGAAGCCCATGCCGCCCGCATTGTGGAAATGGTTCACATCGCCGGAGCCATTGGGGTAAACGCGGCAGAGCAACGGCACGACGGAGCTGAGTTCGCTCAAATCCGTCCAGTCCACTTGCACCCCGGCCGCGCGTGCGAAAGCGGGAATGTGGATCGCGTGATTGGTGGAACCGCCAGTGGCGAGCAGCCCGACCATCGCGTTCACGATGGCCTTTTCATCGACGCAATGGCCCAGCGGGCGGTAATCATTGCCATCGGCATTCATGGCAGCGACCCGGTGAACAGCTTCGCGGTCCAGCGCCTGGCGCAGCTTCGTGCCCGGCTGGATGAAGGCGGAACCGGGAATATGCAGGCCCATCATTTCCATCATCATCTGGTTTGAATTGGCGGTGCCGTAAAAGGTGCAAGTGCCAGGCGAGTGATAGCTGCCCAGTTCGCTGTCGAGCAATTCCGCACGGGTCGCCTTGCCTTCTGCATAAAGCTGCCGGACGCGCTGCTTTTCCTTGTTGGAAACGCCGCTGGGCATGGGGCCGCTGGGCACAAAAATGGCTGGCAAATGGCCAAAGCGCAGCGCGCCCATCAGCAGGCCGGGCACGATCTTGTCGCAAATGCCCAGCAAGAGCATTCCGTCATACATGGCGTGGCTCATCGCGATGCCGGTCGCCATGGCAATGGCATCGCGGCTGAACAAGCTGAGTTCCATGCCGCTTTCGCCCTGCGTTACTCCGTCACACATGGCGGGCGTGCCGCCAGCGACTTGCGCTGTGGCGCCGACTTCGCGGGCGTAGATCTTCAATCGTTCGGGATACCGGCCATAAGGCTGATGCGCGGACAGCATATCGTTATAGGATGTAACGACACCGATATTCGGGCCGCGATTTGCCTTCAGCGCCTCCTGATCTTCCAGCGCGCCAGCAAAGGCGTGGGCCAGGTTGGAACAGCTGACTTGCCCGCGATCGGGGCGGTTCTCCGCCTCTCGCGTGATCAGCGACAGATAGGCCGCGCGGCTGTCTTTCGATTTCTCGATAATCCGGTCGGTGACCCGCGAAATTACCGTGTCAAGATTACTCATGCCAGCTTACCCCATCACGTTCGGCCAGAGCGATGGCGGCGCTCGGCCCCCAGCTTCCGGCGTTGTATGTCTTGGGCTTCTTGCCCTCCGCTTCCCAGCTTTCGCGGATATCATCCACCCAGCGCCACTGGGCCTCCACCTCGTCACGCCGCACAAACAGCGTCTGATCGCCGCCGATCAGATCGAGCAGCAGGCGTTCATAGGCGATGCGCTTGTGCTTGCCGGTGAAGGCATCAGGCATGGCGATATTGAGCGGTACTTCACGAAGGGCGATGCCTTCCTGTTCGATACCGGGCACCTTTGCCATCATCGACAGGGTGATATTTTCTTCGGGCTGGATACCGATCACCAGCTTGTTCGGCACCAGTTTGGCACCGGGGAAGATGGAATGCGGCACGCAGCGGAACTGCACGATGATTTCGGTCACGCGTTCCGACAAACGCTTGCCGGTGCGCAAATAGAAAGGCACGCCTTGCCAGCGCCAATTGTCGATATGGCCTTTCATCGCGACAAAGGTTTCTGTGTCGCTTTCCCGGCCAAGCTCTTCATCATAGCCGGGCACGATTTCGCCGCTGGATGCGCCGCCGCGGTACTGGCCGGTCACGCTTTCCTTGGCGTCCATCTTGCGCAGCGCGCGCAGCACTTTCACCTTTTCGTCGCGCACACTGCCTGCATCGAAGCTGCTCGGCGGCTCCATCGCGACCAGTGCCAGCAATTGCAGCATGTGGTTCTGCACCATGTCACGCAAAGCGCCCGCGCCGTCATAGAAATCGACCCGGCTTTCAAGGCCCACGGTTTCGGCAACGGTGATCTGGATGTGATCGATGTGCTGTGAATTCCACAGCGGTTCGAACAGGATATTGGCAAAGCGCAGCGCGATCAAATTCTGCACCGTCTCCTTGCCCAGATAATGGTCAATGCGGAAAATTCGGTCTTCGCTGAAAGCGGCGGCCACCGCATCATTGATCGCGCAGCTGCTTTCCAGATCGGTGCCGAGCGGCTTTTCAAGGCAAATGCGCGAATTGCTGTCCGCCAGTCCGTGATCGGCCAGCCCCTTGATCGTGGGTTCGAACAGGCTGGGCGCGGTGGACAGGAAAATCGCGATTTCGCGGTCCGCTCCATCTTTCAGGCCATCATTCAGGCCCGCCTTGGCGGCCAGATCGGCATAGCCTTCGGGCGTTGTGACATCGAGCGTGGAATAGGACAGCCGGTTGAGGAAATCCGCCATGCCGCCGCGGCGGTGCGCGGGCAAGTATTTCTCGATAGCTGCGCGGGCGAAATTGCGAAATTCGCTGTCATCCATGGCAGACCTTGCGGTGCCGACGATGCGCAATTCACTGCTGAGGAGATTATCCGCGTCCAGCGCGCAGAGCGATGGCAAAAGCATACGCTGCGACAAATCACCGGTTGCCCCGAACAGGATCAGCGTGTCAGCCTTGTTTTTCATCGCTGCTCAAAACTCCATTTTTGGCCCGGTTCGGACCTGTTATGTCAATTCGTCTCGCTCACTTCTACCGAGCTGTTTTGAAAATCGGCAAATCCGAAACTGGTCATGAAGCTGACATCCGCAGCATCCCGGCCTATCCCGATCTTTACCGTCTTCGCCGGGTCCGCCATCATCGTTGCATCCACGATCTGCCATGATCCGCCGCCCGGCGTATTTTCATCGGCCAGAAACACCTCTGCCACGGCGTGAAAGTCCTGCGGTGTTACTCCCGGCGCATAACAGCTGACATAGCGCGCCGGTATCGTCGAGGCGCGGGCCAGACTGATCAGCACGTGAGCATAATCGCGGCAAATCCCGCGCCGTTCCACAAAGCTGTCTATCGCGGTGGTCGTCGCGTCCGAAATGCCGGGTTCATAGGTAAATTTGTCTGCAATCCAGTCACGCATGGCCGCAACCCTTGCGCCGCCTGTATATTTACCGAACCGATCCTCCACAAAGGTTTGCATACGGCTCGCCTGACAGTACCGCGAATCGAATACGTATTCCACGGTCTCCCCCGGCAGATCATGCGGATCAAGCTGGGCGAGCTGCGACAGATTGGAAACCTGCCGGTTCACTTGCACCTTTGCAGTGTAATCAACCTTATACGGACCTTGCGCGCGCACCCACACCCGCTCGCCCACATCATCCTGCGCAGGCACGCTGGCGATATGTTCGGCCTTGGTCAGCCATGTATCTGTTTCAATAAGCGTTTGTTCCGGGATGGCCGCCGCCTGAAACTGCAACAGCAGATCGGTCGGCTCTTCAAGATGGAAGGCGAAGCTGGATTTTATGTTTATAGGCATAGTCACCCAACGTGGGGGAAGCGCTTGCGTTTCGCCAGCGCGAAATAAGATTTCGGCCCGATGTATTACCGAAACAGTCCGCTTTCCGGAAACAGGCTTGCCTGCGTGTGTGAACACCCTAGTCTCACCCGCAACCAACCGATCAGGGGAATTCTCAATGCGATTGATGAAAGCGGCTGCTCTTGCCGCGAGTGCGATTGGCGCAGTTCTGGGCGGGCAGGCCGTAGCGCAGGAAACGCCGGTCGCCTTTACCGGCGCGACCATTCACACGATGAACGGCACCAGCGGAACGGGCACAATCGAAAGCGGCACGCTTATTGTGCAAGGCGGCCGTATTATTGCCATCGGCGGCGCGGATACGGCGATCCCGGCTGGTGCGGACATCCGTGATGCCACCGGCCTGGTGATCATGCCCGGCATAGTCGACACCCATTCGCATATCGGCCAGGTTTCCGGCGCGGACAGCTCTGCCGCGATCCAGCCCGATGTGCGTGCGCTGGACAATATCAATGTGCGCGACAGCTCGATCCCGCGCGCCCGTTCCGGCGGCGTGACCACTGCCAACATCATGCCCGGCAGCGGCCATTTGATGAGCGGGCAGACATTCTACATGCATCTGGTGGACGGAAATTCCATCGAAAGCATGGCGCATACCCGTGATGACGGCGCGATCATGGGCGGCATGAAAATGGCCAACGGGACCAATCCGATCCGCGAAACGCCCGGCTTTCCCGGCACCCGCGCGCGTTCTGCCGCGATGGTGCGCAGCCACTTCATCGCCGCGCAGGAATATTGCGCAGGAGATAAGACGCCGCGCGATATCGGGATGGATGCCATGTGCGAAGTTCTGGATGGCACGCGCCTCGTCCATTTTCACACCCACCGGTCGGACGACATCATGACCGCGCTGCGCCTGCGCCGTGAATTCGGTTTCGACATGCTGATCCAGCACGGCATTGAAAGCGGGCTGGTGGCGGCAGAAATCGCTGCGGCTGGCGTGCCTGTCTCGGCCATTCTGGTCGACAGCCCCGGCGGGAAGCTGGAAGCGGCAGAAGCCAATATTGAAACCGCCGGTGTGCTGGAGCGGGCAGGCGTGTTCCTCTCGCTCCATT
The DNA here is from genome assembly GCF_001021555.1 of Aurantiacibacter marinus. GTDB lineage: Bacteria > Pseudomonadota > Alphaproteobacteria > Sphingomonadales > Sphingomonadaceae > Alteraurantiacibacter > Alteraurantiacibacter marinus. The sequence goes on from NZ_LDCP01000001.1 coordinate 1,040,945, forward strand.
CGGATGACAATATCATCGATAGCCGTCTGATGTTCCGTCACGCAGGCATCGCTGTGCGCGGAGGGATGACCCGCGATGGCGCGCTGCGGGCGCTGACCATCAATGGCGCGGTGCAGCTTGGTCTGGAAGACCGCGTGGGCAGCTTGGAAGAAGGCAAGTTCGCCGACTTCCTCGTGCTGACCGGCGATCCGCTGAGTGTTTACACTGACATCACCCAGACTTGGGTGCTGGGGGAGATGCTGTTTGACAGCGCCAACCCTGAAGATCTGATCCACGCCACTGGCGGATACGGCGCCGGCAATCCGCAGCTTAATACCCACGTCCTCGAGAGAGAGGCTCATATGCTGGAGGACGCCCGATGAACGCGCTTTCAAAAACCATCGCAGCGGGCTTTGCAGCCGCTCTGCTCTCCACCACTGCCCCTGCTTCAGTAGCGGCCCAGGATGTCGCTGTGCGCGGCGGGCAAGTGTGGACGATGGGACCCGCTGGCGTGATCGAAGATGGCGTGGTGGTGATCGAGGATGGCCGCATCACAGCTGTTGGTCGCGCTGCCGACATAGCCATTCCGCAGGGCATGGAAGTTCTGGAAGCGCCTGTTGTTACACCCGGCCTTGTCGATGCGCATTCGACTGTCGGCCTGACAGGATACCTCAACCAGTTCGACGATCAGGATCAATTGGACGGCAGCGATCCGGTGCAGCCGCATCTGCGCGCCATCGATGCCTACAATCCGCATGACCGGCTGGTGCAATGGGTGCGCGAACTGGGCGTGACCACGCTCCACACCGGCCACGGCCCCGGCGCTTTGGTATCCGGGCAGACGATGGTGGTGAAAACGCGTGGCAATACGGTGGACGCGGCGCTGGTGCAGGATGGCACGATGATCGCTGCCAATCTGGGTGCATGGGCGCTGGACCGCGATAGCGCCCCCGGCACACGGGCCAAGCAGATGTCGATGCTGCGCCAGGCGCTGACAGCGGCGCGCGGCAATGCGACCGATGATGAGGTCAGCGATCTGGTGCGCCGTGCCTTTGTACAGGTGATCGAAGGCGACACTCCGCTGATGATCACAGCCAACCGGATGCAGGACATGCAAAGCGCGCTGCGGCTGGCCGAGGAATTCGGCATCACCGTGGTGCTGGACGGCGCAGCGGACTCGCATTTGATGCTGGATGAACTGCGCGAGGCAGGCGTATCGGTCATCCTCCACCCGACCATGGCGCGCAACGAGGGCGAGCTTGAAAACGCCGCTTTCACCACCGCCAGCGTGCTGGCAGAAGCGGGCATCCCCTTCGCGCTGCAATCGGGATATGAAGCCTATGTGCCCAAAACCCGCGTGGTATTGTGGGAAGCAGGCTTTGCCGCCGGCAATGGCCTTGCCCCGCAAGATGCGCTGGCGAGTATCACGATTGATGCCGCCCGCGTGATCGGCATGGACAGCCGTATCGGCAGCCTCGAAGTCGGCAAGGACGGCGATGTGGCGATGTTCGACGGCGATCCGTTCGAATTCACCAGCCACGCGATTGGCGTTGTGATCGAAGGCGAAGTGGTGAGCCGCGCGGTGCGGTAGGCGGGGGCGCTTTCCTACAGACATGGGAAAGGGCCACCGAGTTGGTGGCTCTTTCACATTGTCGGTCTGGTCATGATGCTTTTTCCAAGCGCAAGAGTGTAACCCTGCTGGAAATGAGCTAGGGACTTATAATTGCACCACAATCCGTACTTTCGGCAGGGTGACAGGGTGTAACCTTTGTCACCCTAAGCTGGTTTGTCACCCTATCGCTCCGCTACTTGAGGTATTTCTTGCTGCCCTACCGCTCCGCTACTTGAGGGCGGGATTGATAACTCCGAACAAATCATGCGCGTCGGCCTCTTCGACCTCCACTTGCACGATATCGCCAGCCGCCAGCGTGTCCGGCACGTTGCGCAAATATACCGCGCCGTCGATTTCGGGTGCATCGGCCTGCGAACGGCCGGTGGCGCCGATATCGCCGTCTTCGTCCGGCTCGCCCACTTCGTCGATGATGACGGGCAGGGTGCGGCCTACCTTGGCGGCGAGTTTTGCGGTGGAGATACGCGCGGTGACGTCCATCAGCCGGGCGAAGCGTTCTTCCTTCACTTCTTCGGGCACGGGATCGGGCAAATCGTTGGCTGCGGCGCCTGCTACCGGCTCGAACCGGAAGCCGCCCACGCGGTCCAGCTGGGCTTCTTCCAGCCAGTCGAGCAAATATTGGAAATCTTCCTCTGTCTCACCGGGAAAGCCGACCACGAAGCTGGAACGGATGGTGAGATCGGGAGCGATGGCGCGCCATTTGTGGATGCGTTCAAGCACCTTGGCCTCGTTCGCCGGACGGCGCATTGCCTTCAGGACCTTCGGCGCGGCGTGCTGGAACGGAATATCTAGGTACGGCGTCAGCAGCCCTTCCGCCATCAGCGGGATCACCGCATCGACATGGGGGTAGGGGTAAACATAGTGCAGCCGCACCCAAGGGGCATGGCCGTCTGGCGTGCGGAGCTGGCCAAGCTCACGGGCCAGGTCGGTCATGTGGGCGCGCGGCTCACGTCCCTTCCAGGGCTTGGTTTCGTGGCGCGTATCGACACCATAAGCCGAGGTATCCTGGCTGATGACGAGCAGTTCCTTGGTGCCCGCCGCGACCAGCTTTTCGGCCTCTCGCAGCACCGCATCGATCCGACGGCTGGCGAGTTTTCCGCGCAATTGCGGGATGATGCAGAACGCGCAGGAGTGGTTACACCCCTCGCTGATCTTGAGGTAGGAATAGTGGCGCGGCGTCAGCTTGATATCATGCTCTGACGGCTGCGGGATGAGGTCGATATAGGGCCCCTGCGAAGGCGGCGCAGCTTCGTGGACGGCTTCGACAACGTCCTCATACTGATGCGCGCCGGTAATCGCGAGAACCTGCGGGAAGCGGGCGCGGATCATCTCCGCCTCTTCGCCCATGCAGCCGGTTACGATAACACGGCCGTTCTCATTTATGGCCTCTCCGATGGCTTCGAGGCTTTCTTCCTTGGCACTATCGAGGAAGCCGCAGGTGTTGACGAGCACCACGTCTGCGCCCGCATAATCGGGGCTCATCGCATAACCGTCTGCCCGCAGGCGGGTGAGGATGCGTTCGGAATCGACCAGAGCTTTCGGGCAGCCGAGGCTGACCATGCCGATGCGCTTGGGTTCGGGAAGTTGAGTAGCCATTGCGAGCGCGCCCCTACACGAGGGATGCACTTTGGGCTAGAAGAATGACCGGGATGAAAAGGGGAGACAGGGAATGAACCTGCTTGATGTGAACTGGATTGCCGTGGTTGTCGGCGCGCTGGCGGGCTTTGTGGTCGGCGGCATCTGGTATGGCCCGGTGATGGGCAAGAAGTGGATGGGCGCTGTCGGTCTGACAGAGGAGCAGATCAAGGAAGGCAGAATGGGCCTGATCTACGGGGGCGCATTTGCATTCTCATTGCTGGCAAGCTGGACGCTGGCGCACACCTTTTCCAGCTATGCGCAGGACCTGAGTTTCACCGTCAAAGTGATGACCAGTTTCGGCGTAGCGTTGGGCTTTATCGTGCCGGCGATCGGCACGAATTATCTGTTCAGCCAGAAGAGCAAGGCGCTGTTTTTCATCGATGCAGGATATTGGCTACTGTTTTACATCGCGATGGGCGCGGTGCATGCCGGGTTGGGATAACAGCTAGCCGCCGCCGCCTTCCTGTGCTGCAAGTTCTGACGGCAAGATCTCGACAACGATATCGCCTGCCTGAAGGCAATCGGCCTCGTGCTCCCAGAAACCGCAGGCTCCGCCGTTGCGGTAGATCCGCAGGCCCCGTCCGCCGCTGGAAAGCTGGCTAAGCGGTTTGCCGATTTCATCGGGCATGACCTCTCGCTCGACCAATTGCACGCGTCCGGTGACAGAGGCGAGGTCGGACATGTATTCCGAAATATGCGCACCTCGGGCAGAACCTGCCAGCAGCAGACCGGTAAAGCGCACCGGATTGATGACATTGTCTGCGCCCGCTTGCCGCGCCAGCAGTTCGTTATCGGCAGCACGAACAACCACGCTGATCGGAACGTTGGGGGCAAGGTGGCGCACGGTAAGGACGATCAGGATGGAGGCATCGTCACGCCCCGCCGACACCAGAATGGTTTGCGCCTCGGATATGCGCACGGCTCTCAAATTGTCATCGCGGGTCGCATCCGCCTCGATCACATTGCAGCCCATGACCTCGGCCTGCTCAAGCCGCTCGGCCGATGTATCCATGACGACGATATGCGCCGGGTCGGTCCCGCGCTCGATAAGTTCGCCTACCGCTTCCGCGCCCGAGACACCGAAGCCGAGCACGACAACATGGTCGGTCAGCTGATCCTGAATTTTGGCCATGCGCCAATTCTCCCAACTGCGTTTGATGATGAAATTGTAGGCAGTGCCCACAAAGATAAAGAGCACTGCGAAGCGGACCGGTGTCACGATAAGGGCTTCCACCAGACGCGCCTGGTCACTGATCGGCGCGATATCGCCAAAGCCGGTGGTGGTGATGGAAATCATCGTGAAATAGATGACATCCAGAAAGCTGACATGCCCGTCCAGATTGTCGACCAGCCCATCCCGGTCCCACCAGTGGATCATGATGACAGTGAATATCAGGAACAGCGCAAGGCTGAGGCGAATGCCCAGATCGCCCCACACGGGAATGCTCACCGCCCGGCGCAGCGGCGCGGTGCGGCGCTTGCCGACCCTGATAGGCTCTTTGCGTTTGGGCGGCTTTGCCATGATTCAGATCATCCACTTCATGCAGAAAACCTGTCGGCCAGCGCGCCGATGGCGGCATGATGCGTGAGGTCCAACTGCAAAGGAGTAACCGCAACGTAGCCGTCCTCCACCGCTTCAAGATCGGTGCCGTGATCCAGTGTGTGTTCGGCATCCTGCAGGCCGAACCAGTAATAGGGCCGCCCGCGCGGGTCTTCACCCTGGACCAGCGAACCGCGGCTGTAATCGTGGAAACCCTGGCGGACCACACGGATGCCGCGCACCTTGTCGGCAGGAAGGGCTGGAAAGTTCACATTGACCAGCGTGCGCTTGGCCATGGTCACATTGATCAGCGGTTCCAGTACGCGCTTGCCCCAGCCTTCCGTGGCGGAGAAACTGCCGCCATTATTGCGGAAGGCCTGACTGAGGCCAATGGCCGGAATGCCCGCCAGTGCGGCTTCCATCGCCGCCGAAATCGTGCCGGAATAGGTGATGTCATCGCCAAGGTTCTCACCCGCATTCACGCCTGAAATCACCAGATCGGGGAGCTTGTCTGCAAACAGTTTGCGCAAAGCCAGATTGACCGAGTCTGTCGGCGTGCCGGTCACCGAATAGCGCCGATTGCCATGTTCGCGCAGGCGCACAGGCTGATGCAGGGTGAGCGAATGTCCTGCGCCCGATTGCTCTTCCGCAGGGGCGCAAACCCACACTTCGTCTGACAATTCAGCGGCAAGAGCTTCCAGCACAGCAAGGCCAGGAGCGTGAATGCCATCATCATTGGTCAGCAGGATGCGCATCAGGCTGGGGTCAACTTGGTCACACCGCCCATATAGGGATGGAGCGCTTCCGGCACCAGAACGGAGCCGTCTTCCTGCTGGTAATTCTCCAGAACCGCCACCAGTGTGCGCCCGACTGCAAGGCCGGAGCCATTGAGCGTGTGGGCAAATTCCGTCTTCTTGCCGCCAGCCTCCGGGCGGAAGCGCGTGTTCATCCGGCGTGCCTGAAAATCGCCCGTGTTGGAGCAGGAACTGATTTCGCGGTAGGCACCTTGGCCCGGAAGCCAGACTTCCAGATCATAGGTTTTTCGCGCGCCAAAGCCCATGTCGCCGGTGCACAGCAGAACCTTGCGGTATGGCAGATCGAGCGCCTTAAGAATGCCTTCGGCGCACCCAGTCATCCGCTCATGCTCTGCCTCGCTCTGGTCCGGTGCGCAGATGCTGACAAGCTCCACCTTTTCGAACTGATGCTGGCGGATAAACCCGCGCGTATCTTTTCCGGCAGAACCCGCTTCACTGCGGAAACAGAGCGTGTGCGCGGTCAGGCGGATGGGCTGGGAAAGGTCGGGCAGGATGTCGCCTGCGACCGAGGCGGTCAGGCTGACTTCGGATGTGGGGATGAGCCAGTGATCTTCCGTGGTGCGGAAACTGTCCTCGGCAAACTTGGGCAGCTTGTCCGTGCCATACATCGCGGCATTATTCACCAGAACCGGCGGATTGCATTCGGTGTAGCCATTCTCACGCGTCTGTGTGTCGAGCATGAATTGCGCGATGGCGCGGTGCAGGCGGGCCATGTCTCCGCGCAGGAAAGTGAAGCGTGCACCCGACAGCTTTGTGCCGGTTTCGAAATCCATGCCCAGCGCCGGAGCAAGGTCGGCGTGTTCAATAGGCGTGAAGGAAAACTCGCGCAGAGTGCCCCAGCGGCTGACTTCGACATTGCCGTCTTCGTCCGCGCCTTGCGGCACGTCTTCTGCGGGCAGATTGGGAATGGTGGCCAACAGTCCGGTCAATTCCTCACCCAGCGCGCGCTCACGCTCTTCCAGCGCGGGCATGGTCGTTTTGATTTCGGCAACTTCGGCCTTCAGCGCCTCTGCTGTATCCTTGTCGCCTTTGCCCATCGCCTGACCAATGGCCTTGGACGCTTCGTTGCGGCGGCTTTGCGCCTCCTGCAACTGCGTGGTCAAGGCGCGCCGTTCCTCGTCCATGGACAGGATTGTGGCGGCAACAGGTTCCAGCCCGCGCCGCGCCAATGCGGCATCGAAAGCTTCGGGATTCTCACGGATCATTCGCAGGTCATGCATGGCGCCAGCCTATGCCTTTTTGCGGGCGCGCTTGTCCAGCGCGGTTTTGAGCCGAGCGGCTAGGCCGGGCGAGCAGACAGCAAGTCGGAAAAGATGGTGGGCGCGGCAAGGATTGAACTTGCGACCCCACCCGTGTGAAGGGTGTGCTCTACCACTGAGCTACGCGCCCGCCGGGCCTTTCGCTGCAAGCAGCGATTCACGGCAGGGGCGCGCCTTTGCCATGCGATGCTGTGAATGACAAGCGCTTGCCGAGCTGCGTTACGTTCCTAACAGGCGCAAAAGCATGGCTGGCCAGCTATCGCTGCGCACGCGTGATTGGAATGCCGCTGATGATGACGGAAGCACAGCGCATTCCATGCACCGCGCCTGCACACCTTCGCTGCCCATCAACATATCGACATCGTCCAGCACCCTCGCCATCCGCGCCATTTCCGCGCGGGCAAAGATTGCGGCCAGATCGTGCCCGCGCGCGTCACCGCTTTCGCCGTCCGATGCCATCAATTGCGCGAACAGCGAACCGAATTGCGGTGCGTTGTCGCCCAGATAGCGCCGCTCGTAAGAGCCTTCGGCGAGTTCTGCACGTTCTGCTGCCCAGGCAATCGCTGCATCAAGATCGCCGAATTGGTCGACCAACCCCAATTGCCGCGCTGCACCGCCATCCCAAACGCGGCCTTGGCCAAGTTCATCCGCCCGCTGGATGCTGATACCGCGCGCTTCGGACACCAGCCCGAGGAACCGGGCATAGGAATTTTCGACCGAGCCTTGCAACACGGCATCGACTTCAGGCGTAAGGCCGCCGAGCAAGTCTGGCTGTCCTGACAGGCCGGTTGTGCGCACGCCGTCGCTGGTCACGCCATATTCTGCCAGCAATTCATCGAAGCTGGGAAAGACCGCAAAAACGCCGATAGAGCCAGTCAGTGTTTCAGGTTCTGCAAAAATGCGGTCGCCCGGAGTGGCCACCCAGTAACCGCCGCTGGCCGCGTAATTGCCCATTGATACAGCGATGGGAATTCCGGCATCCTTGTGACGCAAGATCGCGCGGCGGATGGTTTCTGATCCGGTCACGGTGCCACCCGGTGAATCAACCCGGACAACCAGAGCATCCAGATCATCATTGAGCGCATCATCGAGCAGGCGCGCAATCCGCTCTGCACCAGCAGTTCCCGGCCCGGCATCGCTATCGTTGATTTCGCCTGCAATGGTGATGATACCGATGCGGCCTTCCGAGCCAAAGTCCAGCCCGCCGTTAACATCGGCCAGCCACGGATCATATTCGGTTGCGGTGAAATTGCCTGGATCATTATTCCAGCGGTCTTCGCCCACCAGTTCCGCGATGCGTTCTCCCCATTCCACGCGGGTGCCGACGCGGTCTGCAAGGCCGGCAGCAAGCGCTGCCTGCGCCAGATCATTGTTGGACGCTGCCAGCCAGCCTTCCACATCGGTGGTCACAAGGTCAATATCGGCATCCGGACGCGCAGCGCTGACGACCGCGCGCCATTCTTGCCACAGCGTCGCCAGCAGCTGGCTGAGGTTTTCGCGTGCTTCGGGCGACATGCCGGTTTCGGTGTAGGGTTCGACTGCGCTTTTGTACGTGCCGACCTTGTAGACATTCGCAGTGACGTTGAACCGGTCCAGCGCGGCAGCGTAATACAGGTTTTGTCCGCCAGGTCCGGTGATGGCGATACCGCCCATCGGATCGACCCAGATCTCGCTTGAATTCGCGGCCAGCAGCATCGCATCATCGCTGTAGGCCATGCCGAAAGTGTAGATCGGCTTTTCCGCCGCGCGGAACCGCGACAGCGCGCCAGACACTTCCTGCATGTGAACGGCGCCGCCGCCCAGAAAGTCGGACAGATCAAGCGCAATAGCCTTGATCCGGTCATCGGTTGCAGCTGCATCAATGGCGCGGGCAAGATCACGTGATGCATATTCGCGCACCGGAACGGTTTGGGAGATCAGGGCCTGGATCGGATTGATCGGAGCCACCTCCTCAACAATCACACCGTCGATATCGAGCAGCAACGCGCCATCGCGGACGACGCCAGGATTGGGGCGCGCACTTAGAGCTGCGAACAGCAATCCAAAAAACAACAGCAGGAACAGGAGCGCGAGCCCGTCTTTAATGCCGACCAGCAGACGCCAGACCTTGCGTGCGAAACCCATGCTATAACCCCGTTCAGATGTGTCTATGCCTTCATTTAGGGAGGCAGAGGCGTGACTGCCAGCACTAACAGCTTGAGTGGTCCATACAGCTAGACTAAGGGCTTGGCTTTAATGACATCGACGCACAATATTCCCGCCAGCGGCCGCTTTCCTGCGGGTGGCCGCGCGTTCCCGCACCGCGACCTGATTGCCATCGGCGATCTGGAACGCCACGAGATCCTGTACCTGCTGGCGGAGGCGGAACAATATGTCGCTTTCAACAGGCAGGCATCCAAACATTCGGACCGGCTGGCGGGCCTGACGATCATCAATGCCTTCTTTGAAAACTCCACGCGGACGCTGCTCAGTTTCGAGATCGCGGGTAAGCGTCTTGGGGCGGACGTCGTCAATATGCACGCGGCCCAGTCCAGCGTGAAGAAGGGCGAAACGCTGATCGATACAGCGGTAACGCTGAACGCGATGCGCGCCGATGCGATTGTGATCCGCCACGGTTCCAGCGGGGCAGTGGGGCTGATCGCCAGCAAGGTCGATTGCCCTGTTCTCAATGCAGGCGATGGCCAGCATGAACACCCCACGCAGGCACTACTCGATGCGCTCGCCCTGCGCATGAAGCTGCGCGAGCGGGGCCATGATGCAGAGGATTTTACCGGACTGACAGTCACGATCTGCGGCGATATCCTGCACAGCCGCGTGGCGCGATCCAACATATTGTCTCTGCAGGCCTTGGGCGCGACCGTGCGCGTCTGCGCCCCTCCTGCGCTCATGCCGTCAGGTATCGCGCGGATGGAGATTGAAGTGCATCACCGGTTCGATGATGCATTGGCAGGTGCGGACGTGGTGATGATGCTGCGCCTTCAGAATGAGCGGATGGACGGGCAGTTCATTCCTTCGCCGCGTGAATTCCGCCACTTGTACGGTTTGACGACGGAGCGGCTGGCGCTTGCCGCGCCTGATGCCATCGTGATGCATCCGGGGCCAATGAACCGGGGCGTGGAGATTGATAGCGATGTGGCCGATCTGGAAAGCCGATCGATCATCACCAGTCAGGTGGAAATGGGCGTGGCCATCCGGATGGCGAGCCTTGACGTGTTGACGCGGAAGACCCGGCAGATTTCTGGCTGGGGTGAGGGGGAATGGGTATGAAACAGCTACGCCCATTCACCATCAAGAATGGTCTCGTCGTGACGCCTTCCGGCATTGCTGAAGGCGCAGTCCGCTGCGAAGATGGAGCGATTTCGGCGGTTGGCCAATCCGCCTGGTATGACGGCGATGAAGTGGTCGATGCTCGCGGCAAGCTCATCGCACCGGGGCTTGTCGATCTGGGCGTGTTCGCCATCGACAAACCTGCGTTTCATTTTGGCGGGATTACCCGCGCCGCATTGATGCCCGACCAGTCGCCGCCGCTAGATCATCCGGCGCGGGTGCGTTTCGCGGCGCAAAGTGGCAAGCCTGATTTCTGGGTTCATCCGATTGCAGCGGCGACCGCGGGTCTGGATGGCACGCATTTGGCTGAAGTCGCGCTGATGCAGGATGCCGGGGCAAGAGCAATTGCGACGGGGCGCAAATGGATCGGCGATAGCGGCGTGATGCTGCGCTTGCTGCAATATGCCGCGATGCTCGATCTGGTGGTCGTTACGCACGCAGAGGATGCAGGTCTTGCGGGCAATGCAGCCGCAACGGCTGGCGAAATGGCGACGCGGCTGGGCTTGCCTAGTGCGCCAAAGGAAGCTGAAGCACTTGCGATTGCACGCGATATTGCGCTGGCCGAGGCAAGCGGTGCCCGGCTCCATCTGCGGCAAGTTACAACGCGCGGCGGGCTGGAGCTTGTGCGCAGTGCAAAGGCGCGCGGTCTGTCCGTCACAGCGGGCGTGACACCGGCGCATTTCATGCTGTCAGACCTGGCGCTGGGCGATTACCGCACCTTTGCGCGCCTTTCTCCGCCTCTGCGCAGTGAAGAGGACCGGCAGGCTGTGATTGAAGCGGTCGGCGATGGTACAATCGATGTGATTTCCAGCGGCCACGATCCGCGCGGACCAGAGGACAAGCGCCTGCCGTTTGCCGACGCTGCGCCGGGCATGGCAGGGGCTGAAACGCTGCTGGCGATGACGCTGACGCTGGTGCGTGACGAAGTAATCGACTTGGCGCGCGCTTTCGATCTGCTTTCGCGTAATCCGGCACGCTTGCTGGGCGTGAATGCGGGTGAGATTGCTCCGGGAAAGGAGGCCGATCTGGCCATCATTGATCCGGAAGCTCCGTGGATCGTGGACTCTGCCAAAATGACGGCACAAGCGGGCAATACGCCGTTTGATCGCCAGCCCGTGCAGGGCCGCGTGACGAAGCTGTTCAAGGGAGGAACACAAATTGATCTGTGACATGACTGGAAAAACTGCGCTGGTAACAGGCGCTGCATCGGGCATCGGTGCGGCCTGTGCGCGGGCCCTAGCTGAATCTGGTGCGGCGAAGATCATCCTGGTCGATCTGGACCGCGAACGGCTCGAAGATCTCGGATTGAATTGCGAAACCTCCATCCATGCCGGCGACGTGGCGGATGAAGCCCTGTGGGACAGAGTGGAGGCCGAAGGCGGGCCGATCCATGCTTCCGTGCTCAACGCGGGCATTTCTGGCGACGCCGCACCGATTACCAAGATGACGCTGGATAACTGGCGCAACATAATGTCGGTCAATCTGGACGGGGCGTTTCTGTCACTGCGCAGCGCGATGCGCATGGCCGTGGACGGCAGCGCAATGGTGCTGACGGCATCGGTCACCGGCGTGAAAGCGGAAAAAGGCATTGCAGCCTACGCCTCTTCCAAGGCGGCCGTCATGCAGCTCGCGAAAGTCGCCGCGAAGGAAAGCGCCGATCGCGGCATCAGGGTCAATGCCATCGCACCTGGCGGCGTCGACACGGCAATCTGGGACGGCGTTCCGTTCTTCGATGATCTGGTGGAAAAACATCAGGGTAACCGCGCTGGCGCAATCGCCACGATGGCGCAGCAGGTATCGCCCAGTGGACGCTTCGCCTCCGCCGACGAAATCGCCGGTCAAATCATGTTCCTGCTGTCAGACCATGCCGCCAACATCACCGGCTCAACATTGGTCAGCGATGGCGGCTTCCGCCTTTGACCCAAACAAAAACCCCTCCCGGTGAGGGGAGGGGCCATGTGTCTTCTCAGGGGGCTAAGAAGGGGTTTAACTCGTGATTACCGGCGGGCAAGGCGCACGCCGGTATCGATCGCACCGGGAAGCGGGCTGTTTGCGGCCCAGCTGATGCAGCCTTCGCCACTTGCAGCATCAACGCGGCCACACATGGCGCGGCTGCCTGCTCGGTCGAAACCGCCAGCGGATACGCGCCAGTAATTGCGGCCGTTGACCACTGCCTGGGTGATGACCATCTCGCGGTCGGAAAGTTCAGGATAGCGACTGACATAAATGCCCCACGCCCGTGTGGCACCTGCCTCGCTGGAGAAACTGCCAAGCTGGATCAGGTGCGATGAGCCGGTGCTTGGCGCAGCGCCTGTGTCGAGAGCGGGACGCGCAATTGCCGGCGTGTTTGCCGCTGCGACCCGGCGCGATGCAGGAGCGCGTGTGGCTGTTGAGGGTGCGGCTGCTGCAATTGCGCGGGGCACTGCTGCTGGCGGGGCGAAATTGCCCTGCGGGCTTGCCTGCTGAACCCGAGGTGCAGTTTCATAGCGTGATGTGGCGGGTGCCGGTGCGCTGCGAGCGCTGGCTTCGGCTGTGAAGGCTTCTGCAAAGTTGGTGGGAGCGGAGCTGCGCGGTGTGGAAACCGTCACAGGGGGCAATGCGGGCGGAGCCATTCCAACGGCAGGGGTGCCGACCGAAGGCAGTTCGCCGCCGGTTGCTGGAATATTCATGCGGCCTGCATCAAGTGCAGCGAGTTCAGGGGCAGCAAAAGGCTGCTGGGCAGATGCTTCCGACGCAAGCTGGACTGCATCCGGTGTGCTGACGAGGGCTAGGTGCACCGGCTGTCCGGCGTCACGCACATTGGCAGGAACGCCAAGCAGGCTGGCAACGCGGGTGCCATAGGCTTCTGCATGGGTCATCTGCGCCCATTCTGCCATGCGGTCGCCCACTTCATGCGCGGGAACATCCTGCGCAACCATCATGCGGGCTTCGCGCCAGCGGCCGGCGACTGCATAGGCATAAGCGAGGTTCTGGCGGCTTTTCACCGTGTTCTCGCCGCTTCGAATAGCGTTCGAGAGGACGTGAATTCCGCGATCAGGCTGTCCACTGAGTGCCAGAGCAAGGCCCAGATCGGATGCAGCGATTTCGGTTTCCCAATCGTTCAGCAGCGAGGCGGCTTCGGTGTAGCGTGCCTGCCCGGTGAGAGCGAGCGCAAGGCTGAGCGCGGCGCGGGGGCTGTTATCGCCCAATGCCATCGCGTCTTGAAAGCTTGCAGATGCCGAAGCGAAACGGCCTGCGTCCAGATAGGCATTGCCCAAGGCCATGCGATAAGAAGCATTTCGCGGATCAGCAGCAACGGCGACTTCAGCGGCCTGGATCGCCTGGCTGTGCTGACCATTGACGATTGCCATTTGTGTCTCAGCGGCTGAAGCCGCAGCGCGCGGTGCCGGGTTGGAGGCGCAGCCGCTGAGCAGAACTGCTGCCATTGCGGTGGTGACACCAAGGCCGATCGTGGGCTTGCGCTTTTGCATCGCGTTCATCGCTAGTTTTCCTCTTCAGGACTTGTGGTTCATGCGGCGCATGCGCGCCGCGATTGCACCGAGTTCGGGAATTTCTTCAAGAAAGCTGTCGAGCGCCTCGGTCACGAGCGCCTGGGCGCTGGAACCTTGCAGCGTACTCGCCAGGCGAAGCTTGAGGTGACGCTCCGCATCAAGCCGCAAGGTAAAGGCAGCGCGGGTTTTCTGTTCGGCCGTAGCCTTCACGGCTTTGGACGCAGCCTTGATCTTGGTCAGTGCGGCAGGCTTTTTCTGTGTGGGCGCTTTCCTTGTGACCGGCAGGCTGATGACATCGTCGTCATTGCTGCCAACATCATCGGTGTCGCCCATGTCGTTCCAGCCTAGTGCATTCTGGCTACTGGCAAGATCGTCAAAATCGTCATTTATGGATGCGACACGGTCAGATTGTTCGATCTGCAACCGCATTGCGGGCTTGGCCGTTCCTTTACGGGCAAGCAGCATCGGCCCCAAGGAGGCGAAGCTTTTGCTTTCGCTAACTGCGGGGCCACCCATCATTGTGCCACCCGGCGGCCAAAGCCACCTTGCTGGCTGCGGGCTGCGCCGTTGGCTTGCGAGATTTTGGAGCCGGGAGCTGCAAAAACTGTCCGGCGGAAATTCTTTTCAAGCCGATCTGCAACATAGTGCCATAGCGCTGTGATTTCCTGTGCGCTGCGACCTTCCGGATCCACTTCCATCACCGTACGGCCGTCAATCATGGATGCGGCAAAATCGGTGCGGTGGTGGACGGTGATCGGAGCGACAGTGCCGTGCTGCGACAGCGCGACAGCGGCTTCTGAAGTGATCCGCGCCTTGGGCGTGGCACCGTTCACGACGAAGATCAGCGGCTTGCCCGCACGTTCGCACAGATCAACAGTTGCGCCAACAGCGCGCAGATCATGTGGGCTGGGGCGAGTCGGAACTACCATCAATTCCGCAACCGCGATCACCGACTGGATAGCCATGGTAATTGCAGGCGGTGTGTCGATAACGGCCAGCTTGAAACCCTGCTGACGCAGGATCGCAAGGTCATTTGCCAGCCGGGCCACGGTGGTCTGTGCGAAGGCCGGAAATTCCGCCTCCCGCTCGTTCCACCAGTCCGCCAGCGAACCTTGCGGATCGATGTCGATAAGGACTACCGGGCCAGCGCCAGCGCGCTGTGCCTGAACGGCCAGATGACCGGACATGGTGGTCTTGCCCGATCCACCCTTTTGCGATGCCAATGCCAAAACGCGCAAGGCGATTCCCCTAAAGTCTCTGACCCGGACCAAGACGGTCTGTGGGTCTTCCTCCTCTGACTTCGCAGGATACCCTTTATTTTAGGTTAATCGCGCCGCATGGAATGGAAGCAAACTTTACAATCCGCCTCGCTGGACCGCTTCCGCTTTTAGCTTTCAGGTGCAGCCGGAAAACGCATCCCGGTTGAAGGTCCGCTGGAGCGGCACCGTAATATATCCGATGTCATAAACGCTTTGCTAATGGCCTGTTTACTATGGCATCATTATCAAAGCCGCTTCGCCGATCAGGGATCGAACACATGTTGCAGATGAAATCCGGATGGCTATTGGGCACGGCGCTTGCCGCTCTGGCCGCGCTGTCGGGCAGTTTGCCCGCCCATGCCACGAACACGGTGCGTGACGGGGTCGAGGCGTGGAGCCGCGGTGATTACACGGCTGCAGTTTCCGAATGGCGGGGTCCGGCTGAGGCGGGTGATCCCGACGCCATGTTCAACCTCGGCCAGGCTTACCGTCTTGGTCGCGGCGTGACGCAGGACCTCGGCATGGCAGAACAATTATACGCCCGCGCTGCTCAGGCAGGCCATGTGCAGGCTGCCGATATATATGGTCTTATGCTGTTTCAGGATGGTCGGCGCGAAGCTGCATTGCCCTTTGTTCAGGCTGCTGCCCGGCGTGGCGATCCGCGTGCGCAGTACCTGCTGGGAATTGCGCATTTCAACGGTGACCTCGTCGCCCGCGACTGGGTCCTTGCATATGCCTTGATGACCCTGGCCAACAGCGCAGGGCTGCCGCAGGCAGTGGCAGCGATTTCGGAAATGGACGTCGGCATTCCCCTGGACCAGCGCCAAAGTGCTGCCGGTCTCGCGCGCGAGCTGGAGGCGGCAGCGGAACAGGCGCGTTCTGTGGAGCTGGCTGCTGCTGATCTGGCGGTACAGCAGGGTCCGTCCGCCAGCGGTGCAGCGTCTTCTGCGGCCGGCCCCGTTGCAAGTCAGGCCATTCCGCGTCCAATTCCCAGTGTGAGTGTCTCTCCATCAGTGGCCGCAGCGCAAGATGCGGTCAGGCAGGCACGGCAGGCGACAGGAACGGGCAGCCCGGCAGATGCCGGCGCGAGTTTCGCCAATGCCGCAGTGCCGCGGCAAGCGTTGCCGCCGGTCCGGGAAGTGCCAGCGCCCAGTCCGACAGGTGTCACGGCTCCAAGATCTGTTGCGGCGACTTCGGCGCCAGCTCCCGTTCCTGCTTCGTCAGGTGCGAACCTCACCAGAGGGCCATGGCGCGTGCAGCTTGGGGCGTTTGGCGTTGCAGGCAATGCAGAACGGTTGTGGAGCCGCCTGTCTTCACGGTCGGAGCTTGCTGGCCGAGAGCGGCTGTTGATACCGACAGGGCGCGTTACCCGCCTGTTGGCAGGGGGCTATGCCTCGCAGAGCGAAGCCCAGACAGCGTGCAACAGCTTGCGCCGTTCCGGGCAGGACTGCCTGGTCACGCGCAACTAGGTCACGCGTTACCGCGTAATGGGCAACTGGCGCTGCGACCGAGTTTTCGTACGGTCGCTGGCTTCCCAAATTTTCTAGCGCAGCTATGGTCATTCGCGACGGACAGGGGAGCCACATGACCGACCAGTTGATAACGCCCGATAGCGCGCCGGAAGACGCGGTCTTTACAGATGAAACACTGCCGGCGCCTGCAAAGGCTGCGGAGCGCATCGCCAGCCTCGACCTTATTCGCGGCATTGCCGTGCTGGGTATTCTGGCGGCGAACATCGTTGCCTTTGGTCAGCCCTTCAGTGCGTATATGTGGCCTGCCGCATGGAACGGGGAAGTGAACGATCCCGGAAACTGGCAGTGGGTAACGCAGTTCGTTCTCGTCGATGGGAAGATGCGCGGCCTTTTCACCCTCCTGTTTGGCGCAGGTCTGGCGCTGTTTATGGATAAGGCGTGGGAACGCGGTGCCGGGCGCGGCCTGCAATTCCGGCGGCTTGGCTGGCTGCTGACGTTCGGTTTGTTCCACTTCTTCTTCATCTGGCGCGGCGATATCCTCGCGCTTTATGCTGTTTCTGGCGCGGTCGCTGTCCTGTTCATCCGGTGGTCGGTGCGAAATTTGCTGGTTTTCGGCCTGCTCGGCTATCTGATGGGAGGGCTGGTCTATATTCTGCTCACGGCTGTGCCATTTGCCATTGTCGATACGCCGGCTGGCCAGGTCCCTGAAATGGCCGAAATGGTCGTCACCATGAATGAGGCTCAGAATGAGGCACTGGCCGATGATGCAGCTGAAACGCAGATTCTCACCGAAGGCAATTACGCGGATTTCGTCCGCCACAATTTCTCGGAACATCTGGCTGATCCGCTGAACAATCTGGTGTTCATGGTGTTTGAGACGCTTCCTCTGATGCTGATTGGTATGGCCTTTTACCGGGCAGGCCTGTTCAACGGCGGTTTGTCGGCAAGGAAGCAGGCGATCTGGGGGTGGATAGGGCTGATTGGCGGATCGGTTCTCACCCTGATGCTCGCGCTTTGGATCGAAGGGCGGGGGCTTACCTATTGGGGTTCGATGGCGGCATTTACCGGCTTTTCCCACTATCCGCGCCTTTCTGTCGTGCTGGGCCTTGCGGCACTGCTGGCGCTGTGGGGCGGGCATGCAAGCGGCTGGCTGGCAGAACGGCTGTCTGCCGCTGGCCGTGCAGCCTTCAGCAATTATCTTGGCACGTCAGTGCTGATGATGCTGGTGTTCCACCCTTGGGCAGGCGGTTATTGGGGTGAGCTTTCGCGGCCTGAACTCTATTTTGTCGTAGTTGCCGCATGGGCAGTGATGCTGGCGTGGTCCAAGCCGTGGCTGGAGCGTTTTCGCTACGGCCCGCTAGAGTGGCTTTGGCGGTGCCTTACTTATTGGCGCCTGTTCCCCCTCCGGCGTTAATTGCGTTTGAGAATTATTCGCAAGAGGCTTGTTTTTGCAAGCGACTCGCATTAACAATGGCGGCACACCAGTTGGAGTGAGCGCCGCCAATGTACACCTGCATCTGCAATGCGATCCGTGAGTGCGAACTTCGTAAGGCTGCGCGCCAGTATCAGACCGGCGGTGCGGAAAGCGTTTATGCCAAACTTGGCAAGCGGCCCAACTGCGGACATTGCCTGGAAGACGCGCAGGACATCATCGAAGAAGAACGCGCTGCTCTGTTCGAACCCGCCTCTGCTGCCTGACCGGCGGTCCTCCACGGGACTCCCATATTCTGCTACGCATTCGCAATAGCGCAGTTTTCTGCCGTTTTTCCGCATCTGTCGGTCCGGTTTCGCTTGCCTTGCAAGCCGCCAACTGACCAATGGTTACGCAGAATCCATTCACGAAAGGGATGCCATGAAGGGCGACGAAAAGGTCATCGAGTATTTGAACAAGGCGCTCACGAACGAGCTGACCGCGATCAACCAATACTGGCTCCACTACCGCGTTCTCAATGACTGGGGCGTTTACAAATTGGCCGAGTACGAACGGCACGAATCAATTGACGAAATGAAGCACGCCGACTGGCTGGCGGACCGGATCCTGTTCCTGAACGGGCTTCCCAACTTTCAGGCAATCCACAAGCTGAAGGTTGGCGAAACGGTTGAGGAAATTCTGAAGGCCGATCTCGCGCTGGAGCATGAGGCCATACCGCTGCTGGTTGATGCCATTGAGTATTGCGAGACAGCGCGGGATTACACAAGCCGTGATCTTTTCGCGAAAATTCTCGCCAGCGAGGAAGAACACGTCGATTTCCTCGAAACGCAGTTCGATATTATCGAACGCACGGGCATCCAGAATTATGTCCAGATGAACAGCCGCGCCGCTGGTGAGGGTGAAGGCGAGGGCTGAATTCCGGCTGGTCTGCTGGCCAAGGATCACTCCTCCGGCAGATCAACCTGTTCATTTTTGCGCGCGAGCAGTTCGCGGCTGCGCTTGCGTCTGTCGCGCGCTGTTGAAGTTGCCAGTCTTGTTTCCCTGAAAAACAGCAGAAGCGCGATTGAAAGTTGGGACATCGTTGCAATCCAAAGGACCGCCACGATTGTACCGATGCGCGGCTGGATAAATGCGCTGACGAACAGGATTACAACGACAATACAGATCGTCAGTGCTGCCGAGGTGGACAGGCTAGCCGCCATCTGGGCGAAATATTGACGCTGTCTTAGTGCAGGCAATTCTTCAGCTTCGCGCTCGCCAAGGCCCTTTTCGAAGCGCCGCTCGATAAAGTCTATCCGCTCGATCAGCCAGGTGAGCCGGGCGTTCATCACATTGAGAATTGCCCCGATAGCGGCCAGCAAGAAAACCGGGGCCAGGCTCAGTTGCACGATTTGCTGCACCCGGGCCGTACTGGAGGTGCGCGCTATCAGGTCACCTGTCAGCGAGAGATAATCGATCAATCCCGGCCCTTTCCACCGCTGAATTTGCCCCCGCCCCCGCGATTGGAATCGTACGGGTTCTTCGGGCTCTTCAAAGTCAATCGTACCGGCACTGCGCCAAAATCGAGCGCTTTTCGTATGCCGTTGAGCAGATACCGTTCATAACTGGTGGGCAGCGCATCCAGCCTTGTGCCGAATATCACGAAACGGGGCGGCCGTGTGCCGACCTGAGTGATATAGCGCAGCTTGATCCGCCGGCCTCCGGGTGCAGGCGGCGGGTTCTTGCCGAGCGCATCATCGAACCAGCGGTTGAGCGCAGCGGTAGGTACACGCCTGCTCCATTGTTCGCGCAGTTCGAATGCGGCGCCAAGCATTGTGTCCAGCCCCTTGCCGGTCATGGCGGAGACTGCAAACAGCGGTACACCGCGCAATTGCGCCAGGCCCTCTTCCAGCGCGGCACGGATGCCGTTGAATAGCCCGCTGGGGTCCTCGGCGATGTCCCATTTGTTGATCGCGATCATCAGCGCGCGGCCTTCCTCAATCACGCGGCTGGCAATTTTCAGGTCCTGCACTTCCAGCCCGCGTGTCGCATCAAGCAGCAACACGACCACTTCTGCATAATCCACTGCATGCAACCCGTCAGCGACGGAAAGCTTTTCCAGCTTGTCCACCACCTTGGCACGCTTGCGCATACCGGCCGTGTCGATCAGTTTGATAACGCGGTCCTCGCCCGATTTCGGATCGGTCCATACCCAGTCGACTGCAATCGAATCGCGGGTGATGCCGGCTTCGGGGCCGGTCAGCATCCGGTCTTCATCCAGCAGCCGGTTCACCAGCGTGGATTTGCCCGCATTGGGCCGTCCGACAATTGCCAGACTCAGCGGCGCTTTGGGGTCGAGTTCTTCCAGATCTTCGCCAGCTTCGGCCAAGGCGCGGGCCTTGTCCGCGGCAATTGCAGCGGCCTGTTCGGCTTCCAGTTCCAACTGTTCGGCCTTGTCGCCGATCAAGGGGAACAGCGCTGTATAAAGATCGGCAATGCCTTCGCCATGCTCGGCGCTGACGGGGATCGGCTCACCCAGACCAAGCGAGTAGGCTTCCAGTATGCCGCTTTGTCCTGACCTGCCCTCGGCCTTGTTGGCGATAAGCACGACCGGCACGTTTTGCTCGCGCAACCATTGGCCGATTTCCTCGTCCAGCGGAGTCAGATCCGCGCGGCTGTCGATTACGAACAGCGCAGCATCGGCATCCTTGAGCGAGACCTGTGTTTGCGCGCGCATCCGGCCCGGAAGCGAACGATCATCTTCGTCTTCCCAGCCAGCCGTATCGACGGCTTCGAATTCAAGGCCGGCAAGGCCAGCCACGCCCTTGCGACGATCGCGGGTTACGCCGGGCTGATCGTCAACCAAAGCAAGCTTTTTGCCGACAAGCCGGTTGAACAGCGTGGACTTGCCCACATTGGGTCGCCCGATAATGACGACCTGAGGGAGGGGGATAATCGGTTTCATGCCGCGCAGGTGGCGCTCAGGCGCGCGAAAGGCAAGGGAGAAGGCGCTTTGGCATCCTCACCAGCTCCCGGTATTTTCCATGCTGGCCCACGGTTCACAGGGGTCAAGGTTGCCGTCTTGCAGCAATTCGATGCTGATGCCGTCTGGCGTGCGGACGAAAGCCATGTGGCCATCGCGCGGAGGCCGATTGATGGTAATTCCGGCATCCATCAGGCGTTGGCAGGTGTCGTAGATGTTCTCCACACGGTACGCCAGGTGACCAAAGTTGCGCCCCCCGTCATAGTGTTCCGGCACGCTGCCGTCTGCCGGCGGCCAATTGTACGTCAGTTCTACTTCCGCCACGCCTTCCTGCCCTGGTGCGGCCAGGAAGATAAGTGTGAAGCGCCCTTTTTCGCTGTCCATCCGGCGAACTTCTTCCACTCCGATAAGCTTGAAGAAATCGACTGTGGCTTGCGGGTCTGAAACGCGGATCATGGAATGGAGGTAGCGGGTCATTGGTGGCTCCTTGCCGTTTCACGAAGCCATAGCAGCACCTTTGCCCAACGCGAAAGGGCTCGCACCCCCCTCGGTACGAGCCCTCCCGTTCCTCGCTTTTGCGAAGTTAGCCGTGCGCCGGGCTTAGAAGCTGGCGGAAAGCGTCAGGACCACCGAGTCCTCGGTGAACGTGCCGCCCGGATCGAGGAGGCCATCGCCTTCAACGCCGATGAATGCGACACCGACTGACAACGGAGTGCCAGGAATGCCTGCTTCTGCCCCGATGGAATAATCCCAGGCGGTGCTGTCCTGTGTGAAGGTAAGGAAACCATCGGTATAGCCGAGGTGTCCAGTAACCGTCACAGGTGTGCCGGGAATGCCGACACCCAAATCGGTGTAGACATAGAAATTGTCCGTCCCGCCAAGCGAATCCCGCTCAGGTGCATATGCAACGCCAAGTGTCGCTTCCGCCGGGCCAACGGCCAGGCCGAGTGAACCGTAAGCTTCAACATAATCGAAATCCCCTGGGCCTGCGTCAGGGTAAATGTAGGCAATCACGCCGATATCGGTGGATACATTGCCGAATTCACCGGCCCAGCCGCCGTACAGATCAAGCTCTGTCGAGCCATATCCGACGGTGGTTTCGTCAAGCGACGAGGCCCAGGTTCCGACATAAAAGCCGCTGGGCAGGCCGACATCGACGCCGCCCTGAATGGCGATTTCGCTGTCGGAAAGGCTGACGCCGCGGAATTTGTAATCGCTGACGATGGCGACATTTGCGGAAACTTCGACGCCAATGCCGTCGTCGTCCTGCGCCATGGCAGGGGCCGCAAACACAGCGGTAGATGTAAGAATGGTTGCAGCCAGAAGGCTGCGTACGGACGTAAGCATGGGCAATTCCTCAATTGCTGTGGTGAAAAATGCTTCGTCCCACCTGCGCGGTTCACGTTTTCAGCATCTTTAATGTGCCAAATCACGCGATTGCGAAATGAACATGCACATTCGTGCTGCACTGCACAAGATTTATTGCTCGAAAATTCGATGTGGCGTAACACTGTGTGAAATTTGCACCACATTCAGGACGCAGACAGGAAAAAGGCCACACCGCGGCTCAAACCGGCATCCGAATTGCGCAACTGTGCGTAATGTTTAGGGAGGCGGTTAGATTTTACGTCATGATCCAGTATCTCAAATCCATGTTCACCCCGTCTAAGGCGAAGACGAAGCAGGAATTGCCGCGCGTGCCCAAGGGGCACCGGGTCTATGCCGTGGGCGATGTACATGGTCGTAGCGATCTGTTCACGGCACTTGTCGATGCGATCGAAGAAGATATCCGCGACGGCGAAGCTGAGGGGCTGGAGCCCGATATCGTACTATTGGGTGATCTTGTCGATCGCGGACCGGACAGTGCGGGCGTTATCGAATTGGCCCGCAAGTGGACAAGGACGCGCACTGTCCATGTCTTGTGCGGCAATCACGAAGAGATGTTCCTGAACAGTTTCGAAGACAAGGACATCCTGCGCCACTTCTTGCGCCATGGCGGGCGCGAAACGCTGCTCAGCTACGGAATGGACCGGAAAATCTTCACCAAGGCTACGCTGGACGAGATTCAGCAGATGCTGGAAGAATTCGTCCCGAAAAAACACCGCAAATTCATCAGCGGCTTCGAGGACATGGTGCAGCTTGGCGATTATTTGTTTGTCCATGCCGGCATCGAACCGGGCGTGCCGCTGGATGAACAGAAGCAGCGCAGCCTGCGTTGGATTCGTGAACCGTTCCTCAGCTATGGCAAATCGCATGGACTGGTGGTGGTACACGGGCATACCATTACCGATGAAGTAGTAGACGCCGGCAATCGGATAGGGATCGACACGGGTGCCTATGCCAGCGGGAGGCTGACCGCGCTTGTGCTCGAGGGCAAGAAACGGCGTTACCTGACCGCAATTGAAGGCAAGAATGGCGCGATCAGTGTTGACGGTGCAAAGCTGAAAGTCTGATCCGGCTGCCGTCGCGGTATGGCCGGCACGGCAAACTTTTCCCAGAAGACCCCGCTTGATGCCGGGGGGCCTGTAAGCCGGGTTCTGTCCCGCGGCCGATATGCTTGCACATCAGCGCCGCGGTGGCAGCCATTCATCTCGGCGGAGGATTGCTCCTACGCGCTCATGCAACCAACCCGGGCCTCTCGGAGCGAAACGCTCCTGCCTCCGCATCCGAAGAATTGTTGGCGCGAGACCCCTATGCGGTCTTGCTCCGGGTGGGGTTTACCATGCGGGGTCTGTCGCCAGACCCCCGGTGCGCTCTTACCGCACCCTTTCACCCTTGCCTGTGAGGTTGCCCTCCATCGGCGGTTTGCTCTCTGTGGCACTATCCCTAGACTTCGGCCCGTAGACCTTCGCCCGGCGGGCGTTACCCGCCACCCTTGTTTCGCGGAGCCCGGACTTTCCTCGATGCCTTGCGGCAACGCGGCTGCCCGGCCCCCCGGCACTGTATCAGATAGGCCGATCTTGCCATGATTCCAAGGGAAAGCGCTCAGACAGACGGTATCAGGCAGACATCTGCGCCCTGACGGGATTGGCGTCCACTTGTACTTCGATGCCGAGCCAGATGCCGAGAGCTTTCTTCAACCTCCCGAATGATACCGGTTTGCAAAGATGCGCCTGCATCCCAGCGGCCAGACAGTCACTGATATCGGAATCGAAGGCGTTGGCGGTCATCGCAATGATCGGCAGGTCGATTGCCGTCATGCCCTGCTGGCGCAGTTCCCTGGTCGCCATGATCCCGTCCATTTGCGGCATCTGGACATCCATCAGTACAAGGTCAAATCCGTTGCCCGCTGATGCGGCAGCGGCAATGCCTTCGACTGCCGCACGCCCATTGCCGAACACAGTGACATCCGTACCAAGCCGCTGCAGCATATCGGTGATCAGTATCTGATTGATGTCGTGATCTTCGGCAACGGCGATCCTCTTGCCGTCCCATCCCTGGCTTTCCGCACCCGGCCCAATTTCATCGGAGGCATTGCTGGCACACCGGGTGAACTGTTGCGGGTGATACGCCGGCAGCATAATTGTGATACGTGTGCCTTCGCCTTCCACGCTTGAAATCGCCAATGTCCCATCCATCATCTCGATCAGTTTTGAGCTGATGTGCAGACCTAGACCAGAGCCGCCGAAACGCCTCTGCGTAGTATCATCTGCCTGAACGAATTCTCCGAGCACGCTCGTCAAATTTTCGGTGGCGATGCCAATCCCGGTGTCTTGCGTCACCAATTCGATCGACTCGCCGTTTTGGCGAATAAACAGATCGACACGGCCCTGTTCGGTGAACTTCAGCGCATTGCCGATGATATTGGTGATGACCTGTCTTGTGCGCAGAATGTCGGCACAGGCAAATCTGGGCGTATCGTCTGAAACATGCATTTCCAGCTGGAGGCCCTTCTGGGCGGCTGCAACCTGAAACATCGTCACACAGCTTTGCGCGACATGCCGGATATCGACCTGCTCTTGCAGGATGGTAAGATGGCCGTTGTCGATCTTGGACAGATCCAGAATGTCATCGATCAATCTGAGCATGGTCTGGCCGGATTCGTGAATCAGTGTGATCTTGGAACGCTGGCTTTCAGTAAGGTCTTCTCTCAGCAGTAACTCCGAAAATCCCAAAATCCCGTTCATCGGCGTGCGAATCTCATGGCTCATATTGCGCAGAAATTTGGTCTTTGATTCAGTGGCAAGCTCTGCTGCTACCCGGCGTTGATCGAGATCGGTCTGCTGTGCTTCCGCGATTTCTGCCCGCAACATTGCCGCGCGTTCCGCTTTTTCCTGAAGATTGGATTTGTTCGCATCGCGGATCAGGATGGTCGCGACCACCAAAGCCGTAAACAGGGCCAGAAGGCCCAGCAGGAAACTGTTGTCGAACAGGCCTAGTCGCAGCGTAATACTGCTCGCCAGAGACAGCATGAAGGGCAGTCCGATCACCCAAGGCATGATCCGGCGAATATGGATGCTGCCCCGGCCATCGCCCATGAGAACCGCGAGCCATCCAGCGTTTCTTTCACGCAGGAGCATCGCACAAAACAGCGTGAGAAAAGCCAAGGCAGTGGGCAAGGACATGGTCGAATACAGCGCAGCTGAATGCAGCGAGCGGGCATCGAAAGTGAACACGATCAAGGCCAGGAAAGAAAGGATTGCCCCCAAAGTAGCGCAGGCGATCAGTCGATTGATAGACGGTACCCGGTTCGGCCATTGCCACAGGCACCAACCGAGCAACAAAAAAGAGACGGAGGTCGCTTCTGACATGTGTTCGCTGCGAAAAATGTGCGTTTCGGGCCACAGCAGGGCGTCCACTCCGGTGGCAATACCGCCGAGCGATACGGCCAGATTCGCGGCGGAACAGGCGATGATCGTCATGCTCGCAAAACGCGCTGCCCCGCTTGCAAGTCGGCCGCGCGGATAAATGGCATCGAGAAGCAATGCGAAAGATGCGATTAGCAGCAAGAAAGCCGTGGAAGGGACCATGGCAGAAAACTGGTTACCGAAGCTTTTTATCTGATTGATGCCAAAGCCCCAGCCGAAAATCAGAACCGTCAGCGCCAGCAATCCGATACCAGCACTCAGGACCTGCTGCTTGGTGAGGTTTCTGGCGTCGCGCCCCGCGCTTGAGCGAGGCGGTCGGATTTCAGAAGCAGAATGATGCATGGTTGAATGGTGCTCGTGGCGATCAAGGAAATGCTCCTCTGCCAGCGCAGCATTCAAATACTTGTTGGCGACGGCCCTCGGCTATTACCTAGCCGTCCGGTAGGAAAGGCCGCGATTGTTGTCGTGTGCCAATACAACATCGGCCCAGGCGAAGGATCGCCGGGGCCGATGTTGCGAAACGGATTGGCAATTACTCCGCGTCCCCGCCGATACCTTCCAGCGATTCATCCGGCGAAAGCACATACCGCCAGATGACCGCACCGATTGCCGCGCCGATCAGCGGTGCAAGCCAGAACAGCCAAAGCTGCGATACAGCACCTGTTTCTGCATAAAACGCAACGCCTGTCGAACGTGCCGGATTGACCGATGTGTTTGTCACCGGGATCGAGATCAGGTGAATCAGCGTAAGGGCCAGACCGATGCTGATCGGGGCAAAGCCGCCTGGTACCTTGCTGGAAGTCGATCCGAGGATCACGACCAGAAAGCCAGC
Organism: Aurantiacibacter marinus; assembly: GCF_001021555.1. Lineage (GTDB taxonomy): Bacteria > Pseudomonadota > Alphaproteobacteria > Sphingomonadales > Sphingomonadaceae > Alteraurantiacibacter > Alteraurantiacibacter marinus. The sequence continues at coordinate 1,067,389 of NZ_LDCP01000001.1, forward strand.
CGTCAGGACAATCTCGATCAGCAGGGCCGCTGTCATGGAGTATCCGCCGGGCGACAGATCGCCAAAACCGTTTGAAGCGAATCCACCTGCGCTCCAGCCGTCTTGCCCGGATGCAATCAGGAAGAGCGTGCCAGCAGCACAGAAGGCGCCGATTACCTGGCCGGCCCAATATGCGGGCAATTCTTTCCATGCAAAGCGGCCGCCAACGGCCAGGCCAAGCGAAACGGCCGGATTGAAATGACCTCCGGAAATACCGCCTACGGCATAGGCCATGGTGAGGACGGTCAAGCCGAATGCCAGCGATACACCGGCAAATCCAATACCAAGCTCCGGATAGCCTGCTGCAAGTACTGCGGAGCCGCAGCCGCCAAATACCAGCCAAAATGTGCCAAAGAATTCGGCGCCCAATTTTCGAAACATCAAATTTCCCCTCATCGCAAAGATATCGAATTCCAACCTAGGTCAAAAAATGAGATGCAGATGTAAAACGTGTGATCCTTTCGGCATCGGGGGTTCGAATTGTGCAATAGGCGGGGCGAAAATCTTGCGCTGCGGTTGAAAGATGTAATGAATAATACGGGCTGTCAGTCTTCATCCGAATATGCAAATATGCTGAAAGTAGAATGGAACGCGTTGTTGTTGCACGATGGCCTTTGGGGGGTTGAAGAATGGAAGAAAGTAGTGAGTTCGTGGACTATTACGCGCTTCTTCAAGTCAGCCCGACTTGCGATATTACGATGCTCGAGAAAGCCTACCGGCACTTTGCGCACATGTATCACCCGGATCATCCCGACACTGCGGATGTAGACAAGTTTCAGGAAATCCTTGGCGCCTATCGGTTGCTGCGAGAGCCGAATGCCCGGGCCGAATATGACAAGTCATACAAGGCCCAAAAGGGCGAGAGTTTTGAAACTGCGCACGTTTTTGACGATATACGCATTGATGCACAGGACGCGCTTGTCGACGCCGAGATGCATGAAAAAATGCTCTATTTTCTCTACAAGCAACGCAGAGAACAGCCGGAAGACGCGGGGGTGATGGTTTATCGTTTGCAGAGAATGCTTGGTTGTAGCGACGACAATTTCGACTTTCATGTCTGGTATCTGAAATCCAAGGGACTGATCGTCCGGACGGAATCGGGCACGATTGCGATCACCATCGAAGGTGTCGATCACGTGATTTCCATGAGCCGGGCGGCCGAGGAAAAGCGGTTGCAAATTCCCAAGGCCAGTCGGTTCGGGGATGCCAGGTCAGACGGAACCCAGCCGAATTAGCGAGCCAGCCCCCGGTCCCGGTCGAGCAATAGCTGGAACAGTATCGCGCGAACTTCGCCGTCTATCTGGCCATCGATCCGTTCCGGCCGCCAGCGGCGCTGGAAGGCCTCCACTGCCTTGAACCCTTCCGTGATGTCATAACCGAAGCGTTCCAGCGCGAGATAGAAGCTTGCATCATTGTCGAACGGATCGCCCTGTTCCAGTTTCTTCGGGCGGGGCAGGCACAGGCCGTATTCCGCCAGCCGGTCCCATGGAAATAGCTCTCCCGGATCAATCTTGCGGCCGGGGGCTACATCCGAATGGGCCACAACGTTGGAACGGGGAACATCGTGCGCCTTCACGATGCGGTGCAGTAGCGGCACAAGCGCCTCTATCTGGGCATCGGCAAATCCGCGGTAACCCAAAGCATGGCCGGGATGGTCAAGCTCTATCCCGATGCTGGCCGAGTTCACATCCCTGTGCCCCCGCCAATAGCTGGCTCCGGCATGCCATGCCCGTTTGTCTTCCGCCACCAGCCGCACGACTTCGCCTTCCTCGGTGATGCAGTAATGCGCGCTGACTTCTGCATCGGGGTCGCACATGCGCGCGATCGCGGTTTCGACCGGCTTCATTTCCGTATAGTGAAGCACCACCATCGACACTGGCAGCTTGCGCACATTGAAATTGGGCGAGAGCTGCTCGCGGTGGACCAGCTCGTCGCCCATCAGCCAATCATCCCTTCGCCTTCGGGCAGGACCGCGCCGAGCACGAGGGCATCAGCTGTATGCGCAAATTGCACCCCGCCACCCTGTTCCTGTGTGAGCTGGCGGATCATGTGGGCAGGGGCGGTGCGTCCCGAAAGATCCTCATCGGCGAGTTCTCCCGACAGCGCTTTTCCGATTACCGCGTCGAAAACGACCTTCGGGCCGGATGCGCGAATGGCGATTTCGGTTGCGCCATTGGTGCGTTCTGCGCCCACTTCCAGAGTGCCGCCGCGCACCAGCGAGTCCAGTCCGATGGCAGCGAGGTTAAGCAGGACTTTCACAGCAGGCTTGGCAAGGCTTGGTTCTGCCACGGACCATTCAAGGGTTAGCCGTTCATCATCCGCGGTCAGCGAGGTGAGCAGTTCATGCGGTTCTTCCGATGGCACATAGTCGCCGAAACCGCCTGCTGCGCCAAAGGCGAGCCGGAAAAACTTGAGCTTGTTGGCGGAGGTGCGCGCGCTTTGCTCCAGCAGCTCAAGACATCGCTGGCGCATGGCCGGATCGCTTTCGTCGGCGAGCAATTCCAGCCCGTTGTTCAACGCGCCAACGGGGCTGAGCATATCATGGCAAAGGCGTGAGCAAAGAAGTGCAGCAAGATCGGTTTGCGAGGTCATTCAGATATTGGCCGTTCAAAATTAACAACATGGGTGACAAAGGTGACACTGCGTCACCTTGCGAAAATTGCAGAAGAGTCTTTTATTCCAGACTTTTATCACCGAAACGCCTGTGGTGACACTGTGCCGGAAAAAGCTGGAAACATGCTCTTGTTTACCACGCCGTCTTAGCCGGAGGTGACGGAGTAGGGAAGTGGCGAAAAGCCATCTGCCGTATCCCGCCACCATGTTATCTTGTCCGGTGCGATGATTGCCCACACTGCGTTGTCCCTGGCGGACAAGGCCCGGTCTGTTTCGGACGGGTGGGCCGGACCTTGGGGGTGGGAATGGTAATATCCGAGCACCTGTTCGGCGCCCTTACGGGCATTGCGGTGCGCGGTAATCAGCGCGCCGGGGTCTATTTCAAAATGGGTTTCGGGAAATGAATGGATGTTCGGGGCGGGCAGGGCGGCTGTGATGCAATCGCCTTTGCCTGTAAGGATGCCGCAGCATTCGCATGGATGTGCATGAACCGCTTCGGCGCGAAGCGTGTCTAACACCGCTATTGAGACTTCGACTGCCATATTGCAGGAGAACTAACATGCACGCCGCACAAACCCTATCCGGCACCATTCCCGCCGCCGCCCGCCTCGACAAGGCACTGGCCGAACTGACCGAATTGTCACGTGAACGCGTCAAGGCGCTGATAGCAGACGGGAAAGTGTTGATTGACGGGCAGGCTGCCACCAGCCCTTCAGCCAAAGCTAAAGCAGGGTCGAGCTTTTCTATCCACATTCCACCCCCAGATAATCCACAGGCTCTTCCACAGGATATCCCCATCGTGACGGTATTTGAGGACGAGCATCTGATCGTGGTGGACAAGCCTGCCGGCATGGTCGTGCACCCGGCTGCGGGCAATCCGGATGGAACGCTGGTCAATGCTCTGCTGCATCATTGCGGCGGAAGTCTCAGCGGCATCGGCGGCGTGGCGCGGCCCGGTATTGTCCACCGGATCGACAAGGATACCTCCGGCCTGCTGGTCGTCGCCAAATCGGATGCGGCGCACGAAGGCCTGGCGCGGCAATTTGCCGATCATTCGCTGGAACGCGCCTATCTGGCGGTCTGCGGCGGCCACCCGCGCCCGGCGCAGGGTACGATCGACGAAAAGCTGGGGCGTTCCGATGCGAACAGGAAGAAAATGGCCGTGCTGCCCAGGAATTCATCACGCGGCAAACACGCGGTCACGCATTACAAGACCATAGAGCGGCTGGATCACAGCGCATTGATCGAATGCCGGCTGGAAACCGGGCGAACCCATCAGGTGCGGGTTCACCTTGCATCAATCGGCCATGCGCTATTGGGAGACCCTGTCTATGGACGTGATCCCGCACCGCTCAGGCCGATTCTCAAATCGCTTGGGTTTGGTCGTCAGGCGCTTCACGCAGCGATTCTCGGCTTTATTCACCCGGTCACGGGTAACCAATGCCGGTTTTCGAGCGAATTACCTGACGATATGCGGGAACTTATCGACCAAATAGGTCATTCCAATCGATGAAATACACACTATTTAGCGTTGAGAGTGTGTATAAGAGCAAAGCAAACGCACCGAATGTGGCCGCCAAGGTCGGGTGCCCAGCAGGGGCCCGGAAACAGCGGTCGACGATAGAAAGGTTTGGGACCAAGTGAGCAATAGAAGACCAGGTGTACCGGCACTCAGCGGAGAGCAGAGCCTCAACCGCTACCTCGGTGAAATCAAGAAATTCCCCGTGTTGACGGCAGAGCAGGAATATATGCTCGCCAAGGCCTATGCCGAACACGAAGATCAGGATGCAGCGGCGCAATTGGTGACAAGCCATCTGCGACTCGTGGCGAAGATCGCCATGGGTTATCGCGGCTATGGCCTGCCGGTTTCGGATCTTATTTCCGAAGGCAATGTCGGCCTGATGCAGGGCGTGAAGAAATTTGAACCCGATCGCGGCTTCCGCCTCGCAACCTATGCGATGTGGTGGATCAAGGCGAGCATCCAGGAATTCATCCTGCGGTCCTGGAGCCTTGTGAAAATGGGCACCACCGCTGCGCAGAAGAAGCTGTTCTTCAACCTTCGCCGGATGAAGAAGCAGCTCGAGGCCTATGAGGATTCGGATCTGCATCCTGACGACGTGACCAAGATCGCCACCGATCTCGGCGTGCCTGAGCAGGAAGTCGTCAACATGAACCGCCGGATGATGATGGGCGGCGATGGATCGCTCAACGTGCCCATGCGCAATGGCGAAGACGGTAGCGGCGAATGGATGGACTGGCTGACGGATGATCGTCCGTTGCAGGACGAAACCGTAGCTGACGCAGAAGAAGCCGATGTTCGCCGGGAAATGCTGGTCGAAGCGATGGACTCGCTCAACGACCGCGAAAAGCACATTCTGACCGAACGCCGCCTGACCGAAAGTCCACAGACGCTGGAAGAGCTGAGCCAAGTGTATGAAGTTAGCCGCGAACGCATCCGCCAGATTGAGGTGCGCGCGTTTGAAAAGCTGCAAAAGGCAATGCAGCGGATCGCTGGCGACAGGCTGATGCCGGTCGCTGCGTAAGCAGGACAAGCAACGAACAATCGGGGCCGGGCGGAAACGTCCGGCCCTTTTTTGTTTGTGCGCGTCCTTTTCGTTGCTGGCAGGCAGAGGCGGCCTTATGACGCCAGCATGGTCCTCCGCATTCTTCGCATCATCCTCAAGGCAATCATCTTCTTCGTGCTAATCAGCCTGGCGCTGGTGATCCTGCTGCGCTTTGTGCCGGTTACCTATACCGCGACCATGCTGATGGACGAACATTCGGTCACCCGCGACTGGGAGCCGCTCAGCCGCATCGACCGCAATATGGTGAGCGCCGTAATCGCGGCGGAGGACGGCAAGTTCTGTTCCCACAATGGTTTCGATGTCGAAGCGATAGAGGACGCGCTGGAAGAACGCGCGCGCGGAGAACGGCAGCGCGGGGCCTCCACCATCAGCCAGCAAACAGCGAAAAACGTGTTCCTGTGGCAAGGCGGCGGCTGGTTCCGCAAGGGGCTGGAGACATGGTATACTTTCCTGATCGAGAACCTGTGGGACAAGCGGCGGATCATGGAAGTTTATCTCAACGTCGCAGAGACGGGGCTTGGCACTTATGGCGTGGAAAGCGGGGCGCAGCGCTATTTCGGCCATTCCGCCGCGCGCCTGACGGCTGACGAGGCAAGCCGCATCGCCGCTGTCCTGCCCAGCCCGAAAACGCGCGCTGCGGTCAATCCTTCAGGCTTTACCGCACGTTACGGCAACACGATCGAGGCGCGCATCGGGCAAGTTCGGCGTGACGGGCTTGATACTTGCGTCTACGACTAGGCGCGATGGGTTCGGGTCACGCACATAACCACCATGGCTCTGATCATGCGCATGGCAACGGCCATGGGCATTCCCATGCGCCTGCCGATTTCGGGCGCGCGTTTGCCATCGGGGTGGTGCTTAACACAGGCTTTGTCATTGTCGAGGCAACCTACGGCTTCATATCCGGTTCGATGGCGCTGGTGGCTGACGCGGGACACAATCTGTCCGATGTGCTTGGCCTGCTGATTGCCTGGGGCGCAAGCGTGGCGGCCAGGAAACCAGCCTCCGCACGCTTCACCTATGGCCTCAAAAGCTCAACCATTCTTGCCGCCTTCGCCAATGCGATTCTGCTGCTGATCGCCATTGGGGCGATCCTGTTCGAGACGCTGCATCGTTTCCTTGACCCGGTAGAGCCGGATGGCTGGACGATGATCTGGGTGGCAGGCATCGGAATTGTCATCAACACGGCCACCGCGCTGATGTTCATGCGCGGGCGCAAGAACGATCTCAATATTCGCGGCGCGTTCCTGCATATGGCTGCCGATGCGCTGGTCAGCGTTGGCGTGGTGATTGCAGGGATTGCCATTTTGCTGACCGGTTATGTGCTGATTGATCCGGTGGTCAGTCTGGTGATCGTAGCCGTGATTGGCTGGGGCACATGGGGCCTGCTCAAAGACAGCGTGAAAATGGGCCTGCTCGCAGTGCCCGAGGGGATCGAGGAAGGCACCGTGCGCGGCTATCTTGAAGGTCTGCCCGGTGTGGCAGCGGTGCATGATCTGCACATCTGGCCGATGTCCACCACCGAAACCGCTCTTACCGCGCACCTTGTCATGCCAGGCGGTCACCCGGGGGACGCATTCCTGCATGACGCGGCGCATGTGCTGGAACATCATCACGCCATCGTTCATGTTACCATTCAGGTTGAAACGGAAAGACGGGTTGCGAAGGAGGTTTGCGGATGAGGATTACCGTGCATGGCCTGCTGGGCCGATCACTCGCCGCATCACTACTGGTTTTGCCCTTGGCGGCATGCGCCACGCCGGATCGCACCGATAGGGATGAGGCAAGCCTGCTTGCAGAACCATTAGGCGCCCAATCTGTCAGCGAGCTGATCATCCGGGAAAGCCAAGGTGATGGCTGTCTTGTCGCGGGCAACGCTGGCCGCAACCGTTCCGGCGGTCTTCCCGGGTTTGATAATCCCTGCAGGGAACTGCGGGATGTGATTGCGCCGCCGCAATTGCCTGATGGCGTCCAGATCATCACGCCGCCGCCACTTCCGGAGCAGCCGGAGAGCCGGTAAGCCCTTGCGCTTCAAGTGCCTGCGTGAGAACCATCCCCAAGCATGAACGACGATGATGCCACATTGGCCCGGGAGGCCCTGCGCGCCGATATCGCGCGGCTCGCCAAAGGCGATCGCGCGGCTCTGGAGCCCATTTACCGCGCAACTTCAGCGAAACTTTTCGGCATTTGCTTTCGTATCTTGGGCGATGACCGGGAAGCCGAAGATGCCTTGCAGGACGTATATATCGATCTATGGAAGCGTGCTGATCGCTATGATCCATCGCGCGCAAGCCCGATCAGCTGGCTTGCCTGCATGGCCCGCAACCGAGCTGTCGACAGGCTCCGCGCGGGCGGCAAAGTCCGCGCAGGCGCGGTGGCCGAAGATGCGGCAAGCGACGTGCCCGACGGTGAATTGCCTGCCGATGCAAAGCTGGAACTGGACGAACGTGACGCGGGCATTCATCATTGTCTCGGCAAGCTCGAAAAACGCCAGCGCGGCGCGATCCGGCGGGCCTTTTTTGGCGGAGCGACGTATGTCCAGCTTGCCGAGGATGATGATGTGCCGCTGAGTACTGTGAAGTCCCGCGTGCACCGCGGGCTTGCCGCATTGAAAAAGTGTATCGAGAGACTGTGACCGACCCTATCGCCTCCCCCACGGAATTATCCGACCAGGAAACGCTCGCCGCCGAATTGGTGCTGGGCCTGCTTGGCGGAGAGGATTTGCTGCGTGCACGTGGCATGTTGGCGCGCGATCCGGCCTTTTCTGCAGATGTGGCACGCTGGGAAGATTACTTCGCGCCTTTGCTGGAGCAATGGGAAGACCATGCCCCGCCGCCCGCTGTCTGGAAACGGATAGAGGCAGCCACTGCATCCGGCAGCGATAATACTGCGCCGGTGGTGGATCTGGACAGCCTGCGCAAGAGCCGGGACCGTTGGCGCTTTATCGGCGGATTTTCCGTTGCAGCTGCTGCTGCGCTTGCCCTGGTTCTGTTGACAGGGCCGGCGATACAGCAGGCAGCTCCGGTGCCAACCGCCGACGCGCCGCTGCTTGCCGCCAATATTCCCATTGGCGAAACGCCGCTGCGACTTGCGCTGACCTATGTGCCGGGCCGCGAGGAACTGAGTGTTTCGTCTGCTGGCCTTACGCCAGACGGTGTGCATGATCACGAATTGTGGCTGGTTGACCGTCAGGGCGATCTGCATTCACTCGGCGTGATCGTACCGGGCGGAGAGGCGCGTTTCGCCGTGGCGGCCGATCTGGCGAGTGAATTCGGGGCTGGGACGCGGCTGGTTCTCACCAGAGAGCCGCTGGGCGGCAAGCCCGCCGATGCCGCTGCCGGGCCGGTTGTTGCCGAGGGCGTGTTTCAGGTCATCTGAAGTTATTTCAAAAAAATTTGCGACCTTCTCGAAGTTCGATTCGTAACTCCTTGTGCAAGACCGGACGGGCTTGCACCAAAAGGAGAGATTTTCTGATGTTCAAACCTACTGCTCGCTTCGCCGCCACTCTGGCAGGGGCCATGCTGCTTGCAGCACCTGCTGCGGCGCATAATCACAACCATCATCACGACACCGCGCCAAATATCGTACAGGCTGCTGCCGCGAATGACGATTTTGAAACGCTGGTTGCTGCCGTGCAGGCCGCCGATCTGGCAGGCGCACTGTCTGGCGATGGCCCCTTTACCGTTTTCGCCCCCACCGATCTGGCGTTTGATGCCCTACCTGCCGGAACCGTGCAGACGCTGCTCCAGCCGGCAAACAAGGACGCCCTGACCGGCGTGCTGACATATCATGTGGTTGCCGGCCGTGTCAGCGCCAGCGACTTGATAGGCCTGATCGAGGCTGGTGACGGCCATGCCCGCATCACCACCCTGGGCGGCGGAACGCTGATCGCGCGCCTGAACAACGGCAATGTCGTATTGACCGATGCAGCCGATCGTCAGGTGCTGGTGACAGCGACCGACATCGAGACATCGAATGGCGTGATCCACGTACTGGACCGGGTGCTGCTGCCCGGTTGAAGGCGATCCCTTCCCTTTGCGCCGTTTACCCCCCTCACTCTGGCGGCGCAGAAAAACCCCGTCCGGCATAATGCCGGGCGGGGTTTTTGCTGTCGAGTGATGGCGGGTGCAGCCATACGAATCTAGCCAGAAGGCGCAGCGGCCAGCGGGGCTAATTGCAGTACTGGCCGATTGCAGTCCCTTGTGCAGGTTTGCGTCTGGCAGGTTTGCGTCTGGGTGGAGGCTTGCCTAGGCAGCCTCTTCCTTCTGCTTGCCCTTCTTGCCTTCCATAACCCGGACCGGTTCTTTGCGGCCGCCGACAACATCGGCATCGACGACGACTTCGGTCACGCCTTCCATGCTCGGCAGGTCAAACATGGTGTCCAGCAAGATCGCTTCTACGATTGAACGCAGTCCGCGTGCGCCTGTCTTGCGCAGGATTGCCCGCTTGGCGATGGCAATAAGTGCGTCGTCCGTGAAGGTAAGCTCCACGTCTTCCAGCTCGAACAGCTTGGCATATTGCTTCACCAGAGCATTCTTTGGCTCTTTCAGGATGGTGACGAGCGCGTCCTCATCCAGATCGTGCAGCGTGGCGATAACCGGCAGGCGACCGACGAATTCCGGGATAAGCCCGAATTTCAGAAGATCTTCCGGCTCACACTTTTCCAGCATTTCGCCGATCTTGGCCTTGCTCGGCTCATCGACGTTCGCGCCGAAACCGATCGAGCGTTTCTGAAGACGGTCACCGATAATCTTGTCCAGCCCGGCAAATGCTCCGCCGACGACGAACAGGATGTTGGTGGTGTCCACCTGCAGGAATTCCTGCTGCGGATGCTTGCGGCCACCCTGCGGCGGGACGGAGGCAGTGGTGCCTTCCATAAGCTTCAGCAAAGCCTGCTGAACGCCTTCGCCCGACACGTCGCGGGTGATGGAAGGGTTTTCGGCCTTGCGGGTGATCTTGTCGATTTCGTCGATGTAGACGATGCCCTGCTGCGCCTTTTCGACATTATAATCGGAAGATTGCAGCAGTTTGAGAATGATGTTTTCCACATCTTCACCAACATAACCCGCTTCGGTCAGCGTGGTGGCATCAGCCATGGTGAAGGGCACATCGAGCGTGCGCGCCAGCGTCTGTGCGAGCAGGGTCTTGCCCGAACCTGTGGGGCCAACGAGAAGGATGTTGGACTTCGCCAATTCAACTTCATCGCTGCCTTTGCCGCTGTGCTGCAGACGCTTGTAGTGATTGTGCACGGCAACGGAGAGGACGCGCTTGGCGCGGTCTTGCCCGATGACGTAATCGTTCAGCGTGTCGCAAATGTCCTGCGGAGTGGGTACGCCGCCGTCCTTGCGCCCGCTCAGGCCGCTCTTGGCCTCTTCACGGATAATGTCATTGCACAGCTCCACGCATTCATCACAGATGAACACGGTGGGGCCAGCGATCAGCTTGCGCACTTCATGCTGCGACTTCCCGCAGAAGCTGCAGTACAGGGTGCTTTTGCTATCGGATCCGCTCAACTTCGTCATATTCCTTAAATCCAGTGCGACTCTGCGCAGTTGTGCGCGGGGTGCGGGAGTCGGCCGTTCATCCTAGGGGACCGGGCCACAATATCAATCATGTCCATGCATAGCATAAGACCCTTGCTCCACACTGAAGATGGAGGGTTGCCAAAATGCTACAATACTGGCGGACCGGTGCCTTCGCAGTGCGAGAATGCGATGAAATACGCATTGTGCAGGCGCTTTGTCGGCACCGGTCGCGCCAATATTATTCGGAATCCTTGGTGGGCGCGCCGCCGGAACCGGTCGGTTCCTTGCCTTCTTCACCCTTCGGGCGGTGCGCAAAAACGGCATCGACAAGACCAAAAGCCTTGGCTTCTTCCGCTTCCAAGAAAGTGTCACGATCCATTGCCTTCTCGATATCGTCGAGGCTTTGGCCGGTGTAATCGACATAAAGATCGTTCAGGCGCTTGCGAATACGCAGGATTTCCTTGGCCTGAATCTCGATATCGGATGCCATACCGCGTGCGCCGCCACTTGGCTGGTGCACCATGATTCGCGCGTTGGGCAGGGCCACACGCATGCCGGGCTCTCCCGCTGCGAGCAGGAACGAACCCATGCTGGCGGCTTGCCCGATGCACACGGTGCGGATCTTTGGTTTGATGTATTGCATGGTGTCGTGGATCGCCATGCCAGCTGTCACCACACCGCCGGGCGAGTTGATGTACATGCTGATATCATTGCTGTTTTCGCTTTCGAGGAACAGCAACTGAGCCACGATAACGCTGGCCATATTGTCTTCCACCTGGCCGGTGACGAACACGATCCGTTCGCGCAGCAGGCGGCTGAAGATATCGAAGCTGCGTTCGCCGCGGCTGGTCGATTCGACAACAACCGGCACAAGCTGGCCGGTCACAGGGTCGGTAGTAAACTGGTCTTTATTGTCGCCGAACAGGTCGAACATGCGCAGGCTTCCTCTCGTGTCGCTGATAGTGCGCCTATGTCGCCCCGCACGCGTCCAAGTTCAAGAGGGAGCTTTGACGGTAATGGTGAATCCCCTGATCGGGGCTCATGCGGGTTTGGTCGAAATGCACATGCAGCGCGAACAGATTTCCCGTGTAACCAACATGACTACAATCGTAGTTGCGGGTTGGGGAATGATTTGCATAGACTTCTTTTGACCGTCACAGCCGCCAGCCTGGTCGCTGCGACGCCGTCACACGGGCAGGCGCAGGAATCTGGCGATATGGCGTCCGCGCCGCCGCCGCCGCTGGCGCAGGAAACTGCCTCCGGTACGCGTGTTTTCATGCCCGCAGATTTTGCACGCTTCGTACCGCGCAACGCGCTCGACATGCTGAATGAAGTGCCTGGCTTCACTCTGCGCGGAGAAGACGGGCAGCGCGGGCTCGGGCAGGCCAGCGCCAATGTGCTGATCAACGGGCAGCGCATAACCAACAAGTCCGATGGCATTTTCACCCAGCTCCAGCGGATTGCCACAGACCGGGTCGAGCGGATCGAGATTGTAGAGGCGGCGACGCTTGGCATCGCAGGCCTGTCTGGTCAGGTCGCCAATGTTATCACCCGCCCAAGCGATATCAGCGGGCGCTTCAATTACCGCGCAGGCTTCCGGCCCAAATATGCGCGGCCCAGCTTTATTGGCGGCGAAGTATCGCTTAGCCGGTCGAGCGAAGCGCTGGAATGGACAGTCGCAGTATCCAATGGTGTGGGTCGCGGAGCGGCGGGCGGCGGAGAGGCGTTCATCTTCGATCCGCAGGGAAATGTGATCGAAACGCGCGACATTCGCATGCAATTCATCGCCGATCAGCCGCGCGTTTCGGGCAGTCTGCAATGGACCAGCCCCGGCGGTGCAATCGTCAACACCAATGCCAATTACCGCCGCGTTTATGAGAACTTCCGGGACAATCAGCAGCGCGATCTGACCGTGGGCGTTGATCGTTTCCGCATGTTCGAAGACCGCAATCGCGGCTGGGGCTATGAATTCGGAAGTGACGTGGAATTCGGTCTTGGACCCGGCAGGTTAAAGCTGATTGGGCTGGAACGTTACAGCCGCAATCGCGGACGCTCCGATTCGATAATTTCATTTGAGGATGGCAGGCCCGATAACGGCAGTCGTTTTGCCTCGCGTACCGAAACAGGGGAACGGATCGGGCGCGCCGAATTCAGCTGGGCAATGCTGGGCGGGGACTGGCAATTGGACGGGGAGGCCGCATTCAACCGGCTGAACCGCAGCGCGCAATTGTTCGAACTGGACGCGACGGGAGGCTTTGCCGAAATCGCCTTTCCCAACGGCACAGGCGGCGTAACGGAGGACCGGTACGAAACCATCCTTACCCACAGCCGATCATTGGCGGACAATCTCACGCTGCAAATCGGTGCGGGTGGTGAATATTCCATAATTTCGCAAACCGCCACAAATGGCCTTACGCGCAGCTTCTGGCGGCCCAAAGGTTCCGCCAACCTCGCGTGGCAGGTGGAGGAAGGGCTGGACGTATCGCTGGAAGTGGCGCGCCGCGTGGGACAACTCAGTTTCGGTGATTTCCTCGCCAGCGTGTCGCTCAACCAGGATCAGCAGAATGCCGGTAACGTGGAACTGGTACCGCAACAGAGCTGGGAAGCGCAGCTTGATGTTACCAAGACGCTGGGTCGCTGGGGCAGTACAGAACTCCGTTTTTATGGCCGCGAGATTGAAGATTTTGTCGAATTCATTCCGGTTTCCGGCGGCCGGGAAACGCGCGGAAATATCGATTCCGCCAGCGTTTACGGCATTCGATCAAACAGCACATTCCAACTTGCCCCCCTGGGCTTCAACGGCGCGCAACTGGATCTGACGATCGATTGGGACCGGACCAGCCTGACAGACCCGCTGACCGGCGAAACCCGCAAATGGAGCGGCAATCGCGACTTAGAAATCGATGCGACCCTGCGGCACGACATCCCCGGTTCTGACTGGGCCTGGGGCGTGGGTCTGGATTATGATCGCGCGCAGCCCTATTTCCGGCTGGGGGAAACCGGCCGCAATTACGAAGGCCCGATCTACACTTTCGCTTTTGTGGAGCACAAAGACGTGTTCGGGATGACCGGGAGCCTCACGGTTTTCAACCTGACCGATGGCCGCGCGCGGCAGGACCGTTTTGTCTACGATGGTTACCGCGACCGGAGCTCGTTGTTGTTCCGTGAAACACAAGACCTGTCGGTGCAGCCGATCTTCAACTTCAGCCTGAGCGGAGACTTTTAGAGGGATTGCCAGCGGCTGGGGACTGGCGCAGAGTGCCTGGCATGAGAAAATTATTTCTTGCTATACCACTGATTGCACTCACTTCTCCTCTTCACGCGCAGGATAGTGACCTCCCTTTGGCCCAGATCGATATTCCGCGGATTGTGCTTCCGCCGGGGGTTGAGCCTTTCACCAATGTCGCGGAGGGGCGGGCCGTTGGCCATATCTACAGGATAGTGAACTACGATGATGGTCCTCAAGGGATCGGTGCAGTCATTTCACTGGCCCCGGATATCACTGCGCAGGTGCGCGCCGCGCAGCGCCTCCGGCTTCAGGGCCGGACAGTTCTGGTGAAAGACAATATCGAAACGCGCGAACTTCCGACAACGGCAGGCAGTCTTGCCCTGGAAGCCAACGACACAGGCCGCGATGCGCCGCTGATTGCGCGAATGCGCGCGAATGGCGGCGTGGTGATGGGCAAGACCAACCTTTCCGAATGGGCCAACTTCCGCTCTTCCGAAAGCTCCAGCGGCTGGAGCGCCGTGGGCGGTATCACCCGCAATCCATACGCCACCGATCGCAATTCCTGCGGCTCATCCTCCGGCAGCGGTGCTGCGGTTGCGGCGGGCTTCAGCTGGGCTGCAATCGGCACAGAAACAGACGGGTCGATCACTTGTCCAGCCAGCCTGAACGGTGTGGTCGGATTCAAACCCAGCGTTGGCCTCGTCAGCCAGACGCATATCGTGCCGATCAGCGCCAGCCAGGACACCGCCGGACCAATGGCGCGCAGCGTGGCCGATGCAGCCTTGCTGCTCACCGCCATCGCCGGGCCGGATTACGGCGAAATCGGAGACGGAGACCCCGCGTACGATTTCACGGCCGGCCTGACCGAAGCATCACTGGATGGTGTGCGCATCGGTGTGCTGCGCGGGCGTTATGGCGGATATGAACCGCTTGGCGCGGTGTATGAGCAAGCGCTTACCGATTTGCGCGCGGCCGGCGCTGTTCTGATCGACGTGACCTATGACGGTGATCCCGCGATGGGCCGCGATGAATACACGGTCCTGCTGTATGAATTCCGCGAAGGGATTGACGCCTATCTGCAAGGCTCCCCCGCCGATATTCCGGTCAGGTCGTTGCAGGATGTGATAGATTTCAACATTGCCCATGCCGACACCGAATTGCGGTGGTTCGGGCAGGATATTCTTGAGCTTGCGCTGCAAACGACCGACCGCGATGCCTATGAGGCCGCCCGCGCCAACAGTTTCCGGCTGGCCGGGCCGGAAGGAATCGATGCGATGCTGGCGCAGCATGGGGTCGCTTTCCTGATTGCTCCCACACGCGGCCCGGCCTGGGTCACTGATCTGGTCAACGGCGATAACTTCCGCGGGGGTATCGGCGTCGGCTCCCTCGCCGCAATTGCCGGCTATCCGCATCTGACGGTACCGATGGGGCATATCGAAGGGCTGCCTGTGGGCCTCTCCTTCATCGGCGCGAAGTGGGACGACCATGCCATTCTTCAGGCTGGCTCCGCTTATGAGCGGGAACGTAGCTTTGCCATACCACAGCCGCGCCTTGCACCTTGGGAACCGTTGGTACCTGCCGCGAGTAATTAACGCGCGCGCTTTGCCGATGCGGCGGCTTCTTGAAGGCCGCCCGCTGATACTTACCGGGACTGGATTTTCATTGTCACTTCGCCGCCCTCAAACGGGATTTTTGGCGCTGGCCTGTGCTTTGGCGGGTCAGGCAGGCATCGCCCATGCGCAGGACACGCAAGACACGCAAGACACGCGGGGCGTTGACACGTTGCCTCGGGATGCCAGCGTGGAGGAGCAGATGCCCCAATCCCGCGCGGTCGCCCGCGAGGTGTACACCGCGGCAGATTTCGCCCGCTTCGCCCCGCGCAACGCGCTCGATCTGATCCAGCAAATTCCCGGCTTTGATGTTGACCAAGGTGGCGGGGGAGGACGCGGCTTTGGTCAGGCATCGGAAAACCTGCTGATCAATGGAGAGCGCGTTTCGAGCAAATCCACCAGCACTGCCGATCTTCTTGCGCGCATTCCGGTCGGCAATGTCGTGCGGGTCGAAGTGGTTGATGGTGCGATGCTCGACATTCCGGGCCTGTCAGGCCGCGTTGCCAATATCATCGTGCTGCAGGGCGCTGTCTCTGGACAGTTTCGCTGGCGGCCCGAATGGAACACTTTGAGCGCGCCTGCACAGTGGTTTGAAGGCGAAATTTCGCTGACCGGCAGCATTGGTGGCGTTGATTACACCCTTGCGCTGGAAAACCGCGATTTTGCCCGCGGGCGCATCGGACCGTCCATCATTACAACCGCGGACGGCGTGGTCGATGCGCGCATCAATGAAGCTTCGACCCTGTTCAACCGGCCCAATATCAGCGGTTTCTTCAGCTTCGATATTGCGCCGGAAGTGGAGGTCAATCTCAACCTGACGGGCGGAATTGAAATTTTCGATGCAGAGGAGCAGGAATTTCGGGAAGCAAGCAGCCCGCTGCCGCCTTTTGTTGAACGCTTCGTCACAGACAGCGACGAATGGTATTATGAAATCGGCGGGGACATTACTTTCCCGGTTGGCCCCGGCCAGCTGAAGGTGATTGCGCTGGAAAGTTTTGACCACCGTGACCGGATAACCAATTCCCTGCTCGACACTGCGGGCCTTCCGACCAGCGGATCGCAGTTCATCCGCGTGGCCGATCAAGGCGAACGCATCGGGCGAGGGGAATATAGCTGGGGCATGTGGGGCGCTGACTTCCAGGTTTCGGCAGAGGCCGCCTTCAACCGGCTGGATCAGGACGGGCGCCTGTTCGACTACGATCCAGCAGCGGCAAGCTTTGCCGAGGTGGAATTCCCCGGCGGCGCGGGCGGAGTACGCGAGGACCGGTATGAAGCTTTGCTCAGTGTAGGCTTCCCCTTGACGGACAATCTCTCCATCCAGCTTGTTGGCGGCGCCGAATATTCGCAAATCTCGCAAACCGGAGCGAACGCCCGATCACGCATTTTTCGCCGGCCAAAGGGCTCCATCGGGCTTGCCTGGACGCCAACGGATGGACTGGATGTCAATTTCGAACTGGCGCGCACGGTAGGGCAGCTGTCTTTTGGTGACTTTCTTGCCAGTGTGGACTTGTCAGAAGAACAGGCGAATGCCGGGAACAGCGATCTCAGACCGCAGCAGAATTGGGATATCAAGCTGGAAATTGCCAAGAACTTCGGCGAGTTCGGCTCTGCCACGCTGGCGCTTTTCGATGAACAGATCGAAGACCTTGTTCTGATCTTGCCAGTTGCTGGTGGCGGGGAAGCGCGCGGCAATATCGAAGCTGCGCGGCGTACAGGCGCCAATCTGCTCGGCACGTTGCAGCTTGCGCCGCTGGGTGTGGAGGGTGCGCAACTGGAGGTTTCGGTTCGGTGGGAGCAATCACAACTGATTGACCCTGTCACGCTGGCAGAGCGACGGTTTGATGGCAACGACCCGTTCGAAATCTCACTCGATTTCCGCCACGATATTCCGCGCACCGACTGGGCCTACGGTTGGAATTTCCAGGACACCGAACGTGCGCCGTCCTTTCGTGTGGAACAGGAATCCTTCGAGTACGGACCAAGCACGTCCGGCTCCTTTTTTGTCGAGCATAAGGACGTGCTTGGCGCGACTGCCAATCTGCAACTGGGCAACATCTTCAATGGGCCCGACACTCTGCTGCGCACCGTGTATGACGGACCGCGCGGCAGTTCTCCCGTGCTGTTCACCGAAAATCGCCGCCGCGACCGCGGACAGACGATTACTCTCACCCTGACCGGCAGCTTCTAGGCAATAAAAGAGCCCCCGCAGCTGATGCTGGGAGGGCTCTTATTTAATGCCTAGCTGACGGCCTACTTTTTGGCAGGTGCCTTCTTGGCGGCTGGCTTTTTGGCTGCAGACTTCTTTGCAGGAGCCTTCTTTGCAGCTGGCTTGGCTTCCGCCTTCTTGGCCGGAGCCTTTTTGGCCGGAGCCTTTTCGGCAGGGGCCTTCTTTGCAGCTGGCTTCTTGTCGCCATCATCCTTGGCGGCAGCCTTCTTGACCGGGGCCTTCTTTGCAGGCGCCTTTTCAGCCGCCGGCTTTTTCTTGGCCGGGGCCTTTTTCTTTTTCGTGTCGGCAGGTGCTTCTTCTGCTTCGATCGCAGCTTCCAGTTCCTCGCGCGTAACATCGCGCTCGGTCACTTCAGCCTTGTCGAACAGGAAATCGACGACCTTGTCTTCATACAAAGGAGCACGCAGCTGGGCCTGGGCCATCGGTTCGTTGCGAACATATTCCATGAACCGGTCACGGTCTTCCGGGCGATACTGCTGCGCAGCCTGCTGCATCAGCATCTGCATTTCCTGTTGGCTGATTTCCACGCCATTGGCCTGACCGATTTCGGAAAGCAGCAGGCCAAGACGCACGCGGCGCTCTGCAATGCGCTTGTAATCGTCCTTGTCGGCTTCGATTTCCTTCATCGCCGCTGCGGAGTCTTCCTCCCGGGCGGCTTCCTGCGTCAGCTGGTTCCAGATCTGTTCGAATTCAGCGTCCACCATTGATGGGGGAACGTCGAAATCATGATCGGCAGCCAGCGTGTCCAGCAGCTGGCGCTTCATCTGGGTGCGGGTGAGACCGGCGCTTTCCTGCTCGATCTGGCCCTTCACCAGTTCCTTCAGCTTGTCGATGCCGTCCAGGCCAAGCTGCTTGGCGAAGTCATCATCAACTTTGGTTTCGGCCTCAACCTTTACCTGCTTCACGGTAACGTCGAATTCGGCGTCCTTGGCGGCAAGATGCGTTGCCTGGTAATCAGCGGGGAAGGTGACCTTGATGGTCTTCTCGTCGCCGGTTTTCACGCCGACAAGCTGTTCTTCAAAGCCAGGGATGAACTGGCCTGAGCCGATTACGAGCGGAGCGTCTTCCGCTTTCCCGCCTTCGAATTCGATCCCGTCGACGCGGCCAACGAAATCGATGATCAGCTGGTTGCCGTCAGCGGCCTTCTTAGTCTTGGGTGCATCCTTGTAGGTCTTCTGGCCCTCGGCAATTTTGCCCAGCGCTTCGTCAAGCTGTTCGTCGCTGACAGGAACGTTCAGCTTTTCCAGCTTCAGTCCGTCAATCGCAGGTGCCTTGATGTCGGGCAGCACTTCGACTTCGACCTTCAGTTCGGCATCCTTGCCCTGTTCATACCCTTCGGTCATTTCGACCTTGGGCTGGAGCGCGGGGCGCAGTTTCTTTTCGCGGATCAGGTTTTCAACCGATTCGCGCAGCGTGTTGTTCAGCACATCGGCATGCATTGCCTCACCGTGCATCTTGCGCACGAGGTTTGCCGGAACCTTGCCGGGACGGAAGCCTGGCATACGCACCTGCGGAGCAACCTTCTTGATTTCTGCTTCGACGCGGGCGTCGATATCTTTTGCAGAAATAGTAAGGGTGTAGGCGCGCTTGAGGCCTTCATTTGTATTTTCTACGATTTCCATGACCAGCCTTTATAAATCTCTCTCTAACGGTTCGACTTTGGCGGGAAGCGACCAGCGTCACCACAAGGCGAAACTGGTGCGGGCGAAGGGACTCGAACCCCCACATCTTGCGATACTGGTACCTAAAACCAGCGCGTCTACCAATTCCGCCACGCCCGCAGCCAAGCGAACCCGCAGGCAAACCACCTGCGAAACGAAGCGCCGCCCTTATAAGGGGCCGGACCAAAGGGCAAGGCGCAGTGTGTATTGTGAGGCCATTCTGATTGATTTTTGCGTCGCTGCGGTTAGTGGCCTTGCCTTATGAGCGAACAAGAAACCCCAAGCATGCCTGAAAACGGCGTCGACACACCCCCCGATCACCTCTCCATCGATCCGCGGAGCGAGCATTTCGATGCCGACAAGTTGCAACGCGGCGTGGCGATCCGGTTCAAGGACCGCGTTCGCACCGATATTGAAGAATATTCGATTTCCGAAGGCTGGGTCCGGGTACAGGCCGGCAAGACTGTTGACCGCAAGGGCCGCCCGTTGACGATCAAGCTGAACGGCCCTGTCCAGGCCTGGTACGAAGATCTGGGCGAAAACGCGCCAGTCGCGAAGAAAGACTAGGTCTTCCGGGCCATCTGCGGCCCGGAAGCATTAGCGCAGCCAAGCAGAGGAAATAGCCGTGAGGACGAAGCTGCGGATGCAGCTTCGAAACCAAAAGCCCCTAAACAACCGGGCTGTTGGGATCGTCCTTTTCCTCGCCGTGCTTGCCGGTCATCCGCAGCACGGTGTAGCCCATCACCGCCGAGATAAGTGAACCTAAAAGCACGCCGATCTTGGCTTCGTCGCGCAGCAGGCGCGCGGCCTCGTCAGTGCCGGTGAAGGCCAGTTCACCGATAAACAGGCTCATGGTGAAGCCGATACCGCACAGGATCGTGACGCCCCAGATTTCTGCCCAGCTGCAACCTGGCGGCTTGGGCACGATCTTCAGCTTCACCAGTGCAAAGACGGTGGCGAAGATGCCGATCTGCTTACCC
Source organism: Aurantiacibacter marinus (assembly GCF_001021555.1). GTDB lineage: Bacteria > Pseudomonadota > Alphaproteobacteria > Sphingomonadales > Sphingomonadaceae > Alteraurantiacibacter > Alteraurantiacibacter marinus. The sequence goes on from NZ_LDCP01000001.1 coordinate 1,087,858, forward strand.
AGCACAAGGCCTGCACCCACAGCCAAAGGCAGCGGTGCCAGCAGCTCTTCCAGACCGATGCCCGATATATCGACACCGGCATTGGCAAAGCCGAAGATTGGCACGACCATATAGGCGTTCCATGGCACTAGCGAGTGCTCCATATCTTCCAGCATGCAGCCATCATTCTTGCCGTACATCGGGATGGTCAGCGCGGCGAGAACGCCTGCAATGGTCGCGTGAACGCCCGAATAGAGCACACAGTACCACAGCACGATACTGAGCAGGATGTAGGGTGCCATGTGCATCACGCGCATCTTGTTCATTACAAACATGAGGCCCAGCACCACGGCGGATGCGGCCAGGAACATCATCTTGATTTCTTCGGTGTAGAAAATGGCGATGATAGTGACTGCGCCAATATCGTCCACGATGGCGACAGTCAGCAGGAACAGGCGCAGCGGTGCAGGAACACGGGTCCCCAGCAGGCCGACAACGCCCATTGCAAAGGCAATATCTGTTGCCGCCGGAATGGCCCAGCCACGCATCAGCTCAGGCTGTCCCCCAGCGATCAGCATATAGACCGCCGCTGGCGCCGCCATGCCCGCGGCTGCCGCCACGATCGGCAAGGTGCGCGCCTTGGGGTCGGACAGATTGCCGCGGTACAGCTCCCGCTTTACTTCCAGCCCGACGACGAAGAAGAATATCACCATCAAACCGTCATTCACCCACAGGTGGATCGTGTTGAGGTAGAATGTTTCCTTCGACCAGAGATAGCCGTTGAACAGGGCGAAATATGCATCGGCTACGCCTGAATTGGCCACCACCAGCGCCACAATGGCAACTGCGATGAGCAACATCCCTTCAAACGCATCGGCCTTGAACAAGGCCGTGAAGTTGCGGACAGCGGAGCGGAGGATGTTGGGTTCGGACATGGGAAGTGTCCCTTTCCGAAACCGCCGATCATTTCAAGTGCTGAGAGCTTTCAGGCACAATTTTGCAGCGAAAATTTCAGCGATTTTACAATTGTAGTTGCAAATAGTACTGTAAGTACTGATACCTACTCGCGAGACGGGTGGTTCTAGGGGCGCAGGCATGGATTTGACGGATTGGTCGGCGTTGGAGTTGCTGGCGCTGATCGAATACGAATTGCTGCTGTTTGCAGGGTTCTTTTTCCTGCTCGGCGCGATTGACGAATTTGCGATGGATGCGATCTGGCTGTGGCTGCGCATTACAGGGCGCAGCAAAACGCACAGTGTCAAACGCGCCGATGTGCGGCATCGCCGCTTATCGGGAAACATCGCCGTCCTCATTCCCGCTTGGCAGGAAGCCGAGGTCATCGGCCAAACTCTTGGTCATGCGCTGAAAGCGTGGACGCATGGCAATGTGGATTTCTACATTGGTTGTTACCGGAACGATCCGTCCAGTTTGCAGGCTGCAATCGAAGGGGCGGGGGGAGACCCGCGTGTCCGGCTGGTTGTGCATGACCGCGCTGGGCCAACCACCAAGGCCGATTGCCTCAACCGGCTATATCGCGCGATGGAACGGGATGAGGCGGTACGTGGCCGGCAATTTCGAACCGTTGTTTTGCACGATGCGGAAGACCTGGTTGATCCTGCTGCGCTTGGCCTCATCGACAGGGCGATAGACGATTGCGAATTTGTCCAATTGCCCGTTCTGCCCATCCCGCATCCGTCATCGCCATGGGTCGGCAGCCATTATTGTGAAGAGTTTGCAGAGTCGCACGGCAAGGCCATGGTTGTGCGCGATGCACTTGGTGCAGGTATCCCGGCAGCGGGGGTAGGCTGCGCTTTCCGGCGGAGCTTGCTGGCGAGGATGGTCCCTTCAGGCCATATGGCGGGCGACGGGACGGGGCCGTTTTCCGGCTTGTCTCTCACGGAAGATTACGAACTGGGGTTGATGGTTGGTGCTGCCGGTGGGCGGTCACGCTTCCTTCGGGTTCGCGGCGAGGATGGCCAATTGATTGCAACCCGGTCTTACTTCCCGGCAACTTTGGCAGAAGCGGTTCGGCAAAAGTCGCGCTGGGTCCACGGGATTGCATTTCAAGGTTGGGACCGCCTCGGCTGGAGCGGCACATTGGTTGAAAACTGGATGCGTTTGCGCGACCGGCGCGGCCCGTTGTCGGCAGTTGTTTTGCTTACCGGGTACAGCCTGCTGGTGCTGGCGCTGGCTTTGACAGCACTGGAAGTCGCCGGTTACGACAGGCCGTGGGAGCCGACACCGCTGCTGGTGGTTTTGCTCGGGCTGAATATGGCGGCATTCGTCTGGCGCGTGATCATGCGGTTTACCTTCACCGCGCGCGAATACGGACCGATGGAAGGACTGCACGCAGTGCTGCGGATCCCGCTTTCCAACATCATCGCAATCATGGCCGGACGGCGTGCGCTGTTTGCCTATGGCCGGACATTGGGTGGGGCGGATGTCATATGGGACAAGACCGTGCACCGCGATCAACCGGCGCTGCCACAGAACCTTGCCGCAGTCATGGAGCGCGGTGCGTGAGGCAGGCTCCGGCCAATCCAGCCGCGCGGCGGGGCGGTGCTCTGGTGATGCTTGGCGCTGTACTTGCGGTCTGGTTGCTGATGCGGGTGGCTATCTGGCAACCGCCCTTCATGCCGGCATCGCTTGCTGTCCTGCCGATTTCCGGATCAGATGCTGCCGAAACGGTCCGCATAGAGAAAATCGCGCCGAGGCAGCGCGGTCTTGCGCCAGTAGACACATCGCAGCGATATGCGCCCCCCTATGCTCCGCCGCCTGCGCCAACGTGGCAATTGCAGCCTGACCCAACGCCGATCGAAAAACCACTTCCGCTTGCGCCAGTGGCATATTCGGGATTTGGCGGAGGCGGTTCCGGATTGTCGCGCCGCGGGTTTGCCGGGGCAGGGTCTCTGGTTGCGCATGCCTATCTGCTCGGTGCCGCATACCGCAGCAGCGCGGGTGCAACGGGGCTATCTGCGCAGAACGGCAATCTGGCCGCGCAGGCCAGGCCAAATGGCACGCCGGTTCCGGTCTATGCCCCCCATGCGGCAGAAGCGATGCGGAGGATGGCCGTTTCGCCGCGCTGGTCCATGGATGCCTGGGCGCTGTGGAGGCAGGCAGATGATTCGCCCCTGCTTTCGGGCCGCCCAAGCTATGGCCGCAGCCAGATTGGTGCGGTCATGCGTTACAATCTGGCGCCGTCCAGCGGTCATGCCCCGCAGCTTCATTTGCGGGCAAGTGCGGCGCTGGAAGGGCGGCGGGAACGCGAAGTTGCACTGGGCGTATCGGCGCGGCCCATTCCCGCCATTCCTGTCCGGCTTGCCGCAGAAGCGCGGGTGAGTGAAACAGATCGCCGGACAGAACTGCGCGGCGCCGCCTATGCTGTCGGCGAATTTCCGCCGCTCAACCTTCCCGGCGGACTGACCGGGGAGGCCTATGTCCAGGGTGGTTATGTGACCGGCGATTTTGCCACGGCCTTCGTCGATGGGCAGGCGCGCATTACCCGTGAATTGGCAGGAGTGGATGATTTCCGCCTGACAGCGGGCGCCGGTGCGTGGGGCGGAGCGCAGGAAGATGCGCAGCGGCTGGATGTCGGCCCGACTGCCGGTGTGAGCTTTCGGGTCGGGCCAGCGCGCGGCCGGGTGTCTGCCGATTACCGTTTCCGCGTGGCAGGCGGAGCAGAGCCTTCGAGTGGCCCTGCGCTCACACTGTCTGCCGGATTTTAGGCACCCATCGTCATTCGCCTTCTATACCGGCGCTGGTTGGGTTAGGCGACGCAGATGGATGTTTACCTTCCCATTGCCAATCTTGCGGTCGACGGACTGGTCATCATCCTGCTCGGGCTGGCAACGGGTATCCTGTCGGGCGTTTTTGGCGTGGGCGGCGGGTTCCTGACTACCCCGCTGCTGATTTTTTACGGTATCCCGCCAACCGTGGCCGCCGCTTCTGCCGCGACTCAGGTGACCGGTGCCAGCGTTTCCGGGGTATTCGCGCATAGCCGCAACAATGGCGTGGATTATCAGATCGGACTGGTGATTGTGGCAGGCGGCATGCTCGGCGCATTGGTCGGGGCGGGCCTGTTCAACGTGCTGCGTTCGATCGGGCAGATCGATACGGTGATCAATATTCTCTATGTCCTGCTGCTCGGTACGATTGGCGGCCTCATGCTGCGTGAAGCACTGCAAACGCTGGGTGTGTTCGACACCAAGGGAGAAAAAGGCCGGGCTGCAAAGCGCCGCCATCACCCGTGGATTGCGGCGCTGCCCTATCGCTGGCGCTTTTATCGCTCGGGTCTGTACATTTCCCCCATCGCGCCGATGATCCTTGGATTGGTGGTGGGTGTGCTGACGATGCTGATGGGGGTTGGCGGCGGCTTCATCATGGTACCTGCCATGCTGTATATCCTGGGCATGAGCGCGAAGGTTGTGGTGGGCACCAGCCTGTTCAACATCCTGTTCATCACCATGCTGGTAACGATGGTCCACGCTTTCACGACGCGCGCCGTCGACATAGTCCTGGCAGGTCTGCTGTTGCTGGGTTCTGTAACAGGTGCGCAACTCGGCACCAGAATCGCACAATTTGCGAAGCCGGAATATCTGCGAATCGGGCTGGGGTTGATTGTTGTGATCATTGCACTGAGAATGGCCTTTGGGCTTACGGTTACCCCGGACGAAGTGTATTCGGTGGTGCCGTTATGATCCGCCGGCTGGTCATCCTGCTGTGGGCCTCGATGCTGGCATTGGCCAGCACAACGCCTGTCGGCGCGCAAAGCCGCGAGCCGATCCTGGTGCCGGACATATCCGAACATGATATCGTGTTGCGGCAAGGCTTTACCGGCGCAGATCTCTTGCTGTTCGGCGTAATTCTTGATCCCGGCGGGGGCCGGATGCAGGGCAATTATGATGTCGTCGTCGTGCTCAAAGGCCCGTCGGAAGAAATCCAACTGCGTGAAAAAGGCCGTCTTCTCGGCACGATCTGGGTCAATGCCCAAAGTACGGCTTACAGGTCTGTCCCCAGCTTCTATGCCGTCGCCAGCTCGCGCCCCATTGCCGACATTGTCGATGAACGCACTGCCGCTATCTACGAACTTGGCCTGCCTTACCTCCAGCTTTCCCCGACCGGTTCGATTGACCCGGAAGAACAGGCGCGTTTTTCCGCAGGTCTGGTGGATTTACGAGAGCGGCAAGGCCTTTATGCCCAGTACGAAACCGGCGTAACAGTAAGGGAAGGCGTTCTGTACCGGGCGCGCCTGCCGATTCCGTCCAACGTGATACCGGGCCGTTATGTGGCCGAAACCTTTGCCATCGCCGATGGACGGGTCATCACCTCTGCCACATCCGAAGTCGATGTGCGCAAGGAAGGGTTCGAAGGCGTGGTCGCGGAAGAGGCAGAGGACAATTCCTTCCTTTATGGACTGTTCGCCGTTGGACTATCGGTATTCATGGGGTGGGCGGCAGGACGGCTGTTCGCGCTCGTCTGATATTGCTGAAAATGTGGATATTGACGCGATCTTAACCTCGTAGGCGCTAGTTATTTTGCGACTTTAACAGCGCTGTGAGCAGTTTATGACCGACATGCATGGAAGCCAGTTTGCGGACGCAACCCCGGTGGACAATTCCGGTTCGGGTACTTCCCTGGATAATGAGAACGAATTGCGTCAGGCGCAGAGCGCCGAATGCGCGCGCCAGCCTATCGGCGTGGTACTGGAGATTGCCGGTTCCGGTTCTGCCATTGCGCTTGATCTGGAACGGCTGAACGAATGCATGGCGGATATCGACCCGTCGATTGCCTTGGCGGGTCAGGTCGGTTCGCAGATCAAGATCAAGACGAATGACGGCTGGCTGCTCGCTTCTGTGCGCAACCAGCGGCAGGACCGCCGCGGTGACGGCAATTCCATCGTTGCCAATATCGATTTCCTTGGCGAAGGCATGGAAGAACGGCTGACCGGGAAGATCCACAGCTTCCGTCGCGGCGTAACGCGTTACCCCATTCCGGGCGCGCTGGTGTATCCCGCGACTTCGGAAGATTTGCGCCAGATTTACGCATCCGACGGGCGCAGCTCCATCCAGATCGGCACGGTCTATCCCACCAGTGATATTCGCGCCGGCATGTATATCGACGCGATGCTGGGCAAGCACTTTGCGCTGCTCGGCTCCACCGGTACGGGTAAATCGACCAGTGCCGCATTGATCCTGCACCGCATTTGCCAGGCTGCGCCGCAGGGCCACATCCTGATGATTGACCCGCACGGCGAATATTCCGCCGCATTCCGCAGTACCGGCCAGATTTTCGACGTTTCCAATTTGCAGATGCCCTATTGGCTGATGAACTTTGAAGAACATTGCGAAGTGTTGCTGAAATCCAGCGGCAATGATCTGCAGAACGACCGCGATATTCTGGCCAAATGTCTGCTGGCTGCGCGCGGCAAGAACCGTCTCGCAGAACAGCTGGGCAAGATTACGGTCGATTCGCCTATTCCCTATCTGCTGTCCGACCTGACGGGCATGATCCAGGACGAAATGGGCAAGCTGGACAAGGCAACCAACACCGCACCTTACATGCGGATCAAGACCAAAGTGGACGAATTGAAGTCCGATCCGCGCTACCAGTTCATGTTTTCCGGCATGCTGGTCAGCGATACAATGGCTGACTTTATCGGCAAGATCTTCCGCATGCCATCGGGCGGAAAGCCGATTTCGATCATCGATGTGTCGGGCGTACCGTCAGATATCACCAGCACGGTGGTCGCTGTACTCAGCCGCCTTGTCTTCGATTTCGCCATCTGGAGCCGGAATGAAAAGACCAGCCCGATCCTGCTCGTTTGCGAAGAGGCGCACCGTTACGTGCCCAATGAACGCAATGCGGACGGCAACTCGGTTGGCACGGTCCTGAGCCGTATCGCCAAGGAAGGTCGTAAGTACGGAATTTCTCTGGGCTTGATCACACAGCGCCCGTCCGACCTTGCCGAAGGCGTGCTATCACAGTGCGGTACCATCATTTCCATGCGACTGAACAACGACCGCGATCAGGCTTTCGTGAAAGCGGCGATGCCCGAAGGCGCGCGCGGTTTCCTCGATTCTATCCCGGCGCTGCGCAACCGTGAGTGCATCATTTGCGGGGAGGGTGTTTCGATCCCGATCCGCGTGAGCTTCGACAACCTTGAAGAAAGCAAGCGTCCGGCATCCGAAGACCCGAGCTTCGTGGACCTGTGGAACACTGGCGGCGGCGAAGAGGACATGGTGCAGCGCACGGTCCAGCGCTGGCGTGCGCAAGGCAGCTAAGGCTGCCTTGTTGTTTTGTTTTGCGAAGGCGCATCCGCGCCTTCGTCCTCGCTAGACGGGCAGCAAGCTGCCCCCGCTGCGGGCGGCCGTTTGGCCTTGCCGTCTCAAGCGAGACGGTTTCGGTCTTGCCAAGATAGCAAAGCGCTTGTCTCGGGCGCGACCAGCGACCGACAAAGGCCGACTGGCCGCCCGCAGGTGCCCCGAAGCGGAGCGGAGGGAACAGCACCGAGGACGAAGGCGCGGATGCGCCTTCGCAAAACAAGCTAAGTCCCCCTAGTGTCCCCGAACAGGTGGATATGCAGCCTGTCGCTCATGCGGTAGCCATTCTCAAGGCATAGCGGCACGAGCCATTTCTCGCGTTCACGCAGTGCTGCGCTCGTCGTGCCTTCGGGCATTAGGAATAGCCGGCCCGCCGGGATCGCATGGGTGCGGGCGAGGGCTTGGACTTCTTCCACATCACCCGGCTCGGCAATCACGAATTTGAAGAACGCACGCGGATCCGTTGCCCAGCGGTCAAGCATCTCCGGCTTCAACGCCAGCTCTGCCGGATTGCCGCTGTGGGCCAGTTTCGGGCTGACGTTGTATTGATCGACCCTGACATCCAGCCGCGCGGGCGTATCGACTGTGCCGTTGGTTTCAATTTCCACCTGCATATCGGGCAAATGCTCCAGCATTTGCGCCAGCTTGCCCGCCTGCATCAGCGGTTCCCCGCCGGTAATGACAAGGCGGTTCTGGCCTAGGGCCGCGATGCGCGCAGCAACGTCCTCAACCTCAAGCGACAGCTGGTTGGCCGACCGCGCGAAAGTCTCTCCGCTGCGGTGCGGGCGATTGTCGCCTTCGAAATGCCAGGTGTAGGCCGTGTCACACCACACGCAGGCGAGGTTGCAGCGCGACAGGCGCACGAAGGTGACCGGCATTCCGGCAGACGGGCCTTCGCCCTGGATGCTGGCGAAGATTTCCGGCCCGCCAGTGTCATCGGTTGCAAGAACTAGCGGCACATTACCCCAGCCGTTCCAGCGCACTTTCGTTGCGCGCAATTTCAGCTGTGTGATGCGCCAGATCGTCCCGCGCTTTCTCGACCGCTTCGGGCTTGGCGCGGTCCACGAAATTGGCGTTGCCCAGCCGTCCTTCGAGCGACTTCGCCTCCTTTTGCGATGCCTCCAGCGCCTTTTGCAAACGCGCACGTTCCGCGTCGATATCGATCACGCCAGCCAGCGGAACGATGAACACGTCCTCGCCAGCCGTCACCTGCATCGCCGCGCCTTCAGGTGCCTCGGCGAATTCAACGGGCGTCAGGCGTGCCAGACGCTCGATTGCCGCCGCGCTGCGCTCTATCACGCTGCGCGCCAGATCGGAGGGGGCAGGGCAGAAGGCGGGCAGTTTTTCGCCCGGCGAAATGCCCAGTTCGTTGCGCGCGCCGCGTGTGGCGGTGGTGAGCGAAATGGTCCAGTCGATGGCATCGGTGGCCTGCTTGCTCACTTCGGCACGCGGATCGGGCCATTTGGCAAGGATGAGATCGTAGCTGCGCTCCCCCTGCGAGTGCCACAGTTCCTCGGTCACGAACGGCATGAAAGGATGCAGCATCACGAGAATCTGGTCGAGCGCCCATCCGGCCACTGCGCGCGTTTCGACCGCAGCCGGGCTGCTGGCATCACCGGCAAAAACCGGCTTGATGAGTTCCAGATACCAGTCACAGAAACGCGACCATGCGAATTGGTAAATCAGGTTGGACGCAGCATCAAAGCGCAGGTCTGCCATCGCGGCTTCCAGTGCAACCACAGTCTGCTGCACCTCGCCGATGATCCACTGGTTCGCCGCCAGCTTGGCCTCAGGGGCCTTGATCGTGTCGGACGCGCCGATGCCATTAGACTGGCAGAACCGGGTCGCGTTCCACAGCTTCGTGGCGAAGTTGCGGTAACCCTCAACGCGGCGTTCATCCATCTTGATGTCGCGGCCCTGGCTTTCCATCGATGCCATGAAGAAACGCAGCGCATCGGCGCCGTATTTCTCGATCAGGATCAGCGGATCGACGACATTGCCCTTGGATTTGGACATCTTGGAGCCATCGGCTGCGCGCACCAGGCCGTGCAGATACAGCTTCTCCCACGGACGGGCATCCATGTTGTAATATCCCATCATCATCATCCGTGCGTCCCAGAAGAACAGGATGTCGAACCCGCTGATCAGCAGATTGTTGGGGTAGTGCTTTTCGAGCATGGCCGTCTCGTCCGGCCAGCCGAGCGTGGCGAAAGGCCACAAGGCGGAGGAGAACCATGTGTCGAGGACGTCTTCGTCGCGGGTGAGAACAACGCCTGCGCCAGCCTGCGCCTGCGCTTCTTCTTCGCTCTCGGCAACGCAGACATTGCCGTTTGCATCATACCAGGCTGGAATCCGGTGGCCCCACCAAAGCTGGCGAGACACGCACCACGGTTGGATGTTCTCCATCCAGTTGAAGAAGGTCTTTTCCCAAGTCTTCGGGACAATCTCGATTTCGCCGGATTTCACTGCCGCGATAGGGCGCTCGGCTAGCTTCTCGGCATCGACATACCATTGATCGGTCAGCCACGGTTCGATCACCACGCCGCCGCGATCACCAAACGGCGTCGGGATGGTGCGTGGCTCTGCGTCGAGTTCGACCTCCTCGCCCTTCTTGGTCTTGGTGATGTGCGGTACCAGATGACCGCTTTCCTTCAGCATTGCGACCACGCGCGTCCGTGCATCGAAGCGGTCCATACCGACCAATTCCTCGGGGATCAGCCCGTCTGTTACCTGACACACCCGCGCCTCCGCATCGAGCATATTGAGCATGTCCGCCGGAGCAAATCCGGCGCGTTTGCCCACGTCGAAATCGTTGAAATCGTGGCCCGGCGTTATCTTCACCGCGCCGCTGCCGAGTTCAGGATCGGCATGTTCGTCAAACACGATGGGAATTTCGCGGCCGGTGATGGGCAGGCGCACCTTTGCGCCGCGCGCTACCAGAGCCTTGTAACGGTCATCATCCGGATGCACCGCCACGGCCATATCGGCCAGCATGGTTTCAGGCCGCGTGGTCGATACGCGAATGTCGCCGCTGCCATCGGCCAGCGGATAGATAAGGGTCCAGAAACTACCCTTCACATCCTGCGTTTCGACTTCAAGATCGCTGATCGCGGTCTTCAGCTTCGGGTCCCAGTTAACCAGACGCTTGTCGCGGTAGATCAGGCCGTCCTTGTGCAGATCGACAAACACCTTCAGCACGGCCTTGGTGAAGTGATCGTCCATGGTGAATTGTTCGCGGCTCCAGTCCATCGAACAGCCCAGCCGGCGCAGCTGTTTTGTAATCGTGCCGCCGCTTTCCGCTTTCCAGTCCCACACCTTCTGCACGAATTCCTCGCGCGAATAGTTGGTGCGCTTGTCCTGCCGCTCTTCCATCTGGCGTTCGACAACCATCTGCGTGGCGATCCCCGCGTGGTCCATGCCCACAACCCACAAGGCATCCTTGCCGCGCAGCCGTTCATAACGGACGATGATGTCCTGCAGCGTATTGTCCAGCGCATGGCCGATATGCAGGGACCCCGTCACGTTTGGCGGCGGATTTACAATGGTGAAAGGCTCGGCGTCCGGGCGTTCAGGCCGGAAACTGCCGTTTTCTTCCCAATGGGAATACCATTTCGCCTCGATTGCGGCGGGATCGAAAGTTGTTGAAAGCTCTTTGGTCATTCTCAGGTTCGCTTATGCTCACATGCGGTGCCGGCCCGCTCCCCCTCCCAGCCGCCCGATAGTCTGTCCGATAAGGTACCGGGTGGCTGGGAGGGGGAGCGGGCCGAAGCCGTGCTTTGAACAATCACCTTTGCCAGCGCCTTATCCCAAGGGCAACACGCGAAAATCTTGCGGGGCGCGTCATTTGCTCTCATAGAATGCCCCGATGCGCGAATGGGCCGAGTATAGCGTGGATGAACGCGGGGGACGGGTAACCGTCTCCATCACCGGACCATTGGTGGTTTCCGGCATTGGCAAGCTTGATCCTGAATTGCGCGGCTTTAGCGGCTCTGCGCAGTTCATCGACATTTCAGGGGCCAGCCGCGTCGACACTGTCGGAGCCTGGATTGTCCACCGTTTCGCCGAAGAACAGGGCGCGGAAATCATTGGCGCAAGCGAAGCGGCAGAGGTGTTGCTTGAAGCGGTCGAGGAATGTTCCAGCGACGCCGATATAACGCCGCCCCGGCCATATGTCCTTGGGCGGGTCGCAGAAGAACTCGGCAAGAAGGTCGTTGATTTCGGCTATGGGATGCGCCGGAATGTCGGTTTCCTCGGCGCGATCCTGATCGCATTCCTGACGGTTATTCGCCATCCCAGCCGTTTCCGTGTGAAGGCGCTGGTGCGGCAGATGGAACTGGTCGGCGTCAGCAGCCTGCCGATTATCGGCCTGATGAGCTTCCTTATCGGTATCGTCATCGCGCAGCAGGGCGCGGTGCAATTGCAGCAATTCGGTGCGGAAACGCTGACCGTCAATCTCGTCGGGCGAATTACCCTGCGGGAACTCGGCGTGCTGATGACCGCGATCATGGTGGCGGGCCGTTCAGGCTCTGCTTTCGCGGCGCAAATCGGCACGATGCAGCTGACCGAGGAAATTGACGCGATGCGCACCATCGGTGTCTCACCGATGGAAGCGCTGGTTCTGCCGCGTATCCTGGCAGCCATCCTGATGATGCCTCTGCTGGGATTTTACGCCTCTGTCGTTGCAATCGTGGGCGGGGCGGTGATCGGGGATGTCATGCTGGGAATCCCGTTCTGGACCTTCCTTGCCAGGGTGCAGGAAGTCGTCCCGACTTATGACTTTTATGTAGGCATGGTGAAGGCGCCGGTGTTTGGCCTGATCATCGCACTTTCGGGCTGCTATCAGGGGATGCAGGTGAAAGGCAACGCCGAGGAAGTCGGCCTGCGCACGACCATGGCTGTGGTGCAGGCCATTTTCATGGTGATCGTGCTTGATGCGTTTTTCGCGGTGTTCTTCACAGAGGTGGGCTGGGCATGAGCGACGATCCTATGCAGGAAGCTGCGCCGGACAATGCCGCGCTGGACGAAGCTGCGCTGAACGATTCCGCGCTTGAGCTGCCCGAAGGCTATGACAACAAGTTTCCGATCCGCATTCGCGGGCTGACCAATGCCTTTGGCGATTACGTCGTGCACGATGCGCTCGATCTGGATGTGCGACAGGGAGAGATATTGGGCGTGGTCGGCGGGTCTGGCACAGGCAAATCTGTGCTGATGCGATCCATTATCGGCCTCCAATTCCCGCGCGAAGGGGATATCGAGGTCTTCGGCCAGAACATCACCGATGCGGAACCGGATGAAGTCATCGGCGTGCGCAACCGCTGGGGCGTTTTGTTCCAGGGCGGGGCGCTGTTCTCTACGCTGACGGTGGCAGAAAACGTACAGGTGCCGCTCAAACAATTTTACCCCGAACTTGATCAGACGCTGCTCGACGAGATTGCGCGCTACAAAACGGTTCTGACCGGATTGCCTGCCGAGGCGGCCAGCAAATTCCCCAGCGAACTGTCGGGCGGTATGAAAAAACGTGCAGGTCTTGCGCGGGCGCTGTCGCTCGACCCTGAACTGCTGTTTCTGGATGAACCGACGGCGGGCCTGGATCCGATCGGCGCTGCCAAATTCGACGAACTTACACGTGAACTCACCGATACGCTGGGCCTGACGGTGTTTCTGATCACACACGATCTGGACACGCTGTATGCCATTTGTGACCGGGTTGCAGTGCTGGCGGACAAGAAGGTCATCGCAGTCGGGACGATTCCCGAATTGCTTGAAACCGACCATCCCTGGATCCAGGAATATTTCAACGGACCACGCAGCCGCGCCGCAGCGAAGTCGCATGAAGGTGCGGATGATCGCCGGAAAGCATTGGACAAGCCGCAAGCCGGAAGGGCATAGACAAGGCAATGGAAACACGCGCCAATCATGTCTGGGTAGGAGTAGTCACTTTGCTACTGCTTGCCGGAGCCGCCATCTTTTTCGTCTGGCTTGCGCGGCTGAGCGAAGGTGACGTCGCGGAATATGATATCTTTTTCGAACAATCGGTTGGCGGCGTCGCGGAAGGCTCCGTGGTGACCTATTCGGGTGTTCCTGTGGGCCAGGTGAGCGATATTTCGATTTGGGACAAAGATCCCGAATTTGTGAAAGTACGCATCCGGCTGGAAGAGGCTGTGAGGATCCATGTGGGTACAGAAGCAAGCGTTTCGGCAAGCTTTACTGGCGTATCCAACATTTCTCTCGCAGGCGGGCGGAGCAATCTGCCAGAGATTACCTGCGACACGACCGATTGCCCTGAAGGTGTCCCGGTTATCCCGCCAGCGCCCGGAGCGATTGGCGAAATCCTCGCGAGCGCCCCGTTGCTGCTGCAACGTCTCGCGACGCTGACAGACCGGCTGACGCGCGTTCTGGATGATGACAACCAGGATTCAATCGCAGGTATCTTGCGCAATACCGATGCGATCAGCGGTGAACTGGCGCGCACTTCGCCCGAAATCGAAGCGACCTTGCAGGAATTGCAGGGCACGCTCAACCAGTCGACCGCCACGCTGGCGGCATTCGAACAGACCCTGGGTTCCGTCAACGGACTTGTGGAGAATGACGGTGCGGCACTTTCCGCAGATTTGCGCGCAACGCTCGGGTCTGCCCGCGAAGCCGCAGCGGCGCTGGAAGCTTCGCTTGCCAACGTAGAACCGCTGACTCGCCAGCTTTCGCAAGATACCTTGCCAGCCGCCACGGCCACCTTGCGCGATTTGCGCACGACCAGCGAAAGCCTTCGCAACATGACAGAGCGGCTGGAAACCGAAGGGGCAAGATCGCTAATCGGCGGCCCGGCCCTGCCGGATTACGAGCCATGAGAGTGAACGCCATGCGCCACCGCACCAATCGTATTATCTCACGTCCCGCAGTTGCGGCACTTGCAGCGCTCGGTTTGCTGTCAGGCTGCATCAGCTTCGGGGCCGAGCCGCCGGAACAGCTTCTGACGCTCACTTCTGCCGCAAGCGTGCCTGCCGGTTCGGCGACCGAAGGCCAGGCAAGTGCAGCGCTTGCTGTGCAGGTGCCAAGCGTTACGCAGCGGCTGAACGTCAACCGTATCCCGGTGGTCACATCGGACAGTTCGCTTGCCTATCTGGTGGATGCATTCTGGGTCGAAAAGCCGGCACGATTGTTCCGCAACGTCCTTGCAGAAACCATCCGCGCGAAGGGCAATCGCCTGGTCGCGACCGGGGGTGAACTGGAATATGTCGCGGAAACGCAGCTATCCGGTGCGCTATCCGCCATGGATTACGATGCCGTCAGCGGCAGCGTGGTGGTGCGATATGACGCAGTTCTCCGGCTGCCCGACGGACGTATCCTGACGCGCCGGTTTGAAGAAACCGTCAGCGGAGTTCCTGCGGAAGCTGGCGCAGTGGGTGCGGCGATGAATGACGCGGCCAACACCGTGGCCGATCAGGTTGCGGAGTGGGTGGGTTAAGCCTGCGACGCGGCGGCAAATTCAGCCGCTTTCGTAAACGCTTCCAGACGCTGCGCCCGTACAATTTCGGCCTGTTCGTCCCAGCCCCATAACTCCGCCTGCCAATCCTCTTCGGCATTCGCGGCAGCAAACAGCGCGGTCACATCTGCGCCGTCTTCCAGCACTGCCAGCGGCACCACCAGCGATGCGGCAAGCGATGCTTGTGTGAGAAGCGCGGCGAGAGTGAAATGGTCTTCGCTTTCCAACCGCTTTTGCAAGACGGCGATGGTCGCATCGGATTGGGCCCGGTGAACGATGCCGCTGACGCGGGTGAAGGTGACCCCGTGTCGATCCTCACAGGCCTTGACCAGCGGCTCCCAGATTTCCTGCTGGCGTTTGTAAAGCAGCTGGTCCGGATCAGCGCGATAACACAGCGTATCCGTGCCTGCGTAATCCAGCAGCTTGCCAATTGCAGCGGCGCGGTCTGGCCGCACAATGTCCAGGGCGAAGTCGGCAAGATCGCGGAACACGAAGCTGCGGGGATTGATTTCCTCACCCTGCGCGCGCCATTCTCCGGCAAGCAAGTGCGCCAGCGCCGAAGTTGGCACGATCTGCTGCCCGCCCAGCTGCGTGCGAAGCGGGCGTTCGTCCAGCGTTACCTGCCATCCAGCGTCCAGCGCAGTGACGCCGACATTCTTGTAAAACCGTTTCATTCAGGAGGGGACTTCCAACGGCGGGCAATCAACACCGGCAGGAAAAAGAATTCGAACATTCCGATCAGCAGCAGGCCGATACCAAGTATCGGCGGACCGGCAATGGCATCTGACAGGATCACCATCCCGCCAAGAATAAACAGCAAGCCGCCTGCGCGGATCAGCTGCAACATCGCCCAGCGGGCCTTGGCCGGATCATGGCCCTGATCAGCCATCGAGCAAAGCCTCCAACTCATACGCATCATCTGCCACGCCCCGCGCTCCGGCGGCGAGCAGTTCGGCGGGTTCGTGATAGCCCCAGCTCACGCCGATCGCCTGCACTCCAGCTGCAGCGGCCATTTCCATATCGTACACCGTATCGCCGATCATCACGGTATTGGCAGCATCGGCCAGCACATCCGCCATCGCTGCCTGCAACATGGCAGGATGCGGTTTGGACGGGTGCCGGTCGGCAGTATGAGTTGCTGCAAAAAGATCGCCCAGCCCATTGGCGCCGAGCGTGGCCGCGAGGCCGCGGTCCGATTTGCCGGTGGCAACAGCCAGCGCCCAGCCATTGGCGTGCAATCGGTGAAGCAGGTCCACGATCCCGTCGAACAATGGCTCCCGCAATGATCCATCTTCGCGCGATTGGCGAAAGGCGGCTTTGTAGGCCGTGACAGCTGCATCGTGCTGGCCGGTCGACGCATCGGGGGCAAGTTGGCGCACAGCCTGCGGCAAGCTCAGTCCGACAATCCGGCGGACAAGCGCGCGCGGAGGGGCCACAAGACCAGCCTCCGCAAAGGCAACTTCCATGGCATGGCAAACACCGGCTTGCCCGTCAGACAAAGTGCCGTCGCAATCGAACACGGCGAGCCTGATGACGCTCATTTGCGCGGGGCCTTCGGCTTTGCAGGAGGTTTGCGCACACCCCGCTTCTTCCCGCCTTCGTCAATACGCGCCCGGCGCTCCCCGCGGCGGGCCTTGCGATATTGCTTCGCGTGGGCTTTGGCTGCCTGCTTCTTCTCGGCGCGGTTGCGCTCTGGTGGAGGCGTGGCAATTGGTCCTGCATCGCTGAGCGAGATATCGAATCCGAGATGCTCCATGCTCTGCGCGAAATGCTCGGGCAGATCGGCTGTCACATCGATCGTTTCATCCTTGGGCGCGTCGATTATCAGACGGCGCGCGTGAAGATGCATCTTGCGGCTTACGCTACCCGTCAGAAACGCATCCTGCCCGCCATATTTGCCGTCCCCCACGATCGGATGGCCAATGGCGGCCATATGGGCCCGCAGCTGGTGAGTGCGCCCGGTGAAAGGCTGCAATTCGACCCACGCGGCCGCGTTGCCTGCGCGTTCCACTACCCGGTAGACGGTGCGGGCAGTCTGGCCTTCTTCCAGATCGACATGCATCTTCTCGCCGCCGGTACCCGGCTGTTTGGCAAGCGGAGCGTCAATTGTGCCTTCATGGACTTCGGGCACACCCACAACCAGCGCCCAGTAAATCTTCTTGGCACTGCGGCCGGAAAAGCGCTTCGAGAAAAACGCTGCACTGGCAGCGGAGCGGGCGACCAGCAAGACGCCGGATGTATCCTTATCCAGCCGGTGCACGAGGCGCGGGCGGCCTTCATCTTCGCCGGCATAGGCATCCAGCAAGCCATCGACGTGGCGCGTGGTCTTGGTGCCGCCTTGAGTTGCAAGGCCCGGCGGTTTGTTGATCACAAGTGCGGATCTGGTGCGGGTGATCAGCATCGATTCTGCCAATGCTTCTTCTTCCGCCGTCAGTTCCTTGCGCTCACGCAGGGTGCGCGCGCGATCTTCCCCGCCGGGAGGAACACGCAGGACCTGACCTTCCGCCAGCCGGTCTTCGACCTTGGCACGCTTTCCATCAACGCGAATCTGGCCAGTCCGCGCCCAGCGGCTGACCGTTCCGAAGCCGATCTTGGGCAAATGGCGTTTGAACCACCGGTCCAGCCGCACGCCTTCATCATCCTCGGCAACGGTAAACTGTCGTACCTGGTCTTGGCCCTGATTACTGTTTGTATCGGTCATGAGAACATCCTTGTCATGGCGAGCCCGAAGATAAACCCGGTCACGCCCAGCCCGACAGAAAGCATCAGGTAAATCGCCGCCATGCCCACTTGCCCGCGCTGGATCAGCATCGCGAGTTCAAGGCTGAAGGCGCTGAAAGTTGTGAAACCGCCAAGAACACCGATCCCCAGCAGGAGCCGCAGCCCTTCGGCATTTTCTGGCGCGCTGCGCACAAGCCATCCGGCCAGAATACCCATCAGCAGGCTGCCGAACGTGTTTACTGCCAGCGTGGCAAAGGGAAAAGCGCTGACGACGGGCGCGCCGAGCCAGCCCGTGATTGAACGGCCCAGCTGATATCGCAGCAGCGCACCGATTCCGCCGCCAAGGGCGACAGAAAGGGAGGCATATAGTTGCGGTGAATTATTGGACATGGCGCGCCTCTTAGACGTTGGAGAGCCAGTGCGGAACCCGAAAGGCGCGTCTCTGCTTGCTTTTGGTCCTTGATTCGCATATCTGCGCTCTCAGCGAGCCGGTCCGAATGCGGATTCGGCGCAATTGTCTTTTGCAAATTTACGGTGCAACCCGCGCCTTGATCCGCGGGCTCTGATCGTTTTGATATATTGAAGGTAGTTCATTTTTATGCAGATCATCGTCCGCGATAACAATGTCGAACAGGCCCTCCGCGCGCTCAAGAAGAAGCTGCAGCGTGAAGGCGTGTATCGCGAGATGAAGCTGCGTCGCCACTACGAAAAGCCCAGCGAAAAGCGCGCCCGTGAAAAGGCTGCTGCGGTGCGCCGCGCCCGCAAGCTGGACCGTAAGCGTATGGAACGTGACGGCATCCGCTAAGGCGGCATACCGATTTACCGAATCGTCTGGCTTGAAAGCTGGACATTGCTAAGCCAAAGGGGCGTGGAGACAGATTTCCGCGCCCCTTTGCTTTGCCCGGTGCAAAACTCCGGGCCCATTTTTGCAGGACCTGACCCTAATGACCGAAGTCACTCGCGTACCATTGCAGCCGATCGCCAAGGGATCGCTTACGAAACTCTGGCTTGGCGTGCTCGTTGCCGTACTGGTTGCAGCAGCTATTGCCTGGGCGGCCATGCCGAAGGGCTTGACCGTCGATACGATCACAGCGGGTGAAGGCCCCAATCCCACCGCAGAAGACGTGGTTTTCCTTCGCTACACGGGGAAACTGGCAGATGGGACCGTGTTCGATCAGACCGAAGCAGGCGGCTGGCCCGTGCCCGGCATTCTGCCCGATGGCGCTGCGCTGCCTTTGGGCCAGATGATCCCCGGTTTTACCGAGGCCGTGGTCCAGATGCAGAAGGGCGGCAGCTACGAAGTATTCATTCCGGCTGAAAAGGGTTATGGCGAAGATGTTCCGGCCGATGGCCCGATCCCGCCGAATTCGGATCTGTATTTCGATATCACGCTGGTTGATTTCATGTCCGAGGAAGAAGCACAGCAAAAATATATGACCATGATGCAGGTCTTGCAGGAAGCCCAGGGTGCCGAAGGTGCGCCGGGTCAGGGAACAGCTCCGCAGCCGGTCCCGCAGCCAGCGCCGCAATAATTTGTGAGCGGGGAGGGGGATATGGCGCAAGGCACGGCATTTGAACCCTCCACCGCGAATCCCGCCATTGTATCCCAAGGTCTGCTCGCAGACTGGCCGCTGAGGCCGTGGATATTGGCTGCGACAGGCGGCATTGCCGGGCTTGGTGTTTACGAACTTCTGGACGGATTTACTGCAGAGCCGTGGCGCGCGGCACTGGCGGCGCTGCTGTTTTTCGGCGCGGTAGCCACAGGATTTGTTCTTCGGCCGCAAAACCTGATCGAAACCGCTGGATTCGCGCTGGGAGTCGGCGTGGTGATGGGCGGGATCGCCTATCTGGCAGTCAATGCAGGGGACAGCCGTGCGGGCGAGGAGTTTGCCTTTGCCGCCGGAGTATTCTTCTCCATCCTTGCCATTCCGTTGTTTCAGGCCGGTTTTCACCGCAAGCGCTTGGCCACCCCCTACGCCGAAACGCATTTCCATGTCTGGACCGATGCGGTCAGCGCAGGCGGCGCGTTCCTGTTCATGGGTTTGAGCTGGATGTTGTTATGGCTTTTGCACGGTCTTTTCAGCCTGATCGGCATCGAAATTATCGAAGAGCTGATCGAAACCGGCTGGTTCAGTGCGATATTTGCCGGGGCAACTTTCGGCGCGGCATTGGGTGTCCTGCGCAACCAACTGGGCATCATCGGCACATTGCAGCGCGTGGTAATGCTGGTGTTTTCACTGCTGGCCGTGCCATTTGGCCTCGCCATCATGATTTTCCTGGTGATCCTGCTGTTCTCCGGCGGCGGAGCGCTGTGGGAAGCAACCGACAGCGCGACGCCTGTCCTGCTGACCTGCGCGGTGGGCTGCTTTATCCTCTCCAATGCCGTTGTCCGGGATGATGACGAACATCGCAGCGGCAGCGCGGTGATGCAGGCTGCTGCGCTGGTGCTGGCGGTGTGCATCCTGCCGCTGACCGTGTTTGCTGCCATCAGCATGGGCATTCGGATCGACCAGTACGGCCTTGCGCCGGAACGCATCTGGGCGCTGATCGCGATCGCGATCTCCACCGCATATGGGCTAGCGTATTGGGTCGGGCTGGCACTTGGACGGCTGGGCGCGTGGAGCGATTACATACGCCGCGCAAATCTTCATCTGGCAGTGGTCACCTGCGGTATCGCGCTGATCCTCGCCCTGCCATTGCTGGATTTCGGCGCGATTTCAGCGCGAGACCAGATCGCGCGGCTGGAAAGCGGAGAAGTTTCGGCCGAGGATTTCGACTATGCGGCCCTTCGCTGGGACTTCGGTGAAGCCGGGCGGGACGCTCTGGAAGAGCTTGTCGCCAGTCCCGACCAGCAAATTGCCGAGTTGGCGCAGGATGCGCAGATCATGGAAAGCCGGCCCTATGGTCGCCGGACGCAAGCAGACCGGCGCGAGATTGCTGAGGCATTGGATTACGGCGATCTCGGCGAAACCGCGCGCGCCGCCGTTGCCGCCTACGTCCGGGACGAGATTTTTCAGTGCGCCGAGGGTTGCCGCGCAGTTTCCCTCGGCCAGACAGACGGCGGCGAATTGATCGCTCTGCTATCGGATGCCGAATACGAGCGACCCAAATTGCTGCTGGTTGGGCCGGACAGCGAAAAAGCGGTTCCACAATTTGTTCGTGACGGCCGCTTGATGGGCGATGTGGCGATTGAAGAAGGGCCCGGAGGCGCTGGCGGCCAAGTGGAATTGCGCCCATTTGAAGGTCAACAGCTTTACGTTGACGGCAAGCCCGCCAGCGAGCCTTTCAAATAGGCGCTAAGACCGCTTGAAGCGCATCCCGTGCGCCGCTAGTGCGAAGGCATGTCTGTTACCCGAGAAGAAGTGGCGAAAATCGCCCAGTTGGCACGCATAAAGATGGGCGAGGGCGACCTCGACCATCTCGTGCCCGAATTCAACAAGATCCTGGAATGGGTCGAACAGCTGGGAGAGGTCGATACCGCCGGTGTCGAACCGATGACCGCTGTGATCGACCAGAAATTGCGCCTGCGCGATGATGTGATCGATGCCGATCCTAAAACCGGCGGCGGTCGCCGCGATGATGTGCTGGCAAATGCTCCGGCGGCAGAGCACGGCTTTTACGGCGTGCCCAAGGTGATCGAATAATGCCAAGAACCGAAAATGACTTTACGCAGCTTGGCATCCGCGAAATCCGCGATGGCGTGGCGGGCGGCGATTTTACCGCGCGCGAAGTGGCCGAAAGCCTCAACGCTGCCGTCGAAGCAGCCACCAGCCTCAACGCCTTTATCGTCACCACGCCGGAAAAGGCGCTGGAAGCTGCCGATGCCACCGATGCCGCGCGCGCGGCTGGCAAGGCGCTTGGCCCGATGGCGGGTGTGCCGATTGGCATGAAGGATTTGTTCTGCACCAACGGCGTGCAGACGACAGCTGCCAGCCACATCCTCGAAGGCTTCATTCCGCATTACGAAAGCACTGTCTCGGCCAATCTCTGGGCGGCAGGTGCGGGGATGCTGGGCAAGCTGAATTTGGACCAGTTCGCGATGGGCTCGTCGAACGAGACATCCTATTTCGGCAATGTATCCTCCCCGTGGCGCAAGGCGGGCAGCAATGCCCCGATGAGCCCGGGCGGTTCTTCGGGCGGTTCCTCCTCCGCAATTGCCGCGCGGCTTTGCCCGGCGGCGACCGGCACCGATACCGGCGGTTCAATCCGCCAGCCCGCTGCGTTCACCGGGATTTGCGGCATCAAGCCGACCTATGGCCGGTGTTCGCGCTGGGGCGTTGTGGCGTTTGCCAGCAGCCTCGATCAGGCCGGACCGATGGCCCGGAGCGTAGAGGATTGCGCGATCATGCTTGGCGCGATGGCGGGGTTCGATCCGAAAGATTCAACCAGCCTAGATGCGCCAGTGCCCGACTGGTTCGGCAATCTCGATGCCGATATGCGCGGCAAGAAAGTCGGCATTCCGCGCGAATACCGCATGGAAGGCACCGATCAGGCAATTCTGGACAGTTGGGACCGCGGGGCGGAGTGGCTGCGCGATGCTGGCGCGGAAATCGTCGATGTCAGCTTGCCGCACACCAAATATGCGCTGCCGGCCTATTACATTGTCGCTCCGGCGGAAGCGTCCAGCAATCTCGCTCGCTATGACGGCGTGCGGTACGGCCTGCGCGATCTGCCAGATGGCGCTGGCTTGCAGGATATGTACGCCGCCACCCGCGCCGCCGGTTTCGGTGACGAGGTAAAGCGCCGCGTGATGCTCGGCACCTATGTGCTGAGCGCAGGCTTCTATGATGCCTATTACACGCAGGCGATGAAGGTGCGCACACTGGTGCAGCGAGATTTCGACGCGGCGTTCGAGCAATGCGACGTGATCCTCGCGCCGACCACGCCGACCGCCAGCTTCCCGCTGAATTCGCTCAATGATGATCCGCTGACGATGTATCTGAACGACGTGTTCGCCGTGCCTGCTTCGCTGGCTGGCCTGCCCGCGATGAGCGTGCCCGCAACGCTGACCGAAGACGGCCTGCCGCTCGGCCTGCAAATCGTAGGCCGAGCGATGGACGAGCAGAGCGTGCTGAACGCCGGTCTGGCGATTGAGCAGCGTGCCGGATTCACTGCGCAGCCGGAGAAATGGTGGTGACCTCCGAGGCGATAACACTGATCGCGGGGCTCGCGGTCACTATCGTCGCCGTCCTGGTGCCCGCCTTCCTATCACGCCGCATCAAGCACGGTGAGGCGCGTTTCGACAAAGACGGAAAGTTGATCGACAATGAGTAACTACCGCATTCACGGCGCAACGGGCGATTGGGAGATCGTTGTCGGTCTCGAAGTCCATGCGCAGGTCACTTCCAACGCGAAGCTGTTCTCGGGCGCGTCCACGCAGTTCGGGGCAGAACCCAACACGCAGGTCAGCCTGGTGGACGCCGCAATGCCGGGGATGCTGCCCGTGCCCAACCGCGAATGCGTCCGCCAAGCGGTGCGCACCGGAATGGCTATTGAAGCGGAAATCCACAAATGGAGCCGGTTCGACCGGAAGAACTACTTCTACGCTGATCTGCCGCAGGGCTACCAGATCAGCCAACTGTACCACCCCATCGTGGGCAAGGGCGCACTGACCATTGAAGCTGATGAGAAGGCCGGAATCCCCGAAGACCGCACCATCGGGATTGAGCGCATTCATATCGAGCAGGACGCGGGCAAGCTGATGCATGATCAGCACCCGACCATGTCTTATGTCGATCTCAACCGCGTCGGTGTCGCGCTGATGGAAATCGTCAGCGATCCCGATATGACTTCGCCCGCAGAGGCCGGGGCCTATGTGCGCAAATTGCGCGCCATCCTGCGCTATGTCGGCAGCTGCGATGGTAATATGGAAGAAGGCTCCATGCGCGCAGACGTGAATGTCAGCGTGCGCCGTGTCGGCGATACAGAGCTTGGCACGCGGACCGAGACGAAGAACGTCAATTCCGTGCGCTTCGTGATGCAGACCATCGAACATGAGGCGCAGCGCCAGGTCAATGTGCTGGAAGACGGCGGCACAATCGTGCAGGAAACGCGCCTGTTCGATCCAGGCACAGGCACCACGCGGTCCATGCGGTCCAAGGAAGACGCGCATGATTATCGGTATTTCCCCGATCCCGACCTGCTGCCGCTGGAACTGGACGATGAATTTCTGGAGGCCTGCCGCGCCAGCCTGCCGGAACTGCCCGATGCCAAGCGGCTGCGGTACGAAAACGAACTCGGCCTGACGCCGTACAACGCTCGCGAACTGACCGCTGATGTGGAAGTGTTTGCGCGCTTTGAAACGCTGCTGGGTGAAACCGCGAGTGCGATCGGCAAGCCAGAAGCCAAGGTGGCTACGCAGGTGGCAAACTGGGCGCTCTCGGTCGCTCCGGGTGTGGTGAAGTCCTTGGGTGACGAGGCTGATGTAAGCCATGGCACTGCCGCGCGGCAGGCTGCCATCCTCAAGATGCAGGATGCGGGCGAGATTTCCGGCGGACAGGCCAAGGAAATCTACGAGATCGTCCTGAAGACCGGCCGCGAGCCGGACGAGATTGCCGACACTGAGGGCCTGAAGCAGGTCAGCGACACTGGCGCGATCGAAGCCGCTATCGACGCGATCATTGCCGGCAACGGCGACAAGGTGGAGCAGTACAAGGGCGGCAAGGACAAGCTGTTCGGCTTCTTCGTCGGCCAAACGATGAAGGCCATGCAGGGCAAGGCCAACCCGGCGGTGGTTAACCAGATCCTGAAGGACAAGCTGGGCTGAGTGTTCTTCAAAAGAGGCCGCCTTTTCGCCGCCGTGCTACGCGCGTCGTGGTGGTCGCTGCATTGGTACTGGTCATCGGTGAACTCACGGCTCGTTATGTCATCGGCCTTGGCACCCCGCCGCTGACTATTGTTGACGAGGTGACAGAATATCGGTTTGCCCCAAACCAGGACGTGACGAGGTTCCATAACCGCCAGCTTTACAATGAATTTTCCATGCGCAGCCCGCCGCTCGATCAAGTCAGCGCTGACAGGCGCGTGATTGTGCTGGGTGATTCCGTAATTAATGGCGGCGGCTTGACCGATCATTCGGACCTCGCGACCACCATCGCTTCGAACGATGCGATATTCTTTGGCAACGCGAGCGCGGGAAGCTGGGGACCTGCCAATCTGGCTGGTTGGATAGAGCGGTTCGGTTATGCTGGCGCCGATAGCGCGGTTCTGGTGCTGAATTCGAAAGATCTCAACGATATCCCGAGCTTCGACCCCCTTGATTCCCTGGATTATCCGGTCGAGAAACCGGTATCTGCATTTGGCGAGCTGATTACCCGGTACCTCCTGCCGGAGTTCGGCTGGCGCAGTGAGGCGGAGCCCCGCAGACAAGCCAGAGCTCGGTCGGGAGCTGGCGAGATCGAGATCGCGCGATTGATGGACCGGTTCAGAGAAGATGGGGTGCCACTATGCATTGTGCATAACCCGATGCGCAGGGAACTTCTGGCAGAAATCCTTCCGGCGGGCGTGCGCCTGCAGGAACTCTTCAAAGAGCGGGGAGTGCCGGTCATCTCGGCCCGGGATGTCTACCGCACACAGAATGAAAGTGGCGCAGACCTTTACCGCGACGACATACATCTCAATGCCGAGGGTCAACGCGCATTGGCGCCTTTGCTGATCGATTGTGCAGCAGCTGCACAGGTCCCTTCACCACCGCCAAATCAAACAAGGTAATTCCCATTACGCCCGCAATTGTCCTCGTTCATCCGGAAATAGCCGGAAATACCGGTTCCATCGGGCGCACCTGCGTGGCGCTCGATATGGAACTGGTGCTGGTGCGTCCCTACGGGTTCGAGATTACCGATACGCGGGTGAAGCGGGCAGGGCTGGATTACTGGCAGCACGTGCGGCTGGCCGAATTCGATAGCTGGGATGCGTTTGTAGCGGAGCGGACGCCGCGCGAGGATCAGCTTTTCCTGTTCGAGGATGACGGACCGCGCAGCTTTTATGAGCCCGATTATCCCGATGATGCCTATCTGGTGTTCGGCTGCGAGACGAAGGGATTGCCGCCCGAAATCCGGGAGCCATATCAAACCCGTGAATTCCGTCTGCCGATGCGTTCACCGCATATCCGATCGCTTAATCTGGCAAGCACGGTGACGGCGGTTGCCTATCAGGCCTTGAGAGGCACGCTTTCTACATAAGGCCGCACCAGGTCGCGCACATGCACCTTCGCCTTGAAGCGTGCGCCCAGCAACGCCGTGCCGCTGATCTTGCGCTGGACGAAAAGCATTTCCACGGGCGGGATGTGCCAGGTGGATTTGTCCGCTGCCATTTCCATGCCTTCATCGCGCAAGACGGACACGAAGCCGCGGTCGCCGAAGTCGAAGGGGCCGGCTCGGTTCATTTCCTCTATTATCGTGTCGATCATCAAATTGACCCGGTCTGCGTGATTGTCGACCGCGCCCTGCGGCAGATAGCCCGCCTCCAGCGCCGCCTTGCGCGCTCCGTCACGGTCTTGCGCCAGGCCAGCAGCCATCAGCTTGCGGTAATCCTCGGCGATGACCGGATCGACATCGCGCGTGGCCCCGAAATCGAGCAGCACCAGCTTGCCGGTATCCGGCTGGAAGCGGTAATTGGCGAAGTTGGGATCGGTTTGCATCACGCCGAATTCGAACATTTCGCGCAACACCAGCGTGATGATCGCGGTTGTCACGCGGTTGCGTTCGTCCTGCGGTGCCTCGTCCAGCACTTCGATCGGCTTGCCGGGTAGGAAGTCCATCGCCAGCACGCGGCCGGTTGAAAATTCTTCTGCAATGGCAGGCACCAGGAAATCGTCATGGCCTTCCAGACGCGCACGGTACCGCATCATTTCCGCGCCTTCGCGCTCGTAATCCGCCTCCTCATGCAATTGCCGCTTTGCCTCTGCCAGCAATGGCGAGAAATCGAGTTCCCTGGGCAGCAGGCCGGAAATGCGCAGCAGGGTGGCGACATTGTCTACATCGGCGTCGATGCTTTCCTTCACGCCGGGATATTGCACCTTGATCGCCAGCTCGCGCCCGTCCTTCGTCACGGCACGGTGGACTTGCCCGATGGAAGCGGCAGCGATGGGGCGCGGGTTGAATTTGGCAAATCGGCCGAGCCAGCCCTTGCCCCATTCCTTGTCCAGTACATCGCGCAGCTGATTGGGGGGCATCCGATCAGCTTGTTCGCGCACGCGGGCGAGGATATCGGCAAGTTCTGGCGGCAGCATATCGCCAGCGTCCATGCTGATCATCTGGCCCATTTTCATCGCCGCGCCGCGCAAGTGTGACAGACGATCCGCCAGCCGTTTGGCATTGCCCGGCGTCAACATCGCATCGCGCAGTCGCGGGCGTTCTCCGCGTGAAAGCTGGCGCGCACCTTCGGCCAGCATTCCGCCAGCAACGCCGCCTGCAAGCCTGCCGAAAGCACCAATGCGTCCAGCGCGGCTGCTCGGCACTTTGCGGCTGCGGTGGTCGTTAGCGTCAGGGCCTTGTGGCGTATCGTCGTCCAAGCGGTCATCTCCTGCCCACACAAGCGAAAGGGGCGGCGGGTCTATTCCCGTCACCCATTCGCAAATTCGGGCTGCCGTGGCGAGCAGGGCTTAGGTCCGCCCCGCCGCGCAGGGCATCAGGCTTGCTGGCGTTTCGCCGTCAGCGGCATCTTGCCCATCATGCCCGCATCAATCGTGCCGGTCACATCGTCACCGTCGACCGTTGCTTCGCAATCCAGCGTCATCGGCAGCGGCATGCTCATCTTCATCTTCCAGGACAGCGTGTTGCCGCTGATAGTGCCGTCATTGATGTCCATCGCGCCAAGCGAGCCGTTGAGCGAGCCTGTGAAGCTGGTTCCGCTGTCATCCGGCACCACGATCATCGTGCCCTTTTGTTCGCCCATCGGGCTGTTGACCACGAAATCATAAGTACCGCCGACATTGCTCATTATTCTCTCCTGAAGGGTGTTTCGGTCGTGTTGTGCAGGCGGCCCTTAAAGGGCGTCTGCATCCAGATATTCGATTTCCATCCCCAGCGTTTCCAGCTGCGGATCAATGACCGTACGATCTCCAACCACGACAATCACCAAATTCTCCGGCTGGAGATAGCTTGCCGCCGCGGCATTGATCTGATCACCGCTGATGCTGCGATAAATGTCCGGCAGACCAACTTGGTAGCGCAGATCGCGGCCATTCAGTTGATTGCTGAGCAATGCGCCCAGAACCTGCCCGTTGGTTTCGAAGCGATTGGGCAGATTGCGGATGTTGCCATCGGTCACGCGCTGCAATTCTGTCGCATCGACCGGGCGCGTGGCAGGGAAGGCGTGCATCTGATCAAGGATCACACGGATCGAATCCGCCGTCCGGTCGGCCTGCACCTGCGTGCCGACTTGCAGGCGGCGCGGGCCGCGCGCATCGGGGATCGAGGAGCCAATCCCGTAGGTCCAGCCCTTCGTTTCGCGCAGATCGTTGTTGAGGCGCGAAAGGAAGCCGTTGCCGACCACTTCGTTGGCTAGCTCGACCGCTTCGAAACCTTCTGGCCGCCCTTGAAACTGTGTCAGGCGGCCGAGCGTGAGGTAGCTCGACGGTGAATTGGGACGGTCGACCACCACCAGACGTGAGGCCGGGGCGGGGGTGGCAATATCCAGGTCCTTGGTCGGTGCGGGCGTTGCGGGAACGGGCCAATCGCCAAAACTGGCTTCCAGAGCGGCCACCAGATCATCCATTGCGATATCGCCGACAACTGTGATCGAGGCGAGGTCAGGACGCATCCACTCCGCATGTTCAGCCCGAAGATCACTCGCCTGCAATGCTGCGACTGCCGCTGCATTGCCGCTAGTGGAGGCGTAGGCATAGGGGTGGTTCTGCCCATAAATCAGCGGCAGAAAAGCGCGCTGGGCAATTCCTGCTGGCGACGCAAGTTGCTGGGCAATAGATGCCTCGCGTTGCTGAAGGACGCGCGCAACGGCATCGGGCGCAAAGGCCGGGTTGCGCACCACATCGGCCATAAGATCGAGCGACGGAGCAAGATTTGCGGTCAGCGCAGTCAGCGAGACTACAGACCGATCCACGCCTGCACCCGCATTGAGCGAGGCACCGAGCGCTTCTTGCTGTTGCGCAATATCGAGCGCGCTGCGGGTCGTTGTTCCTTCACTCAGCACATCGATCATGGTCTGATGCACACCTGCCTGCCCGATGGGATCAACGACTGATCCGGCATCGAAAACCATGGCTATAGAAAGCTGCGGTACTGCATCGCGGCGCGCCAACACGACGGGAATACCGTTCGAAAGACTTGCACGCTCAAGCTGCGGGAATGTGAGTTCGCCTACAGGTTCCGGCTCAGGCAGAGCGCGCTCAGGACCTGTTCGTGTGACTTGCACGTCGGAGCCGGTGTCCGGTTCCGGCGCGGGATTGAGATGTTCGTCGCCCCAGCCGCCCAATTCGCCGCCATCCAGCGTGCGATCACCAGGCACAACCACCAGTGTATATGACGGGCGGGACAGCCAGCGCTCCATCGCGCTGCGCACGATTTCCGGCGTCAGAGCTGCCATCTGCTCCAGTTCGCTGCGGAAATGGCCTGGGTTCCCGGTGTAGAGCAGGCCCTCGGCAAGGATCTGGCCTTTGCCGCCGAAATTGCCGACGCGCTCCTGTGAGCCGATAGTGGCGGAAACGAATTGTGTCACGGCGCGGTCGATTTCGTCTTGAGCCGGACCACTGGCGATCATCCGCGCGATTTCGCTTTCGAGAAGTGCACGCGCGGCGGCGGTATCAACGCCTTGCTTCACATTCACCGTGGCTTGCAGGAAGCTGATCTGTTCCTGCTGCTGCGCATAGGCGGAAACGCTTGTGGCCAGCTCTTCTCCGCGCACCATGGCATTGTCTAGCCGGGAGGAGCTGAGGCCGCCAAGGATCGCCATGCCAACTTGCAACGGCACGGCATCGGGATGCTCCATTCCGGGACCAGTCCATGCCTGATAGATCCGCTCAAGGGGCACCTGATCTGTGATTTCGAGATATTGCGGCTCTGCCAAAGTGACCGGGCCAGCATCGCGTGTTACCACTGCGGGGCCGCGCTCCAGCTCGCCGAACCAGCGTTCTACCATCGGCCGCGCTGTTGCGACGTCGATATCGCCGGTCAGCGCGAGTACCACGTTGTTGGGGGCGTAATTGTCGCGGAACCAGGTTTGCACATCTTCCAGACTGGCGGCAGAAAGGTCCGCCATCGAACCGATGGTCGAGTGGCGATAGGGATGGCCCACGGGAAGCAGCCCGTCATTGATCAGGTAATCGACCAGGCCGTAGGGATTGTTGTCACCCTGCCGTTTTTCATTCTGGACAACCATACGCTGGTTATCGAGCTTTTCCTGACTGATTGCGCCGAGCAGATAGCCCATCCGGTCACTTTCCATCATCAGCGCCAGATCGAGCGCACCGGTGGGTACGACTTCGACATAATTTGTGCGGTCATACCAGGTGGAACCATTGGTGCCGGTGGAGCCTGCCGCTTCCAGCGGAATATCGAAATTTTCGACATTTTCGCTGCCGCCGAACATCAGGTGCTCGAACAGATGGGCAAATCCTGTGCGGCCGCGCGGTTCATGTTTCGAACCCACGCGGTAATAGGTGGTGACGCCGACCAGCGGGCTCTTGCGGTCTGTGTGGATCACCACTTGCAGGCCATTGTCGAGCGTGAACGTCTCGAAGGGAATGTCCACGGCGGCGATCAGTTCGTCCAGCGAAGCGGCTGCGGGCGCAGCGGCAGCTTGCGGCTCCGCGATGGCGGCGGGCACACCGGCGGGCGGTGCCACGGTGGTCGTGCAGCCCAGCAGCGCGAAAGCGGCGGTTGCGGGAAGGAGTGAGCGGAGTGTTTGCGCAAGTTTCATGCGTGACCTGTTAGCATTGTCAGGCGCGTGGGAAAGCGGTTTTGCATCAGCAAATTGTGTTTGGTCGATCACCATCGACGCTTTGGCCATTCCAGACATGGGCAGGGCCTTGGCGAAAGACGAATTCGTTCCAAAATAGAGTTTCAGGGGCGGCAGGCCTTGTGTTGCATAAGGGCAACATTATCTTGGTTGCATACAGAGTGAGGGACCCGACATGAATCTCGAAAAATTCACTGATCGTGCGCGAGGCTTTTTGCAGAGCGCACAAACCGTCGCCATCCGGAACAGCCACCAGCGCATATCACCCGAACATATTCTGAAGGCCTTGCTGGAAGATGAGGAAGGCATGGCCGCAGGGCTGATCCAGCGTGCAGGCGGCAATCCCGGCACGGCGGTGCAGCAGGTTGATGCGCTGCTTGCCAAAATCCCCGCTGTCAGTGGCGGCGGGGCGCAGCAGACGCCGGGGCTCGATAATGATGCGGTGCGGGTGCTCGATTCCGCCGAGCAAGTCGCAGCCAAGGCGGGCGATGAATACGTGACCGTCGAACGTCTGCTGCTGGCTCTAGCGTTGGCCAAGGACAGCAAGGCGGGCAAGGCGCTTGCCGATGCAGGTCTCACCGCGCAGGCGCTCAACACCGCGATCAATGAATTGCGCGGCGGTAAGACGGCGGACAGCGCCAATGCCGAGGCATCTTATGATGCGATGAAGAAATACGCCCGCGACCTGACTGAGGTTGCACGCGAGGGCAAGCTGGACCCGGTGATCGGGCGCGATGAGGAAATCCGCCGCGTCATCCAGATCCTTGCCCGGCGGACCAAGAACAATCCTGTCGTCATCGGCGAACCCGGCACCGGCAAGACGGCGATTGCCGAAGGCCTCGCGTTGCGCATTGCCAATGGCGATGTGCCGGACAGCCTGAAGGATCGCCGCCTGATGAGCCTCGATCTGGGCGCCCTGATTGCAGGCGCGAAGTATCGCGGCGAATTTGAAGAACGGCTGAAGTCCGTACTGGACGAGGTGAAGGGTGCGGACGGCGAGATCATCCTGTTCATCGATGAAATGCACACGCTGATCGGCGCGGGCGCGAGCGAAGGCAGCATGGATGCCTCCAATCTCCTCAAGCCTGCTTTGGCGCGCGGGGAACTGCACTGCATCGGCGCGACCACGCTGGATGAATATCAGAAGTATGTCGAAAAGGACGCGGCGCTCCAGCGGCGTTTCCAGCCGGTTTTCGTGGATGAGCCGAGCGTGGAAGACACAATCTCCATCCTGCGCGGCATCAAGGAAAAGTACGAGCTGCACCACGGCGTGCGCATCACGGATGCAGCGGTAGTTGCCGCAGCCCAGCTTTCCGAACGCTACATCTCCGACCGCTTCCTGCCGGACAAGGCCATCGATCTGATGGATGAAGCCGCCAGCCGCATCCGCATGGAAGTGGAA
This sequence comes from Aurantiacibacter marinus, assembly GCF_001021555.1. GTDB lineage: Bacteria > Pseudomonadota > Alphaproteobacteria > Sphingomonadales > Sphingomonadaceae > Alteraurantiacibacter > Alteraurantiacibacter marinus. The sequence goes on from NZ_LDCP01000001.1 coordinate 1,119,674, forward strand.
AGCAAGCCGGAGGAAATCGAGAACCTCGACCGGCGTATCTTCCAACTCAAGATTGAAGAATCCGCGCTTTCCAAAGAGACCGATTCTGCAAGCGAGGACCGCCTGAAGGTTCTGCGAGAGGAACTGGCGAATGTGGAACAGCAATCGTCCGAACTGACCACGCGCTGGCAGAATGAACGCGACAAGATCAATGCCGAGGCCAAGATCAAGGAAGCTCTCGACGCGGCGCGGATCGAACTGGAACAGGCCCAGCGCGGTGGCGATCTCGCGGCGGCAGGGGAACTGCAATATGGCACCATTCCCGGGCTGGAAAAGCAGCTCGCGGAGGCAGCCGGTCACGCGGAAAACGCTTTGCTGCGCGAAGAGGTGACGGAGGACGATATCGCCTCCGTCGTCAGTCGCTGGACCGGCATCCCGATGGAAAAGATGCTGGAAGGCGAGCGCGAGAAGCTGCTCAATATGGAAGATGTGCTGTCCAAGCGCGTGATCGGGCAGGAAAAGGCGATCAACTCGGTGTCCAAGGCGGTTCGCCGTGCACGCGCGGGCCTTCAGGATCCGGGCCGCCCGATGGGCAGCTTCCTGTTCCTCGGCCCCACCGGCGTCGGCAAGACGGAGCTGACCAAGGCCTTGGCCGAATTCCTGTTCGATGATGATCAGGCGATGGTGCGAATCGATATGAGCGAGTTCATGGAGAAGCATTCGGTCGCCCGGTTGATCGGTGCGCCTCCCGGCTATGTCGGTTATGAAGAAGGCGGCGTGCTGACCGAAGCTGTGCGGCGGCGGCCCTATCAGGTCGTGCTGTTTGACGAGGTGGAAAAGGCGCACGGCGACGTGTTCAACGTGCTGCTGCAAGTGCTGGACGATGGCCATCTGACCGACGGACAGGGCCGCAAGGTCGATTTTTCGAACACGCTGATTATCCTGACGTCGAACCTGGGCAGCCAGTTTCTCTCCAATCTCGGTGATGATCAGACTGTAGCCGATGTCGAAGATCAGGTGATGGAAGTGGTGCGCAGTCATTTCCGCCCCGAATTCCTGAACCGACTGGACGAAATCATCCTGTTCCACCGCCTGGCCATGGAACACATGGCGCCGATCGTCGATATTCAGGTTGGCCGGGTGCAGAAACTGCTGAAGGATCGCAAGATCGAGCTCGATCTGACCGATGGTGCGCGCAAATGGCTTGGCCGGGTAGGCTATGATCCGGTCTATGGTGCGCGGCCTCTGAAGCGCGCGGTCCAGCGTTATCTCCAGGACCCTCTGGCCGAAATGCTACTGGCCGGCGAAGTGCCTGATGGCAGCACGGTCAAGATCGACGAGGGGGATGGTGCGCTGGAAATGGTGGTCAGCTAAGACGCTCCGCCCAAGGTCACGCTCTTTGCCGTTTGGTCGGCAGAGTGCGTGTCCGGGGCATCTTGTGCAAAAGCGGGTGACGCAGGCAGAGCGATGGAAAGTCCCCACACGGGGCCAGCAGTCCGCAAAGTGGCCCCATACCTTATGATTGTTACTTCGGATGATGCAGCAAGTCTGAATAAATAAAAAACAGAGAGATTACAAAGACACAGCCACGATGTGCTACGTTTTTGTCGGTGTCATTCGCAAGATTATGCTGCAATGCAGCAACAGTGATGCGTTGAACAGAATTTTTGCCGCCGCCAACGTGCGCCGGTACGCAACAATCGGAAATTATGGCACGAATTGGCCTGTGTGTGAATTTAGTCACAGACTCAACTAAATCGGGCAACAAAGCCCCACCTAGCCCGTATGCCGTTTTGACAAGGGCCACCTGCTATTGCACTGATACACGCTCAAGCGTCGCAATATGAGCAGCTTACCTCTGCCCATCACCTGCTTCTTCGATAACCAACACGTGTGTTGCAGGACGCGCGCTGAACGACTTGTGAATTCGACTATCTAAGGTGGACGGGACAAACATGAAAAAATTTCACACAAAGGCCCTTACGGGTTTCGCAGTTTCCGTATCGGCGGCTGCACTTCTGGCCAGCGCGCCTGCATATGCGCAGGACGCTGATCAAGACTGCGAAATCGACGCGGCCGGCAATCCTGATGAGGATTGCGATGATCTGGTCAGCGTTGAAGGTGACGGCTCCGCATCTGCAGACGCAGAAGGCGATATCGTTGTTACCGGTTCGCGCATTCGCCGCGATACATACAACAGCAACTCGCCAATCCAGATCATCACGGCTGAATCAGCCCGCGATGCCGGCGTTTTCGATCCGACCCAGGTTCTGCAGCGCGCAGAAGCTGCAACCGGTACGCAGATCGACTCCACCTTCCAGGGCTTCGTTCTCGATAACGGCCCGGGCAACCAGACAGTTAACCTGCGTGGCCTTGGTGCCAACCGTACACTTCTGCTGCTCAATGGTCGCCGTCTTGCGCCATCGGGCGTCGGTGGTTCGCCAACCGCACCTTCGACCAACCTGCTTCCAGGTTCCTTGATCGAGCGTACGGAGCTGCTGCTTGACGGTGCATCGTCGGTTTATGGTTCGGACGCTGTTGCCGGCGTTATCAACGTCATCCTGAAGCGTGATTTTGACGGTCTGGAACTTTCCGCCAGCGGCAATATCAATCCGCAGGGTGGTGGCGACGACTACACAATCGGTGCTGGCTGGGGTGTAAACTTCGACCGCGGCTTCATCGGCATCGGTGCAGAATATGACTTCCGCGACCGCGTTCGTGCGCGGGACCGCGATTTCCTTGCCGGTTGTACGACCGACTATGAAATCACCAACACCGGCGAAATCCGCACTGTTGAAGTGCTCGACCGTGTCAACACGCTGGTCGCAAGTGGCGGCACAATCGGCCTTCCGGACAACGACTGTCAGCGTACGGGCCAGGGCCTTCGTGGTGGTATCCAGGATCTCAGCCGCTTCGGCGTTCTCTACTTCACCCCTGGTGAATCGAACTCCGGCGTGCCGAACTTCACCGAATCCGGCTTCTTCAACGGCCGCCCCGTCGATTTGAACAACGATGGTGTGCAGGATTTCCGCTTCGCAGACGTCAGCACCAACGGTGCTTATCCTGAAACGGAGCTGATCCCGCAGCAAGAACGCTACAACGTCATGGCGTATGGTGAATACGAATTGGGCGGCGATGCGAACATCACTCCCTTCTTCGAAGCGCTGTATTCGCGTGCCGATATCGAATCGCGGAACAACAACGTTATCGGTAACGCAATCAGCGTTCCTGCGACGAACCAGTTCAATCCGTGTAACCCGTTCCAGCCAGATGGTGTTGACTGTTTCAACCTCGGCCAGATCTTCAATGGTGTTGCACCATTTGGTCTCGTCATTGATCAGCCGGTCCGTGCCCGTAACGTGATCGCAGGCGATCGTGATAACTTCGATACCACGATTGAACAGTACCGCGGTGTCTTGGGTGTGCGCGGCGATCTGCCGTTCCTCGGTGACAGCTGGACATTCGAAGTTGCTGGTACTTACACCACGTCGACCGGCTTCTCGAGCGCTGTCGGCCTTCGTGAAGACAAGCTGGCGTTTGCACTCGGCATCGATCCGACTGCCGACTTCAACGGTGACGGCATCGTCGATAACGATGGTGACGGTATCGCTGACGACTTCGACTCCTCCGCTCAGTTCGGTTCGCTTTTCGGCTTCCCGTCCGCTGGCACGCCTTGCGACACCACCATCCTGGCCAATCCGGACAATGCGTCGCCTGATCTGCTCAACGGCTGTGTTCCCGTTAACCTGTTTGCTCCAAGCCTGATTGGTCCGGCAACCGGTGATTTCGCCACACAGGCAGAGCGGGATTATGTTCTGGGTGTTCGTGAATTCGACACGCAGTACGACCAGATCCTGATCTCGGCCTTCGTAACCGGCGACATCTTCGAACTGCCTGCAGGACCAGTTGGCGCAGCCTTCGGTCTCGAATGGCGCAAGGATGAAATCACTTCGACCACCAACTTCGTGACCGGCAACGGGTTGTTCTACAACTTCAACGCCGACCGCGGTGCTACGGGTAGCAAGTGGATCCGTGAAGCTTTCGCTGAAATCGATGTTCCGGTGTTCGATGATGATCGCTGGGGTGAATTCAACTTCAACGCAGCAGCCCGCTTTACTGACGAAGAGTTCTATGGCTCCGCCGGAACATACTCTTTGGAAGGTGGCTGGCGTCCGGTTGACGCAGTTCTGCTGCGGGCCACATACGGTACGTCTTTCCGCGCACCAAACCTGCGTGAAAACTTCCTGACCGGTACAACTGGTTTCCAGACCATCACCGACCCTTGCGCAGTCCCGACTGTCGCATTTGTTGGCGGCGCCTATGTGGAAAGCCTGGACCAGCGTGAAGCGACCGTACTTGCAAACTGTATCCGTGAAGGTCGTGACCCGACTACCGTCGGTATCAATCTGACCGGCCGTGTCCCGAGCGTTACTCAGACATCCGGTGTTGAAATTACCCGCCAGGGTAGTCTCGATCTCGATCCTGAACGTTCAACATCCTTCACAACCGGTGTGTCGATCGCCGAAAGCTATGGTGATTGGGACTTCGCGTTCTCGGGCACGTATTACAGCATCGAAGTGAAGGACTCGGTCGTCCAGTTGTCGGCTCCATTTGCGGTCAACGATTGCTTCACACGTGACGGCGCCCGCAGCCAGTTCTGCGATAGCGTATTCCCGAGCGGAGCACCGGGCGATTTCGGCCTCATCACGGCCGCTGACATCGGCTTCCTCAACCTTGACCAGGAAAAGGTGAAGGGCCTTGATTTCAACGCCAGCCTTGGCCGCGAATTCATGGTTGGTGGCCAGGCAGTTGATCTCGGTCTTGATCTGCGTGCCAACCACCTCATCGAACGTAGCACGACATTCATCGACTTGAATGACAACGAAACGTTTGACGATTCCACTGGCGAATTCGGTCTTCCGAACTGGACCGGCCGTGCCACCTTTACAGCTGGTATCGATCGTTTCGGCTTCACCTGGCAGACACGCTGGGTTGGCGCACAGAACCAGAACCCTGCAGGTGTTGACGCTTTGTCTGATGCCTTCGGCTTCGGTCCTGACGGCCAGCGTACCGGCTTCATCGGCAGCACGTGTACCGGCGGTGGTTCGCGTGGAACTGACGGCCAGCCGAACGGAATTGTTGAAGGTGACGGCGTTTACTGCCGTGACATCGGCTACACCGACGACTGGTTCGAGCACGCTGCTTCGATCCGTTACACGACTGATCTGTTCATTCTGCGTCTCGGCGTGTCGAACATTTTCGACACCGCGCCGCCGCTGGTTGATTGCGGTGAAGTTGGCCTTTGTATCTCCAACGTTCCAATCGGTGGTACTTTCAACCTCGATGGCCGCGAGATCTTTGCTTCGGTAAACGTCCGCTTCTGATCTTTCAGAACGTCAAACTGATAAAAGGGAAGGCCCCGCAACTTCGGTTGCGGGGCCTTCTTTTTTGCGCAGGCCACATCCATCACGGCGCCGCAACTTAGCTTGCTTGACCGGGCCGTGATGCGCGGTAGGACCATGGCAGAATGATACAGCGTCGCTGCAATGGCGCGCATCCGTCAGGAGCCCACGCATGAATATCGACAAGACTATTTCCGCCATCGTTACAGGCGCTGCATCGGGCCTGGGGGAGGCAACGGCGCGGGCGCTGGCCGCCAAAGGCGCAAGAGTCGCCATTTTCGATATGAATATCGAAGCCGCAGAACAGGTCGCGGCTGATATCGGCGGGGTGGCCTGCCGCGTCGACGTTACCGATGAAGTTTCCGTCGATACAGGATTTGCAAAGGCCCGCGATGCGCATGGACAAGAACGTGTGCTGGTCAATTGTGCCGGCATTGCACCCGTCGGCAAGCTGGTGCGCCGCGACCGGGAAACCGGTGAGATCAGTCATCTCCCCGTCGAAGCGTTCCGCAATGCGATCGATATCAATCTGGTCGGATCATTTCAGTGCATGGCCAAAGCGGCAGCGGGCATGATGATTCTGGATCCGCTAGACGAGCAAGGTGAAAGAGGGTGCATCATCAACACTGCATCCGTAGCGGCGGAAGACGGTCAGATAGGGCAAGTTGCCTATGCTGCATCAAAGGCCGGCGTGAAGGGTATGACCTTGCCGGTAGCGCGGGATTTGATGAACGAAGGCATTCGTGTGAATGCAATTCTGCCCGGTATTTTCCGCACCCCAATGCTGGCGGGATTGCCGGAAAAGGCGCAGGCGGCGCTGGCGCAAGCAGTGCCTTTCCCAAAACGGCTGGGCGATCCGGCAGAATATGCCAACCTTGTGTGCTTCATGGTTGAAACCGGCTATTTCAACGGTGAATGTGTCCGGCTGGACGGGGCCATCCGTATGCCGCCGAAATAATGGCGGGGCATGTCAATCTGATGAAGCAAGAGGCGTAAGGGGAAATCATGTCCAACTGGCATATCGGCGTAATCGGCGGTTCGGGCCTGTATGATCCCGGCGCGCTGGAAGATGCGCAGGAAATATCCGTAGCAAGCCCATTTGGCGAACCGTCGGGCCCGGTCACCACCGGGCGCATCGGCGGCGTGCAGTTTACCTTCATTGCGCGCCACGGTGCCGGACATCGCTTCTCTCCGAGCCATGTGAATTACTGCGCAAATGTGGATGTGCTCAAACGGTGCGGGGTAACCGATGTGCTGGCGATTTCCGCTATCGGCAGCTTGAAAGAAGAATACGCGCCTGGTGACTTTGTCGCAGTAGAGCAACTGATCGACCGCACGACTGGTCGCCAACGCAGCTTTTTTGGTGACGGGATCGTCGCCCACGTGCCGCTCGCTGATCCCGTCTGCCCCCGGCTTACGAAGCTGGCGGCGAAGGCGGCCGACCGGGCGGGGGCCAAGGTTCATGAAGGCGGCACCTATGTCGCCATTGAAGGGCCGCAATTTTCGACCCGCGCAGAAAGCCATATGTTCCGCAGTTGGGGTGCGGATGTGATCGGCATGACGGCAATGCCGGAGGCCCGGCTGGTCCGGGAGGCAGAGCTGCCCTACGCACTTGTCGGCATGGTCACGGATTACGATTGCTGGCGCGACTCCGAAGAGGACGTCGATGTGGCACAGATCATAAAAACGATGACCACAAATGCCGAAAATGCACGCGCCATGTTGGCTGAATTTGCAGCAGGCTTACCCAAACAGCGCAAGGCAAGCGCAATCGATACCGTTCTCGATACCGCCATCATCACTCCGCGTGAGCTTTGGGACGTATCTGCGCGGACCAAACTGGATGCGGTCGCGGGGCGGCTCGTCAATCTGACGCCACCGCGCAAGAAATAGAGTGCGCACCGTTCAATTTCATTCATAAACTTGCAAACTTGCGCAAAATTCAACAGGGTGATTCCATATGCAACCGACCAGCACCCTCTCCCGTTTCCTGCCCTATCAACTTTCACTCGCGTCCAATGCCGTAAGCGGCCGGATCGCGATGGAGTATCGACAGCGCTGGGGTCTCAGCATTCCCGAATGGCGGGTAATGGCAGTGCTGGGCGATTCCGGTGCGAAAACGCAGCGCGACCTGACCAAGCGGACCCTGATGGACAAGGTGGCGGTGAACCGCGCTTGCAAGGTTCTTGAAGAACGTAACTTGGCGCAGCGCACACCCAATGCGCAGGACGGACGATCGCACCTGCTCGAATTAACTGAGCCGGGACACGCCATGCATTCGGAGATCATGCCTTTGGCTTTGGAAATGGAACGGCAATTGTTTGCCGGATTCTCCGCCGAGGATCTGAACTTGTTCCGCAATTTGTTGGAACGCGCCCGTGTGCAGGCAGAAGGGCTTGCCGAAGATGATCTCGCAGGAGGTTACGGCATCCGTTAGGCGCCAGGCTGGCTCCGGCTAGACTTGGCATCTGGCCAAGGTAAGAAAAACCCCGCGCGGCGCTTCGCCTCGCGGGGTTTTTCTTCGTTTGGGTGTGTCAGGAGACTGGCGGTATCAGCCGCCTGTGGTTCCCGGACCGTCGCCAGAGAAGGCGTCGGCGATAGAACATGCTGCCGGACCAAGGATCACGATGAACAGCACTGGCAGGATGAACATGATCAGCGGAACTGTCATGATGGCTGGCAGACGTGCGGCCTTTTCTTCGGCGCGCATCATGCGTTCGTTGCGGAATTCGGCCGACAAGACGCGCAGGGCGCTGGCCAGCGGCGTACCGTAACGCTCGGTCTGGATCATGGTGGTAACCACGCCCCGGACAGCATCCAGATCAACGCGGTAGGCGAGGTTTTCGAAAGCCTGTCGGCGTTCAGTCAGGAAGGCGAGTTCGATTGCGGTCAGCGCGAACTCCTCGCCAAGCTCCGGATAGGCGCGCCCCAATTCGCGGGCCACGCGGTTGAAAGCGGCATCAACGGTCAGGCCTGCCTCGGCGCAGATAACCAGCAGGTCAAGCGCATCCGGCAGACCCTTCTGGATCAGCTTGGTGCGTTTGTTCGAGGCATTCTTGAGATAGACTTCAGGCCCTTTGTAGCCTGCGATCACCAGTGCGGCGAAGGCCATGAAACGCTTCATGCTGCCCCACTCGGGGAAGGTTTCGGTCCAGTACAGCACAACAACGCCCAGCAAGCCGAGAACGATCGGCAAGACCATGCGAGCGAAAATGATGACGACGGCCATTTCCTTGTTGCGGAAACCTGCCTGCGCCAGTTTTTGCTGTACGTCTTTGACCTGGCTTTCCTGCAGGACTTTCATGCCCTGCAGCGTGTCTTTTACCTTCTCGGTGGTTTCGGTCTTGCGAACCAGGCTCTGCCGCTTTTTGGCAGTCTGGGTAAGCATGCCCGTTTTGAGTTCGGTCCGGCGATCGTTGAGCGCTTTGACCCGCTTGGCCATCGGATCCCGCACGGTGACGGCGGCATAGATAGCCATCAGCACGGCAGCGGCAGCCATTCCGGCCAGGATAGACCCGACAAGGATCACATCCACGCCAAGAAGCGTAGGGCTGGTGGATTGAGCGATTAAATATGTCATCTATTTTCCCCGCTCAGATCTCAAAGCTGACCATTTTGGCCATGATGCCTGCGCCAATGCTCATCCAAACAAGCCCGCCAAGTCCGGTAACAATCAAGCGGTCATCCTCGAAGAAGCCGCCAATGTAGCCGGGGTTGATCCAGTAGATCATGATGAACACGATGAACGGCAGCGCACCAACAATGTAGGCCGAGGCTTTCGATTCAGAGCTCATGGCTTTGATCTTCAGCTTCATTTGCGCGCGTTTGCGTAGCACTTCGGCAAGGTTGGAGAGTGTTTCGGCCAGGTTACCGCCTGTCTCGCGCTGGATAGCCAGTGTGATGACGAAGAACTGAAATTCTGCCGTGCCGAGTCTGTCTGCCGTTTCCTGAAGGGCATCCTCCATCGTGCGGCCGATCCTGATCCGTTCGACAACCGAACGGAACTCTACGCCCACCGGACCAGGCACTTCCTGACCTACCACAGAAAGCGTTTCACCTACTGGCAGGCCGGAACGCAAACCGCGCACCAGCAGTTCGATCGCGTCCGGAAACTTGGCGTTAAACTGGTTCGTGCGGCGTTTGATGAAATGGCCAATCACCAGGTGTGGAAGGCCGGCACCGATCAGGACACCCACGCCCAGCGACAACATCGCGCCGCCAGTTTGAATGTAAAGCAAAGCAGTTATTGTGAGCATGAGGCCGAGCGAGGCATAAAGGTATTTCGTCACCGACCAGCCCATACCGGTCCGGTTGAGCCGAATTGCAAGGGCTTCCATGCGCGAACCGGAGCCCGCAACGCGGTGCTTTTTCGGCTTGCGCGCAGCGATCGCCTTCTTCAGCTGGCTTTCGACCTTGTCGGTCGTGCTTTCGGAATGCCGGTATCGAACCGCTTCCAGGCGGCGCTGGCCTTCCTTGGCCGGCGATTTGCCGTTCATAAGGACGTAGCCCAGGATCATCAATCCCATCAGGCCGCCGGCCACTAGCACGAGCTGAATGATGTTCATGATCCGCCTTCTCTATTCTTGTGTATCAATGGGCATTTGACTGATTGGGGTTGGGGACAGGTCAGGCCTGCCCCCGGCCCCGTTCATTCGGCAGGCTGCGGCGCAGCTTCGCTCTTCTTGCTCTTCTTGGAAGAGCCGCTGAGCAGCGATTTCAGATCGAACTTGCCGAGCATGGACGATGACTTGCCACCTTCAGAAAGGCTGGCGCCATCATCTTCGGCAACGCCCACGATCGTCTTTGCGATCTCACGCATAGGAGCGACAGTTCGCGAGCCCTTGTTGGCCTCGATAAAGGTCTGGCCCAGCTTTGCAGCATTGGCTGCGGCTTTCTGGTCGAGACTGATCTGGAAATTGATCTTGCGTTCAATAGAGGCTTCGAAATCGGCTTTGCTGATTTCCGCCGTGCCAGACTGCATCTTGTTGCAGACGATCATCGGATGTGCACCAGGCGCATTCTGCTTCAGCCATGACAGGATACGGATCGTATCGCGTGCCGATGCCAGGGTCAGCTCCGTCACCAGCGTCACCACGTTCACTTCGGTGAGCAAGTGCGGGAAGTTGATCAGCATGTTGCGCGGTAGATCGATCACGGTCATGTCGAATGCCTGACGGAACTCTTCTTCCAGCTGCACGAAGGCAGTGCCGTCGGTCATCAGCGGAGAATTGATCGGCGCTTCAGCAGACATGATCGCAAGATTATCGTTCGCACGGATCATGGCACGTTCAATGAACAGGCCATCGATACGGCTGGGATTCTCGATCGCGTCGGTCAGGCCGCGGCCCGGTTCCAGATCAAGCGACAGCGCGCCTGTCCCGAAGTGTACGTCAAGATCAAGCAATGCGGTCGAGCGCTGGTGTTCGATCGAAAACAGCCATGCAAGCGAGGTGGCGAGGGTGGATGCACCAACGCCTCCGCGGGTACCAACAACTGCGGTGGCGACGTGTTCGTGCTCGCCATCATTTTCCGCGCCAGCGCGGGGGGAGGAGAACACGGCCTGTGCTGCCGTCAATGAATCCCGCAGCTGGCTCGCGGAAAGCGGCTTCAGCAGGTAATCATGAATGCCGCTTGCCAGCAGGTCGCGGTACAGGCGAACATCGTTCACCTGACCAACTGCAATCACTACGGTACCGGGTTCGCAAACCTCGGCCAGCGCATTGATGTCGTTCAGCGGATCACCGCTTTCGGACAGGTCGACCATAAGGATGGCGGGACTGGCTGAGATCGACAAGGATTGGACTGCATTGCGCAGGCCGCCCTTGTTGCACTTCTCTGGCTGCCAGCCCATTTCGATGATGACAGGACGCAGCGCATCAAGCGCGCCTTCGTCGCAAATATAGGCGGAGAACGGCTCGCGATTGCCGAGCGGCCCTGGTTTCCACTGTGCACTCATTGGATCAGTTCCCTTCCGTTGCGACTGCGCCAGCCGTGGTTCCACCACCACCGGTTGGCACTGCATCGCGATAAGAATTGATCGCACGGTTCGATGTCATCACGGTGGTGACACCTGTGCCGCTGGCTCCGTTAAGGAGGTGTTCCGGATCGGCAACCATCGCAGCGATATTGCTGTTCACCGCGCAACCGAAGCCGGGCGAAGTCTGGTTGCCCTGTTCGATGCCATACTTGTTTTCCCAGTTCGGGCAGCCGGGGACATAAGCCATCGAGCGAGTAACGACGACGCGGACATTGCCCGGATTGACGTAACCTTCGGTGACAGGTGCACCTTCGCTGACCAGAATGCCGAAGCGGCTGGCGACTGCGGCAACATCCTGACGGACGGCAGGGCTCATGGCCGGGTCGTCCACAGCAACACGGTCACCATAGCCAAGGTCCAGCGTTTCGAACCAGTCGGCCAGGCGTGCCTGTTCCGGCACGGTCAGGCCGCTGCCACCGCTGACAAGATCGAGCGCGTAGTTGTTGCGCTCCACAACCGGTTGGTTGACGGAGTTGAGCGACATGTTCTGCGGTCCATCGTTTAAAGTTCCACAGGCGGACAAGCCGAAGCCGAGCGAGAGCGCCAGGGCCGTTCCGGCAATGCGTTTGGTACGGTTGGTCATGGCGATCACTCTCCGGTGTTGAAGCTGAAGCCGGGCAGGGGAGCTGCGGCGGCGGATTGCGGGGCGGCACCGTTGGGGGCTTGGCCACCCGCAAGTGCAGTACCGTTCTGGTCGGTAAGGCTGAGATCCGGGCCGGTCGGGCTCGGATTGGCTGGCCGCGGCATCGGGCGCGATCCGCCGGTGACGCCATCTGTTTCCTGGCCCATCATGAACTGCGCAGCGGCATCGGGAACATTGAAGCCATCGGTAGGCAGACGAATGTCACGATCGTTCACAGGCTCCACCAGATAAGGCGTAACCACGATCACAAGTTCGGTTTCGCCGCGTGCGAATTCTGTAGAGCGGAACAGATTACCAAGGATTGGCAGATCACCCACGCCAGGCAACTGATCGATGGTTTGCTGCGCATTGTTCTGTAGCAGGCCAGCGATCATAAAGCTCTCGCCCGAACCGAGTTCCACTGTCGTTTCCGCGCGGCGGATCGTCAGTGCCGGGATGTTAAAGCCGTTGAGCGTGACCGCCCCCTGGCTCGACAGTTCCGACACTTCCGGACGTACGCGCATCGAAATGCGGCCATTGGCCAGCACGATCGGCGTGTACGAAAGGCTGACACCGAAATTCTTGTACTGGATGGTTGTCGTGCCCAGACCCTGGCTCAGCGGGATCGGAAACTCGCCACCGGCAAGGAATTCGGCTGTTTCGCCTGAAAGCGCGGTCAGGTTTGGCTGGGCCAGCGTTGTCACCAGACCGCGGCGTTCGCCAAGGTCAAGCGCAGCGCCGATATCGAGACCGAGGAACTGGCCGAGCGCGCCGAGCGTCGTTCCTGGCGAGATGCCCGAAATCGAAGAACCTGGTGCATCGATAAGGCGCGGGTTGGTCACGCTAGCCGGCAGAGTCGGATTGAAATCCGGGTTTGCGATCTGCCCGATGATATCACTCGGACCTACGCCCAGTGAAGGCGCGCGTCCGAAAGTGGGTGTGCGGCCCTGTGCCACACCGAACTGGAAACCGCTGGAACTGTCGATCGTCGCGACGTTCGCGCCGATGCTGCGCACCAGCGACCGGCTGACTTCGGCAAAGCGGACCCGCAGATTGACCTGTAGCGGCGTGGCCATACGAAGGCGGGAGATCACATTGGTGTCTGCTCCAACGAAAGCCTGGACCAGGCGCTCGGCCTCCGAGGCATCCTCCGGCGCGGCAACCGTACCGGTCAGCAAAACAGTGTTGCTACCCATCGTGGCAACATTGATGCGCGCTTCCGGCATGGCCAGGCCCAACATTTGATCTACGCTGTCGAGGTTGGAGCCGACACGGACATTGGCTGACCAGATGATATCGCCGGCAGCGTTGCTGGCGTAGATCGTGGTTTCACCGCCTGCCAGGCCGAAGATATACAACTGGCGCTGCGACTTCACCTGTACATCGGCAACCGATTCATTGGAGATGAAGATGTCGGCCATGTTGCCGGGTACCGTCACCAGTTCACCGCGGCCGATAGACAGGACCATGTCCTGAGCCGGGCGAACGGACTGTGCCTGGGCGGAGGTCGCAGGCAGCATTGCCAGCGGCGCGAGCGCGCAGGCGGCACTCAATACGGTCTTGATGAGACGGCTCGTCATAGTCTTGCCTTTCGGAACGATTCCGGTGGAAGTCTGGTGTTCGTGTGTGTTGTTCATGGTCATGGCGATCACCGCAGGGTCGAAGTGCTGATCGGAGCAACCCGGCCAGCCTGACCCATGGAGCCGGCCTGACGGTCAAGCAGGGCACCGGCACCGCGGTCCACAGCTTCCACGCTGGTACTCTGGCCGCGGGTCACACGGACCGTCGGGCCGGTAGGCACAGCAGGAGCAGCGGCGAAGCCGGGATTGCCCTGAGGTGCAGCGCCCTGGGGTGCGGCGCTCGGGACCGGACTACGCGATGGGATGGAGCTGCGCTGGAAGCGCGACACATCGCCGCCGGTTACGAATGTGGTTCCACCTTCAGACGGGCGGGAGACGGCACGGCGCAGCAATGCTTCTTCTTCTTCCGCAGTGGCATTTTCCGGCAATTGGATATCACCCGAGGCAAGTGCCCGTTCGAGTTCGGTCTGGTTATCGGCAATGGACCGCAGCGCGAGGCTGATTGTGCCGATGGTCTGCGCGACAGAGATCTTCTCTGCGATCCGCGGTGTCACTTCCAGTGTCACTGTACGGAAGGCGCGAACAACGGTGCGGCCATCTTCGCCGGTAGTTGTCTCGGTAGACTGATCGGTGGCAAGCACGCGAAGGTTGGTCAGGATCGTTTCAGCTGTCTGAAGCGCCTGTGCGCCGCCGCCTTCACCCTGAACCGACTGAACTAGCATCATGTCCACCCGGTCACCCGGGAAAACGAAGCCGCCGACGCCGGTACGGGCTGATACGGGTACTGTAATTGCGCGCATGCCAGGGCCAAGCGCCGCTGCAAGGAAGCCGCGATCACCAGGAGCCACAAGCGAGCCCTGCGTCACTGGTTCACCAGCAGTCATGGGGTTGCGAACCACGGTGCCGAGCAGCTGTTCCATGTCGGCTTCGCCGTCGATGAAATAGGCGTCCTGCACCAATTCCTGTGGCCAGAGCTGGTATGCGACCGCATCAGCTGTCACGATAGTGCCGACTGGCAGGCTGCGCTTGGCAACCAGTACTTTGGGGCCTTCCGGCTCCGGTGCGGCTGCTTCGACTTGGGGAGCCGCAGCGCCTGCGAACATGCTCCGGGCAGCAAGAGCGGTCCCGATCGCTACGATCAGTGCCCCTACCAGCAGGATGAGCTTCTTCTTGTCCATGGTGCTTCAAGCCCCCTCAGTTGGATCTTGGATTAACGTTGACGCTGGTTAGTCCAGCAATGGTTAAAATCAGGTTCATTGCGCGACCGCCGCTACGGCAGTTGCGGGAAGATAAAATGTGCCGATGGTCCACAATCCGGCGAGCGCGATGGCCACACCATAAGGGATTGCAAGCTTGTCTTTCTGGCGGCGGGCAACGTGCCACATGCCAAAACCAATGGTCAGCACGCCGCCCAGCAGCGCCATCATGATAAGCAATTTCACGAAGATCAGAGGCTGGATCCACAGCGCCAGCGCAGTCAGCAGTTTCACATCTCCGCCGCCCATGGCGCGCAGCGCGAACAGAATGGAAAGGATGGCAAAGGTTGCGACCGCGCAGCCGATTTGCATTGCGATGTCCGGCCACAGGGCCATACCGCTCGCAAGCCAGAACAATGGCGCGCCCAGCGCAATTGCGCCGTTCAGCCAATTGGCGATTCGGCGGCTTTTGAGATCGGTAAACGCAGCGGTAACCAGCGCGATTGCAAGCGCGGCAAGCAGTGCGTATTTGATCGGATCGTCTAGCATAAAGCCCCCAGGTATCTCTTGGAGCCTTGTGCTAGCGCCTATCACTTACCAAAAAGTAACCAAGGGCAGGAGGTTAGAATTAGCCAAGTTGCAAAGGTCACCGCCATACCATTCGATCGCCGGGCCATTCCCGCCGAGGCCAAGGAAGGTATCTGGCATGCCGCAGACGGGCATAAAATTCGCTCCATCGAATGGCCCGGTCCCCCCGAAGGCGTAATGCCGCGCGGGTCCATGCTGTTTATGCCCGGGCGCGGTGACGCCTATGAAAAATATCTTGAAAGTTTCGAACACTGGCGACTGGAAGGCTGGCAAGTCAGCGCAGCAGACTGGCGCGGACAGGGTGGATCGGGTCGGCTAGGCAATGATGATGCCACCGGCCATATTGACGATTTTGCCCTCTGGATTGCCGATCTGGCCGATTACTGGCGCGGCTGGGCCGATGGCCGCACAGGCCCTCTGGTGCTGGTCGGACATTCCATGGGCGGGCATCTGACGCTGCGCGCGGTCATGGAAAAGGTGCTCGATCCTGCACCGGATGCGCTGGTGCTGTCGGCACCTATGCTCGACACTTTTCCTGAAATCGTGCCGCTGCCAATCAAGCGCGGTTTTGCCTGGGCTATGCTGAAATTGGGCGATCCGAAACGCCCGGCCTGGAAAATGAGCGAGAAACCCGGGGCCAAGCCGGGCCTGCGGCAAACCCTGCTTACACATGATGTTATTCGCTACGAGGATGAGCTTTGGTGGCGCAAATACCGGCCAGAGCTGGAGCTCGGGCCCGGCAGCTGGGGCTGGGTCAACGGCGCAATGGAAAGCTCTGCAACAATGTTCCGCCGGGGCGCGCTGGAAAGCGTTGATCTGCCGGTCTTCATTCTCGGCACGACTGCTGACAAACTCGTCAGCCCGTCGGCAATTCGCAGCGCGATTGCTCGCATCCCCAATGCCGAATCACTCATGCTGGGCCCAGAAGCGCGGCACGAGATATTGCGTGAAGAGGACGGCGTACGTGGCAAAGCGCTCGCCGCCATCGATGACTTTCTGATGCGGAAGACTGCACCCGATGGCTGATCGTTTTGACGTCGCAATTGTTGGCGCGGGCATGGCAGGGGCCAGCCTGGCGGCCGAAATCGGCCCAGAATACCGGATCGTCATGCTGGAGGCAGAAGAACGGCCTGGATACCATGCGACCGGGCGTTCGGCAGCTTTCTGGGAGGAATGTTATGGCGGGCCGGATATCGTCCCGCTCACCAGCGCGTCCGGCCCGTGGCTGCAAGAGCGCGGCTTTCTGGCCAAACGCGGCGCGCTGTATCTCGCGCGGGAAGAAGACGAGCCGCAGATTGAGAATTTCTTCAGGACCTTTGCCGGATCGGGCGCTGACCCGCGGCGAATCGGTCGCGGTCAGGTTGAACGCCTTGTGCCCGGCATCCGTCCGGCGTGGGACAGGGCGATCCACCAGCCGCGCTGCGCAGATATTGATGTGGCCGGGGTGCACGGACATTACCTCAGCGCATCTCGAAGTGACGGCGTCGAAATGCGCTGCCGCGCGCGCCTTACCTCGGCACAGCGTTCTAATGACGAATGGCAATTACAGCTAGGCAATGGGGAGACTGTGCGCGCTGGCGTGTTGGTCAACGCCGCCGGGGCATGGGCCGATCACATCGCTCGAATGGCGGGCGCGAAGGCGATAGGTATTCAGCCGTTTCGCCGCACAGTCGTGCAATTGCGCACCGATCCTGCGCCGCCAGCCGACATGCCGCTGTGCCTCGATATTTCCGGCAGCTTTTATTTTCGCCCTGAGAATGGCCGCTTGTGGCTTAGTCCGCATGATGAAATTCCGTCCGACCCCTGCGATGCAGCGCCAGAGGAAATCGATATTGCTACAGCGATAGACCGACTGCAGAAGGCACTGGATTGGCGTATTCAGGCGGTGGAACACAAATGGGCCGGTTTGCGCAGCTTCACGCCTGACCGCCGGCCAGTGTATGGATTTGATCCGCAAGTGCCGGGCTTCTTCTGGTTTGCGGGGCAGGGCGGCTACGGCATCCAGACGGCCCCGGCGGCCGCGCGGCTTGGCGCCCAATTGCTAACGGGCAAACAGCGGGATGCGATGACCGCAAACCTGAATGTAAAATTATATGCGCCGGACAGATTCGCGCCGGTCAAAGCCTAGCCAACAGATGCACAATTGTTATGGTGCACTGGTTCAACAACAGGAGAGTTTCGATGGGTCACCATTTCCAGATCTACAAGGATAAGGCCGGCGAGTTCCGTGTGCGCTTCAAGTATAATGACGAGATAATGTTCTCGACCGAAGGATATTCTTCGAAGGCAAGCGCGAAGAACGCGATTGAATCCATTCAGAAGAACGGCCCCGGCGCCAAGGTTGTCGACGAAAGCTGAGCTTTTGCGGAAATAGAATTACCGATCGGCCGGTCCTTCACGGGGCCGGCCGTTTTATTTGCCGTTGATGGCATCCGCCGCATCGCTGGCCAATCTATCCACGCGGTCATTTTCATCGTGGCCTGAATGGCCCTTTACCCATTCCCACTGGATGACATGCGGCGCGGCAGCTTCGATCAGCTCGTGCCACAAATCTTCGTTGCGAACCGGCTTTTTGCTGGCGTTGATCCAGCCTTTTCGCTGCCAGCCGTCAATCCATTTGGTCATGCCGTCAATCAGATAGCGGCTGTCTGTGTGGAGCGTAACCTCGCAAGGTTCAATCAAGGCCTTGAGCGCCCGGATCGCAGCCGTCATTTCCATGCGGTTGTTGGTTGTATCCGGTTCGGCGCCGTGCAGCTCCTTTTCGTGGCGGCCCATGCGCAGCAATGCGCCCCAACCGCCCGGACCGGGATTACCCTTGCATGCGCCATCGGTGAAAATTTCGACATGTTTCATCCGAACGCCTTTGCGCCATTGTGTTTGTAGAATGCAAATCGCCGCATGAAATCCATCGGGTCCTTGCGGGTCACCAGCGCATCTGCGGGGGTTTCAATCCAGTCCTGCGCGCGGCTGGACACAAATCGCATGGCAGCACCTTGCGCCAGCAAAGGCAGCGCGCTGCGTTCCACGGCATCCAGCGGGCGCACCGATTCATAGCCTGCCACAAGTGCCTGTCCGATTTCGGAGCGAAAGCTGCGTCCGGCATCAGTGAAGCTCCACGCCGCATGGGTCACCGCCAGATCATAGGCCATTGCATCATGGCAGGCGAAATAAAAATCGATGAGACCGCTCACCGTGTCGCCCAGCATCAGCACATTATCGGGAAACAGGTCAGAATGGATGATGGAGCGCGGCAGACCTTGTGGCCAACCGTCCGCCACCACCCGCGCCGCATCAACGGCAGCTGGCAGGTCGTGTGCGATGTCGGCAAGCGCCGCTTCTCCGCAATCCGCCAGCACTGCGGCCGAGACATCCGGCCCGAGATCATTCGCCCGCCGCATGGGGAAATCCTGCGCGGCCAGGTGCATCTGCGCCAGCACTGCACCAACGTTGAAGGCCTGCGCGGGCGTGGGTCTGTCAACAGAGACACCCGGCAGAAATTCAATCAATGCCACGGCCTTGTCATCAATTTCCCGCGATGCGCCGCCGCTGCGATCATGGATCGTGCGCGGCACAGGTGCGCCGCGCTCTGAAAGATGATCCAGCAATCCAAGGAAAAAGGGAAGTTCGCTGGTGTCGATGCGGCGTTCGTACATGGTCAGGATGAAGCGCGTGCCATTGGCCACGCTGCCGGTGGTTTCCAGAAGCCAGTTGGAATTGGATACACCTTCGGCAATGCCCTTTGCCGACACCAGGCCGCCGACATCGTAATGGGCGATCAGATGGCCAAGGGTTTCGGCAGACAGCTGCGTGTAGACCGCCACTAAAGTGCCTATTCAGTCAATTCGCGCGGCAGCTTGAAAACCATTTTCTCGTCCATAGTGCGCACTTTCTCTTCGTCGATGTCGCGCCATTCGGCCAGCTTGTCGACCACTTCACGCACCAGAACTTCTGGTGCGGATGCCCCAGCAGTCAGGCCAAGTGTTCCTACGCCATCCAGCCAGGCCGGATCGATCTCGCTGGCGCGCTGGATCAGCTTGGAACTGGTGCCCAGCCGCTCCGACACTTCGACCAGCCTGAGCGAGTTGGATGAATTCGGCGCACCGATGACCAGCAGCAGGTCGCATGCGGCAGCAATAGTCTTCACCGCGGCCTGACGGTTGGATGTGGCGTAGCAAATGTCCTCCGCGCGCGGAGCCACGATCTGCGGATAGCGTTCCATCAATGCAGCGATCACTTCTGCAGTGTCATCCACCGACAGGGTCGTCTGGGTGAGGAAAGAAAGGCTGTCTTCTGTTGAAAACGTCAATTCTGCCACATCAGCCACGGTTTCCACCAGCGTCATCCGGCCTTCGGGCACCTGGCCCATTGTGCCGATAACTTCGGGATGGCCTTCATGGCCGATAAAAATGATGTGCTGGCCTTTTTCGATTTGCCGCTCGGCCTGACGGTGAACCTTGCTGACCAGCGGGCAAGTTGCATCGAGATAGATCATTTCGCGCCGCTCTGCCTCTGCGGGCACAGACTTGGGCACGCCGTGCGCGCTGAACACGACCGGTGCATCGTCTGGCACCTCGTCCAGCTCTTCCACGAAAATGGCGCCCTTTTCACGCAAGCCTTCAACGACATAGCGGTTATGGACGATTTCATGGCGGACATAGACCGGCGCGCCAAAGCGCTCGATCGATTTCTCCACGATTTCGATGGCGCGGTCCACTCCTGCGCAAAAGCCGCGCGGGGCAGCGATAAGCACCTTCAGGGGCAATTTGCCCTTGTCGGAAGAGGTGTCGGCGGGCGTTTCTTGAAAGGGGGCGTTCATAGTGCTGTCTCTAGCGGTTGTAGGGCTCCCGTGAAAGGGCTAGGAGCCTGTTCGTTTGAACGGGCCTCATGTTGCCCCGTTCTCGCCATTATCAAGGACGCATATGCAGTTTCGATCCGCCCTTTTTGCACTCGCCATACCCGCCGCCCTGCTTTCGGGCTGTGCCAAAGATGGTGATATTGTTGTCGACCAGGGCGTGGGAATCACCTCGCTACGTTCAGTATGCCCTGCTGTCGGCGTGCCGGATTACACCGGTGATGTGACATTGTTTTCCCGCCCAGATGCGCGCACTGCCGATGCATTGGATGTATCAGCGGCAATCACCAATGTCCGCAGCGATTGTAATGATACAGGCGAGCAGGTTTACACCTCAGCCACCTTCGATGTCGTCGCTGTACGGCGCGATGTGCGTGGCGCACGAACCGTTGAGCTGCCTTACTTCTCTACCGTCATGCGCGGCGGAACGTCAGTTGTCGCCAAGCGGATCGGAACGGTAACGCTGAATTTTGCCGACGGGCAGGAGCGCGCACAGGGCAGCGGCACAGCCGGAGCCTATGTGGACCGCGCTGCGGCAACACTGCCGGAAGATATTCGTGACCGGATTACCCGCCGCAGGCGAGCAGGTGATCAGTCCGCTGCGATCGATCCCTTGTCCGAACCTGATGTGCGCGCAGCCGTGGCCCGCGCCACGTTCGAATTGCTGATCGGCTTTCAGTTGGACGAAGATCAACTCGCCTACAACGCGACTCGGTAAGAGCGCTCTTTAAATTGACGTGAGTCGCAGCGAATGCTGTGACCTGTTTGAGGGAGGCTCCCGCCTTCGCGGGAGCTCACGAAGTATATGACCGAGACACAAGCAAACACTCTGTATTCCGCATTTACGGCCCGGATCGATGCTGTTCTGGACGCGCTGGAGATGGAAGGCGATCTGCCGCCTGATACCAACCGTGCCAATGTGAGCGTAGAACCGCCGCGTGATCCGTCGCACGGCGACCTTTCCACCAATGCCGCCATGGTCCTGGCGAAGGGTGCCGCGACCAACCCGCGCGCTCTCGCGGAAAAGATTGTCGAGCATCTGGCACACGATCCAATGATCGAAAGCGCCGAGATTGCAGGACCCGGTTTCATCAATTTGCGCCTTGCGCGGCAAAACTGGATCGAAGAACTCGCCGCCATAGCGGAGCTTGGCGCTGATTACGGCAAGTCCGCGATGGGCGCGGGTGCCCGCGTGAATGTGGAATATGTCTCCGCCAACCCGACCGGCCCAATGCACATGGGCCATTGCCGCGGGGCGGTTGTGGGAGATGCGCTGGCATCACTGCTCGAATTTGCCGGTCATGAGGTCACGCGCGAATATTACGTCAATGACGCTGGCGGGCAGGTCGACACGCTCGCCCGGTCGGCACACCTGCGCTACCGCGAGGCACTTGGCGACGACATAGGCGATATCCCTGAGGGTCTGTATCCCGGCGATTATCTGGTGCCGGTTGGAAAGGCCGCCGCAGAAGAATTCGGCGATCGTTTCCAGTCCCTGCCGGAAAGCGAATGGCTGCCGATTTTCCGCGCTTTTGCAGTCGAACGGATGATGGATCTGATCAAATCGGATCTCGCAATGCTCGGCATCAAGCATGACGTTTTCTCATCGGAAGCAGCTTTGCAGGCGGCAAAAAAGCCCGAAGCTGCCGAGGCGTGGCTGCGCGAACATGATCTGGTGTACGATGGCGTGCTGGAAGCGCCCAAAGGCAAGGCTCCACCCGAAGATTGGGAGCCGGTTGAGCTGCCGCTGTTTCGCAGCACCAGATATGGCGACGACCAGGATCGCCCGATCAAGAAGTCAGACGGCAAATGGACCTATTTCGGCGCTGACCTCGCCTATCACATGCAGAAGGCCGAAAGCGCCGATGCGCTGATCGACGTATGGGGTGCGGATCATTCCGGCACTGTAAAACGGATCAAGGCGGCAGTCGCGGCATTGTCCGAAGGGCAGGGCGAACCAATCCCGTTCGACGTGAAACTGGTCCAGATGGTCCAGCTCTTGCGCGGCGGAGAGCCGGTGAAAATGTCCAAACGCTCCGGCAATTTCGTCACCATCGCGGACATGGTGGAAGAAGTGGGGAAGGACGTTGTGCGTTTCTCAATGCTTACCCGCAAGCCCGAAGCGCAGATGGATTTCGATTTTGCGAAGGTGGTGGAGCAGTCCAAGGACAATCCGGTATTCTATGTCCAATATGCGCATGCGCGGATCAGCTCTATCCTGCGCAAGGCTGCAGCTGAAGGCATCACCCCTTCGGCCGATGGGCTTGATTTGCTGGGTGAGCACGATCTTGCAGTGATCAAACAGGCTGCGCAGTTCCCGCGCGAAGTCGAAGCCGCCGCGCGCTCCCGCGAGGCGCACCGCATTGCTTTTTACCTTTATGACCTCGCGGCGGAGTTTCATGCGCTGTGGAACATGGGCAATGATGATGCGGAAAAACGCTTCATTGTGGCACAGAATCCCGCACTATCGGCGGCGAGGCTTTTTCTGGCATCCCAAATCGGGCAGGTGATTCGAAACGGTTTGGCGTTATTGGGCGTTGAGGCGGTCGAGGAGTTGTAAGCGATGACGTATCCGGGTGACGAAGAAAACAACCTGGAACACGATCCGGGGGAAGGCGTCGGGAATTCCTGGGCGGAAGAGGAGCAGCTTGCTCTCGCCGACGAAGATGAAGACCTGCCCTGGCTCGAAGCAGACGAATATGAAGAAGAAGGCGGCTTCGACTGGCGCCTTGTCACATATGCGCTGCTAGGTCTCGCCGTTGTCGGTGCCGCGCTTGCTGCACTGTGGTTTGGCCTGCGCGATCGCCCTGACGCGGAACTTGTCGCCGATGGCAGCACGATAGAGGCGCCCGAAGGTGCATATAAGCAGCGCCCGGACGATCCCGGCGGCACCGAAGTTGCGGGCACAGGCGATCAGGCTTTTGAAGTTGCGGAAGGCGAAAGCACCCGTAGCCGGATCGCAGATAACGACCAAACCGCCAGCGCGGCACGCCCCACTATTGACCGCAATCAGAATGGCAGCAGCAGCGAAAGCGGATCTACCGACGCGGCACCTGCGGCTGACAGCAGTGGTGCGGTCTATGTCCAGATCGGCGCATTTGGCAGCGAATCCGATGCTGAAACCGCATGGAACAGTGCTTCGGGCCGTTACAGTGCGCTTTCCGGTTTGCGTCACCGCGTTGTAGAGGCTGATGTAAACGGGGCGAAAGTGTATCGTTTGCAAGCCATCGCCGGGAATCGTTCAAGCGCCGACGCTACATGCCGCGCAATCCGCAATGCAGGCGGTGATTGCTACATCCGGTAATGGATGGCCGGTGGCGGATGTTTTCCCCGATGGCTTGTGTCAAACCGCTTGCGTGAAGCACCGGATTAAGGCGTAAACAGGCGTATGACGCCTGCAATCTTTGGCCTGTCCGGTCCCAAGCTGACCGATGATGAACGTGCCTTCTTCAAAGAGGCCGATCCGGCAGGTTACATCCTGTTCGCGCGCAATTGCGACAACCGCGAGCAATTGCGCGCGCTGACCGATGAATTGCGCGCAATCCATGGTCGCAATCGCCTGCTGATATCAATCGATCAGGAAGGCGGCCGCGTCGTCCGGATGAAGCCGCCAGAGTGGGATAGATATCCGCCGCAGGGTGTCTTCGCGAAGCTGTATGAGATCGCCCCGGCGAGCGCGATTCAGGCGGCGCGTGCCAATGCGCAATTGCTTGCGCTGGACCTGACCGAGGTTGGCATTACGGTCGATTACCTGCCGTTGCTTGATGTGCCCATAAAGGGTTCACATGATGTCATAGGTGACCGTGCGATGGGCTACGAACCGATGCAGGTCGCCGCGTTGGGGCGCGCCGTGCTGGATGGGCTGGCGCGCGGCGGTGTTGCCGGTTGCATAAAGCACATGCCTGGGCATGGCCGGGCGACGGTGGATAGCCACAAGGATTTGCCCCTTGTAACCGCCTCTGCAGAGGAGCTTGAAACCGATATCGCGCCCTTCGCGAAGCTGAATGAGGCGCCCATGGCAATGACGGCGCATATCCGCTTCACCGCATGGGATGCAGAACGCCCGGCGACACAATCCGAATACGTGATTGAAAAGATCATCCGTCAGCGGATTGGCTTTGGCGGACTGCTGTTGACGGACGATATTGATATGGAAGCGCTGGACGGGTCAGTACCTGAACGTTCAGCCCGTGCCATCGCGGCTGGATGCGATATTGTGCTGAATTGCTGGGGCAAACAGCGTGACATGACGGGCATCGTCGCCGCCCTGCCGGCGATGTCTCAGGCGACTGCAACACGGCTTGAAAATGCGTTGATGCATGTCGGCACAATCGGCGATGCAACCTTGCGGGCAGACCTGGTGGAAAGCCGGGACAGCCTGCTCGCCATCGCCGGAGTTGCTGCATGAACACCGGCAATCTTTTTGCAGTCGAAGCCGGCAGCGGAGAAGATTGGAATGGCGTCGCTGCACCGGCGCCCGATGATGATAGTGCGCTGTATCTGGAGCTTGACGGCTGGGAAGGCCCGCTGGACTTGCTGCTCGACCTGGCACGGCGGCAGAAAGTCGATCTCAAGTCGATTTCCATTCTTGCACTGGTCGACCAGTATATCGCCTATATCGAGCGGGCGGAGGCGTTGAAGCTGGAAATCGCCGCCGACTATCTCGTGATGGCCGCCTGGCTGGCATATCTAAAATCCGGGATGCTGCTACCAAAGGAGGAGCAGGAAGACCCGAGCCCCGAAGAACTCGCCCTGAAACTGCAATTACGCCTGCAACGCCTTGGTGCGATGCGCGAAGCAGGTGCGCGTTTGATGGGGCGGGACCGGCTGGGGCGCGATGTCTTTGCGCGCGGTGCGCCGGAAGGCCTGAAGGTGCTGCGCAAGAATGCGTGGCAATGTGACTGGTACAGCCTCGTTTACGCATATGGGCAGGTGAAACTGCGGACCGAACCAGTGGTGCATATGGTGGCAGAGCGTCCGGTGATGACGCTCGATTCCGCGCTCGAACGTGTGTCGGCCATACTTGGTGTCAGTGTGGACTGGATGGAAATCCGCTCCTTCCTGCCGAACAACGCTGATCCTCGGCTGAAGAAATCTGCACTGGCTTCCAGTTTCGTCGCAGCACTGGAACTGGCGCGCACCGGCCGGGCAGAACTGCGGCAGGCCGATATCTTCGGGCCGCTGCATTTGCGCCGGGTATCTGCATGAGTGATCAGCCATCGGAACTCGTCCGCGCTGTTGAGGCATGCCTGTTCGCTGCCGAAGAGCCGATGACGCATCAACAGATTGGCGCGCATCTGGGCGATGCCGATGTGCGGGAGGCGCTGTTACAATTGCAGGCGCTCTATGCAGGGCGCGGCGTGGTTCTGGTAGAGCGCGGAAAGCACTGGCAATTCCAGACCGCGCCCGATCTTGCCCATCTGTTGCGCCGCGAGAAGGAACAGCTGCGTCGCCTCTCCCGCGCTGCTACCGAAGTGCTTGCGATTATCGCTTATCATGAACCCGTCAGTCGCGCGGAGATCGAGGCAATCCGCGGCGTGCAGACCAGCAGCGGCACGCTGGATGTACTGATGGAAGCGGGCTGGGTTCGTGCGGCGGGCCGGCGCGAAGTCCCCGGTCGCCCTGTCATTTACGCCACAACGCCCGATTTCCTGAGCCATTTTGGCCTTGAATCCCGCAAGGATTTGCCGGGCCTGGATGAGCTCAAAGCGGCTGGCCTGCTCGATCCGGTTGATGACACCTATGAAGACATGGTGGCGCAGAAGGAAGAACAGCTCGCTGCCGCAGAAGCTCAGGTTGAAGAAGGCGAAGAAGAGAATTCTGACGCGGAAGATGCGGCAATGCTGGAAAACCGCGGCGAAAGCGCCTAGATTGGTATCATAGCGTTACCCTAAGGAAAGTCCCATGCAGCCAGGTATTTGGCAGATTTTGATTGTCGCCCTCGTCGTTCTCGTCCTTTTTGGTCGAGGACGAATTTCTGAAATGATGGGTGATTTCGGCAAGGGAATCAGTAGCTTCAAGAAGGGTATGACAGAGGAAAACCGCGCGTCTTCCGAAGTGAACCCGCAAATCGAAGCGCCGGCGACCACAACTGCGCCCACTACCGCGCCCGCCGCTTCCGAAACTACCGAGTCTCAGGCCGACAAGCCCGCGTCCTAAACATTTTAAGCGAGCGCCGCAGCCATGTTTGATATCGGCGCAACCGAATTGCTGCTTCTGATAGTGGTGGCGATCCTGGTGATCGGCCCGAAGGATATGCCACTTGCGCTGCGCACTGTGGGCAAGTGGGTCGGCAAGTTCCGCAAGATGTCCGCCCAGTTCCGTACTGGCTTCGACAATATCGTCCGCGAAGCCGAGCTGGATGAAATGGAGCAAAAGTGGAAAGCGCAAAATGAAAAGATCATGCGCGAACATCCCGGCGGCGTATCTGCAGAAATGGAACCGACAGGAGCCTATCCGTCAAATTTGCCGCCTGAAAAGGCCGCGGAAATTCGCAAGCTGGCGGCACAGGGTGACGAGCAGGCCATTATCGCTGTAAAGGAAGAGCAAGCCATAATCGCGGCCAAGGAAGCGGCAGCCGCAGTCGATCCCGCACCTGAAGCTGCCGGTAATGCGCCCGCAGCCACGGCAGAGAGCAAACTGGCTGCGTCAGAGGGTGATGCTAACGCGGAGCCGAAAGCACCGCCAGGCCCGGCGAAGGAAGCCTAGCCGATGGCCCTCAAACTGAAAGATCTGGACGATACGCAGGCACCTCTGCTCGATCATTTGATTGAACTGCGCGGCAGGTTGGTCCGTGCTGTTGCGGCGTTGGGCGCGGCGTTTGCGGTATGTTTCTATTTTGCTGATCAGATTTTCGGTTTCCTCGTGCGCCCGCTGACCCGGGCTTTTCCCGAAGGGCAGGGGCAACTGATCTATACGCGGCTTTACGAAGCTTTCTTCGTGGAAATCAAAGTCGCTTTGTTTGCAGCCTTTTTCATAGCGTTCCCTGTGATCGCGAACCAGCTTTGGGCCTTTGTCGCGCCAGGACTTTATGCGCGGGAAAAGAGGGCCTTTCTGCCTTTCCTTATCGCTACACCGGTATTGTTCACACTAGGCGGATCGCTCGCTTATTTCGTGGTGATGCCGCTGGCTTTCACCTGGTTCTTGGGGTTCCAGGGAGAATCGGGCGGGCTGGAGGCGCAGGCGCTGCCTGCAATGGGCGATTACCTCGATCTGGTGATGCGGTTCATCCTTGCCTTTGGGGTCAGCTTTCTGCTGCCTGTACTGTTGATGCTGCTCAACCGGGCGGGCCTTGTATCGCGCACGCAGTTGGTGGCAGCGCGCCGTTATGTCATTGTGGCCGTGTTTGCTGTGGCAGCGATCATCACGCCGCCCGATCCGGTCACCCAGATCATGCTTGCTGCCCCCCTTATCGTGCTGTTCGAAGGCTCTTTGTTGCTGATGCGCATTACCGAAAAGCGCGGCCTCAAGGCCAAGGCTGCCGAAAGCACAGATGACACAGAAGGCGCTACTTCTGTCGTAAAGAAGGCGGAAGACCCCGCGGAGTAGGTCATCACGCGGCTTGGCCGCATGATGACCGATCAGTGCGCACCGCACCGCCATGTGGTAATATGGATCAATCCGGTACCGAAAATCTGCACAAAAAAACGGGGCCACTCAGGACCCCGTTTTGAAATCTGTATGATGTGATCAGCTTACGGGCTGGTCGGCAGCGGTTCTTCATCATCGCTGGCCGCAATGATGATGCCTGCAATGATTGCCGCAGCGGCGAGCAATGCGATGAAGATGCCGTTTTGCCCCTCAAGCTGTTCGCCCTGTGCATCCACGGAAGCGGGCAGGCGATCGATGGACGATTCCTGCGCGAGCACTGGTGTTGCGGTAAGCGCGATAACGGCGGCGGCAGTTGTAAACGTCTTGGCGATCATGGGATCCTTATCCTCTAATTACTCGTCGTAGCCAGTCTCTTAGCGCGATTTTGTTCGGATGGCGAGAAAAAATCTTGGCTTATCGACCAGCAGCTTCTGCCCCGTGCGGGCCTTCTATCAGCGGGTTCTGAACATCCGCATCATAAACACGCTGTCCAGCTATCCACGTTTCCATAACCTGAACCCCGCGAATCTGTTCGGGACTTGCGAGCAGCGGGTCGGCGGAAAGGAACACGAAATCAGCACGTTCTCCCGGGGCGAGGCGGCCAAAGCGGCCATCGGCAAAACCTGCATAGGCAGCGTTGGCGGTGTACGCGGCTAGCGCTTGTTCGCGGCTTATCGTCTGTTCGGGTAGCCATCCGCCAAATGGTTCGCCCTCTGCATTCGTGCGGCTGACCGCAGCGGCAATCCCCGACAGCGGGTCAACGGGTTCGACAGGTGCATCGGTTCCGAAAGCCAGCGTGCCGCCCTGATCCAGGATGGTTCGCCAGGCATATGCGCCGTCCAGCCGGTCGGCACCCAGCCGCGCTTCTGCCATGAACATGTCGCTGGTCTGGTGAACCGGCTGCATGCTGGCGATGATGCCGTGCTGGCCGAACATTGCCATGTCCGAGGTGTCCACGATCTGCGCATGTTCGACGCGCCACCGGCGGTCGCCTGTATAGTCTTTGGCCAGCTCGTCGATGGCCTGCAGCAGGTCGGCATTGGCCGCATCGCCAATGGCGTGGACAGCGATCTGGAAGTTGTCGAGCGCTGCGCGGCTCATGAGATTGCGCAACTGCGTGCCGCTGGTGAGTGGAAGTCCCTGATTGCCTGGATCATCGGCATACGGTTGCTTCAGCAAGGCACCTCGAGATCCAAGCGCGCCGTCCAGCTTCACTTTCAATCCGTTGAGGCGCAGTCGATCTTCGTACAGCCATTGCGTTGGCCCCGGTCCGCCGATCAACAGCATTTCTGCCAGAGAGTCGGCGTAAGCCATTATCCGGATTTGCAGCCATCCCGCATCGCCCGCGCGGCGTATCGTCATCCAGTCTTCTACGGTTGTGCCCATATCGGCCATGGCCGTTATTCCAAAACTGAGCAGCAATTGCTGCGCGTTATACAGCGCCAGGTCGCGGTCTTCGGGTAAGGGCGGGGGGACTTGAGACGTTACAAGGTCTGTCGCGTTGTCGATCAGCACCCCGGCAGGCGCGCCGTTCGCAAGCCGTTCAATCCGGCCGCCAGCGGGATTGCGCGTCTGAGCTGTGACATTGCCCGCAGCCAGAGCCAGGGAATTGCCCCAGTGCGCATGATTGTCTGCCCGTTCGAGCCAGACGGGTCTGTCCGATACGACTGCGTCCAGTTCGGCTGCCGTGGGAAACCGGTCAAGACCCCAGCGTTCCTGGTTCCACCCGCGCCCGATGATCCACGGGCGATCGGGATTGGCGGCGGCGTAAGCTGCGATCCGGCTGAGCGCTTCCTCCAGCGATTGCGTGCCGGAAAGGTCAAGCACCAGAGTTCCCAGGCCAAGGTCCATGAGATGCGCGTGACCGTCAATAAATCCCGGCACCATTACGCGCCCGTCGCCATCCACGCGGTATTCGATTTCGCGCGTCGGCCTGTCTCCAAAATCGAGAATTTCGGAAATGCGCCCGTCTTCGTCGATCACCAGTCCGGCAAACCGGTCGACAGATCCGTCCCGATTGACAGAGATGCCGTTGACGTTGTCGATCCATGTGTCGGCAAGTGCAGTGGATGACATACAAAGCAGCGTGAGGGCAGCTGCAAAACGGGTAATCATTGCTTGATCTCCGGAAGGTGGCGGATGAGGGCGCTCGTGTCCTGACGGGAGCCACCTGCGGCCTGTACTTGCGCATAGAATTGATCGACCAGGGCGGCGACGGGAAGCGAGGCTCCTTTCGCCTTGCCTTCAGCCAAAGCGATAGCGAGATCTTTCCGCATCCAGTCTATTGCAAAACCGAAGTCGAACTCTCCCTGAACCATGGTCTGCCAGCGGTTTTCCATTTGCCAGCTTTGCGCCGCGCCGCCGGATATGGCCTCAAGCACCTTATCCGTATCCACGCCGGTCGCCTGCGCCAACCGCACGCCTTCGGAAAGGCCTGCCAATACCCCTGCAATGCACACCTGATTGACAGCCTTGCAGGCCTGCCCCGCGCCGGCACCGCCGATGTGAACGATACGCGCGGCATAAGCTTCCATCACGGGCGTGGCCGCAGCCATCGCCGCGTCCGATCCGCCGCACATGATGGCCAGCTTGCCATTCTGCGCACCGGCCTGCCCGCCCGATACCGGCGCATCGACCGCCAGCAGACCGTGATTTTGGCAGGTTTCGGCAATACAGCGCGCAAGTGCGGGCGAAACGGTCGTATGATCTACGAAAACAGCGCCTTTGCGCATCGCCGAAAGGGCGCCATCAGCGCCCAGCATGACGTGCGCCAGATCATCATCATTGCCAAGGCAGGCAAGGACCACATCCTTGTCCGCCACAGCCTCTGCCGCGGTCGCAGCGGTGACAACCTCCACCCCTTCATCCGCCAAACCTTGTTGCCACGCCTCTGCGCGAGTGGTGGTGCGGTTGTATCCTGTAACGATGTGTCCGGCGCGGGCGAGGTGGCCAGCCATGGGCGCGCCCATCACGCCAAGGCCCAGAAATGCAATATTTGTCATGGGATGCGTGATTGCCGTGTTCGCTGCCAAGACGCAATCCGGCAAAGACAAAGTTTGTGCGCGGAAACACCTCCGCCTATTCCCCTGACGCTTCCATTTGGCTAGGCGCAATGCCCATGACTGAAGCCACCCTCACACTCGCCGATATCCGTGAAGCCGCAAAGCGCATCGAAGGTGCGGTGGTACGAACGCCAACGCTTCATTCGAAAACGCTGTCTGCGATTACCGGCGCGAATATCTGGCTGAAGTTTGAAAACCTGCAGTTTACCGCCGCTTATAAAGAGCGCGGCGCGCTGAACGCATTGTTGCAACTGACCGACGAACAGCGTGCACGCGGCGTGATTGCGGCCTCTGCCGGAAATCATTCCCAAGGCCTTAGTTATCATGGCACCCGTCTGGGCGTGCCCGTCACCATCGTGATGCCGCGCACCACGCCGGTGGTAAAGGTGATGCAGACCGAAGCGGTGGGCGGCAATGTCGTGCTTGAAGGCGAAACATTCGACGATGCCTATGCTCACGCCCGCCAACTGGAAGCGGAACTGAGCCTTACGTTCGTGCATCCTTTCGATGATCCACATGTGGCTGCAGGTGCAGGCACGGTGGCGCTTGAAATGCTGGAAGATGCGCCTGCGCTCGACTGTATCGTTGTCCCGATCGGCGGCGGCGGGCTTGTCAGCGGGATGGGGACGGTGGCCAAAGCCCACGAACCCCCCATCGAAGTGATCGGAGCCGAGGCAAGGCTTTTTCCCAGCAGCCACAACGCCCGCTTCGGGGGAGGTCTGCCATGCGGCGGCGATACGCTTGCTGAAGGTATTGCGGTGAAAGAGCCGGGAAAATTCACCAGCCGGGTAATTGAGCGGGTGGTCGATGATATCGTGCTGGTCGATGAACCCCATCTGGAAGAAGCGGTCAGCCTGCTGTTGCAGATTGAAAAGACCGTGGTCGAAGGGGCGGGCGCAGCCGGGCTGGCGGCCATTCTTTCCAGCCCAGAACGGTTCAAGGGCAAGAATATCGGGCTGGTCCTGTGCGGAGGCAACATTGATACCCGGCTGCTGGCCAATGTGCTGCTACGCGATCTTGCCCGGTCCGGCAGATTGGCGCGGCTCCAGATTACCTTGCAGGATCGCCCCGGTGCCCTGTTCAAGGTGATGCGCGAGTTCGATGCGCATAATGTCAATATAATCGAGATTTACCACCAGCGTATTTTCACCAATTTGCCTGCCAAAGGCCTTGTGACCGATATCGAATGCGAAGCGCGAGACCGGCAGCAGTTGGAAGCTCTGGTCAAATCGCTGACCGATAAAGGTTATCATGTAAGCCAAGTGGAATTGAACTGACCCGTTACGGGGCGCTTGTCGGCGCAGGTCAGGCGATTGTGGAAATTATCTCTGCACAAGACACATTTTGTGGTTAACATGGTTCTCCTGAGCGAATCCCATGTGCAATACAGGTGTTCGCCGCACGTACCGCTGTGTGACAGACCATTAGGCAAAAGGATCTCATCCACCCGTGACGGCTCCCGTTCGCTTCCCCCGATTTTTCGTGACGAGCCCTGCTCCGTGCCCGTATCTTGCCGGGAAGACGGAGCGGAAGGTCTTTACGGAACTGAAAGGGCCGCATGCCGAACAGCTGAATGATGCACTTGGGCGGATCGGCTTTCGCCGCAGCCAGACAGTTGCCTATCGCCCGTCCTGCGTGGATTGCCGCGCCTGCGTATCGGTTCGCGTCGCGGCCATGGATTATCGGCCATCAAGTTCGCAGAAGCGCATTTTGAAGCGCAATTCCGATCTAGTGACTGCCGAATGCCGCCCCTGGGCAACCACTGAACAATTTGATCTGCTGCAACGCTATCTCGAACATCGCCATCCCGGCGGCGGCATGGCAGCGATGGATGAAATCGACTTCGCCGATATGGTCGAACACACCAGCGTTTCGAGTTTTGTCGTTGAATACAGGGAACCTTCTGATAACGGAACACAGGGTCGCCTGGTCGCGGCTTGCCTGATGGACAGGCAGGCCGACGGTCTTTCCATGATTTACAGCTTCTATGACCCGGAGCACGAGGACCGCAACGGGCTTGGTACATATGTCATTCTTGACCATATTCGCCGGGCTGCGGACCTGGGGCTTCCCTATGTCTACCTTGGTTACTGGGTGGAAGGATCGGACCGGATGCAGTACAAGGTACGCTTCCGCCCGCTTGAACTGCTTGGCCCGGATGGCTGGCACCGTCTGTCCGATGCAGAACAGCGCGATCTTATCGAGCGGGTTACCTCCGGGGGCGGAGAAAGAGCACCAGCACCCGATGGCGGTTCCAAAGACAACACACCTGGCTTGCAGCGCGAATACAAACTCGCCTGATATCGCCCCAGCTCTATCCAGACTGACCACTGCCTTGGCGGCGGTCCTGGCGCTCACCGCGCAACCTGTGCTTGCGCAAGACAGGCAAGATGCACCGAGCCTTGAGGATCTGATTCCGGATTCTGCCGTCGATAATCCTGAAGAATGGGCGCGCGACGGTGTGACTGCAGAGGCGGCAGAGCAGGAAGATGCGCCGCTTCCGCTTGATCCGGATGCTCCGCTGGCGGAAATGCCACAGATTACGATTCCGTGGCCCGAACAGGTCGATCTGCCGCAGCTTGCGCCGCTCGAACCCGAAGAGCCGATAGAGTTTGCCACCTTCGAAGAGCAAATCCCGCCGATCCCCGCAGGCAGTGAAGAACGCATTTCCGAAGAACTGGTACTGGTCTTCCCGTCGGACACGTCGCTGTTCCCCGAACGCGATGAATTCCTTGACCGGTTCAAAGCGCTTTCAACGATTGAACAGCTGGACGATGAAGGCAATCTCGCGCGGCTGAGGGTGCAGGCCCGCAATGACGAGGCGCTGCTCCAGCAGATGCTTCGCGTGTATGGCTATTACGACGCACAAATTATCAGGAGCGTTGGCGAAGTGGATGAGGGGATCGAAGTTGATCTCCAGGACCCGGCTGCGCGTTTCGATATCATTCCGGGCGTGCGGTACCGGTTTGGCGCTGTTGATCTTGGCAACCTTTCCGCTGCAGGCGATGATTTCGCGGCGTTGCGTTCTGTATTCGAGATTTATCCGGGTGATCCCGTCTCGCTCGATGCGATTGAAACCGAGCAGGCAGACCTTGATACAGCGCTTGGCGAAAGCGGTTTCGCGTTTGCTGCGATTGAAGAGCCAGCGCTGCTGATCGACCATGACCGCGTGGAAGGTGATCTCACCATGCCGGTCGAACCGGGCGGGAAATATAATCTTGGTGTCGTGACCAGCGATCTTCCCGATTTCCTTTCGGGCGAGCACCTTACGCGAATTGCGCGCTGGGAATCCGGTGATCTTTATCGGCGCAGTGATGAAATGGATCTGCGCCGCGCAATTCTTGCCACCGGTCTGGTTGGCTCTGTCACACTGACCCCGGTCGTGGTCGAAGAGCCGGTTGGCGACCAGCCGGGACTGCTCAACATGGCTGCTTCGCTTGAACCGGCGCCGCTGCGTTCCCTGGCGGCCGGTATCGGCATCGGTACAGAAACCGGCATTCGCATCAATGGATCGTGGGAACACCGCAATTTCTTCCCGTCCGAAGGCCTGCTTCGTGTGCGCGGTACAATCGGCACTCAGGAACAGCTGCTTGGCGTCACCGTTCGCAAGAACAATTTCACCGGGCGTGACCGTATCCTGACGCTTGATGCCTATGCCAGCACGATTGATTATGATGCCTATGACGCACGGACCATCTCTGCCGTCGGCACGTTCGAGCGTATCAGCACGCTATTGTTCCAGAAACAGTTGAGCTGGTCAGTCGGGCTGGAACTGGTCGCGACACAGGAAAGCGAACTGGACAGCGAAGGCAACGCGCTGGAACGGGAGACCTATTTTGTCGCCGCTTTGCCGCTGTTTGCGCAGCTGGATAATTCGGACGATCTGCTCAATCCCACCGAAGGCTGGCGCGTATCCGCCAATCTTTCACCTGAAATATCGGACAATGACGGCGTGCAAAGCTTTTACGTTCGCAGTCAGGCCGATGCATCCTATTACCAGTCGATCGGCGAAAACAACGTGCTGGCGGGCCGGGTGCGGGTGGCAAGCATACCAGGAGCGCAAATCGCAGGCATCGCCCCGTCACGGCGGATCTACGCAGGCGGCGGCGGATCAGTGCGCGGTTACGGTTACCGAGAAATCGGTCCGCGTAATGATGAAGGCAATCCCATCGGTGGTCGCAGCGTGGTCGAACTGTCGGCAGAGGCGCGTATCGGCACCAGTTTCATGGATGGCGCGATCAGCGTTGTGCCCTTTGTGGATGCAGGGTCTGTCGGCGAGGGTGCGGTGCCAAGCTTTGACTCCATCAAATTCGGCGCGGGTGTAGGTGTTCGCTACGCCACCGGATTTGGCCCGTTGCGGCTGGACGTAGCTTTTCCGGTCAATCCGGGTCCCAATGACAATTGGATCGCGGTCTATGTCGCTTTGGGGCAGGCTTTCTGATGTCCGGAGATGCGGTCACTGATGGCGAAGCTCTGGTTGAGACAGAAACCGGCGCGCCGGCAAAGCGCAAACGGCGCTTCCTGACAGCTCCGCTCAAGGCGATTGTCTGGCTGCTGCTGGGCATTGCCGCCCTCGTGATTCTGTTCGTCGGCTTTCTGCACACACCGCCGGGACGACAATTCATCGTCGATCAGATTTCGCAAGTCGCGCCAGCTTCCGGGCTATCTGTGGAAGTGGGCGAGATAGAAGGTTCGGTCCTGTGGAGCGCCACGCTGAAGGACGTCAAATTCCGCGATGCGAATGACACGCTGTTCCTGGAAGTCCCTCTGATTGATCTCAATTGGCGGCCGTACAAATGGTTCACCAGCGGGCTGGATGTGCGCCATCTGGTGCTGACGGACGGCACGCTCTACGCCGCGCCGGAACTGATCGCAGGCGATCCCGATGCGCCGGTTCTGCCCGACTTCGATATCCGGATTGACCGCTTTGCCATCGTCAATCTGACCGTTGCCGAAGGCTTGCTGGGTGAAGAGCGGACAGTGGATTTCGCCGCAGAAACCAATATCCGCGACGGGCTGGTATACCTGGATGCAGGCGGTGAGTTTGGCGGCGGCGATGTGTTTAAAGCGCTTGTCCATGCCGAACCGGATGGCGACCGGTTCGACCTCGATCTTGATTGGCAGGCTCCCCGTGACGGCTTCCTGGCGGCCATGGTCGGCGCGCAAAGTGATCTTTCGGTCCAATTGAAGGGCGATGGCACCTGGACTTCCTGGGAAGGCGAGCTGGACGCGGTACAGGGCGGTGCCGACCTGCTTGATTTCGATATCTATAACGACGGCGGGCAATATCGCATTGTCGGCCGGGCGCGTCCCGGCACATATGTAGAGGGTCTGCCAGCCCGCGCTCTGGGCGAGACGGTCATGCTGACTGCGTCCGGCACGTTGGAGGATAGCGTTCTGGAAGGCGATTTCGTACTCCGCGCGAGCGGAGTGAATGCCGATGGTGCTGGCGCAATCGATCTGGCCAATAACAGCTTCGACAATGTTCGTCTCGCCGCACAATTGCTCGACCCCACGCTGTTTTCCGAAGATGTTGCGCTGAATGGCGCCAATCTCGAGGCGACACTGAACGGGGCCTTCCGCGACCTGACAGTGCCCCACCGTCTGAATGTCGCGGAAATCGACGCGAGCGGGATCATAGTGTCCGGCGTCACGCAAAACGGTACGCTGGCGTATGACGGAACGCGCTTCACTGTGCCTGTGGATGCTGGCATCGCACGGATTGTCAGCGGAAACGCGCTGTTCGATCCACGGCTGGTGAACGGCACAGTCGGCGGGACACTGGTCTATGCTGGCAGTGAACTTCTTTCAGACAATCTGGCGGTGAACTTCTCGGGGCTGGAGGCGCAACTAGGCCTTAACAGCAATCTAGGGACCGGCCTGACGCAGGTCACGGGGCCAGTGAACATCGCAGACCTGCCGTTCGACGGGATCGGGACAATAGACGCTGGCGCGCAAATCCGCTTTGCCATTGGCGGCGGAGCGCCGTGGAGCCTTGATGCCGATTTGCAGGGCCGCGTGGATACGGTCACGAATGCTACGCTCGCAAACCTGGCAGGCGAGAACATCCGCTTTACCGGCGGCCTTTCGCTTGGCTCCGGCTCACCGGTCGCTTTCGATAACATGCGCATCAATGCCAGCAAGCTTTCACTGACGCTTGATGGGCGTGTTGATGCAGAGGGCACGACACTGGCCGGATCCGGACGGCATGTGGATTACGGCCCCTTTACGGTGGAAGCCTTGCTGGCCGATGATGGCCCGCGCGCTGCACTGGTGTTCGCCGATCCTCTTCCAGCCGCCGGACTTACCGATGTGCGCGTGGTGCTGGCCCCGTCAGAAAACGGATTTGCCATCGATACGCAAGGAGGATCGCTGCTTGGCGCATTCGATGGACAGATCAATCTGAACATCGCCGAGAATGGTGACACTTTTATCGACATTACCCGGCTGGACGTGGCTCAATCGCGCGTTTCGGGCGTATTGCAAATCATCGAAGGCGGCGTTGCGGGCGATCTGGACCTGTCGCGCGGTGGTATCGACGGCACTATCGGCCTCGC
The DNA here is from genome assembly GCF_001021555.1 of Aurantiacibacter marinus. GTDB lineage: Bacteria > Pseudomonadota > Alphaproteobacteria > Sphingomonadales > Sphingomonadaceae > Alteraurantiacibacter > Alteraurantiacibacter marinus. Next base: position 1,157,139 of record NZ_LDCP01000001.1, read on the forward strand.
TGTGCGCGATGGCGGGCAAGGTTTCGATATCGATGTGAATGCGAACAATGCGCGTTTCGGCGGTGACACACCGCTTGCCATCAATCGCGGAACTATCGACGCAAGCGGACTGATATCGGCTGACGGGACGACTGTGCGTGGCTTTGCCAGTTTGCAGGGCCTGTCATACGGCAACATTTTCATTGGCCGACTGGCTGCAAGAGCGCAGCTGATCGACGGGATCGGATCGTTTGACGCAGCTTTGACGGGCAGGCGGGGAAGCCGCTTCGAACTGGCGATCAACGGCAATGCAACCGCAGAACGGATTGCGGTGGCAGTGGATGGATCCTACGCCGGACGTGATATTAGCATGCCGCGCCGCGCTGTGCTTACAGCACTGGAAGGCGGCGGCTGGCAGTTGGAGCGGTCGCAATTGTCGTTCGGCGACGGCTTTGTGCTCGCCAGCGGGCGCATCGGTGCAGACGCTTCGATGTCGGGGAATGTGTCGCTCGCCAATATGCCGCTTGGCCTCGCCGATGTTCTCACAGGCGAACTGGGTGTGGGCGGTACGGTATCTGGCGTGCTTGAATTTACTGGCGGGGCCGGCGGGTTGCCAACCGGTGAAGCTCGGCTGATGATCGAAGATCTGACACGCGCAAGTTCCCTCCTGACTTCGCGCCCGATGGATATCGCGATTGTTGGACAATTGTCAGAGACATTGGCTCAGGCGCGCGCAGTCATATCCGACGGCGGTAACGCGGACGGGCGCTTGCAGGGGCGCATCGCCAATCTGCCGCAGACCGGCAGCCTGATTCAGCGCCTTTATGCTGGTGATTTGTTCGCGCAATTGCGGTTTAACGGTGACGCTGCCGCGCTTTGGCGATTGGCCGCAATCGACCTTCTTGATGTTACCGGCGATCTTGAAGTGGCCGCGGATTTGCGCGGGTCCTTGGGTGATCCGCAAGTGCGTGGTTCAATTTCAGGCGATGCGCTGCGTGTGCGCAGCGGGCTGACTGGAACAGACGTCACCGGCGTAAGTGCACGTGGCCGGTTCGACGGATCGCGTTTCAACCTCACCAGCTTTGCCGGGACGGCGCCGAACGGCGGGCGTGTGAGCGGGAGCGGCTTTATCGATCTTTCGGGCATCACCGCATCACGTGGGCCCAGGATGGATATTCGACTGGCTGCCACAAATGCCCAGATCCTTGATATCGCCAATATGGGCGCCACGATTACCGGGCCGATGCGGATTGTTTCGAACGGCGTGGGCGGCACGATTGCAGGCCGTCTGCGCGCCAGTGATGTTCGATGGCGACTGGGCATGACTGCAGAAGCGATTGCGCAATTGCCAAGCGTCAATACCAGGCAAATCAATTTGCCGGCTGATGTGGCCCCGGTTGCTGTGAACACCGGCCCATGGCGCTATCTGATCGATGTTCGCGCACCGGGCGGTATCCAGGTCGACGGAATGGGTCTGGAAAGCGAATGGCGGACAAATAACCTCCAAATCCGCGGGACGACTGACGATCCGCGTCTTGGCGGCGAAGTCAGCGTGGTACCGCGGCAGGGTTTCTACTCATTTGCAGGAACGCGGTTCGAGATCACGCAAGGTGATATCTACTTCGATGAAAATGCGCCCATCGATCCGCGGATTGATCTGGTCGCAGAGACCGAGGTGGATGCGCTTTCTGTGACAGTGAACGTGCGTGGCAACGCCAGCCAGCCGGATATAGCATTCTCGTCCGTACCTGCGTTGCCGGAGGAAGAGTTGTTGGCGCGGTTGCTGTTCGGCGGTTCAATAACCAATCTTTCGGCTACCGATGCCCTGCAATTGGGCGCTGCGGTCGCTAGCCTTCGTGGTGGATCAGGCGTTGGCCCGATCAACCAGCTGCGCAACGCTATCGGCCTCGACCGGTTGCGCATTGTGGCCGCTGACCCGGCGCTGGACAGGGGTACCTCTGTCGCTTTGGGCAAGAACTTCGGCCGCCGGTTCTATGTCGAAATTATCACGGACGGTGCGGGCTATTCCGCCAGCAATGTGGAATTCCGCGTGACCAGCTGGCTCAACCTGCTGGCGACCGTAAGTACTGTGGGCCGCAATAGCGCAGCGTTGGAATACCGGCGCGACTATTAACCTTCGGGGCTGATGTCCTTCAAAACCGCATCAACCGGCAAAACCACGCCATTCACGCCGAGCATTTCAGTTGTGATGGCGGCGGATGAAGAACCATCAGCCGCAGTCACAGTCAAAGTATCCCCGTCCATATCGAAGGTCAGCGCGCCTGCTCCCATCGTTTGCATTTCGACCGGCCCGCCACTGGCTTCGATCGCGGCCACGAGGTCTTCCGATGTCAGATAGCCAGGCACGATATGATCACGCAGCGCGGCAATCAATGCGGGCCGCGCTTCAGCACCGCTGAAGCTTTCATCCAGCGCTGCAAGCGCGCCATCAGTCGGAGCGAAAACGGTGTAGGCAGCCATTCCGTCAAACGTTTGCGCCAGGCCTGCATCTTCGACCAGCTCCTCCACCGTGTTCAAATTATCCGCGCCGGCGATCAGGGCGGCAATATTCTGCGTACCGGGCGCGTTTTGCGCTGTGTCTGGTCCCTGGGCTGATGGCTCCGCACCACATGCGGCAAGAGCCAGCAGACTTGCTGCGGCAATCGCGCACATGGACGCGCGCCCGAAATTATTAGGCAACATGATCAATTCCCTCAAAGCAGCAGTTCGAAAGCAGCGGCAACCAGCCGCGTTTCCGGATCGATCCGGTAAACATAGCCATCATTGTAACGGTAATAGGCATCCGGTGTATCGCGATACCGCTCTCGCTGGCCGTAGGGCACATTGTAAACGTCGTAACCTTGCGGTGCGGCCTGACCGACCACGAATTCGTTCCCCGTCAGGAGCGCCGCGATAGAGGTGATCGCAGCAGTCTGCGGGTCTAAGCGGTATACTACGTTATCGGCGTACCGATAGTTGTCGCCAAGTCCATAAAAGCGCGATTCGTAATCCGGCACCCGGTTATTACCGTAGCCGCGCGGCCACGGATTGCCGATGGCCAATGCGCCGCCAAGCAGCGGAATGTAGCCCGAAACGCGGTTTCCATCGTAACGCAGCAGGACGCCATCATCGTAGAAAAAGTTGCCGCTCTGGTAAGGAAGGCCCCACCAGTTCGGAGCATTTCTGCCGAACCGGTTCGTCCTGTCACGCTGCCGCGCCTGTCCAGGCGGCAGGCAGCCATTGCGTTTGGCGGCAAGGCCGGGAGGGCACCCGTCTATGATGCCGGTTTCGCGATAGAAGATGCGATCAATCAATCCGTCATTACGATCGCGGTCTGCGCGATTGCGATCATTGCGATTGGAACCACCAGTTGCGTTGCCGCGAGCGCGATCTGGCTGGGCTTGGTTGCCACGACCGGTATTGCCGCGATCCGCGTTCCCGCCTCGATTGTCGGGGCGCTGATTACTTCCCTGGCCGCCGCGCTGGCCTTCGCCGCGATTGCGGTTCTGCGCATTCCCGTTTCCGGGACTGCCGCGATCTGCCTGCTGAGACGCGCCCCCGCGATTGCCATTCGCATTGCCAGCGCCATTGGCGTTGCCGTTGCCAGCGCCATTGCCGTTGCCTTGCGCAATCGCAGGGCTTGCAGCCAATGCGAGCGCGGATATTGCTGTGACCAGATACTTCATTTCTTTATCTCCGTTACAAGCCGCAACGGAGCGCGCGTGGTTCGAGTTCCACGAATACGATGAACCGAGTAAACATTCGTCACTTTCGGTACAGCGTACTTTCAGCGCAGCGTCTGCGAACAAGGCCTTTCATCACGCGCCCGCCGGCGTAGCACCAGCGATCGAATTCGCGCGCCGCCCCGGCAATGTCGCCTGCCTTATGCTTGCGCGTCAAAGTGGCTTTGCTGATGGCACCGGTATTGTAGTGAAAACTGACCATGGCATCGAACTGCGACTGGCTGGTCGGCGCGTCGCCCAAGGCGCGATCAACGTCATTCGCATAACGCACCAGATCCGCCTCCAGCCGCGCATCGCATTGTTCTTGCGACCACACGGTTCCCGGACCGATCCCTTTGCCAGTTGCTCCCCAACCGATGGTCCAGGGATCAGCGCCTGTGCCCGGATCGGGATATGCGGCGAACTGCCCGTCGCTGCGCCGTCTGGCACAGCCTTCAAATCGCTTGATGAGAGCAATGCCGTCTGGCCCGATCGAACGATGGTGCATCTCGCTTGCATCTCCGGAGCCACCGGTGACCGGATCCGCAATCCCGCGGTCAAGAACGCGATCGATTGCGTCCACCTCGTTCTGGCGAAACGGACGCCCGATGATGCGTCGGATGATATCGAAGAGTGGCTTGCGGTCCATGATTGCGGCCTTTCCTGCGCTGAATTGGATCACGGCGCTAGGGAGCAAGGCTCTGTGTAGGAAAGGCCTGTAAAGAGCTCTTGACTGACAAGAGGTCTTTACAGTAAAGAGCTCTTTACAGGTAGATTGGATGATTTGGTGAAGAACCGCTTGAAGGAATATCGCGAAAAGCATGGCTGGAGCCAGGGTGAACTTGCCCGGCGACTGGGTGTATCACGCCAGACGGTCAACGCGGTCGAGACAGATAAATATGATCCATCACTGCCCTTGGCACTGCGCATGTCGAAATTATTCGGCGTGAACGTGCCGGAGCTTTTTATTGACGATTGGGAGCCGCAGCCATGACCGACACAGAATTCGAAGCGACTGAAAAGAAGCGTAAGCTCAAGAAAACGCTGTTTGCGCTAATACTGGGAGGAGTGGCCGGTTTCTTAGGCGCTATGGGCCTTATGGAACTGATTGACACTGGCTTGCTGGGCGACTTGGGAGCATCGCGTGAAGTCGCCGCACTGGTTGCGCTTGTCTATCTGCTGACGGCAGGGGCTATCGGGATTGGCCTTGTCAATCCGAAGGCTGGTGCGCGGTTCTTGAATGTTGAGGATGCGGAGGAACTGGACGAGCAGCGCGGCATGCTCATGTTTTCAACCATCGGCATGGCCGTTGCGGGGCTTGCTTTGCTTATCGTCGCTTTGTCAGGACAGGGCGGGGTGATTGGCCCGGTGGTGGCGCTGGTGTCCTATGTCGTCTTGAGCGTTGTGGCCGTGTTTACCTCACTCAAGTCCATCAAATTCCAGGATGAGCTGATGCAGGCGGTCGGAAAAGAGGCGGGATCGACATCGTTCTACCTCGTTGTCCTTGTTGGCGGCACATGGGCGTTGTTGGCGCATCTCGGGTTTGTCACTGGTCCAGCACCGCTCGACTGGCTGACGATGTTCTGGGCGCTGATGCTGCTCGCCGCGTTCATTGTGACCGGCAGGCGCGGCATGTTGGCAATGCGTTGAAGGCCCAGTTCTGTACCGAAACAGCAAAAAGGGCCGCCCGGTTTCCCGAGCGGCCCCTCTTGGTGATCTGGTTGATCGTTAGCGCGGCAAATCAGGCGCTGTAGTAAAGATCATACTCAACTGCGGTCGGAGTCATTTCCACACGGTGCACTTCGTCCCACTTCAGTTCGATATAGGCATCGATCTGGTCCTTGGTGAACACACCGCCGGCCAGAAGGAATTCGTGATCGGCTTCGAGGGATTCGAGAGCTTCACGCAAGGAGCCGCAAACGGTTGGAACTTCGGCGAGCTCTGCCGGCGGCAGGTCGTAGAGGTTCTTGTCCATGGCTTCACCCGGGTGGATCTTGTTCTTGATCCCGTCAATGCCGGCCATCAGCAGCGCTGCACAGGACAGATACGGATTGGCGAGCGGATCGGGGAAGCGGAATTCAACGCGCTTGGCCTTTTCGCCTGCGCCGTACGGAATGCGGCACGAAGCGGAGCGGTTGCGCGCCGAGTAGGCGAGCAGCACAGGTGCTTCAAAGCCCGGTACCAGACGCTTGTAGCTGTTGGTGGTCGGGTTGGAGAAAGCGTTGATCGCCTTGGCGTGTTTGATGACGCCGCCGATGTAATACAGGCACTGTTCCGACAGGCCGGCATAACCATTGCCCGCAAATGTGTTCTTGCCGTCTTTCCAGATCGACATGTGGGTGTGCATTCCGGAACCGTTATCGTCCTTGATCGGCTTGGGCATGAAAGTCGCCGTCTTGCCGTAAGCATGGGCGACCTGGTGCACGACATACTTGTACACCTGGATACGGTCAGCGGTTTCCACCAGCGTGCCGAAGGTCATACCTAGTTCGTGCTGGGCAGCGGCCACTTCGTGGTGCTGCTTGTCCATCGGCAGGCCCATTTCCTTCATGGTCGTGACCATCTCGGCGCGGATATCCATGCAGCTGTCGACCGGTGCCACGGGGAAATAACCGCCCTTGGCACGCGGACGGTGGCCCATATTGCCGCCTTCGATTTCGGTGCCGGTGTTGGTCGGCAGTTCGATATCGTCGATCTGGTAGCCTGATCCGGCATAGCCATCTTCAAAGCGCACATCATCGAACATGAAAAACTCAGGTTCCGGCCCGACATAGATCGTGTCGCCAAGGCCACTGGACTTCACATATTCCTCGGCGCGCTTTGCGGTTGAGCGCGGGTCACGGCCATACAGGGAGCCATCGCTGGGTTCGACAATGTCGCACACGATGATCAACATCGGCGTGGCGCTGAACGGATCGATATAGGTCGCGTCCAGATCCGGCTTCAGGATCATGTCGCTTTCATTGATGACTTTCCAGCCTTCGATGGAAGAACCATCGAACATCAGGCCTTCTTCAAGCGCGTCTTCATCGATGACGTCGGCGCACATGGAAAGATGCTGCCACTTGCCCTTGGGATCAGTGAAACGCACATCAACCCATTCAATTTCTTCATCCTTGATGAGCTTTACGATGTCTTTTGCACTGGCCATTGTTGTCGTTCCTTCTGGGATAGAATTGTTGTGATGTTGGATAAGTTTGTGTCGGGCTGGCGGCTTTAAAGCGCGTCCTCATCCCGTTCGCCGGTGCGAATGCGGATTGCCGTTCCGATATCGGATACGAAGATTTTGCCGTCGCCGATGCGCCCGGTCTGGGCGGCCCCGGCAATAGCTTCGACGACCTGGTCTGCCATGGCATCGGGTACGATGATTTCCAATTTCACCTTGGGCAGGAAATCGACCACATATTCGGCACCGCGATACAGTTCCGTGTGGCCCTTCTGCCGGCCAAAGCCCTTGGCTTCGGTTACCGTGATTCCGGAAATACCCACTTCGTGCAGCGCGTCTTTCACTTCGTCCAATTTGAATGGCTTGATGATGGCTTCGATTTTTTTCACGTTATTGTTACCGTCCCTATCAGCATCTCCGCGCCCCACACGGTCAACGCGCAAACACGCCATCCGGTCCGCATCGTTCTGAAACCGATGTCTGCGGCTGGATCACCTGCCACAGGGAGTTTCAAGAATCATGCCAGAGCGTGACAACGAGGCGTAGACAATCACACGCCTATGCGAAAGGGCGGATTCGCAACATTATCAGCGCTGACCGGGTGTTTCGCAGAACAATCGTGCGCACGGCAGCATTTGCGCTGAAACGTGCATGGTGAAAATGCAGGCAAGCGTGCCCAATTGCTGGGCACGCGAGCCGCGTTTGTCAGACCCGCAGGCCTGCCAGTTCGTTACAACCAGCCATGAGGTTGAGTGATTGCACAGCGGCCCCGCTGGCGCCTTTGCCAAGGTTATCCAGCCGCGCGACAAGCCTCGCAGTCTTGCCTTCCGGGTCGCTGAATACCCATAGGTCGAGCCGGTCCGACGGCTCTGCATCGGTGCGCAACAGCAGTTCCGACGGCTGTTCATTGTCATGGACGGTGATCAAGGCGGATTCGGCAAAGTAGCGCTTCAGTTCGGCGCGCAGCTTGTCCGGCTTCGCAGCGGAGCGCATCGCAGATATTGCGAGCGGCACTTCCACCAGCATCCCGCGGAATGCAGGAACGACGGCTGGCGAAAATACAGGCGAATGTTCCAGCCCTGCCTTGCGCTGCATTTCTTCCAGGTGCTTGTGGTCAAGCGTCATGCCGTAAGCGCGGTAGGCGATGTCAGGCTCTTCCACGAAACGCTGGATCATGGATTTTCCGCCGCCGGAATATCCCGATACGGCATTGACCGTATACGGCCAGTCGCGCGGCAACAGGCGGGCCCGCACCAGTGGAGCGATCAGGGCAAGAAAACCGGTCGGATAGCATCCCGGATTGGCGACCCTCGCAGCGCCTGCAATCACACTGGGCCCGACAAGTTCGGGAAAACCATATATCCAGCCGGCCGCATTTCTGTGTGCCGTGGATGCGTCGATCACGCGGGTCCCTGAACTTTCGTCAAGCAGGGCAACCGCTTCGCGGGCGGCGTCGTCCGGCAGGCACAGTATCGCGAAATCGGCATAGTTGAGTGCGGAGCGGCGGCATTCGGTATCCTTGCGCTCTGCGTCACTCAGCCGGACAAGTTCGAAATCGGCATGGCCTTCCAACCGGTCTACGATTTCCAGCCCGGTTGTGCCTTCGGCACCGTCAATAAATACCGTATGCGCCATCAGGCCAGTCTCTCAAGACGGTCTGCCCGAATGTATCCCACCGGCCCTTCGACCGACAAGCAACCCCAGACCCATTTGCCTGCCTCGTCCAGCACTTCGAAACTGTCACCTTCCATCAACACGCACAATTCCTCTGCATCGTCCTGCGGGTCGGTAAGCAAGGATGCGCCGCCGGGCATCACTGTGCGCGGCTGCGGCACGGCATAGTGGGGCACGAAATGCTTTCCGGCCAGAGCGATATGGGCCAAGTCACCTCGGATCGGATCCTTCCGCGGATCAGGGCGTGCGATGGCACCGGCCAAAACGTATGGACCTTGCACCTGGCTGGCGCCGGTTGGCCTATCGCCATTGGAAGTATCAGCTTGGCTCAATCAGCCACCCTCTTGGAAATTGCTTTGTCCATTCGTGAAGCTGCGCGCTTAGACGCACCGCTCTCACCCGGCAAGTGTGGCATCAGCCATACCGACCGCGCAACATGTGGAATGCCGCGCGCAGGCCCAGCGCTCCGCCGCCTTTCGGCCGACCAGGTTTTGCAAAAGGGCGCCATGCGAACGTGTCGAAATGCGCCCAGTCGATGTCCTCGCCCACAAATCTGTCGAGGAAAGATGCAGCCACACTGGCGCCGGCAAAGGAATTGCCATGCGCGTTGTTGAGATCGGCAAGGTCGGATTTCAGCCATTCGGCATATGCATCATGGATCGGCAGACGCCAGGGCTCGTCATCATGCGCGCGGCCCGCGGCAATCAGCTGGTCTGCGGTTTGATCGCGGCGTGTGAACAGGGCAGGCAGATCGGGACCCACAGCGACCCGGGCCGCGCCTGTCAGTGTCGCGAAATCAATGATCAGCTCAGGATCGCTTTCGCTTGCCAAAGTCAGGGCATCTCCCAGAATCAGGCGGCCTTCGGCATCGGTATTGCCGATTTCCACGGTCAGGCCCTTGCGGCTGTTCAATATGTCTCCGGGCCGGAAAGCATTGCCCGAGATGGCGTTTTCGACCGTGGGCACCAGGCAGTGCAAATATACCTTTAGGCCAGCCTTCATAATCAATTCGGCCAGCGCGAGCGCGTGGGCAGCGCCGCCCATGTCTTTTTTCATCAGCTTCATTCCGGCAGCTGATTTCACATCCAAACCGCCGGAATCAAAGCTCACACCTTTGCCCACAATGGCCACGCGCGGGTGATCCGCACTGCCCCATGTAAAATGGACCAGACGGGGCGCATGTTTGCGGTCTGCCGCCCGGCCTACGGCATGTATCATCGGGTATCCGGTTTCCAGCGAGTCACCGCGGATCACGTTAAGATCGGCATTGTGCGCCTTTGCCATGCGCTCTGCTTCCGCTTCGATTGCGGCTGGGCCCATGTCTTCGGCTGGCGTATTGACCATGTCGGCTACTAGCCCGGTGGCGACCGCTTCCGCGATTGCCAGATCGATCTTCGCTACATCTTCTGTAAGCAGAACGCGCGGCCCTTCGGCCTCCTCGTCCTTCTTGTATCGTTCGAATGTGTATTGTGCTGTTTGCCAGCCGTGCATGGCCGGACCGGGCTGTCGGCCATGCAAGCGGTATGTTCCTTCCGGGAGCGTCTCGGCAAGCCTGGCGAGGCACCAGCTTGAAAGCTCTGCCGGATCGGCAACGCCGCCAACGGCAAACCAGCTTTCTCCATCAGGTACGATCCCTGTCTGGTATCCGCCGCCGGCAAATTTCTGCGCCGAAAGGGCTGCGCGCTGCGGTCCGCTCAGCGCTTTCGCAAAGCTCTCGAACGTATCTTTGTTGACAAGGTGGATCGCAATAGCGTCTTGCCCGCGATCCGGGCGTATCAGGTTGTCTGCAATACTCATGGAATATCGCTTGCCGTTTTCGCCCGCGTTTGAAAAGCTGGGAATTGATGTTGCGACGAATCATTTTGGTTTTGGCACCGCTGCTCGCCTTGTCGGGCTGTAATGTACCCTCTGGTGGCGACGAACCCGTTCCCCCAGCTACGCCAGACGTGCCTGTGACGGATTTGCCGGTTCCGGATGCCAGCGAAACTGCAAAAGGCGAAGCGACTGGCGGTGCACGCGATGTATCGACCGAAACGGACAGTTTCCTGTTCGAATATTCCTATCCGCAACAGGCCGGAGAGCTTCCGGCCCTTGCTGCCTGGCTCGACCAGCGGATGGAAAGACGGCGGCAGGCCATTGAACGGGACGCGGCGCGGGGACGGGCAGAGGCACGCGAAAATGGATTTCCGTTCAACATGTATTCCAGCGGCACTTCGTGGGAAGTTGTCGCAGACCTGCCAGGCTGGCTCAGTCTCTCTGCCGCGCTCGACAGTTATCGCGGCGGCGCACATCCCAATTACGGTTTTGATACCATCGTTTGGGATAAGGAAGGCGATCGCCCGCTTGAACCGGTTGCCTTCTTCACCTCGGCGGAAGCATTGGACAATGCACTCGGAGAACGATTGTGCGAAGCGCTGAATGCCGAACGTGAGAAGCGCAGAGGGGCACCGGTAGAGGCCGGCTCGACGGACATTTTCGATGCCTGCATCAAGCCGGATGAAACAAACCTGCTGCTCGGTTCCAGCAACGGGCGGACTTTCAACCGGATCGGCATCCAGATCGCGCCTTATCTTGCCGGTCCGTATGCCGAAGGCTCGTACGAATTCACGTTTAACATGGATGAAGATCTGCTTGCCATTGTTCGACCAGAGTACCGCGAAGCCTTTAGCGTGCGGAACTGAAACGGGCGCCAAAAGGGCGGACCTTCAACTGTCTCGCAATTTGGCGCGCCAGTCGCTACATACACCGGCATGACGCAATATCAGCACGTAACCGCCGACACCTCTGTCTACCGCGACGGGACCATCAAACTTCACGGGCCGGAAGGCTTTGAAGGCATGCGCAAGGCTGGCCAGCTGGCCGCGCGCATTCTGGACGAGATGGCAGCGCGGGTGCAGCCCGGTGTGACCACGGAAGAACTTGACCGCGTGGTGCGCGAAATGACGCTGGACGGCGGCGCAGTTCCTGCGACGCTTGGCTATCGCGGCTATACCCACAGCTGCTGCATTTCCATCAATCACGTCGTCTGTCACGGCATCCCCAGCGACAAACGTTTGAAAGACGGCGATATCGTCAATATCGATGTAACCCCGCTGCTGGATGGATGGCACGGTGATACCAGCCGGATGTTCCTTGTCGGCGATGTGCCGCTGAAGGCGAAAAAGCTGGTGGACGTAACTTATGAATGCCTGATGGCAGGCATAACCCAGGTTCGGCCCGGCGCGCGGCTGGGCGATATTGGTGCAGCTATCCAGAAAATTGCCGAGAGCCGCCGGTACGGTGTCGTCCGCGATTTTTGCGGGCACGGGCTGGGGCGTCTGTTCCATGATGCGCCCGAAGTCGTCCATGCGGCGCGAGCTGGCACCGGTCCGGAACTGAAGGCCGGCATGTTCATGACCATTGAACCGATGATCAATCTGGGCCGCGCCCATGTCAAATTGCTCAATGACGGCTGGACTGCGGTAACGCGGGACAAGTCGTTATCGGCACAGTTTGAACATTCTATCGGCATCACAGAAGACGGTGCAGAGCTTTTCACCAAATCGCCAACCGGTTTGGACAAGCCGCCCTATATTTGATCTGGCGCAAAGATTGTCTGTCATTTGGGCCTAAGTGTTGGTGAAATCACACAAGAAGGTTCGGACTATGGAAATCAAAACCACCTTTGTCATCGCCGCTGTCATAGCCGCAGCGTCGCTGCTTGGCGCTTGCCAGTATGCCGAAACACCCGAACCCGTAACTGCCGCCCCTGTCGCAGAACAGCACCGGGAGGCTCACGCATTGGCGCAGGCCGCTTGCGCGGGGTGCCACTCTGTCGAAGCCTATGGCTTGTCGCCCAATTCTGCCGCACCGGAATGGCCGGTTATTGCCAATACTCCCGGCCTGACGCGTGAAACGCTGACCTTCTGGCTTACCGAGGCGCATAATTATCCCGAGCAGATGGATTTTTATCTGGACGAAGATGAAGTTGAGCAGCTTGTCGATTACATGCTGACGTTACGGCGGGACGATTATCACCCGCCATACTGAGAAGGTTTAACCCTCTCGGGCAGCCCTGATCGCGGCGCCGCCCGCAAAAGGCGCAATGGCGACCAGAACCAGACTGATTGCCGCCGTCAGCGCAAGCCCGCTTTCACCGCCGGTCGATAGGGAGCCGGCGCCAAAGATGAGCAACGGAACCGCGAGCGGTACCATAAGCAGGCCGGAAAGCGCCGCTCCGCCGCCTTTAAGCCCTACTGTCACAGCGGCAATGATTATGCCGATGGCAGCCAATCCGGGGGTTCCCGCCAGCAAGCCCAGCAGCACTACGTGCAGTGTTGGCCCATCGATCCCGACCAGTGCACTTGCAGGGAATGCTGCGGCGATAATGAAGGGGCCAAAGCTGAGCCAATGGGCCAGCAACCGCACAGCGACCACCACCTCTTCCGCAATGCCGCGCAAAGCCCATTGATCGAAAAAACCGCTTTCCACATCCGGCGCAAGCAACCGGTCGAGCGGAAGGATCGCAGCCAGCAGTGCGGCCACCCAGATCACGCCGCCGCCGGTTGCGGCCAGCAATTCCGGCTCCGGTCCCACAGCAAAAGGATATAGCATCGACACGGCGAGAAAAAATAACAGCGGTAAAAGCGAGTTGCCGCGCGAGGAACCGGGAAGCAGCGCCCCAAGATCGCGCCGGAGCAGAGCCATCAAAGCTTTCATGCGGTGAAATTCGGCAGATGCAGTGTTTTCTGGCCGGGCAGGGCAATTGGCTGGTGGCTGGCGACAACAGCAATTCCCCCGCCGCCGCAATGCAGTGCCAGCAAGGCCTCTACCGCGCCGCGCGCCTGATCGTCCAATCCGTTCAGCGGCTCATCCAGCAGCCACACTTGCCGCCCGCTGTTCAGCAGACGGGCCAGGCCTGCGCGTTTGCGCTGGCCAGTGGAAAGAAAGCGCACGGGGACTTCGAGCAATCCTTGAAGCTGCAATGTTGCAAGAGCGGCATCCGGCACGCCGCAGCCATCCAGTTTTTGCCAGAAGTCCAGTGCGCTGCCCAGCGGCAGGTGTTCGTCCAGCGCAAGCCGTTCATCAATGAGCGCCATGGAACCTGCGCGTTCTACATCCCCCGCGAAAGGTCGCATCAATCCGGCAAGAATCCGGATGAGGCTGGATTTTCCTGTGCCGTTGGGGCCAGTGACCTGCAATGCCTCGCCGGCTTCCAGCGCCAGGGAAAGGCCGCTAAACAGCACGCGGTCGCCGCGCCTGCAGGCAAGTTCAGTCGCGGCTAATCGGCACGGTTCCATCGCATTCTGCGTTAGGGCAATGTAGGCGCAGCGCGCAAGCATTCGAAATTGGGGAATTACATGATGGCAGTTGAAGGTCTGACGCGCAGCGACGCTGAAGAGGAGCTCGGGACGCTAAACGGCTGGGCGTTTACACGCGGGGGCGATGCCATTGGCCGCACATTTCAATTCGACGATTTCAGCGAAGCGTTTGCGTTCATGGCGCGAGTGGCGCTGCTGGCCGAAAAAATGGATCACCATCCCGAATGGTCCAACGTATACAACAAGGTAGATATTGAGCTGACCACCCATGATGCGGGCGGGCTTTCGCTGCTCGACATGAAAATGGCCCGCGCGATCGAGGAACTGTTGGCGTAATCCGCATGGCTGGCACCGCTTTGGCCGCCCGCCGCTAATCGCTCGCAGGCCGGCCCTCGCTACGTTCATGCGCGCTGGCCAAGGTCCGCGCACGCTGGCGCAGCTTGCCGGGGAACAGCTTGGCGATCAGGTTCATCTTTTTCGCCGTCTTGCCAACAAGGATGTGCACCTTGTCACCGTGCACCGCGTTCCATGCTTCCTGCGCGACCACTTCGACCGGCGTGAATTCCAGGCCAGCCTTGATCACAGCTTCGCGAATAGGCGTATTGCGGCTGCGGTTAGGCGGATTTTGGAGCAGCGGTGTGTCGATAAAGCTTGGCATGAGCGAGCGGACCTTGATGCCGAGCGGCGCCCATTCGGCATCGAGGCTTTCGGTCATCGACTTAACGCCAGCCTTGGTCGCGCCGTAAACGCTTTGATTGGCCATCCCGTAGATCGCTGCCGCGCTGGCGGTGTTGAGCAGGCAAGACCCCGGCGCTGCGGCCTTGAGGTAGGGGAAGGCGGCCTTCGCACCGTAAAACACTGCGCGCAGGTTTACATCCAGCAACAGGTCAAGCTCCTCATGCGTCACTTCGCTCAGCGGTCCGCCTGAGGGCAGGCCGGCGTTGTTGGCCAGCACATCCAGCCTGCCGCCGGTATGCTGCGTGAAGGCAGACAGGTCTGCGGCCCATGCCTCGCGGTCGGTGACGTCGAACTTGTAAGTGCGGCACTGGCCTTCGGGCAGCAGTGCGCTGGTTTCATCCATTCCTGCCTGATTGCGGTCGGCAATACCGACCAGCCAGCCCTCCGCCGCAAAATGCTGCGCCATGGCGCGCCCGATGCCCGATCCGCCGCCGGTGATGAAAATGCTCTTCTGCATGGATGTATCCTCTCCGTGCCCGTATCCGGGTGAGGGGAGACCCCGTCAACCCATCAGCTTCGCGCCCTTTTCGGCCAGCTTGCGCGATTTGCCACGCACGTAGGACGGCATCCAGCGGGCAGCGCGGGCGACCATCTTGGCGGTCTTGCCCACGGGATTATGCAGATCGCCGCCTTGGACTGCGCGCCAGAATGTTTCTGCGACTTCCTCCACCGGAGTGAATTCCAGCCCGGCACGCTGCACACTTTCACGGATGGGCGTATTGCTTTTGGCGTGGCTGGACCCGGCAAGAAGCGGGGTGTCGATATAGCTGGGCATCACATCGGTTACCCTGATACCGTCGGCGGCCCACTCGATATCGAGGCTTTCGGTAAGCGCCCGCACGCCGAATTTGCTGGCGCAGTAGATGGTCATGCCGCCTTGGCCGTACAGGCCGGCAGCGCTGCATGTGTTGACGAGGCATGACCCCGGCGCAGCAGCCTTCAGATATGGATAGGCCGCGCGTGCGCCATAGATCACGCCGCTGAGATTAATAGCCAGCGTACGGTCGATTTCCTCGGTAGAAAGCGCATCCAGTCGGCCACCCAAAGCAACACCGGCGTTGTTGGCCAAGGCATCGATCCGGCCGCCGCAAGCCTCGTTGAAATCGGACAACGCCGTTTCCCATTCCTGCGGATCGCGCACGTCCAATTTGTGCGCTGACCATGTGCCGTCCGGCAGTAATGCGCCCGTTTCAGCCATGCCCGCTTCGTCCACGTCGGCGAGGCCGACGAACCAGCCGCCACGCGAAAAGCGCTGTGCCACGGCGCGCCCGATGCCGCTGCCACCGCCGGTGATAAATATGCTTTGGTAATCGTCCATCAGTTCAGTCCCTTCACATGCTCTCGCCCGGTGCGGATTTCCGCAGTTGAGGCGTCCAGCACTTCGCCCACCGGCTCTGCGCGCCCGCCGAGAACTTCGGCAAGGAAATTCTCTGCAATCGCGTTGAAGGCAATGTTGTTTTCGGGCCGCGCGAAGCCATGGCCTTCGTCGGGGAACAGTACATAGGTAACGGGCACCTGCTCTTGCTCCATCGCTTCCACGATCTGATCGCTTTCGGCCTGCTTCACGCGCGGATCATTCGCGCCCTGGCCAATCAGCAGCGGCTTGGTAATTTCATGCGCCTTGTACAGCGGGCTGATGTCTTTCAGGAATTGCAGGCCTTCGGGCGTGGTCGGGTCGCCCATGCGTTCATGGAACTGCTTTACCATCGGTTCCCAATAGGGCGGGATCGTTTCCAGCAGCGTTTCGAGGTTGGACGGGCCGACGATGTCAACTCCGCAGGCGAACACTTCCGGCGTGAATGTCAGTCCGACCAGCGTGGCATAACCGCCGTAGGAGCCGCCCATGATCGCGATCTTGTCCTTCTCCGCAATGCCCTGATCGACGGCCCAGTTCACCGCATCAATCAGATCATCATGCATCTTGCCCGACCACTCCTTGTCACCGGCGCTGATGAAGCTTTTGCCAAAGCCGGTCGAGCCGCGGAAGTTGACGCTCAGCACGCCGTAGCCGCGATTGGCGAGCCATTGGTGCGTACGATTGAAACCGTATCCATCGCGCGCCCAGGGGCCGCCGTGGACCAGCAGGACCATCGGCACCGGCGCATCGGGCACGCCTGCCGCATCCGGATCAGATTGCGGGGGCAGGGTGAGATAGCTGGGGAGGGTCAGGCCATCACGCGCCTTGATTTCAAGCGCGTGCATCGGTTGGAGCGGAGCGCCTTCCAGCTCCGGCTTGGTCACATAGAATTGCCGCAGGCTCATCGCGTCGCGGTCGAACAGATAGGCTGCAATCGGTCCGGTCAGCGGATCGTTCCACACCAGCCAGCGGCGATCGTCATCAGTGCGCGACTGCACGCCGAAATCACCTTCCAGCCGTTCGCGCAGCCAAGCCAGAGCATCGCCGATATCCTTGTCGAGCGGGTGGTCCTCCCTGCGCAGATAGGTTGCGCTCCACGCCTGTACTACGCCGGTCTTGGCATGGCGCATGGTGCCGCCGATATCGGCCTTGTCATGCTGCGCAATCAAGGTGCGATCACCCGTCGCGGTATCTTCGGCAAACAGGGCAGCGGTGTCGCGGCCCCGGCTGTCGAGCCAGTACAGGATCGATCCATCGGTCGTGTAGCCTGCCATGGCAGTGGTCAGCGCATCGTCCAGCCCGGTCACTTCGCGAGGGGTTTCAGCCACCACGCCATCGGTGATTTCGTGCATGTCGGTGCCGCCAGCGGCATTCTGCCGCACGGCCCAGCGCAGGGTCAGGCTGTCATCCGCCTCGAACCCGGCCCAATCGTTGTTCTCGAACACCAGCGTCAACTCGCCGGTATTCAGATCCAGCATGTGGACATCATGGAAGCGCGCATCGCGGTTGTTGATGCCGACCAGCAGCTTGTCTTTGTGCGTTTCGGACCCGCCGACAATCTGGACGCGCGTATCATCGAACGGCGTCAGGCAGGTTTCCGCCTTCGCTTCCAAATCGACCTGATACAGCAGGTAATTTTCATCACCTTCCTTATCGCGGATATACAGCAGGCTCTGGCTGTCGGGTGCCCAGAAATATTGCGGGATCGGGCGATCCTTGGCGCTGGTCATCCGGCGCACATTTGTCTCGTCATCTGCCGGGGCCATGAAGACATTCATCACGCCTTCCCAAGCCGCCATCCAGCTGACCCACTTGCCATCCGGGCTGATTTTTCCTCCCGCGCGGGCCGGATTTCCGAACAGATGATCGCGCGGGATCAGCGGCGTGTCGGAAATGCGCGTGGCGGCTGTAGTGGCGGAGGCGGTATCGGTCATGGAAACTCCCAAATGTCAGGTGTGGGAGTTAGGGACCGGATAGGAAAAAGCAATGAAGGCGGGTGGCGGGGCCGGGCAACTTCGGCTTTGTTGCGCTGTTAAGGCGCAAACTTTCCCTCACCGCGCCAATCGGACAATTTATCCCAGATCCTCCCGCCGCGCTGCGCAGGCAGGGTGATATTGCCCACGGCTTCAGCGCCTAGCCGATCTTGCAGTTGCTGTAGGTAGAGGCTGCGCACGGCGACGTGGCCGCCCATGTCCTGCATGATGCCATCGGGCTCATCCGGCGAAAAGCTACCGCGAATGCGCGTGCCGACAATTCCTGCTGCCCAATTCATGGCAAACGGCGGAGTTTGCAGAACGTACTCGTCCAATGCGCTGTTCCACAACATTTGCTGTGCCCCTGCCCAGCCATGACCTCCACCGGAATTGGCGCGGTTCTGCACGCGCAGCAAATTGTCGCTGACATTGTCATACAGAGTGCCGGTGGCCCACCGGTGATGGGGGCCGCTATCATTTGTGCTGTTTTCTGCAAGGCAATCCAGGAACACGTTCGGGCCAGTCGTGCGGGATCCTGAGGTGAAGCTGTGGCGACCTTCGCGGCTGTAACACCGTTGAAAGAAATTCTGCCCGGCATCATTGAAATCGAAAGCGTAGTGCTGGCCGCCAACAACTTCGAAATCCGGATCGATGAAGGCCACATCCTGCATCGTATTGAAGCGTGACCCGTCGTAGATATTGAAGCCCCGCGAAAAGAACCGCGACGTGACATCACGGACCCAGCTGTTTTCCACTTCCCTGAACGCGACGGCGAAGAAAGCGCGGTCATCCCGCGTGACATCGTCATAATCCAGAGTTTGCAGGCGCAAGTTCTCGATACCGACCTGTTGCAGGCGAGCAGACGTTTCGGTTTTGTAGACATAGCCGCCGCCAAAACCCGCCTCTATCGTGTCTGTCACAGGAGCATCGAAGGTGATCCAGTTGCCAGAGACTGAAGTGACTGTGCGCTCCATGGCAAGAGTATATGTTTCGGCGTCCCAGCCGAATTGAGCCATGTCGACACCGTTCGCGCCGATCCAGTTATTATTGGGCGTGCGGACGATCGCAATGGCATCGCCGGGCCGGTAATCGGACGCGTCGGCAACTTTGACTGCAATAGTTCCGACGGGAACATAGTCTTGAACGATTGCGGTTCGCGCGCCTTCGGCGGCCATGTCGGGCAAGGCACCGCCGCCAGAACCCTGAACGGAGATGAGGGTGCTTTGCGGCACGGAAGTTGTCGCGATCAGAACGGTTCCGCCCAAACCCTGTCCTTCGCCGCGCAAGATCACGCCGCTTGCGGTGAATTCCAGAGGCGCGCTGATTTCGTATTCGCCTGCACGCAGCAACACTGCGCCGCGAATGCCGCGGCTATCTTTTGGCATATCGGCTACGGAATCGATCGCAGCCTGGATTGCTGTGTGATTGTCACCTGCGACTGGCGTGAGCGTTCGCTTCACCTCGATGCTGGCATAGCTTGGCAAAGCCACTCCGCCGCCGCCGTACCCGGCATAGGAAAAATCGGGCAACATATGGTCAGCGTTGGTTTGCCGATGATTGGCGTAGAGCGCATATTGCAACTTGCCGGTCCCGGCGTTCAAGCTTGCCAGTGGAGCATTCGCTCTGGTGTCGATCATCCTCCCGTAAGCGAAAACGGTTTGGTCCATTTGGGCGACCGCAGGCGCGGCGGTCGTGATCGGGACAGTCGTATGTGTTTGCCCTGACGGGCTGGCGCACGCGCTGATCAATAGCAAAACGGCGCCTGATACCGGCATCACAAGAGTTTTCGGAATGCTGGACCTTTTTGCCATACGCCTCAAAGCGCCGGGTTGTTATAACAATGCCACGTGAAAATCGCCGTCGCGCCGCGGTGGGGGCGCCATGGTTCGGCCAGCGCGCGGGTGGCCTTTTCATCAGGGCGTTCTGCAAGGCCCAATATCTTGCCGATGCCTGCCATTACCGCGAGGTCTCCGGCGGGCCAGATATCGGGGCGGCCTTCGGCGAACAGCAGATAGATCTCCGCTGACCAGCGGCCGATTCCCTTGATGCGTGTGAGTTCGGTTATGGCCTCCTCGTCATCCGCTGGCAGATTGGTCAGGTCCAGCTCGTCCGCTGACACCAACTCGCAAAGCGAACGCGCATAGCCTTGCTTCTGGCGCGAAAGGCCGCAGGCGCGCAGCGTGTCGAAATCGCGCTCCAGCAAGCATGAGGGCGTGAAATCCTCGCCCAGTTCGGCCTCGAGCTTGTTCCACATGGAGCTTGCCGCTGCTACGCTGACTTGCTGGCCGACAATGGTGCGCAGCAAGGTCTTGTAGCCGGTCTCCCGAATGCGCGGCTCTGGGTAGCCTGCCAGTTCCAGCGCGCGGGCAATCGCGGGCTCGCGGGCAGCGACTTCATTCAGCGCGGTTTCAATTTGCCCTGCAGTTAATCCCATGTCGTGCCCTTTTGCCCGTGCTTGCCATTCGTTTCGCCATTCCCTAGCAGCCGCAGAGAAGCTCACCAGAGGAATAACGCACCCATGCCAAAGCTCACAGTCGTCAACCGCTCCGGCGAAGAAAGCACTATAGAGGCCGCCGAAGGCCTGACCGTGATGGAAGCGATCCGCGATAACGGATTTGATGAATTGCTGGCGCTATGCGGTGGCTGTTGTTCCTGCGCGACTTGCCATGTGCATGTCGACCCTGCCTTTGCAGACAAGCTGCCGGAAATGGGCGTGGACGAAGATGACCTGCTGGATTCCAGCGATCACCGCAACGACACATCGCGCCTGTCGTGCCAGATTCCGTTCACCAGTGCGCTTGACGGGCTGAAGGTCACTATCGCTGAAGAAGACTAGCGCCGAAGAAGACTAATCTTTTGTACCGCGATCACCAAGGTGTCCGTTTTCCATAGTGAATAGCCAAGCTTGCCTTTGATCAAGACATCTCGCGTTGCGCAAGGCGCGCGGCGCTCCTAACTCTGTGCACATGACAACTGCTCCAGTCCGCACCGACACACTCGACCTTATCGGCAACACGCCGATCGTTCTCCTGTCCGGCCCAAGCGAGGCTGCGGGGTGCGAGATCTGGGGGAAGTGTGAATTCGCCAACCCCGGCGCATCTGTAAAAGACCGTGCCGCGCTGTACATTGTTCGCGATGCGGAAGCGCGCGGTGAGTTGAAGGCGGGCGGAACCGTAGTCGAAGGTACGGCGGGCAATACCGGCATCGGGATTGCGCTGGTGGCCAACGCGCTGGGCTACAAGACCGTGATTGTCATGCCGGACAACCAGTCCAGGGAAAAGATGGATACGCTGCGGGCATTGGGCGCGGAGCTGGTCACCGTTCCGCCAACCAAATTCGCGGATCCCAATCACTTCGTCCACACCAGCCGCCGCATTGCGGAGGAAACGGACAATGCGATCTGGGCGAACCAGTTCGACAATGTCGCCAACCGCCGCGCCCATATCGAAGGCACAGCGCCGGAAATCTGGGCGCAGCTGGAAGGCCGGGTGGATGGCTTTACCTGTGCCGTTGGCACCGGCGGTACGCTGGCGGGTGTGGGCATGGGGCTGAAAGCGCAGGACGAGAATGTGCGCATCGCGCTGACCGATCCGCATGGCGCGGCGCTGTTCAATTATTACGCCAATGGGGAGCTGAAGTCCGAAGGGTCTTCCGTAGCAGAAGGCATTGGGCAAGGCCGGATCACGGCCAATCTGGAAGATGCGCCCATCGATACGCAATTCCGCATTTCGGATGAGGAAGGGATGGACTGGGTTGCCCGGCTATTGCGCGAAGAAGGCCTGTGCCTTGGCCTGTCGTCCGGCATCAATGTGGCAGGCGCGGTTGCGCTCGGCCGGCAATTGGTGGCCGAAGGGCGCGAGGACGCGCGGGTTGCCACCATCCTGTGCGACAGCGGATTCCGCTATCTTTCAACGCTCTACAACGCGGAATGGCTGAAGAAGAAAGGCCTGCCGGTATTCGACTGGCTAGGTTCATCTTGATCGGTTAGGATTGCAGTCATGGTTTTGGACCCGCGCGATCTTTTGAAATCCCGGATGTCGGCGGCTGTAACGCCTGCTGCACCGGCAGAACAGGTTTACGTTGCGCTTGGCGGCACGCGGGCGGAGCGGTTTCAGCGGCTTCAGATTGGTGGATTTGGCATCCTTGCGATGATCCTGCTCATCGGGCTGGCCGATATTGTGATCACCCGCGCTCAGGAAACAGAAGCGAATTCCGTACCCGAAGCTGCGCCTACCGTGGCCGCAAGCGAAACGAGCGCGCCGAGTGATCCTCTTGCTGATGCAGGTGTGGTGCCCGATGTACCTGCAACCCCGACGCCCGCGGCAGCTGATCCTTCCGCAAACAAGACGGGCGATGTCCCGCCGCCCTCCAGCGTTCCCAATGCTCCGCTCCAATAAGGCGCTGTGCGGCGCAATGCTGCTTGCATTGTCGACGGTACCGGCTGCTGCGCAGGACCAGGCATCTCCGCAGGAAGTGCCATCGCCGCATACAATTGGGTTGATGGGAACGGTTCCGATTTACTGGGGAGAGGCCGCCGGGTTCGAAGAGCTGATTGCCGGCAATGCGCCACCCCATTGGGCGCGCAAGGTGCTGGAACGCCGCGCGGCAATTGCTCCGCTGGACTATTTATCGGAAGCAGCCCTTTCGCCCCACCGTCATCTCCTGCTCGCTCAGCCGCGCGGTTTGAACGGGGAGGAAAACGTCGCGCTCGACGCGTGGGTGCGCGGGGGAGGGCGCCTGCTGCTGTTTGCCGATCCGTGGATGACAGGCGAATCGCGCTTTCATGTCGGAGACAGGCGCAGGCCGCAGGATATTGCACTGTTGTCACCGATTCTGGCCCGCTGGGGTCTTGAGATGCGCCTTGAGGACAATTCCGGCGGTGACCACGATCACAGCGAAGTCGAATATGTCCGGCATGGTGATCAGGTGTTGCCGACCAGTCTGGCCGGGCAATTCGTTATTCTGCCTGAAAGTGAACTTTGTACGCTCCTGCTGGACGGACTGCTCGCCCATTGCCGGATCGGAGAGGGTGAAGTGCTGGTCATGGCAGATGCAGCGATTCTCGACGTTGCAGGGCCTTACCTCCATGCCGAAGCGGGCCTCGAGTCGCTCCTGACGCAGATTTTTCCACAAATCGGGGAAAATGCGGGAAATCGCGAGGATTTGCCCCAGGCTCGAGTCGGAAGTGACGGAAATCCGCCAAGTTTCCCTTTAGTATCTGTGGCCAATCATCACGCTAGAGGTGCGAATCCGCCCTAGTAAAATCAACGACTTGCGGGCTTCTCCCACAATTTCCCGCAATTTCCCCTTCCATCCCGCGCAAACCCGCGTTATTCCTCTGCTTCATCGGAGAAGCCGACTGTGTTGCGCCTCGAACTGGGGCGGTCTGGCTGCGCTTGCGCGCGGCTGGATACGAGAGAGCTTTGTCCGGCGGGGAAATTTGAACCGGGGAGTGAGGACGTGTCGCAGCGGCCGACAGGATTTGGAGGACAAGGCTTTTCGCTTCGCGGCGAGAAGGATCGCTTTGTCCTGCCTCCCAAGCTGCGTAATCGTATCTTCGAAGCCACTGGCGAGCGTACCTTGTGCATCGGCCAGCATTCCAAATGGCCCTGCCTGACCGGCTTTGGTCTTGATCGGCAGGAACAGTTCGACACCATCCTTGACCGCGAACAGCGCATTGCAACCGAATTGGGCAACCAGTTCGACCGTGATGAAATGATGCTCAACCTGTGGGATTTCGAAGAAGTGCCGTTCGACAAGAGCGGCCGCTTCGTTTTGCCAGACACGGTGGTCGGCATGTTCGACGTTGCGGGCGAAATCTATTTTCAGGGCGTGGGCGAATTCATCACTATGTGGAACCCGCAGGTCTTGCTGGCGCAGGAAGGCCCCAATTTCCGCGGCCCGCAGGCCAAATGCCGTTCCGAAATGGCCAAGGCGGAGGCGAAGCGCAAATGATCGCCCCTGCTCCGCATATCCCTGTACTGCTCGATGAAGTGATTGAGGCGCTTGCCCCTCAGCCCGGCGATGTCATGATCGATGCGACCTTTGGTGCAGGCGGGTATACCCGGGCACTGCTGGATGCGGGCGTGACCGTACATGCCTTCGACCGTGATCCCGATGCCATCGCCGCGGGCGAGGAATGGCCAGAAACGAAAGGTGATGCCCCGCGCCTGGTGCTGCATCCGCGGCGGTTTTCCGAAATGGTTGCCGGGATGGCCGAAGTCGGCATCGCGCAGGTGGACGGTATCACCATGGATATCGGTGTTTCCTCCATGCAGCTGGACCAGGCGGAACGTGGCTTCGCCTTTTCCACTAACGGTCCGCTCGATATGACAATGAGCAAGGCAGGTCCGACCGCTGCCGATTTTGTCAATGAGGCGGCGGAAGAAGATATTGCCAACGTGCTCTATCGTTACGGAGAAGAGCGCCAGTCGCGCCGCGTTGCACGCGCCATCGTAGCAGCGCGTCCGCTGACCACGACGGGCGAGCTGGCTGATGTCGTACGCAAAGCGCTGCGGTATAAATCGGGCGTGGGCAAAGACCCGGCGACGCGCAGTTTTCAGGCGATCCGCATCCATGTGAATGGAGAGCTGGACGAACTTGAGGCGGGCCTGAATGCCGCCGAAACCCTGCTGCGCGAAGGCGGTCGTCTTGCTGTTGTCAGCTTTCACAGCCTTGAAGACAGGATTGTGAAAACCTTTCTTCGCGATGCCGCAAACATGAACCCCCGCGGCTCGCGTCATCTGCCCGAAGCGCGGATCGCCCCCTCCCCGCGCTTCGGGCAACTGAGCAAAGCGATCAGGCCATCGGCTGCGGAACTCGCACGTAATCCGCGTTCGCGATCTTCCACTCTGCGTAGCGCGACCCGCACGGCGGAACCGGCCCGGGAGGATGCAGCATGAACGCGCTTGCTTCCAATGGCCCGCGCGGCATTCGCCGGATCGGCTGGTTCGCGGCGCTTGGCGCATGCCTTGCGCTTTACGGGATGCTTCACATC
Source organism: Aurantiacibacter marinus (assembly GCF_001021555.1). Classification (GTDB taxonomy): domain Bacteria; phylum Pseudomonadota; class Alphaproteobacteria; order Sphingomonadales; family Sphingomonadaceae; genus Alteraurantiacibacter; species Alteraurantiacibacter marinus. Next base: position 1,182,045 of record NZ_LDCP01000001.1, read on the forward strand.
AAGGTGACAGCTGTGCATGCCGATGTCGTCCGCGCAGAACGGCAGATTGTATTTCTTGAAGAACAGAACATGCTGCTGGAAACAGAATTCCTCACCCGTTCCAATCAGGTCCAGCTTGCGGCGTGGAACCGGGTTGATTTCGGCTTCCAGTCGCCGACTGCAGACCAGTATATCGATAGCCCGCGCCAACTGGCGCAATTCGGCATGGCTCCTGCGGAAGGCGCGCCGCCGCCTATTCGCCTTGCGGGTCTGCGTTCCGGCGAGGATGTGCCTGAATTTCCGCAGATCGTTTCCCCGCTCACCGGCAAGCCGATTGACGCAAACCTGCTCGAAGAAGATCGGTCTTCCGAAAGGGAAGGCACTCTGGCTGTAACTATTGCTCCAGGTCCCTTGCGCATTCCGATTGCGGGCCGCGCACAAGCCACTGTGGGAGTTGCCCAAAGGTGACCGTTTACGCTGTACCGCGTACGATCATTGCCGGGCAGGCCGCGCTGGTTGACGAGCGCCGCCGATCCCTGTTGATTGCGCGCCTCCGCCTGCTTCTGGTTATCGTGGTGTTCGTGCTGGTCGCGATGGCGGCTTTGTTCAAGATCGCATTCATCGGCCTCGTCCAGCCGGGCCCTGCGCATCAGAGCATGGCTGATGCGCTGCTGCCTCCGCGCGGCGAGATTTCGGATCGAAACGGTGTGCCTTTGGCGCGCGCCTTTCCGGCCTACGCCCTGTGGTACAATCCAGCCGCGATGACAGAGGGCGGTGATGGCGGCCCTCCGTTGGTGCGCACGCCGGAAGAAGTTGCGCTGGAACTCAAAGCCATATTCCCCGATCTCGATACGCATGAAATCACGCAGCAGCTGGCATCCGGTCGCCCCGGATATTTGCGCCGCCGCGTGCTGCCTGACGATGCCAACCGGGTAATGCGCATCGGTGAACTGGCGCTGGAATTGCCGCAGGAGGATGATCGCCACTATCCCCAAGGGTCATTGGCGGCGCATATCCTCGGCTATGTCGCAGCGGACGGGAACGGCCGCGTGGGAATGGAGCAGGTGCTTAATGATCGCCTGCTCGATCCGGCCACGCGCGGGGAACCTGTTGCTCTCAGCATCGATATGCGCGTGCAGGGCGCATTGGAAGACGAACTGCGCAGCGGCATGCTTTCGGTAAATGCTGTGGGCGCGGCAGGCATCGTGCTCGATGTCGATACCGGCGAAGTCCTGGCGCTTGCATCCTTGCCCGAATTCGATCCCAACCAGGTCGTGACCGAAGATGTTGTCCTGTCGCAGGAACGCAGTGACGCGGGCGAAATGCCGCGTTCGTTCAACCGCGTGACCAACCAGGTGTATGAACTTGGTTCAACTTTCAAACCGCTGACCGTGGCGATGGGTATAGATGCCGGGACGATTACCGATCTTGGCCGCACCTGGCAGGCCTCGCGTCCTTTGATGGTTGGCGGCAATCCGGTGCGCGACAGCCACACTATCGGCGAACGGCTGAATGTGCCGCAAACGCTGATCCATTCGTCAAACATCACATCGGGCCAGATCGCTGCGGAAGTCGGCGGGCCGCGCATGCTCGATTATCTGACGCAGCTCGGCATGGCAGAGCCTGCCTATATCGAGCTTCCCGCTCGGGGCTCTCCGCTCGGCATGCGCGGTGACTGGAACGAGTCAAAGGCGATCTATGCCGGCTTTGGTCACGGTATCGCGGTTACGCCGCTGCATCTGGCAAGTGCTTACGCTGCCATGGTCAATGGCGGCATCTGGCGTCCAGCCACGCTGCACCGGGTGGAACCGGGCCAGGCCCCCCGCGGACGCCGCGTTTTTCGGGCCAGCACCAGTGCACGGATGAACCAATTGCTGCGCATGATCGCTGTTTACGGCACAGGCCGCAATGCAGATGCGCCGGGCTTTCGCGTTGGCGGCAAGACAGGCAGTGCGGAAAAGCCGGGCGTTGGCGGCTATCGCCGTACAACGCTGGTTTCTACTTTTGCCGCGGCGTTCCCGATGGATCGCCCGCGCTACGTCGTGATCGCAATGCTGGATGAACCGCAGGGAACTGCTGCCAGTTCCTATCAACGGACTGCTGCATGGAATGCTGCCCCGATCGTAGGCCGCCTTGTGCCGCGTATCGGCCCGCAGCTCGGCGTCCTGCCCGATGCGGACCGTGATATCGATCTGACTGATCTGCGCCCACTGGTCGAGAGGGGCAACTGATGCGCCTGTTCGATCTCGCCCAACACGCCGGGATCGATGCGGGATCTGCTGGTGACGCGCTCATCACAGGTTTTGCCATCGATCACCGCAAGATCGCTCCGGGTAATGTCTTTGGCGCGTTCGAAGGCGCGGTTGTAAACGGCGAGGATTTCATCCCTGCAGCAATTGCCAGCGGCGCGGTCGCCATTGTCGCGCGGCCCGAAGCCAAGGTCGAAGGCGCGTTGCACATTGCAGATGCCACGCCGCGCAAGCTGTTTGCCCAACTGGCTGCGCTGTATTTCCGCCCGACGCCGGATGTCGTCGTCGCGGTGACCGGTACAAATGGCAAGACATCCTGCGTTGAAATGACCCGGCAGATTTGGCGCATGTGCGGATTGCGCGCTGCCAGCATCGGTACGCTGGGTGTCACCACACCTGATGAAAGCGTTTCCACCGGGCTGACCACGCCCGATATCGTCACTTTCCTCGCCAACAACACCGGTCTTGCGCGTGAAGGCGTGACCCATGTCGCTTATGAGGCATCCAGCCACGGGCTGTCGCAGTATCGCAACGAAGGTCTGCCTGTCGCTGCTGGCGCTTTCACCAATCTTAGCCGCGACCATCTCGATTACCATTCCGACATGGAAGACTATTTTGCCGCCAAGATGCGGTTGTTCAGCGAAGTCGTTGATGACGGCGGCGCTGCGGTAATCTGGGCCGATGATCAATGGTCGCAACGCGCCATGGATGTGGCGCAGGCACGGGGCCTGACAATCTTCACAGTGGGTGAGCAAGGCGCGCAAGAGTATGAGGGCATTCGCATTCTCTCTCGTACAGCAACGCAATTGGGCCAGGAACTTGCTGTGGCGCATGGCGGCGAAACCTATCGCTTCCGCTTGCCCCTGATCGGAGCCTATCAGGTTGCCAACGCGCTGATCTCTGCAGGCCTTGCCTTGGTAACCGGCAGCCCGGCGGCACAGGTTTTCGACGCGGTATCACGCTTGCAGCCCGTCCGAGGCCGACTGGAACGCGCAGCAATTGCTGCAACCGGCGCGCCGATTTATGTCGATTATGCCCATACCCCGGACGCATTGAGCGCTGCGATTGCCGCCCTGCGTCCACACGTGGAAGGCCGCCTGATCACCGTGTTCGGAGCGGGCGGAGACCGCGATACCGGCAAACGCGCACCGATGGGCGAAGCTGCAATGGCCGGGTCAGACCTGGTATTCATTACAGACGACAATCCGCGCGGCGAAGATGCTGCAACAATTCGCGCGCAAGTGCTCGCCGGAGCATCCGGTGCACGTGAAGTCGCCGGTCGGCGTGAAGCCATTGCTGCCGCAATTGCCGAGGCGGGGCGCGACGACATCGTGTTGATTGCCGGCAAAGGACATGAACAGGGACAAATAGTGGGGTCAGGAGAAAACATGCGGGTTTTGCCCTTTGACGACGTGGCTGTGGCGCGTGAATGCGCTGCAGCATTCGCAGCGGGCGGGGCGGCATGAGCGCCTTGGCACAGGCACTCAGCTGGCCGCGCGTCCGTTCCGACGGGGTTCGCCTTGCATTGTGGACTTCTGCTGAAATCGCAGCCGCTACAGGCGGGACTGCTTATGGTGAATTTCAGGTTAGCGGTGTCGAAATGGACAGCCGCGATGTGCAGGCAGGTGATCTGTTTGTCGCGCTGAAGGGCGAAGCGATGGATGGCCACCGTTTCCTTGATGCAGCAATCGCCAACGGCGCGGCAGCTGCCATCGTGGACCGCCCGGTCGATTATCCACATGTCCTGGTAGAAGATACAACATCCGCCATGCATGCGCTGGCCCATGCCGCGCGCGTACGGTCATTTGCCACGATAATCGGTGTCACCGGATCAGTCGGCAAGACGGGTGTGAAAGAGGCAATTTTCACTTCGCTGGAACGCGCCAGCAGAGGCGGTGCGCATCGCTCTGTGCGCAGTTACAACAACCATGTCGGCGTACCTCTGAGCCTTTCGCGCATGCCGGCACGCAGCCGCTTTGGCGTTCTCGAAATGGGTATGAACCACGCCGGCGAAATCGCAGACCTGACGGTACAGGTTCGCCCGCATGTTGCCGTGATCACAACAATCGCCCCCGCTCACATCGAGAACCTCGGCAGCATGGCGGCAATTGCAGCCGCCAAGGCAGAGATTTTTGGCGGACTCGAGCCCGGTGGCACGGCGATTATCCCGGCGGACAGCGATCATTTTGAATTGCTGCGTGATACTGCGCTGAAACTGGGCGCGAAGGTGATCAGCTTTGGCCGCTCTGCCCACGCCGATATGCGCCTGATGGATGCGGTGCCGCAGGCCAATGGGGGCGCGCTCGTGACTGCCAGAATGGGTGCGATAGGGCTGTGCTACAATGTCGCGGAGCCGGGAGAGCACTGGATCGACAATTCGCTTTGCGTGATGGCCGCAGTCCATGCCGCGGGCGGCGATTTGGGCGCTGCCGGTCTTGCACTGGCTGAAATGGGCGGTCTCAAGGGCCGCGGGGCGCGGCTATCGGCCAAGGTTCCCGGCGGGCAAGCGCTGTTTATCGACGAAAGCTACAATGCCAATCCAGCCAGCATGCGCGCCACTTTGCAGCAATTGGGGCAAACACCCGCCACCCGCCGCATTGCCGTGCTTGGCAGCATGAAGGAATTGGGCGATTTTGCTGAGGCATTTCATACCCAGCTGGCGCAGCCCGTGGCAGAAGCTGGCGTGGACTTTGCCGTTCTGGTCGGCCCGGAAATGTTGGCGCTCGCTCGGCAAATGGGGAAACTTCCGCGCGACACGCTTGGCAACGCTATCCGCTTTGCCCATTGCGAGAATGCGGGTGAAGCTATCGCGGCGCTACAGGAATTCGGATTGGCTGGCGGAGACGCTGTGCTGGTGAAGGGTTCCAATTCAGTAGGGCTTTCCCGCGTGGTAGAACATTTCGCCGCCCGAAAACGCTGACAAAAAGGCCTTGCCGCGAACCCATGCTGTATTTTTTCGCCGAACTGTTCGAATTCGAAGGTCTTCTGAACCTCATTCGCTACCAGACGTTTCGCGCCGGTGCGGCCATGATGACAGCGCTGATCATCGGGCTGGTCATAGGGCCCAAATTCATCAGCATGCTGCGCGTGCGGCAGGGCAAAGGCCAGCCGATCCGTGCAGACGGGCCAGAATCGCATCAAGCCAAGGTTGGCACGCCGACCATGGGCGGGCTGATGATCCTGACTGCGCTGACGCTTTCCATGCTGCTGTGGATGGATCTTGCCAGCCCCTTTGTCTGGGCCTGCCTTGCCGTGACGCTGGGCTTCGGCCTGATCGGTTTTCTGGATGATTACGACAAGGTCACCAAAAGCAGTCACAAGGGCGTGTCGGCCAAGGTGCGGCTGCTGGGTGAATTCGTCGTGGCCGGGATCGCCAGCTATCTGATTGTCAGTCAGATCAACACCAATCTCTATATCCCGTTCTTCGGTACATCGGTTGCGCTGGGCTGGTTCTATTACATTTTTGCAGCCGTGGTGATCGTGGGTGCCGGCAACGCGGTGAACCTGACTGACGGGCTGGATGGACTGGCGACCATGCCAGTGGTGATCGCGGCGGGCGCGTTCCTGATTATCTGCTACCTTGTCGGCCGCGTCGATTTTTCCGAATATCTGGGCATCCCGCATGTCGCAGGCGCAGGCGAGCTGGCTATCATGTGCGCGGCTATCATGGGGGCGGGTCTCGCATTCCTGTGGTTCAACGCGCCGCCTGCGGCCGTGTTTATGGGCGATACCGGATCGCTTGCCCTTGGCGGTGCGCTGGGCGCGATTGCTGTGGCAAGCCATCATGAAATCGTACTGGGTATCGTGGGCGGGTTGTTTGTCCTCGAAGCTGTGAGCGTCATCATTCAGGTTTTCTGGTTCAAACGGACCGGCAGGCGGATATTCCGCATGGCGCCGATTCACCATCATTTCGAACAGCTCGGCTGGAAGGAATCCACCGTTGTGATCCGCTTCTGGATCATCGCCATAGTTCTTGCCGTGATCGGCCTTGCGACGTTGAAAGTCCGGTGATTACTGCGCGCGCCTTTTCCGGGAAACGCTATTGCGTGCTGGGACTGGCGCGGTCGGGTATGGCTGTGGCTGAGACGCTACTTGCCAGCGGAGCTGACGTGACTGTCTGGGACCGCCGCAGCGAACCGCGTGAAGCACTGGCGGGGATTGCCAGGATTGCCGATCCGCTGGAAATCGATCTTCTCGGTTTCGATGCAATCATCCTGTCACCGGGCGTGCCGCTGAACACGCACCCGCTCACGGAAAAGGCGAAGGCGGCGGGCGTGCCGATTATCGGCGATATTGAACTGTTCGCGCTGGCCCGGCCTGAATTGCCGCCGCACAAGGTTGTCGGAATCACTGGCACCAATGGCAAATCCACCACGACCGCGCTTGTCCACCATCTGCTTTCTAGCGTCGGAGTTGCGGCCCGCATGGGGGGCAACATCGGCTTGCCTATCCTTGCTGAAGAACCGCTGCCGGAAGGCGGAGTTTATGTTCTTGAACTGTCGAGCTATCAGATCGATCTGACGCGCTCGCTGGCGTGCGACCTGGCTGCGCTGATCAACATTACGCCGGACCATCTTGATCGTTACGACGGGTTTGCATCCTATGCCTTCGCCAAAGGCCGCCTTTTCACGATGCAGGGCGCGGAAAATTTCGCTGTATTCGGCTGTGCTGATGCGCCGACCAAGGCTGTGCAGCAGGCTGAAGCAGCGCGCCGCGCTCCGGGCCGGGCGGTTTGCATCGATGCGGGCAAATGGGCAGAGTACCAGTCCGATTGGCCAAGCTTGCAAGGTCCCCATAACCTACAGAATGTCGCCATCGCTGCGGCAATGATGGAAGACATGGGGTTTGGCCGCGAACAGATATTGACAGGCCTGGCCAGTTTCCCCGGCCTGCCGCACCGTATGGAACGTGTGACGGTCCGCGATGGCGTGCTGTACATCAACGACAGCAAGGCCACCAATCCGGCATCCACTTCCCCGGCACTCGCCGCGTTTCCGCCGGAAGAAGGACGCAAGCGCATCCACTGGATTTGCGGTGGCCTTGCCAAGGAAGACAACCTGGACGATTGCGTGCCGTACTTCGGGAATATCGCTGGAGCCTATACGATCGGCGAGGCAGGTGCGATGTTCGCGGATATTCTGGAGCCGCATATGCCCGTCGAGCGGAGCGAATTGCTGGCGCAAGCTGTCAATCAGGCGCGCAAACGGGCCGCCGCGGGCGATGTCATCATGCTGAGCCCTGCCTGTGCCAGCTTTGACCAATTCCGCGATTTCGAAGTGCGCGGCGATACGTTCCGCGAACTGGTAGCCGCGCTTTGCTGCGGCGGAGACCGCGAAGCATGCGGGCTCACTGGTTCGGATTCCGGGCGCAATCCGGGAAGTTCGGCGGCATGACGACGAGCCCGATCTTCATTCCGCGTCCCGGAGAACGCGGCAGCGGACCGCAGGGGCCGCGCATCCAGCGTGACTGGAAACGCGAATTGCGCGTTTGGTGGCGCGAGGTTGATCGTTGGCTGTTGTTCTTCATTCTTCTGCTGATGCTGGTCGGCACGCTGGCCGTCGCGGCAGCGTCGCCCGCCAGTGCGGGGCGTCTGTCCACTGTTTCTGAAACCCTGCCGGATTTGTATTTCTTCTGGGCACATGTCCGAATGCAGGTACTTGGCCTGTGCGTCCTGATCGGAACGTCATTGATGCCGGTCACGCTTTTGCGGCGCGGCAGCGTTGTTCTGGCAGGCCTCATGCTGACGGCACTGTTCCTCGTTCCGGTAATCGGCACAGAGGTCAATGGAGCGCGGCGCTGGCTGAACGTCGGAATGTCGTTGCAGCCCAGCGAATTCATGAAGCCTGCCTTTGCAATTGCAATTGCGTGGATACTTTCTTGGAAAATGCGCGACCCCAAATTGCCGGTCATCGGCATATCCGGGGCATTCGTCGGTTTGATTGTGGCGCTGCTGATGCTTCAGCCCAATCTGGGCGGCGCGATCTTGTTTGTGGGTACCTGGTTTGTGATGGTCATGCTGGCGGGCCTGCCTTTGCAAAGGATCGGAATGTTGACCGGTGCGGGGCTTGCAGCGCTGATGGCGGCTTACGTATTTTACGATAACGCCCGCAACCGCATCGACTCCTTTCTTGGCGGGCCTACCGCCTATGATCATGTCGATCTGGCCGGGCGGACTTTACAAGGCGGCGGCTGGACAGGCAGCGGGTTCTGGCTGGGTCAAAACAAGATGCGCCTGCCTGAAGCGCACACCGATTACATCTTCTCCGTTATCGGTGAGGAGTTCGGCCTGCTGATCTGCGGCGTTGTCGTGCTGCTGTATCTTGCGATCGTGCTGCGCGTACTGGTGCGGCTGGTGGAGGAAGACCGGTTGTTCATCATCCTTGCCGCAAGCGGGCTGACCGCGATGTTCGGCGGGCAGGCCTTCATCAATATCCTGGTGAACCTTCAGCTCTTCCCCAGCAAGGGCATGACCTTGCCCTTGGTCAGTTACGGCGGATCGTCAACGCTCGCGATCTGCTTCACTGTGGGACTGCTGCTGGCGGTAACCCGCCGAAACCCCTATCTCGAGCGAGAGCCCTTCGACATCAAAGGCTCTTTCGAGAAGGACGAGGAAATATGACCGCATCTGCCCGCCATTTCGTGCTGGCTGCCGGGGGCACCGGCGGCCATTTGACGCCGGCCTTCGCATTGGCGCACGAATTGGAACGTCGCGGCCACCATGTGGCGCTGATCACCGATGAACGCGGGGCGGCAATTCCCGGCAAGCCCGATTTCCTGACCGCCCATGTTCTGCCTGCTGGCCGCTTTGGCAAGAACCCGCTCGGTTGGCCGCGCGGCGCGTCTGCAGTCCTGAAGGGCCGCAGCATGGCGAAGCGCTTGTATGAAACCTTCGCGCCTAGCGCCGTGATCGGTTTTGGCGGTTATCCCGCCTTGCCAGCATTGCTGGGTGCGCAGGCGCTGGGCATCCCGACGGTAATTCACGAACAGAATGCGGTGCTGGGCCGGGTCAATCGCCTGATGGCGGGCCGCGTCGATGCCATCGCCACGGCCTATCCCGAAGTTGACCGGTTGAAGCCGAAATACGGCGCCAAGGTTCATCTGGTCGGCAATCCGGTACGCCCAGACGTGCTTGCTTTACGTGAAGAACCATTTCCGGCTTTTACAGAAGACGGCCTTTTCCGCGTATTGGTAACTGGCGGCAGCCAGGGTGCAAGAGTGCTGTCGGCGCTGGTCCCGGATGCGCTTTCGATCCTTCCCACGGCCTTGCGCAGCCGGCTGCAAGTGACCCAGCAATGCCGGGCCGAAGATATCGAAGTGGTTCGCAAACGCTATTCCGATCACGATATCCCGGCAGAACTAGCCACATATTTTGAAGATATGGCCGCAACGCTCGCCGATGCGCACCTGTTCATCGGGCGCGCCGGGGCATCGACCATTGCCGAACTCACAGCAGTCGGGAGGCCGGCCATCCTGTTGCCTTTGCCGATCGCAACAGACGATCATCAGACGGCTAATGCGCGCGAAATGGTCAAGTCAGGTGGTGCCCGTTCTATCCGTCAGCCTATGTCGACCGTGGCCGATCTGGAGAACGCAGGCTTTACCGACAAGGATAATGAAGACCGCAAACGTCAATCGGAAACCTTGCAGAAGCTCACCAAGGATATCAGCCGCCAGATCCAGGCGATGGCACAACGGCCGGAAACATTGGCCAATGCAGCCCACGCTGCATGGAATTGTGGCAGACCCAAAGCAGCAAGTGACCTTGCCGATCTGGTCGAAGGTTTTGGCGGCGCGGATATGATGGATGTCATTCGTGTTGGCGAAAACAATGCGCGTGGCGCATCTCAGGCAACTGCCACCAATGGCGCGGCGCGGGATCGCGGCGAATGAAGGGCGTGGGCACCGATATTGGCACGATCCATTTCGTCGGTATTGGCGGGATCGGCATGTCCGGCATTGCCGAAGTGATGCACAATCTTGGCTATAAAGTGCAAGGCAGCGATATCGCCGAAAGTGCGCGGGTAGAGGCCTTGCGTGCCAGCGGCATGATCATTGCCATCGGCCATGATGCAGCCAATCTGGGCGATGCCGCCGTGGTGGTGACCTCCACGGCGGTACGCCGCACCAATCCCGAAGTTGCCGCTGCGCTGGAAAACCGCATCCCGGTGGTGCGCCGTGCAGAAATGCTGGCGGAACTCATGCGCTTGAAGCGTACGGTCGCTGTTGCAGGTACGCACGGGAAGACGACCACGACCAGCATGATCGCCGCCTTGCTGGATGCTGGCGGCGTTGACCCCACGGTTATCAATGGCGGCATTATCGAAAGCTACGGCTCCAACGCGCGGCTTGGTGATAGCGAATGGATGGTGGTGGAGGCCGACGAGAGTGATGGCAGCTTCCTGCGGCTAGACGGTACGATTGCAGTCGTCACCAATATCGATCCCGAGCACCTCGATCACTACGGCAATTTCGATGCCGTAAAGGATGCCTTCGTGCAGTTCATCGAAAACGTACCCTTTTACGGCGCGGCGGTACTGTGCCTTGATCATGACGAAGTGCGCAATGTGATTGCCAAGGTGCGTGACCGGCGCGTGATCACTTACGGCTTTTCCGCCCATGCTGATGTGCGCGCCGAAAATGTGGTGCCTGACGGGGGTGTAACGCGGTTTGACGCTGTGCAGACGGACCGTGACGGAAGCGAAACCCGCATCGACAATATTGTTCTTCCTATGCCCGGCAGGCACAATGTGCAGAATGCTTGCGGTGCGATTGCCGTGGCGCTGGAAATGGGCTGCACGGCGGACGCAATCCGCGATGGCTTCTCCCGGTTTGGCGGGGTGAAGCGGCGTTTCAGCCATGTTGGCGATATTGCCATGGATGGCGGCGGCAGCGTGACAGTGATTGATGATTACGCGCACCATCCAGTTGAAATCCGCGCCGTACTGTCGGCGGCAAAAGATGCCGCGTCAGGCCGCGTAGTCGCGGTCGCCCAGCCGCACAGGTTTACCCGGCTACGTGACTTGCTGGAGGATTTTCAGGGCGCCTTTGGCGATGCCGATCTGATCTACGCCGCGCCGGTTTATACTGCAGGTGAAGACCCCATCGAGGGCGTGGACGAACATGCGCTGGTGGCAGGTTTGAAAGCGCGCGGCCATCGCCACGCCGAAACGGTCGATGGTCCGGCTGATCTTGCGGAAAAGCTCTCACGGGCGCTTGCTCCGGGTGACATGGTCGTGTGTCTCGGCGCGGGTGATATTACCAAATGGGCAGCAGGTCTTGCGGGCGATGTAGCGAAATACCGGGCCGGAGAGGCGCGCGGATGAGTATTCAGCCGAACGATCAGATGAATGCCCAACCGGCACCCGGTTCTGACGAAGAGCCCGTCGGCAGCGGTTCTGTGCCAACTGGAGTGCGGGGCGATCTGAAAAAGGACGCGCCGCTGGCCAAGCTGGTCTGGTTCAAGAGCGGGGGCGCGGCGGACTGGCTGTTTGAGCCTGCCGACCTTGAAGATCTAACCAATTTCCTTTCCGGGCTGCAGCCGGGCACTCCCATCATGGCGCTGGGCCTGGGATCTAATCTCATAATCCGCGATGGCGGGATTCCCGGTGTGGTCGTGCGGCTGGGCAAGGCATTTTCCAGTATCGAGGTGAAACGCGACAATGTGATCGAATGCGGCGGTGGTGCGCCGGGTATTCTGGTTGCTTCCAAAGCCCGTGATGCAGGGATTGCCGGCATGGAATTCCTGCGCGGCATTCCAGGAACAGTCGGCGGCTTCGTGCGCATGAATGGCGGTGCCTATGGCCGCGAAGTGGCCGATATTCTGGTCGACTGCGATGTTGTAATGCCTGACGGTAATTGTGTAACCATTCCCGCCTCGGATCTCGACTACAGCTATCGCCATTCGCGGCTGCCTGAAGGCGCTATCGTTACCGCCGCCCGTTTCAAAGGCGAACCCGGCGATCCCGAGGCAATCGGCGCAGAAATGGACCGCATCGCCGAAGAACGCGAGAATTCGCAGCCATTGCGGACCAAGACCGGCGGATCGACCTTCAAGAACCCCGTAGGCGGGAAAGCGTGGCAATTGGTTGACAAGGCCGGTTGCCGCGGACTGACCAAGGGCGGAGCGCAAGTGAGCGAAAAACACACCAATTTCCTGATCAACACCGGCGATGCCACCAGTGCCGACATCGAAGGCCTGGGCGAGGAAGTGCGCCGCCGTGTGAACGAGAAGACCGGCGTGTCGCTGGAATGGGAAATCAAGCGGGTCGGGAGGCCCTAGAATAATGGCGCGTCTTTCTCCCTTGCACATACTTGTCCTGATGGGCGGCTGGGCTAACGAGCGTGAAGTTTCGCTCATGTCCGGCAAAGGTGTGGCTGATGCTCTGGAAAGCGCGGGGCATCGTGTGACTCGCCTCGATATGGACCGGGATGTTGCTGCGAAAATTGCCGAAGCTGCGCCCGATGTTGTGTTCAATGCACTCCACGGCGTTCCGGGGGAAGACGGCACGGTTCAGGGCATGCTTGATCTGATGGGGGTGCCCTATACGCACTCCGGCCTCGCCACCTCGGTTGTCGCCATCGACAAGGAATTGACCAAGCAGGCACTCGTCCCGCACGGCGTGCCTATGCCCGGCGGGCGCGTGGTAAAAAGCGCAGACCTGTTCGAAGCCGATCCGATTGCGCGGCCTTATGTGCTGAAGCCGGTGAACGAAGGTTCGTCTGTTGGCGTGGCGATCGTCATGGATGATAGTACCTACGGCAATCCAATCGCGCGCGATGCCAAGGGACCGTGGCAGGATTTCGAAAGCTTGCTGGCAGAGCCATATATTCGCGGCCGCGAAATGACGACAGCAGTGATCGACACGGCAGAAGGCGTGAAGGCGCTCGGCGTGACAGAGCTGATAATCGAGAGCGGGTTCTACGATTTCGAGCACAAGTATACCGAGGGACAAACAACCCACGTCTTCCCCGCCGATATCCCGGACAATATTGCCGCCCTTTGTCTCCGTTATGCGGAACGGGCACACCGCGTGCTGGGCTGCCACGGCACCAGCCGGACCGATTTCCGCTGGGATGACGAACGCGGCGAAGACGGATTGTTTGTGCTCGAAACCAACACGCAGCCCGGGATGACGCCGCTCAGTCTGGTGCCCGAGCAGGCGCGCTATTGCGGAATTGAATATCCCGATTTGTGCGAAATGATCGTCGAGGATGCGCTGCGCCGCACCGGTACGCTCCACTCGTCAGGCTCGGGCCAGGATTGATGGCGCGCAAAGTCACCCGCAACACCAAAGGTGTGCGCCGCCAGGCCCGGGCGCAGGGTAACAGCCGCCGTGTTCGCTCCGCGCGCAATACCGGCCAGTCGATCATCTGGCGGGCGCTTGGCATGTTGCCTTTCACGGACGAACAATTGCAAAAGGCCTTCACCGTGATGATCCTCGCGGGGGGCGTGGCCTTTGCACTGTTTCTTGCCAATGTTTCGGGCGCGAGCGCTGTGGCGTCCGACCGGTTCGCGCATGTCGCCTCCAATGCCGGTTACAAAGTCGGCAATGTCGAGGTAAATGGCACGCAGCGCATGAATGAAATGAGCGTTTATGAACGCGCGTTCGGACAGAACGATCTGGCGATGACGCGGGTGGATATGCACGGCCTGCGTGAAGAGCTGCTCGAACTGCCGTGGGTCCGGGATGCCCGGGTCTCGCGCCAACTGCCCTCAACGCTGGTGGTCGATATCATCGAACGCCAGCCCCATGCTGTATTGCAACGGCCAGACCGCCTGATGCTTATCGATCCCTCCGGTGTCGAACTGGAACCGATCAGCCGCGATGCAGCGAAGGATTATCTGTTGATCGAAGGGCCTGGCGCACAAGACCGCGTACGCGATTTGACCTCATTGCTCGACACCGCACCTGCATTGCAGTCGCAAGTGAAGGCTGCGGAATGGGTCGGCAATCGCCGGTGGAATTTGACGTTCATCACAGATCAGCGGCTCGCCCTGCCTGAAGGCGGAGACCGGGCTGCCGCGGCGCTTATAAGTTTTGCGCAGGCTGACGGCGTGCATCGCCTGATTGGCGGGCAGGCGGCCAGCTTCGACATGCGCAATGCGCCGCGCATGTACATGAATGTTCCGGGCCGCGCCGAGGCGCAGGAATTGGCCTTGGGGGAGGAAAGCTGATGGCATCCCAGCAGAGAATTACGCGTGTAATTGGTGCCGTGAATATCGGATCGTTCCGCATATCCGCCATGATCGCAGGAGTAACCGAAAGCGGTGAACTTCAGGTGCTGGGCAGCGGCCACCGCGCCAGCCAGGGCATCTCGCGAGGCTATGTAGTTGATATGGCAGCAGCAACCTACGCCGCGCGCGATGCCATTGACCGGGCCGAAAAGCTCGCCGGAACCAATGTCGAAAGCGTGTGGATCGGGTGTTCGGGGGCAGGTCTCGCCAGCGAAATCCGGCCTGTTGAAATTGCCATTGGTGGTCGCCGGATCGAGGAAGAGGATATTGAGGCGCTGCTGATGTCTGCGCGCGAAGCGATCGCGCCCGATGGCCGCACGGTGCTGCATGCCCAGCCGGCGTGTTATTTCCTTGATGGCGCGCACGGCGTTGCCAATCCGAAGGGGCTTCATGCCGAACGCTTGGGCGTGGATATCCACGTGATGCTTGCCGATGGCGCGCCGGTGCGAAATGTGACCGAGGCTGTGCAGAACGCACATTTCGATGTGGAAGGCGTGGTCGCCTCTCCGCTCGCCACCGGCCTTGCCTGCCTGACCGCAGAGGAACGCGATCTGGGCGTGGCGATGGTGGAATTTGGCGGTGAAGTAACCAATGTTTCCATCTATGCGGGCGGAATGCTGGTCGGTCTGACGGCCATCCCGCGCGGATCGAATGACATAACCGATGCCATCGCGAGCGCCTTTTCCATCCGCCGCTTTCAGGCAGAGCGGCTGAAATGCGTGAACGGCTCGGCCATCGCCAGCCCGACCGACCACCGCGAAATGATCCCGGTAACCGCTCCCGGTGAAGAAGGGCGCGGACCCGTCGCGCGCGGGGCGGATGACCGCAACCAGGTCCCGCGTGCGGAATTGATCGGCGTTATTACAGGAGAGCTGGACCTGCTGATGCGGGACATTGGCAAGGCACTGGAGGTTATGGGCTTCAAAGGCGGAAAACCTGGCTCTGCCGCCCGGCAGATCGCGATAACCGGTGGCGGCGCGGAAATGGCCGGCCTTGCAGATTACGCGCAGAGCACACTTGGCGTGCCTGTGCGGATTGGCCGCCCGGTCGCGCTGAAGGGACTGCCAGAGGCCCATTCCGCGCCCGGTTTCGCAACGCTGGCGGGCCTTGTTCTTTATGCTGCGGAAGATCCGATCGATATCCGTTCGGTCGGATCGCGCTTTACCAGCACGTCTACATATGGGCCGATTGCAACCGTCATGCGGGTCTGGTCGGCAATGAGGGAGTATTTCTGAACTTATGCACAATTGTGGATAGTGTCAGATTATATGTCACGCAGTGAATCGCTTTGTGGCACAGAGAAGTATTAACAACGATCACCGGACAGTTTTAGCTGCTTCCCGAGGGAACATCACCATGAGCATCAATATCGGCCCCCCTTCCGTCGAAGAACTCCGCCCCCGCATCACCGTGATCGGTGTAGGCGGTGCTGGTGGCAATGCCATCGCCAACATGATCGAGGCGGATATCGAGGGCGTCGATTTCATTGTCGCGAATACGGACGCACAGGCACTCAACACCTCCTCTGCCGAACATCGCATCCAGCTTGGCCCTGATATTACGCAGGGTCTGGGCGCAGGCTCGCGTCCCGAAGTCGGCCGTGCGGCTGCCGAAGAAACGACCGAGGAAATCGAACGCGCGCTGGAAGGCGTGAACATGGTGTTTATCGCGGCCGGTATGGGCGGCGGCACCGGGACCGGCGCTGCACCCGTAATCGCAAAGGTCGCGCGCGATCGCGGCATTCTGACAGTTGGCGTGGTGACGAAGCCATTCCTGTTCGAAGGCACGCGCCGGATGCGCAGCGCCGAGAACGGCATCGATGAATTGCAAAAGCATGTCGATACGCTGATCGTCATCCCCAACCAGAACCTGTTCCTTGTCGCCAAGGCGGAAACGACTTTCAAGGAAGCGTTCCTGCTGGCCGACGAAGTGTTGCAGCAGGGCGTGCGCTCCATCACCGATCTGATGGTGATGCCAGGCCTGATCAACCTCGATTTCGCCGATGTGCGCTCTGTCATGGGTGAAATGGGCAAGGCAATGATGGGCACTGGCGAAGGCGAGGGCGATAACCGGGCACTCGAAGCAGCCGAACGCGCCATCGCCAATCCGCTGCTGGATGGTGTCTCGATGCAGGGCGCCAAGGGCGTCATCATCTCCATCATCGGCGGCGAAGACATGAAGTTGCTGGAAGTAGACGAAGCCGCGAACCACATTCGCGAACTGGTCGATCAGGAAGCCAACATCATCTGGGGCAGCGCCTTCAATCCCGAGCTGGATGGCAAAATCCGCGTTAGCGTCGTCGCTACCGGGATTGAGCAAAGTGCGGAACAGATGGCCGAAAACACACGTCCGGTTGATTTGACTTCCGCGCGCGGCCCTTCACGTCCTGCAATCCCTATTCCCACCGATAATGATCTTTCGGATGACATGGATGAAGACGATGCGCTCGATCTTGGTGCCATGGAAGAGCAGGAAGACGAAGTTGTCCTTTCAGAAGCCGTGGATACCGCTGATACCTCGCTGCCCGAACCGGCTGGTGATGACAGTTTCGGTATGGACGATACAGGTTTTGGCAGCAGTGCCAGTGCTTCCGGTGACGGGGATGACACGTTTGACCTGACCTCCAGCGATGAGGAAGTGGAAGTAGAGCCAGAGATGGATGGTGCTACTGCAGATCAAAGCGATGACGCTGGCGGAGATGACGAGCTGTTGCTTGATGCTGATCGCCTTGCCGAGCAGGACGAGCCGGTCGAGCCGGGCACAGGTGGCCGCCGTGCGCGGATGCTGGGCGGAGCCGCAGCGCCGCATGACGCGGATGAAGACGGCGCATCGGTCGATACCGCGTCGTCCGCACCTGTGGCACCTGCCGCAGCCGCAGTCGGTGAAGCCGCGTCAGGAACGACCTTGTTCGAACGCATGGCAAACCTTTCGCGCCAGGGCAAAGCTGACGATACAGACAGCGAAGCGGACGAAGACGATGATGATGGCAGCGCCATGCGGATTCCGCGTTTCCTGGGCCGTCAGAACAACCAGTAATCGGACCAGCCGAACGAATTCGTTTTCGCTCGGTTCAGTGAAGACTGTATAGGGCGGGGTATATGAATCGTCCCCGCCCTATCAGTTTCATGCTCGCCGCAAGTGTGGCTTCGTTTACCCTTACATCGGCGTTGAACGCACCTGCGCATGCGCAGGAAGTGGTACAGGCGCTGCCCAATCCGGCCAGTGCTGAACTGAGCGATGCCTTGCGCCGCCTTTCGCGTAGCCCCGATAATGTGGCGGCTTTGGTTGATGCCGGACGCGCCTCTCTGGCGCTTGGCGATGTGAGCGGAGCGCTCAGCTTTCTTAGTCGTGCGCAGGCGCGGCGGCCCGAAGATGGCCGCGTCTTGACGGGACTGGCACTGGTCGCGGTTCGGCGCGGAGAAGGTATCACAGCGGTCCAGCTGTTCGACAACGCCAATGCGGCGGGCGCATCGCTGTCGGATGTCGCCGCCGAACGTGGGCTGGCCTATGATCTGATCGGCAATAATGCCCGCGCCCAGAGGCTCTACCGCCAAGCACTTTCTCGCCAGGCAAGCGACGAAGTCATTCGGCGACTGGCCCTTTCCTATGCCATTTCGGGTGATGCTGCGGCGTCGGAGGCGACCCTGTTGCCGCTCCTGCAACGGCAGGATCGCAGCGCATATCGCAGCCGCGCCTTCGCGCTGGCCATAATGGGCCGCGATACAGAGGCAGTTACGATTGCGGAAACAATGCTGCCTCCTCGCCTGTCAGGCCGGTTGGCGCCGTATTTGCGCTATATGCCGCGACTTACCCCCTCGCAGCAGGCCGCAGCCGCCAATCTTGGCCGTTTTCCGGCGGCCTCTCGGATCGGTCAGGACTCGCCGCAAATTGCTGCCTTGGCCGGAGGCGCAGGCCAAACCACCAGCGCTCCTGTGTCCGGTGGAGACCGCCTGACGCCAAGCGGTGCAGCGCTTGGTCCTGCACGGCAAGCTGCGGCGGAACCAGTGGTTGCGCCCCCAGCCTCCGCACCCGAGCCTGCACCTGTTCAGGCACCCGTTCAGGCACGTGTTCAGGCACCAACCCCGACACCCACTCCCGCGATATCAGGTGAGCTTCCTGCCATCACTACGTCCGAAGCGGTGCGCATGGCGGAAGCTGCGGTTCAGCCTACCGCCCAACCTACCATGCAACCGGCCTTTGAACGCCCGATACGACCGCCCCAACCAGCGCGCGAACAGTCCCCGGTAATTGTAGCAACTATCGGCGAAGATGCGGCCTTTCCAGCCGAGCAAGAGTCACGGCCTTCGTTTTCCTTGTCGGAGCCGGTGGCGCAGAGTTCTCCGATTTTCGAAGCTGAATCCGAACAGACAGCTGAACAGCTTGGCCTTGCGGAAGCATTCGCCGATTTCACCTTGCCGGGCCAGGGCCTGCCGGTCGCGCCCAGTGCGGGCGCGGTCGATATCACTGCGATCCAGCCTGCCCGCGAAGTTGTGGCACCGGCACCGGCACCGGCACCCACATCTCCGCCGCCGCCCGCAAACCCCAGCAGGCACTGGGTCCAGGTTGCAACCGGACAGGATGTCGGCGCATTCCGTTTCGACTGGCGCCGGATTGTGCGCGGTGCCGGCGGACTGCTGGATGGGCGAGAAGCTTACACAGCCCCGTGGAACCAGACCAACCGGCTGGTCACCGGTCCGTTCGAATCGCGTTCTGCAGCGCAAGCATTCATCGCCGAATTGGCTGAAGCTGGGGTGGATTCCTTCCGCTTCACCAGTGCCGCGGGTGAAGAGGTGGTTCCGCTGCGATGATCGGCTGCCCTAGGGCGAGGGCAATTTGTGCACACCTTGTGAACAACCCAGTCGAGTTTTGCCCGACCGTTTGACCCGCTTCGATTGCGCCAAAGATGCTTGCCGACGCATTAAGCCTTGCATGACATATGAACTGGCAAGGGCCCGATGAATACGGATCGCGCGACAATGGAACGGGCCGATGATGCGGCTCCGGTGGAGATGTTGACGGCGCTCTTCGAAGCCCATGGCTGGAGTCATGAGCAAGTCTCCGAAGACGAAGTTACCGTAGAGATTCCAGGGAGTTGGACGACCTATCAACTGCGCGCCGTATGGCGGCGGGAGGACCATGTCCTGCAATTGCTCTGCCTGCCCGAAATCCGCGTGAACGATGACAAGCGTACTCCTGCCTACGAATTGCTGGCGATGATCAACGAACAGTTATGGCTCGGTCATTTCGATATCTGGTCGCAGGGCGGAATGCTGCTGTATCGCCACGGTTTGATGCTGGGTGATGACGGGATGCTCAGCATCGACATGGCGCAGCACGCCATCGAATCCGCTGTTGCCGAATGCGATCGCTTCTACCCCGCGTTCCAATTCCTGTTGTGGGGTGACAAGAACCCGCGTGATGCACTGGACGCAGCACTGGTGGATGCAGCCGGAGAGGCTTAAACGGCGCTGCATGTCTTACGAATCCATCCTGATCGTCGGTTGCGGCAATATGGCCGGGTCCATGCTTGAAGGCTGGTTGGCTGCTGGCCTCCCGCAGAAACACTTCACGGTCGTCACGCCGACGCGGGAAAGCGTGCCCGGCGATGTCGAATTGCTTCGCGAAGTGCCGGACGGGCGCGATTTTGACGCTGTTCTGCTGGGCTTCAAGCCGTACATGCTCGCTAAAATTGCGCCCGCGTTGCAAGCTGTATGCGGGCCGCAAACGGCTGTGCTTTCCGTATTGGCAGGCGTTCAGCTGGATGTCCTGCGGGAACGCTTTCCGGCAGCAGGCGCGGTCGTTCGTGTGATGCCCAATCTGGCCTGCGCACTGGGCAAATCACCGGTCGCTCTGGCAGAGGAAGGTTTGAGCGAGCAGGGCCGTATCGAGCTTCTGGAATTGATCGACCATCTTGGGACGCCTGCCTGGGTGGGGGAAGACAAGTTCGACCTTGTGACAGCGCTTGCAGGAAGCGGTCCGGCCTTCGTCTACCGTTTTATCGATGCGCTGAGTGTTGCGGCTGTGCGGCTTGGCTTGCCAGAAGATCAGGCGCGCGAACTTGCTATCACCATGACAGAGGGCGCAGCCGCGCTCGCTGCCAGTTCGGAATATCCTCCGGGCAAGCTGGCGGACATGGTTGCCAGCCCTGGCGGGGTCACGCGGAAGGGCATGGATGTGCTCGATGATGGCGAAGCACTAACCCGCCTGATTACGGATACCCTGCGCGCAGCCCGTGACCGCAGCGTTGAAATGGCCCGAGAAGCCCGCGATTGAGCCGTTTCTTCGGTTAACCGGCGGTTTATCGAAAATCGACCGGTTTTGCTTGAAAATCATTCGCAAAAACCCGATATTGTTTTCAACCCGGCCCACTACGGAGAGGCCGGACAAAGGAGTTTGAAAACATGGCAAACTGGAACGACAACCGCACACGCCCTGAAGGGCTGGGTGTGGCGCCGAGCCAGATGGGTGACGTGACTGGCCGCACAAGCTTTGATGCGGGCCTGCGCAAGCACATGCTCTCGATTTACAATTATATGGCATCGGGCATCATGCTCACAGGCATTGTGGCCCTGCTGACTGCGCAAAGCGGCCTGGCGATCACATTTGCCCAGGGGCCGATGATGTGGCTGGTCGCACTGTCGCCGCTGGCGATCGTGTTCGCCATGAGTTTTGGCCGGAACAAGTTTTCGACAGCAACGCTGCAGGGAATGTTCTGGGGCTTTGCGGTTCTGATGGGCCTTTCGCTCTCGACGATCTTCCTGGTGTACACAGGCGGCTCGATTGCAGCGACGTTCTTCGCAACGGCTGGTGCTTTTGCCGGCCTCAGCCTGTTCGGCTACACCACGCAGAAGGACCTGTCCGGTATGGGCAGTTTCCTCATCATGGGTGTGATCGGCCTGATCATCGCGACTGTGATCAACATGTTCCTGGGATCCAGCACTCTTGAGCTGGCCATCAGTTTCCTTGGAGTGCTGATCTTCGCCGGACTGACGGCTTACGACACACAGCGTCTGAAGACGGAATATCTGACGATCCAGCAGATGAAGATGACCAATCCATCGGCGGCTGCTGCCTACCCGCTGGGCAAGATGGTCGTAATGGGTGCGCTGTCGCTCTACCTCGACTTCATCAACATGTTCCTCTTCCTGCTGCGCTTTATGGGCTCCGCCCGCGAATAGGATATGCCTTGGCGGCCCCATTGGTCGCACAAAGGATTCGTTTGAACGTGCCCGGGGTGCAAATCTGCGCTCCGGGCATTTTCTTTATTGTTTCGGCGGGTTAGTCAGCTTGGCTTAACGCCGATTGGGGAATGATCCCCGGCGAGAGGATTTTTGCGCGATATGAACCGTTCATTGAAACCCGAATGTTCGCCTGAGATGAAGGCTCCTGTGACGATCAGGTCTATTGCCGCGCGCGCCGTCTTTGCCGCCACGGCAACCGTTCTACTCGCCGCATGCGCAACGACGCCGCCTCCACCTCCGCCTCCCCCTCCTCCTCCTCCTCCGCCGCCGGTCGTGGAAGCCGTGCCCTATCGCCCGCTTCCGCCGCCACAGGCTGCGTACCAGATGACGATTCCGGCCAAGAACGCCTTTGGTATGCGGCAGACGGTCAACTCCATGCTGTCGCAGGACGAAGCGGTATGGCATTTCCGGTCTGGCTGGAACGTGGCGGCGCTTAATTGCACCCGCGATATCGATCAGCCTATCCTTGATGCCTACGCTGTCATGTTGCGGCAGGAGGCCAGGCTGTTGTCGTCTGTAAATACCCGCGTTGAAGCGCAGTTCCGCGAATCAACAGGCGGGTCGCGCCGTGATGCCTTGCTGGCGCGTGAAACGCATTCGACGGAGATGTATAATTACTTTGCATCGCCACCTGCGCGGCGCGACTTTTGCAGCACGGCCCTGGCTATAGCGAATGAGTATACGGCAGCGCAGCCAGCCGATTTCATGAGCTTCGCGCTCTCTGGGCTTCAGCGGTATGAAATGGCTTTTGAACAGTTCTTCAGCGCGTACGAGCAGTATCAACTCGCGTCGGCCGACTGGGATGCCCGTTACGGCGCCCAATATGGCCGGTCCCAGCCGGGTTGGGTCGCGATTTATGGCGATCGCGCGCAGCAGGCGGCAGCGGGCGTTGCCACGACTGGTCTTGTTCCTTTGGATCCGGTTTCTGTGCCCGACGCGGAAACGGGGGCAACGATTCCCATAATTCCTGTTGATCAAGCAGCGTCCGGCACCCCTGTTGTGCAGCCGTTGTCAGGTGAAGGAGTGGTCGTTCCGCCGCCCCCGTCAGCTGGTGATGACGCCGCGCAATAGGTCGATTTGCGGCTTCAGGACTACGGTCAGGCAAACTACAGGTCTTGCGATTGTCTTGTCGCGGCCCGATCTTGCGCCTATCGGACAAATTGAACATCTGCCCGAAACGGCAGGAAGCGCGACCATGCGCCCGCGACATGGGCAGATTTGTCTGTAAGCGAGGACAGCCAAGGGGGCTGATCACCTCGCTGGCGCCCCAGGAGACCACCAATTCATTTTCTCGACCAAGCCAAGATATTCCTCAAATCCGGACCCGGCGGTCCCGGAGCGGTCAGCTTTCGGCGTGAAAAGTACATCGAATATGGCGGCCCTGACGGCGGCAATGGCGGCAAAGGCGGCGATGTCATCATGGTGGCAGCACCGGGTCTCAACACGCTGATCGATTTCCGTTACGCACAGCATTTCAAAGCGAAGCGCGGCGGGCACGGCATGGGCCGGGACCGTTATGGCGCTGGCGCAAAAGATCTGGTGATCGAAGTGCCGGTGGGCACCCAGGTTCTGTCGGAAGACAAGGAAGAGGTCCTGTTCGACTTCACCCATGAAGGACAGACCGAGCTTTTGCTTGAAGGCGGATTGGGCGGGCGCGGTAACGCTGCCTATAAATCCTCCACCAACCGCGCTCCGCGTCAGCATCAGCCTGGTGAGCCGGGTGAGGAAATGTGGGTCTGGCTGCGCCTGAAACTGCTGGCAGACGTTGGCCTTGTCGGCTTGCCGAATGCGGGCAAATCGACCTTTATCAATGCCGTGTCCAATGCTGGCGCCAAAGTGGGCGCCTATGCCTTTACCACGCTGATCCCGAAACTGGGCGTCGTGCGCCACAAAGGGCGTGAGTTTGTGGTCGCGGATATCCCCGGTCTGATCGAGGGTGCAGCGGATGGCGCCGGTATCGGTGACCGTTTCCTGGGTCATATCGAGCGGTGCCGTGTGCTCGTCCACTTGATCGACATCAATGGCGATGATCCGGTCGAAGCCATGCGCATCGTTGAAGGCGAGCTGGAAGCTTACGGCGCAGCGCTGGAAGACAAGCCGCGCCTGATTGCGCTCAACAAGATGGATCTCGCTGACGCTGAATTGGGCGAAGCCTTTGCCGAAGAACTGATAGCTGCGGGCGCGGACAAGGTGTTCCCGGTATCGGGCGCGACCGGCCAGGGCATGGAAGCGCTGATGGATGCAGTGCTGGGTTATCTGCCCCATCGCACCATGACAGAGCAACCATCGGCGGAAATCGATGATGATGGCGTGATCGAAGATGACAAGCCCTGGTCGCCGATCTGAGGCCATGGCCGTAAGCGCAATCAGGGATATTGCCTCAGCACGCAGGCTGGTCGTGAAGATCGGGAGCGCGCTGCTGGTCGAAGACGGCAAGCCCGCCCTGTTGCGGTTGCAATCGCTCGCACAGGATTTGTGGGCGCTGCGTGAAGCGGGCGTCGAAATTATCGTGGTCAGTTCCGGCGCGATCGCGCTTGGCGCGGCGCGGTTGGGTCTGCCCAAGGGGGGGCGGGCCAGCCTTGCCGATGCGCAGGCTGCCGCATCGGTCGGCCAAGTTGTGTTGGCGCAGTTATGGGCAGAAGCGCTGGGCAAGCACGATCTCACAGCGGCTCAGATGCTGGTAACCCTGGGTGATCTGGAAGACCGGCGGCGTTATCTCAATGCGGCAGCAACGCTGGAACGGTTGCTGGAAGCCGGCGCTGTGCCGGTGGTCAACGAAAATGACAGCGTTGCGACCGAAGAAATCCGGTTTGGCGATAATGATCGGCTGGCCGCCCGCGTAGCGCAGGCGGCAGGGGCTGATGCGGTGTTGCTGCTTTCCGATGTGGATGGCCTGTATGACCGTCCGCCGGGCCAAGCCGGTGCCCGGTTGATCGAACGGATCGAAGGGGTCACGCCGGAAATCATCGCCATGGCAAGCGACGGGTCCAGTTCTGGCCTCGGCTCTGGCGGGATGACCTCCAAATTGCAGGCTGCCCGGATAGCAGAGCGTGCAGGGATTATGCTTGGCATTATCAATGGTACGTATGAATCGCCAATTGCCAATGCGATCGCTGCAAATCGCGGAACGGTGTTCTTGCCGGTTCGGACGGACAACGCGCGCAAGGCCTGGCTTGGCGGACGCCTGGCCCCTGAAGGTGTGCTGACAGTCGATGCCGGATGCGTGGATGCGCTGGGCAATGGCGCAAGTTTGCTGGCCGCCGGATTGACCGATGTTGACGGCGCATTTCAACGCGGCGCGCTTGTCAGTCTGCACGGCCCGAATGGTGAACGGTTGGGGCAGGGCCTCGTCGAATACAGCGCAGAGGAATGCCGAGCGATCCTTGGTCTGCAAGGCAGCGAACAAGAGGATCGGCTGGGTTACGCGCCGCGTGCCGCAGTTGTACACCGTGATCATATGGTTCGCGGATGAGCGGCGCAAAAACCCTAGCGCTGACTGGAGGGACCGGCTTCGTCGGTCAGGCGGTGTTGGATGAAGCGGCGCGGCGCGGCCTTTCGGTCCGCGCGCTTGCTCGCCGCGAACAGGATCCGCGCCAAGGTGTCGAGTGGGTCAGGGGTGATCTTTCGTCCGCTGATGCGCTCGGACGGCTGATGAAAGGCTGCGACACGGTGCTGCATATTGCCGGGGTGGTGAATGCGCCGGATGAAGCAGGATTTCTTGCGGGTAATGTAGAAGGCACGCAGAATGTGGCGGAGGCCGCGAGGCAGGCCGATGTGCCGCGCTTTGTCCATGTGTCTTCACTGGCCGCGCGTGAGCCGGGGCTGTCCGATTACGGGCGATCCAAACGTCTCGCTGAAGAAGTTGTGCAAGTGAGCGGCCTGGACTGGACCATTGTTCGCCCCCCCGCCGTTTACGGGCCCCGCGATACGGAAATGTTCGAGCTGTTCCGAGCTGCACGCTGGCGTTTTTTGCCAATGCCGCCGCCAGGGCGGACTTCGATTATCCATGTCGATGATCTTGCCCGGCTGCTGCTAAGCCTGCTTGCGTCACCTCCCATAGTGCAGGACCGGATATTCGAACCGGACGATGGGGCAGCGGGAGGTTTTACGCACAAGGAACTTGCGCGGGCTATCGGCAAGGCAATGGGCAAAGGCGTTTGGGCGCCTAGTCTTCCAGGCAAATGGCTTGCCGGGGCCGCCCGAATTGACCGCGCCCTGCGGGGTGAAAAGGCCAAATTGACGCCAGACCGGGCCCGTTACATGTCCCATCCTGATTGGGTGTCCGATCCCGAAAAGCGCGTTCCGGCTGCAATCTGGGAAGCTGTTATAAAGACAGATCAAGGGCTTGCAGCCACTGCGAAGTGGTACCGCGATACGGGCTGGTTGTGATGTCACGGCAATTGTTCGGTCCGGTCACTTGCTATTAAGTTTTCAATTGTTACGCTCCAGCTAGGGATTTTCGGGGATTGTTGCCGAAAAAGAAAAAGGGGGGCTTCATGGCAAAGAGAACTCGGCCGGTTTCACGGCGTTCATTCGTTGGACTTATTACAGGCGCAGCGGCGGCGACAGTCATCAGCGCGCCAGCATCGGCGCAGCGCAGCTATACTGACAGCGATTCAGGCTCGAACGCTGATCCTGCAGGTGGCGGACGTTCAGGAATAACGGACAGCGATACCGGCAATTACGCCGATCGAGCAGGCAACGGCCGCGGAAGCCGCAGCGGTCTGACGGACAGCGATACTGGATCCTATGCCGATTCCGCCGGAAATGGCCGCGGTAGAAGCACGGAACTGACAGATAGCGACAGCGGCAACTATGCCGATCCTGCCGGAAATGGCCGGGGCAACAGCTCTGGACAGACAGACAGCGATAGCGGCAAATACGCTGATCCTGCCGGCAATGGTCGCGGTAGCTCAGGAACGACCGATGCCGATAACGGTTCGAACCGCGATTGCGCCGGGCGAGGCCGTGGCAATGCTACCGGTGAAACGGATAGTGATTCCGGATCCTATGCCGATTCAGGTGGCAATGGCCGGACCGGAAGGACAGATTCCGACCCGACCGATTCATCGGGCTATGGCCGCGGCCGGGGTTCCTGCGCTTCATGATAGAGGTCCACGTGGCTTTGGCCTCCCCTACAGGAGGCCCTTAAGCTTTCCTATGCGGGGGCGGCGGCCTAACTTATTGCGCTGACAGTACCAAAAACTTCAGTCGCACTTGCAAAGCTGTTCCCGTGCGATAGGCATCACATCGGGCTCTTCGACACACGTCGGGGAAGGGATGTAAATTGGGGGCATAATGGCCAAAAAAGCACAATCAGTTTCACGCCGTTCGTTCGTTGGTCTAATTACCGGCGCCGCAGCGACCACAGTAATCGCCACGCCAGTTATGGCGCAAAGCTCTGGCGTCACAGACAGTGACACTGGCCGCGGCGAGGACCTGGCGGGCAATGGTCGTAACCGAAATGTCACCGATTACGACACCGGTACCAATCGCGACTGCGCTGGTCTCGGTCGTGGCAACATCACTGGAGATTCAGACCGCGATTCCGGCCGCAGCGGCGATGTGCGTGGCAATGGCCGCAGTGGCCGGTCTGATCAGGACGGGTCCGACCGTGCCGGTTACGGCCGTGGCCCTAGTCGTCGTGGCGCTGGCCCTCGTGGCACCTGCCCTTAGTAAGCTAGATATCCTTTCCCTTGGTCTTCCCCAAGGGTGATATTTGGACTGTCTTAATCGTGGTCGCGGCACCGGCAGTGGCCATACGAACTGAGATCCGCGATATGAAAGGGGCCATGGCCGGCCAAGCTGCGCAGGGCCACGTCCACCAAACGGGTAAGCGTCTCATTATCTGATATTGTGGGGACGGATCCGAAAATTCGGCTTCCGACCCTTCGTATTTCTGCACTAGGCTGGAAGTATTCCATGACAGACAAATCCCCGGTAACCGGCGCGCTGGAAAAGCTTATTGCCCCGCTTTCCGCCGATGAATTTTTTGCCCAGTATTACGAACGGTCTGTCTTTCGCAGTCCGGTCAAGCATCCGGACATTGTCGATCTGCTGAGCCTTGATCGCATCGACGAGATTATCTCTGACAGCGAATTGCCCGCCACCGCAATCGGGATGGCGAAATCCGGTCAGGGGCTGGAGTCTTCCGAATTCATCGGCGGCAACAATGCAGTAGATCGTGGCGCGGTGCTGGACAATTTCCGCAACGGAGCGACGATTATCCTGCCGCAGCTGCATTTCGCCGACGGGAAGCTGTACAGTTTCTGCCTCGGGCTGGAGCGGGAATTTGGCGCACGGGTGCAAACAAATGTCTATCTCACTCCGCCAGAGGCACATGGTTTTGGCGTGCATTACGACAATCACGATGTCTTTGTGATCCAGGTCAGCGGAGCCAAGGAGTGGGAAATTTACGGGAGCCGTGATGGCCTGCCGTTCCGCGGCGAAGGCTTCCGCAAAGGCGTGGATGAAACGGGCGAGTTGAAAGAGAAATTCGTCCTGTCTGCGGGAGAGTGCCTGTATGTGCCGCGTGGGACTGCGCACCGCGCACCCAATCACGGCAATGAGCCCAGCCTGCACATCACCGTTGGCATTCTTGTCCAGACATGGGCTGAATTCATGCTGGAAGCGGTGGCGGAGGCGAGCCTGCGTATCCCGGCCATGCGCAATTCCTTACCGCGTGACATGTTCTTCGACCGGGACAAGGCGCTGGCCGAGCATGCTGGCATGTTCCGGCAATTATCGGATGAACTTGCTGCCAAGGCCGATTTCGAAACTACGCTCAACGTGTTCTCGGGCAATTTCGTGCGGGCGCAGGGACCGCGCGTTCGCGGTGCGCTGTTGGCGCTCGCTGAAGGGATTGGCTCGGATGATGTGCTGCATGTGCGTGACCACATTCTCTACAGCTTTGAAACGACGCCCGCTGCCGATGGGGAAGGTGAAGAGCTTCAGATTGTGCTTTCAGGATCCAGCATTCCGTTATCGGACAAGCTGGGTGCGCAATTGCAGGAGCGGCTCTCGTCCGGCAGTCTCCGCAAGAGCCAGTTCGATGTCAGCGACGCAGAGGAACTGGAAGACGTGATCGGAACGCTTGTCGCCTACGGATTGCTGATCCGCTGAAGCGAAGGCTTTACAGGAACGGTTCGTAGCCCGGTGGGAGCGCGCCGTCGTCCGCGTCAGCATTGCCAGGCGAGTGGATGCCGCATTCGGTCTTGTCCCACCCGCGCCAGCGTCCGGCACGCGGGTCTTCTCCGGGTGCGACTGGCGAAGTGCAAGGCTCGCACCCGACCGACAGGAAACCCTTGGCCTCCAGCGGGTGGCGCGGCAGATCACGCTCTACGAAATATGCTTCCAGATCCGCCTTCACCCAGTCGCCCAGCGGGTTAAGCTTCAGGCGGCCCTCTTCGATTTCGAAGCGCGGGATGTCCTGCCGTGTTACCGACTGGAATGCCTTGCGACCGGAAATCCAGCTATCCAGCCCGGCTTTGGCGCGGGCCATCGGTTCTACCTTGCGGATCGCGCAGCAGCCATCGGGATCGTAGGACCACCGCAGCCCCGTCTCGTCCTTTGCCGCCAGAACGGCAGGATCCGGCTGGACTACGGATGTATTGCGCAGGCCAAGCCGCTCAATCAAAGCGTCGCGGTAGGCCAGGGTTTCCTCGAACATTTTCAGCGTATCGACAAAGACCACCGGCACAGTGGGATCTGCGCGGGCGACGAGGTCCAGCAACACCGCGCTTTCAGTACCGAAGCTGGATACGACAGCGACTTCGCCCAGCAGATTTTCCGCAAACAGGACGCGCAGCATATCGAGTGTTCCAACGCCGGTGAAGCGGGCATTAAGTGCATCAGCGTCGGCCTGTGTAAACGCAGGCCCGGTTTCGATCCGGTCGATGTCGCGCGCAGGTTCACCCATGCCGCAATTTCCAGATTGGAACAGCCTCGTCGGCGGCGGGCTGATAGACATGTGGCCAGCGGGCAAGGGCGTTTGCAACATCGCCCTCATCCAGCGGCTGATCGGGCGCGAAAGCATCAAACCCGCAGCGGCGCATATAGGCGATCTGATCCACCAGCACATCGCCCACGGCGCGCAGTTCGCCGGTGTAGCCATTTTCGCGCAAGAGGCGGGCTGCGGAATAGCCGCGCCCATCTCCGTAAACGGGGAAGTTCACTTCGATTAGTCTGATGCGCGGCAGGTGCGGCAGCAAGTCGCGCGCGTCATCGCCCGGTTCCACGCGCACGGCGCTGGCATCGGCCTGCTCCAGGAACGCATCGACGGTCACCTGTGCGCCGTCTGGCGCTTCATCGTCGCGGAAGCGCAGCTGAACTTCGTCGCGGCCAGTACCAAGATCAGTACCAAGATCAGTACCAAGATCAGTACCAAGATCAGTACCAAGATCAGTGCCCGTATCGGAATCAGCCATAAAGCGCCTCCTTGAAGCTATCCATGCCAATGCGGCGGTATGTATCGAGGAAGCGTTCGCCATCCTGGCGCTTTTCGAGATAGACATCGGCAACCGTTTCGACCGCCGCGATAATGCCTGCCTCGTCAAAGCCGCGCCCGGTGATCTTGGCGAGAGCGACATCTTCCGCTTCGCTGCCACCAAGCAGCAGCTGATAGTTTTCGACGCCTTTCTTATCGACGCCAAGAATACCGACATGGCCTGCGTGGTGGTGCCCGCAGGCGTTGATGCAGCCGGAGATCTTGAGCTTCAATTCGCCCAGAGCTTCTCCCTTGCCGCTGGCGGCGAAGCGTTCCGAAATTTTCTGCGCCACGGGGATGGAGCGGGCATTGGCAAGGCTGCAATAATCAAGGCCGGGGCATGCGATGATATCGCCGATCTGGTCCAGATTGGGCGCGCCAAGGCCTGCTGCCTCCAGCTTGGTCCAGAGTTCGTGCAGCCGTCCGATTTCGACATGTGGCAGCAGGATGTTCTGGGTGTGCATCACGCGGCATTCGTCGAACGAATATTCGCGGGCGAGGTCTGCCATCAGATGCATTTGTTCTGCGCTGGCATCACCGGGAATACCGCCGACCGGCTTCAGGCTGATAACAGCAGAGACATAGCCGGGTGCCTTGTGGGCCACGCAATTGCGGTCGATCCACAGCGCGAAGTCCGGGTCCGACCGGTCTGCGCGATCTGTCAATCCGCTGGCAAATGCAGGGGCATCAAAATACGGCTTGATCCGCTCCAGCTCGGCCAAGGGCGGTTCCACGCCCTGTTCCAGAAGGTGGGCGAATTCCGCTTCGACTTGCCGGGTATATTCCTCAGCGCCCATTTCGTGGACGAGGATCTTGATGCGGGCCTTGTACTTGTTGTCGCGGCGACCGTGGCGGTTGTAGACGCGCAAACACGCCTCCGAATAGGTCACCAGCTGATCAAGCGGCACGAAATCGCGGATCAGCGGTGCAATCATCGGCGTACGGCCCATCCCGCCGCCGACATAGAATGCTGCGCCCAATTCGCCCGCCTCATTGCGCACGAGATTGATGCCGATATCGTGAAGCCGCATCGCTGCTCGGTCCTTGTCAGACGCAATAACGGCGATCTTGAACTTGCGCGGCAAATAACTGAATTCAGGATGAAAACTGGACCATTGGCGTAGCAATTCTGCATAAGGGCGCGGGTCCACACGCTCGTCCCCGGCAGCGCCAGCGAAATGGTCTGAACTGATGTTGCGGATGCAATTGCCGCTGGTCTGGATGGCGTGCATTTCGACCTTGGCGAGGTCCGCCAGAAGGTCGCCTGCTTCCTCCAGCTTGATCCAGTTGTACTGGATGTTCTGCCGCGTGGTGAAGTGGGCGTAACCCTTGTCATATTTGTCGGCGATGTCCGCCAGCGCGTGCATCTGTGTGCCGTTCAGCGTGCCATAGGGGATGGCGACGCGCAGCATGTAGGCGTGCAATTGCAGATACAGCCCGTTCATCAGCCGCAGCGGCTTGAACTGGTCTTCTGTCAACTTGCCTTCGAGGCGGCGGTGGCACTGGTCGCGAAATTCCTCGACACGCGCATCCACCATCGCCTGATCATATTGGTCATATTTGTACATCAGATTACCCAGTCCCAGCCGTTTTTCTCGGCTGCTTTATATCCAAGGTCGGGGCGCACAGTGGGGCCGAGCGCACGTACGCGGTCCTTGATATGCGCAGGGCGCGGCCCGCCATCTGTTGCCTCTGCGGCGATTGCGTAGGCGGCGTTGACGCGGCGCGCCGATTCCTCGCGGGCGAGAATTTCGGCGGCTTCTTCGCCAGCATCGGCGGCATCGGCGATGTGGAGCGACCAGCCTTGGCCATCCCACCACACGACCGCGCCGGTCTTCAGATCGTTACCAGTCAGGATTTTCACGCTGCAACCTCCGCTGCAATTTGTTCGAGTGCGGCGTTTTCGCGCGCGGTCACTTCGCCAATTATGATGAGCGCCGGGCTTTGCACCGCCTCCGCCTCGACCAGATCGGGCAAGGCGGCCAGCGGTCCGCGCAGCACGCGCATTTCCGGGCGGCAGGCGTTTTCAATGACGGCCACCGGCATGCTCGGCGCAAGGCCATCTGCCATGAGTTTCTCAGCGATTTGCGGGGCGGTTTTGACGCCCATGTAGATCACCAACGTGCGCCCCTTGCCTGCAAGTCCGGCCCAGTCCTGATCGGACAGGCCCTTGCACTGGCCCGCCACAAAGCTGACGATGCTGGCGCTGTCGCGGTGGGTAAGGGCGATACCGGAAGCCGCCGCTGCGCCGTTGGCAGCGGAAATGCCCGGAACGACCTCAACGCGTACGCCATAAGCCTTGGCTGCTTCCATTTCCTCTCCGCCGCGGCCGAACACAAACGGGTCGCCCCCTTTCAGCCGCACGACATCGCGTCCAGCCTGTGCCTCGCGGACCAGAAGGGCGTTTATGTCCTCCTGCGGGAGAGTGTGTTTGGAGCGTTGCTTCGCGACAGAAATCAGCCGTGCACCGGGCCGCGCCAGTGCCAGAATGGCAGGATCGACCAGCCCATCGTGAACGATGAGCCGGGCATTTTCGATCAGCCGCGCCGCGCGCAAGGTCAGCAGGTCAGGATCACCCGGACCTGCTCCGACAAGATGTATGGTGCCAGTTTGCATGGCAGCTAAATGGACGCGGGGCGCCAGCGCCACCAGCGAGAATGGGTTGGGACGGGTGTAGGTTAGCTTTAGCTGTCTTTAACCGACCTCTGCTCAACTCGCTGCGAAATCGCCGCAACCAGCTGTTGGAATTGCTCGCTGTCCCGCAAGTTGAGATCGCGCTGGGGGAAGGGAATTTCCACGTTATTGTCCTGAAACAGATACCAAAGATTGGTCAGCACTTCGGATCGGATATTGCCAACGCCCATTTCCGGATCGGTGATCCAGCAGTGGATGACGAAATTGACGCTGCTGTCGCCATATTCGCTCATCCAAACAGTTGGGGCGGGGCTTTTCAAGATGCGTTTGCAGCTTCTCGCCGCCTCCAGCATGAATTCCTGCGCCTGCTTCATGTCGGCGCCATAACTGACCCCGACAGGCACCTGGATGCGCACCTTGCGGCTGGAGTATGACCAGTTTTCCACCTGATTGATCATCAGGTTTTCGTTGGGAATAAGATATTCGCGCTCATCACGGGTGGTAATGGAAACAGCACGAATGCCGATTTTGCGAATTTGCCCGAAAACCTCGTTGCCTGCCTGATCGGCGATATTGATCACATCGCCGGGCTTGATCGATTTGTCCATCAGCAGGATGATGCCCGCGATCAGGTTACCGAATGTCTTCTGCAAGCCAAAACCGATGGCCAGACCGAACGCGCCTGAGAAGACTGCCAGAGCAGTCAGGTCGATGCCGAGAATGTCGATACCGATCAGCAGCGCTACGGCCCATAAAGCTACGGTGATCAGCTTTTCAGCAAGCAGGCGCTGTGAAACATCCAGTTTCGTAGCGCGCTTCAGGCCTGACTTGGCAAGGGAGGTACTGATCCGCGCAAACAGGAACACGCCCACGATGACCATGACGACGGTGAGCACTGTCCAGACAGAGAACCGCGTATCGGCAATGGTAAAGCCCCATGCATCAAGCTGTTCGATAATCCCGCCAACGGTGGGCGCAGAATCAGCAACAGCGTCTTTCAGCGCTTCCGCACCCGCAATCGCTTCGTCGGCAGCGCTCGCTTGGGGCGTTGCTTCGACAACCGGTGTAACTATTTCGTTCGTGCCTTCTGATGCAGGCGTGACCGATCCATCAGTGAGGGCGCCAGCGCCAGCACCAGCGTCTGCTTCGGTGCCAGTGGTATCGGGCGGGGTTACGGCAGTCGCGCTCATCAGATCTCCATCGCGGCAAACCCGCGTATCAGGTCATTCATCAAGTCGTCTGCATCCTCTAGCCCGATGGCAAGCCGCACGCCAAGCCCGCATCCTGTATCGATGCTTCCGGGCCATGCCCTGAAGTCGCGCACGCGGCCGGGATCTACAGGAATAGCAAGGCTTTCATACCCGCCCCAACTGTATCCGATGCCGAAAAGGTCGAGCGCATCAATAAAGCGCGCGCGCGATTGCTTGTCGGCGTCACGGAATATGAAAGAGAACAGCCCGCAGCCTCCGGTAAAATCGCGCTCCCAAAGGCCGAACCCGGGCGCACCGGGCAGCATCGGACAAAGCACGGCAGAAACTTCCGGGCGGGCTTCCAGCCAGCTGGCAATTGTAATCGCGCTTGCCGTGGTCCGCTCCAGCCGGATGCCCATCGTGCGCAGGCCGCGCAGTGCCAGCGCCGCATCATCAGGCGATACGACTTGTCCCATATATTGCGAATGTTGCCTTATTCGGTCGATTAGCGGCGCGGCCGCTGATGCGCAGCCCATCATCAGGTCGGA
The DNA here is from genome assembly GCF_001021555.1 of Aurantiacibacter marinus. Classification (GTDB taxonomy): domain Bacteria; phylum Pseudomonadota; class Alphaproteobacteria; order Sphingomonadales; family Sphingomonadaceae; genus Alteraurantiacibacter; species Alteraurantiacibacter marinus. Next base: position 1,216,606 of record NZ_LDCP01000001.1, read on the forward strand.
ATGGCCGCCAACGTGTTTGGTCAGGCTCATGATGCTGATATCGCAGCCACGCTCCAGCGCAGGGAAGCCAAGCGCGGATGCCCAGGTGTTGTCGACAATGGAAATGACGCCGCGATCCCGAGCTATGTCGGTCAGGGCAGGGATGTCGCAGACTTCCATCGTCAGGCTGCCAGGACTTTCCAGCATGATCGCTTTGGTCTGATCTGAGATCATCGCCGCCAGGGCTTTTGGATCCAGCGGATCGAATGCACGTGCTGTTATGCCGAAGCGTTCCAGCATACCCAGCGCGATGCCGCGCGTCGGTTCGTAGGAATTGTCGGAGAACAGCAATTCGTCGCCTGGCTGGAGGATAGCCATCAGCGTGCAGGCGATGGCGGCAACGCCGCTTGGAAACAATTCAGTCCCGTCTGCCCCGGGTTCGAGCCCGGTCAGCGCATCGGCAAGCGCCCATTGGGTAGGCCCGCCGCGCCGCCCGTAATAGAAATGTCCATCGGCATTAGGCCTGCCCTTGGCGAGATCGGCAGTATCTTCATACAAATGGGTGCTTCCGCGCCAGACGGGCGGGTTGACCACCCCGCCTTTCTGCCCGGGTGCGCTGGTCCATTGTTTGCGCCGACCGGCTTCCACCAGACGGGTTGCGGGGCCATATTTGCTGGCATGGTCTTTGCCGCTCATGCAGGTTCTCCGGTCGCCACAGGCAAGGCGGGGTCGGCGCCCCATTCGCTCCAGCTGCCATCATACAACGCGCCCTCCTTGCCAATCAGATGGAGTGCGAACAGCAGCACCGATGCGGTTATTCCGCTGCCGCAAGAGGCGACAATTGCCCGGTCAAGATCAACGCCGGCTGATTCAAACGCGGCGCGTATTCCGTCAGCATCCTTGAACGTACCATCCGGGTTCAGAACATAGCCGAACGGCAAATTGCGCGATCCGGGGATGTGACCTGTTGCTGTTCCTGCGCGAATATCGGGCGCGTCGCCGCAAAACCGGGCAGCGTCACGCGCGTCGACAACCTGTTCCGACTTGGTGTCGATGTTGGAAAGCACACCCTGTTTGTATCGTAGCGAGCTTGTCTCTGTGCCTCCGGCAGAAGCAAACGGGCGCGGGTGGTAAGGAATTTCGCCTGTCTCGATCGGCCTGTCTTCGGCGCGCCATTTTTCCAGTCCGCCATCCAACACCATCGCCTTCACGCCGTACATCCGCAGCAAGAACCACGCCCTTGCCGCAGTTCGCATGGGGCTGTTGTCATACAGCGCGATGCGTGCGTTCTCAGGAAGGCCCAAAGCGGACATATGGGCGTCAAATTGTGCGCGGGTTGGCGGGGCAGATGGAACCGGATCGTCCGGATCTGTCAGCGCTTTCAAATCAAGAAATCGCGCACCGGGAATATGACCTTGCGCATATTCGTGCGACGGATCACGCTGCGCGGCAGGCAAGTGCGCCGATGCATCCAGTACCACCAGGCCAGTGGCACCCAGATTATCTTCGAGCCATTGCGTTGTGACGAGTGATTGCATGATCCAGGGGATAGCCGCTGCGTACACTCAGGTAAATCGGCCAGTGATCCGCGGTCACATTACCGCCCTTGCGGAAAGCCGCGTGTGGATTTGCATATCACCGCTTAATTGCAGCGCGCGAAGCCTTTCTTCTCCGGCGGCTGGCGGTTGGCCAATCACGAATGCCTGCCGGATGGGGGCAATTCCCGCCCCGATGCAGCGCAGCCGCGCCAGCGGCAGGATCATCTGGTCCGGCGAATTGCCCACCGGCATTATTGCATGACGCGGCAATTGCCATTCGCCCACCACGCTTTCCCGCGCACCTGGATCAAGCTGGGAGATCTTGTGCAATCGCGCATCTGCCATGTCCGGCCCGCCCAACTGTTCCGCACTAGCCAGGCTGCTGTGGGCGCTGACCATGTCGCTCCACACCCGCAGCGCCACGATATGACTGGCTCCGCCGTTCGTCAGATTAAGGCGCCAGTTCAGCAACACGCGCGTCGGCCCGATTGATACGCGGATTGGAAAAAGTTCCAGCGCCAAAGCATGCTCATGGCTGGCGTCAACCGCATTCACGGCATCTTCTGGCTGTTGGTCCTGCTCATCCATGTCTCGCCGAATAGGCTGCGAAGCCAATTCTGCCTAGCATATGTCTCTCCGGCACTTGTGCGCAGGCACGCTTCGCGCCATTTGTGCAAACCATGAACGATACGCAAAACACGAAATTACAGCAGGGCCAGCCGCAATTCCTTGGCCAGCAGACACCATTACCAGCTTCCCCGGAAGAAGCGGTGCTGGATTATGTCCCCAATCCGCGAGCAGGCGCGCTGTATCTGGTACGCTTCGCAGCGCCGGAATTCACCAGCCTGTGCCCAGTGACCGGTGCGCCTGATTTTGCCCATCTGGTCATCGATTATGCGCCCGGTGAGACGATTGTCGAATCCAAGAGCCTCAAGCTGTTCCTTGGTGCGTTTCGCAACCACAATGGCTTTCATGAAGATGTGACAGTTGGCATCGGTCAGCGGTTGTTTGCAGAAATGCAGCCCCGATGGCTGCGGATCGGCGGGTATTGGTATCCGCGCGGCGGCATTCCCATTGACGTCTTTTGGCAAAGTGGCGCGCCCCCGGCTGGTCTGTGGCTGCCCGACCAGGGCGTTGCTCCCTATCGCGGGCGCGGTTGACCAGAAAGCTGGCCAAGCTTCTGGTTAAAGGCCGAGGCTTGCCTGCACGATTGCGTTTCGATTAGAGGCGGGCAACACTTCTTCCGGCAAGCTTTTTTGCCGCATTACCTATCACGCAAAGGATACATCGATGCACATCGTGATGATCGGCACCGGCTATGTCGGGCTAGTTTCGGGGGCCTGCTTCGCCGATTTTGGCCATGATGTAATCTGCGTGGACAAGGACCAGTCCAAGATCGATGCTCTCCTCAACGGAGAAATCCCGATTTTCGAGCCAGGGCTTGATGAACTGGTCGCCAAAAATGTCGAAGCCGGACGGCTTTCCTTCACGCTTGATCTTGCAGAAGCTCTGCCAACTGCAAATGCCGTGTTTATTGCAGTCGGCACACCTTCCCGTCGCGGCGACGGCCATGCAGACCTTTCCTATGTCTATGCCGCCGCACGCGAAATGGCACCATTGCTTCCCAAAGGTGTAGTCGTGGTCGATAAATCCACCGTGCCAGTAGGGACGGGAGACGAGGTGGAGCGCATCATCCGCGAAGAAGCGCCGGACCTGGAATTCTCCGTTGCCTCCAATCCCGAATTCCTGCGCGAAGGCGCTGCAATTGATGATTTCAAACGACCCGACCGTGTCGTGATCGGCGTGAACGACGAGCATGCAGAGCGGGTACTGGAAGAGATTTATCGCCCGCTCACACGCAACGAAAGTCCGCTCATCACCATGAGCCGCCGGGGCGCGGAACTGACCAAATATGCCGCCAACGCCTTCCTCGCTACCAAGATCAGCTTCATCAATGAAATCGCTGATTTATGCGAAAAAGTTGGCACCGACGTGGGTGATGTCGCCAAGGGAATCGGGCTTGATAGCCGGATCGGCAACCGTTTCTTGATGCCGGGCCCGGGCTATGGCGGATCATGTTTCCCCAAGGACACGCTGGCGCTGCTGAAAACCGGCCAGGATTATGAATCGCCCCTGCGCATTGTGGAAAGCGTGGTCGCCAGCAATGATCAGCGCAAACGGTCCATGGGCCGCAAGGTCGTTAGTGCGATGGGCGGCGGGGAACAGCACGGCAAAACCGTTGCTGTCCTGGGCCTGACCTTCAAGGCGAATACGGACGATATGCGCGATAGCCCGGCAATCAGCGTGGTGCAAGCTTTGCAGGATGCAGGGATAAAGGTGAAGGCCTACGACCCCGAGGGGATGGATCAGGCCGCCAAGGTGCTGAACAACGTAATCTATTGCGATGGCCCATACGAAGCGCTGGACGGAGCGGATGCGGCAGTGATTGTGACCGAATGGGATGCTTTCCGCGCGCTCGATCTGCAACGAATGAAGAGCTTGCTGAAATCTCCGCTACTCGTTGATTTGCGGAACCTTTATTCGCGCCGCGATGTCGAGGAGCACGGTTTCACTTACATCGCCGTGGGGCGTTGATCCGTTTCATGCAAAACCGTGCCCAGGACGGTTTTCTCTAGCGGAAACTGGTGCCGGCTGAAGGATTCGAACCCTCGGCCTGATGATTACAAATCAACTGCTCTACCAACTGAGCTAAGCCGGCTACCGTTTTGTCCCATCGCCACGATGGCGTTCGGGAATCAAGAAGGCGCGCCTCTATCGCCAAATTGCCTGACTTGTCCAGCATCGTTTTCGCGCGGCGCATCCGTACCTACTTTTTGACACGCCAGTCTTTGCGATATGTGGACTCTTCGCCGTATTTGCGCGCGTTGGCAGCTTTCTGATCGGCGAGCTCTTCTTTGGTGGAGATCCGTACGGCGTTTGCCTTGATCAACGTATCACGCCGGATCGGGATGAGCTGAATAATCGGCGATCCGGCCGGAAGCACGAATTCGCCTGGACCACCGGTCCAGATAAACGGAAAGTTGATGGTAGTGGCGAACCTGTCGCAATCAACCAGGCCGGAAAAGCAATAGAATGGCAGCTCGGGCCGATTGGTGAGAGACTGGAACAGTACGGAGTATCCGTCTGGCACCCTGATCCGCCACGGATTGACGAATTTGAGCGGCATGGTCCCTGCAAACGGCGGTTGTGGAGCGCCAAGCTGCGCGGGATGATGCTGTTCAAGCGGCTGGAAAGCCACGTTTTCAGGCCAGCCCATCGCAATATTCATGCCATCATCTGGCACTCGCAATTGCACATCATACGGCAGCGGTATGACGAAGCCGAGCGAGAACGCGTCGGTCATTGGCAAGCACGCCTTTGCAGTGAGGCCGGGCAGGCCATGGGCATCGGGCATTCCCATTTCGCGTTCGAGCTTGCGGAACCATTCGGGAGCGAAGCGGATTGCGCGCTCCGGCGGCGGGATTGTGCCTTCAAGGCCGGGATCGCATAGAAATTCTATGCGTGGCTCGCCATCGCCATCACCATGGTTATCGCCATTGCCAGCTGCTGCCTGCCACGCTGGAGGTGCAACGCCAGACAGACCGAAACTGATCGAAAAATCGCTCACACCGTCATGATGCGTCAGGGCACCCCGAAGGTCCAGCCTTCAGTTTGCGCAATCCGGCGGTTCATTCCCTCAGGTGCCCAAAGTGCAATGTTTCCTGCCACCTTGCGCAGCCACGCAGCCGTCATCAGCGCATCGGAGGAATGGTCATCCATTGGCCCGGTGCCACCAATCGGGGCGCTGCCGAGGTTGATGAGCGCTATGTCCAGTTCCTCGCGGAAGCGCACTTTGCTGCGCGAGGCGCTCCGCCCCGCCGCCATGGCGGCGAGGGCAGTATAGATTTCTACAATGACCGAACCCTCGCGCGGCAGGGGATCTACCGGCCATACGGGAATAGAGCCATCAAGCGCATGGAGGACCCGCATACCTGTCAGGCTGGATTTGCCAACCTGCGCCGCGCCGACGAGGTTGAAATTGGAATAGGGCTTGCAACCAACGGCTTCCTGCGCCCGCTCCGTAATCCTGAAACGCCCGCGGCCACCTGCTTCCCCTTGGGGCGCGAACAACTCTCCCTCTCGCCCGCCATGGCGGCGGAAATAGGCGCTGGCGACCGGATGGTCGACAAAACTGGAGGCGGACAGATGATCATCGCCTTCGCACACTGCGTCGATCATTCTCCACAGCGACCGTGCGTCGGCAGGGCTGCGGTCCCAGCCAGGGAAATACGCGCCTGCATCGGCAAAGGGCAGGGCAATTCCCAGATCAAGGCCAACGAGCGAATTGGCGGGAAGTTTATCGCGCAAAACTGCCAGTACTTCACTGCGCGCCCAACCGCGTTTTCGCTCCACCAGCACAGGAGGTCCGCCATCGGCATGGGCGATCGCCATGGTAATCGCCTTGTGCCGCGCCCCTTGTGCACCCGACCAATCAACGGCGACAAACCATTCGAAGTCGCGAAAACCCGTCAGGAGCAGCGCCCTTCCATGATTTCCCACGCATTGTCCTTATCCGCGAAGTAAATGCGCCGGGCAGTGCCGCGCGGATCGGCTGGAGATACCCTGAAAGGATCCAGAGCCATCTGCATGCAATCCTCGCCCCGCCAACCAACGAAGGACCATTGCCCGAAGTTATCGGCAATAATCTGCGGTAGTGTGCCCTGTTCATCCGCCACCTGGGCGCTGAGCAGATCGAACCCGTGCGGTTTGACTTGCCAGACAGCAAAGCCTTCCAATCCGCCCCATCCCGCGCCGGAGACTTGCAGGCTGGCCATACGATTTGCGCTGGGGGAGAAATGCGGGCGCGCGCCTACGTCCATGATGCTGCCATCGCCCTGGCGATCGACGATCTTGTAGCCAAAGCCTTCATACCCCCACCATTGCCAGCCAAGAAAACGCTCGCCTGAGAACCATTCCATCTCGGTAATCTCGCCGGTCTTGGTATTGTCGACGCAGACCGTGCTGCCGCCAAGCGTCGAAACGGCGATGTATGAAACATCTGTCGCGGCCGCGTGATGAAAGCCGTCTGGTACAGGGATTGCCTCGGGTGGGCCGAATTCTTCCGGGTCCATCGGCTCAATCCGGAGCGATTGGCAGGCCGCGAGATCGGGCGGAGCGACTGCGGGTTGCGACAGTGACATTGCGGGCCGTTGGATCTGGCATGCGGTCAGAACCAGAAAGCTTGCAAGTGCGGTCAAGCCTCTCAAGATCTTTCGTCCCGCAGCTTCGCCCAATAATCCAGGCGTTCTTGCACCTTGCGTTCAAAACCCCGCTGGACGGGTTGGTAAAATTCCTGCCGCGGCATGCCCTCTGGCCAATAATTGTCGCCGGAAAATCCTTCATCCGCATCGTGGTCGTAGGTGTACCCTTTGCCGTACCCCACGTCTTTCATCAGCTTGGTCGGCGCATTCACGATGTTCATTGGCGGCATCAGGCTGCCAGTTTCCCTGGCGCTGCGGAAAGCTGCTTTCTGCGCCTTGTAAACCGCGTTCGATTTGGGTGCGGTGGCAAGATAGATGCAGGCCTGAACCAGTGCCAGTTCGCCTTCAGGACTGCCGAGGAACTGGTAAGCATCCTTTGCCGCCATGCACTGCGTCAGCGCGGCAGGGTCGGCCATGCCGATATCTTCCACCGCCATACGTACCAGTCGCCGGGCAAGGAACAGCGGTTCCTCCCCCGCCACAAGCATGCGCGCCATGTAATACAAGGAGGCTTGAGGGTCGGACCCGCGCACTGCCTTGTGCAGGGCTGAAATGAGGTTGTAGTGCCCCTCCCGGTCCTTGTCATAAACGGCCACGCGGCGTTGCAGGAATTGGCCCAGGGCCGCGGGATCAAGGGGGCTTTCGATCTTCGCATTGTAAAGCGTTTCGGCCTGATTGAGCAGAAAGCGCCCGTCGCCGTCGGCGCTGGCGATCAAGGCGTCTTTTGCTTGCGGAGTAAGAGGCAGGGGGCCTTCCAGTTCCTCTGCCCGGTCAAGCAATTTGCCCAAGGCCTCCGCATCAAGGCGGTGCAGGATCAGGACCTGCGCACGGCTGAGCAATGCTGCGTTGAGCTCGAAGCTGGGATTTTCCGTCGTCGCGCCGACCAGCGTTACTACGCCGCGTTCTACGAATGGTAGAAAACCGTCCTGTTGTGCGCGGTTGAACCGGTGGATCTCGTCCACGAACAGCAATGTGCGCTGACCAGCTTTCTTGGCTGTTTCAGCAGCGGCAAAAGCCTTCTTCAGATCAGCCACGCCGCTGAATACTGCGCTGACAGCCTGATACCGCATGCCTACTGCATCCGCGAGCAATCGAGCGATGCTGGTCTTGCCGGTGCCCGGAGGTCCCCACAGGATCGTGCTGGACAGGCGCCCGGCTGTCACCATTCGGCCGATTGCGCCTTCCGGACCGGTCAGATGTTCCTGCCCGATAATCTCGGCGAGCACAGCGGGTCGCAGGCGATCGGCCAGTGGCGCATCAGCGGAACTCTCATCTGCCGAAGGCTGGGGCGGGTCATCGTTGAATAGGTCGGCCATGTGCGTGCCTTTTAACGTGCTCGAAAAATTTTGCACGAACCCTTGTTGCGATAGATCTAAGATATATCTTAGTGGTGGGACAAGTCAGGAGCTTATCATGGTCAAGAAGACTGAAAAGAACGCGAAACCGCGCAAACCCTCGAAGCCGCCCAAGCCGCCCAAGCCAGCGACACGTCGCCGCACCGCCAAGGCGCAAGAGGAAGTGATCGAGCCGGAAGAGATGGAAGCGGTCGATGGTGATGCGGATCACGGCCACGACAATGATGATATCGAGATAGAGGTAGAGATCGGAAATGGCTCGCGCCGCAGAAGCCGCAGCTATCGCCGCGAATTCGACGGCCAGAATTTGTTCGGCTCCGACGGCGTATTCGGACCCGACGGTCCGTTCGGCGCAAGCGGGCCGTTCGGGGCAGGCGGGCCGTTCGGTTCCCAAGGCCTGTTCGGTCCTGGCGGATTGTTCGGGCAGGGCGGCAAACGTGGCGGCCACCGCAGTCGGCGCCGCGGCCAAGGCGGACCAATGCAGAAACGGGAGCGCATGTTCGGGCCCGGAGAATTGCGGCTGGTCCTGCTGGCCATGCTCGCCGAGGAGCCGCGCCACGGTTATGAGCTGATCAAGGCGCTCGAAGAAATGACCGAGGGTGCCTATTCGCCAAGTCCAGGCATCATTTACCCGACGCTGCAACTGCTTAATGATGAAGGCGTCATTGCCGCGCAGGAAAGCGAAGACGCACGCAAGCTGTATCAGGCCACCGAAGCAGGTCTTGCCGAATTGGCAGACCGCGCAGACGATCTTGAAGGGCTGTGGAACCGGCTTGGCCGCAAGGCAGAGCGGGCCCGTCCGACGGCATCGGCCGACCTGTTCCGTTCGCTTGGCAATCTGGCGACGGTCATCACCAACCGTGCTTCAAAGAACGGGATGAATTCTGTCGATAAGGACAAGGTCATCGATCTGATCGACGAACTCGCCCGCCGGATCGAGCGGCTGTAGCTGCGCGATTTTGCAAGCTGCGTGAGCCATGATAAACCTTCCCCGGGGCGTTTCCCGGGGGAGGGTATCATGAACACGCAAACATCATCGACGCCGTGGCATCTTTGGGCCGTCGGTCTGGTTACGCTGCTGTGGCATGCGGGCGGGGCTTTCGATTACGCGATGACCCAGACGCGCAACATGGATTACCTGCAAATGGCAGCCGATGAGGCCGATGTGCCGCTGGCGGTCATACTGGAATACTTCACCGACTGGCCGGTTTGGGCCGACGCCGCATGGGCATTTGGCGTATGGGGTGCGGTTGCAGGATCACTGCTGTTGCTGCTGCGAAGCCGCTTTGCGCTTCCTGCATTCTATGTCTCGATTGCGGGGCTTGCGCTGACGACGGTGCACACCCTTACATCGGACTTGCCGGATGCTCTCAATACGCCATCGATGTGGGGCTTCAGCGCCATTGTTGTAATCGTACTTCTGGCGGTGATTTATTACAGCAAGCGGATGATCGCAGCCGGGGTGCTACGCTAGGGTCCCGACTTTCGCTCCGCCCCGTTCGGACACCAATCGCAGATAGGCATCGGCAACAGCGGAATTGATCGCATCCCATGCGTATTCGCGGCTGCGCGCTTCGCCTGCGCGGCCATGCGCTTCCCGCAGGCCGATATCGCGAACATAGGCTTCGACCGCGTCGGCAAAGCCTGGTGCGTCGCCTGGCGTGACCAATCGGCCGGTCGCATTGTCCAGCACCAGGCTTGTTGAACCCGTGGCGCGCGCTGCAACCACCGGAATACCGCAGGCCATGGCTTCCAGCGTCACATTTCCGAATGTCTCGGTGACGGACGGATTGAGCAGCATATCCATGCTCGCGACCGCGCGGCCGAGATCTTGTCCGCCTTGAAAGCCGACGAACACCGCATTGGGGCAATGCTGCGCGAAGAATGGTTTGGCCGGCCCTTCTCCCACCACCAGCACGCGGTGCGCGACGCCGCGTCCGCGCAGTTCCTCCACCGTTTCAGCAAAGACATCGAGGCCCTTTTCCAGCACCAGACGCCCGAGAAAGCCCACAGCCACCTCGTCATCGCCGATCCCGTGGCTGCGCCGCCATTCCAGATCGCGCTGGCCGGAATGGAAAATCTCCCGGTCCACCCCGCGCGCCCAGATGGTGATGTCATCCCCCATACCCTGTTCGCGCAAAACCTCCGCCATGCTCTGCGAAGGGGCGACCAGCGCATCGGCGCGGTTGTAGAACCGGCGCAGAATCGCCACCGCCACAGGCTCAAGAAAAGCCATCTTGTAATAACGTGGGTAGGTTTCGAACCGTGTGTGCACGCTGGATAGGATCGGCAATCCCCGTTCCCGCGCCCAGCGAACCGCAGCATGGCCGGTCGGATCGGGGGAGGAGACGTGGATAACGTTGGGCGCAAAAGCCGCCAGATCGGCCTTCACAGCGGCGTTGAAGCCCAAAGGCACACGGTATTCACCGCGCCCGGGGATCGGCACATTGGGCACACCGACCAGATCACCAGCAGGCGGAAAGGCGGGATTGTCCACCTTGGGCGAATAAACCCGCACCTGTGCGCCCTGACGCAGCAGATACTCGGTCAAACGGTTCAAAGCCTGGTTCGCGCCATCACGAACATAATTGTAGTTGCCGCTGAACAGCGCAACGCGAAGGTCGGTCACATCCATTGCGCAATCCCTTAGGGGAGTGGCGCGCGGTTGGCGAGAGGTTGCAGGCACCAGAACCTTGCGAAGTTTCCCTGTACCGCGTTTGCGGGTGGGCTGAGCGCTGTGATGCCAGGCGGGACGGCGCAAGAGGAGGAGGGGCGGGACAAATGAAAGTGCCGGGTTCCCCCTCACATAATCACCATGCTCGCCAAAGTCGTGCGGATAGGTGAGGATACAAACGCGACTGCGGATGCGATGAAGGCTGTGGGAGGATTTTGAAGGCTGTTGAAGGGGCGGACTGGCAAAGCTGACCGGCCACGTGACTTCGGCTCCTGATCGTAGCTCCTGTTCGTACCCCCCGTTCGTCCCATCCGCATAAATAATTCACGCACCCTGAGTAACCGCCCGTCCGCTCATGGCGAATGGCGGTGTATCACTTACTCCAGGAGATTATTCGTGAAGCATATCAGAGCCCTTATCCTTGCCATTGCCGCGCTGTTTGCGGCGCTTCCGCTGGCGGCCACTGCGCAGGTCAGCTGGACAAATTATTCCGCCACCAGCTTTGCCGCCGCGCAGCAGGAAGGGCGCACCATTGTCGTTGATGTCCATGCCGACTGGTGCCCAACCTGCCGCGCGCAGACGCCGATCCTGAACGAGCTTCGCTCCGACCCGCGGCTCGCCGATGCCATTTTCATGCGTGTTGACTTCGATAATGACCGGGATTTCCTGCGCGCCCACCGCATTGCGCGACAGTCCACCATTCTGGTTTTCAGGGATGGTGATGAAAAGGGCCGTTCCATCGCGGAAACCAATCGCGGCCGCCTGCGCACATTCGTCCTCGGCCAGATCTGATCCGCGCGGCAATCACTGAAAGCTCGGCATCATGTTAGCTAGCCTTGCCCTGGCCTTTGTCGCCGGTCTGGTGACGATCCTGAATCCCTGTGTCCTGCCGCTGGTGCCGATAATTATCGCCACAGCCATGGGCAAAAGCCGCTGGGGGCCGGTGGCCTTGGCAAGCGGGCTGGTGCTGAGTTTTTCGGTATTCGGCCTGCTGATCCTCAGCTTCGGTTTCAGCATTGGCATCGATGAAAGATTGGTACGGCTTGTGGCGGGGGCTTTGCTGATTGCGGCTGGCTTCGTCTTGCTGGTTCCGCGCGCACAGATGGCGTTAAGCGGGGCTGCCGCGCCGCTGACCGGGGCAGGGCAACGTTTGCTCGGCCGGACAAGCGGTGATGGTGCAGCAGGCCAGTTCGTGGTTGGACTGTTGCTTGGTCTGGTGTGGGCCCCGTGTGTGGGGCCCACACTGGGTATTGCCATTGCTGCGGCGGCGCAGGGCGAAAACCTGTTCAGCGCGTTTGGCATATTCCTGATCTTCGGGCTTGGGGTTGCAACCTCCATCCTCGCCTTTGCTTACGGTTCCCGCAAGGCTTTGGGGGAACGCAGCAAGACGATGCTGGCGGTTGCCAGATATGCAAAGCCCATCCTTGGCGCGTCGGTTCTGCTGGCCGGTGTGCTGGTGGTGACAGGTTTCGACAAGGTGATCGAAATCCTGGTGCTGGATGCTCTGCCGCAATCATTGGTGGAATTCACCACGCGATTTTAAGATTTTGGCTTTTAAAGCCCCCCCGACAATCCTTCGGGTCGCCCCGGGGATTGGGCCCGGTTCAACCGCCCCCCGGTTGGCCGGGTTTTCTCTGTTTGTGTTGCGGGCAAGGTTTCAGCCTTCCGGCACCATATCGAAGGCGATGCAGATGCGGTCTTCGCTGCACATGTGGGGAAAGGTGCGGTGGTGGATATGGCTGGGGAACATCAGCAGCATCCCGGGTTCCGGATGCACCAGGTGTGACGGCAGCGAGGCGTGGGTTGCTGCATCCAGCAGCCGCTCGGTCCAGCCGAACTCGATCGCGCCGGCCGGATCATCCGGCCCTTTCGACATGCCACCGGGTACGGCGAGATAGTAGACCCCCGATAGCCAGCCGCCGTCATGTGTGTGCCATGTCTCGCATCCCCCTGCCGGGGCGATGATAGCCCAGGCGTTCATGCGTACGCGATCCGGCCGGGATGTGAACCACGGATGGTCCGAAGGTTTCAGCGACGCGGCGAAGCCGGCGGCATGATGTGCGATTTCTTGCAGCAAGCGGGTGATTGCAGGCTGTTCGCGCAGGCGCAATTCGTCCACCCGCCAGCTGTCCCGGCTCGCCTGTGCGCTATTGCCGAAGCGCAGCGCCGGATGGCTGCGCAATTCCTCGATTACTTCGCTGTTGAGGGCGTCCACATCCTCCAGTTGCTCTGATGAGAAAAAGGCGCTGCTTCCGCGCACAGCTTCGGCTTCTCCACGGCGCCCGAGCGCGGCCAGCGCGGTGGCCTGCGTTCCGAGGAGGCGCGTGGTGACGATGCCCCGGTTACGGAGAGCTTCGCAAATCCGCAGCGCCTCGTCCGGCTTGCCAAGATCAAACAGGATTGCTGCCAATTTGCGCAGCGCCGCCGAATTTGCAGGATCTTCGGCCAGTACGCTTTCGAGCAGAATGGTGGCTTCTTCGGGCCGCGCAAGCGCTCTCAGCACCGCTGCCTGTTCAATCATTACGGCACAGCGCAACCGAGGCTTTAGAACTGCGGTATCAAGCAGTGCGAGGCAATTTTCGCCCTCTTGCGCCTCACCCATTTTCAGGCAAGCGCGGGCCAGCAGCAAACTTGCACCGGGAGAGCGAGAGTCTGGCGCAATTGCGGTAATATCTGCCTTGGCGGTAGCGAAATCGTCTAGCGCGAGCGCCAGGGCGGCGCGTTGCTCGCGTAGCGACGTTGATGGCTTGGCAATCTGGCCGAGCAGGCGATAGTGTTCGGCGCGAACCAGCTTGCGCGGTATCGGGAGATCAATCTGCATCAGCACCACCTGTGCAACACGTGCTTGCTCCCGGCGGAAACCCTAGCTCGTCATTTCGCCGCCATCGGTACCGGGGCCAGTCAATGCCTCAATCGCATCAGCATTGCCGCCATCGACCTCCACAAGCTGCGGTTTGGTCCAGGTGCGGCGCTTTTGGTCTTCAGTCATCTATCTTCCCCCTAATCATGTGAATGCCCAAGCCGTAGCTATAACCTGTTCACGGGGGAAGTGGTTTGTGGCGCTCTCGTCATGATCTATTCGTCACGCTATCGTCCAACCCTGCTTCGTCAGGACGGCCATGCAGGGAGGTAAAGGCGCTCGGCGATCGCCACTGCGCCGCCAATTATCGCTGCCTAGCTGGAAGGCAGATCCAGCGAATCGGTCACCGCACTGATGGGATTGCTCTCGATCTCGGCACGATCGAGGTCGGTGATCGTCGGGCGTGTCCAGCAAAGCTTGGCATCAACCATTCGTATTTCCCTTAGAAAGATAAGAAGCGACCCTTACCTCCGGGCACGAGGCGCCCGGTTGTGGGACGGGGAATTAGCGGAAGCGACGTTTCGACGCAAAGACCGATTTGAGCCCCTGCTTCGCCAAATCGGCGAAGCAGGGAAATCGGCAATGGTTTAGTCGCCCTTGCGGCGATGGCGCTTGCGCTCATGCGGATCAAGGTGGAGTTTGCGCAGGCGGATGCTTTTCGGCGTCACCTCCACAATCTCATCGTCGCCAATGTAGGCAATCGCCTGTTCCAGCGTCATCTTGCGCGGCGGGGTCAGGCGGATGCCTTCGTCCTTGCCGCTGGCGCGGAAGTTGGTGAGCTGCTTTGATTTCAGCGGGTTCACTTCAAGATCGTCCGGCTTGGCATTTTCGCCGATGATCATGCCTTCATACAGCTTTTCACCCGGGCCGATGAACAATGTGCCGCGTTCTTCCAGCATGTTGAGCGCATAGGCCTGCGCCTCGCCCATTTCCATGCTGATAAGCACGCCGTTCTGGCGGCCTGCGATCTTGCCCTTGTACGGGCCGTAGCTGTCGAACAGACGGTTCATGATGCCGGTGCCGCGCGTGTCGGACAGGAATTCACCGTGATAGCCGATCAGGCCGCGGCTGGGTGCGATGAAGGTCAAACGGGTCTTGCCACCGCCGCTGGGGCGCATGTCGGTCATTTCCGCCTTGCGAGTCGCCATTTTCTCAACGACTGTGCCCGAATATTCCTCGTCCACATCGACTACAACCGTTTCATACGGTTCCATCCGCTGGCCGTCTTCTTCCTTGTACAGCACGCGGGGGCGACTGATGGAAAGTTCAAAGCCTTCGCGGCGCAGCGTTTCGATCACGACACCAAGCTGCAATTCGCCGCGGCCCGCCACTTCGAAGGCGTCCTTGCCCTCAGCTTCGGTGATGCGGATGGCGACGTTGCCTTCGGCTTCACGCTCCAGACGTTCACGAATGACGCGGCTTTGTACCTTGTCGCCTTCGCGGCCCGCATAGGGGCTGTCGTTGACGGCAAAAGTCATCGAAAGGGTCGGCGGATCAATCGGGGATGCGTGGATCGGTACGCTGACGTGCGGTGCACAAAGCGTGTTCGATACGGTTGCCTCTGTCAGTCCGGCAATCGCGACAATATCACCCGCCTTGGCGTGCAGAACAGGCTCTCGTTCCAGACCGTTATATGCAAACACCTTGGTGGCGCGGCCCACTTCGACCTGGTTGCCGTGCACATCCAGCGCCTTGATCGGCATACCGGTTTCAAGGCGGCCACTTTCAATGCGGCCTGTCAGGATACGGCCAAGGAAGGCATCGCGGTCCAGCAGGGTTGCCAGCATTGCAAATTCGCCGTCGGGATCGAGATCAGGCGCAGGAACATGATTCACGATCATTTCGAACAACGGGATCAGATCGCCTTCGCGCGCATCCTGATCGGCGCTGGCATAGCCTGAGCGGCCCGAGGCGTAGAGCACGGGGAAGTCGAGCTGTTCGTCGTTTGCGTCGAGATTGACGAACAGGTCAAACACTTCATCCAGCACTTCGGTGGCGCGCGCATCGTGACGGTCGATCTTGTTGACGACGACGATGGGCTTGAGGCCAAGGCCAAGCGCCTTGCCGGTCACAAACTTGGTCTGCGGCATGGGCCCTTCGGCAGCGTCTACCAGCAACACGACACCGTCGACCATGCTGAGGATGCGTTCCACCTCGGCGCCGAAATCGGCGTGGCCGGGCGTATCGACGATATTGATATGGTAGCTTTGCTTCGCACCCGGCGGCAACCATTCGACGCTGGTGGGCTTCGCAAGAATGGTAATCCCGCGCTCTTGCTCCAGTTCGTTGGAATCCATTGCGCGCTCTTCAACGCGCTCATTTTCGCGGAAGGTGCCGGATTGACGGAAGAGCTGATCGACAAGAGTGGTCTTGCCATGGTCAACGTGGGCGATAATCGCCACGTTACGAAGGGGCGCGGACATGCTGTTGTATTCCTGGGTTTGAGGGGCCCAGCCGAAACCGGACCAAAATAATGCAGTGCGGCTATGCTGCACCTGCGAATACGCGCGCCCCTAGCTTGTAACTGCCTTGGCTGCAAGGAGGATAGGCAAACTCTGGTCTGGCAGTCGTCAGGGTAAAGTGCTTTACGTATAGGTCAGGGTTCTACCTGTTGCGATATTGCTACAGTCGGTATCACATTGCTTAATCATCGCAATTACGCCGATTGTGCCCCCGAATATCGACGACTAATACAGCACCACCTGATAATAGGTCGCCAAGGTACCAGTGAAGATCGCCGAAAACGGCGGCATCGCTCGGTCCCGAGGGAGAGATGGAGATTTCGATGAAAAACATTCACGCCGGCACTGCCGGTCTTTCGCGCCTGTTCCTGTGCAGCGTTGCTGCCGCTGCTTTGACCGTTCCCGGGCTTGCTCTAGCGCAAGATGTCCCTGAGGACGATCAGGAAGAAGAGGCAGAAGTTGCCCAGGGCAACACAATCCTTGTGACGGCGACCAAGCGCGAAACAACACTGCAGGAAATTCCGGTTGCTGTTTCTGTTACCGGCGGTGAAACGCTGGAACGTGACCAGATTCGCGACATTCGCGATCTGCAGACCGTTGTTCCCTCCCTTTCGGTCGGTCAGCGGCAGTCCAGTGCCAACACCGGCTTCTTCATCCGTGGTTTCGGTAACGGTGCGAACAACGCCGGCATCGAACCGTCTGTCGGCGTGTTCATCGATGGTGTGTATCGCAGCCGTACGGCTTCCTCCATCAGCGATCTGCCCAACGTGCAGCGGATCGAAGTTCTGCGCGGACCGCAGTCGACCCTGTTCGGCAAGAACGCTTCTGCCGGTGTCATCTCGGTCGTGACCGAAGAGCCGCAGTTCGATTTCGGCGGCTTTACCGAACTTTCCTACGGTAATTACGATGCCATCGTGGCGCGCGCTTATGTAACCGGCCCGCTGTCCGATACGGTTGCTGTCAGCGTGGGTGGTGGCCTCAACTCACGCGAAGGTTTCTATGAAGACCTTGGCACAGGTAACGAGTCCAACAACCGCGATCGCTGGTTCGTCCGCGGTCAGGCCCTGATCGACAATGGCACCGACCTCAGCCTGCGCATCATTGCCGATTATGACAGCATCGATGAAATTTGCTGTGCCGTTATCAACGCGCAAAGCGGCCCGGCAGCCAATGCCATCCGCGGTGTTGGCGGTCAGTTTACTGATCCGAACGATCCGTTTGCCGATGTGGTCACGAACAATTTCGATTCGATCAACCAGATCGTCAACCACGGCATATCCGCGCAGCTTGATTATGATGTTGGTGATTTCACCTTCACATCCATCACAGCGTCGCGCACGACCGAATCCTTCACAGAGCAGGACTCGGATTTCTCCACTGCCGATCTGATTTTCCCGAACTCACAGGATCTGGAAATCAGCACCTTCACCCAGGAATTCCGCGTATCCGGAACCATTGGTGACCGCATCGATCTGCTGCTGGGCGTGTTCTACATCAACGAAGATGTCGAACAGTCCAACCAGCTGCTGTATGGTGCGGATTTCCGCAACTATGCCAATTTGCTGACAGTTGGCGGAAGCGGCGGGGCGTTCTCCCTGTTCCAGGACCCGAACAACCCTACCGCAGTTCCGCTTGATCTGGTGTTCAGCCAGGCTTTCGGTCAGAACTATGTGAACCAGTTCTACCTTCAGGGTCAGGGCTTCACCGAAGCCTACACGCTGGATTCCGAAGCCTACTCCATCTTTGGCCAGGTCGATTTCGAGCTGATCGATGGTCTCGTACTGACGCTGGGCGGAAATTACACGGATGACAGCAAGCAGTTTACGCAGAATGCTGTGTCGACCGATCTGTTTTCCTCGATTGACTTCGATGCGCCGCAGCTTGCGCCGTTCCGTGGTCAGGTCCTGACACAGGGCGCGGTAGCGACGACTGTAGGTAATCAGTTGAACCTCGGCCGCCGTGCGACTGCAGCTGAGGTAACGGCGTTTGCGACGGGCACCAGTCCTGCTGGTGCTGCCGGTGCTGCTGCTTTCCCGACAATCCTTGCAGGGGCACAGGCTTTTGCCGCTGCCAATGTCAACAATCCGCTGGCCAACCCGCTGAACCCGCTCCGTGCGCTGCAATTCCTGCCGCCGTTCATCAACGTACCGAATACGGTCGAAGATGGCCGCGTCAGCGATAACAAGTTCAGCTACACCGCGCGCCTGGCATATGATGTGTCGCCAGACGTCAACGTGTATCTCAGCTACGCCACGGGCTTCAAGGCAAGCTCGGTCAACCTGTCGCGCGATGCTCGCCCGACTCTGGCCGATCGGGCAGCGATTATCGCAGCCAATCTTGAACAGCCGAATCAGACGTACGGTTCGCGCTTTGCCGGTCCGGAAGAATCGACGGTGTACGAACTTGGTATCAAGACCGATTTCGATATCGCTGCGCTCAACCTGACCGTGTTCCAGCAGGAGATCGAGGGCTTCCAGTCCAACATCTTCACCGGTTCCGGCTTTGTGCTGGCAAACGCTGGCAGCCAGTCGACCTTCGGTGTTGAATATGAAGGCCTGTTCTACCCGGTAGACGGCCTGACGATCAACACGGCGGTGACGTATCTCGATCCGGTGTTCGACGAATTCCTGCAGTCGGCACAGGGCGATATCTCTGGCACAACGCCATCGGGTATCCCTGAATTCACCGTGATTGTGGGCGCGCAGTATGAAGCCGATCTGGGCGGCGGTACACTGGTCCCGCGGGTGAACTACCTCTGGACGTCGGAATATCAGCTGGTTGAAGGCCTGCCGGCTTTCGCAGTGAAGAATCCTGACGGTACGATTGCTGACGGTCAGCCGTCCATCGATGCCGGCCTGCCGTTCACTGGTCGCCAGAACAATCTGACTGCATCGCTGACTTACGAAAGCGACATGGGTTATTCGGTGTCTATCTGGGGCCGCAATATTCTGGACGAACGCTTCCTCGGAACCGTGTTCGACAGCCCGGCACAGCCGCTCAGCGTTTCGGGTTACCCGAACGATCCGGCCACATACGGCATTACCGGTCGTTTCCGCTGGTAGTCGCCTTGGCCGCGTCCTGGCGGCCTAAGAAATAATGGGAGGGGAAGGGGGCTTTCGGGCCCCCTTTTCTTTGTGTGGAAAGCGGGTTGCACGCGGCGCAAATGTATGGTGCTTTGCCGGTGCTAAATTTTTGAGGGGACTTTCCAATGGCATATGCAGGTTTCTGGATTCGCGTGGCTGCGTATCTGATTGACGTAATTCTTCTGAGTATCGCCCTGTATATCGTGCAGACGGTTACGGGCATCGACATGGGCATGGACTTCAGCGCTGCCCTTGATGACGCCGCAATTTCCGGGGGTACGCAGACCACGAGCTCGTTCGGTTCACTCATCAACATTGTCGTTGGTGTCGCGTATTTTGCCGGCATGGAAAGCTCCAACTGGCAGGCAACCATAGGCAAGAAGGCGCTGGGTCTGATTGTGACAGACAATAGCGGTGATCGCATCAGTTTCCTCAGAGGCGTTGGGCGTTATTTCGCCAAGATTCTTTCGGCCATCATCATTTTCATCGGTTTCATCATGGTGGCCTTCACTGACAAGAAGCAGGGCCTGCATGATATGCTGGCAAGCACTCTGGTCGTGAAAGGCCAGCCCGGCAGCCATGGCACCGCAGGCGTCTTCGATTGAGGCGCGGCTGATTGCCACAAACACTTAATCGGGAAGGGGGCAATTCGCCCCCTTTTCCTTGCCGGTTTTCGTGCCCTCGGCAAACGGAGCAATATCGATACAAGATGGATGATCCTGCCGTTCAAACGCTATGCTGATTTCAAGGGGCGTTCGCGGCGCAAGGAATTCTGGCTGTTCCAGTTGCTGTACTGGATTGCCACCTTCGCGATCTATGCACTGATCCTTGCTGAAATGCTTTGGCGTGAAATGGACAATCGCGGCACCCACTCGGGACAAGGCTTCGGCCTGATCTTCATGACCGGGCTTGCCATCTATGCAATCAGGTTTCTTGCAACGCTTGTCCCATTCGTGGCCGTCACAATGCGGCGCCTGCATGATCGCGGGTTGTCAGGCTGGTGGTTCGGCGCCTTGTTGCTGCTTGGCTTCGTGCCGCCTTTGAACATACTTGTCCTTCCCGGCTATCTAGTGCTGCTGATATTCCTGTGCCTGGAGGGAGAAGTGGTTCCCCATAAATGGGGCTCAAGCCCGAAGGACCCGGGACAGGCGAGCGTGTCTAGTAGTGTTAGCGGATTAAAGGGACCGCAGCGTTTGCGCAGGACGCGCACGCAGCAACGGCAGCGAAGCGCTCAATGCGAAAGCCAGCACCAGCACCAGCCCGCCGCCAAGAACGCTGAGGATTTCGGTCCAGTCGGGCAGCCAGTCGAATTCGAACAGCTGCGTGACGATCAGCCATGCCACCCCTGTACCCAGCGCCAGCGCAACCCCTGCCAGCAACCCGGCAAGCAGGCCGAATTCAGCAAATTGCAGCGCGAGTAATTGCCGCTTGCTTGCGCCCAGCACGCGCAGGATCACCGTGTCATAAATTCGCGCTGCCCGCGCGGCGGCAATTGCGCCCAGCAAGACGGCTATACCTGCCAATACCGCAACCGAAGCCGCAGCGAGAATGGCGAGCGAGACCTGGTCAAGGATCGCCCGTGCTTCGTTCAGGATCGGGCCAACCTCAATCACACTTGAGGATGGGAAGGCGCGCACCAGATCGCGCAACAACCCGCCGGTATCGGTGCCTTCGGGCAAGTCGATCGTGGCGGCAAGATTATGCGGCGTATCTTCAAGTGTATTTGGAGAAAAGACCCATACGTTATTGAAACCAAGGCTTTCCCAGTCCACCCGCCGGAAATTGGCAACGCGCGCACTGCGCTCCACACCGAGGATCGAAATGGTGATCATATCGCCAATGGACATATCGGCGGCGGTCGCAAGATCGACATCAACCGATACCAACGGTTCACCGTCATAGTCCGCTGCCCACCATTCGCCTTCGGTCAGCACGTTGCCGTCGGGCAGCGCTGCGGAATATGTCAGCCCGCGCTCACCGCTGAGGCCCCAAGCGCCTTCCGGCAGTTCTTCCAGTTCGGCCACCACTATCTGTGCATCGTCCGGGCCGTAGGACACGATGGATCCGCGCATGGTTGGTACAGCATCGACAGCAGCATCAGCCGAAACGGCATTCACCGTGGCGTAGAATTCCTCCAGCCCATCCTTGGGGATATCGAGGACAAAGTAATCCGGCGCGCGTTCGGGCACGGATTGGCGGATATTACCGTCAAGGCTGGATTGCATGGCGGCCAGAAGAACGAAGGCGGAAAGGCCAAACCCGAGGGCAGTGACCAGCGATCCTGTCGCCGCGCCAGGGCGGTGGAGATTGGCCACGGCGGCGCGGACAATCGGATTAACGGCGCGCGGCGCACGGGCGGCACCGCTGCGGATAGCGCGGCCGAGCAGCGCCAGAAAGCCGAGCACCAATGCAGCTCCGCCAAGGAAGCCTGCCGAAAGCAGCGGCTGCTGCGAAAAACCGATCGCAAGGATCGCTATTCCAAGCAGACCGAGACCGACGGGTACAATCGCGCCGCGCCATTGCCGTGCGAGCGGGGAAACGCGCGCACGCATCAGCGCCATGGCCGGGAAATCGCGGGCCCGAATCAAAGGAGGAGCCGCAAAAATGAGCGCTACCAGCAATCCAAACAACAAGGCACGCAGCAGCGCCCACGGGTCGAACACCAGCGTATTGCTGACCGGCAGCAGCGCGCCCAAAGCGCCCGCGAGCAACGGCGTCACCAGCACACCAACCACCAGCCCGGCAAGCGAGCCCGCCAAGGCCGCTGCGCCCACTTCCAAACCGTAAATGCGGGTGATGTCGCGCGATGTCGCGCCGAGTATCTTGAGCGTGGCAATCGAGTTGCGCCGCGCTTCCAGATAGGAATTTACCCCGCCGCCAATGCCGATGCCGGCGATCACCAGTGCAGCAAGTCCGACCAGCGTCAGAAATTCACCCATGCGGCTGACAAATCTGTCTGCTCCTGGTGACGCACGCTCGCTGCTGCGGGTGTCGAAGGGAACGCCGGGGAAGGCCTTTTCCAGCGCTTCCTGAAGCTGCTCCGGGTCGTGATTGCCATTATAGGCAAGGCGCGTCTTGCTTTCGAACATCGCACCGGGCGCCGTAAGGCCTGCACTTTGCGGAAAATCAACCGGGACGATGACAGTCTGGCCCAGCGCAAAGCCTTCGCTCAGGCGATCAGGTTCTTCGGCAATGATTCCAGCAACCGTAACGGCCTGCGTGCCAATGGTGATGATATCGCCCGTTCCGACATTGAGCCGCTCCGCTGCGCCAGGGGCGAGATAGGCATCATTGCCTGTGGGTGCGCTCGCCGCACCGCTGCCTTCCAGAAGCAGCGTGCCATACATCGGATAATTGTCGGCAACGGCCTTCAGCTCGATAGGGACCGCAGCTTCTACCGTGCTGGCCATCGCCTGCAGCCGGTAACCAGGCGACAGCGTGCCGTATTGTTCAAGGAAAGCCGTTTCTTCCGCATTCAGCGTCCGCTGCCACAGCTCGATTTCGAAATCGCCGCCAAGCAGCGTCTGACCTTGCGAATCCAGTTCGTTTTGAATGGCAGACGTCAGCGATCCAATTGCCGCCAGCGCGCCCACGCCCAGGAAAAGACATACGAGCAGCAAGCGCAAGCCCCGAAATCCGCTCGACAAATCGCGTTTCGCGATGCTCCAGGCGCGGCTCCAGCTCATGGCGTTCAAACGGCGGCCGTATCGGTGGCAATCAACCCGTCGCCAAGCGTCACCACGCGGTTGCAGCGTTCCGCCAGCTTGCGATCATGGGTAATGATGATCAGCGTCGCTCCGGTTTCTGCGCGGCGTTCGAACAGGGCGTCTTCCACGCTTGCGCCGGTATTGGTGTCGAGATTGCCGGTCGGTTCATCGGCAAAGATCAACGGCGGCCGGGAAACGATGGCGCGGGCGATGGCCACGCGTTGCTGCTCTCCGCCGGAAAGCTGTGCGGGATAATGCGTAAGGCGGTGGCCAAGGCCAACAGCCTCAAGTTCAGCTGTTGCCCGTTCCCACGCTCCGTCCTCGCCCGCCAGTTCCAGCGGAGTGGCAACATTTTCGACTGCGGTCATCGTGGGCAGCAGGTGGAAGGCCTGCAGAACAATACCGATCCGTCCGCGCCGCGCCATGGCCAGCGCATCTTCGTTCAGCGCGGTAAAATCCTCGCCCGCAACAGTAAGCTTGCCGGACGTTGCGCGTTCAAGCCCGGACAACACGGACATGAGCGAGCTTTTCCCGCTGCCGGACGGGCCGAGCAGGGCGAGTGTTTCTCCGCGCGCAACATCAAGGTCGATGCCGCGCAGGATCTCCACAGCAGCGTCCCCTTCGCCAAGGGTCAGGCGCAGGTTGCGGGCGGAAATGACGGGTGAGTTGTTAGAAGGGCTTGTCACACCGGTGCGATGGCATAGCTAGAGGGCATGAACAAGCCATACCAAAGCCCGTGGGCGCAGCCTGTCCGCCTTTTGTCGATTGCACCCCTAGGAGCTGCGACTTTGATGCTGGCCGCCTGCGGAACAGAGGCTCCCATGGCGGAGCCGGTGAGCGAAGCCGAAACGCCGATTGCGGATGTGCTGCCGGTCATGGGGCCGGAGCGGGTGATCCTTGGCTTTGGCGACAGCCTGATGGCTGGCTATAACCTCGAAGAGGCGCAGGGCTATCCCGAACGCCTGGAAGCGGTGATGCGCACGCGCGGCGTGAACGCACGCCTTATCGACGCGGGCGTTTCCGGCGATACGACAGCGGCGGGATTGCAGCGGATTGCCTTCGTTCTCGATAATCTGGCGGAGACACCGGACCTGGCGATTGTGGAACTGGGCGGGAATGATCTGCTGCGCGGCATTACGCCGGATCAGACGCGCGCCAATCTTGCAGGCATTATGGATGTGCTGGCCGCGCGCGATATTCCTGCGGTGATCATGGGTATGCGCGCGCCGCCCAATTTCGGCAGTGAATTCCAAACTGCGTTCGACGGCCTCTATCCCGATCTGGCCAGGCAATATGACGCAGCCTTGGTGCCCTTCTTCATGGAACCATTGATGGCGAACCCCGATCTGCTGATGCCGGACCGCATCCATCCCACTGCCAAGGGCATTGAGGAAATGGTCGCGGCGACGGTGGATACGGTTATTGGCGCTTTGCCGGAAGATAACGAAGGTAGCTAGAGCCGCTCCGCCGCACCATCGGCGACCCGCCAGCTTGCCGCCACGCTGGCAATACCAGAAAAAGGGCCGGCTTCCGTTCCGGTCAACCACACCTGAGTGGCGCTATCCTGCAACCGCTCGAACAAGGCCTCTCGCCGCACAGGGTCGAGATGCGCGGCGACTTCATCCAGCAATAGCAGGCTGGCGCGCCCGCGTGCGGCAAGTGCGGCATGGGCAAGCGTAATCGCGATCAACATCGCCTTTTGTTCGCCGGTCGAACATTCGGCAGCAGGCATTCCTTTGCCATCCATCACCACTTTCAATTCATCGCGGTGAGGGCCGTTCAGCGTGCGCTGCGCTGCGCGGTCACGCCTGCGGTTGCTGGCGAGTTGATCGACCAGTGCGTCCTCCTCCAGTGCTCCGCCCGGTATATGGGTCAGGGCCGGGCGCGCAAAAGGCTGCGCGGGAAGGGCAAACAATTCCTGCGAAAGCGCTTCGATGAGCCGCGCACGCCCCTGCGCCAATTGCGAACCTGCCGCCGCCATTTGCGCCTCGATTGAGTCCAGCCATGCCGGTTCGGGTGTCCGCTCGTCTGACAGCAGCTTGTTGCGTTCCCGTAATGATGCTTCGTAACGGCTGGCATAGCGCGCATGGGCCGGATCTATGGCGACGGCGAGCCTGTCCATATAGCGGCGCCTTGTGCCCGCGCTTTCGGCAAACAGGCGGTCCATCGCCGGGGTCAGCCAGCCAACCGCGAGCCATTCGCCAAGGCTTATTGCGCTCGCTTCTGTGCCGTTCACTTGCACAATACGCCTGCCGGGCCGGTCTGCCTGCATCCCGGTACCAAGCTTCACCGGCTCTCCGTTATCGCCTGCATTCAGCAAAGCGCTGACGGCGAACCCGCCCTGCGCGGATTGGGCCGCCATATCTGCAAGTGCTGCGCGGCGCAGTCCCCTGCCAGGCGAGAATAGAGACAGGGCCTCGAGCACATTGGTTTTCCCTGCGCCGTTCTCCCCGACCAGCAAATTGATCTGGCGCGTGCCATCCAGCCGCGTTTCAGCGTGATTGCGAAAGGTCGAAAGAGTGATGCGGTCGAGCGCCATGTGAGGCTGAAGTTCCTATGCGAGCGGCGGGAAGCAGGCCACCGGAAATGTCACTCACCAGAAGTTGGGAAAATATCCCAAGGGTTAGGATGTAAAAACCTGCAACCTGTCTGGTGGATGAACAGGAATGGCAGAATTCTCCCGTTTTTTCCAATTGGCACGCCTCCTGCAATGTTTGGTGCAAGAGACGTAACAGTTTGAATATACCAATGAGGAGACACAAAATGACAAACTCAAATGAATTCGCCACCAAGGTTTTCGCCGCTTTTGGTGCAGTCGCAATCAGCCTGACGCTTTTCGTCAGCAGCTTTGCAGACCCTGCCGCCACCAGCGTTGTGAGCTTGCTTGCGTAATCTGGGCTCGCCTGAACCGGCAGTCTTACTTCCAACTATCACACAAGGATTTCGACATGACTACGACCAATGACTTCACCGCCCGCGTTTTCGCTGCTTTCGGCGCTCTCGCAATCACTGCAACTCTGCTCGTCAGCAGCTTTGCCAACCCCAATGCAACCAGCGTCATCGGCATGCTTGCCTGATCGCCCGCTGACTCAAATACAATCAACAGGAGACAAAAATGACTAACACCAATGACATTACAGGCCGGATCTTTGCCGCCATCGGCGCGCTGGCCATTTCTGCCACGCTGTTCATCAGCAGCTTTGCCAACCCGGCTGCCACCACTTTCACCCGGATGCTGGTGTGAACAATATCAGCAATCCCAATGGAGGCCCGCCATCCAAGAAATTCCGCCTCGATCAAGTTGACGGAAAAATCGGCGGAGTATGCGGCGGTATCGCCAAATACTTTGGTGTTGATCCGCTGATCGTTCGGCTGGTCTTCCTGGTAGGTGCAGTCGCCGGTTTCGGCAGCTTCATCCTTATCTACCTCGCGATCTGGTTGCTGGCCAAGTAATCCCCACGGATTGCCGGCCAGCCGCCACCCCCTCAGCTGCGGCTTTCTCGATGCCCAAACGGCGAGAAGTCAGTGTCCGTATCGTACACTTCGACCCCCTCGCGCTTCTTGAGGAAATTTACGACCCAGTAGGTCACCGGCGTGAGGAGTGCTTCCCACGCCGTTTTGATGAGCCACTGCGACACGACCACTTCCCACAATTGTTCGATCGGCCAGCCGGCCAGGCCATAAAAGGCCAGCGGATAGAAGATCAGGCTGTCCAGCCCCTGTCCGACCACGGTTGAACCAATCGTGCGGCTCCACAGCATCTTGCCTTTGGTCCAGACTTTCATCTTCGCCATGACGATGGAATTGGCAAATTCACCGACGCAAAAGGCGACAATGCTGGCCAGAACGATACGCCAGCTGTTCCCGAACACGAATTGATACGCTTCTTGCCCCGGCCAGCCTTCTGCGGCGGGCAGAGAGACGACCACCCAAGCCATAAACGCCATGAAGATCAGCGCTGCAAAGCCAGTCCAGATCACGCGGCGGGCGTTGGCATAACCGTAAACCTCGGTCAGCACGTCTCCGATGATGTAGCTGATGGGGAAGAACAACACGCCCGCACCGAAGGCCCATTGTGTGCCGTTCGGCAGCACAAGATAGCTGGGCTTTGATGCGCCGATGATATTGCTGAGCAGCAGGATCGCGACAAACGCGGCCATAATATAGGGAAAATAGCGGAAATTCGCATTGGCGACTTCGCTACCGGCAATTTTTCTCGGGGTTTCGGACATCGCATGGGTCTACCTGCATTTGCGTGGAGCTCAAACATCGCTAATGGCCCATATCAGGCGCCCGTAGCTCATCTGGATAGAGCGCGAGACTTCTAATCTTGAGGCAGCAGGTTCGAGTCCTGCCGGGCGCACCAATTCTTTTCGGAGAATAGAATTGGTGCTTCTTGCTTTTCGCTCGCCCATCCGGGCGAGCGTCCTCCCGGCTATTCCCTTCGCTACGCTGCGGGGCCGGTCCGGGCGGGCGGTCGCCCTTTGTCGGTCGCTGGTCGCGACCGAGGTCAGTTAACCTTGTGATAGCCAAGCGCTCAAATCGTCGCCGACCAGGCGACGACAGAGCGCGACTGCGCGACCGCAGGTGCCCCGCAGCGTAGCGGAGAGATTAGCACCGAGGACGAAGGCGCGGATGCGCCTTCGAAAGGAAAGCAGATGCCGGTTTTCTTTACATCACGCACCCGTGTTAACTTATCGCCAACCATCGTGTCCCGCAGGAAACTGCGGATCAGCGAAACTGGCACGGGACATGCAATGTTACAGGGGAAATCTAAGTCTTCGATAACGGCGGGGCCGTTCAAATGGTCCTCAACCAGTCTCCCGGCCCCGCCACCCGAAGCTTTCCCTCTCACATTTTGGCTAACCGACCTGACAGCGACGCGTCTTAGCGGCGTGCGGCCCAAGGCTCGTCCGTGCGGTCCATCTGCATGGCGCCCGCATAAGGTTTGAACAGCGTATAGGCATCGCGCGGCTGGGCGGTGAGGTAGGTGTTCCAGTCTTCCGGAGCCAAAATCACCGGCATTCTGTCATGCACGCCATGCATGGCTTCGCTCGCCTGAGTCATCAGCATGGTATAGGCGCGGCCCCATTCGGCAGTGTCGCGCCAGAAGCCAGCTATGGCGAATAGCGGTGCATCGGCGGGTGAAAACCAGGTGCGGGTCATGCTGCCTTTTGGCCCCTCGGCCTCGGCAAAGGCGGATACCGGAATCAGGCAGCGGCGGTTTTCAAAGCTGGGCTTCCAGAACGAACTGCCAAGCTTATCGGTGCGCGCATTGTTGACCGGTTTCGGTTTCAGCGGCTGGCCTTTTGCGCCCTTGCGTGCAAGCGGAAAGCCCCACACCATTTGCTGCAATGTGCCGTCTGCCAGCACCATGCCAGGATAGCCGGGATAGACCGCTTCGGGCGCATTTCCGGCGGGAGAAACTGCCATGTCCTGCGCGATGGCATCGAAGAAATGCGCAACTTCGTCCTGCGATTTGGACATTTTATAAAGGTTGCACATCGCGCGCCTATTCCCCGGATACGTAGCCCGCTTCTGCTGCCGGCACGGGCGGGGCGATCATGCCGCCAGCCATGGGCCAGATCATTTCGCCAGTCACCACACCCATGCTCATCGGCAGCAGGCCGGATACATAAATGTGCACCGGGCTGGGCGCATTTGCACCTTCATATTCGGTGACATAGACGCTCATCGCCAGATCGGTATCAGCTGTATCCCAAGTCACGACTTCGCATGTGTCTGTCACCAGTTCCGGTTCACCGTCGAGGCCAAAGCTGTCGAAGCCGACGCGGAAGTGCTTTCCCAGAGGGATCGCGCCTTCTTCGATCGGGCCGTTGAGAACATAGGCGTCAAATGTGCCATTGCTTCGCGGTGGGAGCACGATAGTGGCGAAGGTGACGGAGGGTTGCACTGCGCCGTCGCCGCTCTCGGCAGCGCAAAAGGCGGATTGGCCGGATGCGAGCACCGCACGCGGGGCAAAGCTGCGGGCCTGCGCCATTGCAGATGCGGGTCCATCCAGAAGCGGAATGGCATCAGTGGGATGAATAATCTCCGAGATTATGCGTCCGCCCGATACTTCATATTCGGCCAGCGCCAGATAATCCGCGTCGGGTGCATCGCTGCGTTTGCCAACGATTACCGCCAGCCACACATCCGGAATTTCTGTGGGAAGCGCGATAGCGCCTTGATAGCCGGGGCCGGTATTGCCCACGGTCATACCGGCATATTGCGCCTGCGCGAGCGCAGATGCAATTTGCACTTCGCCCATCAATTGTGCGATTTCCTGCGCCTGTGTGGCGGCTTGCATATTTGCGTCGAAATCGGACTGGTCCTGCGCCCAAAGTGGTGCAGGCAGTAAACTTGCTGCGGCAAGGGCGAGGACGAGGGTGCGGATCATAGGTGCTCCAGTTGGGTATGCTGCGCGTGTTTAAGCGGAGCGTTCCTGAACACAACCGGACTGCAAAACGCGGCCCGCGAGGCCCAATGGCCACCCGGACCGGCCCCGCACCCTGGACGCGTTTCAGGGCGAGGGAAAAGCCGTAAGGACGCGCGCCCTGATAGGGGTGCGCAAACCAAGGCGATTAATCTTCGGCTTTGGCGACCTTTTGTTCGTCCATCAGTTGCTGCAATTCGCCAGCTTCGAACATTTCCATCATGATATCGCTGCCGCCGACGAATTCGCCCTTAACGTAGAGCTGCGGAATGGTCGGCCAGTCGGAAAAGGCCTTGATGCCCTGACGCACTTCCATGTCCTGCAACACATCAACACTGTCGAAGGCGACCTTGCAGTGATCGAGGATTGCGATAGCCCGGCTGGAAAAGCCACACTGCGGGAAAAGCGGCGTGCCTTTCATGAAAAGCACGACATCATTGCCTTCAACGATCTTGGAAATGCGGTCTTTGGTTTCGGCGTTCAGTTCAGTCATTTTACCCACCCGGATGTTCTTGTGTAAGCGTCAGTTGGGAACGCTGGTATGCAGTTGCAAGGCGTGAAGTTCCCCGCCCATGCGTCCGCCCAGCGCCGCAAATACCATCTTGTGCTGCTGCACGCGGTTCTTGCCTGCGAACTGCGCGGATGTGACGCGGGCGAGCCAGTGATCATTATCATCGGCCAGCGCTTCCATTACGACATTGGCGTCGGGGATCGCTTCCTTGATCAGCGCCTCGATTTGTTCTGCGGGCATCGGCATCAGGAATACTCCGGGGGCATCAAATCAGGACTCGCTCATCAGTTGGCGCTTGGCTTCGATCATTTTTTCATCGAGCTTCGCCCGCACGGTCGCCTCGTCCACATCGCATTCGGCCTGGGTCAGGTCGCCCAGCAGCTTGCGGATCACATCTTCATCGCCAGCTTCTTCGAAGTCGGCCTGCACAACGGCCTTCTTGTAGGCCTCGGCTTCTTCGGGAGTGAGGCTCATCAGCTCGGCAGCCCATTCTCCCATCAGGCGATTGCGGCGTGCGGCAACGCGAAAGGCGGTTTCCCCGTCCATTGCGAATTTGGCTTCTTCGGCGCGTTCGCGGTCTTTGAAATCTGTCATGTTGCTACTGTCCTTGTTCTAGTGTCTGCGGCCGGGCTCACGCTGCGGCGGCGGTTCCGCGTGCAAGCCACGGGCGGGCATTTGCCAGCCGTGTTTCGTAATCCGTGATAGCAGCATCGCGGGCCAACGTCAGGCCTACTTCGTCCAGTCCTTGCAGCAGGCATTCTTTGCGGAACGGATCAATTTCGAAGCTGAAGCGATCCTGGAACGGCGTGGTTACGCTTTGCGCTTCAAGGTCGATGCTTATCGGATCCGTTGCCGCAACTTCCATCAAACGGTCGATTGCAGTTTGCGGCAGGGCCACAGTCAGAATGCCGTTCTTGAAAGCGTTGCCAGCGAAGATGTCGGAGAAGCTGGGCGCGATGACGGCGCGAATGCCCATATCGAGCAAGGCCCATGCGGCATGTTCGCGGCTTGACCCGCAGCCGAAGTTATCACCGGCCACCAAAATCGGGGCGCCGGTGTATTCCGGCTGGTCAAAGATATTGTCCGGATCGCTTGCCCGAAGCGCTTCGAAAGCGCCTTCACCAAGCCCTTCGCGGCTGATGGTTTTCAGCCAGCGCGCCGGAATGATAAGGTCTGTATCGACGTTCTCACGTCCGAACGGGATCGCGCGCCCATCGACTGCTCGCAAGGCTTCCATCAATCTGTTTCCGGTTTTTCACCGCTGGGAATGGGGCCAGGCTGGGTCGGCTCGTTCTTCTTCTTGCGCTTGTTCACGTACAACAGGGCAGCAGCAACCGCTGCCGAACCGATCGCGCCTGCCGCCATCGCGGCCTTTCCGGGGATTTTCTTCGTCATGTTTCTTCAATGGGCCTTGTGAATTGCGGTGACAAGATGATCGGCAGGAATTCGCGCAGTTCCAGTACGCTGCCGTGTTTGAAAGCGGGCCGTGCTTGAAAACGGCTACGCATCCTCGCGCTGGAAATCGCGCACGTCAGCCAGCCGACCGGTCACTGCTGCTGCCGCTGCCATTGCCGGGCTGACAAGATGGGTGCGTGCGCCGGGACCTTGGCGGCCCATGAAATTGCGGTTGCTGGTGGAGGCGCAGGATTCCCCGGGGGGAACCTTGTCCGGGTTCATGCCCAGACAGGCTGAACAGCCGGGTTCCCGCCATTCCATCCCGGCATCGGTGAAGACCTTATCCAGCCCTTCCGCCTCGGCTTGTTCCTTCACCAATCCCGAACCGGGTACGACAATGGCCCATTTGATATTACTGGCGATCCGGCGTCCCCGCAGCACCTCTGCCGCAGCGCGCAGGTCTTCGATGCGGCTGTTGGTGCAGCTGCCGATGAAGATGTTCTGGACCGGGATCTCCGTCATCGGTGTGCCGGGAACAAGGCCCATGTACTCCAGGCTTTTGGCCGCTGCCTGCTGCTTTGACGGATCGGCAAAACTGCCGGGGGAGGGCACGCTCCCGGTGATTGGCACGACGTCTTCGGGGCTGGTACCCCATGTGACGGTTGGCGCGATATCGGCGGCGTTAATCAAGACCGATGTGTCGAATTCTGCACCCGGATCGGTGTGCAGAGTGCGCCAGTATTTCACTGCTGCATCCCATTCCGCACCCTGCGGCGCGAGTGGCCTGCCCTTCAGGTAGGCGAGGGTTGTTTCGTCCGGCGCGATCAGGCCCGCACGTGCGCCTGCCTCAATGCTCATATTGGAGACTGTGAGGCGCCCCTCCACGCTCATTTCCTCGAACACCTTGCCGCGATATTCAATGACATGGCCGGTCCCGCCTGCCGTACCGAGCACGCCGATAATGTGCAGGATAAGGTCCTTGGGCGTCACACCGGGGCCAAGCAGCCCTTCCACACGCACTTCCATGGATTTGGACGGGGTAAGCAGCAGCGTTTGCGTGGCGAGCACATGTTCGACCTCGCTCGTTCCGATACCGAAGGCGAGCGCACCGATCCCGCCATGCGAGGCTGTATGGGAATCCCCGCAGACTATTGTGCTTCCGGGCAAGGAGAAACCCTGCTCCGGCCCGACGACATGCACGATGCCCTGTTCGCGCGCTGTTGCGTTGAAATAGCGGATGCCGAAATCGGCAACGTTCTTTTCAAGTGTGGCGAGCTGCTGCGCGCTTTGCGGATCGGCAATGGGAACATGCTGCCCATGTGCATCGAGGCGCGCAGTAGTCGGCAAATTGTGATCGGGCACAGCCAGCGTCAGATCGGTGCGGCGCACCTTGCGCCCCGCGATGCGTAGCGCTTCAAACGCCTGCGGGCTGGTTACCTCGTGTACAAGGTGACGATCGATGAAGATCAGGCAGGTGCCGTCATCGCGGCGTTCCACCACATGCGAATCCCAGATCTTCTCATACAAAGTGCGCGGTTTGCTTGCCATGGGATGCTGATAGCCCAACCGTGCGGGGAGCGGCAAGAAATTCAATCGCTTCACCGCATGCGGCTTGGAATCTCGAGGCTCCGTAGCTAATTGACAACCATGTCAATCAAACCATTCGCGATTCCTATTCGCATTCTGCCCGAAGATATCGACTTCATGGGCCATGTGAACAACGCCCGATACCTGAATTGGGTGCAGGATGTTGTGCTACAGCATTGGCAGAAACTTGCCCCGGCGGAAGAAGTGGCGAGCAAGGCGTGGGTCGCACTCAAGCATGAGATTACCTATCGCCGCCCGGCTTTTATCGACGATGATGTGATTGCCGAAACCGTGCTGGAAAAGATTGCCGGTGCGCGCAGCTTCTACAACACGGTCATACGCCGCGGTGAAGAAGTGTTGGCAGAGGTAGAATCCATGTGGTGCTGCATTGACGCGGCAACCTTGCGCCCCGCGCGCATCAACCGGGAAGTGGCGGAAACGCATTTCGGCATCCCGCGCAAATAACAGCCGTTCATATGGGCCTTTGCCCATGCTGCATTTGCGCGAATTTACGTCTACTGCTGCGTAACCAAATGGAAAACCCGGCCATCTCCAACTCATACGCCCGCAATCCGCAACGGACGGCGCAAGCGGCCATTGGGTTGGCGCTGGCCATACTGATCGCCGGCGGCTGGCTGGGCCTGCATTTCTATGCGATATTCGTTTTCGAATTGAACTGGTCAAATATTCCCGCCGCGCTGGGTATTGCACTGGTCCAGTGCTGGTTGTCTGTGGGTGTATTCATCATCAGCCATGATGCGATGCATGGTTCGCTGGTGCCCGGCTGGAAGCGGCTCAACGGTGCAATCGGCGGAGCCTTGCTGTTCCTTTATGCAGGTTTTGGCTGGCGCAAAATGCGTGAGGCCCATTTCGATCATCACCGCCATTCGGGGACGGAAGGTGATCCCGATTTCGACGCCGATAATCCCACCAGTTTCTGGCGTTGGTACGGGACATTTCTCAAGCGCTATTTCGGCTGGCAATCGCTGCTGTATGTCCATGTGGTCGTGGGCATTTACTGGCTGGTGGTGGGTGTGCCCATGGCGCAGATCGTGCTGGTATTCGGTCTGCCTGCCATCGGCAGCAGCTTGCAATTGTTCTATTTCGGTACCTTTCGCCCGCATCGCCACGGCGGTGTTGCGTTTGAAGACCGGCACAACGCCCGGTCCGATGATTTTCCCGTTTTGCTAAGCCTCGCCACCTGCTTCCATTTCGGTTATCATGCGGAACATCATCGGTCGCCGCAAACCCCGTGGTGGGGGTTGCCGCGATATCGCCGGTCCGCGCAACTTATTCGGAAGTAAGCATGTCTGTTTTTGCCATCCTCCTGCTGATCGCCGCCTCCGTCCTGTTCATGGAATGCGTCGCATGGTTTTCGCACAAATATATCATGCATGGCTTTGCCTGGAGCTGGCACCGCGACCATCACGAACCCCACGATAACACGCTGGAAAAGAACGATCTGTTTGGCATATTCGGCGCAGTTTTCAGCCTGTCGATGTTCGGCATCGGCAGCCCGGTCCTGCTGGGTGAAAGCGCATGGATACCGGCCAACTGGATCGGCATCGGCATCATGCTGTACGGCGTGATCTACACGCTTATCCACGATGGGCTCGTGCATCAGCGCTATTTCAAATGGGTCCCCAAAAGCGGCTATGCCAAGCGGCTGGTACAATCCCACAAGCTGCATCATGCGACGATCGGCAAGGAAGGCGGGGTCAGCTTCGGCTTCCTGTTCGCGCGCGATCCTGCCAAGCTGAAGGCAGAACTGAAACGCCAGCGAGAGGCCGGCATCGCCGTGGTGCGCGAAAGCGCCGGGGCCTGACAAGAGCCGCGCATGACGTCGCGGACGAACGATCTTTCGGGCGAATGGGACGGGGAGTTTTCCTATCCTGCGGGGAGCGGCCCGGTCACTCCGTTTCTGGCCAACCTAAACCAGCGCGGCACCAGTTTTACCGGCTTCATCATGGAACCGGACATTCATTTGGCAGGCAACGCGGCAGAAGCGACGATTGTGGGCGTGATCGCAGGGGATGCGGTCGATTTCACCAAGACATACCGCAAGGCGACACGGGGTTACGAAAATCCGGTCGATTATGTCGGTCAACTGTTGGATCGCGGCGAACGGATCACCGGTGTTTGGAGCCTGCTGCACATGAACGGCACCTTCGAAATGACTCGGCGCGGCGGTGCGGAGGCAGAGGAAGAACGCGAGGCAGAAATCGTTGTGGAGCGGTAGGCTATAGATACGAAAAGGGGCCGCGTACCTTCGTCCGCAGCCCCTTTTCATCATGTGATGGCCAGCCTTAGCGAGCGTAATTCACATACAATCCGTGGATCAGGCCCGGGATGAAACCCAGCAGCGTCAGCACAAGGTTGATCAGCGTCGTCTTGCCAAGGCCGTGCTTGGCTGCAACGCCCAATGGGGGAAGCAGAATAGTCGCGATAAGAACAAGAATTGCCATTTGTATGTTTTCCCTAAATTGACGGTGTCCCGCCGTTCATATGGAAAACCAACGGCTTGTTGGCGGAGTCGTTCCGGTTACTCTTCCGGGCTACCGAGCAGCCGCCGCTTCGCAACGCGAACGCCGATCCACATTGTCAGCACTGTCGGCACGACCAGAATGGCCAACGTGCGTTCCACATCCACGCCGTCAAACCCCCGCAAGCCCCACTGGACGAGTCCGAGCAGATAATAACTGAGCGCGACGACGGACAGGCCCTCGACCAGCTGTTGCAGCCGCAATTGGAGCTTGCTGGAGCGTTCCATGCTGCGCATCAGTTCGGCGTTCTGGTTTTCGATCCGCGTGTCGATCCGTGCGCGCAGCAGGCTGCCGAGCCGGTCGGCGCGTTCCGACAATTGCTGTTCGCGCACGACCAGCGCATCGCAAAACCGCACAGCGGGCTGGAAGCGGCGTTTGGTGAAAGTGTTGAGCGAGGCGTAGCCGTCCAGAGGCTGGACCTGCAATTCCTCCAGCCGTTCCTGCACCAACTGCGCGTAAGCGCGCGTGGCGCTCATCCGATATCCGGTTGAAGTTGCCACCGTGGACAGCTGCAGGGAAAGCGCCGACAATTCACTCATCAAATCATCATCGCGCCCTGTCTTGGCGCACAGCCGGTCCGCCAGATCGGCCAGCTTGTGTTCGATATCGTCCAGCTGCGGCCAGTTCTTTTGCGCTTCGGGCAGACCCAGCAGCGCCTTGTTGCGGTAATTGCCCAAATCCTGAAGCCGCTGCACCGTGCGGGTGAAATCGCGGTCATCGAGGCCATTCTGCGCGACGAGCAAATGGCCAAATCCGTCACCCTGAAGCCTGAAATCCGCCCAGATGCGCGCTTTGCCGCTGATCATGCAGCTGACGATTTCGTCGGAATTGAAATTCATCTTGGGCAGCAGGCGTGTGGCGGCGCGCTCATCCTTTACCAGCGTCAGGCTGGTCGCACGTACTATCCGGCCCGGCAGGCCGGTGGCCCAGCCCATTGCGGCAGTCAGGTCAGGATCGGTTCCTTCGGCAAACAGCGCAAGGCTGCTGCCTTCGCTATGCCGTTCCCAGGCAATGGAGACGCCGGGTGCAAACTGGCCGGAGCGATGCGCTGCGCCGGGATTGTCGAGCGGGGCGGGCAACATATGGTCGAGATACTCGGCCTCCGCGCTGCGCTCGTCCTTTTCGACAACAAGAACCCATTGCAACACCTTGCCCGGCACACTGAGCTGCGGCCAGCGGCGCAAATGCATTTCCGATACGACGCGCCGCCTGAGTTCATGTTCGCGCATTTCTGTCCCCTGATACCACCGCGGAGGATGGCACGGGCGGTGGCGCGCTGCAATCTATACCAAAGGGCGTGCGGCCCATTGCCAGTTGCGCGGCCCAATCAGCGGAACATTCAGCGGTTCAGCCAGCGGCAAGGCGGGCCGCGTGTTCACGCACCAGTGCGATCATGTTCGGCACGCCTTGGGTGCGCTGCGAACTGAGCTGGTTCTTCAGATCGAATGGCGCGAGTGCCTGCGCCACATCCATCTGTGCCACTTCGCTTGCGGGTTTGTCCTGCACGGCGGCAATAACCAGCGCGACGATGCCTTTGGTAATGGCCGCGTTGCTGTCTGCCAGGAAATGCAATTTGTCTGCCTCTCCCGTAGGATAGACCCATACCTGCGCCGAACAGCCGCGCACCAGAGTGGCGTCCGTTTGCAGCGCTGCTGGCATCTCCTCCAGATCGCGGCCCAGCTCGATCAGCAGACGATACCGTTCGTCAGCATCGAGGAAATCATACTCTTCGTGGATGTCTTCAAGTGTGCGCATGCATGCGCATGTAGGCGTTTCGCCTCAGAGGTCCACCCCGCTGGCGATCGCTTCCAGCTTGCGGATGCGTTCTTTCAGGTCCGCGATTTCGATGCGGGCCATTCCCTCGGGAGAGCCGTGCTCCATTTCCGGCGGCAGGCGGCGCAGTTCCAGTTCGCGGTTCTTCAGCGCGAGCCATCCTTGCCATCCCAGCAGCATGGTTCCCGCGGTAATCACCAGCGCAACCAGCACGGTTGCAGCAACAATCATGTCGATTTCCATCATCATCATGTTCTCCCTGCCGAGCTTGCCATTTGCGATATTCCTATTCGTCCCGCAGTTTTTCAATTTCTTCGGCGGTGCGCCGCGATGGATCTGTGGCGATGCGTTCCAGCACTTTCACCCGCTCCCGCAGGCTTTCGACTTCGTTTTCCAGTTCCTTCTCGCGCAGGCTGGACACCTGCTGCGGATCATCATGAACGTGGCGGATTTCGTTATTTTTCCCGCTACGTGATCGAAACACGCCAGCCGCGACCACAATCAGCACGATCAGTACGATGGCACTATAAAAGCTCATGCGACTTTCTCTCCATCAACCTTGATTTCGCGCAAATTTTCGATCTGGCGCGATATGTCGGCGGAAGGATCAGTGGCGATGCGTTCCAGCACGCGCAGGCGATCTTCCATTTGCTGGAAATCCTGATTGCGTGCGCCAGCCTGGCCCTTTTTCGCCTGCTCGATCTGCAATTCCAGCTCCAGCTTGCGCTGCTCATGATCGACTGCCCGCTGGTGAAATTTCTGCCCCATGGCAAAAACCAGAGAGGCCGCGAGCAGAATGAAAGTGAATATGACGACCAGTTCACCCATCAGTTGGCCTCCGTCTTGGAACCACGCAGGCTCTCGATGTCATGGGTCAGCTGGTATCCGCTGTCGGTCACAATCCGCTCCACATTGGCCATGCGGTCCTTGATGGAGCCAAGTTCGGCGCGAAGGGCAGCGTTTTCCTGGCTGAGCAGCTTCACGCGCTCCTCGT
Source organism: Aurantiacibacter marinus (assembly GCF_001021555.1). GTDB lineage: Bacteria > Pseudomonadota > Alphaproteobacteria > Sphingomonadales > Sphingomonadaceae > Alteraurantiacibacter > Alteraurantiacibacter marinus. The sequence goes on from NZ_LDCP01000001.1 coordinate 1,254,764, forward strand.
TTTCAGCGCCCTTGGGATAGACGGCCTTGCCCCAGCTGTTTTCCAGCGGATAACCGTGGCGCACGCGAATGAAGGTGTTGATCACCCAGGCCACGGATAGCGAAACAACGCCAACGCCCAGAACTGCGGGTGTGATGATGCTCAAATCCATTAAACCTGTTCCTTCTGTTCAAAGTTCATCTGTACGCCGCTGTCCGTTGCCGGAGCGGCATTCCTTGCAGGCGGCGCATCACGCAGCGCCTCGATTTCTTCGGCCACGGTGTAGCCTTTGTCTGTAACGATGCGTTCCAGCACGACCATGCGGTCCTGCATCTTTTCCATCGTTTGCAGCAGCTTCTGGTTCGCTTCTTGCAGCGCATTATCATCGCGCTGGACGCGTGGTTCGGTCTTGCCGCCCCATTCGTCTTCCAGCGAATAGCCGTGCTTGGCGCGGATCCAGTTGTTGATCAGCCAGCCAAGCGTGCTGACGGCGATGATCGCGATGACGAATTCAGGGCTGCCCCAATCCATTATGCCTTTTCCTTCTGATCAAAGTTCATCTGTACGCCGCTGCTTCTGGCCTCCACGTCACGGGTGTCCCGCAATGCTTCGATCTGGGTTGCGACATCATATCCGCGGTCGGTGACGATGCGTTCCAGCACTTGCACCCGGTCTTCCAGCGCTTGCGTCTTGGCGGCATATTGGGCGGCCATTTCGGCGGTGTGTTCGGCAGTGGCGCCGATGCGCATTTCCGCCATTTTGCGCTGGTGGCTGGTCCAGATCGCGATGATCGGGATGCTCACGCCCAGAATTGGTATCAGCAGTGCAAGTTCACCCATCGTAACGTCCCCTCGTATGCAAATGTTTCAGCGCAGGCGCTCGATTTCGGAAGTCAGGCGCGGGTTAGAACTGACGTAGTAGCTTTCAACCTCGGCCAGCCGGCGATCGACATCCTTCATCTGGCCGCGGATTTCGCGGGCCGTGCGTTTCGGATTCTGCCGAACACCCTGCCAGTACTGGTTCTCACCCGGATCGGCGGAGTAAAGATGCGCCGGCTTCTTGCTCAGCAGGACGCCCATGACGATATAGATCAGGAACGGCCAACCCATCGTTATTGTCAGCACAATGGTTGCCAGACGGACCCAGATTGCGTTGACCCCGGTGTAGTCGGCGATGCCGGAGCAAACGCCCATGAGCTTGCCATTCTGCTTGTCACGGTAAAGCGTGGTGCGGGGGGTATTCATGCGCGTTCTCCCTTCTTTGCGGCGAGCATTTCTTCCAGTTCGCGGAGCGGCACATTGTCCGCTTCCTTGTTGTGCTGGATGCGGGCGGGCTGGAAATCGGCATTGTCATGCGCGACCAGACGTTCAACCGTGTCCATCCGCTCATCCAGACGCTTGGCCAGACTGTAGAGGTCTTCCAGCAGCGCCTCGTCATCGGTGGTGATGGTTGCGGCGGTTTTCCATTTTGTTACGTAATGGAGGATCACCCACGGCAGGCCGATGAAAATGGCCGGTATGATGATGATTTCTTCCACGTTTATTCCCCTTCGATCTTTTTAACGTCGCCGCCTTTGCCAAGCGCGCGCTTCATTTCTTCCAGTTCCTCGTCCACCTTGTCGCCGCCTTCCAGCGCTGCGAATTCATCGGCGAGGCTGCCGCTGCTGCCCTGGGCAATCTGCAGCGAATCTGCGCGCCCTTCGGCGTAATCGACACGGCGTTCGAGCTGGTCGAAGCGAGTGAGTGCATCGTCCACGCGTTCGTTCGTCATCAGGCTGCGCAGCTTCACACGGTTTTCCGCGCTTTCCAGGCGGGCCGCGATCTGGGTCTGGCGGCTGCGGGCTTCGCGCAAGCGGTTCTGCAACTTGGCAATATCCTGTTCGTAAGCGCGCAATGCATCGTCCAGCACAGCCATTTCCTGCTTCAGCTGATCAATCATGTCGGTCGCTTTGCGCTTTTCCATCAGCGCAGCGCGCGCCAGGTCTTCGCGGTCCTTGCTGAGCGCCAGCTGGGCCTTTTCGCCCCAGTCGGCCTGCAAGCGGTCCAGCTTCACCGTGTGGCGATGCATTTCCTTCTGATCGGCAATGGTGCGCGCCGCGCTTGCCCGAACTTCGACCAGCGTTTCTTCCATCTCGAGGATAATCATGCGGATCATCTTCGTGGGGTCGTCCGCCTGGTCGAGCAGCTCGTTGAAGTTGGCAGCGATAATATCACGGGTGCGGCTAAAAATGCCCATCCAGTTTCCTCCAGAGTTAAGTGCGCGCGCGGTTGGGGTGGGGCTGGTGCGCAGGCGCTCGATTTCCTGATCGAGCCGCGTTCCCGCGCGCTTCAGCCCGTCGCCAATCGGCGCTAGGGGGTTGTTGTTCTCGTCGCTCACGCCAGTTCGCCAACAGTGGCAAGGCTCAAAATGGCGTCAGCGTCTGACACATCGGACTGCATCTGCGCGAAAACGGTGAATGCAACCATTGCCATCACGCTAACCATCGCGGCGTGTCCTACCTTGCTGGAGAAGAAGCTGTGATTGAACATTGTGAAACCCTCCTGAAATTCTGTACATCCGATTAATAGCAACACCCGTGCCAGATGTTCGGAATGGCGGATTTCTGCGGGTTTTTGGTAACGCGGCGTAACGCAATGTGGTTCTGCTTGCCAAGATGTGGGAAATTTCCCTATATATTGGGTCATGGAGCAGAAGAACCAGTTTATCGGCCAGTCGGGTGCTTTTCTCGATGCGGTGGAGCGGGCCAGTAAAGCTGCTCCGATGGCGCGGCCCGTGCTCGTGATCGGAGAGCGCGGGACCGGCAAGGAACTGATTGCCGAACGTCTTCACCGCCTGTCCAATCGCTGGGAAAATCCGCTGGTCACGATGAACTGCGCGGCTTTGCCCGAAACCCTGATCGAAGCCGAACTGTTCGGCCATGAACAGGGTGCATTCACCGGCGCTACCAGAGCGCGCGAGGGCCGTTTCGAAGAAGCCGACGGAGGCACGTTATTTCTCGACGAACTGGGCACGCTGTCCATGGGCGCACAGGAAAGGCTGCTTCGCGCGGTGGAATATGGCGAAGTGACCCGCATCGGATCATCGCGCCCGACGCAAGTCGATGTGCGGATCGTCGCGGCCACCAATGAAGACCTGCCGCGCCGTGCGGAGGAAGGCACGTTTCGCGCCGATCTGCTCGACCGGCTTACCTTCGAAGTCATCACTCTGCCCCCTCTGCGGGTGCGCGAAGGAGACATTCAGGTGCTGGCCGATTATTTCGGCAGGCGCATGGCAGCGGAACTGGGCTGGGAACAGTGGCCCGGTTTTGCCGATCACATTGCCCAGGCGATGGAAGATCATCCCTGGCCCGGCAATGTCCGCGAATTGCGCAATGTAACAGAGCGCGCGATTTACCGCTGGGACAATTGGGAACAGCCTGTCGGTGAAGTCGTGTTCGATCCGTTCGACAGTCCGTGGAAGCCGCTTCCCGTTGCCGCGCAGCATGAGCATGACAAGACGGGGAGGGTGGCTGCAAAACCTGCGCCAGCCGCGCCGCGCTTTGACGATGTAAACGACCTGCGCGCTGCAGTGGACGCGCATGAACGCGCTATCGTCGAACATGCACTGGGCGCAAACCGCTGGAACCAGCGCCAGACTGCGAAAGCGCTGGGTCTGAGTTACGACCAGCTGCGCCACTGCATAAAGAAGCACGACATCGCGGCGAACTGAAGCGCGCACCAATTTCGCATATTGCTTTCCTGCGCGGCTCGCCCTACATAGCCGCCATCCCGACATTGTCTGACAGAGTGGGGCTGGCGCCGAAAGGGGCCGGCGCGAAACCGGTTTGTCATGACACTGCCGATCCAATGATGGAGACCGTGTGGCCGATATTGCGCGCCTGATTGAAGTATTTGAACCCGAAGCCGAAGCTCTCGGTTTCGAGCTTGTGCGCGTGAAATTGACCGGCTCTGGCCTGGAGCGCACGTTGCAGGTGATGGCGGAAGACCCGGAAAACGGTCAGTTGATCGTTGCGCAGTGCGCGAAGTTGTCGCGCGCCATTTCCGCCCGGATCGACGCTCTTGAAGAAGAGGGCGAGGAACTTGTGAAAGGCGCCTATCACCTCGAAGTCAGCAGCCCCGGCATCGATCGCCCGCTGACCCGCGCCAAGGATTACGTTAATTGGGCCGGACATGAAGCTCGGATCAACCTTGCCGAGAAAGTCCACGGCCACCGCAAGCTCCATGGGGAGCTTGTTGGCATCGAAGGCGAGACTGTCACCATCGCGGATAAGACATCCGGCGAGGTTGCGGTTCCGCTCAGCACCATTCATTCGGCGCAGCTTGTCCTGACAAACAGACTGATTGCCGCTACCCAGCCGCTCGATATGAGCGGTGTCGACGATATTGAAGAATCCAACGAGGAAGAAGAGGCTCAATCCTGATGGCCAGCCCCATTTCAGCTAACAAAGCGGAACTGCTTGCAATTGCAAATGCCGTCGCATCGGAAAAGATGATCGACAAAGGCATCGTGATCGAAGCGATGGAAGAAGCAATCCAGAAGGCCGCGCGTGCGCGTTTCGGCCAGGAAAACGATATTCGCGCCAAGCTGGATCCGGTTACCGGTGATCTGCGCTTGTGGCGCGTTGTCGAAGTGGTCGAGGAAGTCGAGGACTACTTCAAGCAGGTCGATCTGGAACAGGCTGAAAAGCTGGAGCCGGGTAGCGTAGTGGGCGACTTCATCGTCGATCCGCTTCCCGCCATGGACGATCTGGGACGCATCGATGCGCAAAGCGCGAAGCAGGTGATCTTCCAAAAGGTCCGCGATGCGGAGCGTGAACGCCAGTTTGAAGAATTCAAGGACCGCGCAGGCGAAGTCATCACCGGCGTTATCAAGTCGGTGGAATTCGGCCATGTGATCGTCAACCTCGGCCGCGCCGAAGGTGTGATCCGCCGTGATCAGCAGATCCCGCGCGAAGCTGCCCGTGTGGGTGAGCGCGTCCGCGCGCTGATCAGCAAGGTCGAACGCAACAACCGCGGCCCGCAGATTTTCCTCAGCCGCTCCAGCCCTGATTTCATGCGCAAGCTCTTCGCGCAGGAAGTGCCGGAAATCTACGACGGCATTATCGAGATCAAGGCTGCGGCCCGCGATCCCGGCAGCCGTGCCAAGATTGGCGTGATCAGCCACGATTCCTCCATCGACCCCGTCGGCGCCTGCGTCGGCATGAAGGGCAGCCGCGTTCAGGCGGTGGTGCAGGAATTGCAGGGCGAAAAGATCGACATTATTCCATGGTCGGAAGACACCGCCACCTTCGTCGTTAACGCATTGCAGCCGGCTACCGTGTCGCGCGTGGTGCTGGACGAGGACGAAAGCCGCATCGAAGTGGTTGTCCCCGATGACCAGCTTTCGCTCGCCATCGGTCGCCGCGGCCAGAACGTGCGGCTCGCCAGCCAACTGACCGACAGCCAGATCGACATCATGACCGAAGAGGAATCTTCGGAAAAGCGCAGCAAGGAATTTGCCGAGCGTTCCAAGATGTTCGAAGAAGAACTGGACGTCGACGAAACCCTGTCGCAGCTGCTGGTTGCCGAAGGTTTCGTGGAGCTGGAAGAAGTCGCCTATGTCGAACTGGCCGAACTCGCCAGCATCGAAGGCTTTGACGACGAACTGGCCGAAGAACTGCAAAGCCGCGCCCAGGAAGCGTTGCAGCGTCAGGAAGAAACCTTCCGGACTGCTCGCCGTGAACTTGGCGTTGAAGATGATCTGGCTGAACTGCCGCACCTGACTGAGCAAATGCTGGTGGTGCTGGGCAAGGCCGATATCAAGACGCTGGACGATCTGGCCGATCTGGCCACCGATGAACTGATCGCCAAGAAGCGTGAAGCGCCGCGTCGCCGCAAGACCGAAGATGGTCCGCCGCAGCGCCGTCCGCAGCGCGCTGAAGACAAGGGCGGCGTGCTTGGCGTGTTCGGTCTGTCTGAAGAGCAGGGCAACGAAATCATCATGGCCGCGCGTGCGCACTGGTTTGAAGATGAGGACACAGCAGAGGCCGCCCCGGCTGCCGACGCAGACACCAAGGTTGAAGAAGAGGCCGCTCCGGCTGCTGACGCTGAGCCCCAAGCAGAGGAGGCCGCCGATGCGGAATCCTCAACGTGACCCATTAGGCTCGCCTAAAACCGACACCGGCGTTTCTCGCGAAAGCGGGAGCGAACGCCGCTGCGTGCTGAGCGGAGAAAGCTCTGCGCGGGATGATCTCGTGCGCCTTGCCTTGTCGCCTGCCGATGATGATGGGGTCAGCCACGTGGCGCCCGATCCGCTGGCCAAGGCTCCGGGCCGGGGTGCGTGGATCGGCGTTTCGCGCGATGCGCTGACTGAGGCCATGGCCTCTGGCAAATTGCGCGGCGCACTGTCGCGGGCATTCAAACTGGGCAAAACCGGCAAGCTCGCCATTCCAGACGATCTTCCTGCCATGACGGAAAACGCACTAAAACGCGCTTTCCTACAGCGGCTTGGGTTGGAAATGCGCTCCGGACGCCTTATTCTCGGGTCTGACCGGATTGCGCAGGAAGCGCGCATGGGCCGGGTATCTGCGCTTTATCACGCGGTCGATGCCAGCGAAGACGGCTGCAAGAAGCTGGACCAGGCATGGCGCGTCGGCAGTGATGCTGAAGGTTCGGGAAAAACCGGAACGCGGCTTACACTGGACCGGGAGGCCCTGTCTGTGGCATTGGGCCGCGACAATGTCGTCCATCTGGCGTTAGCCGATTACCAATCGGCGCAGCGGGTAGCGATCCCGCTGGGGCGCTTGCAGACCTATCTTGGGGCCGCAGATGTGGCCGGGACAAGCGAAGAAGCTGGCAGTAAAACTGCTGCCGGCCTTTCCGCGTGATTGATTGATTTTGAAGGACTAGTACGAGCACATGAGCGAAGAAAACGACACACCGAAGCGCACCCGCAAGCCGCTTGGCCTCAAGCGCTCGGTAGACGCAGGCGAGGTCAAGCAGACCTTCAGCCACGGCCGCACCAACAAGGTTGCGGTTGAAGTGAAGCGTCGCCGTAAGCTCGTGAAGCCGGGCGAAGAACCCGTTGCGGCGCCTCCTCCTCCGCCGCCACCCCCTCCGGCGCCGACACCGGCCCCGGCTCCGGTGGCCAAGGCTCCTGCGCCCAAGAAGGCTGCACCGGCGGGCGAAACCCCGCAGGAACGCGTCGCTCGGATGCAGCGCGAGGCTGAGGAAGACCGGCTGCGCCAGGGCGAGGAATCGCGGAAGCGTGAGGAAGAGCAGGCCAGAAAGGCCGCCGAGACAGAGAAACAGCGCGCCGAGGCCAATCGTGAGGCAGAAGTTGTTGCTGCAAAGGATGCTGAGCAGGAAGCCAAGGCTGAGGCCAAGGCCGAAGCTGAGGCCGAACAGGCAGTGCAGGACGCGCCGGCAGAGGCTCCGGAAGCTGAAGCCAAAACTGTGCCAGCTGCACGCAAGTTTACCCCTGTTGCCCGGCCTGAACCCAAACGTCCGGAAAAGAAGCGCGAAGAAAAGCCGAAACGTGGCGGCGGCGGTGCGGGCAGTTCCCCGGCCGACAAGCGCCGTTCGGGCAAGCTGACGGTCAACCGTGCGCTGAACGAAGACGAAGGCCGCCGTGCCCGCAGTCTCGCTGCGCTCAAGCGGGCCCGTGAAAAGGAACGCCGTGCACATGGCGGCGGCTCCAGCGCGCCGCGTGAAAAGCAGTTCCGCGACGTGGTCGTGCCGGAAGCCATCACCGTTGGTGAACTGGCGAAACGCATGGGCGAGAAGGGCGCAGATCTTGTGAAAGAACTGTTCAACCTCGACATGATGGTCACCGTCAACCAGACGATTGACCAGGACACCGCAGAATTGCTGGTCGAACAGTTCGGCCACACCATTCAGAAGGTTTCCGAAGCCGACGTCGATATTCAGACGACCGAGGACGATGATCCGGTTGAAACAATGGTTCCGCGTCCACCCATCGTGGCGGTCATGGGCCATGTCGATCATGGCAAGACCAGCCTGCTTGATGCGCTTCGCAAAACCAATGTGACACGCGGCGAAGCTGGGGGGATTACGCAGCATATCGGTGCCTATCAGGTGACGACCAAGGACGGCTCCAAGGTCACTTTCCTCGATACGCCGGGCCACGCGGCCTTTACCGAAATGCGCCAGCGCGGTGCCAACGTCACCGATATCGTGGTGCTGGTGGTTGCCGCCGATGATGGCATCATGCCGCAGACGATCGAGGCGATTAAGCACGCCAAGGCGGCCAATGTCCCGATGATCGTGGCGATCAACAAGATCGACAAGCCCGAAGCCAACGCCCAGAAAATTCGCGAGCGTTTGCTGGAACATGAAGTGATGGTGGAAGCCATGTCCGGCGATGTGCAGGACGTGGAAATCTCCGCCAAGAACGGCACCGGCCTGGAAGAACTGATCGAGAAGATCGCGCTGCAGGCTGAATTGCTTGAACTGAAGGCCCGCCCGGACCGTCCGGCCGAAGCCACCGTGGTCGAAGCACAGCTGGACAAGGGTCGCGGCCCTGTTGCCACTGTGCTGATCAATCGCGGCACGCTGAAGCGCGGCGATACCTTTGTTGTCGGCACCGAAAGCGGCAAGGTCCGCGCGATCGTCAACGATCAGGGCAAGCAGATCAAGGAAGCTGGCCCTTCCATGCCGGTCGAAGTCCTCGGCCTTGGCGGCGTTCCGTCGGCTGGTGAATTGCTCACCGTGGTCGAAAACGAACAGCGCGCCCGTGAAGTGGCGCAATATCGTCAGGAAAAGGCGACTGAAAAGCGTACCGCTCTTGCCCCCACCAGCTTTGATACGATGTTCAACAAATCGAACGTCATCGAATGGCCATGTGTGGTGAAGGCGGACGTTCAGGGCTCTGTGGAAGCTATCACCACGGCGCTGCACAATCTTTCCAACGATGACATCAAGGTCCGCGTCCTGCACGCCGGCGTTGGTGCTATCACGGAAACCGATGTGCAGCTGGCGTCAGGGTCCAAGGCCCCCATCATCGGCTTCAACGTGCGCCCGAATGCCAAGGCGCGCGAACTGGTGAAGCGGGACGGCGTGCGGATGATGTATCACGATGTGATCTATCACCTGACCGACGAAGTCACCGGCGAATTGCTGGGTGAACTCGGCCCGCTCAAAGTCGAAACCGTTGTCGGCCGTGCAGCTGTCAAAGAGGTGTTCAAGTCCGGCAAGAAGGACAAGGCGGCTGGTCTGCTGGTCGAGGAAGGCGTCATCCGCAAAGGTCTGCACGCTCGTCTCACCCGCGACGATATCATCGTGTCCGCCACCACCATCGCCTCGCTCAGGCGCTTCAAGGACGATGTGGACGAAGTCCGCGCGGGCCTCGAATGCGGTGTGGTTCTGGAAGACACCAACGACATCAAGGCTGGCGATCAGCTCGAAGTGTATGAGGTGAACGAGCAAGAGCGTACGCTTTGAACGCACCACCGATGACAGAGCGGTCGGGGATCCTGCAATGGCCCTCTGCCAAGCTGATGGGCGCTGAATTCGTCGGCATGGATGAAGACACCATGACCGTCGAAATGGCGTTCACCATGCCGCCCGAGTTTTCCAACATGCGCGGCAGCGTGCAGGGCGGATTGCTAGCGGCGCCGATGGATGAAGCGATGGGCGCGGCGGTGTATCTTGCCACGCAGGGCAAGCTGCAACTGACGCTGGACATCAATCTGTCGCTGCTGCGGCCGGTGCCCCTGGAACGAATCACGGTGAAAGCGCGGGCGGTGAAAGCTGGCCGGCGAGTGACCTTTGTTGAAAGCGAATTGTTCGACGCCAGCGGAAAGCTGTGCGCGCGCGCAACCGCCACCACGATCCCGACCGATTGGCCCGGCGCGACCAAGGAGCAGGGGCCAGACGCCTGATGCAGCGTTACGTCGCCTTTTTCGCCAGCATGAATGTCGGCGGCAACCGGCTGACCATGGCGGAATTGCGCGAGGCGTTGGAGCGCGAAGAACTGGAAGACATCGAAACCGTTGTCGCCAGCGGCAACGTGCTGTTCTCCTACGAAGATCGCCCGACAGATGGCCTGTCCGAAATGCTCGCTTTCATCGTGCAGGACCGCTTCCGCTTTGAAACCTTTGCCGCCGTGCGCAATGCTGCCGAAGTGCGCTCCGCCATCGAAGACAACCCGTTTTACGGTGAGGGCGAGGACAATCTCGTCCACACGCTGTTCCTCGAAGGGGAAGTCGATCCGTCAGGTTTCGATGCGCTGCTGTACGATCACAACGGACGCGGCAAAGGAGCACGCGGACCGGAACGCATCGCCAAGGGGCCGCGCTGCCTCTATATCGATTACGCTGGCGGCGTCGGCTCCAGCAAATTGACCGGCGATTTTATCGAACGCAGAATGCAGATGCGCGGCACGGCACGCAACATGCGATCCCTGCAGCGCATTTTGGACAAGATGGAAGAATAATGCCCCGCCATTCCGCCCCTGAAGAACAATCCGTCCGCCTGCTGAAGGTGGGTGAGCGCGTGCGCCATATCCTGTCCGAACTGCTCGCGCGGGAAGAGGCGCATGATCCGCTTCTGCGCGCCTCCAGCATCTCCGTCACCGAAGTGCGCATGTCGCCCGATCTGCGCAATGCCAAGGTCTATGTGAAGCCGCTGCTGGGCCAGGACGAAGATGTGATCATCAAGGCGCTGCGTACCAACACGGCGTTTTTCCAGCGCGAAGTCGCCCAGCGCCTTGGCCTGAAATTTGCGCCGAAACTGCAATTCCGTGCCGACGAGAGCTTCGATGAGGCGAGCCGGATCGAGGAACTGCTGGATGACCCGAAGGTGCGGCGGGATATTACGGACGATGAAGCGGACGGGGAAGCGGGCAGGTAAGCGGGCGGGGAATAACTCCCGAATTCGGTTCACCCTGAGCTTGTCGAAGGGTCGTCCTTGCTTTCATACCGTGAAGCATGGCCAAACTCTATTTCTACTACGCCAGCATGAATGCGGGCAAATCGACCACGCTGCTGCAGGCAGATTTCAATTACCGCGAACGCGGCATGGCCACCATGCTGTGGACCGCCGCGATCGACACGCGAACCGAAAGCCCTATTGCCAGCCGCATCGGCCTGACCGCAGACGCGCGGCGCTTCACCCCCGGCACGAATTTGTGGAGTGAAGTCTCTTCGCAGCACGCCGCATCCCCGCTCGCCTGCGTGCTGATCGACGAGGCGCAATTCCTCACCGCGATGCAGGTGTGGCAATGCGCACGGTTGGCGGACGAGGCTAATATTCCAGTGCTGTGTTACGGCCTTCGCACGGATTTTCGCGGCGATCTGTTCCCCGGCTCTGCCGTGCTGCTCGGCATCGCAGACTCGATGCAGGAACTGAAAGCGGTGTGCCACTGCGGCCGCAAGGCGACCATGAACCTGCGCGTGTCCGACACCGGCGAAGCGGTGGGCGAGGGGGCGCAGACCGAAATCGGCGGGAATGAACGCTATCTCGCGCTGTGCCGGCGGCATTTTGCGCAATCGCTTGCGATGTACAAATAGGTGCGGTCACTAATCCCGGGAACAGGGATTATCCGAGCAATACCGCTCCGGCTTTCCAGGCCAGTATTCCCCACGCTATCGTCAAGATGAAGACGGAGATACCGCCTAGGATAAACGCGGTCTTCTGGATGGTTTCCCCGCCATAAACGAAAGCGTTTATGCCGAAAGCGCGCAGGAAATAGGGGACTGCGTTCATCCAGCCGCCAAAGATGATGCCTGCGACCAGCCAAACCGGTGCTGACAGATCGAAGAGCACGAGTAGTCCTGCCGCCAGGCCTTGCATGAAGGCCAGCATAATCCAGTCGAGGTGCGCGGATAGGAGCAGGCGAAAGTTGACGCTCCGCGTTGCTTTGGAAAGAGTGCTCATCTGCAAGTGCGGGATCATCATGAACAGGCCCAGCAGAGAGGCCCAGAAGATCGCCAGTGCGCCGCTGAACATCAGCCATTGCGCGGCTCTGGTCGGCTCGAAGATTTCAGCCATTCGAGCATGTTCCCATCGAAAGCGACGTTGATTTCCTGAAGTTACCTTGCATCAAAAAACCCCTAGATCCAGACCAGCCGCCAAAGTTTCGCCTAGTACGTGGGCCTCGGCCAATTCAGCCTCGTCTATTTGCTTCGGCGAGAGGATTTCCTCTTTCGTCTGCGCCTTCACATTGACGATCCGCGTCTCAGCCACCCGCTTCAGCCGCCATCCGGTTGCAATCCGCTCCAACTGGCGTTGTGCGTTGCTCCCGTCCGATCCGGCGCAGATCATCGCGGCGTAGGGTCGGCCTTCGATCTGGCCGAGGACATCGTAATAGGTCCGGTCGAAAAAGGCTTTCATCACGCCGGCAATCGCGGCGAGGTTTTCCGGGCAGACGAAAATGTAGCCGTCTGCGTTCAGCAAATCGGCGGATTCAGCGTCCTCTGCTGCCAGGAGGCGCACGTCCACGCCCCCCGCCTCCACGGCGCCGCCGCGCGCGGCATCCGCCAACTGGCGGGAGCCGCTGGTGAAACTGTACCAGATGATCGCAAGTGTCTTTTCCATCGTCCGGCAGCTTAGAGGCTCTGGCCTGTCCTACAAGCGGCGCGTTGTGCATTGGACCGGACAGTTCTTTGACACTGTTGATCCCGGCATTGCGCGTTTTTCAAACGAAAAGTGTCACCCTGTCTCAATCAGCCGGTGCATGGCGGATTTCTGCGGAAAACCAGCCTATCGTACAAGGTGACAGGGTGTAACCTTTGTCACCCTGAGCCCGTTGCAGCGGGAATATCCATGAACACTGACGTGCCCGGCCCAAGCGGAATATCGAACACCACCCAGCTGACCGTTACCGCCAGCCCCGCTGCCATAATCCCGAAGAAATACGGCATCATCAGCGCGGTCAGGCTGCCCAGGCCGAAATGTTTGTTCCAGCGCTGGCAAAAGATCAGGATGAGCGGGAAATACACCATCAGCGGGGTGATGATATTGGTCGCGCTGTCGCCCACGCGGTAGGCCGCTGTGGTCATTTCGGGGGAGACGCCGAGCAGCATCAGCATGGGCACCAGGACCGGGGCGAGCAGCGCCCATTTCGCACTGGCAGAACCGATGATCAGGTTCAGCGCCGCACCGAACAGCACGATGGCGATCAGCATGGCCCACACCGGCAACCCGCTCGCCTTCAGTGTATCTGCGCCAGTCACCGCCAGCACGATACCAAGATTGGACCACGCGAACATGACCACGAAATGCGCCGCTACGAAACTGAGGACGAGGTAATAGGCCATGTCCTTCATTGCGTCTGCCATCATGCCAATCAGATCGCGGTGATCGCCAATTGTCCCGGCAGCTTTGCCATAGGCGTATCCGGGCAGCAGGAAGACCAGCAGGAAGAACGGCAGCAGGCTTTTGTAAAGGGGGTTCAACTGTGCTTCGGGCGGGGCGGCCGGGTCTATCAGAGGTGTCACAGGTCCGAAGAAGAGGAACAGCCACAGGGCCACGAGGCCCAGCACTACCAGCCCGGCGTTGCGCATACCGCGCTTCTGATCCGCGGTAATGGCCGTGGGCGCTTCTTCGGTGGCCGCTTCACCTGCAAGCGATGGATCATAGGCGCCAAGGCGCGGCTCTATCATCCGGTCCGTCACGAACCAGATGACTGGCAGATAGGCAACAGTCATCGCGGCGATGAAGTACCAATTGCCTGCGATATTGATCGTGTAATCGCCGAACACCGTTTGAACGGCGGCCTCTGTAATGCCCAGCAGCAGCGCATCCAATTGGCCCGGTACCAGGTTCGCGCTGAACGCGCCTGACACTGCGGCAAAGCTAACCCCGATGCCCACAAGCGGATGGCGGCCCGCTGCGTGGTAGATGATCGCGGCCAGCGGGATCATCACCACAAAGGCGGCATCGGCGGCGTGGTTCGCCATCATGCAGGCCAGCGCCATCGCGGGGGTGAGCCAGAAGCGCGGTGCGTTGGCGACGCTGGCGCGCATGGCGGTGGTGAACAGGCCGGACCGCTCTGCCACGCCAGCGCCCAGCATCACCACCAGCACGAAGCCCAATGGCGGGAAGTGGGTGAAGGTTTCGGGCACCAGCGTCAGCAGCCGGCGCAGGTTTTCCTCCGACAGCAGGCTCTCAACCGTGATCAGGCGATTGGTACCGGTGTCCGGATCTATCTCTGCCGGATGCGGCGCGGCCCATCCGGCAAGGTTCGCCGCCACAGACAGCGCGATCAGGATGGCGATGAAATAAACGAACAATAGCACCGGATCGGGCAGGCGGTTGCCCGTCCGTTCGATCCAGCCGAGAAAACCGCTTTGCGCAGTTGGCGTGCCGCTCGTGTTCATCTCTTCCCCCCCGGTATGCTGGCAAATTCGGACTATTGCGTAGCTGGTAAAGCCATGCCGGACGCATCTGCTGCCGAAGGCAGGACGTAACCGACCGGCGCATCGGGCCCAAGCGGAATGCCGAGATAGAACCAGACAACAATCAGCAAGGTGCCCGAAATCAACAGCCATATCGAGTACGGCAGCATCATGGCGGTCAGGCTACCAAGGCCGAAATCCTTCTGCCAGCGCTGGGCGAAGACGAGGATCAGCGGGAAATAGACCATCAGCGGAGTAATGATGTTGGTTGCACTGTCGCCAACACGGTACGCTGCGGTAGCGCCCTCGGGGCTAATCCCGAGCAGCATTAGCATCGGCACCAGGATCGGCGCGAGCAAAGCCCATTTCGCGCTGGCCGAACCCACGAAAAGATTCAGCAGCGCCGCGAACAGCACCATCAGGCCGATGACCAGCGGAAGCGGCAAGCCAGTCGACTGGATCGCATCTGCGCCGTGAACGGCCGAAATAAGCCCGAGATTCGACCAGTTGAACATCGCCACAAAATGCGCTGCGGCAAAGGCGAGGACGAGGTAGTAGCCCATGTCTTTCATGGACTCCGCCATCATGGCCACGAGGTCACGGTGATCGTTGATTGTCCCCGCCGCGCGGCCATAGGCCCAGCCCGTCAGCAGAAACAGAATGAAGAATGCAGCGACCAGCGATTTGTAGAACGGATCGAGCTCCGTGTGGATTGAACAATCGGTCAAACCCTCGCACGCAGCCTCATTGATGAGCGGAGTTCCCGGCGCGAACACCATGGCCGCCCACAGGGCGACGACAAAGATTGCAGCAAGGCCCGCATGCCGCAGGCCTTTGGCTGCTGCGGGGCCAGTATGTTCATCCGGATCAGGGCTGGTTTCCGTGGCCACGGTAGACGCAGTTCCCGGTGCCGAGGCACCGCCCTTCCAAGCGCCCAGACGCGGTTCAATTATCTTGTCGGTGACGTACCAGATCAGCGGCAGATACAGGAACGTCATTGCGGTAATGAAATACCAATTGCCCGCAATATTGGTGGTCCACATCGGGTCAAGCCCGCTGCCGCCAACCGCTTCTTCGGTAATCCCGAACAATAGTGCATCAAGCTGACCGGGCGAGATGTTAGCCGAGAAACCGCCGGACACACCGGCGAAGGCGGCTGCAATACCTGCCAGCGGGTGCCGGCCCGCCGCGGCGAACAGAATGCCTGCGAGCGGGATCAACACCACATATCCTGCGTCGGCGGCATGGTTGCCCAGCATCGCCACCAGTGCAACTACGGGCGTCAAAAGGGCTGTCGGTGCCTTTCTGACTGCGGCGGACATGCCTGCAGCAAAAAAGCCGGACCGTTCCGCCACACCTGCGCCCAGCATTACGACAAGAACATAGCCGAGAGGATGGAAATGGGTGAACGTCGTCGGCATTTGCACCCAGAGCCGCTGTATGTTCTCCGCCGAAAGCAGGCTGGTGGCCTGGATCGTGCTTGGCAATCCGGTCGCCTCGTCCACCAAGGTCGGATGGAACGCAGAAACGCCTGCCAGTTCGCAGATGATCGATATCACTACGAGCGCCAAGATCAGGTAAAAGAAGATGAAAACAGGATCGGGCAATTTATTGCCCGTGCGTTCAACGTATCCGAGAAAACCTGTTTGAGCCTGAGGCGCAGCGGCGGCGGTATCGTTCATTTTGCGTCCTGTCCCGAAAAACAATATGGCGTCTGCTAACATGCAGATGGCCGCAGGTCTTTACCCTTGCTGCAGCCTTCCCCATCTAGGACGCAATGACTGACACCCTTCTTCTGGCAAGCATCCTGATCCCTTGCTTGATCATCGCCATCGTTTTTCATGAAGTGGCCCACGGCTGGGTCGCTTTGATGCTGGGCGATCCGACCGCTCAGGAGCAGAACAGGCTCAGCCTCAATCCCATCCGCCATGTCGATCCCATCGGGACGCTGCTGGTGCCGGGAGCGCTCGCGCTGGCCGGAATGCCGGTGTTCGGCTGGGCCAAGCCGGTGCCGGTCATCAAACAACGCCTGAACAATCCGCGGTTTGGCATGATGGCTGTGGCGGCGGCAGGGCCCGGTACGAATTTCGTGCTGGCGGCGATCGGGGCGGTGTTGCTCGGCCTGATCGCGCCGAATCTTGCCGGTGGCCCAGGCGGGGAACCGCACTTGTTTGTCACAGCCCTGGTCTATTTCATCTCGATCAATATCTTCCTTGCGCTTTTCAACCTGCTGCCAATCCCGCCGTTTGATGGATCGCACGTGATTGAGGGACTCCTGCCGCGCTCTGCCGCAAAGGCTTATGAGAAAATCCGCCCGCTCGGATTCCCGTTGCTGTTCGTCCTGCTGGTGGCCGTGCCGTATATCTTCCCCGGTGCTGGCATCGTCGAGAATGTGGTGCTGCCGCCGGTCGAATGGGTGATGGACAAATATCTGTCGCTGGCTGGAGCAATTGCCGGTGAGTGACAGGCCAGTCCCTGATAAGACCGCACCAAACGGCTGGCTGATCCTCGACAAGCCGCGCGGGCTTGGCTCTACACAGGCGGTTGGCGCGGTGAAGCGAAATTTGCGCGAAGCAGGTTACGGCAAGGTCAAGACGGGCCACGGCGGCACTCTCGATCCGCTGGCAGAGGGTGTTCTGCTCATTGCGTTGGGAGAAGCGACGAAGCTGACCGGCCGTATGCTTGATGCCGACAAGACGTATGAATTCACGATCCAGTTTGGCGAAGAAACGACCACTCTCGACACAGAAGGCGAAGTCACCGCCACGTCAGACCGCCGCCCGCCGCTGGCCGCCATTGCCGCAATTTGTGAGCATTTCACTGGCGAGATTGACCAGGTCCCTCCCAAATATTCCGCGCTGAAGGTGGACGGCAGACGCGCATATGATCTGGCGCGGGCAGGGGAGGAAGTTGAGCTGAAGACGCGGCGCGTCACCATTCATTCGCTTTCTTTCACTGGCCCTGATTTGTCCGGCGAAGGCGTCTCTGCTTTCGACACCACGCTTGGCAGGCCTGACCCGTGGGACCCGCAGGCGCCGTTGGAGATGGCCGATGCCGTCACGCTGGTCGCGCGTGTCTCCAAAGGGACTTACATCCGTTCTCTTGCACGGGACATCGCGCGCGCCCTTGGCACAGTTGGCCACGTCACCTATCTAAGGCGAACACAGGCTGGCCCATTCCGCGAGGAACAGGCGATTTCGCTGGACATGCTGAATGAAATCGGTAAGGGCGCGCCTCTTCAAGACCACCTCCTGTCACTGGAGGCGGGGCTGGACGGTATCCCGGTTCTCGCTCTCGATCAGACAAGTGCGCAGGCGGCCAGACAAGGCCGGGTCGTTTCTGATCTGCCCCACCCCGACGGGCTCTACTTTGCCAGACTGGACGATGTTCCGGTGGCTTTGGTGGAACTTAACGGGGGCGCGATGAAGGTCGTGCGGGGGTTCAACCTTTAAAGATACTGCGGAAGGTACGAATTACATGACGATTACTGCAGAACGTAAGGCCGAAGTCATTGCCGAAAACGCCCAGAGCGACGGCGACACCGGCTCCCCCGAAGTACAGGTAGCGATCCTCACAGAGCGCATTCGCAACCTGACCGATCACTTCAAGGGCAACCACAAGGATAACCATTCCCGCCGTGGTCTGCTGAAGATGGTCAACAAGCGTCGTTCGCTGCTGGCCTATCTGAAGAAAGAAGATCTGGCGCGGTACAACGCGCTGATCCAGAAGCTGGGTCTTCGTAAATAAGAGTTTCGTGAAAAAGGCGGCTCCAACGGGCCGCCTTTCTCGCATTTGGGGTATGGCGGCATCCGGCTGCCATCCTTGGGGCTTACAAGCGCCTCGCACCGGACCGGGACGGTTTTCCCGGATTGGAAGTATCGCGGCAGAAAGTGGAAACCGGTTTCTGCGACCGCGATACAACCAGACAAATAGGCCCCGCATCGCAATGTGGCGGGCGGGTTCAATAAGGAAAATACATGTTCGACAAGAAAACCGTATCGATTGAGTGGGGCGGCAAGACCCTCACCCTCGAAACAGGCCAAATCGCCCGTCAAGCCGACGGCGCTGTTCTGGCCACTTATGGCGAAACCGTGGTGCTGTGCGCCGTGACCGCCGCCAAGAGTGTGAAGGAAGGGCAGGATTTCTTCCCGCTGACCGTCCACTATCAGGAAAAATTCTCCGCAGCAGGCCGCATTCCCGGCGGCTTCTTCAAGCGTGAGCGCGGCGCGACCGAAAAGGAAACGCTGACCAGCCGCCTGATCGACCGTCCGGTTCGCCCGCTGTTCCCCGAAGGTTTCTACAACGAAATCAACGTGATTTGCCAGGTCCTGTCTTATGATGGCGAAACCGAACCGGATATCGTCGCAATGATCGCAGCTTCCGCTGCACTGACCATTTCCGGCGTTCCCTTCATGGGCCCGATCGGCGCATGCCGCGTGGGTTATGAAGACGGCGAATATACGCTGAACCCGGCTCAGTCGGTTGCTGCCGATGGCGCGCTTGACCTGATTGTCGCCGCGACCGGCAATGCCGTGATGATGGTGGAATCGGAAGCGAAAGAGCTTTCTGAAGAAGTCATGCTGGGCGGCGTCATGTTCGCTCATGACGAGATCAAGAAGGTCGTCAGTGCGATCATCGATCTGGCCGAGCAGGCTGCCAAGGAACCTTGGGATGTTGCCGTTTCCGACAACTCCGCCATCAAGGACAAGCTGGCCGGCGTAGTCGGCGGCGATATTGCTGCTGCCTACAAACTGACCGACAAGTCTGCGCGTTCGGACGCGCTCAACGCAGTCCGGGCCAAGGCCAAGGAAGCGTTTGCCGACGAAGACGGCCAGACGCAAATGGCAGCTGGCAAGGTCGTCAAGAAGCTCGAAGCCGAAATCGTTCGCGGCGCTATCCTGAAGGACGGCACACGCATCGACGGACGCAAGACCGACGAAGTGCGCCAGATTGAAGCCATCGTTGGCTTCCTGCCCCGTGCACATGGTTCATCGCTGTTCACGCGCGGTGAAACGCAGGCAATCTGCACCACGACGCTGGGCACCAAGGACAGCGAGCAGATGATCGACGGGCTGGAAGGTCTGACGTACACCAACTTCATGCTGCACTATAACTTCCCGCCCTATTCGGTTGGTGAAGTGGGCCGTTTTGGCGCACCAAGCCGCCGCGATATCGGCCATGGTAAGCTGGCATGGCGCGCTCTGCGTGCTGTTCTGCCTTCCAAGGAAGATTTCCCGTACACGATCCGCGTTCTCAGCGACATTACCGAGTCCAACGGTTCATCTTCGATGGCCACGATTTGCGGTGGCTGTCTGTCGATGATGGATGCCGGTGTGCCGGTGACGCGTCCGGTTTCCGGGATCGCCATGGGTCTGATCCTCGAAGGTGACGAATTCACCGTATTGTCCGACATTCTGGGCGACGA
Organism: Aurantiacibacter marinus; assembly: GCF_001021555.1. Lineage (GTDB taxonomy): Bacteria > Pseudomonadota > Alphaproteobacteria > Sphingomonadales > Sphingomonadaceae > Alteraurantiacibacter > Alteraurantiacibacter marinus. Next base: position 1,274,506 of record NZ_LDCP01000001.1, read on the forward strand.
AGATCACCTTGGCGACATGGACTTCAAGGTGGCCGGTACCGAACAGGGTATCACCACCATGCAGATGGACATCAAGGTTGCCGGGATCACCCAGGAAATCATGACACAGGCATTGTCGCAGGCCAAGGCTGGCCGCGCGCACATTCTGGGCGAGATGGCCAAGGCACTCACCGGCGCACGGACTGAACTTTCGGCTCACGCACCGCGTATCGAAACGATGCAGATCGACAAGGCGAAGATCCGTGACATCATCGGCACCGGCGGCAAGGTTATCCGCGAAATCGTTGCTGAAACCGGCGCGAAGGTGGACATCGATGATGAAGGCCTGATCAAGATCAGTTCCTCCGACATCAGCCAGATCGAAGCGGCGCGGGCATGGATTGCCGGCATCGTGGAAGAAGCCGAAGTCGGCAAGGTGTATGACGGCAAGGTCGTCAACATCGTTGATTTCGGTGCCTTCGTGAACTTCATGGGCGGCAAGGACGGTCTCGTCCACGTGTCCGAAATGAAGAACGAGCGCGTCGAAAAAGTGACCGACGTCGTTTCCGAAGGGGACGAAGTGAAGGTCAAGGTTCTTGAAATCGACCAGCGCGGCAAGGTTCGCCTGTCTATGCGGGTTGTCGATCAGGAAACCGGCGAGGAACTGGAAGACACCCGTCCTCCCCGCGAAAGCAAGCCGCGCAGCGGCGGCGGCGGCGGTGGCGATCGTCGTGGCCCACGCAGCGGCGGCGGTGGCCGTGGTCCTCGCGGTGGCGGTGATCGTGGTCCTCGCGGCAACGATGGCGGCGGCAAGGACAGTGGCGGCAGTGCCGACCACATGCCTGCCTTCCTCAAGGACGACTAATCGCGTCGACCATACTATAGGGAAAGGGCCGCGAGCGATCGCGGCCCTTTTTCATGGCGGCGGGTTGTTCTCTGACAGCTAATCTGGGACTGTTGATCCGGGACTGCGTTGCTTCCCCAAAACCGCGCAGGCTACCAATATGGGAACGAGGCAAACCGTTGTCTGCAATGCTGGAGGATTTCCTGTTGGACGATAAGCCCCAAGTCACGCCCCGCAGGCGAGCACCCTTGCGTGAACCGTTTTCACTTGGCGGGGAAACCGTCGAGGCGGGTGCGTCCCGTACGATCGATTTGCCTATCAGCCGCCTGTCCACACGCACTGAAATCAACATGCCTGTTCGGGTGCTGCATGGCACCAAGCCCGGGCCAACCCTGTTTGTCAGCGCTGCGGTGCATGGCAATGAGATCATCGGCGTCGAGATGATCCGCCGGTTGCTGAAAAATGTATCGCCGAAGCGCATTGCCGGGACGCTGCTGTGTATTCCAGTGGTGAACGCATACGGTTTTACCGCACACAGTCGTTATTTGCCTGATGGCCGCGATCTCAACCGCGTGTTTCCCGGAAACGAGCGTGGTTCTCTGGCAGCGCAGCTTGCCAATGTTTTCACAACAGAGATTCTTGCGCGCAGTGATTACGGCATCGATCTGCATTCCGCTGGCATGAACCGCGAAAACTTGCCGCAAATCCGGTTTAGTCCGGATAATCTGGGTGCTTCTGCTTTGGCAGATGTCTTCGGCGCACCTGCAATTATTGCGTCGCCGCTCCGCCCCGGGTCGCTCCGCCAGACAGCGGACGAGGCGGGCTGCACAATGTTGCTGATGGAATCGGGAGAAGCGCTGCGGTTCAATGAATATGCCATTCGTATCGGCGTTCGCGGGATACTGCGCGTAATGGCTCACCTACAGATGGGCGTGCGCAAACAACCAGCACCTGCGGCAAGTGCAGTGCGCAGCGATGGCAGTCGCTGGGTTCGCGCAGAGCAAGGCGGCATATTCCGTGCGATGCGGAACACCGGCACAATGGTTCTTGAACATGAACAGATTGGCTATATCAGCGATCCCTTCGGCGACCACGATACCCCAGTCCTGGCGCCTCTCACGGGCCTGATAATAGGGCGCAGCGTCATGCCGGTCGTCAACCAGGGCGATGCGCTGATGCATATCGCCAGAGTGCGCATTCCGGGCACCGCCGATGCCCGCCTCACGGCGATTGAGGAAGCTACAATCGACGATCCCCTATTCGATGAAGACGAGATAATGTGAAATGTTACCACGCGAAGAAATAGCAACTGCGCAGATACCCGGCGGCGATACGCTGACCCTCGTCAGCCATGGGCGTGACTTCATCATCATGCTCGGCCGGGATGAGCTGATGGGCACCAGGATGCAGTTCAGCGAAGAACAGCTTGCCCAGCTGACGCTGGAGCGGCTGGACGTGCCAGGTCCTCGCCTCCTGATTGGCGGATACGGCATGGGGTTCACGTACCGCGCTGCGCTGGAACATCTGCCTGAAGGCGGCAGTGTTATTGTGGCCGAAGTGGTGCCCGGTATTCTCGAATGGGCGAAGGGGCCGCTGGCGGATCTGACCGGCGAAAGCCTTTCCGATCCGCGCGGCGAAGTCGTACTGGCCGATGTCGCTGCGCTGATAGATGACGCAGTCGACGGCACAACGCCCCTGTTCGATGCGATCCTGCTGGATGTTGACAATGGGCCAGATGGTATTGTGCGTGAAGGCAATGAACGGCTGTACACGCGCACCGGCATTGCCCGCATGCGCGATGCGCTGAAGCCCGGCGGGATCATCGCGATCTGGTCCGCCGCACCAGATCACAAGTTCACCGGCCGACTGCGTGATGCGCAATTGGATGTCGAAGTGCGCACCGTGCGTGCGCGCCCCAATAACAAGGGCCCGCACCACACGATCTGGTTTGCGCGCCGGCGCTGATCAGTATTGCCTAGGCCTGCTTCATCCGCAGCGCGCCCATGTAATCCATTTTGCCGACCTTCAGGCCTTTCATGCGCAAAATGGCATAGGCAGTGGTCGCGTGGAAATAGAAGTTCGGTTGGCTGAAACTCAGCAGGAATTCCTCGCTCGCGAAGGGCAGATCAATCTTGGCGCGCTCGAATACGAACCGTGTCTCTCCGCCCACAAAGCTATCGATTTCGCCCTTCGAAATGGCGCGTAACGTATTTTCCGCGGCTCCTAGGTTCAGGCGCATTTGTTCAAGCCCTGTCGCGGGTTCTTCCATATCTGGAGAGAATGCGCCGCGCCGTACGCCCTCGATCGCACCCACCGAATGCACGACCATGCTTTTTACCTGATAGGCAAAAGGAAGCATGTCCTCGGCCATACGGGCCCCTGCCAGTTCCTCTTCCGGAATGTCGCAATCCTTGGCTTTCCCAATCCAGCCCTGTCCGGCTTTCAAAAGCTGGATCATCGACGGAATAGTGGCTTCATATAGAGAAAAAGACATGGACCTAAAGCTCCTGACAGCCGCGCAGGGACGCGCGATCAATGTATTGGAACTTGCTGCCACTCGCTGCAGCTGTTTTCAAGCGTCCTGCGGGTTGCCGTACCAGCGCCAAAAGGGCAGTTAGCATTCAGCCGATTCGCCTTGGCTTGTCGCTCGCGAAATTGGCCACATCGAAATTCATGTTACAAATTAGGGCCTTATGTTCCACATTTGCGCCCCATACTGAAGCATGACAAAAACAAGACCGAGTCAGTCCGCAATACTCTGCTTATCCAACAAGCGATTGACCGGTCGCATCACGCCGCTGTGTGGGGGTTTGGCGATGCAGGTAAATAATGACGCTATGACCAGGGCTCTCGGTGCGATCCGGGACGCGACTGATGTCGCTGGCTTGCGCACAGAGGTGATGCACGCCCTTGGATTGTGCGGGATTGACGCAGCCTTTTTTGTGGCGCCGCTGGCCCGCGATATGCGCGCCGGCCGCTTGCTGACCAACATGGGTTTCCCCCGTGTGTGGGAACGCCACTATCGTGCTCGCCTGCATTTTGTCGATCCGCTGCCCACATTGTCCTTTGATTTCAGCAATGCGTTTTTCTGGCCGGAAGATGTGCACAGCGGCAAACTCAGCAAGCAAGAACGCCGCTATATGGAAATTGCGTCGCAGTATGGATTGGCATGCGGAATAGGGGTTGCCTGCTACGGGCCTCATGGCAGAGCGGGTTTTCTTGGGACGGCCTGGACTGGCGATATCCGTCCTTCCGATAATATCCTGCTGACCGTCCACCAGATCGGGCAGACATCGTTTCAGCGGTACTGCCAGATCATGCGCGAACACATCGATATAACGCCGCTGTCCAATCGCGAGCTGGAGGTGCTGGGCTGGATGTGTTCGGGCAAGAGCAATCCTGCGATGGCGGAAATCATCGGAGTCTCTCGATCATCAATAGATGCGTATATCCGGCGGATCTTTGCCAAGTTGGGAACCACGGACCGCACTGCCGCCTGTGTGCGGGCCTATTCGCTGGGCCTGATTGCCAGCCAAGAGGTTGTAACACTTGTCGAAAAAGCGCGCGTGCGTGATGAGCCGCGCCGCTGACGGCACAGCTCAGGCGCAAGTGTAAAAAAGCGTAAATATCTGAGATTCAAGCGATTGCGTAACATGACTATGAAGAACGTGGTCCGTATATGAACCTACAGAGGCGCTGGCTGAGGCTTCGGGTCGCACCGTGGACTCACAGCGCCTTGGCGTTTTGGAACCCACACCGGGACGCCAAATTATCTGCCGTGGACCTTCATAGGTCCGCAGCCGATACCTTACGAAGCGCCCTTTCGGAGCCCCCCTCCGAAAGGGCGCTTTTTTTGCATTGAGCAGACGTGAAAAAACCCGCCGGTCAAATATGACACGGCGGGTTTGTTCCGGCCCGGTAGGCCATGATTTGCCGGTGAATCAGCGCACGCGTGGGCCGCCAAACGGCAAAGGCGGTGGGGGACGGCGCGCACCCCGGGGCAGCTGTGCCTGATAGGCCCTTCCGCAATGTTCGACGCAATAGGGGAAGCCGGGGTTCACCTTCACGCCGCAAAAGTGGAAGTCCGGTTCGCCCGGATGGCCCATCGGCCAGCGGCACACACGCTCATTCAAATCCAGCAGGCTGGTTTTTTCAGCCATTTCGGGACTCGGCTTGGCGGGCACCAGGCGACGCGGAGGCGCCGGCGGGATGGGTGGCTGCTGGTCACCCGGTCCCTGACGCAGAAACCCGCCAGGGCCGTAAGACACGATTTTGGGAAGATCGTTCTGCTTGTTCGGCATCGGCTGGCTTGGAATGCCGGATTGGGCGGGAGAAGGGGTTGGCGCAGCACTAGGGGCAGCGGCAGGCGCCGCTTGCCGTGCCGGTGCGGCCGGCTTGCGCGCAGCAGGCTTCGCTGCGGGCGCTGCCGCCGCCTTCTTCTTGGCAGGCGCTTTCTTGGTGTCCTTGGCCTTCACAGGGCTTGGCCGCGCTTTCAGGCCGAGCCGGTGCGCTTTGCCGATCACTGCATTGCGTGACACGCCGCCAAGTTGCTCTGCAATCTGGCTGGCAGTGGAGCCGCCCTCCCACATTTTGGTGAGCGTTCCAATGCGTTCTTCCGTCCAACTCATGCAATCTTGTCCAATCGTGTTCGTGCAGGCGCTTTTAAAAGCTGCGTGCCGTAATTCTTGCCAGTCCGCTCCGCTCAAGATAGGCGCACTCCCATGGCTGAACAAGCATCTGAAACCGCCGGAATGGGCAAAGCCGCTTCCGCCGAATTCGCGGGCACGCAAAACCGTGCCAAGCGCCAGTTCCCGCCAAAGGGGGAGCCCCAGATCACCGGTATCAACCGGATCGGACTGTGGAGCCTCTATATTAAGGAGATTCGGCGCTTTCTCAAGGTGCAGACGCAGACTGTTTGGGCCCCTGCTGTCACGACGCTGCTCTTCCTGGTGATTTTTACCGTCGCGCTCGGGCGTGAGGGGCGGGTAGTGCTGGGCGTTCCGTTCGGCACCTTCGTTGCGCCGGGGCTGATTATGATGGGCATGATGCAGAACGCATTTGCCAATTCCAGCTTCAGCCTGCTGGCAGGAAAGATGCAAGGCACAATCATTGATCTGCTGATGCCGCCCATTTCCAATGCGGAGCTTATGCTGGGCATTGTCGCCGCAGCGGTGACGCGCGCAGTGCTGGTAGGCGGCGCGGTGGCGCTGGCAATGTGGCTTTATCCCGGCGTCGATTTGCATGTCGCGCATCCATGGGCTGTCATCTGGTTCGGCTTGATGGGCGCGACAATGCTGGCGCTGTTTGGTTTTCTGGTGAGCATCTGGGCAGAAAAGTTCGACCACAATTCGGCGATCAGCAATTTTATTGTCGCCCCGCTCAGCCTTCTGTCGGGCACGTTTTACGTCATTTCCAACCTCTCGCCCTTTTTCCAGACGATCAGCCGCGCGAACCCGTTTTTCTATATGATTTCCGGCTTCCGCTTCGGCTTCCTGGGTGAAAGCGACATCGGCAACACAAATACGGCGGTGCTGGGCGCAGCCATTGGCGTTGGTGTGCTGAATGTGGTGCTGGGCCTGCTTACCTACGCGGTTCTCAAAAGCGGCTGGAAGCTCAAAAGCTGATCGCGGAAGCCCGCTAGTGCGTGAGTGAGCGGCGCAAACGGTAGCGACTGCCTTGAAAGTCCTCGAACAATTGGCCGATTTGCGGATGGTCAATCGGCTCGCTAGCCAAATCCATCAGCAAGTTCTGCTGACTGACATAGGCAACATAAGAACTTTCATCGTTTTCGGCGAGCAGATGATAGAACGGCTGATCGCGGCGCGGACGTTGGCCTTCCGGTATCTGTTCGTACCATTCTTCCGAATTGGCATAGACGGGGTCGATATCGAACACGACGCCGCGAAAATCATGGCTGCGGTGCCTTACAATGTCGCCAATGGCAAAGCGGGCTCGGGAACGGCGAGGTGCGTCCACCCGGCGTCCGGCGTGGGAAGAATAGAAATCGGCGCGGTCCATGATAACAAATATAGGCGGGGAAGCTGTCACAACAAGGCGGACCTTCGGCCAATCACCGGTTTTTGGCTGCGAATGGCACACAAGGACTTGGCAAGCGTTCGCCCATCCGCTAACCGCCGCGCTCCTAAAAGGCCATGCGGGTAATCTCGCAACCTCATCTCGCGGAGAGGTGCCGGAGTGGTCGAACGGGGCAGTCTCGAAAACTGTTGAGCTCTTATAGGGTTCCGAGGGTTCGAATCCCTCCCTCTCCGCCACTTACCAGCCGCCGAAACTCCGCACGCTCTAGACAAGCGTGATGCGCGTTTCTTGCAGGTTTTGACTATCTGGCCCGGCCATGATCACGATTTCGCCTGGCTCTACCAGCAGTTTGCCGTCGGCATCGCGGTACCCGAAATCTTCCGGCCCAAGCTCGAACTGCACAACTTGCACCTCCCCCGGTTCCAATAAGACTTTCTGAAATCCCCGCATTTCCTTGATCGGGCGCGCCCTGCTGGCGATGGAATCGCGAATATAGAGCTGGACAACGTCCTGCCCGGCACGGTCACCAGTGTTTCTGACTGACACCGATACCCGCAACCTGTCTTGCAGACCGATTGAAGCACGCTCTGCTTGCGGAGCGCCATAACCAAAACTCGTGTAGCTCAGCCCGTGCCCGAACGGATAGAGCGGCGTCGAATCGGAGAACACATAATTGCGGAATCGCCCCGTCGGCTTCTGGTAATAATAGCCCGGCAATTGTCCGACATTGCGTACGATTGTCACCGGCAGTTTGCCGCTGGGATTCACGTCACCGAACAGGATGCTGGCGATGGCGTGGCCGCCTTGTTCGCCGGGATAGAAGGCATCAAGGATCGCCGGGCAATTCTCTGCCAGAACCAGCGGAGATAGCGGCCTGCCATGGATCAGCACGGCGACGGTGGTCTTGCCGAGCGCCAGCAGGGCCTCTGCCAGTTCATTCTGCTCTCCGATCAGTTCCAGATCATCACGGTCACCGCGTGAATCTCCGGCGAAATAGGCTTCTCTTGCGGTGGATTCGTTTCCGCCCAGGCACATCACGATGACATCGCAATCCTGTGCGGTAGCAACAGCTTCTGCGATCAAGCGCCGATTGCGCGCAGGATCGGCCTGAACGCTTTCATCCGAGGCATCGGTCTCGATCTCATTATTGCCTTCATCGCCTGCAGTGATAGCGCAGCCTTGCGCGTATTCGACTTCAAATCCCGCCTGCTCGGCATAGGCCTGCAACCCCTCGAGCGCGCTGACCCCGACGAAGGGTTTGGGCGAATATCCGCCCAGATGGACTGATGCGGCATTTGGGCCGACCACCAGCATCTTGCGTACCGCAGAGCTTTGCAGGGGGAGGACATTGCCTTCATTCTGGAGGAGGACGATTGATTCCTCTGCCATGCGCCGGGCGAGCAGTTTGTGCTCGGTACTGCGGGCCAACCGGCCGGCAAGGGCAGGATCGGCAAACGGCATATCGAACAGACCGCATTTGAACTTGGCGGCAAGGATGCGTTCGGCCGCGCGCCGCACGTAACGTTCTTCCAGCAAGCCATCGCGGACAAGCTGGGGCAACATGAGGTAAACGCCATTGTTCGCCAGTTCGATATCAACGCCCGCGCGCAAACCCATGATGGCCGCCTCTGCTTCTGATCCGGCAACGCCGTGCAAACTGTGAATGCGGCGCACATCGTCCCAGTCGGACACGACATAGCCTTCGAAACCCCAGTCATCGCGCAGCACATCATTCAGCAAATGCGTATCGGCATGGGCGGGCACGCCGTCGATTTCCCCGTGCGAAGCCATCAGGCCAATCGATCCCGCCTCTGTGATCGCCGCCCGGAAAGGCGGAAGCACCACGTTCTGCATTTCCACCGGCCCGATGTGCGACGGTGCAAAGTTTCGGCCGCCAATGCCTTGCCCGTACCCGGCGAAATGTTTCACGCTGGTAGCGATCCGGTTAGCTGGGAGGTATTCCGCAGGAGCACCTTGCAGCCCTTCGACAATAGCCTTCGCAGACACGGTAACAACGTGTGGGTCTTCGCCCCAGGTTTCTTCCGAACGGCCCCAGCGCGGGTCTGTGCAGATGTCGATATTCGGAGAGAAACAACCCTGCGACCCGCGTGAGCGCGCTTCTTTGGCGGTGGCTTCAAACACCTGCCTCACCATATCGGGGCGGAAGGCGCAGGCCATTGCCATCGCTTGCGGGAACTGTGTTGCCCCGTCGGCGAGCAGGCCATGCAGGCATTCTTCAAACACGAAGGCGGGAATTCCGAAGCGGCTGCGGCTGACAACTTCCTGCTGCATCGCCATCACGGCGCGGGCGTTGTCTTCCGGCCCGGCTTCAAGGCTGGCGGAATAGACGCCGCCGATCCCGTGCGCGAAATAGGGGAAATCCGCTTCAAACCCGGCAGGGTCAGACATGACATCGGCAGCGCGGGGGCAATTGAGCTGGGCGGCCATTTCGTCCAGCGTCATCAGATTGGCCAGTGCCGCTGCGCGCCTTGCAGGAGAAAGGCTTCTGTCGCGGTAATCGTCGCTTGCCTGATTTACTGCGGCAAGCACCGGCATTGGAAACGCAGCCGTAAGGCTCGCGCCTGAAATTCCGGCCAGTAGGGCGCGTCTGCTTACCTGCATGTCTGTTTACCTCTTCACCATTTGTGCAATATTGATTGCTTATGATTTGTTCTGACTGTTTTGGAGTAAGTGATCAAGCTTTAGCGGCCTTCCGTCCCAAGAGGACTGGACGCGGATATTCAGGGTAGCTGGGTTGCTGCAAGTTCGCTGGCCATGAAGCCGTACCTTATTGCGCGCGCGCTGATGGTGGTGCCCGGTTCGGCGTGGAACGGCCCTGTGTAGATGCGCCCCGGTTCGGGTGCCTCGGCTCCGAGCGTATAGGCGATGCTGGCACCCGCCGTCCCGCTCGACAGGGTGACAAGTCCTTGTTCGACCGTGATCTGCGGAGTGGCGGTTTGCGGCTGGACCAGTCCCGGCCACATCGCTTCGATCATCTCGATCTCGGGCAGGGCGCTGAGATCACCTGTGGACGTAATCCAGTCGTCCATGGCACCGCGCAGCCTGCGCAGATGGTATGAATAGGCGGGATCGCTGGCGAGATTATGGATTTCATGCGGGTCGGCGATGATGTCATACAGTTCTTCGGCCCCGCGCGGCTGTGTTAGCCGGGCGGCGGCTGGCGGAAGGCCGCCTTCTGCTGCGACGCGCCAGAATTCCTGCATCGTGGGCAGATTGTCCCTGTAGGCTAGAGGCCGCAGGACAGCGAGTTCCGGCTGATAATTGCGGATGTATTTGAAGTGTGCATCCCTCACCGCCTTTGTCCGTCCCGGAACAGCGTCAAGCCGGTCGGCGGCTGCAAAAACGTACTCAGCCGCAGGTTGGGTGGTGAAGTCGCGGCCCTGAATAAAGGCCGGACTATCCGCGCCTGCAAAAGCGAGCAATGTGGGTGCAAGATCAACAAAGCTTACAAGGCTTGTGTCAATCTCGCCTGCGCGCCTGCCATCGGGATAACGGACCATCATGGGCACTTGAATACCGCTGTCGTAAACGGTTCTTTTCATGCGCGGCAGTCCATCGCCATGGTCTGTGGTGATGATGACAATGGTGTTGTCCGCCAGCCCTTCTGCCTCAAGCCGCGCGACAATTTCACCCACTTTTTGTTCGGCGAATGCGACATTGTCATAAAGCGTGGCAATATCGCGCCGCACGATTGGCGTGTCGGGCAGGTATGGAGGCACTTCAACGGACGCGGGATCAGTCAGCCGCTGCTTACCCGCAAGCGCCCGCCGGTTCCGCTCTGTCACTCTGGTGACAAGCGGATCATCGCTTACGCGATCTTCCGGCCACATGTACCCTTCGTGCGTCTCGTAAATGTTGACCATGGCGAAGAAGGGCTGCCCTTCGGCTCTGCCAGTCCAGTCCGCATCGCCGCCATTGGCGTCCCAAATGGTGAAGGGGTCGCCGAATTGGTAATCCGTCTTGCCGTTGTTGACCGTGTAATATCCTGCGCGGCGAAGCAGTTCGGGGAAGGCCTTCACATCGGCTGGCGGCACCGCCTCATATTCAATCGGACCGCCGCCGGAAATCCACGTGACCGGAGAGCGGGTGCGCATGTGCTGTGTGCCGAGCGTTTGCTGATGGACGCCAGTGATCAGCGATGATCTGCTTGGCGAGCATACACCCGAAGTGGTGAAAGTGTTGGGATAGCGGACCGCCTGCCGGGCAAAGGCATCGAGGTGGGGGGTTGTGGCGATATCATCGCCAAAGGCACCGATGCGCGGGCCCATATCTTCGAAAACGATCAAAACGATATTGGGCCGCGCATCGGGTGATGGTTCCGAACCCGTTCCAGCAGAGGTGGCTACGCATCCTGCCAGCAGCAGCACCGCGAGGGCGGCGAGCAGGCTTTTCAGATGCTGCATGGAGTTAGTCCGGCCACCATTCTTCGATTTGGGCGCGCAGCGAGGCGACCCGCTGGGTTTGCGCAGCGTCCCCAGCCAGATCATCACGCTCATCAGGATCGTTAACCAGATTATACAGTTCTGCCCGGCCTCCATCGTGATCATTGACGATCAGCTTCCAATCGCCTTCGCGGGCCCAGCGATGGGTCACATTGACCGTCGGATTATCAAGATCGACCGAGGTGTGGTAATAGATTTCCCCGAACATCGTGCGCGGGGCAAGGCTGGACTGGCCGCGCAGGTACGGCAGCAGATTTGTGCCTTTCAGTTCGGGCCGCTGCGGCAGATTGGCTAGCGCCAATGTGGTCGGGAAGAAATCGACAGAACTGATCAGATCGTTGCGTCGGCCTGGTTCGATATGTCCCGGCCAGCGTACCATGATCGGTGTGCGAACCCCTCCTTCGTAGGGCGAGCTCTTGCTTCGCGGATCGTACCGCAGCGTGCGCCCCTGAAGGTCACGGAAGCTTTCCCCTTGCCGGTTGGGGACCCAGCCATTGTCGACGATGAACATGATAACGGTGTTGTCTGCCTGACCATGCGCTTCCAGCAAATCCATCATCTGCCCGACAGTTTCGTCGAGCCAGGCGATATTGGCATAATATCCAAGGGTCCGATCATCGAGGCCCATGTTTTCATAAGGCTCCCTGAAGCGGGGTTCGGCATCGAAGGGCGAGTGCGGCAGGTAAGGCGCGAACCAGACGAAGAATGGATCATCCCCGACATCACCCAGAAAATCATCAATCGGCTGCATTGTGCGGCGGCCAATACTCAGTCCCTGGTCGCCATGACGCGTCCCTTGCGTCATTCCATCGGTAAAGCCGCCATTGGCAAAGGGGCCTTCCCAGAACTTGCCAGTCTGCATGCTGCGATATCCCTGCCTGCGAAGATCCATCGGCATCGGAGTCTGCATTTCGAGGAAACGGAAAGTATCAGAATGCGCCATGCCTTCGGGCGGATCATTGAAGCAGATACCGTGATCCCAAGCGTATTTGCCGGTAATCAGAGTGGCCAGTGACGCACGGCACAGGCTGGTCGGCACATAGCCATTGGGAAAGACCGCCGATTCAGCAGCAAGCTGGTCGAGGTTCGGGGTCTGCACAATGTCATGCCCCATGAAACCGAAATCGCCATAGGCCTGATCATCGGCGATGATCCAGACGATGTTTGGCGGGGTTTCCTGCTCCAGCGCAGCCTCTGCCAAAGGGTTGTCCTGCGAAAAGGCGCAGCTTGCCAAAATCGAGAGCAACCCGATGGTCGCCACTATTCTTGCCGGAATGCGGATTTGCATAGTCTGAATTCCCAGTCTGATTGTTATTCCCGTTCCACGGAAACGATGCGGTCACCTGCTTGAGACAGGGTGAAGTGGTACGTTCCGGGGCCAATCCTGCGCGCGGCGATATCGTTCACGCCGAGCCGGACAGTAGCCTGCGTGTTGAACGGCACTTCGACTTCCCAGCCGATGGTATCATCGGTCCGCGCCCACTCGCTGCGGATAAGGCCGTAACCTGTTTCCAGAGAGACAATTGCCTCATCAAGATCGGCCGGGAACACAGGGCTGAGCCGGAAATGCTTGTAACCCGGATTGTCGGGATCGGGATTTATGCCGCCTAGTCCGCTGTAGAACCACGCATCGTAACCCCCTTTGAACGGGTGGTTCAGTGATTTGCCCGGTTCAGCACCGTCTTCCGGCACATATTGCATATTGTCTTCCCACAGGGTCGTGCCGCCAAGCGTATCGAACAGGTAAGAGTATCCCGGCGCACCCGGCGCCGTGAAAATTGCGAAAGCTGTATCGGCATGGCCATGATCGCTGAGAGCCGGATAAAGCCAGGTCTGTCCCAACGCGCCTACGCTGGCGTGCCCGCCCCAGGTTACGCGCACATCATGTTCAATCGCGGCAGAGACACGTTCAAGTTCAGAATCTGGCGCGATCCCGAAGGATATCGCCATCGCGTTGGCCGTCTGGCTGCCATAGCTGCCCGCAGCGGCATCGTAATAGGCAGCGTTGAAGGCATTGCGGATCGCATCGCGGCGCGCAGTAAACGCTTCGGCATCGTCATTCCGGGCCGTCAGCGCTGCCATATCTGCCATCTGGTCGTAGACCCGCGCAATCAGCGCTGTGGCGGTCACTTCGCCCGGCGTGCTGACGGACATGCAGCGTCCCAGCGGACGCGCCGCGCCGACCGCTGGCAGGGTATCGCACCAGTCGCCGTAGAAATGTGTGTCGTCCGTGAACAGGTCGCCATCTGCGACGGTTTCGACATAGGCAACATATTCCAGCAGACTTTCATATTGCCCTTCGATCACTGAAAGATCGCCGCTGTGCAGATAATGCTCCCACGCCAGAAAAACTTCGGCCGCAGCCCAGTCAATCATGCCGGACCGCGTCCGGCGACCCGGCACGATGGTGGGGGCGATTTGGTCGGTGGTTTCGAAATCGCCCAAATATTTTTCAAGGAACGGCGCCATATCGAAGTTGTAACTGGCCATGTTTACAGTGGCATGGGCATCGCCGGTCCAGCCATTTCGTTCCCGGATCGGGCAATCCGAAGGCACACTGACCAAATTGGTTTCGAAGGACCAGAGAGCGGTTTCGTGAATGCGGTTGAGCAATTCGCTCGACGATTGGAAATGGCCAATCCGGTCAACATCGGTGCGGGTAAGGTGGGCCGTGAACGCATTGATCGGAGGAGGGCCTGAAAGGCCTGTAACTTCCATATAACGGAACCCGTGCCACGTAAAAGAAGGCGACCACGGCTGCGCGTCCACGCCGTCTGAAACATAGGCGTCAACTTGTTTGGTGCGCGGCGCTCCTCCTCCTGAATTCATGCCAACCTGGCCGGTATCGTCCGCCCACTCGGCATATCGGAAGATCACCGTCTGTCCCGGCTCCAGATTCAGTTGCGAGAAATCGATCGTGGGAATTCCGGTGAAGTTTTGCCCGAAGTCGATTGTCCAGACACCCGTTGCAGGGTTCAGCACCGCCTGCGGTGTTACCTCTGTCACCCGGCGCACAGGCGGCATTTCAGCAGCGACAAGTTGCTGAGTGGGAGCATCGGCAAAGACGGCTGCAGGCACCCAATCAGCGGAAGACGCGCCAGCTGGCGTTGTCCATCCGGAAAGCTGCGCCCGCGCGTCAAACACTTCACCCGAATAGACGCCGTTCTTCAGAATGGGGGAGGGGTGGGCCTGCCAGCTTTCATCGCTGATGATCACTTCGCGCGATCCATCCTCATACTCGATTTCCAACTGGGCGATGGCGGCGGGTTCGCCGTAGAACAGCCTGTCCAGCCCGAACGCCGTGCGCTCTGCGTAAAAGCCGTTGCCCAGATGGATGGCCAGCGTGTGTTCGCCCATGCCCAGCCGGTCGGTAAGATCATCGACATCGTAATAGATGCGCTTGTCGAAATCAGTCTGTGCCGGGTTCAGGATACGGTCGCCGATTTTCTCGCCGGACAGGAAGAATTCGGAATAGCCCGCTGATGTAGAATACAGCATGGCCGAGCGAACCGGGCGATCAACTGTAAAATCGCGCCGAAAATAGGTTGCGGGGCGCATCGCCCTCAGCCGCCCGAACGTGTCTGCGACCGTCGCCGGGTCACGGAACTGTGGATCATTAGCCGTCGCAGCAAGCCAGCGTTCCAGGCCGGGCGTTGATTCTGCCGGATCAAACAACGGGCTGGTTATCCAGCGCGCCTGCCAGTCAGTCTGTTCCAGCAGGGCCATATTCCATGATGCAGTTTCGCTCCACGCGCCGGGAGCATCCGCTCCGTCAGCCCAGATCCGCACCCGCCAGAACGCCTGCTGCCGCGAAGCCAGTGGGGCGCCGGCATAGGGAATGGCCAGCGAGCGGCCGTCAGACACTTTCCCGCTGTTCCAAAGGTCAGCTTCGCCCGCGGTTAACCGTCCAGCCGTGCTCGCCACTTCAATCTGGTAGGCATCCTGCGCAGTGACCGGGCTGCGCCATGAAAGGCGCGGAGAGGTGCGGTCCACTGCGCGGGGCACCAGTTGATTCTCTACCTGAAGGTGGAGCGGCGCGATTGTTGCGGCAGATGTAACGGGCGACCCTGCCTGCAAACCTGATTGCGGATTTAGGAAAAGCGCAGCTGCGGCCACAAGCGGAAGACCGAACACGCCTGAGCGCCAACTAAATCGAGACATAAACCCCTCCAGATTCGATATGATCAATATGCATCATTAAGGCGCAGAAGCAATCAGCAATCCAATCGGGAGTGCCTACTCAATGTTGCTGTCCAGATCGCTGAAAGCATTGCTTGCCGCGATATCGACATTGGCGGATGCAATTGTTCCGGCGATCCCGGCATGGGAGCCGATAGTGATGCCGACCGTCGTGGAGGCCGTGCTGCGTGCGCCCTCAACGCCGAAAATGCTGTTGTCGGCCACGCTGGCATTGGTAACGCCTTCAAGCACAATGCCTTCGTACCGGCTGTAGCGAACGGGGCTGTCGGCCTGCGAAACGCGGGCGCCAAGATTGCGGATCAGGTTCCCCGATATGGTAACATCATTGGCGGATTCGACTTGAATGTTACGCTGTACGCCATTGAAGATATTGTCCTTCATCACCACGGGTTGGACAATCCGCTCTATTGTCTGCCCATTGGTAGTGCGCAGCGGACCGCTGAGGGATTCGAGCGAAAGGCCGCGCACGATATTCACGAACAGATTGCCTTCCATGCGAATGTTCTGTGCGCCGCGTTTGGACGAGATGCCGTCGAACCCGCCGTAAAAGCGATTGTTTCGCAGCACGTAATTACCGCCGAGTGTGGGATCATATGGGGAAGCGGAGACATAGATGCTGGCATCGCGGATGCCGAAGAATGTGGAATCCTCCACCAGTGCAGACCTGACGCCAGTGATGAATAATCCGCTGTCCCCGCCAGCATTGCGCCACGTGTCGCTAGTGCTGTCAATCGCGGGGGCAGTCCGGGGATTGTCGAAATAGGCATTTCGGTTGGCATCCGCGATCGGCGCGCCGATTACTGTGAGGCTGCGTACGGTTACTGCCCCGACCTTGAGTGGCGGGCTGGTTGACAGGGTGCCGCCGCCGTTGATGCCGCGGAAGGATAGGCCATCTGTAGTGCCCGCCACCGGCGTACCTGTGGTGGTAGCCCCAACGCCGGTTCCCTGTGGCACTGTGCCGGAAAGGCGTGCTTGGGATATATTCAGCTCTCCTCCCGTCCAGCCTATGTCCACGACATCATTGCCGCCGCAATTTCCGCTGAAGGAGGAAGCAGTCACATCGAAATCTATCAGATCGGAATTCACATCCGGCCCGGCCACAAAGACCGCACCGGTTGCAATAATGGCAAAGCTCTTGTTCTGGATCACTGCAGTGACGCCATCTGCGCTGTTGATGTTATACGTGCCCGCAGGGATAGTAAGTGTGTCGCCCTTGCTGGCAGCCTGTTGCAGCGAGGTCTGGATTGCCTGCGTGTCGTCCAGCCCGTCATTTGCAATTGCGAGCCAACCGGCAGTTCCATCACATTCCCCTCCAGTAGCCGCGAAGGTATTACCACTTGGCGGAGGTGATGGACTGGGTGTTGGACTTGGTGATGGTGTTGGCGTGCCTGACACAGTCGGAGTAGGTGAGCTGCTGGAACCTCCTCCGCATGCGACAAGCGGCATCGATGCAGCCAGAATTACGGCGAGCGTTATTGGTTTGGCTGTAATCCCTTTGGCAATCCTGCGCATCTATCCCGTCGTCCCATTAAACACATTATGATTATTTATGATTCTTTCTGACCTAACATGATTGTTATTGTGGTCAAGAGGCCGGTAGTGCTCCGGATTTCATGATCTGGGGCCGCAGGAAAAAGGGGGCACCGCAGCGCGGCACCCCCTTTCCTGTTCAACTGCCTGTGCCTTAAAACTGGAAGCTGACGCCGGCGACAAATCGGCGGTCGGTCAAGCCCTGCTCGCACAGGAGTGCATCGTCATTGATGCACCATTCATTCCGGTCTTCGCGTAGCAGGTTGATCCCGTCGATACCGACGCTCAGTCGGTCCGTGATCGCATAGCTCAGACTAGCATTCAGCTGACCACGATCATCGACTACGCGGGGCAGGCCGAAACGCTGCGTTTCCTGAATGACGAAGTCGGACCGCCAAGTGTAGCGGGCGCGGAAGTTGATGCCATATTTGTCGTAGAAGAGCGTAGCGTTGTAAGCGTAATTCGACAAATTCGGGAGCGTTATCCGTTGAAACACGACATCATCATCGAGCGTCTGGGTTGACTGGTTTGTATCTGTCCGGCCCAGCAACTGGTTGAGAGCATTGCCTCCACCACTTCCGTTGTAGAAGTTGCTGACGTCACCACCATCTTCTTGATACGTGAAATTGCCGATAAATCCGAAGCCGGACGCAAACCCGAGCGTGTTTTCGAAGCGGGACAGATCATATTGAAAGGCAACTTCTACACCGGTCTGTGTGGCAACGCCGCTTGAGTTAATGGTCGAGGCGACGGGCACGCACAGTCCTTGGCCCTGTATGGACGAGAAGACGTTACGGTCTGCAAACGGATTGAAGATACCGCCACCTTCGCATGGCGGAGTGATATCCCGTTCAATCTGGCCTCCTGCACCGGTGGTTTCTGTCGGAAATGCGGTTTCGCGAGCAAACAGATTTGTACGCCGCTTGTGGAAGACGCCGACACTGATCAATCCTGTATCGGAGAAGTAGTACTCGCCCGCCAGATCATATGACCACACAGTTTCCGGCTGAAGATCAGGGTTGCCGATCGTAACTGGTGCCGTTGCGCTGCCGGAAAAAGCGACCGAGATCGACAAATCATCAAAATTCGGTCGGCGAAGGTCACGCGATATGCCAGCGCGTATCAGTAAATCTGCAGCCGGCTCTGCAACAAAGCTCCATCTTGGCAGGAGGAAGTCATAGCTCGACGATTGGTTGAGCTGTCCCTCCACCACGCCGTTGATGACATTGTTGCCCGTTGAATTGATATCGGTTTGTACCCAGCGCACGCCCAGGTTGCCGCGAATGGGGATATTCCCGACGTCGAAGTCGTAATTGCCTTGTACATACAAGGCATTGGTCTTTTCTTCGATGTCAAAAAACGCAGTCAGCGTTTGCGTTGGCTCTCCGATGAGAGGCAGACTGACATTGTTGGCCTGATTGTTTTCGCTGATGGCAGCGTTGATCGCTGTAATCAAACCAGCACGATCTGTCACAGATGCGACAGGATCGATTTGCAGATAATCCGGAATGAACAATGTCCGACTATCGGCGGCGTTGAAATTGTTCGGTCCGGCGACGACGAACTGACTGAACTGATCAAGGCTAGGGCGGAAGAACGAAGGTGAACTCGTTGCTGTAAAGTTGCTGGACAAAGTGCTGTCCAGATTTACCGCAGAACTCACATTGTGTCGCCAGCCTGCGTCGATCGACGAAAACAGCGGCAAAACCCCTACAGTGTCGAAATTGAGGTCGACCCGAAACGCGTCTTCCTGATTGTCGTTACTGCTGGCCCCTTGGCCAAGACCCCGAAGGCGATAGTTCGCCGGATTGAGCAGATCCGCACTCGTAGGGCTTTCTGCAAGGCCGGGAGCAATCCCGAATTGCAGTATTCCATCGCGAGTGTCGAAAATGGCGGGAACGCCATTGTCGCTGCTGCGACCCAACGAAGGTTGCGGGCCGCGGGGGTTGATGAAATCGATCTCTGACGAAAGGTTCGGAAGATCTGTGACCGATTTCGAGCGCGAAAGTTCCACGTTGGCTGTCAGCCTGTCGAAATTCCATTCGAAGCCTGCGGCGAGCACCGAACTTTCAGTAAGGCGTGAACCTGTCTGCGTGCCCATTCGTAAATTGGCATCAATTGAGCCATTGCCGGCTACACCAACGCCCAGAACACCCGACGTAACTGCCTGGACCTCGCCCAACACGAGCGGGCCGTTAGGGCCATCGACTGTTCCGAGATCTACGGTTTCGAAAGAGGTATTATCGGTGTTGTTGATTACCGGTGTGGCGGTAGTTCCCGAAAAGAATGCGCGCGAACTTTGCTGAATGCGGCTCTGATCGTTGATGGTCGCGTCAACATAAAGCCGAAGGTTGTCCGTCGGCTTCCATTCGACTGAGCCGGTGAAGTTGAGAGTTTCATACTCCTGGTTCGTCAGTTGCTGATCAAGAAACTGGATGCGCAGGAAGGGAAACGATTCAGCGCTGGCCAATCCGGAATTGGGAAGCACCGCGCGGTCGCGATCAACGCGCGGCGAAAATTGGGTGACGTCGAGTTCAGCGTAACTCGCGCTCAACACGAGACCGATCTCTCCCGCCCCCGTATCCCAATTGTTGCCGACCGTCGCCGAGATGCGCGGTGAAATTGTGTCGGACAGATCGCTGTACTCGCCTTGCGCGCGCACCGAGATCAATGGGCCACGCAGGTCGAGCGGGCGAATCGTGCGCAGATTGATCGTCCCGCCAACTGAACCTTCGATCGTGCTTGCTTCAGAGACCTTGGTTACTTCAACGGCGGCAATCAGTGCTGCGGGCAAATCTTCAAAGCTGATACCTGACCGGCCATTACCAGCGCCGACAGTAGAAACGCCGTTAATCTCAACCCGGTTTGCGCCCGTGCCGCGGATCTGTACTGATGTACCAACCCCCGCTGAACGATCAATTTGAACGCCCGTGATGTTTTCGAGCACTTCGGCGAGGTTCTGATCGGGCAGCTTTCCGATATCCTCGGCCCGAATGACCTCCACGATATTGTCCGCACGACGTTCTTCTTCAAGCGCGCTGGCGAGCGAACCGAGAATGCCGCTAACGATAATGACATTGGTGTCATTGTCTGGCGAAGTAGAATCCTGATCATCGGTTGATTGTGCAAGTGCTTGATTCGAAACCAGTAGCAGGGCCGATGCCACAGCAGTGGAAGCGGCCGTGCATAGGGCCGATTTGATTGTCTTTCGCATTTCCCTCTCCAATGTCGACCCTGTCTTTTGTGAGGGCCTGAATCGGGTCTATGCAAAATTATGATCAGTCTTGCAATATAATGACTGAACTTGAATTAACATTGTTGCTTTATTGTTTCATCCTGCGTTGTGGATTGTCTCAAATATTGCCTACTTTAAGAATGAGCCTTGCGCAGCTTGCCACCTGTTCGTGCCGACTGGCCCGACGTGCGGCAGATGAGTCTGCGTGGGATAGTATTTCTTTATACAACAGCGGGTTATTGGCCAGGGTTGCTTATGGTAAGATGACATCTCGTGCTTTGAAAAGCCTCGGACAGCTTGCATGAATCTTCAACCTCGTGCGCGCTGTGATACAATTGCGTCAGTTTGTGCCTTGCTACCCACTTGGCCAACATGCAGTAGTGGTAGAAGGGGAATTTGATTGAACAGGCGATTTTCAAGTTATGGCTGACATTCAAAAAGCGCGGGGCATGCACGCATCGGAGCGAGAGGATATTATCCTCGGCGCTCTGCGTGAAAAGGGCTTTGCGACCTACCGTGATCTGGAAGAAAAGGTGGACGCTTCCCCGGCAACGATCCGAAGGGATTTGGCGCGGCTTGAGAAGCTGGGCAAAATCACGCGGCTGCATGGCGGGGCCAAGGAAGTCGATCCTTCTTCATCAGAGCAGTCCGCCCTGCCAAGTCTGACCGGGACGCCATTCGATAAATCCCTGCGACAGAACGTCTTGGCGAAGCGGGCCATCGGGAGGGCGGCGGCAAAATATTGCAGGCCCCACGAAGGCATCATCATCGACGGCGGGACGACGACCTACCAGATGTGCGAATTTCTGGACGAGATCGAACTGCAGGTTCTCACAAACTCGCTGCATATCGTGAATGCATTGCTACGGCAGGAAACTACGCAATTGTTGGTGCCGTCAGGGCCTATTTTCCGCGAACAGAACATCATTCTTGCTCCTGCGGGCGAAACCAGCATGCCCAATTTTCACGCGGGCAAGCTGTTTATCGGGGCGGCCGCTGTCAGCCCGCGCGGAATATTTCAGGCTGACGCGCTTCTCGTGGCGAGCCAGCGGCGCTTTCTTGAACGCACGGATGAAACGATCCTGATGGTCGATTCAAGCAAGCTGGAAGTATCATCGGGCGCAATCGTGTGCGAATTGGCGCGTATCGATCGCATGATCACGGACAGTAATGCCGACCCCAAACTGATTGCGCAGCTGCGCGATGCCGGGCTCAAGCACATCGAGATCGTTGAGCCTGACGCGAGCTGACGCCAGCTGACTTTCTGCGGCCTTCAGGCTGCAGATCGCACACAGTCAGTGGTCCTTCACCAGAATATCACGTGAGATGGCATCAATCGAGGTCACCCCTGTCAGCGCCATCGCGACCCGCATTTCCGCTTCGATAAGCGCAAGCATATGCGTGATCCCGGCCTCGCCGTTGCCGGCGAGCGCATATGCCCATGCGCGCCCAAGCAGAACACCTTTCGCTCCGAGTGCCAGCATCCGAATAACATCCAGGCCCGTGCGAACGCCTCCGTCTGCCAGAACGGTAAGCCGGTCGCCCACCGCATCAGCAATTGGCGGTAGCGCCTGTGCGGTGGACGGTACGCCGTCCAGCTGCCTGCCGCCGTGATTGGATACCACGATTCCGTCCGCTCCGGCGTCGGCAGCCATACGGGCATCCTCTGCATCCAGCAGGCCCTTGATAATTAGTGGCCCTTTCCACTCGCTTCTGATGAAAGCGATGTCATCCCACGTTACTCTCGGATCGAAATTGTCGCGCATCCACGCGAAGAAATCTTCGATGCCTGAACCTTCACCAAGAACCGGAGCGACATTTCCCAGACTGTGCGGCCGACCGTGGATGCCAACGTCCCATGCCCAGCGCGGACGCATCGCACCTTGCCAGGCGCGGCGAAGGTCGCCTGCGAAACCCGGTGCGCCGGCAAGGCCGGAACGGTAATCGCGGTAACGGCTACCGGGCACAGGCATGTCCACCGTAAAGACCAGTGCCGTGCAGCCTGCTGCGACAGCGCGGGCCATCAGATCGCGCATGAATTCCCGGTCGCGGATCATGTAAAGCTGGAACCAGAACGGATCACTTGCGGCCGCGGCGACTTCTTCCAGATCGCAGGCCGACACGGTGGATAGCGTAAACGGAATACCCGCCTTGTTCGCAGCCCGAACGGCCTGACACTCACCGCGACGGGCGTTCATGCCGGCAAGGCCAATCGGCGCAAGTGCGACAGGAAGTTGCTGCTTGTTGCCGAACAGCTGCGTGGTCAAATCAAGTTTCGAAACATCGGTCAACACGCGTTGGCGCAGGGCAATGTCCTGCAAATCCGCGATATTCCGGCCCAGCGTCTGTTCCGCATAGGAACCGCCGTCGATATATTCGAACAGGAAATGCGGCAGGCGGCGACGGGCCAGTTCGCGGTAGTCTGTTGTGCTGGCGGGTTTCATGCCGGAACTTCCAATTGTGCGTGCCACGCGGCGGCGTAAAGGCTGATATCTTCGTCAAGTGGCTGGACCTGTCGCAATTCGCCGGACGGACGAAGAGAAGGATCAATCAGGCGCATGGCTCCGAAGCTGACATCATTATGGGCATTGGCAACATAAACCTTCGTGCCGGGCCGGAGCGATGCGAGCGCGCGGACAAAAACCTCCGCTTCGGAAAAGCGGCCTTCTACCAGAAGCCGTTCCTGTGCGCCCACCAGATCAAGCGCGGTGTTGGCTACAAGTGCTGCATACAAACATGCCCCCGCGCGGCGGGCATACCAATCTTCCGGGCGCCTGACCCAGCCACCTGCAAGATCGGGGTATGGGCCATTTCCGGCTGACAGGGTGGGCAGCACAAAGGCCTGCTGAGTGAAAACATCGGCCACCGCTTCGAGCAGCTTGGGCTGGTCTGGTTTGATGTCCACTCGGCGGGTGTCGATCTGGATCAGGCTTTCGATCTCCCGTCCGCCCATAAAGCGGGCCGACGGGACAAGTTGACCAAAGGGATCGACATTCGCCAGGCAATCACGGCTTTCGGGCAGGTCTGCAAGATCGACTGCCGATCGGGCAAGCCGCATAGCGATGAACCACGTTCCGGTAGATAGAATGGTCGCCTCATTGTCCTCGATCTCGGCAAAGCCTCTCGCTGCGAGCAGCGCGGCGTTCGAATCGTGCAGGCCGGCAAGAATTTTGACATCAGGCGACAAGCCGGTCTTCGCAGCCAATTCCGGACGAAGCGTGCCAAGCACATCGTTTGCCTTGCGAAGCGGGGCGAATCGATCTGCCCAACCGCGCTGTTTGGCGAGGGAGGAGAAATCGCCGGACACCGGATCCCATAAATCCGTGTGGCAACCCAGGCTGGTAACTTCGCTGGCGGCCACGCCGGACAGAAGCCACGCCCAGTATTGCGTCCAGGGCACCAGGGTCGCACCTTTGGTCTGTTCGGGAAACTTCGAGTCGGCCCAGTACAGCTGCATTCCCAGATTGAGTCCCGCTGGAAGGGCAGGAGATCCGGTTTCGGCAAATGGCGCGCGGATCTGGCGATAGGCCGAGACAATTTCTTCTGGCGGTTCGGCTTCATAATCAAACGGTGGATGGGTGATGGATCCATCCTTTATCGCCACTGCCCCAGCGCCGTGCGCTACTGGTACGATGAATTCGACCGGATGATCAGATACTTTGGCAAGCGAATCGAGAACAAAGCCTGCGATCCCGCTTTCGTCGAGGCGGGCTACGCCCTCCTCTACGATGCGCTCGTTGGGCCGCGTAAATCGTTCAAGTATCTCACCTTCACGCGACCAAAGGGTCAGTTTGCTGAGAGTTTTGCCGATGTCGACAACAACCGCGAACCCACTTTGCAATACACTCTCCCGGCACCAAGACTTATACGTTTTATGATTGCTGATTAGCGAAATTGATTGCTTATGAAAAGTCCCGATGGTAACGCTCGGCGTTATGAACATGCACACGCCTCTGGCTGAGAAAGCCATCCCGTTTGCGATCCCGGAAAACAACTGGGACGCTAGTGAAGCATCGAACATGAGCGAATCGGAGCTGTTGCTCTATCGCTCCAACCTTCTCGGTGCCGATCTGACTGTAACCAATTTTGGCGGGGGGAACACCTCCGCGAAAGTTATGGAGCGGGACCCGCTGACGGGTGAGGAAGTGGAGGTCTTGTGGGTAAAGGGTTCCGGCGGCGATATCGGCTCCATGGGGCTTGATGGCTTTTCGACGCTTTATCAGGAAAAGCTTCTCGCTCTTGAATCGCACTATTCCGGCGATGAAGATGACGACAAGATGGTCGGCTTCCTTCCGCATTGCACTTTCAACCTGAATGGCCGCGCTGCCAGCATCGATACACCTTTGCATTCCCTGCTTCCGTCCAAGCATATTGATCATGTCCATCCGGACGCGATCATCGCTCTGGCTGCTTCAAGCGGCGGCGAAGCTGCCACGCGGGAGCTTTGGGGTGAAGAGATAGGCTGGCTACCGTGGAAGCGCCCCGGCTTTACGCTGGGTGTTCAAATCCGCGATTTCGCTAAGGCCAATCCCAATGCCAAGGGCGCAATGCTGGCTGGCCATGGCATCATCTGTTGGGCCGACACTGCCAAGGATTGCTACGACCAGACTGTTCGTCTGATTGCCGAGGCTGCCGAATATCTCAACGGCAAGCTTGAAAGCGCCCCGGCCTTCGGTGGCGCGGTGACCGGTGCGCGTGAAGATCGTGCGGAAATTGCGGCAGGCCTGATGCCGCGCCTTCGCGGTCTGATGATTGGCGATCGCCGCAAGGTCGGCCACTTCTCCGATGATGCGGCCACGATGGAGTTTGTGGGCAGCAAGGACTTCCACCGTTTGGCGGAGCTGGGAACATCATGCCCGGATCACTTCCTGCGCACCAAAATCGCTCCGCTGACGCTGGACGCTGACCGTTTGGAAGATGACGCGTATCTGGCGCAGTCTATCTCCGATTATCGCGCCATGTACGGCGCATATTACGACCGCTGCAAGCGCGACAATTCGCCTGCCGTGCGCGATGCCAATCCGGTGGTTGTGCTGGTGCCTGGCGTAGGCCGCATGACTTTCGCAAAAGACAAGGCCACCGCGCGTATTGCAGGTGAATTCTATCTCAACGCGATCAATGTGATGCGCGGCGCAGAAGCTGTCGGTGATTACATCGCTTTGGACGAGCAGGAAGCATTCGACATCGAATACTGGCTGCTTGAGGAAGCCAAGCTACAGCGCATGCCTGCCCCCAAGGAAATGGTCGGCAAGGTCGCCTTGGTAACCGGCGGTGCTGGCGGCATCGGTGCAGCCGTTGCGCGCCGCATGTTGCAGGATGGCGCATGTGTTATGTTGGCAGACCGCGATGAAGGCAGCGTCGAAACTGTGCATGGCGATCTCGCCAAGGCTTTCGGTGCTGATGTTGTGCGGTCTGTAAAGTGCGACGTAACCGACGAGGCGCAGGTCGCAGCAGCGGTTGCAGAATGTGCCCGCGAATTCGGCGGTATTGATGTGCTGGTGGCCAATGCCGGTATCGCATCCTCGGCCCCGATTTCGGAAACCACCACAGAGCTGTGGGACAAGAACTTCGATGTTCTGTCAAAGGGCTATTTCCTTACGGCAAAGCACGCCTGGCCCCTGATGGAGGGTATGGCCGACATGGGTGGTACCAGCATCGTGTTCATCGGTTCCAAGAACGCTGTGGCTGCTGCAAAGAATGCCAGCGCCTATGCCAGTGCAAAGGCTGCTGCCAATCACCTTGCACGCTGCCTCGCGCTTGAAGGGGCAGACAGCGGTATCCGCGTGAATGTCGTTAATCCTGATGCAGTCATTCGTGGCAGCCGCATCTGGGATGGCGACTGGCGTCAGGAACGTGCCGGTGCGCATGGCATCGATTCCGGTGACGAGCTTGAAGAACACTATCGCCAGCGTTCCATGCTGAAGCGTTCGGTTCTTCCCGATGATATCGCTGAAGCCACCTATTGGTTCGCCAGTGAGGCTTCGGCCAAATCAACCGGCAATATGATCAATGTAGACGCGGGCAACGCGCAGGCATTTACACGTTAGAAAATCAAAACCCGGGAGGGGTTCACATGACGGGATCACCAATTTCAATCGATCTGGTGTCGCAGTCCAACGCGTCCGCCAGCGAAGTGCTGGAAGACGAATATGCGGCACTGGGCAGGAAGCTTGAACGGCGCGGAATCGCAATCGATGCGATCAAGGACCGCGTAAAAGATTTTGGCGTTGCAGTGCCAAGCTGGGGTGCGGGCAGGGGCGGTACGCGCTTTGCCAAATTCCCGCTGGCCGGCGAACCGACCAACATCCATGAAAAGCTGGAGGATTGCGCGGTAATCCATCAGCTTGGGAAAAGCACTCCCGGCGTTAGTCCGCATTTCCCGTGGGATTGCGTGGATGATTACGCCGGCCTGCGTGAAGAGGCGGCGGCTTATGACCTCGTCTTCGATGCAGTCAATTCCAACACATTTCAGGATCAGCCCGATCAGGTGCAGACCTACGCCACCGGTTCGCTTTCTTCCACAGTGGAGGCGACCCGCCAGCAGGCGATAGAGCACAATATTGATTGTATCGAGATCGGTAAGAAGATCGGCTCGAAGCGGCTGACAGTATGGGTTGGTGACGGCACCAATTTCCCAGGTCAGCAGGATCTCGGGCGCTCTCTTGATCGCTATATCGATGCCACCAGCCACGTTTATGACGCGCTTCCAGCAGACTGGACAATGATGCTGGAACACAAGATGTTCGAACCTGCATTCTACTCCAGCGTGATTGCGGACTGGGGCAGTTCGCTCATGGCAGCGCAGGAACTGGGCGATCAGTGCAAGTGTCTGGTCGACCTTGGTCACCATGCGCCGAATGTGAATATCGAACAGATCGTTGCGCGTCTGCACCGTGCCGGAAAGCTGGGCGGCTTCCATTTCAACGACAGCAAATACGGCGACGATGATCTGGACAGCGGCAGTATCAATCCACACCAGCTGTTTCTGGTGTTCAACGAACTGATCGAGGCGGAACGCAATCCGCGGGAAGGGTTCGATCCTTCCTACATGATAGACCAGTCGCACAACGTCACGGACCCTATCGAAAGCATGTTGTCTTCGGCGGAAACAATTGCCGGATGCTTTGCGCGTGCCGTGATCGTTGACCGCGAAGCCTTGTCGGCCGCGCAAAACGATAATGACGTGATGCTCGCGTTCCGCACTCTGCGTGCCGCCTATGATACCGATGTCGGCCCGATACTTGCCAAGGCCCGAGAAGAGCAGGGCGGGGCAATCGACTGGCTTGGGGTCTATCGCGCCAGCAAATACCGTGAACGCAAAGCGCAAGAGCGCAAAGCAGTCGGCCTTGGTGCCGGCATCGTCTGAACAGGCGCCTGAAATCAAGACAAAAAGCGAGAGATGATGTCCAAGATGCGTAATCCACTGTCCGCGGCCGGTTTGGTGCTGGCCCCTATGGCGATGCTGTTGTCATCCTGTGCAACAGTGCCGGTGCCGGCGACACAGAACGTCATGGCGGAACAGCACACGAGAGCGGAGATCCGCGAGGTCGCCAATCGTGCGGCGAACTGGCAGCTGGCAAACCTGGATAATCTGGAAGAAACGATTCGCTACATTTCCCGCGAAACGCCAAACAAACGCGGCTGGGTTATGGGCACGTTCTTCCTTGGACTGGCGGATTACGCCCAGCGGACCGATCAGCCGCTCTATCTCCAATCGTTAACGCGGATTGCCGATGATCAGGACTGGCGTCTTGGTGACAGGCTGTATCACGCCGATGATCACCTGATCGGGCAAGTCTATTTCGCGCTGGATCGCGCCGGCGTGGCGTCGGCAGACCTTGCTCCAACACAGGCGACACTTGATGCCATTCTGGCTGATCGCCCGACCAACCAGATGATGCATCCTGATGTCGAGAGCGATCCTGGTTGTGCCCGGCGCTGGTGCTGGTCCGATGCTCTATTCATGGCGCCAGCCACATGGTGGGACGCTGCATCGACTTTGAACAATGCGGCCTATGCAGATTTTGCGCATGAAGAATTCGTGGTGGCGACCGATCTGCTCTTCGATCAGGAAGTGGGGCTGTACTACCGTGACAGTCGGTTCTTCGATCGGCGCGGCGCCGATGGTGAAAAACTGTTCTGGAGCCGCGGAAACGGCTGGGTGTACGGCGGGCTGGTGAACATTCTTCAGGTCATGGACGTGAATGATCCGCGCCGCGATTACTATATCTCGCTGTTCCGGCGTATGTCCGACAGCCTTGTCGCTATCCAGACTGATGAAGGCATGTGGCGTGCGTCCTTGCTGGCAACTAGCGAGACCCCGCCGGAGACCAGCGGTACCGGGTTCTTCACATACGGCTTGGCGTGGGGCCTGAACGAAGGCGTGCTTGTGGGCGATCGCTACGAAACCGCGGCAAATGCAGGCTGGGATGCGCTTGTCGCAAATGTCGATGCCGATGGCCGGCTGGGTTACGTGCAGCAGGTTGGCGATCAGCCCGAGGGGGTTCAGCCGGACGATACGCAGCTTTACGGAGTCGGAGCATTCCTGCTTGCAGCAGGACAGATCGAGCGCCTTCGCACGAGGTGAGCGCAATCAGCCTCGAATCGGCAAAAACGACCAAGGTCAATGGCTTAACGTGATGGTTGCATAATCGCCGCTAGTTGCGGATTTGCAACTGTAAGCGCAATCAATCATAAAAAATCATAAAACATCACTTAAGAGCATTGACCTGCTCAGTCGGCTTGATACACTTTGATCAAATAATAAGAATTCACTTGGGGAGAAATTATGAAAATTCGCGGCGCCTGCAATGGCTCATTCGTTGGTAAATCGGCTTTTTTTGCAGGGGTTGCGCTCACCGCGCTTTGTGTTCCTGGATTTGCTTCGGCGCAGGATGCGCCGGCTCCTGAAACGGCAGAAACAACCGACGACAATGTGATTATCGTCAGCGGTATCCGCGACAGTCTTGCGAATGCGCTGGATATTCGCCGGAATGCTGACGTTGTTCTCGACGGTATTTCTGCCGATGACATCGGTTCGACGCCGGACCTTAACCTGGGTGAGGCGCTTGCGCGTATCCCCGGTGTCCAGATCAACCGCGAAGGGGCACGCCGCGATGCGACGATCTCCGTCCGCGGGCTTCCGGGCCAGTTCACCAAGACAACTGTTATGGGTCAGGCGATTGCGTCGACCACGCGTGGCAGCAACACCGGTAACCCGTTCGGGATTTTCGAAAGTGCGATCTTCAATGGCGCAAATGTCATCAAGTCGTTCACTGCGGATACGCCTGCCGGCGGCCTTGCTGCCCAGGTTGATCTTCGCCTCAACAGTGCGTTGCAGCGGCGCGAAGGCTTTGCGGCCCGCGCAGAGCTGACTTACGAAGGTACGACGGAAGATTACAATCCGTCCTTCTATTTCACCGGGGCGCAGCGCCTGGGAGATCGCTTTGGCGTTTACGGAACCGTGTCCTATTCGGACCAAAGCTTCCGCCGCGATACTTTCCGCATCAATCAGTACCGCGCGTTCAGCAATGCCGAAGTAGCTGCCTATGCTGACGGCAGCGCCGTTAGCGGCACTGGCGATACCTTGAGTGCTCAGCCGAATTCATTCTTCGATATTGCGCCTGTGGGCGAAAATGGCCTGAACAATTCTGTAATCTATCCGCAGGCGATCCGGCAGATTGTCCAGAACAATCGCGGCTACCGTGTCTCTGGTGCCGCCGGCCTCGCTTACGAATTGACCGATAACCTGCAATTCCGTCTCGACGGTCTTTATACGCGCCGCGATCTTGGTGAATCCAATCAGGATATTTTCATCACGGAAGCGCCAAACAATGGCAGCTCGCTCATTTCGCCGCTTTCAAACCCGGTCCGCTTGGGCACAACTGACTTTGACGAAAACAACGTCGAGGAAAACGTGTACATCGTGCCGCGCATTCAGGTCAGCGACCAACAGACCGCAATCGGCAACCGCAGTTTTCCGGCTCTTGATGAATCGTGGGCAATCTACCCGCAAATGAATTTCGAAAACGATGATTGGCGGGTCGACATCATCGGGACCTATTCGGAGGCAACCGGTACTTCAGCTCTCAGCCAGTATGACGTGCGCATTCGCAACCGCGGCGGCAGCGCTTCCACACGCTCACCCGATGCCAATCTGGATGGCATCGATGATCGTGGTACCGGACAACTTGCCATCTTCGATCAGGGTCTCGGCAATCTCAACAATATCTTTGTCGATAATTTCGTCCCCGCCGAACTTCTGGATCTCGGAAATACGCTCGGCAATTGGCGGATTGAGACCGGCAGTGCGATCGGTGCGCGCGATGATTTCCGCATCACCGCACCTAACGGCGGGGCGTTCAATTCGCCAGTTTCGATCCTTGCATTGGGCTTCCTCGAAGGCGCAGAACGCGACCTTGCATCCGTTGACTTCGATGTCGCTCGCAAATTCTCGAACAGCTTCATCACAGAAGTCGGTATCGGTGGTTATTACTCGCAGGAAAACTCGGCCCGTTTCCGCCAGGAATTTTCCGCTCTTGGCCTGAACTTTCCGGCGATCACAGCTGATATTCTTCGTCTGAATGATGGCGTTACTAGTGGCAGCTTTTTCGCAGGCGGAAACATTCCGGGAATTGAAACCGACCAGTTCCTTTCAATCGATATCCCGGTTCTGGAAAGCCAATTGGGTGCTGCGAACGGCGGCCAGGTCGATGGACTTGCCTTCTCGCCCAACAACGGCAATTTGCGCAATTATATGCCGGAATTGACAACGGCGAGCGCGCAATCGGTTACGGTTGATGAACTGCTGGCTGCATTGCCGGTGGTTCCAGGTACTACGTATCTGCCGCGACTGCCGCAGAACCGCACGATCGATACCAACTTCGATTCCTCGCGGGATACCATTGAACTTTACGGCATGGCCAAGTTCGATTTTGGCGAGGTTTCCGATTTCCAGCTACGCGGCAATGTCGGCGGGCGTTATGTCCGTACCGATCTTACCGGTCTGGTCCGCCCGATCTCGGCAGAATTTTACGCAAATCTGGCGGCAATTCGTGCGGCAAACGGCGGCGACCCGCTGGTATTCCGCGAAGGGGCTGAGCTTAACTTCGATGAAGCCAACAACACCTTCGAGCGGTTCCTTCCATCGGCCAACCTCATTTATGAGATCACTCCGGATCTGGTGGTTCGTGCCGCCTATTATGAAACATTCGAAGCGCTCGATCTTGCCGAATTTTCACCTTCGCCGACTTTCATCCGGGAATCCGAGCCTGGCACGGAATTCGACGATGAGAATGCTGACGATTCGATCGTAGGTGCAGACGGGCAGCCCATTCCGCGGACGACTGTAAGCATCAGTTCGCTCGACATTGAGCCGCGTCGTTCCACTGGCTTCGATCTTGGACTGAGCTGGTACAACCGTCCCGGTTCCGTCGTCGCCATCGGGTTCTTCCGCAAATCCCTGATCGGAGATATCTCCACCCAGCGCAATTTCTGTCCTGCAGGTGAAGATCTCACAGTGGGTGGTCGGACTTTTCAGGACATCCGCTTTGCGGACGTGAACTCGCCCAACCCGATCGAAAGTTCATTTGCAGGAAACTGCGTGTTCACCAACGATCTGGGCGATCCGCAACGTATCCGTGTCAATCGCAGCGTGAACAATCCGGACACCATCAATGTGACCGGCTTCGAAGCGCAGATTCAGCAGTCCTTCGACTTCCTGCCGGGCCTGCTTGGCAACACCGGCTTCGTTGCGAACTATACCCGCGTCCGTTCGGGCGGTGACAATGATGTGCAACTCTTCAACGTGGCAGAGGATACTTACAACCTCATTGGCTACTATGAAGATGAACTGTTCCAGTTCCGTCTGGCATACAACAGCCAGTCTGAAATCCAGCGTCAGGGTGGTTCGTCATTCCTGGGTGGATCGACCATCATCGCGCCGCGTGACCAGCTTGATTTCACTGGTCGCATCCAGCCGATCAAGAACGTCGAGCTCCGTTTTGAAGTCTTCAACATCACGAACACATCGCGCCGTGAATATGTGGGCTTCGAAGAACTTTTCCGCCTGTATGAATATGACGGTCGGACATACTCTGTTTCTACGACAGTGCGTTTCTAACCTGCGTTTCTCCCAGGGGCCGGTGCGTTCATACCGCGCACCGGCCCCAAACTTTTTGATGGAGCGTTCTGATGACGCGTAATCTGATGTTTGCCGCGGCGTTGATGGTCTTGTCGTTTACTCCGGCGCAGGCGCAGGATTCAGATCGCCTCGATGATACCCAGCTCAATCTGGCCTCCGATGTGGAAGCGATTGATTTCGTGTGGTCCGGCCACAGGGTCAATTCCCAGATGATTCAGCGGGGCAGTCACCAGTTCATCATCTACTATGACGCAAGTCGCCAGATGAGCATTGCTCACCGCCCTCATGAACGCGCCCCTTGGCGTTATCAGAAACTGCCAAGTTTCGTGGGATGGGACAGTCACAATTACGCGACAGTCGATGTGGACGAAGCGGGTTACATCCACGTCATGGGCAACATGCACGCCGATCCACTGGTGTATTTTCGTTCAACTGAGCCGTGGAATGTGCGGTCACTTGAGCAGGTCGATTACATGGTCGATGCGGAGCGTGAGCAGCGTGTAACCTACCCGACTTTCCTGCATGATACCGAAGGCCATCTGATTGCGATCTTCCGCATCGGATCGAGCGGCGACGGGCGGTATTATTATCATCGCTTCGATACTGGAACGATGACTTGGGAACTTCTTCACGACCAGAATTTCTTTGACGGCGAGGGTGAACGCGGGACCTATTATATCGGCCCTGTATTGGGCCCCGACGGGCTGTTTCACACGGTCTGGGTATGGCGTGAAACGCCCTCCGCCGCGACCAACAACAACCTCTCCTATGCTCGCAGCGCAAATCTGATTGATTGGGAAGATTCCAACGGCAACCCGGTTGCTCTTCCGATTGTTCGATCGACCGGTGATATCGTTGATCCGGTTCCGCCATACGGCGGTATCCTCAATGGCCAAAAACGCCTCGGCTTCGATAGCGATGGCTTGCCCATGATTTCATATTACAAGCATGACGAAAATGGCGACACGCAGATCATGCTGGCGCGCAAGGTTGGCGACGGCTGGGCAGTTCACCAGATCAGCGATTGGACCGGCAGCGTTCAGCAATTGGACCGCGGCGGCAGCCTGAACGTATCCATCCTCGTGCAGGAGGCCCCATTCGTAGCGGATGACGGCACCATCCGGGTGCGCGCCATCCGTGACGGGAATGCGATAGAATTTACAGTAGATCCACGGACCAACACCACTGCAGACATCGGCAGCTACGAAGTCGTGCCCGGTGTCATTCCGGGATTTCAGGACAATCAAGAGCTTGTTCAATATGTCCGGCGGGCAGAGGGCGTGGCTGAGGATAGCCGGTATGATTTCTATTTAAGCTGGGAAGCCAACCCCAGTAATCAGGATCAGGCGCGCGGAGACATTCCTGCGCCGTCGACCCTGCGGTTGCACCGCATACCACGCTGAGCTGACGTGTCGGTCCGCATGAAATCAAAGGCCGCTCACACGTTTACAAAAGCAGTTCTGCGTGCGCTTTATCTCGGCGCTGTTATTGTGTTGCCCGCCACCGCGGTAAGCGCGCAGTCCAACATTGCGCAGCTTCGGCAGGACTTTGCCGAGCCTCCTGCGGAGGCCCGGCCGTGGACCTGGTTCCATGTGATGAGCGGCAATATGAGCCGCGAGGGCATAACCCGCGATCTGGAATCTCTGGCTGAAGTCGGTGTGGGCGGGGTCGTTCTGTTCCATGTCACGCAGGGCATTTCCTACGGACCAGTGCGGTTCAATTCACCGGAACATCTCGACCTGATGGCTCATGCCGCAGCAGAGTGTGAACGGCTGGGTCTGGCTTTTTCCTTCCACAATGCCGATGGCTGGTCTTCCACTGCTGGACCGTGGATCACCCCGGAACAGTCGATGAAGCGGGTCGTGTGGAGCGAGCGTCTGGTTGCGGGCGGCGATGTGTCAGTCGTGCTGCCGCAGCCATCGACACTGGAAGGTTTTTACGAAGACATTGCCGTCGTGGCATATCCGGCGCTGGCCGGGGAGCTTGGCGATGCCGCCAGTCCGGCCGAAATAACAACCTCCGACAGTTCTCTTGACCTGGCGCGTTTGACCGATGGTGATACCAGCACCACTGCCCATATGAGCGACGCGGGCTGGATACAGTTCAGCTTTGCGGAGCCGACCAGCATTGGTCATCTTCGCGTTGCCAATGTGCAAGAGCGTGA
Source organism: Aurantiacibacter marinus (assembly GCF_001021555.1). Classification (GTDB taxonomy): domain Bacteria; phylum Pseudomonadota; class Alphaproteobacteria; order Sphingomonadales; family Sphingomonadaceae; genus Alteraurantiacibacter; species Alteraurantiacibacter marinus. The sequence continues at coordinate 1,309,099 of NZ_LDCP01000001.1, forward strand.
CGTACAGCTTTCTCTGGAAGTATCCGACGATGGCGAGACATTTCGCCCTCTGTTCGCTTTTCCAAAGACCCGTGTCCTGCGCGCCGAATGGGAAGTCGACACTCCCTTCGCAGCCGTAACTGCCCAGCATTTCCGCGTGGCGGCGAGCCGCAGCTTCGATTTCGGCGAAATTGCTTTGTCGCAGCAAGAGCGGTTGGCCAGCCCGGCGGCGCATAGCACTATGGCCCATGTCCCCGGACAGGACCTGCCGCAACCCAGACAAGTTTCTGCCAGTGCAGTGATCGATCCGGCCGGTGTCATCAACCTCACCGGATTGGTGGATGCCGGCGGCCGCGTTGAAACCAGCTTGCCGGATGGTCAGTGGACGGTCATGCGCTTCGGTTACACTTCCACCGGTTCGCGTAATGTTGTGCCTTCTCCTGAAGGTAGCGGGTTGGAGGTTGATAAGTTCGATGCCGCTGCATTGCGCACCCATTACGAGGCATTTCTCGGGCCGCTAATCTCTCGCACCCGAGCAGCGGCGCCGGAAGCGCTCACATCTGTTATGATCGACAGCTATGAAGTGGGCGGGCAGAACTGGACGGCTGGCTACGACCAGCAGTTTGCCGAGGCCCACGGAATAGATCTGACTCCATGGCTACCGATTTACGCTGGCCGTTTCGTCTCCAGCGGGCCGGAAACCAGCGCCATGTTCGCGCGCATCCGCAATTTTAATGCGGGGCTGATGAATGATAATTACTTTGGCGAATTTGCACGGTTGATGGCGGCAAACGGGCTGGAAAGCCTGATCGAACCCTATGGCAATGGCCCGATTGATGAGGTGAGCGTGGGCGCTATCGCTTCTATTCCGGCAGGGGAATTCTGGGTTGGTCGCAACGTTAATACGCATCTTGCCGGGCCCGTTTCGGCAGCACGCATGTACGATGCCCCTGTTGTTGCGGCAGAAGCATTTACCGCGATCTGGGACGACAACTGGAGCTTCTCTCCTGCGTTCGGGAAACCCTGGGGTGACCGCGCATGGGTTGCCGGTATCAATCAGTTCTTCTTTCACAGGTTCACTCACCAGGCGAATACGCATGTAATGCCGGGCATGACGATGAACCGCTGGGGCTCGCATTTCGATCGCACCCAGCCGTGGTGGGATGAAGGCGGCGCGGCGTGGTTTACCTACATGGCACGTGGCCAGCACATGCTGCGGCAAGGTCATGGAGTGGCAGATGTTGCCTTGGCGGTGGGGTCTGACACGCCAGTGTTATGTCCAGAAAAATCAACCGCGTCCGGCGTTCTTCCTGCAGGAGTGGAGTTTGACTGCCTGGATACGCCTACGCTGCTTGGCCGCGGGCGTTTTGAAAATGGCGAATTCGTGCTGCCAAATGGCGCGCGCTACCAGATGATCTGGTGGCCGCACGAAAACGCACCACGTCCTGCAGAACTGGCGAGGCTGGAAGAAGCGCGCGCTGCCGGCGTGCCGGTCGCGATGGCAAATCGGGGCGAATTGCCTGGGCAGGTATTTACAGATGCGGGTCTTCTGCCGCGCGTTTCAGCTCAAGGAGACCTACCCGGTTTCACACAGCGCCGCGTGGGCGGAATGGATATTTTCTTCACGTTCAACGATGCGGATCACCGGCGCAGCTTTGATCTTTGCTTCCGCGTCGATGGCAAAGCCGGAGAAGTGTGGAACCCGGTAGACGGCACTGGCGCGGCGGTTGCAGGGCGCGTGGATAGCGACGGGTGTTCGCGCGTAGTGCTGGATCTTGCCCCCAATGAATCCCGCTTTGTAATATTCGACGCAGGCTTGCAGTTCCTGCCTGAAAATGATGCGGCCCGGCCAATACCGGGCTTGATTGCCACGCTGGATGACGGCTGGTCGCTCGCTTTCGATCCGGCCTACGGCGATGCCGGCACCGTGCGCGATGTTTCATTGTTTGATTGGAGCCAGAGCGCCAATCCTGAAATCCGCCATTATTCCGGCAAGGCCACCTATCGCAGGACGGTGAACCTGGCCCCTGATGAACTTGCCTCCGGTAAGAGTTTTGCTCTTGATCTGGGTCAGGTGGAAACAGTGGCGACCGTGCGCATAAACGGGATCGAACTGGGCACTTTGTGGACCGCGCCGTATCAAATCGACATTACCAGTGCGCTTCGAGCAGGAAACAACACAATTGAAGTCGAAGTCGCCAACCTGTGGGTCAACCGCTTGATTGGTGACGCGGCGTTGCCGGACACCAGCGGGTATGAACCCGAAGACAACCTTGGATATCGCGCAGAAGATAACCTGCCGCACCGCAATATGGTGGAATGGTACACAGCCAACGAGCCACCCCCGCCGGGGCCGCGCCGGACTTGGGCAACGCAGTATTTCCAGACGCCAGACGATCCGCTGATCCCGTCTGGTCTGATTGGCCCAGTGACCATTTACGGGCAGGAAGACTGATATGATGAAGCATCCGTTCACGGCCGTATTCGGAAGTTTGGTGACGCTTCTGATAGCTACCCCAGCTCAGGCACAATCAGCTCAGGCACAATCAGACCTTCCGCAGCTTCGGCAGGATTTTTCCCAACCACCGGCAGAAGCCCGTCCGTGGACATGGTTCCATGTGATGAGCGGCAATATGAGCCGCGAAGGCATTACCCGTGATCTGGAATCGCTGGCAGATGTCGGTGTGGGCGGGATCGTTTTGTTCCATGTGACCCAAGGCATTTCTCATGGCACGGTGCGGTTCAATTCGCCCGAGCATCTCGACCTGATCGCCCATGTCGCTGCCGAATGTGAGCGGCTGGGGCTGGCATTTTCGTTCCACAATGCTGATGGCTGGTCCTCCACCGGCGGTCCCTGGATTGCACCCGAACAATCCATGAAGCGTGTGGTCTGGTCGGAAACGCTCGTCCAGGGCGGGCCGATCACCACACAGCTGGCGCAGCCTTCGACGGCCGAAGGATTTTACGAAGATATCGCAGTCATTGCCTATCCTGCCTTGGCGGGCGAGTTGGCCGATGCGGCAATCCTGCCGCGCCTTTCAGCTTCAGACAGTTCGCTTGACCTCTCGCGCGTCAGCGATGGCGATATCACGAGCATGGGCACGGTCACCGTGCCGCAGGGCGAAAGCGGCTGGGTACAGTTTAGCTACGATCAACCCGTCACGATCCGCCATGCGCGGCTCGCCAATGTGCCGGTGCGAAATCTGGAACTATCGCTGGAGGTTTCCGACGACGGGATATCGTTCCGTCATGTGCAGGACTTTCCCAAGACCCGTATCATGAAGAACGAATGGGAAGTCGATTCCGCTATTGAACCGGTGACTGGCCAATACTTCCGCCTCGTAGGGAACGAGACGTTCGAGTTCGGCGAAGTGGCGCTTTCGCAGGCGCAATTGCTCGACAATCCGGCTTCGCACAGTACGCTCGGTTATGTCTTTGGCCGCAATATTGCGCCAGCCGATGACTTCCCGGCAGAGGCTACGATTGCACCTGCCGACATCCGCGATTTGTCTGCCAATATGGGCAGCGACGGAAGTCTCGAGGCTGAACTGCCCGGCGGCCAATGGTCGATTTTGCGGTTCGGTTACACCACTACAGGTGCGCAGAATGTCAATCCATCGCCCGAAGGGCTGGGGCTGGAAGTCGACAAGTTCGATGCAGACGCATTCCGCACGCATTATGACGCTTTTCTGGGCCCGGTAATAGCCCGCACACGCGCTGCCGGCCCGCAGGCGCTGACCGGCGTGATGATCGACAGTTATGAAGTGGGAGGGCAGAACTGGACAGCAGGCTATGATGCGATGTTCGCGGAAGCGTACGGCGAGAATCTCACCCGCTGGCTGCCCATTTATGCCGGGCGCGTAGTGGCGAGTGGGGCACAAACCAGTGCCATGTTTGAACGTATCCGGAATTTCAACGCAGCGCTCGTCAACCGAAACTATTACGGTGCCTTCGCCGATGCCATGGCCGAGGATGGGCTGGAAAGCCTTGTCCAGCCTTATGGGAATGGCCCGCTCGACGAAGTGAGCGTAGGCGCGATCGCTTCTATCCCGGCGGGCGAATTCTGGGTGCGGGATGTCAATCCCTTCAACCTCAACAGCGCCGTATCCGCCGCCCGCACCTATGGCCTGCCCATTGCCGCAGCGGAATCCTTTACGGCCAATTCACCGATCAATTGGAACTTCTCTCCTTCTTTCGGCAAGCCGTGGGGTGACCGCGCCTGGGTAGCGGGGGTCAACCAGTTCCTTTTCCACCGTTTTGCGCATCAAGCGAATACGCACGTGATGCCGGGCATGACGATGAACCGTTGGGGGGCGCATATCGACCGTACCCAGCCGTGGTGGGATGAAGGCGGCGCGGCGTGGTTCACATATATGGCGCGCGGACAGCATATGCTGCGGCAGGGGTACGGCGTTGCGGATGTCGCGATGATAGTAGGATCGGACAGCCCGGTTGAATGCCCCGAGAAATGGACTGCTGCCGACACGCTGCCTGCGGGGGTGGAGTTCGACTGCGTCGACACTCCGACATTGCTTGAACGCGGCCGGTTCGAGGATGGCGCCTTCGTTCTACCCAATGGTGCGCGATATCAATTGATCTGGTGGCCGTACGATCATGCGCCGCGTCCTTCAGAGCTGGCCCGGCTGGAAGCGGCGAGGGCTGCCGGGGTTCCGGTGGCCATGGCGCATCTGGGTGACGATGTCCGTTCCACGTTTGCGGCTGCGGGTCTTCTTCCCCGACTTTCAGCAGAAGGTGATTTGCCGGGCTTCACCCAGCGCCGGGCCGGGACGAGGGATGTTTTCTTCACATTCAACGATGCCGCGCAGGAACGCAGCTTCAACCTGTGTTTCCGCGTTGGCGGCAATGCGGGCGAGGTTTGGAATGCAGTAACCGGGACGAGCGAAGCGATTGTGGGCGTAGTGGAGGACGACGGCTGCTCGCGCATTTCCCTGACGCTCGCCCCGTATGAATCGCGCTTCGTGGTTTTCGATCCGTCCTTGCGCTTCCGGTCCGCCGATGATCGCGCATCAACTGGGCTGCAAGTGCTGACCACGCTGGAAAGCGGCTGGTCTCTCACTTTCGATCCCGCTTATGGCGATGCCGGGACAATTACCGATTTCGCGCTGTTCGATTGGAGCACAAGTGACGACCCGGAGATCAGTCATTTCTCCGGCAAGGCCACCTATCGCAACTCTGTATCGCTCTCGAGTGGTGATCTGGAAGGTGATGCGCGGATACTGCTCAATCTCGGCAAAGTGGAAACCGTGGGCAGTGTGCGGGTCAATGGCGTGGAAACGGGCACGGCGTGGACTGCGCCATATATGGTGGACATCACCAACGCGCTGCGGGCTGGGGATAATGTAATCGAGATCGAAGTCGCTAACCTCTGGGTCAATCGGCTAATCGGCGATGCAGGGCTGCCCGACACCAGCGGCTATGTGCCCGAAGGCAGAGAGCCTGAGCGCCAGATGGTCGAATGGTACAGCGCCAACGAGCCACCTCCGCCGGGGCCGCGCCGGACTTGGGCAACGCATTACTTCCAGACACCGGACGATCCGCTGATACCTTCCGGCCTCATCGGGCCGGTGACTATCTACCGGCAGCAAGACTGACATGTCTGGCACGAACAAGCGCCTGGCTTCGGCCTCACTCGGCCCTTTGGCGATGCTTCTAATGGCCTCGCCAGCTCAGGCACAATCAGTTCAGGCACAATCAGAACTGGCGCAGCTTCGGCAGGATTTTTCCCAACCACCGGCAGAAGCCCGTCCGTGGACATGGTTCCATGTGATGAGCGGCAATATGAGCCGCGAAGGCATTACCCGTGATCTGGAATCGCTGGCAAATGTCGGTGTGGGCGGGATCGTTCTGTTCCATGTGACCCAAGGCATTTCTCATGGCACGGTGCGGTTCAATTCGGCCGAGCATCTTGATCTGATCGCCCATGTCGCTGCCGAATGCGAGCGGCTGGGCCTGCAATTCATGTTCCATAATGCCGATGGCTGGTCGTCATCGGGTGGCCCCTGGATTACACCCGAACAATCCATGAAGCGTGTTGTCTGGAGCGAGACGCTGGTTGATGGCGGGGCGGTATCATTGCGATTGCCACAGCCACCTGCGCGCGAAGGCTTTTATCGCGATATCGCAGTGCTGGCGTATCCTGCGCTTCCTGGCGAACTGCGCGATGCCGCATTGCAGCCGGTTGTCACGGCATCGGATCCGGAATTTGCAACAGACATCATTCGTGATGGAAATCCTGACACCTCGGCAACCCTTGCAGTGCCTGCTGGCACGCGGGGATGGATCCGCTTCAGCTATGATGAGCAGGTAGAAATACGAAGCATCAGCCTGTTGAATTCGCCAAGCAGAAGTCTCGATGCTTCGCTCGAAATTTCTCAGGATGGTGAGAACTGGGAGATGGTCGACAGCTTTGCCAAACAGCGGGTCGGCAAGTTTGAATGGATGCTGGACGAAGCTTTCGAACCAGTCGCAGCGCAGCATTTTCGCATCAGCGCGCCGGAGAGCTTCGAACTGGGGGAGCTGGAACTCTCTACTTTACCGCGCATCCCCAATCTGGTGCTCCATACCAGCCTGGCGCAAGGGACAGGCATACGGCTGCCCGAGAGGCTGGATATGGCGGCGGAGACGATTATCGATCCGGCCCGGATCATTGATCTTTCGGCACAAATGGGCGGCGATGGCCGCATCACCGCGCGCCTGCCCGCAGGCGATTGGACGATCATGCGCTTCGGTTATACTTCGACCGGGGCGACCAATGTTATCGCCTCGCCTGAAGGCACCGGGCTTGAAGTCGACAAGTTTTCTGCTTCCGCCTTCATGGCGCATTACGATGCATTCATCGGCCCTGTCATTGCCCGGTCCCGCGAAGTTGCGCCCGGCGCGCTGACCGGCGTGGTGATAGACAGTTATGAGGTCGGCGGACAAAACTGGACGCAAGGTTACGATGGCATGTTCGCCGAAAGGTTCGGCCAATCCATCATCCCCTGGCTGCCGGCCTATACGGGCAGGCTGGTATCCAGCGCCGCTGAAACACGTGACATGCTGGCCCGGGTTCGTTCCTACAATGCCGAATTGATGCGCGAGAATTACTACCGTGTTTTTGCCGATACGATGGCGCGCGAAGGACTTGAAAGTATTGTAGAACCATATGGCATGGGCCCGACGAATGATGTCGATGTCGGTGCGACTGCCTCAATTCCCGCCGGTGAATTCTGGATGGGCCGGGAATCCGCGCATTTCAACGATGCAGTATCCGCCGCCCGCCTGTATGGCCGCAATATCGTGGCCGCCGAAGGGTTCACTTCGCAGGACGAGGTAAATTGGCACTTCGACCCGGACATGGGCCGCGTGTGGGGAGATCGGGCGTGGATCGGCGGGATCAACCAGTTCATGTTTCATCGCTTTGCCCATCAGGCCAATACACATGTGATGCCGGGCATGACGATGAATCGTTATGGGTCGCACTTCGATCGCACACAGCCATGGTGGGATGAAGGCGGTGCGGCATGGTTCACCTATATGGCGCGTGGCCAGCATTTGCTGCGGCAAGGACTGCCGGTGACTGATGTCGCCATGTTCGTTGGTGAAGACAGTCCCGTTGGATGTCCTGAACGGCAGGTCTATCAGGACCGCCTGCCTGCCGGTGTGGAATTCAACTGTCTCAATGCGGAAACGCTGCTGTCACGATCGCGCTTTGTGGATGGCACTTTAGAGCTTCCCAATGGCGCACGATACGGGATGATATGGTGGCCGCAAGACCGCGTGCCCAGCGATGCGGCACTTGCCCGGATGGAAGAAGCCCGGGCAGCCGGTGTCCCTGTTGCGCTGGCTCATATGGGGCAAGATGCAGCGGCGGTATTTGACGGGGCGGGTCTTGCTTCGCGCGTGCAGTCCGACGGGACACTGCCCATGTTCACCGAGCGCCGCGTTGGTGACACGCACATTTTCTTCGTTCTGAATGCTGGCGAAATGGATCAGCAGTATGATCTGGCCTTCGCCGCCAGCGGACACGCGCCCGAGATGTGGAACCCGGTGACCGGCGAAGCTGTGGCTCTGCCCGCGCAAGTGGGTGATGACGGGCGCACACAATTGTCCCTCCCGCTTCGGGCTGGCCAATCCACTTTCCTGATTTTCGACACCGCGAATGCATTCTTGCCCGTCGTCGCTGAGCCAGAAAGCGCTTCAGCCAATGTTGTGACCGGCGTTGAGGGGCCGTGGACTGTCGCTTTCGATCCTGCCTATAGCGATGCTGGCACTATCGAACTGGAGCATCTGACAGACCTCAGCACGCTGGACGATCCTGAAATCCGGCATTTCTCCGGCAAGGCGACCTGGCGCACGACATTTTCGTGGAATGGCAAACGGGATGGCGCGATGCTCGACCTTGGCCAAGTCGAAAGCGTGGCAACGGTGCAGCTCAACGGAGTGGCCGTGGGGACGGCGTGGACACGGCCTTTCGCGCTCGATGTGAGCGATGCGATCCGGCAGGGCGAGAACATTCTTGAGATCGAGGTCGCGACACTCTGGGTCAATCGCCTGATCGGTGATGCGGCGCTGGAAGACACCAGCGGCTTTGAACCCGAAGGGCGCTGGCCCGAACGCCAGATGATTGAATGGTACAGCGCCAATGAGCCTCCACCACCCGGCCCGCGCCGAACCTTTGCAACGCAATATTTCCAGTCCCCGGATGATCCGTTGGTCCCGTCCGGTCTGATTGGCCCGGTAACTATCTACGAGCAGGCAGACTGATATGATCAAGGCCCCGTTTCACGCTGCAATGACTGTGGCAGCCCTGTTACTTTTCGCTGAAGTGGCGGAGGCGCAAACTGTGACTGACGCAGGCGCGCCATTTGAAACAGTCACTCTCGAGATCGAAGGTCCTGTTCTTGATGAGCGCAGCGGGCGCAATCCCTTTACCGATGTAAAGCTGGATTGGACCGTCACTTCCGGCGGCGAAAGCTGGACCATTCCGGGTTATTTTGCCGGATGCGGCGATGCGGCGGACAGCGGCTGTACCTCGGGTAACATCTGGCGCGCGCATTTCGTACCGCCTCTTTCAGGCGATTACCGCTGGGAAGTCGATTTCCGCGCCGGGGCCGACATGGCCATTGCGCCATCGCCCGGTGAACGACTGGATGGCCACGGCGCTGAAGGCGGCTTTACCGTATCCGGCCAATCAGCCGATCCGGTGCGCGCACGCGGCCTTTTGCAATATACGGGCGAGAATTATTACCGCTTTGCAGGTGACGAGAGCATCTTCTTCAAATTCGGGCCGGATGCCCCGGAAAACATGCTCGCCTTTGCCGATTTTGACGAAACACCCAATTCGCTGGGCTTCCGCAAGACATGGGAAGCGCATGCGGGCGATCTGCGGGCAGAGGGCCTGTCTCATCTTTGGGGAGAGGAAGCACGCGGGGCAGGATTGCTCGGTACGTTTGATTATCTTGCCGGAGCAGGGGCCAATTCGGTTTCCATGCTGCTGTGGAATGCAGGCGGCGATGATCGCAACGTATTCCCTCATCTGCTGAATGTCGGACCGGAAGAATACGCGCAAATGGAACCGCGTGCGCAGTGGGATGAAGGACTGGATCAGGACCGGTTCGACATTTCAAAGCTGGATCAGTGGCAGCGCGCACTGTCCTATGCCGACAGTCTTGGCCTCCACCTGCATTTCAAACTGCAGGAAACTGAAAACGATCTCTTCATGGATGACGGGGCGCTGGGGCGGACCCGCCGGATATTCCTGCGCGAAATGGTCGCCCGTTTCGGCCATTTTCTCGCGCTGACATGGAATCTGGGGGAGGAGAATGTCCAGCAGCCCGGCGATGTGCGCCATATCGCAACCTATATGGATGCGCTGGACCCGTATGATCATCCTTTGGTGCTGCATTCCTACCCTGACCAGAAGCAACGATACCGCGCTTTTCTGGGTCCGCGCTCGCCGCTGAATGGCCTGAGCCTTCAGGGACGGCAGGACGATATTTCCGACCTACGGCTTGATGTAATGACATGGTCCAGCGCCGCGCGTCTGGCGGGCCGGCCAATGGTTATGTCCTATGACGAACCGGGGCGTGCCGATGGCGGTGCAGGCGTCGATCCCGATTACCCGGATGAATTGCTGCCCAGCGCACGCGGCATAGAGCTCGATCCGGATATCTTCCTGCGTGACGGGTTGTGGAATGCGCTGACGGCGGGCGCCAATGGTGTGGAGGCCTATTACGGATACCGCACGGGTTGCAGTGATCTGGACTGTCAGGACCACCGGACACGCGCACTCTTGTGGCGGGAAGGGCGCATCGCGCTCGATTTCTTCCGTGAACACGTGGGCAACCGCGCGGTGCGGATGATGCCAGCCGATTACGTTACCTCGCCGCTGGACGATTACGTCTTTGCCGAACCGGGTGAATTTTATGTCATCGTCACTAGCCGGGAGGATGAAGAAACCATCTGGCGCACTGGCGGGATCGAGGGCCGTTTTGCCGTACGCTGGTTTGACCGGGCGCAGGGCGGGGCGCTGCAAACCGGCTCGCTCGATATGATCGAACCGCACAGCCGGAACACAGCGCTAGGCGACCCTCCCGCTGGCGGCAGCGGCAAATGGGTCGCGGTGGTGTCCCGCGTGCATGACGGCATTCTGGTCGAGGCGGAAGATTTCGCGGCACAGCGCGATGATGACGTTCGCCAGTGGTGCATCGCGGCTGATTGCCCCGCCGGTTGGGAGCGCACAGGTGCACAGAATTACATCGCGCTGGTTCCGGACACGCGCCGTACCCATGACGATGAACTTGTGCGCGGGGAGAACTTCAGCGGGGAACCCGGGCGCATGGCCATCCTGTCATACGATGTCGAATTTCCCGAAGCCGGTCGCTGGTATCTTTGGGTGCGCGCCTATTCGAGCGGCTCGGAAGACAATGGCTTGCACGCGGGGCTGAACGGCGATTGGCCCGAAAGCGGCGCGCGTATCCAATATTGCGAAGGCCGCAATCAATGGTTCTGGGAAAGCAGCCAGCGCACGCGCGAAAATCATTGCGGGGTGCGCGGCGGATTGTGGCTCGATGTGCCAACTGCGGGAACGCACAATGTCGAGTTTTCGATGAGAGAAGACGGCTTTGTTTTCGACGCCTTTTATCTCACGCAGAGCCCCTATCCACCACACGAATTGATGGAGCAAAACGAGGCTGCGCGCCCTGTTCGCCAGCAAAGCGCAGGGCACTGAAGTGACCGCGCAGTAATATTGAGAGGAAATGCCGATGCGATACACAATCATTCCCGCCCTACTGATGGCAGGAAGTCTGGTGCCTGCGGCCGCGCTGGCCCAGGCAGAGGATGCAGACCGCGCCTACATCACCGGCTGGGACGAGCTGGCGTCTGCTTCACACGTATCTGACGGTATGGAACGCTCGCGAGACGGCAGCCCGATCTTTACCGGCCCGATGGGGGCGCAAGCTGTCAGCTACAACGGCTATCAATATGTTGTCTATTATACCGGCCGGGACCGAACTGTGGACCGCGAAGAAGCGTCGTCGCGGGTTGTTGTCGCCCGGCGGCAGCTTGGCGCATTCGGCTGGCAGCGCGCAACGTTGCAGAATTACGAGGTTACTTCAGATGATGCGCACAATCGCCAGACAATCGGTATTTCCGAAGGCGATGGCGTCATCCATATTTCGTTCGACCACCATAATCGCCCACAGATGAATTACGCTGCTACCGCCGTTGGTGTGGCAACAAATCCGTCCTCGGTTGAGTGGGACGATAACGTTTTCACTTATGCGGAAAACCTCGGCGGTGACGCATCGGAACGCCTCAATGTAACTTATCCTGATTTTACGCCTTTCCCGGGCGGAAACCTGCTGGTGTATTTCCGTTCGGGCGGATCCACTGGCGGCGAAATGCGCGTGGCGAGGTATGATTCAGAAACCGGATCATGGGGGCAGGTGCGCAATATCTCCAGCCGCAGAGGGACATTTGAAGGAGAGGAGACGACGCGCGGGCCATATCTTGCCGAAGGGATGCAGGTTGGCGGAGACGGTTCCTTGCATGCGGCATGGCTATTCCGTGAGAGGCCTTGTGACTTCACGACATCATCGCGCAGCGAGATATTCTGCAACCACGGCCTGTTTTATGCCCGATCCGAAGATGAAGGACGCACCTGGCTTCGTGCCGATGGCACCGTGATTGCGGATACAGAGGCGGGAGAGGTCATGTCGATCGACAACCTGGGTGGGCCGGTATTCGACGTGCCCAAGGGTTTGGGCCCGAGCAATCCTTCGATCACATCGACGATCGATACAGCAAGCGACGAAATGCACGTGCTGCTTCGCCACTTGCCCGGTCCGGGAGCAAACGGAACTGCTTATTTCCACTACCTTGGCCAACCTGATGGCACGTGGACACAGAACCGCACCGACTTCGACGGCAATAACGCCTCCCTGACGGTAGTAGGTGACAGACTTTACGCCTTTGTCGGGCGCGATCGCGGTCAGATATACTATGCAGAGCGGAGCGATAATTTCCGTCGTTGGCGCAGACTGGATATCGAAGTGGGTGAGCGTGGCAAGTTTGATCCCAGCGGCGGTTTCATCACATGGGATTTGTCGATGCTTGAAAGTGGACGCGCAACAATGCTGTGGCACCGAGATCCTGAAAGCAACGGCGTTTCATCGCCCTTGCAGGTCTTTGATATCTCTTTCGAATGATGCGGGATGCAGTGAAAGTGATGACATCGAGAGCCTCAGCAAGGCGCGCCCTGACAGCGGCGACTTTTGCCTTGATAGCGACAGGATCGCCGGTTTCTGCAGGCAACCCGATTGTTGCCAATCAAGGCGTCAATGATCCGCATATCCACGTGTTCGGGGATACCGCCTATCTCTACGCCTCGCATGACAAATCTGCACGCAATGCAGATTTTATCATGGAGGATTGGCAGGTCTGGTCCTCAACCGATCTGGTGAACTGGACGCTGCGCTCCACCCTCTCTCCTGAAGAGACATATTTGCGCGAAGAGCCGGGTTTCGCTTCCGCATGGGCCACCGATATCGCCGAGAAAAACGGGCTGTATTACTGGTATTTCTCTGAAGCCAACCGGCAAACCGGCGTGGTGATCGGGGATAGCCCAGTCGGCCCGTGGCGCGATCCCCTGGGCGGTCCGCTGCTGACTGAAGATCTGACGCCCACACACGAATATGATCCCGGCCTGTTTGCCCAAGGTGACGACCGGTACATCATCTTCGGTGTATGGGATTACTATCTTGCCCGACTTGGCGATGATATGGTTTCGCTGGCGGAAGAGCCACAGCGGATCGAGATACGCGGCGCTCAGGGGCCTTATACATTTGCGCAAGGCACGCCGTACGACGGGCGATTGACGGATGACAAACCCTTCCTCCATTATCGCGGCGGCTTGTATTACCTTTCCTGGGGGGCGTTCTACGCCACTTCGGAGGACCTTTACGGCCCCTATGACTATCGCGGAGTTGTACTCACCGAGGCCAGCTTCCCCACGGGGCTGAGCACGCCGACTTGGCCCGTCAGCTTCCAGCAGGGGCGGCATGGTTCCTTCTTCAGTTGGCACGGACAAGACTACTTCGCCTATTGCGATATCTCGCAAAGCGGCAATCGCTACTTCCGCGATACCTTCATCAGTTACGTCCACTACCGCGCTGATGGATCCATTGCGCCGATCCGTGTCGATCTGACGGGGGTGGGTGAATATGATGCGCAAAGCGGTGTAATAGAGGCGGAGGAATTCTTCGCGAACAGCGGTTTTGCAAAGCAGGAGGATGCAGGTGCATCGAACGGCTTTGTCGCTTTGCTGGACAGTGGCTCAGGTGAATTGACTTTCCCCAATATCCGCGGGCTGGGCGGGAAGGATACGCTGCTCCTGCACATGATGGGAGCGGCTGATGCCGATTTCACCCTGTCAGTCAGGCGCGAAGGCGCCTCTGCACCGATCGTTCGTCATGCATTGTCCGGCGCGCGGCAATGGCGCATTCCGCTCGGCGCGCTGGGCGAGACCGAAAGCCTGGTCATCGCCCTGCAAAGTGATGAGCGGGGCCGCATCGCGCTCGATGCAATCAGTTTCGAATAGCGGACGCGCGATGCGTATCAATTGTGTGAAAACTGCTTCGGCAGAAGATAGGGAAAGCTGGTTGAGGGGTCGATCTCTACACGCATGATCGGGGCCATATATTCGGCCCAGCGCGCGTTGACATCATTGCCGGCCAGAAAGGCGGCAGTCGCTTCGAAATCATCGGTTTCAAAGTAGCCGAACAGGGTCAGACCGTGCTTGAAGATGTGGTAATTGTGAATGCCCGACTGCTGAAGAGCTTCGGTCATTTCGGGCCAGATTTCGTCATGGCGTTTGAGATATTCGTCTTCGTAACCCGGCCGGATTTCAAGGACCCACGCATAAGACGCCATCACAAATCTCCCTCTTTCCATTGCGGCGCTTAGCAGGCATAAACGCGCACGAAAAGCCGCATTTGATCATAAGTGATCATCGCTTGATGTAATGGAGATACCCCTTGAAGCTTGAGAGAAAATTCGCCGCCGACCAGCACCGCTATCGCACGATGCGCAACGAGGATCTGCGCGAGAGTTTTGTGGTGGGCGAATTGATGCAGGACGGCGTGCTCGCCATGACCCTGTCCGATATCGACCGCGGCATTATCGGCAGTGCCGTGCCGACTGGCGAAATCCTTGCATTCGGTTCCTTCGAGGAACTTGGCGGCGGCGCCTTCACATCGCGCCGGGAAGTTGGCGTTATCAATATAGGTGCGCCCGGCTCTATCACGGTTGGCGACGAAAGCTTTGCCATGAACCGGCTGGACAGTCTGTATATCGGGCGCGGCGATCACTCCGTCAGTTTCAAGAGCGACGATCCGGCTGATCCGGCACGCTTCTATTTCGTCAGCTATCCCGCCCACGCCAGCTATCCGCACAAGCGGGTGACACAAGCTGAAGCGCACCGGATAGATCTGGGCGAGGGCAAGACCTGCAACGAACGGACGATCTTCCAGTCGCTGCGTCCCGGCATTGTTGAAAGCTGCCAGCTGGTGATGGGCTTCACCTGCATTGCCGAAGGCAGCGTGTGGAACACCTTCCCGCCGCACACCCATGATCGGCGCTCTGAATTCTACTTCTATTTCGATCTCGATGATGATGCCCGCGTGTTCCACTTCATGGGCAAGCCGGATGAATTGAAAGCGCTTGCCATGAGCAATGAGGAAGCAGCCCTTTCGCCCTCATGGTCGATGCACTGCGGTGTCGGCAGCGGCGCCTACAGCTTCATCTGGTCAATGGGCGGCGAAAATCAGGAATTTGACGATATGGATCATGTGAAACAGGCCGCATTGGCCTGATCCACTTATTGACCGGGATGGCAGGAAGCCTGCCCGCCGAAATTGATCAGCGGTAGGCTTCCTGTTCAACCAGTTCTGCATCAAAGCGGGCTGCAAAATCTGCGGCCATGTCCGGGTAGGATGCAGCCAGATCGCGAGCTTCGCCCGGATCATTGGCGAGGTTGTAAAGCTGGACCGCTTCACTCGGATCTCTGCGGATTGCCTTCCAATTGCCGATGCGGCCTGCCTGCTGGGTGATCCCGATGGTTCCGGAATTGGGATCGCCCAATTGGCGGGCAAAGGCCCAGTATAGCATCCGTTCGGGAAGCTGCGCATCTTCGCGCATCATCAGTTCGGCCAGAGACATGCCATTGGCGTCGATTTCTTCGGCTGCGTCCGGTAGACCCGCAAGGGTTGCCAGCGTGGGCAGAATGTCAGCGAACATCACCGGCTCGTCTTCCACGCGGCCGGGCCGGATAGTTCCTGGCCAGCGGGCAATCAATGGCATGTGGATGCCGCCCTCTGTCAGATCACGCTTTCCGCCGCGAAACGGCCCTGCCGCGGCAATGCCGATGGGATCGCCGCCGCCTTCCGAATGCGGGCCGTTGTCGGATGAAAGGATGATCAGCGTGTTATCGGCAAGCCCCTGCTCTTCCAGCTTGGCCAGCAGTTCTCCGATATAGGAATCCAGCGCTGCGATCATACCTGCCTGAACCGCATTGGGTTCATCTATCGGGTCCGGATAATATTCAGGAAACTGGCCCGCCGGTGTCGGTCCGGCAAGGCCGTTATAAGGCGTTTCGGCAAAGCGTCCGCGATACGGTGCGACGAATTCTTCCGGCGCCGCCATTTCGGAATGCGGCGAGGTGTAGCTGACGAATGCGAAGAACGGCCGCTGACCGTCCTGCGTACCGAGAAAATCAAGCGCGGCATCGGTAAACAAGCGCTGTGCGTAGGAGCCTTCGGCACCGGCAAGATTGCCTGGAACAAAGGTTACCTGATTGTCAGTGTACACAAACGGCGGATATTGCCGGTGCGCCTGGATATTGTGCATCAATCCGACCCAGTGCTGGAAACCCATCGCCATTGGATCAGTGCTGCCAAAGCTGGTGCCAACGCCAAATTTGCCGAACAGCGCCGTCATATAGCCGGCATCGCTAAGTGTGTGGGCGACCGTCCTGTCACCGGCACGCAGCTGGATATCGTTAGCCGCGCTGCTGAGGCGCGAAGTGTCTCGCCCTGTAAGCAGAGAGATGCGCGATGGCGAACAGACTGTGCTGCCGGCATAGCCATTGGCGAAGATCATGCCTTGGGCTGCAAGCCTGTCTATGTTGGGAGTTTCGATGATCTGGTGACCTGTCACCCCAAGCTGTCCGTAGCCAAGATCGTCCAGCAGGATCAGCAAGACATTGGGCCGGGGCGCCTCCACTGCCACAGCAGGGCCAGCCGTTTCGATTGTAGCGGTAGGCGTCGTCGTGGCACATCCTTGCAGCGCCAGGGCGCTGGCAGCCAGCAGGATCGGTGCAAACTTACGCATCATTGCGCGCTTCCTTCAAGTTTGGTCAGCTCTTCTTCGAGAAGGGCAACGAAGCCATCACGGTCGGTTATGGCCATCGGATCAAGTGCCCAGGCGGCGAGGAAACCGTATTCGAACTCCGCGTCATCAAATGTGACGAAATGTGTTTCATTGGCGAGGCCGCCGTAGCCTGCCTGATCTGCGCGATAGAACAGCGCCATGCCAAGGCCGTCTCCGTTCTCGCTCTGTGTATCGCCCCAGGTCGCGATATATTGCCAGTCGCCTGAGCTCGCCCCGGCGGACCGGATGAATTCTGCACCATCATGCATGACGATGCCCGTTGCGAGCGGGAGGGTGTCGCTGGCGTTGACGGAAACACGGGTCAGGGGGCTTTGTGCGCCAATCGAATAGTCTGCAGTAAAGCCACCACTTGCGCCTTCGCCTACATCAATTCCGCCGGCAGTAATCGTAAAGCGGCCCGCATCGCCGCCACTTTCGGAAATTCTTGCGCTGAGTTCAGGCACGCTGCCGAATTGTGCCGGTGCATCGCCGCGCATGATACCCAGACCGCCAATGCCAAGGCTTGGGCCGACTTTGAGAACATCCATGCCCCACGGCGCAAGATCGTGATAGCTGCCCAGTTCGCCGATCTGGCCCAGAACCGGATCTGCACCCTGCTTGCCGAAAATGTCACTGACCAGTCGTCCGTCCAGATACAGGCGATATCCAACCAGACCGTTCTCCCAGCCGATCCCTTCATACGGGAACATGCCATCGCCAATCTCGTGAGTAGCGGGAACGGTGAATTCGTCGACCGACCGGTAAGCTCCTTCCGGATCATCGCGGAGACGCAGATCAACCTTCACAGAACCGCTAGCGGCGGCAGGGTCTTCGGTTCCAGCTTCCGGATAACCTGCCTCGGACGTGCAGGCGGCAAGCAGTGTCAGCGATACGGCAAGCGAACTGATGAAAAGCGGCTTCATTGTCGATATCCTTCCGATGACTGTAAGGCGATGATCAGCCTTCATCCACGGCGAGTTTTTCTTGTGCGGATTCGCGCATCACAAGCATGATTGCGAAAATGAAATAGGTGACCGTGGGCCAGATGATCAGCGTCTGGAAAGTTTCCAGGTCGCCTGTGACCAGTGCTGAAATCCCCAGCCATGCCGCCGCGGCGAGCGACAATGCTGCGCCTGCCAGCATCAGGCGGTTGCTGCCCGATCCTGCCAGCCGGGTCTTGGAATGGCTGGCGAGATACGCGTCTTCGGCTACGCGCCGCTGGCTTTCGGCCTGATTGGCCTCTGCCAGCGCAACGGGGTCCACCGATTTCGCGCCCATCGCTCCG
The DNA here is from genome assembly GCF_001021555.1 of Aurantiacibacter marinus. Taxonomy (GTDB): domain Bacteria; phylum Pseudomonadota; class Alphaproteobacteria; order Sphingomonadales; family Sphingomonadaceae; genus Alteraurantiacibacter; species Alteraurantiacibacter marinus. The sequence goes on from NZ_LDCP01000001.1 coordinate 1,327,295, forward strand.
GCCAAGACCGGATAGAGCACCAGTGCGGTGATCCATGCAGGTACGAACAGGAACAACACGTGGATGCCCAGACCATATCCCAGCAGGGCTGCAACGCCGACACTGGCAATCCATGTCAGCAAGGCTGGCATGTTAAGCGCGGCCCCTGTCGCACTGCGCCAGTAGCGGGTCAGTCCGACCTTCTTGAACAGGAAGTGTTCGGAGAAAATCAAACCGCCAATCGGTGCCATCACCAGCGCCATGATTCCGAGGAAATCCAGCAGGCGGGTGAAGACAAATGGGAAGCAGGCGATGATCGTGGTGATCACACCGACGATCAATGTCACACGTTGCCTGGACCATGCGGGGTGGAGTGACTGGAACGCCAGGCCGGAACGGTAGATCGTGGGATTGGACGTCGTCCAGCCAGCAACGATCACGGCAAGAATGCCGATCGGTCCGAGTGCCTGAAACGCCACTTCACCCGCGTCGAGCGAGGTCAGGGGCTGGCTCAGGATCATGGCCGCGCCTGCACCCATGATGCCTGCTGCAAGCCATGCGGCAAAGTGGCCGATGAACATGCCGAGCGAGGAATACCACGCATAGGAGGATTTGCGGGCGTAACGCAGGATGGACATGTCGCCCAATCCGCCGTGGAAAGCGAGATTCGCTCCCCAAGCAATCGCAACCACGTGCCAGAAGCCCATCTCTGTGCCCTGATCGACCCAGATGCTGGTTTCTGCCAGTTCGAGAAAGCCACTGTATCCGTCGATCGAGGAGATTGATGGCGTCCCCGCAAGAATGACCGGCAGCAGGGCTGCACCGCCAACGAAGAACATCGCGATCATCCATGGCGCAGCCACTTCGGAGAACCGGGCGACAAAGCTGAAACCGCGCATGGCGGCGAACGACACGACCGCGCCGACGCCCAGCGCGATCAGGATGAAGGTCCCGCTGGTGGGATACCATTCTACCTGCGGCGGAATGCCGAAGAGAATGCGAACGGCACTGGCCGAAACGGTGATCATCGCGCCTGCAAGGATGCAGAACAGCAGGCCGTTGATGACGCTGTATATCTTTATAAATGCCGGACCGGCGATCTTTTCGAGATAGGCGTAAAGGGTAAGACGGGTGTCGGTTGCAATGGGCGCGCAGATCAGCACCCAGCTGAGTACCGCGAGCAAATTGCCAACGAGCAATCCGGCGATCACATCGCCTGCACCTACGCCCCAGGACACAAACATCGCCCCGATCACAAATTCGGTGCCAGCAACATGCTCCCCTGCATAAGATGCAGCAAAATAGCGTCCAGGCTTCAGCGCAGACGGCGCCACCGGCTTCTGTTCATACTCTTCCAAGAGAATCCCTTCCAATCCCGTTTTTTCGGCAAGACTAGCTGCCTTTTCGGTTTATGCAACAAATTGATCGGAAGTGATCAAAATAGATCACTCCGGAATTGTGCCGGATAGGGGACCTTAATCCGTTGGCGCCATCACATCATACCAAATGCGCGTGGCAAGGCTTCGGAAAGTGCAGGGACTGCTGTTGTCAGCGCGAGTGCGGCTAGCATCGCAAGATAAAGCGGCAAGAGCGGCTTTATCATGTGCGCAACTTTGGTTTGCCCGACAGCCGCGCCGACAAACAGGACGGTCCCGACCGGCGGGGTGCACAGTCCGATGGATAGGTTGAAGATCAAGATCATCCCGAAGTGCACCGGAGAGATCCCCATCGCCACTGCAACGGGCAACAGGATCGGCGTGAAGATCAGGATCGCGGGCGTGATATCGAGGAACGCACCAATCACCAGCAGGATCACATTGATCAGCAACAACAGCAGGATCGGATTGTCCGAGATTGTCAGCAAGGCCTCGGCAATTGCGCCGGGCATGCCGGAATAGGCGAGCATCCACGCCATTCCTGTGGAAACGGCGATCAGGAACAGGACGATACCGGTCGTCTCGGCAGATTTTGCGATGATTGCGGGCAGCTCTGCAAAGCGCATTTCGCGGTGCACGAACAGGCCAAGGATGAGCGAATAGATCACGGCAAAGGCGCTGGCCTCTGTCGCTGTGAAATAACCCGCAACAATCCCGCCAACTACCACCACCAACATGGCAATGCTGGGCAGCGCGGCAACAAGCGTGCTGACCGATTCGCGTAAGGGAAGCCGTTCCGAAACGGGATATCCCTTCCGTTTGGCAATGATAATTGCGGTTATGATCAGGGCAAGACCGGCCACCAGACCAGGCCCGTATCCCGCCAGGAACAGAGCGCCGATGGATACACCGCCGGCAGCGACCGCATATACGATCATCACGTTGGACGGCGGGATCAGAAGGCCGAGGATGGATGCCGATGTGGTGAGAGAGGCGGCGAAAGGCGCGTCATAGCCTTCCTTCTTCATCGCCGGGACCATGAACGATCCGATAGCCGAAGTCGCTGCAACTGCGGAACCGGAAACCGATCCGAACAGCATGCAGGAAATGATGTTCACCACCGCCAGGCCGCCCGGAAGCGCCCCGATCAGCCCCTTGGCCGCTGCAATCAGGCGCGAAGCTACTCCGCCTGCGCCCATCAGATATCCGCTGAGAATGAAGAACGGAATGGCGAGCAGGGTGAAGCTGTCCAACCCCGCAACCATGCGCTGCGCCATGGTGGTTGTCGCCGGGTCAAACGGCATGATCGAAAGCAGGGCCGCGATGGTCGCCATCCCGATGGAAAAGGCAATCGGCACGTTCAACGCGACCAGAATGAAGAACACGAAAACCAGTATGAGACCGCTATTCATTGGCTGGCTCCTCTGTCGGAGCATGGTCGCTCGGTGTGCCGCTGATCAGGAAGGATATGGCGAAATAGGCTATGATGAGGCCGCTGATCGGCATCACGGTGTAAATAGTCCACATAGGCAACCCCATCGCAGCCGATGTCTGCCCCAGTGTCCGGGTGATATTGACCAGTTGGCCGCCGCCATAAACCATCACCCCAAGGGCGAAGACAGCGCAGATAAACCAGATAAACCGGGCGACCATTACGCGGGAGCCTTCCGACATTCTGGCGGAAATCAGATCAACCCCGACATGCATCCGGCGGGCAAAGGCGTAGGCTGCTGAAAGCGTGCCGAGCCAGATGAGCAGGAACCGCGCAACTTCTTCGGTGGCGGAGCTTGGGGCGGCCAGCACATAGCGGCCAATCACTTGCCATGTCACCGTCATGACAGTGATAACGAAAAGGAAGACGAGCACTGCGGCGAGCGCTTTTTCGATGATCAGTCGCATCACACGCCTCCTTCCATCGCGGCAATCCTCTGGGCAAGATCGCCCACGCGGGTTCCGTCAAAACCGGCGCGCAGAGCGGCTGTCGCTTCGCGGAATGGTGTCTTGTCCGGCCGGTTGATGGCAACGCCATTCGCTTCCAGTTCCGCCAGCGCCGCGTCTGACGCACTGTTCCACGCCTCTCGCTGATAGGCGACAGAGATTGCCATTGCCTCGCGGACCCAGCCAGCCTGTTCCTCGTTCAGATCGTCCCACACCCGCTGGCTCATCACTACCACGTCGGGCGCGCTGACATGCTCATCGAGCGAGTAGTATTTGCACACCTCGTAATGGCGCGCGTTAAGCAGGCTGGGCGGGTTGTTCTCCGCACCTTGGACCACACCCTGCTGAAGGGCCGCATAAAGCTCTCCGAATGCAATCGGTGTCGCAGCCCCGCCGAATACCTCGATCGTCTGGACCAGGGCTTCGCTAGGCAGGACGCGAAGGGTTTTGCCGCGAATATCGGCAGGTGTCAGAACAGGCCCGTCAGTCATATAGAAACTGCGCGCGCCTGCATCGTAATAACCCACGCCTTTCAGCAGGACATCTGACAGGCTGCCGAGAATTTCCTGACCGGTTTCGCTTTCAAGCACGCGCCATTGGTGGGCACTGTCATTGAAAATGTAGGGCAGGGAAAAGACCCGCATGTCTTCGGAAAAGTTCTCAAGCGAAAGCGAAGACACCTTGGTCATGGACAGCGCGCCCAGTTGCACCAGCTCCACCAGCTCGCGTTCGGTGCCGAGCTGGGCATTGGGAAAGATCTCTACTGCCATGCTGCCGCCCGACAGGGCGATGAGTTCATCCCTGAACCGCTCCATCGCAAGATGCACAGGGTGCGCTTCATCCAGCGTATGCGCCAGCGTGATCCGGTCTTTGCCGCCGAATGAGCCGCAGCCCGGCAAGAGCGTTGTCAGCCCGGCAGCGGCCAGAAATTGCAGATGTCTGCGTCTGGAATGCACCAGCAAGAACCCTCTCCTAATTTGATCCAGTCCGTTTGATGCAGACCCGGTTATTTCCCTGAAGGTAACCGGTGTCGAAAATTCTGCAACTTAGATTTTTTTGTTTAGCACCGCCGACTATGATCATATTATTGCATTTATGATCATAACGGGTCAATGTTGCTGCAATAGTTCGCTTGGAGAGGCAACAAATATGACGCAGTTACGTCGTGCCGGTTTTCTGGTTTCTGCTGCGATGCTGGCAGTGTCCCTCACAACACCGGCTTTGGCACAGGCCGATGCGCCGAATTTGTTCTTCGATGAAAGCGATCACGCCGCAATAGAGGCTCGCTCTACTGCGCTGCCCTGGCTGCAACAGGCGCGGACCGAAATTCTGCAGCGGGCAGACCAATATATGGCGACGCCGCTCGATCCGTATCCGCTGGTCGGACCGCAAAACGATACAGGCACAGCCGGTCGGGCCTTGCAAAACCGGCTCGGTGCGCTGGGCTTTGCCGCTTATCTTACCGGAGAGGAGCGTTACGCGCAGAAGGGCCGCGACATGTTGCTCGCCGTGGTGCGCCAGACAGAGCCTGACAATCACGATCACTGGCGCGGCCATTTGCAACAGGCAGACGCAGCCCATGCCCTCGCGATGGGTTACGACTGGATGTTCGACGTGATGACTCCGGCAGAGCGCGCAGAGGTGCGCGCCGAGTTGGTGGCAATCGGCACGGTCCTTTACGAATCCGACACCCCGTGGGGCGCGCCTGCTCCGGGTGTCGCGTCATGCAATCATAACTCGGTGCATTTCGGGGCGCTTGGCCTTGTTGCTCTGGCACTGGGTGACAAGCCGGAATGGTTGGCGGCGTCGACTGATCGCATCAGGCTATATTTCGAACATTTCTCCGATGACACAGGATATGCCACCGAAGGCCATCACTATGTCGGTTATGGCATGGGCGGGGCGGTGCCCTTTGCTATGGCACTGGCGCGCCACGGCGGTCCAGACTTGCTTGCCGAGGCGGAAGAGCATCACGCGCTGGGTCTGGTAGGTGATCAGATGTTGTGGAAGCTGCTGCCGTTCGAAGGCCGGATGCTTGCCCTCAACGACAATTTCGAACGTCCTGGCGAAGTTGCTGCGCTGGCCGCAACTTTGAGGGCAGGGCGCGGGGACCAGCTTTGGGCGTTTCTGGAAAGTCTGGAGCAATCCGGCAGCGTGGATGAACTGGGCGGCTATTTCGGGATCACTTACACCTCGCCCTTCCTGTTTCTGTGGGGTGACGAGGCAGTGGTGCCGGTCGATCCGGTTACCGCCAACCTGCCCCTTGGCCATCATTTCCAGTCCGGGCGCGTAATGCTGCGATCATCGTGGGAAGGGGAGGACGCCGCCCATGCGTCTTTCACTTCCGGTTATGATTTCCACCGCGGACACGACCATCAGGATGAAAACTCGGTCACCTTCTACGCCAATGGCGAAGGCTTTCTGATCGATCCGCAATATTGGCTGGAAACCAGTGACGCGCACACCACGCTGACGGTCGAAGGGGCGGAACAAATCAAGGGCGGCGACGGACGAATTGTCCAATACCGCGAGGATACGCGCGGCGCGATGGTGCGCGGGCAAGCGGAAGAGGCGTATGATTTCGAAGCTGCCTTTATCGGGCAGGCCGACCGAAAGATGTATTTCGTGCGGTCCCCACGGCCATACATGGTGTTTCGGGATGATCTGCGGACGGAAAACGGCGGAGACACACCTTTCTCCAGCCGGTATATCACCTATCCCGGCAACCGGATCGAACAGCACGGTGACGCGGTCATCATCCATGGGGAGCGGCATGGCGGCAAGGCGCTATTGGCGGCATTTTCCGGCACGCAGCCCATTGCGATAGCAGAAGACGACCTATCCGAAACAGTGCTGCGAAGGCGCGGGACGCAGTTTCGCTATGACGACTATATGCGCCGTTTAACGGCCAACTTCATCGATGAAAGCCCGGAGCTGATCAGCTTCGTTATTCCATTTTCAGGCGATGATGTACCGCAAATCCGGATTGTACCGGGCGAAGAGCACCACAGTTTCGAAGCCCGTATCACCTTTGCAGATGGCAGTGAGGACCGGCTTTTGCTCGCCGAGGATGACATTGTGCTGAGATAGAATTTGCTTTGCTGCCGAGCGGGTGCGCTGTGCAACATGCGAATACATTCAACCTAAGACCACCTATGCCGCAATGTCCGCTGCCGGTTCGGCGGGGATATAGGCGGCGAGCCGGGCCTTCACCTCTGCCATGGCTGGGTTGGCGGCCTGATTGTGCCATTCCATCGGGTCGCTTTCATGGTCGTACAGTTCCTCCGAACCGTCAGTATACCGGATGTAGCGATGACGTTGGTCGATCACGGCAAAATTGCCTGCGCCAAATACCGAAACTTGCGGCTGGAGAGCCATTACGGCATCGCTGGCGAGAATGGGCTTCAGACTGCGCCCTGCGTTTTCGGCATTCGCAGGCAGGCCAAGCATGTCGAGCACGGTCGGGAAAATATCGATCAGGCCAACGGGATCGGTGTAGACGCGCTGCTGCACATTGGGGCCAGAGAAGATTAGCGGGACACGGGTGGAGTGCTGCCACAGAGACATTTTTGCAAACCGCTGTTTTTCGCCAAGGTGATAGCCATTGTCGGATAACAGGCAGACCAGAGTGTCATCTGCATGACCGCTTTCGCGCAAGGCATCCATGGCCATGCCAACGCAGTGATCCACGAATGCGATGGAAGCCAGATAGGCCTGCATGATCGGACGCCATTCGTCATTGCTCTGCGCCCATTCCAGCGTCGGCATCTGCGGCACTGCGGCAAGATCGCGGGCGGCCTGCGGCACATCGTCCAGATCGTTTTCGCGCACAACCGGCAGTTCGATTTCGTCCAGCGGGAACATGTCGAGCCAGCGCTGCGGCACATACCACGGAACATGCGGGCGCACGAAACCCAGCGCCAGCATGAAAGGCGTTGCATGGTCGCGCCTCAGGAATTCGGCGCCGAACGCTGCGGTTTGATAGTCGAACATGTCCTCGTCGCGGTCGGGATATGCTCCCCAATCTGTGTGGGTGCGATTGTCGAACCAGCGCATCCGTTGTTCAGGTCCGGGGCCGTATTGCCCGCGATGCTCGTCCACTCGGCCGACATATTCATCAAACATGCCTTCCTGCCCGCCCTGGTGGGACACCTTGCCCGATCCGGCGATGTAGAACCCATGGCCGCGCAAATGTTGCGGCATCAATTGCGTTGGAGAAACCGCAGCCACGGCAGCGCCAAGCTGATCGTCAGGAATCTGACCGTAAATGCCGGTCTGCGCCGGATAGAGGCCGGAAAACAGGCTCGCCCGCGATGGGCCGCAAATTGGTGCCTGTGCGTGCGCGTTCGCAAATACGGTGCCGGACGCGGCGAGGGCGTCGATATTTGGAGAGAAAACCTGTGGGTGATCGCCAAGGGCAGTTACCCAGTCATTGAGATCATCAATCATCAGCAGCAGAAAATTTTTGGGCGAAGCGCCGCCCGAAGCTGAAGGGAAGGTGCAGCCGCCCAGCGCCGCCATGCTGGCCATAATTCCCAGCGAAAACGTCCTGCGATTAATCAACATTGCAACTCTCCCGGATCGGCAGTCGTGCGTTCCATCTGGAAAACTATCACTTTTGCGCGTTCTTGATCGTAATTGAACATTTAAATATTGCAATTGCAACCAAAACAGGCGTTACTGCGTGCAAAGAAAACGGATGGCTGATGGTGCAAAACTGCGGTCAATCAGACATTGACCGGGATAGAGGAAAGCTCATGAATTACCGCATCACAACCGCTACGATTGCAGCCGCAATCGCACTGGCTGGCGCGACCAGCGTTTCCGCTCACGACCATGAGAGCGGTACCGAAACTGGCCGGCAGGCATGCGCTTCGATCATTCCGCCTTTGCGTGCACCAGCTTTGCATGCCCCGACGGAAGCGACAGCGGAAGAGGCCGGTTGTGCGGTAGCTCAATGGCAATTGGCTGCGGCTCAGGACATGACCTATCTCGATGTCAAATATCCGGAAAGTTCGTATGGCCGGGGCTGGGTGAAGGCGGCCTTTTACGTAGGGCTAGACCGGTTTGCAGCGGCTATGGGTGATGAATATCTGCTCGCCCGCGTACGCCAGTATTCTTTCGATAACGGGCTGGAGCTGGGTGACCGGCCCTGGCACGGCGATGATCAGGCTGTTGCCGCGATCTATGCCAATGTCGCGCTGCGTGATGGCAATCCCGGCATGATGGAAAAGACGCAAGAACAATTCGATCACATAATCGCTCAAAATCACACCAACAGCCTTGAATTTATAGAGCCTACCGATGGCAGCACAGAGGGGACATGCCAGTTGCGCTGGTGCTGGGCCGATGCAATTTTCATGGCGCCACCCGCATGGGCTCTTACCACGCAGGTAACAGGCGATGACCGCTATCTTGATTATGCCGCCAGCGAAACGCGCGCGATTATCGAATATTTGCAGGATCCCGAAAGCGGATTGCTGTTCCGCGACAGTCGTTATTTCGAAGCGCGCACCGAGCATGGTTTGCCGGTGTTCTGGAGCCGCGGGAACGGCTGGGTCTTTGCAGGCCTTGCCCGTTTCATCGAAGCCATGCCGGAAGATCATCCGGAACGCCCGCTGATGGTGGAAACCTTCCAGACTTTGGCGGCGCGACTGGTGACGATCCAGCGGGAGGATGGCTATTGGCCGACTTCACTGCTCGACCCCACGCTGATCCTTGAACCCGAAACCAGCGGCACCGCTTTCTTCGGCTTCGGTCTCGCATGGGGCCTGAACAATGGCTTCATCGAGGGTGATGAATATGTGCAATCACGCGACCGGGCATGGGATGCGATGCGCGCTGCGACGGAAAACAGCGGAATGGTCGGATGGGTCCAGCAAATCGGCAAGGATCCGCAATCCACCACGGCCGGCACAAGCCAGCTTTATGCGTCAGGCGGCATGTTGCTGTTCGCCTCCGAAATGCTTGACCACGATTAATTGAACGAGGCTGACCATCATGATCTTTTCCACCATGACCAGGGGCGCAAAGGGCATCGCGCTTGCGTTATGCATGGGCGCGGCGGCGTCCTGCACCGCAAACATGGAGAGCCCGTCGTCAACCGATAGGGCCGCACAATATAATGACTATTTTGCGGACAATGGCCTCGGCAATGCTGTGGCCGTCGTGCAGCATCCTGCTGGCGAGTATCTCAATGGTATCACTTATGTGTCTTACCAGGGGCCGCTGGAAGATCCCTATGTTGCGACATACAATCACGAAACCGAGCAATGGTTCGGCCCGTTTCAGGCTGGCATTAGCGAGCTTGGCCGAATGCCGCTCAGCGAAGGCCGCATTGACAATCACGGCAAGCCGACTCTGATCATTGATGATGAAGGCTACATCCACATCTTCTACGGCGGTCATGGCGGATCGGCCCGTGACGGGGTGAACCCGCTGGGCAATGTGCATAACGGCAGAAATCGCCACGCTGTTTCTGCTCGTCCCTATGACATCACGGAATGGGTCGATCTGGACAATATCCCGCCATTCGGGACGTACAATCAGGCCATCAAGATGGACAATGGCGACATGTACATCTTCTATCGCCACGGCGCCCACCGTAGCGATTGGGTGTATCACAAATCCAGCGACAATGGCCGGACCTTTGGCGAGGCGGTGTCTTTCCTCGGGCATAGGAGGCGTGACGATCTGGAAGCTGTAGACAGCTGGTATCCATTCGTAAGGCGCGGCCAAGGTGACGACATTATCGTCAGCTTTGACTACCACCTTTGCTGGGATCGTGACGGTGCACCCGACGAGCGTGGCCATACTCCCAACCGTCAAGACCTGTTCTACATGGTTTTCGATACCTCGACAGGCGCGTGGCACAACATCGAAGGCGAACAATTGCCGATGCCGCTGTACCGTCAGGACGCGGAAGAAATGGCGCTGGTCGGCCGCAGTAACGGTTTGTGGACCTTCAATGGATCAGTGGCGCTGGACCCTCAGGGACGGCCCAATATCGGCATCACGATGGGCGAAGATATCGGGGATCACGCAGGTGGTCCCAAATATATGCGCCATTTCCGCTGGTCGGGCGAGGAATGGGTCGGCGGCCATCCCAGCGCGTTGCCGATTGGCAATGGTGATCTGGAGGCGCCAACAGCCAATAGTGTCCGCTTCCTGCTGAGTTCGCGCACCTCTGAAGGGAACGGTATCGTGTCCTGGTGGAACAGCAATGATGGCGGTGAAAGCTTTGAACAGGGCGAGACCCTGCTAGAGCGTCCCAATTCCAGTTTTGCCACCAGCGCTTTCATTCGCAATGCGCATCCCGATGCGCGGGTGATCGTGGCAGAAAGACCGCCCGGCACAAATGATCGCCGGATGTACCTGCTGGGTGATAACGGTCCGGTACGGCGGCGTCGATAGTCTCCGCCTTGATCAGGCTGCAAGCGGCAGCCATGCCTAGCTTCGCGGCCAATGACGCGCGCCATATTCCAATCACAAGAGGATAGTTCATGTCGGCCAGTGTTTTCGATCTTTCGGGCAAGGTAGCGCTTGTGACCGGTGCCAACACCGGCATCGGGCAGGGTATCGCCGTGGCGCTGGCCAAAGCCGGTGCAGATATTGTGCTGACGGCACGGCGTGATCCGGCAGAAACGCGGCAAATGGTAGAGGCAGAGGGCGTGCGCGCGCATGTCATCATGGCCGATCTTTCCTCTATCGAACCGTGCCAGCGCATTGTGGACGAGGCGGTAGAGACCTTTGGCAAGGTCGATATCCTTGTGAACAATGCCGGCATCATCCGCCGCGAAGATGCGCTCGATTTCTCGGAAGAGGATTGGGATGCGGTGATGGATGTGAACTTGAAAGTGCTGTTCTTCCTCAGCCAGGCTGTGGCCCGCCACATGGTGGGCTGGGCGAGCCAGGACGGGCCGCGCGGGAAAATCATCAACATCGCCTCCATGCTGACCTTCCAGGGCGGCATTCGGGTGCCCAGCTACACCGCCAGCAAAAGCGGCGTGGGCGGTCTGACAAAGCTGATGGCGAATGAGTGGGCGACCAAGGGCATCAATGCGAACGCGATTGCTCCGGGCTATATCGCGACCAACAATACAACCGCCTTGCAGGCAGACGAAAACCGCAACCGCCAGATCCTGGAGCGTATTCCGGAAGGGCGCTGGGGCGATCCGGCAGATATTGGCGGCGCAGCAGTGTTCCTTGCCAGTAGCGCAGCAGATTATGTGCAGGGCCATATCCTTGCCGTCGATGGCGGATGGCTGGCGCGGTAA
>NZ_LDCP01000002.1 GCF_001021555.1 Aurantiacibacter marinus
TAGGCTGGACTTACATGCCCGAACCGGGGCCGTAGGTCACTTCAACGCGGCGGTTCTGCAGTTCGCGGACGCCGTCTGCCGTAGCAACGCGTGGCATGCTTTCACCGAAAGCTTCGCTTGCGATGCGAGCAGCTGGAATGCCGCGGCCTGTCAGATAAGACTGAACAGATGCGTTACGACGCTCTGCCAGGCCCATGTTGTAGGTTACGCTGCCCGAACGGTCTGTGTGACCGGCAAGCATGACGCGTGCAGTTCCGCAATCGCCGTAGGCTGTGACAGCGCTGTTAAGCACGGTCGCTGCTTCTGGCGTAATGTCCGACTGATCCCAATCGAAGAATACGATGTAGGGGCCCGTGTTACACTGCGCCTGCGGAGGAGGCGGAGGTGGTGGGGGCGGAGGAGGCGGAGGTGGGGGCGGAGGAGGTGGCGGCGGTGGGGGCGGAGGAGGCGGAGGAGCTTCCGTGCCACCGAAGTTGAAGATGAACGAGCCGAGCACCGAGTGCGTCCGAACGCTTGCGTCAAAGGTACGGCCGACCTGGTCGACGTAGGTACCGCCTTCCACATTGTGGAACTTGTACTTCAGCGAGGCGTCAATGTTGTCGGTTACCGGGCCATAAAGCTGGGCAACTGCCTGCCATGCGAAACGCACGTCATTTTCATCAAGGAAGCCCGGGCCGGTGTCGAATGCACGCACATCATTGAAGCTGGCGTTCGAGATGCCGACGCCGCCACCGATGGCGAAGCCAAAGCTGTCGTTACCGCCAAAATCGAGAAGGGCATTGAGCATGCCGCTCCAGATTTCGCCTTCACCGCCGACGGGTGAGAACGTGCCGAAAGCGAACTGGTCTTCACCACCTGCGCCAACGCTTGCAACGGTTCCGAGGTCTTCGACGTTCAGAACTTCAAGATCAAAGTTCTGGTAAGATCCTTCGACTTCGAAACGAATTGGGCCGGCATCGTAACCAAGCACCGCTTCACCAGTCCAACCGTAATCGCTTTCCAGCGTGGCGGTTTCGATAGTTCCGGTATCGGTTTCGAAATCAATGTCTTCTGCGTCCATAACACCGGCACCAAGGCCGAAGTAGAATTCACCATCACCGGCCAAGGCCGGCGTAGCGATCAGCGCGGTGGCTGATAGGAGCGCGGTAGTGATCTTCCTCATGAGGTTATCCCCTATAATCATACGTTTGCGAATCATTGCACGGCACCAACAGGGCGAAAACCCCATAATGCGACAAAGCCGATACTGCCCTAGCGCAAAAATATGCTCGTTGAACAGCATTTATATCAGACTGAGCTGACCGCCAGTATGGGGCCGGCGAAACTGTGCACAATCCAGTTCAAACTGCTCCGTGTTGATTCCAGCGCGGCGGCAAGCCAGCCGGAAGCGGGAGCGAAAAAGTTCGGCCCAGATGCCATCCGGCTTCATCCGGGAGAAAAACTCCGGATCATTGTCGCGTCCGTTCCGGATAGATTGCACGATGCCCATCACTTTCTTGGCGCGCTGCGGATAGTGAATGTCCAGCCATTCCCGGAATAACGGGCCAACTTCGTGCGGTAGTCGTAAGGGTATCCACCCGCATCTTTTCACCCCGGCCGCGGCGGCGCGCGTGATGATGTCTTCCATAAACTCGTCTGTAATAGCCGGAATGACGGGTGAAATCGAACAATGGGTCGGGATGCCTGCCCTGGCCAGTGTCTCTAGAGCCAGCATGCGCTTTTCCGGTGCTGCTGCTCGCGGCTCCAGCTTGCCCGACAACACGGGGTCGAGCGAAGTTACTGATATTGCAACGGCGACAAGCCGACGTGCCGCCATCTCCGAAAGCAAATCGATATCGTGCAGAACGCGGTCGGATTTGGTTGTAATCGTGACGGGATGACCGGTGTCGTTGCACACTTCCAGAAGTTCTCTGGTGATACGGTAGGTTTGCTCGATCGGCTGGTAGGGGTCTGTATTGGTGCCCATTGCGATGGGCCGAGGGCGGTAATTTGGCCGCGCCAGTGTTTGACGCAGCAACCGCGCTGCATCAGGTTTGGCAAACAGTTTCGTTTCGAAATCCAGTCCGGGCGAAAGATCGTGGTAGGCATGGGTGGGCCGGGCAAAGCAATAGACGCAGCCGTGCTCACACCCGCGATAGGCATTGATAGAGCGATCAAACGGGATATCGGGCGAGCGGTTGAAGCTTATGATCGTTTTGGGATGTTCCTCTGTCACGGTCGTGCGCAATTTGACCGGCGGCCCGTCCAGCGTCTCCATAACGTCTCGCCAGTCACCATCGGTGTGGCGCTGGGCAAGGCCGAACCGATCCGGCACATGTGCGGATTGGGCGCCGCGACCTTTAATAGTTGTGTTTGCTTTGGCCATGAAACAAAAGTAGAACAAAGTTTCTGGAATGCCAAGTAGGAGAGAGCTTGTGCCAAAGCTGGATTATGTCGAACTCCCTGTCGCGACGGCGGAAAATGCCGTCAGGTTTTACAGCGAGGCATTCGGGTGGGACTTCACGAGGTACGGCCCCGGTTACGCATCATATGAAGGAGGGCCAAGCCATCTTGGGCTGGACGGGACTGATGATCCGAAAAAGGCCGCTGCAATTTTGCCAGTTATCAGGGTGGAAAATCTTGAAGATGCCTACTCATCGGTGGTTGCGGCAGGGGGCACTGTCTCGCAGGAAATATTCGCCTTTCCAGGTGGAAGGCGCTTTCACTTCACAGATCCTGACGGACATGAGCTGGGATGTTACCAACCCGCTTGAGCCTCAGCGTTCCTGCAAACGTGGGATAAGCTCGACGAAGTTGCAGGGCCTATGGCGGCTGTCCAGCTGATCGGACAGGATGCGATCCCAACCATCACGCACGGCTCCGTTGGAGCCTGGCAGAGCGAAGATATAAGTGCCGGCAGCAAGTACAGCGCAAGCCCGCGACTGGATCGTCGAGGTTCCTATGGACTCAAGACTTATCCAGCGGAACAGTTCGCCGAAGCCTGGAATATCCTTATCTTTTACCGCCTCAAGCGCCTCTGGCGTCACGTCGCGGCCTGTCAGCCCGGTGCCGCCGGTCGTGATGATTACATCAACCTCTGAATCCGCTATCCATTCGCGCAATTGCGCGGCGATCAATCCGGCGTCGTCTTTCACAATCGTTCGGCGGGAAACCACATGTCCCTTTTGATTGATACGCTCACACAGGATATTCCCCGACGTATCATCTGCGGGCGTGCGCGTATCCGATACAGTCAGAACAGCGATAGTTATGGGGACGAAGGCGAGGCTTTCGTGAATTGGCATCAATTGCCGCCGGTCGACATGTAGACCCGTCCATCGCTCAGGCCTGTACCGTCAGGAAACAGCGGCCAACCGTTCTGCGCCAAAGCCCTGCGGCTAGGCGACGCCGCATTGGCCTGACGTTCGTACATCCAGTAATTGCGCATAACGATGGAAACATAGCCACGCGTTTCCCAATAAGGGATGGCCTCCATATACAGCAGCGGATCGTCAAAATCGCGGATTTCGGTTTCCCAGCGACGGATTGGCGTCATCCCGGCATTATAAGCCGCCATGATGATCGGCAGGCGCTGGCGTGTTGCGGGATCATCGCGCAGCATTTCAAGATTGCGCTGACCGAACGCCAGGTTGATTTCCGGGTCGTAAATATTCACGCTGCTGGCGCTCATCCCTAAAGATGGCGCATGCTGGCGAACGGTAATCGGGGTAATCTGCATCAGGCCTTGCGCATCGGCAGGGCTTGTGGCGTTGGGCCGAAAGGCGCTTTCCTGAAGGATGTGCGCAAAGGCAAGCGCCGGGTCTACGCGCCAGCCATTTGATGGTGCGATTTTGGGCGCGGGAAAGTGGGAAGCCGGGTCTGCGCTGGTGCCGCTGGGCGCATTGAAAGCCATAAACAATTGTGTCTGCGGGAATCCGAGTGATCGGGCGAGGCGAGACAGCGCCGCGTAATCCTGCGGATTGCCTATGCGTGCCTGATGAAGAAGGACCTGGCTGCCAGGTCCGTCACGGCCGATTTCTGCAAGAGCCACGGCGATGCGAACGTTTCTTTCGGCACCAACTGCCTGCCAGTCCTCTTGCGTAAAATCTGCGCTTTCCACGCGGTCGGGCAAGTTGCGCCCAAGCTGCTCCGCAGCCAGCATCCCGTACATGGTACGATCATCGATCGCGGCATCGCTGAGGAGGCGGGTGCTGAGATCGGGTTGCCTGCACCGCAATGCCGCTCGCGCACCCCAATACAACGCGGCAGCGCGCAGGCTTGGGCTGGATGCACCGGCAGCGGTTCGCTGGAAATAGTCGCTTGCGGTCTGGCAATCGTTCAACCGCCATGCGGCAAGACCGGCAACCCAGTCGCCTTCTGCAACCCATGGTCCGCTGCCCGCGCCCACCGTTTGCGCCATTGCCAGCGCTTCTGCATCAAGATTTTCTATAAAAAAGCTGAAGGCAACACGTTGGCGCCATTCGGCTCTTGCCTGACTGCTCAGGCTGGCATCGATTCCGTCAAGCAATTGCCGCGCACCGTAGGGGTCATCATCAGATATGTGCTGCAAGATGGCCGATCGAATGCTGGCAGGCATACTGCCATCGCCGACGGAACTTGGCCGCGTACGGCGAGGCATTGTGCCTTGTGACGTCGTTTGGCGGACATATGGCAGATCTGGTTCACGCTCGGCTCCGCGCGTTACGCTCAGGCGGCCAATCTGTTCTGCCTGCGGCAATTCCTGCCCGCGCCGAAGCCAGTCCAGCAATGCAGGCAGTTCTACGCGTGGTGAATTGGCGTGCAGATAATATTCAGCCCGCGCAAAATCGGTGAGCAGGCCGTCAGGCCGCTGGGCAAGAAGCGTCTCGACATCGGCCCAGCGCTCCCCGTCAATCGCATTGAAAAGGCGGGAGTAATGATCACGCTCCTCAGAGGAGAGCTGCTGCGGCACTTCTTGTGCGTTGATGCGGGCAGTGAAGTAGGTGCGTGTATCCTGCGCCTGCGCCAACAACGGAGCGAAAGCTGCAGCGGCAAGAGCGAGTATGCTGATGCAAGTCTTCATCGATTTCATTGTCAGGCAGTCCATTGAAGCAGTCTGTGCCACAGCCGCGCGCGCTGGCGCGGATGGTCAAGCAGACGGTCAGGGGCAAAAGTGGTGAGCGCAGGAATGTTTGCGATCTCGGTAAAAGATTCGGGCGGTGCAGCAGGATCGTGGCCAAGCATGGCCGGCAATTTGCTGCCAAACAGGATCACGCGCTGTGGCTTTGCCAATTCGATATGGCGTTGCAGTGCTGCGCCAGCGCCTTCGGACAGGAGTCCACCCCAGTCGGGCAGGGTCATATTGCCCGGTATGGCAGAAGCAAAATAGGCCCGGCCCACGTCGATGCCCAGTGCAATGGCAATGTTGTCCAACATCTTGCCCTGCGGGCCGGCTAGCAATCGTTCGCGGTCGTCAACCTCTGGCATGGGCACAAGCAGCATCAGCTGTGCGCCGATTTCTCCGCGCGGGGCAATGCGAGGGGAATGGCCGGAAGGAAGCGGCGTTTCAGGGTCCATCCACCAGCCGCGAAAAGCGGGCATATCCTTAGGAAGATCGATTTCCGGTATTACCGGTTCCGGCGCGACCTTCACGTCACTTTCAGGAGCCTGGGCTGCCGCGTTTTTGTTCGCTGACTCGTGTTCATTAGCAAGAAGGTTTTGAACATCATCTTCAAACAGGCAGTCCACGCCTGCATCGCGCCACCAATCCAGCGTGGCGGAATATTGCTCTGCGAGCGTTAATTGGGGGCGTGTTTCCATCGTATAGACCAACCGCGGTCTTGACCTGCACATGGGCAACGATCAAGTCCTCTTGCAACGGATTATATGCAAAACGGGATAAAGCGATGAGTGAACGGGAATCTATGCCCGTCGACGTGGTTGTTGTCGGCGGCGGTGTTGCCGGTTTGGCGGCAGCCATTCGGTTGAAGCAGGTCAATGAAGAGCTTGAAGTTGTGGTCCTTGAAAAGGGCTCAGAAATCGGCGCGCACATTCTTTCGGGCGCGGTGGTTGATCCCAAATCGCTCGACGAGCTGCTGCCCGACTGGCGCACCATGGATTGCCCGATGGCGGAAA
Source organism: Aurantiacibacter marinus (assembly GCF_001021555.1). GTDB lineage: Bacteria > Pseudomonadota > Alphaproteobacteria > Sphingomonadales > Sphingomonadaceae > Alteraurantiacibacter > Alteraurantiacibacter marinus. The sequence continues at coordinate 6,094 of NZ_LDCP01000002.1, forward strand.
CGCCTGTCACGGACAATTGGCACTGGATGCTCAGCAAAGGCGGAAAAGTCAGCGTTCCGCATCTCGCATTGCCGCCCTTCATGTCTAATGATGGGTGCTACACCGGATCGCTCGGCAATCTGACACGCTGGCTTGGTGAGCAAGCCGAAGCGTTGGGCGTCATGGTTTTCCCCGGCTTCCCTGCATCAGAGGTGATGTTCAATGAAGCGGGCGCGGTAACCGGCGTTATTACGCAGGATATGGGCGTTGCTGCAGATGGCAGTCATAAGTCCGATTATCAGCCCGGCATGGAAATCCACGCAAAATACACCCTGTTCGCAGAGGGCGCGCGCGGCAATCTGACCAAGATCATGAAGGAGCGCTTCGATCTTGAGGCGAATTGCCAGCCACAGGTTTATGGCCTTGGAATCAAGGAATTGTGGGATATTGATCCGTCAAAGCATGAACCGGGCCGCGTGATTCACACGCAGGGCTGGCCGCTTTCGGAAAGCGATACGTGGGGCGGCGGGTTCCTGTATCATCAGGCGAACGGTCAGGTCGCGCTCGGTTTCGTGACCGCGCTCGATTATGAAAATCCCTATGTCTCGCCGTTCCAGGAATTCCAGCGGTGGAAGCACCACCCGGCGATCAGTGAATACCTCGAAGGCGGCACCCGCGTTGCTTATGGCGCGCGCGCGATTAACGAAGGCGGGTGGCAGTCTGTACCCAAGCTCGCATTCCCCGGCGGCGCGCTGGTTGGCTGCGCAGCGGGTTTTGTGAACGTGCCGCGAATCAAGGGCAGCCACACCGCCATGAAAAGCGGGATGCTGGCCGCAGAAGCTGTCGCCGTCGCGATTGGCGAAGGCGCAGAGCATACTGAAGTTGCGGAATATGAAGCGAATTTGCGCGAAAGCTGGATCGCGACAGAACTCAAGAAGGTGAAGAACGCGCAGCCATTGGTCGCCAAGTTTGGCGGCGATGTCGGCACAGTTCTGGCTGGCATCGACATGTGGATGCGCCAGCTGAAAATCGGCGTGCTCCCGGCGATGAAGCATCATCGCGATTATACAACAACGCAGCGGGCCGACTTGTTCAAGCCGATCAATTATCCCAAGCCTGACGGGAAGATCAGCTTCGACCGCCTCACCAGCGTATCCTACAGCTTTACCAATCATGCAGAGGACCAGCCTAACCATTTGAAAGTGGCGGATTTGGAATTGCAGCGGGAAAGCGAGTTTGAGATCTTTGCAGGGCCATCCACCCGCTATTGCCCCGCTGGGGTCTATGAATGGCTGATCGAGGAAGGGCAGGAGCCCAAATTCCAGATCAATTCGCAAAACTGCGTCCACTGCAAGACCTGCGATATCAAGGACCCGAACCAGAACATCAACTGGACCACGCCCGAAGGCGGCGGCGGTCCGAACTATCCGAATATGTAAGGGTTTCGCCAGCTTGAAGCTGACCCAAACTGCATACGCCAAGATAAACCTCGCGCTGCACGTCCGGGCGCGGCGGGATGATGGCTTTCATGAGCTTGAGACGCTGTTTGCGTTTGTTGATGCAGGTGATCAGCTTGTTGCGCGCACAGCCAATGCGGATAGTCTGACAACGGTAGGCGAGTTTGCTGGCGCGCTTGATAATCCGTTTGATAACATTGTGATGCGGGCGCTTTCTAAACTTCCGCGTCCGGATGGCTTGGCGATTACTCTGGAGAAAAACCTGCCCGTGGCGGCAGGACTGGGCGGAGGTTCAGCCGATGCTGGCGCGGTATTTCGCATCATACGCGATGCTCACGGATTGCCCGATGACTGGCGAGAGCGCGCGGCGAAATTGGGCGCGGATGTTCCGGCCTGTGTCGAAAGCGTGACCTGCATCGGTCGTGGCACCGGCACGGAACTGGAACCTGTCGAAAGCGACCTGACCGGAATGGCCGTGCTGCTGGTCAATCCGCGGGTTCCGCTGGCGACCGGGCCTGTATTCGAGGCTTGGGACGGAATGGACCGCGAGGCACTGCCTGAAGGACCGGTCAGCAAGATTGCCCGCGAAGGACGCAATGATCTACGCGCTCCGGCAATCTCTTTGTGTCCTGCAATCGCGGACGTATTGCGTGCACTGGCGACGGTTAATCCGTGGATGTGCGAAATGTCCGGATCAGGGGCGACTTGTTTTGCTCTGTTTGAACATGTCGAGGAACGCGATAGAGCGGCCGAGACATTAGCTACCGACCATCCGGACTGGTGGCAGATGAGAGGATTTCTTCGATGAGTGAACCCGTCTTCCGTATGATCGGAGAGGCCAATCGTGGCGGCATTGTCGTCGTTTGCGACCATGCGTCCAATCAGGTGCCAGAAGACATAGAACTTGGCATCTCCGGCCCGGCGCTGGAAAGCCACATTGCCTATGATATCGGCGCATCTGGTGTTTCAGAGCGGTTGGCGCGCCGTCATGGTATGGGGGCAATGTTAGGCAATATCAGTAGATTGGTAATCGACTTTCACAGAGAAGAAGAATCGACAGGCCTCGTGCCAACCACCACTGACGGTATCCTCATTCCAGGTAATATCGGGGCCAATCGAGAGAAGCGCCTGAACGATTATCACCGACCCTATCACAAGGCGCTGGATAAATGGCTGAACGATGTTCAGCCGGGTCTGATCCTGTCGATTCACAGCTTCACACCCAAGCTTGAGAGCAAACCGAAAGAAGAACGTCCGTGGGAAATCGGGCTGCTGTATAATGAGGATGATCGCGGCGCGCGTCATGCAATACGTCTGTTCAGCGAACTTGGTGTCACCGTTGGCGATAACGAGCCGTATTCGGGTAAGGAACTGAACGCGACAATGAACCGCCATGCGGAAGCTCATGGCCGGCCTTATTGCGCGATCGAGATCCGCAATGATCTGATCACGCAGGAACGCGGGCAAGCGCGCTGGGCGGCAATTATTGCGGATGTCGCTGGCAGAGTGAAGCTAGCGATCGAAACCGCCTGATCGTCTCTTCACAGCCTCAAAGCATTTCCTGTTTCGATTTGCGGCGCGATTCCTATAGGAAATATCGAACCCGATCCGAAATTCGCAGGAAAGTTACTCATGCCCGTCTATCGCTCACGCACCTCCACCCATGGCCGCAATATGGCCGGCGCGCGCGGACTGTGGCGCGCAACAGGTATGAAGGATGGCGATTTCGGCAAGCCGATCATCGCGATCGTCAACTCCTTCACCCAGTTCGTGCCGGGCCACGTCCATCTGAAAGACCTAGGCCAGCTGGTTGCGCGTCAGGTTGAGGCGGCGGGCGGCGTTGCCAAGGAATTCAATACGATAGCGGTCGATGATGGAATTGCGATGGGGCATGACGGAATGCTCTATTCACTCCCAAGCCGAGATCTGATTGCCGATAGCGTCGAATATATGGTCAACGCGCATTGCGCCGATGCAATGGTCTGCATTTCCAATTGCGACAAGATAACGCCCGGAATGCTGATGGCAGCGATGCGGCTGAATGTGCCGGTGGTATTCGTATCCGGTGGGCCGATGGAAGCCGGCAAAATTGTCCTGAAAGGCAAGGAAGTCGCGCTCGATCTGGTCGATGCGATGGTTGCCGCAGCCGATGAAAGTTATTCCGACGAGGAAGTGGCGGAGATTGAACGCTCTGCCTGCCCGACCTGCGGCAGCTGTTCCGGTATGTTTACCGCCAATTCGATGAACTGCCTTACCGAAGCGCTGGGACTTTCGCTTCCCGGCAATGGTTCACAGCTCGCCACCCATTCTGACAGGCAGGGCCTGTTCGAGCGCGCAGGCCGCCTCGTCGTGACACTGGCAAAACGGTATTACGAGGAAGATGACGCCAGCGTCCTGCCGCGTTCAATCGCCAGCTTTGAAGCTTTTGAAAACGCTGTCAGCCTGGATATCGCGATGGGCGGCTCCACCAACACGGTGCTGCACCTGTTGGCTGCCGCACATGAGGCTGGGGTCGATTTCACGATGAAGGATATCGACCGGTTGAGCCGCCACGTGCCGTGCCTGTGCAAGGTCGCGCCGGCGAAAAGCGATGTTCATATGGAAGACGTTCACCGCGCGGGCGGGATCATGGCCATTCTGGGCCAATTGGACCGCGCTGGCCTCCTCCACACCGCTTTGCCCACCGTGCACAGCCCGACGATGGGCGACGCGCTGGATGATTGGGACATTTCCCGGAACGCCAATCCCAAAGTGCATGAATTCTACAAAGCCGCGCCTGGCGGCGTACGGACACAGACCGCTTTCAGCCAATCCCGTCGCTGGGACGAGCTTGATCTTGACCGCGAAGGCGGGGTGATCCGCAGCAAGGAACATGCCTTCAGCCAGGATGGCGGTCTGGCGGTGCTTTACGGCAATATCGCGCGTGACGGATGCATTGTGAAAACGGCGGGCGTGGATGACAGCATCCTTACATTCTCCGGCCCTGCAAAGGTATTTGAAAGCCAGGATGCATCAGTCGATGCAATTCTGGCCGGCGAGATTGTTTCGGGCGATGTGGTTGTGATCCGGTACGAAGGTCCGAAAGGCGGGCCGGGCATGCAGGAAATGCTTTATCCCACCAGCTATCTGAAATCGAAGGGCCTTGGTGCGGAATGCGCCTTGCTTACAGACGGCAGATTTTCTGGCGGCACTTCCGGACTGTCCATCGGCCATGTTTCCCCGGAAGCGGGCGAGGGCGGTGAAATCGCTCTGGTAGAACCGGGTGACCGGATCGATATCGACATTCCCAATCGCACGATCAATCTTGCCATATCGGATGAGGAATTTGCCCGTCGCCGTGCGGTGATGGAGGCGAAAGGTGATGCAGCCTGGGAGCCTGAAGAGCACCGGGAGCGCAAGGTTTCGCCTGCCTTGCAAGCCTATGCTGCAATGACCACGAGCGCTGCCCGCGGTGCGGTTCGCGATGTCTCGCAGATAACCGGAAAACGCAGATCATGAAGCGACTGATCCTGATCTTGCCGCTATCGCTTGCCGCCTGTCTGGATGGCGGGGACGAAACTGCTGGAACCAGTGTCGAATGCGCACTTTCCGGTGCCGCGGGTTTCGCTGCCGATTGCACGATGGAGCGCGGGGAAGTTGACGGCCAGCGCCTGCTCACCGTGCGCCATCCCGATGGCGGTTTTCGCAGGTTTGAACTTGGCGTACCCGGGCGCGGTATTGTGACGGCCGATGGTGTGGAACAGGCAAATGTCGAACGGGGTAACGGCTTGATCGAGGTTCGTGTCGGCTCTGACAGATATCGCCTCCCTGTGGCTGAATAGGCCATGAAACCGCTTTGCCAGATACTCTCCACTGCGCAAATGCGAGCCGCAGAAGATGCGCTTGTTCAAGCAAGCGACAGCGTTGAAACCTTGATGGAGCGCGCCGGGACAGGCGCAGCAGAGTGGATCTGGCGGATGGCGGCCGGTCGATCCGTCACCGTATTATGCGGCCCGGGAAACAACGGCGGGGATGGCTACGTCATCGCGCGGGCCCTGCAGGAACGCGGTCTGCATGTGGATGTGATCGCTCCTATCGCGCCCAAGACTGACGCTGCCCGAACGGCTCGAGCCCGTTGGGCTGGAGAGCCTGTGGAGCATGCAGACAATTGCATATTCGTAGATTGCCTGTTTGGAACGGGGCTTGGCAGGCCGATCGCGGATGACTTGCTGGTCTTGCTGCGCGAATTGGCACTGGCTCACCATTATTGCATTGCCGTTGATCTGCCCAGTGGGGTCGATAGCGACAATGGTGAGATGCTGAATGAAGCTCTGCCCAATTATGACCTTACGATAGCGCTGGGTGCGTGGAAATTCGCCCATTGGCTGGTTCCGGCAATGGTTCAAATGGGTGCAAAGCGGCTGGTCGATATCGGCATACAGCCTGGTCGCGATACAGCGCGGGTTTCTATTCCTCCGGTTTTCAAGGCGCCGGACCGGACTGCGCATAAATATTCACGTGGCTTACTGGCGGTGGTGGCTGGCGAAATGCATGGCGCCGCGATCCTTGCAGCCAAAGCCGCGCAGCACGGCGGTGCGGGATATGTGAAGATTTTTGCGGGCGAAGGGGATGATATGGCCACTCATCCGCCTGACCTGGTGGTTGATTGCGGATCGCTCTTCAACCCCGCTCCCGATCACCGGATTGATGCATTTCTGGTGGGTCCGGGACTTGGGCGAAGTGCGGAAGCGCGGGCGCGGCTTGATTGGGTCTTGTCTTGCGATTTACCAACCGTCTGTGATGCAGATGCGCTGGTTTTGCTGGAGCCTCGCATGCTCGAAAAGCGCGACTGTCCGATCATTGTGACGCCGCATGCCGGCGAGCTTGAAGTCTTGGCGAATGTATTCGGGGCGGTCGGACTAGACAGGGCAGAGCAGGCCATTGAACTGGCTGAGGGAATAGAGGGCGTCCTGGTGGCGAAAGGCCCTGACACTATGATCGCTGCGCCGGGCGCGCCGCTTGTTATCATGCCGTCCGCTACAAGCTGGCTGAGCACAGCGGGCACGGGTGATATCCTGGCAGGATTGATTGCCAGCAGGCTTGCAACGGGTATGGCTGCGCACGATGCTGCGGAACAGGGATGTTGGTTGCATGCACAGTCCGCGCGCAGAGCCGGTTCAGCCTTTTCGGCTTCTGATTTGAACGATTATATTTCAGATGCTTACGGAGAATTCATGTGAGTGCATCTGAAGAAATCATCCGCATTGCCGCGAAGGGCGACGGAGTGACCGCAGAAGGGCAGCATGTCGCCTTTGCTGCACCGGGAGATACGGTGCTGCCTGATGGCAGTCTTATGCAAGGCCCGCATCACGCCGCACCGCCGTGTCGCCATTTCGGCAAATGCGGCGGTTGCCAATTGCAGCACTGCGACGAGGAAACGCTGGCGCAGTTCGTATCCGACCGCGTTACCCATGCAGCCGCAGGGCAGGGCCTTAATCCGCAGTTGATAGCGCCGCCTGCCATGTCACCGCCGCATTCGCGTCGCCGTGCCAGTCTTCGCGCGATCAATGGTGGTGGTCGTCCTTCGATCGGCTTTAACGCCGCAGGGTCGCACAATCTGGTCAATTTGAGTGAATGCCATGTTCTCGCACCTGAACTGTTCGCTTTGATCGAGCCGCTGAGGAAGTACTTCGCGCCGCTTAAGCGCAAATATTCGATCGACATCGATCTGGCGAAGACTGATCAGGGTGTTGATTGCGGCCTAAAGGGCTTCATGCCTGATGGGCTGGAGCAGACCGAAAACCTGCTGGATTTCTGTCGTGATAATGGCCTTGCGCGCCTGACCCTAGATGCCGGTTATGGCGCGGAGGGCTTTTGGGAGCCAGAGCCTGTAACCGTAACGCTGGGCGGTATTCCGGTGGCCTATCCGGCAGGTGCATTTCTTCAGGCGACGGCTCACGGAGAAGCGGCGCTGGTTGGTGCGGCGCGTGAATGGCTGGGCAATTGCGAGCATGTGGCAGACCTGTTTTCAGGCCTCGGCACGTTTGCCCTGGCACTTGGGCGAGGGCGAAAGGTACTGGCGGTGGAAGCAGATCGGGCGGCTGTGCTCGCATGTCGCAGCGCGGCCAATCCTGCGCGTCTTCCGGTGGAAACGAGCCACCGCGACCTGTTCCGCAACCCCCTGCGTCCCGACGAATTAAGCCAGTTCGACGGCGTTCTCCTCGATCCTCCACGGGCAGGTGCGCGCACTCAGATTGAGCAAATCGCAGCAAGTGGAATTGGCCGCGTTGTTTACATCAGCTGCAACCCTTCCAGCTGGTCGCGCGATTGCACGATGCTTCGCGATGCGGGTTATGTTTTGCAGGAATTGCGCCCGGTGGGGCAGTTTCGCTGGTCAACCCATGTCGAGCTGGCGAGCCTGTTCGTTAAGGGCTGACAGGATCTGATCGAGAAGCCACGCGCTGTCTTCTCCCTTTGAGAAGGCGTGGTCGGCCTCGGCTCTGACTTCGACGTTATCGCCGCCTTGCCAAACCGCCCGAAAGGCCTGACCAGTGCGATCACGCCCTGCAATCAGATAGCGCACCTGACCGTCATACGAGGCCATGGCGTTTGCCATGTCTTCCACCAGGCTGGATGGTGGTGCGCTGGACTTTAGAGCCGTTCGCACTCCGCTTGCCAGCTTTTTGAGTGATACTCCGCCTCGCAAGAAACGCAGTGCCTCACCCGGGTCCCTCAACTTGGCAACATAACGGGCGCGAATGGCCTCGGGCGGCATGACGCCAGATTGATCGTCCTCGAAAGTCCAAGGATTGGCCAAAACCAACGCATCGTAGCCCCCGCCGGCATTCAGCATCAGCGCGGTGGCGGCATCGCAATTGCCATACGCGATGATTCGCTGGATATGCGGTGAGTTTTCGCGAAAGGCGGCGATCGCGGCGGCAAGATCATGCTCCGCACTGTGAAAGCCACTGTTGCTGCCGCTGCTGTCGCCCACGCCGCGCCTGTCGAAACGGAAAACCGGATATCCTGCCGAAGCAACGCGGGCCGCCAGTGTCGCCAGGCCCGAGAAAGCACCGCTGCGGATTTCGTTTCCGCCAGTGACGATCAGCAGTCCGGAGTGTTCGTCACCTTCATCAAGGGTTCCGATCAGCGTGTCTTCCGCGCAAGGAAATGGGATATGTCGCCGGGTCATCCGATTTGCCCTACAACAAGCTCAGCCAGGGCGTCGGCCTGCTCATCATCACGTTCCGGCTCTGCGCGTAGCCATAATGCAGGCCCACCGATTTCGGCTTGCGTTATTATATGCTGGAAGGTGCCCGTTTGCGGTTCCGCTGCTTCGAGCCCGGTGAACAATTCAGCGCTGAGCTGCCAGCCTGCAAGCGCAATACCATCGGTTCGCGCGATCTTTTCCAGGTCTGCCATCACCTCTGCCTTGCCCGCCTCACGTGCAGCGATAGTGCGCGCTCTAAGCATGGCGCGCAGCTGTTTGGCACCGGTCAGCGGCGCGTATTGCCATCCGGGAAGCTCTGGCGGAGCTAACAGCGCGCCAGCTCGCCAAGCAAGAACATGTGTGCACCCGAGCAATTCCGCTGCAGCATGGATTGCGGCACGCCATCCTGACAGGGTCACGTCTTCCAGCGGTACCAGACTTTCGTTGCAGCCCGGAAGATCGGCAAGAACGGAATCAAACCCCGCACGGTCAAGGCAGCGCATTACCGCGACTATCTGCGCGCGCAGCTTGTTATGTTCGTCAAACAAAGGAGGTATCATCAGGACATTGGCCCCGCGATCCTTCGTGAAAGCCAATGCCAGTTCGTGGGACACGCCGCCGCCGGACAGTGGGCAGGGCCATGTGCGTGTCAACATCGGGCCTAGCCGTCAGCGCGCTTTTCAGCGAGGAAAGTCAGAAGCCCGCCGAACGTTTCCAGCATTTCGCCATCAACTTCGTCATCTTCAATGATGATATCCATGCGGTCTTCAATCTCGGTTAGCAGCCCGGCGACAGCCATCGAATCCAGTTCCGGCAAATGGCCGAATAGGCCGGAATCGGCATCCAGTTCTGCCACGCGGTCGTCTGACAGACCAAGGACGTCCTGCAAAACCTGTCGCAGAACAAGATCGATATCGCCGGTCTGCTCGACCGGAACGGGGAGTTTGCTCGCCATAGGTCTGTCGCCCTAGCCAGCGAGATCGCGGCTGACAAGTTTGCGTAAAGCTGCCTTGCAGATGTCAGGCCAATTGCGCGGGCTGCCAGGGCGCAGACAGGAGAGCCGCCAACGTGTGCGTGTGTCCTCCATCCAGTCCCGCTTGTAAGGATCATCACCTGTACCGAAATCGACCATTGTGACGCCGTCTGTGTTGATGACATGCTGGAGTAATGCAGCAGTTACGGTTGTGCCTGGAGATAACGGCCTGGCGCTTTCCCGGTGCGCCAGCTTGTGAATGTAGGCGATCCCGCTGTCGACTGTCCAAAACTGCGCTGCCACCGGTGTGCCTTCGTGGCGGGCAAGGCCGAAACGGTATCGACCCGAAACGCTCTCACCCTCGGCAAAGCGGCGGAGCATGGCAGGGTCGCCTTCTTCCGGCTTCCAGCTGTCTGCGTAAATATCTTCGTAAAAGGCCCAGTCTTCGTCGGAAAAGCTGGTTGCCAGTGTCACTTCGACCTTTTTGGCCTTGCGTTTCAGTGTCGTGCGCACCCGGCCGGGGCGGTCGGCCAGATATTCGCAATAATCACGGCCCCGCAATTTCAGAATGTGGTTGGTGTCACAAGGAGAGCGCAGAACAATCCAGCCTGCTTTCTCGAAGGCATTGGCAAGGCGCCCCTCGGTGCCATCGTCTTCCGGTAACTTTGACAGCTCGACGCGGACTGTGCGGCGGGCAAGGTCGCGGGCGAGATCTTCCGCCATGGTACAGTCTGTCAATCCGCTGGTTCTCATATCTGCCCAGGTGAAGGCGTACCAATTGGTCAGGGATTCCATTCGCGCGCCGTTGCGCCGAAGCGGCAGCGTAACTGCGTCGCCGCCTTTGCGTATCGTGGCAAAAACCGGGGCCACGCCACTTTCTTCCAACAGGCGAAACCATTCTAGCCGAGCAAAAGGGCTGCTCGCAGACCAATCAAGCCCTTGCAGATCGTTAACCGTGTCGTGATAGCTGATCGCTGTCACTTGCTGCATATCCCCAAGAGGTTGAATGTCCATCGCGCCAAATTCCGTGCCACAGCCGTTAGATCACCTCGCAGATTGCGGGGCGGATGGCGATGCAGCGCTGATCCTGCGCGGGCAAACCCTTAGCTGGAAGGACTTAAGAACCCGTATTGCACGCATGGCAGCGTGGCTGGCAGAGCAGGTGCCCGAGACGGGGGCACGCGTTGCCACCTGGGCTGCAAAGGGTGAACTGACTTGCCTGATGCCGCTTGCCGCTGCGCGGGCGGGGCTGGTCCATGTGCCTGTCAATCCGCTGCTGAAACACGCGCAAGTTCGCCATATATTGCAGGACTGTTCCGCTAGCCTGTTGGTTGCCAATTCGGGACGGCTTGGCTCGGTTGAACAGGGCGATCTTCCTGCTGCTTGCAAGGTTGTGGAGGAAAAGGAACTCTGCGCCGTGCTAGATGGTTTTCATGGGGTCATGGGAATTTCGTCCGCAGATCCCGAAGATCTCTGCGCCATTCTTTACACCAGCGGATCGACCGGGCGACCCAAGGGGGTGATGCTAAGCCACGCAAATCTCTGGCTCGGTGCCGTCAGCGTCGCGCATTATCTTGGCCTGCGGAGCGATGATGTTACCTTGGCAGTGCTGCCGCTCAGTTTCGACTACGGTCAGAACCAGCTTCTTTCGACATGGTTTGCAGGTGGCCGCGTTGCTCCCCTGGATTATTTGACGCCGCGAGATGTTATCAAGGCTTGCGCGCGGCATGGTGTCACCACATTGGCCGCCGTGCCGCCGCTTTGGGTACAATTGACCGAGCAGGAATGGACGGCGGAGGCCGTCGCCCCCATGCGACGGATGACCAATAGCGGTGGCGCATTGACGACAGATCTCGTGCGCGATCTGCGCCGGATATTTCCAGCTGCACGGCTGTTCCCGATGTACGGTCTGACCGAAGCCTTCCGCTCAACTTACCTCGATCCCGATCTGGTGGACAGTCACCCGACTTCCATGGGCACCGCTATTCCATTCGCCGAAATTCTGGTGGTCGATGACAAGGGACAGGTCGCCAATGAGGGGGAGCTTGTCCACTGCGGACCGCTGGTGGCGGAGGGGTATTGGCAGGATCCCGAACGCACTGCGGTTCGCTTCAAGCCGGCACCGGTTGCATCGCGATACGGCGGCACAGCAGTCTGGTCCGGCGATACGGTCCGCCGCGAAGAGGATGGCTTGCTGTATTTTGTCGGGCGCGACGACGCGATGATAAAAAGTGCGGGCAACCGGATCAGTCCGCAGGAAATCGAAGATGTCGCACTGGCCACAGGTCTTGCAGATGAAGCGGTCGCTTTTGGCATCGCCGATGACCGGCTGGGTCATGCGATTCATCTGGTCATGCGTGGCAGCGGCGATGAGGACGCCATGCGAAAGGCACTGCGCAGTGAATTGCCCAATTTCATGCAGCCTGCAATCATCCGGCGGGTTGACGTCATGCCGCTGAATGCCAACGGCAAGATTGACCGCGCGCGATTGAAAGAGGAGGCGGAATGAAACCGCTTGGCCCCATTCCCCCCTATTTCGAAACCATTGACGGCCAATTGGCCATTGGTGGCAAGACTGCGAGTGCCTTGGTAAAGGAAGCGGGCGATACGCCGCTGTTTGTCTATTCCAAGGATGCCATACTTCGCCGGATTACAGAACTCCGGGACGCCCTGCCTGACCGCGTTCGCCTGCATTATGCAATGAAAGCAAATCCTTACGCGCCTCTGCTCGAATTTATGGCGGACCATGTGGATGGGCTGGATATCGCTTCGGGCGGGGAACTGGAGCAAGCGCGCGGCGCCGGGTATCTGCCGCGGGAGATCAGCTTTGCAGGGCCGGGCAAGCGTGACCGGGAACTGTTCGCTGCCGTTCGCGCCGGGGTGACGCTCAATCTCGAATCCGAGGGTGAGGGTGAGCGCGCTCTGGATGCCGGCAAGGCTCTTGGTATAGCACCGCGTCTCGCCATCAGGGTGAACCCGTCTTTCGAACTGCGCGGTTCGGGCATGAAAATGGGTGGCGGCGCAAAACCATTCGGCATCGATGAAGAACGTGTTCCCGCTTTCGCACGAAAGCTGGTTGATGCAGGTGCCAATTGGCGGGGTTTTCATATTTACAGCGGCAGTCAGGCGCTGGACGCGGATGCAATAATTGAATCGCAGGCGAATGTCCTCGATCTGGCCGCAAGGCTTGGAAAGGAGGCTGGTGTCCCGGTTCCGCATCTCAACATGGGTGGCGGTTTCGGAATACCCTATTTTGATCGCGATACGCCGCTGGATATTGCTGCGATTGGCGCGGCGCTGAAATCGCAATTTGCTGATTTACCGCAGATTTTAAGCGAAACCAACTTCGCGATAGAGCTTGGCCGCTATCTTGTCGGTGAGGCGGGCGTTTATCTTACGCGGATTCTCGACCGAAAGATCAGCCACGGCACAACCTATCTGGTGACCGATGGCGGTTTGCACCACCAGCTCGCAGCATCAGGCAATTTCGGCACGGTTGTTCGCCGCAACTACCCCGTAGCAATTGCAAATCATTTCGGTGCTGAGCCGGCCGAGGAGGTTAATGTGGTCGGTTGCCTGTGCACACCGCTCGATAGGCTGGCCGATCAAGCTCACCTGCCTCGCGCCGATGTCGGCGATCTTGTCGCTGTGTTCTGCGCCGGTGCCTATGGTGCAAGCGCCAGCCCGGCGACTTTTCTCGGGCAGGGCGCAGCGCGCGAAATGCTCGTTTGATACCGCAGCAAGCGCACGTCCCGATACGGGACACAGCCCAAAAAATGCGGCTTTTCTGCCGCTCGGGACCGCAAAGCTAACGCAATGTTCACCCTTTTTCGCGAGAAGGCCTGACTGGATCCAGAGGCGCAATGCGTGCGTGGCAATTGAGGCCGCGTCAGCTGACCGTCAGCATATTCACGAAGGACGCATTCGATGCGAACGACATTCCCGGCCAAAGCCCTCCTCGCCTCAGCAGGTTTCGCCATTGCGCTAACCGGCTGCAGCGGTGGTTCTGCAGGGTCGCAGCTTGAACCCGCCCGTTTTGTCTCCATGCAGGAAGGCCCGGGCGAAGAATACGTGATCGGCCCGCTCGACAAGCTGACAATTCACGTATGGCGCAATGATGAACTTGGCGCAGAAGTGCAGGTCCGTCCCGATGGACGTATCACGACTCCGCTGGTCGCGGATATGCCTGCCGTCGGCAAGACCCCGACAATGCTCTCGGAAGACATTCGTCTCCAGCTGTCGCAATATATCGAAGAACCGATCGTCACGGTGATTGTGAACGAATTTGCCGGCACTTTCAGCCAGCAAGTGCGGATCGTCGGCGCGACAGCAGAGCCGGCCTCAATACCTTTCCGCGCCAATATGACACTGCTCGACGCGATGATTTCCGTTGGCGGCCTGTCGGAATATGCCGCAGGCAATCGCGCCCGGCTTATCCGGTTTGACCGCGAAAGCGGTGAACAGCGCGAATATGATTTGCGGCTGTCTGATCTGCTGCGCCGCGGTGACAGTGAAGCCAACGTCCTTCTGATGCCGGGCGATGTCATCATCATCCCGGAAAGCATGTTCTGAGGGGGTCGGGCATTTGAACCACCTTCTTGAAGAAATGCGTGCCGGACTTTGGGCCGTGTGGAACCGCCGCTGGCTAGCCCTGGGCATCGCCTGGGGCGTGTGCCTACTTGGCTGGCTGGTAATTGCGCTGATTCCGAACACTTACGAATCAGAAGCGCGAATTTTTGTGCAGCTGGATGATGTGCTGGCCGAACAGATTGGCATCGGCGCCAATGCGCGTGAACGTGATATCGACCGGATCCGCCAGACTTTGGTGAGCTCGGTCAATCTGGAAACAGTCATCCGCTCCACCCGGATCGGTGATGGGGTTAGTTCACCAGGCGATATGGAAGCAGCGATTGCCCGTCTGGAAAAAGATATCCAGGTGGTCAGTGAAGGTGAAAACATCTTTGAAATCGCTGCGCAAAGCGGTCGCGGCGATTTGTCCGATTCCGAAAATGCGCAGCTCGCAAACACCATAGCTCAGCGCATGATCGACATTTTCCGAGAGGAAAATCTCGGCGGCGCGCGCGGTGAAATGTCCAGCTCGATTGAATTCCTTAACGAGCAGCTGGCCAACCGGGAAGCTGAACTGGAAGCTGCTGAAGAACGCCGCCTGGCATTCGAAGCGCAGCATCCCGATCTGATTGGCGGCGCACAGAATATTGCGACCCAGATGAGCGCGACGCGCGCTGAGTTGCGCAGCGTCGAATCGGATCTGGCCGCTGCGCAGGCTGCTGCCGCTTCTCTCGAAGGGCAACTGGCCAGCACACCGCGCTCCATTACCATTCCCGGCACAGGTGGAGGCGGTCCGCAGGCAACGCTTGCACAGGCAGAAGCCAACCTTTCTGCCATGCGTGCTCGCGGTCTTACCGATGAACATCCCGATGTAATCGCTGCCACCCGCACGGTTGCGAGCTTGCGCGAACGGGCGCAGGCTGCGGGTGGTGGTAGCGGCGCAGCGAGCATGCCAAATCCAGCGTACAGCTCCCTTCAATCGATGACGGGTGAACGTCAGTCCAATGTAATGTCGTTACAATCCCGCGCGGCTGCATTGCGGGCAGAAATCGCCTCTATCAATGCCAGCCAGGCCCGTGAGCCGGGGGTTGCTGCAGAAGCCCAGCGGATCAGTCGCGATTACGAAGTGCTGCGCGAACAGTATGATGAATTGTTGCAGGACCGGGAAGAATTGCGATTGCGCGGACAGGTCGAAAATGAACGCAGTGCTGTCCAGTTCGAAGTTGTCGATCCGCCAACCACACCGCGCGTGCCCGCAGCACCGAACCGCGCATTGCTGCTGTTTGGTGTGCTGATCCTTGGTCTTGGTGCCGGTGTGGGCACCGCCTTTGCACTCAGCAAGCTGGGTTCGACCTTTGCCACGGCGGGCCAGATGGAGCGTACCTTCGGGCTGCCGGTTATCGGCACCATTACACACACATTCACCGAAGCGGGCCGTGAACTGCGCCGTCAGCGCTTCAAATATTTCGCAGCCGGCGTCGGCGGGCTCGGCGTGCTGTTCGTGGTGCTGATGGGCGTTGAAATCGTCCAGCGCAGCACGATGGCTTGAGGGACAGGAAATGACTGAACACAGCAAAATCCAGACCCCGGGCAAATCGCTGTTCGAGCGTGCTGAGACCTTCTTCGGGCTCGGCGGCGATTTTACGCCTTCGCCGGTGCCAAAGAAACTGCGAGATCCGGTAAATCGTCAGATCGTTCGCAAGAACAGGTCCGTGGCAAAGCCGCAGGTTGAAGCAGAGGTTCCGCTTGCCAAAGCCGCTGCAAAGCGGATGCCCCCGCGCGATTTGCCACCAGAAGGCGTTGCCCCTGTTGCAACTGAAAAGGTCGCGCCCGAGCCGATTTATGAAGACGTGGAATTTTCCCAGAGCATTCATGAACTTGATCGTGAATCCCTCGCGGTACATGGCCTGATACAGCCCGAGGGTCCGGTCACGGCACTGCTTGAAGAATTCAGGATCGTGAAGCGGCAGGTGCTGGCATCTGTGCAAAAGGCGCGCAATTCGGGTTCGGGCAAAGTAGCGCAGCGCGTACTTGTATGCTCGCCGTTGCCAAACGAAGGCAAAAGCTACTGCGCCGCCAATCTGGCGCTCGCGATGGCGGCAGAGAAAGATAGTGAAGTGCTGCTGGTGGATGCCGATTTCGCCAAGCCATCGATCCTCTCCATGCTTGGATTGCCGCGTGGCCCCGGGTTCATGGACGTGCTTGCGCGTGATGATATCAATGTCGAAGACTGTGTGCTGGCAACCGATGTGGCAGGCCTCTACGTGCTGCCAGCGGGCAACCATACCACGTCTGACAGCGAATATCTTTCCAGCACCCGGACCGCGGAAGTGCTGGACCGGCTGACCCGTGCCGCGCCCAATCGCATCGTGATTTTCGACAGTTCTCCAGCACTGGCCGCTTCGCCTGCAGCAGAGCTGGCCAATCACGTGGGGCAGGCCATTGTAGTCGCCCGTGCCGACCGAACCGGACAGAGCGCGCTGGAAGATGCGCTGACCCTGCTTTCATCCTGTCCCGATCTCAAATTGCTGCTGAATGCAGCGCATTTCAGCCCGAGTGGTCGCCGTTTTGGTGCCTATTACGGGCAAGAGGCATAGCCATCATGCGTATGACCATAGCCACCATTCTTGCCCTTGCGGTGACGCCATCAACCGTGCTGGCCCAGCAATCGGGTGAAGTCGAAGAGGGCCGCAGCAGTCAACGCAGCTCTGATCGCGGCGTAGAGATTGCGCCGTACATCGAGGCTGCGCAGGTCGTAACGGCCGAGCTTGCCCCAGGCGATGACGTGGTCACCTATTCGCGCGTCGCCGCAGGTGTGGATGCCGGATTTGGCGGGCGCTATTCACAAGGCTCTGCTTCGCTGCGCTACGAACGCCGTATCGGATACAGCGACGATGTGGCGGATACTGATACTTTCTCCGGCATTGCCCGTACATCGCTGGCACTTGCCGGCCCGAATGTGACTTTTGAAGCTGGCGGCCTCGCCTCGCGCACACGGGTTGAAGGCAGCGGCGCTACATCAATCGGCGGTTTCGGCGGCGATGATGATTTCACGACGCAAATTTACTCGGTTTACGCCGGGCCTGCCGTACAGACACAGATCGGTGTTGCCGAAGTTACCGGTGCATACAGACTGGGATATACGCGAGTGGAATCGCCCGATGCTGTGCTCGTCACGCCAGGCGGAGAGCGCGCCGATATCTTCGACGATTCAACCACACACAACGCCGTGGTAAGGGCTGGTATCGCACCAGACACCGTTTTGCCGATCGGGGTTGGTATCGGTGCAGGTTGGAACCGGCAGGACGTATCCAATCTCGATCAGCGTATCGATGATCGCCATGTCCGCGCGGACGTTACTGTGCCGGTATCGCCCAACGTCGCCCTGATCGGCGGTGTTGGTTATGAAGACGTGGAAGTTTCCAGCCGCGATGCCTTGCGTGACATCAATGGCGATCCGGTCATCGGCACCGATGGTCGTTTCGTCACAGATCGCAGCGCGCCGCGCCAGATCGCTTACGAAACCGATGGGATAATCTGGGATGCAGGCGTCATGTGGAGGCCCAGCAACCGTACGTCGCTGACCGCCTCGGTTGGTCGCCGCTATGGTTCGACCACCTATTACGGCTCCTTGTCCTATGCTCCCGATGACCGCTCCAGCCTGAATGTTTCAGTTTATGACAACATCAACAGTTTTGGCGGACAGGTGGTTGGCGCGTTGGGCGATCTTGGCACAGATTTTGACGCCTTCCGCAATCCGGTAACGGGTGATCTGGGCGGCTGTGTCATTGGCACGGAGGGAGACAATTGCGCGCTCGCGCGTCTTGGATCAATCCGGTCCGGCGTGTTCCGCAGCCGCGGCGTTTCTGCCAGTTATGGCGCAAGCTTCGGGCGCACTTCGTTTGGCTTTGGCGCCGGCTATGATCGCCGCACCTTCATTGCCGGCCAGAATACGGTCCTCGCCGGGATCGACGGTATTGCAGACGAGAATTACTGGCTTGCGGCTTACGGATCGCGGCAACTCGATCGATGGTCGCAGTTCTCGCTCGGCGGGTCTGCATCGCTGTTCGATAGCGGGTTGGACAGTTCCGGCCAGGCGCTCGGTTACAGCGTGACCGCAGCTTACGATCGTACTTTCATCGAAGGGCTCAGCGGCACAGCTGCTGTTGGCCTTGACGGTATCACTCGCGAAGATCTGCCCGACTACCAGGCCGCATCGGCCCTTGTCGGTCTTCGCTACACTTTCTGACGGGTCCAAAGGGAAACCGAAACATGTTCGACAACTTCTATGGCCTGAGCGGCAAACCATTCCAGCTGACGCCCGATCCGGAATTCTATTTCCGTTCGATCACGCACCGCAAGGCGTTGTCCTATCTTGGATATGGTTTGGCGCAGGGCGAAGGCTTCATCGTCATTACCGGCGAAATCGGTTCGGGTAAGTCGACTCTGGTAGCCCATATGATGGAAAGCCTCGATCCGAAGCAGGTGACGGTCGCCCAGATCGTGACCAGCGCTCTGGACGAGTCCGAAGTGGTTCACGTAGTTGCATCGGCCATGGGTCTTGATGTCGAAGGGCATGACAAGGCCACTGCACTGACCGAAATCGAAAGCTTCCTGCACGAGGAGGCCCGGGCGGGTCGCCGCTGCCTGCTTGTGGTGGACGAATCGCAGAACCTGTCGGTCGCAGCTCTCGAAGAACTGCGCATGTTCTCCAATTTCCAGCTCGGCAGCCATCCCCTTCTGCAGACGCTCCTGCTGGGTCAGCCGGAATTCCGCGTGACCCTGCAGAACGACGGCGGGCTGGAGCAATTGCGCCAGCGTGTGATCGCGGCTCATCATCTTGAGCCGATGCAGAAAAGCGAAATCGAACCTTACATCATCCACCGTCTCGAAAAGGTTGGATGGGAAGGAAATCCGGCTTTCGACCAGCGGGTGTTTGCCGAGGTTTTCGAAGCTTCGGGCGGTATTCCGCGCCGCGTCAACCAGATTGCCAATCGCCTGATGTTGCTTGGTGCGGTTGAAGAACGTTCTCGCATCGATGCGTCTTTGCTCCAGTCCGTTCTGTCGGAAATGGAAGCAGAACGCGCTTTCCCTGAAGCGGCACCTTCGCCGCTGAAGTCCAAAGATCCGGAATTTGAACCGGTCAAGGCAATGCCGACTGTTCCGCGCGTGGACATGGAAATGTTCGAAGCTGCAATGGCCGACCGGGATGCGCAGATTGCTGAATTGCAGCAAGCCGTGGTGGAACTTTCCAACCAGGGTGATCAGGCCGTCATCGACGTGGTGAAACCGGAGATTGAGGTCATGCGTGAACAGATCGCCCTTATTGAAGCCCGATGTTTCGAACAGGAACGATCTATCCGCCAGACGCTGACGATGCTGATCGAATGGATTGAGGGCGAAATGGAATCGAGCAAGGCCGCCTGAGGAGCTCTGTGCGGTGAACGCGATCACATTTCAGGAAAAGGGCGAGGCGCAGGAAGCCATCGTCAACGGCCTTTCGGTCGATGTCGAGGACTGGTTTCAGGTCGGCGCGTTCGAGGACGTGATCGAACGTGATAGCTGGGGCGGGCTTGATGACCGTGTCGAGCGTAACGTTCACGCGATACTTGACCTGTTCGATGAAGCAAAAGCTACGGCCACGTTCTTTACGCTTGGTTGGGTTGCGCAACGGCATGGAACGCTCCTGCGTGAAATCGCGAAACGCGGCCATGAAGTCGCCAGCCATGGATGGGACCATCAACGTGTTTTTCGTATGGACAGGCAGACCTTCGCGCGCGATCTTGAGAAGACGCGCAAGACAATCGAGGATTGCTGCGGCAAACGCGTGATAGGGTATCGCGCACCCAGCTTTTCCATCGACCACCGCACGCCCTGGGCCTTTATGGAACTGGCTGAACAAGGCTATCTCTATTCATCCAGTGTCGCTCCGGTTGCGCATGATCATTACGGTTGGGCGGATGCCCCGCGCTTCGCTTTCCGTCCGATGCCGTGGCATGATCTGATCGAACTTCCGGTAACCACGGCAGAGTTTCGCGGAAAACGGCTTGCTGCGGGCGGCGGCGGATTTTTCCGCGTGCTGCCCTATGCTTTCAGCCGCTGGGCAATTCGGCAGGTCAACCGTGAAGAGCAGCGCCCGGCGATCTTTTACTTCCACCCGTGGGAAATCGATCCCGGCCAACCGCGCGTTTCTGGCGCTCCGCTGCGATCACGACTGCGCCATTACACCAATCTTTCAAAGATGTCAGACAAGCTGAACCAGCTTATCAATGAATTTTCGTGGGGCCGGATTGATCTGATCGCTCACCGAGAGAACGCCAGGCTAGCTGCCGAAAAGGCTGCGAAGTACGAGTTGGACACGTGAATGCGCCGTTTAGCCTGACACGCGAACACGTCCGCACAGCCAATTTGCGCGAACCTGACGAGGCGGCGCGGATTGAGGCATTTGTTGCAACCAAGGCTGGCTCTGTTTTTCACCGCCCTGCATGGCTTCGTGCTATCGAAAAGGGCACTGGCCAGCGCGCTTGCGGATTGATCGCGGAACAGGGAAGCGCGATCACCGGTTGGCTTCCGCTTACAGAAGTGCATTCACCAATCTTCGGCCGGATGCTCGCCTCCAGCGGGTTTGCTGTGGAAGGCGGCATTCTTGCCGATGATGACAGCACGGCTTCAGCGCTGTGCAATGCAGCCACCGAATATGCGCTGCGCCTGTCCTGCACGACCATTGAATTGCGCGGTGGCCCGGCGGGCGTGGGCTGGGAAGTGCGAACGGACAGCCATTGCGGTTTCGTGCAGCCTCTTGCTGGAGACGATGACGCGCAACTTACTGCCATCCCGCGTAAACAGCGCGCTGAAGTGCGTAGATCACTGAAGAACGAACTTTCGGTTTCCGTCGGTAGCGGTGCGGCCGATCGGGCCGCCCATTATGCCGTCTACGCCGCCAGCGTCCGCAACCTCGGTACGCCGGTCTTCCCGCGCAGCCTGTTTGATGCTGTGCTGGATACGCTGGACGCCGATATCCTTACCGTGCGCCATGAAGGCGAAGCGGTTGCGAGTGTATTGTCGCTCTATCACGGCGGTGCAGTCATGCCTTATTGGGGCGGCGGCACAATGGCGGCGAGGTATCTGCGCGCCAACGACCGGATGTATTATGCACTGATGCTCCACGCCCGCAGCCGTGGCTGTGACCGGTTCGATTTCGGGCGAAGCAAGACCGGCAGCGGGGCCTACAGCTTCAAGAAGAACTGGGGTTTTGAACCGGAGCCGCTTTCCTACGCAAGCTGGACTGCAGCGGGACACGAGGCCCGCGATGCCGATCCAACTAGCGAGCAGCATCAGTCGCGCATTGCGCTCTGGAAGAAGCTGCCATTGCCGGCCGCCAATCGGCTCGGCCCGATTATTGCGCGGGGGTTGGGGTGAGCGGTGACATCCTCTTCCTTGCCCATCGCCTGCCTTTCCCACCTGATCGGGGCGACAAGATCCGTTCGCATAATGTGCTGAAGGCGCTGGCGCAGATTGCGCCGGTTCACGTGGGTTGCCTGGCCGAGGATAGCGGCGACTTTGCCTATGAGCATGAACTGGCGGCAATCGCAGCATCGTATTGCATGCCGCGGCGGTCAAAGCCCCTGCCGCTTGCCGGAGTTGAGGCGCTGGCACGGACTGAGCCTGTCAGCCTCACTGCTTTTCGTTCCGACCAATTGAAAAGCTGGGTGAAGCAAACGCTCGCCGAACAGGACATTGCTGCAATTTACGTCTTTTCCGGCCAAATGGGCCAGTATGTGCCCGTTGATTGGTCCGATAATGCAAACGGCCATCTGGTCGTTGATCTGGTCGATGTCGATTCGGCCAAGTTTGAAGCTTACGCCAGGGACGGTTCCGGGCCGCGTGCTTGGATTGATGGACGGGAAGGGCGATTGCTGCGCGCGATGGAAAGCGATCTCGCGGTACGCGCCAACCACACCCTGCTGGTGAGCGCCGAGGAAGCGGAATTGCTGCGCTCCCGCGTTACCGGCGGCGCAGACATTCGTGCGCTGCGCAATGGCATCGACTGCGTTTTTTACGATCCGAGCGACGTAAAGCCGCTCGTGGAGATGTCCGGCGAAGGGCCACATTTCGTGTTCACGGGTCAAATGGACTACGCCCCCAATATCGCCGCCGTTACTCGGTTTGCCGGGGCAATACTGCCCGCAATCCGCGTACAACGACCTGATGCACAGTTCCACATCGTCGGGCGTGCTCCAACGGCTGCGGTCGTCAAACTGGGCGACCTTCCGGGGGTCACAGTCTGGGGCGCCGTGCCCGATGTCCGGCCCTTCCTTGCAAGCGCCGATGTCGTTGTCGCCCCGCTTACAATTGCGCGCGGTGTTCAGAACAAGGTGCTGGAGGCGATGGCGATGGCGCGCTGCGTGTTGCTCAGTACGGAGGCCGCGACTGGCATTGATGCTGTTGATGGGCAGCACTTCATGATTGGCGAAAGCAACGCGGCACTCATATCGTGCGCGCTCCAATTGATTGAAAATCCCGCGATGCGCGATGCCATAGGGCAGGCCGCGCGGGAGTTTGTCCTGAACACCATGAGTTGGCCTGCGATGATGGCGGAGCTGCCTGCGCTTATGGGCTTCGATGGTAAGGCGCTGTGCGATGCGGCTTGATGCGATCTCTCCGCAAAGGGCGCTGATCGCAGACCGGCTAACGCCAGCCTGGCGGAAGCCGCTGGCGCAATTGGCGTTGGCGTGGGCGGCAGTTTTTCTGCTGTTTGCGCCCGACTGGGCCGACATGATGGTTCATTGGTGGGACAGTTCCACTTATAATCACATTCTTCTTGTCCCTGTAATTTTGGTCTGGCTTGTTTGCCAAAGATCAGGAGAGTTGGCGAAGCTGCAACCGCATTCCTGGTGGCCCGGCCTGATCCCGCTGGCTGGAGCCCTGTTCCTTTGGCTTTTGGGTGACATATCCGGTCTTGCGACGGCGACACATCTTGGCGTTGTGGTCGCGCTGCAGGCAGCAGTTCTGACGATGCTTGGCCCGCGCATCAGCTGGGCGCTGCTTTTTCCGCTTTGCTACGCATTGTTCCTGGTGCCGATTGGCGATGAGTTGGTTCCGGCTTTGCAGATGATCACCGCCGACATCACGATCGCGCTAACTATGGCGAGCGGTATTCCTGCCCATATTGATGGTGTGTTCATCGACACGCCAGCGGGCCTGTTCGAAGTGGCAGAAGCGTGTTCGGGCGTGAAGTTTTTAGTCGCGATGGTCGCGCTCGGCACTCTGGTTGCCCATGTGTGCTTCCAATCCTGGCGCCTGCGTGGGGCCTTTATGGCTCTCGCTGTCATCATCCCGATCCTGGCGAATGGAGTGCGCGCCTGGGGCACAATATTTATCGCGCAATCACAGGGAGTGGCCTTCGCTGCAGGTTTCGATCACATTTTCTACGGTTGGATTTTCTTCGCGATGGTGATGGGCTTGCTTCTCGCTATCGCGTGGAAGTTTTTTGATCGCGATGTCGATACGCCTTTTATCGACGGCGAAAGCATTGCGGCGATACGGGTGTTTGACCGGTTTGAAAGTGCCGGTGACAAAGGCTGGTATGCGCTGATGGCTTTGGCAGCGATGGCGCTGGTCACAATCGCGTGGTCGGCCAAGGCGCATTCGCTCGAAGCAGAGATCGCGGACCAACTCACGCTCCCACAGGTTGAAGGCTGGACGCAGGTCCCATCCGCGCAACCATACAATTGGCAGCCGCGCGCTGGCGGGGCCGATCAGGTCCTTCGTGGCAGTTACCGCGATGCCCAAGGGCGCGTGGTTGAAATTGTCTATGCACTTTACGCTGCGCAGTCGGAGGGCCGGGAGGCTGGCGCATTCGGCGAGGGCGCTCTGCCGCCTGACACCGAGTGGCGCTGGCTGTCTGCTGCAACTGCGCCTGATGGCGTGGTGGGCGCGCGTTTGCAGGCGCTGGGAATGCATCGCCGGGTCGCAGAAACTTGGTATCGTGCAGGAGATTGGAGCGGGGGTAGCGCCTTGCGTCTCAAGCTGATCACCATGCGGGATCGGCTGTTGCTGCGCGCGCAGCCGTCCGCGATGCTGATCATCTCTGCTACAGAAACGGCGGATGAGAACGGCGCGCAGGCAATCTATGATTTCCGGTCTTCCACCGCCGACCTCGGTGAATGGATGGACCGCGCGGGCCGCGTGGATTAACGCGCAAATCCATGTGCGGCATTGCAGGTCTTTTTCATACGGGCACCATCAAGCCGGTTGATCCATCACGGGTTGAGCGGATGTGCGATGTGCTTGCGCACCGCGGGCCCGACGGATCCGGCGTATGGACTGCGCCCGGCGTGGGGCTGGGCCATCGCCGTCTGTCGATCATCGATCTGGAAGGATCACCGCAGCCGATGCATTCGGCAGATGAGCGCGCGGTGATCGCCTTCAATGGCGAAATCTACAATTTCCGCGAATTGCGGCGCGAACTGGAAGAGCAAGGCGCGAAATTTAAAACTGACGGCGATACCGAAGTCATCCTCGCCGCATGGCAGCGCTGGGGCGAGGATTGTGTGCAGCATTTGCACGGCATGTTTGCCTTCGCGCTTTACGACCGGTCCGAACGGACGCTGTTCCTCGCGCGCGACCGGTTTGGCGTAAAACCGCTGTTTTTTGCGGAGCTTGCTGACGGATCGCTGGCCTTTGCCTCCGAATTGAAAGGCCTTCTGGCGCATCCATTGCTGCGCCGTGATGCCGATCCTCTGGCGATCGAGGATTACATGACCTGGGGCTATGTCCCCGATCATCGTTCAATTCTTCGCGGAGTGCGCAAGCTGCCAGCTGGCCATACCATGCTGCTGAAACACGATACGCCGCTGCCGCAGCCGCGCCAGTTCTGGGATGTGAGCTTCGAGAAACGCCATAAGGCCAAGGCCCGCGATCTTGAGGCGGAATTGCTGCATCACCTGCAACAGGCTGTCGAAAGCCGGATGGTGTCAGATGTGCCGCTGGGCGCGTTCTTGTCCGGCGGGGTCGACAGCTCTGCCGTGGTCGCCTTCATGGCGGGCGCGGGGCAGGGCAAGGTGCGCACCTGCTCCATAGGGTTTGACGTCGCGAGCGCAGACGAGACAAGCTATGCTGATCAAGTCGCGCAGTTGTTCAACACCGATCACGCCAGCCGCATCGTCAGCGCGGACCAGTTCGATGCCATCGACACCATTGCCGGCATGTTTGATGAACCCTTCGCCGATGCCTCTGCCTTGCCGACATGGCGGGTGTGCCAATTGGCGCGTGAAAGCGTCACGGTTGCCCTGTCTGGCGATGGCGCGGACGAGGCCTTTGCCGGATATCGCCGACAAGTGTTCCATGCCCATGAAGAGCGCGCGCGCGGCATGATCCCGGGCGCCGTTCGTTCGAAAGTGCTTGGTCCGTTGGGGAATGTTTTCCCGAAAATGGATTGGGCGCCCAGACCTTTGCGAGCGAAGGCGACACTCCAATCGCTCGCTGGTTCCGGGGCTGAAGGCTATGCACGGGCGCTGTCGGTTGTGCCTCCTGAAATCCGGCAGTCGATGTATGGTGAGGGCCTGCGCAAGCAGATCGGCGGCTATCGCGGGGAAGCACCGTTGGAGGCTCTGATGGCAAATGCTCCGGCGCGTACGGGACTGGATGCGGCGCAATATGCCGATCTCAAATTCTGGCTGCCGGGCGATATTCTTACAAAAGTTGACCGTACCAGCATGGCGGTCGGGCTGGAGGCGCGTGAACCGCTGCTCGACCACCGGTTGGTGGAATTTGCAGCAGCTCTCCCCGATGGCCTTCGCGTGAAACGTTCACAGGGCAAATGGCTGCTCAAAAAATCGATGGAGCGGTATCTGCCGGAGGACATTCTCTATCGGCCCAAACAAGGCTTCGTCACGCCGATTGCACATTGGTTTCGCGGCCCCCTTGCGGGGAAAGCACGTGGCATCGCCAAAAGCGCCATGCTTGCACGCACGGGCTGGTTCGACAATGCGCGAATTGCAGAACTGGCCGAAGCGCATATTGCGGGCCGGTCGGACCATTCACGACTGCTTTGGCAATTGTTGATGCTCGACCGCTCGCTTGCGCGGCTCGGCATTACCTAGGTCGCCCTGCCGTGGCCTAGGGCCATGTATTGGGTGCTTTGCATTTCCTTCAGGCGGCTGACTGTCCGCTCGAACTCGAAGGCACCATCGCCTTTGCGATAGAGATCTTCCGGTTCGGCCTGTGCCGTCGCAAACAGTTTCACACCGTTTTCATAAAGCGCATCGATCAGCTTGGTAAAGCGGATTGCCTCATTGCGGTTTTCAGGCCCCATGCGCGGAATGCCAACTACGATCACGGTGTGATATTCGCGCGCCACGGCCAGATAATCAGCCGCGCCGCGGTTTTCACCGCATAAGCGCTTGAAGCTGAATACAGCGACCCCCTTAAGACTTTTGGGCACGAAAAGGCTCCGGCCGCCGCCAAGGTCAAGTTCACCGGAGGGGACGTTGGCGGCATCTTCTGGCGCATAATCCGTGAGCCGAAAAAAGGCCTCTCTTACTTGGGCCGTGGCAGCAGCGCTCACCGGGGCATGCCATGTTTCAAGGTCTCCCAACCTGTCCAGCCGGTAGTCGGTCGGGCCGTTCAGGGAAACCACGTCCATTTCAGCTTCCACCAGATCAATGAAAGGCAAGAACAGTGACCGGTTCAGGCCATCCTTGTAGAGATCGCGCGGGGGCCGGTTGCTTGTCGTGACGATGGTAACGCCTTCGTCAACAATCAACGCGGTGAACAGGCGCGCCATAATTGCTGCATCGGCGGTGTTGTTGACGACCATTTCATCGAAAGCCAGGCAACGAACATCGGCAGCAATTCGCTTTGCGACACGGCGCACCGGTCCTTCGGTTTCCCGCTCTCGCTCTTCGCGCAGCAAGCCGTCAACTTCCAGCATGAAGGCGTGAAAATGGACGCGGCGCTTTTCCGGAATTCGCAAGGTGGACACAAACATGTCCATCAACATAGACTTGCCGCGCCCGACGCCGCCCCACATGTAAACGCCCCGCGGGCTGGTCCTGCGGCTGCCGAACAGCTGGCCCAACAACCCGCCAGGAGCATCGGCCTGAAGCTCTTTCTGCAGCGCATTCAGCCTGACGGCTGCGGCGCGCTGGTCCGGATCGGATTGCAACTCTCCGGCTGCAATCAACTGCTCATACCGTGCGAGCATTTACCTAGATCGCGCGTTCGGCCTGCATCTTCTTGATTTCGGCAATCGCTCGCGCGGGGTTCAGACCCTTCGGGCAAACATTGGCGCAGTTCATGATCGTATGGCAGCGATAGAGGCGGAAGGGATCTTCCAGATCGTCCAAACGCTCCCCTGTCATTTCATCGCGGCTGTCGGCGAGCCAGCGATATGCCTGAAGCAGGATCGCCGGGCCGAGGAACTTGTCGGAATTCCACCAATAGCTGGGGCAGGCGGTGGAGCAGCAGGCGCACAGGATGCATTCGTACAGACCATCAAGCTTTTCGCGCTGCTCTGGCGATTGCAAACGTTCCTTGCCGCTTGGCGTTGTAGATACGGTCTGCAACCAAGGGCGGATGCTGGCATATTGCGCGTAAAAATGCGTGAAGTCGGGCACCAGATCCTTCACCACCTCCATGTGAGGGAGGGGGGTAATGCGGATATCGCCGGCCATGTCTTCGATCGCAGTTGTGCAGGCGAGGCCGTTCTTGCCGTTCATGTTCATCGAAC
The DNA here is from genome assembly GCF_001021555.1 of Aurantiacibacter marinus. Lineage (GTDB taxonomy): Bacteria > Pseudomonadota > Alphaproteobacteria > Sphingomonadales > Sphingomonadaceae > Alteraurantiacibacter > Alteraurantiacibacter marinus. The sequence goes on from NZ_LDCP01000002.1 coordinate 33,993, forward strand.
ACGAACCGCAAATACCTTCGCGGCATGACCGGCGGAAGGTCAGCGTCGGATCGATTTCGTTCTTGATCTTGAACAGGGCATCCAGAACCATCGGGCCACAATTGTCCAGATCAACTTCAAAGGTGTCGTAGCTGGGGTTTTTGCCGCTATCCGGATTGTAGCGATAGATCCGGAAGGTTTTCGTCCGGCTTGCTCCCTCCGCCTTGTGGACTTCGCCATCCTTGCGGATCTTGCTGTTTTTGGGGAGAGTGAAGGTTGCCATGGTATCTTCCGGTTGTTCCAGCCTGTTGCTGCCTATCTAGCTATCGTGTCAGCAAGGGCAAGCAGGACCTTTGGCCAAAGGCGCGATTTCCGCAGGAATTCTGCCGGTTTTTGCTGATCGGGCAGGCGTCCGGCATATCCAAACGAATACGGCAGAGCGGACCGGTTATCTTCGCCAAACTGGTGCCCTAAATAATAGCTTCAAATTGCGGGAAGTGACGAGATGAACTGGACCAAAGCAGCTATTTTCGGCGCAAGCGGCGGCATAGGCGATGCGCTGGTGCGCGCTTTGGCGGCGGACGGTGTTGCTGTGCTGGCAGGCTCTCGCAGAGGCGATGTTCCGCAATTGCCGGGAGTGACACCATTCACCTTTGATCTGACCGACGAAGCCAGCATTGCGGCGGCTGTTGCGCCGTGGAAGGAAAGTCCGCCTGATCTGGTTTTTGTCACCACAGGCGTTCTTACCTTGAAGGACGGTACCGGGCCTGAGCGGAGCCTGAAGCAACTGAGCGGAGAGGCGATGAGCGAAATACTTCTTCTCAACGCTGTCGGCCCCGCAATGATCGCAAAGCACGTGCTGCCGTTGTTTCCGCGCAATGCGCCTGCATCATTTGCAGCCCTTTCGGCCCGTGTTGGTTCTATCGCTGACAACCGGATTGGCGGGTGGCATTCTTACAGGGCAAGCAAAGCCGCGCTGAACATGCTGATCCGCAACTTTGCTATCGAGATGTGCCGCACGCACAAGCAGGCCGTAATCGCTGGCCTTCATCCCGGTACCGTCGACACACCGCTGTCACAGCCGTTTCAGTCCAATTTGCCAGCGGGTCAATTGACTCCAGCTGATGAATCCGCACGCAACTTGCTGGCCGTTTTGCAGAAGCTGGGGCCGGAAGACAGCGGCAATGTGTTCGACTGGAAAGGTGATCGCATTCCCGAATAACCAGTCGAGACAGCTTGCGATGTGGGCTGACATATGGCGGGATTCGCCCTGTCGGGAGGATCGATCCAGCTTGAACGAGGTATATGTTGCTGCCATTGTCAGCCGCGATGAAAACCGCCGTCTATGACCTCGACAAGACCTTGGTGCGCCGGGCAACGTTCACACCCTTCCTGATCTTTGCATCGCGGCGTCTGGCGCCTTGGCGGATTACCTTCCTTCCCTTGTGGGTGTTGATGATGGCCGGTTACCGCATCGGCTTATACAATCGCACTTCACTCAAACAGTTTGGCATGCGTCTGATGCTCGGGAATCCAGGCCATGAAATCCTGCAATTGACCGGAAGAGCCTTCGCTTCTGCCCATGTCGAGCGATCGGGCTGGCTGGAAGGTATCGTCGCCATGGTTGAAGCCGACCGTGCAGAAGGCAGGCGTATTGCTATCGCAACAGCCGCGTTTGAATTTTATGCCACGGCATTCGCTGATATGATCGGGATTGAACATGTAATCGCCACCCGTTGGGATGGCAGATTGATCCCGGGCGGCAATTGCTATGGGGCCGAGAAATATCGCCGTGTTGCGGAATGGCTCGGGCACGATCCTGCCCAATCAGACCTTCGTTTTGTTAGCGACAGCTTTGCCGATTTGCCTTTGCTGGCAGCGGCGAAGGACGCAGTTTTCGTCACACGAAACAATGCGAAACGTGCCAAAGCCGCGGCGCAGGGCTGGCAAGTGGTGGACGGCGAGCTTTAACGTTCCGCAAGGATGTGGCGAATTCTGCCAACCAACGCCGCCCCGATTTCATCAAAATGCGATTGTGAAAACTTTTCCAGCACCCGTTCCCGTGCGCGGTGCCCCATATCTTTCAGGATCAGGGGCTGTGACAGCATTTGCCCCAAGGCTTCTGCAAGCGCAGGCACATTTCCGACAGGAACAGCCAATCCGATTGCGGGATCATCCACAGTGAAGGGCATTTCTCCCGTTTGTGAGACGATAACCGGCAGACCGGCCTGCATCGCTTCATGCGCTGCGATGCAAAAGCCTTCACGCCTTGAAGGTTGAAGATAAAGATGCTGGTCAGCCAGAAACGCTGCCGGATCCTCCACAAAGCCGGCGAACCTGATCGTATCAAGACCGGCGGCGGCGGCCTGTGATTTAAGCTGCGCTTCGTCCTTGCCGATCCCGCCGATGGTAATCTGGAATTTCGCTGCAGGCTCAAAACCCGTCGATTGCAATTGCGCCAGAGCAGCGATCAAAATGTCATAGCCCTTTGCGGGATGAAGCCGCCCCAGGCTTCCGATGCGCAGCATTTCGCCTTCGGTCCAACTCCTGGATTGAGGAGCATCGGGATTGGCGGCGAATATCGGCCATGTAACGACATCTTTTGCGGCGATATCAAGCCTGTTTCGCGTCAAATCCGCCACCTGTGCACTATCTGCAACCCAGATGTCGGAAGCTGCAGCGCGCCAGCGCAATATTCTCTCGTTCCATGGTTTTAGAAAGGCATTGTGTTGCCAGCTCACCACCGGCAATTTGAACCGCTGGCCCGCAATTTGTCCCAGCAGTGTTGCGCGGGTGAGAGATGTCCACAAAACGTCGGCACGCCAATCGTGAACCTGCTGCGTGATCCAGCGTAATGCAGCCGGGTGATCCTTCTCCCCGCCTTCTCTTACCACCGGCTCAATACCGCGCTCAAGCAGCCGGGGGATCGCGAGGCCGTTGCGTCGGGTAAGTGCGAAGACCCGTACTTCCGCGCCTGCCTGTCGCAGCGAGCCGATGATCTGCGGGAGAGGAGACTGCGCCCCGCCGCCCTCCATGGAATTGATCAGATAGGCTATCCGCATTGATTCTGCCGGTCAGCGATCAATTGCGCGATGGCATGCGCCGCGCGCTGCGAAGACGGAACGTCTGACTGCGCAAATGTGTGGGCGATCAGCGTTTTCTGTGCGCTGCGATACCTCTCGCCGATATTCCGGTGGTCCGCCAGCAGTTCGGACAGTTCAGTAATATTTTGCGCAATTGGCCCGGTGCCGAGAAACGGCAAATCGTCCGACCCTTGCTGGCGTAGCGCTTCGTTTGGATCGAGTAGGAATACAGGGCGAGGGCGAACAAGAAATTCGTAAAGCTGGCTCGACGCTTCGCCGATATATCCGTCACTACCCAGCATATAACTCATGTCGAACAGGCGAGGCCCATCGACATCGATAAGAATGTTCTGCACCGCCCGTGCTTCTCCAGGAATATCAGGGCGGCGTTTGCCAATCCCGTATTCCGGCGAGATGTGCATGGCTTTGCGAAACAGCATTACATGCGGGGCGAACACCAGATTATATGCCTGTCCCGCTTCGCTGGCGAACCACCGCAGCAGATCGGGGCCCATATCGTACCAACTGGAAAGGTGCGGGTCGAAATGCGGATTGTAGACGAATGTCGGGCGTCCGTTGCTGAAAAAGACCGGCTTTGATGCAAGATCGACACGTTCGAACTTGGGGTAACCTGTTACCTTGATTCGCGCGGGATCAACGCCGTTTTCGGCAAGCTTTTCCGCCATCTTCGGCCCCGCAACAAGACTGAGGTCGAACTTGCGGTGATCCGGGTGAAACGTGACACTGCGGTCGCCGGTCCCGTGTGGAACCCTTATGAAAGGTGGCGCGCGGTCTGGGCCAAGGCGCGCTTTTACCCGCAGGCATGTCCTTTCAGTGGATATGACTGCATCGCTCTCGGCAAACAGTTTTTCATGAATTCGCAGCCGTGCCAGGCGTGAGGCAGGCAAAATCCTGTCCAGCAGCCTGGCGGCTTTTCCAACAAAGCCTGTAAGATGCAGTTCGTGCCAATTCATAAGCGCTGCATCATCAGGACTGATCAGGCTCTCGATTTTTTGCCTGAGCGCCTTGTCCGAATACGCAACGATGGTTTCGACATCGCTATGCTCGCGGGCCATTGCGGCCGCGACAGGCGCGAGATGCGCGACCTGGTGGGCCGCATCATGGTTGAATAGGAAGACGGCGCTTGGCATCGCGCAGTCAGCGGATAGGCATATCGCCTCTTCATGCAAGGGGTTTCGGTTAAGTTGATATTTGCCAACGGTCCATGATCGATTAGGAAGCAATCGAAGCCGCCGACCCGAATGCAACAATCGGTCGATACCTAGCCAGCCGCACGAGGACCCTTGCCATGGAGACGGACCAGACGATCCGCCCACAACGGGGCGGAATGCGTCAAATCCTCAAGAATGTTGCCTGGTTGATGGGAGGTAAGGGCTTCGGAGCAATCTGCTCGATCGCCTACCTGGCAATTCTTTCACGCTCGCTGGGATTGAAGGATTTCGGTCACTTCTCGCTGATTTTCGTGACTGCGCTCACGCTGGTGGCATTGGCAAGTTTCCAGACCTGGCAAACCGTGGTGAAATTCGGCGCAGAGCCGGTGCAGCAGAAGGACTGGGCCCGGTTCGGAAAGCTCATCTGGTTGTGCAGCAAGATTGATGTGGCAGGTGCCATTGCAGGGTGCGTTATTGCCGCAATCGTGTTTCACGGCTTTGGATCAATGCTGGAACTAAATCCCCGCTATATTGACGTGGCCTTCTGGTTTGCCTGTGCCATGCTGTGGTCCCGCATGACGACGCCTAATGGTATCGTAAGGGTGCTGGATCGGTTCGATTTGGGTATCTATGTCGAGGCGGTGGTTCCGGCGGGCCGCCTTTTGGCATCCTTCGTCATCGTTCTTGCCGGGGCAACAGTTGAACGTTTCCTTTTCGCCTGGGCAATGTTCGATTTGCTGGCGGGCGCTCTATACTGGATTGTCGCGTGGAGGCTGGTTCCAGAGGCCATGCACCGCAGCCACTTTGGTTACGCCCGTGATACGCTGAAGGACCACAGGGGTTTGACCCAGTTCTTCACAGTAACCTATTTTTCGTCGACACTTGATGCCCTGTACAAACAGGGACCGCTTCTGGCGGTCGGTTATTTTCTCGGAACCAGCGCTGCGGGCCTATACCGTCTGGCAGATCAATTGGCGCAGGGTATCGGCAAGCTTTCCGGCCTGCTGGCGCGCGCGATTTTTCCCGAATTTGCGGTTGCCCGGACTACCCACTCGGAACAGCTTTTTCGCAAGCTGGTGCGGCAAACCACCCTGATCGCTGCGGGTGGCGGAGCCTTGGTGACAGCGTTGGCCGTATTGCTCGGTGAACCGTTGCTATTGCTGATCGGGGGCGAAGATTATGTGGGCGGTGCGGCGGTTCTGATACCGCTGGCTATCGGCGCGTCTTTTGAATTGGCCTCGGTCGCGTATGAGCCGATGCTGTATTCTACCGGGCGCGCGATTTACTCGATGCTGATCCGCGCATTGGCAGTTGGCGTACTGACGGCCGGTATTTTGCTGCTTGTGCATCTGGGCGCTGTTGGCGTGGGAATTGCGGTTGCCGCCGGTCTCGCCGTGATGTGGGTTGTGATGAGCCTGACTGTCTGGCGGGTTATGACCACACTGATCCGTAAGGAAGGCGCACAATGACCGTTGCCGCTCTGGTACTGGCGGGAACGCGCGAGGGGGGAGATCCCTTTGCACAGGCGCAAGGCGCCTCGCACAAGGCGTTGATCGACGTTGAAGGAGTGCCGATTCTTCAGCGTGTGGTGGATGCCTTGTTTAAGGCTGGTATAACCCGGATTGTTGTCAGTTGTGATCCCGGGCCAGTATCTGATCTTGCGCAGGCGCTTGATTGCGAAACATTACCCACAGGGCGCGGGCCCAGTGCAAGCGTTGGTCTCGCGCTGAAAAATATCGGTGCACCGCTGCTGGTGACGACTTCGGATCATGCGTTGCTGGAAGCTGCCTGGGTCCGTGAACTTATCGACAACACACCGGGTGATTGCGATGTTTCGGTTATGCTGGCCCGGCGCGAAGAGATTGACCAGGCGATGCCGGGTAGCAAACGCACTTATCTGCGTTTCGCAGACGGGCATTGGTCCGGCTGCAATCTTTTCTATCTGCAGACCGCGTCTGCTGAACGGGCGATCAATATCTGGAGCACGGTGGAAGCAGATCGCAAACGGCCATGGCGGATCGTTGCCCGGCTTGGTTTTGGCACATTGTTTTCAATGCTTTTGGGCCGTTTGACCTTGGCTGACGGCCTTGCTCGCCTTGGTCAGAAGATCGGTATCCGTGCCAGCCTAGTGCCTGCCTCCAATGGCCTCGCCGCTGTCGACGTGGACAATGCTGAGGATCTTTCGGCCGTTCGTGCTTTGCTGCTTGCAAGGCACCGCGACTGACATTTCGACATTTTGACTTCAATCACCTGAAGGTGTCATCAGACTGATGGCTTGACGCCACCAAGCAAAGGTTGCGCGCCGAAAATGCGGCGTATCGCGTGCAGTTATCCCGCTAAAAATAGAGGAGCGGGATAACTGCACATACCAAGCATTGTTGAATTTGGCGAGATCAGGCGCCGAAAGTGCGCTGCCACCATCCGCCGCGGCGAGCCCCGCCTTCGCTTGTTTCGCCTTCGCTAGTTTCGCCTTCGCCAGCTTTTACCTGTGCCGGAACCTCGGAGGCAGTGGTTTGCTTGGTTGAGGTAGCTTCGGCTGTTTCGCCAGCCTTCGTCTTTGGTTCAGCCTTTGCCTTTGGTTCAGCCTTCTTGCGTGGCTTGCGTTTTGGCTTGGGCTTCTCTTCGGCATCAGCTGCGGCTTCTGCGCTGTTGTCAGCGGCCGGAGTTTCAGCAGCGTCGACCGCTGGCTTTTTCCTGCGCGTACGCGGCTTCGGCTTCGGCTTTTCCTCGGTTTCGGAACCGTCCTGAGCGTCAGCGTCCGTATCGGCTATAGCCGCTGGCTTTGCTTCGGAAGCCTTCGCCCGCCGGACGCGCGGCTTCGGCTTCGGCTTTTCCTCGGCGTCTGGTGCAGCTTGTGTTTCGCTGCCCTGTTCTGCCGCCGTGTCAGTTGCCGTATCGGTTTCCGCGCCGGTCGCATCATCGCTTACCGGCTTGCGCGAGCGACCACGACCGCCCCGGCGACCGCGACGAGGCTTTCTCTCACCTTCGTCATCACCACGTTCTTCAGATGGGCTTTCGTCCTGCTGCGAATTATCACCGTCATCATCAGATGAATTTTCGTCAGACTGGCTTTCGTCAGCATTCCGGTTCTTGTTGCGGCCACGCCCGCCGCGGCGACGTCGCCGGCGCTTTTTGGCCTGACCATCTTCATCCGTGTTGTTATGATCACGCGCTTCCTGCGCATCTTCGCTGGCATCATCATCGTCGTTATCATCGACGACTTCATCTTCTTCATCGTCAACAATAGGTTCGAACCGGGGCGCTTCGCTCGGCTTGGGGCCGGACGAATTGACGCGCATTTTCGCACCTTCGTCTTCGCCTTCGGGCTTCACTTCGACCGTTACGTGATAACGGCTTTCGATTTCTGCAAGGTCGGAACGTTTCGCGTTGAGCAGGTAAACCGCCGCCTCTGTCGAAGCGTGCAGGGTGATGACAGTGCCTTTGCCCTTGGCAGCTTCATCTTCGATCACACGAAGAGCCGAGAGCCCGGCAGATGACGCTGTGCGGACCAGGCCCGTACCGTCACAATGCGGGCATTCGCGGGTAGAAGCTTCGAGCACGCCGGTGCGCAACCGTTGGCGGCTCATTTCCATCAGACCGAAGCCGGAAATTCGGCCCACCTGGATGCGGGCGCGATCGTTCTTGAGTGCATCCTTCATCGCCCGCTCGACTTTACGAACGTTGGAATTGTGATCCATGTCGATGAAATCGATCACCACCAGACCGGCCATATCGCGCAAGCGCAGTTGCCGCGCGATTTCACGTGCCGCTTCGAGATTGGTGTGAAGCGCCGTCTGCTCGATGCCGTGTTCCTTGGTGGAACGGCCCGAGTTGATGTCGATGGATACCAGTGCCTCTGTCGGGTTGATGACCAGATAGCCTCCCGATTTCAGCTGGACGACGGGTTCGTACATCGCGGAAAGCTGGTCTTCCGCGCCGTAGCGCTGGAACAACGGGACCGGATCATTATAGGCTTTTACCCGGCGTGCGTGGCTGGGCATGAGCAGTTTCATGAACTGCTTTGCAGCCTTGTACCCCTGTTCGCCCTCTACGATGACTTCTTCGATCTCGCGATTGTAGATATCGCGGATGGCACGTTTGATCAGGTCCGAATCCGAATGGATCTGGGCCGGTGCGCTGGAGCCGAGAGTGCGTTCGCGGATTTCGTCCCACAACCGTGCGAGATAATCGAAGTCTCGCTTGATTTCCGGCTTGGTGCGGGAAAGGCCAGCTGTCCGTACGATCAGGCCCATGCTTTTCGGCAGGCTGAGATCGCTGACAATGCTCTTGAGGCGCTTGCGGTCAGAGCCGCTGGAAATCTTGCGAGAAATGCCGCCACCGTGACTGGAATTTGGCATGAGCACGCAATAGCGGCCCGCAAGACTGAGATAGCTGGTGAGGGCTGCACCCTTGTTGCCGCGCTCTTCCTTCACAACCTGGACTAGCAGCACCTGACGGCGCTGGATCACGTCCTGGATCTTGTAGCGGCGACGCAGAGCCTGACGCTTTGCCCGCGCTTCGTCTATTTCCTTGGCACGGCTGCCGCCGCCCCGGCTTGAACTCTGGCGACCTTGTGGCCGGCGGCCCTTGTGGCCGCGCCCCTGCTGGCGACCACGACCGCGTCCCCGGCGATTGCCGTTCCTGGCATCGCCGTTTTCATCGTCGCCGTCCGATTCCCCGTCATCCGAATCGTCATCGGAATCATCGTCGTCTGAATCATCGTCGTCGTCATCGTGAGAATCTTCGAGCTGGCCCTCTTCGATGGTCGCAACCTTGTCCTTTTCGGACGTGTCGATTTCCTCGACACCAGGTTCATCATCATCGTGATCATGTTCGTCCGCAGGCTCTGGCGTGCCGTCTTCGTCTTCTTGCTCGCGCAAAGCGGCTTCTTCATCAGCCGCAGCCTGTTCTTCGGCCAGCAAGGCCTCGCGGTCCTGCGCCGGAATCTGGTAATAATCCGGATGGATTTCACTGAAAGCAAGGAAGCCGTGACGATTGCCACCAAAGTCGACAAATGCCGCTTGCAAAGAGGGTTCAACCCTCGTGACTTTGGCTAAATAGATATTGCCCTTGATCTGCTTGTGTTCAGCAGATTCAAAGTCAAACTCCTCAATCCGGTTTCCCTTGACTACCGCCACCCGCGTTTCTTCCGGGTGGCGCGCATCGATAAGCATGCGCGTTGCCATTAAATATTCTCCAGGCAGGCCCCAATGTACCACTGGAAAGGCCGGTTGAAGCCTGTCCGGTTGCGGGGGGGTGCCGATATGTGTGGATCCCGGCGCTCAAGCGCAGGGAAGGAAGGATCGCACCGTCGCCATGTGCCCAAAACGGGCGCTGGCAATCGGGCTTGCGAAACGTGTTCGCCGGAATGCGGAGGCGCAGTTTTGTCATCTGCGCGAAGCAAGCCGCACCTGCCACACGCCCTTGCGGACGTGCTTTGGCAGTCTGGCTATTGCTTTGCATTGCGGCATCAACCTGTAATCTGTGCCGGGCCTGACAGGGCGCCATCCCGGAATGCCGGGACGTAATACACCGGCGGCTATTCTGCTAGCATCAGGGGAAACTATCGGCAACCTTGTTGCGCGTTTCTGCAAATTTCCCTTGGGTCTGCGTTAACAATCGGCAAGTGTTGTATGCAGCGGAGTCAGAGGCTGCTGTACTACGGGCATTTGAATAGAGGAGGTCGGGCAACTGCCGTGGCGCAACGCATCCAGGTCAGCCTTTTGTTTGCATTCCCTGTTGTCCTTGTCGGCGCGCTTTATCTCTGGGGCCTGACTATACCTGTGCCGGTCCTCGGGCGCGGTTACGTCATCACTCTGCCGCTACCTGATACCGAAGCACAATTGGGGTTACCGGAAATTTTTGGCCCGCAAGATCCCACACGCCCTCTGATTGTTATTGATGCCGGCCACGGCGGTCCTGACCCGGGCGCTTCCAGTGAAGGGCTTCGCGAAAAATCCATCGTGCTTGGCCTTGCCAGGGCCCTGCGCGACAGATTGGTCGAACAAGGAGGTATCCGGGTCGCGATGACCCGCGAAGACGATACGCTCATCATCCTGGAAGAACGCGCCCAGATCGCCCGCGCCCTTGGGGCAGACCTGTTTATTTCTATCCATGCTGATTCGGCAGGCGACAAGGAAGGTGTGGAGGGGGCAAGCATCTACACCCTCTCTGAAACCGCGTCATCCGAAGCAGCAGCCCGCTTTGCACAGCGCGAGAATGACGCGGATATTGTAAACGGGGTTAATCTGTCCGGCAATAATGATGCAGTGAATGCCATACTTGTCGAGTTATCGCAGCGGCGCACTTCCGAGAGTTCTGCCGAATTTGCGTCACTTATCGAGCGTGAAGGAGCGGACACCTTGCGGTTTCACCCGCAAGCGCGGCGCTCGGCAGCGCTGGCTGTTTTGCGGGCACCCGATGTGCCAGCGGTTTTGTATGAAGCGGGGTTCATTTCCAATCCCGATGAAGCACGCGCCTTGGCTTCAGCCGAGGGGCAGGAGCAATTCGCGGATGTGCTCGCGCGCGCCATCCGGATTTTTTTCGCACGGCAGAGCAATTCCGGCTAATGTTGACGGGATTGGCTGAAACGGCGCGCATTCATTGTGGCGCCAGCTTTAATTGCCATGCTAGGGCCCTGACTCATGAGCAATGAATTTCCCGGTGATGCTGCAACTGACGGCAAAGGTGGCTTTACGCGGCGCGTTTCGCGCGGTGGTGAGGGCACTTGGATGAAGATCCGCGTAGCGTGGCAAACCCGCCGCCGGTTCCGCATGCTGTTTTATGCACTTGGCGGCGGACTGTTGCTGGCGATCCTCGGGTGGTTCTGGCTGGCGCATGATTTGCCTGATGCTGAAACACTGCTGGATTACGAACCCAATCTGCCGACCGTTGTGCGCGGCATGGATGGCGAAATTGTTCACCGGTATGAACGTGAGCGGCGAGTGGAGCTGGATTTCCGGGACCTGCCCGAACAATTGCTCAACGCGTATGTCTCGGCAGAAGATGAGACCTTCTGGAGCCACAACGGGATTGACGCGGGCGGTTTTGTTAACGCGGTCTTCGATTATGTTTCCAAGCTGGGATCGGGGGAGCGAGCCGTGGGCGGCTCCACCATCACGCAGCAGGTCGCGAAAAACATTCTTGTCGGTAATGAATATTCGGTCACGCGCAAATTGCGCGAGATGATCCTGGCCACGCGCATCGAAGGCGTGCTGCCGAAGGAAGAGATCATCACGCTGTATCTCAATGAAATTCCTCTCGGGAGGCGCAGCTTCGGCGTTCAGGCAGCTTCTCTCGCATATTTCGACAAGGACGTGGACGAGCTCGATCTGCACGAGATGGCCTATCTTGCCATCCTGCCGCGTGCACCAGAGGAATACAGCCGCTCCGCCAATTTCGAAATTGCGCAGGCGCGGCGAAACCTTGTTCTCTCCCAGATGGAAGACAATGGTTACATTACGCAGGCGCAGATGACGGATGCCCAAGCGAGGCCGCTTGGCATTGTTGAAGGGCAACGCACGCAGCGCTCCGCAGATGCCGGGTATTTCCTCGAAGAGGTGCGACGCCAGTTGATCGCGCGGTTCGGTGAAGAGGCAGAGGACGGCGAGAACAGCGTTTATGCAGGCGGGCTTTGGGTGCGGACCTCGCTCGATACAGAATTGCAGGATGCCGCGCGCGATTCATTGCGGGCAGCAATGCTGCGTTATCATGGCAATCGCGGCTGGACAGGGCCTTTGGCCACGATCGACGCGGCCAACGGTGATCTGACGGAGCAGCTGCGAAGTTCGTACCTGTCGATCAATTATGATGACTGGCGGATCGGCGTGGTAACAGCGCGCAGCGGTGCAACCGCAACGATTGGCTTTGCCGACGGGGACGAGGCGCCTTTGTCTGGCCTGCCGGACGCTTTGGCTGTCGGCAATGTTATTGCCGCCTCGCCAAGCGGAAATGGCTGGCGGGTTCGAACCGTGCCAGAAGTCTCCGGCGGTTTTCTGGCGATGCAGCCGGAAACGGGCCGTATCCTTGCGATGCAGGGGGGTTTCGATAGCAGGCTTGGGGCGTTCAATCGCGCAACACAGGCCGATCGCCAACCGGGCTCTACCGTCAAGCCATTCGTCTATGCTACGGGGCTTGATCACGGGATGACGCCTGCAACAATGATCCCCGACAGTCAGTACTGTTATTACCAGGGCAGCAACCTCGGAGAAAAATGCTTCACCAATTTCGGAGGTGGCCGCGGCGGCGGCGAATTCCCGATGCGTTACGGGCTGGAGCAATCCAAGAACCTGATGACTGTCCATATCGCAATGGACGCCGGCATGGAAAATGTGATCCAGACGTTCCGCGACATGGGTTTGGAGCCTGAAGGTATTGAATACGAGCCATTCCCGGCATTCTCTCTGGGTGCAGGTGAAACCACTGTCGAGCGGATAACCGCTGCTTATGCTGCCATGGTGAACCATGGGCGGCTTAATCCGCCGACCGTCATCGATTATGTTCAGGACCGTGACGGAAAGGTGATCTGGCGCACCGATCAGCGCGACTGCACTGGTTGCAATATGGCTGAGTGGGACGGCGCGGCGATGCCGCGGTTTGGCCGAACGGGCCGTCAGGTGATGGACGCGCGGACTGCTTTCCAGACCGTACATATGCTTGAAGGAACAGTGCAGCGCGGCACCGCGACCCGTCTGCGTGATCTCGATATTCCGATGTTTGGCAAGACCGGCACCAGTACCGGCCCGACCAATGCCTGGTTCGTCGGCGGATCTCCCGATATCGTGGCCGGAACCTATCTCGGGTTCGACACCCCGCGCAACATGGGCGGTTACGTGCAAGGCGGAAATACTGCCGTGCCGATTTTTCGCCAATTTGCCGAAGAGACACGGGATCACTGGTCCGGGCGGCCATTTACTGCGCCGGCCGGTGTCCGCATGGTGCGGATCGACAGAAGGACCGGAAACCGGGTATTTGGTGGCTGGCCAGGTGATGAACCCACTGCCGCGGTCATCTGGGAGGCTTTCAAGCCCGACACCGAACCTCGCCGTACGCAGCGGCAGGATGATATAGACACAATGCGCGAAACCATTCTGGCGCAATTGCGGCGAAGAGAGCGCGGGCCTGCGGTTTCGACGCAAACCCAGACGGCTGAGGAGCCAGATGACTTCGCAGAAGAGCAGGGCGGCATTTATTGATCGGCAACCCGTTGGCCGTGTCTGAATAATCGCGGCCTCTTCCGCAAAGCCGCGCGCTGCGCTAGGCGCGCCAATCAATTCTATCGGAGAACAATGCCATGCGTGCCGAAGGGCAGGCCCATATAGACCGGATCACTGCTGCTCTTGCCTTGGTAAAGAAGTCGCTGGATTGGGAACACGCGCTGCGCCGGCTCGACGAGTTGGAAGCGCGCGTGCAGGATCCTGACCTGTGGAACGATCCCAAGAAGGCGCAGGCCATCAGCCGCGAGCATAAACTGCTGAAGGACGCAGTTGCGACCGTGCGGGAAATTTCTGCTGAAATGTCGGATGCTGTCGAATTCGTCGACATGGGCGAAGCCGAAGGTGATGACGACGTTGTTCAGGATGGCCTGAAAAGCCTTGCCGCGCTCGCCAAGCGTGCGGACCGCGACAAGGTCAACGCCCTGCTGTCTGGCGAGGCCGATGGATATGACACCTATCTCCAGATCAATTCAGGCGCAGGCGGGACGGAAAGCCAGGACTGGGCCGAAATGCTGTTCCGCATGTATGGCCGCTGGGCAGAACGACGGGGGTTCAAGGTCGAAACTGTAGAATACGCGGCGGGCGATCAGGCTGGCATCAAGTCTGCCACTTTGCTGATCAAGGGCGAAAACGCCTATGGCTACGCCAAGACCGAAACGGGCGTACACCGCCTTGTGCGCATAAGCCCGTATGACAGCTCGGCCCGCCGTCACACATCATTCAGTTCCGTCTGGGTCTATCCGGTGATTGATGACGACATCAATATAGAAATCAACGAAGGCGATCTGAAGATCGACACTTACCGTGCGTCGGGCGCGGGCGGGCAACACGTCAACACGACCGATTCTGCAGTCCGGATCACGCACAAACCGACCGGGATTGTGGTGGCAAGCCAGAACGACCGCAGCCAGCACAAGAACCGCGCGACCGCGATGAATATGCTAAAGGCGCGGATGTTCGAACGCGAGATGGCAGAACGTGAAGCCGTGGCGGCCGGCGAATATGCCGAGAAAACCGAAATCGGGTGGGGCCACCAAATCCGCAGTTACGTCCTGCAACCGTATCAAATGGTGAAAGACCTGCGGACCGGAGTCACCAGTCCCACGCCTGATGATGTGCTGGACGGCGACATCGACGACTTCATCGCCGCCGCCCTTGCTCAGCGCGTAACTGGCGAGAAGGTCGATGTGGAGGATGTGGAGTAGGCACCGCAAAGAGCGGCTTTGCCAAGCGCCACACGGACAGCTAGAGGCTCAACAATGGAGAGAGGGTCAGCTTTCGGGATTTTGGCATGCGTTGCTGCGTGCGGCTTGCTCGTCGCATGTGACGTCGCAGAGGATGATCGCCCCGTAACCAGCCAGGATTTTCCGAGGCCTTATCGCCCGGTATCCGATCTCAGCGGCAATGCCTTTTCGACCGAACAGATTCGCGACGATCGCCGCGAAGCTGAAACGGTAATGGATCAGGCCGCAATTACCGAAGGTATGACCGTTGCCGATATCGGAGCGGGGGAGGGGTATTACACCGTCCGCCTTGCTGCGCGGGTCGGAGAGGATGGCCGCGTACTTGCGCAGGATATTGACGATGCCGTTCTTCGCCGCCTCGGCAGCCGTGTGGAGCGGGACAGGCTCGACAATGTTTCGGTTGCGCGGGGAAAATTCGATGACCCGGGCTTGCCACCCAATAGTTTCGACCGCATTTTCATGGTACATATGTATCATGAGATAACGGAGCCATATGCGTTCATCTGGCGTATGCGCCCTGCGCTGCGCGAAGGCGGGCAAGTGATTGTGGTTGATGTTGACCGTCCGGCGGATCAACATGGCATCAATCCCCAGCTTCTGTTTTGCGAATTTGAACGGGTCGGGTATCGGTTGGTCGAATTCGTCCGCAAACCGCAAATCGCAGGGTATTACGCACAATTTGAAGTATCTGGCGAGAGGCCGGACCCAAGCGATATAGAGCCCTGCGTACAGCCGGGCGAAGATTTCAACGAGCTTTCCATCAATGATGATAGCTCCTCCTCCGGGGAAGATAATGACGTTCAAGGGTCTTAAACCCATTATGTATGGCGGCCGTGAAGTGTGGCCGCTGGTCGAAGGTGGCAAAGGTGTTTCGGCAACCAACCACGACAGCTCTGGCGCGTGGGCGGCAGCTGGCGGTATTGGCACGGTAAGCGCCGTGAATGCGGACAGTTATGACAGCGACGGCAATCCCGTGCCGCAGGTCTATCCGCAGGCAACCCGCGTCGAACGCCACGAACAGCTGATCCGTTACGCCGTCGATGGCGCGACAGAGCAGGTGAAGCGCGCGCATGAAATTGCTGGCGGTAAAGGCGCGATCAATATCAACGTGCTGTGGGAAATGGGCGGCGCCCAGCAAGTGCTGGAAGGCGTGTTGGAAAACTGCCCCGGCATGATCACCGGCGTCACATGCGGTGCCGGCATGCCGTACAAGCTGGCTGAAATCGCAGAGCGGCACAATGTCCACTATTTGCCGATCGTCAGTTCGGGCAGGGCATTTCGCGCCCTGTGGAAGCGGTCTTATCACAAGGTGCCGCATCTTATGGCGGCGGTCGTGTATGAAGATCCATGGTTGGCCGGCGGTCACAATGGCCTTTCCAACGCAGAAGATCCCAAAGTGCCGCAGGATCCCTATCCGCGCGTGAAGGAACTGCGCGACATGATGCGCAAGGAAGGCGTATCGGACGATGTGCCAGTCGTTATGGCTGGCGGCGTCTGGTGTCTGCGTGAATGGGAAAACTGGATCGACAATCCGGAACTTGGTCAGATCGCATTTCAATTCGGCACGCGGCCTTTGCTGACCGAGGAAAGCCCGATTCCGCAAGTGTGGAAAGAAATGCTCCGTACGGTCGAGCCGGGTGATGTGTTGCTGCACAAATTCAGTCCCACGGGCTTTTATTCCAGTGCTGTCAAAACGCCGTTCCTTTATGACCTGATGCACCGCAGCGATCGGCAAATTCCGATTTTCAAGCGGGATCAGGAAGAAGGCACCGTACCGCTGACCGACCACGGCAAGGCGAAGTATTTCTGGGTCCACCCCGGAGACCAGCGCAAGGCCCAGTCATGGATGGCCGAAGGCTTCACGGAAATCATGAAGACGCCGGATGACACGGTTGTTTTTGTGACCCCGGAAAGCTCCGAGACAATCCGCAAGGATCAGGCGGATTGTATGGGCTGCCTGTCGCATTGCGCATTTTCGTCATGGAAAGACCATGACAATTTCACAACCGGCCGCCTTGCCGATCCGCGCAGCTTCTGCATCCAGAAAACACTGCAGGATATCGCCCACGGCGGGGACCCTGACGATAATCTGGCCTTCGCCGGACACTCGGCATACCGGTTCAAGCAGGACCCGTTCTATTCGAACAACTTCACGCCTAGCGTGAAGCAATTGGTCGACCGTATTCTAACGGGCGACTGATTTGGCAGACAGCAACGCCGCACCGCCGCCGCTTCGCAACATTTTGCGGGAAGCGCTGGCGGTGCCGCGTGTGCTGGTCAATCCGCTGCGCCGGGCGCGATCCGGCGCGCAGATCGGGGAAGGGCGGGCAGCGCTCGTCATTCCTGGCCTCGCCACGGGCGATGTCTCCACCACGCTTCTGCGCCGGACGTTGAAGTCGCGCGGGTTTGCGCCAGAAGGCTGGCGGCTTGGCCTCAACACCGGAGCAGACCCTGCCAAGGTGAAAAAACTGGAAGCGAGGATCGCCGTCCTGCACCGCGCAACGGGCAAGAAAGTGCTGCTTATCGGATGGAGCCTCGGCGGTCTTTACGCGCGCGTTCTAGGCCATCGCTGCGCAGAGCACCTGCATATGGTTGTCACCGTCGCCAGCCCCTTTTCCGGTGATCGCCATGCGAACCGCGCATGGCAGCTATACGAAGCGATCAACGATCACACAGTCGAAAACCCTCCGTTTGTGGAAGACGTTTCAACCAAACCGCCTGTGCAGACGCTGGCGATCTGGTCCGCTGTGGACGGCGTGATTTCGCCGGAATGCACGCGCGGCAAGGAAGGCGAGACGGATCATACCCTGCGCATAGACGCGCCGCATTTCACGCTCGGCACTTCGCGCAGTTGTATCGAGAAATTGCTGGCGAAGATCGCGGAGATCGATGCGGAGAGCGCCTAGATCACCTTGGGTGCAGGGCGCGGGTTCGGTCCGTACGGATTGCCCTCGTCGCGCGGAGGTTGCAGCAGCACAGCAACGTAAAAAAGGCATAATCCCGCAAAGCCGACTTCTGCAATTATGTTGGTCCCCCACAAATCGTGCGATGCATAAGGCCCGGCCTCCCAGTCCTTCCACACGTCCCAAAGGCCCACTGCGCACATGATCAGAACAGGCAATGCGAACCATCCGCTCTTCCCGATGTCGTGAAAACGGCGCGCGGCAGCAGCGGGAATGGGCACGAATACCAAAGCGGATACCAACCCGCCCCACTCACCGAACCTGAACGTTGGGGCAAATAGCCCGTACAAAGCGAAGGCAAGAGCAACCACCGCTACAGGAAGTGCTGGCAGTAGGAACAGCTCTGTCCGACTGGCCCGGCCACGTGGGTCGAAGAAGCGGCGCAAACCTCTCCATGATGTCGCCAGGTCGGCAAAGCATCCCCGCCGTGCGCTCAGATCAGCGGTTGGCATATGGCATCAGTCGATCAGCCAGGCACGCTCGCCATGGCTGGTCTGGTCGAGGCCCTGGACTTCTTCGTCCTCGCTCACGCGCATCGGTATGAACAGGCTGACACCCACGGCGATCAATGCAGTTACTATGGCGCTGAACAGAACGACCACCACCACGCCCAGCGCCTGCACGCCAAGTGCCAGTGGCATCGCGCTGAACTCGGTGTAGCCAGTGCCGCCAAAACCGCTCCAGATGAATACGCCGAGGAGCAGCGTCCCGAGTATACCGCCCACTCCGTGAACTGCGAAAACATCCAGTGAATCGTCGATGCTCAGCGTGTTTTTCACCAATGTGATGGCCCAATAACATACCATGGAACCGGCAACGCCCAGCAAGATCGCAGCACCGGGGGCGATATAACCTGCGGCGGGAGTTATGGTCGCAAGGCCTGCAATTGCGCCCGTAGCGAAGCCGACTGAAGTGGGTTTGCCGAATTTGATCTTCTCGATCAGAATCCACACCAATGCCGCGACAGCGGCGGCGACATGGGTGTTGATAATGGCGCTGGAGGCATCATCCGTCGCGGTCAGCGCGCTACCACCGTTAAAGCCGAACCACCCGACCCACAGCAGCATGGCGCCCAGCATCGTCATCGCAGGCGCGTGGGGGAGGAGGGCGGAGGAGGGGAAGCCTTGCCGTTTACCCAGCAGCAGAGCGACAACCAGCGCGGATGTACCTGCCGTTGCATGAACAACCAGACCACCCGCGAAATCCACTACGCCAAGCTGGCCCAGCCAGCCGCCGCCCCAAATCCAGTGCGCCACGGGGGCATACACCAGCAGGCCCCAGATGGCGGTGAAGGCCAGCACCCAGCCGAAGCGCGCGCGGTCAACCCATGCGCCAACCATCAGTGCCGGAGTTATCGCGGCGAAAGTCATCTGGAAAAGTACGAATGTGCTTTCCGGCAAGGTCATGCCTTCGCGAAGGATTTCCAGTTCGATCAGCATCCATTTCTGGCCGTTGCCGATGACGCCGCCAACGCTGTCTCCGAAAGCCAGCGTGTAACCGACCACCACCCATAATACAGAAGCAAGACCGGCTATTGCGGCGACCTGCAGCATAACTGACAGAAAGTTCTTCGCGCGCACCAGGCCACCGTAAAACAGCGCCAGTCCCGGCAGGGTCATCAGCAAAACCAGCGCGCTCGACATCAGGATCCAGGCGGTATCGCCTGTCTCATTCTGAGCGAGATTGGTCATCTCTTGAGCGAAAGCAGCTTGCGGAGCGGCGATCAGCCCAAAAAACCCGGTGAGTGCGATACCCGTCTTACGAAACATTCTTTACCCCTAGAAGCCCGCTCTGATGGCGGGATTGCGGCCGTGGCGCCTGTTAAGACACATTCAGTGCCCCAAGCAAGCTACAAGGATGCTGTTGCGGCGACTCTATCCACCACGCTAGACACTGCCGGATGATCCGTAATGCAATCCTTGCTGCTTTGGCTGCTGTCGTCCTTCTTCCCGTGGGCGCACATGCGCAGGATACGGGGGTACCCTATTGGGCCAGCTTGGCAGCTGAAGAGGCCAATATGCGGGTGGGTGCCGGCGAACAGTTTCCCATAGAGTGGGTTTACGAGCGCCCCGGATTGCCTTTGAAAGTTATCCGCCGCCATCAGGGCTGGCGCCTTGTCCAGGAGCCGGACGGAACACAAGGTTGGATATTCTCAGGTCTGCTCAGTGATAAACGAACGGCCATCGTGACGGGCCAAGATCTTGCCCCTATGCGCGAAAGTGGTTCTGATCAGGCGCAATTGCGCTGGAATCTGGAGCCAGGAGTTATCGGCGATTTGGGTCAATGTGCAGTGGATTGGTGTGAGCTTGATGTCGAAGGTCACCGCGGGTGGGTCGAGCAAGATCGCCTGTGGGGCGCGGGTGAGCCTTGACCATTCGGTAGAATCGGCTCGCAACAAAAAAGGGCGACCCAGCGGGGCCGCCCTTTTTTGTTTACGGGTGCTTCGGACTTAGCTCGTGTAGGAGAAAGTCAGGGTGTCGCCAGCAGAATTGGTCATATCGACCGTGCCAGCTTCAACACCAGGAGCGAAAGTCGCACAATCCGCTTCGGCTGCGCCTTGGGCAGTCCAGCAAGCGCCTTCTGCGGTGTCTTCCCACGTGCCTGTTTCAACCTGTTCACCCGCTTCGGTAACAGCGTAGGAGCCATCAGCATTCAGCGAGATTGCGAGCTCGGTGCCATCTTCGGTCAGCGAAGTATATGTACCAGCATCAGAGGCGACAGGTGTCGTAGCGACTGTATCGTCAATCACCGCTTCGGTCGGTTCTGCGGCATCATTGCCACCGCAGGCTGCCAGCGTCAGGGATGCGGCACATACGCCGGCAAGTGCAAAAATTGTCTTCATGGTAATGTCCTGAATGTTGTTTCGGGGGTTGGTAGTGCAAGATTGGAAAGCCTTCCTCACATAATTCGCCAGCGATGGCGAGTGCGAAGGGGCAAACCGAATAATCAGGCGAGCTCGACTGCCAGTGCCGTTGCTTCGCCGCCGCCAATGCAAAGCGATGCAATGCCGCGTTTCTTGCCCTGTTGCTTCAACGCGTTGATTAGAGTGACGATAATGCGTGTGCCGCTCGCGCCGATGGGATGGCCCAATGCGGTGCCGCCGCCATTCACATTGATCTTCTCATGCGCAATGCCGATGTCGCGCATGGCGAACATGGCGACACAGGCAAAGGCCTCGTTCACTTCCCACAGATCAACATCTTCCACGCTCCAGCCGGTCTGATCGAGCAGCTTCTTGATCGCGCCGACCGGAGCGATAGTGAACTCTTCAGGCGCCTGCGCGTGGGCAGTCAGGCCAATCACAGTTGCGACCGGAGTCAGGCCCTTTGCTTCCGCAACGCTCTTGCGCGTCAGCACGACCGCTGCTGCACCATCCGAAATTGAAGAGGATGTCGCGGCCGTGATCGTACCGTCCTTGGCAAATGCTGGGCGCAGCTGCGGGATCTTGTCCGGATTGCCCTTGCCAGGCGCTTCGTCAGTGTCGACGGTGACATCGCCGCGACGGGTCGAGAAGGTAACCGGCACGACTTCGCCAGCAAATGCGCCGCTGGAAATCGCGGCATTTGCGCGTTCGAGAGAGGCGATGGAGTAATCATCCATTTCTTCGCGGGTCAGTTGATACTTGTCCGCCATGTCCTGTGCGAATGTTCCCATGGCGCGGCCTTCTTCATAGGCATCTTCAAGTCCGTCCAGGAACATGTGGTCATAGGCCGTATCATGGCCGATGCGCGCTCCGGAACGGTGCTTCTTCAGCAGATACGGTGCGTTGGTCATGCTTTCCATGCCGCCGGCAACAATGGTGTCGGCTGACCCGGTGGCAAGCGCTTCTGCGCCCATGATGACGGTTTGCATCCCGCTGCCGCATACCTTGTTTACCGTGGTGGCCTGCGCGCTTAGTGGCAGGCCAGCCTTTAGTGCAGCCTGACGGGCAGGGGCCTGACCAAGCCCGGCAGGAAGTACGCAGCCCATGTAAACGCGGTCCACATCCTCACCTGCAACACCCGCACGTTCAATTGCAGCCTTCACCGCCGTTGCGCCAAGATCGGTGGCAGCAACATCGGCAAGTGCGCCCTGCATCGCCCCCATGGGGGTGCGGGCGTAGGACAGAATGACAATCGGATCGCTTTCATTGAATGCGGGCATGGATGCAGGCCTTTCGGGCATTAGATTGGATTGGTTTCGCAGGTCTTTTAGGAATGCGCCGCAACGAATGCAATCGGCGCGCGTTGGGAGAATAAATCCAGACGATACAAGCAGAGGTACCAGAAATGTCCGCTACCCTTACCGACCCCGCAATGCTGAAACCCATGCTCGAGGCGCAGCAACGAGCGTTCATTGCGGCCCGGCCGGAGGCGCTTTCAATCCGCCGTGACCGGCTCGACCGGACGATTGCCTTGCTGGCCGACAATGACAAGGCGCTGTGTGATGCGATGAGCGAGGATTATGGCAACCGGTCCGAAGTGCAGAGCATGCTCACCGATATTCTGGTGTCCATCCGGTTCGCCAAATATTGCCGTGAAAAAATGGCGCATTGGGCGAAGCCGGATAGTCGCAGCGTGCAGTTTCCGCTGGGCCTGCTCGGCGCGAAGGCCGAAGTGCGTTACGAGCCAAAGGGCGTTGTGGGCATCATCAGCCCGTGGAACTTCCCTGTGAACCTCGCCTTTGGTCCGCTGGCGCAGGTGCTGGCAGCAGGCAACCGCGCGATGATCAAACCGAGCGAGTCCACGCCAACGACTGCAAATTTGATTGCCGAACTGGTGGGTGCGCGGTTCGATGCACACGAAGTAGCTGTCGCAACTGGCGGCGTTGACGTTGCAAAAGCGTTTTCCGCGCTGCCCTTCGATCACCTTGTCTTTACCGGTTCTACTGAAACCGGACGCAAGGTGATGGAAGCTGCTGGCACAAACCTTACTCCAGTAACGCTCGAACTGGGCGGGAAAAGTCCGGCGATCATCGGCGCCAGCGCCGACCTTGAACGCACCGGTTCGCGCATCGTAACCGGCAAGATGATGAATGCCGGTCAGATATGCATCGCCCCGGACTATCTCCTTGTGCCCGAAAGCATGGAAGATGGCGTGATTGCGTCGCTGGAACTGGGCGTATTGGATCAATATCCCACTGTGCGCGATAATCCTGACTATGCGAGCGTGATCAATGACAGCCAGTATTCCAGATTGCAGGAAATGGTGGCTGACGCGCGCGACAAGGGCGGCGATGTCATGGAAATCAATCCGGCGGGAGAGGACTTCAGCGCCAGCAACACCCGCAAGATGCCGCTTACAATTATCCGGAATCCCACACCGGATATGCAGGCCATGCAGGAGGAGATTTTTGGTCCGGTGCTGCCGGTAAAAACCTATCGCGGTATTGATGAAGCTATTCAATTCATCAACGATGGCGGGCGACCGCTTGCCTTGTATTATTTCGGCAATGACTCCGCTGAACGTGATGCAGTGCTGTCCCGCACGATCTCCGGCGGGGTGACGGTCAACGATGTCATCTTCCACAACACTGTGGAGGACATGCCCTTTGGCGGTGTCGGTGCCAGCGGCATCGGCGCATATCACGGCGTGGAGGGATTCCGCGAATTCAGCCATGCGCGCGCCGTCTATACTCAGCCGAAAATCGATGTGGCGGGCATGGCAGGCCTGAAACCACCATATGGGGATCGGGCTCGCAAGATGCTGCACATGATGGCGCGGAAATAGAACAGGTTGAAGTCTGATATCGGGGCATGACGGGCGGTTTGACCGGCGGTAACAGGCACGCCCATTACGGCCGCTGAGCTGCAACTGGTGGAAACTGCACCATAACAACCGTAAATAGGGTCCTTAGTCGCCTTGCATGATGGCGGGCAGGGGCCTAAACGCGCCACCAACCCTTTAGCTATATCCGAGTCCGCTTTGGCCGATCTCAATCCATATCTTGTGCAGTATCTCCCGATCCTGCTGTTCCTCGCCATCGCATTTGGCCTGTCTGTTGCGTTCGTGTTTCTGCCGATGGGCGTGTCTCGTCTCACAGGCAGTCACCAGCCTGCGACTGACAAACTTGCCGAATATGAATGTGGTTTTCCCGCATTCGAAGCGCCGCGTAATCAGTTCGATGTGCGCTTCTATCTCGTCGCGATCCTGTTCATCATCTTCGACTTGGAGGCGGCGTTTCTGTTTCCATGGGCAGTAAGCCTGGAACATACAGGCTGGGCCGGGTGGATCGGCATGATGGTTTTCCTGTTCATCCTTGCGGTGGGCTTTGCATATGAATGGAAGAAGGGAGCTCTCGAATGGGAGTGAACGAAAACATCCCCGCAGCACAACCCGGTGAGGTAAAGCAGCCTGACACGGACTATTTCAACGCGCTCCAGACAGAGGTGAATGACAAGGGATTCCTCGTCACCAGCACCGAAGATCTGTTCCAGTGGGCGCGTACCGGCTCCCTGTGGTGGATGACATTCGGTCTGGCGTGCTGCGCGGTGGAGATGATCCACGTCAACATGCCGCGTTACGATATGGAACGTTTCGGCATCGCCCCGCGCGCCAGCCCGCGCCAGTCTGATGTGATGATCGTGGCAGGTACGCTGTGCAACAAGATGGCGCCCGCACTTCGCCGTGTTTACGACCAGATGTCGGAGCCGAAATATGTGATTTCGATGGGCAGCTGCGCCAATGGCGGCGGCTACTATCATTACAGCTATTCCGTAGTGCGCGGTTGTGATCGCATTGTGCCGGTAGATATCTACATTCCCGGGTGCCCGCCAACGGCAGAGGCGCTGCTGTACGGCGTAATGCAATTGCAGCGCAAAATCCGCCGCAGCGGGACGATTGAACGATGACGGTCGTTCATTCCGCCCCCAGGATCGCTTCCAATGAAGGTGTACGCGATGCGCTGACAAAAGTGCTTGGCGCGCATGTGTTGGGCTCTTCCGAAAATCACGGCGAGATCATCATCACCGTGCAGCGCGATTCCATAGAGGACGTGCTGCGCACCCTGCGTGACGAGCACGCTTACCAGCAACTCGTTGAAATCGCTGGTGTTGATTTTCCGGGCCGGACAGAGCGGTTTGAAGTAGTCTACATGCTCCTCAGCCTGACCAAGAACCACCGTGTCATGGTGAAGGTCAGCACGGACGAAGATACGCCCGTTCCCACTGTCACAACGCTGTGGCCGGTGGCTGGATGGCTGGAGCGCGAAGTGTTCGACATGTTCGGCGTCACTTTCGACGGCAACACTGATTTGCGCCGCATCCTCACCGATTACGGCTTTGAAGGGCATCCTTTCCGCAAGGACTTCCCGCTGACGGGGTACACCGAACTGCGCTATTCCGAGGAGGAAAAGCGCGTTGTTTATGAGCCGGTGGAACTGGCGCAGGATTTCCGCACTTTCGATTTCACCTCGCCATGGGAGGGTGCCGATTACGTCCTGCCGGGCGATGAAAAGGCCGATATGCCGGATGTCGATAAGCCCAAGACGACCGAAAGCGAAAAGCAGACCGGCGCGGGCGCGAAAACCGATGACAAGGCGGCGGAAGGCACCAAGGCTGATCCGCCCGCTATGATGACCAAGGGGGACGGCAAATGAGCGGCCTCACACTCGAAGAATCGCCCACCACAGACGGCGAGGAAATCTCCAACTACACGATCAACTTCGGCCCCCAGCACCCTGCCGCGCACGGCGTTTTGCGCATGGTCATGGAACTGGACGGCGAAATTATCGAACGTGTCGATCCGCATGTCGGCCTGCTGCATCGCGGCACCGAAAAGCTGATCGAATACAAGACCTATTTGCAGGCGCTGCCGTATTTTGACCGGCTCGATTACTGTTCCCCGCTGGCGCAGGAATACAGCTATGTCCTCGCCATCGAGAAGCTGCTGAATGTCGAAGTGCCCGAACGCGCGCAATATCTGCGTGTGCTGTTCGCGGAGCTGACGCGCATCTGCAATCACATGCTCAATATCGGCGCGCATGTGATGGACGTTGGCGCCATGACGCCAAACCTGTGGGTGTTCGAACTGCGTGAGGACTGCCTGAACTTCTTCGAACGTGCCTCCGGCGCGCGCATGCACTCTGCCTATTTCCGTCCCGGCGGCGTCCATCAGGATGTGCCGCTGAAGCTGCTGACCGACATCGGCGACTGGGTCGATACGCGCCTACCCGAACTGTTCGGCGATGCGATGAGCCTGGTGATCGACAACCGCATTTTCAAACAGCGCAATGTCGATATTGCATTGGTTTCGAAAGAAGACGCGATTGCCTGGGGCTTCTCCGGCCCGATGATCCGCGCGGCCGGCGTGCCGTGGGACCTGCGCAAATCGCAGCCCTATGATGTGTATGACCGCATGGACTTTGAAATCCCGGTCGGCACCAATTCCGATTGCTACGACCGCTTCATGGTCCGCGTGGAAGAAGTCTACCAGTCCGCCCGCATCATCAAGCAATGCCTCGCCGAAATGCCCGAAGGCCCGATTGCGACGGACGACCGCAAGATCGCTCCGCCCAAGCGCGCCGAGATGAAGCAGTCGATGGAAGCGCTGATCCATCACTTCAAGCTCTACACCGAAGGCTTCCACGTTCCGGCGGGCGAAGTCTATGTCGCGACGGAAAGCCCAAAGGGCGAATTCGGCGTCTATCTGGTGAGCGACGGGTCAAACAAACCCTACCGCTGCAAGATACGCCCGACCGCGTTCTCGCATTTGCAGGCGATGGACTTCATGACGAAGGGCCACATGCTGCCCGACGCAACGGCTATCCTCGGCGCGATCGACGTGGTGTTCGGGGAGTGTGATCGGTGATTCTTGAGCGTTTAGATCGTGCTCGTCACATTATTTTCCCTCTCACTGCAGTCGTTGCTTTGCTGGCAATGCATGACGTTACCGGGGTAAGTCGCTGGATATTGATCGTTCCGGTTCTATTGGCAACTTTCGCGCTCGTTGCGGTGTGGGATCGTGTCAAATGATCCTCCGCGAATTCTTCATTATCGTCGCAGCTTTCGCCGCATTCGCATCGGCCACTGCCGCATATCTCGCGGTCTTCCACGGGGAAGCGCCGCTCAAGGAAATCCTCTCCACCGCCTTTGCTGCGGTGATCGGCCTGTATGTGGGCCGCTATATCGAACGGAGACTGGCACATGGCCGGTAGACATATCGCCCCCGACACACCCGAATTGCGCGCGCAGTTTGGTGGCTGGACTTTCACGGATGCAAACCGTGAAAAGGCCGACTGGCATATCAAGAAATATCCCGAAGGCCGCCAGAAGAGCGCGGTGATGCCGCTGCTCGATCTGGCGCAGCGCCAGGTGGGCGAAGAGACGAATACGCAAGGCTGGTTGCCGCTCCCGGTGATCGAATATGTCGCCGAATATCTCGATATGCCGGTGATCCGCGTGCTGGAAGTCGCGACGTTCTACATGATGTATAACCTTGTTCCGGTTGGCAAATTCCACGTGCAGGTATGCGGTACCACGCCGTGCATGCTGCGCGGTTCGGACGAGATCATGGCGGCTTGCGAGTCGCGCGGAATGGATTTCGGCAAGGTGTCCGAGGACGGTTTGTGGACGCTCAGCGAAGTCGAATGCATGGGCAATTGCGCCACTGCGCCAATGGTCCAGATCAATGATGCCAATTACGAAGACCTGACTGCTGAACGTCTGGACGCCGTGCTAGATGCGCTGGCCGCAGGCGATCAGCCAAAGGAAGGCACGCAAGAACCGGGCCGGCACACGTCTGAGCCTTCGGGCGGCGTGACCAGCCTCAAGGAAATGGTCGACGCCAATCACGATTACCGGGAGGAGTGGTGATGGCCGTCACTCCTAAAAATGGTATGCAGGGCGTAGGGGTGATTTTCATCATTCTGGCGGCCGTGCAGATGTTGAAGGGTGATAGCTGGATCGTCTGGCTGATCCTCGGTTTCCTGTTCGGCGGGTTCGGCTATTTCTCTTCCAAGAAGCCGGGGGGCGATTTGTGATGGACCAGATATTCCCCATCATCATCGCGCTGATCCTCGTTTTCATCGCGTGGAAGGTGCTCAAGGGCATTATCAAGACAGTCGTTCTGGTCGCAATTCTCGCGGCGGCGGCAATTTACGTATTCGGAGTTGGCGCATGAGCCTTCAGGACAAGGATCGCATCTTCACCAACGTCTACGGCTTTCAGGACTGGGGCCTGAAAGCTGCTGAAAAGCGCGGTGATTGGGACGATACCAAGGCGCTGATCGCGCGTGGGCAGGACGCCATTATCGAAGAGATAAAGGCGTCGGGCCTGCGCGGGCGCGGTGGTGCTGGCTTCCCCACCGGCATGAAATGGTCCTTCATGCCCAAGGAAAGCAAAGATGGGCGTCCGTCATTCCTGGTAATCAATGCCGATGAATCGGAGCCGGGTTCGTGCAAGGACCGCGAGATCATCCGCCACGATCCGCACAAATTGATCGAAGGCGCGCTGGTCGCCGGTTTCGCCATGCGAGCGAGGGCCGCCTACATCTATATTCGCGGCGAATATATCCGGGAAGCCGAAACGCTTCAGGCCGCGATTGACGAGGCATATGACGCAGGCTTCATCGGCAAGAATGCCAGCGGCTCCGGCTTTGACTTCGATGTGTTCATGCACCGCGGTGCGGGCGCGTATATCTGCGGCGAAGAAACCGCGATGATCGAAAGCCTCGAGGGCAAGAAAGGCCAGCCACGCCTTAAGCCCCCGTTCCCGGCAGGCGCTGGCCTGTATGGCTGCCCAACCACGGTCAACAATGTCGAAAGCATCGCGGTCGTCCCCACGATCCTGCGACGCGGCGCGAGCTGGTTTTCCAGCTTCGGACGTGAAGGAAACAAGGGCACCAAATTGTTCCAGATCAGCGGGCATGTGAACAACCCATGCGTCGTTGAAGAAGCGATGAGCATCACCTTCGAAGAGCTGATAGAAAAGCACTGCGGCGGTATTCGTGGCGGGTGGGATAATCTTCTCGCGGTAATTCCCGGCGGATCGTCGGTTCCGCTCGTGCCTGCCGAGCAGATCCGCCACGCGCATATGGATTTTGACGGCCTGAAGGAACTTGGCTCCGGCCTTGGTACTGCGGGTGTTATCGTGATGGACAAGTCCACCGATATCGTCCGTGCGATCAGCCGTCTCAGCTATTTCTACAAACATGAAAGCTGCGGCCAGTGCACGCCTTGCCGTGAAGGCACAGGCTGGATGTGGCGCGTGATGGAGCGGCTTCGCACAGGTGAAAGCAGCTCTGAAGAAATCGACATGCTGTATCAGGTGACAAAGCAGGTTGAAGGTCACACGATCTGCGCGCTGGGCGACGCCGCAGCGTGGCCGATCCAGGGTTTGCTAAAGCATTTCCGCCCTGAGTTGGAGCGGCGGATTGCAGAGCGTGATGGCGTTTTGCAGGAGGCGGCAGAATGATCAGAATTCTTCATATCGCCATCGCGGGATTTATCGGACTCGCAGTCGCAGCTCCGGCACAGGCGCAGCAAGAGCGCAGCGAACGGATGCAGCGCCTTGCAGTTGCCGCGTGGACCGCCTGTATCGCTGACGAGTTTCCACAAGATGTGCACGATCTGCTGATCCTTGATTATCGCACAGACCGTTATCGCAGCCTTATTCGCGAGCTTGGCGAGCGCCGGGTGAGCGAGGAATGCTTCAACGCCATGCCGCGCGCCTATCGCCGGATCGAACTGGGCGGATTGCCATTTGCGGGCGGCCTTGCGGAACAGATGATCGAAATGGAAGCGCAAGAGCCTCTCGTCAAACGGCTTTCCATGGCTGTCATCGGCGAGCCGGTGACAACGCATTCCTACACTGATCAGGTTGCCAGTTGCATGGTGCTCGGCGCACCAAATCTGGCGGCGGACCTGTTTGCTACCGCGCCTGCGTCGGACGAGGAGACGGCTGCGTTTGCCCAGCTGGAACTGGTACAGGCTATCTGCACGCAGAGCGGCAGCGCAATCGAGGCAACGCCTCTGGCCATGCGATCGATGCTGGCCACGGCGAGCTTCCGTATTCTGGCAGCGCAGAACAGCGCTCCTGCAGAAAGTGACGACGATGCCTAAGGTAACCGTAGACGGACAGGAAATCGAGGTTCCCGCAGGCGCAACCGTGCTGCAGGCGTGTGAGCTGGCGGGCAAGGAAATTCCGCGTTTCTGTTATCACGAACGGCTAAGTATCGCTGGCAACTGCCGGATGTGTCTGGTCGAAGTGAAGCCTGGACCGCCTAAGCCGCAGGCTTCCTGCGCTTTGCCAGCCACCGAAGGCCAGGAAATCCGTACGGATTCCGAGATGGTAAAAACCGCGCGCGAAGGCGTGATGGAATTTCTGCTGATCAACCATCCACTTGATTGCCCGATTTGCGATCAGGGCGGCGAGTGTGATTTGCAGGACCAGGCGATGGCCTATGGCCGGGGCGGCAGCCGATATCACGAGAACAAACGCGCAGTGATGTCCAAGAACATGGGCCCGCTGATCAAGACGATCATGACCCGCTGCATCCACTGCACCCGCTGCGTCCGCTTCTCCGAAGAAGTGGCCGGTGTGGACGAAATCGGCGCGCTTTACCGCGGCGAAGACATGCAGATTACCACCTATCTTGAGCAGGCAGCCAAGCATGAGCTGTCTGCCAATGTGATCGATTTGTGCCCCGTCGGTGCGCTTACCAGTGGGCCTTACGCCTATGAATCGCGACCGTGGGAGCTGAAGAAGACGCTCGGCATCGATGTGTCGGACGCGGTTGGCTCCAACATCCGGATCGACAGCCGCGGGCGTGAAGTGCTCCGCGTGCTGCCCCGCATCAATGATGATGTGAATGAGGAGTGGATCTCGGACAAGGCGCGTTATCAGGTCGATGGCCTGACGCGCCGCCGTCTCGACAAGGTATTCCTGCGTAAGTCTGGCAAGCTCGTCGAGAGCACGTGGGACGATGCATTCAAGAAAATCGCCAAGGCCAAGCCAGGCAAGGCCATCGCTGCAATTGCGGGCGATATGGTCGATTGCGAAACAATGTTCGCGGCCAAGGCCCTGCTGAAGGCGAGTGGTTCTTCTCTGATCGAAAGCCGCCAGACCGGCATGGATTATGACGTATCCAGCCTTGCCGGCGTCAATTTCAACAGCAGCTTTGCCGGGATCGAGGAAGCGGACGCTATCCTTATCATCGGCAGCCATGTGCGCTGGGAAGCGCCGCTGGTGAATGTCCGTATTCGCAAGGCGGTGAAGCGCGGCGCGAAGGTGTTTTTGGTCGGGCCTGAGTGGGACACGACCTATAAAGCAGAATTCCTTGGCAGTGATGTCGGTATTCTCGGCAATTTGCCTGCCCATGTTCAGGATGCGCTGAAGGGCGCTGAAAAGCCTGCCGTCATTATCGGCGGGGCAGGGCTGGTTGCGGGTGCGCACGGCGCTGCGCTGCGCATCGCGCACGATTTCGGCATGGTGAAAGATGGCTGGAACGGCTTTAACGTGCTGCACTTCTCGGCCGCCCGCATGGGCGCGCTGATGCTCGGTTTTGCGCAAAAGGGCGGCATGGCGGATATCGTCAAGGCGGGGCCAAAGGTTGTTCTGGCACTTGGCGCGGACGAGGTGGATTTCACTAAGTTCCCCGATGCGCTGAAAGTCTACATCGGCCACCACGGTGATAAGGGCGCGCACGCGGCGGATATCATCCTGCCTGCCAGTGCCTACACCGAAAAGCCCGGCACTTATGTAAACACCGAAGGCCGCGTTCAGATGGCCGACAAGGCGATTTTCGCTCCCGGCGATGCACGTGAAGACTGGACGATCCTGCGTGCACTGGCCGATTCGCTGGGCGTGAGCGTCGGCTTTGACAGCTATCACGAATTGCGCAGCGCGATGACGGCGGAAGTGCCTTCGTTGGGTAATGAGGGCGAGATCGCGGATTATGGCGCTTTGCCCGCTGCTCCGGCAGGCTCGGCCCCTTCAGGCGAAATTAGCGGCTACCCGGTCAAGGACTTCTACCTCACCAATTCAATCGCTCGTTCGAGCGCGGTCATGCAGCAGTGTTCTGATGAATTGCTCAACGGCGATATGCTGAAGGAGGCTGCGGAATGACCGAATTTTTCATCTCTCAAGGCATGAGCGCGGGCTTTGCGCTCGTCCTCGCCTCCGTGATTGGCATTCTCCTGATCGCTCTGCCGGTGATGTTTGCCGTTGCCATGGTGATCTATGTCGACCGCAAGGTGCTTGGCGCAATCATGCTGCGGCGCGGGCCGAATGTGGTGGGTCCGTTTGGCCTGTTGCAAAGCTTTGCTGATGGGCTGAAGGTCTTCTTGCAGGAAACCATCATCCCCAGTGCGGCGAACAAGGGCATTTTCCTGCTCGCACCGATCATCACTTTCACCGTGGCACTGGTGGCGTGGGCAGTTATCCCGTTTTCCGAAACATGGGTGCTGGCGGATATCAATGTCGGCCTGCTGTACATTCTCGCGATCAGTTCGCTGTCGGTATACGGCATCACGATGGCGGGCTGGGCGAGTAACTCCAAATACCCGTTTTTCTCCGCCATGCGCGCCGCCGCGCAGATGATCTCTTACGAAGTTTCCATCGGCTTTATCCTGGTGTGCGTGGTGCTTTTTGCAGGCACGTTCAACCTGAATGACATCGTGCGCGCGCAGGAAGGCTTCGGACTTGGCGTGATTAACGCCTATGTCGTGCATCCGCTGCTGTTCCCGATGTGGGTGCTGTTCTTCATCTCCAGCCTTGCGGAAACGCAGCGCACGCCGTTCGACCTGACTGAAGCGGAAAGCGAGCTGGTGGCCGGTTATCAGACCGAGTACAGCTCCATGGCCTTCGCGCTGTTCTGGCTGGGCGAATATGCCAACATCCTGCTGATGTGCAGCCTCAACACGCTGCTGTTCTTCGGTGGCTGGCTGCCTCCGATTGACTGGGCGCCGCTGTATTATGTGCCGGGCTTCATCTGGTTCCTGCTGAAGACCTTCGTGTTCTTCTTCATGTTCAGCTGGATCTGGGCGACCGTGCCGCGTTACCGATATGACCAGCTGATGCGGCTTGGCTGGAAAGTGTTCCTGCCGATGAGCCTTCTGTTCGTCGTTCTTATTTCCGGGTGGCTGATGCTGACCCGTTATGGAGGTGCGGCATGACCGCTGCCCAACTTATAAAATCGTTCACGCTTTGGGAATTCCTCAAGGCCCACGCGCTGACGCTGAAGTATTTCTTCAAGCCGAAGGTGACGCTCAACTATCCGTTCGAAAAGAACTCGCTATCCCCACGTTTTCGCGGTGAGCACGCACTACGCCGTTACCCCAATGGCGAGGAGCGCTGCATTGCGTGCAAGCTGTGCGAGGCGGTGTGTCCCGCGCAGGCGATCACCATTGAAAGCGAACCACGTGATGATGGCAGCCGCCGCACCACGCGATATGACATCGATATGACCAAATGCATCTACTGCGGCTTCTGTCAGGAAGCTTGCCCGGTGGATGCTGTGGTCGAAGGGCCGAACTTCGAATACGCAACCGAAACGCGCGAAGAACTGCTTTACGACAAGACGAAACTGCTGGCGAACGGGGACAAGTGGGAGCGGGCGATTGCCGCAAACCTTGAAGCCGACGCGCCCTACCGCTAACCGCGCCGCAAGACTCGATAGGGGCATAATTTGACCGCGTTCGCTTTCTACCTGTTTGCCATACTCGTTATCGCCTCCGCGGCGATGACGATCCTTGCGCGCAACCCGGTGCATTCTGTGCTCTGGCTGATCCTGGCGTTCTTTAACGCGGCGGGCCTCATGGTCATCATCGGGGCCGAATTCCTCGCGATGCTGCTGGTCGTCGTTTACGTTGGTGCGGTCGCGGTATTGTTCCTGTTCGTCGTGATGATGCTCAACATTGATTTTGCAGAAATGCGCGCCGGTTTCATGAAAAACGCGCCGCTCGGTGTGGTGGTGGCGATCATCCTGCTGGCAGAGCTGGTGCTTGGTATCGGCGCATACCGCGCTGGCAAGCTGGATCTTGGAACGCCGCTGGGTGATGCAGCTCCGATGGCAGGAGCGAGCAATACCGAAGCTCTCGGCGTGCTGATGTACGGCAAGTATCTGTTCCTGTTCGAAGTGGCGGGCATCATCCTTCTGGTCGCCATGATCGGTGCGATTGTGCTGACCCATCGCGGGCAGCGCAGCACTCGCGGCCACCAGAACATCGCGAAGCAGAACGCGCGCCGTCCCGAAGACGCGACTATCAATGTGAAGCCGGAAATCGGCAAGGGGGTCGAGCTATGACCGGGATTTCAGGTATCGGTATCGAACATTACCTCGTCGTCAGTTCCATCCTGTTTGTGCTCGGTGTGCTGGGCATTTTTCTCAACCGCAAGAACATCATCGTCATTCTTATGGCGATCGAACTCATCTTGCTGGCGGTGAACATCAATCTGGTCGCGTTCAGTGCCTTTCTGGGTGATTTGAGCGGACAGGTTTTTGCCATGTTCGTTTTGACCGTTGCAGCGGGTGAAGCTGCCATTGGCTTGGCGATCCTCGTCATCTATTTCCGTTCGCGCGGCACGATCGCGGTGGACGATGTAACGCAGATGAAGGGCTAGGATCTTGCAGACCTCCATTCTGATTATCGTCTTCGCACCATTGCTCGCGGCTATCATCGCCGGCCTGGGCAACCGTATGCTCGGCAATTTTGCTTCCAAGCTGATCACAACGGGCGGGCTGTTCCTCGCCTGCGCCTTGAGCTGGCCGATCTTTATCGGGTTCCTCACCGGATCCGAAACCGCGACTGTTGTACCCGTGATGAAGTGGGTCGAAAGCGGCGCGATGAGCTTTGACTGGGCGCTACGCGTCGATACGCTCACCGCTGTAATGCTGGTGGTGGTGACCTCGGTCTCCGCGCTCGTCCATCTGTATAGCTGGGGCTATATGGAAGAAGACCCGGATCAGCCGCGCTTCTTCGCATACCTTTCGCTGTTCACTTTCGCCATGCTGATGCTGGTGACGGCCAACAACCTCGTCCAGATGTTCTTTGGCTGGGAGGGCGTGGGCCTTGCGAGTTATCTGCTGATCGGTTTCTGGTTCAAAAAGCCGAGCGCCAATGCCGCCGCGATCAAGGCTTTCGTGGTCAACCGCGTGGGCGACCTTGGCTTCATGCTCGGCATTTTCGGCACATTCCTGGTGTTCCAGACAACCAGCATTCCCGAAATTCTGGAAATGGCTCCGGCAATGAAGGGCGCAAGCTCCATCGGCTTCATGGGCATGCGTCTGGACACGATGACGATCCTTTGCATCCTGCTGTTCATCGGCGCGATGGGTAAGTCTGCACAGCTTGGCCTGCACACGTGGCTGCCGGACGCGATGGAAGGGCCAACGCCCGTCTCCGCATTGATCCACGCTGCAACCATGGTGACCGCAGGCGTGTTCATGGTGTGCCGCCTGTCACCGATGTTCGAAGCCGCGCCCGTGGCGCTTGCCTTCGTGACGGTGATCGGTGCCGCCACGTGCTTCTTCGCCGCGACAATCGGCACGACGCAGTGGGACATCAAGCGCGTAATCGCTTACTCCACCTGCTCGCAACTGGGCTACATGTTCTTCGCCGCAGGTGTGGGCGCATATGGCGCGGCGATGTTCCACCTGTTCACGCACGCCTTTTTCAAAGCGCTGCTGTTCCTTGGTGCAGGCAGCGTGATCCATGCGATGCATCACGAGCAGGACATGCGGTATTACGGCGGTTTGCGGAAGCAGATCCCGTTCACCTTCTGGGCGATGATGGCGGGTACGCTCGCGATTACAGGGGTTGGCGTTTATCACCTTGGCGCAGGCTTTGCCGGTTTCTGGTCCAAGGATGCGATCCTTGAGGTCGCCTATGCTTCAGCCGGTGCGTATTCCAACATGGCGTTCTGGCTCGGCACGTTCGCTGCGCTGCTCACCAGTTTCTACAGCTGGCGCCTGATGTTCCTGACCTTCTGGGGCAAGCCGCGCTGGATTGAGAGCGAGCACATCCAGCATGCTGTACACAAAACGCCTGATGAGGCTGGTGAGGACACGACTGGTGGATATCATCCGCACGAAAGCCCATGGACAATGCTGGTGCCGCTTGGTGTGTTGAGCGTCGGTGCGGTTTTCGCTGGCCAAATTTTCCATGACGCGTTCCTCGATCAGGAAAGCTTCTGGAACGGCTCTATCGCTTACAACGCAGCCCTGATGCACGCGATGCATGAAGTGCCGCTTCTGGTAAAATACGCAGCGTTCATCGTGATGATCCTAGGCTTTGTCGGCGCCTGGTATGCCTACATCCGCAACACGGACGTGCCGCGCCAAACCGTAGAGCAACTCGGCCCGATCCATACCTTCGTTTATCGCAAATGGATGTTCGACGAACTGTACGACAACATATTTGTGAAGCCCGCCTTTTGGCTCGGCCGCTTCTTCTGGAAGCGCGGCGATGAAGGCACGATCAATCGGTTCGGCCCTGACGGGGCGGCGTGGGTCGTGCTGCAAGGCTCCGGCCTCGCGAAGAAATTCCAGTCCGGACTTCTTACGAGTTACGCTTTGATCATGCTTATCGGCCTTGTCGCCGCTGTCACCTGGGTGCTGTTCTAATGGGCGGCTTCCCGATCCTCTCCGCCATGCTTGCCGTGCCGCTTATCGGCGCGATTGCCTGTTTGTTCGTCGGCGCGAATTCGGCCCGCATGATCGCCTTGGTCGCCACGCTGGCAAACCTCGCGCTCGGTATTGTGCTGTGGGTGAATTACGACATCGGCGGGGCGCAATGGCAGTTCCAAGAATATCACGCGATCTTCGCAGGCTTTGCGTATGCCTTGGGCATTGATGGTATTGCGCTGATGCTGATCATGCTCAGCGTGTTCCTGATGCCGATCTGTATTGGCGCAAGCTGGACCGCGATCACAAAGCGTGTCGGCGAATATATGGCCGCATTCCTGTTTATGGAAACGCTGATGATCGGCGTATTCGCAGCGCAGGATCTGTTCCTGTTCTACATTTTCTTCGAAGCCGGCTTGATCCCGATGTACCTGATCATCGGCGTGTGGGGCGGCGACAACCGGATTTACGCCAGCTACAAATTCTTCCTCTACACGCTGCTCGGCTCCGTCCTGATGCTGATCGCGATGCTGTGGATGGCGAATGCGGCGGGCACGACTTTCATACCATATCTGATGGAATATGACTTCGCGGCAGAAGCACAGACCTGGCTGTGGCTAGCGTTCTTCGCCAGTTTCGCTGTTAAGATGCCGATGTGGCCAGTCCACACGTGGCTGCCCGATGCGCACGTTCAGGCGCCGACTGCTGGCTCCGTAATCCTTGCGGGCGTCTTGCTGAAGCTGGGTGGTTACGGCTTTATCCGTTTCAGCCTGCCGATGTTCCCCGATGCAAGCGCGCAGTTCGTGTGGCTCGTCTGGGGCCTCTCCATGATCGCGGTGGTTGTCACCAGCCTGATTGCGCTGGTTCAACATGATATGAAGAAGCTGATCGCCTATTCCTCAGTCGCCCATATGGGCATCGTGACGGTCGGCCTGTTCGCTTTCAACGTGCAAGGGATTGAAGGCGCGATGATGATCATGCTGGGACACGGTCTGGTGTCAGCGGCATTGTTCCTGTGTGTTGGGGTGATTTATGATCGGCTGCACACCCGGGAAATTTCCCGCTACGGCGGCCTCAGCATCAACATGCCAGCCTATGCCACCCTGTTCCTGCTGTTCACCATGGCCAGTGTCGGACTGCCGGGGACTAGCAACTTCGTCGGTGAATTTCTGGCGCTAGCGGGCATCTATCAAATCAACAGCTGGGTCGCCTTTGTCTGCACCACCGGCATCATTCTGGGCGCAGCTTACATGCTTTATCTCTATCGCCGTGTCTGTTTTGGCCAGCAGGTCAACGACGATGCGGCCGCTATGCCGGATTTATCCAAACGCGAATATCTCCTTCTGGCCCCAATCGCTGCGGCGGTATTGTGGATGGGCGTGTATCCTGAAAGTTTCCTCGCTCCTATGCGGGCAGATATCCAGTGGCTCGACGAGCGGCTTGCTGCGGCAGAGCCAGAGAGCGACGCACACCTTGTGGTTGGCGAGCCGCTTCCGGTGACTGAAACCGAGCACGATGTCGCTGAAGGGGAGGCGCACTGATGGACTTTGCACCTTCCTTCGCGCTGATCGCGCCTGAGCTGGTTCTCGGCATTACCGGCCTCACGCTCGTGCTGGTTGCTGCCTATGGCGGCGATAAGTTCGCGCGCCTTTCCAGCATCATCGCTGCTGTCGCCTTTGGCGGAGCCTTTGCTCTGGTCGCTCCTGCCGTTTGCGCTGGCGCTAGCGGACCGGATACGCTTGCGTTTGGCGGGCTGTTCCGCGCCGATGCCTTTGCCGGGATCGCCAAGCTGATGATCTTCGCTGCATCCGGCGCAACGTTGGTGATTGCGCCGCGATTCTTCGAGAAGATCGGGTGGATGAAGACGGAATTTCCGATCCTGATCCTGTTTGCAGCGCTTGGCATGAGCATCATGGTTTCGGCAAATGATCTGCTGACGCTGTACATGGGCCTGGAGCTGAATTCTCTGTCTGCTTATGTGCTTGCTGCCATGCTCCGCGATGATGAGCGTTCTGCCGAAGCGGGCCTGAAATATTTCGTGCTGGGCGCGCTCGCCAGCGGTATTCTGCTGTTCGGGATGAGCCTGATCTACGGCTTTACCGGGACGACCAATTTCGAAGGCATCGCTGTTGCGGTATCGGGCGGGCTTAACACAGGCATGCTGTTCGGTCTAATTTTCGTGCTGGCAGGGCTGGCATTCAAGATCAGCGCCGCGCCGTTCCATATGTGGACGCCCGACGTTTACGAAGGCGCGCCAACGCCGGTGACGATGTTCTTCGCCAGCGCACCAAAGGTTGCCGCAGTGGTATTGCTCACGCGCGTTTCCATGGAAGCGTTCGGAACGCAGGCCGCTGCATGGCAGCAGGTCGTGATCGCGGCTGCCTTGCTCTCAATCATCATCGGTGCATTGGGCGCGATCGGCCAGACCAATATCAAACGGTTGCTGGCGTACTCCTCCATCAACAACGTCGGCTTTATCCTGATCGGTCTTGCTGCGGCGACGGCTTCCGGCATTAGCGCGCTGCTTGTCTATCTGGCGATCTATGTCGTGATGACAATCGGCAGTTTTGTCGCAGTGCTGCTGATGCGCGATGCAGACGGCAACCAGCTTGAAGGCATTTCGGATCTTGCCGGTCTTGCCACAACACGCCCGGCGCTTGCCTGGTCGCTGATGGCGCTGATGTTCAGCCTTGCTGGCATTCCGCCGCTGTTCGGCTTCTGGGGCAAGTTCGTGGTGTTCCAGGCTGCTGTTCAGGCGGACATGCTGGCGCTCGCTGCCATCGGTATTGCAGCCAGCGTGATTGGTGCGTTCTATTATATCAAGATCGTCAAGGTGATGTTCTTTGATGAGGCTGCGGACACGATCAAGGGCGAGGGCGACAGACCCCATTGGGCGCTGCTTCTGATCTGCGCTGCGATCATTTCGCCTTTGGGCTACTTCCTCACACCTTGGCTCGGCAATCTGGCGGACATGGCGGCGACATCGCTGGCGCTACCTGCGTAAGGCAGGCCCCCGCTTGATAGAAACTGTTCCCGAAACTGGCAGCACGAATGCAGATCTGCTCGCGCGTATTGCGTCGGGGTCAGGCATCGAAGAAGATTTCTGGCTGAGGGCTGAGCGGCAGACATCGGGCCGCGGGCGAATGGGCCGTAAATGGGTCAGTTCTCCGGGCAATCTTTTTTGCAGCACTGCCATAGTCATCGCGCCAGGTGATCCTTCACCAGCCAGCTTGTCTTTTGTAGCGGGGCTGGCGCTCCACGATGTTGTCAAAGGGTGCCTGTTCGATCACACGCCCATGCTGCTGAAATGGCCGAATGACCTGCTTGTGCGGGAAGCCAAAATTGCCGGCATCCTGCTGGAGCGGCAAGGCGATCATGTGGTTGCCGGATTCGGTGTTAATGTGTCTCATGCCCCCGAGATCGCTGACCGCAAGACAACGCATATCGGCTATGAAAACGGCAAATTTGGCAATGGGCCGGATGGTGTTCTTGATTTGCTCGCGCCCGCGATGGCGCAGCGCCTGCAGGACTGGCGCAACTTGCCGTTATCCCACACGCTTGCAGAATGGCTGGTGCGCAGCCATCGCTTTGACGACCGTTTGCGTGTGGTCGATAGCGATGGAGAGGTTCTGTGCGGCAGTTTTCGCGGTCTTACGCCAGACGGTGCCTTGCGCTTGCAGCCTATCGGCGCGGCGGAATGCGCGGTACACGCAGGCGATGTGCTGTTGGACTGGCACGATAACAATGAGGACAGATAATGCTGCTGGCGGTTGATGTCGGAAACACCAATGTGGTTTTCGCCCTTTTCGAAGGTGCCGAGATCAAGACGCGCTGGCGCATTGCGACCGATCCGCGCCGTACGGGCGATGAATACGCCACGTGGCTGATGCAGCTGCTGGCGATGGAAGGACTGGATCGCAGCTCTGTCGACCAGATAATCTATTCCTCAGTTGTCCCGCGCGCGGACCACAATCTTACGGTGCTTGCGAACAAGTATTTCAACGTGGATCCCATGTTTGCGGGGCAGGGCGCTGCAGCATGGGATTTCGAGATCGACGTCGAGCAACCAAACACGCTTGGGGCCGACCGCGCGCTCAATTGCATAGCCGCGCACGAATTGGTCGGCGGCGACATGATCGTGGTCGATTTCGGCACTGCGACCAAATTCGAAGCAGTCGATTTCAATGGAGCCTACAAAGGCGGGATCATCGCGCCGGGCATCAATCTTTCGCTGGATGCTTTGGTTGGCAAGACTGCAAAGCTCCCGCGCATCGCCATTCGCGCACCAGATAACGCCAGTGTAATTGGTCGAAATACCGAAGACCAGATGTTGATAGGCGTATTCTGGGGCTATGTTGCGATGATGGAAGGCCTGATTGAACGTATGAAAGCGGAAATAGGTAGGCCTGTAACGGTTGTAGCGACGGGCGGGCTCGCCATATTGTTTGATGAGAAAACTGACATCTTCGATCGGATAGATGCCGATCTAACAATTCGCGGCCTGCAGATCCTTGCAGACAGGGCTTCCCGCCGCGCAGGAGCATAATGAAAAAAGATTATACCCCGCAGGACGAGCTCCTGTTTCTGGCTTTGGGCGGATCCGGCGAAATTGGCATGAATGTCAATCTGTATGGCTGTCAGGGCAAATGGCTGATGGTCGATCTGGGCATGAGCTTTGGTGCTAATGAATACCCCGGTACCGAACTGATGTTCGCCGATCCGGAATTCATCGAGGAACGGGCAGACGATCTGCTCGGTATCGTGCTGACCCATGCGCATGAAGATCATATTGGCGCGATTCCCTATTTCGCGGGCGAATTGGGCGTGCCGCTTTACGCAACGCCATTCACCGCCGATCTGATCCGCCGCAAGCTGGACGAGGCGGGGTTGACCAAGTCCATCGAACTGAACGTGATCGATGATGACCACGGTAGTTTCGATATAGGGCCATTTGGCATCACCTACTTGCCGCTCGCCCACTCGATTGCAGAAGGCAATGCCCTGCTGATCGAGACGCCGTACGGCAATGTGTTCCACACAGGCGACTGGAAGCTGGACGAAGAACCTATCATCGGCGAACCAACCACTGAAGAAGAACTGATAGAAATCGGTGACGACGGCGTTCTTGCGCTGGTGTGCGATTCCACCAATGTCTTCAATCCAGAACCCTCTGGCAGTGAAGGCGCGGTCTATCGCGGCTTGCTTGACGAGGCGAAGAAGCACGGCGGCAAGCGAATCCTGGTAACAACCTTCGCCTCCAACGTGGCGCGATTGCAGACTTTGGGTGAGGTGGCGAAGGAAACCGGGCGACAGCTGTGCGTTGCCGGACGTTCGCTCGACCGGATTATCGAAGTGTCCAAGGCTAATGGTTATTTGCGCGACTTCCCCGATGTCGTGCGGTTCGACGAAGCGATGGGGGTCCCGCGCGGTGAGTTGATGATCCTGGCCACCGGCGGGCAGGGCGAGCCGCGTGCGGCGTTAAGCCGCATCGCGGATGACAATCACCCGCTCAAACTGGTTAGAGGCGATGTCGTGCTGTTCTCAAGCCGTGTGATACCCGGCAATGATCTTGCGATCGGGCGGGTCCAGAACCAGCTGGCGGAACGTGGCATTCAGATGGTGACTGATCGCCAAAGTGAAATTCATGTCTCCGGCCACCCGGGAAGGCCTGAACTCGAAGCACTGTATGGCTGGCTGCGGCCGGATATCCTTGTGCCGGTCCATGGTGAAATTCGTCATATGCAGGAACAGACCCGCGTTGGCCGAGCTAGCGGCATCGAGCACAATGTTTTCCAGAAAAACGGCGATATTGTTCGCCTTGCCCCTGGCAAGCCTGAAAAACTTGCACAGATCCACACGGGCCGGCTTGTGCTTGACGGCGACATAATTGTGCCTGCCGATGGCGATGCCGTGACAATGCGTCGGCGGCTTTCTCGCGATGGTATGTTGATCGTAGTGCTGGACGGCGAAGGCGGGGTGGAGATCGAAGGCGTCGGTCTGCCGCTCGATGAAGATTATCCCAGCTTCGTGGCTGAGGCGAAGGCCGATGTTGTCGATGCGCTGTTGAAATTGCGCAAGGGCCGCAAGGATGACCCTGACGCGATAAAGGAAGCCGCGCGCCTCGCGGCGCGCAGGGCAGCCCAAAGGTGGTCTGGCAAGAAGCCGCAAACCCGTGTCATTGCCCTTGGCGAACAATAACGGGTACTTCGCGTGAAGCTGACGTCCATAATTGCAATTTATGCCCTGTTCTGGGTGATGAGCGCTTTTCTGCTGCTGCCTTTTGGCGTGCGTACGGCGGATGAGGCGGGCGAGAAGAAAGTGCCAGGCCAGGCAGATAGTGCGCCTGTAAATTTCCGTCCCGGCAAGATCGCCTTGCGCGCCACCATTCTGGCGGCTGTGCTTTGCGCTCTGTATATCGCCAATTATTTTGAAGGTTGGATCACTGTGGATGACATCAACATATTCGGTACACCGCCAGGTTACGGCTCTCCCGAGAGCTGAACCGCGTTAGTTGCGCAGCCGTTCAATCGCCTGTGCAAGCGCGACGTAAAGCTTACCGGTGTCACTTGATAACAGCGTAACGGCAAGCGCATTGCCGTCGCGGGTGGACAGAACTTCCCGCAGCATCGCCTCGAAATCATGGATGAAGCGATTGACCGTTTCACGGAATTCGCTGTCCTCGCCGTAAACCTCTGCCACATTGCGTGAGTCATGACGGCTGAGAAGGCGCACCGCACGGCGCGTGAAAATACCCCGGTCACCGCGCAGGTAATTGGCCCATTGCGTGTCGGAAACCTCTGTGTCGAAGGCCTTTGCGATGTCGATGGCTGACGAATTCAGCGATTCCGTGATCAGCGCCATCCGCCGGGAGAAATCACTGTCGATCTTCTCCTCAGCCCGTTCTCGCGCCGTCGTGATGCGCTGCTCAAGATTACCAGTCAATTCATTCACCAGCGCGAGCTGATCGCGCAGGTCCACAGTGGTTTCGCGCCCCCGCGCGGCTGCCTGAGAGACAGCCTCTTCCAGTTCTTCTATCGAAGCGGTCGTGTGGTGCTGGATGGCTTCTGCGACGCGGATACGGCTGTCTTCAGCGATGCGGTTTGCGATCTCTTCAACAACTTCGCGGTGATTGTCGCGTAAGCTCTCGATTGCATGGGTGGATGACCCTGCCAGCAGATCAATCGCTTCGCGCAATTGCCCCGAAGTATGATCGGCCAGTTTCGCGCTCTCAGCGGCGACGAGCCCGATATGCGCTTCCAGCGCCTGCATATCTGCCAAAGTCGATGCGCCGCTTTGCTGCGCGGAACCAATATGCGATGCCAGAGATTCTCCGCGCGCCTCTGCCTGGGTGACCAGATCGTGCAGACGGCTCGCCTCTTCACCAAACCTTGCCAGTCGCGCTTCAGCTTCACCAACTGCGTCTGACAATGCGCCTTGTGAATGATCTGCACCGGAGCGAATGATTTCCAGAAGACGAACACCATCGTCGGTCAGGCGGGCAATATGGGCTGTATTTTCGTCAAGCAATTCACGGCTTTGGGTAAGGCGCGCTGCAAAAGATTCGGCTGCTGTATCAAGAGAGCCAGTGGTATCTTCCCCATCCTGCGCGAGCCTGCGGAGATCGGAGTCGATCCTATTGATACGAGCGGC
Organism: Aurantiacibacter marinus; assembly: GCF_001021555.1. Lineage (GTDB taxonomy): Bacteria > Pseudomonadota > Alphaproteobacteria > Sphingomonadales > Sphingomonadaceae > Alteraurantiacibacter > Alteraurantiacibacter marinus. Next base: position 77,838 of record NZ_LDCP01000002.1, read on the forward strand.
AAGCTCTTCACTGCGCTCACCCAGCGAATTCAGCAGAGCAAGATAGTCGTCCTGCCGCCGCGCCAGCTTCGCATCATACGTTGTCAGCCGCGACTCCATGTCGTCCAGCGCTTCTGTCTGCATCCGAGCGGCCGATTCCCGCCGGTGCTGCAATTCGCTATCGAAAGACACAAGGCTTGCCGATATGCGCATTTCGACTTGCGCGGCTTCTTCGGACAAGGCGGCAAGGCGGCGGCGTGCGCTTTCCATCGCCTGCTCATCCGTTTGCGCAACTTCGGCAATGGCTTCTGCCATGCGCGTTTCAAGGGCGCTGACCGCTTCGCTCCAAGCACTGACCGCATGTTCGCGGCCATCAGCAAGCGCGCCGAGCAACCGCTCCCCTTCGCCGGTAAGCGTGGCGATCTGGTTGCGTAACGCGGCCAGTGCGGCATCCTCTGCCTCCCGCTGTTCTGTCTCCCGTTCTGCCAGCAGGCCCGCCATTTCGTCAGCGCGGACCCGAATGGATTCGAGCGCAGCATCCTCGGACTCGACCATGTCGGTGCGGAACGCCTCGCTTACATCGCGGAGCTTCCCGAAGCGCGCCTGTGTAACCTCCCCCAAGGCAGCGATCTGCATATCGAACGCATCGAGAGTTGCAGTGACCTTTGCGCTGATGGTTTCGACGTGTTTCTCGCCAGCTTCGCCAAACTGGTTGAGCCGGTCAAACCCGCTCACCAACGCTTCTATCTGGCCATGAGCAACATTTCCGGCGTTGCCGATCTGGTTGCTCATATCCCGCGCTGCGTTTGAAAGCACGGGCAATTGATCGCGCAGACTTTCCATGTTGGCCAAGGCGCTAGTGCTTACCGAACCGAGGGTTTCGACCTGCGCACCATTATCGCTGATGAGTTCCTGCAGCCGTGCTGCATTGGTAGATAGCCGCTCTGTCGCGACGCGGCCGAGAGACTCAAGGTCACGCGACTGGGAAGCAATGAAATCCCTTGCGAGACTCAGCTCTCTGTTGACGATCGTCAAACGTGTTTCAAGCTGACCTGACTCATATGCAAGCGCACGGGCCGCATCGGTAAACCGGTTGGCTTCGCGGCGGCTGTTGCGCATCGCCAGCAACCATAAACCGATCACGAGAAGAACTGGCACCGACCACGTTGAAATCCACTGAGACCACTGCTGGGCACTAGCACCTGCAAGTATTTCCTGATGATGGACCCAGCCAAAAAAACCTGTCCAGCCAAGCACCGCAGCAATGGCCAATGCAGGAACAATCCATGTGCCACGCGGACTGGCAGGGATTTCCTCTTCATCCCAATCAGCTCCAGCTGGTTCTTCGAATGCTATTTCCGCATTCGTCAATTCCAGAGTTATTTCGTCTTCGTTCCGGCCGAAAGTCGGCTCGATATTGATATCGTTTCCCTCTTCAGAGGGCAGGATGCTGCGTCGTCGTGTCATAGCGGGACAATTAGCACATTGAAGGGTGCATGAAACCCCGCCTTAACCGGTTCTGCCCCATGGCTTTACGAATGGCATATGCACACGGCGATTTCGAACTGACACTCACCGCTGCCGCTGGGGATGATCCAGCGCTTTTTGCGGAATTGCGCGCCTGTTTCGTGGAGAGCCTCGCGATCCAGATCGATTTGTTGAAACGCGCGCGGTGTGACGGGAACTGGACAATGGCGGCGCAGCGCCTGCGCGGACTTGCTGCCAGCTTTCATTCCGGCGACCTCGTGGCGCTGGCTGATGAAGCCCTGGACGGCGCCCCTGGCGATCCGGCAGTGTTGCGCAAACTCGGCGCTTTTGCCGACGGATTTTCTTCACAGTCATAATCACACCGCTTGGCAGCATGGAGCGCGATCACTAGCTTGATGGCTCAAACCCGCTGTCAGGAGCATTACCACTTGCGAGCCGCATTGATCAGCCTGCCGCAGCCGGGGGAGGACGCGCAGCCCTCCCTCGCAGGCAAAACCATCGCACAGCGGCAATTGCTGTTCGCGCGGGAGTGCGGCTGCACAATGGTAATCGCTCACGGTGGCGGCGCTTCGGAGGATGCTATTGCCATGCGCCACGCGGCAGAAAAGGCGGGCATGCGCTATCAGGTGATTTCCAATACACACGCTTTATCCGGCGCGATTGGCAATAACGACACCTTGCTGGTGTTGCAGCCAGGCCTGTTGCCGGAAGCGAAGCAAGCTCTTGATTTGCTTCGCGCAGAGGGCGACCGGCTGCTGATAGTGTCCGCCGGACCGGGTGCCGCGGCAGGTCTGGAACGGATCGACCTTGACCGCGCGTGGGGCGGGGCGATGACATTGCCGGGTAGCTGGCTTGAACGTCTCGGCGGGTTGCCCGAAGATGCGGCCCCGCATGCGGCATTGCTGCGAATTGCGCTGCAGCAGCGCCTGCCTGAAGCACGAATGGCCGATACTGTGCTGGATGATGGCCGCTGGATGATTGTCGACAGTGAAGAGACTGCAAGATGGCGGGAAAAGGGGTGGTTGCGAGACCACCTTGGGGATTCGTCTTCAGGGCAGTTTTCCCGCTGGATCGCGCAGCAAACAATTGGCCGGGCAGGGTCATGGTTGGTGGAGCGCGCATGGTCACGGCCAGCTTTTTTGGGGTTTGCGGCAGTCTTGCTCGGCAGTTCGGTCGCGGCAGCCATCTACGATAGCCCGGTTGCCGCTTTTGCCCTGGCAGCGCTATCTGTGCCGGTTCTTGAAGCTTTTTTCGCCCTGTCCCGGCTGATCGCCGCACCTTTTGGCCGGACCAGACGGTTATACTTGTTGCGCCATGCGGTCGATGCAGCGCTTCTAACTGTCAGCCTGCTTTCTATCGACAGTCTGTGGTACCGTGCCGCTTTTCCGTCTTTCGTCTTGATAATTGCTCTTGTGTTGCTGGATCGCGGCGTAGTCAGGCCGTTGATCGAACCATTGTGCGACAGAGGCCTAGTCGCCGTATCGATAGCTGCGTTGGCGGTTCTGACTTCGTCTGAAATTGCCATAATGCTGGTTGCATTCGTCGTATTGGCCGCCAGACTTTCGCCCGATGCAAAAAATAGCGGCTAACGCGGAATTAACGGTAACAGGGTAAGCCGCACGCATGAGCGAACATGGTCAACCCGGCGCCCCGGCGGAAACGTTAGAAGTCGTGCTACGTGCAGAAGTGGCGCATGGCGACGCTATAATCGCCACTACTGGCCCGGTCTTGCATCACTTGCTGGTGAATGATGACCAGACGCTCTTCAGCGATCTGGTGATTGCCCGGGTACGCGGCATGATGGCGGACATCGCAAGGCAATTGCTTTTCGCTGTAGCCGAAGAGAACGGCTATTCGGATAAATCCGCATTTACGGCAGAACATGCAAACGATTTGGCTGTGTCCTTGCTGGCACAAGCAGATTTGCTCTCGCATGCCCACGCCTTGACGATCGAGGCGCAGACTACAGACCGGCTTGCCCAGCGTAACGGGATTGACCCTGTCCTTCCCTCGTTACTGCAAGAGCTTGCATCATCATCGGATGCAGAAGTTGCCGGAAGTGCCATGCGGGTTCTGGCATCGCAGGCACGCTTCATGCAGCAACAGCGCCGCATGAGCCTGCCTCTAAACGAACTGCCCGAAGACTTGCTTGATCTCTGCCTGTCTGTTCTGCGCAGCATATTTCCCGAGAGCGAGAGCGCCTTGACCCGAACCGAAACGCACATTCGCGGCGGCTATGACCCTGCAGCGCGCCGCGTTGGTCTGATCGGACAGCTCATTACAAACATGAAGCAGGACGCGGTCCGCACCATTGACATCGACCGCGCGGGCGTCGCAATTTTCGCCACCGGACTTGCTATGGCAACTGGTCAGTCACGCGATAAGACCATCCTGACGCTGGGTGAAAAGCAGTGCGCGCGCCTTTCTTTAAGCCTGCTGTCGGCGGGTCTGAAGCATACCGATGTTGAGGACCAGTTTCTGTTCCTGCATCCCGAAGTCGAATTGCCTGAGGGATTTCAAGCCCTGACCAAAGATCGTGCAGCAGCCATGTTGGCAGTAGCACGCCCGGAGGAAATGCGCTGACCAAATGGTTTCTTCCAACATCTTGACTGCAAGAGCACGCACCGATGGCGATGACCGCCTGATCGAAGCCGAGGAGCCATTGGCGAGCTTTCACTTGCGTGCCGGAGGAGAATTGCCGGGACCGATAGTTACGCCCGCTCTCCTCGATCTTGTGCGCAAGGCCAGAGAGCGCGGCAAGCGGATATCCCGTGCAATCCGCGCCCAGGATTCGGTAGAGCAAATTTCGGCCTGGGCAGAGGTCATACCGGGCAAATCCGGCACGATCATCAATATCAGCACATGGACAGCAGAGGACATTGTCCCCAATGCTTCTGTGTCTGAGAACTACCAGCGTCTGGCGCTAGTCCGGCATCTTTCAGGCCTTACTGCGCGCCTTGGTCCGGATCAGGAACTGTTGGCTGTCGACTGGACAGCCCGTGATCTGGATGCGCTTGGTGACGCCATGATGGAAGGTGCCGGACAGCCGTGGACGGACTTTGCGGTACCCGTCGGCAACAACCACCAACAACCGATGCACTGGCGGCTTCTGGACGGTGTGCAGGTTACAATTCCAGATTCCCCTCGTGCGTGGGCGGTGCAACTTGTGCCCCTTGGCCGAAACGAGCCGGGCAGCGATGGGTTTGAACTGTATCTTGTTCCGGACAAGCCCCTTTCCGAAACAGCGCCGGCACGATCACGCAAACCGGATCGTTCGGCCGGGATCGGACGCGATATCGCGCCCGTGCTTCGTCAACCGGTCAGCCGCATCATTGCAAACGCCGAGACCATTCGTACGCAGCTGGCAGGGCCATTGGCTGACGAATACAGTGCATACGCCGCTGACATTGCCTCTGCAGGAGAGCATTTGCTCGCCTTGATCGACGATTTGACGACGTTGGAAATGGTGGAAGACGAAGACTTTTCGCCAGCACCGGACAATATCGACCTGGCCGATGTCGCAAGGCGCGCAGCTGGCATTCTGGGTGTTCGTGCCAAGGACCGCGGAATAGTACTCGTTGCTCCAAAAGCCGATGAAAGCGTACCCGCGATAGGCGAATTCCGCCGCACGTTGCAGGTCCTGCTCAATCTGGTGGGCAATGCGATCCGCTATTCACCTGAAGGCGGCGAGGTCTGGATACGCGTTGAAGAGGCAAGCGGCCGCGCGCGCGTTACCGTTGCGGATCAAGGAGAGGGTCTCGGGGAAGAAGAGCAGGCGAAGGTATTTGCCAAGTTCGAACGGCTGGGCCGTAGCGGCGATGGCGGTTCCGGCCTTGGCCTGTATATCTCACGCCGCCTGGCAGAGGCGATGACTGGCAGCCTGACTGTAGAGAGTGCGAAGGGGCAGGGCGCCCGCTTCACCCTCGAATTGCCCGGTGACCCCGAGGCATAGCCCCGGGGCACCTTTTTTAGCGTTCGCTTACCGGTACATAATCGCGCTGCGTCGGCCCCGTATAGAGCTGGCGCGGGCGACCAATGACCTGGCCGGGATCGGAAATCATCTCATTCCACTGTGCAACCCAGCCTACGGTGCGTGCCAGCGCGAACAGCGCGGTGAACATCGTCGTCGGGAAGCCGATAGCGGACAGGATGATGCCGGAATAGAAATCGACGTTCGGGAACAGCTTCTTCTCCTGGAAATACGGATCGCTCAGTGCAATCTCTTCGAGGCGAAGGGCGGTTTCGAAGACCGGATCCTTTACTTTCAATGCGTCAAATACTTCGCGCACCGTTTTCTGCATGACCACAGCACGTGGATCATAATTCTTATACACCCTGTGGCCGAAACCCATCAGGCGGAACGGATCATTCTTGTCCTTTGCCCGCTCGATATAATGCGGGATCCGGTCCGGCGTACCGATCTCGCGCAGCATGTTAAGTGCCGCTTCGTTCGCGCCGCCATGCGCGGGGCCCCAAAGACAGGCAATCCCGGCAGAGATACAAGCGAACGGGTTGGCGCCCGAAGAACCGGCAAGCCGCACTGTTGATGTAGAAGCGTTCTGTTCGTGATCAGCATGCAGGATGAAAATGCGGTCCATCGCCCGTTCGACTTCAGGAATGACTTCATATTCTTCTGCAGGAACACCGAAGGTCATGCGCAGGAAGTTGCCAGTATAGCTCAAGGAATTGAGCGGCTGCATGAAGGGTTGGCCGACCGAATATTTGTACGCCCACGCAGCAATTGTCGGCATCTTGGCGATCAATCGGTGGCTACTGATTTTCCGGTGCTCAGGATCGGAAATATCGGTGCTGTCATGATAGAAAGCAGACAATGCGCCGACTACGCCGCACATAATAGCCATCGGGTGCGCATCACGGCGAAAGCCCTGATAAAACTGCCGCATCTGATCGTGCAGCATCGTATGATAGGTAATCGTGTGAGTGAACTCGTCGAGCTCGTCCTTGGTGGGAAGCTCTCCGGTCAGCATCAAATGGCTGACCTCCATGAAGCTGGAATGTTCAGCAAGCTGGCCGATTGGATAGCCGCGGTGCAACAGCACGCCTTCCTGGCCATCAATAAAGGTCAGCGCGCTCTCGCAGCTGGCGGTCGATTTGTAGCCCGGGTCAAACGTGAACTTACCGGTATTGCCATAGAGCTTGCGGATATCGATGACATCCGGCCCGCAGCTGCCTTCCAGCGTCGGGAAACTGTAGTTTTCGCCGCCAACTGTCAGTTCTGCTTGCTTGTCCGCCAAGGGGGTTCTCCTTCAAGAATTCAATTTGTATTAAACGACCCGTCAGGCTGCGGCCTGCGCGTCAATCCGCGCGAGACTTTCCTCTCTGCCGAGGAGGACCAGCACGTCGAAAATTCCAGGCGAGGTTGTTTGCCCTGTTAGTGCCGCACGAAGCGGCTGCGCAAGTTTGCCAAGCCCCAGCTCCAGCTCTTCCGCATATGCTTTTAGATTGGCCTCCAAAGCCTCGATTGTCCAGTCCGTTTCGCCCTTCAATCGCGCTGAAATGGTCGAAAGTGTCGCACGCGCGCCATCATCGAGAAGCCCGGCAGCCTTTTCATCCATTTCAAGCGGACGCTGCTTGAAAAGAAATGACGCGCCCTCGGTCAATTCGTTCAGATCCCGCGCGCGTGTTTTCAATACCGGCATGGCTTCGGTCAGCAATGCTACATCTGCGTCCGAACCGATCTTCTCGGCTACAAGGCCCGCAAGACGCGCATCATCGGCCGCACGTATGTAATTACCGTTCATATTCAGCAATTTCTTCATGTCGAACCGGCTTGGGCCTTTGTTCACCGCACTGATATCAAACAGTGCAATGGCTTCTTCCATCGTGAATTCTTCCTGATCTCCATGGCCCCAGCCAAGGCGCAGCAGGTAGTTGAACAGCGCTTCGGGGAGGATACCCATTTCGCGGTAATCGCGCACACCCAGCGCCCCGTGACGTTTGGACAGCTTGGCCCCGTCATTACCGTGGATCAGGGGGACGTGGGCGTATGTCGGGCGTTCCCAGCCATCCTCAACACCTTGCATGGCATCAATTACCTGGATCTGGCGGAACGCGTTGTTGAGGTGATCGTCGCCGCGAATGATGTGGGTGCAGCCCATATCCATGTCGTCCACCACAACGGCGAGCATATATGTCGGGCTGCCATCGGCGCGAAGCAAAATGAAATCGTCAATTTCGCGGTTATCGACCTTTACGCGGCCCTGCACCGCGTCCTCTATTACAGTTTCACCACCTTCGGGCGTCTTGATGCGGATAGTGTAGGGTGTGCCTGACGCGGCTTCTGAAGGATCGCGGTCGCGCCAGCGGCCATCATATCGCATCGGCTGTTTCGCGGCCCGCTGCGCCTCGCGCATTTCGGCCAGCTCCTCAGTTGTTGCGAAGCATTTGTAAGCCTTGCCTGCATCGAGGAGTTTCTGGGCAACTTCTGCGTGACGGCCGGCGCGTTCACTTTGGAAAACAGTCTCGCCGTCAAATTCAAGGCCGAGCCAATCGAGACCATCAAGAATGACATCGATAGCTTCCTGGGTGCTGCGCTTCTTGTCGGTGTCTTCGATCCGCAACAAAGCCTTGCCGCCGAAGTGGCGGGCGTAAAGCCAACTGAACAACCCGGTTCGGGCGTTACCAATGTGCAGAAACCCCGTTGGACTTGGAGCAAAGCGGGTCACCACCGGACGCGTTGATGTGTCACCATTGCCATCCGAACTTGCCATAAGCTGTTGTTTCCTGTCCTGTATATTTCATGGCAACGCAGCAGCCGCCACTGGTCCCGATGGGGGACGACGATCATGATGTTGCGTTGCAGCGCACGCATTGGCGAAAGCGTGCCTCTTTGTCCAGCTTGGCGGAGGTTGCCGACACATTTCTGGGCAAGGCTGGATTTGATCGCGGCCCATGGATGGCAGTGGCGCTGGCGAGCGGGATCGGAGCCTGGTTTGTTCTTCCAACAGCAGCAGGCTGGGTTGCCTGCCTTGCGGTTGGCCCTTTGCTTGCACTGGCGGCGCTCGCCACTTGGAAAGGACGCGCAGATCGCACCCATCTCGTCACGGCCCTAGTGGCTGTGGGGATTCTGTTCACTTCCGGCGCAGGATTGATCTGGGCACGGTCTGCGGCGGTCGGGGCGGAAGCGTTTGAGCGGCCAACTTCGGATTTGATCGAAGGCCGTGTGCTCCAAAGGATTGAACAACCTGCGCAGGATCGCATTCGCCTGGTCCTGGCAATACGCAACCCGGCGAATGGCGAAGCAGTACGGATCAGAGTCAATGTTCCCCTGGAAAAGGCAACAGCGGCCATGGGGGAGGGAGCGCTCGTTAGGGCGCAGGCGCGGTTGATGCCGCCCGCTGCTCCGATGCTGCCCGGAGGGTACAATTTCGCCCGCCGTGCCTGGTTTGACGGTCTGGCAGCCACCGGTAGCCTGCAAGGCGATATCGAGGTGCTGGAGCCTGCACCTCCAAACGAAGCCATGATTGCCGGCATCCAGCGCCGCCTTTCGTCCCATGTACGGGGCGAGCTCGGCGGATCGGCAGGGAGCATCGCTGCGGCATTCGCCAGCGGAGATCGCGGCGCAATCTCCGGAGCGGACGAATTGGCGATGCGCGATTCCGGACTGACACACTTGTTGTCCATCAGCGGATTGCACGTCAGCGCGGTTATCGGTGCGGCATATCTGATTGCGATTAAGCTGCTCGCCCTGTGGCCTTGGCTTACCTTGCGTGTGCGCTTGCCCGTGATGGCGGCAGCGGTCGCCGCGCTTGCCGGAATATCCTATACGTTATTGACGGGGGCGCAGGTGCCTACTGTGCGCAGCTGTATCGGCGCGCTGCTGGTGCTGATCGCCCTGGCCCTTGGACGAGAGCCATTGTCCCTCAGAATGGTCGCCGTTGCTTCGGTTGCAGTGATGCTGGCGTGGCCGGAAAGCCTGGTTGGACCGAGCTTCCAGATGAGCTTTTGCGCTGTCATAGCCATCGTCGCCCTGCACAATGCAGAACCAGTGAAGAGATTCTTGGCGCCGCGTGAAGAAAGCTGGCTGGCGCGGCTCGGTCGGCGAACCACCATGCTGTTGATAACCGGACTGGTGATTGAAATTGCCCTGATGCCGATCGTGCTGTTTCACTTTCACCGCGCAGGTATTTACGGCGCACTGGCAAACGTGATCGCTATTCCGCTTGTGACGTTCATTTCCATGCCCATGATCGCGATAGCTCTGGTGTTCGACATTGTCGGTGCAGGCGCACCTTTCTGGTGGCTGACCGGCAAGTCGCTGGATTTGCTTATCGGTATCGCTCATTTCACGTCCTCGCAGCCCGGGGCGGTCAAACTTGTGCCCCAAATGACTTTGGCCACAGTCCTGCTTTTTTCCGCAGGGGGACTTTGGCTCGCGCTATGGAAGGGAAATGCACGGCTGCTGGGGCTTTTGCCTGCTGCTTGCGCCACGCTGCTGCTGATGGCTACTCCGATCCCCGACGTCCTCATCTCAGGTGACGGTCGGCATGTCGGCATTACAGGAGAAGATGATCGACTGCTTGTTCTGCGCGATACTAGAAGCTCTTTCACGCGCGACAATCTGCTCGAACTTGCAGGTGTTGAAGGCGAGCCTATGCCGCTCGCGGCATGGCCCGGTGCACGGTGCAGTCCCGATTTTTGTGCGATCAGATTGGATAGGGGCGGGCGCGACTGGCACATTCTGATGAGCAGAAGCGGCGATAATGTGCCCGAAAGAGCCTTGGCTGCTGCCTGTGAAAGAGCCGACATCGTCGTTTCTGACCGCTGGCTCCCGCGCAGCTGCGAGCCTCGCTGGTTCAAGGCTGATGGAAGAATGCTGTCAGCAACCGGCGGATTGGCGATCGACCTTGAAGGACAATCTTACCGTACGGTCGCCCAAAGCGAAGGCGATCATGGTTGGTGGCGCGGACGGCGCGAAGACTGAAAGCCCCTTACGCCGTCCGTACGGTCCAATTAGTGGTAACGGCGCAGAAGCCCGGCGAGCTTGCCCTGAACTTCCACCTGACTGTCTGCATAGATTTGCGGGTCGTAAGAAGCATTGGCCGGATCAAGGCGGATCTTGCCGCCATCGTGGAACAGGTACTTCAATGTTGCTTCTTCACCGTTGACGAGCGCAACAACGATGTCGCCATCGCGCGCGGTATCGGCCTTTTTGACAAGCGCGAAATCGCCATCGAAAATGCCAGCTTCAATCATCGAGTCGCCCGATACTTCGAGCGCGTAATGCTCCCCGCTTCCAAGCAAAGCTGCAGGAACCGGCAATGTCTGGCTTCCTTCAAGCGCCTCTATAGGGACACCCGCAGCAATTCTTCCATGGAGCGGAATTTCTATAACGTCATTGGCCGGTGCCGGCTGCGAAGCCGGTGGTGTCGTCGCCCTGATGACTGGATCGTTACCTGAAAGATTCTCGGGCATCTTCACCACTTCAAGCGCGCGTGCCCGGTTGGGCAGACGCCGGATGAAGCCCCGTTCTTCCAATGCTGAAATAAGCCGGTGAACACCAGATTTGCTCTTCAAATCGAGCGCTTCCTTCATCTCTTCGAAACTGGGAGAGATCCCTGTTTCTTCAAGACGGCGATTGATGAATAGCAGCAATTCGTGTTGCTTGGCTGTCAACATCGAAACAATCCTTCTGCAATGTTCCGTTATGGAACGAATACGGAACAATTATGAAACAGATTTGCCAAAGTCAAGCTATACCGCCATTTTGGAGCGGATAGACGAGGACTGCTTCACCAGCCTTCGCTGCAGGCGTGCCTGCCTGTCGCATGATGAGGGCATTCGAAGCGGCAAGCGTGCGCAGGGCGCTGCTATCCCTTTGGGCGAGAGGGCAGACAGAACCATTCGCCATCTGCGCCCGAATGAACTCGGTGCGCGGACCGGTCTGCGCAATAGGCTCCGATAGTGGCACTGAAAGGCTTTGCGGCATCGGTTCTCTCGCGCCCGCCAAATGGCGCAGGAGCGGTAACAGGAAAAAGAAGGCCGTGACGTAGCTCGAGACAGGATTGCCCGGCAAACCTAGTACAATCTGGGTTCCTTTACGCGCGACCATGAGTGGCTTGCCAGGCTTCATGGCGATGCGCCAGAAATCAAGCGTCGCGCCCCATTCTTCAAGTGCGGGCCGGACAAGATCGTGATCGCCAACCGAGGCGCCGCCGCTTGTTACGATAATTTCGGCATTTCCGGTGCGTTCAAATGCTGCGATCAACGCGGACTTTTCATCCGCAACCGGCCCGATGCCTTGGCAATTCGCCGCGAACGGTGCGGCCAATGCGGCAATCATTGCCCGGTTGCTGGCAGGTACTTGATGGGGAGCAACATTGGTTGGATCACTCGCCAGTTCGTCGCCGCTGTCGATTACACATAATTTCGCACGTCGTCCGACCGAAAGCGTGGCGTGGCCTGAAGCGATGGCAAGGGCCAATTGCGCAGGACCAAGGGCAGATCCACTTTCAAGAAGTTTATCGCCCATTGCAAAATCAAATCCTGCACGGCGGATATATGCAGATGTCGCGGCGTCTGAACCAGCAAGGCAGAGTGTCTTACCTTCCAATGCGGAATTTTCCTGAATCAATATCGCGCCAGCACCATGAGGCAGCAAGGCTCCGGTGGAGATGCTCACCGCTTCTCCGGCGGCTAGCGACCCTTCGAAAGGGTGTCCCGCGGCGCTCTCTCCTATGACATGCCACGGCCCGGCCAGATTAGCCCCGTGTACAGCGAACCCGTCCATCGCCGAAAGGTCGCCGGATGGCTGGCTCCGCCGTGCGATAATATCAGCGGCGAGATAGCGCCCGGCGGCCTCCTCAACCGGCACTATCTCTGAGGTCAGTGGCCTTGCAAGATCGATAAGGTGGGCTTGCGCCTCTTCCAGCGGGATAGGGGTAGCAAGTGTCACGCCGGCACACCGTCCGCGGACCAACCTCCACTTTTGCCACCAGTTTTTTCGAGCAACCGGACATGTTCGATCACCATGCCTTTTTCCAGCGCTTTGGCCATGTCGTAGATTGTGAGCAAGGCGATGGTTGCCGCGACAAGCGCTTCCATTTCCACCCCGGTCTTGCCGGTCAATGCTGCGCGAGAGGTGACCCGTATTCCGCTATCTTCAAAGGCAAAATCAACCTGGACGGTTTCCAGAGGCAGAGGATGACAAAGCGGAATGAGCTCTCCGGTTTTTTTGGCTGCCATGATCCCCGCAATACGTGCAGCAGCAATTACATCGCCTTTGGGGCCGCTGCCATCACGGATAGCGGAGAGCGTTGCCGCATCCATCCGAATGCACCCTTCGGCGATGGCAGAGCGCACCGTTGCAGCTTTTCCCCCAACATCGACCATGCGGGCCGCACCGCTTTCATCAAGATGGGTCAGCTTTGTCATTGCAGTTCACCTGTCATTGAAAACACGCATCGGGGATTTTCATACGAAAACGCCCCGCCATGCAGCCAGTGCAGGCGGGGCGTTTTTGCGGAGAATTGCAGTCTGGCGAAGATCATCATCGATCTTTGCCACAGACAGCAATCGCAGAACAAGTGGTCCTTAGTCGCGCAGGCTGGCCGGAACATTGCCGCCAGCAGCAGCCAGCTTTTTCATTACTTCCTTGTGCAGCCAAATGTTTTCCTCGGCTTTGCCGGAATAATCGGTATCGCCAAGTTCGGTGGCGAGCTCCTTGCGATTTTCGTAGCTCGGGTCGAGATCGACCAGCTTCATCAAATCAACGATCGACGTACGCCAGTTGAGCTTGTCCGCACCTGGCTTGCTGTTCAGCTTCGCTTCTACATCGACTTCGCTGACAGCTTTCGAAGAGGCGCGGTTGAAACCGGTGGCCTTTGGCGCAGCGGTTGTCGCTGGTGCCGCTTCTGCTTTGTCTTCACCAAAAATCGCGTTCTTGATAGAGCTGAAAATTCCCATGGTGGTATTCCCCTTCCAATAATTGCAGCCAGTTATGGCCAGATATGTGTTCTACGCTTGAAGCGCTGAAAAGTTTTGTAAAAATTTATTTCCCGAGCAAACTGCGTGTAGCGGACTCGACATCATCGGCGCGCATCAGGCTTTCCCCGACGAGGAAGCAGCGAACACCTGCTGCCGCAAGTCGCTGGCAGTCGTCATGCGAATTAATTCCGCTTTCTCCCACCAACAAGCTGCCTTCAGGGGCGAGCGGGGCGAGCCGCTCTGTCGTCGCAAGACTCGTCGTGAAGGTGCGCAGATCGCGGTTGTTGATCCCTATCAGGCGCGATTTGAGATGGGCCACGGCCCGCTCCAGTTCGGCCTCATCATGCACTTCGACAAGTACATCCATACCGCGCTCTATCGCTGCTGCTTCAATCTCTGCCATTGCGCCATTTTCCAGCGCAGCGACAATGATCAGAATTGCATCAGCCCCGATCATGCGGCTTTCTGCAACCTGCCACGGATCGACCATGAAGTCCTTGCGTAGCACCGGCAGATCGACAGAAGCGCGCGCGTCCATCATATAATCCTCGTGCCCTTGGAAGTACGGCGCATCGGTGAGCACAGAAAGGCACGCTGCACCGCCTTTCGCGTAATCCATCGCGTGTTGGTGAGGCCTGAAATCTGCGCGGATAAGGCCTTTGGAGGGGCTGGCTTTCTTGATCTCCGCAATCAAGGCAAACCCGGTGGCCGCCTTTTCTTCAAGCGCGCGGCGAAATCCACGTGGGGGCGATGATTGCTGCGCTATCCGGTCGCAATCCGCGATTGTCTTTTCCGCTTTACGCGCCGCAACTTCTTCGCGCTTGGTAGCGCAGATTTCCTGCAATTTGTCGGTCATTTCGCAGTCGCGATCCAGCATTCTAGCAGCGCTTTGGCGAGCCCCTTGTCGATGGCTTCGGCAGCTTCCTCTACGCCGTCCGTCCAGCTTTCCACCTCGCCAGCAACGATCAAGGCGCCAGCGGCATTGAACAACACTGCATCGCGGTAGGGGCCAGGGGCACCCATGAGCAGCGCTTGAAGCGCCTTGGCATTGTGAACGGCATCGTCACCGCGGATAGCTTCGACAGGCGCGTGTTGCAGGCCCGCCTCGCTGGCATCAACACGGCGCATCGTCACGTCGCGGCCTTTCACGTCAGCAATTTCATTGCCTTCATCGAGGCTGAGTTCGTCGAGCCCTTCATCGCCGGACACGATGAAGGTGCGCTGCGTGCCAAGACGCGCCATCGCATCGGCATAGATCGGCACATAGGCCGGACGCGCAATGCCAATAAGCTGGCGGCTCACCTTGGCCGGGTTGGACAGCGGCCCCATCAGATTGAAGATCGTGCGCTTTGCCAGTTTCTGCCGGATGGGCTGGATCCGCGCCATTGCAGGGTGGTGGTTCTTGGCGAACAGGAAACAAATGCCGATTTCCGCCAGCGTCTTTTCCGCCGTGCGTCCGGCTGCATCCATGTCCAGCCCAAGCGCTTCCAACGTATCTGCCGCGCCCGCCTTTGAACTTGCAGCACGGTTACCATGCTTGGCAACCGGCACACCGCAGGCCGCGACAACAAGGCTGACCGCGGTGGAGACGTTCAGCGTATGATGACCGTCGCCGCCGGTGCCGCACACATCAATCGCATTGTCCGGGGCTTCAATAGGGATCAACCGCTTGCGCATTGCCAGTGCGGCGCCGGCGATTTCCTCGGCTCGTTCACCGCGATCGGAAAGATCGGATAAGAACCGTGCGATCTCCTCCTCCGAAGGTTTCCCGTCGAGCATATCGCCAAAGGCGCGTTCCGCATCGGCTTCAGTCAGGGCGATATCGGCAGGAGGCAATACGCCGTTCATTCAGGCACCTTCGCGGCAATACCGCACAATTCGAGGAAATTGGCGAGCAGGGCGTGCCCATGCTCGGTCGCTATGCTTTCAGGATGGAACTGCACGCCGTGAATGGGCAGGCTTTCGTGCCGGAAGCCCATGACGCAAGTGTCGTCCAACCCCGGCGTTTCACTGGTGGCATTTACCAGCAAACAATCCGGAATCTTATCCACGATCAGAGAGTGATAGCGGGTGGCATTGTAGGGCGAGGGCAGGCCGGCAAACACACCGGTCCCGTCATGCTTCACCGGCGAGGTCTTGCCATGCATCAGCCCGCCGCGCGTCACACGGCCACCAAAATGCTGGCCGATTGCCTGATGACCCAGGCAGACGCCCAGCAGCGGCAGCTTTGCCCCAGCGCAGGCCGCCACCATCTCAAGTGTTATGCCGGCTTCGTTCGGTGTGCATGGCCCGGGTGAAATCAGCACGCCTGCCGCGCCCGATGCCATCGCCCTGTCCACGCTGATCGCATCATTGCGCACAACATCGACCTGTGCACCCATTTCCATCAGGTAATGGACGAGGTTGAAGGTGAAGCTGTCGTAATTGTCGATGACGAGGATCTTGCTCATTCCTCAGCCTCTGCCCGATTTCTCACGACGATCAAGGGGCCAATGTCAGGGCCGGTATCGAGCCGTTCATTCGGCACGTCCCAGATTTGCGACACGCTGCCGTCAAGAAACAGGGCATTGTCTACTTTAAGGACATCGCGGTAATATCGGGCCAGTTTCCCGAAACTTATCGGCGCTTCGCTCATCACGAAATGTGCGCGGCCTGTTGCATCGACGCCTACAGCGTTGCGGATCTTGCGCGAATCCCCATCCGGATCGAACGCGGGATGAAGCTCTCCATTGATCACCAGCATGGGGCCGGACTGGGTTGCAAAATCGGGCCGGTCTTCGATCTGGTCGGCAAAGGCATCTGTTTCCAGAACCCGCCATGGCCCATTTGCCTGACCGAAAAATACGCCGTTTGGCATCAGATGAAAATTGCCCGGACCTTCGTTCTGATTGAGCACCGTTAACCGCTGCCCGTCTTCTACATAATAACCAATGGGCTGACCTTCGGCATCGAACATGCCGGCGTTCATTGCGAAAACGACAGGATGCTCGGCGTTGCGGGGTTCGCGCGAATAAGCGCGCAGGGAACGATACGGGCTATCCGTCTCTTCCGGAGACAGGTCCGTACCGATCGTGTGCCGGATGGTCTCAGCCAGGCAATAGGTAAGCGGGGTATCTTCAAACATGACGGGCTGACAGATTGACGCCAGTTCGGCAGGAACGTCACCTTCGAAATGCACGTCGCAGGCGGTCAGAAGCAAGGCGCTGCATACGATAACCGCCCCGCGCATCACTGCCCGAACTCCGGCTCCGCAGCGATGGCGACAGCCTCTTTTGCGGCAGCGATCAGCGCGCCAGCCTTGTGACGGCATTCGGCGGCTTCATAGGCAGGATCGCTATCTGCGACGATGCCTGCGCCAGCCTGCACATGCATCATTCCGTCCTTCACCACGGCCGTACGCAGGACAATGCAGCTATCTACCGAACCATCGGGCGCGAAATACCCCACGCCGCCCGCATAGGCGCCGCGCGTTTCCGGCTCCAGCTCGGCGATGATTTCACAGGCCCTGACCTTCGGTGCCCCGCTGACGGTGCCCGCCGGGAAGCCTGCAAATAGCGCATCAAGCGCGTCCTTTTCTCCCGCCAGTTCTCCCACGACATTGCTCACTATGTGCATCACATGGCTGTACCGTTCGACGGTAAAGCTGTCCGTCACAGTCACGCTGCCTTGGGCCGCGACGCGGCCGACATCATTGCGGCCCAGATCGAGCAGCATGAGATGTTCTGCGCATTCCTTGGGATCGGCCAGGAGGCTAGCTTCGTTCTCGCGGTCTTCGGCATCCGTGGTCCCGCGCGGGCGAGTTCCGGCGATGGGCCGGATTGTTACTTCGCCATCACGAACACGGACCAGAATCTCTGGTGAGGAGCCGACCACAGCGAAACCAGGCAGGTCCAGGAAATAGAGGAACGGTGACGGGTTCACTCTTCGCAGCGCACGGTACAGCGCGAGCGGCGGGAGCGGGAAAGGGCAGGTAAAGCGTTGGGCCAGCACCACCTGAAAAATATCCCCGGCGGTTATATATTCCTTCGCACGCAGTACCATCTGTTGGTACTCTTCCGGGTCCATCACCGGGTTCAAATCGCAATCCGGCATGTCGCCCAGACGCACAGCTTCCGGCACCTTTTCAGCAAGGCGGCGCAAGGCATCATCGATGCGATCACTGGCCCTTTCTACCTTGGCCGCTGGATCACCTTCACTGGCCCAGAGCGGCGCAATGAGAAACAGCCCGTCTGTCAGCCGGTCGAATACCAGCACGAGCGCGGGCCGGGCAAACAACATGTCCGGCAGTGCCAGATCGCTTTGCGGAGCGCGAGGCAGCTTTTCCACAAGACCAATTGTCTCATATCCAAAATAGCCGACGAGGCAGGCGAGAGCCGGAGGCAGTGCTTCCGGCACGTCGATCCGGCAGGCCTGAACCAATGCACGCAGTTCAACCATACTGTCGCCGGGCAGCGGTTCGAAGGCCTCCCGGTCACGGCGCCATTGCCGATTGACCTCAGCCTTGGCGCCGGTGGCGCGGAACAGGAGATCAGGATCGAGCCCCAGCAGGCTGTAGCGCCCGCGAATTTCACCGCCCTCAACCGATTCCAGCAGAAAGTCGCCGCGACCTTCCTCGATAAGTTTGAGAGCGCCACCGACAGGCGTTTCGGTATCTGCCACGACCCTGCGCCAGACAAGCGTGTTGCGCCCGTCAGCCAGTGCATCGAGCGCCTCTTGCGCGTTATTCACAGTCGCGGTGGTTGCAGCGGCGCTCAGGCCCGCCTCCCTTATCTGATCGCGCCGGTCAGCTGGGCGCGAACTGCGTCAATCCCGGCTTCGTTGCGTTCGATTTCTACCGATGCTTCGGCTGCAGCGACAAATTGCTCCACATATTCCTGACCCAGCGAAGCAGACAGCTGCGCCGACGTGTTCAGGAAATCAGGGCTGTCGGCATCCAGATCGGCAAGTTCGATATCGTCCAATGCAACCACGAACCATTGGTTCGCTTCCTGCACGGCAACCCGTTTGACCGTGCCTTCTGCCATCGAGAAGAACAGGATGGTCGCGCGGGTAATCTGCCCTTGCTGCGCAAGTTCGCGGCGGTTGATGCGCAGCGCTTGTGCGGGGGGCAGATCAGCATCTTCCTGCCGCAAAGCATCAGCCAACGAAGCGCCGCCCTCTACCCGCTCCAGCACGCGCGCAGCCGCCTGTCCTGCAGCAGCCATGCCGCGATCACGGCGCCACTGGGCGACCAGTTGAGCGCGGATTTCTGCCATCGGGGCCGTGGCGCTGCGGGTGATGTTTTCCACATCGAAAATCATGAATACCTGACCGGGCACCAATTCAGAGATTTCAGGGCGATCGGGTTCCATTTCAAAAGCGAAATCAACCACGCGGGCCAATTCCGCAGGCGCTTCACCTGTCTGGCCATAGACCTGGCCCGTTGCCAGAATCGGGGGTGTCGTTTGAATTTCGACACCAAGTTCGGCAGCGGCCTGTTCAAGCGTGCGGCCACGCGAAAATTCAGTTTCAAGCCGCTCTGTCAGCTCATTCAAAGCTTCACGGCGACGTTCTGCAACCAGCGTTTCGCGAATTTCATCGCTGACATCGGCCAATGATCGTGCAGGAACGGGCGCGACATCACTGATCCGCAGAACGTACCAGCCAAGGGCACCCTGAACGGGGCCCACCAGAGCACCCTCGGCTCCGGCAAAACCGGCTGCCGCAACTGCTTGTGATGCGGTGGAAGCGTAATCAGGGCGCTCAACCTGGCTGACCGTCGTAGTTGCAAGACCTTTAGACTGGGCGGATGCCTCAAGCGAAATACCACCGGCAACTTCGTCGATTACCGCCTGTGCAGCGGCCTGTGTAGGAACGACCAACTGGGTGAAGGAGCGCCGCTCTGTCGCGCGGTAAAGGACAGCGTCAGCTTCATAGCGCGCGGCTATCTGCTGGGGCGTTACTGGCGGGAGGTCACTAACTGCATCTTCTGTGAACGCTGCATAACGAATGGTGCGGCGTTCGGGCCGGATGTATCGTGCGCGGTTATCGTCATAATATTCCTGGATTTGGGCATCCGTCGGATCACCCGCCGGGGCAAACGCCTCTGCCGGAAATACAGCAGCTGTTCCGCTGCGGGTGTCATTCAGCAATTGCGCATAGGTCCGCGCCATGCTGTCGGGCAGGCGCGCGCCAAGGGTAATCGGAACGACAGTTTGCTGGGCGAGCAGACTGAGCGAGAGATCGTCACGGACGATGCTTTCTGTCAAACTGCGCTGGCGCAAGGAAGCGCGGAAGGCGTCCATATTGAACGTACCGTCGATGCCCTGAAAGCCCGGAGTGCTTCTGATCTCGCTATCGACCAAGGCCTTGCTCGCGCGCAGGCCCATCATCTCTGCAAATTCGGCGATCGCGGCCCGGCTCAGCATTTGCGAAAGCACATCATCAAAGCCGCCCTGCGCCACGAAGCCTTCCATCGAAAGGGTCGGATTGCTTTCACGCGATTGCTGCAGGGCGTTGTTGGTGTTTTGAGTCAGGTCCGCAGTCGAAATCGTGCGGTCACCCACAACGGCCACGCGGTCTCCGCCAGCGACACCTCCGAACATGCCGGTATTGGCCACGTCGGAACTGGCAAAAGCAACGGCGATAAGGCCGAGAAAGCCCAGTGTGACAACGATGCCGACCTTGGACTTAAAGAAATTGCGGAAAATCTGGAACATGCGCGATCAATTCTGCCTTAGCCCAGCGGGCTGGTTGTGCGGAGCAGGGCAACACCCGTTGTAGATGGTGCCCCTTTGCAAAGATCAAGCGCTTTATCCCGCATGCGACCCTGCCGCAACAGGGCGTGCACGGTTTCGTACATTGTGGACAAGCGGCTTTGACAAGATGGGCAGGTGGCACTAGCGCGCAATCTACCGCACCACTTGTGTCGATATGTAAATCGAAGGCAAGTTACGGATATTACAGGATATTTTATGACCACTCGGCCCTATATTGTTGGCAATTGGAAGATGAACGGTACCCGCGCAATGCTTTCGGAAGCACGCGCAATCGACCGCGCGGCAGAGCGTCTGATCAAGGTCGAGGTCGCTATTGCGCCGCCTTACACGATGATTCACGCAACCCGTAAGGAAGCGACGCTGATCTCTATCGGTGCGCAGGATTGCCATCCTGCCGATGGCGGTGCGCATACGGGTGATGTTTCTGCGGCCATGGTCAAGGATGCCGGAGCTGGGTTCACAATCGTAGGTCATAGTGAACGCCGCGCCGATCACGGTGAAACAAATGCCCTGGTCAAACAGAAAGCCCACGCGGTAATCGAAGCTGGCATGAATGTGATTGTCTGTGTTGGCGAGACAGAGACAGAGCGTGACGCCGGAAAGGCGCACAGCGTTGTTTCAAAGCAGCTCAAGGGTTCCTTGCCAGAAGGCGAAGGCGTGGCCGACAAGGTCACCGTGGCATACGAACCTGTTTGGGCCATCGGCACGGGCCGCACTCCGACAGCTGAAGATATTGCCGCAATGCATGAACATATCCGTTCGGACTTGCAGACGATCTACGGCGAGGCCGGCGTGGATGTACGGATTTTGTACGGCGGTTCGGTAAAACCTGAAAACGCTGCAGAATTGTTGTCCGCAAAGGAAGTTGGCGGCGCATTGGTTGGCGGTGCCAGCCTGACGGCAGAAAGTTTTCTGGGCATCATCGTCGCTGCCACAGAGACAAACGAAGACTAGGTGGATTGCAGAGCCGCGTTGCGCGCCCTCTTGTGGGAAAGCGTGGCGGGGCCTACATGCGCCTCTCGCAACATCAATTCACCGACCGAATGACTGACCAACCATGACACTTTTCAATTTCCTGTTCGTGATCCAGGCCTTTGTGGCCGCGGGGCTCGTGATTCTTGTGCTCATGCAGCGTTCTGAAGGTGGCGGCCTTGGTATTGGCGGTGGCGGCAGCCCTGGCGGCGTAATGTCTGCCCGCGGTGCGGCAGACTTTCTGACTCGCGCAACGAAATGGTTCGCCGTGGCTTTTGTGGGCCTCGCCGTTGTTCTTGCAGCAATCGCGGTTGATGCGACCGGGCAGGGTGAACTTGACGACTCGCTCGATCGTTCGGTCAGCACAAGCGAGGCGGTGGCAGATCCGCTTGCTCCCGCAGTTGCTGGCACAATCGGGGAAACTCCCGCTGAAGATTCGGCACCTGCCGAAGACGATCCTCTTGCCGGTGTTGCCGAATAATTTGCGTTAATCGCGGGTTCCGGCCTTAAACCGGGGAAAATTCGCTATCTTCCGGTGAATCTCATCGCATTGTCCTTGCGCCGAATCCGGTCGTGACCTTAAGGCTCAACTCCCATGGCGCGGTACATTTTCATCACCGGCGGCGTGGTCTCTTCGCTCGGCAAAGGTCTCATGGCTGCCTCACTGGCAGCACTCCTTCAGGCGCGCGGGTACAAGGTTCGTATCCGCAAGTTTGATCCCTACCTTAATGTCGATCCAGGCACGATGAGCCCGTATCAGCACGGAGAAGTCTACGTCACCGATGACGGTGCGGAGACTGATCTCGATCTCGGCCACTATGAACGCTTTACCGGCGTATCAGCGCACCAGAACGACAACATCACATCGGGCCGCGTATATCGCGACATCATCACGAAGGAACGCCGCGGCGATTACCTTGGCGCGACAGTCCAGGTGATCCCTCACGTTACCGATGCGATCAAGGAATTTGCGCTCCAGGATCAGGGCGACCACGATTTCATCCTGTGCGAAATTGGCGGCACGGTGGGTGACATTGAAAGCCTGCCGTTTATCGAAGCCATCAGGCAACTGCGCAATGAACTCCCGCAGGAAGAAACCTGCCTGATCCATGTGACGCTGGTGCCATATCTCTCGGCAGCCGGGGAGCTGAAAACGAAGCCGACCCAGCATTCTGTCCGCGAATTGACCAGTCTGGGCGTGCAGCCGAATGTGCTGCTAACGCGCTGCGAACACCCTCTGCCGGAAGGTGAGCGCCGGAAGATCGCGCTGTTCTGTAATGTCCGGCGCGAAGCTGTAATTCCCGCTCTTGATGCCAGCAGCATCTATGCCGTGCCGCAGCAATACCATGACGAAGGCCTCGATCGCGAGGTGCTGCGCCATTTCGGCATGCTGGACCAGTCCCGCGCGCCAGATATGGCACGCTGGGAAGATGTCGTTGACCGGTTTGAAAATCCCGAAGGTGAGGTCACCATTGGCGTAGTAGGCAAGTACGTCGGTTTGCCCGATGCCTACAAATCGCTGAATGAGGCGCTTGTCCATGGCGGTATGGCCAACCGGACCAAGGTCAATATCCGCTGGATAGATGCCGAGGTCTTCGAGCAGGATGAAGGCGACATTCTCTCCCAGCTGGAACCGCTGCACGCAATTCTTGTGCCTGGCGGTTTCGGAGAGCGCGGCAGCGAAGGCAAGATCGCCAGCATCCGTTTCGCCCGTGAGCGGAAAGTGCCTTTCCTCGGCATCTGCCTGGGCATGCAAATGGCCTGCATCGAAGGTGCACGGAACATGGCGAACATTCCCACTGCATCGTCCACCGAATTCGGCGAAACGCCGGAGCCGGTGGTGGGTATCATTACTGAATGGATGAGTGAGGAAGGCCTGCAACAGCGTTCTGCCGATACCGACATGGGCGGCACGATGCGCCTAGGCGCGTATCAGGCCAATCTTGCGGGTAATAGCCATGTTTCGCAGATTTACGGCGGAGCAACCGAAATCTCGGAGCGTCATCGCCATCGCTATGAAGTCAATTCTGCATATAAGGAAAAGCTGGAAGAGGGCGGCCTGATATTTTCGGGAATGTCACCGGATGGCCTGCTGCCCGAAATCGTCGAGCGCCCGGATCACCCCTGGTTCGTGGGGGTCCAATTTCACCCGGAACTGAAGAGCCGTCCTTTCGATCCGCATCCCCTTTTCTCAGGGTTCATCGCGGCTGCGCTGGCGCAATCCCGTCTAGTTTGATCTATAGTTACTTTCAGGGTTCGATTTACCGAAAAAATACTTGCATTTGTTAGTATTTCCCGCGAAACCATCTCGCACAGGGGCTTGGGGGTTGGCTCTTTTACACGAAGAAACGACGCGGCAGCGTCGGGCCAGCTTCGGCACCCATACGAAATTGACTGACTGCGCCTGAGAATCAAGCGTCTCTCTGCGCAATCTATTCGGTCTTGCTGGTGTGACTGGCTGTCTCTTGCGACCCGGACAGCTAATCATGCTAGCCTGTCGGCGCTTTGCGTCGAGGGGGCGAGCTTTAGCGGGCTCGCCCCCATTACGTTTAATCAAACTAAGGTTAGAAAATTTTTCGGGATCAGGCAGCGTCGGCCTGACCACCTTCCTTCTTGTCACCTTTGACGACTTCAAGGGTGTTGCCGCCAATGGCGATCTTCTTGGGCTTCATCGCCTCTGGCACCTCACGCACCAGATCGATCACAAGCAAGCCATTCTGCAAGTCGGCGTTTTCAACCCGTACATAGTCAGCCAATTCAAACCGGCGTTCAAAACCGCGGTTGGCGATGCCCATATGCAGCATCTCTCCATCAACGGCCTCGTCGCGCTTGCGGCCTTGCACGGTCAGCAGGTTCTGCTGCGCGGTGATATCGATGTCGCCTGCACGAAAACCTGCTACGGCAATGGTAATGCGGTATGCATCGTCATCGCGGCGCTCGATGTTAAAGGGTGGGTAATTGTCGCCCGAAGATCCGCGGTTGTTATTTTCCAGCAGATCGAACAGCCGGTCGAAACCGACGGTGGAGCGGCGATATGGTGTTAGATCAAAACGGTTCATTTGAAACAAATCCTCCTGTGAGCAATTTGACATATTACGGACCCATAACGGGCGTCCGCAGAACCAGAGATAGTTGGCCTGCGGCGCGTTTCAAGTTTATGATGAAGCCAGATAAGGACATGATGTGAGCACACCGAAAGTCGAAATCTACACCAAGGCCTTCTGCGGCTTTTGCACCAGGGCGAAGCGGCTGCTTGACGAAAAGGGCGTCGATTACACCGAATATGATATCTCCATGGGCGGCGAAAAGCGCGATGAGATGATGGCGCGCAAACCCGACGCGATGACAGTGCCGCAAATCTTTATCGGTGAAACGGCAGTCGGCGGATCCGATGATCTCGCCGCGCTGGAGCGTGAGGGCAAACTCGACGCTCTTCTGGGCCTTTAAGGTGCTGCAGTAATGCCCAAAATTGCTGTCCTGCAGATGACATCGGGGCTGGACCCTGAGGCCAACTCCAAAATTATCTGCGATGCTGCCGAATTGGCCGCAGGGCAGGGCGCCAAGATGCTTTTCACCCCGGAAATGGCCGGATTGCTGGACAAGGACCGAAAGCGGGCGGCGCCCAGGATTGTTCCGGAAGGCGAAAATGATCTTGCCAGATCAGTCGGTCAAGCTGCGGGCGATGCAGGCATCTGGATTGCCCTGGGGCTGCCCGTGGCACGCGAAGATGGTCGATGGGCAAATCGCACAATCATTTATGACGACCATGGCGCAGTCGCAGCCCGATACGACAAAATCCACATGTTTGACGTGGATTTGGCTAACGGCGAAAAATGGCATGAATCAAACGCATACGTACCGGGTGATGCTGTGGTAAGCTGCGCCTATACTCCGGTGGGCAAGCTCGGCTTGACGATCTGCTATGATTTGCGTTTTCCAGCATTGTTTGAAGAGCTTGGACGGCAAAGCTGCGAGACTATCGCGATCCCCGCCGCCTTCACCGTACCTACCGGCAAGGCGCACTGGCATGTTCTCCAGCGCGCGCGCGCGATCGAATCATCAGCTTTCGTGATAGCCGCCGCCCAGGTTGGCGCGCACGAGGACGGCCGCCGGACCTACGGACATTCCCTGGTGATAGACCCATGGGGCGAAGTCCTGCTTGATATGGGCGGCGAACAGGCTGCCCTTGGCTTTTGCGACATAGATTTGTCACGCATTGCCGAGGTGCGCCGGCAACTTCCCAGTCTTGCCAACAAGCGTGATATCCCTACATCGCGGCAATAATGATCGTATTCGACCTTTCTTGCGCCAATGGCCATCGTTTCGAAGGCTGGTTCGGCTCTTCCGATCAATTTGCTTCACAGCAGGCGGATGGGTTGCTGATGTGCCCCGCGTGCGGCACGCCTGATGTTGCAAAGGCTCCGATGGCGCCTTCAGTCGGTCGCAAGGGCAACAGCGCCAGCTCTCACCCCGAATTGCCGCTTGCCCAGCAAGGTGCCGAAACCGGCGCATCACGTCCGGTGTCCAACGCGCCCATGCCTGCCGAAGTAGCCAAGGCGCTGGCGAAACTGGCTGATGCCCAGGCCAAGGCCCTGAAGGATAGCAAGTGGGTGGGGAGGGGCTTTGCCGAGCAATCGCGCGCGATGCATTACGGCGAGCAGGAGCACGCGCCGATCCATGGCGAAACAAGCCCGGCGGAGGCGCAAGAACTGGTGGAAGAAGGCGTGCCAGTTGCACCTCTACCATTCCCGGTAGCTCCGCCGGAAAAGCTGAATTGATTGCAACTATCATGCGGGTTTAATAGGAGCGCCGAGGCGCGCCCGTAGCTCAGTCGGATAGAGCATCGGATTCCTAATCCGGAGGCCACAGGTTCGAATCCTGTCGGGCGCACCAAAAAGGGGACGACCTCGATGTGAGGCGTCCCCTTTTGCGTTTCTCGATGTCTGGGATCAGGCGTCGATGTTCAGAACGCCGCGGGCAACCTGGTCACGTTCGATGCTTTCGAACAGCGCTTTGAAGTTGCCTTCGCCGAATCCTTCGTCACCCTTGCGCTGGATAAATTCGAAAAACACCGGGCCAACCTGTGCCTCGGCAAAAATCTGTAACAGCAAGCGGGGTTGACCGCCTTCTGTAGTGCCGTCCAGCAGGATGCCGCGCATTTTCAGCTCATCTACAGGCTCGCCGTGGCCGGGCAGGCGCCCGTCCAGCATTTCGTAATAGGTTTCTGGCGGAGCGGTCATGAACGGCACGCCGAAATCTTTCAGCCGGTCCCATGCCTTCACCAGATCATCGCAGATCAGCGCAATATGCTGGATACCTTCGCCATTGAATTCGCGCAGGAATTCCTCGATCTGGCCCTTGCCGCCTTCGCCTTCTTCGTTGAGCGGAATACGGATCTTGCCGTCAGGCGCGGTCAACGCCTTGGACGTCAGGCCGGTATATTCGCCCTTGATATCGAAGAACCGGATCTCGCGGAAGTTGAACAAGGTTTCGTAATAATCTGCCCAGTAGGCCATGCGGCCCGTGTAAACATTGTGCGTCAGGTGATCGATGATATTGAAACCGGCGCCAAAGGGATGTTTTTCAACACCGTCGAGATATTCAAAATCAATATCGTAGATCGAAAGTCCTTCGCCGTTTTCATCGGGATAACGGTCGATCAGGTATACTATTGCGCCGCCAATGCCGCGGATTGCCGGAATGCGAAGTTCCATCGGGCCGGTGGTAAGCTCTACCGGCTCCGCACCGCGGGCAATCAATTCGTCGTAGGCCTTGGCCGCGTTTTTCACGCGGAATCCCATGCCGCATGCAGAGGGGCCGTGTTCCCGAGCGAAGAACCATGCGGCGCTGCGCGGCTCATAATTGGCGATGAGGTTAATTTGGCCCTGGCGCCAGAGCTGCACATCCTTTGACCGGTGCCGGGCAACCTGTTTGAAGCCCATGGCTTCGAAAACAGGTTCTATCTGGCCCTTTTCAGGAGCGCAGAATTCGACAAATTCAAAGCCATCAAGGCCAATCGGGTTTTCAAACAGGTCAGTCATGGTTTCATATGTAACTTGTTTGAGGGAAATGGGCAAGCGGAGGATGCGACCATATCTCATGATCTATCGGAATGTCCGCAGGTTCCGGCGCAAGGCGCTTGAATCCAAAGCCAAGCTATGATTCAAGGGCACCATGAACGGGACACGCAATCGGCGGGAATTGGTGCGGGAAAGAGTCGGCAACGCAATGGCGCTGCTGTTGCTGATTTTGATCGGTATGCTCGCCTTCATGGGCCCCAACGGCCTGATATCCTGGAGCGACAATGCAGCCAAGCTTGACGGGCATAAAGAACGCATTGCCGCGCTGGAAGAAGAACGCGCCGTACTGGCGAACCGGGTTGAATTGCTCGACCCTGAAAACGCTGATCCTGATCTGGCTTCCGAATTGGCACGGCGCGATCTGAACGTTGTCCATCAGGACGAATACGTGGTGGAACTTGACCAACAGCCGTGATTGACACTGGCTTTGGTGAAGCCGCCATACGAATCTAACCACCTTGGCAAAATTCGTATGCACGGCGTTGCCAGCGAAACAATTCCCTGCCTATAGGAATTGAACTTTTAGAACACTGAATGCCTATAAAGGCATATCGAGGGGAAACGCATTGGCCAAAGCCTCCACATCCAGTTCCGCGAAGAAGCGTGCACCGGCGGACAAGAAAGCCGTGATCGCAACAGCCGCTGATCATCCTGAATTTGCGCTGCGAAACCTTCAGGAGCTTCTGGATGCGGACAAGCGTTTCGCTGCCTCGGACGAGCAATTGCTGCATTTTTATGAGCAGATGCTGCTTATTCGCCGCTTCGAAGAAAAGGCCGGCCAGCTTTACGGTCTCGGTCTGATTGGCGGCTTCTGCCATCTGTACATCGGTCAGGAAGCCGTCGCCATCGGCCTGCAGTCTGCGCTCGACAGCGATGTCGACAGTGTGATCACCGGTTACCGCGATCATGGCCACATGCTTGCCTATGGCATCGATCCCAATGTCATCATGGCAGAGCTCACGGGCCGTGCTGCCGGCATTTCCAAGGGGAAGGGCGGCTCGATGCATATGTTCAGCACCGAGCACAAATTCTACGGCGGCCACGGCATCGTGGGCGCGCAGGTATCGCTTGGCGGCGGTCTTGCCATGGCGCACCAATACCGCGGTGATGGAGGCCTTTGCCTTGCCTATTTCGGTGACGGTGCGGCGAACCAGGGGCAGGTTTACGAAACGATGAATATGGCTGCCTTGTGGAAGCTGCCGATGGTGTTCGTGGTCGAAAACAATCAGTACGCAATGGGTACAGCTGTAAACCGTTCCTCTGCCGAAACCGAATTCTATCGGCGCGGCACGGCTTTCCGCATTCCCGGCATGGAAGTGAACGGCATGGATGTGCTGGAAGTGCGACAGGCAGCGGAAATTGCATTCAAATATGTGCGCGAGGGTAATGGTCCGGTGCTGATGGAGTGTAACACCTATCGCTATCGCGGGCATTCCATGTCCGACCCCGCCAAGTACCGCACCCGGGAAGAGGTGCAGGATCAGCGCGAGAACCACGATCCGATCGAGCGGTTGAAGAAAGAACTGAACACAGCCGGACTGGATGATGCCAAATTGAAAGAGATCGACAAGGGTATCCGCGCGGTAGTGTCTGCCGCCGCCGATTTCTCTGAAAGCAGTCCAGAACCGCAGCCGGGCGAACTCTACACCGACGTTCTGGTGGGGGAGTATTAAGCCATGGCTATTGAACTGAAGATGCCTGCCCTCTCGCCCACCATGGAAGAAGGCACACTCGCCAAATGGCTGGTCAAGGAAGGCGACACTGTTGCTGCCGGAGACGTGCTGGCGGAAATCGAAACCGATAAGGCCACGATGGAATTTGAATCTATCGATGAAGGTACCGTCGGCAAGATCCTTATCGCCGAAGGTACCGAAGAAGTGAAAGTCGGCACCGTCATCGCCGTATTGATGGGCGAGGGTGAAGACGCATCCGATATCGCAGCGCCTGCCGCTTCGGATGAAGTGAAGGACGTTCCGGGTGAAGGCAAGGACGTTGGCCAGGATGCCAGCGAAGCTGAAGTCACCAAGCCACAGCCTGCTGCGCGCGCCGATGATCCGGCAATTCCCGCGGGCACCAACATGGTCAAGCTCACAGTGCGTGAAGCCTTGCGTGACGGTATGGCCGAAGAAATGCGCCGCGATGACCGCGTGTTCATTATGGGCGAGGAAGTCGCCGAGTATCAGGGCGCGTACAAGGTTACGCAGGGCCTGCTCGATGAATTCGGCCCGAAGCGGGTGATCGACACGCCGATTACCGAATACGGGTTCGCCGGTATCGGTACCGGTGCCGCGATGGGCGGACTTCGGCCGATCGTGGAATTCATGACATTCAATTTCGCCATGCAGGCGATTGACCACATCATCAATTCCGCCGCCAAGACCAACTACATGTCTGGCGGACAGATGCGTTGCCCCATCGTGTTCCGCGGTCCGAATGGCGCGGCAAGCCGCGTGGGCGCGCAGCACAGCCAGAATTACGGTCCTTGGTACGCCAGCGTTCCCGGGCTGATCGTTATTGCGCCGTATGATGCGCAGGATGCAAAGGGCCTGATGAAGGCCGCCATCCGTAGCGAAGATCCCGTGGTCTTCCTGGAAAACGAATTGATCTACGGCCAAAGCTTCGAAGTCGCCCAGCTGGACGACCATGTCCTGCCGATTGGCAAGGCACGGATCATGCGGGAAGGCTCTGATGTAACGATCGTGACCTACTCGATCGCTGTCGGGATTTCCTTGCAGGCCGCCGATGAACTGGCGGAGCAAGGCATCGAAGCCGAAGTGATCGATTTGCGCACCCTGCGTCCGCTCGACAAGGAAGCTGTGCTTACGTCACTGGCAAAGACGAACCGCGTCGTGGTGGCAGAAGAAGGCTGGCCAACATGCTCTATCGCGTCGGAAATTGTGGCGATTTGCATGGAAGAAGGTTTCGACCATCTCGATGCGCCGGTGCTGCGCGTGTGCAATGAAGACGTGCCGCTGCCCTATGCCGCCAATCTCGAAAAGCTCGCGCTGATCGACAAGGCCCGCGTCGTGGCTGCTTGCAAGAAGGTGTGTTACGCAGACTAGGTTGCTGGTTGCTCCAGGGCGAGGCTGGATCCTTGATAGATGTTGCACCGGGCAACATCATCGGGCGCCGACGGATCGCGTTGGTAAATCTGCGTGAGGTCGCGGTCGTCGCGTACATTGAAACTGGCAATGGCCGTGATTTCATGGGTGCCAAAGCTCAGGGCATCCCCGACTATCGGCTGGTAGTCATACGCTACTTCGACAAACATCACGGCATCGTCCTCAAAGGCGAGGACCTCTTCGCCCGCGGGGCCCATGCCGGCGAAATTACCGGCAAGTCCGTCGCCTTCTTGGCCGTAGCTGCTGTCATATTGCTTCGTGCCCATGCACCGCTGCCATTCGATGTATTGCTGGTCTGTGGTTCCGGCAACAACTTGCTGGCTGCTTAGGATCACGCGGCCATGCGAAAAGATGTCCAGCGCCGCGCTGCTTTGCAAATGAGCGCCGTAAAACAGATCATTGATGTCAGCTTCGTAAATCTTCCGATTTTCCAGAAGTGATGTGTCGCCGATGCGTGACGCATTGTCCGCAATCTGGACGGCCAACTGCGATACCTGCATCTGGACCAGTGCACGGTTTGCCGTCTCCAGCCCCATGAGGCCCACGCCCAGCAGAAACGGCAGCGTGAGAGCGAATTCGGTCATGGCGACGCCGGAAGTTTCCCGGCACAGGCGGCGCATGTTGGAGGCGACTTTCGTGATCATGCGCAATTCCCGACAATCGGCTCGTTGTCCTGGATAGAGAAAGGCTGGTTCCGCAAGATTGTCCGCGCGGAAACAGTTACAGTGTCCTCAAAGCCGATCAGTTCGGCCAAAGGAAACTTGCGATCATAGGTCGCATTCACTTCATACATCACGGTATCGCGCGCTCCGTTCGTGTCTTCCCGAGCACGGGTGGGGTCCCACAGACCATTGCCGTTCAAATCTTCAAACGGTTCGTTGGCGTTGCACACACCGTCCGCATTCGTGTCGGTAAATGCTTCAGCACGTCCGATATCGGAATAGTCCGAGTAGGCAGTCCGCACAAAACCGACGTCGGCAGACGGGACCACCTTTCGAACGGCACCTGCTACCTTGGTATCCAGCGCGGCAGGATTGTTCGCGTAGCTTTCAACTGTGGAGAAGCGCGCTGCCTTTTGCACCGCACCTTCGATCATGGATTCAGCATAGATGTTGTACGAAAAATCAAACAATCCCATCAGCGTCATCAGCAGAACTGGCGCAATAAGTGCGAATTCCACAATAGTCGCACCGGTTTCATCGCGAGCGATCGAGGAGCAGAGGGAGCGTATCATCGTGATATTCTCAATTCGCTCATGGAGCTGGCGATTTCCTGGAAGACGTCGCCCAGTTCGTCTGCATTGGATGCCTGAAACGTCCGGCCCGGGCCGCCACATTCTTCCATGATCGGGTTTAAGACCGTGCCGAATGCCACCACCCAAACGGTGATGTTGCGATTCTTCACCTGTTCACAGGCAACACCAAACCGCTGTTCTACAGTTTGCGATAGCGATGTGCTGCCACCTGGCTGCCAGCGGCGCTGGTCCAGCCCGTCTATTCCGTAAACGCCATAGGCGAGATCGTAAGGCTCCGTCTGGCCATCGGTCAGCCAGATCATGTGCCTGCCCCGCGTGCGACCAATTGTGTCTGCATTGTCGGCGGCAAATAACCCTGTGGGTGATAGAAGCCTTCCACCCCAAATCATGCCGATGTCATGATAGGTTGCGCCGTAAGGGACCAGCGTATCCAGATAGGTATCGAGTTCTGCAGAAGACAATTGCGCCAGGCGCTGCGCCGCCGGAGGGCAATCGGAAAACCACCAGGTTCCGCTGGAGACATATTCATCCGAGGTTGTTTTCGCCTGGGTCGCGAAGGTGCCGGTTCCATCGGTTTTGATCTGCCGAACGTAGATTTCCTCAGGATAGCGCGGCCGCCACTGCGTTGACGGATTGCCCGCATCGGGAATTAAATCGATATCCAGATCTAGCGCACGGCTAAAATCCACGTTGTCAAAATCGTCAATCGGATACGTATCACGCTCTTCGATGCATCCGTCCTGTTCGCTACGCCAACTGCTCACGTCATGCGTGATCGGCTTGTAACGCCACATCGTTCGCTCGATCGAGGGGATCACCTGAACCTTCTCGTAACTCTGCACGTAGCCGGAGTCAGTGCTTGCCTCTATATTGCACGTATCGCCATTGCGAACGGTCCGATAACGCGTGCCATTGTGCGTTTTCTGGCCGTCGACAATTCTGAGAATTGCGGGAGGTTCAGCCTGTACCTCCGTTCTTTCAGACGCCTCGTCATCGACGTTCTGGGTTGACCACGAATTTGCTGGTTGGGTTCCTTCGCAGGTATACGTGCCTGGCTCGTCCGGGTTGGGTGATGGGTTGAATGTCGCCGCATAGGATGACGAAACTGCCCATTCATCGCGCGTACCCGACACATCCTGCCAATTGCGATAGTAGGTATAGCTTATCTCTTCAGACGGAACCCGGATGCCGGTGTCTTCGCGACCCTGATAGGTCCAGGCGTCCACGATCCAGTCATCTGACAGCAAGTGCCCCACATTCACATTCGTGGCATAGGGCACGAAACCATACCGGATTTCGGTATTGGGCGCCTTGTTTGCATCGATCGTTGTGTAAAAATCGCGGATCACCTGCTTCAATGATTCCAGCCGTGAAAGCGTATCGCCAGCATTGGTATGCCGCATGGATCCGGTCGTATCGACCACCATCATGATGTCGAGATTGTTGAAGCTCTGGATAGAACCGCAAGACACCTCGACCGGCATTTCAGTGTATCCAAATACAGCCATCAAAGTCGTCGGCACGTCCACAGTTGCCACGGCGGTCAGGCTGTAATCATTCTCCAACGCCATGGTGAAGGTGCGGTTTTCGGTGCCATAGGCGCCATCGCGGAAGTTGATATTGAAGAAACGCCGGCCTGTTTCGGCCACATCCGCCGGGACAATGCCGTCTACTGCAACGCTGCTGCCCAACCGCTTGCGAGCGGCCAGCGTACCGGCATCACACGCCTGTTGCAGGCGTGACTGCGCAAGGTAGCCGCGCCCCATATCAATTCCGCCCCCGATAAGTGCCATCAGGGGGAAGAGCGATGCTGCAATCATGGCGATTACGTTGCCTGATTTGTCCCGGCTTAATCGGGACAGAAAACGATCTTGCGGTGAAGTATTGGAAGGGGTTGGCGTTATCATAGCGCCGTCGATAGGGGCGGGGCATGATATAAGTGCAAACGGGTTTGGTTAAGAACTTCATTCTTTTCGGCAGGGCCTGGATCAGCGTGAAACGCGCAAATCCCCCAATGCCGCAGGAGACATTGGCCGTCCGCCCCAGATCATCCCGATGTCGTGATGGGTAGATCAACTGAGGGAACGACCAGGTATTATGGTTAAGTCTGCCCTGATCATGCAAGTCTTGGGAAACGCGAGAGAAGCGAGGGGTACCGGCCTTTATTGCGCCAGCACACTTCGACAGTGATTTTGAAAACAACACACAGCAAAACCCGCGGCAAGCGCGGGTTACGCAGCCGGACTATGTACCGGGATCATTCGTCGATCAGGAAGACCGGGCGTGCAAAATCGAGTGTGGGGCCTTCAATATCGATGAATTCCAGCACGCTGGTGATTTGGTATGTAACCGTAAGGCGCAGTTCCTTTGCACCCGCCACGCGCTGCGTGCCCGCATCGGCCACAGTCACGCCAAGGCGATCCGGATCGAGCAAGTAAGGCGCGCCTCTTGCATGGTTGCGCGTCCACGATCGGATCTGCGAATTCGAAATATCGTTGCCGGTCTGATATTGTACAACGGAGTAGCGCGCCACGTCGGCAGAAAGGCTGCGCAACGCGTTATAGCTCTGCAATCCCAGGCCGACCTGCAGCACGCCAAGCATCATGACGAGAAAAGCCGGGCCAATCAGCGCAAATTCAATCGCAGCAACGCCGGAGGCGTCTTGGCGGAGGCGGGCAAGAAGCTTTTGCATAATCATCCGATCTGTACCGTGCGGCTGATGTTGTAATCAAAACCCGATGTGATCCCGAACTTCGTCCAGATCGGGGAATATGTGTCGGTCAGATCCACCTTGATGAATTTGTATTCGGTGCCGCTACCGCAGCTGTCGGCATTCGTGACATAATTTGCCGATGTGCCGCAGCGATAAACTTCGCTGATCGTCACCTGCTCGTCAGTCAGGCCCGCCGAAGTGACGAGAATATCGTGCACGGTTGTTCGTTCTGCCTCGGTTTCGGGAATGACCGCCCGAACCACCGCGGCAGCTTCTGCCGCAGCGCTCTGCAATTCTGTCTGGCGCGCGATCATCGTGCTGACTTCAAAGCCGCCCAAGGCAAGCACCAGCAGGATCGGCGCAACAAAGGCGGTTTCGATTGCCATTGATCCATCTTCATTACGGCGGATCTGCGCGATTCGGGCGAGGCGGGACATCATGCGACCAACCGCACTTTCGCAGCCGTCGACACGACAGTTGTTTCTTCGGAAGAGCCCGCCGGACAGAAGGTTTCCATATTCGTCGTGCCGGTAATGGTGATATTGTTCGCCGCGATCATGAGGCACTGGCTTGTTACGCCCACCGTGCCCGCAAAGGACACCTCGCTGACAGGGAAATACAAGGTCCCGTTGAGGATTGTGCTCGCATTGCCGTTCAGCTTCGTTTGGCCACTGCCCGGAGAATCGCGGTCCTCGAATACCAGCATTCCGGCGAGACGGTTTGCCTCCTCTGCGCCTACGCCCACACCCATAAGGTCGGATGCCTGCATGGCCGTAAGGTTGATGTCGGCGCCGCCAGCGATATCGATGTAGGCACCATCATACAGTACGAACATGACGGCAGAGCCGGTGACTTCATACTGACCTGTAATCTTCAACCCGCCGCCAACAATGTTGTAAACGCCAGGTGCAAAGGCCGTGTCGCAGCCGATATGTATGCTGCTGTATGTTCCGGGACGGACACTGCCCGCCTGCGCGCCGCCTTCGGTCTGGATGTCTGAATAGGTGGTGTAGACCGTTTCAGTCTTGCGTTCCCACTTCGTATTCTGACCACTTCCGCCCAGCTTCGTCCACGACACAGTGCTGGATTCCACCATGCCTTCGACAGTCGTGCTAGGCACGGATTGATCATCGGCATTGACCGTCAGATCGGTGTTCTCTTTGCTGTTGTCCTGCGAGTTGCTCCAGCCGACCGCATTACGCTGGGTCGAACCCTGGAAATAGTCATACGATGTAACCGTACGCGTGCTGACATCGGCTGTCTTGAAAGTCGGCTCCGCAGAACAGCTGTAATTGCGGGCAACCTGTGTCTCGGTTGGATTTGGCGGGTTCAGCTCTTCAAACGGGTCATACATGCCTTCCACGTTTTCAAGGATGATATCGTCGGTGTTGTCCTTCAACCATTGATCAACGCCGCCGGCGGAAAGAATCCACCCCGCGCTGACGGTTGGGCTTCCGTTGACCTTGATAGCCAGTTCATCGGTCGACAGGGCGGCAAGGCCGCAGCTTGCTGTCAGGATGGAGTTACCACCCAGAGTAATTGCACCTTCATCGTCGTCATCCAGCGCGATCAGGCAACTGGTGAAGGTCGTACCTTCTTCGAAGCTCGCCTGCGCATAGGCGTAGATTACCGTATCTCCTCCAGTCAGAAAGCTGGAGAAGGGAAGGGCTTTTGATGCTGTAGCGGACACGGCAACCGAATTTAGCGACCCGCCTGCG
Source organism: Aurantiacibacter marinus (assembly GCF_001021555.1). Lineage (GTDB taxonomy): Bacteria > Pseudomonadota > Alphaproteobacteria > Sphingomonadales > Sphingomonadaceae > Alteraurantiacibacter > Alteraurantiacibacter marinus. Next base: position 113,869 of record NZ_LDCP01000002.1, read on the forward strand.
TAATCGGCGAGTTGCACTGAAGGGTCCGCGTTGAAATCGTCGGTAGCGGAAAGGTTGGCGTTGAATTCCTGCGTTGCACGAAGCTGATACGTCATTTCCGTATCGCTTTCAGCGCGCGCCCAGGCTCCGGCTATCGCCGCCTGATCGACCGCGAACTGCAATTCGCGTTTCCACATGTACCACTGCGTGACATCAACACCGAGACCTGCGCCGCCGATGAGAACTGGCATCCCCAATGCGACAAGAAGCGTGGCGTTCCCGCTGGAACAACCGGTCATACGAGCAATGTTTCGACGGATCCTGGTGATCATAATGATGCCTGTCTGTTACAAGTCTTCTGATATAACCGAAGGGAAATAGCGGCCGCGTAGTAAGCATTCTCTAAAGCAGGAAGGTTAACAGGCCTTTCACCATCACACCCAAGGCGTTGCGCCATTTGTGTTGGCAGGGAAAAGTTACTCAGATCGTAATTCGGCTGGCATCAGGGCCGGAAATTACCTTGCCGCTTGACGGGAGGCAGGTGTGCAGGGCACCGGCGGCGGCATGGACGAATCGCTGCTCGATACTCTGCCGCTCTCACATCGGCTTGCGCTGAGCTACGCGCCCGCCTCTGCAAAACCCGACATACTGGCACTGCTGGCGCTGGACGCGCGACTGGCCGGAATTGTGCGCGGCGATGGTGAGGCAATTATTGCGCAGATGAAACTCGCGTGGTGGCGGGACAGGCTCGGCAGCGAACCTGAGAACTGGCCGCTTGGAGAGCCTTTGCTGGCCCGATTGCAGGATTGGTCCGGTGACGTCTCACGCCTGGTCGCATTGGTAGATGGTTGGGAAGTGCTCCTTTCCGAAGTGCTGGATCGCAGCGCAATCACAATATTTTGCCGCGGCCGGTCGATGGCATGGTCCGCGCTCGCGGATGGTCTTTTAGAAACCGGCACAAACGCTCCGATTGAACGGGCGGCCAAAGAAGCTTCGCTTCTCGATCTCAGCCAGAACCTTTCGCAAGGCGAGGAAGCCGATCTGGCCCGTGATCTTTGCGCCAAGGAAAACTGGGAGCATATAATGCTGCCGCGCAAACTTCGCCCACTGGCAGTGCTCCACGCACTGTCGCGGCGGGCGCTTAAGGATAACCGTCCGCATCTGCTGGACGGCGGCGGGGCAATGGCCCTCGCTATGAGGGTTGGCATCACCGGGCGGTAGCGTAGAGTGGTGAGCTAAGGAGACGCACGGTGAATCGGATTTTGTTGGGCGCTTTCGGTGCTTTGGTGCTCGCAGCACTAGGACTGTTCTGGATGCAGGGCAGGGCGCAGGTGGAGCAGGCCGCCCCGCCGCCAGACCCTGATACCATGGCCAGGGAAGCCGAAGACCCCAATGCTCTGCCGACCGCCGATGTCGGTGCGATGGAAGGCCCTGCACCTCCCGAGGCGAGCGAACTTACCCGCGAACAGCGACGGTTCTTCCGTTATGACCGTAACCGCGATTTGAAGATCACCCGCAACGAAATGCTCTCCACGCGCACCAATGCCTTCCGCGATCTGGATGCCGACGGCAACAATTTGCTGACGTTCGAGGAATGGGCTGTCACCACCGCATCCCGTTTCGACGAAATGGACGGTAATGGCGATGAAGAGCTGACTGCGGCAGAATTTGCAACCAGTGCGCCAGCCCGCCGCGCGCCAAGCCCGCGCTGCAACTGCTAGGATCAGGCAGGAACGGCCTGCAACCCATCCAGCCAGGTGCCGAAATCCGCCTTCGCACGGTTCGTATAGGCTTCTTTCCGTTCCTTCTTCTTCACTTCGTGCAAAGGAGGGAACAGCCCGAAATTGACATTCATCGGTTGAAAGCTGGCAGCCTCGGCATCGCCGGTAATGTGGCTAAGCAACGCGCCCATAGCTGACGTACGGGGTGGGGGGCTCCACGCCTCGCCCGCCAACTCCGCGGCCGCCATCATGCCCGCCATCAGCCCGACTGCACTGCTTTCGACATAACCCTCGCAGCCGGTGACTTGCCCGGCAAAACGGATATGCGGCGCCTGTTTCAGTCGCAATTGCCGGTCCAGCAGTTCAGGCGAGTTCAGGAATGTGTTGCGGTGCATTCCGCCAAGCCGGGCAAATTCCGCATTTTCCAATCCTGGAATGGTCCGGAACAGCTCAACTTGCGCGCCATATTTCATCTTCGTCTGGAAACCGACCATGTTCCACAGCGTGCCAAGTTTGTTGTCCTGCCGCAGCTGCACGACAGCATAGGGCCAGCGGCCATCCGGAAATTCCTCACAAGCGGTGCGCGGATCATCCAGGCCGACACCTTTCATCGGGCCATAGCGCAGGGTTTCCCACCCGCGCTCTGCCATCACCTCGATCGGCATGCAGCCATCGAAATACGGCGTATTGGCTTCCCATTCTTTGAATTCACCCTTCTCGGCATCCATCAGACCCTGATGGAAGGCGAGGTATTCCTCCTTCGTCATCGGGCAATTGATGTAATCGCCGCCTTCGTTGGAGGCAGAAGTGGTCTTGTTCCAGCGGGACTGGATCCACGCCTTGTCCATGTCGATACTGTCGCGGTAAACGATCGGCGCAATCGCGTCGAAAAAGGCGAGCCTGTCTTCGCCGGTCACTTTGATAATGCTGTCCGCCAGCGCTGCGGCGGTAAGCGGGCCCGTGGCGACAATGGTCATGCCCTCTGCGGGCAGCACCTCCACCACTTCGCGCACGATTTCGATATTCGGATGCCCTTCCAGCGCCTTTTGCACCTCTGCACTAAACAGATCGCGGTCCACGGCCATGGCGCTGCCTGCCGGAACCCGCGCCATTTCGCCTGCACGCATGATAATAGAATCAAGCCGCCGCATTTCGTGATGCAGAAGACCCACGGCATTCTTCTCATCATCGTCAGATCGGAAGGAATTGGAACACACCAGCTCCGCCAAACCGTCGGTCTGATGGGCATCGTTTGATCCGCCGCCGCCGCGCATTTCGGACAATTTGACGCGGACCCCGCGCTGGGCCAGCTGCCAGGCGGCTTCGCTTCCGGCAAGGCCGCCGCCGATGATGTGAACCTGATGTGTCATGCCAGTATTTCCATAATGATGCGGCAGATAAGTGTGATTGGGCGCTGGCGCAAATGCTGTGTGACGATTAGGTCTATCGGCATGTCACGCCTCGCTCTTGCTGATAAACGTCCCTACCTTGTGCTGAGCGTCATTGCCGCTCTCGCCTTCTACTATCTTAGGGCAAGCGATCTGCCTGAATTCTACCTCGTGCCGATCAAGGGCAGCGCGGTGGGTTTCCTCGCACTTTATTGCTGGTTGCGTCATTCATCGAAGTCAGCGCATCTGCTGGCAGCTGCACTGGTCGCGGCCGCAATAGGTGACATGGCCATCGAATTCGGCCTGATTGCTGGCGGGGCGGCGTTCTTCGTGGCGCATGTGATTACCATCACCATGCTCCTTCGCCATCGTCGCCCACCGCTGGAAAGCGGCGAAAGCCTTGTATTCATCGGGTTGTTGCTGGGCACACCCTTCGCTGCGTATTTCCTGCCGTACGATCAAAACCTGTCATTGCCAGTCGCGTTGTATGCTCTGGCATTGGGCGGAATGGCCGCAGGCGCATGGGCAAGCGATTTTCCGCGCATGCGTGTGGCCGCAGGCGCGATCCTGTTTGTCATTTCAGATTTGCTGATCTTCGCAGGGCTGGGGCCGTTATCAGGCAGCCCGATACCGGAATATCTGGTCTGGCCGATCTATTACCTTGGCCAGTTCCTGCTGGCGGTTGGGGTAATTACCACGCTGCGCAAACGCGATCCTGAATTGCGCGTTGTACCTGGCGGTGTGAACTAGGCCGCAATCTGCGGCTATTCTCCGCCAACCTGTGCTGCAATATCATCGATATTGCCTTCGACCAGCAGCGGCGTAGATCCCACGATCCCGACCTTGGTCTGGCCATTTTCGTCTGTCCGTAGCCACGCGATATTCTGAGCGACAACAAGGTAATTTCCGCCGCGCGACTTGAGCGATACAAACTTCATGAAAGGTCTCCAGTGGTGAGACCCGCTATGGCATCCAATACCTTAAGGAACTGGGTTCAGCTGCGCAGTTTAGCGCTTAATCCGCGTCCCGCTCCTCGGTCATATCGCTATCCGATTGCGGTGTAGTTTCTGGCGCAGTTTCATCACCGCCGGCGCGGCGATGCAGCATTTCCTCGACCACCAGTTCCTCCGCTTCGTTTTCCGGGCTTTCATCCTCGTCGATACGCGCGGCACCTACGATGTGTTCTCCCTTTGCAACGTCGAAAATCCGGATGCCGGACGATGTCCGGCCATAGACCGCCCATCCTTCATGGTTTTCGAAGCCACCTTCCGTCATGTGACGGAAATTGATCGGCAGGCGGATCAGCTTTGCGCGGTCTGTCACCAGCATCAACTGCATACCGTGGCGAACGGGGAAGCTGGCGACAACCGGGCCGTTGCGATCCGGATCACTGCCTGGCGTGCCGATATTGGTCAGGCCCTGACCACCGCGTCCAATCGTACGGTATTCATAGGCCGATGAGATCTTGCCATAGCCGTTGGCCGTGATCGTAAGGAGAAACTCCTCGCCATCATGCATGGCTTGTAACTGATCTGCGGGCAGAGTGGCTTCCGCATCATTGTTCTTCCATCCGGCCGCACGAAGATATGCCTCGCGCGTCTCCATATCGGCATCAAGCCGGTTGAGCACAGCCATGCTGACGACCTTCGCGCCGTCCTTGAGCGCCATCCCGCGCACACCGATACCGGTACGGCTTTTGGTTTCACGCGCATCCGTAGCAGCGAAGCGGATGGCCTTGCCGGAATCAGAGGCGAGGAAAATCTCCTGCTCTTCCGAAAGCAAGCGCACGCCGATAAGGCGGTCACCGCTGTCTTCGACAAAGCCCATCGCATATTTGCCTGCCGTGGGGACATTGGTGAACGCATCCATCGAATTGCGGCGCACCATGCCTTGTTCTGTCGCAAAAACGATATTGAGTGCAGCCCAGTCGGCTTCGTCCTCGGGCAGCGGCAATACATTTGTTACGCGTTCGCCGTCGCCAAGCGGCAGAAGATTGACCATCGGGCGACCCTTGGTCGTGGGGCTGCCCTCGGGCAATTTCCACACTTTCAGGCGGTAAACCCGGCCCGTGTTCGTGAAGAACAGCACAGGATTGTGCGTGCTGGTGACGAACATTTCGACAACGGCATCTTCGTCTTTCGTCGCCATGCTGGAACGGCCCTTGCCGCCGTGACGCTGGGCGCGAAACGCTTCAAGCGGCGTCCGCTTGATATATCCGCCATGGGTGACCGTAACGACCATTTCCTCACGCTCGATCAGGTCTTCATCATCCAGTCCGTCCCACGCAGGCGCGATTTCGGAAAGGCGCGGCGTGGCGAACTGGTCGCGCACGTCCTGCAATTCTTCGCGCATCACTTCGTAAAGCTTGATGCGGTCGCCCAGCAGAGAGAGGTAGTATTCGATCTTGTCAGCCAGTTCCTGCAACTCGCCGCCGATTTCATCGCGGCCAAGCGCGGTCAGGCGGTGAAGACGCAATTCCAGAATGGCGCGAACTTGCCGTTCGGAAAGCTGGTAAGTGCCGCCTTCCTCGGTATCACTCGGCTCGATCGCTTCGACCAGCGCGATATATTGCGCGATGTCGCCGATGGGCCATTTTTTCTCCAGCAGCTTTGCCCGCGCAATTTGCGGATTGGAGGAGCTGCGGATCATCACCACGACTTCGTCCAGATTGGACACGGCAACCACCAGCCCGAGCAAGATATGCGCACGATCACGCGCCTTGTTCAGTTCAAACTTGGTGCGACGGGTGATGACCTCTTCGCGGAAATTGATAAAGGCCTGGATGAAATCGCGCAGCGCCAGCGTTTCGGGCCGACCGCCGCGAATGGCGAGCATATTGGCGGGAAAGCTCGATTGGGCAGGGGTGTGCCGCCACAACTGGTTAAGCACCACTTCGGGCGTGGCATCGCGCTTCAGATCGATAACAACACGCACACCGGCGCGGCTCGATTCGTCGCGGATATCGGAAATGCCCTCGATCCGCTTCTCCTTGGCGGCATCGGCGATCTTCTCGACCAGACCGGCCTTGCCGACCTGATAGGGAATAGCCGTCAGCACGATGCTCTCGCGGTCACCGCGGCCGACTTCAATTTCATGGCGGCTGCGCATCATTACAGAACCACGGCCCGTGGTGTATGCAGAGCGCGCGCCGGCCTTGCCCAGTATCAGCGGCGCGGTCGGGAAATCCGGACCCGGAATAATCTCGTGCAGCTGTTCGGACGTGATGCCAGGATCGTCCATATAGGCGAAACAGGCATCGATCACTTCGCCCAGATTGTGCGGCGGAATATTGGTCGCCATACCCACAGCGATGCCGCCAGCGCCATTGACCAGAAGGTTGGGATAGCGGGCGGGAAGGACTGACGGCTCTTTCTCGGAACCATCATAATTGTCGACGAAATCGACCGTATCCTTGTCGAGGTCAGCCAGCAGCGAATCTGCGGCCTTCGCCAGACGGCTTTCGGTGTAACGCATGGCGGCAGGCGGATCGGGATCCATGCTGCCGAAGTTGCCCTGACCATCGATCAGCGGCAGGCGCAGCGACCAGGGCTGCACCATCCGGGCGAGCGCATCGTAAATGGCGCTGTCACCATGCGGGTGATAGCTACCCATGACTTCACCGACGATTTTCGCCGATTTGCGGTAAGGCTTGTTCGAGGTGTATCCGCCAACCTGTGCGGCATACAGAATGCGGCGGTGCACCGGCTTCAAACCATCGCGCACATCAGGCAGCGCACGGCTGACGATCACGCTCATCGCGTAATCAAGATAGCTGGTTTTCATCTCATCGACGATGTCGATGCGTCCAAAAACTTCAGGTGCCGCTGGCGGCGTGAGATTATCGGTCTCGTCGCTCACAAAATGGGGGTATCCGTAGCTGTTTTATTTACCCCCAAAACCTAGGGGAACGGAGGAGGGAGTGCCAGTTTTTACTCCGATCAGATGGGGAGAAAATCGGGCTTTTCCACACAAAGGGGCATTGCCAATGCCAAACACCGGCGGCGCGCGCGCCAGATTGTTTTACATTTACGTTAAAACGCCATTCAGCGACATTTTTGTAGGACAGATTTGCAATCTCGGGCGTTGAAACACTAAACCGCCTTCGAACGACGCGGCAGCAATGGCTGCCATAAGAAGTTTTTCAGGAGAGAATATCAATGTTTGCCGCCTTCCGTTCCGCTCGCCGGAAATCCTCGAATTTTGCTTTGGCCATCGCTCTGGCGGGTGGTGCCGCATTCAGCACAGCTGCGTTCGCACCTTCTGCCTACGCGCAGGACCAGGATTATTCCCCAGCTTTCGTGGCAGCTTATCAGCCCGTAGCTGCAATGACCCAGGGTGAAACGCCTGACCATGCCGGTGCCCGAGCCCAGATCGAAACCGTTCTGGCTGCAGCAACGACTGCTGATGACCGTATGGCTGCGGGTAACCTCGCACTGATGATCGGCCAGAACACCAATGATGACGTCCTTCGTCGCCGTGGGATCGAAATCATGATCGCCAGCGGCAAGGTGCCGGCAGATCAGCTTGGGCAGTTTCATTATTACGTCGCCAACTTTGCCTTTAACGCAGGCGATTACCCCGCTGTCCGGTCAGCCGTCACCGCAGCTTTGGCAAACGGATATGTCGACAATGACGACAATTCGTCCAACGATCCGGAATATCTCTATATGCAGAGCTATTCTTCCGAAGAGAATGCTCCGGCAGCAGTAGCCTATGTCGTAAACCTTGCGGCAGAGCGTATGGCGGCTGGCCAGAGCATACCAGAACGGTGGCTGCTTCGCGGATTGCAGGATTCTTACGATGGCAATCTGGGTTCGGAAGCGACGAGCGTTTCCGAAATGCTGCTGCGCGCTTACCCGACACAGCAGAACTGGATTAATTCCATGCAGGTCATCGCTGCTCTGAACGAGCTCGACGCGCCAGCCCGTATCGACCTTTCCCGCCTGGCACTGGCCAACAACGCGATGACCACTCGCCGCGAGTTCGTTTCGTATATTGAAGACCTTGATCCGCGCATCATGGGTTCGGAAGTGGTCCGTGTGCTTCAGGCTGGTCTGGCTGCCGGCCAGTTCGACGCAGGCGATGCCTATTACATCGAAGTCCGCGATATCGCGACGCCGCGTGCCGCAACAGACCGCCGCCAGATTGCAACCTACATCAGAGAGGGCGAGACCGGCGATGCCCTGGATGCTTTGGCAACCGGTGATGTGCTTTATTCACTGGAAGATTACGTTCAGGCAGAACGATTCTTCCAGCTCGCACTGGAGCGCGGAATGAACGCTAATACCGCGCATACGCGCATCGGTATCGCTCAGGCCATGCAGGGCAAGTACACAGAGGCAAAAGAGCATTTCGCTCAGGTTACGGGCCCACGAACCGCAATTGCAAAGCTGTGGTCGGTTTATGTCGATCAGATGATGGCGATGTAAACAACTGGACGCCGGGCACGGCAACAGACGAATTCCGGCGCGGAAGGCTCATCGCTTTCCGCGCCGTTTTCTTGCCTGCCGGACCGGTGTTTGTGCATATGCACCGAACGGTAAACTTTACCCGCTAGGCCGCGCATTATGCGACGCCTGATAATCGCCTTCCTTGCACTTGTGCTGATCATTGCACCAGCCAACGCGCAGCCTTCCGGCGGCGATGCCAGCTCTCTTTCGCCAGAGACAGGCCGGATTGCGCTGACGGAAGCGGACGCGGTGATCGACCTTGGCTCGGATTATCGATTCTACGGCCCTTCGGATGCGCACAATATACTCGTGAACATGTGGGGTAATCCGCCGTCCGAAGCTGAAGGCGTGCTCGGCATCATCATGCCCGCGAATGCCACGCCAGATCAGCGATCATGGGGCGCAATCATCACTTGGGAACCGATAGGCTGGGTCGCGAGCGATGATGCGCGCGGCGCAGACTATGACGGTCTGCTCGCGCAAATGCAGGCCGATACGCGGGAACTTAACGCGCAGCGCCGCGCTAATGGCTTTGCGCAAGTGCAAGTGATGGGCTGGGCGCAGGAGCCGCAGCATGACAGCGTCGCCAACACAGTTTCATGGGCGCGCGAACTGCGTTTTTTCGACGGCGGACAGCATACATTGCACTACGATCTGCGGCTGTTGGGGCGGTACGGCGTATTGAGCATGAATGCCGTTGGAGAAATGGATCAATTGGCTGAAATCCGCGCAGGGGCCATCGCCCTATCACGCCGTGCCAGTTTCAACCCCGGCGCGCGCTACACCGACTTCGATGAGAACCGCGATATGGTCGCAGGTTATGGCGTCGCCGGACTGGTGGCAACGGGTGCCGGCGTAGCAGTCGCCAAGAACGTTGGCGTTCTGGCGCTACTGTTAAAGCTGGCGCAGCCAATCGGCATTGCATTGCTGGTGCTTGCGGCAGCACTGGTAACGCCTTTCCGCAAGCTGTTCAGGCGAAAAACGGGGCAGGCGCCCGCTACACGTTGAACTTGAACATCAGCACGTCGCCGTCCTGGACGACATATTCCTTGCCTTCCTGACGCAGCTTTCCGGCATCCTTCGCAGCGTTCTCGCCGCCCAGGCTGACATAATCCTCGTAAGCAATCGTCTCTGCCCGAATGAAGCCCTTCTCGAAATCGGTGTGGATTTCGCCTGCCGCCTGCGGAGCGAGAGCGCCATCGGGGAAAGTCCAGGCTCGCGATTCTTTCGGACCGGCGGTGAAGAATGTCTTCAGGCCAAGCAGCTGATATCCAGCACGAATAACACGTGCGAGGCCGCTTTCCTCCAGACCCAGCTCAGTCAGGAATTCGGCGCGATCTTCTGGGGGCATTTGCACAAGTTCTGATTCGATGGCGGCAGATACGACAACCGCCTGCGCGCCTTCGGATGCGGCCTTGGCGAACACGAGTTCTGACAAGGCATTCCCTTTCGCTGCTTCGTCTTCTGCAACGTTGCAGACATACAGCACCGGCTTGGCGGTTAGCAGCTGCGCCTGTTCCAACAGGCGAGCCTCTTCATCATCCTTTGGTTCGGTAAGGCGGGCAGGCTTGCCATCGCGCAGCAAGGCCAGCGCCTGACCGAGCACACTAGCAAGCGCCTTGGCTTCCTTGTCGCCAGCGGTCGCACGCTTGGCGGCGTTATCAACACGCTTTTCGAGGCTTTCCAGATCGGACAGCATCAGTTCGGTTTCCACCACCTCCGCATCGGCGATCGGGTCTACCTTGTTGGAAACGTGCTGGATATCGTCATCTTCAAAGCAACGCAGCACGTGCACAATAGCATCAACCTCGCGGATATTACCGAGGAACTGGTTGCCCAATCCTTCACCCGCACTCGCGCCCTTCACAAGGCCGGCGATGTCGACAAAGCCAAGCTGTGTGGGGATGATCTTCGCGCTCTTGGCGATCGCGGCAATCTTGTCGAGCCGTTCATCCGGCACTGCGACCTGCCCGACGTTGGGCTCAATCGTGCAGAACGGATAGTTCGCAGCCTGCGCGGCCTGCGTTTCCGTAAGAGCGTTGAAGAGGGTGGACTTGCCGACATTGGGCAGGCCGACGATCCCGCAGCGGAATCCCATGGATCAGTTACCTTTGGTCAATTGAACGAGCGCAAATTTGCGTTGCGCGCCCCTTAGCTGCCAGCGGACGGTTTTGCCAGTGCCCGAAAGCACCTGAGACGAAACTGCGCGTAAACGGCTTCGCAACCGGCTTGGGCTATAGCTGTACAGATGAAAAACCTCGCCCGTGCCCTATTGGCGTCAGCACTCACCCTTGCCTTGACCGCTTGCGGACTTTCGCCGGAAGAGCGGATGGACCGCGCCGAAACGGCATTTGCGGAAAACCGCTTTTCGGTTGCCAGGCTCGATCTTGCCAGCGTGTTGCAGGAAAATGCCAACGATACCGGCGCGCTTGCCCTGATGGCGCGCACGCAATTGCAGCTTGGCGACGGGGAGGGCGCTGCATCCACTCTTGCGCGGTTGGAAAACCTCGGTGCCTTGCCAGAAGATCACGCCGCGCTGATGGCAGAAGCGAACTTGCTGCGCGAAAATTTTGAAGCCGCCCTGGCCCTTGGCGAGCGCCTGCAAAGCGCCGAAGGTCGCCGCATCGAAGCACTGGCCCATATCGGGCTGGCTGATCCTCGTGCAGCACAGGCGGCATTCGAAGCCGGGCTGTCCTTGCCGGGAGACAAGGCGCGGCTGCAATCGGATTATGCCTTGTTTATGCTGCAAGCCGGTGATGCCGATGCTGCGCAGCGACTTGCAACAGCTGCACTGCGTGCTTCGCCGACCGGGCTTGATCCACTGCTGGCGAGCGCGCGTATTGCCCAGGCAAGAGGGGCACTCCCAGGCGCGCTCGGGTTTTTCCAGCAGGCAGCGCGCACGTGGCCGGAAAGCCGCGGCGCGTTGCTCGGTCAGGTCGGGATCCTTGGCGATCTGGGCCGGCTGGAGGAGGCACGGCCCCTTGTTTCGGACATGGCAAGGCGCACACCCGGCGATCCCGAAGTCCTGTATTTGCAGGCGCGACTCTTTGCCGAAGATGGCGACTGGACCGCGGTTCGGCAAACCTTGCAGCCTATCGAAGGACGCGACGATGCGCGTCAGCAACTGTTGTATTCGCGCGCGCTTGTCGAACTTGACCTCACGGAGCAAGCACTGCCCCGTCTCGGCGCACTGCTGCGGCGCTCACCTGCCAATGCAGAAGTCCGGCGAATGCTGGCACGCGCACAGCTCGCAACCAGCGATGGCGCGGCAGCCTTTGAAACTATCCGTCCGCTGGCGATCAGCGCCCGGGGTACGTCGCAGGACGTGGCCCTGTACCGAACGGCGGCCAGACAGGCGGGCCGCGCCGATCAGGCCAGCACAGCTATGGCACAGGCATCGCCGGCTGAACGGCTCGCCACGCTCCTTGCAGAAGGGGACAGTGCCTTGCGGGAGGAAAACTGGCGCGCTGCAATCGACGCCTATGAACAGTTGCGAAGCTGGACGGGCAATTCCAACGCCATGGTCCTGAACAATCTTGCCTTCGCGCACAGCCGGGCAGGAAACACCGCTGATGCAGTGCAAATTGCAGAAACAGCCCTTGGATTGGCACCCGAAAATGCCTCTGTCATGGACACGCTGGGGTGGCTTCTGGTCGAATCCGGAAGGGACCGGTCACGCGGTTTGCTGCTGCTGGAACGTGCGGCCAATGCTGCGCCGGACAATGCGGTTATCGCCCGACATCTGGCAGAAGCGAAAGGCGGCTGACAGCAATCGCGTTGTTGACGAACAGAAAAGGCGCCGTCCCGTGGAGGACGGCGCCCTTTCGCGTAGATTGAAAGTCGCTTGTTTGCCTTAGGCGAAAGCCGGTTGCCCCACGTGGGCATCGCCAAACTGGCGGCGCCGGCGCATGAAGCAAAGCGAGGCAAGCGCGAGACCAAGCAAGCCAAGAATGCCGGGCTCTGGAACAGGGGTTCCGCTGGTCGATCCGCCAGTTGTGGTAGAAGTCGTCGACTCTCCCGTCGCTGAAGTGACACCGCCTGCACCTGTGATGCCCTGATAGCGCACAAAGAAGTCGCTCAGTGTGATCTGCGGCGCATCGGCACCAAACAGCAACGAAAGAGAGCCGGTTCCGGTATTCCCTTGCGATACTCCGCCACTGTTGGAGCACGAACCGCTGTTGCTGGCTTTGAAGCAAACATCGACTGCGCCGATCTGGTTTGGATAGCTGGGGTCACTGCCATTCCCGTCAGCTACGAAAGCGAACTGGTAAGCTCCGTTCACTGCCGCACCGGTGATGTCCGGATCAACATTGAAAGCAAAGCTGGAGATGTTCGACGTAACGCCGCTGCCAGTCGTGTTGGCAACCACATAAGAGAAATCATATCGATCGCTGGTGACGCTATCGAGAGTGAAGGTCAGCGTACTGGCGAGACCATCAACCGTGTTCGTATTGCTGCCGGAAAAGCCGTTAAGGTCGATCTGGAATGTCGTGCCAACGTCGCCCGCGTCCAGCGTGATCGGATCGGCAAGCGCCGGAACGGCAATCGCCATACTCATCATCAGTGCAAAGCCGGTCGCAAATTTCTTCATAATCATGATCATTCCAAACAAAACGAGTTATCGTCTTGGTAAGCAATAACCGCGCCAGTCCATGATTTGCGCCATTTCTGTGGTTAACGGTGCATTTTTCAGCCCCGCACTGTAAAAACGACCGACGTTTCACCGTTTATTTGCGGTTTGCATATTAAGGCCGCGCAATGAAGTCGAGAATACTCACTGCTTTGGCGGTTGCTGGCTTGCTGACCGGTGGTCTGGGCGCGTGCTCGCTGATCGCGCCTGATCCGATGGAGCAAGCGCGGGAAGCGTTTGAGGCGCAGGATTATCATGCTGCCCGCGAAGAGGTCTTGCGCGCACTGCAGGTGAACACCTCCGACACCGCAGCGCTTGAATTGCTCGCCCGGATCCAGTTGGCAATGGGGCTGGGGGCAGATGTCCCGGCCACGTTGGAGCGGCTGGAGAATGCCGGAACGCTCCCCGTCGATGCCAAGCTGATCGAGGCCGAGGCCTTGCTTCAGACAGGAGACCACGCCTTGGCTGTCGCCGTGTTGGAAGGGGAAGATAGTGCTGAAAGCTGGCGACTGCGCGCACTTGCCGCCAACATGGCCGGGAATGTCCCCGCAGCCGAGGCAGCATTCGTCAGCGGCCGGAGCGCAGATGGTGACAAGCGCAAGCTTTTCGTCGCAGCGGCCAATCATCACCTTTCACGCGGCAACGCAGACGCAGCGCGATTTGCTGTCGGTCAGGCGCAGCAATTGTCGCCCGGCAGTATCGAAACACTATTTGTATCTGCAAGGCTGGCGCAGCTCGACGGGCAACCCAATCTGGCAGCGCGCGCATATCTGGCCATTCTTGATCTATCGCCGACAGACCGCCCCGCGCTGCTTGGCGCGATTGCCGAACTGGACAGGCTGGGCCGCATCGACTTGATCCCCGACCTTATCCAGCGCGGCCGAACGGCATACCCGCAAGACATAGAATTTATCTATCTGACGGCCAGCCTCCAGGCATACGAGGGCAACTGGCAAGCTGCGCGTGACCTGCTGCAGGAACACGAAAGCGCAGCGGCAGAACATGACAACGCACGGGGATTATATGGTCAGGCGCTGCTGGAACTGGGGCAATTGGAATTGGCCCGGGCACAGATTGCGCCGCTCAATCGCCGCTATCCGGACAACGCCGCCTATGCGCGGGTGTTTGCACGCATTCTGATCGAATTGGGCGAGCACAGCCAGGCGCGCAGTGTCATACGGCCGATTGCTACGCGCTCCGATGCGCAGCCGATCGACCGCGAACTGGCGCAACTGGCTGCACGCGGTTAGTCGGCACTGTCCTGCATCCGCAGTGCAATATTGCTCATGAACCGGGCGTCATCGCCTTTTGCCAGCCATTCTGCTTCGCCGCCAATCGCGCCGAGCATATTGGCCAGACCATCCATTTCCGACTTGGCATAATTTCCCAGCACATAATTGTGAACGCGGTCCTTGTGGCCCGGATGACCTATGCCGATGCGCACTCGGCGGAAATCCGCACCGCAATGCTGGTCAATGGATCGCAGGCCGTTGTGGCCAGCATGGCCGCCGCCGTGCTTCACTTTGATCTTGAACGGTTCCAGATCAAGCTCGTCATGAAAGACCGTCAGGGCTTCGACCGGCAGTTTGTAGAACCGCAAGGCCTCCCCGACGCTGCGCCCGCTTTCGTTCATGAAGGTCGCCGGTTTCAGCAGCAGGATTTTTTCCCCGCCAATCCGGCCTTCCTGCGTCCAGCCTGAGAACTTCTTCTGGACGGGACCAAAATCATACATGTCGGCCAGCAGATCGCAGACGATGAAGCCCACGTTGTGCCGGTGCATCGCATACTGCGGTCCGGGATTTCCTAGGCCAACCCAAATTTGCATGGCAAACCCTCTAAACGCCAACACCGCAAATGCAAACGCCGGCCCCGTGAGGAGCCGGCGTTGCTGTAGTTATAAGAACAGTGGAGCTGTATGTTAGCTCTTGTCTTCCTGTTCCTGAGCTGCGTCGGCATCGGGACCCTGTTCGGTCGCGGCAGTTTCACCTGCTTCCATGCCTTCACCGGTCTGATCATCACCGTCGCCAGCTTCACCTTCCGAACGCTTGAGCGCGGACGGTGCTACCAGAGTTGCGATAGTGTAATCGCGGTCCGTAATGGCGCTTTCGGCACCATCGGGCAGCGTGACCGAGCTGATGTGGATCGAATCGCCCACTTCCTTGCCGGTGACGTCGATCTCGATTTCGCCGGGGATCTTGTCCGCGTCGCAGTTGAGTTCCAGTTCGTGGCGCACAACGTTGAGAACGCCGCCCTTCTTGAGGCCGGGGCTGTCTTCTTCGTTGACGAATACCACAGGGACGTTGACGACGATCTTCGCGCCTTTGGCAAGTCGCAGGAAGTCCACGTGAATGGGGCGATCCTTGACCGGATCAAGCGCCACATCCTTGGGAATGGTACGGATGGCCTTGCCGCCCGTATCGACCATCACGATGGAGTTCATGAAGTGACCGGTCATCAATGCCTTGACCAGCGCCTTTTCTTCCAGGTGAATGGTTGTTGGTTCTTCCTTGCCGCCATAGATTACAGCGGGAACGCGGCCATTGCGGCGCAGTTCACGGGAGGCTCCCTTGCCAGCCCTTTCGCGCAATTCAGCCGTCAGTTTCAGAGCTTCGCTCATAAGACTTGCCTTTCAAAAAGTTGATATACTCCCTCCATCACGCCTCCAGGGATGACCATGACAGGGGAGGCGCGCGTCTAGCAGGAGCGGCGCAAATTGCAACTATTGTATGCGGCGCACCCGATATCCGCGTGCAGACAGCAGGGCAGGGAGGCCCGTTTCACCCAACATATGCCCCACGCCGACTGCCACCAGCAGATCCTGGCCGGGGTCCGAAGCCTGAAATTGCACGATCTGGTCGGCATAACCTGCATTGCGATCATCGACGAGGTTTTCACGCAAATCGGTATTGCCGCGAAAGCTGGTAAGAATTGAAGTTTCTATCGCTTGCAGGTCACCCGCCAGCCATGCAGCTCTGCGCGCGTTTCCGGCGCGGCAATCGCTTTCCTCTGCAACACTGACAAGCAAGTCGGCCTGCGCATCATCTGGCAGGCCGTCAAATACAGCAAATTGCCTGTCGAAACTTTCAAGCGACCGGGCATTGTCAAATCGGGCAAGCAATGCCCGGTCCACGCCATTGGCCGCATTGGAGCACCGCGCAGCATTGCCCAGTTGCAGCGCTGCGGCCCAGGTTTCGGTATGGATCAAGCTGGCAGGATCAATGCCGGCAGCATCCAGAGATGCGGCAAGCATCGCCTTCTGCCGCCCCGGAACGCGGTCGAGAATAGGAACAAGGCCGACATCGTAGGCACGCGCTTCAAACGCAAGGGCCGCTTGTTCACGCTCACCCAGGTCGGCGATTTCGACCAGCAGCAGGTCGGTTTCGGCCAGCACCCGTTCCAGTGCAGGCGTGCGCCATTCGGTGTCATCGGGCAGTGCGTGAATCGTACCGAACAGCCAGACACGTTCGCTTTCAGGCCCGGTCGCTTCCCAAAGGGCGGGCGAGGGCGGGGGCAGGTCCTCGCCGGAATCCTCAAGGGCGCCGCAGCTTGTCAGCCACAGCGCCCCCAGGATCAGTGTGAGTGAACGGATCAGTATTCGACCCGCTCTGCCACATGGCCGCGCTCTGCCAGCAGATCCTGCACGCTGTTTCGGCCGCCAAGATGGCCAGCGCCAACCGCGATGAACACCGTGCCGGGCTGGTCCATCCGGTCATCGATCCAGAACGCCCAATTCGCGTTACGCTGGGTGAACAATACGTCGTAAAGCACCGGATCGCTTTCCATCGCATCATTCATGATATCAGCGAGGCCTTCTGGATCACCTTCCACCCATTCGGAAACCATCTGGCCAAACATTTCTTCCATTTCACCAAGGCCGCCAATCGTGTCGTCGAGCATTGTCAGCTGCGCTTCGATAGGCAAGCCATCAAAAAAGCCCAGTTGCTGCGCGACGGTTTCGAATGCGGCGCGGTCCTTGTCCGCGATCATGTGGTCGAGTTGCATCTCGACGCCGTTTGCCGGATTCAGGCCTGCTTGCATCATGGCCACTTGTGTCAGGGTAAGAAAAGCAAACCAGGGCTCGAAACCATCGAGCGCGGCTTCTGGAATGTTCAGCCCGGTCATCGCGGCTTCGTATTCTGCCCGGTCTTCTTCATTCATCAAATCTCGCAAAGTGCCGCCAGTGGTCAGCTGGGCGAGGCCCATTTGCATTTCAGCGAATTCTGCCGGATTTTCCATGAGTGCGCTGGTGTCGATCTCGCTCACGAACTGGTCGGAACTTGTCAGCGCCTGCTCGACCGTGGGCTTCAGCCAATCGAGGCCTTCAGGAAGCACGTGGACCGTTCCGAACAGATAAATCGTGGTGTCTTCATCGGTCACGCGCCACAGGGCGGGGCCGCCCGCTGTGGCCTCGCCGGGCATCGCATGACCTTCATGACCTTCATGGCCTGCATGATCCTGAGCGAGCGTCGCGGCCGGAAATGCGCAGGCCGAAAGAGCGATGGCAGAGGCGGACAGAATTAGGTTCTTCAACATGGGGGGATTCCTCTCAAAAGATCAGTAAAATGGAAAGCAAATTCAGCGGAAATTGAGTTTTCTCAAACCGTAAGCGATGCCGGTCGAAAGAAGCGCGAAGAAGACTATCGCCATCGCAGACGGTGTGCGGACGATTTCCATATCCGCGAGAAGGAACCATGCGAGATACGCCAGCACTCCTGCATAAAGGCCGATTGTGTGGGCCCAGAGATTGTCCATCAGATCAATCTCGTCGATCCGCCGAAAGTACTGCCAGGTCGCCCAGATCATACCCGCGACAACTGCAACTATGGCGGCAATGGGCAACCACAGCGGGATTGTGCCGTTCTGATAGAGCTTTGACGCCAATCCGCTTGCGAATCCTGCAGTCACGGAAACAAGCATGGCTAAAGTAAAGTACAACCAGAACTTGCGGCGACGCGCTGCCAGGCGGGCTTCACCAGACAATTTCGGCTTGTTATCGTCCATCATCCGACAGTTCCTTGTAGGGTTTCCCGGTTGGCAAAAAAAGAGCTTGAGCCATTTGGCCGCTTCCAGACATTCATGATCATGACCACAGCAACCGCGGCAATGTAGTGCAGTATCGCGTCAGGTTTCGAGAGAAGCCCCCAATCGCCGGAATACGTATCGCCGGCCAAGGTATTCAAAGCGGCGAACGAAGCCGTCAGGGATCCGATGAGACCGAATGTCAGCACAACGCCCCAGCCCATCAAGTGAACGAAACTCCGCGCGAAGGAAGGCTGCGCATCGTTTTCGGGCCAATCAGACTTCTGAGTCATCGAAGATCTCCTCGATTGGCATTTCAAATAGTCGAGCGATGCGGAAGGCGAGGGGGAGGGACGGATCGTGCTTGCCCGTCTCGATCGCGTTCACTGCCTGGCGCGAGACATCGAGATGCCCCGCCAGCTCCGCCTGGCTCCAGTTGCGCATGGCGCGCAGGACTTTCAGCTTGTTGATCAAAGGATAGTCCCGCGCATGCGATTGATCGCGTAGGCTGTCGCCCAGCTTGCCATCAGGACGCCGACCATCACGTCCTCGCTCGGCTTCACCATCCAGCTTCCCAACAGGGGCGCAAAGTCCAGCAGGATTGAGGCAACAAGGGTGACCAGCACCGCGACAAAAGCCGCGTTGACCATCGCCTGAAACACACATTCGTCATTTCTGCGGCGATCGATTTTTGATGTGAGTGTAATTGCCCAACTGAGAACAATCACGCCGACCAGAAGCACTCCGCCCATAAGCGGGGGATTGGACGAGGGCGAGATTGGCTGAACGGTGTCGAACCCTTCACCAAACAGCATCACGAAAGATGCCGCTCCCAACAGGATGAACAGAAAATCTAGCATAACAAAAGGCCCGAAAGACCACGTTTTTCTGTTCATCGTACTATCCTCCATAATTCCAGATTCAGGCTCGTTCCTTCGGAAATCATATCCGCCCCCTGTGGTGATTGAACAAAAAGCCAGCGTGGAAGGCGGTGCTGCACATACCGGCCAGAAAAAAAGCGCCGCTAAAGGGGGAGGGGATTGCAAGGTTGCGCTTTCCTTCGGAGAATTCGCCGCCGACCGCCATGACGCCAACCCCGCGTCCGGTGTCATAAACCGTCAGCAAACCTTGCAATACCAGCCACAGACCCAGCGCTGCCAAGGCCCAGACCGCTCCGGTTTTGACGAGGCTCACGAAGTAATCGTCGAACTGGTTGTAAACCGCGAAGGTCACGAACCACACGCCCACCACGATCGCCGATACATTGGGTATCACCTCCCACATCGGAATGAACTGGGCGATGACTATGGCGACGCTCGCAATGACAGTAAGCCATAGCTGCCAATAGGCATTTTCGCGCTGTTTCTGGTCCATGGAATTGGGTGTGTAGGGCATGTCAGTCTCCCTTGCTTGTGATGAGATCGCGCAGATAGGCGAAGGCATAACCGGCGTGGAATACCAGGCCGAGGATGAGCGCGAGCAGATACGCATCGCCGGTCAAGGTTTCGAAACCTGGTATCAGCCGCCGAAAGAGCGAGGTGTTGTTGTCAGCCCAAAGGAGAAGGAGGAAAACGCCAAGCGCGAATGCGGTGCACCGCGTACCGAAAGCGACGAGGTCTTGATAATAGCCATCCGTGCGGCCCCTTATCGCAGCCACCAATAGCGATCCGGCCACGCTTCCAATGATTACTCCGCTGAGCAGAAAGTCGTCAGCGTCAATCCAGTGCAGGACAAGCGCAGCGATATTGCCAAGGCCAGATACCAAGGTCAGCCAGTAAAGCCTCTCGCGCTGAGCGATAACGGCCTGTTCGGGATCGTGCGTGTAGGGTTCGTAAGGCATCAGAAATTCCCCCTGAAGCGCTTGAAGTGAAAGCCGATAAAGTATGCGGTGAGGGCGATTTCGGTCGTCCAGCCCGACACGGTGCGCTCTTCATGCGGCCTGACGTCCGATGGATGTCTCAGCAAACCTTCGATTGTACTCTCGATCAGCAGGCCGAAAAGGGACCAGGCGATGATCGCGAAGAAAGCCAAGGTAACGCCGCTGTGCCACATGCCGAGTGTGAAATCGTCCGTTCCACGGCGGAAGAACATGTATGCAAACGCGCCCATGACGGTGAACACGACAATCATGATGATCGGCAGGAGCCAACCGGGAACATCAAGCTCCCCATCCGGCCCGTAGAAAAGGGCGGCGATGACGAAAACACCAATCAGTGCCAAAGTGCCCGCGTCTGCCGCACGCAAATAGCGATCAGCAAGTTTCTGGCGATTTGAAACGCTTGCGGGACCAGACATCACAAAGCTCCCGTCAGGCGCTTGATGTTGAACACGACATAAAAGGCGATGATCGAAAAGCCGCTACCCGCTGCGTAGGAGAAATTTCTTTCTGCCTCCCGGCCTTCGTGGGCGGCATTGAAACCTTCCATCACACCTGCGGCGAATGGACCGATTATCAGCCAGCCTATAATCGCGGCAAATGCAGCGTTGGTACCAGCGCTCCACAACGCCAACGTGTATTCGTCACTGCGACGCGTGAAAAACATGACCGCCAGCGAAATGATCATCGCTGCCGCACAGATCGGAACGATCGCTTTTGGAAGCGCCAGAAGCTCGGCGGCGATGATCGTGAAAACGCTCAGCAGTCCGACAAGCCCCATTGCCAGATTGAGCGGGGCGCGGTTCTTGCGGGATTTTACGGTAGCCATAATTTCTGTCTGCTTTCCTCAGGTGCCCCTCGCCGCAATCAATTAGGTGGACGATGCGGCGAGGGACTGGCTTATAGCCTTATGAATTGCGAATTTCTGCAGGCGCATCATCAGTGAAGTTAATCACCGCCTTTGCGCCGATACTTCCCACACCATATCCGGCGAAATAAACCAGCGCGACTATACCAATGAAGGCGATCACGCGGCGCGGAGTAATCTGGGTGGTCATGGACTTGGCTCCTTAAAAGCAGTGGTCGATATTCACGCAGGTGAGGGCGGCGGCTGACGGATCCATTGGGGGGAATGAAGCCATTGGGGGTGCGCCGCCCCCATTGCGGTTGGCATTACGCTTCGAATGAAAGCTCGATGGAAGCGAAGCGGGTTTCGTTGGCCTGTGCAATCGCCAGTTCAACCCGCGGGCTGATCGCATCGGCCAGCGTGGCGCGGCACGCAGTTTCAACCTGGCGGGAAGCCAGATCACGTCCGCCGGTCCGGCAGGCGCGGCGGATCGCGGTTTCAACGCGGTTGTCGAGACGCGTCTGGTCGGTGGCATTGGCCAGATCGAGGTCGTCGGTCTGGACGGTAATAGTGACGTTCTCGGCGGTGGTCGTCGCGGTGGCAGGTACTGCCAGAAGAGTGACGGCGGAAGCGATGGCGATGAGGGTCTTACGCATGATGAAGGTCCTGTTTTCGAGTTGCGGTGTCTTGCCAACCTTCCGTTATGTCAGGTTGCCCTTACTTTATGTCGCACCTTCTTTCCCATGTCAACAAGACCTGACAAAAAGTCACTATCCCACGACTAACCGAAAAGATAGCGATGATATTTCAGTGATTTAATAATCCGAACAGATCATCGACCGGAAGCGCGTCCGTCACGCCAAATTTCCGGATTTTCATGAAAACTGACCCGAATCGCGGCTGTCCGCAGCGATTCGTGCAGCATGCCGATCACTCGATTCGATCTGCTTCCAGTCCGCGCGCCATCAGCATGTTCAGCAGCGAGCTTTCACCTTCGAAGTGTCCGGCACCAACAGCAAGCAGCACGGTCCCCGGCTGTTCCAGCCGTTCTTCGAGCCATATGGCCCAAGCAGCATTCCGCCGATCCAGCAGATTGTAATCGAAGGCGCGGCCAATCGCGCCGCTGCCAAGGCCAAGTTCAAAATCATCCGCCACGATGCCGCGTGCCCAATTGTGCTCGGCCTCCCAATAGGCATCACCGTATCGCTCGGCGTAATCCTCGTCGAAGAATTCGCTGAGTGATTTCCCATCCCACGCGGTCAGGCTGGTATCCAGTTCCCGGAGGATTTCCGAATTGTCGAGCCGGAGGAGGCTGTACATCACTTCACCCGAATCCTCGATTGTCCGGATCGGGCGACCACTGCGCATAAACTCCCGCTCCAGCACGGTTTCCACGCCGTACAACGTCGATGAAGTATCAAACTCGCCCCCGCTCATACCGACGGTCAGCAGGCCGAGCAGGACGGGCATTGTATCTATCGAAGCGAAATCGAGTCCGGACATACCGACCAGTTCACGCCAGCGTGTATTTCCTGCGTTCGAAAGGCGGTTGGAAGTCGGCAGACGGTTCGCGATGCGGGCCACCAGTTTGGAGTCCAGATCAATCGCATCCGGCACTTCGGCATAGGTGCTGCTTTCGACCACCAGCACATCAGCCGTGTCGATAATCTCGTTCAGGCGTTCGCTCCGCCAGCGGAAGCCACGTGGCAACGCATGGATTGTGCCGAGCAGGTAAATCGTCGTGTCTTCATCAGACAGTTCCCAAATCGCCGGCGAGGGATCGTAATCCTGCGTGAATTCGAACTGGCGCTGCTGCTGTTGAACCTGCTGCCCTTGCGCGGCTGCGGGCAGGGCGGGCAACAGGGCGGAGAACAGCGCGAGCAACAGCGCAGTAAGGGGGCCTGCGGTGCGGATCATTGTCCGGCGTAGATCGTGCCATTGCATAGGGCGCAGTTGAGCCGCCATTCCATCTATCTGTCAAGCAACCGGCGTAGCTGGCATTGACGGTTTGAAAGCCATAAGGCACTGCGCCGCACCATGGAACGTAAGCCCCAATCCTCTTTTCAGGACATGATCCTTGCCTTGCATGATTTCTGGAGCGCGCAGGGCTGTTTGATCCTGCAACCTTATGACATGCGCATGGGCGCCGGCACCTTTCACACCGCGACCACGCTGCGCGCGCTTGGTCCTGAGCCGTGGAACGCCGCCTTCGTGCAGCCATGCCGCCGCCCGACCGATGGCCGATATGGCGAAAATCCGAACCGCCTCCAGCATTATTACCAGTATCAGGTGATCCTGAAGCCGAGCCCGTCCGACATCCAGGAGCTTTATCTCAAAAGCCTCGGCGTGATCGGAATTGATCCGCTGAAACACGATATCCGATTTGTGGAAGACGACTGGGAATCGCCAACGCTGGGTGCGTGGGGTCTTGGCTGGGAGGTCTGGTGTGACGGCATGGAAGTCACGCAATTCACCTATTTCCAGCAGATGGGCGGCTTCGACTGCAAGCCCGTTGCCGGAGAACTGACCTACGGGCTGGAACGCCTCGCCATGTATATCCAGGGCGTGGACAGCGTGTACGATCTCGATTTCAACGGACGCGGCGTATCGTATGGAGAGGTGTTCCTCGAAAACGAAAAGCAGATGTCGAAGTGGAATTTCGAGGTCGCTGAAACAGGCGCCCTGTTCGATCTGTTCGCCAAGGCGGAGGCCGAATGCCAGAACGCCATCGCCAACGACGTGCCCATCGCCGCTTACGAGCAGGCGGTGGAAGCCAGCCACGTGTTCAACCTGCTGCAAGCGCGCGGCGTGATCAGCGTGCAGGAACGCGCCAGCTATATGGGCCGAGTGCGCGATCTGGCGCGCGGTTCCTGTGAGAAGTACGCCGAGGTCATGGCGCCGCAATGGCAGGCCAAATATCCGGAGTGGTCGCTATGAGTGACTTCCTCCTTGAAATCCGCTCCGAAGAAATCCCCGCACGGATGCAGGCCGGTGCGCGGACAGAGCTGGAAAAGCTGTTCCGCCGCGAAATGGATGCGGCCGGTGTTGCGGTGGGCGAGCTTACCATCTGGTCCACCCCGCGCCGACTTGCGCTTATTGCGCGCGATCTGCCGGAAGCTACCGAAGCGGTGAGCGAAGAAGCCAAGGGTCCGCCCGTTGGCGCTCCCGATCAGGCGGTGGACGGGTTCTGCCGCAAGCTGGGCGTCGAGCGCGGCGATCTGGAAGTGCGCGACATTAAGGGCCGTGAGACGTATTTCGCCGTCAAGAATGTGCCGGGCCGCGCGATGACGGGGCTGCTGGCCGAAGCCATCCCCGCGATTATCCGCGATTTCAGCTGGCCCAAATCGATGCGCTGGGGCGAAGCCTCCATCAGCACCGAAAGCCTCAAATGGGTGCGTCCGCTCTCCGGCATTGTCGCGCTGCTGGGCGATACGATTGTGGAATGCGAGGTCCACGGCGTGACAAGCGGCGCGGTGACGCTGGGCCACCGTTTCCACCACTCCGGCGATATCACGATTGGCGGCGCGGACGATTACGCGGTGAAGCTGCGCGCAGGCCATGTGATCGTGGACCACGAAGAACGCGCCGCGATGATCCGCACCGGCGCGGCAAAGGCAGCGTCTGACGCTGGCCTGACACTGGTCGAGGATGAGGGGCTGGTGATCGAAAACGCAGGCCTGACTGAATGGCCCGTGCCGCTGCTCGGCCGGTTCGAAGACGACTACCTCGACGTGCCGCCCGAAGTCATCCAGCTGACCGCGCGGGTGAACCAGAAGTATTTCGTGTGCGAAGACGGGCAGGGCAAACTTGCGAACGCCTTTATCTGCAACTCCAACATCGATCCGGTTGATCCCGCAGTGGTGGTGGACGGCAACCGCAAGGTACTGGCCGCCCGGCTGAGCGATGCGCGCTTCTTCTGGGAGCTTGATCGCAAGACTTCGCTTTCAGACCACGCGAAGAAGCTGGAGCGGATTACTTTCCACGAGAAGCTGGGCACCGTGGCCGACAAGGTCGAGCGTGTTGCAAAGCTGGCCGAATGGCTGGCGACCGAAGGCATCGTGCCCGAGTGCGATCCGGCATTGGCCCGTCAGGCTGCGGAATTGTGCAAGGCCGATCTGGTCACCGAAATGGTCGGTGAATTTCCCGAACTACAGGGCCTGATGGGCGGCTACTACGCCCGCGCCGAGGGCTTGCCCGATGCAGTGGCCGACGCGATCCGCGATCACTACAAGCCAGTAGGGCAGGGCGATGATGTGCCGACTGCTCCGGTGACGGTGGCGGTGTCGCTGGCGGATAAGTTGGACAATTTATTCAGTTTTTTCAAAATTGACCTTCTACCAACCGGTTCCAAAGATCCATTCGCGCTTCGTCGCGCGGGTCTTAGTTACCTCCGATTGTCTCAAGAAAACCAACTTGAGTTGCTGTTAAGTTCTGCCGCTCGTGCGTGGGGTGATGCCTTTGAGGGATCACTCGGGTTGCGAGTTGCGGATTTTCTCTTCGATCGTCTTGGAGTTCAACTCAAAGACGAGGGAGTCCGCCATGACTTAATTCAGGCTTCGCGAGCGTGGGTGGCAGGCAGCGATACTGACGGAAGGCTTGACCGAGTTGAGGCACGGGCGCGCGCTCTTGCAGATTTCTTGCGAGGCGACGACGGCACCAATCTCCTCTCCGGATACAAGCGTGCAGCGAATATCCTCAAGAAGGAGGACTGGTCCGCAGAGCCCGAGCATACCGGCGACGAAGACCCGATGGAAAATGTCGACGATCCCGAAATGCGCGAGGTCTATGCGCAGCTTTCCTACACACGCGAAGCGGCCGAAAAGGCGCTGATCGATGCGCTGGACGAAGCCGAGCCGCAGGCTGCCGCTGCCATCACCGGGGAAGATTTCGCTGCCGCCATGGCCGCGCTCTCCAGTCTTCGCGGGCCGATCGATGCGTTCTTTGAGGAGGTCACGGTCAATGATGAAAACCCCTCCAAACGGTCGGCACGTCTGGCGCTGCTTGCGCGTTTCCGTGCTGCAGTGCACAATGTGGCGGACTTCTCCAGGATCGAAGGATAGGGGCAGGTTTCTCCGCGCAAAGTGTCACCCGGCCTTTTGGCGCAGTTTGACCATGTAATTCAGCGGGTTGAAAGCGACAGTTGAAAGTTACAGGGTGTCACCTTTGTCACCCTACAATTCAGGAAAGCGGCTTTACGGATGAACACAGTCTACAATTTCGGCGGCCCGAAATCAGACGGGGCGGCGCATGACGATCCCCGGCAGAAGGACAAGACTGTAACCGGAGGCAAGGGCGCAAATCTTGCAGAAATGGCGGGCATCGGCCTGCCGGTCCCTCCCGGCTTCACCATCACGACCGAGGAATCGGTGCGCTATCTGAATGAAGGCGAGGCTTTCTCCGACAAGCTGCGCGCCGATGTCGCTGCCGCACTGACCCATATCGAACGCGCGGTGGGCAAGAATTTTGGCGATCCGGCAGACCCGATGCTGGTGTCCGTCCGCTCTGGCGCGCGGGTTTCCATGCCCGGCATGATGGACACCGTCCTGAACCTTGGCCTGAACGATGCAACTGTGGCCGGCCTGGCCGATATCAGCGGCGATGCGCGCTTTGCGTGGGACAGTTATCGCCGCTTCATCCAGATGTATTCCGACGTCGTGCTCGGCCTTGATCACGGCCTGTTCGAAGAAGCGATGGAAATCGCCAAGGAAGACCGGGGCTACTTCACCGATACAGAGCTTTCGGCGGAGGATTTGCAGGAACTGGTCGGTCAGTACAAATCCATCGTCGAAGAAGAGCGCGGCGCGCCTTTCCCGCAGGACGTGCACGAACAATTGTGGGGCGCCATCGCCGCTGTGTTCGAAAGCTGGGATGCGGACCGGGCCAAGGTGTACCGTCGGCTTAACAATATTCCGGGCGATTGGGGCACAGCAGTAAACGTGCAGGCCATGGTGTTCGGCAACATGGGCGAAACCAGCGCCACCGGTGTCGCCTTTACCCGCGACCCTTCCACCGGAGAGCGTTCCTATTACGGTGAATGGCTGGTCAACGCGCAGGGTGAGGATGTGGTGGCAGGCATCCGCACACCGCAATATCTGACCAAGGCCCGCCGCGTGGCAGCAGGTGCAGATTTGCCGAGCATGGAAGAAGCCATGCCCGCTGCCTACGAAGAACTGGCCCGCGTGTTCGACCTGCTGGAACTGCATTACAAGGACATGCAGGATATCGAATTCACGGTAGAGCGCGGCAAGCTGTGGATGCTGCAAACCCGTTCTGGAAAGCGCACTGCCAAGGCTGCGCTGAAGATGGCGGTCGATATGGCAGGCGAAGGTCTGATCGACGAAGAAACCGCTATCCTGCGCGTCGATCCGATGGCGCTTGATCAACTGCTTCATCCGACACTGGACCCGGATGCGCCGCGCGATATTCTGGCGAAAGGCCTTCCTGCCTCTCCCGGTGCAGCTTCCGGCAAGATCGTGCTTGATGCCGATACGGCGGAACTTTGGGCCGGGCGCGAAGAAGCGGTTATTCTGGTGCGCGTGGAAACCAGCCCCGAAGACATTCACGGTATGCACGCGGCCAAAGGCATTCTGACGGCGCGCGGCGGCATGACGTCACACGCCGCCGTGGTGGCGCGCGGCATGGGACGGCCCTGCGTATCCGGCGCGTCGGCGGTCTCGATCAATCTGGTTAACCGAACCCTGCGCATTGGCGACAGGGAATTGCAGGAAGGCGATATAATCACGCTGGACGGTGCCAAGGGCGAGATCATGGCGGGGCAGGTGCCCACGATAGAGCCGGCGCTTGACGGCGATTTCGGCGTGCTGATGGAATGGGCGGACAAGCACCGCCGCATGGGTGTTCGCACCAATGCTGAAACACCTGCCGATTGCCGCACCGCACGCGGTTTTGGGGCAGAAGGCATCGGCCTGTGCCGCACCGAACACATGTTCTTCGACGCGGGCCGGATCAGTGCCGTGCGCGCGATGATCCTTGCCGATGACGAGACTGGACGGCGTACCGCTTTGGCGCGTCTGCTGCCCGAACAGCGCGGCGATTTTGGCGAGATTTTCCGCACGATGGCGGGCCTGCCGTGCACCATCCGCCTGCTCGATCCGCCGCTGCATGAATTCATGCCGACCCGCGACGAGGAATTTGCCGATCTGGCCAATGATCTGGGCGTGGCTGTCGATCACCTGAAACGCCGCGCGGATGAATTGCACGAATTCAACCCCATGCTCGGCCATCGCGGCTGCCGACTGGGCATCACTTTTCCCGAAATCTATGAAATGCAGGCACGCGCCATCTTCGAGGCCGCTTGCGATGTGACCGCCGAGGGCGGCGATGCAGTCGTGCCCGAAGTAATGATCCCGCTGGTGGCGACGCGCAAGGAACTCGAAATCCTGCGCAAACTGGTCGATCGCGCGGCGGAACAGGTTTTCACCGAGAAGGGCGCGCGGGTCGAATATCTGGTCGGTACCATGATCGAATTGCCACGCGCCGCGTTGATGGCAGGCGAAATTGCTCACGAGGCGAAGTTCTTCAGCTTCGGCACCAATGATCTGACGCAGACCGCGCTCGGTGTCAGCCGGGACGATGCAGGCCGCTTCCTCGGCCCATATGTGGAGCAGGGCATCTACGCCCGCGATCCATTCGTCAGCCTGGATATTGATGGTGTGGGCCAGCTGGTCGAAATCGCGGCTGAACGCGGCAGGGCAACCACGCCGGAAATCAAGCTGGGCATTTGCGGTGAGCATGGCGGCGACCCGGAAAGTATCGCTTTCTGCGAGAAAGTCGGCCTGGATTACGTCAGCGCATCTCCCTACCGCGTGCCGATCGCGCGGCTGGCGGCAGCGCAGGCCGCGCTACGTTCCGGCAGGTGACCTGCGGCCAGTAAGAGTGATGATCTCGAAGGTCTCGCTGACCTTTCCGTCATCGTCCGCCATCGCCATAAATGCTTCGCGGGCCCGCTGAAATGCAGTTCGACCAAGCGGCGGAGCGGGAGAGGCCAGGACATTGCCAAGCGCTTGTTCGCGCAAGTCCTGAACCAGGCGATCGAATGTTGAATACCGGACGGTCAACATATGGCTGTCTACCACTGGATTGGTCCAACCGGCACGCTGCAGAAGACCAGGGCATGAACGCGGATCAATCAACGGATGCATACGGGCAGCCGGACGTTCCGGTTCCGCTTCGAACATTGCACGGCGCAGCTTCGCCAGGCTCGCCCCGCCGACGAAACTCGCAATCGCCAAGCCTCCGGGCTTCAGCAGTTCGCGCATCTGGATCAGAG
This sequence comes from Aurantiacibacter marinus, assembly GCF_001021555.1. Classification (GTDB taxonomy): domain Bacteria; phylum Pseudomonadota; class Alphaproteobacteria; order Sphingomonadales; family Sphingomonadaceae; genus Alteraurantiacibacter; species Alteraurantiacibacter marinus. The sequence goes on from NZ_LDCP01000002.1 coordinate 143,069, forward strand.
CGCCGGGAAGATCATTGACCGTTCCAAGGCTGTTGATGCTGGCAACACAATCGAAAGAGGCAGAGAGCAAATTGGAGGGCACATCGAAATCGTGCAAACCGGTCGAATCGAAGGCTGGCATCTGCCGCCAATCCACGCCGCGCATCTGCTCGCTGCCGAAACCGTCTAACAAAACGGTTTCCGGCTCGAACCGGATGAACGCCAGGCGATCTTCGATGTCAGCTGAGATATGGGCGAACAGAAACGGGTCAGCAGCGGACCTTCTGCCCATGATTTCCGCACGCTTTCTGCGCACTGCTTTCCGGCGGTTGGAAAAGATTATCGGTGGTGCATTGGCCATGTGCGCTTGCCTACAGTCCAACCGCGGGGCAGCATAGCCCGCAATGCAAGCTTCGCGCATCGTTTCAGAGACTTTCGCTCCATTGGTAGATTTGATCTACCCACCTCGCTGCCCCCTGTGCGGCGACGGACTGGCTGCGCAAAAGGGGCTGTGCTTCAGTTGCTGGGAAACGCTTTCCATTCCCGGTGAACCCGCCTGCCGAAAGTGCCAGCGGCCTTTTACCGATATGAAAATGGTCGGAGGCAGCACGGTTGAATTTCTGCCCGGTCATACCTGCGCACCGTGTGCGGCGTATCCACCAAAACATGACGGTATCGCTGCTGGAACACTTTACAATGATACCGCCCGCCAACTTGTCCTGTCCTTCAAGCACGGCCGGCGGATAGCTCTGGCCCCGATGCTCGCGCGGTTGATTGCAGCACGTTTGCCGGAAATGCAGGGAGAATGGCTCGCTGTGCCAGTACCGCTGCACCGCTTTCGTTTGTGGCGGCGCGGCTATAACCAATCTGCACTGCTAGCGCGGGAGATCAGCAAGATTACCGATATGCAATTGCTGGTGGACGGCCTGCTACGAACCCGCGCTACACCGGCATTGGGAGGACTGGGAAGAGAACAACGCGCACAAACTCTAGGTGGTGCCATTACGCCCAATCCCCGGCGGCAAACGGCGATAGAGGGCGCGAATGTCCTTCTGGTCGATGATGTCCTCACCAGTGGCGCAACCAGCAACGCTTGTGTGGCAGCGCTCAAGGCCGCCGGCGCGAAGAAGGTGATGATCGGTTGCTTTTCCCGCGTGCTCGATGACGCTTCGTAGCCGTATCATGGCATCCCGAATGCAAGACGCCCGTAACAAGCAAAACGCCCGGAGGTTTCCCCCCGGGCGTTCGCGTGACGATATCGCTGAAACCTCGCGTCACCCCCCAGCGGCGCGGCAGTTCCAAACCCTCATGAACCGGGCCGGAATTTTCTCCGTTCCCGTTTCCTCCCATTCCTTGGCACGCAATGTGTCATGAAACGACAGCCGGCCCGTCAAGCCGAACACCTCTCTTTTCATTGAAAGGTTTCCGATTAAACCAGTTTTTGACATATGATAGATTTTGATACGGTTCTGTGATTATCGTGCAACAAAAGGGTACGCACAGTGAAACCGGGTTTCCCATTCTTAAAGGTCCAGATTATCTCCAGCAACGATCAGAATGAACAGCGCGTTCGTGAACTAGGGTCTGCTTTCATGCCAAAGTACGATTCTGCCGGTCTGCTCAGCGCGGTCGTGCAGGATGCAGCCACGGGCGATGTTCTCATGGTGGCCTTCATGGATGCAGAGGCGCTTGAGGCGACTCGCTCCACGAGAGAGGCACACTTCCATTCCCGCAGCCGCGGCACGCTTTGGAAGAAGGGTGAAACATCCGGCAATGTCCTCAAGGTCGAGGAAATGCTTGTAGATTGCGATCAGGATGCGCTGGTTCTGAAGGTCCGGCCCGCCGGTCCCGCCTGTCACACCGGAGCGCGAAGCTGCTTTTACCGCCGCATCGACGGTGACGGACTGGCCAAAATAGATACGTAATAGTGCGGTTCAGCCATTTTTGGACGCGTGGTAATAACTCTGCTCCAAAGCGTCGGCAGAAGCTTTGCCCCCGTGCACGGATATTTCCGACAGGATGTATCCAATTCCGCGCAGCCATTCGAGCAAATCAGTAGCATCGTCGCCGTTTTCCGTCAGCAATTGTGGGGTCAACTCGAACAACAAATCGGGCGCAGAACAGCCTGTCAGCAATGCTTCTGCCCCTCGTAATGCTTTCGCCTCGCCGCCCTCGATATCGAGTTTTATCAATGTGATGGAAGTATTCGCCAACACAGTATCGAGCCGTTCCATCCGGACCGTGCTGCCTCTATCCTCAGGCTTTGCCGCCATCGCCATATCGCGGCCTGCATTGCCCGGTTCGCAGTGATGGATTACCGCGCTACCGGCCTCGTCGCTTACCGCCAACAAATGTGCCGACACGTTTGTGGCAGAGTTGCGGGCCATATTTTCCGACAACAGCGCATGTGTCTGCGCGTTTGCTTCGAAGGCGTGGACGTGGCCGGCGGGCCCGACGATATGGCTGGCCAAAAGTGTAAAGTAACCAATGTTCGCGCCAACATCCGCGAAGGTGGCTCCGGGGCGAAGGATGCGCTGGATCACCTGGGTTTCATGCGGCTCCCATTCACCCGTGCAATAGATTGTCCGGTCGATGAATTGCCGCAAGTCCAGTCCCATGGTGAAGCCATGCCGGGTCGTCACAATCTGGTGGTAATCCGCTGCGCCCGGATCGACCAATTTGTAGGCAAGCGAGCCAAGCCGCCATCGCCCGCGTTCAAACGGGGCAGTGCGGCTGGCGCTCGCCACGAGATGTCCGATATTGTTACGCATGCCTGGGAGCCCCGGAAGTTGAAAGGCCTCTTTACCCCCTCAACATTAAGGATCCCCAAGCACGCCTTGTAAATTACTCTGTCGGCAGGAAATCCGGGACCGAGAGATATCGCTCTCCGGTGTCGTAATTGAAGCCGAGCACGCGTGTACCTTCATCCAGATCAGGCAGCTTTTTGGCGATGGCAGCCAGCGTTGCGCCGGAACTTATGCCGACCAGCAAACCTTCTTCTGCCGCACAGCGGCGCGCCATGTCCTTCGCAGCCTCTGCCTCCACTTTTATCGCGCCGTCGATAGACTGCGTGTGAAGGTTGCCGGGTATGAAGCCTGCGCCGATGCCCTGAATAGGATGCGGGCCGGGCTGACCACCGGAAATGACCGGCGATAGTTCGGGCTCGACAGCGAATGAACGCAGGTTCGGCCAGCTTTTTTTCAATTCTTCTGCGCACCCGGTCAGATGACCGCCGGTGCCGACGCCAGTGATCATCACATCGATAGGGGAATCCGCGAAGTCGTTCAGGATTTCCATCGCGGTCGTGCGGGTATGCACTTCTACGTTGGCGGGGTTTTCGAATTGCTGCGGCATCCATGCGCCTTCGATTGTGCCGGTCAATTCAGCCGCACGTTCCAGCGCACCCTTCATACCCTTTTCCTTCGGCGTCAGGTCGAAGCTGGCCCCATAGGCAAGCATCAGGCGGCGGCGTTCCAGGCTCATGCTTTCAGGCATGACGAGGATCAGTTTGTAGCCCTTGACCGCGGCGACCATTGCAAGACCGATGCCCGTATTACCGCTTGTCGGTTCAACAATCGTGCCGCCGGGCTGCAATTCGCCAGACTTCTCTGCCGCCTCTACCATGGCGAGCGCGATGCGATCCTTGATCGAGCCTCCGGGATTGGCGCGTTCGCTTTTTACCCAGACTTCATGGTCCGGAAACAAGCGTGACAGACGGATGTGCGGCGTGTTGCCGATGGATTGCAGAACAGTATCGAACTTCATGGGTCAGGCCCCTTTTTTCGCAGCTTCGGTGGTCGGATCGGTTGGTGTATTGTCTTGCAACTCTTCAGGCGGGTCGAAGGTCCGCGTGGTGCGCAAGACAGGAAACAGGCCGGTCCATGCAGCAACCGTAACAATCGCCCCGGCGCCACCTGCAACCACCGCCGCTACCGGACCGATAAGGAAGGCCAGACTACCGGAAAAAAAGTCGCCGAATTCATTGCTGGCGCTGATTGTCATCAGCGAGACGGCGGAAACACGGCCACGCTTGTCATCGGGAGTGTGAAGCTGGATCAGTGATTGGCGGATATACACGCTGAACATATCTGCCGCGCCCACGATAAACAGCATGGCAAGCGAGAGCGGCATGGAGGTGGACAGGCCGAACACGACCGTCGCGCAGCCAAATATCGCCACTGCTCCCAGCATTTTGGGCCCGACGTTGTTCTTCAGCGGGCTGAAAGAGAACCACAGCGCCGTCAATGCCGCTCCGATAGCCGGAGCCATAGCGAGCTGGCTGAGACCGCTGGCACCGACTTGCAGGATGTCTCTTGCATAAACCGGGAAAAGCGCCGTTGCGCCCGCCAGGAACACAGCGAAAAGGTCGAGCGTGATAGCCCCAAGCACCATCTTGTTACGCACGACATAGACCAGTCCTTCACGTATCTGGCGCAATGGCTTGTCTGTACTGCGCGGCGATCCGCGTGGGACTTCGCCGATAAAACTCAGCGCGATGATGGAGCACGCAAACAAGACCGCAGCTATCGCATACGGCAGGAACGGCGCGACTTCGTACAGGACACCGCCAACTGCCGGCCCGACAATCATACCGACCTGCCATGCGATTGAAGAAAGCGCGATGGCGTTGGGCAAGATCGCCTTGGGCACAAGGTTGGGGGCGAGGGCGGAGAACGCAGGGCCGGCAAAGGCACGCGCGATGCCAAGGAAGACTGCAACAGTGTACAGGACCGGCAAACCGATCGCATAGTTCCATGTGAACAGCGCAAGCGTGCCTGCGCACAGCAATTGCATAAGAACCATCGCCCGCCCGAGATTGCGCCGATGGAACCGGTCTGCCGCAAGGCCGGTGAAGGGCGTCAGCAGAAACAGGGGAACGAACTGTAGCAGGCCAATCAGCGCAAGCTGGCCGGAGGCTTCTCCAACGCTCATCCCGGCATCGCGGGCAAGGTTGTAGGTCTGCCAACCGATAATCAGCAGCATCGCGTATTGCGCGAGGGTCATCGTCAACCGCGCGGCCCAATAAGCGCGAAAGTTGGCAACGCGGAACGGGTGCGTGTTCTGGGTGTCTGTCGTGGTCACACCAGCGCCATGGCAGCGCCGGTGGATTCTGCCAAGCTACCTAATGTTGGCGCGGGAAAAGTCTAGCGGCGACCGCGAAGAGCCGGGTTGGGCTGCATTTCGGAAATCATCAGTTGAAAATCGTCGAGTCGCAAGATGCGTTCGAACTGGAAACCTGCGCGCTCTTCGGTCAGCCAGATGCAGTATGCCTCTATTCGTCCAACTGCGGGCAAACGAATGATCAGGCGATCCCCGCGGCTTATGTTTTCAGCTTCATCAATCATAAAGCCATGTGCCGAAATATTCGACACATGCAGCTTCACATCGCCGTGCATCAGATGCTCTGCGATAACCATGTAGTCTACCGGATGCCGCGACGCGCGCCGCATATCGGTTACAGACAATTGTGCGCCCGCTGACATAAGCCCCAATACTCCCGTTGATTGGTTGAACATCGGTTATGCGGGAAAATAGTGGATATTTTGTAAAATCAGCCTTTTCGCAGAATAGCGTGGCGTTTCTTCCCAAGGCTCAGGCGCAGTTCCTCGCCGCCCGCAGGTGCCTCTATCAAGAAGCCCGGATCGTCGATCGCTGTGTCATCAAGCTTGACCGCGCCTTCTGCGATCTTGCGCTTTGCCTCCCCGTTGGAAGCTGTGAAGCCAAGCGCAGTCAGCGCAGCACCGATGCGAATACCATCTGGCGGAATATCCAGTACCGGCAAATCCTCGCCCATGCCGCCGCCTGCAAAAGTCTGCTCCGCCGTTGCTCGCGCGGACTTTGCTGCATCCTCTCCGCGCACAAGTTTTGTCACTTCGTCGGCCAGCACAATCTTGGCCTCGTTGATCTCGCTACCCTCGAGCGATTCAAGGCGGGCGATTTCATCAAGTGGCAAATCGGTGAAAAGCTTCAGGAAGCGGCCCACGTCACGGTCGTCCGTATTTCGCCAATATTGCCAGAAGTCATATCCGGGCAATTGTGCCTCATTAAGCCAAATTGCGCCCGATACCGACTTGCCCATCTTGGAGCCATCGGCGCGAGTGATGAGCGGGGCGGTCAGGCCGAACACTTCCTTGCCATCCATGCGGCGGGTCAATTCGATCCCGTTTACGATGTTTCCCCACTGGTCACTGCCGCCAAGCTGTAACTGGCAATTGTACTCCCGAGCCAGCTTCATGAAGTCATAAGCCTGCAGGATCATGTAATTGAATTCGAGAAATGTAAGCGGCTGTTCGCGATCCAACCGCAGCTTCACCGAGTCGAAAGTGAGCATTCGATTGATTGTGAAGTGCTTGCCGACATCGCGCAGCAATTCGACATAGCCCAGCTTGCTCAGCCAATCATCGTTGTTAATCAGGAGTGCGCCGGTATCACTCTGGTCGAAGCGCAATATCCGCTCGAAGCTGCTGCGGATTGACGCGATGTTGGACGCCAGGACAGCGTCCGTCAGCATCTGCCGGGTCTCATCCTTCCCGCTTGGATCGCCCACCTTGGCAGTTCCGCCGCCCATGATCACGATGGGGCGGTGGCCGGCCTGCTGCACGCGCCGCAGAAGCATGATCGATGCGAGGTTACCGATGTGCAGCGATGGGGCGGTGGGATCGAATCCCACATATGCAGTCACGGTTTGCCGCGCGGCTAGGGCGTCCAGTCCCACAGCATCGGTAACTTGATGGACATGACCGCGTTCATTCAGCAGTCGGAGCAGATCAGAATTATAAGTCGTCATCGCAGGATACAGGAGCCTCTTTTTTGCGACGACGGCGCTAGCACGAGGATCTCTGCTTGCAAACGCATGAACTGGTGGCGCACGCCGCCCATCCGCCGCTTTCCATCCGCCGTGTGGAAGCGCGCATACTTTCCATGACAGACGCGTGGATGCGCGTGCGCTGGCGCATCGATGGGCCTGATAAACTGGTCATTCCCCCGTTTGCAGGGCGCGGCCGGGCGGACGAGCTGTGGCAGACCACATGCTTTGAACTGTTCATCATGCCCAAGGATGGGACCCCGGCGTATAGTGAATTCAACATGTCGCCTTCGGAACGCTGGGCGGCCTATGATTTCGATGATTACCGCGACGGTATGCGTCAAAGGGACTTCTCCCGGGAACCGGATTGTGTGATGCGCAGCGGCCAGTCCATCGCAATCTTCGATGCCGCGCTGCCACGCGTGCAACTGCCCGGCCCGCCGTGCGCCATCGGACTTTGTGCGGTTCTGGAAGAGACTGGCGGCGTGAAAAGCTACTGGGCGCTGACCCACACCAAGGATCAGCCAGATTTTCACGATCCTGCTTGCTTCACAGCCGGACTTGCGCGAACCCGGGCGGCATGAAATTTGGAATTGACCGGCTGCTGGCCGAGCCCGAGCTGAGGAAACCACTCGAAGGCAAGCGTGTTGCGCTTGTCGCGCACCCTGCGTCGGTTACTGCGGATCTCACCCACAGTCTGGATGCCTTGATTGCAGCAGGTGTTAACGTCACTAGCGCATTCGGGCCGCAACACGGCCTGAAGGGCGATAAGCAGGACAATATGGTGGAAACCGTGGACGAGACTGATCCCGTCTACGGCATACCGGTTTTTTCGCTGTATGGCGAAGTCCGCCGTCCCAGCGGTCAAATGATGTCGAGCGCCGACGTTTTTCTGTTTGATCTTCAGGACCTTGGCTGCCGCATCTACACCTTTGTCACCACGTTGCTGTATCTGCTTGAGGAAGCGGAAAAGCACGGCAAGAGCGTTTGGGTACTCGATCGGCCCAATCCGGCGGGCCGTCCGGTTGAAGGCACTCTGCTGCAACCGGGACAGGAAAGCTTTGTCGGCGCCGCCGCCATGCCGATGCGCCACGGACTGACGCTTGGCGAAATGGGCCAGTGGTTTGTCCGGCATTTCAACCTGGATGTCGATTACCGGGTCATCTCCATGCATCATTGGTTGCCAGAGGGGCCGGGCTTCGGCTGGCCTGAAAATCGCATCTGGATCAATCCAAGCCCCAACGCAGCGAACCTCAATATGGCGCGCGCCTATGCCGGTACGGTAATGCTGGAAGGCGCAACCTTGAGCGAAGGGAGAGGAACCACCCGGCCACTGGAAGTGCTGTTTGGCGCGCCCGATGTGGATGCGAAAGCGGTGTTGGCGAAAATGCATCAGATCGCGCCAGAGTGGATGGCCGGCTGCGCCTTGCGCGATTGCTGGTTTGAACCGACCTTCCACAAACATGCTGGCACGCTGTGCAATGCCCTGATGATACATGCGGAGGGGCCGTTTTACGATCACAATGCCTTCCGCCCATGGCGTTTGCAGGCGCTCGCGTTCAAAGCTATCCGCGCGCTTTACCCTCACTATCCCCTGTGGCGTGGAACGGACTTCAAATACGAATATACCAATGATGTGCTTGCCATCGATGTCATCAATGGCGGGCCGTCGTTGCGTGAATGGGTGGATGACAACGGGGCGAAGCCGTCTGATCTGGAGGCCCTTGCTGTTCCCGATGAAGCAAGCTGGCGCGAAACGGTGGCGGACCTGCTGCTTTACTAAGCGGTCTTACGCCAATTAACCTGAATTTTGGGGATTTCGCGTTAGGCACGCGGCATGAGCAAGTGCCTACCCATAAATGCGGCAACCAGCGCGCCTGTCAGATGCAATCTGTGCGGGTCAAACCGCCATAGGCACCTGTTTGCAAAACGCGACTATGATCTGGTGCGCTGCCAGGATTGTGATCTGGCCTATATCGCCAACCCGCCGGACCAGCAGGGTATCAAGGCGATCTACACGGCCAGTTCCTCCTATCACGATCGGCTGCTGGACCGCTCTTCTCAGGAATTTGCCACGCAAAGCGCCATTGCGGAACAGCACCTCGCGATGATGCGTCACTTCCGCACCGATCTTGCAGGCCTGAAAGTACTCGATATCGGGTGCTCTTCCGGTATCTTTCTGGATACTGCCCGTTCAGCGGGAATGGAGACTTTCGGCGCAGAGTTATCGCCTGAAACATCTGCTTTTGCGCGCGGTGAGTTCGGGCTTCATGTCCATCACGGCGATTGGCGCGATGCGGGTTACGCGGACGGGAGTTTCGACGTCGTCACCCTGTTTGACGTGATCGAACATCTGCCTGATCCGGCAGGCGAGCTGGTCGCAATCCGCCGCCTGATCAAGCCCGGCGGCCTACTTCTCCAGTCCACGCCCGACATCGACGGGCTGTTTCCGAAAGCATCGTATCCACTGGCGAAAACCCTCGATTACTGGCCGCATCCGGAACCGCCGCACCATTTGTTCCAGTTCTCCCAGGCAACGTTGACAGCCATGGTGGAAAAAGCGGGCTTCACGGTCGCGGGCGCGCGGCACACGGCAATTGATCTGGCATACACGTTTGGAACGCCGCAAAGCTGGAAAGCCAGCCCGAAGATGCTCGCGTATGCTGCGCTGTTCGCACCGGTTGCAATTATCGGCAATTGGCTCGGCAAGGGCGACTGGCTTTATCTGGGCGCAACGCGCTCGTAGAATCACTCAATTGAGGCGGAAGAAGCCGGTCCATTGTCTGTGCGGAAAACCACGCGCACGAGGACCTCTCGCTGGGCCGCCTGGGGTTCCACCGACATTTGCGTTTCGGCATCCGTCGGAGGTACTTCGCCTTGCTGCTTATCCTGCTGGTCCGCGGTGACAATCACAGGCCTTGCGATTGGCGTAGAACCTGGCTGGTTTGCGAAAGGTTCAAACTGGGCACGTTCACGCAAAGCGCGGCAAACCCCGACAGCAGCAGGGCGCAGGAAACGCGCAGGATCTACTTCACTGCTATTGCTCACTGTGCATGCCGAGACGGAGCCTTCGGGACGCACAGTCAGATAGGCGGCTATCATTCCGCTAACAGTTTCGCCGCGGAACAACTCGCGCGGCAAATCATCCTGCCCGATCCATTGTCCGGCGCCGATCGCCCGCACACCGCTGCTTGGCGAAAGTGAAGTTGCGATGGATATCGCGGGCAGCTCATCGGCCACGGGCAAAGCTTCCTCCACGTTCGGGGATGGATCATTCAAACCCGAAGACACTGTGGATGCAACCTCGCCTGACGAACTGACCGCTTTCACTTCACCTTGCGAAAGCCCGGCAAATTCGCCGAGCATCATCCCGCCAAACACAGCCATGGCAGTCGCCGCTATCAGGCCAAGCACGATCCATGTAACCTTGCGCCGGCCGCTGCGCTGTTCTTCAGTTTGCACTTACGATCCCTCCAGCTTTTCCAAATCCGGCCCAAGGCGCGTCAGCCCTTCTGCGGTGAAACGGATGCGTTGATCCGGATGCACCGACCCATCGCGGGACGGTATCAAGCATTCAGCGGCGGACACCCATCACCGCACAAGTGCGATTGCGCGCATGGCGATCAGATTGAACTGCTGCTGATCGACCTCCGCATCCGGATTGTTCCAGCCCATTGTCACAACCGACCAATTTCCTTCTGTGTCCTGCAGCAGATAGCTGAAATTCAGTACGCCCGGCTCCGACCCGCCCTTGAATCCGACATAGTCCCAATGGGTCAGTTCACTATCGGGCACAGCAGGATTGACGCCCATGATGCCCAGCGCAATGCGATCTTGCGTCGAACGCAGGCGTTCGAATATCGCAGCGATGTCATTTGCTGATGCAAACCATTCAATATCAATGGCATTGGGGCCGTTTGAAAATGCCGCCATGATATCGTTTTCGGAAGGGATCATGGTGCCCAATGCCTCAAGCAATCGCCGACGGTCATCGGGTGCGGCATCGCGAAATCCGTCTATGCCCTCTGGCCCGCCGGATTTCAGGACGAACAATTCGCGTGTATTCATGAAGGGCTGCATTCGGGCCGGATCAGAATGCCCCGATGCAGCGATTTCCGCCTCGATTGCGTCTCGGCCCAGCACAGCGATCAATTGATCGGTTGCCGTGTTGTCGCTGATGGAGATCATCAATGTCGCCAGCGTATGGAGCGTTACCGGCGAACCCTCCGGCCATTCCTGCAGAATGCCGCTCGGGAAACTGCTTTGCGACAGCGGCACGATATCGTCCCAGCTGTGTTCTCCGGCAGCGATTGACTGGTTCAAGGCGGACAGGACATACAGCTTGAAGGCCGACCCAAGCCCCAACGGAGTATCCGCGTTGTAGGAAATGATAGGGTCGCTGCCATCCAATCGGGTCGCCAGCAGGCTCACATTGCCGGGTAGGGCCGCCAAAGCTTCTTCGACTGATTGCGTAGTATCATTGACCGGCTCGACACCCCTGATCAGAAAGCCAAAGACATAATTGGGTTCGGCAGGCTCAAGCTGAATGACGGTATCGGCACGCCCGCGTTCAAACCGGATGTTAAGCTCGGCCGCATTATCGGAAACGGGATTGATAGTTTCCAGCCCGATCAATGGGCCAAATTGCGCCTGTAACTGCGCGTTAATGCTGCGAAATTGTTCCTCCGGAACCTGATCGCGGAATGACTGCGCAAACACTGCATCATACGCCATTTCTTCGCGCATCGCTGCGATAATGTTCTCGGCACGTTGCGCCAATTGCGAAGACACCGGCGCAGCCGTTTCCTGCTCGTCTTGCGCGTGAGCCACGGCTGGCGAGAGCATAAGGGCGGGCAGGGCAAGCATAACGCGGTACATTGGCGGGACTCCGTTAAACAGGATGCCCACATGAAGGTCATATGGGCGGCCGGTCAATCGGCACCGGGTTGATCGGGCACATTTCCTGGACACCAGCAAATCCACATTGACCGAAGCCGGGGCGTAGCAATCGATCTAGCGTTGGTGCTCCCGATCACGCATCGATCATGTCGCGATCAATTTCGCCAGCGCGATTCTGGATGAAATTGAAACGGTGTTCCGGATTTCGGCCCATCAGCTGTTCGACCAGTTCCTTGACCGCAAAACGCTGTTCGTTCTGTTCCGGCAGGGTAATGCGGATCAGGCTGCGTGTTTCCGGCGCCATCGTGGTTTCGCGCAATTGACCCGGGTTCATTTCGCCAAGCCCCTTGAACCGGCTGACTTCGACCTTTTTGCCTTTGAATTCGTTAGCCTCGATTTCTGCTCGATGAGCATCATCACGGGCATAAAGGCTCTCTTTACCAGCGGTCAGGCGATACAGTGGGGGCTGCGCGAGATAGAGGTGCCCCTTGCGCACCAGATCGGGCATTTCCTGAAAGAAGAATGTCATCAGCAACGTTGCGATATGCGCCCCGTCGACGTCAGCATCCGTCATGATCACGACGCGGTCGTAACGCAGATTTTCCGCGTCGCAATCCTTGCGGGTGCCGCATCCCAACGCCAACGAGAGATCGGCGATTTCGCTGTTGGCGCGGATCTTGTCATTGGTGGCGCTGGCAACGTTCAGGATCTTGCCGCGGATAGGCAGGATCGCCTGCGTTTTCCGGTTGCGCGCCTGTTTGGCGCTACCGCCTGCGGAATCCCCTTCGACAATGAACAGCTCCGTCTCGCCATCGGTTTCGCCGCTGCAGTCCGTCAGCTTGCCGGGCAGGCGCAGCTTCTTCGCATTGGTGGCAGTCTTGCGCTTGATTTCGCGTTCCTGCTTGCGCTTCAGCCGTTCCTCCATCCGTTCCATGACGGAGCCGAGCAGCGCTTTGCCGCGTTCCATGTTGTCGGTCAGATATTGGTCAAACCGGTCACGCACGGCATTCTCTACAAGCCGCGCTGCTTCCGGGCTGGTGAGCCGGTCCTTGGTCTGGCTTTGGAATTGCGGATCCCGGATAAAAACGCTGAGCATGATCTCTGCGCCGGTCATTACGTCGTCGGCAGTCAGATCCTTCGCTTTCTTGACCCCGGTCAGATCGCCGAAAGCTCGCAGGCCTTTCGTCAGCGCTGCGCGCAGGCCCGCTTCATGCGTGCCGCCATCGGGCGTTGGCACAGTGTTGCAATACCAGCTGGTCGCGCCATCGGACCACAGCGGCCAGGCGATGGCCCATTCCACACGGCCGCTTTCCTCCGGAAAATCCTGAGTGCCGGTGAAGAACTCCGCCGTGACGCACTCACGCGAGCCGACCTCTTCTCTCAAATGATCGGCGAGCCCGCCGGGGAATTGAAATACGGCCTCTTCCGGCACATCTTCAGATGCCAGCGACGGCACGCATTTCCAGCGTATTTCGACGCCGGCAAACAGATAGGCCTTGGACCGGGCCAGTTTGAACAGGCGTGCGGGCTTGAACTTGCGGTCGCCGAAAATCTCTGTGTCGGGGATGAAGGTGACGCTGGTGCCGCGGCGATTGGGGGTGTCACCGATCTTGGTCATCTTGCCCAGCGGCAGGCCCTGGGAAAACTCCTGCGCGTACACTTCCTTGTTGCGCGCCACTTCGACCCGGGTGAGACTGGAGAGCGCGTTCACAACCGACACGCCAACGCCGTGCAAGCCGCCGCTGGTAGCATAGGCTTTGCCGGAGAACTTGCCGCCAGAATGCAGCGTGGTCATGATAACTTCCAGCGTCGATTTGCCGGGAAACTTCGGATGCTCGTCAATTGGCATACCGCGGCCATTGTCGGTGATGGTGAGCCGGTTGCCTTCTTCCAGATACATCTCGATCCGGTTGGCGTGTCCTGCCACGGCCTCATCCATGGAATTGTCGAGAACTTCAGCGGCGAGATGATGCAGCGCACGGTCATCAGTGCCGCCAATATACATCCCGGGTCTGCGCCGGACAGGCTCAAGCCCCTCCAACACTTCGATGGAGGAGGAATCATAGTCGCCGCCACTGGACGGCATTTTTTCAAACAGATCGTCGCTCATAGCTGATGCTATAGGCCCGGGGAATCCCGGACCACAAGCAATCTGAAGCGGTTATCCGACCTAGAAGCCGGTTGGGGCAGCATCCACAACTGTGAAAGCGCCATTGCCCACCTGCCGCACCTCGAACGCGCGTTCACCAATACCGTTGGCACCGAACCGGAACGGGCCGTCCAGCCCGAGAAAACCACCTTCGTCGGTAAGCAGGTTTGCCGGAAGATTCCGGCCAGGTCGCCAATCGCGCGTCAGGCGCAAGGTGAGCAACACCGCATCATAGCCAAGCGTGGCGATGCGGAACGGCTGACTGCCAAAACGCGCGCTATAGCTTTCTGAGAATTGGCGATAACGTTCGTCGGGAATGGCAGAGAACCATGCGCCGCGCATTGCAGCTGTACTGGTGAGTTCGTCTTCGCGGCTCCACAGTTCGGTTCCAATCAACGAAGGCAGCGCATTACCGGCGCTTTTCAAACGGCCGGCAGCCATTGCCGAAAGCCGCGCCCCATCGGCGATCAGGACAGTGTCAAAACCGCCTGTCTGGGAAAGCCTGTCCGCTGCGCTGAGAATTGACGTATTGCCGCGGTCATACCGTTCCACTGAAACTACAGTGCCGCCATGCGCAGTCGCAGCGCGGTCCAGTGCGGCAAGCGCGCGGTTGCCATAATCGCCGCGCGGAGCGAGGGCACCGAAATTGCGGGCACCCTGCGATATCGCGAATTCCACTGTCCGTTCTACTGATTGGTCAGGGATATGGCCCATGACAAACACATCGTTGCGTGCGACGGTGGTATCGTTGGAGAAGGTCAGCAGCGGCACATCGGCCGGACGCGCCTGAGCCAGCACATCGCCAACATTGTCGCGCAACAACGGGCCGAGGATCAGTCGATTTCCATCATTGATCGCGCGACTGGCGGCGGCGCCCGCTCCGCCAGCGGTATCATATGTGGTGATGCGCAGGTTTTCCGCACCCGTATCAAGCAGCGCCATGGTGGTCGCATTGGCGATCGCCTGACCGACATCTGCATTCGCACCTGACAAAGGCACCAGCAGCGCAACCCTGTGCCGCTCTGTATCAGTTGGCAATACACCAGCGCTGGGACCAGCGACCGGGGCATCGGCAACAGGCGGCGCATTGCCTGCCATATTGCCATCTGCATTGGGAATAACCGCACAGCCAGCCAGGGCGATACTGCCCAGGCCCACCACAAGGAGGCGCTTCAAATTACCGAACATGCTTGCCGTCTCCGCTATGTTTCGTTCAAGAGGCGCGCGTGACCCATGACGGCGACCCTCTTTCTCCCGGCCTCTATATAGTTGCCACGCCGATTGGCAATCTTGGCGACATCACCGTGCGAGCAAAGGATATCCTTGCGCGGTGCGACGGGATTGCCTGCGAGGATACGCGTGTCACGCAGAAATTGATCCGTCATCTGGGCATCTCTAAGCCGCTGTGGCGCTATGATGATCATTCCGCCCCAAATGATCGCGCCCGCCTTGTTCAATCCATGCGCGACCGTGCTGTCGCGTTGGTTAGCGATGCAGGAATGCCGCTGGTGTCCGATCCCGGATATCGGTTGGTAAAGGACGCGAAAGCTGCGGAAATTCCGATAACCGCACTGCCGGGGGCGAATGCTCCGCTAACTGCATTGGCGCTTTCAGGCCTGCCCAATGATCGCTTCATGTTTGCAGGATTCCTGCCCAACAAGGACAAGGCCCGGCGCGATATGCTGGCCGAACTGGCCGATATTCGCACGACGTTGATCTTCTTTGATACTGCCCCGCGTCTGACCAAAAGCCTTGCCGTGATCGACGAAGTGCTGCCCGGCCGCGAGGTCGCGGTCGCACGGGAATTGACGAAAATTTACGAGGAATGCCGCACTGGCAGCGCGCAGGAACTGATCGCGCATTACACCGCGCACCCGCCACGCGGAGAGATCGTCCTTCTTGTAGGACCGCCGCCAGAGGTGGAGACCAGCGTTGATGATTCTGATGCCATGCTGCGCGAACTGCTGGAAACCGAAAAGGCATCAAAAGCCGTTGCACAAGTTGCCAAGGCAACCGGGCTGGACCGCAAGGTGCTATATGCCCGCGCGATGGAGCTGAAAGGCGAATGAAGCGCCAGGCAGCAGAGGCGCGCGGCCGGAAGGCTGAGGATGAGGCAGCCGATTGGCTTGAAGCGCAAGGCTGGGAAATTCTTGCCCGCCGCGTGAAGGTCAAATCCGGCGAAGTCGATTTGATTGCCCGCCGAGATAGCCTGATAGCTTTTGTCGAAGTGAAATGGCGCGCCAAACCCGCCGATCTCGATCACGCAATAGACGAATACCGCCTGCGCCGCGTCGCCGCCGCTGCCGAAGCGGTTGCGCATGAGTATGCGCAAGATGGCGAGGACTTGCGGGTAGACGTAATCCTCCTTGCGCCCGGCGCGCCGCCTCGCCACATCGAAAATGCCTGGATGCCTTAAGGAAACCAACATGTCGCTACGTGTCGCCGTCCAGATGGACCCGCTTGAAAGTATCAATATCGCCGGAGACTCCAGTTTTGCCCTGATGCTGGCGGCGCAGGATCGCGGGCATTCGGTGTGGCACTATGACGTCAAAACGCTTTCCTGGCAGGACGGCAAGGTCTGCGCCTGGGCGCGGCCGGTTACCGTGCAGCGCGTGGAGGGCAATCATTTCGACGCAGGTGCCTTGGCAAAGATCGACCTTGGCAAGGACATTGACGTTATCCTGATGCGGCAGGACCCGCCGTTTCATCTTGGCTACATCAGTTCAGCCCTGTTGCTGGACCGGCTGAAGGGCAAAACGCTGGTCAGCAACGATCCGCGCGAAGTCGTGAATGCACCAGAGAAAATGTACGTCCTGGACTATGCGCACTTTATGCCGCCAACGCTCATCACCCGCGTGCTGGATGATGTGCGCGATTTTCAAGCCGAACATGGTGCGGTGGTGGTCAAACCGCTGCATGGCAACGGCGGCAAGGCAATTTTCAGGATCGATGCCGATGGCACGAACATCTCTGCCCTATTCGAGGTTTTCAACCAGACCTGGCCGGAGGCGCATATGGTGCAGCCGTTCTTGCCCAGCGTATCGGAAGGAGACAAGCGTATCGTTCTGATTGATGGCGAAATTGCTGGCGCGATCAACCGCAGGCCGGGCGCGGGAGAGTTTCGCTCCAACCTTGCGCAAGGCGGATCGGCAGAGGCAACTCAGCTGACTGAGCGGGAGCAGGAAATCTGTGACGCCATGGGACCGGATCTGAAGCGGCGCGGCCTGACATTCGTCGGCATTGATGTGATCGGCGGTGAATGGCTGACCGAGATCAATGTGACTTCGCCCACAGGAATTGTTGCGATCGACAAGTTCAACGGGACCGACACGGCAGGCATGATCTGGGACGCGCTGGAGCGCCGACATGCTGAAATGGGGAAAGACTAACCCTTCCGCGCATTAGCTCTCCATGGATACTCTCATTATCGACCTGATCGAGCGCGGGGGGTACTTCGGTATTTTCCTGCTCATGATACTGGAAAATGTCATTCCGCCTGTGCCGAGCGAGGTCATCATGGGCGTTGGCGGTCTGCTGGTACAGCGCGGCGTCATGGATTTCTGGCCGTTGCTCCTGATCGGAACCGCTGGCACCACGGTGGGCAATTATGCGTGGTACTGGATCGGTGACAAGTGGGGATATGAACGGCTTGAACCTTTTGTCGACCGATGGGGGCGCTGGCTGACCGTTGATTGGGAACACATCGCCAAGGCACAGGTGTTTTTTGTGCAGCGCGGACATTGGGTGGTCTTCTTCCTGCGGTTCAGCCCGTTCCTGCGCACGATCATCTCGCTACCAGCGGGACTGGCGCACATGCCCAAACTGAAATTTCTCGGCTACACTTTTGCCGGATCGCTGATCTGGAACGCGTTGTTGATCAAGGGCGGTGAATGGCTTGGGCACTATCTGGCGGATTCACAGGAAATCATCGGGTGGATAATCGCTGGCTTGGTCGTGCTGACCATTGCCGGGTACCTATGGAGAGTGTTCACCTTTGTGCCGCGCGCAAATCGGGGCGCGGACTAGCCATCCTCTCGCGGGTGGGCAGAACGGTACGCCTCCAGCATCTTCGCCGCATCGACCTGAGTGTAGATTTGCGTCGAACCAAGGCTCGCATGGCCAAGCAATTCCTGCAGGCTACGCAAATCCGCGCCCGAACCGAGGAGGTGAGTGGCGAACGAGTGGCGCAGAGCGTGGGGCGTCGCTGTATCGGGCAGACCAAGTGCCCGCCGCGCTCTTGCCATCGCCTTTTGAACGATGCCCTGACTGAGCGGGCCGCCTTTTACACCTCGAAAGATCGGTGCGTCCCCGCTTACCTCAAATGGACATTCTGCAACGTAAGCCGCCACGGCATCACGCACGACAGGGAGCAGCGGGACAACGCGCTGCTTGTTGCCTTTGCCGGTCACCACCAGTGTCTCCCCCAGCGGCAAGTCACTTGCCTTGAGCGAGAGCGCCTCCGCAATACGCAGGCCTGCGCCGTACATCAGCAGCAGCACAGCCGAATCGCGGAGGCCCGCCCAGTCTTCGGCTGCGCTTTCCGCTACGGTCGACACCATGTTGGTCGCTTCATCGGGAGTGATGGGGCGGGGCAGGCCCTTCTTTATGCGCGGCCCCCTGATACGCGGCGCAGCCCCCGGCTCGGCACCGGTCAGATCGCGGGCATGGGTGACAAAGCTTTTGAGCGCGGACAATTCGCGCGCAGCAGAGACATTGCCGATTCCCTCGGCACGCCTTTCGGCAAGGTGGCCCCGCAGGTCCCGCGTGGACAGGTCCGCGACTTGCTGCCAGCTTTTTATATGGCGATATTCCAGCAGCCTTGCCGCCGTAGCGACATAGGCTCGCACGGTATGCGGTGATCGTCGCCGGGCGATGGCGAGATGTTCGCGCCATTGATCGATGATATCGCCGGTCTCGCTCATGCTGTTACAAGATCGTCTGCCACCAGACGCGCCAACAACGCATCGAGGAGCGGCATTCCAGCCTCTGTCACACCGAGGCGCGAACCCTCTCGCCATACGAAGCCAAGTTCTTGGTGGCGTTCCACCTCGCGCAAATCCAGAAGCGCGTTTTCCGGCATGGCGAAACGCGCCGATAGGCGATCAAGATCGATCCCCTCTGCGAGGCGCAGCCCCATCAGCAGCGCTTCAGAGGCCTGCTCAGCAACCCCCAACTCGCGCTCTTCCTGCAAACCGGAACCGTTGCGCTCGACAGCGGATAGCCAGTTCTCCGGCTTCTTGTGCCGCGTCGTCGCCATACCGCCGCGCCGTCCGTGCGCCCCCGGCCCAATGCCGCCATAATCTTCGTATCGCCAATAGGTAAGGTTGTGACGGCTTTCCTCACCGAGCCGTGCATGATTGCTGATTTCGTAAGGCGGCAATCCCGCCGCGTCGGTGAGTTCGCGGGTTATCGCAAACAGGTCCGCTGCCTCATCGTCATCCAGTGGCGTGAATTCCTTCCGCCGCACCATCGATTCAAATCGCGTCCCCGGTTCGATCGTCAATTGGTATAGCGAGAGGTGGCCGGTGCCGAAACTCAGCGCGCGGCGCAGCTCGTGTTCCCACGACACTGCAGTGTGGCCGGGGAGGGCATAGATCAGGTCGAAACTGACCCGGCTAAACGCCGCTTGGGCTGTCTCAAGTGCCTTTAGACCCTCTTGAGCCCCGTGAAGTCTGCCGAGGAATTTGAGCGCCGTATCGTCCAGAGATTGCAGACCGAGCGAGACGCGATTGACGCCCGCAGTGGCAAGATCGGCAAACTTGGCCGCCTCAACAGAGGACGGATTGGCCTCCAGCGTGATCTCGATACTAGGCGAAAAACCCCACAGCTTTTCCGCCTCTTGCAGCAAGGCGCTGACCAAAGCAGGCGGCATCAAGGAAGGCGTCCCCCCTCCGAAAAACACCGAATCCAGAGGTTCGCCGCCAGAGATCGCCGCTTCATGTCGTAGTTCCGCAAGCAAGCTGCGCTGCCACAAATCAGCGTCGACGCTGCCGCGAACATGCGAATTGAAATCACAATAGGGGCATTTGGCTAGGCAAAAGGGCCAATGGATATAAAGGGCTCGGGCCATGTCGGGTTTCAGGCTCCGTTAACGCCTGCAAGTCAAGATGCAGCCATGGAAAAGGGTCGTATTCTCACAGTCGCATGTGCTGGTCTCGCCGGATTGTTCGCTCCGATTGCTGCGCAGGCCGAGCGTCCGGAAACAAACACCTTTGCCGAACAGCTGCTCGAAAACCACAACGACGCCCGGGATAATGTAGGTGTCCCGCGCCTTGAGTGGAGCCAACGACTCGCTCGCCAAGCGCAATCTTGGGCCGAACAGCTCGCGCAAGAAGGCCGCATGCGCCATTCTACACACGAACAGCGGGCGCAGGCAGGTGAGAACCTGTGGATGGGTTCGGCAGGTTATTTCGGCGCAGATGTAATGATCGGGTCATTCGTGGACGAGCGGCGGTACTTCCGCCGCGGCACATTTCCCAATGTCTCGACAACCGGACAGTGGAGCGATGTCGGCCATTACACACAAGTCATCTGGCGCGAGACCCGTGAAGTCGGCTGCGCGGTGGCGCGCAACGATGAAAATGATTTCCTGGTCTGTCGCTATTGGCCCGCAGGCAACACCTATGATCGGCCAGTGTATTAGGTGCCGCGCCTTAGGCGTCAGGCCGAGAACTGATCCGCGACAAGTTTCGCG
This sequence comes from Aurantiacibacter marinus, assembly GCF_001021555.1. GTDB lineage: Bacteria > Pseudomonadota > Alphaproteobacteria > Sphingomonadales > Sphingomonadaceae > Alteraurantiacibacter > Alteraurantiacibacter marinus. Next base: position 163,595 of record NZ_LDCP01000002.1, read on the forward strand.
AACGCATCGGCGCGGTGGCTGATCGCGTGTTTTTCTTCAGGCGCGATTTCCGCAAACGTCAGTTCGCTATCCTGCGGCACAAACACCGGGTCATATCCGAAACCCATCTCGCCGCGCGGTGGCCAGGTCAAAGTTCCATCCACACGACCTTCATAAACCGCGTACTCACCGTCAGGCCACGCGATTGCGAGGACGCAGGAGAACCAGGCATCACGCGAAGCATTCGGCCCCTTGCCTTGCAACAGGCCTTCGACCTTTCCCATTGCCATATACCAATCACGCCCCGGCTCCCCTTCAAACCACTGACGCTCCGCCCAATCGGCAGTGTAGACACCGGGCCGCCCGTCAAGCGCGGCCACTGACAGTCCGCTATCGTCCGCCAGCGCCGGCAGGCCGGAAGCCGCCGCCGCCGCGCGCGCCTTGATCAGCGCGTTGGCAACGAAGGTTTTTCCAGTCTCCGGCGGTTCTGGCAGACCGAGCGATCCGGCTGATATGCAACCAAGCCCGAAAGGCGCAAGCAGGGCGGAGATTTCCTTCAGCTTGCCCGCATTATGCGTGGCAATCACAAGTTTTCCGCCGCCCAGCTTTCGCATTATTTGGTCGCCTCTTCCTGTGCCTTGAAGATGTCTGCACAGCCCATCTGGGCAAGACGAAGCAAGCGCAGAAGGCCTTCTTCGTCATATGTCGCACCTTCGGCAGTCGCTTGCACTTCAGCGATTTGGCCGCCTTCGATCAAGACAAAATTCGCGTCCGCATCGGCGTTGGAATCCTCATCATAATCGAGATCGAGGACCGGCGTCCCCTGAAAGATACCGCAGGAAATCGCAGCGATTTTGGCCGTGATCGGATCTTCCTTGATTGCACCTTCTTCCATGAGTTTGTTCACCGCGAGTCGCAGTGCAATCCACGCGCCCGTAATGGACGCCGTTCGCGTACCGCCATCGGCCTGGATAACATCGCAATCGAGCGTAATTTGCCGCTCACCCAGTTTCTGCATATCGACTACCGCGCGCAAGGAACGACCGATAAGCCGTTGAATTTCCTGCGTACGCCCGCTCTGCTTGCCGCGAGCGGCCTCTCGGCTGCTGCGCGTATGCGTGGAACGCGGCAGCATGGAATATTCACCAGTCACCCAGCCTGTACCTTTGTTGCGCATCCACGGCGGAACCGACCGTTCAACGCTGGCAGTGCACAGCACTCGGGTATCGCCAAAGCTGATGAGGCAGGACCCTTCGGCGTGCTTTGTGAAGGCTGTTTCTATTGTAATAGCGCGCATTTCGTCTGGCGCGCGGCCTGATGGTCGCATTGGTAAACTCCTTTGGAATGCGGCGCGGCATAAGCTAATCCGGCATACTATCAAGCGCTATGGCGGAGGTTTTCCCGATGAAGCCTCCAGTGATGGCGAGCCAGTTTGCCGTCAGCCTGAGCGCATACATGCCGGGTGTAAGCGTGACCTGGCATCATGGCGGCGGGACCGGCGCGCGGATGAATTTGCACATGGGCTGACGCCAATCCGGCTTGTCTGATCGCAGCGACGACATTTGCCGCGCGCGAGAGAAACTGCCGGTTGCATAACTGGTGGGAGCCAACGAAGATCGGAAATGGTTGCATCCGTCATGATTGCAACACCGCTGTGCGGACACCATAAAGGTCCCATGGCATCGCCCCCGATCACAGAGCTGACAGACCGCGCACGCGACATTTTTCGCCTCGTCGTGGAAGACTATTTGGCAAGCGGGCTGCCGGTGGGCTCCAAGGCGTTGGCGCAACATGAGGCCGTAAATCTTTCATCTGCCTCAATCCGTTCGGTCCTCAGCGAGTTGGAACAGCTAGGCCTGCTGGCCGCCCCGCATACAAGTGCAGGCCGAATGCCGACCGAAAGCGGGTTGCGGATGTTTGTCGATGGCATCATGCAAGTCGCCGAACCCACACGGGAAGAGCGCGCAGCGATCGAGCAGCAGCTATCCGCGCCCGGTCCGATTGAGGCTGCCCTCGAAAAGACCAGCGCCATTCTCTCCAACATATCGGGCGCAGCGGGAATGGTCATGGTACCTCGCCGCGAGCCGACCTTGGCTCAGATGCGACTCGTGCCGTTGGACGAAACGCGCGCGCTGGCCGTTCTGGTGGGAGAGGATGGCCATGTCGAAAACCGTGTACTGGAACTTGGTCCCGGAATTTCTGCCAGCGCCATGCAGGAGGCCGGCAATTATGTCACCGCCCGGCTCGCCGGACGAACGCTGGCAGAAGCGGCGCGGGCGATGCAATCCGAAATCGCTTCCGGCAAAAGCAAGCTGGATGATGTTTCCAGCCATCTCGTCGAAGCGGGCATTGCGGTCTGGAGCGAAGATTCTGCAAGGCGTCCCGTGTTGATCGTGCGGGGGCAGGCCAATCTGTTGGATGACGCAGCACTGGGCGATATCGAGCGAGTGCGGTCATTGCTTGACGATTTGGAAAACAAGCAATCGGTCGCACAACTGCTCGATAGTGCACGAGAAGCCGAATCAGCGCGCATTTTTATCGGTGCGGAAAACCGGCTTTTTGCTCTCTCCGGTTCATCGGTAATAGCCGCGCCGTACCGTGACCGGGAAGGCAAGGTTGTGGGAGTGCTGGGCGTGATAGGCCCGACGCGGTTGAATTACGCGCGCGTCGTGCCCATGGTGGATTTCACAGCCCGATCATTGGGCAAGCGAATTGGTTAGACAGGAAGAAATGACAGACACCGATAAGAACCGCGACGACGCGGTCGATACCGAAATTGCAAAAGAGCTTGATGGCGTACCGGAGGAATTCCTCAGTGATGAGGATGATGACGATGCCGGGGATGAGGACACGGCAGCTGAAGAGCTGGCTGCCCTGCGTGAAGAGCTGGAAAAGGCCAAGCAGGACGTCCTTTACGCCAAGGCAGACACGCAAAACGTACGCCGCCGAATGGAAAAGGATATTACCGACGCGCGCAGTTACGCCGCGACCGGCTTCGCCCGCGATATCCTGAGCGTTGCAGACAATTTGACACGCGCAATCGACGCTATCCCAGAAGATCTGCGCGAGGATTCCAAATTCAAAGGGCTGGTGGCCGGCATACAGGCAACCCAGCGGGAAATGGAAAAGGCTTTTGAACAGCACGGCATCAGCCGCATCGCCGCCATGGGCATGCCACTTGATCCGAACCAGCATCAGGCAATGATGGAAATCCCGACCGATGATGACGAACCGGGCACGATTGTGCAGGAAATGCAGGCCGGTTACATGATCCGCGATCGCCTGCTGCGCCCCAGCATGGTGGGTATAGCCAAAAAGCCCGAATAGGCGCGGTTACCGATTGAAACGAAAAAGGCGGGACCGCGAGGCCCCGCCTTTTTTCTGTCAATTATTGAATGCTTACTGGCTGTAAAGCTCTGAAATATTCAATTCTGCGGCATGGCTGTTGGATTCCCCATAGGTGCCAACCCAAATCTCGTAACGACCTGAAAGCGGGGTCTGGAACCGGACGCTCGGGTTCATGCCTTGCCCGCCATCATCGTTGCAATACCACTGGCCGTTGGGAGCATTGATGACGAGAGTCGTGTCCGCCATAGAGGTCGCCGAAATGATCAGCGGAAGTGAACCAGCATCAAATGTCAGCCGCACATCCGGCGAAGTGGCGATAAATCCGTCACAGGCAGAACTTAATCTGGATGCATCATTGGTGCCGCCCGATGACATTCGCACCACATAAGGGTCGGGCGTGAAGCCGCTAGAAAGCCTTACATCCTCATAAATCGGGCTCGCATTTATATCCGGTCCTGCGGGCTGGACGGGCTGCGGGGCTGGACGGAAGATGGGCTGCGGAGCCGGTTGCGGGGCTGGCTTGTAGTTCGCCTGCGGGCGTGGCGGTGCCGGCCTGTAATTGGGCTGCGGGCGTGGCGGCGGGGCCTGCACCTCGAACCCGGCATCGATCTCCGATATCCGAAGTGAGGCCTGGCTCGAGCTGGTGTCGCCGAATGTACCCACCCAAATCTCGTATCGTCCGTTCAGAGGCCTATCAAAAGTGATAAGAGGGTTCATTCCGTCCCCGCTATCATCATCACAATACCATTGGCCGTCCGGCGCATTGACCACCAGCGTAGTGTCGGCAGACGATTCAGACGTGATGAACAGCGGTAGCGAACCGGGGCTGAAGTTCAATCGAACATCGGGTGCCATCGAAACATATCCCGCACATTCAGGGCTTATATTCGAGGCCGGGATTGACCCGCCAGACGATACGTAAACGACATAGGGATCGGGCGTGAAGCCGCCCGAAAGCGAGGCGGTCTGGTAATTCGGGTTGGCGCTAACATCCGGAATAACGGCAGACTGATTGCTGACGGAACCGGACGAAGACGAATAAAGTTCTGAAATGTTGACACGAGCTGCATGCGAACCGGTGTTGCCAAATGTACCAACCCATACTTCATATCGACCGGACATCGGTGAGTTGAAGCTTACTTCTGGATCAAAGCCGTTGCCGGAATCATCGTCGCAATACCATTGTCCGTCGGGCGCATTTACCACCAGAGTGGTGTCTTCCGACGAAGTTGCGGAAATGATCAAAGGAAGAGCGCCGGCCGTGAAATTGAGACGGACATCAGGCGCGTTGGCAATAAAGCCATCGCAGCCAATGTTGCCTGCATCTGTCGTTCCGCCAGAATACACATCTATAGGATAAGGGTCCGGCGTGAACCCGCCCGAAAGCGTTACTGTTTCATACGTCGCGTTGGCATTTGTATCCTGCGCCTGTGCGGCAGCAGTGGTCAGGCACAGCGAAATTGCTGACGCCGCGAAAAGTGACTTGTTCATTTCAATTCCCCCCCTTTGGGTGTGTCAGGCTTTAAAGCAAACGCGTACAGCCGCAATGACGATGTTGGTTTTGGCGGCGGCTGCTCGGCCATCACCTTGATGATTGTCGTGCCAGCTACGCTTCAAGACAGGTACAACGCCAGATATCTCGCACTCAGGGCAACCAGCAAGACTGCCTGTACGTGGCGATTTCGAAAAATCATCGCCGCCGCCATCATCACCACAAACAGCACGGTCACACTGATCGCAACGGGCGAAAGGACTGCATCCCGGACAGCCGGTATCGATAGCAAATAGGCCCATTGGACAAAGACCAGCGCAAGCAGAATGCCGAAAATCGTACGCGATACGCGAAAGTAATGTGTATCCAGCTTGCGAAAACGATCGGGATCGCTGGGAAATACCAGCCGCGCGGCGAGATAATAGGCGCTGGCAAATGCCATTACCCCAAGCAGCATTATCGGGGACACGCTAACCAGTGGGCGGATCGTCCATGCAAACATCCAGAAGGACATCAGGTCCAGCATCACGAAAATCGCCATCAGCGGCGTCAGCCAACCGATTTTAAAGCTGTCTTCTGCGCCTTCTGCATCACGCGCGAATTCAAGTTCCAATGTGCGGCCCAAACCGCTCAGAAGCTCAACCAGCGAAAGGCCCAGAATAAGTGCGTAAAGAACGAATATGAATTCGAAATCGGTCATGTCGTTGCCCCGGGGAAGCTGACCAGAACCGCGTAGGGTTCGGCATTGGCCACACCTGGCAGCATCATGCCGTTGCGCAGCAGGAAGGCATGTTCCACAATGCGGGCCTGCTGTTCAATGCCGTACTGTTGCAATTGCCAACCGGGCTTTAGTGAATAATCATATCGCGCCCATGGCATCCGGTTCAGCACCAGATACCAATCTCCGCGTGTCTGGGTCTGCCAAACATGTGTCATCTCATGGATGAAATGCGCCTGCCGCCGAAGCGGCACGCCAGCGAAATCATCGCAATAGGCGTTCCCCTGAGGGTGAAAGTGGATGTGTCCCCGCGGAGCCATGGTCACGCCTTTCGGCTGGAAGAATGCCCATTTGCGGCGACGGATCTTGACTGGCGCGTAATCGATTGCGGTGCCAAAAATCGTGCGCGCAAGGCTGATTTCGCCCGCACTGAGCGGGCGCTCCCCACCGATGGGGCAGGAAAGCGCCCCGCTGACCGTCAACCCTCGCCAGCCGCTTCTCGCGGATCTTCACCGGCGGGATAGGCTGTAACCGGGAAGCTGCATTTGTCTCCGCCGACGAAAGTCAGCGTAGTTTCAGTCTCTCCGCCAGGTTCTGTGCCTTCGCCCATGCCGAACGCCATCACATGTTTACCGCCGGGCTCGAAAGTGATCGTCTCACCTGCCAACACCGGCTGGGTGAACAGTTCCTGCATGTCCATTTCACCGCTCCATTCAGACGTTTCATGGAGCATTGCACTCTCCGCGCCAAGAACGTCGGCCGAACGAATAGTCACCTGATCCGCATTTTCGTTTGCGATCGTGAAATACACGGCTGCCGGATTTCCAGAGACAGCGGGAAGCGCCAGCCAGCCGCCTGTCACGGTAATGCCAGGCGCACAATCGCCGATGGCCTCTTCTGCCGGCGCTTCCACCTCATCCCCGCAGGACGTCAGGCCAATAGCCATACCGGCAGCTGCCATGGCACCAAAAACACGCATCGACTTCATAATCTATCCCTTTCGACAATGCTGATTTTCTAGGCGCTGGCGGACCTTGTGCCAAGCGAAACCGCACCTATATCCGGCGTCGTTACACAGCTTTTTTGAGCTGCCGACAGGTCTCGCCGGGATGGCGGGGGGCCGAAGGAGCAGCGTCCAACGTATGAAAGAGAGTGGGGAATAATGAGCAAGATTATCGGCATCGATCTGGGTACAACCAACAGCTGCGTCTCCGTTATGGAAGGCGGCAAGCCGAAGGTTATCGAAAATTCCGAAGGCGCCCGCACGACGCCTTCCATCGTAGCCTTCACCAAAGATGGTGAACGCCTGATCGGTCAGCCTGCAAAGCGGCAGGCCGTAACCAACCCGGACAATACCTTATTCGCGATCAAGCGCCTTATCGGCCGCCGTTTTGACGATCCAACTACGAAGAAGGACATGGATCTCGTTCCCTATGACATCGTCAAGGGCAAGAATGGTGACGCATGGGTAGAAGCGGGCGGCGAAGAGTATTCTCCCAGTCAGGTTTCGGCCTTCATCCTGCAAAAGATGAAAGAAACCGCGGAAAGCTACCTTGGCGAAACCGTCACCAAGGCAGTGATCACAGTTCCTGCTTACTTCAACGATGCCCAGCGTCAGGCCACAAAGGATGCTGGCCAGATCGCAGGTCTCGAAGTCGAGCGCATTATCAATGAGCCGACTGCAGCTGCACTCGCCTATGGCATGGACAAGGACGAGGGAAAGACCATCGCCGTTTATGACCTTGGCGGCGGCACGTTCGACGTCTCCGTTCTCGAAATCGGGGATGGCGTGTTCGAAGTGAAGTCGACTAATGGCGACACCTTCCTGGGCGGCGAAGATTTCGATAATGTAATTGTCGAATATCTTGCGGCAGAGTTCAACAAGAAGGAAAACATGGACCTGAAGACCGACAAGCTCGCTCTTCAGCGCCTGAAGGAAGCCGCGGAAAAGGCGAAGATCGAGCTTTCGAGCTCTGCCTCGACCGAAGTAAACCTGCCGTTCATCACCGCCCGCATGGAAGGCGGCAGCTCTACGCCGCTGCACCTCGTTGAAACGATCTCCCGCTCCAAGCTGGAACAGCTTGTTGGCGATCTGATCAAGCGCACCCTGGAACCGTGTAAAAAGGCGCTGGCGGATGCTGGCGTGACCAAGGACCAGATCGACGAAGTCATCATGGTCGGCGGTATGACCCGCATGCCCAAGGTCCGCGAAGTCGTCGAAGGCTTCTTTGGATCCAAGCCGCACACGGGCGTGAACCCCGATGAAGTTGTCGCCATGGGCGCAGCAATTCAGGCAGGCGTTTTGCAGGGTGACGTGAAAGACGTGCTGCTGCTCGATGTGACCCCGCTTTCGCTGGGGATCGAAACGCTGGGCGGTGTGTTCACCCGCATGATCGACCGCAACACGACAATCCCGACAAAGAAAACGCAGGTCTACTCTACCGCCGAGGACAACCAGAACGCGGTGACGATCCGGGTTTTCCAGGGCGAGCGTGAAATGGCGGCGGACAACAAGATGCTTGGCCAGTTCGATCTGGTTGGCATTCCGCCAGCACCGCGCGGCGTTCCTCAGGTTGAAGTCACGTTTGACATTGATGCCAACGGCATCGTGAACGTGTCGGCCAAGGACAAGGGCACGGGCAAGGAACAGCAGATCCGCATTCAGGCATCGGGCGGCCTCAACGAAGCTGACATCGAGCAAATGGTGCAGGACGCAGAAAAGTTCGCCGATGAAGACAAGAAGCGCCGTGAAAGCGCCGAAGTCCGCAACAACCTCGATAGCATGGTCCATGCGACCGAAAAGCAGATCGAGGAAAATGGTGACAAGATTGATGCTAGCCTCAAGGGCGAAATCGAAACCGCCATCACCGAAGCGAAGACCGCGCTGGAAGGCGATGAAGTCGAAGCAATGAAGGAAAAGAGCGAGAAGCTCACCGCAGTCGCCATGAAGATGGGTCAGGCTATTTACGAAAAGACGCAGGCCGAAGGTACAGATGCATCTGCCGATGCGGCCGCCAGCGAAGACGCTTCCAAGCCTTCAGAAGAAGAAGTTGTCGAAGCCGAGTTCACCGAAGTGGACGACGAAAACAAGGATTAAGCAGCCTTTTGACAAGCGCAGCCGCCACCGACGCCACAAGCGCCGGTGGCGGTTCGATTTGGGGGTCCCTGAATGTCCACCGGTGAAATTGATTTTTACGAATTACTTGGCGTTGCCCGCGATGCGGATCCAGCGGCGCTGAAGGCATCTTATCGCAAAAAGGCCATGAAGTATCATCCGGACCGCAATCCGGGCGATGCCGACGCTGAAGCGCACTTCAAGCAGATCAGCGCTGCATATGAGATCCTCAAAGATCCTCAGAAGCGCGCTGCTTATGATCGTTATGGTCATGCTGCTTTCCAGAACGGCGGGCCCGGCGGCGGTCAGGGTGGGCAGGACTTCGGTGATCTTGGCGATATTTTCGAAACGATCTTCGGCAGCGCTTTTGGTGGCGGTGCCGGTGGTGGTGGCCGCGCGCGTCCGCGCCGCGGTGCTGATCTGCGTTATGATATGCAAGTCAGTCTGGAAGAGGCCTTCCACGGCAAGACCACGCAAATCGAGGTAGAAGTTTCCACCGCTTGCGACACTTGCACGGGAACCGGCGCAGAACCGGGAACCTCGCGCCGCCGCTGTGAGCTTTGCCACGGCGCAGGCAAGGTACGCGCCAAGCAGGGCTTCTTTGTTATCGAACGGCCATGCCCCAATTGCCATGGTGCAGGTGAAATTCTTGAATCAGCGTGCATGGATTGCCGCGGCGAGGGCAGGGTCGATACCCCGCAAACGCTGGAAGTCGAAGTTCCTGCCGGCGTCGACAATGGCACCCGCATCCGTATGACGGGTCGCGGCGAAGCGGGACCACGCGGTGCACCCGCAGGCGATCTTTACATATTTGTCCACGTGACTCCGCACGAGGTATTCCAGCGCGAAGGCACAGCTCTGTTCACCGAAATTCCGATTAGCTTCACCAGTGCAGCGTTGGGCGACACGATTGATATTCCGGGACTCGACGGAATTACTCACTCTATCGAGATTCCCGCTGGTATTCAGTCAGGCAAGCAGCTGCGCAAACGTGGAGCCGGGATGCCTGTACTCCAAGGGCGCGGACGCGGTGATCTGGTGGTAGAAGTGATGGTCGAAACACCGACCAGGCTAAGCGCTCGGCAGAAAGAAATCCTATGCGAATTCCGCGAAACGGAAACAGGTGATGAATGCCCGGAAAGCCGCGGTTTTCTGAACAAGCTGAAAGATGTGTTCGGCGGATAAGGTCAGCCCAGCTTCGCGAGGATTTCATCGCGCAGCTTGGCAACCAGATCGGCGTTGCACAATCCGCGTTGCTGTTCCTCATCGCAAATTGCAAGAAAGGCATCGCGTTTCACTGATACGCAACGGGCAGCGTCGAAACCGCCTGGCACTGTAGAGCAGATGAGGTCGATCATCCGCTCCGCGCCGTGAAGGCGGCCCCAAAGGTAGTCGTTCTCGCGATAAAACCGGCTGAAGAACGCGCCAAAATTATAAAATTCGGTGCCGCGCAAAGTTGCTGCCGTGCCGCCTTCCCTCAATGTGCGCGCGTCGTCCGGGCTGATCCGGTCAACCTTGACCGGATCGGATTCAGTCAGACCTTCGTTACGCAGCAATGGCAACGTAGCGACATCATAGAAGGGGAAACCGAGATACGTTAACAGCACCCTCCGGCGCAGGTCCTTGGACATGTCTTCCAAGGCCGCGGCGAGGATTTTTTCAGCCTCGATATCCGTTTCCCGCAACGATCTGCGCTGTGCCAGTGCATCAAGCAACGCATCGGGATGTTCTAACCCGCGCGAAGCGATTGCCGGGAAATCAGGACCTAGAGCGCCCAAGTCTTCGCGCATACTGTAAAGCGAAAGCGCGCGGTAAACCTGTTCTCTGGCGGCTTCCAAATCTTGGTCCGAAATATCCGGGTCAGCATCCCATTCACGCGACAATCGGCGGGCAAGCAGCCTGAGGCGGCGGATCCTGAAGCCCAGATCGTGATCTCGCAGGAAGGTAATCGCCTCGGCACTAGCGCCGCCGCCCGGCGCGCTGAGCGTATCAAGACCGCGCGCATCAATCGCTGCACGCAGCCTGATCGCCAAGGCATCGAAATCAGGGCGCAAGGCATCTGGTGAAACCGTACACGCCAGTTCTGCAATTCTGTCGACGATACCGGTGAGCTTGGCCTGCGCATACGAATGGAAGGCGTATCCTGCCCGTTCCGCTGCTGCTTGCTGTGCCTTGGTCCGCCAGGTAGCGAGCCGTTTGGGGGAAGGCCGGTCGAGAAACAGCGTCCTGCCGAACAACTTCTCAACCGCGCTTTCCACTTCGGGCCGCAGCGCATTCACGATCTTGCGAAGGCTATGTGCCTCTCGCGATTGTGCCTCCAGCGCTTCCAGATTGTCACGAATCGGCTGTTCGCGCGGAATGGTAGAGAGTGAACCAATAATGGCGGCGAAAAACCCGACAGGCCGCACATCGTCTCCGCTTGTCGATGCAGGCCGCCGCGGACTGGGATCGATGTACACAAACCGGCGGTCGACCTCGCGCTGCGCCGGACGCGCGCTCAGCCCCGCCATGGCCCCCTCGAAAGGTGCGTTTACCAACACCGATCCGTCAATCAGCGCAACATGATCGACCGTCCCCCGCTCTACATTGGTAGGCATGATGCGCTGTAGGAACTGATCCCGACTGGCCCAATCTCCGGCGGCAAGATCATCAATCTCCTTTACCTGGAGTGGCGGGAACGCCCCTGGGAAACTGGCAGTGGCGCGCGCCGCTAATGTGAGCTCGCACAGATGCGCAAGGCTTTGCCCGCCGGTTGCCGGCGTGCGCACACGAAAATCGATCGGCATCCGGTGTTCGGTTTCTTCAACGATGGGCGGACTGTTGAGCCGCAACACCTCGCGATGGCCGCGATAATCCGTAGCGGTAACAAGCAGATCGAGAGGATGACCGGGCGGCAAGAGCGGTTCGTCCACTTCCTCGGCAGCCATAGCTGTCAGCGCATCATGGAGAAGTTTGGTAAAACCAACGCCGGAAAATGGTGGCTCAAACCAGCGGCCACGCACGAGATTTGACAGTTTGCGACGGACTTCGGCGCGGGTTTCTAGCGCCACGCTTTCGCTCACCGCATTTCCGGGGCGGTTGCTGAGATACCAGACGAAGGGCCGCATGAACGGCTTCGCAGCAATATCCGACCACGGCCGCGCTTCCTCATCCACCAATTTTTCAACATCGGCATTTGCCAGCCATAGCTCCGTCAGAGGCTCCAGATCCTGACCCGAGTGAATCGCCTGCGCGAGGAACACGGCATTGATGCCGCCTGCACTTGCTCCTGTAATTATGTCGGGAAGCATCCGCAGTCGCAGCTCACATTCGGATTCAATGGTTTTGAGCAAGGACAGATAGACCGCCTCTACGCCGTCAGTCTGCTGTTCTCCGGCGCTGTGAAAACTGCGGCTGGCCCGTGCAAGCTTCCAAATCTCTTTGGTGACACCGTGCATATAGACTGCAAGGCTGACACCGCCGTAACAAACCAGCGCGATCCTGAGTTCTTTTTGCCGCATTCCCCCATAATTGGCAGATGCAGCGCCGGATGCCTAGGGGGCGCAAGAAGCTATCCTCCGCTGCAAACACGGCTTGTGTTCCTTTTCTGTTCCAGCTAACCGGCAATCTATGGCAAAGCCCAAAAGACGCTATATTTGCACTGAGTGCGGCGGCGTTTCCTCGCGCTGGCAAGGCCAGTGTCCGGATTGCAGCGAGTGGAATACTCTGGTGGAAGAAGCGCCGGAGACCAAGTTTACTGCCAAACATGATTTGTCGAGCGGTGGGCGTGCGCTTGCGTTTGAATCCCTGGATGCACCCACCAAACCTCTGGACCGGCGCAGCACCGGACTTGCCGAATTCGACCGTGCCTTGGGTGGCGGGCTTGTTCCGGGGTGCGCCATCCTGATGGGCGGGGAGCCAGGTATCGGCAAATCCACTTTGCTGCTGCAAGCCGCCGCCGCAATTGCCAAGGCCGACGGCGATGTCGTTTATGTAAGCGGGGAAGAGGCGACCGGCCAAGTCAGGATGCGCGCCAAAAGGTTGGGGCTGGCGGATGCACCGTTGAAGCTGGCTGCTGCGACGTCGGTGCGCGATATTCTTACGACGCTGGGGAAGGGAACTCCGCCCGATTTGCTGGTCGTCGATTCCATCCAGACGATGCATTCGGACATGATCGACGGCGCGCCCGGCACCGTCAGCCAGGTGCGCGCCAGTGCTTTCGAACTGATACGTTATGCCAAGGAAACCGGCACATGCCTTGTGCTTGTTGGTCACGTGACCAAGGATGGGAATATCGCCGGGCCGCGCGTGCTCGAACATATGGTCGATGCCGTGATGAGCTTTGAAGGTGAGCGCAGCCACCAATATCGCATCCTGCGCAGCCTCAAGAACCGCTTTGGTGCGGTCGATGAAATTGGCGTTTTTGCGATGGAAGGCCACGGATTGGCTGAAGTTTCCAATCCTTCTTCGCTGTTCCTTTCCGGCCGGGAAGAACCCATCGCAGGCAGTGCGGTTTTCCCTGCAATGGAGGGCACGCGTCCCGTTCTGGTAGAAATACAGGCACTGATCGTACGGCTTCAATCGGGCGCAACACCAAGACGCGCAGTTGTCGGTTGGGACAGCGGGCGACTGGCGATGCTGCTCGCAGTGCTCGAGTCGCGCTGCGGGCTGAGCTTTTCGACTGCTGAGGTCTATCTTAATGTCGCCGGAGGATATCGTCTGTCGGATCCGGCAGCGGATCTCGCCGTCGCCGCTGCGCTTGTCTCTGCCTTGGCGGACAAGCCGCTGGCCGCCGACACAATCTGGCTCGGAGAAGTCTCTCTGTCGGGCGAAGTGCGGCCCGTTGCACATTCGTCGCTAAGATTGCGAGAGGCGGCCAAGTTAGGCTTCAAGAGCGCTAGCGGGCCAGTGGATGGCGGGCAGGAAGTGAAGAAACTCCGCTACACTGATGTTGGCGGCGTGGCGTCACTCGTTGACCGGGTGATGGCCACCGCATAAACAATGCGCCATGACGGGTTTTGATCTGATCGTACTCCTGATTGTTGGGGTGGGGGCCATAGGCGGTTTCATGCGCGGTTTCGTGCAAGAAATCCTGTCACTTCTCGCCTGGTTGCTGGCAGTGTTTGCCATTCGTTATCTACACACCGATCTTACTGCTGCGATCTATGAATTCATGGGCTCGCCGATCACGGCCAGCATTTTCGCATTCGCACTGCTCTTGTTGATACCTTATGCGGCGATGAAGCTGATCGCGAGGATAGCCGGGCGCAAGTCGCGCGATTCCGTGCTGGGTCCGATTGATCGTGTTTTGGGCTTTGGCTTCGGCGCTGTGAAAGGCGTTGTCATTGTAATTCTGGCATTTTCGCTGCTGGTTCTCGGCTATGATACGGTCTGGGGCTCCAAAGGACGCCCGGTCTGGATTGCCGAAGCGCGCACTTATCAACTGGTCGATGCGGGCTCTCGCGCAATGGTTCAACTCATCGCCGAGCGGCGCGCGCGTGCCTTGACCGGTGCCGAGATCAAGGATGAAGGCGCTTCCGCGACGTGAGCGTGGAGAAGCTTTATACAACTGAAATGCTCGGTGCGGCGATGGAACTGGCGATTCATCCACGCATCTACACTGCCGTCATTCATGGCAGCGCACGGTCTGAGGTTTGCGGGTCATCGCTTGATCTGGACATCGAGCTCGATCCGCAGGACCACATTGAGCGGCTTGGGCTCCGTGTCCGGGCCTGTGCAGTCGGGCAGGCCGCCGCGGCAGTTTTTGCGCGGCACGCCAAGGGCAAAAGCGGGGCGCAAATCGAAAATTCCTACAACGCACTAGTGGCATGGCTCAGCAGCGATGGTCCCGCGCCAGACTGGCCCGATATCGGGCTGATCGAACCAGCACGTGCGTACCAAGGACGACATGGTGCAATACTGCTTCCGTGGAGGGCAGCTATGGCAGCCCTTTTCAGTGTGGCCGCTTCGGGCTAATCCCTCCCCGCTACGAACCCAGGGGGAACGCATGGCGGAAACTGCCGCAGAAGTAATTCACGAACCCAGCGCGAAAGAAATTCGCCTCGTTATCGGCGCGAGTAGCGCCGGTACAATTTTCGAATGGTACGATTTCTTCATCTATGGAACGCTGTTTGCGCTAATCGGGCAGGCGTTCTTCCCCAGCGATAACGAAACGCTGCAGATCCTGCTGGTATGGGCGGGCTTTGCAATAGGTTTCGGCTTCCGTCCACTGGGCGCGATCCTGTTTGGATACCTGGGCGATAAGCTCGGTCGCAAATACACATTCCTGGTCACCGTTACGCTTATGGGAATTGCCACTGCCGGGGTCGGGCTTGTGCCAAGCGCGGAGAGCATCGGCCTGTGGGCACCGGCCATCGTCATCGTATTGCGCATCCTTCAGGGCCTCGCACTTGGCGGTGAATACGGCGGAGCGGCGATCTATGTCGCTGAACATGCGCCTCCCGAAAAGCGTGGATTTTACACCAGTTTCATTCAGGCCAGCGTTGTTGGCGGATTTGTTCTGAGCATCGTGGTCGTACTGGTTTGCCGTGCGCTAATTCCTGAAGAACAATTTGCCGATTGGGGCTGGCGCGTGCCGTTCCTCCTTTCGGTCGTCCTTCTCGGGATTTCGTTGTGGATGCGGTTGAAGCTTAATGAAAGTCCCGTGTTCCGCGCCATGAAGGCGGAAGGCAACATGTCGGGAAATCCCTTTGTCGAAAGCTTCACCTACCCCGGAAACAGGAAACGTATCCTGATTGCTTTTGGCGTGTCCGGTATTCTTACGACAATCTGGTATTCTGCGTTTTTTTCCAGCCTGTCTTTCCTCCAGCGCGATATGCGGTTGGAAGAGAGTATTGTTGAAACCGTGCTGCTTATCGCAGGATTTCTGTCGATGGGCTTTTACGTTCTTGTCGGAAAATGGTCCGATAAAGTTGGCCGGAAAAAGCCCATCATGATCGGCGCGCTGTTAACGCTCATCCTGATATTCCCGCTGTTCTGGGGCCTTGGCAAACTGGCCAACCCCAATCTTTCCGAGGCAGCTGCTGCCAACCCTGTCGTCGTCTCCGGCCCTGAATGCACAACTGATCCGTTCGCTGACCTGTTCGATCGGGAACAGACTGCTTGCGGAAGCATCCTGGAAGCGCTGACCTCCAGCGGAGTGCGGTATGAGCGCGTTCCGGCGGAAACCCTCTCATTGTCGGTTGGCGGTGAGGAAATCACAATCGTAGACGAATGGCTGGAAGATAGCACTGCGAGGCGAAATGGTATCCAGAGCGCTTTGACCGAAAGGGGTTTTGATTTTTCCCGTCAGTCCCCGCCGATGATCAATCTGATCGGTATCCTTGGAATATTGCTGGTTACGGCGTTCCTGTCAGCGCTGACATATGGCTCGGTTGCCGCGCTGTTGACGGAAATGTTCCCGCCAAAGATCCGGTACAGTTCCATGTCGATCCCTTACCACTTCGGGGCAGGCTTCCTGGGCGGCTTCCTCCCGCTCATCTCCGGCTTCATTGTTGCGCGAACAGGAGATATCTTCGCAGGTCTCTGGTACACTTGGGTCGTGGTTGCGATCGGGGCAGTTATCGCAGGGTGGGGCCTGAAAGGCGGACCGCCGGAAGACTTCAAAGATGACCCTGTCTGATGACTCTGCCTGAAGAACCACCCCGCAGTTTGCGTCTGCGTTTGGACCGGATGGCGTTGGCGGCGAACTGGCGGGCGCTGGACCGTCTGTCTGGCGAAGCCATGGCTGGCGCGGCAGTGAAGGCAGATGCGTATGGCCTGGGTGTCGATGCCGTCGTCCCCGCATTATGTGACGCCGGTTCTCGGCATTTCTTTCTGGCGCACTGGAGCGAAGTCGCCGCTGTTCTGGAGCATGTTGCGGGCAGCGCGATCAGCGTGCTGCACGGCGTGCGCAATGCAGAAGAAGCCGCATTCGCACAGGCAACCGGAGTGATCCCCACCATCAATTCGCTGCGGCAGGCGAAGCTATGGACTGAAAGCGGCGGCGGCACCTGTCATCTGATGGTAGACACAGGCATCAACCGGCTCGGCATGGCACTGGCAGAACTGGGCGATCCGCTGGTGCAATCGCTCGACGTGGACATACTCATGTCGCACCTCGCCTCGGCAGACGAGGCTAGTCCCCAGAACGCGCGTCAACTTGGTCTTTTTCATCAGGCTACGCAGCAGGTGCAGGCAGGCCGCCTCAGCCTCGCAAACTCTGCGGGGATCATGCTCGGGACCGACTATCATTTTGATCTGACGCGTCCGGGGTTGGCATTGTATGGCGGCATCGCGCATCCCGGTCTGGCCGGGCATATCGCACAGGTCGCCTACCCGCAGGCAGCGATAATTCAAACGCGCCAACTGACTGCTGGCGACTCGGTCGGATACAATGCCCTCTGGACCGCTCGGCAGCCAACGCGTGTTGGCACTGTATCTATCGGTTATGCCGATGGATTTTTAAGGACGATGGGCCCCGGAAGTGCGCTGCAACATGCCGGTGACCTCCTTCCTGTGCTTGGCAGAGTATCAATGGACATGATCGTGGTCGATCTTACAGGTAGCGATGCAGAAGAAGGTGATTTCATTGACTTACCTGGAGATTTGCCGGCGCTTGCGCAGAGCAGCGGTCTTTCCCAATATGAAATCCTGACGTTGATGGGGCGGCGTTTCGATCGGGGTTAACGCAGCTGTCATACCGCAATTGCAAACTGCGTGCTGCAAGTGCTAAGTCAGGGTAACGCAATTAAGGTAATTCCCTATGGCCGAAACGGCTGACAAGAACTCAGATCTCGTGATTATCAAGAAATACGCTAACCGGCGGCTCTATAACACGCGATCTTCAAGCTACATCACGCTCGACGATCTGGCTGTGATGGTCCGCGAAGATGTCGATTTTCAGGTCCTCGACGCGAAGACCGGTAATGACATTACGCATTCCATCCTGACGCAGATCATCATGGAGGAAGAGGCCAATGGTGAGCACATGCTGCCGGTCAGCTTCCTGCGCCAACTTATTGGTATGTATGGCAATTCTATGCAGGCGATGATGCCGCCATACCTTGAAGCCGCGATGGTCAATTTCGAAACGAACCAGAGCAAGCTGCAGGATGCATTCAAGTCCAGCATGGGGACGAATGCTCTGACACGGATGGCAGAAACGAACATGGCAATGTTCCAGGCTGCCACCCAGGCATTTATGCCGGGTGCAGCGGAACAGCCAGCTCCGGCGGCGGCTCCCAAAGCCGGCAATGACAGTGGCCGCGACGATATCGACTCGCTGCGAGCGCAGATGGCCGAAATGCAGAGAAAGCTCGATCAGATCGACGACTAGCGCGATTTGCTTCCCGCAAGTCACGCTATTTTCCCACGCCAACCTCTCGACTCGGCGCATGGCTCGCGTCATTGGAGAATCTTGTCATTTGTCCGAGCCGGGGAAGTTTTTGCATGTCCGCCATTCGCCACGCCCTTTCAATCAAGCGCGAAGATGATTTCGCCCAGTGGTATCAGGAAGTTATTTCAGCTGCCGATATGGCCGAAGAATCAGGTGTACGCGGCTGCATGGTGATCAAGCCTTGGGGTTATGGGATCTGGGAAAGAATGCAGCGCTTGCTGGATGACCGCATCAAACAAGCTGGCGTGCAAAACGCATACTTTCCGCTCTTCATCCCGCTGGCCAATTTTGAACGCGAGGCTGCCCACGTCGAAGGCTTTGCCAAGGAAATGGCAGTTGTCACTCATCACCGGCTGATCGCCGACGGAGAAGGTGGCCTCGTACCCGATCCTGCAGCCAAGCTGGAAGAACCGCTTGTTGTGCGCCCAACATCGGAAACGATCATTGGCGACGCCATGAGCCGCTGGATCCAGAGCTGGCGCGATCTGCCGCTGAAGCTGAATCAGTGGGCCAATGTTGTACGCTGGGAAATGCGCACTCGCATGTTCCTGCGCACCAGCGAATTCCTGTGGCAGGAAGGGCATACAGCCCATGCGACTGCGGAAGAGGCGAAAGTGGAAACGATGCGCGCGTTGGAAATGTACCGCGCGTTTGCCGAAGAAGATGTCGCTCTGCCTGTTATCGCAGGAGAAAAACCTGAAAATGAGCGGTTTCCCGGTGCACGGGAAACGTGGTCGATCGAAGCTATGATGCAGGATGGCAAGGCGCTTCAGGCAGGCACCAGCCACTATCTCGGCACCAATTTCGCAGAGGCTGCCAATATCCGGTACCAAGATCGCGAAGGCGGCCAGGAGCTGTGCCATACGGTCAGCTGGGGCATGTCTACCCGCATGGTTGGCGGGCTCATCATGACCCATGGTGATGATGATGGATTGCGGGTTCCGCCTGCACTGGCACCATTTCAAGTCGTTATTCTGCCAATGCTGCGGGATAAGCCTGAAGATGCTGCACTACTGGAATACTGTGAAGCCTTGCGCGCGAGTTTAGCAGGGCAGAGTGCCTTGGGTGAACCTTTGCGCGTCCTTCTTGATACGCGGCCGGGCAAGGCCGCGGCGAAACGGTGGGACTGGGTCCGGAAAGGCGCGCCGGTTATCATCGAAGTTGGCGGACGCGACATGGAAAATGGAGTCGTCAGTCTGCTGCGCCGTGATGCGCTGTGGGATATCAACACCGGCAAACCTGCCTTCGAAAATCCGACCTGCGAAGCAGCGGCGCAAACAGTTCCCACGATTCTTGCCGGGATGCAAAGCGGCCTATTCACAGAGGCGCGCGACCGCCGGGAAGCCAATATTATCCGCGACATCACCGACATGGCCGGACTTTCAGAATATTACGGCGAAGATCAGCACCGTCCCGGCTGGGTAGAAGTGCAATGGTCCAAGCCAAGTGGGGAAGGGCTGGAGGCGGTCATATCGCAGCTAAAAGCGCTCAAACTGACATTCCGCAATGTGCCCATGAACACGCCGCCGGCAGACGGCAGCTGTATTTTCACCGGAAAACCTGCAGTAGAGCGAATATACGTCGCACGCGCTTATTGAACAAAACCAAGGGGGGCCATTTCGATGATCGACGCCATCAAGTACAATTTCGGCAAACTGGGTGACTTTTCCGGGCGCGATGGCCGGCCAACCTTTTGGTGGTACGTTCTTTTTCTTGTGGTAGCGCAATTCGTGCTCGGCATGCTAGCCAGTATTCCGCTCATCATTGCTGGAATGGGAACTGCACTTGATGCGGCTCAGTCCGGTGCCGGTCAGGAACAGATGCAGGCAGAAATGTTTACCGGGATGGCGGATGCGATGGGGACGCAGATCTATATCTCGGCAGCGATTTCAGTGGTCTTCATTCTGATGCTCGCAGCATCATTTGTGCGGCGGCTGCACGATGGTGGCTTCTCCGGGTATCTTGCGCTTGTTCCGATAGCGCTCCAGATTATCGCAATCGGCGGAAGCATCGCAATGATAGACAGCATGGGCGCAATTTTCGCCGCTGCCGCCGACCCCGCTGAAATGGAGCGATTGCAGGCCCAATTGACACTACATTGGTCCAACATTGCTGGTTGGCTCGCCATGTTGTTTGTGATCGGTTTTGGCGTGATGAAGTCGCAGGATGGGCCCAACCGCTATGGCGAGATGCCGGCAGCGCCGGGACGGTAAAGCCCGGGCTCCTCACCAAGTCGCTGGGCTATTCTCCCGGCAGGCCGCGCTCCAAAGTTTCGCGGAAAGCGTCGAAGGATATGGTCCGCCCGGTAAAATCACGAACCAGTTGCGCCGCTGGTTTGGTGCCACCCGGCTCCAGCACCAGCCGGCGATAGTCCGCCGCAGTCTCCGGGTTGGTAATACCTTCGGCAAGGAAGCGGCTGAACATTTCGGCCGCAATCACGCGGGACCAGCCGTAGGTGTAATAGGCCGCGCCGTAGCCATCCAGATGGCCGAACGCCGCCTGCATTTCCTGCGTCGGAGAAATCGGCGTCAGCGAGTAATCCTGCTGCCAATCACGCGCCGCCTCGCCCAAATCGCCTGGAATGGGCTGGGTGTAGAAATTATACGATGTCGCAGTCAGGCCCAGCTGCCGCATCTCGCCCATACCCTGCCCAAAGTAACGGACCGCATTCATACGTTCCACCAGATCGCGCGGGATAGTCTCGCCTTCAGCGTTTACCGCGAAGCTGGCCAAAGTGTCATAATCGTAAACCCAGTTTTCAAGGATCTGCGACGGAGCTTCGATGAAGTCCCACTCCACCGTGAACATGCTAGTTCCAGCCCAGCGGTGACGGCTGCCGAAGATGAAATGCAGGACATGGC
Organism: Aurantiacibacter marinus; assembly: GCF_001021555.1. Taxonomy (GTDB): domain Bacteria; phylum Pseudomonadota; class Alphaproteobacteria; order Sphingomonadales; family Sphingomonadaceae; genus Alteraurantiacibacter; species Alteraurantiacibacter marinus. The sequence continues at coordinate 184,484 of NZ_LDCP01000002.1, forward strand.
CAAATTCGTGCAGGAAGGTTTCGACCTGCCCGTGTTCCATGAGTCCATCGGGCATATTCTGGACAAGCGCCGCGACTGGAATGCCATCAACGGGTGTCCCGACATACAGCGGTACGACATTGTTGTGGGTGTATTTACCAGGGCGCGGATGGGAATCGAGATAGAAGCGGCCAATCACCTCGCCATTTTCAATGAGCTCATACGCTTCGGCATCTTCATGCCAGACAGGCGTATCCCAATTGCGCACTTCCACACCGAACAACTGCTGCGTCAGAGCAAAAATGCCGTCACGCACGTTGTCATGCTGGAAATACTCGCGCGCTTCCTGGCGGTCGAAGTCATAATTGGCCTGCTGCACTTTGGGCGCAAGCCAGCCCAACTGGTGCGCCTCGATCTGCTCTGCACCTGGCTGCAACTCCTGAAGCATTGCGAAAAGCTGCGCGTAATCCGCTTCTGCCACCGGACGGGCCGCGGCTTCGGTTTCAACGATCAGGTCTTCAACCTTGTCCGTGGTATTTAGCATCCGTTCGGCAAATTGCAGCTCGGCGTAATTGTCATAACCGAGCAGATCGGCAAGCTCTCCGCGCAGAGTGAATATCTGCCGCAGCACTTCGTCATTCGCTGGCCACGCGCGCTGGGAATAAACATCCAGAACACGGCGGCGCAGATTGTCATTTACTGCGTAGGACAGGATCGGGCTCACATCGGGGGAAGCGGTCGTGATCGTGATCATCCCGTTCTCTCCGACTTCGCGCGCGTCGATATAGTCTTGTGGCAAACCGTCCAGCTCGTGCGGAGCGATTTCGATTGTGCGGCCGTCTTCCGCGATGTTCCGAGCGAACTCCACGCTGAGTGCGGCAAGCGCATCGTTGATTTCCTGCACACGGGCGCGCCCGGCATCATCCAGTGCCACGCCGGCGCGGCGGAATTGGCCGAGAATGTCAGCATGATAGTTCTGGGTAGTCGCATCGGCATCCGAGACATCAAGCGCCTCGAGCCGTTCAAACAGCGGTCGCGAAAGGCTGATTTCGCTCTGCATTCCGATGATTCGCGCCGCGCAGGCCCCGCCTGCCGCGCGCAGTTCCGGTGTGCCCATCACCTGCGCATAGAGGCCGCCTTCAAACTGGCCTGTGAATACCGTGGAGGTGATGTCGTCGTAACGCTGCAGTGTCGTTTCAACGGTTGGCTCGGCCGCATCGCCTATGATCGCATCGCGATTGAGGTCGATCAAGCTGGCGTAATAATGGCAGCGCTCCTCAATATCCTCAACGGTAGGGTTCGCCATCACCGGCCCGACCAGATTGCTCACCTGCGCGAAAGCTGGTGTCGCAAGCATCGTGGTTGCGGCGAGTGCGATTGCGATATGCTTCATTGATGTGTCCCCCAAGAGCCTTCAATCAGGCTGTAAAGCTAAAGCTTAGTGGTGCATTCGATCACGTGCAATCGCCCCGCTTGCCATATGCCGCAAATTGCGCGACGACCCTTGCTATGCGCTATCTTCTTATGACTGCGGCAGTTATCGCCGCTCCCATCGCTCCCGCCACCGCGCAGGATGACCCCGCCGCTCCCGTTTCGCAGGAGCGATTGCAGTCCAATGTCGAGACAATGATCTCCTTCGGTACGCGCCACACGCTTTCCAGCTACGACGATCCGGAGCGCGGTATTGGTGCTGCTCTCAATTGGGGCAGGGCAGAATTTGACGAGGCCAGCGTTGCGTGCGGCGATTGCCTTGAAACGCTATTCGTAGAGGATATGCGAAGCGGCAGGCGTATTCCGGAGCCTGTGCTGATCCGTAACGCTTTAGCGATCCAGTGGGGCAGCGAACGGCCCAATGAAGTCGTCATTATCCAGGGCCACATCGACAGCCGCGGATCTGACGTCATGGACGCAGATGTTGAAGCCCCCGGCGCGAATGACAACGCCAGCGGCAGCGCGCTGGTACTGGAAGCTGCGCGAGCACTCAGCCAGCGACAATATCCCACCACCATTATCTACGCGCTTCTCTCTGGCGAGGAACAGGGCCTGTACGGCGGCAACGTGTTGGCCGATTATGTGACCTCGCAGGGCTGGACGGTGAAGGCCGTGCTCAACAATGATGTTGTCGGCGGATCATGCGGGTCGGACGGTGTGTGCGATGCCGATCATGTACGCGTATTCTCAGAAGGCGTGCGCGCCGATGCTGACGACGCAACCCGCGCCGCAATGCGCAGCCGCGGCGGGGCGAATGATTCGCCAAGCCGCAACCTTTCGCGTTTTCTGGATACACTGGCAGAGCGGACCGAAGGCGGGCTGGATGTTCGCCAGACATGGCGAAGCGACCGTATGGGGCGCGGTGGTGACCATTTGCCATTCCTGGATCGTGGCTATCCAGCCATCCGCCTGTCGGTCGCCATCGAGGATTACGACCACCAGCATCAGGACCTGCGGGTCGAAGACGGCGTGACCTATGGCGACACTGCCGACGAGATGGATTTTCCATATCTCGCGCAGGTGACACGCCTGAACGTGCGCGCTGCAGATGTGCTGGCGCGTGCACCGATGCCACCGGTTGTGACAGCCGCAGGTGCGGTGCGGACATCGACCTTGTTGCAATGGGATAGCGCCCCTGATGTTGCAGCTTATCGCATATATCGACGCCGGACTGATGAAGCTTATTGGGGCAACGAACCGGTTCTTACCGTCGACACGGGAACAGAAGCCATGGATGAGTACCGGACGTCAGGCAGCGCGTCGGTTGAATCCGATGCGACAGTGATCCTCACCAGTGATGAAGGTTTGTCGGTTGAACTGGTAGCGCAGCGAGGCGATGACTGGATATTCGGCGTTAGCTCAGTAGCGTCGGATGGTTCCGAAAGCCCGGTGTCCAGCGCAGTCCCCGGCGGGGGTTTCTATCCGCTGCCCATCGACACAGAGGACTAAGCCCCCATATAGCGGGCCATGCAGAAACGTCCCAATACCCGCAAATTCCAAGGTCTTCCCAGCAAGGACCAGATTCTGGAGTTCATCAAGAACGCCGATGGCCCTGCTGGCAAGCGCGAGATTTCCAAACATTTCCGCCTGAAAGGGCAGGAAAAGATCGCGCTCAAGGCGCGGCTTAAAGACATGGCCGAGGAAGGCCTGATCGATGGCCGCAAAACTGCGTTTCACCGGATGGGTGGCGTGCCCAAAGTCACCGTCCTGCGCATTGTCGAGATCGACGAGGGCGAACCCGTCGCCGTTCCCGAAAGTTGGCAGCCCGATGATGGCGCCGCGCCGCCGCGCTTGCGCGTGATCGAACGCAAGAAGCAGGCAGCTCTCCGAGTGGGCGATCGCATCCTTGCGCGCACTGAAGAGGCCGGGAAGGGCTTCATCGCGCACCCGATGAAGAAGCTGCCCAATGAAGAGGGCGCAATGCTGGGCGTGATCGAGATCGACAAGGGTGGCCAGGCATGGCTTGCGCCCGTCGACAAGAAGATCCGCACGTCCACCAAAGTCAGCGACAAAGGCGGGGCAGAGGCCGGCCAACTGGTGCTTGCCGAACCTGCCGGTCGCGGGCGCAATGCCAGCGCGAAAGTGATAGAGGTGCTGGGCGATCCGCTCGCGCCGAAAAGTTACAGCCTCATCGCCATCCACAAATTCGGCATCCCGCACACTTTCCCTCAGGACGTGCTGGACGAGGCTGAACTGGCCGCGAAACTGCCGCTGCACGAAGAGAAACGTGAAGATCTTCGCCATTTGCCCATCGTCGCTATCGACCCCGCCGATGCGCGCGACCATGATGACGCGATCTGGGCCGAGCCGGACGGGAAGGGCGGCTTCAAGGCTCTCGTCGCGATTGCCGATGTGTCTTACTATGTGCGTCCCGGAAGCAGGCTTGACCGGGAGGCCCGCAAGCGCGGCAACTCCGTTTACTTCCCCGACCGCGTCGTGCCGATGCTTCCTGAAGTGCTGTCCGCAGATGTCTGTTCCTTACGCGAAGGCGAAGACCGAGCGGCGATGGCCTGCCACTTCACTATCAATGAAAAGGGCCAGATCAGCAACTGGCGCTTCACCCGCGCTATCGTGCGGATTGCGGAAACGGTGGCCTATGAAGTCGCCCAGCAGCGTATTGACGAGGAAACCGCTGGCGATAATCTGAAAAACCTCTGGGCCGCATGGAAGCTGCTTGCCTCCGCCCGCGCCGACCGCGACCCGCTCGATCTTGATCTGCCCGAACGCCGCGTTGTGCTGAACGAAGCAGGGCAAATCGAGGAAATCGCGGTCCGCGAACGGCTGGATGCACACCGGGTGGTGGAAGACTTCATGATCTCCGCCAATGTCGCGGCGGCAAAGGCGCTGGAAAGCAAGGTCCAGCCCGTTGTGTACCGCATCCACGAACCGCCTTCCCGCGAAAAACTGATTGCCTTGCGAGAGTATTTCGATGCCATCGGAAAGAACCTCGCACTGGGGCAGGTCATCACCCCCGGCCTGTTCAACCGTATGCTGAAGGATATCGCCGATCCGTCTGAAAAGGCGTTGATAATGGAGGCTGTTCTGCGCAGCCAAACGCAGGCTTACTACGGGCCCCAGAATGCCGGCCATTTTGGCCTCGCACTCGGTTCGTACGCGCATTTCACATCGCCAATCCGCCGCTATGCCGATCTGCTTGTCCACCGCGCACTGGTGGATGGCTTCGGGCTGGAACTGCCCGCGCCCAAGGGAGCTATTCCCGATTCCAGCGGCCTTGCCGACCGTGACCGAGACGATTTGAGCAAGATCACAGATGTCATAAGCGTCACTGAACGGCGCGCAATGGAGGCAGAGCGCGACACAGTCGACCGCTATGTCGCCGCATGGCTTTCCGCTCGCGTCGGCGAAGTTTTCCCTACGCGTATCACCGGGGTGCAAAGCTTCGGTTTCTTCGCCACCATCGTAGGTCTGGGCGGAGATGGGCTTGTGCCAATCTCCACGCTTGGCCGGGAATATTTCCGCCATGACGACGCTGCCCGCGCACTGATCGGTAGCGATAGCGGCACGAAGTTTGCGGTTGGCGATACGCTGGACCTGCGGTTGGGGGAGGCCAATCCACTGACCGGAGCGCTGAAGTTTGAGCTGCCCGATGGCGATGGCGGCCAGAAGGTGCAGCCGCGCGGAGATCGCCCAGCGCCGCGAAAGGACCGTTCGTTCAAGAATGGCCCCCGGAAAGACAAACAAGGCAAGCATCAGGTCGGCCCGCGTGGACGCCCTGGCAACATACGACATCAGGGTCGCAAGAAGAAATGACGGAACGCCTTGCCCTGCCAATCCATTGGTTGGGAAAGGAGAATTTACATGTTAACCCCCGGCCAACCGGTTCCCGATCTTGAGCTTCCGCTGACCATAGATGCCCGTTTTCACCTGTCCAGGCAGGAACCTGAAAACTACACCATGCTGGTGTTCTACCGCGGCAAACATTGCCCGGTTTGCAAACGCTATCTGGAAGAAATTGGCGGTCGGCTGGAGGATTTCACTTCCCGCGGTGTCAATGCATTCGCGATTTCGATGGATAGCGAAGACCGCGCGATGGTCGTCGATTCCGATTGGGAAACGCATGACTTGCCGCTGGTACATAGCTTGACCGAAGATCAGGCCCGGCAATGGGGCCTGTATATTTCCGGCAAACGCGAAGGCAGCGAAGAGCCGAAGATTTTTTCGGAGCCTGCGCTGTTTCTGGTGAAGCCAAACATGTCGCTGCATTTTTCGGTCGTGCAAAGCGCACCGTTCACACGCCCGCCGCTGGACGAGCTGCTGCAAGGCATCGATTACACGCTGGATAATGATTATCCGACGCGCGGAACGCTCACCTGACTGTCAACTCAGGCGATCGACTTCCTCGTTCGACAGACCGCCCGGAATGACAAACAACGGGCAGCTCAGGGCACCTGCATGCGCAGAAAAGTGCGATACCAGTGGTCCCGGTGCACCCTCCGGGGCCGCTCCCAGCACGAGAGCGGCAACTTCCGGGTGCTCTTTCAGATAATCGGAAATGACGTCCTTGCCGTCTCCGACGCGGACCGCGATTTGCGGCATCTTTCCGCTTTCATAGGCTAGTTCGCCAGCGGCAGAATTGGCCAGTACTTCGGCACGGTCACGCGCCTCTTCCTCGATTGTCGCTTGAATACCACCAAAGGCGCTGAAGGCCTGCCGCGGCACAAGGGCGAGCAGATGCACCATGCCGCCGGTTTTCGCCGCACGGCGCGATGCGAAGCGCAGCGCCACATGCGCCTCTTCGGTTTCGTCAACGATGACCAGATAAACGCGCATTCGTATTTCCCCGTCCCAAGCCTTGGGTATCCAGCCATTTGGCTTCATACGCAAGATGCCTTGCCCCAGCGGCGCAAATTGGCCAAGAACGCCAGCAGAAATAATAGCAGACCAGCTAGCAGATAAGGGAGCCTGCTTCACCCATGCCGATTGCCATCAAGATGCCCGCACTTTCACCCACGATGGAGGAGGGCACCCTCGCCAAATGGCTTGTGAAGGTTGGGGACAGTGTTTCCGCCGGTGACATCATGGCCGAGATCGAGACCGACAAGGCTACGATGGAATTCGAAGCTGTGGATGAAGGCGTGATTGCGCACATCCAGGTCGATGAAGGCACCGAAGGGGTGGCTGTTGGCACGGTAATCGCAACTCTGGCCGAAGAGGGCGAAGATGCTGGCAGCGTGGCTCCGGTTGGCGATGGCGCTTCCGCCGCGCCTGCTGCGGCTGCTGCTGAGGAAGCGCCATCTGCTGCGACCGCACCATCTGCGCCAACGCCTGCACCTACACCTGCGGCATCCCCGGGCAATCGCGTGATCGCATCCCCATTGGCAAAGCGCATTGCCGAACAGAAAGGTATCGACCTTGCCGGCGTGACAGGCTCCGGCCCCAATGGCCGCATTGTGAAGGCCGATGTGGACAGCGCGAAACCAGCTGCCGCTGCTTCCGCCAGCACCGCCGCTCCTGCCGCTGCTCCGGCCCCTGCTGCCGCACCGGTCGAAGCACAAGATTTCGGCATCCCGCACGAGGTCGAGAAGCTTTCCGGCATGCGCAAAACCATCGCGCGCCGCCTGACCGAATCCAAACAGACCGTTCCGCACATCTACCTCACGGTCGATATCCGCCTCGATGCACTGCTCAAACTGCGCGGCGAATTGAACGCTGCGCTGGAATCGCAGGGCGTAAAGCTCTCGGTCAATGATCTGATGATCAAGGCGCTGGGCAAATCACTGGAAGCCGTGCCTGCCTGCAATGTGCAGTTCGCTGGCGATTCCATGCTGAAGTTCAGCCGCGCCGATGTGTCGGTTGCTGTCAGCATTCCCAATGGCCTTATCACCCCCATCATCACCGATGCGGGCAGCAAGGCGATCAGCAAGATTTCGACCGAGATGAAAGACCTGGCCACGCGTGCCAAGGACGGCAAACTCGCGCCTGAGGAATATCAAGGCGGCACCGCCAGCCTTTCCAACATGGGCATGTTCGGCATCAAGCAGTTCGAAGCGGTCATCAACCCGCCGCAGGGCATGATCATGGCCATCGGCGCGGGCGACAAGCGCCCTTATGTCGTCGATGACAGCTTGCAAATCGCATCCGTGATGAGCGCCACCGGCAGCTTCGACCACCGCGCCATCGACGGCGCAGACGGCGCGCAGCTAATGAAAGCCTTCAAGGAAATGATCGAGGCACCGCTGGGGCTGGTGGCATAGGCACCGTTGTGTCGCGTGACCCCGCCATGCGCACAGTCGCCATGCCCGCCGATGCCAATGCATATGGCGACATCTTCGGCGGCTGGCTGATGAGCCTGATGGACTCCGGCGCGGGTCTTGTCGCGGCCCGCAGGGCAAAGGGCAGGGCGGTTACCGTTGCAATGGACGGCGTCGAGTTTCACAAGCCAGTGAAGGTGGGGGACGAAGTCTCCGTCTATGCCGAGATCACCCATGTCGGGCGCACCAGCATGGTGATCGCCACGGATGCATACCGGCGGGAACGTCATTCTGAAGAGGACGAAATCGTCACCTCGGCCAAATTCACATTCGTTGCGATCGATGACGCGGGCAAGCCGCGGGCGGTTGATATCTAGGATACACGTAATAAACCTGCGCACCCTTCAACAGGCTCAGGGTGAGCGGAATACAGTTGGAGTACCAAAATGGCAGACAGCAATTACGACGTCATCGTTCTCGGTTCCGGCCCCGGCGGCTATGTTGCGGCGATCCGCTGCGCGCAGCTTGGCCTGAAAACCGCCATTGTCGAACGTGAAAACCTCGGCGGGATCTGCCTCAACTGGGGCTGTATCCCGACAAAGGCGCTGCTGCGTTCTGCTGAAATCCTGCATTACGCGCAGCACGCCGCAGATTACGGCCTGAAAATCGCAGGCACGATCGAGGCCGATCTGGAAGCTGTCGTGAAGCGCAGCCGCGGCGTTGCCAAGCAGCTTAGCTCTGGCATCGCGCACCTGATGAAGAAGAACAAGATAACGGTACACATGGGGGAGGGCACGCTGACCGGCCCGACCAGCCTTTCCGTGAAAGGCGACAAGGGTGAGGAAAAGCTCACCGCGAAACATGTGATCGTCGCCACCGGAGCGCGCGCCCGCGACCTGCCGTTCGCGAAAGCAGACGGCAAGCGCGTATGGACTTACCGCACCGCCATGACACCTCCGGAAATGCCGAAGAAACTTCTGGTCATCGGCAGCGGCGCAATCGGTATTGAATTTGCCAGCTTCTACAATGACATGGGCGTCGATGTTACCGTGGTCGAAATGCTCGACCGGGTGGTTCCGGTGGAAGACAAGGACGTGTCCGCCTTCCTTGAAAAAAGCCTGACCAAGCAGGGCATCACAATCATGACCGGCGCTGGTGTTGATGACATCAAGGTGACCGACAAGGGCGTGACTGCCAAGATCAAGGCCAAGGATGGCAAGGTCGAAACCAGCGAATTCTCCCACTGCATCACCGCCATCGGCATCATGCCCAACACCGAGAATATCGGCGCGGACAAGCTGGTGGAAATGGACCGCGGCTTCATCCAGATCGATCCCTATGGCCGCACGAAGTCCAAGGGCCTTTGGGCGATTGGCGATTGCACCCCCGGCCCTTGGCTGGCGCACAAGGCAAGCCATGAAGGCGTTACCTGTGCCGAAGCCATCGCGCAGGAAATGGGCAACAAGGATGTGCACCCCCACCCGCTCAACCGCGATGCGATCCCCGGCTGCACCTACTGCCACCCGCAAATCGCCAGCGTCGGCATGACCGAGGCCAAGGCGAAGGAAGCGGGCCATGAGGTAAAGGTCGGCATGTTCCCGTTCATTGGCAACGGCAAGGCCATCGCTCTTGGCGAGGCCGAGGGCTTCACCAAGACCGTGTTCGACGCCAAAACCGGCGAATTGCTGGGCGCGCATATGATCGGCGCAGAAGTGACCGAGATGATCCAGGGCTACACCATCGGCAAAACGCTGGAGACGACCGAGGCGGAGCTGATGGGCACGGTATTCCCGCATCCGACCATCTCGGAATCGATGCACGAGAGCGTTCTGGCCGCATACGGCCGCGCCTTGCATATCTGATCCCGTGGCCAAATAGATGGAAGGCAAGGGCACCCACAGCTACATCCCTGATCCGCGCAATGCAGGCATAATGATCGACGTAAACGGCACGCATTTCCCGCGTGACGAGGCGAAGGTCAGCGTGTTTGATAGCGGCTTCATGTTGGGCGACGGGGTATGGGAAGGCCTGCGACTTCATCAGGGTCGGCTTGCATTTCTGGACCGGCACTTCGACCGGCTCTGGCGCGGGGCAAAGACCATTGCGATGGACCTTGGTGTTTCGCGTGAGGAGCTGGAGCGGCGGCTTTACGCCGTGCTCGATGCCAATGGCATGACGGAAGATGGCGCGCATGTGCGGCTGATGGTGACGCGCGGTGTGCGCTCCACGCCCTATCAGGACCCGCGCGTGGTGATCTCTCCTGCTACCATCGTGATCATTCCCGAGTGGAAGGAACCTGCACCCGAAACTGCGACGCGGATGCTCGATCTGTTTACCGTCCACGTACGGCGCGGATATCCCGATGTGCAGGATCCGATGCTTAACAGCCATTCCAAGCTCAATTGCATAACCGCTTGTATTCAGGCGACTCAGGCAGGCGCGGACGAGGCGCTGATGCTGGATCCGCACGGCTTTGTCGCTACCTGCAATTCCACCCATTTCTTCATCGCGAGAGATGGCGAAATCTGGACCTCCACCGGTGATTATTGTCTTGATGGTATCACGCGAGGTGCCGTGATCGAGGCTGCACGCGGAGCCGGTATCACGGTCCGCGAACGCAATTTCTCGCTCACCCACGTGTACGGAGCGGACGAAGCTTTTACCACCGGCACCTTTGCTGGCGTCGCGCCGGTCGGAACGGTTGATGGGCGGCTGCTCGGGACCGAGCGCGGCCCGATGGTGGAGCGATTGCAGCGCCTCTACCTCGAATTGCTCGCCAATGATGTGAAGGGCAGGGCACGGCCCCAAGAGAAGGCATGACAATCCGGATCGCCATGTGGTCCGGCCCGCGCAATATCTCCACCGCGATGATGCGCAGCTTCGGCGCGCGGCCCGATTGCGCAGTCTCTGATGAGCCGTTCTATGGCGCTTTCCTGAAGGCAAGCGGAGAAAATCATCCGCTCGGCGCAGAGACCATTGCGGATATGGATTGCGACTGGCGCTCTGTGTTGGCGGCCCAGTCCGGTGAGGCACCAGTCGGCGCTCAAATTTGGTATCAGAAGCACATGCCGCACCATATGGTCGGCCCGGTCTCAATTGCTGACATGCCAGACCATCGCCACGCTTTCCTGATCCGGGCGCCCGAGCGGGTTGTCGCGAGCTATCGGAAAAAGAACGAATTGCGCCGCGCCGAAATGCTCGGCTTCGCGCAGCTTCGTCGTTATTTTGATCAGGAGGCTGATCGCAACGGCAACCCTCCGCCCGTAGTCGACAGCGATGCAATCCTGCGGGATCCACCTGGCGTTTTGCGAAAGCTTTGCACCGCGCTTGGCATAGCTTGGGACCCTGCAATGCTCAGTTGGCAAAAAGGCCCGCATCCGGAAGACGGCGTCTGGGGCGCTCACTGGTATGACAAGGTCAATGCCTCAACGGGCTTTGGCACCGCTCCGCAAGACATCCCGAAGCTAGAAGGCGAATATGCCGCAGTCGCAGAGGAGTGCATGGCCGACTACGAGGCACTCGCCAGATTTGCGCTGTAAGGGGCTGTTGGCGGACAGGGTGGGATTCGAACCCACGGTAGGCTTGCACCCACGCTAGTTTTCAAGACTAGTGCATTCGACCACTCTGCCACCTGTCCGACTGAGCGCGCGCCGATTAGCGCGAAATTTGGTCTCTGTCACCACCACTTGTTGTGTCGGGGCAACGCAATTCATCTTCTGTCCGTCGCAGATGCATGCAATTTGGTCGTTTAGTGCAAATCAGGGGATTCCACCCGTCCGCGCAATCGCTTAGGGTACCATCATGAAATTTCCTCGAATTCGCCATTTCGGCCTCGCCATCGCCGCCTGCCTTCTCAGTGCCAGCCCCGCCTCGGCTCAACAGGAAAGCTTCCAGCAATATATGCAGACGGTCGGGCAACATGCTCGGTCAGAGGGGGTCAGCCAGCAAACGATCGACCGTGTTCTGGGCAGCCTTACGCCCAACAACCGCGTGCTGGAGCTGGACCGCGACCAGTTATTGTCCAGCGGCAGCACCAGATCATCGACCGGTTTCCCGTCAATGGCTGCCTATATCGCGCGGCATAATACGCAGGCGCGCATCAATGGCGGTGTGCGCACATTGTCCCGTCTTCGCCCGCTCGCCTCGCAGGTGGAGCGGCAATATGGCGTTCCTGCTGAAATCATCATTGCCATATGGGGGCATGAAACCGCCTATGGCGCGGTCATGGGCAGTTTCGATCTGCCGCGCAGCCTTGCCACGCTGGCGTGGGACGGGCGCCGCCGTGACCTGTTCGAACGCGAATTGATTGACGTTCTGAAGATGGTTGATCAGGGCGTATCGCGCAATCAGCTGGTAGGCAGCTGGGCCGGAGCCTTCGGCAATGGGCAGTTCCTGCCGAGCGTCTATCTGCGGCTCGCGGTTGATGGTGACGGCGATGGAGATCGCGACATCTGGAATTCCGATGCCGATACACTGGCTTCGATCGCAAATTATTTCCGTGATGCCGGTTGGCGACAAGGCGAACCCTGGGCGGTGCGGGCGTTTGTGCCAAATTCCGCCAATCGTTCGGGCATCGAGAACCACGTCAACTCACCGATTTGTCCGCGGGTCCATGAACGTCACAGCCGCTGGCTAACCGTTCGGGAGTGGCGTGAAAGAGGAATAACACCGCAGGCGCCGATCGCTGAGGATACGCTGGCTGCGCTGTTCGAACCGGACGGCCCGGCAGCTCCCGGTTACCTCTTAACTCAGAATTATAGGGTTATCCTCGAATATAACTGCTCGAATTACTACGCCATGAGTGTGGGGTTGCTTGCAGATGAGATTACCAGATGACGTCCGTTTCGCCGTGCTCAAGCGCGGGGTTTTAACCGTATTCCTTACTGCTGGCCTGTCGGCTTGCGGCACATTGGGAGGTGGAGGGTCCGATTCGGGACTCGCCTCGGCGGGTGACCAATCAGCCACTGCAATGCGCGGATCAAACGGCCCGCGCGCTGATTATCCCGTCCTTGTAGGTGAACCTTATCGCGTTGCCGGGGTTGAATATATACCCAGCGATACGCTGAACTACGACCATGTCGGCTACGTTGCCGTGGATCTGGGGGCGGTCGGATATTCGGGCGCGCACCACACATTGCCGTTTCCAAGCTATGTCGAAGTAACCTCGTTGGAAACCGGACGAACAGTGCTGGTGCGGCTTGAACGGCGCGGTCCGATGACAAGCAATCATCTTTTGGCTTTATCGCCCGCAGCACTGGCGCAGCTTGGCGCGACTGCCGAAACACCGGTGCGGGTCCGCCGTGTCAACCCGCCCGAGACAGAACGGTTTGTATTGCGTGGGGGTGAACCCGCTTCGCTGCGCATGGATACGCCGCAATCCTTGTTGACTGTGCTGCAACGCCGTTTGCCCGCTGACGGCGGGGCTTCGCTGCGTGCGGAAAACGCGGCCACGCCCGCCGCTTTGTCTGCCGTGCCGGAAAGCAGCATCGAAACGGTGGCACTTGCTGCGTCGGATGCAATGCCGACACCGCGAATACCGGATTCTGCCCCACCGGCACCTATTGAGACAGCCAGAGCAGAACTGCCGCCTGTACCGGGAACACCGCTGACGCTTCCGCCGCTCGATGCTTCTCCAGGCGATGCTAATCCAGGCGATTCTCTGGGCGAAATGGCGCAGGCTTCTATCGCACCAATCGTCGAACCAGCTACCGCACCAGCAATTGCAGCAGAAGGAAATTTCGTGGTTCAGGCGGCTGCATTTTCGACAATTGAGCGCGCAGAACGTGTGGCCAATGTCCTTGGTGGACAGATCACCCAATCGGGCCGCTACTACCGCGTACGGACCGGCCCGTTCCTCACCCGTGGAGAAGCCGAGGCCTCGCTCGCCAACGTTCGCCGTGCAGGGTATAGCGACGCACGAATCCTAACCAGCGGCTGACCGGCATTCCTGCCTGTTCGCTGCTCAAACTGGCGGAACGGGCGTGAAGCAAAAGGCAGCGATGATATTGGCGGCAATGCCGCTGGCATTGGCAAGTTCGCCTGCGATCCCGGCTGATGCTCCGGTACCGGACGAAATCCCCGTAGCCTTGCTGATTGACCTGTCCAACGGTCAGGTGTTGTTTGAGCGTGAAGCGCATCGCCGCTTCGTGCCCGCCTCTGTCACGAAGGTGATGACGGCCTACACCGCTTTCAAACTGGTCGATGAAGGCGATCTGCGGCTCGACATGCCCTACCTCTACAGCGCGGCGCTTGAGGATGAGTGGTATGCCGAGGGGTCCAACATGTTCCTGCGCGCTGGCGACCGGCCAACTGTCGCTCAGTTGTTGCTTGGCATAACCACCATCTCCGGCAATGATGCCAGCGTGGCAATGGCGATGGCGGCTACCGGTTCGCTTGATGAATGGCTGGACCTGATGAATGCCAATGCACGTGATCTTGGGATGAGCGACACGCATTTCGGCTCTCCCAATGGCTTCCCCGATGACGGGCAGACCTATACCACGGCAAGCGACCTTGCGATCCTCGCGGAGGCCATCACGCAGCGCTATCCCGGACTGTATGGCCGCTTTTTCGGTCACCGTAGCCTCCGTTGGCGCGATATCGCCCAGGCAAACCATGATCCTGTCACAGGCCGCGTTGAAGGCGCTGACGGATTAAAAACCGGCTACACCAACGAAGCAGGCTACACTTTCCTCGGATCGGCGGAGCGCGCCGGCAGGCGACTGGTGATGGTGATTGCAGGGTCACCTGACCAGACCTTGCGTGATGAGGCATCACGTGCACTGCTTGAATGGGGCTTTGACGGGTTTGACCGGCGCACTCTGCTGGCTCAAGGATCCCGGATAGGAAGCGCAGAGGTGCAGGAAGGCGCACAGGCGCAGGTTAATCTGCAACTGCCCGCCGATTTTACGATTGCAATACCCGAGGGCGCAGAAACTGGACGCTGGCAAATCGATATTGTCTATCGCGGGCCGATACAGGCACCCATTGCGGCAGGCGATACAATCGCACGGCTACGCCTGACAATTGATGGCGAGAGCGTGCTTGAAGCTCCTCTGGAAGCCGCTGAGGACGTCTCGAAAGCCAATGCTTTCCAGCGAATAGCAAACGCATTCTCGAGGTGGATTGCATGAGCAGCGGACGTTTCATCACTTTTGAAGGCGGCGAAGGAGTTGGCAAATCCACGCAGGCCCGGATGCTAGCCGATATTCTTCGTGCGCGCGGGCTCGGCGTGCTGCTGACGCGCGAACCTGGCGGGACGCCGGGCGCAGAGGCGATCCGCACACTTCTGCTCGACAAGCAATATGACTGGGATGCAAGAGCAGAGGCGCTGCTGTTCGCCGCTGCAAGGTCCGACCATGTCAATCACGCCATCAGACCAGCGCTCGACCGCGGTGACTGGGTGGTGTGCGATCGATTTATCGATTCTTCCCGCGCCTATCAGGCCGGGGGAAGCGATTTGTCCGACGACGCCATCCTTTCAATGCATACCATCGGATCTCATGCGCTAATGCCCGATGTGACCTTCCTGCTTTACGCCGAGACTGATGACGTTGCGGCCCGACTGGCTGCACGTGATGGTGACGAGACAGACCGGATCGGCGGACGTTCTGCGCCGTATCACGCCCGTGTCGCGGCCCGTTTCCGTGATCTGGCGGCGATGGACCCGGAACGTTTTGTGCTGATCGACGCATCCGGCACAATGGACATCGTTCATGAACGGGTATGGCGCGCCATTGCCCCACTGCTGGGGGAGGGAGGTTGAGCCTTCTGCCCGCCGACTATATCGGCCATGAAGATGCCTGGGGTGAATGGCGCCGCGCTCTTGGCGGAGAGCGCATGCATCACGGCTGGATTCTGTCAGGTCGCAAGGGCGTCGGAAAATCCGCATTTGCACGGGCCGCAGCGCGTGAACTGGTCGCTGAAATCGGGCTTGCGCAACCTGCTGGCGATCATCCAGATATTCTTTATCTCTCACATCCTCCCAGGAACGATGCAGAGTCCAAGAAGGCCAGTGACGGTAAACCCTATGAACTCGCGCGCAACATCAAGATCGACCAGATCCGCAAACTGCAGCAGCGGCTCAACACACGGCCCACCATGGGTTCGCGCCGGGCGGTGATTATTGACCCGGCAGATGATATGGAAGGCGGAGCCGCCAACGCGCTGCTCAAAAGCCTGGAGGAACCACCGCAGGGCACATTCTTCATCCTGATCGCGCACCGTATCGGGCGCTTGCTTCCCACCATCCGATCCCGCTGCCGCGTGTTGAGTTTTCCGCGCATTTCGGATGCGGATATGGACGCTGTTCTTGCCCGGGAATCTCCACAGGCAAGCGGAGAAATGCGCGCCGCCGCCATCGCGGCTGCCAGTGGGTCCCCCGGCGCTGCGATTGATTTTGTCGAACTTGATCTGGGTAAAATCCACATGCTGATGCAGCAGATCGCGAAGGACGGTGATCCCGATTTCAGTCTGCGTGGCAGGATGGCCGGCGCGATGGGCATGCGTCCGTCACGCGAGAAACAATTGGCCGCTATTGAACTCGCCCGCGCGGTTGTATCTGCACGCCTGGCGGGCGTTTCGCACACTGAAATCCCCGCCATCACGGAGGCGCACGGCGCGCTTGTGCGGCTGTCTGCTCAGGCACCGACGGCCAATTTCGATGCGGGATTGCTCATAATGGAAGTAGGGACGCTGCTCGCCAGCCTTGCGGCATCCCGGAGCGCGTCCTAGGGAAGCGGCCATAATGGCAGACCCTTTTTATCTCACCACCGCGATTCACTATCCCAATGGCAAGCCGCATATCGGCCACGCCTATGAGACGATCGCAGCTGACGTCCTTGCACGTTTCCACCGCCAAATGGGCCGTGAGGTCCGCTTCCAGACGGGAACGGACGAACACGGCCTTAAAATGGCGCAAAAGGCGCGCGATCTGGGCACCACACCGCGCGCATTGGCAGACGAAATGTCCGGTTATTTCCGCGACTTGTTTGACGCGCTGAACATTTCGTATGATCGCTTCATTCGCACGAGCGAGGATGAGCACCACCGCGCAAGCCAGGCGCTTTGGCAGGCTATGGAAGCCAAAGGTGATCTGTATCTCGACCGGTACGAAGGCTGGTACTCTATCCGCGATGAAGCCTATTACGACGAGAGTGAACTGGTCGATGGTGAGGGCGGCGATAAGCTTTCACCCCAAGGCACGCCGGTAGAATGGACCGTCGAGGAAAGCTGGTTCTTCCGCCTGTCTGCCTATCAGGACAAACTGCTAGCGTTATTCAACGAACAGCCCGATTTCGTCCGTCCGGAAAGCCGCCGCAACGAAGTGATGCGCTTTGTCGAGGGCGGCCTGCGTGATCTTTCGATCAGCCGCACCAGCTTTGACTGGGGCGTAAAAGTTCCAGGAGCGGAAGACCACGTGATGTATGTGTGGGTCGATGCGCTCACCAACTACCTCACCGGCCTTGGCTATCCTGATCCTACCGAAGATATGGCAAAGTTCTGGCCGGCAGACCTTCATCTGATCGGGAAAGACATCACCCGTTTCCACGCAGTCTATTGGCCAGCCTTCCTGATGAGCGCCGATATCGCTTTGCCCAAGCAAGTGTTCGCGCACGGCTTCCTCCTGAACAAGGGTCAGAAGGAAAGCAAATCGCTTGGCAATGTCACCGATCCGGGCGAGCTTGCTGATTTGTACGGCGTCGACACGCTGCGGTATTTCCTGCTGCGCGAATTCAGCTTTGGGCAAGATGGCAGCTATTCACCGCAAGCCATTGTAAATCGGTCTAATTCGGAATTGGCGAACAGCTTCGGCAATCTTGCACAGCGCACGCTTTCGCTTGTTTTCAAGAACTGCGATGCGGCGCTTCCACCCATCAACGGCCATACAAAAGCAGACAATGCCTTGTTCGAACATGTCGGACGAGTGGTGCGTGATGAAATGCCGAAAGCTTTCGCCGACTTGGCCTTCGCTCAAGCGCTTGAATCGTGGATGAGCGCCGTTTTCGCCTGCAACGCCTATGTCGATTCAGAAGCGCCCTGGGCACTCAAGAAAACCGATCCGCAGCGCATGGAAACAGTCCTTGCAACGCTGTACATCTGCATCGCGCAATTGGCCGTCGCGGTCATTCCGGTGATGCCGGAATCAATGACGAAGCTGCTTGACGCCATGGGCGTCGGCGCGGATCTGCGCACGCCGGAAGCAATCGGCTCGCAGTGGTATTCGTCCCTAGCGGAAAGCGGTTTCACTCTGGAAAAGCCGCAGGGCCTTTTCCCGCGCCTCGATATGCCTGAAGGCGAGGGCGGCTGATGCTGATCGATAGCCACTGCCACCTGAATTACGAAGGCCTTGCTGAACGTCAGGGCGAGGCACTTGCCAATGCGCGCGCTGCCGGAGTGAGCGGCTTCCTCAATATATCTACGCGTGAACGTGAATGGGGCGATGTTGTCGCTACGGCAGAGCGGGAGAGCGATGTCTGGGCGACCGTTGGCATTCATCCACATGAGGCCGATCAGCACGCCGATCTGGGCCGCGAAGTCTTGCTGGAAGCAAGCCGGCACGCCCGCGTCGTCGGCCTGGGCGAAAGCGGATTGGATTACTATTATGACAAATCCGATCGCGCGGTGCAGCAGGACCTGTTCCGCATGCACATCGGCGTGGCTCGCGAAACCGGACTGCCTCTGGTGATCCACACTCGCGATGCCGATCAGGACACTGGCGATATTCTGGAAGATGAAATGGGCAATGGGGCATTTCCCGCACTCATCCATTGTTTCACCGCTTCTCCGGAATTCGGGCGGCGCGTGCTGGATATGGGTCTCACCATATCGCTTTCAGGCATAGTTACTTTCAAGAATGCCAGAGAACTACAGGAATTTGCTAAGGAAATCCCTGCTGACCGGCTTCTGGTTGAAACCGACAGCCCGTTCCTTGCACCTGTCCCGCACCGGGGAAAGCCGGGAGAGCCAGCATTTGTGGCCGACACGGCTGCTTTCGTCGCAGACTTGCGTGCCACCAGTATCGAAGCCCTCGGCGATACAACGACGGCCAATTTCTTCAATTTGTTTACGAAAGCCAAGGCGTGAAGCTGATTGTTCTTGGTTGCGGAACGTCGACCGGAGTTCCCCGCATTGGCAACGACTGGGGGGCCTGCGATCCCGACAATCCGAAAAACCGCCGTACACGTGTGTCGATTTTGGTGGAGAGCGATGCAGGAATGCGCTTGCTCGTCGATACCTCGACCGATCTACGGCAGCAATTGCTCGCCAACACGGTGGACAGGATCGATGGCGTATTCTGGACACATGACCACGCCGATCATTGCCATGGGATCGATGACCTTCGGCCATTGCGGTTTGGGCGGACCGCTGCAATACCCGGCTTTGCTTCCAAGGTAACCGCGCAGCGGCTGCGGCGGCGGTTCGATTATGTGTTTGCAGGCCAGTATGGCTATCCCACGATCGTAGAGCTTGAAGAACTCGGCAACAAACACATGCACGCCGGGTTTGGGTTAGAGTGGATGGAAATGCCGCACGGGCCGATTACGACAACTGCATTTCGATTCGATGCTGACGGAAAATCAATCGGTTACGCAACGGACTTCAGCGAATTGACTGACGAAATGGTCGAGTTCTTCGCCGACATCGACATTCTGGTCACCGATTGTCTGCGCCGACAACCACACCCGACACACGCACATCTTGGCATGGCGCTGGAGATGGCTGAGCGAACCAATGCCGGAATGACTGTGCTATCCCATCTGGATAAGAGCATGGATTATGATGCAGTCAGCGCGGAGATTCCATCAAATGTCCTGGTCGGTTTCGATGGCATGCAATTGATCGCGTAAGGAAGACCTGACATGAGCAATTTTAGCGAAGCACATTGGGTTTCCATCATTGCGATGCTTGGCTGGCTGGTCCTGATGGCCGGCGCGTATCGTTCGCACCAGATTGACACCAGCAAGACGATCCGCATGGCGTTGATCTGGGCATCAATCTTCGCAGCAGTCGTGTTTGTGTTCAGCCTGATCGATTAGACTGGCCCCGAAACCACGTTGATTCATGGCCTATAATTTAACATAATATATATTATCAATCTGAAATCACGCTAGATTGAACGGCAATCCTTCGCCCCGCTCGATTTACAAACCATCGGTAAAACAAATGTCCGACCAACTTAACCGTCTACTCTCCATCATGGCGCGTCTCCGTGATCCGGAGCGCGGATGCGAATGGGATGTCGCTCAGACTTTCGCAACGATCGTTCCATACACCATCGAGGAAGCCTATGAAGTCGCCGACGCCATAGAGCGCGCCGATATGGATGACCTCCGCGGTGAGCTTGGTGATCTGCTTCTACAAGTGGTGTTTCATGCGCGCATGGCCGAGGAAGCCGGGCATTTCGCGTTTGCCGATGTCGCTCGCGCAATATCTGACAAGATGGAGGCCCGCCACCCACACATCTTTGGTGACGAAGGCGGTCAGATGGACGGTGATCGATGGGAAGATATCAAAGCTGCGGAACGGGCCTCGACAGGGTCCGAGAGCGCCATGGACGGCGTGGCAAACGCCTTGCCCGCACTCTTAAGGGCGCAGAAGCTCCAGAAACGCGCCACGCGCGATGGTTTTGACTGGCCCGATACGCAAGGCCCTGCAGACAAGCTTGCGGAAGAATCCGAGGAACTTCGGGAAGCTTCGCCAGAACATAAGTTCGAAGAGGCAGGCGATCTGCTGTTCGCAGCTGTCAACCTTGTCCGCGCCCATGGCATTGCACCGGAAGACGCCTTACGCGCAGCAAATGCTAAATTCGAACGTCGTTATCGCGCAATGGAAGAATTGGCTGGGGGTGATTTCGCAAAACTGGATATCGGCGCACAGGAAGCTTTGTGGCAACAGGTAAAAAGGTCAGAGGTTTAACCCGCAAGTCCTTCAAATCGGCCATATTCCTTGTCGGTCAAGCGAACTTCAATTCTGCGAACAAGGTCCCCTTCGATCTCACCCTCACCTGCCTCAACCTCGCTTAGAACTTCACCGTGGGCATGAAGCCAAGCGATACGTGCCCCGTCGCTAGCGGACAAAAGGAAGGAATAGGTTCGCGCACCCTCTGTCAAAACGGCACCTAGCCGAGAGGCCAGCGCTTCGATACCCTCGCCAGTTATCGCCGATATGGGTAGGACACTATCGTCATTCGTGGCAATCGCTGCCAAATCCTCGCGGTCCTCTTCAGAAAGCAAGTCCAGCTTGTTCCAGACTTCGATGACAGGCGCGTCTACGCCGTCACCATTCTCATCGACCACGCCCAAATCCTCAAGCACAGCAAGCACCTGGCGTTTTTGCTGGGCAGTATCCGGATTGGCGATATCGCGGACATGCAGCACAATGTCTGCCGCAGTCACCTCTTCCAATGTGGCACGGAATGCAGCAACAAGCTGTGTAGGCAGGTCAGAGATAAAGCCCACCGTATCGGACAGAATGGCTTTCTCCACACCGGGCAGGCTAATGGCGCGCATCGTGGGGTCCAGCGTTGCGAACAGCAGATCTTCCGCCATCACATCGGCGCCGGTCATTCGGTTGAAAAGGGTCGATTTCCCGGCGTTGGTGTAACCGACCAGCGCGATAACGGGCCAAGGCGCCCTGCCCCTGCGTTTGCGGTGCAATTCCCGGGTCTTCCGGACCTGCTCCAACTCGCGGCGCAGTTTACCCATGCGCTCACGGATCATCCGGCGGTCAGCTTCGATCTGGGTTTCACCCGGACCGCCAAGGAAGCCGAAGCCGCCGCGTTGGCGTTCAAGGTGGGTCCAGCTGCGTACAAGGCGGCTTTGCTGGTAATCGAGATGGGCCAATTCAACCTGCAGGCGACCTTCAGCCGTCGCTGCGCGTTCGCCAAATATCTCGAGGATCAGTCCGGTGCGATCGATGACCTTGCGACCGATCTTTTCCTCCAGATTGCGCTGCTGGATAGCGGACAGAGCTCCGTCGACAATGACAAGCTCTGCCTCGTGCAGTTCACAATCAGTTGCGATGCGCTGCACCTGCCCTTCCCCGAAAAGGGTATTCGGGCGTACATCGCGCACTTTGAGGACATAGCTTTCGGCGACGACAATGCCGATTGCGAGTGCCAGACCGCGCGCCTCTTCCAGGCGCGCATCCGGATCTTCCCCGCTGCGCTGCCCGCGAATTTCTGGAGACACGACAAGAGCCCGCGCACCGCGCGTTACCTCGCCTTCGATATCATCATCTACAATCAGCCGATTTCGCCTTAGGTTTCGTCTTCATTATCATCCAGGCCATCGGTCAGATCGACCGGTGTGGCAGGCTGGATCGTGGAGACCGCGTGCTTGTAGGCCAGCTGTACATAACCATCGCGTTCCAGCAGCATACAAAACAAGTCATAGGCAGCGATGCGTCCCTGGAGCATGACCCCATTGACGAGAAACATGGTCACCTGAACACCTGCGTCACGTACGCGGCTGAGAAATATGTCCTGCAGCAGACGCTGCTTGCGGTTGCCATCGAAGCCGGTGTCGAAGCTGTCGGCATCCACTGGGTCACCGGGCATGATCGTGGAGATTGCGTGCTTGTAAACCAGTTGCGATTGGCCATCACGGCGCAGCAGGATGGAAAAATTGTCGAACCATGTGACGATGCCTTGCAGCTTGACGCCCTTTACGAGGAACATGGTCACAGGAATTTTTTCGCGGCGCAGGTGATTCAGGAAAATATCCTGCAAATTGCCCTGTTTCGCGCCTACGGCGACGGACGTTGCCGCGACGGGTGCGTCGTCAGCTGGGATTTCCGGTTTGACGACTGGTTTTGCCGTTAAAGTGCCCTTGGCCATTGTTTTGACTCCGTTCTTTTTGGCCGCCATTTCTGATGGCAGCATTCTGGGCGGTTGAAAACAAAAGCATTTTCAGAAGCGCCCGTGCATATTGTGCGTTGCAATATGCCACAGATATAAGAACTATTTAAGTCTGGAAAAGGTTTCTTTGGAAATGAAAGTTTTGTCAGAACTATTCTTTTTCGCCTTCGCCGTTGCGATCGTTCATGCCCAGAAGCTTCAGCTTACGATGCAGTGCCGAACGCTCCATACCGATAAATCCGGCAGTCTTGGAAATGTTACCGGAGAACCTGCGGATCTGGATACGAAGGTATTCCCGTTCAAAGCTCTCGCGCGCCTCCCGTAATGGGACGCCCATCAGATTGGACATGCCGGATCCGGTTTCAGAAGAGCTGCCGGTAATTTCTTCGGGTAGCATGTCCGGCGTAATCGTCTTGAAATCTTCATGCGGTGCAAGGATCACCGTTCTTTCGATCACATTGCGGAACTGACGGACATTGCCCGGCCAATCATAGGCCTGCAAGGCAGCCATGGCTTCTGGTTTGACGCCCGGAGGAACAAGGCCCTGTTCACGTGCGTATCGGGTGAAGAAATGCTCGGCCAAAGCCGGAATGTCATCACGCCGGTCAGCGAGAGGAGGAATTTCGATCGGCACTACGTTAAGGCGATAGAACAAGTCTTCGCGGAAGCGCTTTTCCTCGATTGCGGAGAGCAGATCTCGCGCCGATGAGGAGACAACGCGCACATCAACACCAACCTGGCGATTGCCGCCAACGCGCACGAAGCTCTGATCGGTCAGCACTCGCAGGATACGGGCCTGTGTGCTTTCCGGCATATCCGCCACTTCATCGAGATAGAGCGTGCCCCCATCAGCGAGCTCCAGCAAACCCGGGCGCACCAGCTTGCCATCGGCCTCCTCGCCAAACAATTCGTGTTCAAAACGGTCAGGCGTGATGCGCGCAGAGTTGACGGTGACAAAGGCCTTGCTGGCCCTCGGGCTCCAGGCATGAAGCAGTCGCGCGGCAACTTCCTTGCCAGCCCCTGCCGGGCCGCTGACAAGTACGCGGCTGCCGGTATTGGCAACCCGCTTCAGAGTTGCGCGCACCTGATTGATGACAGACGAGTTGCCGGTGAATTCATCCGGCGACCCCATCCCTTCACGCAAGCGCTCGTTTTCCCGGCGAAGTCGCTCTGTTTCGGTCGCGCGTTCTACCAAATGGAGCAGTTTTCCAGCTTCAAACGGTTTTTCGATAAAATCCATCGCGCCCCGGCTGACGGCGGAAACTGCGGTATCGATGTTGCCATGTCCGGAAAAAATAATGACCGGCAGGCCAGGTTCACGCGCCTTGATGGCATCGAGCACTTCCAGACCGTCACGCGGAGAACCGTGCAGCCATACATCAAGCAGCACCAGGCTCGGGCGGCGCTCGTCGACCATTGCGATCGCGCTTTCGCTGTCGCCCGAAGTGCGGCATTCATAGCCTTCGTCGCTCAGCACCCCGGCAACCAGATCGCGGATGTCCCGCTCGTCATCGACGATAAGAATATCGAGTGCCATTCAGTAATTCCTTCCAGAATTCATTCTTGCCCGTCCCCGCCATCGGTTATTTCGGTCGGGTGCATCGCAAATCGCAAGCTTGCCCGGGTCCCTCCATCATCCAGATGCGTGAAGGCAATGTCGCCGCCATGTTCCTCGACGATCTTCTTCACGATGGCGAGGCCAAGGCCGGTGCCTTTTTCGCGCGTGGTAACATAGGGTTCCATCACGTTGACCCCGCCTTGCGGCAAGCCCACGCCATTGTCTGTCACATCGACCTGGATGAAATCCTTGCCGGTTTTTACCGCCACGCCAATCCGCCCACGCCAATCCAGCGGTGCGTCACGCCTTTTGACTTCAACGGCTTCGGCTGCATTTTTCAGGACATTGGTCATTGCCTGACCAAACTGGTGGCGATCACATTCGATTGGCGGGACATCGTCTTGTGTCGTAAAACTGTATGTATATTCCGGGTGTGCAACTTCCTGCAGGAACAAGGCCTGCCGGACCAGATCGACTGCGTCTTCCTGCCGGAAATTGGGCTTGGGCAGGCGCGCAAAGCTGGAAAATTCATCGACCATTTTGCGCAAGTCACCGACCTGGCGGATAATCGTGCCGGTCAGTTCATCAAACAGCTCCGCATCTTTTTCGATCAGCTTGCCATACCGCCGTTGAAGACGTTCGGTTGCAAGCTGGATAGGGGTGAGCGGGTTCTTGATCTCGTGCGCGATACGCCGTGCCACATCAGACCAGGCTGCCTGTCGCTGATCGACCAGCTGCCGGGTGATGTCTTCAAAGGTGATCACCATTCCTTCGGTCGCGGGGGAGATTTGCACTGCCAGCGTCAGCAAGTCACCGCCGCGGTTGAACTGGATGATTTCACTGGCTGAACCCTCTTGAATCAATCGCCCAAATTCCGGGACAATTGCCTCGAGTTCCCGCCCTATTACGGCGTCGTCAGGCGTTGTAAGCAGCAGGTTCTGTGCCGAACTGTTCATCAGCAGGATGCGCCCTTCACCATCCAGTGAAACGATCCCGGCGGTAACCGATTCAAGCACCGCCTCCATGAATGCGCGGCGCTCCGCGAGTTGGTGATTGGCACCGAGCAAGGCATCGGTCTGCCGTTCAATCTGTGACGTCATGCGGTTGAAGGCCCGGTTCAGCAGACCGATTTCATCCTGACCAGTTCTTCCCGCGACTCTCATCGCGTAATTACCGCTGCCGATTTCGCCGGCCGCGTCGGCCAGTTCCGCAAGCGGTTTCACCTGCCTGTCAGCGAACCGCAGTGCGGCATAAACAGCCAGTCCGACAAGCGCGAGAGACACGAGAAATAGCGCAACGTTGAATTGCAGCTGCAGCAAGCGGGCACGCTGCGTCAGGTCTGCATAGGATGCGACCACCGATTGGGCTTGCTGGTACAGCAGCACCGCTTCTGGCTGCGCATCGCGCGAAACATACAAATATGCGTCCGCCTCCCGGTCGATCATCGCTACCGCCTCAACCCGTTCGGGGGAAGTTCGCACGACGAAAGCATCACCACCTTGCAAACGGTCAACATCTGCCGGAATGATACGGACGCGTTCATAGTCCTCTTCTGGATCGACAATGGCCGGAGTCCGGAATGACCCGTCCTGCGCGCGTACGAGAATGGCGCTATCGCTTAGCTCTCGTGAATAGACTTGCAGAAAATACTGTTCCTGAAATTCCGGACTCGTGATCGGCATTCCCTGGAGGAAGAAACGAACGTCGCCAGCCATGGCGACGACTTCCATACCAACGGCACGCTGGTTTTCGTCGTAATAACCCTCTGCGAGATTGTTGGCATTCTCCATTATCCCGCGCGAATTGTCGGAAAACCAGAACTCCACACCGGACTGAAAAAGGATGGAGGCGAATACCGCGACGAACAGCGTGGGGATCGCAGCAATAAGCGAAAAGAAGAACACCAGATTCACGTGAAGGCGCGAGGTGATGCTGGCTGTACGCCGCTTGGCCAACCGCCGGCCCCACAGGACGACAATGCCCAAAGCGGGGATCAGCGTGCCGAGAAGAAGCGCAGCGGCCTGCTCTGACGGCATCAGATCATTGCTGTTCGCCCGCGCGGCAATGGTCAGATACGCAGTAACCAGCATCACAATAAGTGTGATGGCGCACAATATCTCGAGCCAGAGAAATAGATTGAGGCGCCGCGCCGCCACTTGTGTGCGCCGCCACCATCGCGATCTTTTCGCTGCGGTTATGTCCGCTCCAGAAGCTGGTGAGGATGCCACGTTGCAGACTTACAACAGTGCTGTTGCCCATTTGCAAGTGCTTTCTGGCGGGGTGACATCAGCCGGGGCTGAAAGCTTCTGGGTCTATGCCCAGATCACCCAGCCGTTTGCGCAATGTATTCCTGTTGATCCCAAGCATTTGGGCGGCCTTCAGCTGGTTTCCGCCAGTGCGTTTCAACGCGTGCTCGAATACCGGCCGTTCAAGTTCAGCCATCGATAAATGATACAGCTGCCCATCGCTAAACCGGCTGCGCAGCAGCCAATTCGAAACAGCCTCGCCTATGCTGTGATTATCACCTGTTGTAGCTTGCGGTCGGTCGTCCAGAACATCGGCAATCGTCGCTGCATCAATGGTGTCATCCCGCGCCAGCAAAGCCGCACGGTAGACCAAATTCTGTAGCTCGCGCACATTTCCGCGCCAGCTTTGCTGATCAAGCAATTTCGCCGCATCGGTGGACAAATTGCGCCGCGGCAAGCCTTCCTGTGCTGCGCGAGCAAGGAAATGACGTGCAAGCGGTTCCACGTCGCCCGCGCGGTCTCTCAACGGCGGCAATTTGATCGGCACCACGTTGAGCCGGTAGTATAAATCTTCGCGAAAGCTGCCGGCATCTATCAGCGGCGCAAGGTCGCGATTGGTCGCCGCGATGATGCGCACATCGACTGCGATTTCCTCGCTACCGCCCACGCGCCTGATGCGGCCAGACTGAAGTGCCCGCAACAGCCTGGTCTGAGCCTCTGCGGGCATATCACCAATTTCATCCAGAAACAGGGTTCCGCCATCGGCCTCTTCAAACTTGCCGATATTACGCGCCGTCGCGCCTGTAAAAGCGCCTTTCTCGTGGCCGAATAATTCGCTTTCGATCAATTCTCGCGGAATGGCTGCGGTGTTCACCGCCACGAAAGGGCCGGTTTTGCGACTGCCGAGTTCATGGATAGCTTCTGCCACCAATTCCTTGCCCGTGCCGCTCTCGCCCAGCACCAATACGGACAGATCATTGTGAAGCACACGGGTGATCAGGCGGTAAACATCCTGCATCGCCCGGCTGCGACCTATCAGCGGCAGGCCGTCACCATTCTCGCCCGGGTGAGCCATTTCCTGCGTGCCCGCTTCAGCCGCCTGCCGTGCCGCGTGAACCACGTCATCAAGATCGAACGGTTTGGGAAAATATTCAAACGCGCCGCGATCAATTGCACGCACAGCCGTATCAAGGGTATTTTGCGCTGAAAGTATGATGACCGGCAAGTCCGGGAAGGCACTGCGAACCTTGCCCAGAGTTTCGATCCCGTCACCATCGGTCAGCATTACATCTGTTAGCATAACGTCGTAGCTAGCTTCTGCCAGCGCGCGATCACGACCCGCCACGCTATCTTGCACGTCTACCGTAAAGCCTTCTTCCTCCAACCCGGCTGTCAGGACAGTGGCGATGGCGGTATCATCTTCTACCAGCAGTACGCGGCGGCTCATTATTCGTAATCCTTAATCATTGGCTTATCGCACCATCGGCAAATGGATGCGGAAATGCGTCCATCCACCAGCTTCATCGCGTTCATGGCTTATGCGCCCATCCATATCGCGCATCAGCTTCTGAGCCAGGGCAAGCCCGAGACCCTGTCCATTGGCTTTGCTGGTGACGAAGGGTTCAAAAATGTGATCGCGCAAAGCCGGCTCTATGCCCTTGCCATTGTCGCTCACCTGCACTTCGATTGGCAGCTTTACCGGGCGACCCAAACGAATAACGTTCATCACAATTCCGCTGACAAAGCGTGTGCGGATCATGATTTGCGGAGCGACATTCGCCTGCGCAGCGTCCCGCGAATTGGCAAGCAGGTTTACCAGCACCTGCACCAACGCACCGTCATTGGCGAGCACCATTGGCAACGATGGATCAAATTCCTCGCGCCACGCCAAGGCTTCAGTGCTTGTGAGCTGCACAGTTTCGACCGCGCGCCGAATGGATTGATGCAGATTGATCGGAGAGAGAGGTTCTGAATTTTCCCGTCCAAGCCGCTGCATCCGGTCGATAAGTTGAGCGATCCGGTCCACTTCATCGGTGATCAGTCCGGTTAGTTTGCGTTCACCGGGTTCCAGCTTCCTGCCAAGCAACTGCGCCGCGCCGCGGATGGCAGCAAGAGGATTCTTGATTTCATGCGCCAGCACAGCCGGGCCGCGCAAGGCAGGGCGGCGAGCCTGTTCCTCGAAACGCTCACCCTGACTGGCATCGGATAGGGTGACGATGCGCCAACCGGGATGATTCCCCAAGGTGGAAATCGTCAGATTGATGCGCAGGTTGCGTTCGCCAACGACCATATCCAGGCCGCGGGCAATCATCTGGCTGTCCAGCTCCAGCAACCCGTCCTTGATCCGTTGCTGTTCAATCTGGAGGACATCGATCAGCGCCCTGCCCTTCAATCGTGAAGCGCTTGCGCCCAGCAGCACTTCGGCGCTTGGGTTGGCCTCTGAAATTGTACCATCGGGCGCGATCAGCAGCATGGCGAACGAAAGGCCGGCGATCTGCTCGCTGGCTTCCGGCCCTCCACCCTGCGCCTGCGGATCGTTCACGCAGCGCGGCGCCTCAAGAAAGGATCGTAGAACCGCTCCAGTTCGCCAAGAACCTGTTGCGCATCGTCGATGAAGTTCACCTTATTGCGGAAATCGGCGCTGCCGTGCAGACCCTTTGTGTACCATCCCAGATGCTTGCGTGCGATTTTGACGCCTACATCCTCGCCGTAATGCTCCAGCATACCGTGATAATGTTCGATAAGCGTTTCATACTGCTCGTCGAAGCTGGGGCTTTCCAACGTCTCCCCGGTCTTCCACCAATGCATGACCTGACCCAGCAACCACGGCTTGCCGTAAGCACCGCGGCCAATCATCAGCCCATCAGCGCCTGATTGCTCAAGCGCGTTTGCGGCATTTTCAATCGTACAGATATCGCCATTGACGATGACGGGGATTGAAACCGCATCCTTGACCGTACGGACGAAAGACCAATCAGCCTCGCCCTTGTACATCTGGTTTCGGGTGCGGCCGTGAACGGTCACCAGTTTTACGCCCAGATCCTCCGCGATATGCGCAAGTTCGGGGGCATTCAGGCTGGCATGATCCCAGCCCATGCGCATCTTGACTGTAACGGGCACGTCCACCGCTTTCACGGTCGCTTCCATCAGTTTACGCGCGAGGGGCACTTCACGCATCAGTGCGCTGCCGGCAAGCTGGCCCGTTACCTTGCGCACCGGGCAACCGAAATTGATGTCGATAATCGCCGCACCCTGCTCTTCACTCAGCTTCGCCGCTTCGGACATGCTATGCGGATCGCAGCCGACCAATTGCATCGAAACCGGATCTTCGCTTTCGTGCCAGCGTGCTTTCTGGATCGATTGGCGTGTTTCCCGCAAGGCGGCTTCACTGGCGATCATCTCTGTCACATTGAGGCCGGAGCCATAGCGCCGCACCAGCTGACGGAACGGCATATCCGTCACCCCCGTCATCGGCGCGAGCACGACCGGGCACTCGATCCGCACGGGACCAATATCGATAGGCGTAATCGCCGGTGGTATAGAATTGACGGTTTCTGTCATAACTCGTGCCTAATTTATAGGCAGGCGCATAGTGGATTGCGAGCGGAGGCTCAAGCAGGTAGCGCGCAAAGCTGCATGACCAGTCCGATTCCGACCCCTTCGTCCTTTGCCGCGATCATCGTTGCCGCAGGCAAGGGGCTGCGTGCAGGACAGCCGCTTCCCAAGCAATTCGCAATTTGGCATGGTAAGCCTGTCTTGCGTCATTCGGCAGAGGCACTGGCCCAGGCTGGCGCTGTGAAAGTCATCATAGTCATTCCGGAAAATGCAGATGACGTTGCGGCCAGTGCGCTAACAGGAATTGACGGCATTGTTCTGGTTACCGGAGGAGCAACCCGTCAAGCCAGCGTCCGGCTGGGGCTGGAGGCCTTGGAAGACAGCGCGCCCGATCATGTTCTGATCCACGACGCAGCTCGGCCGGACTTGCCCAAGGCCGTTGCCGTACGATTGCTTGACGCCTTGAGCCGGCATCCTGGCGCCATACCGGTGCTCCCGATCGTCGATAGCCTTGTGACAGCTGACCGGGATCTTATGACCGGCAGTGCCCCGCGTGAACAATTGCGCCGCGTACAGACTCCGCAAGCCTTTCACTTTGCCAAGATTTTGGAAGCACATCGCGCATGGAATGGCACGGCCGACGCGGGTGATGATGCGCAGGTGCTGCGCGCCGCCGGGCATGATATCGCATTGGTGGCCGGGGACGAGAGGCTGCATAAACTGACATACGCAGAGGATTTCATGGATACTTCCGCCCCGCCCCAACCTGCAATACGCGTCGGCACCGGCTTTGATGTCCATCGCCTTGTTTCAGGCGAGGACCTATGGCTTTGCGGCGTAAAAATCGATCACGACAAAGGCCTTGCCGGGCATAGCGATGCCGATGTCGGGCTGCACGCCGTAGTTGACGCTATCCTTGGCGCATGCGCGCAGGGTGACATTGGTGATCATTTTCCGCCCAGCGACCCGCAATGGAAAGGCGCACCGTCATCGCGCTTTGTCGAATATGCAGTGGGGCTGGCAAACGATGCCGGATGGAATGTTGGCAATATTGACGTCACCCTAATGTGCGAAGCCCCCAAGATCGGGCCACATCGTGAAACCATGCGTATCCGCCTTGCAGAGCTGTTGGACGTTCCGGTGCAAATGGTGAGCGTAAAGGCAACTACGACAGAAAAGCTCGGCTTTACCGGACGCGGCGAAGGTATTGCGGCGCAGGCGGTTGCCACCCTCAGCGCAAAGGCAGTCCCTTCATGAGCGATTCCATTCTCCCTAAAGATATTGTCGATCTCGCGCGGCGAGTGGTTGAGGAAAACGCCGCGGCGGCGCGCAAAGTGGTCTTGGCTGAAAGTTGCACCGGCGGTTTGGTCGCTGCTGCCCTGACTGAAATCGCCGGCAGTTCCGTTGTCCTGGATCGCGGCTTCGTAACTTACTCCAATGCATCCAAGCAGGCAGAGCTTGGAGTGCCGCTCGACATCATCGACGCATTCGGGGCAGTTTCGATCGCCTGCGCATTCGCGATGGCGCAGGGAGCACTTGACCGTAGCGACGCCGATGTCGCTGTGGCGATCAGCGGTATTGCCGGACCTGACGGCGGAACAGACCTGAAGCCGGTCGGCACCGTGGTATTCGCCAAGGCTGTGCGCGGGCAGGAAGAACCGATTGCCGATGAACGGCTGTTCGAAGGCGAAGACCGCGCCGGGGTGCGCCGTCAGGCGACGCTTTGCGCGCTGGAACTGCTGCTGCCGTAAAGCTCGCCCGCCCGGGTTTCAAACGCGGCGACCATCTTACGGAATGCTCGGTCAATATACTGGCCCGCAAGTGTTTCGAACATCAGGTTCTTGAAGGCAAAATCGACGCAGAAATCGATCTCGCATCCGCCATCCTCGACGTCGCGGAAAGTCCAGTTGTTGTCCAAATCACGCAATGGTCCGTCGATGTAATGGACATTGATCGAGCTGGGGCGCTGTTTCACAACTTTCGATGTGAATTTTTCCCGCAGCGCCTTGAAGCCAACCAGCATATCAGCTGTCATTTCCGTTTCGCTGTCGTCGCGCACGCGGGTGGCAACGACCCACGGCAGGAATTCAGGATACCTGTCGACGTCGGCAACTAGGTCGAACATCTGCTCCGCACTATAGGGAAGCCGCCGGGTTTCGCGTATTGACGGCATCAGGCCCCTTTCAAAGCAGCCTTGGCCAGCTTCGCCTCGCGCGCGGCGCGCATTTGCGCAAAATCATCGCCTGCGTGATAGCTTGAGCGGGTTAGCGGAGTGGAAGCGACCTGCAAAAAGCCTTTGGCGCGCGCGATGGCGCCGTAGGCATCGAATGCCTTGGGCGTCACGAATTCTTCGACGATCGCGTGCTTTGGCGTGGGCTGCAGATATTGACCCATGGTCATGAAATCGACATCCGCGCAGCGCATGTCGTCCATCACCTGATGAACTTCGAGCCGCTGCTCGCCCAGCCCCAGCATGATACCGGACTTGGTGAAGATCATTGGATCGTGGCTCTTCACCTCCTCCAACAACCGCAGCGAGGCGTAATAGCGCGCGCCCGGCCGGATCGTTGGATACAGGCGTGGCACTGTTTCGAGGTTGTGATTGTAAACGTCTGGCCCGGCCTCACAAATTGCCTCGACCGCAGCGCGCATCTTGCCCCGGAAGTCTGGGGTGAGAATTTCAATCGTCGTGTTCGGTGTTTCCCGGCGCAGCGCCTTGATCACCTTCACGAACTGGCTCGCGCCGCCGTCGGGCAGATCATCCCGGTCGACGCTGGTAATGACGATATGCTCCAGACCCATCTTGCCCGCGGCAACAGCGGTATTTTCCGGCTCCATCGAATCGACGATGCGCGGCATGCCTGTCTTGACGTTGCAAAAGGCACAGGCGCGCGTGCACACGTCGCCCAGAATCATCACGGTCGCGTGCTTCTTGGTCCAGCATTCACCGATGTTCGGGCAGGCCGCTTCCTCACACACTGTGTTGAGGTTGAGCTCCCGCATCAGTTTGCGCGTTTCATGATAGCCCTTGGAAACCGGGGCTTTCACCCTGATCCAGTCAGGCTTTCGCTGGCGCTGCGGACGGCCCTCTTCGGGCTGCGGCGGATTGGATAGGTCTGTCATTGCAAAGCCCACTTAGTGAAGCACTGGTGGACACGCAATGGGGGACCCTTGCCCGTACTGAAAGCTGTGTCTATGCGGCTCGATCATGGACAGCGTCGGCCTTCAGGCACTCACTTCACCCGTCGTTCTTTTCTTCGTGCTTGGTCTGTTGGCCGCACTTGCGAAATCCGATCTCGAAATCCCAGAAGCCTTCGCCAAGGCGATGTCACTATATCTGATGGCTGCGATTGGCCTGAAAGGTGGCATCGAGGTTGCCGAATCGGGACTGGATGCGACAGTTCTTGCGGCACTTGCCGCCGGGATTACTGCCGGCTTCATTATGCCGCTTTATGCCTTCTGGTTGCTGAAGGGCTTCGGGAAGCTTGACCGCATCAATGCAGGTGCCGTGGCCGCGCATTACGGCTCGATCAGCGTCGTGACTTTTGTCACGGCGGTCGAGATTTTTGAAATTCAGGGCAATCCCCCGCAAGGGTATATGGTGGCCGTGATGGCCACGATGGAAAGTCCCGCAATCCTTGCCGGCCTGTTGCTTGCTCGCGGCGGCGGCTCTGGTGGCGGACAAAGCACCAAGGAACTTCTGCACGAGGTATTGTTCAACGCCTCCGTCGTGCTGTTGCTTGGCGCGTTCGCAATCGGCTGGATCGCCGGACCTTCCGGTTTTGCCGATGTAGAGCCGTTCTTCGGCGCGATGTTCAAGGGCGTGCTGTGCCTGTTCCTGCTCGATATGGGTTTGATTGCTGCACGGCGGATGATGGATTCCCGTTCGCTCACCTGGCGCCTTGTGGCTATCGCCATCGGCCTGCCATTGGTAAACGGCGCTATCGGTACTGCATTGGGCGTGGTGATCGGCCTCGATACCGGTTCAGCCGCAGTGCTTGGTGTCTTGTGCGCGAGTGCAAGCTACATCGCAGTGCCTGCTGCCATGCGGCTTGCCCTGCCAGAGGCTGATCCGGGCATATATCTGACAATGTCGCTCAGTATCACTTTCCCATTCAACGTCCTGATCAACATCGGCCTTATCGGAGCTTTTGCGGCGATGCTGACCGGTGGAGGAGCTGCGGTACCATGATCGAAACTGTCATCCGCAAACGGATCGAAGTGCTTGTAGACCAAGCCCAGACAAAGCGCGTCACTGCCGCCATCGACGAGGTCGGAATTACCGGCTGGACAGTGCTGCCGGTATCCTCCGGCAAGGGCCGCGACGGGCGCTGGCGCGAAGAACGTGTGATGGGCACGGACAAGAACCTTGTCGTGACCATTGCCTCGCAGGAAAATGCGCAGCAGCTCGCTGAAAGCCTCGCCCCGATCCTCACCAGCCACGGTCTGTTGCTGACGATGTGGGACGTGGAGGTTATCAGGGGAGAACGCTTCTGATGCCAGAATTCCACGAAATGCTGCGCGGCTATCGCCGGTTCCGTGAAGAAGGATATCCTCTTCAGAGAGAGCGCTATGACAGGCTGGTTGCCGAAGGGCAGAGCCCCAAGCTGATGGTCATCGGCTGTTCCGACAGCCGCGTGGACCCGGCCCAGATTTTCGATGTCGATCCGGGTGAAATCTTTGTTGTTCGCAATGTGGCAGCGCTGGTTCCACCGTTTGAGAAAACTCCGGGACAGCACGGCGTTTCCGCTGCGGTGGAGTTTGCCGTCCAGGTGCTCGGCGTGCGCCAGATAGTCGTGATGGGCCACGGGCATTGCGGAGGCTGCAAAGCGGCGCTGACAAGAGAATTACAGGAAAGCGCGCCCGGCGAAGGCGGTTTTGTAGCTGGCTGGGTCTCCCTCCTTGATAGCGCAAGGGAACGGGTCGTCCCGATTTATGGCACCGAGGGCCGAGAGGCTCAGCGCGCGATGGAAATGGCCGCCGTTGGCACCAGCATCGACAATTTACGCACTTTCCCATTCGTCAGGGAAAAGGTGGAATCTGGCGCCCTAAAGCTGCGCGGCACTTTCTTCGCCATTTCCGAAGGCGTGCTGTATGTTCGTAATGACGAGAGCGGCGAGTTCGAACCCACTACCTAGGCGCTGGCGCAGGGTTGCGCTCCCCCACGAGCTCCGGCATCTAATCTGCCATGCCAGAAGCACACCTCAAGAACATCGCCCTGCTGATAGACGCAGACAACGCCAGCCATGCCGGGATCGATCCTGTCCTGACGGTCCTCGCAGAGCTGGGCCAGGTCAATATCCGCCGCGCCTATGGCAATTGGGCCAAGCCTGCGCTGTCCAACTGGAACACAATCACGCACCGCTTCGGCCTGCAACCAATGCAGCAATTCGACCTCACCAAGGGCAAGAATGCGACCGATATCGCCATGGCGATCGATGCGATCGATCTGCTGAATGCCGGCAAAGTCGATGGTTTTGGCATCATGAGCAGTGACAGCGATTTCACTCCGCTCGTTACACGGCTGCGGCAGGATGGGATGATCGTGTACGGCTTCGGCCAAGATAAGGCACCCGAAGCGTTCAAGTCCGCCTGCACACGCTACATCGATGTCGATCAGCTGATCCGCACCAATTCTGCCGATGACAAAACCGGTAGCGAAACGACGCCGCTCGACAAGGATCTGATCAATCTGCTTGGCGAAGCGTGGAAAGCTGCCAGTCGCGACGATGATGGCTTCGCCAGGCTACAGGAAGTCGGCCAGATCGCTGG
The DNA here is from genome assembly GCF_001021555.1 of Aurantiacibacter marinus. Classification (GTDB taxonomy): domain Bacteria; phylum Pseudomonadota; class Alphaproteobacteria; order Sphingomonadales; family Sphingomonadaceae; genus Alteraurantiacibacter; species Alteraurantiacibacter marinus. The sequence continues at coordinate 220,157 of NZ_LDCP01000002.1, forward strand.
CAACCGCTCCAGCTTCGATGTCCGCAATCACGGTTTCAAACGCCTTTCGGACCTGATGCGCGAAGCGCGCGACAATTTCAAAATGGAGCGGCGCGAGGACAAGCAGCTTTATGTGAAGCGCCTACGATAATTCGGGCACAATTTCGCACCTGGCCAGTTGGTTGCTCAAATCTGAACAGGGAAATCCAATGGTCGACAAGTCCGAAAAATTTAATTGGTTGGTCCGCGTTGGCTATTTCAGCCGTGCGATATTGTACACTGTCCTCGGGCTTATCGCGCTTACCAGCGCAGACAAAATCGCAAAGGGCACCAACGGCATATTTGAAGCCATCCAGAGCTATCCCGCTGGTACTGCGATCCTCTGGATCATGGTAATCGGTCTCGCAGCTTACGCCCTGTTCCGTTTCTGCTCGCCCATATTCGATATCGAAAACACCGGCTCCGACGCAAAAGGCTGGGCCAAGCGTGTTGGCCATGCAGGCAGCGGCATCGGCCACTTGGCCCTGGCCTATTCGGCCTACCAGTTTGCAAGCAGCTCAGGCGGGCCAAGCAGCTCCGGCGAAAGTGGCGGCGGCGCGCAGGAAGCCGCATCCGGCGTGTTGTCGATGGATTTCGGCGGCACAGTGATAGGCATCCTTGGTCTCATCTTTTTCGTGGTTGCCATATTCCAGGCCAAGAAGGGTCTCTCGGGCGAATTCATGCACCGCATCAGCGGGCAAGCACCCAGTGCCACACGGTGGCTTGGCGGGGCGGGATATGCCGCACGCGGGGTCGTTTATGCGGTTATCGGATGGTCATTGTTCCAAGCGGGTTTCATGTCGGCGGGCGCTGATCAGATCAAGACGCTTGGAGACGCTGTGGCCAGCTTGGCCGGTGAAGGCGCTGTTTTCACAATCACAGCAATTGGCCTGCTTCTGTTTGGTATCTTCAGCCTTATCCTTGCGCGTTACAGGATCATCCCCGACCTTGATAGCAATGCTGGCGCGCCCACCTTCCGTACGTGAAGTATCAAATACCCGCAGGGGTATCGGAGGTTGGACATGACGAAGACCGCGCAGTTGTACCGGATGGTAATGGACAGCCATGTCTGCCCATATGGGATCAAGTCGAAGTACCTGCTTGAACGCAATGGATTTGCCGTGGAGGATCATCACCTTGCCACGCGCGAGGAAATCGACGCGTTCAAGGCAGAGCATGACGTCAAGACGACCCCGCAGGTCATTATCGAAGGCAAGCGCATCGGGGGATACGATGATCTTCGCGCGCATTTCGGCAAACCGCTGCCGGATCAAAACGCGACAAGTTATCGCCCGGTCATCGCGTTATTTGCCGTCGGCCTCGGATTGGCACTTTCATTGAGTTGGTGGGCGTTTCAAACGCCTTTCACTATCCGGGCGGCCGAATGGTTCGTTGCCTTTTCCATGGCCATGCTGGCGATGCTGAAATTGCAGGATGTCGAGAAATTTTCTTCAATGTTTGTCGGCTACGATCTGCTGGCAAAACGTTTCGTTCCCTATGCCTACGCCTATCCGTATCTGGAAGCGCTGGCGGCGATACTCATGGCTGGACGCGTGTTGCCTTGGCTATCGATCCCGCTTGCTTTTATTATTGGAACCATCGGCGCTGCGAGCGTAATCCATGCGGTCTACATCCAGAAGCGCGATATCAAATGCGCTTGTGTTGGCGGCAGTGCGAATGTGCCATTGGGCTTCGTGTCCCTGACGGAAAATCTGGCAATGATGGCGATGGCCATGTGGATGCTAACCCGCCATTATTTAAGCTGAATTAGGCGCCGCAATTGGTAGTTCCGCTGCCGGTATAAATCACGCGGTCCCAGCGATCATAAAGCCACATGGTCCCTTCGTAGGTCGTGGCTTCGATCTCGCCCTCAGCAACAGTTCCGCCGACATCCAGCCGCAGACTGTATTTCTGGCCATTATAGGACGTGCGTGATTTGGCGGGCAATTCGCGTGATCCAGGGTCAGCGGCAAAACGCACCAATTCGCCGTCGATCTTCATCCAGGCATCCGTCTCCCGTGCGATCACGCGGACGCCCATGCTTGTCCCTGGTGCGTAAGCACAGGCCAGACCGAGCAGATCGTTTGCTTCCATGTCGGGATAGCCGATAGTCTCAGGCACCACCTGCTCTATTGGAGGCCCCGCATCATTGGCTTCCCGAACGCGTTCTGCAAGCGCCGCATTCTCGCTTTCCTGCTCGGCTTCTAGCGGCGCCTCTGTGCATGCCGTGGTGATCAGCAAAATAGCCGGAATTGCGATACGGACCATCAATGCCTCCCAAAAAGTTTCTCAACGTCGTCCATCGACAACTTCACCCATGTCGGGCGGCCGTGATTGCACTGTCCCGATCGCGGCGTCGTTTCCATTTCGCGAAGCAGCGCGTTCATTTCCGCGACATTCAGCGTCCGGCCTGCCCTGACCGATCCATGGCAAGCCATAGTGGCCAGAACATGCTCGATCTTCTCGTTCAAAAGAAGCGATGCGCCATGGTTGGCAATATCATCAGCCAGATCCCGCAGCAGCGCATTGGGATCGGCCTTTTTCAGCACGCCGGGCATAGCGCGAACCAGCATCGCATCGGGGCCGAAACGTTCAATCACCAGACCCAATACGGCGAAGTGCTCAGCCTGTTCCTCCAGCCGATCACAGCTTGGTTCATCCAGTTCAACAACATCAGGCATGAGTAGAGCCTGACTTGCCGCAACCTTGTCGCCTGCACCCGCTGCGCGGAGCCGCTCAAGCACGATCCGCTCATGCGCGGCGTGCTGGTCCACAAGCACCAATCCATCTGCCGCCTCTGCCACGATGTAAGTGTTGGCGACTTGCCCACGCGCGATGCCGAGCGGGTAATCGCTGGCATCTTCAGGGAGCGCTTCTGCTGTTTCCGCCCTTCCCTGCGGCATGGCCCCATCATGCGGGAGGGTTGCGGTACCGCTGTCCCATCCGGCCGGAGCCTCAGCCACACGCCCACCGGACGGGGCTGACCAGTCCCGCTCTGCAAAAATACTTCGCAGCGCCGGTGACGGGTCATCACGAAGAGGTTCTGCCTGCCAGCGCCCCATAGCGCCGCTGTCCGGAGCCTGAGCGCTCCGCCTGTCGCCAGTCGAAAGCGCTTGCCTCAGGCCACTGACAATGAAGCCGCGCACTGCTGCTGCATCGCGGAAGCGGACTTCGGTTTTGGCCGGATGCACATTCACATCTACATCGGCGAAAGGAATTTCAAGGAACAGCGCCAGCACGGCATGCCGATCTCGCGCAAGCATGTCAGCATAGGCGCCGCGCACCGCGCCCGTCAGCAGCCGGTCTTTCACCGGGCGGCCATTGACGAACAGATATTGATGATCGGCCACGCCACGATTGTAAGTTGGCAGACCTGCAATGCCCCTGAGCCGCATCACTCCCTCTGCACTTGGCCGTTCAAGATCGATTTCGACGGCATTATCAGCCAGCTCTCGCGCTACGATCTGCGCAACCCGCTCACCGGCTTCCTGCCCTTCCTGAACCGCAAAGATACGCCGCTCGCCATGTATGAAGGTGAAGGCCACTTCGGGCCGTGCCATTGCCAATCGGCGCACGATATCGTGGCAGGCGGCGTATTCGCTGCGAGCGGTGCGCAGGAATTTGCGCCGTGCCGGGATTTTGGCAAACAGGTTTTCGACCCGGACACGCGTTCCGGGAGGAAGCGCCGCCGGTCCTTCTGCCGCCGGCGCGCCATGATCGACGACTCGCCGCCAACCCTGATCGCTGCCGCGCGGGCGGCTTTCGATCGTCAATTTGGAGACACTGCCTATCGACGGGAGCGCTTCCCCGCGAAAGCCCAAAGTCGAAACCTGTTCGATCGCTTCGTCAGGCAATTTGGACGTCGCATGCCGCTCCAGCGCAAGCGCCATCTCTTCCGGCGTCATCCCGCACCCATCATCGGTGACTTCAATCGCGTCGAGCCCACCTTCGACTATTGAAACGGTAATCCGCCGGGCGCCGGAATCGAGCGCATTTTCAACCAATTCCTTCAGCGCAGATGCCGGACGCTCGACAACTTCGCCCGCAGCGATGCGGTTCACGAGCGTTTCTGGAAGGCGACGAATATTCGGCATTAGCAGGCCTTATAGACCAACTGGCCCTTTTTCGAGGTGAACCGCGACAAAACTGTGTGCTTTTCGACAAAATTTTTGGCGTTTGCTGCGCCAGCGCGTTAAGGGGCATCATCTTCCGCAGCGCAGAGATTTCTCACCGCGGATTCTCGCGCGATCGACGGCAATTCAGAAAACGGGTTATTCGATGGGTTCCTTCTTCTCAAATCTCTTTAAATTCGGTTCGCAAAATATGGCGATCGATCTCGGGACGGCCAATACGCTTGTGTACGTTCAGGATCGCGGCATCGTGCTCAACGAACCTTCCGTTGTCGCAATCGAAACGATCAACGGCATCAAGCGCGTCAAGGCCGTTGGCGAAGACGCGAAGATGATGATGGGCAAAACCCCGGACAGCATCGAAGCCATTCGCCCGCTGCGTGACGGCGTGATCGCCGACATCGAAATCGCGGAGGAGATGATCAAGCATTTCATACGCAAGGTTCACGGCAAAAAGACCCTTCTGCGCTACCCTGAAATCGTGATTTGCGTACCGTCGGGGTCGACCTCTGTCGAACGCCGCGCCATTCGCGATGCCGCAAGCAATGCAGGCGCTTCCGAAGTTTTCCTGATCCTTGAACCCATGGCCGCAGCCATCGGCGCGGATATGCCGGTGACCGAGCCGGTCGGCTCCATGGTTGTCGACATCGGCGGCGGCACGACAGAAGTCGCGGTCCTTTCCTTGCGCGGGCTTGCTTATACAACGTCAGTTCGTACCGGCGGTGACAAGATGGACGAAGCCATCGTTTCCTACGTGCGCCGCCACCATAACCTTTTGATCGGCGATGCCACGGCGGAACGGATCAAGAAGGAATACGGCGTTGCGACTGTGCCGGATGATGGCGTTGGCGAGACCATCGTCATCAAGGGCCGCGATCTCGTGAACGGCGTTCCGAAAGAGATCAACATCAACCAGGCACATGTCGCAGAAGCCCTGTCAGAACCGATTGGTGCGATTGTGGAAGGTGTGCGCATAGCGCTCGAAAACACGGCACCCGAGCTCGCGGCCGACATTGTTGACCAGGGCATCGTCCTGACAGGTGGCGGCGCGCTGATCGCCGGGCTTGATGCTCATATCAGGGAAGAAACCGGATTGCCGGTCAGCGTAGCCGAAGACCCGCTTACCTGCGTGGCTATCGGTACTGGCAAGGCAATGGAGGACCCGATCTACCGCGGCGTCCTGATGACGGCGTAAGGCCACAACACCAATTAAAGGGGGAGCGGGCCGCAATGGCACCGCCTTCGGCGCAAATCTCGGGGTCCAACAAGAAGGCACAGCTTGGCCGCTTTGCCGGCTATGTCTTTGCGAGTGTTGGAGCGGTAATCGGCGCCTTGTTGCTGATCATTTCGCTGTGGCGGCCCGACGCTTTTTACGGTCTGCGCAGCATGGCTACCGATGCGGCGTCTCCGGTTGGCGAGGCCGGGGCCGTAACCCGCACAGGATCACGCAGTTTCTTTGAAGCCATTGCGGGTTATTACGACGCTGGCAACAAGAACGCCGAGCTTGAGCGGGAGAATGAAATCGCCCGGGTCCGGCTGGCAGAAATGCGCGCCCTGGAACAGGAAAATGCCCGGCTGAAGGCTGTGCTCAATCTGCGTGACAGCGAACAGCCGCCCGTTGCAATCGGTCGTCTGATCGGATCCAGTTCGGCCAGCACACGGCGTTTTGGTTATCTGTCTGCTGGCCGCAATGATGGCGTTGCTGTCGGCATGCCGGTGACGTCACCAATGGGTCTGGTCGGGCGGATACTGGAAACAGGGCGCACAACTTCGCGCGTGCTTCTTCTGACCGATCCGGAAAGCATCGTTCCGGTACGCCGGGCGGTCGACGATGTGGTCGCCTTTGCAGAGGGACGCGCTGATGGATCGCTGCGCATCAGACTGATCAACCTTGGTATCAATCCGCTTGAAGAAGGCGATATTTTCGTCACATCGGGCGCTGGAGGACTGTTTCGTCCAGGAGTTGCCGTGGCGATGGTCACACAAATCACCAATGACGGCGCAATCGGCCAATTGCTGAGCAATCCGGCAGCAACCGATTTCGTCGTGGTTGAACCGATTTTTGAACCAGAGGCTATCGAAGCTGCTGATACTCCCCTGCAAATAGAGCAACCTGTCGATGGCGGCACACCTACCGCAGACAGCGAATCGGACTGATGGAGCAGTTCAATCCCAGCGCGCGGCGCGATCAATTCGGCAGCAAGATCAATCGCGACCATTCTCCCGTGCTGGCATATGGCATACCGTGGGTGATGATCTTGCTCGCGTCGCTATCGCCGCTGCTGCCGATCATCGCACCGCTGCCGATCCTTCCACCACTGGGCTACCTTTTCCTGCTGGCTTGGCGTGTCCTGCGGCCGGGGCTTCTTCCGATGTGGGCAGGTCTGCCGCTCGGATTTTTTGATGATTTGTTTTCCGGCCAGCCACTCGGTTCCGGCATTCTGCTTTTCTCGCTGACCATGATTGCGCTGGATCTGATTGAAGTGCGCTTTCCCTGGCGAGGCTTTTGGCAGGATTGGGGAATTGCAGCCATTTTTGTGACGCTGTATCTTTTTCTTGCAACGCTATTTTCCGGATCAGGTCTGCCATTGGTTCAGTATCCGATCATTTTGCCCCAGCTAGCCTTGGCTGTCCTGCTTTTCCCTGTTGTCGCGCAGCTTGTCGCGCTGCTCGACCGCATGCGGCTGACGCGGGTCCGAAAGATCGGCTAGGTAAATGGAACGCAAGTTATCTTCCAACTCGCTCAGGCAAACCTTTGAACGGCGCAGCTTTGTCGTGGGCGCTATTCAAGGCGGCATCGGCTGTCTGCTTGCTGCGCGAATGGGCTATATCGCAGTCGCCGAGAACGAAAAATACGAGATGGAAGCGGAAAGTAACCGCGTAAATCTTACCTTGATCCCGCCCCGCCGCGGCTGGATACTCGACCGGGACGGATCTCCGCTGGCATCAAACCGTGCGGATTTTCGCGTCGATATCATTCCAGAGCGATTGCATGATGCCGAAGCGACGGTGAACCTGCTGGGCGAATTGCTTGGGTTTACCGAAGTCGAAAAGATCGACCTTCTGGAACGGGTGGAAGACTCGCGCGGTTTTGCCGCGGTGCCCGTCGCAAACGGGCTGCAATACGAAAAATTTGCTGCTGTAAGCGTGAGACTACCGGAATTGCCCGGCGTTGTTCCGCAGCGCGGTTTTTCCCGCTTTTATCCAACCGGCGCCTCTGTTGGCCATCTGATAGGTTATGTCGGTGCACCCAGCCGGGAGGAGTATGAGATGGAACCGCAGCCTTTGCTGCTCACCCCCGGCTTCAAGATGGGCAAGGACGGACTGGAACAGCAGTTCGAACAGACTTTGCGCGGAGAGCCCGGCGCGCGCCGCGTTGAAGTGACTGCATCGGGCCGCATCGTGCGCGATCTTGAAACACGCGATGATGTGCAGGGGCAGGCTGTGCGGCTGACGATCGACGGCCCGCTCCAGGACTATGCTGCGCGGCGTATTGGCCTTGAATCAGGTTCGGTCGTGGTCATGGATTGCATGACCGGCGACCTTTTGTGCATGGCCTCCATGCCCAGTTTCGATCCTAACAGCTTTTCCGATGGCATCGGCCGGCTGGAATATTCGATGCTGAGCGAGAACGACCGGGTCCCACTACGTAACAAGGTGCTGCAAGGCCTGTACCCGCCCGGCTCAACCGTGAAGCCTACAGTGGGTATGGCCCTGCTTGGTGAAGGTGTTGACCCGGATCAGACGGTGAATTGCAGTGGCGGGCTTCGTGTCGGCAATCGCGTTTTTCGCTGCTGGAAGCGCGGTGGGCACGGTAGCGTAGATCTGGCCAAGGCCATCTACCAAAGCTGCGACGTGTATTTTTATGCGATGGCTCAGCGCACAGGCATGTGGCCCATTGCAGAAGCTTGCAAGAAGTACGGAATGCAACAGCAGTTCGATTTGCCTGTTGTCAGCCAGTTTTATGGAACGGTGCCCGATCCTGACTGGAAAATGGAGAAGTACGGGCGCGAATGGGCCGCGTTCGACACAGTGAACGCGACGATCGGACAAGGTTACATGCTGGCCAGTCCCCTGCAACTCGCAGTTATGGCCTCTCGTCTCGCCACATCGGAAATGGTGACGCCGCGCCTTGTGCTGAACAACACCAGGCCGCAGTTTGCCGGTATGGGTGTCAGCAGCGAATACAAGGCATACATTCGCCAAGCGATGAGCGATGTCGTCAACGGCCCTGGCACCGCTGGCCGCGCGCGCTTGCCCGTCGAAGACGTGCTGATGGCTGGCAAGACCGGAACAGCGCAGGTCGTTGGCCTGAACCTGTCGGATGGACGCACAGGACCGTGGCGTTACCGCGACCATGGGCTCTTCATTTTCTTCGCGCCATTCGACAATCCGCGCTACGCCGGTGCAGTGGTGATCGAACATGGCGGTGGTTCAGGCTCTGCCTACCCCGTAGCGCGTGACGTCATGACGTTTCTGTTTGATCCGCAAAAGGGTCTTGATGCGCTGCACAGCCTTGAAGCCCAGTGGGGCGGGACGGCGCAGGAACGGCTCGACCGGCAGTATAATGCATATGCCACCGCAGCAGGTGTCGATCTTCCCCCTGCTCCTCCGCCAATCACTCTGGCACGGCAGGTCGATGCAGAGGCACGCGCCGCAGTTGCCGAACCGCAAGTTGCAGACACCGACGCCTTTACTCCGCGCGAAGATGCAACGCCGCGGTCTGATGAAAACGTAACATGAGAGGTGCTGTCGCCCTTCCCCCCGTGGTAGCGGAGTTCCCTTGGCGCGTCGTAATTCCATTGACGCTCTTGGTAGCGTTCGGGGCTGCGGTTCTGCACTCTGCGGCAGGCGGCTCGATGAGCCCTTATGCCTCGTCGCACCTCATACGATACGGCGTGTTTCTGGTCGTGGCGCTGGTCATCTCGTACTTTCCACAGGAATGGGCGCGATTTGCGGCCATACCGGGATATCTTGCGGTCCTGCTTCTGCTGTTGGCGGTGGAGATAGCCGGTCAGATCGGCGGCGGTAGTCAGCGCTGGCTGGAACTGGGCTTCATACGCTTGCAGCCTTCCGAAGTGATGAAGCCGGGAATTATCCTTATTCTCGCCGCGTTCTTCCACGGATTGCCTGTGGGCATGATCGGTTCATGGCGCGCTCTGCTCATTCCGCTTGGATTGATTGCCCTGCCCATGGGTCTTGTGCTGCTGCAACCTGATCTTGGCACTTCGCTGGCGATTGCCTTCGGGGGGGTAGTTGTAATGTTTTTGGCGGGCATCCCGCAGAAGTGGTTCATTGGAGGCGGTATTGCAGGGATTATTGCCGTGCCGCTGCTCTATCAATTTGCCCTGCAGCCCTATCAGCAACAGCGCGTCCTGACCTTCCTTGATCCGGCAAGCGATCCACAAGGCAATGGCTATCACATCATCCAGTCGCAGATCGCCATCGGATCCGGCGGAATGACCGGAAAGGGCTTTGGCGAAGGGTCGCAGAGCCAGCTTCAATATCTGCCGGAACCGCATACCGATTTCGTATTCGCTACCATGGCTGAGGAATGGGGACTGCTGGGCGGCCTGCTGGTCCTGCTGATTTTCGGCATTGTGCTGCGTTGGGGCCTGATCGTCGCTCGCGATGCTCAAGACCGGTTTTCGCGCCTGCTTGCCGGCGGACTGACGGCAACGATTTTCTTTTACGTCGCCGTCAATCTGATGATGGTGATGGGCCTGGCACCGGTGGTCGGTATCCCACTGCCTTTCATGAGCCACGGGGGATCTTCGATGATGACGAACATGCTGTGTGTGGGCGGCCTCATGATGGTAGAACGGTGGAACCGCCAGAGTGGCGAGCGCAAATTGTGAGGCCTTGGTGCAAACTTGCCCTTTTCACGGCGCGAACAGCCGCTATATGAGCGCCTCCCCGCGATTCGCCTTTGGCAGCTTGCAGGGCACCAGCCTCACCGTTGGTATGGACGCATAGCTCAGTTGGTAGAGCAGCTGACTCTTAATCAGCGGGTCCTAGGTTCGAGCCCTAGTGCGTCCACCATTCCCCCTATCGGTAAAGTCTTGATAGCAACGCAAACCTGCGTAATATCCTTCCGGTGAAGTCCTTCCGCACATTCGCGCTTTCGGCGCTGCTTGGCGGCGCACTTGTGGCCGCTCCAGCCCATGCGCGTCAGGATGCCGCGCAAGACAATCAGGCGCAATGGGCCGCGCTGGCGCGTGAAGATGTGCGATTGGCAGGCATTGCTGACACGCTCCTGCGCGCCAATGCAGAGCTGTGTCGTTCTACGATGCCGGTAACGGGCATGATCCTGCACAGCGCAGATCAATATCGCGCCGGACTAGCAGAGGCGCGATTTGCCAATGGCCCGCTGGCCGTTTCCTCCCTTGTCCCCATATCGCCAGCGGCTCGATCAGGCTTGCTGCCAAACGATGCCATTCTTGCGATCGGTGGACGCAGCATTGCTACGATTGCCCCTCCCGAGGATGGCAATCTACGTGAAGCGGCGTTCGACTTACTTGCATCCCAGCCTGCCGATCGCCCGATCAATATTCTGATCGCGAGAGGCGGCGCGCAAATGGAACTGGCGGTTTCAGCTCCAGCGGGCTGCCGCACATTGGTGGAAATTCTTGTCGGGGATGGTCCTCGGGCGCGTTCGGATGGCCGTGTGATACAGGTGCAATATGGCTTCGCTGGCGAGCTGACCGATCAGCAAATGGCCGTCGTCATCGCGCACGAACTTGCCCACACTGTTCTTGAACACCGAAGACGCAAGGAAGAGGCCGGTATCGACAACGGACTTTTCGCAGAATTGGGCCGAAACCAGCGAGTGAACAGGGCGGCAGAGGTCGAAGCAGACCGGCTATCCATCCATCTGCTTGCCAATGCCGGTTATGATCCGACGACGGTGCCAGAGTTCTGGCGTTCGGAAATCGGGCGCGGCCTTGGGGGCATTTTGACAAGCTTCGTATACCCTAGTCAGGAAGCGCGTGCGCAGATCGTGGAGGAGGAAATGGTTCGCTATCTTCCACAGCGTCGCGGACCAAGCTGGCCGGGCCACTTGCTTGGCCTGCGGGATCGAAATTTTCGCGCGGATTAGGTCTGGCGCACACGCTCCGGCGCAGCGCTGATGTCGATGTAATTCCGGTCAAAATAGGTCAATGGTGTTGCGTCATGACGATGATTGGCCTCGATCAGCTCACCGATGAAGATCGTGTGCGTGCCGAATTGATGGCGGTCCGCTACTGTGCAGATGAGACTGGATTGTGCATTGGTGAGCACAGGCACACCGTGGTGATCCTCCCATTCACCCACTGCAAAACGTTCTTCGGTGGGGATCATGAAATGCTCTGCCACGTCCAGGTTGCTGAGGCCAAGAATGTTGACGCAGAATCGTTCCGCCTTCGCTAGCGGTTCGTGCAAAGACGCATCCCGATTGATGCATGCGAGCAAGGATGGAGGTGCGAAACTGAGTGAGCTGACTGCAGTGGCAAGAATGCCGTAATCGCGCCCTTCATATGTTGTTGTGACCGCATAAACGGTTGCCGCAACGTGGCGCATTGCTTCGCGAAACGATTGCCCGAGTGCGATTTCGCTCTTTCCTACAGGGTCCATACGCGTTCATTGGCGGCGTCTGCCCTCCGGCGCAAGATGGAATTATGATGGGCAATGTGATATTCAGCCATTGCGCTCACATTATAATGTGATACTGGCGCCGCATGACCGATACAACAATCGAAAAAGTCCGCAAGATCGTGTCCGGGGGCCTGATGACCCGGGCAGGCCTTGCCCGCGCAGCCGGCCTCCATGCTAACACCTTGCGTGATTGCGCCGACGAGGGCTGGAACCCCACCACTGACACGCTAAACAAGCTCGACCAGTTCCTGACCGAGAATGACGAGACTCCCGTCCTTGTCGGTATTGAGGAGATTATCGACGAAGCCCGCAATGGCCGGATGTACATTCTGGTGGACGACGAAGACCGGGAGAATGAAGGCGATCTGATCATCCCTGCGCAGATGGCAACACCTGCCGCGATAAATTTCATGGCCATGCACGGCCGCGGCCTTATTTGCCTTTCGCTTGACAGTGCGCGCGTTGACCAGCTTGGCCTTGAGCCGATGAGCCGGAACAACCGTGAAAGCATGCAAACTGCCTTCACCATCTCCATCGAAGCGAAGGATGGCGTCACCACTGGCATCTCTGCAGCCGACCGTGCACGTACCGTCTCGGTCGCGATCGACAGCAGCAAGGGCCCGGACGACATCGTCACCCCCGGCCATGTCTTTCCTCTCACCGCGCGTGATGGCGGCGTGCTGGTACGCGCAGGGCACACAGAGGCAGCCGTCGATATCTCCCGCCTTGCCGGCCTCAATCCTTCAGGCGTGATTTGTGAAATCATGAACGAAGACGGCACCATGGCACGCATGGACGATTTGATGGCTTTTGCTCGCAAGCATGACCTGAAAATCGGCACAATCCGCGATCTGATTGCCTATCGCATGCGGAACGATCATCTGGTCGAGCGCGGCGATGAACGCGCGTTTGAATCCGATTATGGCGGGCAGTGGCGGATGATCACCTATCGCAATACGGTTTCCAACAATGAGGCCTATGTCCTTCAAAAAGGGCATATTGTTCCTGGCGAACCCACCCTCGCCCGGGTTCATCCCATTTCCGTTTTTGATGACGTATTGGGCCAACCCGGAGCACGCAAGCGCACGCTTCAGCGCGCCATGCAAGCGGTTGGCGATCATGGGTCCGGCCTGATCGTGATCCTGACCGGACGTGTCGGTACCGGCGATACGTGGACTGCGGATGAAGAATTGCGCAATATCGGTATCGGGTCACAGATCCTTGCCGACATGGGCGTGCACGATATGATCCTGCTGACCAATTCCCAGCCCAATCTTGTCGCAATCGAAGGCTATGGCCTGAACATTGTCGGCCACCACCCCATTCCGGAGTAAACCATGGCCAATTTTCTGATCGTCGAAGCGCGTTTCTATTCCCACCTCAACGACATGCTGATCGCCGGAGCGAAAGCCGCGCTGGAATCCGGCGGCCATAGCAGCGAGGTTGTTACCGTGCCTGGCGCACTGGAAATTCCGGGCGCAATTGCAATGGCAGCCGAGTCCGGACGCTACGATGGCTTCGTGGCTATCGGAGTGGTTATCCGCGGGGAAACCTATCATTTCGAAATTGTCGCAGGTGAAAGCGCCCGCGCGATCATGGCACTGACTATGGACGGCATCCCCATCGGCAATGGTATTCTAACGACCGAGAACGAAGCGCAGGCGCTTGTTCGCGCAGACCCTACTCAGAAGAACAAGGGCGGCGAGGCGGCACAGGCAGCCATGCGTATGCTGGAATTGCAGAACCAGTTTGCCTGACGAAACCACCGCACCATCTCATCGCAACACAGTGCAATGTGATGGTGTTGGGTTCTACCTCAAATCAAAGCTGGCTTTAACGGCACCAAAGCGGGCCTGAAACCTAGGCAAGACGTCCGAAACAGCCCCTGCCAGCGTAACTTGCAGAACTGCCCAGCTCTTCCTCAATGCGGATAAGCTGATTGTACTTCGCCAGCCTGTCTGACCGCGCAAGCGAGCCGGTCTTGATCTGCCCGCAATTGGTCGCAACCGCCAGATCGGCGATGGTTGCATCTTCGGTTTCGCCAGAACGATGGCTCATAACCGAAGTGTAACCTGCGCGGTGGGCAATATCGACGGCCTGCAAAGTTTCGGTCAGCGTGCCGATCTGGTTAACCTTCACCAGCAGCGAATTGGCGAGGCCTTTCTCGATGCCCATGCGCAACCGCTCCGGATTGGTGACGAACAGATCGTCACCAACCAACTGCACCTTGTCGCCAATCGCGTCCGTCAAAGCCTTCCAGCCTTCGAAATCGTCTTCGTCCATGCCATCTTCAATCGAGAGGATCGGATAGTCGCTGGCGAGTTTGGCGAGGTAATCGGCCATTTCATGAGGGGAGAGCGAGAGGCCCTCGCCGGAAATCTCATACTTGCCATCGCGGAAGAATTCTGTCGCCGCGCAATCGAGTGCCAGCACGACGTCCTTGCCCGGAGTAAACCCAGCCTTTTCAACCGATGCCATGATGAAATCGAGCGCCGCACGGCTGCTCGCCAGATCGGGCGCAAAACCGCCTTCATCACCAACAGAGGTGGACAGGCCCTTCTCCGACAGACCCGACTTTAACGTATGGAAAATTTCGGAGCCCCAGCGCACCGCTTCGGCCAAAGTCGGAGCGCCCACAGGCATCACCATGAATTCCTGCACATCAATAGGATTGTCGGCATGTTCCCCGCCATTGACGATATTCATCATCGGAACCGGCAGCACATGCGCCGACACGCCGCCAAGATAGGCCCACAGCGGCATGCCGCGCGCATTCGCCGCCGCCTTGGCCACGGCCATGCTGGCACCAAGAATGGCATTCGCGCCCATATTGGCCTTATTGCTGCTGCCATCCAGGGCAATCATCGCCAGATCGATATCGCGCTGGTCTTCGGCGTCCATTTCCCGCAGCAAATCAGCGATAGGGCCATTAACCGCATCAACCGCCTTGGTAACGCCTTTGCCAAGGTAGCGATCCTTGTCGCCATCGCGGAGTTCCACCGCTTCGTGCGCACCAGTGGACGCGCCCGAGGGCACTGCCGCGCGGCCCATGCTGCCGTCTTCCAGCAACACATCGACTTCAACCGTAGGGTTGCCCCGCGAGTCGAGAATTTCGCGGCCATGGACATCGATAATAGCGGTCATTGGATGGGCTCCTGATAGTAACTTCGTGCGCGTCCTATAAGCCGGAACCTTGCACTGCAACATGCGTTAGTATCTTGAAGCCCGGTGTGTTATACTCATAACACAATCACGGGACATCAGATTGAGGGGTGCTCGCCCCCAGACTCAAGGAAGGGAAACAGCCATGGCTGCCAAGAAGAAACAACCCACGACTGCAACGGTTGCTGCAACCGAAAATGCGACTGAAACCGTACAGATGGTTGAAACCACCACAACGGGCAACACGTCCGAAGCCAAATCGCGCTTCAATGCTGCGCTTGATGAAGCCAAGGCTGGCGCATCGGCGCTGGGTGACGAAGCCAAGGAGCGTGCCGAAAAGGCCCGTATCGAGGCAAAGGCCCGCGGTGAAGAATGGTCGGTCGAAGCCAAGACCAAAGCCAGCGAGCTTGCCCAGGAAGGCAAGCACAAGGCCAGCGAAGCGCTGACCGGCCTGTCGCGCGTGATCAATGAGAACGCACCGGCTATCGACGAGAAACTTGGCGCGAAATACGGCGATTTTGCCCGTAACGCATCCACCAGCCTGCAGGACAATGCCCGCAAGCTTGACGAAAAGAGTTTCGAAGAGCTGGCTGAAGATTCGCGCACGGCGATCCGCAAAAGCCCGGCAGCCGCCGTTGGCCTTGCGGCTGTCGTCGGGTTCTTCTTCGCTCGCCTGTTCCGCTAAACAGCGGTGCCTGCGAGCGCGGACGACGCTCTCGTCCACACATCGGACAATGTGGATGCCGATCTTTCGGACCATCCCTTTATAGATGCGCCTGCCGTGGACCTGGATGAGAAATCCGGGTCCACTGCACAGCGTTCATTGTACGACGATGTAGAAGCGCTCTTCACAGATGCGCGGACATATTTCGACGCAGAGCTAACTTACCAGAAAAGCCGGGCGGGTTTCGTCGCGAACCGGCTCAAGGTCACTATCGCATGCGGCATTGCCGCCGCGTTTCTGGCCGTTCTCGCCTTGATCGGACTGACGATGGGAATGATCATTGCCTTAACCCCTCTCATTACAGCATGGGGAGCAACGGCGGTTGTCGTCTTCGGGATTCTGCTGATCGCGTACTTGTTTGTCCGCCGCGCGGGTAAGGCATGGCGGGATCTGACAGGGGTCATGAGCTCTTCCCAGGAGGATGCAGGCCAAAATGACTGACATGAAGGCACGATTGAAAGAAGATCGCGCGATGCGTGATGTCGCAAAGTCGCTTGTCACAAACGACCTCCACCATTTGCGCGGAGATGTGCAGGCCCAAAGCATCGCATCGCGCTTCGCTGGCCGGATGCGCGAAGGTGCCGAAGGTCTGGCTGAAGACACGACAGATTTTGCGCGCGAAAATCCGGGCCGATTGGGCAGCGCAGCCGGGCTTGGCTTAAGCTTGCTGTTTGCGTGGCTGTTCCGGGACCAGATTTCCGAATTGGTCGAGAAGCACTGGCATCATGTCGAAGAATTCGCCGATCAGGTTACAAGTCGCGACGACTGACAGCTTCTTTTGGAACCGAGCGCCAATCTGGCCCGTTCCCTAATCAATATCACAATTTACCGGAGACTTCCCGATGACAGAGACAACCAACGCAGCCGACGAGAAACGCGCCGAGATCAAGGCCCGCATTGCCGAAGCCGAAGCCCGTGAAGAAGCGCGCGGCGGCCAGAGCCTGACGACGCGAGCGAGCGAAACTGCATCCGACGCGGCGACCACGATTACGGAATTCGTGAAAGAGCACCCGATTGCCTCCGCAGCGGGCGGCCTCGCACTGGGCGTCCTGATTGCAGGCCTGTTCAAGGGCCCGCGGCAGGCCGCTGTTCGCGGCGGAACCAAGGCAGCAGGACTGGCGGCAATCGGTGCGGAAATCGCTACCGGCTTCGCTACCCAGCTTATGGACGATGCAGCTGACCTTGGCCGCGAAAGTGCGCGCCGGGTGGAGGACGTGTCTGACAAAACTGCGGACAAGGCCCGCAAGGTTGGCCGCAGCGCCGGTCACAAGGTCGGCGACGCCGCCGACGCTGCACGTATTGCCCGCCGCGAAACCGGCAAGGCCATTGCACGCGCACTTGGCCGACGCTGACACCGGCGGCGTTTTCGCGCCATATTAGCACTTGCGCGCCCTGCTGGATTTTCTAACAGGGCGCGCAATCGCATTTGTACCAGGGGAAATTACAATGTCCGAAGAACAACAGCTCCTTCACCTCGTGATCGGTGGCCGCGTTTCTGACCCGCGCGGCGTCGAATTTCAGGATCTGAAGGACATCCACACTGTCGGTTATTTCCCTAATTACGAAGAAGCAGAAAATGCCTGGCGCGCATGGGCGCAGCGAACCGTGGATGATGCAGAGATGAAATATGTGATCGTCCATCTCCACCGCTTGCTGGAACCAAACCTGCCAGCGGGCTGATCCAGTCCTGACAGACAAACAAAAGGCCCCGCGGAAGCGGGGCTTTTCGTATGCAATGAACGATCAGATCAAATAAATTCGATCTTCTTGATCAGATAAAACTTCTCGCCGGAAGGCACAGTCACTTCGACCTCGTCGCCAACGCTTTTACCGATAAGGGCGCGTGCCAGCGGGCTTTCGTAAGATACGCGGCCGACCTTGGCATCGCTCTCCGCCTGACCCACAATCTGGTACTTGAACGGCTTATCGTCTTCGTCCAGAATTGTCACAGTCGCGCCAAATACCACCCGGTCACCGGACAACGATGCAGGATCAATGATCTGTGCGCGACTGGTCTTGTCTTCCAAATCGGAGATATAGGCTTCAACCTGCCCCTGACGTTCCTTCGCGGCATGATATTCGGCGTTTTCCGAAAGATCACCGTGAGCACGCGCTTCCTCAATCGCTTCCACGATCTTCGGGCGTTCATCACGCAATGCCTTAAGGTCTGCGGTCAGCTTCTCATAGCCTTCCGCCAGCATCGGCACTTTCTGCATCGCATTCCCTGTCTTCGTCTGAATTCGCCCGTCAAAACGACCCTGCCCCGCCTGAACGGCGGATGGCGCGGACCAAAATGGGGGGAAAAGTGTGTCTAAGTCCTAGTTATAATAGTCCTGCAAGCTGCGAACTGCAAGATCAGCAACAGAAACGGTGACAATTGCCTGCGCCGCAGCAGCCGACGCCGCAGCCGTAGTGTAATAAGGGACCTTCATTTCCAGCGCCGATGCGCGGATCGATTGGCTGTCCTTGTGGCTTTGCCAACCTTCCGTCGTATTGAACACCAAAGACACTTCACCATCGCTGATCTTGTCGACGATATGCGGTCGGCCCTCTGCCACCTTGTTGACCCGTTCGACCGGCAGGCCCTGCTCGAACAGATATTGCTGCGTACCGCCGGTGGCGATGATATTGAAACCATGATCTATCAACGCGCGAACAGCCTCCACAATGTGGGCCTTGTCGCCATCCTTCACGGATACAAACACCGTCCCGCTGGTGGGCAGATTGGATCCTTCGCCCATTTGCGCCTTGAAGAAAGCGGTGGGGAAATCGACGTCGATACCCATCACTTCGCCGGTGGATTTCATTTCCGGCGTCAGCACCGGATCTGATCCGGGGAAGCGGGCGAAGGGGAACACGGCTTCTTTCACCGCGACATAATCCATCTCGCGCCGGACCTTCGGCAGATCGGCCAGCATTTCGCCCGCCATTACGCGCGCGGCGATCTTGGCGATTTGCGATCCGGTCGCCTTGGCGACGAACGGCACGGTGCGGCTGGCGCGCGGATTCACCTCGATCAGGTACACTTCGCCGTCTTTCACTGCGAATTGCACATTCATCAGGCCGCGCACGGAAAGCGCACGGGCGAGAGCATCGCCTTGTCGTTCCAGTTCCTCAACGATTTCATCGGGCAAGCTGTAGGGCGGCAAAGAGCATGCGCTATCGCCCGAATGGACGCCGGCTTCCTCGATATGCTGCATCACGCCTGCAATCACAACGTCCACACCGTCGCACAGAACATCGACATCGCACTCGATCGCGTCGCGCAGATATTGGTCGACCAATACGGGGCTGTCGCCAGACACATTCACGGCAGTGGCGATGTAATTGTCGAGCTGCGCATCGCTGTCGACGATCTCCATCGCACGGCCGCCAAGCACGTATGACGGGCGCAGCAGCACCGGATATCCGATGCGGTGCGCGACAGCCATTGCCTCGTCCCGGCTGTAGGCAATGCCATTATCGGGCTGTTTCAGCTTCAGCTTGTTGACCAGCTTGGCAAAGCGTTCACGGTCTTCGGCAAGATCAATGGCGTCGGGGCTGGTGCCCAGGATCGGAATGCCAGCTTCTTCCAGTGCGCTGGCCAGTTTCAGCGGGGTTTGCCCGCCAAACTGCACGATCACGCCTTTCAGTGTGCCCCTGGAATGCTCCACCCGCAGGATTTCCAGCACGTCTTCAGCCGTCAGCGGTTCGAAATACAGGCGGTCGGAGGTGTCGTAATCGGTCGAAACCGTCTCAGGATTGCAGTTGACCATGATCGTTTCATAGCCCGCGGCGCTCAATGCAAAGCAGGCGTGGACGCAGCAATAATCGAACTCGATACCCTGCCCGATGCGGTTCGGCCCACCGCCGAGGATGACGATCTTCTCGCGGTCGCTCGGCCATGCCTCGTTCTCCGGCTCGCCGAAGCTGGGGGCTTCGTAGGTGGAGTACATGTACGGCGTGATCGCCTCGAATTCGGCGGCACAGCTGTCGATCCGCTTGTACACGGGCAGTACGCCAAGTTTCTGGCGCAGTTCACGCACTTCCTGCTCGCTTGTCGCACCGGCCATGGCGCGAAGGGCATCGTGCAGCAGGCCAGACCGTTTCGCCTGCGTCTCGCCCAAGCCGCCAGCCACACCAACTGAACGGACTGCCAGAATGGCGAGGCGTTTGTCGGAAAAGCCCATCGCCTTCAGGCGGCGCAGGCGCGCGGCATCATTGGGCAAACCATCGGCGGCAATCATCTTCTCTTCGTAAATGATTTCCTCAATGTGCCGCAGGAACCACGGGTCGTAATGGGTGATCGCCTGCACTTCTTCCACGGTGAAGCCTTCGCGGAAGGCCTGCCCGATATTCAGGATACGCTCCGGCGTGGCGCGGCTGAGTGCAGCGGTGATGGCATCGCGGCTTGCGCCTTCCAGCTCCGTCATACGGTTGAAGCCGTCGAGATCGGTTTCGAGGCCGCGCAGGGCCTTCTGCATCGATTCCTTGAAATTGCGGCCGATTGCCATGACTTCGCCGACCGACTTCATCGCCGTGGAAAGCAAATTGTCCGCGCCTTTGAACTTCTCGAACGCGAAGCGCGGGATCTTGGTGACGACGTAATCGATGCTCGGTTCGAAACTGGCAGGCGTTGCGCCGGTGATTTCGTTGGTAATCTCGTCCAGCGTGTATCCGACGGCCAGCTTTGCCGCGACGCGCGCGATGGGGAAGCCGGTGGCCTTGGATGCCAGCGCAGAGGAGCGCGAAACACGCGGGTTCATCTCGATCACGATCAGCCGGCCATCCTTGGGATTGACTGCGAACTGAACGTTCGACCCCCCAGTTTCCACACCGATTTCGCGCAAACACGCGATGCTGGCGTTGCGCATGATCTGGTATTCCTTGTCGGTCAGCGTCAGCGCCGGTGCGACAGTGATGGAATCGCCTGTGTGGACACCCATCGGATCGACATTTTCGATGGAGCAGACGATGATGCAATTGTCCGCCTTGTCGCGCACGACCTCCATTTCGAACTCTTTCCAGCCGAGCAGCGATTCCTCGATCAGAACCTCTGTCGTGGGGCTGGCGTCGAGGCCGGTCTTCACAATGCGCTCAAATTCCGCCTTGTTGTAGGCGATGCCGCCGCCGGTGCCGCCCATGGTAAAGCTGGGGCGGATGATGGACGGCAGGCCGGTGCGCTCCAGCACTTCCAGCGCCTCTGCCAGATTGTGCGCGGTGCCGCTGCGCGCGCTTTCGAGGCCGATCTTGTCCATCGCATCGCGGAAACGCATGCGGTTTTCGGCCTTGTCGATCACGTCTGCCTTGGCCCCGATCATCTCGACGCCGTATTTCTCCAACGTGCCATCGGCATCCAGCGCCAGCGCGCAATTGAGTGCAGTCTGCCCGCCCATTGTGGGCAGCAGCGCATCGGGCCGTTCCTTGGCGATGATCTTGGCGACGATACCGGGCGTGATCGGCTCGATATATGTCGCATCCGCCATGTCCGGATCGGTCATGATGGTGGCGGGATTGCTGTTCACCAGAATGACGCGGTAGCCATCCTCGCGCAGCGCCTTGATCGCCTGCGTGCCGGAGTAATCGAACTCGCAAGCCTGTCCGATAATGATCGGGCCAGCGCCAATGACGAGGATGGAGGAGATGTCAGTGCGTTTGGGCATCTATATCAACTTCAAAAGGGCTTCGATGAGTTCTCCAGCCAATTTTCCAATTGCTCCGGAGGAAAACTTATCAGCCAGTTTTCTCAAAAGGGGAAGTATCAGACCTATGAGCTTGCTTAGTCGGAACGACTCACCTGCCACCAATGCTTCGCCAGCATCAATCTCAGCAAGAACAGCGCCTTTCGGTTCATCAAGAGTTTCTTCAACTGAGTTGCTTTTCTTAATTTCAGACTCAAGGTCTTTAAGTCGGCTTTCAATCTCTTTGATCGCTGGTAAATTATCGGATCTCGTTACGATGCGGTCTGACGCAGGAATTACATTTAGCGTCGAGAGTGACAGAGTTTCTTCCTTGTCACGAGCATACTTGGCAAAGAAATCGCTTGGTTCAGACAAGCCCTTCTCCACCTGCATGTAGCCTCGTCGCAAAATCGAGTAGCCGTTCAACTCGTACTCGCTGGTCTCGTAATGGACCAATGACTGATTTTGCAGTTCTATCATTGCCATATCGGTACGCGTCTTTGAAACGGCTACTGGCAATCGCTGACGGAGGCCTTCCGCTTCAATTGGCTCGTCTCTATCCTGTGAGTGGTCAAAAAGCTCGAATAGCAGCGCATCCTCAAGGGCCTTTTGCGAAATGAAGTTGCGCATCACCCCAACATCCCCACAAACTTCTCGAACAGGTAAAAACTGTCCTGCGGGCCCGGCGAGGCTTCCGGGTGGTACTGCACCCCGAAGGCCCTCTTGCCGCTGATCGCGATGCCGCAGTTGCTGCCGTCGAACAGCGAGACGTGCGTCTGCTCCACGCCTTCGGGCAGGGTGTCGCCATCGACCGCGAAGCCGTGGTTCATCGACGTGATCTCGACGAGGCCGGAAGTCTCTCCCCAGCCCTCCCCAACACGCTGCACCGGATGGTTCGCGCCGCGGTGGCCCTGGTGCATCTTGGTGGTCTTCGCGCCAGCCGCCAGCGCCAGCATCTGGTGGCCAAGGCAAATGCCAAACAGCGGCACGTCCCTCTCCAGCAGAGCCTTGATCACCGGCACCGCATATTCCCCCGTCGCCGCCGGATCGCCCGGGCCGTTGGACAGGAACACGCCGTCGGGCGATAGCGCCATGATCTCATCAAGCGAGGTTTTCGCCGGAACCACCGTCACCCGTGCACCGGCCTTCACAAGATTGCGGAAGATGTTGTCCTTGCTGCCGTAGTCGATCGCGACAACGTGCGGCTTGTTGTCCCAAGATGCACGGGAATGACCCTTGCCAAGCTCCCACGAGCCGCCGCCCCATTGCTCCTGCTTTTCGCGGCTAACGCGAACCGCGAGGTCCATGCCTTCCAGCCCCGGCCATTCTTGCGCGCGCTGAAGCAGCGCGTCGATGTCGAACTTGCCGTCCGGCGCATGCGCGATCACCGCATTGGGCGCGCCTTGCATGCGGATACGGCGCGTCAGTGCGCGGGTATCGACGCCCGAAATGCCGATCTTGCCTTGGGCCTTCATCCAGGCATCGAATTCGCTGGTGGAGCGGAAGTTGGACTGGCGTGTAACGTCTTCGCGCACGATACAGCCAACCGCTGCCTCCACAGTGCTTTCCACATCTTCCGAATTGGTGCCGACATTGCCGATGTGCGGGAAGGTGAAGGTGACGATCTGGGCCGCGTAGCTGGGATCGGTCAGCACTTCCTGATAGCCGGTCATCGCGGTGTTGAAGCAGATTTCGCCGACCGCATTGCCGGTGGCGCCAAAGCCCTGGCCCCATACGACAGTGCCGTCTGCGAAGACTATTACGCCGGTGGCCCCTTTGGGCGCAGGCGAAGAAGCGAGAAAGGCCATTTTGGCTCCCGTGGAATCAGTTAAACCGGCGATGTGTGCTAAGTCCTATCGGCTAGATACCGCACCCCCTGCCGTCAAGCAGAAGACTTGGCTTTATTTCGCTTGGCCCTAAGTAGAGCGCAATCATCCACAGGAAAGAGCGCCACATGCTTCGCGATACGATCAAGACTGAAACCGTCACTGCCATGAAGGCCGGCGACAAGCCGCGCGTGGCCGCGCTCCGCCTGATTTCCGCCAAAGTGAAGGACCGCGATATCGAACAGCGCGGCAAGGCCGAGGTTGCAGACGATGATGCCATGGTGATCGACGTGCTGCAGAAAATGGCCAAGCAGCGCCGCGAATCGATCACGATGTACGAAGACGGCGGCCGCACCGAACTTGCCGAGCAGGAAAAGACAGAGCTGGCGGTGATCGAGGAATTCATGCCGCAGCAGATGGGCGAAGCCGACACGAAAGCCGCGATCGAATCGATCAAGTCCGAACTTGGCGCAGACAGCATGAAGGATATGGGCCGCGTCATGGGCGAGCTGAAGAAACGCTACGCGACGCAGCTCGACATGGGCCGCGCCAGTGGCTGGGTAAAGGAATCGCTTTCGTGAAAAAGGCAGCGTTTGCCCTTCCCGCGCTGTTGGCGCTGGCCGCTTGCAGCGCAGAGCCGCAGCCCGAGGCAGAACCAACGCCCGAAGCATCGCCAACCGTTTCCGGCGTGCGTGCCTTGGTCGCGTCGGGCTTTGAAGAGCTGAAGCTTGGACCGAAGATAGCAGGGCCGCAGGGCTCTGAAGTGGCCGGCACGATCATGTTCGAAGGTCGGCTGATCGCGGAAATCACCTCCTTTGTGGCGTGCCCCGAACTTGAATCCAATACAGAGCTGGTAACGCAGTGCGATCCGGCAGCACAGGCAGAAGGCGCGGTTTATACATACGCTCACCGCATAACCCCTGGCGAAGGTGCCAAAGGGCCCATCCTGTCATTCCGTACTGCGCGGCGCGCAAACGGATTTGCCAATGTCATCGGGTTCGACCGTCAGCAGGCCGAGGCGGCGCTGGGCGAAGGCTACAACATCGGTGTCTCTGTCGACAACGGAGCGCTGGTATGGCGCATCGAAGCGGGCGATGGCTGGGACGCTGGCGAGGAAATCACCCTGTTCTGGCAAGGCGAACTGCCGCCTGAAGGGCCGGAAGAGGTTTACGAGGTGGAAACAGCGGAAGGCCGCGCGGCCGCAACCGGACCTTTCCCTCCGGCAGAGGCGCCCGAATCACCCGAAACGGAATAGACGCTGCCCCGAAAGTAAAGCTGGCATTAACCGTCAAAATGATCGGACGCCGGAACCGCGCAATGATGTGGGTGGTTTTCCGGGCAATACTTCCTGCGCCAGTACCGGCGCCTACCGGAGAATTGCCATGAAGACTGCGTTTGCTGCTTTGCCAGCCCTTGCCCTTGCACTCGCTGCCTGTTCGGCCGAACCGGAAGAGCAGATCGACGATACCGATCTGGCTGCGGAAGACGAGGAGCTTGAAGTCGCTATGCAGCGCCGTGAAGCGGTGGATTTCATGGACCTTCAACTGGGCGCAAAGATTGTCGGGCCTCAGGGTGAAGAGGTCAACGGCCGCATGACCAACGCCGAAGGTGCCTTCGCCGATATCACATCCTTTGTCGCCTGCCCCGCTGGCATGGATCCGTGCGATCCGGCCACCGCCCCCGAAGGGACGGTCTATACCTACGTCCACGTCATCTATCCGGGCGAAGACAACGATGCGAGCACAGGCAGCGGCTCTGGTAATGATTCGTCCAATGTCGAAACCACAGAGGCGTTCCGCATGACCATGCCAAGCCATGGATTTACCGGCGTTGCCGGCTATTCGATGGCAGAGGCGGCAGGCGCGCTTGGCAATATCGGCGAGATCTACATCACCTGCCACGAACAGGGAATTTCCTGGACCGTGGAGGAGGGCGACGGCGGCGATCAATGGTCGCAGGCTGAACCGATCACTTTCTTCTGGCAGAGCACCCTTCCCCCTGCCGGACCATCGAATGCGTATGAAGTATTCGCCAATTACACCGCAGCCAGCGGCCCCGGCCCCTATCCCGCCGCGGACGAAACCGTGACAAACGCCTGCGCAGCGGGTTGAAGAAACGGCGCCATGCGCGCATTGGTTGCGCATGGCGCTGTCACCTCAATGGCTGGATGAACTCAGGTCGCGGATTACGCTGTCCACGCTGATTCAGCGAACGACCAAATTGCAGCGCGCCGGGCGCGAATGGAAGGCGTGCTGCCCGTTCCACAGCGAAAACACGCCCAGCTTCTACGTGAATGACCAGAAGGGTTTTTATCACTGCTTCGGCTGTCAAGCGCATGGCGGCGCGATCGACTGGATGATGGGCCAGCGCGGTCTGGAATTCATGGATGCGGTGAAGGAACTTGCAGCAGAGGCCGGGATGGAAGTCCCCGCCCCCGATCCACGCGCAGCTGCCCAGGCCGAAATACGCTCCAGCCTGCATGACGTCATGGCAGCAGCGCAGGAATGGTTCGTTTCCCGGCTCAATTCGGACGAGGGCATCAGCGTCCGGCAATATCTGGAACGGCGCGGTCTGTCGCAGCGGGTGATCGAACAATTCGGATTTGGCTACGCGCCCGACGACAAGATCGCGCTGAAAAAGGCGCTCAGCCAGTTTGACGAAGCGATGCTGGTCGAGGCCGGCCTGCTGATCAGCGTCGAGGACAAGCTGCCCTATTCGCGCTTTCGCGGACGGGTGATGCTGCCGATCCAGGACGCCCGCCAACGGGTAATCGCTTTTGGCGGACGCATTCTGGAAGACCGCGACGGTGTCGCGAAGTATCTCAACAGTCCGGACACGCCCTTGTTCGACAAAGGACGCACGCTTTACAACATCCACCGCGCCAGCGCGGCGAGCCGCAAGGTGGACCGTGTAATAGCAGTCGAAGGTTACATGGACGTGATTGCCCTTGCGCAGGCGGGTTTCGAGGACGCTGTTGCGCCGATGGGTACTGCGTTGACCGAACAGCAGATCGAACTGCTGTGGCGCATGGCGGACAAACCCGTGCTGTGCTTTGATGGGGACGCTGCGGGCACCCGCGCTGCAATGCGCGCGGCGGAACGCACCCTGCCCCTGCTGCGCCCCGGTTGCAGCTTGCAAATCCTTCAGCTGCCAGCTGGAATGGACCCTGACGATCTGGTGAAGCGTGACGGTCCGCAGGCGATGGAAAAGCTGCTTGCCCGGCCCAAGTCGCTGCTCGACCTCATTTGGGAACATGAACAGGCCGCGCAGCCTCTCAGCTCGCCGGAGGACAAGGCAGGCCTGAAAGCGCGGCTGATGGATCATGTCGATACTATCGAACATCCCGACATCAAATCGCTCTACCGGCGCGAATTGCTTGAACGCTACGGCGATTTTGCATTTCCGAAGCGGGAGTTCCAACCGCGCAGCGGACGCGGCAATGCGCCCTTTGGCAAGCAGCAGCCGCAGCGCGCGCCGCCGCACGTGGCAGACCGACTGCGACGCGCAGTTGCCGGTGCCTTTCGTGATAATCTTACAGAAGCCGTGCTTGCCGGATTGCTGCGCCACCCCGGCGAAATCCATCGTCATGCCGATAGCCTGTTGCTGCTTTCTGACAGTGACCGGAACGCTGCACAGGCAGTAGATTATCTGCTCGATTATGCACAAACGCTTGAAGCGGGAGGAAAGCCGCCCATATCGCCAGCAGGCATTCTGCCGCCGCCGCCGGATAACACCCGTTTCTCCTTCCTTGTTGAAGGATCTGATCCGGACGACGCGAGGGAGGACTTAGCCGAAGCCGTGGCGATGCTGGTCGAAAGGCCAGGACTCGACGCGGCAATTGCCGCCGCGACCCGGCGCTTCGCATCCGACCCGCAAGGGGCTTTCGAGGAGCAGCAGCGGCTGCGCAAACGAAAGCTGGAAATAAGCGAGCGTCTGGGGCAGATGGCAAGAAAGCGTGCTGCTTCGGCAGCTGAAGAGAATTATTCCTCCGGCATGGAAGACTCCATCGCCGGCGGAAAGGAAACGGACTGATAACCTGAACATGGCTTCCAAAGTAAAAACTTCCAAGCCCGCAGAAGACGCGCCCCTGATCGACCTCAACGAGGCATCGATCAAGAAGATGATCGCGAAGGCAAAGCGCAAAGGTTACGTCACCTATGACGAGCTGAACGCGGCCCTGCCCTCCGACCAGATGAGCGCGGACCAGATTGAAGATATCCAGACCGCGATCAGCGACATGGGTGTGCAGATCGTGGAAAGCGACGAAGAAGCGCAGGAAGATGATGACGGTCCGGAAGAAATCGCTCCAACCGGTTCCGAGTCGCAGGCGCAGGATAAGCAGAACGTTCCCGAAAAGAAGAAATCCGTCGCCGGCGAAGGCCGCACGGATGATCCGGTGCGCATGTACTTGCGCGAAATGGGCGCTGTGGAGCTGCTCAGTCGCGAAGGCGAAATCGCAATTGCCAAGCGTATCGAGGCCGGCCGCGATACTATGATCATCGGCTTGTGCGAAAGCCCGATCACGTTCCACGCAATCATCATGTGGTCCGAAGCACTCAACAACGAAGAAATGCAGCTGCGCGAGATCCTTGATCTCGACGCCATGCTTTCCAAGGAACCTCCCGTCGACAAGATGGAAGAGGAAAATGAAGACGACGATGGCGAGATCTCCGAAGAGACCGCCGGCCCCACGATCCGCGACGATGACGAGGATGATGACGACGATTCCGAAAACGGCGACGACGAGGACGGCGAAGGCTCCAGCAAAAAAGACGACGATGAAGAGGAAGAGGACAACACCATGTCCCTTGCTCAGATGGAAGCTGCGCTAAAGCCGGACGCTCTCGAACGGTTTGCGCGCATCACCGACCTGTTCAAGAAGTTCGAAAAGCTTCAGGCGGAACGCGTTGATGTGCTGGCCTCCGGTGAAACTTTCACCAAGGCGAAAGAAAACCGCTACGAATCGCTGCGTGAGGAACTGACAGCGGAAGTCGAATCCGTGCAATTCCACGCGAACAAGATCGAATATCTGGTCGACAATCTGTACGCCTTCAACCGCCGCCTCACCGCGCTGGGTGGCCAGATGCTTCGCCTCGCAGAGCGTCACAAGGTCAAGCGGATCGATTTCCTGCAGTCTTATGTTGGCAACGAGCTTGATGAAAGCTGGCTCGCAGACAAGGCCAAGAAGGACAAGAAATGGGCCGCCTTCGCTGACAAGGAAGCCGATGCGGTTGAGCGTATTCGCGCCGAAATCGCTGACATCGCCAGCCAGACAGGCATGAGCCTGACCGAATTCCGCCGCATCGTGAACATGGTGCAAAAGGGCGAACGTGAAGCGCGTATCGCCAAGAAGGAAATGGTCGAGGCAAACCTGCGCCTGGTGATTTCCATCGCCAAGAAATATACCAACCGTGGCCTGCAATTTCTTGATCTTATTCAGGAAGGCAACATCGGCCTGATGAAGGCGGTCGACAAGTTCGAATATCGCCGTGGGTACAAGTTCAGCACATACGCCACATGGTGGATCAGGCAGGCGATCACCCGCTCGATCGCCGATCAGGCCCGCACGATCCGCATTCCGGTCCACATGATCGAAACGATCAACAAGCTGGTGCGCACCAGCCGGCAGTTCCTGCATGAGCAGGGCCGTGAACCTACTCCTGAGGAAATGGCAGAGCGTCTGTCCATGCCGCTGGAAAAGGTCCGCAAGGTGATGAAAATCGCCAAGGAGCCGATCAGCCTTGAAACGCCCATCGGCGACGAGGAAGACTCGCATCTGGGTGATTTCATCGAGGACAAGAACGCAATCATCCCCGTGGATGCGGCGATCCAGGCGAACCTCAAGGAAACCGTCACCCGCGTCCTTGCCAGCCTCACCCCACGTGAAGAGCGCGTGCTGCGCATGCGCTTCGGTATCGGCATGAACACCGATCACACGCTGGAAGAAGTCGGCCAGCAGTTTAGCGTGACGCGCGAACGCATCCGCCAGATCGAAGCGAAGGCGCTGCGCAAGCTGAAGCACCCGAGCCGTTCGCGGAAGATGCGCAGCTTCCTGGATCAGTGAGAGTTGCGCTGGGGGCTGACATTATAAACAGAATGCTCTCCCATCTGGGAAATCGGGGACTAATAGTAGGTCCTGGCACGTTTCGCATCATACTGGCGCTGATGGTGTTCGTATCCCATACGACACGTCTAAATATCGGCGTGTTGGGCGTAATGCTGTTTTTCATGCTGAGTGGGTACTGGGTCACCAGCATTTGGCGTGAGAGGTTCTCGGGCCACAATGTCCTCTGGTTTTATGCCAGCAGGTATTTTCGCATTATACCAGTATACCTGCTTGTCGCCATTCCAGCCGCGATCGCTCTGGATCGTCCGCTGTTGCCGAATATTCTTCTCTTCGGGATCGCAACAAACAATGAAGCAGATGCCCTGACGATTTCGTGGTCGCTGGATATCGAACTGCAATTTTACCTGATTTTGCCCCTCCTCCTTACGGCGTTCAGCAGAGTATCGAAGGTGATGGTGGCTGCATCGATCGGGGCTGCCGCATGTGCATGGGCACTTCGTTCAGAGATCGAACTGGTAACGGTTTTCCAATATCTGCCCGCCTTTCTGATCGGCGCCTACTTTTACGATAATCGCGTCCATGTCTCGAAGCGGGCGGCGCATATTTCAGCGGCATTGTTCGTGCTTGTTTCTGCCGTTCTTGCGGTGCTTCCGGCGACAGCCCCGTTCCTGTTGAAGACCACGATTCTTCCGGAAGGCACCGCCGTCTTCTCCATGGTGTGGATGCTTTTTCTCGTTCCCTATGTGATGGCATCCTTGGAAATACAGTCGACGCCCCTCGATAGGCACCTTGGAAACATCAGTTATCCGTTCTATCTCGTCCACACCATCGTGTTGTACGCGATGACTATGCTGCTCGGTGGGATGGAACGTAAGGTGGCAGCGCTGATCACGACAAGCGCTCTTGCACTCATGATCTATGTGGTCGCAGATCGCCCGATAGAAAAACTGAGAAACCGCTATTTATCACCGGGCAACAAAGCCAAGGCCCGGTCGGTTCCCGATCCTGCGCTTAGTCGATTGCCATAGCGATCGGGGTTAATGCCCAATGCGCGCAGACTTAAGGTTCGGGAAGGACCTTGACGTGTTATCGATAACTGGCCGCTCACATGCCGGACATGCGCAACAACACTCCGCACCAACTGAAGTTCATAACCGATCTTCGGACGCATCAAACCAAATGGCCTGACATGGATTTCCCCGGGCCTCGCGGCAATTGTATGAACCATGGCATATCGGGCCGGAAACGTCGAAAACAGGTTTGGCAGGGGTGGCGACTCTAATGGTAAGCCACTATGTCCGTCCCCATGCGTATCGCCATTGCCTCAGACCACGCTGCAACCGACCTTAAGGCCGAATTGCGCGATTGGCTTATCGAAGAAGGTCACGAAGTGGCCGACCTTGGGACCAACCCCGGTGAAAGTGTCGACTATCCCGATTACGGCTACAAGCTGGCGGAAGTCGTGGCCGAAGGCACGGCGGAGCGCGGTATCGCGCTGTGCGGCAGCGGCATTGGCATCTCCATTGCGGTCAACCGCAACCCGGACGTGCGATGCGCGCTCGTATCTGAACCGCTATCCGCCGCCCTCGCTCGCGAGCATAATGACGCGAACGTGATTGCAATGGGCGCGCGCCTGACAGGCGGCGAGATGGCCAGGGCCTGCGTCACTGCTTTCCTCGAAACCGAATTCGCCGATTCTCGCGATACAGGCGGCCGTCACCGACGCCGCGTAGACAAACTATCCAAGCAAGGTTCCTGACATGAGCACCCTTCCCGCCGACGCCTCTCCTGCATCCGACGCACTGCAGCGTTTCTGGCATGATGATCTGGCCACTGCCGATCCGCAAATCCACGCAGCGATCCAGCATGAACTGAAACGCCAGCAGGACGGCATCGAACTGATCGCCAGCGAAAACACCGCCAGCACCGCCGTGCTGGAAGCGGCGGGCAGCGTGTTCACGAACAAATATGCAGAAGGCTATCCCGGCAAGCGCTATTACGGCGGTTGCGAATATGCCGACGTGGTCGAAAACCTCGCAATAGAGCGTGCCAAACAGCTGTTTGGATGCAATTTTGCCAATGTGCAGCCCAATTCCGGCAGTCAGATGAACCAGGCCGTTTTCCTCGCGCTGTTGCAGCCGGGCGATACTTTCATGGGCCTCGATCTGAACTCTGGCGGCCACCTTACACATGGCTCTCCGGTCAACATGTCCGGCAAATGGTTCAATCCCGTTCCCTATGGCGTGCGCAAGGATGACGAGCGCATCGACATGGACGAGGTCATGGCCATCGCCAAGGAACACAAGCCCAAGCTGATCATCGCCGGCGGCACCGCCTATTCACGCGTGTGGGATTGGGAAGCCTTCCGCCGCATCGCGGATGAAGTGGGCGCGTATTTGATGGTCGATATGAGCCATATCAGCGGCCTTGTGGCAGGCGGCGCGCACCCTTCGCCTTTCCCCCACGCCCACGTTGTCACCACCACCACACACAAAAGCCTGCGCGGCCCGCGTTCCGGCGTAATTCTGTGGAATGACGAAGAATTCACAAAGCCGTTCAACATGGCAGTCTTCCCCGGCCTTCAGGGTGGCCCGCTGATGCACATCGTCGCCGGAAAGGCCGTTGCCTTTGCCGAGGCGCTGCGTCCGGATTTCAGCGATTATGCGCACCGCGTCGTCGAAAACGCCCGCGCACTCGCTTCCAGCCTTGAAGAACAGGGCCTGCGCATTGTTTCGGGCGGGACAGACAACCATTCCATGCTGGTTGATCTCACGCCGATGGACGTGACCGGAAAGGCTGCGGAAAAAGGCCTCGACCGCGCCCTGCTCACTTGCAACAAGAACGGCATTCCGTTCGATACGCGTAGCCCGTTTGTCACCAGCGGTATTCGCCTTGGTACGCCATCTGGCACGACGCGCGGATTTGGACCTGCGGAATTCCGCAAGATCGGTGTTATGATAGCCGATGTCGTCGGCGGCATGAGTCGTAATGGCGACGAGGGGGACGCTCAGGTAGAAGACCGCGTACGCCGTGAAGTCGGGGAGATGTGCGCTGCCTTCCCCGTATATCCAGGAAGAAAATAATGGACGATCCGCAAAAGAACCCCAAAGATCCGATCGACAGCCGCATTCTTTCAGACGCTGTTGAGGAAGCAAAGGCCATCGGCCGCGAAGGCATGCATCATCCATCCGCGAAGCCTGTGCTGACCGGCGCAGCCATTGGCGCAGTGGCAGGTTTCGTGTTGCCGGTCGTTGGTCCGATTGTGGGCGGCATCGCTGGCGCGGGCTTCATGCTCTATAAGCGCGTGCGGCCCTGATATTCCATGAGATGCCCCTTCTGCGCGAATGAAGACAGCCAGGTTAAGGATTCGCGCCCTACCGAAGATAACACCGCCATCAGACGGCGGCGGCAATGCGAAGGGTGCGGCGCGCGCTTCACCACGTTCGAACGGGTGCAGCTTCGTGACGTTATGGTGCTGAAATCGGGCGAAAAAGGGGGCGACGTGCGGCGCCAACCCTTTGACCGTGCAAAGATCGAGCAATCCGTCGCCCTCGCCTGCCGCAAACGCAACGTCGATCAGGAACGGATCGATCAGCTGGTGTCCGGGATCCAGCGTCAGGTGGAAACCGCGGGCGAAAGCGAAATTCCCGCAAGCCGTATCGGTGAAATGGTGATGGACGGCCTACGCCAGCTCGACAGCGTTGCCTACATCCGCTTCGCCTCCGTCTACCGCGACTTCAGCGAGGCGAAGGATTTCGAAGAATTCGCCAGCACCGTGCAGCAGGCCGGAACGGGCGAGTAGGTGGCAGACGCACCGCCCCCGGTCATAGTGCTTGTCCGCCCGCAGCTTGGCGAAAACATCGGCAAGGCGGCGCGCGCCATGCTCAATTTCGGGTTTGCCGAAATGCGGCTTGTCGCGCCGCGCGATGGCTGGCCAAATCCTTCTGCCGGCCCTGCCGCTGCAGGAGCGGACATTGTGCTGGAACAGGCACAGGTTTTTGCGACCACGGCAGAGGCGGTGGCCGATTGCGCCCACGTTTACGCCACCACTGTGCGCAAACGCGGCGTTACCAAGACGGTGCTGACGCCGGAACAGGCCGCGCAAGAGGTACCGGCGCAGCCGGGACGCAGCGCTTTCCTGTTCGGGCCGGAACGTTCGGGTCTGGATGCAGAAGATGTAGCGCTGTCCCGCACCATTGTAACAGCCCCGATCAATCCGGAATTCGGATCGCTTAATCTGGCACAGGCCGTCATCCTCATCACCTATGAGCTTTCCAAGCATCAGGATTTGGTCATGCCAACGCAGGAGGATGTGCTCCCCCCGGCCCCGCAGGAAGACCTTGAAGGGTTGATCAATCATTTCGAGACGTTGCTGGAACCGAAGCGGTATTTCTTCCCCGAAGATCGCCGCGTTGCCACGCGTCACAATCTGCGCGGGCTGCTGACCAAGCCAGGCTGGAACCATCTGGAGGTCCGCACCTTGCGGGGCGTGCTTTCGGCTCTGGCCAAACAGCCGCGCGATTGAACCTTCGCCAAGCTTGACTTTAGCGCGCACGCAGCTACATGCGCGCCTTCGCTACAAATTTGGCCCCGCACCCCGGTGAAGCGGTGGCCGCATCATGGATTTCGCCATGATGGTGCGATGCCGGGTTGAATGGCTGCCATTTGGGCGGTCCAGCTATTATAAGGAAGCGACTTATGTCGAAGCGTACGCGCGCCAAGCACAAACTCGATCGCCGTATGGGCGAAAACATTTGGGGTCGTCCCAATTCTCCTGTGAACAAGCGTTCTTACGGTCCAGGCCAGCATGGCCAGCGCCGCAAGAGCAAGGTTTCCGACTTCGGCCTGCAGCTGCGCGCCAAGCAGAAGCTGAAAGGCTATTACGGCGACGTAACCGAAAAGCAGTTCAAGGCGACTTACAAGGCTGCCAGCAGCATGAAGGGCGACACCGGTCAGAACCTGATTGGTCTGCTCGAACGCCGCCTCGACATGATCGTATACCGTGCCAAGTTCGCGCCAACGGTTTTCGCTGCACGCCAGATCGTCAGCCATGGCCACATCAAGGTCAACGGCGTGAAGTGCAACATTGCCTCGCGTCGCTGCGATGTTGGCGATGTGATCTCGCTGGGTGACAAGGCCAAGGAAATGGCTCTCGTCATCGAAGCGCAGAGCCTGCCAGAGCGTGAAATCCCTGACTACGTTGTCACCGATGGCAACGACAAGGTCAGCTTCAGCCGCGTACCCACGCTGGATGAAGTGCCTTATCCGGTACAGATGGAACCGAACCTGGTTGTCGAGTTCTACTCGCGCTAAGTCTGGTCACACGATTTGCTCGACTGGGCAGATACAAAAAGGGCGGTCCTTACGGGCCGCCCTTTTTCGTTGGTGCTGCGGGAAAGCGCTTCAGACGCGCGTGTTATCCCATTCGGCAAGTTCATAGGCGATAGAGCCTTCGACCAGCCGCTCCCAAATATCGCCGATCACATCTCCCGGAATGCCGCGGCTTT
Organism: Aurantiacibacter marinus; assembly: GCF_001021555.1. Taxonomy (GTDB): domain Bacteria; phylum Pseudomonadota; class Alphaproteobacteria; order Sphingomonadales; family Sphingomonadaceae; genus Alteraurantiacibacter; species Alteraurantiacibacter marinus. The sequence goes on from NZ_LDCP01000002.1 coordinate 254,886, forward strand.
CCGCCTCAGCCACAGCGGCTGCGATAACCGATGCCTTGCGCGCTTCATCCCGTACCGTGTCCCGGCTTGGCTTGATCCGGGCGGCAGCGCGCATGTAGCCAAAGCGGCGCTCCAGCAGATCGACCAGCTCGCGATCGGTGGCGTCCACGCCTTCGCGCACTTCGATCATTGTGGTGCAATCATCGGGGAGCTTGGCCGAAAATTCAGGCATCATTCGCGTCTTTCAAGATAGTCACGCCGGAAGTCGGCGGCAAAGGCTGCAAAGCGTTGCTCCGCAATGGCAGTGCGCATCGCTTGCATCAAGTTTTGGTAGAACGACAGATTGTGTTCCGTCGTCAGCATGGCGCCAAGTATCTCTCCGCTCTTTTGCAAGTGATGGAGATAGGCGCGCGAATATTGCGTACAAGTCGGGCACGGGCAGCGCGGATCAAGCGGTCCGGTGTCCTCTGCATGGCGCGCATTGCGCAGGTTTACCGGACCATTCCACGTAAACGCCTGCCCGTTGCGACCAGACCGGGTAGGGAGAACGCAATCGAACATGTCGATCCCCCGCTCCACCGCGCCGACCAGGTCATCGGGCTTTCCGACGCCCATCAGATAACGCGGCGCATCTTCGGGCAACATGGCGGGTGCGAAATCCAGCACCCCGAACATGGCTTCTTGCCCTTCACCTACAGCCAGACCGCCGACGGCATAACCGTCAAAGCCGATCTCTCGCAGGGCATCGGCCGACCGCTTGCGAAGGCCCTCGTCCAGACAGCCTTGCTGGATACCGAACAGGGCTGCACCCGCCGCATGTTCCCCGCCTGCATCAAAGGCATCGCGGCTGCGTTTCGCCCAGCGCATGGAAAGTTCCATGCTGGCCTCGATTTCCGCCATGGGCCGGTCGGCGCGCGGACATTCATCGAACGCCATCACGATATCACTTCCGAGCAGTCGCTGGATTTCCATGGAGCGTTCCGGTGACAGCATATGTTTGCTGCCATCGATATGGCTGCGAAACTCGACGCCCTTCTCGGTAAGCTTGCGCAGGTCACAAAGGCTCATCACCTGATAGCCGCCGCTATCTGTCAGGATCGGGCGGTTCCAACGCATGAACTTGTGAAGGCCGCCCAGCCGCGCCATCCGCTCTGCCCCAGGGCGCAGCATCAGATGGTAGGTATTGCCCAAAATGATGTCGGCGCCGGTGGCCCGCACATCTTCGGGTTTCATCGCCTTTACCGTTGCAGCCGTTCCGACAGGCATGAAGGCAGGCGTCCGTATGGTGCCGCGCCGCATGGCAATCTGGCCAGTGCGGGCACGCCCATCGGTCGCCTTCAGCGTGAAGGCAAAGCGCGGTTTCTCAGAAGCCATAGATCAACGTGAACCGGGTTATCGTGTCTGTACTGACGGAGCCTGCAGGCGGGTTGCTGTCATATTCGATGGACCATGACGCTCTCGCTCTTAAGCTGCCGATTAACGTCGCTTCGATCCCGGTGACGGCATTGAGGCTGGTGTTCGAGCCATCGACGATCAAGAGCGCCTCTCCGCCTGTTTCGACGGTGGAATTGGCATCCTGTGTCAGTTTGATTGAATCGGTCAATCGCCAGTCGAAATCCACGCCCAGAAGGCCCGCGATGCGGCTGCTGGAGCCGCCTTCGACAAATTCCGTGACGCGGTAGGCCGGGCCAGCCTTGATCGACAGGTCCATCGTGTCGGTATCAACCAAGCGGTAGCCAAGACCACCTGACGCAGCATAGCGAGCGGAAAAGCCCTGCTGCACATTGCGATCAAACTGGATCAGCCCGTAAGAAAACAGCCGGTCGTTGATCTGGAAACGCGGTTCGTATCGTGCAAGGATCTGCTCTCGTGAAGTGACGCCGTCTGTCCTGCGGAAATCGCCCGACAAGCGCAGGCGGTGTTCCCAGTCGATCCCTTCGCGTTTTGCTTCCAGCGCAGCGGTAACGCCGAATTCGTCGCTATTGCCAGAGGACTGGAAACCACCGATCTGCCCTTGGCCGCTCCAATTGTCGAACAGGCCTGCATTACGGATCGCTTCCACTTCTGCGGCCGCCTGAACTGCGGCAACTTCAGCTTGCTCGGCCCTATAGCTTTGCCAGATTGTGTCTATCTGCCCGCTGCCTTCGGGAAATGCAGTGCGGGCAGCGGCAACAACTGCCTCCACAGCGTCCGCATCACCGCCGGCAATAGCTGCGTCGATCATCGCACGCGCAGCATCAGGCAGACTTTCATCCTGCAAATCTTCAGGTCCGGCTGCTGGTGCAGCTTCAGCCACAGCTTCGTCCTGCGCGGCGGCGGGCGCCGTCCAGAGCAGCATGGCAGCTGCACAAAGCGTCACATTTCTCATGGTGCGTCTGCTAACGCCTCATTCGCGCAATCGCCAGTCCCGAAACACAAAAAGGGCCGGTCCCGCAGCAGCGAAACCAGCCCTCATGTTATGCAAATTGCACTTTAGAAGCGGAAGCCGAAGCCTGCCGTGGCGCGTGCGGAATCGAACGCAATCGTATCGACGTTGGCGCGCAGGAACGTGTTTGCGCCCAGCGGGAATTCAACGCCGGCACCGACAAGATAATCGCCTGATGTGTCGTCAAGACCATCGTAGGTGTTTGCCGGAACATCAAGGTCGATGATTTCAGCGAAATCGAAATTCACTTCCTGATAGCCGCCGCGCAGATAATACTTCGCGCCGCCCGCATCACGGAAACCAATACGGAGCGATGCGCCGTATTCGCTATCAATCGCGCTTGTGCCGACGTGGTAATTGCCTTCAACACCGGCAAAGAAAGATTCACCGACAGGTACATCAACGCCAGCGAAAACACCGACGATCGGGCTGCCGTCATCAATGCCGACGCCTGGGAAATCATCTTCGATTTCGCCATCAACGCCAAGGTCGTGATAGCCACCGGAGATACCGGCGAAAACTTCGGCTTCCTGGGCATGAGCCATTGATGGGAGAGCGAGAGCGGCCAGCGATGCTGTCGCCGCGAGAGCAAACTTTTTCATGATGTGAAACATCCTATTGTTGTTTTAAGTCCCGTTACAATCGGGATGGAAGCGAATGGTTCCTGCACCCTTGCGGGCTTCTGAATAGCGCATTCAGGATAGACGAACTGCCTATATCAATGGGACGAACGACATGAATGTGCTACATTTGCGCAACATTATTCGCGATCTTATTCGCGCAGGCGCCAGCCTGTTTTGAAAATCCATGCGATGGCTGCCACGCAAATCATCAGGAAAGCCAGCGTAAATCCGAGCGATACCATGATGGGAAAATCCGATGCACCAAGGAACGTCCAGCGCAGCCCGTTGACAAGGTAAACCACCGGATTGATCATCGCGACCGTCTGCCACGGTTCGGGCAGGACGCTGATCGGATAAAATGTTCCGCCAAGAAAAGTCAGCGGCATCAGGATCAGCAAAGGCACGACCTGCAATTTCTCGAATCCGTCCGCCCAAAGGCCGATGATGAAACCCAGCAAGGAAAAGCTGGCAGCAACCAGAAGGATGAACCCGAAGGCGTAGAACGGATGCGCGATCTCATAATCGATGATCAGGGCTGCTGTCCCAAGGATGATTCCCGCAAGGATCAGCGATTTCACCGCCGCCGCGCCGACAAATCCGATCAGCGTTTCGACAACCCCGACAGGCGCGGAAAGAAGCTCGTAAATGGCTCCGGTGAATTTGGGCATATAAATGCCGAAGCTGGCATTGCTGGTGCTTTCCGAAAGCAGCGTCAGCATCAGAAGGCCGGGGATGATGAACGCCCCGTAGCTTGCACCATCGGGTAATTCCATCCGGTCGCCGATGGCAGCACCAAACACCACGAGATACAGCGAGGTCGTGATGACAGGCGACAGGATGGAGCCGAATATGGTGCGGAACATACGCATCAGTTCATTCCGGAAAATCGCGAGCGCGCCGCGCAGATTGAGGCGGCCCGTCATACTGCCGCCTCCGCTTGCTTGTCTTCCACAAGGTCGACGAAGATATCCTCCAACGTGCTTTCACGCGTGTCGAGGCCAGTAAACTGGATGTTGTTACGGACAAGATCCTGCGCAAGATCTGCCACTTCCCGCTTGCCCTTCCCCGTCCCATCACCGCCGCGATAGACGAGGCAAGTGCCCTCCTGCTCAAGATGTAGCGGATAGGCGGAAAGTGATCCTGGCACACGGTCCAGCGGTGTTGCCAAGGTAAAATGGGCTTCTGTTCGGCCCAGTTTGGCCATCATTGCATCCTTATCGTCCACCAACAGGATCCTGCCCTTGTTGATCACGCCCACACGATCGGCCATTTCCTCGGCCTCCTCGATGTAATGCGTGGTGAGAATGATCGTCACGCCTTTCGCCCGCAGTGCATCAATCTGGCGCCACATGTCACGGCGCAATTCTACATCGACGCCGGCAGTGGGTTCATCAAGAAACAGCAATTCGGGGTCGTGAGACAAAGCTTTCGCGATCATGACGCGCCGCTTCATCCCGCCCGAAAGTTCGCGGATTTGCACATTGCGCTTGTCCCACAGGCTCAGGCTTTTCAGCACTTCCTCGATGCGTGCCTCATCAGGAGGGCAGCCGAACATGCCGCGCGAGTAACGCACCTGCCGGATGACCTTGTCGAACATATCGAAGCTGAGTTCCTGCGGCACCAGTCCAATCCGGCGGCGCGCAGCTTTCCAGTGGCGACTGATGTCCTCTCCAAAAACCTCGATCGCGCCGCCAGTGGGCCGCACCAGTCCGCAAACAGCCCCGATTAAAGTCGTTTTGCCTGCGCCATTTGGGCCAAGCAGCGCGAAAATTTCACCGCGGCGGATGGAAAGATCCACTTGGTCCAGCGCTTTCACGCCGCCCTTGTAGGTTTTTTGGAGCCCGCGAATTTCGAGAATGTTATCCATGCGCCTGACGTGGCGCGGTTTGAGGCGCTTGGCAAGCAGCGCGCTACGGCAGCAGCAGGCTGGAATCTCCGTAGCTGTAAAAGCGGTATTCATTCGCAATAGCGTGCGCGTAAACCTCTTTCATCCGCTCCATCCCCATCAGCGCACTGACCAACATCATCAGCGTGGATTTGGGCAGATGGAAGTTCGTCATCAGCCCGTCCACGACGCGAAAGCGATAGCCCGGCGTGATGAAAATATCGGTGTCGGCGGAAAAAGGCTGGACCAGTCCGCTGTCATCCGCTGCGCTTTCCAGCAGGCGCAGACTGGTTGTACCGACCGCGATCAATCGCCCGCCAGCCGCACGCGCCGCGTTCAACCGGGCCGCCGTTTCGCCGTCGATCTGACCCCATTCCGAATGCATCGCATGGTCATCGGTGTCCTTCGCCTTGACCGGCAGAAAGGTCCCCGCACCAACATGCAAGGTGAGCGTTTCGCGTTTGATCCCGCGCGCGTCCAGAGCCGAAATAAGTTCGGGCGTGAAATGGAGCGCCGCCGTAGGGGCAGCTACGGCGCCGTCTTTTTGCGCAAACATGGTTTGGTAATCGGACTGGTCACGTTCATCCGTAGGACGCTTTCCGGCGATGTAAGGCGGCAGCGGCATGCGCCCTGCCCGCTCCAGCAGGACTTCGACTGGCTCATCACCTTCAAACGCCAAAGTGAAAGAACCATCCTTGTGGCGGGCTTCCGCAATTGCGGTCACGTTTGCGCCAAATTCTACAAGGTCCCCTTCGCGAAGACGTTTCGCATTACGGATGAATGCCTGCCAGCGGCGCAAATCGATCCTTTTGTGCAAGGTTGCGCCAATGCGGGCTTCCCCGCGCTCGCCTTCCAGCTGGGCCGGAATGACACGCGTATCGTTGAACACAAGCACATCGCCGGGCTCAAGCATGTCCGGCAGATCGCGCACGATACGATCGGCCAACGGCGCACTGCCCCTTGCCAGCAACATCCGCGCAGAATCGCGCGGAGCCACCGGGCGCAAGGCAATCAGCGCCTGCGGCAATTCAAAATCGAAGAGATCAACGCGCATCGGTGATCACCAAAACAGACGCAATTATTCGGGCAGCGCGTCGTTCAGCATGTCCAGCGTAATTGTCTCATCCGGACGCCGCGCCTGCGGCAGTGCCTGCGGAATGCCATCGGCAGCGATGGAAGCTTGCAAGACGCGGGTCGGATTGGTGGGTGGCTCTCCGCGCGTAATGGCATCAACGGCAGGCATGTTGGAAATCACCCGGCCAAAATTGGTGTAACGGCGATCCAGTGCGAAGCGCGGATAAAATACGATGAAGAACTGGCTGTTCGCGCTGTCGTCAGAATCGGCGCGCGCCATGGAAACCGTGCCGCGAACATGCGGCAGGAAATTGAACTCTTCCTCCAGATCGGGAAGCGTCGATCCGCCCTGACCCGTTCCGGTCGGGTCGCCGGTTTGTGCCATGAACCCGTCAATCACGCGGTGAAACGGCACGCCGGCGTAAAACCCCTCGCGGGTCAGGGTCTTGATCCGTTCGACATGGTTCGGCGCCCATGCGGGCATAAGCCGGATCGCCACGCGTTCTCCGGTGGAAAGGTCGAGCAGCAGGATATTTTCCGGATCTTCCGCCATATCGAAGCTGACCGCAAGCGGCAGGCGGGCGGCTTCCGCGTTGGTCGCCTCCACGGTTTCCAGAGCAGGCGAAAGCGCCGTGTCCTGAGCGGCTGCGGGAGCAGAGATTGTAAGAGCGGCAGCGATGGCCGTCAGCGCGAATTGGCGAAACATGTTATCGTCCGGGAGTAATTGCTGGGTTGATGGTGTCCTACGGCGAAGCATCTGACAGTTCAATGAACATAACTCCGGCGGGTGAACATAAGTCCGGCTTCGGCAATCGCGTCTAACAATCGCCCTTGCGGCCAATCGCCTCGACACGCGCATCGACCAGTATCTTTACCTGCGGGCTGACAAACGGCGCGATGTCGCCGCCGTAGATGGCGATTTCCTTCACCAGCTTGGAAGCGATGGGCTGCAAGGCGGTATCAGCCATGAGGAAGACGGTTTCGATCTCGTCATTGATCTGCTGGTTCATGCCGGCCATTTGATATTCGTATTCGAAATCAGCGACAGCACGCAGGCCGCGAATAATTACGCTGGCACCCTGATGCTCGGCAAACTTCATCAGCAGTGCATCGAAGCCGCGGATCTCGACGTTCTTCAATCCGAGACGCGAAATTTCGCCTTTCATCATGTCCATCCGTTCTTCCGGAGTAAACATGGGGTTCTTGGAAGGATTGGTGGTGATGCCAATGATCAGCCGGTCAACCAGCTTCGCGCCGCGCCGGATAATATCCGCATGGCCCAAGGTGCATGGGTCGAATGTACCAGGGTAAAGGCCGATGCGTTCGGTCATCAATCAAATACTCTCCATTCGACTTTCAAATCATCCATTACATCGCCTGGTCTTATCAGCACCGTTTCACGACTGCCGGACGGAAGGGTCAGGAGATATGTCAATGGTCCAGTTTCCTTGAAACCGCCTTCCGCAAGGCCAACGCGGATATCCTCGGCGCACGCTTCGCTGATGCCAAATGCATTGATGACACCCTCTCCCTCTTCATCAGGCAGCCGCCCAAACCGTTCGAAGCGTGCATCCTCGCAATCGGTCGCATCAAATCGCGTGATGAGTCGGTCAACCTGACGTTCCACGAAGGCGTCGGCTTGGTTGCAGCCAGAGGCAAGGATCGAAAAACCCAGCAGAAAAAGCAGCTTTTTCATCATCTGTCTCTCTCAACGATAAACTTCGCCAGGGCCCGCAACAGGTCTGCCTCCTTGCCGTGGCTGGAGAGGTGGCCAATGGCTTGCTCACTCAGCGCTTTCGCCTGCTGCCGCGCATCTTCGATGCCCATCAGGGAAACGAAGGTCGCCTTGCCCGCATCGGCATCCTTGCGCAGCGCCTTGCCGGCCAGTTCCTCATCACCTTCTTCGTCCAGCAGATCGTCTGCAATCTGGAACGCGAGGCCGATATCGCGGGCGTAGGCGCGCAGGTGAGCGCGGCCCTCCTCCGGGACCTTGCCCAAAATCGCGCCCATTTCCACCGCTGCACATAGCAGTGCGCCGGTTTTCAGCTGTTGCAGCTTTGTGATCGTGTGAAGATCCAACTCGCCTCTGGCGTTCTCCGCTGCGATATCCATCACCTGCCCGCCAGCCATGCCCTTGTGGCCACTGGCGCTGGCGAGAGCGTGGACCAGTTCGGCACGGACATAGGGATCGGTGCTGACCTGCATTCCGCCTAGAATTTCAAACGCCAGAGCATGCAGCGAATCGCCTGCGAGGACGGCAATGGCCTCGTCATACTGCTTATGCAGCGTCGGTTTGCCGTGGCGCATGTCGTCATCGTCCATGCACGGCAGATCATCGTGGATCAGTGAATAGACATGGATCGCCTCAATCGCGCAGCCCGCGAAAACAGCAGCAGCGCGGCTGGCGCCGTACATTTCGGCGACCGTGGCCAGCAGCAGCGGACGTACCCGTTTGCCGCCGCCGATGGCTGCATAGCGCATCGCTTCGACCAGCTGGATGCTGTTGTCGTCCGGCAGCGGAAGCAATCCGTCAAAAGTGTCGTCAATTTCCCGCTGGATTTGCTGGAGCCCGCGCCCGAGCACATCATCTGCCATCTTCAGTCCCATTCCAGGCCGCCCTAGGCCGCATCGAAAGGCGCTGTGCCCGATGGCTTGCCATCCGGCCCGCTTACGATCTTCTCGATCCGCTCCTGCGCCGCATCAAGCCTCGCCTGACACTTCTGCCGCAGTTGTTCACCGCGTTCGTACAGATCAATCGACTCGTCGAGCTTGGCTTCGCCGCTTTCCAGCTTGCGGACCACATCTTCAAGCGCGCGCAGCGCGTCCTCGAAGCTCATTTCGGAAATGTCAGGGCTGTCTTCTACCATCTTTGGGACCATTGACGCTGGACCGGCGCAGGGTCAAGCTGCGCCATCTATCAGGAGAGCCCGATGAAGTGGATTATTGCCTACGTCGCCGCCGCCATCGCGTTTGGCGTGCTCGATTCCTTTTGGCTGCGGTGGGCCGGACCGAACCTGTATCGACCGATAATCGGGGAGATACTGGCCGACAGCTTCCGCATGGGGCCCGCTCTGGCGTTCTACTTCATCTATATTGGCGGGATGGTGTATTTCGGGATCAAGCCGGGGATTGAAAGCGGGCAAGTGCTAACCGCTGCGCTGAATGGTGCGATTCTGGGCTTTGTTTGCTACGCCACCTTCGACTTGACCAGCCAGGCCGTGATGAAGGTGTGGTCTACGCAAATCAGTATTGCAGATATTGCCTGGGGTACTTTCGCGACCGGAACGGCTTCCGCAGTCGCGGCATGGGTGACGTTAAAGTTCACCGGATAGGGGGAAATCCGCGCGCGAAGGGCTAGCGAGTTTGCGGCGCGCTCGCTAAAGCGCTGGCCATGTCCACGAAAACGTCAGAAATCACTCCTGAAGTCGTCGCCCAGCACGGCCTTTCCGAAGAAGAATACGCCCGCGTCCTCAAAGGACTTGGGCGAGAGCCGAATCTGGTCGAGCTCGGCATTTTCTCGGTTATGTGGTCGGAGCATTGTTCTTACAAATCCTCCCGCCTGCACCTGAAGAAACTGCCGACAGAGGCACCATGGGTGATTTGCGGTCCGGGTGAGAACGCGGGCATCATTGATATCGGTGCCGGACCTGATGGAAAACCTCAGGCCGCGATCTTCAAGATGGAGAGCCACAACCACCCCAGTTACATCGAGCCTTATCAGGGCGCGGCGACAGGCGTTGGCGGCATTTTGCGCGACGTGTTCACGATGGGCGCGCGTCCCGTTGCAAACGCCAATGCGCTGCGGTTCGGTCGTCCCGATCATCCGAAGATGAAGCATCTGGTGCAGGGTGTGGTCGCTGGAATCGGCGGTTACGGCAATTGCGTGGGCGTGCCGACCGTGTGCGGAGAGACCAATTTCCATCCTGCCTACGACGGCAACATTCTCGTCAACGCGATGACCGTTGGGGTCGCCGATCAGGACAAGATTTTCTATTCCGCCGCGACAGGCGTGGGCAATCCGATCGTCTATGTCGGCTCCAAAACCGGACGTGACGGCATCCACGGCGCCACCATGGCAAGCGCGGATTTCGAGGAAGACGCAGAGGCCAAGCGCCCCACGGTGCAGGTTGGCGATCCTTTTACAGAAAAGCTGCTGATCGAAGCCTGCCTGGAACTGATGGCAACCGATGCCATCGTCGCCATTCAGGATATGGGCGCGGCTGGCCTCACCTCCTCCAGTGTGGAAATGGCCACAAACGGCAAGGCCGGCATCCGGCTGGACATGAACAAGGTACCCTGCCGCGAAGAGGGCATGACGCCGTACGAAATGATGCTGAGCGAAAGCCAGGAGCGGATGCTCATGGTGCTGAAGCCGGGCAAGGAAGCCATGGCGCAGGCCATCTTCGAAAAGTGGGAACTGGATTTCGCGATCATCGGCGAAGTCACCGATACGCAGCATATGGTGCTGGAATTCGATGGCGAAGTCGTATGCGATATCCCGCTTGGTCCCCTCGCCGCAGATGCGCCGGAATATGACCGCCCTTATTTGAGCCGCGAAGATTACGCTACGTGGGCCGGCATTTCCCCGATGACGGACCGTCCTGACAGCGCAGACGTCGGTGCGGACCTGATCAAGTTGCTGGCCAGCCCCAACCTTTGCTCCCGCAGCTGGATTGCCGAGCAATATGATAGCCAGGTCGGCGCGGACACGTTGCAAACCGGCGGCGATGCCGGTGTTGTGCGCGTTCACGGCACCAAGAAGGCGCTGGCGATCAGCACCGATTGCACGCCGCGCTATGTCTATGCGGACCCCTATGAAGGCGGCAAGCAGGCCATTGCCGAGGCATACCGCAATCTGTGCGCGGTGGGCGCACGCCCGCTCGCGGTCACGAATTGCCTGAACTTCGCCAATCCGCAGCGGCCCGAAATCATGGCGCAGCTTGTCCACGCGCTGGACGGGATGGGCAAAGCGTGCCGTGTGCTGGATTTCCCGATCGTGAGCGGCAACGTCTCGCTGTATAATGAAAGCAAGGCGACCGGCGGCGGCTCTGCAATCCTGCCGACGCCCGCCATCGGCGGCGTCGGCATCATCGACGATTATGATTACATGATGACCATGCCGTTCAAGGCTGCGGGCGAGACGATCTATCTGATCGCGCCGGAAACATGGGCCACGCCCGATCCGGAACGGTCACATCTTGGCAAATCGCTCTGGCTGAGTGAAATTCACGGACGCGACGAAGGCCGCGCACCGCCAGTTGATCTCACGCTGGAAAAGGCCGCGGGCCGCATCATCCGCGAACTTATCGCAGACGGGCTGGTAAGCGCGGTGCATGACATTTCCGACGGCGGCCTGGCGGTAGCTTTGGCGGAAATGGCGATGGCGAGCGGCATCGGTGCACAGCTTGATGCAGGCCACGCAGACTATTCTGCAGCGCAGTGGTGGTTTGGCGAAGATCAAGGTCGTTATGTCGTCACCGTACCCGATACGGACGCGCTTAACCGCGCGCTCGCCAAGGGAACCGAGAATGACGAGACGGCAGCAGTCGGCTTCACGCGTATCGGCACCACTGGCGGCGACAGCGTGCTGGGTGCCAGCGTGGATGATATGCGCGCCGCGCACCGCCGCTTCTTCAGTGAGTGGATGGAGAGTTGACGCTGGCCTGAAGGACCAGAGGGCTGAAGAGCCAAAGGACTGAAGTACCGGGGTGCTGACAGCAAAAAGGCAATGTCCAGCGCAACCTGACATGGAGCGCAAGCGCTAGGGCAGTCAGCAAATTGCCCTGTGCAGAGGCCTACACCCTATCCTTGTCGCAGGATCGGCAAATGCGGCTCTTGGCACTTGGACATCGTACAGGATCAGTAACGCGCCGGAAGCGCTTTTCGCGCGGCCACTCGCGACATCGAAGGCCATTCTCGGCACGAACTGGCGCGGACCACCCGTTCGCGTTAGGGAACCTGCATGAGCGAGGCACACCATCCTTTCCCCGACCTTCCTGCATATTCTGATCAGGAGCGCGTCGCCCGCGCCCGTGCTGCATATGACCTGCTGAAAACCCGGCATTCCTGCCGCGCTTTTACCGACACGGCAGTGCCGCGCGAAGTGATCGAAAACGCCATCCGCGCCGCCGGAACAGCGCCCAACGGCGCGAATCACCAGCCGTGGCATTTCACGGTCATCGCCTCACCAGAAAAGAAGCGCGCGATTCGCGAAGCTGCAGAAGCCGAGGAGCGGCGCTTTTATGGAGCAGACGGAAACGATCCCAAGGCGAGCGAGGAGTGGTTGGATGCCCTAGCCCCGATTGGCACCGATGCCAGCAAGCCATTCCTCGAAACCGCACCCTATCTGATCGCCTGCTTCGCCCAACGCACAGGCGGGATCGCAGAGGATGGCGAAACGAAGAATTACTACGTCAATGAAAGCGTCGGCATCGCCTGCGGCATGCTGATTTCAACCTTGCACGCGGCAGGCCTCGCCACTTTGACGCACACGCCCTCCCCCATGGGGTTCTTGCGCGATCTGTGCGGACGACCAAGCAATGAAAAGCCGCTGATGATTGTGGTGGCCGGCCTGCCCGCTGCGACTGCAACTGTGCCGGAACATGCGATCAGGAAGAAGCCGCTGGAACAGATTTCCAGCTGGATCTAGCTGATACGCCAGTCCTTCTCGGGGATTTCGAGCAGTCTCAACAGGCTCGTCAGGTCGCCGCGATCGACCCAGCCATTTGCCGCAGCGCGGGCCTTCGGCTTGGCGCGGTAGGCGATACCATATGTTGAGGCTTCCAGCATGGGTATATCATTCGCCCCGTCCCCTGCTGCCATACTGACAGCATTCTGCCCGCGCGCGGCCATTTCTTCGACCAGCACAGCCTTCTTTGTCGAGCTGTCAGTGATGGTGCCGACAAGTCCGCCAGTCAATTTGCCATTGGCGACTTCCAAACGGTTTCCAACCACACGTTCGAACCCCAACTGCTCGGCCACACTATCGGCAAAGTGGTGAAAGCCGCCTGTCACCAACACAGTCCGGCAGCCGCGTGATTTGAGCGTTGCAACCAGACTGCGTGCACCCGTGGTAAGACGGATCCGCTCTGCAAGGCACTGTGTGATGGCATCTTCGCCTAAACCTGCCAGCAAGCCTACCCGCTCGCGCAGGGCAGTTTCAAAATCCAGCTCACCCTGCATCGCGCGTTCAGTGATGCCTGCAACCTGATCCTTCAAACCCGCAAAATCCGCGAGTTCGTCAATACATTCCTGTCCGATCATGGTCGAATCCATGTCCGAGACGAAGACTTCGGGTACGCTAATGACGTTGCGGGCCAAAATCGCATCACTATGCGGGAAATGCGTATCGAGCGCGGCCCGCAAACCGGCCATATCGTCTCCCGGGCTCTCGATCTGGAGCACATCATCGCAGAAATCGAGCATCGCTGCGTGGGCAACTTGCGCATCGGTGTCCGCAAGATTGGCAATCAGCCCATCAAGGGCTTCCTCCAGCGTCGATGGCTCTGCTATCAGTCGGGCGATGAGCAATTTGGAAACTCCTGCAAGAAATCAGGTCGCGCTCATCGCAGGGCCGACCGCGAGCGGCAAGAGCGATCTTGCGGTTCGCCTGGCTCTGGCCCTCGATCGGCCTTGTGTCGCAATCAACGCAGACAGCGCACAGGTTTACAGCGACCTGCACGTGCTTTCCGCAAGGCCGGAAGACGCGGAAATGCAAGGCGTGCCGCATCGCCTGTTTGGCGCTTGGGACGGCGCACAGCCTTGCTCTGCTGTAGATTGGGCAAAGGCTGCGAAACAGGAGATCGCGGCGGCGCATGCGGATGATGCAGTGCCGATCCTTGTCGGCGGGACCGGGCTGTATGTGCGTACGCTGCTGGAGGGAATTGCCCCCATTCCGGAAATCGACCCTGAAGTGCGCAAGACTGTCCGCGCCCTGTCAGTTTCAGACACCTACACCGCATTGCAGAATGAAGACCCCGACCGGGCAGAAAGGCTTCACCCATCAGATAGCCAGCGGATCGCCCGCGCACTTGAGGTCGTCCGCTCTACGGGGCGCTCGCTGGGTGAATGGCAGGTGCATACCGAAGGCGGGATCGCGCAGGAAATCAACCTTGTGCCGGTGGTGCTTCTGCCGGACCGCGAAGCGGTTTATGCGCGGTGCGATGCCCGCTTCATCGCGATGCTGGAACAGGGCGCAATTGCGGAAGTCGAGGCGCTGCTGGAACGCGGCCTTCCACCAGCCTTGCCTGTCATGCGGGCGATAGGCGTGCCTGAAATAGCAGGGTTCCTGCGCGGAGAATGGTCCCGTGAAGAAGCGATAGCACGGGGTCAGCAGGCGACTCGTAACTATGCCAAACGGCAGTTTACATGGCTGCGCAATCAACTTCCCGCCGATTGGCCACGCGTTCAGCCCGAAGATGTCAATCTGGAGAGTGTTTTTGAAACTTTATTTCACTATTAGCTGTTGACAGGACATATTATGCTGCGTATCGCGTCCGTCGCAGTTGGATTATATCGACCCGGTAAGAGCAATCTTGCCGGGTCAGCTTTATCTGGCGAACGGCAAATTACAGGAGCTTCACGTGTCTGAAGAGCGCAGCGGCGCAGCAATATTGGTCGAAAGCCTTGTGCGGCAGGGGGTCGAATTTGTATTCGGCTATCCTGGCGGCGCAGTCTTGCCGATCTACGACGAATTGTTCTCTGACAAGCGCATCCGCCACATCCTCGTCCGGCATGAAGCAGGCGCTGCTCACGCGGCCGAAGGCTATGCGCGCTCAACCGGGAAGCCCGGCGTTGTGCTCGTGACTTCAGGCCCGGGCGCGACCAATGCGATTACTGGCATTGCCGACGCCCATCTGGACTCCATTCCGCTGGTGGTGATCACCGGTCAGGTGCCCACCAATCTGATCGGTACCGATGCCTTTCAGGAAGCCGATACCATCGGCCTGACGCGGCATTGTTCCAAGCACAATTATCTCGTGAAAGATCCTGAGGTTCTGGCTGCAACCATCGAAGAAGCCTTCGAAATTGCGACAACCGGTCGTCCCGGTCCGGTTGTGGTCGACATTCCCAAGAACGTCCAGATCGCAACAGCCATGATGTCCGATGGTCCGGCTGAGCGGCGCAAGCGGTACCATCCGCGCACGGTGGCTGCGGCGGACGAGATCGCGGAAGCCATCGAGATGATCGCGGCGGCAGAACGACCTATCCTCTACACCGGCGGCGGCGTTATCAATTCCGGCCCGCAAGCGAGCGAACTGCTGCGCCAATTGCAGCAACTCACCGGCGCTCCGCTTACTTCCACGCTCATGGGCCTTGGCGCATTCCCGGCAGACCATCCGGACTGGCTCGGCATGCTAGGCATGCACGGCACGTTCGAGGCAAATATGGCCATGAACCAGTGCGATGTGATGATCTGCGTTGGCGCGCGCTTTGATGACCGGGTTACCGGCCGGCTTGATGCGTTCTCGCCTGACTCAAAGAAAATCCACATCGACATCGACCGCGCCAGCATCAACAAGATCGTACCCGTCGATCTTGGCATTGTTGGCGATTGCGGACAGGTGCTGGAACAGCTGATCGCAGGCTGGGGCAATCGCAAACCGCGTGACCTTGGCGAATGGAGAGCGCGTATCTCCGGCTGGAAAGCGCGGGACAGCCTCGCCTACCCGCCAAGCGATAGTGAAATCATGCCGCAACTGGCGGTCGAGCGTCTGTTCGCGCTCACCAAGGACCGTGACCCCATCATTACGACCGAGGTCGGCCAGCACCAGATGTGGGCGGCGCAATATTTCGGTTTCATGGGGCCGAACAAATGGCTCACCAGTGGCGGCCTTGGCACAATGGGTTACGGCCTGCCCGCAGCCATCGGTGCGCAATTGGGCAATCCCGATGCGCTGGTGATCGACATTGCTGGAGAGGCCAGCATTCAGATGAATATTCAGGAACTTGGCACCGCCAGCCAGTTCCGCCTGCCGGTTAAGATTTTCATCCTGAACAATGAATACATGGGCATGGTTCGCCAGTGGCAGGAACTCACCTATGAAAGCCGCTATTCCAACAGCTATTCCGACAGCCTGCCCGATTTCGTGCGGCTCGCTGAAAGTTACGGCTGGAAAGGCATCCGCATCTCAGCTGAGTCCGAGCTTGATGCCGGGATAGAGGCGATGATGGCGCATGACGGGCCAGTGATCGTGGATTGCCAGGTGTCCAAAAACGCCAATTGCTTCCCGATGATCCCGTCGGGCGCGGCGCATACCGACATGCTGCTGTATGGCGACATGGTGGAAGGCAGCATGGATGATGCAGCCAAGGCTTTGGTTTAGAGGCTTGCAGGAAATGAAAATCGAACATCGCGAAGCCGAACGGCATGTGCTTACCGTTGTCGTGGACAATGAACCGGGTATCCTCGCCAAGATCACCGGCCTGTTCACGGCACGCGGTTACAATATCGACAGTCTGACGGTGGCTGATATCTCCGAAGATCACGCGATCAGCCGGATCACGATCGTAACCGGCGGTCCGCCGCAAGTCATCGATCAGATCATGGCGCAGCTTGAACGGCTGGTGCCGGTGCACCGCGTTATCGACCTCACCGAAGAAGGCCCGCATGTCGAACGCGAGCTGGCGCTGGTCAAGGTCCAGGGCACAGGCGAGATTCGCGTCGAGGCGCTGCGGACGGCAGAGGTTTTCCGGGCCAACGTTGTCGACACTACCCCGCAAAGCTTCGTTTTCGAATTGACCGGATCGTCGGATAAGGTGAACAGCTTCATCGTCCTCATGCGCGGGCTGGGATTGGTCGAGGTTGGCCGGTCGGGCGTCGTTGGCATGATGCGGGGAAGCGAAGGATCATAATGGAATATCTCAACCCAACTTTCATGCTGCTTATGGCAGCGGCGCTCGCTGTGATTACTGCGGCGGCGCACTCGGTTCTCGGAGAGCAGCGCCTGATCGGGCCGCTTCTCGGCAGCGGTGAGGGTTTGCTGGAAAGCCCCCTCGCCCGCGCCGTCACCCGCTTTGCATGGCATTGGACGAGCCTTCTGTGGCTGATCGTCGCCGCAGTTCTGGCACTGTCGGCTTACGGCGATATCAACGCACCCTATCTCCTGCTTGGCATTGGGGCGGTCCATCTTGCCGCTGGCGTTGCCGACGCAATCCTTTCACGTGGGCAGCATATCGGCTGGCCGCTTATCACGATCATCGGGGGCCTGGTGCTCCTCGCTTATTACACTCTTCAGACCCAATAGGACGACCCATGAAAGTCTATTACGACGCCGACGCCGACCTGAACCTCATCACCGACAAGAAGATTGTTGTGCTTGGCTATGGCAGCCAAGGTCACGCCCATGCTCAGAACTTGCGCGATAGCGGCGTGAAGGACGTGGCCATCGCCCTGCGCGAAGGCTCTGCCACTGCCAAAAAGGCTGAGGCTGCAGGCTTCACGGTCCTGAGCAACAAGGAAGCCGCCGAGCAGGCCGACATCCTCATGATCCTGGCACCGGATGAACATCAGGCTGCCATCTGGGAAGATGATATCAAGGGCAATATGAAGCCGGGTGCCGCGCTTGCGTTTGCTCACGGTCTCAACGTCCACTTCGGCCTGATCGAACCGCCTGCCGATATCGACGTGATCATGATCGCTCCCAAGGGCCCCGGCCACACAGTGCGCAGCGAATATCAGAAGGGCGGCGGCGTGCCGTGCCTGATCGCCATCCATCAGGATGCCAGCGGTAACGCGCATGATGTCGCACTCGCCTATGCCAGCGGCGTTGGTGGCGGCCGTTCGGGCATCATCGAGACAAATTTCCGCGAAGAATGCGAAACCGATCTGTTCGGCGAACAGGCCGTGCTGTGCGGCGGTATCACGCACCTGATCCAGGCCGGGTTCGAGACACTGACCGAAGCCGGTTACGCGCCGGAAATGGCTTATTTCGAATGCCTTCACGAAACGAAGCTGATCGTCGATCTGTTGTATGAAGGCGGCATCGCCAACATGCGCTATTCCATCAGCAACACGGCGGAATATGGCGATATCACCACCGGCCCGCGCATCATCACCGATGAGACAAAGGCAGAAATGAAGCGGGTGCTGGATGATATCCAATCGGGTCGCTTCGTGAAGAATTTCGTGCTCGACAACCGTGCCGGGCAGCCAGAATTGAAAGCCGCCCGCAAACGGGCAGAAGCGCATCCGATCGAGAAGACCGGATCACAGCTGCGCGCCATGATGCCGTGGATCACCGCCAATCAATTGGTGGACAAGGACAAGAACTAGACCAGGTCACGAGCGCCCGGATTGCCGCCCAGCGGCGGTAATCCGGGCACTTTGCGCCCGATCAATCGTTAGAACCGATACATTTTCAGCGGCAGCGCGAGAGCGCTTGGCGATAACTATCGGGGAAACACGATGAAGAAGACAGTTCTCACCCTTGGCGTGGCAGGATCACTGGCAGCATTTACGGCATCCGGTGCGCTTGCTGTTGTGCACGATCACGCGCCGCAGGAGATGGATACCAGCTCCATCACTTCGGGCACGTACACGACGGACCCCTCGCACACGCTTGTATCCTGGCGACTCGATCACTTCGGTTTCAACGACTATTTCGGGTTGTTCGGTGATGCTGAGGGCACGCTGGAACTCGATACCGAGAACCTGACAAATTCAAGCGTTGACGTCATGATCCCAATCACTTCGCTTAGTGTGGTGAGCGAGGGGCTGCGTGATCACATGCTGCGACCGGGCAGTGACGGCGGGGAGCCCGATTTCTTCGGCCCCGATCCGGCCCCGGCACGCTTTGTCTCGACCGCGATCCACCAGACCAGCGACACGACTGCGCATATCATCGGCGACCTGACATTCAACGGCCAGACCAATCAGGTGATGATCGAGGCGGAGCTTTCCGGCATGGGCGCAAATCCGATGAGCCAGAAAGAAACAGTCGGCTTCCATGGAACAGCCACAATCATGCGCTCCGAATGGGGCATGGGATATGGTACCCAGATCGGCCTTGGTGACGAGGTCACACTCGACATCACGGTTGCGTTCGAAAAAGAATAAGGCTTTGCGCTGCCATTCTCTCTGGACCTGTTAACCATTCGGCGTTAGCTTCTGTCTCATGAGCATGGCAGCGCACCTCACCCTGCTACTTCGACTTACACGCCCTTAGGCGTGCGATTTTCCCTGCCTTGCGTGCAGGGAACAATGCCTAAGGGCTTTCATCCCCCCAATCGTTGATACGCCGGCCCTCGCCCTTGCGCGCTGGCACGAAGTCGAAGAAAGTCAGTTCCGATGCCCATGCTCCCCAACCCGAGCGCGAAATATCGCCCGTTTCCGCAGATCGATTTGCCTGACCGGCAATGGCCCTCGCGCACGATCACTACACCACCGCGCTGGCTTTCGACAGACCTCCGCGACGGCAATCAATCGATCATTGATCCCATGGACAGCGCGAAGAAAAACCGCTTCTTCGACCTGCTGATCGAAGTTGGCGTAAAGGAAATCGAAGTTGGTTTTCCGGCTGCAGGACAAACGGAATTCGATTTCATCAGCGGGCTGGTCAATTCGGGCAAGGTGCCGGAAGATGTGCTGCTGCAGGTCCTCACCCAGTCGCGCGAAGATCTGATCAAGCGTAGCTTTGAAAGCCTTGAAGGCGCGCATTCCGCGATCGTTCACCTATACAATGCCGTCAGCCCGGCATGGCGCGATATTGTATTCAGGATGAGCCGCGATGAAGTGCGCGACATAGCCGTGCGCGGTGCACAAATGTTGGTGGATGAGGCCGCGAAGCGCCCCGGTACCAAATGGCATTTCGAATATTCGCCCGAAACTTTCTCCACCGCTGAACTCGATTTCAGTCTGGAGGTTTGCGAGGCCGTGATGAACGTGGTCGGCCCCACCAAGGATTGGCCGATTATCCTCAACCTGCCCGCCACGGTGGAGGCGGCAACGCCCAACATTTACGCCGACCAGATCGAATATTTCTGCAACAATCTGCCAAACCGTGAAGCTGCTGCCATCAGCCTGCACACGCATAATGACCGCGGCACCGGCGTTGCGGCGGCAGAGCTTGGCCTGATGGCGGGCGCGGACCGGGTTGAAGGCTGCCTGTTCGGCAATGGCGAGCGGACCGGCAATTGCTGCCTCGTAACCGTGGCACTCAACATGTACACCCAAGGGATCGATCCCGGCCTTGATTTCTCCGACATCGACCGCGTGATCGAAACAGTGGAATATTGCAACGAATTGCCCGTTCACCAACGCCACCCATACGGCGGCGAACTGGTATTCACGGCATTTTCCGGCAGCCATCAGGATGCGATCAAGAAGGGCTTCGAAGCCCATGACCAGCAGAATGATGAATATTGGCGCGTGCCCTATCTGCCCATCGATCCCGCCGACCTCGGTCGCAATTACGAAGCCGTCATCCGCGTCAATTCACAAAGCGGGAAAGGCGGCTTTGCATGGGTCTTGCAGCAAGGCCAGGGCCTCAGGCTGCCCAAGCGTTTGCAAGCCGATTTTTCCCGCCATGTACAGTTCATGGCAGATGAACTGGGCCGTGAACTCAACGCCGCCGATATCTGGGATTGCTTCCGCCAGACCTATTATTTGCAAGTCGACAAGCGCCGCTTTGCACTTGTGGATTACGATGAAAGCCGGGCAAGCGATGGGACCCGTATTTTCACCGGAACGGTCGAAGTTGACGGGGAGGAACAGCGGGTGTCCGGGCGCGGCAAGGGTCTGATTTCGTCAGTACTTGCCACCTTGCGAGATACATTCGGCCTCGATTTCGAAGTCACGGATTATTCGGAACACGCACTCGGCACTGGTGTCGATTCACGCGCCGCCGCCTACATCGAATTTGCGTGCGCCGATGGGCGCACCGGATGGGGCGTGGGCGTTGATGACGATGTGGCAACAGCAGGGGTTCGCGCTCTGCTCAGCGCCGCCAACAGCGCATCGCATGGCCCCGGGACACAGCGGTTTTAGCGAAGAAAATTCGACGACCCTTTGGCAATTGCTTTGGCACTATGTGATCACCCTTAGGTCGGCATCCGCTCAATCGTAGCGATGCAGGGATATCTCCGGCGAACAAGCAACAGCCGGATGATGACCATGCTCGATACGTTGTTTCTGATATTGGCGCTCGCCGCTGCGGGAGTTTTCGCCGCACTGTATCTGCGCGCGAGAAAGGCTGCGAGACACGAAGATCTGGCAGCGTTGAGTTTTTACACGCTTACCCAGGTTGCTCCGGCCGGAATCTGGCGAACAGACCCGGAAGGCAACGCGCTGTTTGTCAACGCCACCTGGGAGGAAATGACTGGAATGGGAGAAAAGGCCTGGTCAGGATCGGGCTGGTCCCAAGCGCTCCATCCCGACGACAAGAGCCGGGTTTTTTCCAATTTCATGCGCGCTGTCGCCAACCATGAAAAATTCGAGGACGAATGGCGCTGGAAGCGCCCTGATGGATCGCCTTTCTGGGTTAAAGGTCTTGGCGCTCCTGAATATGACGAACGGGGCGAGCTGATTGGTTACGTGGGTATCAATATCGATATCCAGCGATCCAAAGAGCTCGAACAAGAATTGGTGAAAGCGCGAGACAGTGCAGAGAAAGAGGCCGCATCGAAATCCACTTTCCTTGCCAATATGAGCCACGATATCCGCACTCCGATGAACGGCGTGATCGGGTTTACCGAACTGCTTCTGGAAACCGACCTGGATGAGGATCAGCGCGGTCATGTCCAGCTGATTGCCGATTCGGGCAGGGCCATGATGCAATTGCTCAACGATATCCTTGATCACGCCAAAATCGCATCCGGCCAATTGAGTCTTGTGATGGAGCCAACCGATCTGCGGCAACGGTTGGCGCATTGCGCCAAGCTGGTGGAACCGATTGCCCGGTCGAAGGGCCTGTCAATCAGCGTTTGGGTTGACGATACGGTTCCGCAACATGTGAAGCTTGATCAATTACGCATCGGGCAAATTATGCTCAACCTGGTCGGCAATGCGGTAAAGTTCACGCAGGCAGGCGGTATCGATATCGAGGCGCGGATGGAAAATTCCTCGGAAGGCAGGTCGCTGCTTATTTCCGTGATCGACACCGGCATCGGAATTGATGAAGCAAGGCTGGAAGACATCTTTTCGGAATTTGTCCAGGAAGATGGCTCCACCGCCCGCGATTATGGCGGCACCGGTCTTGGTCTGGCAATCAGCAGCCAGCTGGTGACGCTGATGGGCGGCCGTATCAGTGTCCATTCAAAGCGCGGCGTAGGAACGCAGTTTACGGTACGTTTGCCCCTTTTAGCCACGAAAGCCGTGAACAAGGTGGATGCACAGCCGCCCTCCATGTCCGACGCTGATGTCGTGTCGTGCCTCAGCGGCGCACATGTGCTGATCGCAGAAGACCACGGCATCAATCAGGAGCTGATCCTGGCGATGA
The DNA here is from genome assembly GCF_001021555.1 of Aurantiacibacter marinus. Lineage (GTDB taxonomy): Bacteria > Pseudomonadota > Alphaproteobacteria > Sphingomonadales > Sphingomonadaceae > Alteraurantiacibacter > Alteraurantiacibacter marinus. The sequence goes on from NZ_LDCP01000002.1 coordinate 277,308, forward strand.
CCAATACTCTTCGGCTTGATGCCCACCTTGTCGAGAACGGCGAAGAGGCTGTGAGTGCGGTTGTAGAGGCGGACAAGGCGGGTGTCCCGTTCAAGGCCATCTTGATGGATTTGCAGATGCCAGAGGTAGACGGTCTGGAAGCCACACGGCGGCTTCGCGCGATTGGCTATGACGGAGAAAAATTGCCAATTATCGCCCTGACAGCCAATTGTTATCCGGATGATATTGCCGCCTGCACAGCTGCTGGCATGCAGTCCCATCTTGGCAAACCAGTGACTACCGTAGCGCTTGCGCGGGAACTGGCACGCTGGCTGACACCGGATAGAGGCGAAAAAGTTACAGAGCCGGGCGATCAAGCCTATCTACTGCATGAAAACCTGCCCGCCATGTCGCCAGCATCATCAATGCCCGCGCTGGAAGACCGCTATCGCAACCGGAAGGTTGAGATAGTCTCCAGCCTTCGCCAGCTGCTTGATTCGACCGCGGAGCAGACCGACTGGGAGGAACTGGCTGGCAAATTGCACAAGCTGGCCGGAGTGGCCGCGAATTTCGGCGAGCCGGAACTTGGCGAGGCATCGCGCCGGTTGGAGCGTTGGCTGACCACATCCCGTGAACCGGAAGAATTGCTGGTAGCCCTGAGGCGCGAATGGCCGCATTTCGAAAAGGCGGCCTGAACTGGCAAAGAATATTCAGGCAGCAAAGCTGGTTGCAGACCACAGCGATTCAGCCATTGCATCGAGCTCTCTAAAGTCGATTCCGGTGCGAAAGGGGTCTTTTCGGTTCAGTACAAAACCGCAGGCTCTCCGGTCCAGCAAACGGCGCCGCAGCGCCCGTTGGATCAGCCCAAGCCGCATCAACGCCTCTTCACGCGCAAGCACCGGAGACCGCAATCGCGCGCGGCTCCAGCTCGCCTCCACTTGACCTACCCGCTGCGCCACCAATTCATTGTAAACGCGGTGCGGGCCGCGGTGCAGCGGCAATCCGCTGGATAATGCCGCCGATCCACTGGCGGGAAGAAGCAGGCCGTTAGCGCGAAAATCATTAAAACCGATCCTGGCCTGACCCAAAGTCTCGAACAGGTCACCGAAGTAGTCTGCACGCAGCAATTGGCGCGGCAAAAGATGATGGCGCTGCATGTTTTTGCAATAACCGATGCTTCCTCGCCGATTGACTGATTGGAATGGCAGCCTGGCGCGAATTGCACAATTTTCCGGGTTACCTGCCCCATCGGCAGAGTTGATTAATGCGACCGTTTCCACACATGAAGAATGGCCGAGTTATCCACAGGTTCCAACTCGAGCGTCTCCCCTGATGGCCCGGTGAAGGTGAAGGGCTGCTCGATCCGGCCATGTTCCACCAACCAGTTGAGCAACCGCAAGGCAACTTTTGCAGCCTCGGCACGGTCTCCGCACATTTCCGGAGAGAGTCGAAGCTCCTGACTCGTGAAAAGCGAAAGGCCCTCACTTTGCATACTGCCATCGGGATTGCTTTTTAGCGCCGTCAGACCGAGGCCGGGGAAAGGTCCGCCTTCGATCCAGCCGGTCACGCCCCGCCGGAAATAATCCGGCGCAGAACATGTGTGCGCGGGATGCCACGCAACCGCGCGAACATCCTCCAGCCCAGCCAGTTGGGCGCCCAAAGAGGCAAGACACCGCACTACGGGAAACATTGCTCCGCCACCGGAAAGATGTGGTCCTGGCGAAAGCGTAATCGCCTCCAACCCGCTCTGGTCAAAGCCTTGCGGCAAGGCGAAGTGATGCCGGCAATCCGGAACTCTCGGGGGAGCAGAGGTGCCCAGGCCGACAAGATCAAATGTCAGTCCATTGACCAGCAGTTCCACCCAGCCGCCGTCTTCGATGCCATCGCTGGCAGGGTCGATACTGAGGGAAAATTGCCGCGACTTGCGCGCCAGCTCGCGGATCTCTTCGGCACGTGGACGATGCCCCGCGTCAAACAGCAGCGAGACGGCGGAGATCAAATTATTCGTCTCAAGTCGTTGAACACTTGCGATCGAACTTAACCCCTCTGCTCAATTGGTTTCCACCGTCTATAAACCCGCCAGACGCCGAGTGATAGTCAAGCAGGTATGATGTCCCGATAATAGACTGAATTACAGAGATAGTCTGACAAGTGATTCTGTCGAGAGGCGTCAAGCGGCTCTTCCCTGATTTCAGCTCAGACTGTAAGGTGCCCACATGCATACGAAAGTCGCAGTCTTGGGTATCGAAAACTCGCTTTCGGGCAAGGCCTGGCGCTGGCGCGGCGGAAATATGGAGATCAATGGAGGCATTGCCGGGCTGGAAGACGACATAACCACCCAGCTTCTACTTTCGCGCGGCGTCCCGCGTGAAGATCTGGACAAACATCGCCAGCCAAACTTGCGGTCCTTCTTGCCCGATCCTTCTGAATTTGCCGACATGGACCGCGCCGCGGAACGGATTGCGGAGGCAGTCATCGCAAACGAAACGGTCACTGTTTACGGTGATTACGATGTTGATGGTGCGACCAGTTCGGCCCTGCTGATCCGGCTTATTCGTATGCTAGGCCATGATGCCAGCCACTATATTCCGGATCGCCTGCTCGAAGGATACGGCCCAAGCGGCGAGGCTTTGCTGCGTATCGGGCAGGATGGATCGAGCCTGATCGTGACCGTCGATTGCGGAGCGATGGCGCATGAGGCGCTGGGCATGGCACACGATGCAGGAATCGATGTCATCGTCGTGGACCATCACAAATGTTCCCCCGAATTGCCGCGCACATATGCGCTGGTGAACCCCAATCGTCTGGACGAGAGCGAAATCGGCGCAGAGCACGGTCATCTGGCCGCTGTGGGCGTGGCTTTTGTGCTGGCAGTGGCAATCGTGCGGACCTTGCGCCAACGCGGTTATTTCGAGGGAAAGCCAGAGCCGGATCTCATGTCGCTTCTCGATCTGGTGGCGCTGGGGACAGTGGCCGATGTAGCAGCGATTCGCGGTCTCAACCGTGCTTTCGTGGCCCAAGGGCTCAAGGTGATGGCCAAGCGTGCAAACACCGGCATGGCAGCACTGATCGATGTCAGCCGCCTGAAGGCCGCGCCAGCTGCAAGCGACTGCGGATTTGCGCTTGGCCCGCGCATCAATGCTGGTGGACGGGTCGGGGAAGCAACGCTTGGCGTCCGGTTGCTGACGACGGAAGATCCCGAAGAAGCCCGCGCCATTTCCGAACAGCTTTCGCGGTTGAACGAAGAACGCCGCGCAATTGAAGCTGCCGTGCAGGAAGCGGCCGAAGAACAGCTTGGTGCGCAGCACAATCGCCCCGTAATTGTCTGCTCAGGACGCGGCTGGCATCCCGGTGTGATCGGCATTGTTGCAGGGCGCATCAAGGAAAAATCGGGCAAACCGAGCGTTGTTATCGCGCTGGACGATGAAGCGGGCGAAGGCAAAGGGTCCGGACGTTCTATTCCTGGCGTCGATCTTGGTGCAGCCATCATCGGCGCGACTGCAGCGGGGTTGCTCGTCAAAGGCGGCGGGCATGCGATGGCAGCAGGGCTGACAATTGCAGAAGGCGGCGTCGATGCCTTTTCCGATTGGCTGGCTGAACATCTTGCAGGACCGGTAGCGCGCGCCAGCGCTGAACAGCAGATGGTGCTCGATCTGGCAGTGGCGCCGGGCGGCCTCACTCCCGAACTGGTCGATACGCTGGACGGTGCCGGGCCCTACGGCATGGGCTGGCCCGGTCCGCGAATCGCTGTGGGGCCAGTTTATCTTGTGAAGGCCGATATCGTTGGCACCGATCACTTGCGCGTCATTGCCGCTGGTAATGATGGTGCTCGCTTCAAGGCGATCGCATTTCGCGCCGCAAACAGCGACATGGGCCAAGCCTTGCTTCACGGCACCAAAGGACGAAAGCTGTGGTTGGCAGGGCGCGCGAAGATAGATGATTGGGGCAGCCGGCCCGCCGCAGAATTGCATTTGGAAGACGCGGCATGGGCAGATTGATGACGGTTTTCTTTCTAACCTTGCGTAACAGGCTTGACCGCCACGCGGGACCACCCTAAGTGCGCCCCTCCATCGCATGTGGCCCCTTCGTCTAGCGGTTAGGACGCGGCCCTTTCACGGCTGAAACACGGGTTCGATTCCCGTAGGGGTCACCACCGATGGAGCGCCACCCTGGCGCAGCTTCCCCAGACCGCTGTTGAACAGTGCCGCGCGCCTCTCGGCGTGCAGAGGCATCGCCGCAAATATTTATGCGGCACCCAGTGGTGTTTGTCCCAAATCTGTGTCTATGGCTGCCCTTATGCAGGAGCGCTTCGTTCCATCAGCGGGACTTTTTCTCGCAGGGCTTACCGGGGTGGCAATGCTTGTCGCCGGGGTTGGCGTATGGCTGGTTCTGGCCGTCGTTGTGGTTTGGTCTGCATCGTTCTGGATTGCCGCGCCGCCGCCGCCAGCTCGCACGGAAATCAAGGTTGACGGGCTGACGATCAGTCGCTCGGGCATGCGCGACCTGATCGAACATTCAGGCCTTGCCATGCTGCTGATCGAGGATGACCGGATCATAGTGGCCAACGCCCAAGCGCGCGAAGAAATCGGCAAACATGTTATCGGACAAGATGCCCGTGTCGCATTGCGCCACCCGGCAGCAATCGATCTGTTGTCCCGTCCCGAAGGAGGTCACGCCGTCATCCAGGGGCTGACAGGGCCGCGCAGCAGCTGGCAAATGCAGATCCAGAAGATCGATCGCCGCTACAGCCTGGTGGAGCTTATCAATCGCACATCAGAAGCCGATATCAGCCGCGCGCATACCGATTTCGTGGCCAATGCCAGCCACGAACTGCGCACGCCGCTCTCCTCTATCATCGGTTATATGGAGACGCTGCATGACGAAGGTGACGCAGTCGGGCCGGAAAAAACCAGGAAATTCTACGGCACGGTCCTGCGCGAAGCACGCCGACTGCAGGCGCTGGTCGAAGATCTGATGTCCCTGAGCCGTGCCGAAGCAGAAAAGCACGATCAGCCAAGCGAAGAGCTCGATCTGGTGAAGCTTGTGAGCCAGGCGGCACGCGACGGCGCAGGCTTTAAGGAGCCTGGCCGTCTGGAACTCGAAATGCCGGAGGGCGCACTTACGGTACGCGGTGATCGCAACCAGCTGGAACAGCTTGTCCGCAATCTCGTCGACAATGGCATGAAGTACGGCGATGCCGACACTCCGGTGACTGTCAGAGTGCGGCGCGGTGAGCGTGCGATGGCGATCCTGGAAATCGCTGACCGGGGCGAAGGGATCGATGCCACGCATCTGCCGCACCTCACACGCCGGTTCTACCGCACAGATCCCGGTCGCAGCCGCGCGGTTGGCGGCACCGGACTTGGTCTTGCCATAGTCAAACATATTGTGGAGCGGCATCGCGGGCGACTGGATATCGCAAGCATCAAAGGCACTGGCACTACTGTAACGGTGCGCTTGCCGGCGCTTTCGGAATAAGTTCCGCCAGCCTCGGCGCAAGCTGCGCCATATCTATCCACAGGTCGGTTACGAAGAGTCACAAAACTGTCATGCCGCGCGACTAATGGCGCTGTCACAGACTGGACGCGATCCAGTCACATGACGGGATTATTACATATGAATCGAACCCCACTTCTCATTTCTGCGGCGGCGGTCGCGGTGTTTTCCGGCCCGGTGCACGCTCAATCCGCAGATGAGGTTGAGGCACTGCGCGCCCAGGTTGCGCAAATGTCTGCTCAGCTTGCAGAATTGAACGCGCGCCTCGACCAGGTTGAAACCGAAGTTGATGCCGTGCCTGAAGCTGTCGCGGTTGCGGTCGCAGCGGCGCCTGCGCCGGCGGTATCGCATCCCACCGTCACGGCCGGTTCGGCAACAGAAATCAGCATGGGTGCGGCGCCCGAGATCGAAAGCGACGACGGTTTCTCTTTCAAGCCCTTCGGCCGCATCATGCTCGATGCGGGTTGGACCGCCCTGCCCGGCGGTCTTGGATTGGGCGACGGCTTCGACGCCGAAGCCCGCCGTGTGCGACTGGGCGTGCAGGGCGACATTCCCGGCGGCTTTGGTTACAAGATGGAAGTCGACTTTGCCGGTAATGAAGTGGTTATCACCGATGCACTGATTGAATATGGCGCTGGCGATTTCGACATCACCGTGGGCCAGTTCAACAACTTCCAGTCCATGGAAGAATTGACGAGCAGCCGCTTTACCTCATTCATCGAACGCGCAGCCTTCACCGATGCCTTCGGCTTTACCCGCCGCGCCGGTGTGGCCGTGGAATATGGTGGTGGCAATGTGCTGCTGCAGGGCGGCGTGTTCAGCGACAACCTTGAAGACCTGCCCGGAAGCGACCGCTGGAGCGTGGACGGCCGCGCAGTATTCTATCCCGAGGTTGGCGACACCCAGCTCCATTTCGGCGGATCTCTGCACTACGCCGAAATCGGCGAAGGCGAGACTGTCCGCTACCGTCAGCGCCCGCTGGTGCACTTCACTTCGAACCGCCTGATCAACACAGGCAGTTTCGGGGCGACCAGCGAGTTTGGTGCAGGCGTGGAACTGGCGGCTATCAAAGGCCCGTTCCACTTCGCGGCCGAGGGATATCGCCAGGAAGTTTCCGGTGTGCCGGCAATGCAGGATGCTGTCTTTCATGGCGGCTTCGTCGAGGCGGGCATGTTCCTCACATCCGGTGACAGCCGCGGATACAGCGGCGGCCGTTTCAACCGTACCCGGCCAAATACGCCAGTTGGCGAAGGCGGGATCGGGGCGGTCCAGCTCAATGTCCGTTATGACTATCTGGAACTGAATGATGCGGACGCCGGAATCGTTGGAGGAACACAGAACGGTTTCCTCACTTCACTGATCTGGACCATGACCGACTACACTCGCTTCCAGATCAACTACGGTCGGCTTGATTATAGCGACGCCGTGCTGGCACTGCCTTCCGGGGACAGTGATTACGGCGCCGACGTGATCGGCATGCGTGCAGAAATCGACTTCTAAACGAGCAATCATCTACCCCTTCTGGTGGACAAGTCCGCGGTGTGACGCAAATCTGTCGCATACGGTTTATACAGGCCCACCAGCACAACTTCTCTATCCAGAGGCAAATCACTATGAAAAAGATTACCATTGCTGCTGTCGCGCTCGCCGCGACTGTTCTCACCACCGGATGCGAAGACAAGGTTGGCGGCGGCAACAGCCGTGACGCCATCCACGCTGTCGGCTCCTCCACAGTGTTTCCCTTCGCGCGCCGCGTGTCGGAACTTTTCACACGCGAATACACCGACTTCAATTCGCCCAGCATTGAATCGACCGGTACTGGCGGCGGCATGAGCCTGTTCTGCAGCGGCGTCGGTTTTGACACGCCTGACTTCGCCAACGCATCGCGCCGCATGAAGATGGACGAATTCGAAACTTGCCAGGCAAACGGTGTTACCGAAATCACCGAACTGCAGGTTGGTATGGACGGCATCGCCATCGCTGCCGCACAGGGCGGTATCAACATGGATCTGACACCGGAAATCATGTACCGCGCACTTGCCGCCAATCCTTATGGCGAAGCGCAGACAGCCCAGAACTGGAATGATGTCGATCCATCACTCCCTGCTCTTCCGATCCTGGTTTATGGTCCGCCAACCACGTCCGGTACGCGCGACGCCTTTAACGAACTGATCATGCTGGCCGGTTGCGAAGCGAATGAAGAATTCGCCGCGACAGAAGAAGCTGATGAAGACGCATTCGAGCGGACGTGCACCGAATTCCGCAGCGACGGCAAGTTTGTGGAACAGGGCGAGCAGGATAACCTCACCGTGCAGAAGATCGAAAGCGATCCGAATGCAGTCGGTATCTTCGGATATTCCTACCTTGAGGAAAATGCAGATCGCGTGCGCGGCCTGAACATCAACGGGGTTGAACCGACTTACGAAAACATCGCCAGCTTTGCGTACCCCGGTGCCCGCCCGCTGTATGTCTATGTGAAGAAAGCCCACATTGGAATCATCCCTGGTCTTCAGGAGTTTCTGGCAACCTGGGTTGCGAACTGGGGAGAAGATGGCACACTTTCCGAGATTGGCCTTGTGACAAACCGTGGTGAGGTTATGGCGCAGATGACCACAGCGGTCACCGAATTGCCGAATCTGACGGCCGAAGACCTCCAGTAGGAAACTGAGCACGCATCATGTCACCAGTTCTACCGCTTCTCCTGGCCCTGGGCCTCGGGCTTGCCGGTTGGCTGGTGGCCCGTGCGCGCGCCTGGTCTTTTAAGCGAGCCGCCCCGGATGGGCGGCTCGCTGCACTTCCCAGCTACCATGCATGGTATGCCGCCCTGTGGATCGCAGTGCCGCTGCTGGCGTTTTTCGTTGTCTGGGATTTTGTCTGTAGCCAGTTGATCGTGGCGCATGTTCTGGCCAGTCCGGAAGCGCAATCGTTGCCTGCATCGGGGCTGCTTCGCGACACCATCCTGAACGAAGCGTATGGCTTGGCAACGGGCGATGTGCAGCGCGCGATGAATGACCAGTCAAACGCTCTGGCCGTTCCTTTCCGAGAAGCTATTTCGCGGTACAATCTGTTCGGGATACTCATCGGTCTGGCGATCGCCGCAGCAGGTGCAACCTGGGCCTTTCTTCGGCTGAAGCCTGATTTTGCTGCTCGCACGAAGGTCGAACGGTTGGTGCTGCTCGCCCTGCTGCTGGCATCCATGGTCGCCATTCTTACGACGCTGGGCATTTTCCTGACGCTGGTGTTTGAAACCGTGCGCTTCTTCGGGATGGTTTCACCCATTGATTTCCTTTTCGGGACCCAATGGAATCCCGACCCGATGAGCAATGCGACCAATCCCGATGGCGATCGGTACGGCGCTATTCCCCTGTTCTGGGGAACGCTTTTTATTGGCGCCATCATTGCGATGATCGTCGCCATTCCCCTGGGTTTGATGAGCGCAATCTACCTTACGCAATATGCCAATCCGAAGGTCCGCAGTTGGGTCAAACCCGCGCTGGAAATTCTCGCCGGTGTGCCCACAGTGGTTTACGGCTATTTTGCAGCGCTCACGATTGCACCGTTTATTCGTGACCTTGCCACCTCCCTTGGCGCCAGCAATCCGTCCAGCGAAAGCGCCCTGGCCGCCGGCCTTGTTATGGGCGTGATGATTATCCCGTTCGTATCATCCATGGCAGACGATTCCATTGCTGCTGTTCCGCAGGCGATGCGCGATGGATCACTGGCGATGGGCGCGACGACCAATGAAACCATCAGCCGTGTGCTTGTGCCTGCCGCACTGCCGGGCATTGTGGGCGGCGTTATGCTGGCGATCAGTCGCGCTATCGGCGAAACCATGATCGTGGTGATGGCGGCATCGACCGCCGCCAATCTTTCGGCCAATCCGCTAGATTCCATGACCACCGTGACCGTCCAGATTGTTTCACTGCTGACCGGAGAAGGCAGCTTTGATCACCCAGCTACTCTGGCCGCCTTTGCACTTGGTTTTGTGCTGTTCCTGGTAACTTTGGCGCTCAATTTCATCGCTCTGCGCGTCGTAAAGAGGTTCCGCGAAGCTTATGAGTGACACGGCCCCCGCCACCCCGCCAACGCGCACTCCCGTATTCGAAGCGCGCCTCAAGAAGCGTTATGCTGCCGAACGGCGGTTCAAGGCGCTTGGCCTCTCCGCAATTCTTTTCTCGATTGCGGTGCTATTGTTCCTGCTTGTGACAATGACGCTGAATGGTTTCGGCGGCTTCCAGCGTGCAGAAATGAAGGTATCCGTTGATTTTCCTGCCATGGGAATGTCGCTCAACCCTTCCATTACTGATCCCGACGCCGCAGCCCGGTCCTTGCAAGGCCAAGGCCTGCCCGAATTTCTCGAATTTGCAGCAGAGGAATCGCTCGGTGCCGATGGGGCAGCGCAGCTCAATGGTGAAGCATGGCGGATCGTGGCCCGCCAAATCGTTGCTGATCCCACTCTGCTCGACCGAGAAAATGCCTTCTGGCTGCCGACGAGTGAAGACCTTGCCAGCGCCTTTTCCGGCGACGGCAAAGCGGATCTGCAACCGCTCGCCGCGCAATTGTCTGATCGCGGCCTTCTGGATGAACGGTTCGATCCGGGCTTCCTGACCCGCGCCGATGCAACCGACCCGCAGCTTGTCGGCATCTGGGGAGCGCTCAAAGGATCGATCCTGACGATGATCGTCACATTGCTGATCGCATTCCCGATCGGTGTCTTGGCCGCGCTGTACCTTGAAGAATATGCGCCGAAAAACCGTTGGACGGACCTGATCGAGGTTTCGATCAACAATCTGGCAGCTGTCCCGTCGATCATTTTTGGCCTGCTGGGCCTCGCCGTGTTTCTCGCGATCTTCCCGGCATATCGTTCGGCGCCGATAATCGGCGGCATGACGCTGGCGCTGATGACGATGCCGGTGATCGTAATTTCGGGCCGTAATGCCATCAAGGCCGTGCCACCATCTATCCGTGATGGCGCGCTGGCGGTGGGTGCCTCGCCCGTGCAGGTCGTATTCCACCACGTGCTGCCGCTCGCGCTGCCCGGGATTCTTACAGGGACCATCATCGGCATGGCCCGCGCGCTTGGCGAAACCGCGCCGCTGCTGCTTATCGGCATGCGCGCCTTTGTGTCTTCGCCCCCCTCCGGATTCACCGATAATGCGACCGTTTTGCCGATGCAGATATTCCTGTGGTCCGATGAAATCGACCGCGGGTTCGTAGAACGCACCAGTGCGGCGATTATTGTGCTATTGATATTCCTCCTGCTGATGAATGGCCTGGCCATCTATCTGCGCAACCGCTTCGAGAAGAAATGGTAATGCATAGCGAACTTAACCCACCGACCGAGCCGGGCAGTCCATTGGCTGACCAAACGCAAGTTGGCGCTCCTTCCGCTGAAAATGTGGAATCGGCCAAGGTGAAGATGCGCGCGCGGGACGTTTCGGTTTATTACGGGAACAAGAAAGCTATCGACGAAGTTTCTGTCGACGTTTTCAGTGAATATGTGACCGCTTTCATTGGTCCGTCCGGATGCGGCAAATCAACTTTCCTGCGCGCTCTCAACCGCATGAATGACACGATCCCTTCCGCCCGCGTGGAAGGCACGATCGAACTGGACGGTGAAGATATCTATTCCAGCGGCATGGATGTGGTGCAGCTTCGCGCACGCGTCGGCATGGTCTTCCAGAAGCCCAACCCCTTTCCGAAATCAATCTACGACAACGTCGCCTATGGCCCAAAAATTCACGGCCTGGCCGAAGGCAAGACAGAGCTTGATGCGATTGTCGAAAAGAGCCTTACCCGAGCAGGCCTGTGGGAAGAGGTCAAGGATCGACTGCAGGATTCGGGCACCGCGCTTTCCGGCGGACAGCAGCAACGCCTGTGTATTGCCCGCGCCATTGCCGTTGATCCCGAAGTGATCCTGATGGACGAACCATGTTCGGCGCTCGATCCGATCGCCACTGCGCGGATCGAGGAATTGATCGACGATTTGCGCGGCCGTTATGCGATCGTAATCGTTACTCACTCAATGCAACAGGCTGCTCGCGTTTCGCAGCGCACTGCATTCTTCCATTTGGGCCACTTGGTAGAGTATGGACATACATCGGACATATTCACAAATCCGAAACAACAGCGCACACAGGATTATATCACCGGCAGGTACGGATGATGGGAACCGACAACATGGACCACACGGTCAAAGCGTTTGACGATGACATCACCAGGCTTCGCGGGCTTATCGCGGAGATGGGCGGTCTGGCTGAACTCGCGATCAGCGAAGCACTCAGTGCGCTGGTCAGCGGTGACGAGGATCTGGCGCAGCAAGTTATCGAACGCGATGTAAAACTCGACGCGCTCGAGGCAGAAGTTGACGCAATGGCGGTCAGGGTTCTCGCCCTGCGCGCGCCGATGGCCGCCGATCTACGAGAAATCGTTGCCGCGCTGAAGATCAGCGGCGTTATTGAACGTATCGGCGACTATTCCAAGAATATCGCAAAGCGCATTGGCCACATCGAAGGCCGCAGCAAGTTTGAACCTCTCACGCTGCTTCCCGCCATGGGCGAAGTCGCGGCAGAGATGGTCCATGATGTCCTGACAGCTTATGCCGCACGCGATCCGGTAATGGCGCGTGAAGTAATCGAGCGTGACGCGAAGGTCGATGCCTTTTACGACAGCATTTTCCGCAATGTCGTCAGTCACATGGTCGAAAACCCGGCAACGATCAGCTCCGCCGCGCAATTGCTGTTTGTCGCTCGCAATATTGAACGGATTGGCGACCATGCGACGAATGTTGCAGAAATGGTCCATTACTCGGCAACCGGCACCTATCCGGACGATATCGAAAGATAGTATTGCGCTGCCGCATGACTGCTGGCGAGAACATTGCAACAATACTGTCATGAGAATGTCATAAGGCTGCTGTGAACGTCGCACCTCCGTGCGGCCTGAAACGGGAATCCAGACCAATGTCCGCTCCTAAACTGCTGCTGGTTGAAGACGATTCCTCGCTTGCCGAGCTGCTCGAATACAGGTTCGAGAAAGAAGGCTATGAGGTCCGAATTACTGCCGATGGCGAAGAAGCGATGGTCATGGCCGCAGAAGACGTGCCTGATCTCGTCATTCTGGACTGGATGATAGAAGGCATAAGCGGGATTGAAGTCTGCCGCCGGTTGCGCCGAGAAAAAGCCACGGCCCACGTTCCCATAATCATGTTGACCGCGCGGGAAGCGGAGGATGACCGAGTGCGCGGCCTTGAAACCGGTGCAGATGATTACCTGACCAAGCCTTTCTCCCCGCGCGAGTTGCTTGCACGCGTGTCCGCCGTTTTGCGGCGGGTTCGCCCTGCCCTGGCCGGTGAATCAATAGAAGCCGGGGACCTTCGCCTTGATCCTGTGGCACACAGGCTTGAACGATGTGGCCAGGAAGTTCAGGTCGGCCCGACCGAATACCGCCTCGTCAAATTCCTGATGGAGCATCCCCGCAGGGTGTTTTCCCGCAGTCAGCTGCTGGACGCTGTATGGGGCACTGACAGTGAGATTGAGGAGCGCACGGTCGATGTACATATCCGGCGTCTGCGTAAGTCCATCGCTTTGGAAAACGTCCGCGATCCGATTCGCACCGTCCGCTCTGCCGGTTATGCTCTGGAACCGGTTTAGTCATAGGTAGAACTACGTAGCGCTTGCAGCATTCCATGCTGCGAACGCATAATTACCCGTTATCGCATGTAAATTTGTTGCAGCCCGGCAACAACCTACCGCAATAATGCCTCCGTTCGGGACACATTCGGCCGTCCGGGGGTTCACATGATATCGCAACCGCGTTACAGGTTTGATTGTAATTCGAACACGCCTCTAAAAAAATTCGAGGGATTTATGAAAAAAATTATCACTTCCGTAATGGCCACTGGCCTCCTGCTTGGCACCACTGCCAATGCAGCTTCCGCACAAACTTTTGACCGCGATGCGGCTGCTGTCACCGAAGCCGAAGGCGTCGCAGAAAGCGGCTCGCTTTTGATCGTGCTGTTGATTGCTGCTGCCATCGCAGCCGGCATTGTCTTCCTGGAAGACAGCGAAGATGCGGACAATCTGCCGACCAGCCCATAACAGGCAAGGTACGACAGTTACCAAATACGATAACCCCCGCTTCGGCGGGGGTTTTTGTTTGTCTGGAATAGTTTGCGTTCTCGTCGGCTGTTCGTGGACTACACTGCCTCAGCGGCAAATGCCGCGGTCCGGGCTTCGTGCCTGGTCGAGATGAAAGTGGTCTGCGTGGGCGGCATTGTAGTCGGGTGACAAGACAGTGCCGAAGCTACGGCATGCAGAATCGCGTGTTTCCCGAAGGAACCGCGCGGATGCATTGTCTCCAGCGCTGCCCGCCTCCCAATCCTCCAGCAGGCTGATTTGTCTGCCATCTGCCAGGATAAAGGCGGATATATCGATTGCATTGCCAGTCGCATGCTCGCTCCAGTCGCCGCCTGGTGCGCCATACATCCTGCGGCAGCTATAGGTGCCAAGTTGTTCGACCCGGATGACAGACGATCCGAGAATGTCGCGTGCGAGCCGTTGAACATCCTGATCAATCCACATGGAAAGCCCCGCTGCCACCGGGCAGGTCATCTGCGGATCTGCGGGGACCAAAAGCGTGTCACCAAGGATCACGCGGTCTGGCCGCGCGCATTCACCGTCAATTGCTGGCTCCAGCGACGTAAAGGTCACTTCGCTGCGGTTCAAAACTGCGTGGCAGGCGGGAATATCGCCGCGCAAAGACGCCAGTTTTGCTCCGGTGAACAGGCCATGCGGATCACGCAAATCAAGCGATGCCCAGGGGTTGTGCTGCGGGTTTTCTGCCAGCCAGACACGCGCGCCCAGCAGCATTGCCGCCGCCGCCAGCAGCAGGGCAAGCCTTCCATCAGCCGCAGGGAATGTCGGCGAGATACGCCTGGCTCTTGCCTTTGACGCCTTCGCCATCAGTGAAAATCGCGTGATTTGGGAATTATCCGGACATTGCGCGGGTGGCTGTGCGTAGCGGGCAATTCGTCAATCAAGTCGCGCGGACGGATTGCAGTATCTTCGTGCGGCACAGATTTTTGCCTGCCCTTACCCGAAGGCAGCGGCGAATTGACATGATCGGCCCGCGCGACCGGCGCGTTGAGCAGATCATCCGAAAGGCGGTGCAATTCCTGCGTTGCGTCGGTCATGTGGTGGGCGATAACGTGAATCACCTCGTCATCATACTCCACACGCCCGCGCACTTCCATTAATCGCGCGCCCATAACCACCTTGCGCTGCTTGTCCTTGAGATCGGGCCAGACAACCAGGTTGATGACGCCGGTTTCATCCTCCAGCGTGATAAAGCACACGCCCTTCGCGCTGCCCGGCCGCTGGCGGATCAGCACCACGCCCGCAACATGCACCATGGACCGGAATTTCTTGGCCCGCAGATCGCAGGCCCGCACAAATCCGCGCTGTGCCAGACTGGCGCGCAGGAATGCCATCGGATGCGCCTTCAAACTGAGCCGCGTGGTCTGATAATCTGCCACGACCTCCTCTGACAGCGGCATTTTTGGCAGGATTGCGCGGCGGCGCTCTGCTCCCTCGTCACGCTCGTCTGCATGGGCGAACAACGGCAAATCCTCCCCGCCCACCAGGCTGCGCGCATCCCACAGGGCCTGCCGCCGCGACAAATCCATGGAGGTGAAGGCATCGGCATTGGCGAGCCGTTCTATATGGCCAACCGGCATGCGCGCCCGGCCCCGCAATTCCCCGACATCGGTGAAAACGCCGTCCTCCGCCCGCGCCGCCAGCAATTGCGCGGCGACATGTTCGGGCAGGCCATCAACCTGGCGCAGGCCGAGGCGCAGGGCGATATGCTTGTCCGCCCTGCCGCTGACGTCCTCGCCTTCAGGGCCCTGCGCACCAGAGGGATTGAGAACCTCCAGCGTGCAATCCCATTCGCTGCAATTTACATCCACCGGCAGCACCTGCACGCCGTGCTCACGTGCATCACGCACGATCTGCGCCGGGGCGTAAAAGCCCATCGGCTGGGAATTGAGCAGTCCGCAAGCGAAGGCGGCGGGGAAATGACATTTGAGCCAACTGCTCACGTAAACCAGATGCGCAAAGCTGGCCGCATGGCTCTCTGGAAAACCATATTCGCCAAAGCCGCGGATCTGGTTGAAACACCTCTGCGCAAAATCCCGGTCATACCCGCGCGCAACCATCCGCTCGACCATCATATCCTGCAGTTCGTCCACCATGCCGCGGCTGCGGAATGTCGCCATGGCCTTGCGCAGCCGGTTGGCTTCCAGCGAAGAAAACTTCGCCGCATCGAGCGATATCTTCATCGCCTGTTCCTGAAAGATGGGCACGCCCAACGTCCGCTCCAGAATGCTGGAAAGCTCATCCGGTGGCCCATGCTCGGGCGATGGCGCGGGGATCACCACCTTTTCCGCACCCCGGCGGCGTTTGAGATACGGATGCACCATATCGCCCTGGATTGGTCCCGGGCGCACGATGGCAACCTGAATCACCAGATCATAAAACTCACGCGGGCGCAGGCGCGGCAACATGTTCATCTGCGCGCGGCTCTCAACCTGGAAAACACCCAGCGAATCGCCCTTGCGCAGCATCGCATAGGTTTCCGGATCTTCACGCGGAACGCTGGCCAGCGTCAGCGTGCGGCCGTGATGGCCTTCCAGCAGATCGAGGCATTTCTTGATGCAGGTGAGCATCCCCAGCGCCAGCACATCGACCTTCAGGATGCCCAGCGCCTCTATGTCATCCTTGTCCCATTCAATGAACGTGCGCTCTGGCATCGCGCCATTGCCGATCGGCACCGTTTCCGTCAGCGCACTTTGCGTGAGGATAAATCCGCCAACATGCTGGGATAAATGTCGAGGCATTCCAATCATCTGCGTGGTCAAGGCAAGAACGCGCCTGAGGTGCGGATCGGTCATATCCATGCCTGTTTCCGCGACATGGTCCTCACCGATCTCGCGCCCCCACCCACCCCACACGGTCTTGGCCAGCGTGGCGGTCACATCTTCGGACAGGCCCATCGCCTTGCCCACTTCGCGGATCGCCATGCGCGGGCGATAGTGGATGACTGTGGCGGTAAGGCCCGCACGGTGGCGGCCATATCTGCGGTAAATGTACTGGATCACCTCCTCGCGCCGCTCATGCTCGAAATCGACATCGATATCGGGCGGCTCCTTGCGCTCTTCGGAAATAAACCGGTCAAACAGCAGGGCATGGCGTGCAGGATCCACGCTGGTGATTTCCAGACAATAGCAGACGGCAGAATTGGCTGCGCTGCCCCGCCCCTGGCACAGGATCGGTGGATCAACGCTGCGCGCGTAATCGACGATATCCTTGATGGTGAGAAAGTAGCGGGCGAGATCCAGCTTTCCGATCAACGCCAGCTCGCGGTGTAATGTTTCGCGCACGCTGTCCGGCACGCCGGAGGGATAGCGGTGATCTGCACCCTTCCATGTTTCCGCCACCAGATGTTGCTGCGGGGTCATGCCGTCAGGGTAAATCTCCTCGGGATATTCGTATTTGAGCTCGTCCAGACTGAAATCGCAGGCATCGGCCACCGCCCGCGCCGCGGTGATGGCATGTGGCCAGCGTTCAAACAGCCTTAGCATCGCTTCAGGGCCTTTCAGGTGCCGTTCGGCATTGGCGTGCAGCAGGTGCCCCGCCCTCGCTACAGTGGTCTTGTGATGAATGGCGGTCATCACATCCTGCAGCGGACGGCGACTGGGCGCGTGGTAATGCACATCATTGGTGGCGAGCAGCGCCAGCCCATTTGCGCGCGCCAACGTATCGAGCCGGTCGATCCGGGCGATATCGTCTCCGCGATAAAGATAAGCGGCAGCAAGGTGGCGCAGTGTGGGAAGACCCGCTGCCAAGTGGCTGATAATGTCCACAAACCGCCCACGCACAGCCTCCTGCACGCGTTCCCCGTCCATGGTGATAACATTGCTGGCCCATGCCGGAACGGTAAACTCCTCCTCCAGATCGCTTGGAGGCAAAAGGATAAGCTGCAGACCCTCACTATCCTTGGCCAGCATGGCAAGGCTGATGTCGCACGCACCCTTGTCCTGCCATCCGCCATCCAGCGTCTGCATTCGCCCGGCACTGATCAGGCGGCACAGCCTGCCGTAAGCGGCACGGTTTTTTGGATAGGCAAGGAAGATGAGACCCTCCACCGTCTCTATTCGCGTACCGATAATCGGGCGCAATTTCAGGGTTTTCGCTTCTGTATGGATACGCACCACGCCGGCCATCGAATTGGCATCGGCAATCCCGATGGCATCATAACCCAGCGTGTGCGCGGCCATCACAAGGTCGACCGCATCGGACGCGCCGCGCAGGAAGCTGAAGCAGGAGACTAGGCCCAGTTCCACAAAAGGCGCACGCGGCGGGGCTTCGATCAAGTCAGGATCGAGCTCTATCGTGCGTTTGTCAGGGGTAAGCGGAGCTTCGGGCACGTCACTGCCCTGACTTCTGGGCCAACTCCTCTAGCCGCGCCTTCACCGCCGCCAGATCAGCCACAAACAGCTGTTCCTGCTGCGCCTTTGCTGCGCCATCGAGCCGGAGGAGGTAGGAAGGGTGCGCAGTGACCCACAGCTCGCTGCCATCATCCAGCGGGATCGGGCTGCCGCGCGATCTGGAAATGTTCACCGTCTTGCCGAGCAGCCCACGCGCAGCAGAAGCGCCCAGCGCCAGCACCAGCTTCGGCTTCACAATGGCGCGCTCTGCCTCCTGCCACCAGCGGCAGGTGTCCACTTCCTTGGCGGTAGGGGTCTGGTGGAGGCGGCGCTTGCCACGCTGTACGTATTTGAAATGCTTGACCGCATTGGTGACGTAGGCGGCGCGGCGATCAATCCCGGTCGCTTCCAGCGCCGCATCGAGCACTTGTCCGGCAGGGCCTACGAAGGGGCGGCCCGCCAGATCCTCCTGATCGCCGGGCTGTTCGCCCACAATCATCAGGGCTGCATCCTGCGGCCCTTCGCCCATCACTGCGTGGTTTTCGAGAGAGCCGATCGGACAATTGCGGCAGGCGTGTATCGCCTTGGAGATGGCCTCCAGCGTATCGGGCTGCGCTGCGTAATCCGCCTTTCCTTCCGCCACCATCGCGCTTTCCCGCTGCTGCGCGCCTGCAATCAGTTCCGGAATAAGCGCCGCTTCGGGCATGTTCTTCCAGTATTTCTTGGGCATTTCCTTCAGCATCGCGCCGATCTTCAACCGCGCGGGATTGAAGGTGGAGGCATAATATTTGCGCCACAGATCCTCCGCCGGATCGCCACTGGGCGCATCGGACTTTTGCGCAGGCGGACCTTCGCACAACACTTTGGTGTCCCAATGGAGGCTGCCGCGCGGGGTGAGGATCGACCAGTGCATATTGGCGAAACGGCGCACGAAGAATCCCGCCTCCCGGCGCAGGATGTGATGGTCAGGTTCAAACCACGCAACATAATGCTCCGGCGCCTCTGGCTCATCGGCATTCTCTACGCGGCGGAAGCGCACGAAGGCGTGCATCTTATGCGCATCGCGGCGCACTGCCTTTTCCAGTTCCTCCACCCGGCGCACATCAGTGTCCGCCTTGTCTTCCATCATTCGCGGGCTGGATTGTAGCCGCCACAGCAGGCGATAAAGCAGGGAAAACCTTTCAGGGTCAGAATGATGTGCGGCAGTCTTCGCTATTTGCATGAATCGCTTGCTGGCGCGCACGGGGCAGCCAGGATCATCCGGCACTGGCAAGCGCTTTTCCGACCGCGCCGGCCCCTCTTGCGCAAACAGATCGCTTGCCCCGCCCGGCTCCACCCAATTCACCCGGTCCGGCGGAATATCGCATTGTACCAGCTGCCGCGCCCGTTCCCGCCAGAAGGCGAAATCATCGGGCTCCGGCAGGTGCACCGCGTAATAGGCACCGAAATTGACATGCTGGAGCGCGGTCATGCCGCAAACAGTTCCAGCTGCTCCTGTTTAGGAGCCAGCAGGCTACGCAGGTCAGCGCGGTCGGTCAGCATAACAGGCCGCCAATCCGCCGTCTCAATAAAGGGCCGCACCTTGGTGATGGAGACTGTCAGTTTTGCCACATCATCCAATCGCAAGGTCCGATGGCGGCGGCTGGCGAGAATCTGGCTGACAGCACGGGTCCCCAGCCCTGGTACACGAAGCAACATTTCGCGGGAGGAGCGGTTCACATCCACCGGATATTGCTCACGAAATTTAAGCGCCCATGCCAGCTTGGGATCGATATCGAGCGGCAGATTGCCGTCCGCCCCGGTCGCCTGCATCACTTCGCGCGGGGCAAAGCCGTAAAACCGCATCAGCCAGTCAGACTGGTAAAGCCGGTGTTCGCGCATCAGCGGGGGACGCTTCAGCGGCAGCACTGCGCTCGCATCGGGAATAGGCGAGAACGCCGAGTAATAAACGCGGCGCAGCTTGAAGCCGGTATAAAGCCGGCTCGCCTTGCCCACGATATCGGCATCGGTGGCAGCATCGGCCCCAACGATCATCTGCGTCGATTGCCCGCCCGGAGCAAACCGCGGCGCATGTTTGAACCGCTTGCGCTCATCCTTGGCCTGAATGATCGCGCTTTTTACACCGCCCATCGCGCCTTCAATCTGCAACGCATTCTTGTCCGGCGCGAGGCGGGTGAGGCCAGCATCGGTCGGCAATTCGACATTGATAGAAACGCGGTCTGCATACAGCCCGGCCTGATGCACCAGCTGCGGATCAGCCTCCGGAATGGTTTTGAGGTGAATATAGCCGCGGAAATCATGGTCTTCCCGCAGGATACGCGCGGTTTCTACCATCTGCTCCATCGTGAAGTCGGAGCTTTTGATAATGCCCGAAGAAAGGAACAGCCCTTCGATATAATTGCGCCGGTAAAAGGTCAGCGTCAGGTCCGCGACTTCCTGCGGCGTGAAGCGTGCGCGGCGAACATTGCTGCTCTTGCGGTTCACGCAGTAATGACAATCGAAGATACAGTGATTGGTCAGCAATATCTTGAGCAGCGATATGCAGCGGCCATCGGGAGCATAGGCGTGGCAAATGCCCATTCCCTCTGTCGAGCCGACACCCTTCCCGCCCTTGGAATTGCGTTTGGCCGTGCCGGACGACGCGCAGGACGCATCATATTTCGCCGCATCGGCAAGGATTTCCAGCTTTTGAATGGTATCGAGTGCAGGCATTTGTTCCTTATATGTTCTCACAACGGATTCGCCAAGCGTCATCTGCCGGAAAATCACCGGATGCCTGTGTAAACCATATCTGTTCGCCTGATCTTAACCACTCTGGGCCGAGAGACCCTGCAGGAGGAAACGCACCCATGAGATTGTTCGCCCGTGCCAAAACTGCTGACGTCCCTGAAAGACGCGGCGGACCGCGAACAAGGGTGGATTGCATTGCAACACTGCTGATGCCCAGCGGGGACCGTCCCGGGCGGCTGTTCGATATTTCCGCCACCGGCGCGCGCCTGTCCACGCAAGTGCCGCCATCCCCCGGATCTGCGGGTATTCTCGACTGGTCGCTCCACGAAGCCTTTTGCAAGGTCACATGGTCAAAACCCGGCATGTGCGGGATTGTGTTCGACAGGCCGATCAGTGCGGAAGTCCTGCAAGAAACCATTGAAAAGGCACCTGCCGGAACGCGGATAATTTCCGCCGCGCACGCAAACGACGCTGGTGAAGCAACGCAGGATACACACGGGAACCCTCCTCCGGCACGCCTACCTTGCTAGGGATGAGGCCATGTTGCGCGTTGTCCGCGGATGAGCATATCGGCCCGGTGAGTATATCGGCCCGTAAGTTTATCAGCATTGTAAACGCTTGAGCAGAAACCGCAGGTCGGGCATCAGGCTGCCATGGATATCATGGCACTACTCACCGATCCGGCCGCTTGGCTGGCCCTGCTCACCCTCATCGCTCTCGAAGTGATCCTGGGGATAGATAATCTGATCTTCATCGCGATCCTGTCCAACAAACTGCCCGAGCATCAACAGAGCAAGGCCCGGCGCATCGGGCTGGCGCTGGCGCTGATCATGCGGATCGGCCTGCTGATGCTGATCGGCTGGATCGTGACCTTGCAGACCCCGCTTTTCGATCTCGGCATAGAAGGTGCCCGCGGACCATACGGCGAACCGACCTTTGAAACGGCCTTTTCCGGGCGCGACCTGATCCTGCTGGTGGGCGGCCTGTTCCTGCTGTGGAAGGCCACCAAGGAAATCCACCATTCGATGGAGCCGGAAGACAATTCAGGCGACCTGCTCGACAAAACCCCTGGCATAGCCAAGGCCGCCACCGCCACTTTCGGAACAGTGATCGCGCAGATCGTTGCCATTGACATCGTGTTTTCAGTGGATTCGATTCTGACCGCTGTTGGCATGACCGATCACGTGCCGATCATGATTACCGCCGTCGTTATAACCGTGGGCGTCATGATGGTTGCCGCCGACCCGCTGGCGCGCTTTATCGAGCAGAACCCGACGCTGGTGATGCTGGCGCTCGCCTTCCTGGTCATGATCGGCCTGGTGCTGATCGCCGACGGCTTCGGCTTCCACGTGCCCAAGGGGTATATCTATGTGGCAATGGGCTTCTCGGTTGGCGTGGAAATCCTCAACATCGTGCAACGGAACAAGCGAGCGCGGCTGGCGGCTGGCGCAGGGCAAGTGTAGCCTTAGGGAACGGTGACGTCCTCTCGCGGGACACCACCTACGGTATAGAGCCGTTCGACCGGTAGCTTGATCAGAAATCCGGTGTTGCTGGTCGTCAGGTCGTAAACAGCACCCAACAGCCCGGCCATCGCGTGCCCTTCCAGTTCTGCACCCTGCGCCTGGAGACCAATCGCAAGGCCTTCTCCCATGCTGCCTGTCCAGCGACCGACCCGGACGGTTACGTGTCCATCGAAATTCTTGCCTTCGCGCGGGACGATATATTCGGCCCATTGACGTGCGATGCCGGTCTGGCGCTGTTCGGCTGGCAGCGTATGGATCTGGTAGGGTGACGGCTGATCCACAAACCAGCCCATGATGCCGCGCGCGACAACGGTGTTGCCCCCGCTTGGCGTGTCAGTCAGATCAAGCAACACCCTTTCGGCATCGCCTGTCTGTTCCATTGCGCTGTCGAAAGCCGCGATGGTGCCGTTGTTGCCAAGGGAATCGTTGAACCGGACCTGCAAGGTATTGCCTTCACGCGTGACGGTGACCGGTTCGCTGCCGGCTTGCTGGCCCTGATACAGGTTGGGAAGTTCGATTGATACGTCCCGGCCAGCTCCCTCCAGCCCGAGAATGCGCGGCCTGTCCCGTCTTCCTGCCACGAGCACGCGGGCTGCAAAGGCTTTGCTCTCGGCATCTCTCGTGTCATCGCCAAGGTCGTTCCAGAAAGCATCGACTGCTTGCGCGATAGGTACGCCGCCGACTTCGGTCAGCCTTGCGCCGGGCAATATGCCTGCCTGCTCTGCTGGCGATGCACTGCGGACGGCATCGACAAGATATTCGCCGTCACGATAAATGATCCAGAGGTCCGCATAGGATGGAACCACGGCCCAGCTGTCCGAGGCAGAACTGCCGGTGATCGCGTGGTGGTCGCGCAGGATGAGCAGGAGGTTTTCGGCAAAATGCAACAGGCTGGAACTGTCGCCGACGGCGTCTGCCTGAGCCTGCAGGACGGCGTTAACGGGTATCTGACCGCCTTCGAAGCGTTCCGGATAGGCATATGCCTGTTGGACCATTTCGATCAGCTGTTGCGCATCTTCCTGATAATCTGCCGACGTGGTCTGGGCCAACAGCGGTGTCGGCAGCAACAGCAGAAGCGGGGCGAGTATACGGAGAAATTTCATGCCGTGGTATGTGGTTACTGACCTTTCCGGTCAAGCAAACAGCCCTTGCAGGAACCAGTCCGGCTCTCCGCCGCGCCCGTCCCCGGCGATGCCAGCGCGGTATATCCAGTAACGGCGGCCGGTATCGTCTTCGATGCGGTAATAATCGCGCAGGCGGGTAGAGCCTTTCTCGCGCCACCATTCAGGAGCAATGCGTTCCGGCCCTTCCACCCGTGCCACTTCGAACACACCGCCGCGCCAGCGGAAACGGCGGGGATAGCCGTCCGGGCTGGCATAAAGCACCGCGATCCGCTCTGCCTGGTCCAGCAGTTTCAGGGGCCGTGCGTGAAAGGCGAGTTCCTCCTGCTGCGGGGCTTCCGCCTCCAGCGGCGGCTGCCAGCCTTGCGCCCGTTCCGGGATATGGCTGGCGCGCAGGACCGGGCGCTGCACGGCCGCTGTGCCCAGCCTGACGGTGAGCCGATCGATACAGGCTGCCAGACTGGTGCCGTGCTCCTCCGCTGCCGCTTCGAGATCGGCCTGGCCCAGCTTCAGCGGCTCTGCCCAGCTGGCGCGCAGGCGCAGCATCTCTATCCCGAAACCCGCATCGACATCGTCCAGCTTGGCGGCAAACAGGCGGCAGATGTGGGCAGGATCGCGCGTGGCGGCCGCCAGTTCCAGATCGCGCAGCACAACCTCGCCGTCCACCCGCCACAGGCCAAGCTGAAGGCGGCGTGCACCCTCGCCCCGCCCTTCCAGCTCGCGCGCCATATCCGCGGCAAGGTCTTCCACCACCTTGTCGAGCAGGTTGCGATGCCGGATCGGCTCCATCAGGCGGCGCTGTACCAGTGCGGCGGAAAGCGGGATGACCGGAAGCAAGGGTTCAGGCACGCGGCCCCTCAACTGGTCCATCCGGATCAGCGGATTGGCGGCAGGCGATTTGCGGTTGCGGAAGCGGCGGTGGACAGCATCGCGGCCATTGGCCCCCTCCCCGATACCGGCAAGATCGCCAAGCCGTTTTAGGCCAAGACGCCGGAGGACGAGCAGCACGTCATTATCAAGCCGCAGTGCTGCAACAGGCAGGTCTGCAAGGCGGTCCGCGATATCATCACCCGGTGTAAGAATGGCCTCCGGCGGGGCGTAATGCGCCAGCGCCCAGGCGGCCCCGGCAGTGGGCGCGACGGCAGACCTGACAGACAGCCCGCGCGCCTTGCAGCGCTGTGCCACATCGGCCAGCAGGCGGCGCTCTCCGCCGAACAGATGCGCAACGGCGGTCACGTCCACCAGCAGGCCATCAGGCGCGTCGATCGCGCTCCACGGCCCCCAGCGCTGCGCCCACACCGCCAGCCGTTCCAGAAATGCGAGATCGCCCGCCGGATCGCTCGGGCGGACTTGCAGATGCGGGCATAGCGTGCGGGCATCGGCCAACATCATGCCGCACACGGAACCCTCTGCCCGTGCAGCGACATTTGCGGCATCGATGCGCGGGCCATGCGCAGTTTCGGTGATCAGCGCCAGTGGCTGCGCATCTGCGCCTTCGCCCGCTGTGCAGGCTTCAGAGTGCCGCCAGCGATCGAGCGCCAGTTCGCAGGTCCAGATCGCCATGATTCGCCGGGGCTGGGTCTGGCGAGGTGGCGGTGTCTGCATGACGTTCTGGGGGGCGCTCGGCGGCGAGGAAAGATCCTTCATCGCGCAAGGTCCATTCTCCGGGGGCGTGCGTACGGGCACGAAACAACTGTGCCTGCCACGCCGGATGACCGGGCGCGGCGGGATTCCACAGCGGCGGAGCGGAAGGTGCGGCGACCACATCCCAGCGCATGCGGGCGGAACTGAGATCGTGCTCGGCGTTCAAACGGACAAGAAACAGCGGCACACCATGTCTTTTCGCCGCCAGACTGAGCCGGCGCGATGCAGTAAAATCCAGTGCACGCGGATTGCCTGCCACTTCACCTATGACGCAGGCGAGATCACGGCAGCGAACGCCCTCTTCCAGTGCGAAAAGCGCATCTTCGGGAGTTTTGGCCGCAACATGGATCAGACGGTGGCGCAAGGCTTCGGGCAGACCGGGGCGATAGGGCCGCCCAGCCAGGCGCTGCGCCTTCATGTCCTGCACCCACAATATACAGCGCTCTTGCGTATCGTCTTTTGGCGCGCCTTCAGATTCGCGCGCAGAGGCACGCATACCGTCCAGCGCAAGCGCCAGTGCTGCGCCCGCGCCACTCGCCTCAGTGCCGGGGGTGAAAATCTCGCTATGCAATGCAGCTTGCCCGCCCGGGTGCCAGCGTGAATTGCGGGCAGCGGGACAGGCCAGCTCCACTGCGCGCGGCAGGGAAGCCATGTCCATGTCGAATCGACTCCTTTGTTCTACTTATGTTCCCATATGTGCTGCCATGCAACCGCTTGTCGATGCCCAGCGACACTTCAACCCACAGTTCGGAAACATTGCGCGGTTTGTCAGTTGGATAGGCAAAGGAGATATAAATGACCGACCGCACTGAACTTAAAGAAAAATTCTGGAAAGCCCTCTCTGGCAGCCCCTTCGTCTTCCTCCAGCTCGATAGCGAGCCTGACAATGCTGTGCCGATGACCGCACAGCTGGACAAGGATGCCAACAGCACGATCTGGTTCTTCACCACACGCGATCACACACTTGCCAAGGGTGGCCCGGCAACGGCCACGTTCGCAGGCAAGGATCACAAGATGTTTGCCCGCTTTTCCGGCACGCTGACCGAAGAAACCAGCAGTGACCGCTTGGACAAGCAGTGGAGCACCATCGTCGAGGCATGGTTCCCCGGCGGCAAGGACGATCCCAACTTGCTGATGTTGCGGATGGATCTGGGCCAGGCCGAAATCTGGAACAGCGATCTGGGCTTTATCGACAACGCCCGCATGCTTCTGGGCTTCGACGTCCGCAAAGAAGCGCGTGAAGAGCATCTCGAAACGACGCTCTGATACCGACCGCACGTTAGAACAAAAGAGCCGCCGCCCTTACCGGGGCGGCGGCTCTGTTTTAATCAGAGTAACGCTTTTCAGTCGCCCAGCACGCCGGGGAAGATCCCGACAATCAAGATCAGCGTAAGCGCTATCGGGCACAGCCAGCATACCAGGAAGCGCCAGAACAGGTGCAATCCGCCATCAAGGCCGTTCTCGCTATCGACCAACCGCTTGTTGGCGACCCAGCCAATGAAGACCGATGTCAGCAAGGCACCAATCGGCATGGTGATCTTGCCCGTAAGTGTGTCAAGCGTATCCAGCACGCCCATGCCTTCGAACATTGGCAGGAAGCCAAGCGGGTGAAAGCCAGACAGAACGCCCATCGACAGCGCCGAAAGTGCGCCCAGCACAGCCGCCGAAAAGGTCACGATACCGGCTGCAACCGGGCGGGCGAAGCGGAACCGCTCGCTAACCCATGCTGTCGGCACTTCCATCAGCGCGACCGAACTCGTCAATGCGGCAAAGCCTACCATCACGAAGAAACCAAGACCAAGCAGCGATCCGCCCGGAATTTCCTGGAAGGCATGCGGCAGCGTCGTGAACATCAGCCCCAGCCCGCCGTCAGCCGCAAGGCCTGCGGCAAACACGATGGGGAAAATGCACAGGCCTGCCAGCAGGGCGACCGCAGTATCCGCTGCAGCGATAATTGCAGAGGTGCCTGCAAGATTCACATTGCGGCCCACATACGCACCGTAGGTCACCATCCCGGCAACGCCCAGAGACAGCGAGAAAAACGCCTGCCCGACCGCAGCGAGCATCACCGGACCGGTCAGCCGCTCCGGCTCAAACGTGAACAAATACGCCAGCGTCCGGCCCATTTGGCCCCCGAAAAGACCGTAGATCGTGATGCCCAGCAGCAGCACGAAAAAAGCAGGCATCAGGTACACCGCGACCTTCTCGATCCCGCCAGAAACACCGCGCGACACGAAGAAAACTGTCACGGCAAGAAACACCAGATTGAGCATGACAGTCATCGTGCCGTTGCTGATCATGGCAGGAAACAGGCCTTCCACCTCGGCTACTGTCATATCCGAAAAGGCGCCGCCTGAAATGCCTGTGGTAAACAGATCTCCAGCAAAAACGCCTACGTAATACAACACCCAGCCGCCCAGCACGCAGTAGAAAGCAAGCACCAGAAAGGCCGACAGGACACCCAGACTGGCAACGTGTTCCCACGCCGTCGATTTGCCGGATTGTTCTGCCACCTTGCGAAAGCTTTCCGGTGCAGCAGCCTGCCCGTGGCGGCCGATAAGTGTTTCCGACAACAAAACCGGAAGACCGATCAGCACGATACAAAGAATGTAAAACAGCACAAAAGCGCCGCCGCCATTGGCGCCTGCCTCAGCCGGAAAGCGGACAAGATTGCCAAGCCCGACAGCAGATCCGATGGCAGCCAGAATAAAAGCGGTCCGCGAAGACCAACCGTCTCGACCGGATCCCGATTGGGTAAGTGCCATTTATATTTTTCCTCTCGACCTGAAGGTTGCGCCCTCATGCAATGAATCAAAGCTCGCGTCGAGGGGGCAGTCTGATTATGGAAGGGCATGTCCACGACCTTTACACTCGACACTTCGACCAGCCGGGCCAACCCGACGCCCGCGCCCATGCGGCGGCTGACAGTCCCCAAAATCCGCGCCCGCAAGGTGGATGGCGTCACCCAGGAACCGCTGGTGATGCTGACCGCCTATACCGCCCGGCAGGCCCAATTGCTCGATCCGCATTGTGACCTGTTACTGGTCGGGGATTCGCTGGGACAGGTCATCTACGGTTTGCCCTCTACCATCCCTGTCACCATGGATATGATGGCGAACCATGCTGCGGCAGTGGTACGCGGCAGCTACCACGCGCTGGTGGTGGTCGACATGCCGTTCGGTGCCTACGAAGCCTCGCCCCAGACTGCATTTGATGCCGCCGCCACTTTGCTGAAGGCAAGCGGTGCTGCGGCGGTTAAACTGGAAGGCGGGGAAGCCATGGCCGAAACAGTCGCTTTCCTGACGCAGCGCGGCATCCCCGTGATGGGCCATATCGGGCTCACCCCCCAAGCGGTCAATGTGCTCGGTGGTTATGCCGCGCGCGGACGCAGCGACGCAGAAGCCGAGAAGATTGTCGGCGACGCCAAGGCATTGGAACAAGCCGGCGCCTTTGCTGTCGTGGTAGAAGGGGTGATTGAACCGATTGCCATTGAAGTGACCGAAGCCATCGCGTGTCCCACAATCGGCATTGGCGCATCGGCGCGATGCGATGGCCAGGTATTGGTCACCGAAGATATGCTTGGCATGTTTGAACGCGTACCGCGCTTCGTAAAACGTTACGAGGATATCGCTACTACCATATCGCAAACCGCATCAAAATACGCGGCCGAGGTTCGGGAACGATCCTTCCCTGGACCGGAACAATTGTACCAGCCCAAGGATTGACGGTCAGACCGCCGCTTACTTCCAGACTATTTCCAAAAAAACTCAGGACAATTTCCCGCATGGACACGCTCAAGCGATTCTACGGATTCTCTTTGATCTTCACGCTGATCTGCCTTTCGCTCGGGGTCTGGTATGGCTGGTCGAGTTCAGGTGGAAGCGTGCAAGACACGCTTGCGATGTTGTGGATCATCGTGATCCTTTCAGTCCTCGAAATCTCGCTCAGTTTCGATAACGCGGTCGTCAATGCCTCGGTCTTGAAGGAAATGGACGAGGTCTGGCAACGGCGGTTTCTCACATGGGGCATCGCCTTTGCCGTGTTTGGTATGCGGATTGTTTTCCCGCTGGCGATCGTCGCCATCGCAGCCGGCATCGGTCCGATCCAGGCAGTCGACCTGTCACTGAACGATCCGGTAGAATATGAAAGACTGGTCAATTCTGCACATATCGGGATCGCCGGGTTTGGCGGTGCTTTTCTTGCCATGGTCGGAATGAAATTCTTCTTCGACGCTGACAAACAAGTACACTGGATTGCCAGCATCGAACACGCTCTGTCGCGGGTATCCGCACTCCCGGCCATTGAAATCGCCGTCCTGCTGCTTTCACTTTACGGGATATCATTGGCGCTGCCTGCTGACGATGCACTGACCTTCCTTACCGCCGGGATGCTGGGTCTGGTCACGTTCATCGCGGTGGAGGCCGTTAGTCACTGGCTGGAAATGCGCGAAGAAGCCGCACGGCTGCGCGGCAATATCGTGCGCAGCGGGCTCGGCGGATTTCTCTACCTCAACATCCTCGACGCATCTTTCAGTTTCGACGGCGTGATCGGGGCCTTCGCCTTGTCCAACAATATGATCGTTATCGCGCTGGGCCTGTCTATCGGCGCGATGTTTGTGCGTTCGATGACCATCCATCTGGTGCGCAAGGGCACGCTGACCGAGTATCTCTTCCTTGAACACGGTGCCTTCTGGGCGATTATCGTGCTGGGCGCGATCATGCTGCTGTCAGCCGTGTGGCATATACCGGAAACGATCACCGGCCTTATCGGCGGTGTTCTGATCGGGCTGAGTTTCTGGTGGTCTGTGCGCCACAAGCGCCGAGAAGAGGCGGCGAACGCTACGACTGAGACGATCTGAAACGGCTCGCCAAAGGAGCGGAAATCACCATCTGGAGCAGGTGGTACAACAGCACTGGAAGCAGCGCGAGGCCTGCCATCTCGGGCGGAAACAGGATGGTGGCCAAAGGCGCACCCATGACAATGCTCTTCTGCGCTCCGGCAAACAAGAATGCCTTGCGGTCGGCAAGTTCAAGCCGCAACGCGCCGCCGAGCCACCACGAACCGCCAAAGCCAATGGCCAGCATCACGCCTACTATACCGAGAAGAATTCCCCACTCGCTCAAAGCGATAAGGGTCCAAACGCCCTGCTCTACCGCGCTGGAAAAGGCGACATAGACCGCAATAGCGATGGCAAAGCGGTCCATCCATGAGATGATATGGGCTTTGGCGGCCACATAGCTTCCGAACCAATTCTGCAGGATCTGCCCGATGACGAATGGCAGCAACAAGATCAGCCCGATCCGCTGGAGCGCGCCGATGTCGAACCCCACATTACCGTCTGCAACTCCGGAATTCGCCAGCCAGATAATCAGCGGTGCGGAAATAAACACGCCAAGTATGTTCAGCGTCGCAGCAGCCACTACGGAGTGCGCGACGTTGCCGCCTGCAAGCGAGGTGTAGGCAGTTGCCGACTGCACCGTCGATGGCAGCAGGCCCAAAAAGACAAACCCGACTGCAATGCTGGCTGGCAATGCCCGGCCTGCCAGATCAGCCATCGCCCATCCTGCCAGCCCCATGACGGCGAACACCCACAACACAAGCGGCAGCAGAAACCGCCGGTTGCCCAGTCCGCGAAGCACCTCTGCGCGCGGCAAACGCAGTCCGTTGAGAAGAAACAACAGGAATATCACCGTATTGGAAACACCCTGCGCGATCGCCCTTCCCTCGCCCGTTACCGGCAGGAAACTGGCCAGCAATATCGCCAGCAGCAACAACCGTACAAGCGGATCAAACAGGATTTGAACGCGGTTCAACATGGCCGCGCCCTGTGCAGGGCTGCGGTCAGGTGTGCAAGTCGTATTGCTTCAGCAAATCATACAGTGTCGGCCGGCTGATCCCGAGCATCTTGGCCGTGCTGGAGATATTGCCTTCGCTGCGGGCAAGCGCATGGCGGATGACCTTGCGATCGGATTTTTCCCGGGCGCTCTTCAAATTGAGTGCCTTTGAATCCTCCTCCTCGCCATCCCCGAGATCAAGATCGTCGGAGCCGATCAGCTTGCCTTCTGCCATGATCACGGCCCGCTTCACGCGGTTTTCAAGCTCGCGCACATTGCCGGGCCAACCCCACCCGTCGATAACCGCAAGTGCATCGGGCGCAAAGCCGGTGATGCTCGGGTTCATTTCGCTTGCGAACCTTTTGAGGAATGCCTTTGCCAGCAGCGTCGCATCGCCCGGTCGCTCCGCCAGCGATGGAATTTTCACGACAACTTCGGCAAGGCGGTAGAACAGATCCTCTCGAAAGGACTGGGCCGCAATCATTGCTTCAAGATCCTGATGGGTCGCGCAGACGATCCGCGTATCCACCGCAATCGACTTGCGCCCGCCGATCCGCTCGATCGTGCGTTCCTGCAAGAAGCGCAACAATTTGACCTGAAGCGGCAGCGGGATGTCGCCGACCTCGTCCAGGAAAAGCGTGCCGCCGTCGGCCATTTCGATCTTGCCTTCGGTGGTTTTTACTGCGCCGGTAAACGCGCCCTTCTCATGGCCGAAAAGCTCACTTTCCAGCAGATTTTCAGGGATAGCTGCGCAGTTGATGGCAACGAAATTGCCGCCGCTGCGATTGCTTGCATCATGCAGGCCTTTCGCCAGCAATTCCTTGCCCGTACCACTGCCGCCCAGTAGCATCACGGAAACGTTGGTGTCTGCCACGCGCTCGATCGTGCGCGCGACCTTGACCATTTCCGGTGCCGAGGTGATCAGCCCGCCAAGCACGGTGTTGCCATCGCCTGCCTTCGCTGCAAGCGCGCGGTTTTCCTGCTCGATCCGGTGTAGGTTGAAAGCCCGGCGCACGATCAAGCCAAGCTGCTCGATATCGACCGGTTTCTGGTAGAAATCATATGCCCCGCGCTCGATTGCGTTCAGCGCGCTTTCGCGGGCGCCATGGCCCGATGCCACGATGACCTTCGTATCCGGCTTCAATGCCATGATCTCGTCCAGAACGGCGAAGCCTTCGGTCGTTCCGTCCGGATCAGGCGGTAGGCCAAGATCCAGCGTTACGACAGGAGGCTCCTCAGCCCGCAAGGCGGCGATAGCGCTGGCGCGGTCGCCCACGATGACGACATCAAAATCCTCGTAGGCCCATTTCAGCTGAGCCTGCAGACCTGCATCGTCCTCGACGATAAGCAATTTGGGTTTTTGATCGGCCATTACGCCACCTCTTTCTTGGCATTGTGCATTGCAGTGATCAGATCGCTCGTTTCGCTAAGGGGTAGGCGCAGGATGAAGCGGGTGCCCAGCCCTTCGCGCGATTCAACATCAAGCCTGCCGCCCATCGCACGGATCAGTTCCCGCGCCTCGTAGGCACCGATGCCAAACCCGCCCTGCTTGGATGACTGGAACGGCTTGAACAGCCGGGTTCGGATGAATTCAGGTGACATGCCTGCGCCGGAATCCAGCACTTCGAGCACGGCGTTGCCGGGTTCCTGCCGCAAATCGAGGAACACGGGCGCATTTGCGTCGCTCGCCTCGACTGCGTTCTGGATCAGATGCACCAGTGCCTGCTCCAGCGCTTCTGCATCGCCCTTGATCCGGCAGTTTTCATTATGGACCAGCGTGACTTCATGACGCGCCGAATATTGCGCGGCGATTTTCATGAGCATGCTGCCAAGCTCGATATCGTCGCGCTCCTTGCCACCCATGCTGCCGTAACGTCCGAGGCGCGCGAGCAGCGCAGTCAGTTTATCGGTCGAATTGCGCAAGGTCAGGATCATGTCTGCACGAAATTCGGGATTTTCCGAATGCTTCTCGGCGTTCTTTGCCAGCAGCGAAATCTGGCTCGCAAGATTCTTGATGTCATGCATGACAAACGCAATGCGGCGGTTGAATTCGTCAAACCGCTGCGCTTCACCAAGAGCATCCTGGCTGGTTTGTTCGGCAAGATAGCTGGCCAATTGGCGGCCGATGATGCGCAGCAGATCGAAATCCTCCCAGTCAAGCTGGCGCGCCAAAGGTGGCCTGGCAAGCAGAACCACGCCGACAAGTCGTTCGTAATGCAACAGGGGAACCATCGCCCAGTTACGCTCATCCGCCAGCAGCCATTCAGGTGCCGCCTTTGCCGGCACGCCGCTCTCACTGCCTTTGCGAATATCGTCGAGATCAAGGATGAACTGGCTCTGTTCAAAAAAGCGCGCACCCTCGATCGGGATCGCCTCGCCGGGCACGTCCGTTTCCGGGCATTGCCAGCGCGCCGCCAGCGATAGGCCGCCATCCTCGAGCGGCGTAAACAGCATTCCAGAAGGGCTGTCGGTAATGTCGGCAACGGCTTGCACCGCGCGCTCCAGCAAAGGCGCAGCCTGCGGCCCGGCACGCCCGATTGTATCGGTAAAGCGCAGCCATTCGGACCGATAATCATACCGGTGCTGAAACAGGTTCTTGGAAACGGTCACGCGCAGCCAGCCCCGCAGACGGCTGGACGGAAGGACCAATAGCGCAGCAACACTGGCGAGCACGACAAAGCCTGTCTGCAAAATCCGGCCATAGTCGCTGCCGACATAGGAAAGGCCCTGCGCCACCACGACCATAACGATAAGATAGCCGCCTATCAGCAGCAGAGAGAATGATTGGAAGGCAAAGCTGCGCGAAGGCTGGAAGCGCATTTCCCTTTCATTGCGCAACATGCCGATCGCCAACAATCCTACAGCAGTCAGCATGACGGCCGAACGCAGCTCTGCCAGCAGGGTAGGAACACCATTGCCGAGATAAGCGATGGTGTAGAAATTCAGATCGTACAGGAAGATCGCGCCCAGCGCCGCCGCCGGCCAGCGCAGACTTAACCGCGCCTGCTGCGATGCCCCTACATAAAGATTGTGCACCAGTACGAGCGCGCCAACGCACAGCAGCAGACGGAAGGTGAAAGCAAATTGCAGGATCAGCACTTGTGCGTCAGGCTGCGTGGCATATTGCAGCCGTGCCGCAAACAGTGCGAACTGCATCAGTTCTACAAATGCCAGCGCACCGACCACCGGACGGATAGGACCGAGGCTCTTATAACGATCATCGTGACTGAACAGGCGGTAGAGCATCCATAGCCAACCCAGATTGCTGGTCACCAAAAGCAGTTCTGCAATAAGGCTGTCGCGCCCAAAACCCGCCACAGCGAAGCTCCAGACGGCGCCCAGTCCAAGCGCCGTGGCACTCGCGCTGATTGCGGGTCCCTGCCCGCGCTGGTTGGTCACCAGCCACAAAGACAGCACCAGCGCAGCGACGGCGGCCGCCAGGAAAGTGAGGTAAACCAACATATCCCAGGCAAGACCCATCAGCGCGCTCCTTCTGGCCACAAGACGACGCGTAAGGTCTGAAGCAGGATCAACAGATCCAGGAAGGGTGTATAATTTTTGGCATAATACAGATCATATTCCAGCTTATGCCGTGAATCCTCGATACTTGCGCCGTAAGGATAATTGATCTGCGCCCAGCCAGTGATGCCGGGTTTTACCATATGCCGTTCCGCGTAATAAGGCAGCTGATCGTCCAGATCCGCCACGAATTGCGGCACTTCGGGGCGCGGGCCGACAAAGCTCATATGACCGGTAAGCACGGTCCAGACTTGCGGCAGCTCATCAATGCGGACCTTGCGGATGAAACCGCCCACACGGGTTATGCGCGGGTCAGACTTTTCAGCCCATTTCGCGCCATCCTTTTCCGCATCTGTGCACATGGAGCGCAGCTTCACCAGCTCGAACGGTTCACCATACAGGCCAATGCGCTTCTGCCGGAAAAAGGCAGGGCCTTTGCTGTCCAGCTTTACGATTGCGGCAAACAGCAGGATGACAGGGAAAGTGAGCAGCAGCAGCAAACCGCTGGCGAGAATATCGAAGATGCGCTTGGCCACACTGGATATTGCTCTGCCAGAGGAAAATCCGTCGGAGAAGATGAGCCAACTGGGATTGAGGGTGTCAAGATCGACGCGGCCTGTCTCCCGTTCCAGAAAGCTGGAAAACTCGTTCACATGCACTCCCGCCGTTTTGACCCGCACAAGATCCTTGAGCGGTAGGGCATTGCGGCGCTCTTCAAGCGCCATGACCACTTCGGTCGCGCCAAGTTTGGCGACATGGGCACTCATATCGGCAATGGCCGAACGCGAAATGGCTTCTGCCACATGCGGCTGGCTGTCGGACATGTTGATATAACCGACCACGACGAATCCGCTTTCGGGTTTGTCGCCAAGGTCCTTCAACCGCTGCGCACGCAGCCCGGCTCCCAAGACCATCACTCGCCTGCGAAAGGCCGAGGTGCCCAGAATGCCGCCGACAATCAGCCTGTTAAGAATGAGCAGTCCGATCGCGAAAACCATCGCGTACAGCAGTATGGATCGCCAGAACATTGTGCCAGGCAGCGCGAAATCGATGAAGGCCAGCGCCAAAATAGCGAGGCTGACCGCAACAAGAAGGCGCGCGCAGGCAAAGCGCATCGATCGCAGCGCCTCGGAACCGTAAACGCCGACTGCGATCATTGCCGTCAAAGTGGTTACAGCAAATCCGATCAGCAGCAACGCGCGGTCTGCCAGTGGTCCGCTTGTCGTGCCGATCTGCGAGGTCCGCAGTTCCCATGCCATATCTGCAGCGACAAGCAGCAGCACAAAGTCCAGCAGGCCGAGCAGCAGCACAGCATGGGGAATATAATGTTTGAACAACCGTATCATCGCTAACACGAACCAGCTTGCCGGGAAAATCCCCGGATGCTGGTTCGGTTAACGGCGACAAGTGAAATGTCGGTAAATTTTACACTCGCCTATACAAAAGAGTGAAATTTTACTCGGAAAGGTTGTCCGCAGCGTCGCGTGCGGCATCTCCCACACCCTGCGCTGCTTCGCCAACTTCATTGGCGGCATTTCCAACGTCCGCAGCCGCTTCAGCCACGGCGTTGTCCTTTGCAGCCTCGGCACCGCCCATCTGCGAGAATATGAACAATGCGCCCGCGCCCAGTACGAGCACAATCAGGATCAAGACCCATTTGCTACCGCCGGAGGATGGTTCTGCATCACGCACGACTGTGGTGTGCGTATGCGTGTTGCCGGCCGGCGATTCCGAAGTCACTTCAGTAATACGTTCATCAGTCATGCGAATTCTCCCTTGTTCGGGGCTAAACCGCTCATGAGCGGGGCGGTTCCAGAAGTGATGGTTTTCGCAAATGGTAAGCATGATTTAACCAAGTCACGGCTCAGGTGGTTAACAAATGCAGCGTAAGGCCCCCCTTCATGGCGCAATTGTCCAAACCCCCGATCCCGCTCAAGATGTACAAGCACTTTGCCATGGCGACTATTTCGCTGACGGCCGGTATCGCCATGTTTG
The DNA here is from genome assembly GCF_001021555.1 of Aurantiacibacter marinus. Taxonomy (GTDB): domain Bacteria; phylum Pseudomonadota; class Alphaproteobacteria; order Sphingomonadales; family Sphingomonadaceae; genus Alteraurantiacibacter; species Alteraurantiacibacter marinus. The sequence continues at coordinate 313,636 of NZ_LDCP01000002.1, forward strand.
CGGACAGTGATAACCGTCACGCAGTATCCAATCACATCGAAGAGCGCGAACAGAATGCTCGGCTTCAGCAGGCGAGCGCTGAAATCACGACACCACGGGAACTGATACGCCGGGACAGGGGGACCCAGGGTACCTTTGGCGATGAAGCCGGGATATCGGGCTCTCCCACGGTGACCCCGCGGTCCAGCAATTCGGGAAGTTTTGCACCTCCGCAAACAGGCAGACGCAGCGCAGTTGCCGGATATGAACAAGCATTTATCGATGGCATGAGCGAAGCTGAATATCGCGCCTTTCTAGCAGCTCTGCCGCCGCAAATGCGCGGCGCAGACGCAAACGATGCCGAACAACGTGCGGCAATCGAAGCTGCGTCAGCACGGCGCAGCGGCAGGCGAGGCATTGGCGCGGATGCGCCCGGCTGACCAGCAAGATTGGCTACATCTGGTACGTTGTGACCAGCAAGAAACTTAACGTCACCACCATTATCAAAACCAGCGGCACGCCGGTGCGGACATAATCGCGGAACTGGTAATTCCCTTCCGCCATGATGAGCATGTTGGTCTGGTAGGCAATCGGGGTCGCATAACACAAATTGCAGCCAAACAGCACGGCCAGGATCAGCGGTTCCTGCGGCAGGCCAAGCTCGGTCGCGATGGCAAACGCAATAGGCGTGCCCACGGTGGCCGCCGTTGCATTCGAAGCAAAATTGGTGAGCACGGTCACGAACAGCATGACCGCCGCCAGAACCCCGGCCGGAGGCAAGTGCTGCAGCCCCAAGGCCAAAGTCTGCCCAAGCCATCCTGCCGCGCCGCTTTCCAGCACCAAACGCCCAATAGCAATGCTGGCGGCAACCAGCACGATAACCTGCGCGGACAACGCTCGGCCAACGCGGTCAAACTTTACACAACCGGTCAGGAACATGAGGATCGCGCCGCCTAGAGACGCAATCGCGATGGGCAGCAATCCTATGGACGCCATCCCGACTGATACGAGCATGATGGTCGCTGCGAGCCACGCTTTGGAACGGCGCGGCACTTCGCGCCCGCCTTCCAATTGCAGAACGCTGTCTGTCTGCGCGAATTCGTTCAGCTCCGGAGTGAGACCCATCACCAGCAGCACATCGCCTTCTTCAAGGCGGATTTCGCCGTGCATTTCTTCCGGATCGTCGAATCGCAGTGGACGTACCGGCTTGTGGATGCCGAGCACCGCCACACCGTACCGATCAGCGATTCCCGATGTTGCCAGCGTACGGCCAATCAGGCGCGAATCGGCTGTGATGACCATCTCCACCACCTGAACGTCGTCACCATTCGCCTGCGCTTTGCGCTGGACGGCATCGACAACCCAGCCGGGTGCGATCTGGCCCTGCAAGACCCGGACAGCATTCTCCAGCGCGTCATGCGTGCCGGAAACCTTCAGCCTTTGACCGGTAGAAAATGGCCCGTCCGGACGTTCCTCGAAACGGAAATCCTCCGGCAGCATGTCGACCACTTCATCGAAATGCTTGCCGTTGAGATTGCTGGTCGGTGGAACCCTCAAGCGGGTGATGAAGGTGCGCTGTCCGAAACCTTTTGCTGGTGTATTGTCTTTCAACAAGCGCGGCATAACCAGCCAGATATACGGCAGGGCTATCAATGACGCAGCCAGCACTATCGGGGTGAAGTGGAACACACCCATTTCGGGCATCCCAAGGTCCACCGCAATGGACACGACCAGAATGTTGGTGGAGGTTCCGATGGTTGTCGCCATTCCGCCCAGAAGCGATGATGCGTTAAGCGGCATGAGCGTTTTGGACGCGGGCATCGCGCCGCGCAAAGCCAGAGTGGCGAAAATCGGGATCAGAAGCACCAATACCGGCGTATTGTTGACCCCCATCGACAACACAAAGGCCAGAACCAGCGCCAGCAGCAGGCCAAGCTGAAGATTGATCTTGAATACCCGCTCCATAAACCGTGCTGCAGGCTCCAGCGCCCCGGTTACCACTAGCCCTCGCCCCATGACCATCAGCGCGCAAATCGTAATCAGGGCGTAGTGTCCGAAGCCGGCAAAGGCGAGTTCCAGGCCATCCGTAGGGTCCGAGTCCGGCAGCGGATAGAAATACAGGCCGACCGCGATCATCGCGATTGCCATCAAGGATACGATCTCGATCGAAATACGATCGCGCACGAACAGATAAAAGACGACGACTGTAAGCGCCATCGCCGCAATGGCGTGTATGGGAGGGACTTCAATCACAAGAGTGGCAGGCCTCGCAAAACATCACAGGACGTTCCAGAGTGTCTTGCTTGCTAGGGGCGGCTCGAATGGCGTCATCGACATTTTCGGCCAGCTCCTTGGTCTGGTGCGCGGCAGTGCGATCTCTCACAACCCTTTGGGTCGCATGGGACACTACCTGATAGCCGATGCGGCGCAAGCTATTCCCCGCTGGTACCTCTGGCCGGACTCGAACCGGCACTTCGTGAGAAACTCGATTTTGAGTCGAGCGCGTCTACCAATTCCGCCACAGAGGCACCTGAGCGGGGAAGTGAGCCGATTAACGGCCCTTTCGCGCGCTGTCTACGCGTGATTACGCTTCGCTGCTTGAGCGTGATTATCTCAGCGCTATTTGAGCGAAGTTGCGATCAATTTGTGCAGGCGGGAATGCAGCGGATCATTTGCGGCAATTACCTGGGAATCGCAAATTGGCAGCGACCTCCCGCGATAATCGGTCACAAAACCGCCCGCTTCACGCACCAGCAGGCACCCGGCCGCTGTGTCCCACGGCGACAGATCGCTTTCCCAGAAACCGTCGAAGCGCCCTGCGGCCAGCCATGCGAGATCCAGTGAAGCGGCGCCAAAGCGACGCATCCCGGCCACGTTCGGGCCGATAGCTGCAAAAATCTTCGCCCACTCACCGAAATCGCCGTGGCCCTGATAGGGTGTACCCGTGGCAATCAAAGCTTCCGACAGCTGACGGCGCCCGGAAACACGAAGGCGCGCATCCTGCAGCCATGCACCGCGTGTTTTCTCGGCCCAGAAAGTCTCATCGGTGATTGGCTGATAGACGACTCCGGCGGTGACATCGCCCCAGCCTCCGCCGCCGAGTTTCGGTTCCTGCACCGCAATCGAAATGGCGAAATGGGGGATGCCATGGAGGAAATTGCTGGTTCCATCGAGCGGATCGATAATCCAGCGCGGCATATCGGGCTCGCCCTCGATAATCCCGCCTTCTTCCAGCACGAAACCCCAGCCGGGGCGCGCAACTTTCAGCTCATCCCACAGGATGCGTTCCGCCGCCCGATCGGCCTTGGACACAAAATCGCTTGGCCCCTTCTGGCTGACCTGAAGGTGCTCGACCTCGTTAAAGTCGCGGCGCAAACGGCCACCCGCCTTGCGGGCAGCCTTTTCCATAACGCGAATGATACCTGAAATTGCAGCCATATCGGATCAGCCAGCCTTACCCACATAGGTCTGCTCATAAACATCGACCACAATGCGTGTGCCTGCCCCGATGTGCGGCGGAACCATGATCCGCACGCCATTGTCGAGCACAGCCGGTTTGTAGCTGGAAGAGGCGGTCTGCCCCTTGACGACCGCATCGGCTTCAACAATTTCGGCTTCGATCTGACTTGGAAGCTGCACACTGATCGGGCGTTCTTCCCACAGTTCGAGGCTTACCTGCATGCCATCCTGCAAGAACGGACGGGCATCGCCCAGAAGGTCGCTTGGCAGGGTGATCTGTTCGAATGTGTCGCCATCCATGAACACCAGCATATCGCCATCTTCATACAGGAACTGGTAGTCCTGCGTTTCCAGCCGCACCTTTTCGACCGTATCGGCGCTGCGGAAGCGGACGTTGGTTTTGCGGCCATCGATGAGGTTCTTCATCTCGACCTGCATATAGGCACCGCCCTTGCCAGGCTGGGTATGCTGAATTTTGGCAACTTTCCAGATGCCGCCTTCATATTCGATGATGTTGCCGGGACGGATGTCCACGCCGCTGATTTTCATGGGGGTGCTCGTTTGCTAAAAATTTTGAGATTGCGCCGCGCCCTAGACCGCTCCGGCGCATCATACAAGCGCGGGGGGTCTTTGATCACATGTTCATGACGATGCAAGCGGGGCATGCTAAAGGCATTGTCATGAACAAGATCACAGCCGCCATTATCGCTGCGAGCGCCGCAATTCCTGTTTCTGCAACCGGACAAGGGCAAATCGGTACGATCGAGCGGGGGCATTATGCCTGCGAACTTCCTGGAGATGCCGCCGGTTCGGTCGGCATAGCCCAGCCGAATGAAAGCTTCACCATCCAAAGCGCCTCGCGCTATTCGTCGCCGCAAGGCGATGGCACCTATTTGCGCCGCGGCGACCGGCTATCCATGACCAGCGGACCGCGCAACGGGACGAGCTATGTTATCGAAAGTCGCGGATTTCTGCGCAAGATAGAGAACGGCCAGCCTAGCCGATTGCGTTGTATCCGCCAGAGCAGTTGATCAGTGCCATGCGCGGCTACTGGGCCGGGCGAACCAGTAAATTGTAAGGATTGACCGACGTCGCCGGCTCCCACCATTCGGCACCGGGCGTAGTGCGCATCACTTCGAAATGCAGATGCGGGGATGCTGGATCGGCCCGACCTGTCGATCCGACAGTTCCCAACCGTTGCCCCCGGCGTACCTGCTGACCTTCATTCAGCCCCTCCGCATATGCGGCAAGATGTGCATAGTAATAGATTGTTTCTTCATCGACAGAGCGCACATAAACCGTGTTGCCGCCGACATCGGACCGAAACATGCGCTCAATCGTGCCGGGCGCAGCAGCAACCACCGTGGTGCCGGTATCAGCTGCGATATCAAGCGCTTCGTGCAATTGTGTATTGCCGCCACGCTCATCGGAAAACGTATCTTCCAGATCGCTTGCGCTGACACCCATCACCGGAATCATCAGCGTCGCGGCTTCATCATCCGAGTGTGTAGAGGCTTGCGCAAGATCGGCGTTAGCACCTGCTGGCAGGGACACATCGCCTGCCTGCCTCAATGGCTGGGCAGGTTCGCGATCTCCCGCTTCGCTGGCAATCTGAGCGCTTTCTTCCCTGTCGAGGTAGAACGCGCCTGCAACAATCCATCCCGCCGAAACGAGAGTGGCTGTGATTGCCGCCACCTGGAGTTTTTCTGCAAACGCTGAGGCCATGGAGATCAGATAGCACTTCGAGCATGGTATTGGCCAGATGTTCGCCCAGATACTTGGCTAGTGCTCATTCCCCAAACAGCCAGAAGTGATGCATGAAGTACGTTTCACGCGCGAGGAATCGCGCTTTTGCACCAAACGAACGGTATCGCGTTGTCGGCGTCGCGCTGGGCTGCGCGATCATGCCGAGCGAATCCGCCATTTCCATCGCGCGGCGCATGTGCAGCGGGTCCGATATGATGACCGCGTTGTCCAAACCGGCGTCCCGCATCACCAATTGCGCATTCACCAGATTTTGCATTGTGGTGGTCGATTTTGTCTCCGTCAAAATGGCTTGGGCCGGCACGCCGGCTTCCAGCGCCATGGCCATCGCTGCTTCGCTTTCTCCAAGCTCATCGCCTTCGGCGCGGCCGCCGGTGAAAAGGATATGGGAGACTCGTCCCTCCTCCTGCAAATTGATCGCATGGGCGATGCGTTCCCGGAATACAGGCGAAGGTGTGTCACCAGAAACCGCTGCACCAAGCACTATGGCGACATCTGCGGCAACATCTCCACTGGCGCCGGGGGCTTCATCCGGGCCAACACCGATCCAATAGCCAACCGCGCCAACCCACCCGATCAGGGCAGGCACAATAGCGCGGGCTATCTTCACTTCATCGCTTTCGCAAAAGCCTCGATTGCCGCCACTTCGTCCCCGCCCCATACGGCATGGCTGACGGCGAGGAAATCCACGCCAGCCTTCACCAGCGGCGCACAATTTTCCGGCGTGATTCCGCCGATGGCAACGCAGGGTATCTCGAACAAACCGCTCCACCATTCGAGCAATTCGAGATCAGGTCGGTGTTCGCTGGGTTTGGTGCTGCTGGGGAAGAAGGCACCGAAAGCCACATAATCAGCCCCCGCCTCGCCAGCGTCCATCGCAAGATGTCGGCTGGCATGGCAGGTAACTCCGATCTGTACATCTCGGCCAAGTTCCTCGCGCGCATCACGCAGGTCCAGCATTCCTTCAGGCCCATCGCCTTGACCAAGGTGCACGCCATCCGCCTTCAGACGTTTGGCCAGCGTCACCGAATCATTGACCACAAAGCCGACATCATGCGCCGCACAGATTTCCTGCAAGGGCGCGGCCAGTCGTGCGGCTTCATGATCATCAACATTCTTTACGCGGAACTGGAAAGCAGTCGCCAGCCCTTTACCAGCAGTCAGCGCCCGGTCCAGCCGGTCAGGAAAATCGCCGCCCACATCGAGCGGGGAAATCAGATAAAGCTGGCAATCGGTCATCGGCGGCAAATCAGCAAGTTGACGCTTCGCAAATCGAATCGATTGCCTTACCAAGCGTGGCATCAAATTCCGCATCGCTCTGACTGGCCCGCAGGTTCTGCAGAAGCGCGCGGCTGAAGCTGGCGATCATCCCGGGGTTTTTCGCAAGTTCTTGGCACGCTTCCTCGGTTTCATACCCCCCCGAAAGCGCAACCACCTGCAACACTTTGGGGTGATCGATCAGTTCGCCATACAGTCCCGGTGTTGCGGGGATGGACAGCTTCAGCATGACCTGACGATCATCAGGAAGCGCATCGAGGTGCTTCAATATTTCCGCCTTCAGGATTTCCTCGCCCTCAACCCGGTCAGTCGCCGTGATGTCATATTCCGGCTCAAGGATAGGCATCAGGCCAGCATCGATGATCTGGTTTCCGACTTCAAATTGCTGGGCAACAACCGCAGCTATGCCCTTGGGGTTGGCAGACTTGATGACAGAACGCATTTTGGTGCCGAACATGCCCTTGGCGACAGATTTTTCGAGCAGTGCCGGAAGCTTGTCGAGCGGCTTCATCATTTGCACGCCGTCGGCCTCGTCCATCAGGCCCTGATCGACCTTGATAAACGGCACAACGCCGCGCGCCTTCAGTGCATCGGCAGTGGACTGACCATCAACTTCGCCGTCCATCGTCCGCTCGAACAGAATCGCGCCGATCACCTTGCCGTTTGAAAAACTGGGGGAAGTGATCACGCGGCTGCGCATTTCGTGGATCTTGCCGAACATCTCTTCGTCACTGGACCACTCGCTGTCTTCAACCCCGTATCCGCGCAAGGCCTTTGGCGTTGACCCGCCTGATTGGTCCAAAGCGGCGATAAAACCGTTACCAGCGGCGATTTTTGCGGTCATTTCTGCGGTGTTCATACGATGCTCCCTCATCGGATTCATATTCTGGCATCGGCTCCTATGCCGCGAGCCTTGTGAGTGCAACCGGCAGGATATCGCCATGCCGCAGTTCTGTGCAATGTAACGGGCCGGACCGGCGCAGCGAAGTGTCATGCAACCTGGCAGAAGGACCCAAAAATGCCACTCAGCAAAACATATGCGACAACAGCGAAGACGACTTTTCCGGTTTGAAAGCCGTTCTGGTCAATGCCACATTGAAGCATCCGTCAGAACCTTCGCATACCGATGCATTGCTGGATGTGGTGGCGGAGATATCTACCAGTCAGCGCGCCGCGTTCGCCAACGAGTTTACCCAGCGCAAAACAACCTTCATGGCCTTCAATCTGCTCCATGCCGCACGCATGCCGAAAGCGCAGGATGGATATCCGGCAGTGGGCAATGTGCGGATGCAATGGGACGCAGGCTGCAAACCCGGCTGACCCAATCCAGAACATCGCTAATCTGTAAGAACAAGCGTTTAGTGAGGCTTCTTCATGGCCGGCACGAGGTTGATCGCTATCGAGACCCGCGTACCTGGTCCTTCAAAAGGCCGTACGGCATGCTGCAGCCAGCTGGGGAACATCACGATCATGCCGGTTTGCGGGCGAAAGGACAGTTCGCTGGGCAGCGGCATGCCATCTGCACCAAGCATGCGCAAATCAGGAGCAGTCATGCGGATCATCGGCATTCTTGGATCCAGCAATTGCAGCTCTCCGCCAAGCGACGGATCGTCATCTCCATCATAGCCATCATCGATGTAAGCAACCGCCGACCAGAAGCTGCCCGGATGGGTATGGTACTGGTTCGCATTGCCTTTTTCGCTGACATTGGCCCACATTTCCGGGACCCAGCCAAAGCGGGTATCCTGCAAATTCCTGGCCTGCGGAGTTTTTGCATCGTGCGTGGCTTCGTCAGCCATTGTCATGGCTTTGAAGACCAGCGCCTTGGCTGCCTCTCCGCCCCAATCCAGCATCTGAGTGTTGGAATGCCAGCCACCCAGATTGCTGATCGAAACACCAGCCGCATCGCGCATCATTTCTGCATCGATGGCATCGCGCAGCATGCCAATGCCAGCCGCGCTTTGCAGCCGGTCTATCAGGAATGGCGTCGAAAAAAGATGGCGGGTTTCTGCCATGGCTTACGCGCTTAGTGCAGCCACGCCGGGAAGAACCTTGCCTTCCATCCATTCGAGGAAAGCGCCGCCAGCGGTTGAAATATAGGTCAGATCATCGGCCACACCGGCTTGAACCATCGCCGCAACGGTATCACCGCCGCCAGCAACGGAAATCAGCGAGCCGTCCTGAGTCAGAGCGGCTGCCGTTTTTGCAAGTGCCACGGTCGCCTCATCAAACGGCGGTGTCTCGAATGCGCCAAGCGGGCCGTTCCAGACCAGCGTAGCGCAGGTTTTCAGCACATCCCCCAGCGCTTCTGTGGCCTGCGGCCCGATATCCAGGATCATCTCGTCAGCGGCCACCTCGTGCACGTTGCACGTACGCAGACTTGGCGGATTAGCCGCGAATTCCTTTGCCACTACGACATCGTAAGGCAGATGGATCGTACAGCCCGCCTCGTCAGCGGCATCCATGATCTTTCGCGCAGTGTCGGTCAGATCATGCTCGCACAAGCTTTTGCCGACATCGACACCGTTCGCCGCGAGGAAAGTATTGGCCATGCCCCCGCCAATAACAAGATGCTGGACCTTACGGCTGAGATTTTCGAGTACGGCGAGCTTGGTCGAAACCTTGGCCCCGCCAACCACGGCGACAACCGGTGGCTTGGGCGTACCCAGCGCTGCGTCAAGCGCCTTCAATTCCTTCTCCATCGCGCGGCCGGCATAGGCTGGCAGCAGATGGGCCAAACCTTCGGTTGTCGCATGCGCCCGGTGCGCGGCAGAGAAGGCATCGTTCACGTAGAAATCGCCATGCACCGCAATATTGCGTGCAAAATCAGGATCATTCGCCTCCTCACCCGGCCAGAAGCGGGTGTTTTCGAGCAGGCCGATATCACCTGCACGGAGGATATCGACAGATTGCATCACAATCGGCCCGGCAACTTCTGGAATGAACATGATCTCGCGGTCCAGCACCCGTTCCAGATCGCCCTGCACCATGCTGAGAGACATCGTGGAGTGCCGGTCACCCTTGGGCCTCCCATAATGGGCCAGCAACAGCACCTTTGCGCCGCGATCAGCCAATTCCAGAATAGTCGGAGCGACCGCAGTGACGCGCGTCAGATCGCTCGCTCGCCCGTCCTTCATCGGCAGATTGAGATCGACACGAACCAGCGCACGCTGGCCTGTCAGATCCTGCGGCAAGTCGTCGAGGGTCTTGAACGCGGCCATGCGGGCCTCCTTGCGTCAGTTGGTTTTAGAGAAACTTCGCCATCACACCAGCGGTGTCGATCATGCGGTTGGAGAAGCCCCATTCATTATCATACCAGCTGACCACACGGCACAGCTTGCCTTCGAGCACTGCCGTTTCAAGCGAGTCCACAGTGGAGCTGGCGGGATGATGGTTGAAATCGCTGCTGACGAGCGGCTTGTCGGTATAATCGAGCACACCCTTCATCGCGCCTTCGGCAGCAGCCTTCAGCGCAGCGTTCATTTCTTCCTTCGTCGTGTCACGCTTGGGCGTGAAAACCAGGTCAATCAAAGAGACATTCGGTGTCGGGACGCGAACAGAGGAGCCATCCAGCTTGCCCGCCAGTTCCGGCAGTACCAGGCCCACGGCGCGCGCTGCGCCGGTGGTGGTCGGAATCATGTTCTGTGCCCCGCCGCGCGCACGGCGCATGTCGGAATGCATCTGATCAAGCATGCGCTGATCATTGGTGTAGGAGTGGATCGTGGTCATGAAACCGCGTTCAATCCCCACCGTATCGTTCAGCACCTTCGCCACTGGCGAGAGGCAATTGGTGGTGCAGCTGGCGTTTGAAACGATCACATCATCGGCGGTCAACACTTCATGGTTCACGCCGTAAACGATTGTAGCGGTGACTTCCTTTGCCGGAGCCGAGATCAGGACACGCTTGGCGCCAGCATCGAGATGCGGAACGCAAGCGGAATGGCTCTGGAAGAAGCCGGTGCATTCCAGCACGATATCGACGCCCATTTCACCGTGTGGCAAGTTACCGGGATCACGCTCGCTGGTGACGGCGATACGCTTTCCATTGACTACCAGATCGCTGCCATCGACCTCTACCGTGCCGGGAAAGCGGCCATGGGTGCTGTCAAAAGCGAACAGCAGGGCATTGGCATCAGTGTCAGCCAGATCATTGATTGCCACCAGTTCGAGATCGTGGTCGTCACGTTCCAGAATTGCGCGGGCTACAAGCCGGCCAATACGTCCGAAACCGTTGATCGAAACTTTCGTCGCCATGAGAGAAACTCCTGCTTATCCGTTGAGATGTTTGGTGATTTTGGGAACAATAGCGTCCGCCGTGAGGCCGAATTTTTCGAACAGAGCCGGTGCCGGGGCGGATGCGCCAAAACGGTCGATACCGAAATTCAGCCCATCTGTGCCGGTATAGCGTTCCCAGCCGAAGGTCGTGCCGGCTTCGATGGAAACCTTGAGCGCATCGGAGGGCAATATGTCCGCCTTGTAAGCTGCGTCTTGTTCGTCAAAAAGCTCGGTACAAACCATCGAGACTACATCCGCCCCGATGCCTTGTTTTTCCAATTCAGCGGCACACTCCAGCGCAAGCGACACTTCCGAACCTGTCGCCATCAATACGACGCCGCGTTTGCCGCCTGCACGTTTCAAACGATAGGCGCCAAAGCTGCACATGTCGAATTCATCAGGTGCATTACGCACCTGTGGCAGCCCCTGCCGACTAAGCGCAATAATGCTGGGCCGGTCAGTCTGTTGCAAGGCAATCTGCCAGCATTCCGCTGTCTCTATCCTGTCAGCCGGGCGCATGACCAGCACATTGGGCATGGCGCGAAGGCTTTGCAGATGCTCGATCGGCTGATGCGTCGGGCCATCTTCTCCAAGACCAATGGAATCATGCGTCATCACATAAATAACCGGGCATTGCTGCAAGGCCGAAAGCCGGATCGCACCGCGCGCATAATCGGTAAAAATCAGGAAGGTGCCACCGTAAGCTATGATCCCGCCGTGCAGCGCCATACCGTTCATCGCGGCGGCCATGCCGAATTCGCGAATCCCGTAATAGACATAGCGTCCGCCGTAATTGTCCGGCGTCACCGGAGCTGTCGCAGCGGTTTTCGTATTGTTCGATCCGGTCAGATCAGCGCTGCCGCCAATCATTTCGGGCAGCAGCGGGGTCAGCACGTCGAGAGCCATTTCACTGGCCTTGCGGGTCGCTACTTTCTGCGGCTCTTCCAGCCATTTCCGGAATATCTTGGTGGCCTTGGCTTCGTCTCGCAGCTCGCCCGACATACGGCGAGAGAATTCGGCTTTATGGGGAGAGGCGCCCAGCCGGCCTGTCCATTCACAATGCGCTTCCTTGCTGCGTTCCCCGGCTGCGCGCCAGGCGGCCATAATGTCGTCAGGGATAACGAACGGATCATGCGACCAGCCCAGTTCCTTGCGTGCGGCGGCGATTTCGTCTTCTCCCAAAGGCGAACCATGAACGCCGCTTGTGCCGCCCTTGTTGGGCGCGCCCTTGCCAATTACCGTGGTGCACTGGACCAGCGTGGGCTTGCCGGTTTCCGCAACGGCTTCATCGAGGGCGCGGCGAATGTCGGCCGGATCATGGCCGTCACAGCGCGTCACGTGCCAGCCCGTTGCCCGGTAGCGCGCAGGAATATCCTCGGATGAGGAAAGACCAACCGCACCATCGATGGTGATGTTGTTATCATCCCACAGCACGATCAAACGGCCCAGTTGGTGATGGCCAGCAAGACCAATTGCCTCATGATTGATGCCTTCCATCAAGCACCCGTCACCGGCTATCACCCAGGTACGGTGGTCCACCAGATCATCGCCAAATGTCGCGTTGAGATGACGCTCTGCCATCGCCATGCCCACGCCCATTGCAAGACCCTGCCCCAGCGGCCCGGTGGTCGCTTCAACCCCGTCGAGCAGGAAGTTTTCCGGATGGCCCGCACAAGGGCTGCCCAGCTGGCGGAAATTCTTGATGTCTTCCAGCGTCGGAGCGGCATAACCCGTCAGGTGAAGCAAGGAATATATAAGCATCGAACCGTGACCGGCGCTGAGCACGAAACGATCACGGTCGGCCCAGTCAGGCGCGGCAGGATCGAACTTCAGATATTCGGACCACAGGATGGTCGCCACATCGGCCATACCCATCGGCATTCCGGGATGTCCCGAATTTGCCGCCTGCACCGCATCCATCGAGAGGGCGCGTATGGCGTTGGCCATATCGGAAAAAGATGTCTGCTCGTCGCTCATTAAATGCTCCATGCGCCGCGCAATGGCGGGCGATTCGGTTCGGCGTTGTGTGGTGGTGGCTGACCGCGAGGTCAAGCAAGACACCTGCCTTGCGCGCATACGAAGAGCCCGTTCAGCGAGGATTATTCACAGCTTTCCCGGTTAAGGCTTTGCTGCAACGCAAAACTTGGCTAATATTTGCAGCATGGATGGTGATCGCACCGAAGACCGGGTTGCGAAGGCAATCGCCCGCATCGATACCGCAGCAGGCCGCATAGCCGCTGCCGCTGGAGCACGTGATTCTTCCGGATCGGTGCGCGATCATGAATTGGAGGCACGCTATGCCGCGCTCCAGCAGGAGGCTGGTGAAGCTCTCCAACAGCTTGATAAGTTGATCGGTACGTTGGAAAAACCATGAGCAACGTCACTCTCGAGATCGTCGGCCGCCGTTACACTATCGCTTGTGCGGAAGGTGAGGAAGCGCACATCCAGATGCTTGGCGCATCCATCGACAAGAAGCTGTCAGCGCTTGAAAACCTTACCAACCAATCGCCGGAAAGAGTGCTGCTATATGCCGCATTGTTGCTGGCGGACGAGCTGCACGAAACCAAGTCAGCCGACCCCGCGCTGCCCGAAAACAGCGCGGCCGAGCTTGAATCTCTGGCCGACAGACTCGAAAGCGTTGCAATGCAGCTTGAGACTGGCCCTGCGGACGCCTAGATAGGGGTTGGCGGGGCTGCCCGGCACGAGCTGCATGAATATCCCTGAGGCTATAACCATTCCTAGGGAGCTGTCCCTACTGGGGCCACGGGTTCGTCCTGGCGGTTCTGGATATACGGCGCCCACCTGACGTTTTGTCGTCAGAGGATTTTCCGGAAAACGACCCATGGTGGTCCCGCCACTACCATCATCGCAAAAACGCAGGATCATGCCGGATATTTCCAACAGTAAAGCTGAACTGCGCAAAGGTCTGCGCAAGGCCCGTCGTGACCACGCCGCGAATCTGCCGCCGCAGGTCAGCGCGCTGGTATTCCGCCGCCCGCCCGGTCCGGTCATCGATTTGGTGCCAGAGGGCGCGATAGTCGGCCTGTATCACGCCGCATCGCACGAAGCGCCGGCGGCAGGATATGCGCGCTTCTTCATGGAGGCAGGGCACACCCTTGCCCTGCCCGCCATCACGCACGCCGATGCGGCAATGCAGTTTCGCACCCATACAGACCCTTTCGGCCAGACAGACCTTGAGGAAGGCCCCATGGGTATCATGCAACCCAAGGCGGGCGCGCCGGCGGTGCTACCGCAGGTGCTTTTCGTCCCGGTTGTCGGCTTTACCGAAATCGGTCATCGCTTGGGCCAGGGTGGCGGATTCTATGATCGCTACCTTGCGGAACATCCCGGCACGGTCGCGCTTGGAATGGCGTGGGACGTGCAGAAGGTGGATGAACTGCCGCTGGAAGACCATGATATGCCGCTGACCGCCGTCATCACGCCCACTAGAATATACGGACCTTTCTGATGCGCACCGAACCGACCTTGCGAATTCCCTTTGGCATTCTTGGCCTATGCGCCGCGCTGACTGTCTACGCTGTCGTGATCGCGCGTTACGTGCCGGAACTGATCGGCGGTTGGCATGGCGCCTTTCAGACGGTGGTTTACCTTATCCTCGGCATCATCTGGCTGCTGCCGCTGCGTCGCTTCCTGATCTGGATGGAAACGGGCCGCTGGGGCTAGATCAGCTTACTCAGGCCTGCACGCCAATCCTCCGGCAAAGGTACCGGGCGGCGCGTTTCACGGTCGACGTAAACGTGAATGAAATGCCCTTCTGCGGCGGCTTCCTCGCTACCTTCAGCAAATATCCCGACTTCATAGCGGACGCTTGATGTGCCTAGCCTGGCCACACGCACGCCTGCGTCTACAGCCTGGGGAAAAGCAAGCGGGGCGAAATAACGGCAGGACGTTTCCACTACCAAGCCTATCATCGCGCCATTTTCGATATCGAGCAGACCCCTCTCGACCAGTTCGGCGTTTACTGCCGTATCGAACCACGAATAGTAGACCACATTGTTGACGTGGCCGTAGACGTCATTGTCCGCCCAGCGCGTGGGGATTTTTCTCCAGGCGCTGTAGGCGCTCCGGGGTCTGGCGGGATCACGGCTCATATGTGCTTACTCATAGGGCTGCCTCATACATGCGCCGCGCATCGGCGCGCGTGATCGGCAGCGGATTGTTCATCAGCAGGCGTTCCTGCTTCATGGCCTCATCTGCCAGCAGATCGAGCGCATCAGCGCCTACCCCTACATCGGCAAGCCTTGGACTGAGACCCGTCTGTTCGGTGATAGCGCGCAGTGCCTCGACAAAGCGCTGGGCCTGCGCCTGCGTGCCCTGCCCGGCAAGCGACGGGTCAATCTCCACGGCCAGCTCTGCATACATCTCCCGCGCTGCAGGCATGTTGTGCGCCATGACCTGCGGCAGCATCAGCGCATTGGACAATCCGTGCGGCACATGGAAATGCCCGCCCAGCGGATAGGCCAGCGCGTGTACGCCCGCGCACGGCGCATTGGCGAAAGCCAGACCCGCCAGATAGGACCCGCGCAGCATCGCATCTCTGGCGGTCAAATTGTCCGGTTGATCACAGGCCGCGGCGATGTTGGCCGCGAGCAACCGCAGCGCCTCTTTCGCCAACGTGTCCGAGAGGGGGTTTTTCAGCCGCTTCGTTGTGAAGGCCTCAATTGCGTGGACCATGGCATCGATCCCGGTGGCGGCTGTCACATGGCGCGGCAGGCCGGCGGTAAGCGAGGCGTCCAGAACGGCCCAATCGGCATAGAGCGCAGGCGCGACGATTCCCTTTTTGCTCGTCTCACCAACAGTCAGGATAGAAATGGGCGTCGCTTCAGAACCGGTTCCCGATGTGGTCGGCACCAGAACCAGCGGCAGGCCGCACCCGCGCGCCATATCGACCCCGTAGATCGTTTCGATATCGTCGCCAGAGCCCAGCAGATAGGCCGCAGCCTTGGCCACGTCCATCGGACTGCCTCCGCCGAAACCGATGACGCTGCGCGCGCCGATCTTCCTGCCCATGGCAACTGCGTCCAGGACGCTACCCTCGCTCGGGTCTTCCTGCACATTGTCGAAAATCCCGACCTCGCGCTCCGCCAAGCTCCCTAGCGCACCATCGGTCAGACCGAGGCTGCGCAAATTGGCGTCAGTCACGAACAGGACGGGTCCATCTGGCAGCAATCCGCTCAGTTCAGCGCTGCAGCCAATACCGGAACGCACGCGCGGGCCGGGATGGAAAGTGAATGAAGAAGTCATGCCGCCAGCTTTGCTCAAGCAGACAGCCGCGCGCAAGCTCTAGCCCGCACGCGACGCTGTTTGTTAGCGAAGAAAAATTCCCAAGTGGCGCGAGTGACGGGACTCGAACCCGCGACCCTCGGCGTGACAGGCCGATACTCTAACCAACTGAGCTACACCCGCGCATTTAAGCGGCTTCAGCGCCTCTTGGGAGCAGCGCATCTAGTGTAGGCCTGATAGGCTGTCAACACACTCCGCAACGCTTTTTAGCTTACTTTGATCAACCAGCCAGAATCGTTGCAGGGGCCTCTATGCGCTTCTTCACTTCGTGCACGAAAGCAGCGGCGTCATATCCATCGACTACGCGGTGATCGCAGCTGATCGAAATGTTCATCAGCTTGCGCTTCTCGATACGCTCCTGACCATCAGCGCCGGTCACGAACATGGGCCGCTCGACTATGCGATTCGGGCCGATGATGGCGACTTCGGGGCGATTGATGACAGGCGTTGTGGCAACGCCGCCAAGCGGCCCGAGTGATGTGATGGTGAGCGTTGAGCCGGACAGTTCCTGCGAAGTGGCACTGCCGCTCCGCGCCGCCTCAGCCAAGCGGCCGATTTCATTGGCAAGCTGCCAGAGGTTCTTCGCCTGAGCATCGCGGATGACCGGAACCATCAGGCCGTTATCGGTCATGGTGGCCATGCCCAGATGCACACTGCCATGACGCGTCACGATCTTCGCCTCATCATCGAAACGTGCATTGATCATGGGAAAATCGGGAATGGTCTTGCAGATCGCCGCAATGAGCAGCGGGAGCATGGTCAGCTTGGGCTTTTCACCCTTGTTCGCATTCAATTGCGCGCGGGTATGCTCCAGTTCGGTGACATCGCATTCCTCCACATAAGTGAAATGCGGGATGTTACGCTTTGCGGCCGCCATGTTTTCGGCAATGCGTTTGCGCAGGCCGATGACCTTGATGTCTTCGTCTGCGCGCGTGGCACCGGACCCGGAATAGCCGCCCGAGTAAGAGATAAAGGCGTCGAGATCGGCATGGCGTACGCGGCCATCCTCATGCGGCTTCACTTGCGACAGATCGACGCCCAGATCCTTTGCGCGGGCGCGCACTGCCGGCGTCGCCAATAGCTTGCTGCTGCTACCGCTTGCCGGAGCGGGAGTTGGCGCAGGTGCCGGTTCAGGCGCAGGCTCCGGAGCCCTTTCCGGCGCGGCCTTTGCGGCATCTTCCTGGTCGGAGGCATCGGGCGTTTCCACCTCGATACGCTTCTCTACCTGGGGAGCTTTTGGAGCGGGTGCATCGTCAGCGTCGGCCTCTTCGCCGTGATCGGGCAATTCGCCTTCGACTTCGATGACGACCAGCGGCGAGCCGATGGCAACCATGTCGCCTGCTTCGCCTGCGATTTCGACGATGATCCCTGTGACGGGGCTTTCCATCGGCATGGTGGCCTTGTCGGTCATCATGTCGACGAATTCCTCGTCTTCCTCGACGCGGTCACCGACCTTTTTGTGCCAGGCGACGATTTCCGCCTCTGTGATGCCTTCGCCGATATCCGGCATGGGGTGTGTATACTTTGCCATAGCGTTACTCGCTCAGGATCTTGTCGATGGCCTCGCCAATGCGGACAGGACCGGGGAAATATGCCCACTCGAGGCTGTGCGGATAAGGCGTGTCGAAACCTGTGACACGCTCCACCGGAGCTTCAAGGTGGTAGAAACAGCGTTCGGTTACCAGCGCGGAAAGCTCTGCGCCGAAACCGGAAGTGCGGGTGGCCTCATGCACGATCAGGCAGCGGCCAGTTCGCTTTACAGATGCCTCGATGGCCTCGATATCGAGCGGCACCAGCGTGCGCAGGTCGAGGATTTCGGCCGCAACGCCTTTTTCGCGGCAGACGCTCTCCGCCACATGAACCATCGTGCCATAGGCAAGAATGGTCATGGCATCGCCTTCAGTAACCGTGCGCGCCTTGCCGAGCGGGATCTTGTAATACCCGTCAGGCACCTGCGCGTCCTCACGGCCCTTCCAGTTTTTGGCTGGCCGGTCGTAATATCCATCGAACGGGCCATTGTAGATGCGCTTGGGTTCAAAGAAGATCACCGGATCATTGTCTTCGATACAGCTGATCAGGAGGCCCTTGGCATCATATGGCGTCGCCGGGATCACTGTTTTCAGACCGCAGACATGGGTGAAGATCGATTCGGGGCTTTGCGAGTGCGTCTGCCCGCCGAAGATGCCGCCGCCGAACGGGCTGCGCACTGTCATCGGGGCGATGAACTCAGCGGCCGAGCGATAGCGCAAACGCGCCGCTTCACTGATCAGCTGATCAAGGCCGGGATAGATGTAATCGGCGAACTGGATTTCCGGCACCGGACGCAGGCCGTAAGCCCCCATCCCCACCGCAACGCCGATGATGCCGCATTCGGAAATGGGCGTATCGAACACGCGCGTCTTGCCATGCTTTTCCTGCAATCCGGCAGTGCAGCGGAACACACCGCCGAAATAACCGATGTCCTCGCCCAGCAAGGTCACATCGGAATCGCGGGTGAGCATGACATCAAGAGCGGAGTTGATCGCCTCGATCATGTTCATGTGGCGCGCTTCGCCAGTTTCATCCGTCGCGGGGGCTTCTGCGCTGAGTGTTTCGGTGCTCATGATTTTGGCCTCCCTTCCGGCCATTTGATGGCGCGTTCGCGGATTGCCTGCTCAGCCTGCTCCTTCAGATTCCACGGCAGCTCTTCGTAAACATCTTCGAACATGGTGTGGAACGGGTGATGCAGTCCGTGGCCCAGGATGCCGTTCTTTTCAGCGTTTTTCTGCGCGGTTTTGACCATGGCATCCAGCTCTGCATCCTGCTCCGCCTGACGATCCTCGTCCCATTCGCCCAAAGCGATCAGGTGCTTTTTCAAGCGATTGACCGGATCACCAAGTGGCCATTCGTCCTGCTCATCTGCGGAACGGTAAGCCGTGGGATCGTCCGAAGTGGAGTGCCCCTCAGCGCGGTAAGTGAAATGTTCAATAAGCGTCGGCCCGCCATTGGACCGCGCACGGTCCGCAGCCCAGCGCTCCGCAGCATAGACTGCCAGAGCATCATTGCCGTCCACGCGAAGGCCGGCAATGCCGTACCCAACAGCGCGGGCCGCAAAAGTCGCGCGCTCTCCGCCTGCAAAGCCGGAGAAGCTGCTGATCGCCCACTGATTGTTGATCACATTGAAAATGACCGGCGCGTTATAGACGGTGGCAAAGGTCATTGCGGAATGGAAGTCACCTTCCGCCGTGCTGCCCTCACCCACCCATGTCGCTGCAATGCGCGAATCGCCCTTGCTGGCGCTGGCCATTGCAAAGCCGGTGGCCTGAGGAAGCTGCGTCGCCAGATTGCCGCTGATGGTGAAGAAGTTCAGTCGCTTCGAACAATACATGATCGGCAGCTGACGGCCTTTCAGCTTGTCACCCTTGTTGGAATAGATCTGATTGATCATCTCTTCCAGTTCATACCCGCGCGCAATCAGGCAGCCCTGCTGGCGGTACGAAGGGAAGATCATGTCATCGGCTGCAAGCGCGTGGGTGGCACAAACAGAGGTCGCTTCCTCACCGGTACACTTCATATAGAAGCTGGTTTTGCCCTGCCTTTGCGCGCGGTACATGCGCATGTCGAACGCGCGGACCAGCGCCATTTCGCGCAGCATGGTGCGCAGAGTATCTGGCGAGAGGCGCGGGTTCCACGGCCCATGCGCCTGATCATCATCACCCAGCACGCGGATCAGATCGTCGCACAGGTGATGCGTTTCTTTCGCATCGCACGCCTCATCCGGGCGTGGCTGCGCACCGGGTTCAGGAATCGACAAATGGCTGAAATCAACCGCATCGCCGGGGCGATAATGGGGTTCCGGCACATGCAGTTCGAGCGGCGGCCTGTTGCCGCCTTTCCCGTCCTTGGCTGTGGCCATGTTCGCTCTCCCGGTATGTTTCTTTGGCAGAATAATATTTTATCCGCCGGGAATTATATTAGTTTCGTATGAAACCGTCAATCACCTGCGCCGCTACACTGCAACCGGCGCCTTGAGAGCGCCCTGCGGTTCGTAATCGCGCACTTCGAAATCCTCGAAGCGGTAATCGAAAATCGTATCCGGTCGGCGGACCAACGCAAGCCTTGGCTCACCCGCTGGCTCGCGCTGCAACTGCGCTTCGACCAACTCGGTGTGGTTGAGATACAAATGCGTATCTCCCCCGCTCCACACAAGTTCTCCGGGCTTCAGATCGGTTTGCGCTGCCATCATGCGCGTGAGCAGCGCTGCCCCCATCAGGTTGAACGGCAGACCAAGGGCAACATCGCAGCTGCGCTGATAGAGCAGGCAATTGAGCCGCGCCTCCCCACCCTCTCCAGCAACGTGAAACTGGTAGGTCTTGTGGCACGGCGGCAGAGCCATCCGGTCCAACTCGGCCACATTCCAGCCTTCGATAATATGCCGGCGGCTGCCAGGACTGGTCTTCAGGCTTTCGACCACCTGCGCTACCTGATTGATACCGGCGCCTTTCTGGTATTTGCCGTCCGGCCCGTATTCATACGTCGGCCAATCGACCCACTGCTTGCCATATACGGGCCCAAGATCGCCCCAATTGCGCGCAAAGGTCGAGTCGTCGACGATCCGCGCCTCGAAATCGTCTTGCGAAATCTTTTCGCCCGTCGCCTGGCGATATTTTTTGAGCGGCCAGTCGGTCCAGATCTTTACACCGTCCTTCAGCAGTGGCCGGATATTGGTGCTGCCGGTCAGGAACCACAGCATCTCCCGCGCTGCCGCCTTCCAGTACACACGCTTGGTGGTGAGCAGAGGGACACGGTCATCTGCCAGATCGAACCGCAGCATGATGCCAAAAACGGAGCGTGTGCCCACGCCCGTGCGGTCCATCCGTTCGTCACCATGCGCCCAGATATGGCGCATCAGGTCGAGATATTGCCATTCAGGGTGGCGCTTGTTTTCGGTCATGCTGTCCTTGCTAACACCAGTCACAGAATCGCGCCACCATCACAATTGGTGGTAGTCCTTGTACCAATCGACGAAGCGCGGAATGCCTTCATCAATCGAGGTCCTTGGCTGGTAACCAAGATCGCGCTGGATAGCGTCGATATCGGCGTAGGTCCGCGTCACATCGCCCTGCTGCATCGGCTGCCAGTCGATCGTTGCCTTGGCGCCGCAGGAATCCTCCAGCAGTTCGATCACGCGGGTGAGCTTTTCCGAACGATGGTTGCCAATATTGTAAATTGCGTGAGGCTTTGCCGAACCACCCGCCTTCACCGCGCCATCATCAGCAGGCGGATGATCGAGCGATGCGATGACGCCCGCAATGATGTCATCGATAAAGGTGAAATCGCGCCACATCTCGCCCTTGTTGAAGACCGGGATTGGCGTCCCGGCGAGAATCTTGCCGGTGAAAATCCACAGCGCCATGTCCGGACGCCCCCACGGGCCATATACCGTGAAGAACCGAAGCCCGGTTAGCGGGATGCGGTAAAGATGCGCGTAGGTTTCGCTCATCAACTCGTTCGCCTTCTTCGTCGCGGCATACAGGCTGACAGGATGATCGGCGCGGTCGTCTACACTGAATGGCAGCTTGTGATTGCCGCCATAGACGGAACTGGAGCTGGCATAGACCATATGCGCCACTTCGCGGTGACGCGCGACTTCCAGCATGTTCGCATGGCCGACCAAATTGGACTGCACATACGCCGCCGGATTTTCGAGCGAGTACCGAACCCCGGCCTGCGCGCCGAGATGGACGATCGCATCGAACCTGTCGCCATCAAGCGCAGCGGTGAGCGCATCCATGTCTGCAAAATCGAGCTGGTGGAAAGTAAAGTCCCCTGCCGCTTCGCGTAACCTTGCAAGCCGCGCCTGCTTCAGTGCCGGATCGTAATAATCATTGCAATTGTCGATCCCGATCACGGAATCGCCGCGCGCCAGCAGCTGGCCAGCCAGGGCTGCCCCGATAAACCCTGCTGCTCCGGTGATCAGAACCCGCTTTGACATTACATTCCTTGCGCTTTGTTTGCACGTGCCTGATGGCAGTGTGTCTGCCGATCGGCAATGGCATTCAGGGGTTACGACTGCGTGAAAAGCGCGGCTTATTCGGCCTGCTTAGGTCAGACTTGCAAGACATCGGCACGGTCCGTATAGCGCCGCCTCTGCCTCGCGGAGCAACGCGCTTCGCTTAGGTTCCGGTCGGGGAGTAGCTCAGCCTGGTAGAGCACTGTCTTCGGGAGGCAGGGGCCGGAGGTTCGAATCCTCTCTCCCCGACCAATTCTACCAAATTTGATCGTCCGGGCTGCTGTTCAACCCAAGGATTCCCGATCGACAGCCAGCGACGATGCACGCGGCTTGAAGGCATCATGACCGGACATCTGCTGACAATCCCCCACCACAACACTTGTAATAAATCCGCAACAACGCCATTGGAGGCGCGCGGCAGGCCACATAGCGGACATCCATGAACTTTACCCATCCCTTCAAGGACGCGGACGGTGACGACAAGCTGCATGAAGAATGCGGCGTTTTCGGCATTATTGGCGGAGAAGAGGCTTCAGCGACAACTGCGCTAGGCCTTCACGCGTTGCAACATCGCGGGCAGGAAGCTGTCGGCATCAGCAGTTTTGACGGCACCGAGTTTTTCAGCCGCCGGGCGCTGGGCCATGTGGCGGACAATTTCTCCACCGCTGAATCGCTAGCCGAACTTCCCGGTCGCATGGCCGGCGGTCACGTGCGCTATTCCACAACCGGCGGCGCGGGTCTGCGCAATGTCCAACCGCTGTATGCTGACCTTGCAAGCGGCGGGTTCGCCGTGGCGCACAATGGGAATATTTCCAACGCCCGCACCTTGCGTCAAGAATTGGTCCACAAGGGCGCCATCTTCCAATCCACTTCCGATACCGAGGTGATTATCCACCTGGTGGCAACCAGCCGCTTCCCGACGATGCTCGATAAGCTGGTTGATGCGCTGCGTATGGTCGAAGGTGCTTATGCGCTGATTGTGATGACGCCGCGCGGCATGGCCGCCTGCCGCGATCCGCTGGGCGTGCGCCCGCTGGTTATGGGCAAGCTGGGCGATGCCACGGTCTTCGCCAGCGAAACCGTTGCACTGGATGTGGTTGGCGCAGATTTCGTGCGGCAGGTTGATCCGGGTGAATTGATCGAGGTCGATTTCGACGGCACGATCCGTACGCACCGCCCATTCGGTAATGTGTCCCCGCGCCCATGTATTTTCGAACATGTCTATTTCAGCCGGCCCGACTCGGTCTTCAATGATCGGTCTGTGTACGACAGCCGCAAGAACATCGGCATTGAACTCGCCAAAGAAGCGCCCTGTGACGCCGATCTCGTGGTGCCGGTACCCGATAGCGGCGTCCCTGCTGCCATCGGTTTCGCTCAGCAAAGCGGCATTCCGTTCGAACTGGGCATTATTCGGTCCCACTATGTCGGGCGGACCTTCATCCAGCCGTCGGATGGTGCTCGCCATGCCGGTGTGAAGCGCAAGCACAATGCCAATCGCGCCATCGTCGAAGGCAAGAGCATCGTCCTGATCGACGATTCCATCGTTCGCGGCACCACCAGCATGAAGATCGTCCAGATCATGCGCGATGCAGGCGCAAAGGAAGTGCATTTCCGCGTGGCCAGCCCGCCGACTGCGCACAGTTGTTATTACGGGGTCGACACGCCCGAACGTTCGAAGCTGCTGGCAGGGCGGATGGATCTTGCAGCAATGCGCGAGTTTATCCGGGCTGACAGCCTGGCCTTCGTCAGCTTTGACGGATTATACCGCGCTGTCGGATTGGCCGGGCGGGACAATGATAATCCGCAATATTGCGATGCCTGCTTCAGCGGTGAATATCCCACTCCGCTGACCGACCTCACCGCCAAGACCCTTGGTGAGGCGCAGCTTTCACTCCCCGTAAACGAGGAAGCCTGATGAACGACGCAGTTTCCGACAGCTCGCCGATGGCGGGCAAGATCGCGCTTGTGACAGGTGCCAGCCGCGGTATCGGCGCAGCCACGGCCGTCGCGCTTGCGGCAAAGGGTGCGCAGGTTGTTCTCACAGCCCGCAAGACCCGCGATCTGGAAGCAGTAGAAGACCGGATTCATGATGCAGGAGGCAGCGCGACCATTGCTCCGCTCGACCTGACCGATGGAGAATCAATTGGCCGCCTTGCACAGGCTATTGCCGAGCGCTGGCAAAAACTTGATTACCTGATCATCAACGCTGCCCAAATGCCCACTTTGACGCCTGTCACACAGATTGAGCCGAAGCAGTTCAATCAGGCGCTGACGCTCAATGTGCTCGCCACCCAAGCGCTGCTTGCTGCGTTCGATCCTTTGCTGAAACGCGCAGATGCCGGACGTATTGTCGGCCTGACCAGTTCTGTCGGCACCGATCCGAGGCCATTCTGGGGTGCCTATGCTGCTTCCAAGGCAGCGTTCGAAGTGCTGCTGCAATCCCACGCGAAGGAAGTTGAGCGCATCTCCAAAATCCGTGTCGCAATCGTTGATCCAGGCGCGACTCGCACCACGATGCGTGAACGCGCCTACCCCGGTGAAGACCCGCAAACGGTCAAGCCGCCAGAGGCCGTGGCAGACCGCATTGCTGCGCTGCTGGAGGAAGACTTTGCCAACCTCCACCGCGAAAGAGTGGAAATATCCGCTTAACCATTTCGGGTAAGTCGTTGGTAAGCAAATCGGCTCATTTTGTGCCAAGCAAAGGCCGTAAGGCCATACCAACCACTTCACACCGGAATGGAGCCATAGGCACCATGAATATGCAGAACACTCTAGGCCGCTACGAAGTGGCCGCACAGGAAGATCGCAGCGCGCCGCGCACGCGGATCATGATCCCCGCGCAGTTACGGGCTTCTGGCAATCGGGCCTTTCAGACGGTCGTGAACGATCTGTCGCTGTCCGGCTTTTCGGCAACGGCGGTAAACCGCATGCATGTCGGTTCGGTCTGTTGGCTCACCCTGCCCGGCCTGGAATCGCTTCAGGCTGAAGTGGTGTGGTGGGAAAACGGCACAGCTGGCTGCGCCTTCACCAATCTGCTTTCGCCGATTGTGCATGACAACATTCTGGCCCGCTATCGCGGCGACGGAAGTTTCCGCTCCTGAGTTTAAGTACCCTGACAATTCGGTATCCGGGAAAAGGGCTTCGCTTACGGGGCCCTTTTCTTCTCCGGGAGGCGGCGTTCAATCCCGCTCCACCGCAATCGCCTTGCGCGTCGAGAACATGCCCGTGGTGTCCACCACCGCCTTCGACAAATAGCTATCCGCTTCCAGCCGCTTGAACTGGCGGTGGCCGACAAGGAACGTCACGATATCCGCTTGCTCGCGCGCTTCGTCTGAGGTGGCGTGGCGCACGTTGGGGCGATTTACCAACGAAGCAGGCAGCGCTGACAGGTTAGGTTCCACAACCAGCACCTGCGCGCCTTCGATATCCGCGACGGCTTCGACAATCTCAAGCGCGGGGCTTTCGCGCACATCGTCCACGTCGGGCTTGTAGGTTATGCCGTAGCAGGCAATCGTGGGAACCTTGAACTTGTCCGCCAGCCCGCGGATCGTGCTGACCACGCGGTGCGGCTTGTCGTCATTCACCACGCGCGCCATGCGGATCAGGCGGGCTTCTTCCGGCGCGCTGGAGACAATGAACCACGGGTCCACCGCGATGCAATGCCCACCCACCCCTGCGCCCGGCATCAGGATGTTCACGCGCGGATGCTGGTTCGCCAGCTCGCGCACTTGCCAGATATCGGTGCCGAGCTTTTCGCAGATGATCGAAAGTTCATTGGCGAAGGCGATATTCACATCGCGGTATGCGTTTTCGGATAGCTTACACAGCTCCGCCACGCGGCTGTCCGTGATGTAGCAGGTGCCCATTACAAAACTTTGATACAGACGCGCGGCCTGCTGCGCGCAATTGGTGGTTAGTCCGCCGATGATCCGGTCATTACTGACCAGTTCGCGCAGCATTTGCCCCGGCAAAATGCGTTCCGGGCAATGGCACAGCGCCACATCGGCCTCTCGGTCTTCATCGCGGTAACGCGGGAAAGTGAGATCGGGGCGCTCCTCGGCCAATATCTCGCCCAGCCGCTCGGTTGAGCCAACGGGTGAGGTCGATTCGAGAATGACAACATTGCCCTTCTCAAGCACCGGCGCGATGGTGCGCGCGGCAGCTTCTACAAACGCCATGTCCGGACCTTCGTTCACCATCGGCGTGGGAACTGCGATCAGGAAAAATTCAGCTGGTTCGGGCGTAGTCGTCGCGCGCAGGCGTTTGGTGTCGACAGCAGCGGACAGCAGCATCTGCAAGTCCGGTTCCTGAAAATGCGCCTGCCCTGCGTTCACCGCGTCAACAACGCTCTGGTTCACATCGAGCCCGATAACTTCGTGTCCCCTGCTCGCCAGCATGGCGGCGGTTGGCAGGCCGATATAGCCCAGCCCCACGGTGCAAACTTTCATTGTGCTTGATCCTTCGGGACTTGCGCAGACTTTACGAATTCAGCGACCGACGCGGCGATTTTCTGTGATGCCGTGCCGTCGCCATAAGGAAAAACCTTGCGCGCGCGGCGGCCGTAATGGTCGGGATCAGACAGGAGGCGCGTTGCCGCGGCCACAATCCCGTCAACATCGGTGCCAACCAATTGGGCAACGCCGGTGGCAACTGCTTCGGGGCGCTCCGTCACTTCGCGCATAACCAGCACCGGCTTACCCAGCGCGGGCGCTTCTTCCTGAATGCCGCCGCTGTCGGTCAGCACGAAATGCGAAGCCTGCATCAGCGCGACCATCTGCACGTAATCGACTGGCGGGATAAGGTGGATGGAACTTGTGTCGCCAAGTCTGCGTTCGACCACTTCTTTCACTTGAGGGTTGAGGTGGACGGGATAGACGATCTCTACATCGCCGCGCGCGGCGATCGTGCCCAGTGCATCACAAATCCGGCCAAACCCGTCACCGAAGCTTTCACGGCGATGCCCCGTCACGAGAATGAGCTTCTTCGCCGGGTCAAGCGTGAGGCCGAGCGATTTTGTTTCATCACCCTTCAGGCCGTTTGCGACATGCAGCAAGGCATCGATCCCGGAATTGCCGGTAATCTCTATATGGCGTGTCTTGTCGCGCTTCACCGGGCGTTCTGCGCGCAGGTTCTGCACCGCCATGCTGGTTGGTGCCCACAAAAGCTGCGCTAGCGCATCAATGGAAATGCGGTTGTATTCCTCTGGCCAAGGGCGCTGGATATCATGGCTTCGCAAGCCTGCTTCCACATGCCCCACCGGCACGCGCGCATAAAATGCTGCAAGGGCAGCGGCCATGGCGGACGTTGTGTCGCCGTGCACCATCACCAGTCCCGGATCATACTCAGCAATCAGACGCTCCATTTCCTTGAGCACGCGCGAGGTAATATCACCCAGCGTTTGCCCCGGCGTCATCAGATCCAGGTCGATGTCTGGCTGTTCGCCAAACACGGCAAACACCTGATCGAGCATCTGGCGATGCTGGCCGGTGGTGACGACCTTCAGATCCACCTCCGGCACTTGCCGCAGAGCGCGCACAACGGGCAGCATCTTGATCGCTTCCGGCCTGGTGCCGATTACGAGCAGAACTGGCGTCACCTGGTGAGCGCCGACGAGAGAGGATGGATTGAGTTCGACCACGAACCCGCTCTAGCAAGCCCGCGTAAAAATAGTCCTACCGGGACATTCACCTTATTGCACTGTCTGTCCGGCCAGCGCCGCCGCGCGCGTCAACGGCGGCCTGCACCACTTCATAAAACGCATCACGTTGCGCCATGGCTCCGCCTTCACCCCTGCCATCGGGCCAATTGGCGTTGCTGGCAATAATGAGGTCCCGTGCAGGATCGATGAAAATACCCTGCCCGAACAAACCGCGCGCGGCGTAGGCTGCACCGGGATAGGTCCACCATTGATAGCCGTAACCAACTGATCGGCCACCCGTTTCATACAGAGACTGGGTCGCCTCCTCAAACCAGCCCTCAGGCACCATTTGCGCCCCGCCAGCTTCCCCGCCGCCCATGACAAAAAGGCCAAAACGCGCCATGTCGCGCGTACTCGCCTGAATGCAGCAGCCGGATATCTCGCTGCCGGTACTGGACAGCAGCCATGTGGCATCCTGTTCCATGCCAAACGGTGCCCAGACTTTCTCAGACAGGTAGTCAGCCAGATTCTTGCCTGTCGCCTCGCGCACCAACATACCGATCATGTTCGTCTCGCCGGTATTATATTGCCACCGCGTACCCGGCTCTGCATCGCGCGGAAGCTGGCGCATGTAATCAACCAGAGCGTCGACGCCCTGCTGGGTGGTTACATGCTCGTTGAAGCGTGCGACGTCGCTTTCGGGGTCGTTGTAATCCTCGCTCCACTGAATGCCGCTGGTCATGGTCAGAAGCTGCTTGATCGTAACACCATCATAGGCGGAGCCCGCAAGGTCGGGCAGATACTGCGTCACAAGATCATCCACGCTGCCAATATTGCCATCGGCAATGGCTGCACCGACCAATGTAGAAGTAAGGCTTTTCGCGACGGAGAAGCTGGTCCAGCGGCCTTGTGCAGTAAAGTCACTGTCATAGCGTTCCAGTACCACCTCACCGTCCAGCACAATCACGATTGCAGCTGAATTTTGCGCGTCGGCAAAGGCATCAAGGTCGAAATCACCAAGGTCCAGCGTTTCGCCTTCAGGCAAGGGATAAGTCGGTCCCCCCGCCTCGATCACACGTGACTGGGCGAGTGCCGGCAGCGCATCCATCGCACGGAAGGCAGCGTTGCGCGTATCGTAATCCCAGAACAGCACATTGCGGTCTGTCGGCATATTCGCGATCAGGTTGCGTTGGTCTTGATCAAGCGAGTACCAGCCAATCCCGAACAGCCCCGCCAGAGCAACAGCGATAACGAGCAGCCACTTTTTCATGGTTTGAGCCTTTGCGTCAGTTGCTTATTCGCTGCCGCGCGCATCGACAGCTGCCATCACCGCACGGTAAAATCCGAAGGTTCGCGCACCCGTTCCGTTGCCGCCAGATGCCTGAGGCCAATTCGAATTGGTGGCAATGACCAGGTTTCGCGCGGGATCGATGAAGATGCCCTGCCCGAAGATTCCTTGCGCCGCATAGATTTCGCCGGGGAAGGTCCACCATTGGTAGCCATATCCGCGGCCCGAATCGCCAAGCGAAACAACCGGAGACGTTGCTTCGGCAAACCAGCCCTCTGGCACAACGCGCTCTCCGTTGATCATGCCGTCACCCAAGGTCAGAAGCCCAAAACGCGCCATGTCGCGGGTGCCTGCCTGAATGCAGCAACCGGCAATTTCCTGCCCGGTGTTGCCAAGCAGCCATGTGGCATCATGCGCCATCCCGAACGGTACCCAGACCTTTTCAGACAGGTAATCCGCCAAGGTTTTCCCGGTTGCTTCTGTCACCAGCACGCCGACCAGATTGGTTTCCCCGGTACTGTAATTCCAATTCGTGCCAGGATCAGAAGCGCGCGGCAAATTGCGCAAGTAGCTGACTGTTGGATCGAAGCCATCTTCATCCACATGATTGTTGAATTGTGCGACGTCCGAATTCGGATCACCGTAGTCTTCGTTCCACTGCACACCCGAAGTCATCGTCAACAGTTGGCGTATCGAAACGCCATCATAGGCGGAACCGCGCAAATCGGTGATGTAGTCTGTGACAGGATCATCGAGACTGGTGATATATCCATCAACGATTGCTGCACCGACAAGGGTAGATGTCAGGCTTTTGGCCACCGAAAAGCTGGTCCAGCGTTCGTCCGCAGAAAAGCCGAGGCCGTAACGCTCCAGCACAATCTCGCCGTCCAATACTACGATGATTGCGGCAGTGCTTTGCTCCTGCATGAAACCATCCAGATCAAAGTCACCCAGATCAAGCGTTTCGCCTATCGGCAACGATACCGCGTTCCCGCTCGCAGCAATGGTTCGTGATTCGGCCAATTGCGGCATCTGGTCCATCACCCGGAAAGCTGCTGCGCGCTGTTCCTGGCTCCAGAACAGGACATTGCGATCGGTTGGCATGGCGACAGCGTTGGTCGACATTGCCTGCGGGGCAGGCGGCGCCGTTGCTGCTACAGTGGCGATCGGTTCCGCATGATTGGCGGTGCAGCCTGCCAGAAGCATTCCGGCCAAAGTCAGAGCATAGCCGCCACGTATCTTGCTGTTCATCCAGTTTGCCCTTTCACAAGTGTTACCTGGCTTACCGTAATCCCGCCGCCGCGAAAGCCGCCTTCGCAATACATCAGGTAAAACCGCCAAAGGTCGCGAAAACGGCCGTCGAAGCCTGAGGGCAGCTGATTGGCGATCGCTGCAGCGTCGAAGCGCTCGCGCCAGATTTTCAGGGTTTCGGCATAGTCGAGGGCGAAATCTTCCTGATCGGTCCAAACCAATCCGCGTGCCTCGGCCAACTGGCGGAATTCGCTGGTGCGGATCAGCAGACCTCCCGGGAAGACATAGGCCTGAATGAAGTCGGCACTTCTGGCGTAGGCATCGAACAGATCGTCGCGCATGGCGATGAACTGGATCGCCGCCTTACCGCCGGGTTTAAGATTTCTGGCAATGCAGTCCATGAATGTGGGCCAGTATTCACGGCCGAGGGCCTCCACCATCTCGACACTGACGATGGCATCGAATTGCCCGGCGGTATCGCGGTAATCCTGCTTCAGGAATTGCACGCCGGGATGGTGCATCCGCGCCCAGTCCAGCTGTTCATCCGATAGGCTGATCGCATCGACCCGCGCGCCATTTTGCGCAAAATGCGCTGACAGTGCGCCCCAGCCACAACCGATTTCGAGCAGGCCTTCAGGGCTGCCAAGCCGCTGCGACAATCGGTCCCACTTGCGGCGCTGCGCAGCCTCCAGATCGCCCCCGTCCGTCTGATACGCGCTGGAATAGCTCATCGTCGGATCAAGCCATGCGGCGTAGAAATCATTACCGAGATCGTAATGTGCGTGGATGTTCTTTTCAGCCTGCGCCTTGGTATTGCGATTCAGTGCGTGCAGCGCCCTTGCCGCCCAGCGCCATGGGCCTTTTGCCCGCGCCGTGTCGCCCAGGGAATCGCTGTTCGCGACGAACAGGGCGAAGAAGTTGACAGGATCAGGACTGGACCACTCGGCTGCTTCCCATGCCTGATACAGGCCGATGGAGCCATTGGTGGCGATGCGTAGCAATGCGCGCCAATCGTGCAGGGTGACATCGCATTCGAAACCAGGTGCACGCCCGCCCAAGGTGCAGCGCGAACCATCGGGCAAGGTGCCGTGCAAAGTGCCGCGTTCAAGCCCGCGATCTATGATTTCAAGCAGGCGGTTGGTGGCAGGGGTAAAGAGACGCGCAACAAAACCTGGCTCCGCCGCATAACGCCGCCCGCTTTCGAGCAGCATGCCTCCTCTTTCGTCTTGCGCCTGCATCCGGGCGCTTATGGCGGGCCTCCATGACAGGGGCAAGCTCAGCGGGGCGTTCTTCGCAGTTTAATCCTTGTTCGCGCGGTAGGTTTCCAAAGCACGTTCCCGCGCTTCCTTATGCCCGATGATCTTGGGTGGGTAATTTGCAGGCTTGCAGCCGTGCTCCTCCGGATCATGGACGTAAGGATCGCTCAATTCCGCCAGTTCGGGTATCCATTTGCGAATGTAATCACCGGCATCGAATTTCTCGCTCTGGCTGAGGGGCGCCATGATCCGCACGAACATATTGCTGTCCACGCCCGTTCCGCTCACCCATTGCCAATTGGTTGCATTAGAGGCGTAATCCGCATCCACCAACGTATCCCAGAACCACCGTTCGCCGTGGGTCCAGTTTATCATGAGGTGCTTGATAAGGAAGCTGGCGGCAATCATCCGCACGCGGTTATGCATCCAGCCGGTCGAGTATAATTCACGCATTCCGGCATCGACAATCGGATATCCGGTCTGGCCGCGCTGCCATGCTTCCAGTTCTTGCTGGATATCATCGCTGCGATTGGGATTGCGCCAGAAATTCTCGCCGTAACCCTCGCGATAAGGCTCTACGCCATATGACGGATATTGGCAGATGACATTTTGCGCGTAATCGCGCCACACCAGTTCTTGCCGGTAAATGGTCGCTCCTTCGCTGGTGTACCGGCTCATTGCGTCCCACAGCATTCGCGGAGAGACCTCTCCGAAATGCAGGTGCGGGCTCATCCGGCTCGTACCCTCTATAGAGGGCAAATTGCGCTTCTCGTCGTATTCGGAAACGATATCGAGGTAGTCTTCGAATTGCGCCATTGCCGCCGCAGTGCCATGCCGGGCACCCCAGAATTCCCGCATCCCGCCTGCCCAATCCGGCTTTGCGGGCAACAAGTCCCATGCTGCAAGATCATCACTGTTAGGCCAGCTTTCCGGCGCAGAAAGGCTTGGTTCGGGCAGGATGTCAAAGCTGTCGATCGCCTCGAACATGGCGTTCTTAAATGGCGTGTAAATCTTGTACGGATTGCCCGATCCGGTTTTAACTGTGCCTGGCGGAAGCAAGTAATTGCCGTCATGCAATTGCAGGTCGAGACTGTCCTTCAGCGCCCCTTGCGCCTTGCGCCACCACGGTTCGTAATGTCGGATAGCGTGAACGGTTTTCGCGCCCGTTTCACCAGCCAGCCTGGCCAGTTCTTCTGCCGCAGTGCCTCGCCGCAGGATCAGTTTTGAATTGTGCCGTCCAAGGTCCTTCTGCAGGGCAGAGAGCGAATGGTGCAACCACCACCGGCTTGCCCCGCCCATCTTGTGGTCGCCGGGTGTGTCATCATCAAGGACATAGACCGCGATGACCGGCCCCGCTTGTGCGGCAGCAGCAAAGGCGGGATGATCGGTGATGCGCAAGTCGCGCCGCAGCCAGACGATTTGTGGTTCAGACAATCAGTTTCCCCAAGGGCTTCACATTTCAGGGCCTCAACCGCCAACGGGTTCCAGGCAGAATTCATTCGGCACTATCACGCTGAACCTTCCGTCCCGCACTGCATAGTAACGAGCATCGGCCAATTGGTAGGATCCGTCCTCCAATTGATCGAGAACCGGAGCGCGCGACCAAAACAGGAAGGCGTCAACCTGCGCGTTCCGGTCTCGTGCCGCATCCAGATCGCACGCAGCAAGCGGCTTGCTGCCGACACGCTCTCCTGCGACAAAAAAGCTCCCGCTGCCACTCACGCCGATGCTTTGTCGCTGCCAGAAGGCAAGCGGCGGCGGGGAACTGATCGTTTCGACAAATGCACCATTCTGCATCCGGTCATATTGCGAGATGGCATAATTCGCAGCGAGATAAAGGCCGGCAATTCCCAGCACATTGCGCGCCAGCCTGCGCCAGTCACCGCCGCGCTTTTCTCTCCGGAAGGATAGCCACAGGCCAATTCCCATTAGCAACCATAGCCAAACATCAATGATGAACAGCACGTCGCCATAGAACCAGCGGCTGCTGAACGGTTCAAGCAAGCGAATGCCATAAACGTTCATCCAGTCGAGTGCAGGGTGTGTCAGGCAACCAATAAGCGCGAGCGCGTAGAGCCAGCCAAAATGTACTGGCAAACGCTTTTCGGGCCGTCTCCCGCGCGAAGTTTGCCAGCGGTCCCAACCCCATAACAATCCCGCCAGTATCAGTGGGAGGAGCACCAAGGCCGGCGGCCCGTGGGTAATACCGCGCCGGAAAGCAAGGTGTTCTACCCCTTCAAGCCAGAAGAAGCAGGCCGCATCAACATCGGGCAGGTTCGCGCCGATAATCAACGCAGGCATGGCAAGGCCCGATTTCTTCTTGAGGCCTGCCTGTCCGATCAAGGCGCCGACTAGAGAGTGGGTCAGATTGTCCACCTGCCTAAGCTGACTTGCCAACGAAATCGGGGCCGGCAAATGCGGGGCTAACAAATGCGGGACAATCGCCCTTCCCCAGCACCCACCGGTACATAGCCAGATATTGCTGTGCCACGCTGCCCCAGGTGAATTTCTCCGCGCACAAGGCCTTTGCCCGCGCAGCCATGGCGGCAAGGTGGGGATCTTCAAGCCGTGCGCGCAACACTTGCGCCAGTTCAACAGGATCGGTCGTCACGCGAACTGCCGCATCACGCATAAAGCCTTCAGGCAAATTACAACCGTCGGTGATGAATGTCGGAGTGCTGTAAGCCCATGCCTCCAGCACGGCGACGGGCAGGCCTTCGGAATAGGACGGCAGGATAAAAGCATCAGCGTCACAGAAGGCCGCGTGCTTTTCTTCGCCATGAAGCGCCCCCGGGAAATCAACTTGCGCGATGTCTGGCAAACTGGCGGCCTGCGCCATCAAAGCCGCGCGGTGACCGCCATCGTCCCAACCGGCAATGACGACCCGCCAACGGGCGGCAAGCAAGGGATCTTCACGGGCCACCGTGTCCCATGCGAACAGCAATTCCTGCACGCCCTTTTTGGGATGCAGCCGGCCAAGAAACAGCAGCGTCTTGCGTTCACCCGATGAGGAAGGCGGACATGACGTTTCGGGAAGATCAATCCCGTTGGGAATTTCCGCAACCGGATTGATATAACCCGCAGCGCGAATGGCCTTGGTTTCGGCATCAGCCAAAGCGTGCAAACAAGCTGCACCGCGCAAATTTGCACGTTCATACAGAGCGCCTGCCAATTTCTTCTTCCAACCCGAATTGGCCAATGCCCATGGGTCCAGCATGCCATGAGGAGAAATCACCACAGGTCTGCCCGTTTGATTGCGCCAGCGGCTGACAGCCAGCGACGGACCTTGCCAAATGCCATGCTGATGGAGCAGATCATGGTTTCCCAGCCGCCTCGTCAGATCGGGTGAATAGCCAAGTGCTGCAGGCCCTGCCGGTTCGACAAGGACTGTCTTGATATGCCCCCAATCGGCCAGATCGGCAGCGGAATGTTCATCGCGCAAAGCATATACAGTCACATCGCAACCGAGCGCTGCCAGCCCCTGCACTGCCCGCCGCAGCACGACTGACACTCCGCCGGCCTTTCGGGAAATACTGGTGCAGACGAATCCGATATCCAGTCTTGCGCCTTCGCTCATGCCGGATCACCAGCGCTCAATGTATCTACGTGGGCAGCAAAATACGCATGCAATTTCAACGCTGCCTGACGGGACGGCAGACCGTCAAGTGTGCCTAACCTGGTCAGGATGGCGGCTTGCCCGGCGCGGTTACCGGCAACACCCCATTCGCTGTGAGGGCTGTAATTTGGCGCTCGCCCGACCCGCGCAATGCTAACGCGGTCGCGCACGGAATTGACCGATTGCACAAACTCGTCATGCACCTCGGGTGTATCCAAAGCCATACCAAAGCGGGCGTTGATCGCCTGCACGACAAGGTCAAACCTTTCGAGCAGGAGCGCAAAGGGCGTAATCACAAATCCTGCTTCACGTCCCTTAAGTGGCCGGTAATAGGCGCAGTAATCGCGGTAATGAATGTCTGGCTGGTCCACTCCGGAAGCTGCGATCATGCTTGCCACGGCATCATCCGGGTCGCGTAGCAAGAGCACGGCTGCCACGCCTTTATCCATCGCGCGCAATATCTGCGCGGGGCTGTGGGCATGGCTTTTCAGGGCGATACCGCGCGCGCGTTGCGAGTGGAGAAACGCGGCCTCTGCAAAGCTGTTTCCGCTGCGGGGAAAGCCATCGACGACCAGTTCCGTATCATGGTCCAGCAATTGCCGGTTCCCCGTCAGCCTGGCGAATGGAAAGAACAGCGCCGGGCGGCCCACGATGTGGCGGCGAAAGGCTCTGACAAGAGGGAAATAGCGCAAGAGTGGGACTTCCGGAATCCACGGGTTCTCCCCGCCATGTTGATCTGCACCTACCAACCGCCGCCGCCGCGCTCAAGGCTGATGCGGCCCGCTATGCCGGTGCAAGTTGATTTCGGAAGGTTCGCCGCATAAAGCTGCGCCGTCGCAACGGCACGTGAAACCCGCGTCCGGCACCAAGTGGAGATTTTGGCAGGCTGGCAATCGCAGTCTGTTGAATACATCGATGAAATTGTCACCGCTCCCTCCGCCTTCATTGGCCAATAAGCTGAAGCGATTTGTGTGGTCGCTGGCCTGGGTGTTTCTTTACCGGCCTACCCCGTCGATGATGCATGGCTGGCGCTGCTTCCTGCTCCGCTGTTTCGGCGCGGATATTCGTAAAGGGGCGCATCCCTACCCTTCTGCCAGGATTTGGGCACCGTGGAATCTCGTCATGCTGGAAGACAGCTGCCTTGGTCCGAACACCGATTGCTACAATGCCGCCAAAGTCACGCTGGGGAAACGGGCGATTGTCAGCCAGAAGGCGTATTTGTGCACTCCCAGTCACACGATTGATGACAGTTTCACGCTGGTAGGGGCGCCAATCCACATCGATGATTTCGCCTGGGTGGCAGCCCGCGCGATGGTCGGCCCTGGCGTGACCATCAATCGCGGCGCAGTGGTTGGCGCAGGCGCAGTCGTGACGAAGGATGTTGCGCCCGGCAAGATCGTGGCAGGCAATCCGGCGCGAGAGGTCAGTGAAAGCGCGCTAGGCCAAAGCGATGGCGCAATCACGCGGCAGGCCGACCGGTGACCAGCCCCACCGTTACCGCGATCATCCTTACCATGAATGAGGAGCAGCACCTGCGCCGGGCGCTGCAATCCGCGATGCCGCATTGCTGCGAAGTGATCGTGGTAGATTCCGGTTCGACAGACGGTACGGAGGCTATTGCCCGCGAACTGGGTGCCAGATGGCATATCAATCCGTGGATCAATTACGCCACCCAATTCAACCACGGCGTCGATCTTGCAGGCGAAACATCGGACTGGATCCTGCGCCTTGATGCAGACGAGGTTCTGGATGGCGACTGGTATTCGCGTTTCTGCGCGCTGGTGGCGCACAAGCCGGAAACCACTGGCATTGCCCTGCGCCGAATGATGACTTTTCGCGGAAAGGCCATTCGCCACGGTCTTGCACAGACGTGGCAGTTGCGCCTCTTCAGATCGGGCCGCGGCCGCTGCGAAGCGCGCTGGATGGACGAGCATATCGTCGTCGATGGCCCTGTTGAACAGCTGCCCGTGCAATTGCTTGACGACAACTTGAACGATCTGAAGTGGTGGACGCAGAAACATCTCGGCTATGCCGACCGGGAGGCAGTTGACCTGCTGCTGAGTGAGGAGCGCGCTGCGACAGTCGCGCCTGCGCAAGCGGGGGCCATGACGGGACAAGCCAGGCTGAAACGCTGGCTGAAAATCAAGGTCTATGCCCGCCTGCCAATCGGGCTGCGCGCGCTTCTGTTTTTCGTCCTGCGCTATGTCTTTGCGCTGGGCTTTCTGGATGGCCTGCGCGGCTTCCAGTTCCATTTTCTGCAAGGCTTCTGGTACCGGATGTATACGGACATAAGGCTTGATGAGATCCGTAACCTGCAAGCGGCAGAAAACCTGCCTTTAGAAGAAGCAATCCGGCGCGTAACGGGCTTGGAAGTGCCCCTTCAACACGTGCTCGCCAAGGATCCGGAAAATGGCGGATAAGCCCGCGCGCGGTTCGCTGATCTTCGTCAATCGCTACTTCTGGCCAGACCGAAGCGCGACGTCGCAGATTCTTACCGATGTCGCGTTCCATCTGGCGCAAGAAGGTTACGGCGTCAAAGTGATCGCCAGCCGCCTTTCGTACGAAAGTGATGAAGGCCGCTATGCGGCAGCAGAAACGCACAAGGGCGTTGCTGTAGAGCGCGTTGCGACCCCAAGTTTCGGACGCGGAAGCATTGCGGGGCGCGTAGCCGACTATCTCGGCTTTTACATCACAGCCTTTTTCAAGACGCTGGCGACAGCGAAAAAGGGCGATGTTGTCATTGCCAAAACCGATCCGCCGGTTCTGTCATGGCCGATAGGCCTCGCCGCCCGGATAAAGGGCGCGCGCCGCGCCAATTGGTTGCAGGACCTCTATCCCGAAGTGGCAGAAGCTTTTGGCGTTCTTGGCAGCGATGCAATTTCAACGCGCATGGTGCGCCGACTGCGGGACAATTCGCTGCGCCAGGCAGATTGTAATGTCGCCATCGGAGACCGCATGGCGGACCTGCTGCGCCAACAAGGCGTGGCAGACAGCCGTATCACTGTGATCCCAAATATGACCGATGACGAGGCCATTCGCCCTATCGCTGCGGAGGACAATCCCTTGCGAAAGGAATGGGGCTTTGCCGATAGCGATCTGGTCGTTGGCTATTCCGGTAATCTTGGACGCGCGCATGAAGTAGACACACTGCTGGATGCGGCGCAGCTGTTACAGGCGGAGGGCCGCAGCGAAATTCATTTTCTTGTCATCGGTGGCGGGTTTCTGCGCGAAAAGCTCGAGAGCGAGATAACGAGACGCAGCCTCTCCAATTTCAGGCTGGAACCCTATCAACCGCGCGATCAGCTGCATTTCTCTCTGACGGTGCCCGATGTCCACTGGGTATCTCTGCTACCCGACCTCGAAGGGTTGATCGTGCCGAGCAAGTTCTACGGCGCTGCGGCAAGCGGCAGACCCGTGATTTTCATCGGCAGCCATTCCGGTGAACTGGGCAGCATCGTGCCGGAGCGCAATTGCGGCGCTGTGGTGGACGTTGGCGCATTTGAGCGATTGGCGGACTTGCTGCGCGGCTATGCCGATAATCCGGCAAACCGGCTCCATCAGGGTCGCAATGCCCGTGAATTGGTGGAAGGCGGCTTCAATCGCGCGGCCGTTTTCGCGAAATGGGAAACATTCGCTGCGAGTTTCGTAGGCCGCAGCTAGACTGGCTCAAGGGGCTTGGCTCTTGGAGCTGGCTCCAGGGTCTGGCTCCAGGGTCTGGTCCACGGGTAGCTCTACTCTGGCTACTCCGTCAGAAACGAAATCCTATTTCGCGCCCTGCCCGCTGAAAACGACTTGGGCCGTGCGCGCCAGAATCACGAAATCCAGCCAGTACGAAAAATTCTTGATATAATAGAAGTCGTACTGAAGCTTGTCGTCGACGTCCGATAGCCGCGTCACGTGTCCCTGATTGACTTGCGCCCACCCGGTGATGCCGGGGCGCACGATGTGACGGTAATCGTAAAATGGTATTTCCTGCTGATACCAGCGTGACAGCTCCATCGCC
Organism: Aurantiacibacter marinus; assembly: GCF_001021555.1. Classification (GTDB taxonomy): domain Bacteria; phylum Pseudomonadota; class Alphaproteobacteria; order Sphingomonadales; family Sphingomonadaceae; genus Alteraurantiacibacter; species Alteraurantiacibacter marinus. Next base: position 352,739 of record NZ_LDCP01000002.1, read on the forward strand.
TCAGGACGCGGACCAATCCAGCTCATATGGCCACGCAGGATGTTGTACATTTGCGGCAATTCATCAATGCGTGTCTGGCGCAGGAAGCGGCCGAATTTCGTGACACGCGGATCGGCATCGCCCGTCATGGCGTTGTGACGGCGTGTTTCCTCATCCATCTCTGCCAATTCAACACACATCGTGCGGAACTTCAGAACGTAAAAAGGATCACCGCGATAGCCGATGCGGCGCTGCCGGAAAAAAGCGGGCCCGGGTGAATCAAGCCTGATCATCATGGCAACGATGGCCAGCGGAACGATCATGATCGGCAATAAGAACAGAACCAACGCAATATCGGCAAACCTCTTCAACCGCATGAAAGACATGCTGGGAAGCAATGATCCAAAGCTGTTTTCGGAAAGGTGCTCGATCCTGATCTTGCCAGTCGCCGCTTCGTAAACCTGTTTGAAGTGGAAGACCGGAATACCCTGCAAGGCGGCGCTGGCCAGCAAACGCTCCCAAGCGTCATCGTGATCGGCATGAAGGTCAGCCACCAGAATAGCTCCGCGATGCTTGGGCAGCATTGGTTCTGAAAGCTCATGGGTCTGCAAACCGACGTTCTTCAAACGTTTGATCCGCCCGCCGGGGACGGTGTAAAAAATGTTCTGATCGGACCGCGTAGCCAGCACCATCACGATCAGATAGACCGAAAGCGACATGGCAAAGTTCATGCCGAACACAGGGATCGAATAGGTCAGACGAAGCATCAAGATGGCCATGGCAACCACGCCAAAGCTCATGATGAAAGACGGGATCACCGATCCGAACTGTTTCACGCCGGGATAAATATTAACGCGGCGGGCAAACAGGATACCGCCAATGCTTGCGATGACAGTTCCGATTACCGAATGCTGGACGGGGCCAGGTGTCAGAAAGGCCACCCGGCTGCCGAAAAACAGCAGTGGCGGCAACAGCGACCCAAGCATCAGACATGACAGGACCTGCAGCCCGAAAGAGCGATAGAGGCTGCGACCATCCTGGATCAGCTCATTTGGTGCTGCCATCAACATTGCGATGTCGCCTTGATCCCTGTCAACTCTATGTTTTTGTGCACTATTTTCAAAGCGCAGACACGCCTACTACGCCTGTCTTGCATTAACTGCAAGGTTGCGTACCAGACTTTACCTCAGGCCGGCAATGTCATGTCATTGTCGATTATCGCAACGGGAAAAGGCCCCGGGGGATTATTCCGCGTCGACGGTCCAGGTCTGACCCTTGGCGAGAAGTGCGGAAAGATTTGGTTCCTTGCCTTCACTCGCCCGCTCGCGCTCTTCCGCCACAAGCGTTTCAAAAGTCGGTGCCGGGTCGTCGTAGATCACGCCCAAAGCTTTCGGAAACGGGCCGAACGGCAATTCCACCAGCATATGCGCGATAGAGCGGTTCTTTACGTTGTGCCGGATCACACCCGCCGCCTGCCAATCGCCATCAACCACGTCGACGATCTTGAGCGCAAGCGTTTCAAGATCAAGCGCAACGCCCTTGGCACCATTAGCAAACAGCATCGGTTCGCCATCTTCCAGCCAAAGCTGGCTGTCTTCCGCGCCCTTGGGCGCAGCGAAGCCGTCGAACACGTCCTTGTTGTAGACGATGCAGTTCTGGTAAATTTCAATGATTGCAGCACCTTGGTGCGCATGCGCGGCCTTGAGCACTTCGGGCAATTTTTTCGAAACATCGAAGCCACGCGCAACAAAACGTGCACCCACGCCCAGTGCGAAAGCTGCAACGCGTGTGGGGCTGTCTACCGAGCCGGTCGGGGTCGACGGACTTCGCGTACCGATACGGCTGGTGGGCGATGCCTGACCCTTTGTCAGGCCGTAAATCTCGTTATTGAACAGCAGAATCTGCATGTTCACATTACGCCGCAGCACATGCATGAGATGGTTGCCGCCAATGGACAGGCCATCGCCGTCGCCAGTCACCAGCCACACATCCAGATCGGGATTGGCCAGCTTCACGCCCGTCGCCACCGCCGGCGCGCGGCCGTGGATCGTATGAAAGCCATAGCTTTCAATGTAATAGGGGAACCGGCTGGAACAGCCGATGCCGCTGATGAAAACGGTGTTTGCCGGATCACATCCAAGCTCCGGCAAGGTGCGCTGCACTGCCTTCAGAATGGCATAGTCACCGCAGCCGGGGCACCAGCGCACTTCCTGGTCGGTTTCCCAGTCCTTCAGGGTGGTTTCGATTTTTACAGGAGCGTTCATATGAATATCCGAAGAAAGCTTAGAGCGAGATAAAGACGACGATGTTGATCAGAATCACAGCAACAATGCTGATGAACCACCAACGCCGGAGACGGACAGAAATGGCATTTTCGGGCTCATAGGTCATTCATCGCCTCCTACCGGGCTCGGCAATTGCTGCTCATTCACAGCAACCTGCCCGCCCTCATTATCCGGAATGCCGTCAAAATATTTGCCGATAGCGTCTTCTATCTCGGCAATCGCAAATGGCTGGCCACTCGTTTTGGTAAGCGGCTGGGCGTCGACCAGATATTGATCGCGCAGCACGGTCTTGAACTGGCCGGTATTCATTTCCGGCACCAGCACATGATCGAAGCCGCGCAGCAAATCGCCCAGATTGCCAGGTAGAGGCCAGATGTGGCGCACATGGATGTGGCTGACCGAAAGCCCCTTCGCGATGGCGCGCTTCACACCCTGATGGATCGGGCCATAAGAACTTCCCCAACCGACCACAGCGAGCGTGCCGGAGGACTCTCCAAGACACACGTCCTGATCAGGAATATCCACGCCGAGTATTTTGTTCTGGCGCAGATCCGTCATCAGCTGGTGGTTGTCCGGCGAATAATCGATATGGCCGGTATCTGCCGCCTTCTCGATTCCGCCGATGCGGTGCATCATGCCGGGTGTGCCGGGCTTGATCCACGGACGAGCGCCGCGTTCATTGCGCTTGTAGGGGAGCAATTGCTCGCCGCGCGGCTCTGTCAGGAATTCAGCCGGAAACCGCTCGAAACTGTCAGGATCGGGCACTTGCCATGGCTCGCTGGCATTGGCGATATAACCATCGGTCAACAGCATCACCGGGGTCATGTATTGTACTGCAATCCGGCACGCCTCGATGGCGCATTCAAATGCATCACCGGGGCTGCGCGCTGCGATAACCGGCATTGGTGCATCGCCATTACGGCCATAGACGGCCTGATAGAGGTCGCTCTGCTCGGTCTTGGTGGGTAGGCCGGTGGAAGGGCCGCCGCGCTGGCTGTTGATGATGACTAGCGGCAGCTCTGTCATGATGCCCAGCCCCATCGCTTCGCCCTTCAGCGCAATGCCGGGGCCGGATGATGACGTGACGCCGAGCGAACCCGCATAGCTGGCCCCGATGGCAGCACAGATCGCGGCGATTTCATCTTCCGCCTGAAACGTAGTTACGTTGAACTCTTTCAGCTTCGCAAGGTGATGCAGGATCGCGCTGGCCGGAGTGATCGGGTATCCGCCGAAAAACATCGGCAAGCGGAGCAACCGTGCACCGGCCACCAGCCCAAGCGAAATCGCCTCTGCTCCGGTGACAGTCCGGTACAACCCTGGCGCCGTTGGTACGGGATCAAGATGCACCTGCTGCAACGGCCCGGCCAGTTCAGCCGTTTCACCATAAGCATGGCCCGCGTCGAGCGCGGCGATATTGGCGTCGGCAATGTCCGGCTTCTTGGCAAATTTTTCACGTAGCCAGTTTTGCAGCGGCTCTCGCGGGCGATCGAACATCCACAGCGCCAGGCCCAGCGTCCACATGTTCTTGCAGCGCAGCGCCTCTTTCTTGCCGAGGCCGAACGGCTTCACCGCTTCCAGCGTCATGTCGGAAATATCGAGCTGCAACGTATCGTATTTTGCCAGCGTATCGTCTTCCAGCGGGCTGACGTCGTATTTGGCCTTGTCGAGATTACGCTTCGTAAATTCACCGGTGTCGATGATGACCAGGCCGCCGGGCTTCAATGCCGGAAGATTGGTCTTCAGCGCGGCCGGGTTCATCGCCACGAGTACATCGGGCGTATCGCCAGCCGTATCGACTTCACGGGCACCGAAATTGATCTGGAACGCAGAAACGCCAAACAGCGTGCCTTGCGGCGCGCGAATTTCGGCGGGAAAATCCGGGAAAGTCGCAAGATCATTGCCCGCGAGCGCAGTGGAAAGCGTAAATTGTCCGCCGGTCAGCTGCATCCCGTCGCCGCTGTCGCCAGCGAAGCGGACAGTGATTGCATCCTGCTGAGAAAGGTCGGACCGCGGTGCGGCCTTTTGGGTTGCCATAAATATTCTTCCTGCGGCGCCCGATTGCCGTGTTAAGTTTGGCGCGCTTGTTTCGAATGCGACCTAGGTTCCCATTCGGTCCGAGACAATCAAGTTTTTCTGTTTGTCCTGCAATAGCTGGCTTTCGCCCGTCCACTGGTGCGGCTACATCGGCTTCATGACCAGACCAGATTACGACCAGTATCGCCCGTGCGTGGGCACAATGCTCATCAATGCATCCAGCAAGGTTTTTGTCGGAAAACGCATCGACAACCGGGAAGGCGACTGGTGGCAGATGCCCCAAGGCGGTGTTGATCCAGGCGAAGATCTGGATGTCGCCATGATCCGCGAATTGGGCGAAGAAACGGGCGCCCGTTCAGAACACCTGACGATCATGCACCGGATGGAGGAAGAGCTGTTTTACGACCTTCCGCCTGAACTGCAGGGCAAGTTATGGGGCGGCAGATACAAGGGACAGCGGCAGATATGGTATCTCGCGCGATTTACCGGCGCGGATAGCGACATCGACCTGGAGGCGCACAAGCACCCGGAATTTTGCGAATGGAAGTGGGTTGAGCCGCATGAGCTCCCCGAACTGATCGTACCGTTCAAGAAGCCGATATATCAGGCTGTGGTAAACGCATTTGCGGGGCACCTCTGAAACGCAAGAGAGCGAAGCACCGTCAGTTCTGCGTAACCTCGTCAGCAGGCGATACGACTACCGCGGTCATCACTGGCGGACCTTGTGCAATTGCGGCGGCAAGCTCTATCGTTTCTGCACAACCATCGCCGCACATGCTTTGCAGCACGGCCAAATTCTCGCGCGCCGCGCTCAATGCGCCCATTTCGACCAAAGCTTCACCCTCGCCCGCAATGGCCGCGAGGTTTTCGGGTTCACGTCCCCGCGCCTCCCGGTAATAACGGATCGCCTTTCCTTGCAGTCCATCAGCCCGGGCAGCTTCGGCCAATGACAGATAGACGTCGGTGTAGGCCGGATCGAGTGCCAACGCGGCTTCGAACGAATCAATTGCCGCCTGCGTATCGCCCGCTGTCAATTGCGCCCGGCCTTCGGCAACAAGTGCTTCGGCGCGCGGATCGGGCGGACTTACGCTTGCGTAGCCAACGCTGGCGTTCACCGCGAACAGGAGCGAAAGAGCAGCAGCGGCAGGTCCGAAACGCATGAAAAATTCCTTCGCGCGGGAAATGGTAAGGGCGGATTGGGCGTCCATGAGGGCGCTGGTTAACACGGCTTCCCTAGACGTGCGATGAAAAATCCGTCCGTGCCATCGGTGGACGGGGTGAGGCGCAATCCATCACCGTGCGGTGTACCCAGCGGCAATTCGGAACGGTCCGATATCCAACCGGGATTGTCGGCGATGAAGCGCGCGATCTGGTTCTTGCCTTCTTCGTCCAGCAGCGAACACGTCACATAGGTCAGATGACCGCCCGGTTTTACAAGCGGCGCGGCAATCCCCAGCAACCGCGCTTGCAGTGCGGCCAATCGCCCGAGTTCGGCAGGAGTAAGCCGCCAGCGCGCTTCTGGATTGCGCCGCCATGTGCCTGTGCCCGAACATGGCGCGTCGATCAGAACATGATCCGCCTTGCCCTCCCACTCGGCCAGAGCTTCAGCCTCGCTACCCGGATCGAGCAGAACAATCTGCGCAATCTGCGCCCCTGCCCGCTCTGCCCGCGGTTCCAGCTGCGACAGGCGGCGTTTGTCAGTATCTGCAGCCACCAGCGTGCCTTCGTTCGCCAAAGCAGCAGCCAGCGCGATGGTCTTTCCGCCAGCGCCTGCACACAGGTCTATCACAGTATCACCCGGAGCCGCGCCAACGGCAGAACAAGCAATCTGGCTGCCGAGGTCCTGCACTTCGATCAGGCCTTGTTCGTAGGCCTCCCATTCCGTCACTTTCGTGCCAGAAGGAAAACGCAGCGCACCGGGCAGAGCAAGCGGATCGCCCGCTTCGGGAAACTCACCTGTGCCATCGGGCAGTTTGAGGCGGTTAACCCGCACATCCAGCGGCGCGCGGGAAAGCAGGGATTGCGCCTCTTCCTCTCCGATACCCGATGCAATCAGGCGATTTTCCAGCCATTCCGGCGCGATGCCGCCAGCGGCGACGGACTCGTCTTCGACAATGGCGGCAGGTCCGTATCCTTCACCGCTGAAAAGTTCGCGCAGGTCGTCCTGCTCTTCCGCCAGCCCCAGCATGGCCGCGCGTCCGCTGGACGGGATCGGCCCGCATGCGCGGATCGCGTCATACACCAACTCGCGAATGGCGCGTTTGTCCTTTGAACCGGCGAAGCGGTGGTCCTTGAACCATTGCGCGACCAGCCTGTCTGCCGGAGGTCCTTTAGAGCGCGCTGCTTCGATGATGCTGTCGAGTATTTCGATCGCGGCCTGAACGCGTGCAGCAGGCGTCACCGTGTGGGATAATTCGGAGCTTCGCGCGTGATGCTGACATCATGCACATGGCTTTCCGAAAGACCGGCATTGGTGATGCGGATGAACTTGCCGCGTTCCTTCAGATCGGCAATCGTCGCGCTGCCGGTGTAACCCATCGCGGCCTTGATACCGCCAACCAACTGGTGAACTACATCGCGCGCCGGTCCCTTGTACGGCACCTGGCCTTCAATACCTTCGGGCACCAGTTTCATCTGATCCTTGATATCCTGCTGGAAATACCGGTCCGCACTGCCGCGCGCCATTGCGCTGACGCTGCCCATGCCGCGGTACGCCTTGTAAGCGCGGCCTTGATACAGGAAAGTATCACCCGGGGCTTCCTCTGTTCCGGCGAGCAGGCTGCCGATCATCACGGTAGAAGCGCCCGCCGCCAAAGCCTTCGCCGCATCGCCGCTGGTGCGCAGTCCGCCATCGGCAATGATGGGCATATCGCCTGCTGCGCCCGCGGCATCCATGATCGCGGTCAGTTGCGGCACGCCTACACCGGCAACGATACGCGTCGTGCAGATGGAACCTGGCCCGATGCCGACCTTCACCGCATCGGCACCTGCGTCTGCCAAAGCTCTGGTCGCTTCCGCAGTCGCAACGTTCCCGGCAACGATCTGCACAGTGCTGGAAAGCTTCTTGGCGCGCGTCACTGCCTCAGCCACGGCCTTGTTGTGACCATGTGCGGTATCGATGATGATGACATCGCATTCGGCATCGATCAGCGCTTCGGTCCGCTCGAAGCCCTTGTCGCCAACGGTTGTGGCGGCAGCTACTCGCAGGCGGCCCGTGCCATCTTTCGTCGCGTCAGGGTTGAGGACAGCCTTTTCTATGTCCTTCACCGTGATCAGCCCGACACATTTGTGATCGCTATCAACAACCAGCAGCTTTTCGATACGCCGCTGGTGGAGAATTTTCTGCGCCTGTTCCTGCGTCACCCCTTCGGACACCGTAGCGAGGTTTTCGCTCGTCATCAGTTCCTTCACCGGCTGGCGCGGATTGTCGGCAAAGCGCACATCGCGGTTGGTCAGGATGCCGACCAGCTTGCCGTCGGGGGCCGTCACGGGAATGCCGCTGATATTGTGCTGGTCCATCAGCGCCTGCGCATCGCCCAGCGTGGCATCGGGCGTGATGGTGATCGGGTTGACGACCATTCCGCTTTCAAAGCGCTTCACCCGGCGCACCGCGATGCACTGTTCTTCAGTCGTCAAATTGCGGTGGAGCACGCCAATGCCGCCCATCTGCGCCATGACAATCGCCATTTCGCTTTCGGTAACAGTGTCCATGGCGGCAGAAAGCACCGGAATATTGAGCGCAATACCGCGCGTCAGCTGCGTTTTGGTGCTGGCCTGAGACGGCAAGATATCGCTCTCCGCCGGACGGAGGAGAACGTCGTCAAAGGTAAGGCCGGTTACAATTTCCATGGATGCCACTTCTGTCTGGTGCGTTTCGATGCTGTTTCGATTCGTGGCGGTCCATGTAAACGCACTGTGTGGCAGGCGCTAGGGGGGGCGTAGCGCTAATACGCGGAATGGCTGATCTGGTCAGCCGCGCATGTCTTTCGAAGAACCGAGACTGAAATGCGAAGTGATGCTCGCTACTTGCGGCAACACTCCCAGCGTATCGGAATGGAAGGTCTTGTAGCTTTGCAAGCAATCGACCTCGACACGGAGGAGATATTCCACCGAACCTGTTATATTGTGACATTCGCGCACTTCTGGTGCGGCATCCATGGCGAGTTCGAATTCCCGCGCATCTTTTGCAAGATGGGCAGAAAGACCGACCGTCACGAAGACGGTAATTTCACCGCCCAGGCGGCTGCGGTCCAGCACTGCCCGATAGCCTTTGATATAACCGCTCTGCTCAAGCTCCTGCACCCGCCGCAAACAGGCCGATGCGGATAACCCGACCAGCCCCGCCAAATTGGTATTGCTGATTCTGCCGTCATTTTCGAGCGTGCGCAATATTTTGTGGTCAATAGCGTCCATAACCGAACAATATTCAGAAAATGATGGCCGAGGCAACGCATTTCACAAGGATTAATGGGCAAGATCGGCATATGATTGCACCGTGACCCATACTCCTGGGAGATTATGCAACATGGTACACCTGACCGCAGCCGAAATCGGCCTGAGACGGCTTGAATGCTACGACATGTCGTCGGACGGCGGCTTTCTGTGCCGCTATGATGCGAACAAGGTCGAACTTCCCGATTGCTGGGCCGATGCCGCAGCAACCGCGCTGCAATTGCCGCAGGTGCTCCCGTCAGGAATGGTCCGCAGCTTCCTGAAGGCCAACTCGCCCGATGCGGCCGATTTGTCAGACGCAGCCGAACTTACCGATCGGCAGGCGCGCATGGCGACGGTGCATTACACATTTATGGTGCAGTCCTACATCTGGGGGGAGATCGGTCATACGAATGTGCTGCCGGCCAACCTTGCTGTGCCAATGGTCGCCCTTGCCGACAGGCTTGGCCAGCAACCGCTCCTGACTTACAGTTCATACGTGCTCGACAATTGGGCGCTGATCGATCCGGCCAGGCCGCTTGGGCTGGACAATATCCGGATGATCCAGAACTTCCTGGGCGGTCAGGATGAAGCGTGGTTCGTGCTGGTGCATGTCGCGATAGAGGCATATGCGGGCAAGGTTCTTGCGCGGTTTGCCGATATCCATGACGCAGTGGCGCGGGATGATGCCGCGATGGTTCAGCAGCATCTGGAACAAACGGCGGGCACCTGGGCCAAGATTAACGCGCTGTTCGACCGTATGCCGGAACGCTGCGATCCCTACATCTATTTTGAAAGGGTGCGCCCCTATATCCATGGCTGGAAGGACAATCCCGCCCTGCCCGATGGCGTGATTTATGAAGGCGTCGAACGCTTCGGCTCCGCCGCGCAGGCGTTTCGCGGTCAGACCGGATCGCAATCGTCAATCGTGCCGAGCATGGACGCGCTGTTCGGCGTTGGACACGCAGCCGATCCCTTGCGCGAGTATCTCGATCAATTGCACGAATACCGTCCGCAGGGCCATCGCCGCTTTGTCGATGATGTGCGGGCCAGCAGCAGGCTGCGGCCATTCGTGCAAACGGTTGGGCCGCGAGGGCTGAAGGATGCCTACAACGCCAATATCCAGGCCATGTCTGATTTCCGCACACGCCATCTTGAATATGCCGCAAGCTACATCAACAAACAGGGCAAGAAAGCGGCCGGCAACGATACAGAAGTGGGCACAGGCGGTACGCCATTCATGCGTTATCTGAAAAAGCACCGCGACGAAACGCGTGGCAATCTGCTGTAAGCCGCTGATCGCAATTTGAACGCCAATCAGGGCAGCTTGAGTTGGATTAGCGCAGCTTTGGGAATATCCAGCTTACCAGCGCCGCTATCACGACTAGCCAGACGATAATAACCGCACCCGCTGCGATCCAGCTTGTCGGACGGCCCGATCTCTCCAGCGCCTCTGCTCTGAACTCTGCCATCAATTCAGCCGGTATGGTGCGCACCACCAGTGCAATTCCCAAGGGCACGATAATCAGATCGTCGAGATAGCCGATAATTGGAATGAAATCGGGAATAAGATCGACAGGACTGAGGGCATAGGCTGCCACAATTCCGGCGATCAGACGGGCGATCCACGGCGTCCTGCGATTGCGCGCTGCGATCCAGAGCGCAACGACATCGCGCTTGACCGCTTGCGCCCATGTTTTCAGCGTTTGCAGCCCCCAGGTCATCGCATTCCTTTACCGGGACTTAGCTGGCGATCATCGGCACCTTGCCAATTAACCGCCTATTCCGCCGTCCAGCCGCCATCGATGCTCCAGTTGGCGCCGGTTACATTGCCCATTTCCGTGCGGCACAGGAACGTTGCCAGCGCGCCCACTTCCTCGACCTGCACGAATTTCTTGGTCGGCTGTTTCGCCAGCAGTACATCGTTGATGACCTGTTCCTCGGTCAGGCCGCGCGCCTTCATGGTATCGGGGATCTGGCCTTCGATCAGCGGTGTCCAGACATAGCCGGGACTGATGCAGTTCGCCGTCACACCGGTTTCTGCCAGTTCCAGCGCGACCGTTTTGGTGAAGCCGTCCACGCCGTGCTTGCTGGCGTTATAGGCGCTCTTGAAAGGACTTGCGGTTTTCGAATGGGCTGACGCAGTGTTGATGATGCGGCCCCAACCCTTTTCCCTCATTGCCGGCACTGCCAGCCGCGTCGTGTGAAACACTGCGGTAAGGTTGAGCGCGATCACCTGATGCCATTTTTCGACCGGGAATTCCTCCACCGGGCAGACGTGCTGCATTCCGGCATTGTTGACGAGGATATCGAGCGGGCCAGCCTCCGCCATCATCGTCTCGATCTCTCCCACATCCATCAAATTCGCGCCGGAATGTGTCGCGCCGATTTCCGCGCAAATCCCCGCAATCTCATCTGCGTCGCCAAAACCGTTGATCACCACGCTTGCGCCTTCGGCTGCCAGCGCCTTTGCGATGGCGAGGCCGATGCCGGAGGTTGAACCGGTGACCAGCGCACGTTTGCCTTCGAGGAACATTTGATTCTCCATGGGATTACTCTCACACATGGTCCTAATGATGTCGGGATAAGGGTCCAGCGGAAACTGGACGTAACGAAGGGTAGGAATGTTGGATGAGGCTTAATCCATTTGATACGAGCAAGATTAATGTCGGCACCACCGGCGGCAGAGGCGGCGGCTTGGGCGGCGGGAAGCTGGGTTGTGGCGGTCTTGTGGTGGTGCTGATCGGCGCACTGGTGTTCGGTGTTGATCCGACGCAGATGATCGGTTCTCTGGAAGGGGCTCAGGGCGGATCGGGGCAAACGGTTTCATCAAGCGAAGACGAGCAGGCGATCTGCACTTCCAACGCCTATGCGCAGGAAAGCTGCAACGCGCTGACATCGTTGAACGAGACTTGGGCAGCGCGCTTCCAGGAAGCCGGAATTGGCAACCAGTTCCGCGATCCACGTCTGGAATTTGCCGACGCACAGAGTTTCGACACAGGCTGCGGTCCGGGGTCAGTGGGCATGGGACCATTCTACTGCCCTGCTGACGAGACAATGTATATCGACGTGGAGTTCTATAATCAGCTTGCCCGGATGTCCGGTAATCGCGGCGATTTCGCGCGCTATTATGTGGTGGCGCATGAATATGCCCATCATATCCAGACTGTCACAGGTATCTCCGGGCAGATCCGCAGTGCACAGCAACAGAACCCGCGACAGGCAAATCAACTCAGCGTGATGATGGAGCTACATGCCGATTGTTATGCAGGCGTTTGGGCGGGCCGGAACCGCAATCTGATCGATCCAGGAGATCTGGAGGAAGGCATGGAGGCCGCTGCTGCCATCGGAGATGACAATCTGACCGGAGGTCGCGTCAGCGCGGAAAACTTCACCCACGGCACCAGCCAGCAGCGGATGGCGGCATTGCGTCTTGGCATGCAAACGGGTGACGATGACCGGTGCGACAGCGAAATCCTGCAAATGCGCTAGCCGGGCGCTAATCACGCGCTACCAAAAAAGGGGGCGGAGCCATTGGCCCCGCCCCCTTTTTTTGGTCAATGTTGCGGCCCAATCAGGCGCGGGTACCTGGCGAGGTATGTTCACACTCCTCGCGCGTGCCGGGCAAGGCGGCCGGCATACCCGTCAATGGATGCACCATCGGTAATAAACGGACTGCCTGCGATCCGGCTCCACCGTTGGCATAGCCAAAGGTCATGCCGTCCGTGCGGGTCAGCACTTCCGGAAGTTTCTGCGGTCTGGACGGTATTGGAAAGGTAAGCCGCGAGGATACGTGCTCCAATTCAGACCGCAATCGTTCCACTTCCGAGATGGCTTCTTCCAGCTGACGGGTGATCTCTTCGCGCCTTTCTGCGGAAATCTGCCGGTTGGCTGCAATCGAAGCGATCACGCTGCGCAGACCATCCGTGGCATGTGCACGTATGGCAGTATGGCAAATGACCATGGCACGCCGACCATCAGCCATTTCGACTTCGCTAACATCCTGGCCATCTTCGCACCGCGCGCGGATGGCGTTGTTACCCTGCTGATCTTCGTCGATCACGAACAGATTGGTGCCCGAATCTCCGGCGCGCGAACGAAGGACGATTGCCCGCTCGACATGGCTCTCGATTTCATCATCAAGCCCTTCCAGTTCGCGCTCGACCTCGGCCATGGCAGCGCGAATTTCTTCGGCCCGCCGCACGGTGCTTTGATCACCATCGCCGCGGCGGATAACCCGGCGGACTGTGCGCCGCTCGCCATCGCTGGAATGGGTGGTGCGGATGGTAATGCGCTGGCCATCTTCTGTATCTTCAATGTCGACATCGAAATCGCCATCCGGTTCCGGGCCAAGTTCGCTATCTCCTTCCACATCCCGTTCGGCATCGCCTTCAGCTTGCCTCTCGATGCGTACAACGCGAATGGTTGTGTTGGGGTCTATGGTCGTGCCGTCCTGATCATCGGAATCGCCCGATTGTGGCCCGGATTGCGGCCCGGATTGTGTCCCGGATTGATCAAGGGCTGCGTTCTCTGCCGGTGGCTGGGCGTAGCTGATCGAAGCAGTCAGCGGCAGTGCCAGGGCGGTGGTGGTTATCGCGGCAATACCAATCCGGCGGCGGCGGGTAGAAATATCAGTCAAGGTGAGGCTCCTCAATCGGTGGATGATGGACTTCTCGCCAAGCACCGGACATGCCATTGCTGTGGCCATCCCGCCGGCCATTCCATTTATCGTCGGAGCCGCCAATGCCAGGTGCTCGCCAGCAGCAAAGCCGGCAATAACCTCTGCATAGGCAACCCTTTCCGACTGCGCACGGCCAGCAACAACGCGCGCGTCGCACGCTGCCTCCTGATCCCTGCGCATTGCTCGCCAGCCCCACCAGGCGAGAGGATTGAACCAGTGCAAAGCCAACAGCGGCTGGGCCGCAATATTGGCGAGAAGATCGTGGCCGCGATGATGCTCAAGCTCATGCGCAATGGCCATGTCGCGCGCCCGCACATCGAGCAGCGCCATAAAGTTCACCGGCAGCGCAACCACCTTGTCGCGCACGCCGAAAGCAACCGGCGCGCTGACAGCGGATGTCTCCACCAACCGGACCTTGCCGGCTTCGCCCATCGGCCGAGCATCAGCAAGCAGGTCTCGCCGCATCTGCCAATATTGTCGAATGCGCCAGCCAAGGAATACTACAGCGCCTGCAAGCCAGAGCGGGATGAGAAGCTCGGTCGCCGTGATCCCAAGTTCCGGTACTGCAGAGCCAGCGGACGTATCGCCAAACGCCGAGGGTGCATCGGAGATGATCACAATCATTTGTTCCGCGCCGCTGGTCATGGCTTGCGAAGAGGCATGCGAATGGGCCTGCGATTGAGCCTGCAATCCAGCCAGGGATGTGGCCTGCTCTGAGGGGGCCATCCAGGTTGGGAGGACGATTGGCGGCATCACCAGCCGCAGCAGCGGAAGTACCCACAGGGCATAGGCGATTTTCGGGCCGAAATACCGGGCGACCGGCCGCCGCACCAGCATAACCAGTGCGATCAGCAGCCCGGTGTAGATGAAGGTATCAACCATCCATTCGGATAGAGCGATTGAGTGCAGGTCGATCATTTCTTCATCTCCTGCAAGAGACGCTCGATCTCGGAAATATCATCCGCCGTCAGCGCTTCGCTCTCGGCAAGATGGGCGAATAGCGGCGCCGCGCGGCCACCGAACAGACGTTCAACCAGCCTTTTCGATTCCGTCCCGACATAATCATGCCTTGCAATGCGCGGAGTGTACAAAAAACGCCTGCCATCAGGCTTGGTCGCGAGGGCTCCCTTGGCCACAAGACGCGAAAGCAATGTCTTTACAGTCGGAATGGACCAGCCGCGCTGCGTGCATACGGCATCGCAAACTTCGGCGGCGGTTTGCGGACTGGTCAGCCACAATGCCTCCATCACGGCAAGTTCTGCCTCGCTGATCCGCTCGGTGCCAGCACCACCCGAACCCGGTCCCACATTGGCAGCCATCTTGTTCTCCCCAAACAACTACGTGCTCCGACCTTACGATTACGTTTGTAATCTGAACGGTTCTTGAATGCAAGGCGCAAGCTTTCTAGGTCTGTGCCGCGGCTCCGCCAAAACAGGGGGATTCAAGCATTGGTGAATTTTCCGGAAAACTGTGTAACCGTGGGCGCGAATGGGACGAACTGACAATCACAAGCCGGCTTCTGCCGACACGCTGGACCGCCTTATGGCGGCTTCGCGTGAAGGTGACCGCAAGGCTTACCGGCAATTTCTTGCCGAGGCTTCTGTCCGCATCCGCTCCATGCTGGCGCGGAAAGTAGGGGCTTACAGCGAATTGGAGGACGTTTTGCAGGAATGTCTGATCGCCTTGCATACCAAGCGCCACACGCTGGACCCCGGGCGTCCTGTGGGGCCGTGGATGTATGCGATCGCGAATTACAAGCTGATCGATCACTGGCGCAAACGCGGACGCAGTCCGTTGGTGCTGGATGATGATGCGGACATGGATGTGGCGGCGGATACGTTTGCTGGCATGGACGTTGAAGGTCTGCTGGGCGCATTACCCGAGGCGCAGGCGGAAGCGATCCGCCTGACGCATATCGAAGGTCTCACCAATCGAGAGGCGAGCGACCGGATCGGCATTGGACATTCGGCAATGAAGCTGCGGGTCCATCGCGGCATGTTGCGGCTGAAAGAAATCGTGGACGAACAGGAACGATGAACAAAACTGATTCCATTCTCGATGAACTGGCCAGCCAGGGGGCACTGCCTGCGGCCGGACATTCACTGCGCTTTATCACCCCGCTGCTGGTGGCACTGGTCGTATGCGCCGGTGCAACAATTGCCGTGCTTGATGATGCTTTCCCCGGCATTGCGACTACCGGTGCCGGGCCGATCCTTACCAAATGGGGCTTTTCGCTCGCCTTGGTGCTGATGGCACCAATCGCGCTGTGGGCACTCGGGCGACCAGGCCGTAGGACCAATTTGTCGGTCGCGATCCTATCTGTGCCGTTTGTGCTGGTCCTTGGCCTGCTGGCAATGGACCTTTCGATAAATTCGCAGACGTCTTTTCCTGGCGAAACCTGGCAGCGGTGTCTGACAGCAATGGCGCTCCTCAGCCCGCTCGCCTTTGGCGGTGCAATCATCGCTATGCGTGCCCTTGCCCCCACCAATCTGCGGCGCGCCGGCCTTGTCGCGGGGTTGTTCGGGGGCGGCGTTGCTATGACAGCCTATGCGCCTTTCTGTCCGGAGCGCGGAATGCTTTACATGGCCGTTTTTTACTGCCTGCCGATCTTGATAATGGCTGGCATCGGCTGGCTGGCTGGGCCAAAATTGCTGCGCTGGTAAATTGCCAGACTAAACGAATCAAGGGGTAAGCTGGCCTGACCAGCTTACCCCTTTTTCTCTGCGTTCCTGTGGCGGGCGGTGATCAGGCGAAGCTCTCCTCCGCGTCATCGCGCTGCGCCACCTCGCTCCAGTTCACATGCCGGGTGGCGTACATTATCGCGCCAAGCGCTGCGAACAGCAGCACCGATCCGATCACCAGCGACCATGTTTCCATACTCAGCAGGACAAACAGAAGGGCGTACAGACCTGCAAGCATCGAACCGATAAAGCCAGACCTGCGCCAGGTGCCAAGTACCGCCGCGCTGTACGCAGTCAGCAAGCCGATAATCGCAGCTGCGGCGATAACATATGCCAGCGCAAACCCGACCACTTCGGCAAAGGCCAGCAGCATCACGAAAAACAGGATCAGCCCTGCCCCGGTCAGTAGATATTCCGCACTGGCGACGCGCGCGCCGCCGACCACGTCGAACATGAGGAAAGCTGCGAAGGTGAAGCCGATGAATAGAAATCCGTATTTCACGGCGCGGTCTACCTGGCTGTACAGGTCAACCGGATCAACCAGCGCAATGCTCGCAATCGCGCTGCTGCCTGCTCCGCCCCTGGCTGCTCTTTCGTAAGCCTCCGAATCGGAACCTTCGACATGCATTATTGCTCCTGCTGCGGAATGGTCGGATGTCGCCAGCAAGCGTTCTCCAAGGGCCAGATTGGTGATGCCGCGATAGGTTGCGGCGAAGCCTTCATCCGTAATCTCGCGCTCATCAGGCACAAAGCCGGTAAAACTGGGGTGCGGCCAGTCTGACGTAACGCTCCATGACGTTTCTCCTCCGCGCGGAACGAGTGAAAGTGACCGGCTGCCACGCAGGCCATATTCCCATGCGACTTCCAAAGGTTCACCTGCCAGCCAGGCGACGGGCGCGGAAAAGCCCGATCCTGCCGTGGCCACCGGGCCGTTGCCGGGGCTGAGCTGGGCTGCTTCTCCGTTGACGGTCACCCGCGCGCCATCCGTGATACCGCGCGGATCGGAAATACCGAAACGCAGTTCCGCCGCATCCAGCAACAGGTCGGACTGTGCAATGCCCAGCCGTTCAAGATCATCGTTCAGCACAAATTGCGCCGTGCCGCTCATGCTGCCCTGATACACCACGCTTTCATAAATGGCGTAGCCCTTGCGGTCCGGTTCGATGGTCGTCTGCACATCCTGCGTTAGCGGAGAGACAAACAATTCGCGGCGGACCTGGCGGCGGCGTTCCTGCGTCACACCATTCACCGTTTCCGTTTCGACTTGTTCGTCATTGTAGGGGATCACCAGCAACGGACCGGTCACCGTCTGCGCCCCGCCCCAGCCCGCGGTAATCTGCGATTGCGCCAACTGTGACTGCATTTCCCGGTCCCACACCAGCGCGTAAACCATCATCAAAGGCACAATCAGAACCGCTGCGACCAATCCGGTGATGAACAATTTCATCCCGGGGCTGCGTTCTTTGGACATCAACTCAACTCCCTCATGATTACGATGAACTGTGCTTTGATAGCGATGAACTGAATTTGCTGTGAATGGCGGTCGGGAGAATTTGACGCGAGCGTGCATGCTGTATCAACTAGCGCCATGCTGACCCGATTCACTATTCTCGCATTGTTCCTGGCATCGCCTGCCATCGCCCAGGATGCCGCCGATCCCGGCACGGAAACCGCGCCGGCCTACGAAACGGCGCAGGTCGTGCTCGAAACCACAATGGGCAACATCGTCATTGCGCTGGAGACGGAGCGCGCGCCGATCACGGCGGGCAATTTCCTGCGGTATGTCGAGGAAGGCCGCTTCGACGGCATCGTATTCTACCGCGCAATGCATCTTGACTGGGGCGAACAGCCGAACGGGTTGATCCAGGGCGGCGCACAGTGGGATCCGGATCGTATCCTGCCGCAAATCGCGCATGAACCCACGACCGTCACGGGCCTCAGCCATACACGCGGGGCGCTTTCCATGGCGATGGGCGAACCCGGAACCGCAAATGGTGATTTTTCGATCATGCTGGGCGACCAGACCGGCCTGGACGCGAATCCCGAGGCCGAGGATCCCGTGTGGCAGAACGGTTATGCCGTGTTCGGGCATGTCATCGAAGGCATGGATGTGGTGGAGGCAATCCACGCTGCCCCGATTGATCCTGCAAAAGGGGAAGGCTGGATGCGCGGGGAAATGCTCGGCGAACCGGTAGTTGTTGTCGAAGCGCGGCGGTTGCCGACCGAATAGGCACGGTGCCGACAAAGCAGTTGTGGTGATTTGGGCGAAGGGCTAACGCGCGCTCCTCGCAGTCGCATTATCTGGGAAATCTGCATGGCTTTCGGCGATGACGTGCAAACCGACAAGCCTTGCTTGAAGCCGCGCATTCGCTGGTTGGCGCAATCCACCTTGTTCATTACCAGAAGCATGGTTATGACCCGCCAAGGATTTGGAAATTGACGCCATTTCAGAACCTTCGCCGGAATTTCGCCAAGGCGGTGATGGAAACATATGCCGTATCGGCGCTGAATTTCGCTGGCTTGATGATCAATACCAATGCGCTCGGTGTGCTCCTTTTTGGGCAGCTGATCGTGATCCAGTCCCTGACCGAACTGTTCAGCGGGATTTTCAGCTTCAATACCTGGCAGTCGCTCAATCGCTTTGGCGCTGACGATCTGGAAAAGGGCAATTATTCGAAGTTGCGGCAACGCTATTTTTTCGCTCTCGGGCTCGATTTTCTAGCAGCATGCACAGCGGCGATATGCGCAATCGTGGCGTTCCTGTTTTTTATCGAAGTCTTCGGTCTTGATAGTGAATTGCGGTGGCTTGGCGTCGTCTATGGATTTAGTGTCGCGTTTCACGCCCGCAGCGCCAGCGTTGGTATCTTCCGCCTTTTGGAACGGTTCGGTATTCCCATCATGTTTACCGTAACCGAAGCTGCGGCCCTTGCGATAAACGCCGCCGTATTGTGGTGGATCGACGCGCCGCTGGAATATTATGTCTATTCCATAGCCTTTATTCAGGTCTTCACTTCGGTAACGCTGTCTGCATGCGGCCTGATCATGGTCGGCCGGATGGAAAAGCGCGGAGGTTACAACGAGGACAAATCATTCCCGAAACGCGAATTCCTGCGCTTCGCCTTTGCGGTTTCCGCGACCGGGACTGTCGGAATAATGCTTAGGAAAGGTGAGGTCCTGTTGATCTCCATGTTGCTCGGCCCTGCTGCCGCCGGGCTGTTCGGCGTGGCATTCCGGGGTGCCTATTTCTTCGCGCGCTTCGCAGACGCCGGAAATGTTTCGGTCTATCCGATCATCGCCAAGATGGCAGTGAGCGGTGAGGTCGCCAAGGCGAAGGATATCGTCATGCGGGCCACCCTCCCCGTTGTGGGCGTCGCGCTAGTGATGTTCACCGCCGCGATCCTGGGGGGTCGCCCGGCACTGGAAATTATCTTCGGTGATGAATTCGGCGCCGCTTATCCAAACTTGCTCTGGCTGGCTGCAGGTACGCTGACAAACGCCTGTTTCTTTGCCGTCATACCACTGATCGACATCGTACTTGGGGCGACGCGAACTTTCGTGTTTTCGATCATCTCGTTCGTATCATTCCTGGTCGCGTCAATTGTCGGTCTTTCAGTTTTCGGATTGCCCGCTGGTGGTGTGGGAACGGCGGCATATTTTGCGACCCTGGCGCTTCTGGCAATTTGGCAGGTTCGCAAGCTGCCATTGATCAAGGCACCAGCTAATTCCCCTGTTCATTAAAGGGCCAAAGAAGCCTGGTTACTGCGATCTCGGCTTGACGCTTTCTGATCTTTTTTGCAGCCGCACCAACCAGCGGAGCGAAAGTATCGCGGAAAACTACATCCGGCTTGGACGCTCGAAGCTGGCAAAAAACGCATCAAGGCGTTAGGTCACGCAATCCAAAGACGTATTCCACTTCAACCGTGTGCCCGAGCGACTTCGACAGACTTGGCCCCTGCACAATGAAACTTGATTATGGCAGCTGAAACAAGTCCAAGCATCCTCGTCGTTCAGTTCGGATCGCGGCGGCAATACGATATGCCGATTGCGCTGGAGCGCGCCGGCATGCTGGAGGCACTGTACACAGATCTAACGGGATCTGCCGGCTTCGGCAAACTAGTTGCTCCGCTTGCGAACCGGTTGGGCGGACGCCTTCGCAAACTGGCGAAACGCCAATTGCCGGAAGACGTCGCGGAAAAAACCGTAAGCTTCCCTTCCTGGACGCTGGAAATGGAACAGGCCGCGCGCTTGGGCAGTTCTGCAGACCGCGCCCGCGCCTATATCGATGCGCACAAGAGTGTTGGCGCAAAAATGGTCCGTAAGGGGCTTGGCGATGCTTCACACCTGCTCGTGATCTTCATGGAGGCGCAGGGCATGCTGACTGCGGCAAAGAAGGCAGGCCTCACCACGATTTCCGACATGGTCATCGCCCTGTCTACAGAACGAATTGTTCGAGAAGAACGGCAACTGCATCCCGGATGGGAGCCGGACGGTTATTACTGGGGCGAGACCCTGACCGCAGTTGATCCCGGCTTCCGCCCAAGCGAAGAAACTCTGGCGATGACCGATATTTTTCTGTGTCCGTCTACTTTTGTCCAGGATGATCTCGTCGAGAATTTTGGTGTGCCGCGTGAAAAGACGCTGCTGCAACCTTACACGACGAATCCGATGTTTCTTGAAATCCAACCCGAGACGCAAAAAGGGCGCATTTTCTTCGCCGGCGAACCGGGTCTTCGCAAGGGCATCCATACGCTTGCCGCAGCTGCCCGCATCCTGCGGGAACGCGGGCGGACATATGAATTCCGCATCGCGGGTCATGCAACCGACACAGTTCGAAATCGTCCGGAAACCAGTGAGTTGAATTTCCTCGGCCGGATCCCGCACGATCAAATGCGCGGCGAGCTTGCAGCGGCAGACGTTTTTGCCTTCCCCAGCATTGCGGAAGGTTCCGCCGGGGTCACCTACGAAGCGATGGGCGCACGCGTTCCAATAGTCACCACGCCCGAAGCTGGCAGCGTGGCGCGCGACGGTGTGGACGGTCTGATTGTACCGCGCGGCGATCCCACTGCCCTTGCCGATGCGATCGAACGCATTGTGGAGAACCGGGATCTGCGCGAAACACTTGCTGCGTCAGCACGGGAAAAAGCGCGGGAATATTCGTGGGACACGTTCTCGGCCCGGCTGCCGGAAGCAATATTGTCGTTCGAAGCTGCCAGGGATGCAGCATCAGCATGACATACATCCTGTTTATCGTCGCATTGTTCATCGGGCTGCGCGGGCTGCTGGAGCCTGCGGGCTACCTTCGCGCGCCCACACTTATGGCACTGGTGTTCCTTATGTGGTTCGCCCCGCAATTGCTCCTCCTCGCGCGGGATCCGATCGTCCCGCGTGATGCAATCGTCGGTCTTGGGTTCATGGCGACCTTGTGCCTGCTGCTTGCTACTGCGGGATGGTACGCAGCTGTAGCCCGTCAGAGAAATCGCGCGCTGGCACATCGGACACCGCCACCGCCAAAATTCAGCGCAATGCAATTGCTGCCCGCGGTCATCGCGCTGACTGTGTTTTCGCTGGGGTCGAACATCGTGCTGGAGCAGATGCGGCCGCAATATGCGGGGGTTTCACAGTGGAGCGGGCCGATCACAATCGTCGCTTTCTTCGCCCAGATGCGCATTCCAGCGCTGGCCGCATCACTGCTGCTGGTGCTTCGTGAACGCAATGCGTTCACCATGATCCTTGCCGGGATCAATCTGCTGATTTGCGTTCAGGTTGCCTTTGTGTTTCTTCGCCGGTCCGAGATGATTGATGTCTTTGTGACGGTTGCCGCCGTGCTCTGGTTTGCCCGACGCATCCGCATCCCGCTTCCTGCTGTTATCACCGGAATGATGCTGTTCGCCGTTGTCGTGTTCTCGATGGCCCCGCTCCGTCAGGCACAGGAAAAAATCATCGCCGAAACCGGGCAGACGGTATCTATTATCAACCCGCAGCTGTGGGTCCGTGTCGACGTGGGCGCTACGCTTCGACGAAATGCAGAAATCGCACATGATGTGCGCAATGCCGCATATCTCGTTCAATATATGAACGATACCGACGATTATACCTATGGCGGTGCACTGTGGAACCGTCTTGTAAACCAATATATTCCGGGACAACTGGTTGGCCGGGAACTCAAAAAGAACCTGATGGCAGGGACAGACCCGATCAACACGGAATACCTTGCCAATCAATACAACTTTTTCTTCAAGACCGGTACAACGCCAACTGGCCCCGGCGCTGCCTATCGCGATTTAGGATACTTTGGCGCATTCTATTTCTTCCTGATGACCTACATTCTTGGTGTCCTTTACTGGAAGGCGATGAATCGCGGATTCTTCTGGCAAGTCGCCTATGTCAGCCTGCTGCCCTATTCGCTTACGGCGATTACCCACGGACATGATTTGTTGTTCGTGAACCTGCCAATCTACGCAGCTGTCATATGGGCGTCTTATGTTGTCGCAAAATGGGCCCGCAACCGGATGACCGGGCAGGCGCAGGTGTATCAGGCGGCCTCACGCAGGCGTTCAAGCGCAAGCCGGTTACCGCCAGTCCACAGAACCGGTCGATAGGATAGCGCTGCATGTCTTTTCTTCTCCGAGCACTTTCGATTGTGCTGCAAAAGCTCATCATGGCGCTGCGCTGGACGTGGTATAATCTGCGCGTATTCATTTGGCATCGCCCTGCCCCGGTCGGCACGCGGTTTTACGGGCCGATCCAATTCAGCCACCTGCCTTGCCGTATAGAGCTTGGCCGGGATTGCGTCTTGGGGGAACACCTGCTGCTTGCTCCGGGACGCAATGCGACGATCGTGCTTGGTGACGGATCGTCCATCAACCGCGGCAGCGTGCTGGTCGCGTCGGAACGTATAACCATCGGAAAACGCGTGGCGATTGCAGAATATGTCTCCATCCGCGATCAGGAACACATCCATGTTCCCGGGATTGGCGTGCGCGACCAGGGCTTTACCGTCGCTCCGGTCGAGATCGGCGATTTCAGCTGGATAGGCCGCAATAGCTATCTTGGGCCCGGCACAAAAATCGGCCGGAATTGCATTGTCGGGGCGAACAGCGTGGTGCGCGGCGAATTTCCCGATGGAGTGCTGATTGCTGGTGCTCCTGCCAAGATCAAGAAATACCTGAACCCTGAAGACGAAGGCCATTTGCCGACACCGCACTCCGCCCAAGAGTCCTGAGATGCGGATAGCAGTCCTGACCCGGCAAATTGGCAATTACCACCATGCCCGCTTTGCCGCCCTAACGGCGTCGGCAGCCGATTTTGCGGTGATCTCTCTTGCGAACGAGGGCACCTTCGAAGGCTTCGTTTCCACGTCGAATACTGATTATGAAGTCCACCGGCTTTACGACAACAAGGCAAGCTATGCTGCCGCAGTTCGGGAAGGCCGGGCAGAGGCCGATGTCAGCAATACGCTGGACACAGTCAAACCGGATGTCGTCGCCCTGCCCGGCTGGGCCTGTGCGGAAAGCTTTGCGGGCCTCAGGTGGGCCTATCGCAACAACGCTGCTGTGGTGATGATGTCTGACAGCCAGGCTACCGATGCAGCGCGCAACACTTGGCGTGAAGCCATCAAGGCCCGCATAATCCGGTACTGCGATGCAGGCTTTGTGGCTGGCGATGCGCACCGCGAATATCTCTCGACGCTGGGCATGAACGAAGACCGGATAACCCGCGGATATGATGTGATAGACAACGCCCACTTCGCCTGCGGTGCCTTGGCAGCCCGCAACAATGCAGCGGCGCTGCGCACATCGAACAACTTGCCGGAAGGGCCCTATTTCCTCGCAAGCAGCCGTTTTATCGTTAAGAAAAATCTGCCTGCTCTTATCGAAGCCTATTCCCGTGTCGCCGCATCGCAAAGCGATTGCCCCGATTTGTGTATTCTGGGTGACGGAGAGCAACGTGAATTGCTCGAAGCGCTTATCAGCAAGCTTGGCATCGCCAACAAGGTTCATCTTCTAGGCTACCGCGCCTATGATGACTTGCCGGCAATTTACGGTCTGGCAGAGGCGTTTATTCATCCGGCACTGCATGAACAGTGGGGGCTGGTCATATCCGAAGCTGGTGCAAGCGGCCTGCCGCTTGCCGTATCGCGAAGCGCGGGTGCAGCGCAGTTGGTGGAAGATGGCGCAAACGGTGTTCTGTTTGATCCGGCAGAACCGGACGAGATAGAAAATGCCATCGCCACTCTCGCGGATTTGTCCGCCCAGCAACGGCGGCAATGGGGAAAGCGTAGCGCCGCCATTATGGATGATTGGGGACCGGAGCGGTTTGTCCGCGGCTTGCACAAGGCATCGCGCCTTGCGATTGACCACGCAGCCAGCCCGGGCAGGCGCAAGTCGATCTTGGCGCCGGACAAGCTGCTGATCCGTTATCTTTCCCGCAAAATCATCATGGATGTCACCTGAGTGCGCCGCGCGAAAGCAACCACATGAACAGCAAACCGATCATGGTCGCGTCGCATCCGCGCTCCGGCACGCATCTTGTGCTTGATACACTGCGCCGGCAGTTTCCGACGGCGCGATCGCAGCGCATGTTCGGCAGGCCGCTGGACCACCTTTATCTGAACATCGAGCGGCTAACATCGGAGTTTCGCCCGTTCTCTGATGAACTGGCGGGGAAAATCCTTTCGGCAGTACCCAATCCGCTGATGAAGACCCACTATCTCGCCGATTTGTCAGAAACGTGGGTGGCAGAGGAAACCGGCAAGCTGGCTGGCAAATGGCGGGAAGCCGTGGCCGGTGCGCATGTGCTGTATGTTCACCGCGACCCGCGCGAAGTCATGGTGTCCTACAAACAATTCCTGTCACCCGACCACGCCGATGTTGCTGACATAACGCTTGGCGCATTTCTGCGCCGTCCACATTGGAACGGTAGAGATACAATGCTGGAATGGTGGGTGCGCCATGTAGAAAGCTGGCTGGCTGTGCCCGGCATAATGCCTTTTGGCTTTCGTGAACTGACAAGCGATCCGCACGCGACATTGGCGGCGATCGGCGCGCATATCGGGCGCACGCCGGATATGCGGGAGCCGTTTCTGCCCAAAAAGCCCAGCTCCATAAATCGCCAGCGGCTGAACCGGCTGCTGTCGCTTGCCCCTTCATCGACAGCAATCATTGCCGACGCCAAACGCTTCCCCGCGCCGAATTGGCATGTCGCCAGTACGGATGATGACGTGTCGTATTTGCAGCAGATCGCCGGTCCGCTGATGGAACGCCTAGGCTATGATCCCGGGGCATACAGCCCCGCTCGCTAGACTGAACCGGGATGATCAATCAGCGCGGCGGAAATCGATCCGGCTCAACATGCCCTCTATCGGGTTGCGCTGTTCAAAAGTGTCAGCACCCAGCATCAGCCAATGGATCGTGCAACCCGCAGCAACGGTAAAGCGCGTTTCTTCCGCCCCTTGCTGCCATTGCGGGTTGGCATCACTGTTGGCACATCGCAGCGCGCTTCGCAGCCGCGCAATCACAGCATCATCGCCCTGTATTTCAAGCACATATTGACCAGGCTCAAGACGAACCAACTGCTGTCCGATAGCCCCGTCGGAATTCCCGGCGACAAAAATCCGGTAGCCGCCCGATCCCGTCACATTGACCGATTTCCGGCCCGTTTTCTCAAAATCCCACCCGATCGGCGCGTAGGATTCGTCGGGAATGTAGGCGAGCCTGCTGGCGCTTTCGCCTGCCAGCCTATCCCACATGGCAAGGGCATCCGCGTGCCGGTTTTGCTGTACGGCGGCCGCCATCAGCAGCTCGTCGCTCTCGGCACTGGTGCCCGTATCGACACGGCTGCGAAGCTCTATGAGGCCCGCGACAGTTTCAGGATTGCGCGGAGCGAAGATCCAGAAATCCTCGGCCCATACAGGGTCTCTGGAAAGTGCCTCTGCCATACTGGAAAGCGTCACAGGTTCAGCAAGAAGCGGCGTCATCGCGGTCACCAGCGGCCCCGCCATGTCAGGGTTGACCAGCGCGAACTGGTCCAGCACCGCAAAGGCATCGTCGATATTCTCGTCGGCCAGCGCATTCTGCATACGCAAGATTCCGACGTACCGATTGCGCTGTTCAAGCTGCCCGGCAAGCTGGACGATTTCTCGCGCTGCCTCTTCACCGCGCTGTTCCTGCGCTTCTACTGCAAGCACGAACAGCGCATCGCTCGCCAACGGTTCCGAAGCGAACGCCATCCGCGCCAAATCGGGACCGGGCTCACGAATGCTGAATTGCGGCACTTCGCCGTCCACGACCTCTCCCGCTTCCAGCCGGGCCAGCGCGAATTTGGCGGTCTGGAAGCCATTCCAGTGCTGTGCCGGCGGGATCGCAAGATTGGCATTCGCCAGTGACTGCAGGCCGACTATCGGCGCCAGCGCCGCAATACCGAGCGCCAGGATAACGCGCGCGAACCGCATGGCTTAACCTTCTGCTGGCCGGGCGACGGCAGGAACCCCGCCCTGCTCACCTTCAGCACCATCTTCGTCACCATCCTTGCGGCCGTATCCGTATCCATAACCATAGCCATAACCATAGCCATAAGATGAATTGCGTTCGTCCAGCTTCGTCACAATCACGCCGAGAACATTGGCATGGCTCTGCTCGAGCCGCGCAAGAGCATTTTCGACGAAGCGCCATTTGCCCGCATTTGCTTCGATCGCAAGCAGGACGGCATTCACCAGGCCGGCGATCAAGGGTGCATCGGCAAGGCCAAGCACTGGCGGGCCATCGATGATCACCAGATCATATTCCTTTTCGACCTCGTCGAGCAGGGTCGAAAAGCGCGAGCCGGACAGCAGTTCTGCCGCAGACGCGCTGTTGCGGCCAGCAGCGATGATATCGAAATTGTCCATATCGGGCGCTTTGAGGAGAACATCGTGCCATGACGCTTCCCCGCGCAGCACCTGGGAGAGGCCCATACTGGATTCAAGCGACAGGTAGGTTCGTAGCACGGAGTTGCGGATATCAGCATCAACAAGCAAGACCCGCTTTTCCTGCCTCGCGGCGATGGAAGCCAGTGCGATTGCGCTGGAACTTTTTCCTTCGCCGGGACGAGAGCTGGTGATCATGATCGATTTCGGCAGGATCCCCTTATTCAGTGCAGCAGCAGAGCTGAGCGCACTGAAATATGCCTCGTAAACGCCGGTATATGGCGTGTTGATTTCCTGAACCAGATCGTCTTCCTCGCTTTTCGGGATGCTGGCGACAACCGGCAGGCCGAGCCGCTCCGAAACTTCGCGAGGATCGCGCAGGCTCTGGTTGAGTTGTTCACGCAGGAACACGACACCCGATGCAGCAAGCAGGCCGATGAACAGCGAAAGTAGCACGTTCTGCGACAGGCTGGGCGACCATGGCCCACCCGGCATGCGGGCGGTATCCACGATGGTGACGTTGTTCTCGCCTACATCGGCGACGCCGATTTCGCGGTAACGCTGTAGCAAGCCGTTATACAGCTCGCGGTTTGTGTCCACTTCGCGCTGGAGTATATTATACTGGACGCTCCGCCCGCGCTGATCCTGGAATTCCGCGCGCAATTCATTCACGCGCGTCTGCAGTTGCCGTTCCCGCGACAGGGCCTGCGTATAGCGGTCGCTAACGCTGCCTTCCGCACGCCGCTGCTCGCGGACGATTTCACTGTCGAGCTGCGCGATTTGCGCGGAAAGCGCTTCGATGGGTGGATATTGATCGGCAAAGCGGGTGCGCAATTCAGCACGCTGGGTCACCAGCGTTGCCCTCTGCCCGCGCAATGCCGCCAATACGCCGAGGTCTTGCTCATCAAGAGACGCGCCGGGCGCGGTTAACGTACTTTGTGCCGCGATACGGTCCGCTGTGGCCTGCGCCAATGCGGCATTGAGGGCCTGCAAATCGCTCGCAACCATCGTCTGGGATGCTGTTTCACCGCTGCCGCCGTCACTGGGCGACTGGATCGTGAAGAGATTGTTGGCCGCACCATACTGGATCAATTCGCGCTCCGCCTCTTCCAGCCTGACGCGCAATTCACTCAGCCGTTCTTCAAGGAACTGGCGTGCCTCGACCGTGGCGCCGAAGCGGCGATCCAGGTTGGAGGAGATGTATTCTTCCGCCCAGGCATTGGCGACCTGCATCGACACCAGCGGATCAGGACTGATGAAGCTGATATCCACCAGCGAAGACCGTTCCACCGGCGTGATGTCGAGATTGGCCAACAAAACCGCAGTAAGCTGACGTTCCGGGTTGTTTTCAGGAAGGCCCGTCAGACCAAAGGCTTCAATGAATCGTTCATCCTGGGCAAGATTCATCTCGCGCACTACACGCTCGGCCAGGGAACGGGCCCGCAATATCTGATACTGCGTCTCATAATATTGCTGGTCACGCATCCGTTCATCAACGGTCACGCCTTCAACACCGACAACCGAATTATCCACCCGGCTGATTTCGAGCCTGGAACTTGCCCGGTACAGCGTGGTTTCCAGCAGCGTGGCGACGATGCCTATGATCAGGCTTGCAGCCACGATCGCCACAATAAGCCAGCGATTGTTCCGCACTGCCTGCATGACCTGTTCGATCATTGGTCCCATCGAAAGGGTCTGCATGCTGGGGTTCATGCCTTCGCGCATGTCGGATGTGTCCTGCACTATGGGCTGGATGCGATTGTTTGCCATCGTTGTTACCTTATCACCCGCTCAAGCAGAACAAGAGGCGTAGCGATCGCTGTTGTCAGCGACAGAATGCTTTCCAGACGGCGGCGTCCCGGTGAATCACCAACGATCACGATATCGCTGGGGTAGATTACAGGGTCGGCGTAATTGCCGCGCTGGATGCCCTCGACGTTGTAAACGCCGATATAACGCTCTTCGCCCACCGTGCGGAACACCAGCACTTCATCCTTGTCGGCATATTCATCCATGCCCCCGCCGATCGCGACAGCTTCCATCAGCGTAATAGGTGCGACGATGGGATAGCGGCCCGGATTGGAGACCTCTCCGCCAATAGTAAACAATCGCTGGCTGCGTTCGGTTATGCGCGTCGAAACATCGGGTTCCAGCACATAGGTGCCACGCAGGCGCGATTCGATTTCAAGCGAAAGCTCTTCCGGACTGCGGCCGGCTGCCTGGACAGTGCCGATAAGCGGGAAATCAATCGAACCCGTTGCTCCGACCTGTACTTCGCGGGTCAGTTCAGGAACGCTGAAAACGTCGATCTGGAGGACATCAAGCGGACGCAGCAGATTGTCCTGCACGTCGGGCAGGAAATCACCCTCGCCAGGCGTGGGCATGGTCGAGTAATCGGCTATCGAGACGCCAGGCGCTCCGCCCATCGGCGGCGGAGAAGCACATGCAGCAAGCAGCGGCAGAACCAGCAGAACAGCGAATTTCCGTAAGTTGAACAATGCGTTACCCTCAGCAACAATTTTGAATTCGCGGAAGCGAAAAGGCCTATGACTTTGGCTGCGAATGCGCAACCTGTAAGGCATCATCCGTCCCCGAAACAGGACGTAGTACCGTCGCGAGACAATAAACCGCAAAGATCATCGCCAGCGGTGTACGAAGCGGATAGTCGACAAGGCTGCCAGCAGCAAAAAGCGCCAGCAGCATCAGGGCCAGCAAGGTCTGCCGCCGGCCGGCAGTGCCGCTACTGCCGGACCGCACCATTTTCACCGCTGCGCGCAATATCAGCACCGCGAACAGAACCAAAATCACCGCGGCAAAGGCACCGCCTTCGATAAAGAACTGGATCCAGTCGTTATGCGCCTGGTTGAGATAGCGCGGCCCCAGCGTCTCTGCCGGCTCGATGGTGCGATAGGCCTGCTCGAAGGCGCCGAAGCCTGCGCCCCATGGCATGTAATCCTGCAACATCTGCCAGAAATAGGGCAGCAACTGCGTCCGCTGCTCTCCCAACGGATCCTGTTCGACAAGGCGCGTGAGCCCCGTCAGGCGGTTCTGCGCAAACAGCATGGCAGCCAGGATTGCCGCACCTGCAACCGGCAGAACGGCATAAAGCAGGCGCAGCGCCACGCTGCCCTTGCCATAGCCATCGCCACTGCGCAGCATGATAAACTGGCGGATCGATGTCAGTGCAAACACCAGCACCAATACCAGCAGGCCGGCGCGAGAAGCGTTCACCAGAATCCCTATGACCAGCAATGCCGCAATCGATGCACCACCGATGCGAAACGGCCAGTCGCTGCCGCCCCATTCTTCCTGCAGACGGTCAATCGCGGCAAGCAGTGCAATCCCGCAGAAAATCGCATTGTGATTGCGATTGGCAAACAAACCAACCGCAGAACCATTGTTGGTAATATCGTAGAAATAGAGATTGTCAGCCGAAGGCAGTGCCAGCTGGACCACACCCAAAAATGCGCTGAACGCTCCGATGCTTACAAATACCCATAACGTCTGGCGCCGTTCAGCCCTGTCCATCCAGGCCAGCAGCGCAAGGGCGGCTGCAGGCACGGCAAGCGAAGCCAGCGAGTTCCAGGTGGCTGCTGGCGAGAAGGTAATCGGCCGCCATATATCCTCCATCCCGGCTGCAACGCCGATACGGTAGATGATGTCGCGTCCGGCAAGATCCTGCCAGATCGAGGGCGGAAGCTTGATCAGCTGCATCACCATCGTAGCGGCCAGAAGGCCAAGCAGAACCATAGGCCATTTGACCGCGCGCAGCCGGTCCGCTGGCATCTTCCAGGCGGCAAATGCCAGCACCAGCACACTGACCACGCGAAGGACCGGCAAGCTTTCGACATCATAGCGCGACGCGCCGCCAAGCAGCGCCACGAAGCTGGCAAAAGCGGCAAATCCCCAGAATGCGCGGCTCATGTCAGCAAACACGTTGCCGGACAGCGGCACCGCGCGCTGGCGCGCCGATTTCTTGCGTGAGCTGGCCATTATTCCCTAATGCTTTCCATCGACGCGGCCGCGCTGGGCCGAATCGCCTTCTTCCTCGACAGCCGATTCACCGGGCGCCATTACGCCGCGGAGGTAGAGCCAGATACGGTAATAGACAACTCCGACTGTGGCCGCGATAACATCCGTTACGAAATCACTCCATTCGCCGTGGCGATGCAGGCTTGTTGTGCCCTGCGCCAACTCAATTCCGCCGCCAAGCATGACCAGCGCGGTCCAGATTGTAACAAGGCGCAATTTCGGAAAGGCTGCCGGCGTCAGCACTCCAAGCACAACAAATGCAACCCCGTGATACCCGGCCCCGCCCAAACCGCCCCAACTGGGCGGGATAAACGCGAACCATAAGGTCGCTGCTATCGCCAGAAACCAGACTAAGCGCATCATCTGAAATTCGTGCCTTTCCCGGCCTGCCGGTTGAATTGTACACGCGGTCCATGTGCCCAGCTTGCTGAACGCGCGATGTTCAATGCTCCTGGCGCGGGTAATCTTCTGCTGCCAAGCGCGTCATCAGGATTGCTGCGCGCTGGGCCTGTCGGATAAAGCTGGCAAGATCGACGCTTTCGCCCTCTGCATGGGCGCCGCTGCCGTTCGGCCCCATTCCCGCCAGCCCGTCTGTGTAGGGCGCTACAAAGCTGATATCGGCAGCCCCGCGAAGCGCTGGCGGAAACTCTGCCATTTGCTCCAGCCCCATATCGGCATTGATCACATTGAGCCGCGCCAGCAGTGCGCGGTTGGCATCCGTGGGCGACATTGGCGGGTAGCGGAAGTTGAAGCTGATCTGCGCATCGGTGCCGGTCAGATTGTTATCGACAATCACCTGCATGGCGGCAGCAACACGCTCTGTCTGCTCCTGCGAAATCGTGCGCAAATCACCGCGCGCAACGGCGCTGTCCGGTATGATATTGGTCTTGCCTATGGTGGTGGCGGAAAGATTGTCCTCGCCCATCTCGGCCGGTGTGCCGCCCGCCATGAAGCCGACATTATAGGTAAGGTTTTCCTCCGGCAATTCGCGGCGGAAGGCATCCAGAATGCGCGTCATTTCATATATCGCGCCATAGCCCGCGCCGTCGGTGAAAATGCGTGAGGAGTGACCGCTTTGGCCGGTGGTATTCAGCGTCCAGTTGTTTGAGGAACGCCGCGCAACAACGCCCATATCGCGCTCCTCCATCACCGCCAGCCCTTCAAACCCCAGCGCAACATCAGCCCATTGGCCCGTTCGGATCAAATGCTCGCGCGATTGCTCGATAGGATAGCCGGCATCCTCCTCGTCCCCGGTCAGCGCGACAACGATATTGGCGCTGTCCAGAGTGCCTGCCGCCTGCATGGCGCGAAGCGCAGAGAGGATCACGATGATCCCGCCCTTGTTGTCATTCACGCCGGGGCCGATGGCGGTATCGCCGTCGCGGATGAACGTCTGGAAGGGCGATGTCGGCTCGAACACCGTGTCGATGTGGCCAATCATCAGGATGCGCGTCGCACCGGGATTGCCCTCATGCCGGGCGAACAGATGGCCTGCGCGATCGACGTGGCTCTGGTCGATAAATTCGGTGGTGAAACCGAGCGCCTCGAATTCAGGGATGAGCAAGTCCGCAACCGCGCGCACGCCTTCGTGGTTGTGCGTGCCGGAATTGATATTCACCATCGCTTCAAGCAATGCGACATCATCCTCGAAGCCCGCTTCCACGGCGGAAGTGATGGCTTGCTCAGGCGGCGCAAGCTGAGCTGCAGCAGGGGCGGAGAGAACAAGGGCGGAAAGGACAAATGCGGCCGGGCCGCGCATATGGTGCATGATCATGCCGCAATGATTAGCCCAGCAAGCGCGCCCTGCCAATTGCTACTAAAGTTTCGCCAACATCCAGGCTGCCACTCCAAGCAAGGCCAATGCGGATACTGCCCTGACAGCAGTGCTGTGTGCCTGTTTGATGACCAACCGGCCCAACCGGTTTCCACCAAGCACGAGGATCACGTGGATTGCTGTCGCGATCGACAGATAAATGCCGGTCAAAAGCAGATATTGCTGAGTGATCGCGCGCTGCGGATCGATGAAATTGGGCAGCACCGTCAGGAAAAACATCGCCGCCTTGGCGTTGAGGACATTGATCAGCAAACCGCGCAAAAAGGCCAGGCGGCTCGTCTGCTGCACGGAGTTGGCCCATGATGCCTGATCGGCAGGATCACGCCAGGCATCCCACGCCAGCCAGACCATGAATGCAACTCCGGTAAGACAGATGCCCTGATACAGCAGCGGATACTCTGCCACCAATTGCGCCAGCCCGAACACTGCCGCCAGCGCGAGCAAGCCGAGGCCGAGCGCAATGCCGAGCGTTGCCGCAAAACCAGCGCGCCTGCCCTGCCGCGCGCTGAGGAGCGCCAGCCAGACCATGTTCGGGCCGGGAGTGAGCTCGATCAGGAAGGCCGTCAGCGCGAAGGACAGGGTTAGGGTAGAGAGGATGGGGTTGGGTTTCCGCTATATGCGCGCTTTCACAGTGGGAATGATGGTTCTCTCGGGCTCTGCACATGGGATACCTTGGGGGTTGACTCGATCACCCAAGGGAAATTTGAACAACGACGAAAACTCAAAATCGCTTAATGTCGCAAAGGCTTTAATTTGTAAGTGGCATGATTGGATTTTGGCCGCCGCTCATCCAATCCAAATATGCGTTGCCTCCTTGTATCATGCCGCTCTCAAAAGATGACTGGTCGCGCAGCCACCTAGTTAGAGTCTTCTGACCTGCTTTTCCGAATGCAGCCTCAAACGACACGGCCATGATGGCAAAAACTCCAGCATCATCTAACCCAAGTGATTGCGTGGCTGCGTCGCAAAATCCCGCCGTCCAGCCTATTTGTTGATCAGTTGGCTTTGGCGTTCCAAAAATGCCCTTCTTCACAAAAAGTTCTGAATTCATCGAAAGAACATTGACGCAGGTCTTTGTTACAACCGCAATTTTTTCGTCGTCCGACCCCATCAATAAACCCGCTTTTTCGGCTCGATGTACTCCGCATCATCGGTCAGCGTGTACTCATGCACCGGGCGGTAATCGATCTTCACCGTTCCGTCAGAGCCGCCCCAGCCTTCGAACCATGCGGCGGTGTGCTTCATCCACTCTTTGTCGTTGCGATCGGGGAAATCTTCGTGGGCATGGGCGCCGCGTGATTCCTTGCGGTTTTCCGCGGAGGCCATCGTCACCACAGCCTGCGCCATCAGATTGTCGAGTTCCATCGTTTCGATGAGGTCGCTGTTCCAGATCAGGGATTGATCGTGGACCTTCACGTCCGCCATGCGCTTGTTCGTGGCAGTCAGCTGGCGAACGCCTTCGCTCATGAGCTCGCTGTCACGGAACACGGCGGCGTGGGCCTGCATCGTTTGCTGCATTTCCTTGCGCAGTTCCGCCGTGGTTGAACCGCCATCGGCAAAGCGGAAATGGTCGAGACGGGTCAGCGCAAGATCAGCCGAGTCGCCCGGCAATTCATCATGCGCGGTGCCGGCCTTGATAAGCTCGTTCAAACGGAAGCCGGTTGCCCGGCCAAACACCACAAGATCGATCAGCGAGTTGGAGCCAAGGCGGTTTGCGCCGTGGACGGACACACAGGCCGCTTCGCCAACGGCAAACAGGCCGGGGACCACGGTATCGGGATTGCCGTCCGGGCCGATCGTGACGACTTCGCCGTGATAGTTACACGGAATGCCGCCCATGTTGTAATGCACGGTTGGTGTTACCGGCAGCGGCTGGCGGGTCAGGTCGACGCCGGCGAAAATCTTGCCGCTTTCGGTGATGCCGGGCAGACGCTCTGCCAGAACGGCGGGGTCGATATGGTCGAGGTGGAGGTGAATGTGATCACCGTTTTCGCCCACGCCGCGCCCTTCGCGCATTTCCAGCGCCATCGAACGGGAGACAACATCGCGGCTCGCTAGATCCTTTGCGGAGGGAGCATAGCGTTCCATGAACCGCTCGCCTTCGGAATTGGTGAGGTATCCGCCCTCGCCCCGCGCGCCCTCGGTAATGAGAACGCCCGCGCCGTAAATGCCGGTGGGGTGGAACTGCACGAATTCCATATCCTGCAATGGCAGGCCTGCGCGCAGCACCATGCCGCCGCCGTCGCCGGTGCATGTGTGAGCGCTGGTGGCAGTGAAATAGCAGCGGCCATAACCACCTGTCGCCAGCACAACGCCGTGGGCGCGGAAGCGGTGGATCGTGCCATCGTCAAGGCACATGGCGATCACGCCAACACAGCGGCGGTTAGGCCCCTCGCCCGACATGATCAGATCGATTGCGAAATATTCAATGAAGAAGTCTGCGGCATACTTCAGGCTCTGCTGATACAGTGCGTGAAGCATGGCGTGGCCGGTACGGTCAGCCGCGGCGCAGGTGCGCTGCACGGGCGGGCCGTCACCCATGTTCTGCATGTGGCCGCCGAAGGGGCGCTGGTAGATCGTGCCGTCTTCATTGCGAGAAAACGGAACGCCTGCATGCTCCAGCTCATACACGGCCTGCGGAGCTTCACGCGCCAGATATTCGATCGCGTCCTGGTCGCCCAGCCAGTCTGCACCTTTCACGGTGTCATACATGTGCCAGGACCAGTGATCAGGCGTGTTGTTGCCCAGGCTCGCCGCGATGCCGCCCTGCGCTGCCACTGTGTGGGAGCGTGTGGGGAACACCTTGGAGATATTCGCCGTTTTCAAGCCGGCTTCGGCAGCGCCCATCGTGGCCCGCAGGCCGGAACCGCCTGCACCCACAACCACCACATCATATGTGTGGTCGGTGATCGGGTATGCGCGTCCGTTGATTTCAAAAGTTTCCGTACGGGCCATCAGGCAGCTCCTCCGCCAAAGGCAAGGCGGGCGATGCAGAAGAGGCCAAAGCCTGCCCCTGCGAAGGTCAAAAGGTTGAGGACGAGAATAGCGGCGAACTTGCTGCCGGCTTCATGCACGTAATCCTCTATCAGCACCTGCAGCCCGAGCCGCGCGTGCCAGAATGTCGTGACGACCAGCAATGCCATCATGAAGGCGGGGATCGGCTCTGAAATCCAGCCCGATACCGTTGAATGGCTGAGGTCCGGCAGCATCACCAGCGAGATGATGAGAAACAGCACCGTCACCAGATTACCGACGGCGGTGAAGCGTTGCACCAGCCAGTGATGCGGCCCTTCGTGAGCCGAACCGAGACCGCGCACGCGGCCGATGGAAGTTCCGTTACCCATTGTAAGTCCTAACGCAGCAAAATGTAGGCCCAGACGGCGGCGGTCAGCACGACTGCGCCGACCATCGAAATCCAGGACCAATTGCGGTTGGTGTCGAGTTCAAATCCGGCACCTGCATCCATCACGAAGTGACGGATGCCCGATGCCGCATGATTGAAGAAAGCCCAGGTCAGACCGATCATGATGACATAGCCGAATGGCGAGCCCATCCAATCCGAGAAGTGGGCATAATATTCAGGACCGCTTGCCAAAGCGCCCAACCACCAGAGCAGCATGAACAGGCCGACAATTGCCATGCCGTCCCCTGTA
Organism: Aurantiacibacter marinus; assembly: GCF_001021555.1. GTDB lineage: Bacteria > Pseudomonadota > Alphaproteobacteria > Sphingomonadales > Sphingomonadaceae > Alteraurantiacibacter > Alteraurantiacibacter marinus. The sequence continues at coordinate 389,252 of NZ_LDCP01000002.1, forward strand.
ACACGGTGGAGGATCGAAACCGCCATATGCGGTCCCCATTTCCAGATAGAAAGATGCGGCGAAAGGGGGCGTTCTGCCATGATGTGTCCCGTTGGATGCGAATATGGCTCCCACTTAGCGGATGATACGCGTGAGACAAGCGCACCTTCGTCCGTATGCCGTTCTTTTCTGCGGCTTGCGCACTGCTCTTCCACCACTCGCGATGCGCCGCTATGATGCGTTGCCATGACGAACATACTTGTGACAGGCAGCAGCCGAGGCATCGGACAAGCAATCGCGGATCAGCTGACGGAACGCGGCTGCAATGTGATCGGCCACGCCACCAAGGCGATTGATGCACGCACCATTGCCGCAGATTTCTGCGATCCTCCCGCCGCACAAATGCTGTGGCAGGAAGCTCTGGAGCGGCTGAATGGAAAAATAGATGTGCTGGTGAACAATGCCGGGCTGTTCGAACAAAGTCCGCTGCATGCCAGTGACATTGAATGGCTCGATCGCTGGGAAGATACCATGCGGATCAACTTGACGAGCGCCGCGCAGCTCAGTCGCTTTGCCATCCGCCATTGGCAGGACCGCGCAGAGCAAGACAAGGGTCGAGGCGGGCGGATTATCCACATCGCCAGCCGCGCCGCCTATCGCGGCGATTCCCCGGCGCATTGGCACTATGCCGCAGCCAAGGGCGGTATGGTGGCAATGCACAAGACAATTGCCCGTGGATATGCGCGCGACAATATCTTCAGTTACGCCATCACTCCCGGCTTTACCGATACAGCGATGGCAGGCGATTATCTCGAAAGCCGGGGCGGCGATGGCTTGTTGGCCGACATCCCGCTGGGCCGTGTGGCAGAACCGGAAGAGATTGCGGATATCGCTGTGTTCTGCGCACTTGATGCTCCGGCCAGCATGACAGGGGCGGTAATTGACGCAAACGGTGCCAGCTTTGTCCGTTAGGCTGGCCGCATTGGCAGCAGTTGGAACCGCGGTTACCGCATGCGTTGCGCCGCAACCGCCCGCCCCGCCTTCTTCCGCCTCTGTGGTCGCAGCTGCACGACAGCTCGCCCCTCCGGCCAGCGAATGGACCGGCGCTTGCGAAGACTGGGACGAATGGGAAAAACGCGCATCACCCTTCCGGGTTCACGGCAATACCTATCATGTTGGCACATGCGGCATAACGGCGCTGCTTGTGGCAGGGCCGGATGGCCATGTGCTGATAGATACCGGTACCCGCAATGGATCCATTATCGTACTCGAGAATATCCGCTTGCTGGGCCTGCGACCGGAAAATGTTACTACCGTGCTGACCAGTCACGAACACTTCGATCATGTCGGCGGCGTGTGGTGGGTCATGCAAAATACCGGCGCGCGGGTGATCACTTCTCCTGTTGCGGCGCGGGTCATCGAAAGCGGCAGCCTTGATCCGCTTGATCCGCAAAACGGAGTGCAACCTCCCATGCAGGCCGTGGAAGCTTCGTTGATCACCGCGCTTACGCCCGGCCAGTCAATCGATCTGCACGGCACCCGCTTCACGCCGCTCGCCACTCCTGGCCACACGCCTGGCGCGCTGACATGGCAATGGGAAAGCTGCGACAATGGCGAGTGCCTGACCATTGTTTACGCTGACAGCCTCAGCCCGGTCAGCGGAGACATTTATCGCTTTTCCGATCACCCGGGATATGTGCAGGCCTATCGCGACGGCCTCGCTGAACTGGCTGCGCTTGATTGCGATATCCTGCTTACTCCCCACCCCTCCGCCAGCAGTATGCGGGGCAAGCTGCTGGAAGGCGATCTGACCTCCGGCATGGATTGCGCTGCCTATGCGGCAGACCGGCTTGAACGGCTGGAAATCCGACTGGCAAACGAAGCACAGGACGCCTCACAATGAATTGGAAATTGTCCGCAATCGCTTCGAAAGCGCACATAGAAGAGGCGTTGTACCGGCGCGACGAGAATATCGGTTGGGACGAACATATCGTGCTGGCCGGTTTCGAAGTCGATCCGGATGAACCGGACTGCTGGCAGCTTGACGCCTATCTTGAAAACAAGCCCACTGAAAGTGACCGCAAAGCCGTGCGCTCGCTATTTGAAGGCAAGCCGCCTCGCCTTGTAGCTGAAGAAATACCGGAAACCGATTGGGTCAGCGTCAGCCAACGCGGAGTTGAACCGATCCGCGCTGGCCGTTTCCATGTGCACACGCCTGATCACTCGCCCAGCAAGGACCGCGGTGTGCGCAATTTTTGCATTCCGGCCGCGCAGGCGTTTGGCACCGGTCATCATGAAACCACTGCCGGCTGCCTGATCATGCTGGATGCGATGCGGCGGCAGGGTGTCAATCCGCGCCATGTTGCCGATATCGGCACGGGCACCGGACTGCTGGCCTTCGCGGCGTTGGAATTGTGGCCCTATGCCGTTGTTACAGCGTCGGACAATGATCCGGTTTGTGAACCTGCCGTTCTGGACAATGCCCGGCGCAACAACGTGCGTCTCGGCACTGGCCATTCCGAAGTCACCATGGTGATTGCAGACGGCATGAACCATCCGCTGCTGCAGTCCGCCGCGCCGTTCGATCTGCTGATTGCCAATATTCTGGCCGGTCCGCTGATCGAGATGGCAGAAGACTTTAGCCAAGCTGTTGCCCCGCGCGGCCATATCGTTCTGTCAGGCCTCCTCACCCGGCAGGAAGCCGCAGTGCGCAGCGCCTATCGCCGCAGGGGCTTTCGCCTGCACCGCCGCCTATCCTCTGGCGACTGGTCAATCCTGTGGTTGAAACATAGATTCACCGGATGAAGTACAAGAGCATTCCGGCACTTCGGCGGGTAATCGGGGCGGTTTTGGCTCTGCTCGCGCTGGTCGTCATCGGGTATCTGGTGGCGGCATGGGTGGGCAGCACAATCCCGCAAAACAGCGGTTGGACCCCGCCTGAAGACGGGGTGGATATCATGGTCGAAACCAATGGCGCGCACACCTCCATTATCGTCCCGATTGTCAGCGACCAGAAGGACTGGCGGGAAATTTTCCCAAGCGCCGCCCGCGCGGTTCCTTCTGGAACAATGCCGACCCATATTGCCATTGGATACGGAGAGCGGGAGGTGTTCCTTCATGTCCCCACCTGGGGTGATCTGAAGCCAGGCACAGCCCTGCGCATTGCGACGGTCGGAGGGGATGCATTGCTGCGGGTGAGCCATTACGTGCGGCCTGCGCCCAGCGAACACCACCGGCCTTTGCGGATTACCCGCGATCAATATGCAGAACTTGTTGCTGCCATCGAAACCGCCGTACCCGATCTGTCGCCGGAACAGATTCGAGAGGAATTTCACGGCACCTATGTCGACGATACTTATTACAGGGCGCTCGGCAGCTACACGATGATCAACACCTGCAACACCTGGGTGGGTGACCAACTGGCCGAAGCAGGCATTCCGATGGGGCTGTGGACCCCGCTGGCGGGCGGCGTAATGAAATGGATACCGGAGCCAGGGGGCCAGGCCGGAAGCTAGACTCGATTGCGGAACTGCCGCGCGCCCCGCCCATTCTCTTTGCAACCAGACATTTTCCAGAGAGAATAGTATAATGATCAAGACCCTCCTCATCACCGGCGCCTCCTCCGGCATCGGAGCTGCCACTGCCCGCGCCGCTTCCGCCGCAGGCTGGAACGTCGCCCTCCTCGCCCGGTCAGCTGACAAATTGAACGAATTGGCTGCCGAAATTGGCGATACCGCCCTCGCGATCCCCTGCGACGTCACCGACCGCAGCGCGCTGGTGGATGCGGTCAACCAGACGGTTGCAAAATTCGGCGCGCTGGACGGTGCCTTCGCCAACGCCGGAACGGGCGTGAAATCGCCCGGTGTCGAAAACGGCGATCCGGACGAATGGCATGACATGATCCACATCAATATCCTGGCCGTGCTCTACACCGCGCACGCCACGCTGCCGCATTTGAAGAAGACAAAGGGCCACTTCATCGTCACCGGCTCCAAGGCCGGACGCGAGCATTTCAAAGGCTCAATCTACAGCGCCAGCAAGTGGTTCGTGCATGGCTTTGCAGGCAATCTTGCAGAGGAAATGCGCGAATGGCAGGGCCGCTGCACAGTGATCTCGCCGGGCATGGTCGACACACCATTCTTCGATGAAGGCAAGCCCACAAAGCTGCAACCCGATGATGTGGCCGACGCGGTTGTATTTGCGCTCAGCCAACGCGGTTCCTCTGGTATCCGCGAAATTCACCTTATGCCAAACGACTGATGGCGGAGCAGGCGGCGCGCATCACCCGCGCCGCCTGCCCGCTCTCGCCCCTGTCCGGAATTATCCGGCAGCTGCCACAATAGCGGCCCAGCCTGCTTCGTCGATTACCTCTATGCCGAGGGTCTCGGCCTTTTTCAGCTTGCTGCCAGCTCCGGGCCCGGCGATCAGCAGATCGGTCTTTGCGCTGACTGAACCGGAGGCCTTGGCGCCAAGCCGCTCGGCCTGCGCCTTGGCCTCATCCCGGCTCATGGTTTCGAGCTTTCCGGTGAACACCACGGTCTTGCCCGCAACAGGGCTTTCCACGCGTTCAACGACGTATCGCGGCGGAGAGACTTCGGAGAGCAGATCTTCCCAAACAGCAACATTGTGGTCTTCGTGAAAGAAGTCACCCAGGGCTTCGACCACGGCAGGGCCGATGCCGTCGATATCGGTGAGTTCTGCCAGCGCCTCCTCATCGCCTGCGCGGACCTTCTCGGCCAGACTTCGCACGGCAGGAAGCTCATGAAAATGCTTTAGCAGATCGCGCGCCGTCACCGCGCCGATATGGCGGATACCAAGGCCGAACAGCAGCCGTGCAGCATCAGGTTGGCGCTTGTTTTCCACAGATGCCAACAGGTTATCGACAGACTTGTCCTGCCAGCCTTCAAGCGCCAGGATGGCATCGCGGCGATCTTTCAGGCGGAAAATATCCGCCGGGCTTTCCAGCCAGCCAAGGGCAAAGAACTGGTCGATGGTCTTCTCGCCCAGCCCCTCGATATCGAGCGCGCCACGGCTGACGAAATGCTTGAGCCGTTCGGTCCTCTGCGCCGGACAAATGAGCCCGCCCGTGCAACGCACATCGACTTCGCCTTCTGCCGCCACGGCCTCGCTGCCGCATTCGGGACAGTGATCGGGGAAGTCGAACGCGGGCCGATCCTCGTCGCGAGTCAAATTTTCCGCAACCTGCGGGATCACATCGCCTGCGCGCTGCACCACGACGCGGTCTCCCGGACGCACGCCAAGCCGCGCGATTTCGTCGCGATTGTGGAGAGTGACATTTGTCACGGTGACGCCGCCGACGGTCACAGGCTTCAGCCGCCCGACAGGTGTCAGCTTGCCGGTGCGGCCAATCTGGATGTCGATCGCTTCCAGCGTCGTCTGCGCCTGTTCTGCCGGAAACTTGTGCGCCATCGCCCAGCGCGGAGCCTTGGCGACAAAGCCCAATCGCTTCTGCCAATCGAGCCGGTCCACTTTGTAAACCACGCCGTCAATATCGTAGCCGAGGTCCGCCCGCGCCCTTTCTATGCTGCGGTAATGGGCAAGCATTTCTTCGGTGCTTTGTGCAACGGTAAATAGATCGCTGACCGGAAAGCCCCAGCTTTCAATCGCGCGCATAACTTCGTGCTGCGTTTCTCCCGGCACCTGCGATGCTGCACCCCAGCCATGCGCCCAGAAGCCCAGCGGACGCTGCGCCGTGACGTTGGCATCCTTCTGGCGAAGTGACCCGGCGGCAGCATTGCGAGGGTTGGCAAACAGCTTCCCGCCGGCTGCCTCTTGTGCAGCATTGAGTGCGGTAAACGCCTGTTTATCCATATAGACTTCGCCGCGCACTTCGAACACGTCTGGTACGTTCTCACCGCTCAATTGCTGCGGAATGTCTGCAATATGCGCGACGTTCGGAGTGACGTTTTCACCCACCTGCCCGTCTCCGCGGGTGGCGGCGAGAACCAGTTTGCCACCTTCATAACGCAGCGAGCAGGACAGGCCGTCAATCTTGTCCTCTGCTGTAAAGGCCACCATCTCGTCGTCAGCGAGCGACAGGAACCGCTTTACCCGCGCGACGAAATCGGCGACCTCCTCATCGGAAAAAGCATTGTCGAGGCTGAGCATCCGCACCTCATGCGTCACCTTCGAAAGCGGCGATGCGGCAATGTCATGGCCGACTTGCCTGGACGGCGAATCCTCGCGCGCCAGATGCGGGAATTGCTCCTCCAGCTCCGCATTGCGGCGGATCAGCGCGTCATATTCCGCGTCCGAAATCTCGGGCGAATCTTCGACGTGGTAGAGTTTGTTGTGCAGCGCAATCGCCTTGGCGAGACGCATCAGCTCATTGGCGGCTTCGGCTTCGGTGATTTGATCAACCATCAGAAAGTGACCGAACCATTTTCGAGTTTGATGTGCACCCTGCCGTCGCCTTCCCGGCACTTCTCTAATTCACCAGACAAGACCGCTTCGCCGATTTGTTGAGCGAATTCGCGGCACTGTTTCGCGAGCCACCAACAATCATTCATAGCATTTACAACATCGTTTTCGTCGGCCCTCAGTGACCGACGATAACAATAAGCGACAGGCTTGCCGTCTGGTCGACAGGCCCATGTAGCGTGGACAACAAGATTTCTCTTGTCCCGCCACCTCTCGTGGCTCGCAAAGATGCAGCTAAAGGCTTCTTTGAGCTTTGGCATGTCCTCGACTGCCGCTGAAATATCAGTCACAATTTGTTTGAATTGCTTCTTATCCGAAGCGATCCACTCAGTGTGATTAGAGTTTCGAAGCCTCTTCAACGAGAGGGTCAGAAAATTCTTAGCTTGGGCCTCTAACGCGGTTGCACGACCGATCATCGCTAGGTGATCGTCATTTAGCGAAATCTCCGCTGGACCAAGCTCCATCAAACCCCCTCCAGCAAACGATCCGCCTGCGCTCTCGCCTCGGGTGTAACTTCCGCCCCGCTCAGCATTCGCGCGATTTCTTCCTTGCGCCCTTCGGCATCAAGCCGCGCAACGGAGGTCTTCGTCACCGTCCCCTTTGACGATTTCGCGATCATGTAATGCGTGTTTCCACGCGCGGCGACTTGGGGACTGTGCGTCACCGCCAGCAATTGCCCGCCGCTTGCCAGCCTCGCCAGGCGTTCACCGATGGCAGAGGCCACTGCCCCGCCCACGCCGCGGTCGATTTCGTCGAAGATCACTGTTGCCGCCCCGCCCTGCTCCGCCAAAGCCACTTTCAGCGCGAGGATAAAGCGGGAAAGTTCGCCCCCCGATGCGATCTTGTTCAGAGGCGCAAAATCTGCGCCCGGATTGGTGGAAATCAGGAATTCCACCGCGTCCATACCGCTTGGCCCCCAGCGATCCTCGGGCAGCTTCATAATCGAAGTCTGGAACCGCGCCGCGTCCAGTTTAAGCGGCGCAAGCTCTCCTGCCACCGCTCTATCAAGCTTCACGCCCGCTTTCACACGCGCTGCATGGAGAGCCTCAGCCGCCTTGCGATAAGCCTCGCCCGCCGCCGCCTCCGCCTTGATCAATTCCGCCAGATTGGCATCGCCCTGCTCAATGGCATCAAGCTTTTCGCGCATCTCGTTCATCACACGCGGCAGGTCATCGACCTGGCAATTGTGCTTGCGGGCCTGCGCGCGCAGTTCAAACAGGCGCGTTTCAATGTCGTCAAGCTGTTCGGGATCGTGGGTGAGCGCGAGGGCTGCCGCGTTCAGCTTTACCTCTGCTTCATCCGCGTCAATAATGGCGCGGTCGAGGCTCGCCAAAGCCTCTGCCAAGAGCGCGTGCTCGGGCGCGATCCGGTCCAGCTTGCGCGCCGCGCTGCGCAATTGGGCAAGCGGCGACTTGCTGCCATCCCAAACGGAACGCAAATCGTCCAGATCACCCTGCAATTTCTCGCCCTTCTGCATGTCGGAGCGGGATGTTGCGAGATTCTCCTCCTCGCCCACTTCAGGCGCAATCGCTGTCAGTTCGGCAAGATACGCCAGCAGCAAATCCTGATCCGCCCGCGCCTGTTCAATGCCTGCCCGCGCAGATTCCAGCTGGGCGCGCGCGCCGTGCCATTTTTCCCAAGCGGATGATACGCGCGCCGCGTCGGCTCCGGCGAAACGGTCCAGCAGGAGCCTGTGGCCGCGCGGGTTCACAAGGCCGCGATCATCATGCTGGCCGTGCAATTCCACCAGCGCACCTGCCAGCTGGCGCAGCAAGGCCACGCTGACCGGCTGATCATTTATGAACGCCTTCGATCCGCCATCAGCCTTCAGCCGTCGCCGCACGATCAGCGGCTCGCCCGGCTCGATCTCGACTTCAGCCTCGCCCAGAGCATTGCTGATGGCAGGCGGAAAGGAATCGAATTCGAATGTGGCGGTGGCGCTGGCCTGATCTTCTCCGCTGCGCACCAGCGAAGTTTCTGCCCGCGCGCCCAGCACCAGACCCAAAGCATCCAGCAAGATAGATTTGCCCGCGCCCGTTTCGCCTGTCAGCACGCCAAGCCCTGGCCTGAAATTCAGGTCCAGCGCTTCGATCAGCACGATGTTCCGGATGGCAAGAGTGGTCAGCATAATGGTTTGGCCGCAAGCAATACGGCTCCACCCGTCCCGGCGCAACGATGGCTCGTCGCGAAATGGTGGAGCTTGAGTGAATTTTAACTCCTATCTGCTGGAATAGGGTCGCAGTAATAGAAGGTATGGCCACCATGTCGGTGCTCACGATCAGGGCTCACAAGCGTTATGCGCTCCGGATGCCCTCCAAACTGGAAAGCGAGGGGCGCAAACCCGCCCCCTGCCTGCTCATCGAGCTTTCGCAGCACGGTGCGCGAATCAGCAACCTTGGACAGCGCAAATTTGCCGTTGGTGAAAGCGTGGCCCTGGACACCAGTTGCGGCCGCCGACTCGACGGGACGATTCGCTGGGCGCATGACGGGCGCGCAGGGATAGAGCTGGGCAAATCATTGCACCTGCCGGACCTTGCCGAATTGATTGATGCAAACCGCCGGGAAACGGCGGTCGCGTAAGCCTGGCTAGCCGCTGACCCGTGCTGGCTGATGTTCTTCCATCAGCTCAAACGCGCGTTCATACCATTCACTGCCCGGATAGTTTGCACCGAGCACGGCGGCATAACGCTGCGCCTCTTCAGGCACGCCAATCGAAAGGCTGGTTTCCACAAGCCGGTAAAGCGCTTCTGGCGTGTGGCTGGTTGTCTGGTAATCATCGATTACATTCTGAAAGCGCAGCTGCGCGGCAAGCCATTGCCCGGTCCGTTCATAAAAACGGCCGATTTCCATTTCCTTGCCGGCAAGGTGATCATTCACAAGATCAATCTTGAGCCGCGCATCGGCCGCGTAGGGGCTGCGAGGGTAGCGGCGGACGATTTCGTTCAGCGCAGTGAGCGCCTGACGGGTAATAGCCTGATCGCGTTCCACATCGCTGATCTGCTCGTAATAGCTGAGCGCGATGAGGTAATAGGCGTAGGGCGCGTCCGCATTGCCCGGGTGAATTGACAAAAAGCGCGATGCAGAAGCAATTGCGCCATTATATTCGCGCGCTGCGTAATAGGAAAAAGAGCTCATCAGCTGCGCGCGGCGTGCCCATGGTGAATAGGGGTGTTGCCGTTCCACTTCATCGAACAGCGCCGCGGCAACTGCCAGATCACCCCGGTCAAGCCGTTCCTTCGCTGCGTTGTAGAGCGTTTCCACATCACGCGCGACATAGGCAAGGTCGGTCTGCTCGTTTGAACTGCCGCCTCCGCAGCCGGTCAGGACGAGAGCAAATGTAGCGGCCGCAAGGGCACCGCGAAGCGATTTTGTCGATGTCATAAGGTGCCTATAGCTACGCCAGCGCTGAACGCCAAGTGAAGGCGCGCCGCCATTACAAAATAGCGGGGCCAAAATGGCGGGTCCCAATAAGATGGCCCAAACGAGATGGGGCCAAATTCCCTTCCGACCGGCAAAAATCCAAACGCTCGACGCTGGTCGTGACAAATATGGCTGTCGTCCGGCGCGCCAGCGGTTCGTCGGAATTGCGCGATTGCCGGTCGAGACAGGCAATCATTTCAATACTGCCGTCCGTAGAAAACACTCATCGCTTCCGGTCACCCCCCACCCCCCAAATAGGGCCGGCAGCGCAAAGAGGAGGAAACAGGATGACCAATTTTCTGAAAGGCAGCCTTGCTGCTGCAATGTTCGCCAGCACGATGGCCGCCGCCCCGGCATTCGCCAATGACTCGGATGCTGTGGCAATGGCTCTGGTAGAGTATGGCGATCTCGATCTTTCGACCGAGCGCGGACAGGACCGGCTGCACAATCGCCTGCGCAGCGCCGCCCAGTATGCTTGCGGGATGGACATCAGAAGCGCCAGGTCGCTTCTCCCGAGCCGCCAGGCCCGCGAATGTTACACCGAAAAAATGCGCGGTTTCGAACGGCAGGTCACAGCTTTGATAGGCACCGAAACCCGCCGCGGCTGACAAGCTGGCCTAACGCGGCCTCGCTGGCTGAAGGTCGTGAGGTAAGCGCGGCCCGCATCCAGCGAAGCGCTCCGGAGCCCGCAGCATTTGTATTTCCTCCACCGGAAACATTGCGGCGGGCTCCTTCTTTTTGATGTGTGCGGGGCTGGCGCAGCAGGCCATGCTTTCGTATACGATGCGCCATGGCGAAATCGCTTTTCGAACTGAACCCCGATCTCGACCGAGCCGCACTGGCAACAGAGTTTGCAGGCGCGAACCGGTTGCAGATCAGGAACATCCTCACCGATGAAACCGCGCGCGAACTGCGCACGATCCTGCATGACCACACGGATTGGGGACTGGGACTTCAAGCCGGTACGCACGGCAAGCCGCAAGGTTTCAGAGCGCAGGATTTGCGCCAGAAAGACATCGCCATGCAGGCGATGGAATTGGCAAAGGAGACGGACAAGGCTGCGGCGGGGCGCGACTATGCTTACCGATCGCTACGCTATTCACTGGTCGAGGCATTGCAGGGCGGCTGGGATCCAGACGGTCCGCATGAAATCCTGCTTGAACATCTGAACGCGGAGCCCTTCCTCGGCCTCATGCGTGATATCACCGGCATTGCGGAACTGGCCAAGGCCGATGCCCATGCCAGTTGCTTTGGAGCACAGCATTTCCTCGGCCGCCACGTTGACAGTCATGTCGAGGAAGGCTGGCGGATCGCCTACGTCCTCAATCTGACCATCGATGACTGGTATCCGGACTGGGGCGGTTATCTGGTCTTCTTCGATGACGACGACAATATTGAAACCGGTTTCAAACCCCGGTTCAACACGCTGAACCTGTTTCGGGTACCGCAGGCACACGCCGTCACATACGTCCCGCCGTTCGCACCGAAGGGCCGCTATGCGATAAGCGGCTGGCTGCACGATAGATGATCGCCGGGAATCCGCGAGACTGCTTCATGCAGGCGCAAACTGCCGCTCAGGCGGGTAACACTGCCGAGGCATTGGCTATCCTTGAGCGGGGCATAGCGCAATTTCCACGCGAAGCGGCTCTACCGCATGCCGCTGGCAAGATATTGCTCGAAAAAGGTGATCCCTCTGCCGCTGCAGACTGGTTTGGGAAAGCCTACAAACTGGCTCCCGCCGCAAACAATTTCGCCATTGATCAGGCAATCGCCCTGGGTACCGCGGGCCGCCATGATGAGGCGCTGGCCGTATTGAATACCGTTGAAAAAACCTGCAAAAACAGTGCGGTGTATTGCTCGACCAGGGCATTCTCCGAACGCGCTACCAACAATCTTTCCGCCGCTGCGCAATGGTACGACCGGGCAACTGCGATCGAACCGCAGCGCCTGCGCGCAATGCAGGGACGCGCCACGGTTGCCCTGGAGCGGGGAGAAAACGATGCAGTCGAGCAGATGGACCGCGCGCTGCGGCTTAACCAGGGCGATCCGTTCATGTGGTACAGCAAGGCGCAGGCACTTGATGTGGCCGGGCGGTCCGATGAAGCACGCAAAATCATGGACTCACTTCTCGAAAAGCTGCCGCAGTGGACCGATGCGCTGCGATTCGTTGCTCAATTGAGGCTAGCGGCTGGCGACAAGAACTTTGCGTCCCACTATGGCGATGCGGCAAAGCGCGTTCCGCAAGATGCCAACATTCCGATCGAATGGGCAGCGCAGCTTTCCGGCCTGGACCTTGCAGCGGAAGCCGCAGAGGTCATTACCAATGCACGGCGAAGATTCCCGGATCACCACCGACTTGCGCTGCTTGAGGCGATTTATGCCGGCGATGCAGGTGATCTGGACATGGCCAGACGCCTGTTTGCCGATAACAAGGATGATACGCAGGAACGCTGGGTACATGAAGGCAGGCACGCCATCCGGGCATCCGAACCGGACCGCGCAGAATATGCGTTGGAACGGGCACTGCAGCATAACCCGTTAAGCATCGCGGCATGGGCATTCCGCGGGATCGTTTGGCGCCTGACCGAAGACCCGCGTGCCGCGTGGCTGCACGAACAGGCCGGGCTGGTGCAGCGGATAGAATTGCATGACGCCGATTCGGTTTTGCCGCCAGCTATCAATCTGCTCGGCACGCTCCATGATGGCAGTCCCTTTCCCCTTGGCCAATCGCTCAGGGGAGGAACACAAACCCGCGGCCAGCTGTTCGACCGTGCCGAGCCGGAATTTCAGGCCTTGCGGGCGGCGATATTATCGACCTTGCAAGAATATCGCGCGGGCCTTCCGTTGCGCGATGACGCCCATCCCCTGCTGCGCCACCGCGATACGGACTGGACTTTCGCGGGATCATGGTCAGTCCGGCTTGCGGGAGGCGGAGATTACCACACACCGCACATCCATCCGCAAGGGCTGCTGTCCTCTGCACTCTATGTCAACGTGCCACACAGGTCGAAAGATGATGATGAGCGAGCCGGCTGGCTCGAAGTTGGTCGTCCGCCGCCCGACCTCGGGCTTGATCTGGGGCCGCTGCACATTGTCGAACCCAAGGAGCAGCATCTAGCCCTGTTTCCCAGCACGCTGTTCCATGGAACCAGGCCTTTCTCGGAAGGGACGCGAATGACCGTTGCGTTCGACGTCGTGAACCGCAAGAACCGGACTGCATGACCGATACCAATGTCCATGATGCCTGGAATGCTTTCTGGGAACACCAATCGCGCGGCCCAGCTGCTGCTTCAGGCCAGAAGCCGGGGCGCGGTACAGGCTGCTTGCCTGACGGCTGGCAAGGTATCGAGGACACGCGTGGTGCGCGCTGGAAGAAATTTGCCGCCACGCTGCCGCGAAACGCGAAACTGCTCGATCTTGCTTCGGGTGACGGCATTGTCATGACGCAGGTGATGGCGGCGCGGCGCGACATCAAGCCCGTCGGTATCGACCTTGCTACCGCCCTGCCCCCGGCCCCGCGCGGCGCGAAATTGCGCGGCGGGGTGAGCATGGAAAATCTGCCGTTCGGCGATAATCAATTCGCGGTCGTCACCAGCCAGTTCGGCTTCGAGTATGGCCGTATAGATCGCATTGCGGCTGAAATTGCGCGCGTTCTGCGCCCGGCGGGCCAGCTCGCATTGATGACGCACCGGATCGACGGACCGATAGTTGCGCACAATCGCAAGCGCCGCGAACAACTCCGATGGGCTTTGGAAGAACAGCAACTTCTTGGAATCGCGAAAAGAAGTCTTGCTCTGCGCGGGGCCGGCATTGCCGCCATTCCAGTCCAGATCATCGAGGCACCCGAAAAGGGTGCGGCACTGCATGGGCCATCGTCGGCTGCATGGGAGATTGCCGAGGCGATCCGGCGCACACTCCATCTCGGTCGTCAGGACGCGGCACCCCGTGTTGCCAGCATTCTGGATGATATCGCCAATCAGGCCGAGAACGAGCTCGGCCGCATAGCCTCGCTAGAACTTGCCGCTGAAGCTGCCAGCGACCGTGAAACCGTCGTCGCCGTGCTGGCCGCTGCGGGGCTGGAACTTGAGCGGGAAGAACCGTTGCTCGACGGCAGAGCGCCCATGCCCTTTGCCGACTTCAGGGTCTATAAACGCACCGCTTAGGCGGCCATTCCCAATACAGTCCAATCGCTTGCGCTCGCGGATTTCGCGTGGGTGCTGCGCGCATGCCGTGCGAATCCGGCGCGGATTTATTTTCACAAAAAAGGGCGGGAGACCCGAAAGTCTCCCGCCCGTTTTTTGTTGAGCTTTCGCTCGGGCTGATGCCGCTTAGAAGCGAACCAGAACCGATGCGAAGAAGTCGCGACCAAGCACGTCGTAAGTCGACGGATAGGTGTTGGCCTGCTCCTGGTTGTCACCGAGCAACAGCGAGTTCGGACGACCCTGAACAACGCCATTGGCGTCGAACGTAGGCGTATCGGGCAGTGTGTCGAACAAGTTGTTCACACCAACCGAGAACGTCAGAGCTTCGTTGAAGTCGTACGAAAGCGTCAGATCGATGAGATCATATGCCTTGATACGCTCGATACCGTTGAACGCGGTGTAGTCCGTGTTGTCATCATCATCGTCCACGGCCGACAGGTGGCGCCAGCGTGTCGATACAGTCATCGGACCATCAACCCAGCTCAAGCGGTTCGTCCATTTGAACGAAGGCGTTGGGTTGTTACAGGTCGTACCAAAGCGTCCGGCACACTCGATCACGGTATCGAAACCGGCAACCGGGAAGGTGTCGTTGGTTTCGGTCCATGTACCCAGGAACGCGAAGCTAAGGTCCGAAGCACCGTTCGAAGTGAACAACGAGAACGGAACGTCCGTGCTGTAGTTCAACTGAAGATCGATGCCGGAAACCTGCAAGGCGGCCACGTTGGACGAAATGATCAGCGGCGGGTTAGCCGTGGTGATCGCGCCGTTTACGCGTGAACCATTGATTGCCTGACAGTAGATGCTCGAGAGGTCCTGCACCACATTGTAACACAGGTTCAGCGTGTTGTTCAGACCGCCACCGAAGTTCGCAATCGCGTTTTCGATTTCGATGTTGAAGTAGTCCACTGTCAACGACAGACCCGGAACCGAAGTCGGCTGAATTACAACGCCAACAGTCCAGGAGTCCGATGTTTCTTCGAACAAATTGCCGTTACCACCGAAGATCGCAGGAGTCTGAGCGTTTGGCTGCAGATCTGGATCGCCCGTGCTGCCAACCGGTACGCCGGTGCCTTCACAAAGCGCGATGATGGTAGCGTCATTGACATTGTTCGCATCAGCACACGGATCCGAAACAGTCGGGAAGCCGATTGCACGACCGCCAAACAGTTCACCCACGTTCGGAGCACGAACAGCGCGCTGATACTGCGCACGGAACTTGACGTCCGGGATCGGAGCGAATTCGATACCACCAGCATAGGTCCATACGCCGCCAATCGCTTCGAGCGAGTAGTCGGAGTAACGGCCTGCAAGATTGATATCGAGTGTCATGCCGGAATCGGTGTCGAGGATCGGAATGTCGAGCTCGCCGAAGAATTCCTTCACATCATACGAACCTTGCGTCGATTGACCGGCGTTGAAGCCGATCACGTCGCCGCTGGAAAGGGCCGTATCAGGAACGAACTGCGACGAAACCTTCCGGTATTCTGCACCAAGCGCGAAACCGATCGGAGCAGCGTTGCCAATAGCGGCATCGCCGAAAGTACCCGACAGGAAGCCGGTGGCCACGGACAGTTCCGAAATGTCGCTGTTCTGCGCCAGGATCGAAATCTGGTTGACCATCGTAGGTGTCAGGGTGTCCGCACCGAAGATGTTGATCGCCGGAGCACTTCCGTCAAGGCCAGCCTGGAAGGCGGACCTCGAGATGTTACCAGCCTGGATCTGCGAGTTCCGCGTACGTGCATACATGTAGTAGGCATCGTAGTTGATGTAATCGGTGATATCACCGCGGATACCGCCAACCACACGGAACGCATTACGCTCGTCAAGGCTGTTACGGGCACCGGTTTCGGTAACACGACGCTGTACGAAGAAGTTCACAACGCCCGGATCATCGGTAACCGGTGTGAACTGCACACCTGGTGTATCGGGATCCTGGTCAGCCATGGCCGCATTGAATGCAGCGTTCGCAACAGTTTCGTTGGCATCAATCGACTGCAACTGGGCAAAATCGCCAGCAATCAGGAATGGCTGCACAGCTGCGAGGTTTACGTTGAAGTTGCCTGTCACAGGAGTGGAGGCAAGCTCACCGGCAACACGGTTGTTCACGAAAGAAACTTCCGTGTACACTTCGTGTCCGTCGGCAATTTCATACTCGGCCATACCGCCAAGCAGGTAACGTTCCTGCGGAACCTGCAGGTAGTTTACCGGAGCATAGTTGTATGCATCGCCTGCACGGCGACGGAAGTCACCGGCAACGTCATCGAAGACAACGCCTGTGCCGAAGCCGACAGCGCCAGCATTACCGAATTCAGTGCCAGCAGGCAAAGTTGCCGTGCCCGATGCACCGCCGAGATAGCGAAGCACGCCGCTTGGCAATGTGGACGAACCACCCTGCTGAAGCGGAGGACCGAAGTTGGCAGGCAATTCGCTCAAAGCGAATTCGGAGAAGCCGCGCTCACCCTGGAAGAGCGATTCGCGGTTGAAATATTCAGCGTAAACAGTCGCACGACCGCGGCCATCGCCGAACTCGGTGCCGATTGCGCCGTGGACCTGATAACGGTCAGCGTCCCACTCGTCGGTGATCGAATACTGACCACCAAGCTCTACGCCATCAACGTGACGCAGGTTGAAGTTGACGACGCCTGCAAGAGCATCGGAACCGTAAACGGCCGAAGCACCACCGGTCACAACATCAACGGTTTCCAGCAGGAACTGCGGGATGGTGTTGAGATCGACCTGCTGGGCGGTATCATAGAACATCCAGCGACGGCCGTTGACCAGAACCATGGTGCGAGCAGCGCCGAGGCCGCGCAAATCCACAGTAGCCGTGCCGTTGCCGGGGTTGTTGGAGTTCGAAGTGAAGCCAGGAACAACCTGCGGAAGCGTGTTGATCACGTTTTCGATGTTGACCGTACCCGAGAGCGAGAACTCTTCGGAATCGACAACTGCGACAGGCGCAGCGGTATCGACATTCTGACGCGCGATGCGCGAACCGGTGACGACGATACGCTCACCTTCTGTCACGGCAGGATCTGCCATGGGGTCGTCTTGCGCCATTGCCGGCGTTGCAACCAGTGATGCAAAGATCACTGAGCTCGCGAGCAACGAAGCCTTTGTCTTGCGATTAAACATTCAAATACTCCTGGTAAGGGGGAGAAACTGCTGAAAAGAAGCACCGGGCCTGCGGAATTATGTCCGTCATGGTGATCCGGTAAACGATACCTCTTCTCTGACTGCGCTCCAAAACACGAACCTTGGGCCAGATACAACGCCTGTGTGGTCTGGTTTCACAGGAGACAAGATCGTGTGACATTTTTGAAACAATGCCCCGAAGCGCCTTTTTGGCGGGCAGCAGCGCTGTCCAATCCAGAGCATATTATTGTTAGTCCAGATACTTAAGAGCAGTTTTTGCACATCCGTCGGCACTGAATTCCGCGCTCAAAATCGGTCCGGGGCTGTCTGGCTGGCCCTTTTTGCAACAGCAGTCTGCATGTTGGAGCGCCGACGTTGCCAAGCCAAAATTGTGTCCGAAACAGGTCTTTTGGGGCCAGCAAGCACCCACAAGCGCGGCGTACACCTGATATTTACCCTGCTTGCCTATCCCGCAGTAACCATGATCTGGGATGCAGGAAAACGCACATGTCTGTTCGCCATTTTCGCCGCCTGATCGCTGATCAGACCGGTACAGCAGCCGTTGAGTACGGCATAATCGCGATGCTGATCGCGGTTGCGTTGGCGGGCACCATGCTGTCGCTCGGCAATGAGGTCGACACGCAGTATGATACGATCGCGACCGAATATGCGGACGCCAACAGCCCGCCCGGCTGACACCCAGCCTCCGCGAACAGCTTTCCTACAGCAACCGCACACCGGCACCGCGCAAGGCCCCCCAGCCCGCCGGAGCCATCCCTCGTGCCCAAAGCCAATCCCAAAGCCGCCACCCTCCCTGCCTTTACGCCGGTCCCGCGCAAATGCGCGCGCCATGACGGGTGGACGCCCGAACGCCAGCAATTGTTCATGGAGGCGCTGGCCGATTACGGTTCTGTGCGGGCGGCGGCGAACAGCGTGGGGATGACGCCGGAGGGCGCGTATCTCCTGCGCCGCCATCCAGAGGCGCACAGCTTCCGCAAGGCGTGGAAGGCCGCGCTCAGCCTTGGCGTGCAGCGGATCGAGGATGTGGCGATGGACCGCGCGCTGAACGGCGTGCAGGTGCCGGTGTACGCCTATGGCAAGATCATCGGCAGCCGCACCGTATATAATGACCGGCTGCTGATGTTCATGCTGCGCAACCGCGCGCCGAAGCGCTTTGCCTCTGACGGGGCGAAGGGCATGAACGCGCTCGACCGCCACCGCCTGGCGCAGATGAAAAAGGAATGGCGCAAGGAATGGGAGCGGGACGCCCTCGCCGCTACCAAGACCAAGCGCGGCTCCACCCTGGAATCGCTCACCACCAAGCTGGACCTGATGCGCAGCCGCGAGGAAGCGATGATGAGCCCCGAAACGCTCGCCCTGCGCGATGCCTTCGAGGAAAGCCGGAACCGCGACAGGGAAAGCGGCTACGCGTGGAAGAGCGAAGAGGACGCCGCGCGCAAAACCCGCTCCCCCGCCGAAGACGCCGAATGGGAAGAGCCGGACGATGAGCGGGACTTCGACCCCATCAAGGAATTGAACAAACGCCTCTCCGCCGAACGGCGGGTGGAGAAGGATGACGGCTGGGAACTGATCGACCCGGATGCGGACGAAAGCGCATGACTAAAACAAATGACAACGAACCGTCTGCCGCAGGCGGACGGCAAGGCCGACTGGCCGCCCGCAGCCGCCCCGAAGCGAAGCGGAGGGATTCAGACGAGGATAGCCTGAGCGAGCGGATGCGAGCGCCGGCGCCTGAGGCTAAACAAACAAAAACGCGACCGGGACAAATCCGCGTGCATCGCGGGTTTTTGCAGGCGGAGAGCTTGCAGGCGCTTTGGCCGGATGACGTGGTGCGGGTTCGGGAGGCTGGCGAACCGCGCCCAGCCAAGACGCCGCCTACCTGATCTCCTACCGCTTGCGGGAGGGGCAGCGAGACTTGCCGAACCGAAGGTGAGACTAGTCGCAGCGGGGTGGGCCTGACGGCCCAGCGCTAGCAAGCAGCCTGAAACCAGCCGATGGATATCCTTTACAACTTGCGGATCGCGCCATCAAAGGAAATGGGCTCTTGCATCAGTAATTTCCTCATAGAACTTGTCATGCTTGTCGCAAGCTGACCTCAGTTTTTCGGCAACAGACAGCATTATTTCACTGTCATCGCCAGGAATCCAAATACGCGCGATGTCTTGCGGATAAATCTCAACCTGACCACTTGAGCCATTTATGTATCGGTAAAGCTGGTCCCTCCCTTCGTCCGACATCAGATATGACGCACTATACCAAGAAAGAGTTGGATCTTTGAAGCGTATAATAGATACGTGGCCGTCGACCACAGCTGGAAATGACTGACCATACACCGCGACCCGACCTATAGTTCCATCACCGGTAGAATTTATCAATAAGTCGCCTTTCTGCACACTCGATCTGTCCTTTACCTTTGTAAAAAAAGCGCGACTGACCGAGCGAGCGAGGTCGAAATCAATAAAGCCATTTCGGATGCAGTTGGATTTCAGGGCACACACGTTTGCCTTTCCATCATCATCTCCATGGCGGGTCCCGTCGCGTTGCAGCATTCCCTCAAAAGACAAGCTTTCAAGATCGCAGTCGTCATCAGCATACTCCGGCTGACGACCACGAGAGATACTTCTGACCAAAAGGGTTTCATCGCCTAATTGGAAGGCATTCTTCTTACCTGCTGCATTCAAAACTGCATCGACATATTGATCCTGATGAAACTCCGGCTCCAAAATATGATTGTGCTGTTCTAGTCCCGTTGCCGCCTGAGGCAGGTCGAGCTTGGTTGCTTCGAATGGTCTGACAACTAATTGCGCCATTAGCTCCACTCCGAATTGGCTAAAATGAAATTTGCGATCTCGTCCAAGTCTGAGACCACCTCGCCGTCTTCATCACGAATAAGCTGCCCAGAGCGCGACTTACCCGGACGAGTGGTTTGACAGAAAACTATCTCAGGGTCGGCTTTGGCATCCTCAAGACTCTCAAGCGGCGACATTCGCTTTTGTAAAAACAGGACGCACGTCTTTGTATTTGTGAAAGGTTTGAACATTTCCCCACTGAGGCCAACCGATGCGATCACCCGAAAATCTCTAATTATGAACTTGCGTACATATTCATCTGTGTAATTTTTTAAGATACCGCGAGGCAGAACGATTGCCATTCGCCCCCCTGGCTTCAAAAACTCTGAGCATCTTTCTATAAATAGCCTGTCGCGAGAAACCTGCGAAAATCGCTTCTTCTTGCCACCTTGGATTTTAAATGCGACTTCATACTTGGATAGGGTCTCTTCAGACTTGATGGCGCCGCCAAAGGGTGGGTTTGTAGCTATTACATCGAACTGCTTAAGCTCTGCGGAATTGCCGGACCCCAAGGTGAATTTCGCTTTTGCACCTTTGTTCCAGTTGTTTTCGTTCAGGGCGTCAGCAACGGCGATGTTCGATCGTCCATCCCCCCAAATAAGCATGTAAGCCTTCGCAACTTTTGCCAAAGTACGGTCATAATCCATGCCGTAAACGTATGTTGAAGCGTAGTCCTTCTGGTTTTCAAGAATCTCCGACAAATCATCGCGATCATCAGCAATCTCTTTGAATACTTTATCCATTGCATAGATAAGAAAACCGCCACTACCGCATGCTGGATCAAATACAGACTCATCGTCTTTCGGATCAAGAACATCGATGCAAAGCTTCACGACGTGGCGAGGCGTGAAATATTGGCCCTTGTCGCCTTTCATGCCTGGATTGATCATCACCTCAAAAGCTGCGCCTAGCGCATCTGCATCTGAACGAAGCAGATAAGCCTTTTGGAGGGCCGATACGCAAAACGCGAGCGTCTCGTCGGTGAGCTCAATCTGATCAGAGTCATCAAAGACGCCAGCCCAATGCTTCTTCGCAGCGTCAAACAAAGCGACGATGCGATTTCGTGCACCATCGGCTGACTCAAATGCGCCAACCCTAAACTGACAGATCGATTGATCATTCTTTAGATTTCGTCGCTCATCGTATAACTTCGCGAAAACCAATTTGAATATCTCTGAAAACGGATCGGCACCCTCATGTGCCTTGATGTAATCTTCGCATTCTTTAAAAAGCGATATAAAATCTTTTACCGGATCGAGTTCCTTCCGAGTAATAGGTGAGTCAACGTCAGATAAATCTTCGTTCTTCCGCGGTATGTTTCGCAACTCACGCCACAAAGGCTGTTCTGACGCCCCTTTCGGTTCCACTCGCAAAAGGTACACATGCGGCGGAGCGCCATTGCTCCAAAGACCGATTCTGCAACCGGTGGCGTTCATGTAAACCTGCAGCTGGTCTACGCCGTCTTTTCTATTAGGCTTCTTGACCTCAATAAAAATTCGCGGCGTCTTTCGCTTGCTGTCCGAATAGACGACGATGTCCGCCGATTTTTTGGCTTCAGTCGATCCGACCTTGACCGAGACCTCTACGTCCAACTGTTCGAACGAGTATCCATATTCTGAGTGTAGACGGTAGAGCCACCATTGACGGACAAGCTCTTCCGGCTTCGAATCGATTTTGTATGCTCGTGTACGGATCGGGCAAAATACATAACGATCAGCAGATACTTGAAAGACAGTTAGCTCGTCCGGTGCTGTATTCGGTTTTTGGCTCGAAATGACTGTTTTGTATTTCATTCTGACCCTAGCTCATCTTATTTTTGTCGTTATTGAAAAATAGTATTTTGAGAATACGAAGGCTTCACTCACTCCTCCCCCATCTTCAGAGCAGCGATAAACGCCTCCTGCGGAATGCTCACGTTGCCATATTCGCGCATCCGGGCTTTGCCCTTTTTCTGCTTTTCCAGCAGCTTTTTCTTGCGCGAAATGTCGCCGCCGTAACATTTGGCGGTCACGTCCTTGCGCATCGCGGCGATGGTTTCGCGGGCGATGATCTTGCCGCCGATCGCGGCCTGGACGGGGATTTTGAACAGGTGGCGGGGGATCAGGTCTTTCAGGCGTTCGCACATGCCGCGGCCGCGCTCTTCCGCCACGGCGCGGTGGACGATCAGGGACAGGGCGTCCACGGGTTCTGCATTCACCAGAATGTTCATTTTCACCAGATCGCCTTCGCGGTTGCCGATCTGTTCGTAATCGAAACTGGCATAGCCCCGGCTGATCGACTTTAGCCGGTCATAGAAGTCAAACACCACTTCGTTGAGCGGCAGTTCATAGGTCACCTGCGCGCGCCCGCCGACATAGGTGAGGTTGGTCTGGATGCCGCGCCGGTCCTGGCACAGTTTCAGGATGGAGCCGAGGTATTCGTCCGGCGTGTAAATCACCGCCTTGATCCACGGTTCCTCGATCATCTCGATCCGGTTCACATCCGGCCAGTCGGCGGGATTGTGAATGTCGATGACCTTTGCGTCCTCATTCTTGGTATGGCCGAGGTGTATGCGGTAAACCACTGAAGGCGCAGTGGTAATCAGGTCCAGATCATATTCGCGGCTGAGCCGTTCCTGAATGATTTCCAGATGCAGCAGGCCAAGGAAACCGGCGCGGAAGCCGAAGCCCAGCGCGGCGCTGCTTTCCATCTCGTAACTGAAGCTGGCGTCGTTCAGGCGCAGCTTGCCGATGCTTTCGCGCAGCTTTTCAAAGTCCGCCGCGTCCACCGGGAACAGCCCGCAGAACACCACCGGCTGCACTTCCTTATACCCGGTCAGCGCCTTTTCCGCGCCGCCCTTTACCGTGGTGATCGTGTCACCCACGCGGGCCTGTTCGACTTCCTTGATCTGCGCGGTGATGAAGCCGATTTCGCCGGGGCCGATTTCAGGCAATTCCATGCGTTTCGGGCCGAAGCAGCCCACGCGGTCCACCAGATGCTGCGTCCCGCCTTGCATGAAGCGGATGTCGAGGCCCTTTTTCAGCACGCCGTCGATCACGCGCACAAGGATGACCACGCCGAGGTACGGATCGTACCAGCTATCGACCAGCATGGCCTTCAGCGGGCCATCGCGTTCACCCTTGGGCGGCGGGATCTTGGCGACGACGGCTTCCAGCACGTCCTCGATCCCGATGCCCGATTTGGCGGAGGTGAGGACAGCTTCGGATGCGTCGAGGCCGATGATGTCTTCGATCTCTGCCTTGACCTTTTCGGGCTCGGCAGCGGGCAGATCTATCTTGTTGATGACGCACACGATTTCGTGGTCATGCTCGATGGACTGGTAAACATTCGCAAGGGTTTGCGCCTCCACCCCCTGCGCCGCGTCCACCACCAGCAACGCGCCTTCGCATGCCGCAAGGGAGCGGGAGACTTCATAGGCGAAGTCGACATGGCCGGGGGTGTCCATGAGGTTCAGCTCATAGGTTTCGCCGTCCTTGGCGGTGTAATTGAGGCGCACGGTCTGCGCCTTGATGGTGATGCCGCGCTCCTTCTCAATGTCCATGTTATCAAGGACTTGCTCGGACATCTCGCGCAGGGTGAGGCCCCCGCACTGTTGGATAAGGCGGTCGGCCAGCGTGGACTTGCCGTGGTCAATATGAGCAATAATGCTGAAATTGCGGATTTTTGAAAGGTCTGTCATTTGATGCAGCCATTAGCCGCGCTTCCGGCAAATGTCAGCATGTCTTATGGGCTATAGCAACAGCGGTCCTGTTCGTGATAATCGCGCCCTTGCCAGATTACGGTCTAGCCAGCGCAGAGTATCAGAAGAACGCGCCGGGTTCACGGCACCGGATCGCCATTGAACCGCCAACTTCGGTACCCTGCAACGATAAGCGGTAGGGAATGGGCTTGCAAAAAGACAGCTGCGCGCGGGCTTCATGCAGCTTTGCATTGAAGTGGCGATTTTGATTGGGCCACGCGCTCTTTATCCAGCGCGCAGAGAGCCTGCAGATACGTCTACCTGCATGAACTGCGGAGAGCCTACAGGAGCGCCGATATCTCTGGGAGGCGCATAATGGCCCGCCGGAAGCGCTCGCAATGGCATGCCTGCAGCCGCCAGCATATAGGGCGATACGCGGTGCCGTGTGCACAGACCGCCTGCCCCGTCGCTCACCAAAGGCGTTTCAAAGGAGAGGCCCTGCGTGGCATCTTGTGAGCGTCGCACGGACCCGACAATCAATTGCCCTTCTCCAAGATCAAGCAGCAATTGCGTACCGACCGGAACACCGGCCAGCCCTTCTATGCGCGCTCCGCTTCGTGACAGGTCACGCAATATCGCAGTGTAGTGATGGTCTTCGTGGATCACACCAACTCGGCGGAAAAGCATCTTGCGGTCAGCACGATGTTTCGCAGGTCCGAGCGGTTCGTAGCGCAACTCACCAGACTCCAGCTTTTTCATGACTGAGGAATGCGGCACGGCACGTGAAAAGATAAAGCCTTGAACAAAGTCTGCATTCAGACCGGCGATGCACTGCAGTTCGTCCAGCGCTTCGACGCCTTCCGCCGTGGTTGCCATGTTCATTGCACTGGCAAGACTGATGATTGCCGTGATGATAGCAGCGTTCGAATTGTCCTTGTCGGTACATCCCCGAACGAAACTCTGGTCGATTTTAATCTTGTCGAATGGCGCTCGGCGCAAATAGGAAAGCGACGAATAGCCGGTGCCAAAATCGTCAAGCGCCAGCTTGATGCCAATCTTGCGGAGCGCCGCAAACATCTGATCGGTTGCGCCAACTTCACCCATGAAGACGCTTTCGGTAATCTCCAGCTCAAGCCTTCTGGCAGGAAGGCCTGATGCTGAAAGCGCGTTCGTTATGATGGTTGGTAAATTGTCACTGACGAATTGCTGGGCGGAAACATTTACCGCCACAGTCAGTTCGCCCGGCCAATTGGCTGCATCGGCGCATGCCTGACGCAGAGCCCATTCGCCCAGTTCATCTATCAGATTGCTGTCTTCGGCAATCGGGATGAATACACTCGGCATTATCGTTCCGTGCTCTGGATGATGCCAGCGCATAAGTGCCTCAAAACCGCGGACCATATGGGTCTTGGTATCAACTGTCGGCTGGTAATGCATTTCCAACTGACCCTGCGCCAGGGCGTCACGAAGATCTTCTTCGATTTCGCGTCGATCTTCGGCGGATTCTTTCAGGTCGTTGGAATAAAAGCGGAACTGTCCTCTTCCTCCGGCTTTGGCAGCATAAAGCGCCAGATCGGATGCCTTGATCAATTCGTTCGGTTCGATCCCGTCATAGGGCGCAATGGCGATGCCGATGGAGGTCCCGATAATAGCGCGGCTACCTTCAATCGAATATGGCTGCGAAATCATCTGGATGATGCGGTTAGCCAACTCTCCCAGCGTTCCGCGATCATCCATATCTGGAAGTATGATCTGGAACTCATCGCCGCCCAGCCTGCCGATTTCCGTTTCTGCAGGCAAAATCTGCTGCAAACGCTGTGAAACCTGTCGTAGCAATTCATCACCAGCAGGATGCCCCAGCGTATCGTTAACCTGTTTGAACCGGTCAAGATCCAGCATGAGCAACGCGCAAGAGCGTTTTTCCAGACGATAGGCATTCAGTACTGCAGTCAGCCGCTTCGTCATGCGGTGCCGATTTGCGAGTCCTGTCAGCGAGTCATAGGCTGCTGCACGAGAGGAATCGCGAAGTTGCTGATACGTCGACGTGATATCTTTTGCGCTGCCGCGATATCCGAGGAAGTTTTGAGCTCTATCGAAATGCGGTTTGCCAGTCAGCGCCCACCATACCTCATTTCGAGAAGTTCCACCGTCCCCCGCAGTAGCCAACCGGACAGGTTGTTCGCTGAATGTCGTCCGCGCGCTGAGCAGGAAAGACAGCGGCCTTGCACGGATTTCTCTGTCCGTACCTTCTACAGTTTCGACAAGTTTTCCCAATTGCTCGCCAATAACAACGCGGCCTTCCTTGAACTGGTCGATTGCCGTTGGTGAAAGGTAGGTCAGCATGCCTTTGGCATCGGTGGACCAGAACCAGCCAATGCCAGTCGCTTCCAATGCTTCGAACATCGCCAGTCGCTGGCGATCATCCAGAATGGCAGCGCGGGCGACGACCGCTTCTGCGTCGGGCACGCGAACTTGGTCAGCTCGCTGGCCGCCAAGATTCCTGAACATCCCGCGTACGCCCACCTTGTCTATTCTCCAAAATTCACGCCGCCGGATTCTCGAAGGCTTTACGCGCTGTCAGCATTACTCGCGCGACCTTACCAATTAACTAAGTATGGTAGCGAAGTTCGGTGTTCCTATGCACACTATCCAGCCTTGCGCATTTCCCCTGCGACGATCTGCTTTGGTGGAGGCCCCTGAATGGCTGTAATCTGGCCTGTGCCATCGCGCTGTAGAGGGTTGGCAAATTCCACGCCCATCCGGTCTTGCACGCTCCAACGGGCAATGCAGGATACAACTTGGCTGGTCGAAATGTGCACGTGGAATGTCGTGCCGACCGGCACATTCCACAAGCCTTCGACCATGGCCCCTGTGACCGATATGTTCCGGATTGTGCCGTTGTACAGATGACCATCATGATCCAGCACCACTTTGCGCAGCATTTTCTGACGTGTGGCGCGGCTGGATTTGGGGCCCTCCGCAACGGTTCCCAATCCGCCAGCCAAGCGCTCCAAAACTTGTTCAAGCGGCTGGGAGCGATCAAAGATATAGCCCTGCACATGGCTGCAACCATGACGCCGGATGAGCTCCAGTTCATCATGCGTTTCTACGCCCTCGGCTGTGGTATCCATTCCAAGCGACTGCGCGAGGCTGGTTATCGAGGTAATAATTGCGCCGTTCCGGCTGCCCTTTTCGGTCATACCGCGTACAAAGCTCTGATCGATCTTGATCTTGTCGAACGGAGCTTTCTTCAAATAGCCGAGTGAGGAATACCCGGTGCCAAAATCGTCCAGTGCCAGCCGCACACCAATCCGCTTGAGCGCAGCGAACATCTCATCGTTGCCATGATCATCACCCAGGAAAATGCTTTCGGTGATTTCCAATTCCAATCGCGAGGCGCGAACGTCGGCATGTGCGATCGCGTTTTTCACAATGTTCGGAAAATCCACGTTCGAAAACTGGATCGGCGAAACATTGACGGCCACGCATACTTCGTCTGGCCAAAGCGCCAGATCCTTGCATGCCTGGCGCAAGGCCCATTCACCGAGCGAATTGATGATGCCACTATCTTCCGCGATGCCGATGAAACGCGTGGGCGAAATCCATCCTTTGACAGGATGATTCCAGCGAAGCAGCGCTTCAAATCCTGAAATCCGGTCTGTCGCCATCGAAACGATGGGTTGGTAGTGAAGTTCCATTTCTCCCTTGACGACCGCATCGCGCAAATCTTCTTCCAGCTGAGAGCGCGCTTCCGCCTCTGCATGCAAATCTTCAGCGTAGAAATGGTATCGTCCGCGCCCACCGTCCTTGGCTGCATACAGCGCCAGGTCAGCGTTGCGGATCAGTTCCTCGCTGTTGTCGCCATGCTCGGGCGATACCGCGATACCGATCGACAAGCCGATTACGACCCGCTGCCCATCGATGGAATAGGGCTGTGAAATAGAATGGATGATTTCCTTGCTCAGATTGGCCAGAACATTCCTTTCCACACGGCTCGGGATGATGACCTTGAATTCATCGCCGCCAAGACGGCCAACCTGCCCCAGCTTGCCTACGGCCCGTTCAAGCCGCTGCGAGACCTGCTTTAGCAGGGCGTCACCAGCTGGATGGCCCATCGTATCATTCACCTGCTTGAACCGGTCGAGATCGAGCAGCAAGATCGCGCAGTGGCGATTGGCTTCGGATTGCGCACCCAGAATCTTTTCAAGGCTCTGCGACATCTGGAACCGGTTTGCGAGCCCGGTGAGAGCATCATACCGCGCCAATCGCGTCGCCTGCTCCTGACTGCGCTTGCGCTCTGTCAGATCGGTGCCAGATCCGCGAAAACCGACGAAGTTGTCAAATTGGTCATATATCGGCCGACCCGAGACAGACCACCAGCGCTCTTCCTTTTCGATGGCTGCGCGGACCGGCAACTCGCTGAATGCAGAACGCGCCGACAGGTGGAATATCAGTGTGCGCTCGCCCTCGTCGCCTGTATCTTCCAGGTCAAACAGGCGCGTGAATGACTGGCCGATCAAACGATCGGGGTTCCGTCTGAGCGCTTTGGCCACCGGTGGCGAGATATAGGTCAACAAGGATCGGCGATCAGTCTCCCAGAACCAGCCTTGCCCCGTTTCTTCGTAATCGGAAAGAATATCACGGGCGCGGGTTTGCACCCTTTCCTGTGTTTCCAGCCGTTCATATTCGGATTTCTGTTCGAGCAATTGTTCGCGCGTGACAAGCACTGCCACAGTAAGGCCGACAAACAACCCGAGGATACCAGCGAGCGATGCGTGAACCATCACGGCGGCTGACCATATCGCAAACTGCGCTGCGAAAATCGCCCCTGGCTGGCGCCTGAGATAGGCCGTCGCAATACAGGAAACACACAATATGCCAGCCATTGCGACATCCCAGCGAATGCCCTCGTTGCTTGCCCAGACTGTAAGGCCGAAGCCCATCATGAACAAAGGCAGCACCACAACTGCAACAAGCCCGATAGCCTTTGCCAAATTGCTGCGTGGCATCACGAAATCATGAACCCGTGCAATCGGCAATGTAAACAGCACTGCAAAGGCCAGAACAAGCCAAGTGCCTGGACGTGGCAAAGTAGTGGACGCGATAGTACAAACCGCGATTGTCATTATGCAAGCCAGGATCAGATAGGTCCATTTGCGCGGAAACCACTGTTCATCCAGACCCGCGACCGGCGGAGAATTCACGCTCCGGTCAAACTTCGGTTCGCGGCGCGTACCTTTACGCCTATCCTTGGAAGCTTCAGCACCTTCCAATACCGGGTGCTGGTCCGCCCCCTCATCGTTAGCAAATGCGCGCATAGCAGCACGCTTTCCATCGCGGTCTTGCGCGGGAAAGGGCGCCGGGGCCTTGCTGACCTTGCGGATCGCATCTTGCATGGGTTTCCCTTGCCTCAAGGCGTTTGAAGAACGGTTAACCGCCAGCGAAATTTTGTTATGGACAGTCAACTGGGTAGAGGCACCTACGCTGCATTGCCGGGACGTGAAAAAGGGTTAAGAAAAGCGCGTCAGGGCAGCGTTGGGGAATAAACATGCGCCATATCGCCATAGTCGGTTCGGGACCTGCCGGATATTACACGGCTGAAGCCGCGCAGAAGGCCATGGGCGACGATGTCCGCATCGATGTTTTTGACATGCTGCCGGTGCCCTACGGCCTGATAAGGACCGGTGTTGCCCCGGATCATCAATCGATCAAGGGCGTATCGCGGCGGTATGAGAAAACCGCGCTGAGCGAAAATGTGCGCTTTGTCGGGAATGTGGCCATCGGGCGCGATATTGAAATCGCTGAACTGCAATCAATGTACGATGCCGTAGTCCTGGCGACAGGCGCCCCCAGGGACCGCGAACTGGACTTGCCGGGAGAAACTCTTGGCAATGTAATGGGCAGCGCGTCCTTCGTCGGCTGGTACAACGGCCATCCAGAATTCGCGGGCCTTTCACCCGATCTTTCCGGTAATACCGCAGTGGTCATCGGCATGGGCAATGTCGCACTGGATGTGGCACGAATGCTCGCCAAAACAACTGATGAATTCGATGGCAGCGACATAGTTGCCCACGCCTACGACGCGTTGCAAGCAAGCCGGATCGAGCGGATCATAATCCTCGGCAGGCGCGGGCCGCACCAGATCATGATGACGCCCAAGGAACTGGCAGAGTTGGGCGAACTCGACCGCGCCGCGCCGCACGTGGCACGTGATGATTTGCCCGAAGAAGGGGAGGATGCGCTGCTGGAACCTGGCCAGCGCAAGTCCGTGACCTTGTTAAGGCAGTTTGCCGCCATTCCCGAACATATCCGCGCGGAAAAACCGATCGCGATAGAATTTGCATTCTTTACGCAGCCGGTCGCCCTGATTGGCGAAGATAAAGTGACCGCAATCGAGGTCGAAAAGACCGAGATCACAAAAGGCCGCGCGGTTGGCACCGGTGAGATCAAAATATTGCCTGCGGATTTGGTGATAAGCTGCATTGGCTATCGCACAGCGCAGATCCCCGGTGTTCCTTTCGATACACGCGCAGGACGCTTCGCCAACGATCAGGGCCGCATCCTGCCCGGTCTTTATTGTGTCGGTTGGGCCCGGCGCGGGCCCTCCGGAACCATCGGCACCAACCGGCCGGACGGCCAAGGCATTGTCGAACTTATTGGTGCCGATATCAAGAATGGCACGATCGGCAATGGCGGCAAGACGGGCCGCGCGGGCTTTGACGCACTAGCAGCAGATCGCGGGCTGGATGTAGTGACGTTCCAGGATTGGAAGAAGATCGAGGAAGCAGAAACGGAGGCAGCCCGGATCGGCGCTCCGCGCGAGAAATTTGTTGATATTGAAGCGATGATCAGAGCTGCGAATTAGACCAAGTCTCGAGGCCTGGTTTTCAGGCAGAGCAAGCTTTCCGTCCGATTCTATGCAATATATCGCCCCACATTCCGGCCAATGGAACGACCTTCGGCCCAAGTGCCGCCTGCTAACGGTTATACCCGCATTGGCATCAGCACATAAAGCGCGGGGCTGCTTTCGTCTTCGCGGATCAGTGTCGGCGCGCCAGCATCGGCAAAGTGCAGTTCCACCGTGTCATTGCTGAGCTGCGCGAGAATATCCTTGAGATAGGTGGCGTTGAAGCCGATCTCCATCGCTTCCGAGCTGTACTGGGAGCTTACCTCTTCAACAGCATTGCCATTGTCGGGACTTGTGACAGTCAAGGTCACCTTGTCCGCATCGAGGCCCATTTTGACAGCCCGGGTCTTTTCCGTGGCTATGGTTGCGACACGGTCAACACCGGCGAACAGTGATTTCGGATCGACTTTCAACAGCTTGTCATTGCCGGTCGGGATGACGCGGCTGTAATCGGGGAAGGTCCCGTCGATCAGCTTGCTGGTCAGCACCACCCCGCCCTCTCCGCCGATCGTGAAACGGATCTTGGACGGGCTGAGGTCGATATGGACATTGCCCTCGGTCGCTTCTTCCAGCAATTTGCGCAGCTCTGCCACGGCTTTACGCGGCACGATGACGTCAGGCATTCCTTCGGCACCTTCTGGGCGCGAAATGGTGAAGCGGGCAAGCCGGTGACCATCGGTTGCCGCCGCCTTCAGAACGCCGCCGTCCTCATCCGCCACATGCAGGAAAATGCCGTTGAGATAGTAGCGCGTTTCTTCGGTAGAGATCGCAAAACGGGTGCGGTCGATCATTTCGGCCAGCGTCTTTGCGGGCAGTTCGAAACTGGTCGGCAGATCACCTTCCACGATCACCGGGAAATCATCGCGCGGCAGGGTCGGCAGCGAGAAGCGGCTGCGCCCGGCCTTGATAGTCATGCGGTTATCGCCCGTTTCCAGACTGACTTCGCTGCCATCGGCCAGCTTGCGGGCAATATCGAACAGCAAATGTGCAGACACAGTTATAGCGCCTTCGCCGTCCACCTTATTGGCGCGCAGATTGTCGATCACCTGCAGATCGAGATCGGTCGCCATGATGCGGACATGGCCACCAGTTTCGGCTTCGATGAGCACGTTTGACAGGATCGGAATGGTGTTGCGCCGCTCCACCACGCTCTGGACGTGGGACAGGCTGCGAAGCAGCTCTGCGCGTTCGATGGTGACTTTCATGGCCAATCATTCCCTATTCGTGCCCTGATCGTGCGACTTGGTGACCGGGAAACCCCGGAATCGCCTGCCAGCGCCGGTAAATTGCTACGTTACCCTTAGCGCAGGTGCGTTTGCGGGCAAGGATTCGGGGCTGAGAAGCGGGATTCGCTGGGG
Source organism: Aurantiacibacter marinus (assembly GCF_001021555.1). GTDB lineage: Bacteria > Pseudomonadota > Alphaproteobacteria > Sphingomonadales > Sphingomonadaceae > Alteraurantiacibacter > Alteraurantiacibacter marinus. Next base: position 421,240 of record NZ_LDCP01000002.1, read on the forward strand.
AAAAGTGAGAATTAGGTCCCCTGCAGACGCATGTATGAGTACGACTTCTTGAACCGGCTTACCCCAGCATAGCCATGCCGCCGTTCACGTGAATGGTCTGGCCGGTCACATATCCCGCTTCCTTCGAAGCCAGATAGGCAACTGCTGCGCCGATATCGTCGCCCTCGCCCATGCGGCCCATCGGGATACGGGCGTTGATTACGTCTTTTTGCTTGTCGTCCAGCGCCTCTGTCATGGCGGTGCGGATAAAGCCGGGGGACACGCAATTCACTGTGATGCCTCTGCTGGCGACTTCCTGTGCCAGGCTTTTTGACGCGCCGACGAGGCCAGCCTTCGCTGCAACGTAATTCATCTGTCCCGGATTGCCGGTGCTGCCCACCACGCTGGTGATATTGATCATCCGGCCAAAGCGGGCTTTCATCATCGGGCGCGTCGCGGCGCGCATCAGGCGGAAGCTTGCCTCCAGATTGATACGGATCACTTCGTCCCATTCCTCGTCCTTCATCCGCATAGCGAGATTGTCGCGCGTGATGCCGGCGTTGTTCACAAGGATATCGATCCCGCCCAGCGTATCGACTGCGGCTGGCACCAGTTCTTCGACCTGCGCGGAATCCGACAGATTGCAGGTGATCTCGACATGGCCATCATGATCGTGATGGGCGAAGCTTTCGTTCAGTTCTTCGCGGAAGGCGCGCAGTTTGCCGCCATTGGAACCTGACAGCGCCAATCGCGCTCCCTGAGATGCGAGTGCTCGGGCGATGGATGAACCAATCCCTCCGCTGGCTCCGGTTACAAGGGCATTCATTCCTTCGAGTGAAAACATGGGCTGCGTATCCTTGGCTCTTAAGTGTTGCGCACGCCTGTTGCGCGTAGCCGCCGCTTTGGTCAACCAATGGACTACTGCGGGGTGCGGCTGCGCGGGATAAAGTTCACCCGGCGAACCTCATTGATATCAGCGCCATCCAGGCGGCCTTCGACCAATTCGTATCCCATCAGTGCGAAGATACGGTTGCCGAGGAAGATCGGCCGGGCATTCCCGTACCAATCTACGCAGGAGGCCACGCAATTGTCATCCCTTCCCTCTTTGGCGCGGCTGATGAGATTGCCTGCCGGAGTGAATTCACGATTGTCGCGGCGCATGAAGAAAATGGCCGAGGCGTTGCCGAGGAATTCGCCGCCAGTGCTGGTAAGTTGGCGTGTGATGGGCAGGCCGAGCGTTCCCGATAATCCGCCGGGCGAACCGGTATCAGGACGATAGAAAAATGCCTGACTACGCACTTCGCCTTCGCTGGCAGAGGGCAGCATGTAGACATCCTCCACACGGACCTGATTGCCCAATGACATCGCTGAGAAGCCCAGCGCATTGTCACTGCCCGGCCCCACCGCGATGGCGTCTGACCCCATGACGTCAAACCGCGTCACGCCGTGCTCCAAGTCAATCCGCTGCGCCGCACGTCCATCGACGGGCGCAGCGTAGATGAAACGCTCATCTTCCTCATTGCCGTAATTGCCCGCCGCATAAAGCAGGTAATCACCCACAAAGCGGTTGTGAAAACGCCATCCTTCAACGGATGGAAGTTCGCGCATCGCCTGCTGCGGGATACGCTCTGACCCATCCGTGAAAGCGCCCAGCGGGATCGTCAGCAGGCCTAGGTCGCCGCCGGAAAATTCAGCTCCCCACATGCCCTCACCACTGCCATCGGCGCGCAAGACAACGCGCAGCACGCCGTCATCGCGGTCTTCGGTAAAGGAGAACTGGTCGATCGGCGCGCCGTTGACCGGCACCGCGCCAGGACGCGATCCGTCGAGCGGCAAACGGAACAGCTGGCCTTCTGCGGTGCCGCCGTCGTAGCTTGTCTCTCCTGTCCACAGATACACCGCCCGCTGGCTAACATAGAACACGCGGCTCCATGTGCCCAGAACAGCTGTGGCTTCGCATTCCAGCTCTGCAGAGGAGAGATCGCAGCGCGTCACAGCATGGGCCATCGGCAACACGAATTTACCGCGCCTTGCAGGCTCTGTGACGTAGATATCTTCCGGCTCCACCAGATCGACCACTTCGCCGTCCGGTCCGCCGCGCCGCAGGGCGGGCATTGTGGCGCGCCAGTCGTTCCAACGCATGGAGACAGGCGCATAGAAAATCAGTTCGTCACCGATCATGCGAGAGGCGTAATTGCTGGAAGAATAATAATCGCCGGACCGCAGATAATGCGTGTCGCGGTACGTCAGGCTGCCATCCTTGCCCAGCCGGAAGCGGTTAATCTCGGTCCCGAAATCGCCATAGGAATAGCCGACCACGATCACCTGATCGCCGCGCAACAGCATCTCGTCATACCAGGTGGAGCCGGCATTCTCAGCATCGGGCGGGAAGGCGTTGATGCTGTCCACCGGAGCAAGCGCATCGCCGCCGTGGCGCACGGTGAAAATGCGTCCGCGACGCAGGATGACGAGGTAATCGCCTGCGTCCTTGACGATAGCGCCTTCGTCAACGCCTGCTTCCTGCGTGTTGGTGATCTGCTCACCGTCCGAATCGAAGGAATCGGCTGCAACTTCTGCAACCGCCATTGCGGCAGGCGGCGGCGGCGTAGGCGCGGCTTGAATCCCAGAAGTCCCAGTCACTGTGATCTCAGCGTCACCACCGTTGCCGCGATTTCGCGAGCTAGACAATTCCTGCATCTGTTCAGCGAAGGCCGCAAACGCCTCTTCATGCGGGAACGAATGCAGTCCGACATCATCACTTGTGCCCAAGACGCTGTTCGCTCCGCGCTGCGCCGCGGCCGATTGGCAGGCCGCCAACGTCAAACAAAGCGCAAGGCCCGCACCAGCCTTTGCGACCGAATTCTGAAAACGCAACTTCATGAAACATCCCCGACTGTGTGACAATGTTACATCGCCGCGCTAGCCTGAATGCACGATGTATTCCAGATCAGTTCAAATTCACGAATTCCCGGCGGCCCATCCGCTGTAATCCCATGAAGCCAAGCAGCATGCCTACCTTCTCGGCCACCACCGTGTCTTGATCTTCAACATCCAAACCCGCCCCGATTATGAACGTGCCGAGCAGCATGGCGTCACCGTTGGAAACAGGCGCTTCGCCGCCGCTCATACCGCCCATCACGCCCGCTTCGATTACACTCCAAAGGCGATCACGATTGCCGATCGCCAAGGCATCATCGAGCTGACGCAATTGCTGCGATGAAAGCTCGCCAGAGGCACGATAGGCGGCCTCGCTAAGACGGCCCATTTCGAACAGCGTTGCATGCAAAATCTGTTCGTCAGTCCAGCCGCGTGAAGCAGCACAGCTTCCAATCGCGGTCATCGCAATTGCGCCGATCTGGTCGAAAACGGCCTGCTCCAGCTGTGTTTCGCCAGCGCTCGAACTTGGGGTCAGTTGACCGAGTTCTTCAAGTTGAGCCGCGCTATATGCGCCGCGCATGCAATTCACGCCCTTGCCCTGTGCCATGGCAGGCACAGACATCACCGGCAGCGCAAGTACGCCAAGTGTGAGTTTGAAAAGCGTGCGACCCATTGAAATACCTTCTGAAACTCAGATGTCCTTGGCCAGCGCCTCTATATCGTCCATCCTGATCACGCTAGTCACCGTTACGTCGGGCGCGATTTTGCGAATCATCGGGCCGAGCACCTTGCCGCCCAGTTCCACAAAATGGCTGATCCCGGCTTCCTGCATCGCCAGCACGCTTTCACGCCAGCGGACGCGGCCGGTGATCTGATCGACCAGCAGGCCCTTTTGCACTTCGGCATCAGTCACCGGCGCGGCGGTGACATTGGCGTAGACGGGCAGGCGGAAGCCTTGCGGCGGTGTTTCGTCCAGCGCAGTTTTCATTCTCAGCGCGGCGGGTGCCATCAGCGAGCAATGAAAGGGCGCGGAGACCGGCAGCTTGATCGCGCGCTTGCAGCCGTGATCCTTTGCCATTTCAATTGCGCGATCGATGGCTTCGGCATGACCGGACAGCACAACCTGCCCCGGATCATTGTCGTTCGCTACCTCGCACACCTGGCCTTGTGCAGCAGCATCAGCGAGAGCTTGTGCCTTCTCGAGATCGGCCCCCAGCAAAGCGCACATCGCGCCCACGCCGATCGGCACTGCATCCTGCATGGAAATGCCGCGAATGCGCAACAGCTTTGCAGTGTCGGTAAGGTTGAAAGCCCCCACGCTGGCAAGCGCAGAATATTCTCCCAGAGAATGTCCCGCGACCGCCTCGCCTTTTTCGGACAGGTTCACGCCGCCGCTTTCCAGCACGCGCGCCACGGCGATGGCATTGGCCATGATCGCGGGCTGCGCATTGGCTGTCAGCGTCAGCTCGCTTTCCGGTCCTTCGCGCATGAGATGGAAAAGCTTCTGCTTCAGCGCCTCATCCACTTCCTGAAACACTTCGCGCGCGGCGGAGCTGGCATCGGCAAGCTCTGCGCCCATGCCGACCTTCTGGCTGCCTTGGCCGGGAAAAACGAATGCAATCATGTGAAATCCCTCAAATTCTTTAGGTAGTTTTTCGATTGGTCCCGAACGGAACGATGGCATTTTGGGAGTCATGGCCGATATCGGCGCGGCCAAGATAGCGAATGGCTGACTTTTCACACCAATAGCGCGCGATATCCTCTGCGGTAGAGCCGAAGGGTCGGTCATTCTCGGGCACAGCAGAAACGCGGCCAAGCCGGATGCCGGCAGCTCCTTTCAAATGTTGGGTGATGTGGAAAAACAGCCGGTCTACCGCGTAGAGGTGTTCTGCCACTTCTTCGACCATAACAACATGATCGGTCAGGTCGGGCATGAGGTCTGTGCCCGCTAACATTGCAAGCGTCATCAGATTGAACGCGGCCGTCGGGCGATCATCCAGCCCAGCCTCAAGTTCCACGGGCTTGCCAGAAAGATAGCGCAGCACCCGCCGCACTGCATCGTCGCCGCCTTCGCGCTTGATGTCGCCAGCCAGCGGACCATGGACGGGTTTGCCGATGCCTTCTCGGTAGAGCGCGCCCAGGATCGTGCCGGCATCCGAATAGCCAAGATAGGTTTTGCTGCGCGCAGCTTCGCGCATGCCGGCCACCGCGTCGCCAGCTATCCTGCACGCCCCATAACCGCCCATGCCGAACCATACGGCGTCCACATCGGGATCATTCGCTGTTTCGAGCAAGGCTGCCAGCCGCGTCTCATCATCGCCGGCAAAATGGCCGGATTCCAAAAAACACTGCGGATGGAAGGCGAGTTCAGCCTGCGGAAACTCCGCTACCGCGAGCGCCAATACCTTGTCCGCCCGCTCTTGGCGGAGCGGTTTTCCGGGACAGACGATGGCGATGCGTGTTGTCATCCAATTCCCTCTAACATCCGCTTCACAAAGTGCCACAGCCAGCATAGGCACATCCCCATGAATGATACGACAAACATCAGCGCGCGGTCCTATTTCTTCTGCGGCATCGGCGGATCGGGAATGCTGCCCCTCGGCCAGATCGTGAAGGGTATGGGCGCCGAAGTCGGGGGATCGGACCGCAGTTTCGACCAAGGCCGCACGCCTGAAAAATTCGCCGCGCTGGAACGGCAGGGTTACGCGCTATTCCCGCAAGACGGCAGCGGGCTGACCTCGGGCGATCAGGTGCTGATTGCCTCGGCGGCGATTGAAGACACTGTACCGGAAATTGCCCGCGCCAAGGAACTGGGCTGTGAACGCCTGACGCGCGCGGAATTGCTCGCGCGCCTGTTCAATGATGCGCCGCAAAGCATCGCCATCGGCGGGACCAGCGGTAAATCGACCACTACCGCGATGCTCGGCTGGATCATGCAGGCGACAGGCCGCGCGCCGACAATCATGAACGGCGCGGTGATGAAGAATTTCGTTTCCGAAGAGCGCCCCTTCGCCAGCGCCGTGGTCGGAGACGGCGAGACATTTGTGAGCGAAGTGGACGAAAGCGACGGCTCCATCGCGCTCTACCGTCCGTCGGTCGCGCTGCTGCTGAATGTCAGCCTCGATCACAAAAGCATGAATGAACTGCGCGAACTGTTCGGCAATTTCCTGTTGGTCGCGGATCGCGGGGTGGTGAATGCAGATGATCTGGAAGCCTTCCGCCTCGTTGCGCAGGCGAACGAGCCGCTGACTTTCGGCATCGACAACAGCTGCGCCGCGCTGGGCATTGCAGAAGGCAGCATTGCCGATGGACCGACCAAACAGGCCGCGCTGGTGGTGGACCGCCGCGATGATAGCGAACATGCGCTGCGCCTTGCCATGCCGGGGCGGCACAATCTCTCCAATGCGCTCGCCGCGATTGCTGCGGCCAATGCTGCTGGCGTTCCGGTGGCGGAAGCTGTGGCCGCGCTGGCAGACTTCAAAGGCCTCGCCCGCCGCTTCGACATTGTTGGCACTTCGGCGAATGGCGTGACGGTAATCGACGATTTCGGCCACAATCCGGAAAAAGCCCGCGCCACACTGCGCACCCTGAAGGCTCACGAGGGCCGCGTGATCGCGTTTTTCCAGCCGCATGGCTACGGCCCTTTGCGCCAAATGGGCGCTGAACTGGCGGAGACTTTTGCTGAAGAACTCGGCCCCGACGATCTGACCATCCTGTGCGATCCGGTATACTTTGGCGGAACGGTGGATCGCAGCGAAGGCAGCGAGCGGATAATCGACCTTATCGCTAAGGCTGGCGGAAAAGCGCTTCATATAAACACCCGCGAAGGCTGCGGCGATTTCATCGTCCAGAACGCGAGGCCGGGCGACCGCATCGCGGTCATGGGCGCGCGCGATGATACTTTGACGGAGTTCGCGGAAAGCCTTTTGCAACGTTTGTAGGCCAATACAGCGTCCAGGACGCACATCAGGAGGGCGCAAACAGGTGCAGAAGAGTTATCGCGAGAGCGGCGTCGGCATGTTCGATGCGGCACCGGGCACCTACGTCGTATCCGCATATTTCGACGATAATCAGGTCGATCTGGTGTACTGCAATGTGCTCGGCTGGCAGGTGGGCAAAGACCGCCGCCTGACCCCCATGTGCCTCGATCACCTGGCGGTGCAGGACGACCCCTGGTTTGTCACACACCCCGATGGCCGGGTTGAAAGCAACGACGGGCGGAGCTGGCCAAACACCGACGCCTGGGTTGAAGAACAGCGCCGCGCAAGGCGGGCCGCAGCCTGAAAACCGGAGGCGTTAATGCGCCGCAGAACCGGCCGCTTCTTCGGTATGCCCAAGGCCGAGGACATTGTGCAGAACAAAAACGATAATTGCGCCGAGCACCAGTCCCACCACTGCCGAAAGACCGGCAAAAGTAAGCCAGCCCAGAACGCCGCCCAGCCCGCCAGCAATTGTTTCCACCCAATGCTGCGCCTGATGGATGGCAGCTTCCGGCAACAGAATGCCAAGCTCGTGCAGGCCATGGATGATTATCCCGCCGCCGACCCACAGCATCGCTACCGTGCCTACAAATGAGAGAGTAGTTAGGAGATGGGGCATCGCGCTCACCAGCGATCGGCCAAAATTGCGCCCCGCTTCAGTTCTGCCCTCTTTGGCAAAGTGCAGTCCGACATCATCCATCTTCACGATCAGCGCCACCGCGCCGTAAACGACCACGGTGATAAGAACGCCAATGATCGCCAGCACGCCTGCGCGTACCAGCAGGCTGTCCGCCGCAACTTCGCTCAGCGTGATGGCCATGATCTCTGCCGACAGGATCAGATCTGTGCGGATGGCACCCTTCACGCGCTTGTCTTCAAACGCGACCGGATCCTCGATCGGACTCTCCAGGTTTTCCCCGTGCTTGGCCCCGCCCAGCTTTTCGAGCACCTTTTCAGCGCCTTCGTAACACAGAAACGCGCCGCCAAGCATAAGGATAGGGATGATCGCCCATGGCAAAAATTCGCTCAGCAGCAGCGCGGCTGGCAGCAGGATGATCAGCTTGTTGAAAAAGCTGCCCTTGGCGATCTTCCATATGATCGGAAGCTCACGCGCCGGTGAAAGCCCGGTGACGTAGGACGGCGTGACCGCAGCATCGTCGATCACAACCCCTGCTGTCTTGGAGCCTGCGCGCCCCGCGGCAGCGGCAATGTCATCCACACTGGCAGAAGCGGCACGGGCGATGATGGACACGTCGTCTAGAAGAGCTGCTAGGCCAGATGGCATGTGGAATATTTCCTGTTTCGCGTGGTATTGGCTCCCTGCCTCGCACGCTCCGGTACTGCAACCCCCTGTTCTTCCGCACCCCCGCCAATCAGCCACTGCACTCAGTCAATGCGCTTGCATTTACGGACATTCCCGCTATGTGCGCTCCTTCCTTGGGAATCAGCGCATCGCGCCCTTCCTGCGGAAAACCCAAGAAAGCCGGAGGGGCCCCGTCATCCGGACGGACAAGCCAGCGATCGGCAGTAACATGAAAGGAAGCGCACATGGCTCTATATGAGCACGTGTTCCTCGCGCGTCAGGATCTGAGCCAGGCTCAGGTAGACGCGCTCGCCACCGGCGCCACGGAAATCGTGGAAGCCAATGGCGGTAAGGTCGTAAAGACCGAGACCTGGGGCCTTAAGTCCCTCGCCTACAAAATTGACCGCAACCGCAAGGCGCATTTTGTCATGCTCAACATCGACGGCCCCGGCACGTTGGTAGCTGAGCTTGAGCGCCAGAACCGCATCAACGAAGATATCATTCGTTGGCTGACGATCGCCGTGGAAGACCACGAAGACGGTCCGTCTGTCATGATGCGCAAGAACGACCGCGACAAGAAGCGCCGTTCCGACCGTGAGGAGCGTAACTGATGGCCCGTCCGTTTTACCGTCGCCGCAAGTCCTGCCCGTTCTCGGGTAAGGAAGCGCCGCAGATCGACTACAAAGACACGCGCCTGCTGCAGGGCTTCATGTCCGAGCGTGGCAAGATCGTGCCAAGCCGTATCACCGCCGTTTCCGGCAAGAAGCAGCGCGAGCTGGCCAAGGCGATCAAGCGCGCCCGCCACTTGGGCCTGCTGCCCTACATCGTTAAGTAAGAGGAGAGACACTCATGGATATCATCCTCCTCGAACGTGTTGGCGGCCTCGGCCAGATCGGTGACGTTGTCACTGTGAAGGACGGATACGCCCGCAACTTCCTGCTCCCGCAGAAGAAGGCCCTTCGCGCCAACGCGGCGAACAAGCAGGTCTTCGATGCCAACCGTGAAAATCTGGAAGCCGAGAACGCCGAGAAGCGTACCGAAGCTGAAAAGCACGGCGAAAAGGTGGCTGGCACCGAAATCGTGTTGCTTCGTGCCGCATCGAACGCTGGTCAGCTGTATGGCTCGGTCAATGTGCGTGACGTCGCTGCTGGTCTGGTCGAAAAGGGCCACGAGATCGACAAGAAGCAGGTCATCATGGGCGCGCCGATCAAGACAATCGGCATGTTTGACGTGACCGTTCGCCTGCACCCGGAAGTCGAAGTCATCGTGAAGGCCAATGTGGCCCGTTCGGACGACGAAGCGGAACTGCAGAGCCAGGGCATCGACGTGATCGCGCAGATGAACGAAGACGAACTCGCAGCTGATGCCCAAGCCGGCTTCCAGCATGAGCTCGACCCCGACCGCGAGCTCGGCGACTTGCCTCCCGCAGAAGATGACGAAGCTTCGGAAGACGCTGCGCCAGAAGGCGAAGCTGCTGAAGGCGAAGAGACCAGCGAAGGCTGATCTCCCGCAATTCGACGCATCAAGATTAAGGGGCGTTGCCAGCGATGGCAGCGCCCCTTTTTCATGTGTTTCGCATTCCCTTCTCCAAGGCAGATCATGAAAATTAAAAAAGATTGGTTTTGTCTGGAACCATTCTTGTTCAGCGGCATTTCCCCTTCGCGTACCGGGCCCCTCTGGCGTTTGCTGCTCTGCAGTTTGCGTGATGTCGGACGTGATCAGAGGGAGCTACCGCAGGACGCGCGTCCAGCACAATTAGGCTCCCTGAATAACAATTCAGTCCCCACGACGGGGGGTAAAGCTTTTTGGAGTTTTTTTGGACATGAACAAGTACTTTGCACTGCCACTGCTCGGCGCCGCTTCTGTTGCTCTGGCTGCTTGCGGCGAAACCGCAACGACCGACACGGCTACGGCCGAAACCGTAAACCCTATCACTGCTGAAGAAGTTACCGCTGCGCAGCAGGCCTGGGGCGAAGGCATTGTGGCAATTGGCGCCGTCAGCACCGAAGGTGGTGACGTGAATGTTGCCGCAACCGACCACATCAATACTTTTTATGGTTACGAAGATGGCATGGAAATCCTTTTCAAGCCGACTTTGGCAGCCGAAGACCAGTTCCGTGGCACTTTTGACGAAGCGCTGAGCTACTTCATCGGTTCCGAAGGCACCGAAGACGGTGGTTTCGCGCTAGCTCCGTACACAGCAGTGCGTTGGGAAAACGAAGGCACGATCATTGATGAAGCTGCCGACACTGCGATGGCCATGGGCAACTACTATTTCACCGGCACCGACGGCAACGAGACCAAGGTGGAATATTCCTTCGGTTACGAGCGAAACGAAGCTGGCGAACTCGTGATCGTACTGCACCACAGCTCGCTGCCGTTCTCGGCCCAGTAAGCATTGGTCCGATAGATAGTGGTCCGGTAAATACTGGACTGCTCGGCATCAGGTAAACCGGCTCCCGCTCTTCCCCCCTCCCCTTCGAGCGGGAAAGCCGGACTAAGCGACCCCCGTCGGCCACCATGGCCGGCGGGGGTCTTCTTTTACTTCAATCAATCACCGCCAGCCCATCCCCGCCCGGTCCTGTCGGCAGGCGGCGCAACACTTCGCCGCTGGCGAAGTCGATCTCGGCAATCATGTCTGTGGCGGTTTCGGCCGCGTAGAGGCGCGTGCCGTCCTGGCTGAATACCAAAGTGACCTGCGCTGCATCGTCGTTGCCTGAAACGATGATGGTGCGGACCGCCTCATTGGTCGCAGTGTGGATGACTGTCAGATCGCCGCCGCCGTAATTAGAGCTGACCACAAAGTCGCCTGAGGGGTGCATGGCAAGTCGAATTGGGACATCGCCCGTGGGCACCTCAGCCTGCACTTCCAGCGTCAAGGGATCGAGACGATACGCGATGCTGTCTGTGTTGGAGGCGACCCACAGGCTTGTCCCATCAGGAGAGATCGCCACTGCCTCTATCTGCTCGCCGATACGTCTGCTGGCAGCCTCGGCGCTGTTTTCGATGTCGTAACGGATCACGTCACCATTGGGGATGATTGTTCCATACGCATAACGCCCGCCGGGATCGACCGCGATCAGATGCGGTCCCGGTGCAAAAGGCGGTCCACCGCGGCCGATTTCCCTGAATGAAACAATGGGAGCAATGGCGCCGCGGTCCATGAATGCCGCGATGACATACAACGATCCGCGCCCCTCTGCTCCGGCAAGCACGCGCCCGTCATCCAGCCAAATTGCCGAATGCACTCGCGCGTTCTCGCCAAGCTGCAGAGGGCCGACTGGAGTGAGGTCGGAGGTCGAAAAAATCTCTACCGAACGCCCGGAATAGCACGCGACCAAAACGAATGACTCGTCCGGCGAGACTGTCAGTTCATGCGGGTTTTCGCACGTATCAGCGCGGTGCGTTTCTTCGCCCGTGGACAAGTCAATCCGTGAAAGGCTTGCCCCGCGTTTGTTGGCGACAAACATCGTGCCAGACACTTCGCCAGAAGGTGACGTCTGCATTTCCGGTTCAGCGCCAGCGCTGCACGCGATCAAGGCAAATGGCGCGGTGATGATTGGCAGGATACGCATGGCAGTTCTCCGAGTGGTACGTGCCCCGTGCAACCTGCCGTAATGTTAGGCCGAAAGAAAGCGCACAATTGCAGCCGAGAGGCCGGGCTGCGTAACGCAGCTCATGTGGTTGCCGGCAATTGTCTCAACGAAAGCATCGGGCAGCGCGTCAGCAAGCCTTTCCGGTGAACCATTGTCACGGTCTTCATCCCCGATCAGCACCATGGTCGGCATTGCAATCGTGGAGAGTTTGGCAGTGTCGATCTGCTCCACACCGCGCGTCAGCAGCAGGCGGGCAGCCACCGGATCAATGCCTTGCGCTTTCATAAAGCTCTTGGCGATAAACGCGGGATCGCCGCGCTCGATCTCGTCATAGCGGTCGATCATGTCGATGAAAAACGCGACCCGCTTTTCCCAATTGGTCAGACCTTCCAGTCCCATGCCACTGATAACCAGCCGGCGCGGTGTTAGGCCTGCAAGGACTGCGCTGATTGATGTGCGCGCGCCAAGCGAGAAGCCGACCAGATCGTAATCCGTGAGGCCCAGCGCTTCCACCACAGCAAATGCATCGCGCACCAGCACGCCCGCCGGATAGGCCTCAGGATCAGTCGGCGCATCGCTGTCGCCGTGTACCCGCCAATCGGGCATGATGCATTCGAAGCCAGCACCAGCCAAAGCCGCAGCGTGGCCGTATTTGATCCAATTGACGTCCGCATTGGAGAAAAGCCCGTGCAGCAAAACCACCGGGCGACCTTCACCCATGCGGTGAATGGCCATCTGCGTGCCGTCGAAACTTTCGATATGGGTGGTAATCAGATCGCTCACCGCAAGATCACCGCGCGATACAATTTTCGCCTGCCCACAGGGCTTCGACAACCGCATCATCGCCTGCCCCGGAGAACACGCCTGAGATGATTTGCTCCCCCTCACCAATAGTAAATTCCTCGCCGAGGGAGCTTTCTTCGACGAGGGAGACAGCGGGATCGGCCAGCATTTCGGCGCGCGTCAGTTGAGGCACATAAGGAGCGGTCGCGTAATAGCCCACGAAGCTGTCGGCGTTAAACGATACGCTGATACCTTCAAAAGATGTGCCATTCAGCCGGCAGTCGGTTTCGCCTTCAACTGCGTCAAAGGTTCCCGTGCTTGCACCGACCACATTGGCCAAAGTCGCTTCGGTCGGAGCGCGCATTGAGCCGAATGGCACGTCAAGTTGCTCAAAACCGTTCTGCGCAGGGATTGTGATCCCTGTCGCCTGCAAATCCAATGTCGCATCTTCCAGCGGCGCGGTCGCTTCCATACCAGCGGCATCGCCCTCAGCTGCAGGCTCCTGAGAACAGGCGGCGAGCGCAAAAAGCGGGAGAGCAAGGTAGGCAAGACGCATGGATTTTATCCCTTTTGCAAGTGTCGGCGGCCAAGCAGTTCTGCGATCTGCACCGCGTTGAGTGCTGCACCTTTACGCAAGTTGTCCGATACGCACCACAGGGTGATGCCGTTTTCAACGGTCGGGTCCTCGCGCACGCGGCTGATGTATGTCGCGCTGTCGCCAGCAGCCTCTGTCGGGGTGACGTAGCCGCCATCTTCACGCTTATCGACCAGCATGATGCCAGGGGCTTCGCGCAGGATATCCTGCGCCTGCTTGGCAGTGATTTCGTTTTCGAATTCGATATTGACCGCTTCGGAATGACCGACAAATACCGGCACCCGTACGCAAGTCGCGTTCATCTTGATCTTCGGGTCGAGGATCTTTTTCGTCTCGACCATCATCTTCCACTCTTCCTTGGTGGAGCCGTCATCCATGAATTCGTCGATATGCGGAATGACGTTGAAAGCGATCTGCTTGGTGAATTTGCGCGGCTCCACACGGTCGCCCACAAAGATGGCGCGGCTCTGCTCGAACAGTTCATCCATCCCCTCTTTCCCGGCACCGGAAACAGATTGATAGGTGGAGACGATGACGCGCTTGATCTTGGCGAAATCATGCAGCGGCTTCAGCGCCACCACCAACTGTGCGGTCGAGCAATTGGGATTGGCGATGATGTTGCGCTTTTTGTATCCGTCGATAGCGTCCGGGTTCACTTCCGGCACGATCAGCGGCACATCCGGGTCCATGCGGTAGAGCGAGCTGTTGTCGATCACTACGCAACCAGCGGCCGCAGCCTTGGGCGCGTATTCCTTGGTCGGGCCGGAGCCTGCCGCAAACAGCGCGATATCCCAGCCGGTGAAGTCGAAATGTTCAAGGCTTTTGCACTTCACCATCTTGCCGGAATCGCCGACTTCAAGCTCCATGCCGATGGATCGCGAACTGGCAACTGCAGCAACTTCGTCCATCGGAAATTCGCGCTCTGCCAGAATGGCGAGCATTTCGCGGCCGACATTCCCGGTCGCTCCGACCACTGCAACTCGGTAACCCATTTCAGTCTTGCTCCATTCCATCCGGTTGGGGCTGCCTAGCGCGCCTGTACACCGGTGCAACCGGAAATCCGGTTGCCATTGTAACGTAATTTATGCTGCAATCAGAAAGGGCGGCCTCCCGATACGGGAAGCCGCCCTTTAATTGTCTCGGTTGCGAGTGTCGCCTTACTTGGAAACGTTATCGCGGCGCTCTGCAATACGGGCGCGCTTGCCAGTGAGGCCGCGCAGGTAATACAGCTTGGCGCGGCGCACGATACCGCGGCGAACCACGGTGATGCTGTCCACGATCGGCGAATACAGCGGAAACACACGTTCCACGCCTTCGCTGAAGCTGATTTTGCGCACTGTGAAGTTGCTGCCCATGCCGCGATTAGAGCGGGCGATGCACACACCTTCGAAATTCTGGATACGCTCACGCGTACCTTCAACGACCTTCACGCCGACACGTACGGTGTCGCCGGGACGGAAATCGGGAATATCTTTCCCGAGGGCTTCGATGGCTTCCGCCTCGAGAGTCTGGAGCAGGTTCATGGCCTGTAAGTCCTACTTTTTACGCTGCACATCAGAGGCAGACTGACCCGGATCGCCACCATGACGTTCCCAAAGATCTGGCCTGCGTGACCGAGTATCATCTTCCGAGCGGGCTTTCCTCCACGCGGCTATCTTCGCATGATCCCCCGATCGCAGCACTTCAGGGATCGTGCGCCCTTCCCATTCCTGAGGTCGGGTATACTGCGGGTATTCCAAAAGGCCGTCCTCGAACGACTCTTCGGTCCCACTAGAAGCCGCGCCCATTACGCGGGGAAGCAGCCGAATGCAAGCATCGAGTATGGCAAGCGCAGCAGGTTCTCCGCCCGAAAGCACGATATCGGCAAGGCTGACCTGCTCGATTTCGGGATGAGCGTCGAAAACGCGCTCGTCAAAGCCTTCGAACCGGCCGCACAGGATGATAACTCCGGGTCCGCTGGCGATCTCCCGAATACGCTCCTGCGTGATCGGCTTCCCGCGCGGCGTCATGGCGAGAATGGGCGTTTTGGGCTGGCGCTGGATCGCATGATCGACCGCCGCGCCCAGCACATCGGCCCGAAGCACCATGCCCGCCCCGCCGCCTGCCGGCGTATCATCGACATTGCGGTGCTTGCCGGCGGCGAAATCGCGGATCTGGATCGTTTCACACGACCACTTCTGCTCCTCCAAAGCGCGGCCCGCGAGCGATACGCGCAAGGGACCGGGGAACATCTCCGGGTAGAGTGTGAGGATGGTGGCGGTGAAGGTCATGGATCAACCCATTCGCCGCGTTCGAGCACAAAAGCAATGTGGCCGAGGGTAAGTCGCTGCTTGTTGCTGGGATAGCTGAACCGGCCTCGAAACGGCCAACTAGCAAGCTGCCATACAAGCATGAATGGGAACAGGAGTGACAAACCCTCATTGAGATCCGCAAATCGCTGCCAAGGCCAATCGGCAACCTGATCGCCGTACCTCTCGGCCAATCTCAGCGCGAAATCGTCAACGTCCTCTCCGCCAATACCCAGATCCTGCATGACAGCAGAAAGTTCAGTCGCATTTGTGCAGCCTTGCCATTCGCGCGCCACCCAAAGCACGTAAGCTAGCGCGCCGTCGCTTTTCGGCGGTGGGTCAATCATGGACCCAATTCACCCCATCCTTCGCCCGCGTATCGACGCTAAGCTCAAACACATCGGGACGCGAGTAGTGGCCGTCGGTATCGAGGCTTGCCAAGCCCTCGTCGCGCGCTGACAGGTCGAGTATCGCGGTGAGGGTTTCCTTGCCCTCGCCCGCTTGCGCAATCACGCCAGCGTCCGGCGCGGCGATTAGCGAGCCGCCTGCATTCAGCACATCGCCCGGTATCGCTTCGAGCAAGTCTTGCGCCTCGGCAGAACCACCGCACCGCTCCAGCCCGTCCAGCACATCATCCTTCGTCTGCACCAGCCCCGCCGCCAGCACGAAGCAGCGGCCTTCCATCGCGTAGTGGCGGCTCGCAATCGCGTAGCTTTCGCGCACGGTCGGCCAAGCGGCCACGTGCACGCTTTCGCCCAGATTGTGCATCGCCGCGCGCGCCAGAGGCATCCAGTGCTCCCAGCAGATGAGCGAGCCGACATTGCCCCACTCGGCCTGATGCACACCCAACGTCGAGCCATCGCCGCGCATCCACACCAGCCGCTCCCCATGTGTGGGCACCAGCTTGCGGTGATCGAGCACCGGCAGGCCGGGGCGGAAGGTCATCTGGTTGTTGTAGAGGCTTTGGCGAACCCGCTCATGCGCGCCGATGGAAATCACCGCTCCGCTTTCATCGCACAGTTCCTGCAACGGCAGCAGCCGCTCATCCCCCGGCACCACGGCCTGCTCCATCAGGATACGGTGCAGCGCCTTGCTGCCCGGATGGTCCCACAGCGCAGCTCCAGGAGCCTCATCCAGCCAAACGGGATATCCGCCCAGAAACGTCTCGCCAAAGGCCACGACTTGCGCGCCGCCCTCCACAGCTTCACGCGCCAGCCGCACGGCCTTGTCGATACCATCGGAAATGGCGAGCGGGACAGGCGCGGCCTGACAGATTGCGACGTTTAGCTTGGTCATGCCAGCCACTTACGCCGAGAGGTCATCCCCCGCAACCGCCGCAGCCTCCGCCACCGCAGCCCGATCCGCCGCCATCGCTGCCGCCGCCATCTCCAGAATCGCCGCCATCCCCGGCATAGCCGCCAACGCCGTTCGCCCCGGCAGCCGCTTTCATTGCGTGCAATTCCGAAAAAGGCGTGCCGACCAGAATGGCCGTACCGAACAGGGCAACGCCCATGCCCATTTCGCTGCCCCGGGGAGCAGCGCGCAGCCGCGACTGCTCTTCATATCGCTGATCAAGCAAGTTCTCGCCTGCTACAGTAAGCGGTGACATTCTGGCGACCCGCACGATCATGACGACGACCGTGACTACCATAAGCGCGACGAGGAAGCCGACGGGCGCACCTTGCAATACGCCGCCCAGCAGACGCCACATGCCAACTGCCAGGATCAGCAGAAACGGGATTGCCGCCATCATCCGCAGGCGGAACCGCTCGCTGTCGTCCATCAACAGACCCTTGCGCACCAGATCAGCATTGATCTTCCGGGCATGGGGTATGATGGCCTTATGCGCCGCCTTCAGACCGAAATCGCCGGTGATGCGTGACACGGCCTTTTCCGGAGCAGTCTCGCCAGCACCTGCCTGCACAGACCACAACTTGCGGTCTGCGGTTACCTTTACTGCATCCGCAGCGATCAGGCTGGCCAGCGTTGCTTCGGTCAGCCGCCGTTCTCCGCCCGCAAGATAGGCGAGTTCTGCTGCATCGTGCGTGGTGGAGGTGCGACCATCAGGCCGAACACGGATCGTAATAAAAATGCTGGCCCCTGCGGATGCTGCAAACAGCAGGACGTAGAACAGCAGGAATTGCCCACCGGAATACCCTGAGAAACTGGTTTCGATCATGCGAAATATGCCCCCAATACTGCAGCCAGTGCCAGCATCGCCATCGCTGCTGATATCGATGGCCACAGCCAGCGCCTATCCATCACGATAGCATCTGCCGGGTTAACGCGAAATGCCAGCGGATCGACATTGAAACGTCTTGCAGCCGGTGGCCAAATGTCTAGCGGCGGAGACTCTCCGAATGTGTCCTCATACGCCTTCAGTGTTTCAGCATATTGATCATAATAGCGGCTGCGCTCGGCTTTTCCGCCAGCAGTCGGGCCGTGGTGCAAATCGCAGCCGAGAATATCCGGGCAAAATCGCTGCCAGTAATCGCGGCTGTAAGTGAGGTGCAGGTGCCATGCCTGATCTACAGCGTCGGAGGGTGTGACCTGCCGCCCGGCCATTACGGCCAGAAAACAGAAGCGCTTGTATTCGCTGATGACCCGCGCGGCAAAATCGGGTGGCCAGCGGTTCTCGCGGGCAAGGCGGTGCTCGAAGGAGAATGTCGCGGTGGCCGGGCCGATGGCGTAGCTGGAAAGCCGCTCGCGCATTTCCAGAAGAGCTCTTTTTTTTTTTCTGCTGCGGAATTCTGGTCGATCATCGGGAAAGGTTAGGCAAGCGCTGGTCCTGGCGCAATCGCGGCGATTCTCCCGGTCAGGAGAAGACTTCCGGATTCACGCGGCCGTCATCACCGATCTTGCGGGAAAGAATATAGGCGCCGGGCAAGGAAACAAGCGTGCCGAAGGCGAAGCATATTGCCAGAACAAATGCCCCTATGGCGACGCCTTCCCCAAGGTCTCCAAGATTGGTCACACTGCCGGACAACATCGCCAGGCAAGCCAATCCCGTGCTCAGCGCCCCGGTGAACGCGCGTTTCATCACACCTTGGGAGTTTCGCCAGAAATACACCGCCGCGACGACCCCTGCTGCAAAACCGTTCAATATCACAATGAACACCGCAACCGCGATCAGCCCAACGAGCATGCTACTCATCGACAAAATCCGCATTCACGACGATGTGCGTGGCATCCCACTTCGGCACGGCATCAGCGCGCATGGGGACCATGAAGGTCTTGGCCTTCTGCCCTTCCACGGCGGGTCGCTTGATTTCGATTACGTCGCCGGCGCCGAAATCATCCACCGCGATCACTTCGCCCAGCACTTCGCCTGTGCTCGACACAGCGGCAAGGCCCAGCAGATCGGCGTGGTAATACTCACCCTCAGCCAGTGGCGGGAGCGCGGAGCGGGGGACGGTGAGCACAGTGCCGCGCAGTTTTTCAGCCGCGGTGCGATCAGGGATTTCTTCAAAGCGGGCAACTGCACCGCCCTTGTTGTCGTCCCGCACCTTTTTCAAATTGAAAGCGCCGTTATTGAAGCTTTTGTGCGGTTTGAAGGTCGCCAGACCCTCTCCGAACAGCTTCAGACGGACTTCGCCCGCCACGCCATGCGCACCAGCGATGGCGGCCAGCGTGACGGGCTTGTCCTGTTCCAAGGGGATCAGCCCTCGGTCTTATCTTCGGCAGGAGCTTCCTCGGCGGGAGCTTCTTCCTTGGCTTCTTCGGCTGGGGCTTCTGCAGCGGCAGCTTCCTCAGCAGGAGCGGCTTCCTCAGTTGCAGCTTCTTCAGCCGGAGCTTCTTCCATGGGAGCAGGAGCGGCAGCAGCGGCCTTCGCTTCTTCTTCAGCAGCCTTCTTGGCTTCCTCGGCTTCAGCGGCCTTCGTCGCCTTTTCTTCAGCACGTTCCGTGGCGGCTTCGCCCGGCTTTGCCTTGTTGGGGTTATTGCGTGCAGGACGTTCCATGATGCCGGCAGCGTCGAGGAAACGCAGTACACGGTCGCTTGGCTGTGCGCCAACGCCCAGCCAGTAACGGATGCGGTCTTCGATCAGCGTAACGCGCTTTTCATCGTCCTTGGCGAGCAGCGGGTTATATGTGCCCAGCTGTTCCAGATACTTGCCGTCACGTGCACGGCGGCTGTCAGCAGCCACGATGCGATAGTATGGGCGCTTCTTTGCGCCGCCACGGGAGAGGCGAATTGCAATTGCCATTTTAGATTACCTTTCGAGTATATATAATTGAATTAAATCGGATTATTTCTTGTTCAACAAATTCTGAATGTCCTGCGGCATGCCGCCCATTCCGCCGCCCATGCCGCCTCCGGGCAGCCCTGGCATTCCGCCGCCACCGCCGCCCGGCATTCCGGGCATCCCGCCACCGCCGCCGAACATGGCAGCAAGGCCTTTAATGCCGCCCATCTTCTTGATCTGCTTCATCGCGCGGCCCATTTCCTGATGCATCTTGAGGATCTTGTTGACCTCCTGCACCGATGTGCCGCTGCCCGCTGCAACGCGCTTTTTCCGCTTGGCATTGAGCAATTGCGGATGCGTACGCTCTTTCTTCGTCATGGAGCCGATGATGGCGTCCATATGCGTCAGCACCTTGTCGTCCATATCGGCATTGGCCATCGCAGCCTTCGCCTTCTTCATGCCCGGCATCATGCCAGCCAACATGCCCAGTCCGCCCATATTCTGCATCTGCTGAAGCTGTTTGCGCAGGTCGTTCATGTCGAACTTGCCCGCCATCATCTTCTGGGCGAGCTCTTCCGCGTCCTCCGCGTTGATCGTTTCGGCGGCCTTTTCGACCAGCGATACGACATCACCCATGCCCAGGATGCGGTCGGCAACGCGTGCCGGATGGAACAGCTCTATCGCGTCAAGCTTTTCGCCGGTACCGGCAAACTTGATAGGCTTGCCCGTAACCGCACGCATCGAAAGCGCCGCACCGCCGCGTGCATCACCGTCCATACGGGTAAGCACAACACCGGTCAGCGGGACTTCGTTGCTGAAATTCTGTGCGACATTGACCGCATCCTGACCTGTCAGGCTGTCCACGACCAGAAGGACCTCAGCGGGGTCTGAAACGCCCGCAACGGCCTTCATCTCGGCCATCAAGGCTTCATCTACATGCAGGCGGCCAGCGGTATCGAGCAACAGCACATCGACATTCTGGAGCTTCGCAGCTTCCAGCGCGCGGCGGGCAATATCAACAGGCTGCTGGCCCTGAACGATGGGCAGCGTTGCAACACCGGCCTGCTCACCCAGAATGGCGAGCTGTTCCTGCGCTGCCGGACGGTTCACATCGAGCGAAGCCATCAACGGTTTCTTGCCCTGCTTGTCTTTCAGGAGCTTTGCGATCTTGGCCGTGCTGGTGGTCTTACCCGAACCCTGCAGGCCGACCATCATGATGACGGCGGGCGGCTTTACATCGAGATTAAGCGGCGTTGCGTCACCGGCCCCCTCGTGCTCGCCGCCAAGCATGGTAATCAGTTCGTCATTGACGATCTTGATGACCTGCTGGCCCGGCGTCACCGATTTGAGCACTTCCTGCCCAATGGCGCGCTCCGTCACGCGTTCGATAAAGTCGCGGGCGACCTGCAGCGCCACATCGGCTTCGAGCAACGCGACACGCACTTCGCGCATGGCATCGCGCACATCCTGTTCGCCCAGCGCCCCGCGGCCGCGCAGGCGGCTGAAGACATTGTTCAAACGATCAGACAGCGTATCAAACATGCGCGTCTCACTCCTCAATCTGACATCCCGCTACCCGATATGGGTGCGCCTACGCCATTTGTCAGGTCGCATCCCGAACCGAAAAAGTGGTGCCCACCTTATTCTGGGATACTCCCAAATGCCAAAAACGCCGGCGGACGAAACCTCGTCAGCCAGCGGGAGCCACCAATTGTCAGGGGCCCGGTCAAAAATGTTGTCCTGCAGGGGTGCAGAACAGAAATCCTGTATTTCGATGGTGGAGCCTAGCGGGATCGAACCGCTGACCTCAACACTGCCAGTGTTGCGCTCTCCCAGCTGAGCTAAGGCCCCGTATCCATCGATTTCGCCATCATACCGGATGGCTATCCGACTGCAAAGCAATCGGGAGGCAGCCCTTTATTAAGGGGCTGCCTCCAACGCAAGTGCTAAATCAACTCTCGACTTCGTCACCGTCGTTCTTGGTCGCGTCGACGCCAAGGTCGTCGTCAGTGTCCAGATCGACGTCAGCATCAGGCGAAACATTGTCATCATCGACGTCAATATCGTCCAGATCATCATCGCCGAGATCGGAATCGCTATCCTTGTCCTTATCGTCTTTCTTCTTGTCGCCCTGCTCATCGAACGGGATCGGCTGCTTGGACTTGAGAACAGGCTCAGGCGTCCATTCGTTGCCGCATTCGATGCAGGTGACCGGGTCTTCCTGACCAAGATCGTAAAAGCGGATACCGCATTTGGGGCAAGTACGCTTGGTGCCCCATTCTGGCTTGACCATCATGTATGTCCTTAAACTCGTCCCGGCCATGCAGAAGGCGTGGCCGGGGAAATTCGTATGCGTTCCGCCAAGGAGCGGAATCACAAGCGGGCGCGCCTTGCCATAGGGCTATCGCGCTGTCAAAGCCGCGCCTGTTATTCATAGCACTGAACGTCATAGCCCAGATTGCCATAACTAGGTAGCCGCGTGAACCATTCCAACCCGCCCTCGCCCAAACGCTTTGCCTCCGCAGGACCGCTGACTGGCCAAATCGCTGTCCCTGGTGACAAATCAATCAGCCATCGCTCGCTGATGCTCGGCGCGCTGGCTGTCGGGGAAACGCGCGTCACAGGTCTGCTGGAAGGCGAGGACGTGCTGGCCACGGCCGCCGCGATGCGGGCGATGGGCGCGACTATTGCACGCGAGAATGACGGCACGTGGAGCATTCACGGCGTCGGTGTCGGCTCTTTGCTCCAGCCGAACCAGGCTCTCGCCATGGGCAATAGCGGCACCAGCACACGATTGCTTATGGGACTTGTGGCAAGCCACCCCATCAGTGCAATGTTTACCGGCGATGCCAGCCTGTCAGGGCGCCCGATGGGCCGTGTGATCACTCCGCTGAGCGAAATGGGTGCGAGCTTCGAGGCATCGCAGGGCGGCACGCTTCCCTTGATGCTGCGCGGCATTTCTCCTGCGGTGCCGATCACCTACCGCCTGCCTGTCGCCAGCGCGCAGGTAAAAAGCGCTGTGCTGCTCGCCGGATTGAACACAGCAGGCATATCGACCGTAATCGAGCCTGTACCAACGCGCGACCATTCCGAACGAATGCTGCGCGGGTTCGGCGCAAAGCTGGAAGTGGGCGAGGAAAAAGGAGCCAACGGACTTGAACGCGTGATCCGCATTCACGGTGAGGCGGACTTGCAACCCCAAACCATTACCGTGCCGGGCGATCCCTCCAGCGCCGCCTTCTTCACCGTGGCCGCGCTGCTGGTGCCCGGCAGCGACCTCATTATCCAGAACGTCGGGCTCAACCCCACTCGCGCCGCGCTGTTCGATGTGCTGCGCGATATGGGCGGGAGCATTGAGGAACTGGACCGGCGCGAAGTCGGCGGAGAGCCGGTGGCAGATCTGCGCGTGCAGCATTCGGCACTGACAGGCATCGAAGTAGATCCAGCCGTCGTTCCGGCGATGGTCGATGAATTTCCCATCCTGTTCGTCGCCGCCAGTCTTGCGCAAGGGACTACGGTAACGCGCGGACTGGAAGAATTGCGGGTGAAGGAAAGTGATCGGTTGGCCGCAATGGCCAGTGCACTGATCCTCGCAGGCGCCAAGGTCGAAGAATATGGCGACGGCTTGGTGATACAGGGCACCGGCGGTGACCCCCTGCCGGGCACCGCGGACGGCACTGCCATTGCCACGCACCTGGACCACCGTATCGCAATGAGCATGGCCGTCGCAGGGCTTGCCAGCGAAAACGGGGTGAAAATTGATGATACCGCGCCGATTGCAACAAGCTTTCCAACGTTTGAGGCACTGCTCGACAGCGCGAGCGCACAGTGACAAAAGACTTGCGAGCCAAATGCCCGGAGACAATTCGATGACCCTTCGCTCTATCCGCAGCTCTCTTGCACCTGCCCTGCTGATGCTGGCTGCCTGTTCAAGTGCCGTGCAAGCGGCAACATATCAGATGTTCCGCGATCCCAATTGCGGCTGCTGCGAGCTGTGGGCAGACCACGTTCGCACAGAGGCGGCTACCGAAATCGTCGAAACCGTCACCAGCGATATGGCCCTGGTCAAGACATCGAACGGCGTACCGCCGGATCTGTGGAGCTGCCACACGATGATCGTCGATGGCTATGTGATCGAAGGCCACGTGCCCGCCGCCGATATCGAGCGGCTGCTTGCGGAACGCCCGGAAGGCGTGCGCGGGCTTGCCGTGCCGGGAATGCCGGTTGGATCACCGGGGATGGAAATGGGGGATCGCACGCAGCCCTATCAGGTCATTGCGTTTGGTGATGCGGGCCTCAGCGTCTTTGCGACTTACGAATAGCGCGTGAATACTCCGCTCGACCTGTATTCGATCATCGGATTTTTCGGTACGGCCTGCATCATCGGCGCGTATTTCTACCTGACTGCGGTGGAGAAGCCGAACCCCTGGGTTCTGCACGGCACCAATCTGGCAGGCGCTGGATTGCTGACTGTATCGCTTCTCGTCCACACCAATTGGCCCAGCCTTGTGCTGGAAGGATTCTGGGCAGCGATTGCTGTGTGGGGCCTCAGCAAGGCGCTGCTCAAGAAAAGGCGAACAGAGCCGGAGGAAAGCGAAGCATGATTATCGCCGTCGATGGACCCACCGCCAGCGGGAAAGGCACCATTGCGAAGGCGCTTGCGGCGCACTTCGGACTGCCGCATCTCGACACCGGGCTGCTGTACCGCGCCGTGGGGAAGCAGGTCGTACAGGCCGGGGGCGATCCGGATTCGCCCGCGGATGCCCTCGCGGCCACCGAATTTCCCGACAGCCTACTGGACGATCCCGACTTGCGCAATGAAGTGACTGGCAGCCTTGCCAGCCGTGTTTCGATACACCCGGCAGTGCGTCAGGCCTTGTTTGCCCGCCAGCGCAGCTTCGCCACACAGGCAGGCGGTGCAGTTCTGGATGGGCGCGATATAGGCACGGTGATCGCACCTGAAGCTCAAGTGAAGCTTTATGTGACGGCCAGCGTGGAAGTCCGCGCGCAGCGGCGCTGTGCCGAAATGCGGGATGCGGGCCGCGAAGTTTCTCTTGATGAAATGATGGCCGATCTCGCTGCCCGCGATGAACGTGACACCAACCGCAACGATGCTCCGCTGATGGTCGCGCCCGATGCACTGCTGATTGATACGACTTCGCTTGGCAAGGATGCTGCTATTGCCGCCGCAGTTGACGCGGTTAACAGTGCAACAGGGCAGCAGCCCTGCCCTTAACGGTCAGCTGGCAGCCAGCCCCTCGACTTCGCGTTTGAGATCCCTGAACATGCCCAGCGCGAACAAAGCCTCGGCTACTACGAAAATCGGACCCACCAAAAGCCCGCGCAAATCGTCCACGAATGCAGGCTTGCGGCCTTCATAATGGTGGCCGAGGAACTGGAATGCCCAGCCCACCACGAACAGGCCGATACCGCCGCCAAGCCATGCCATGACCGAAATGCCGGCGATTAACTTGCCCAGTGAAATGAACACGGCGAGCAGCATGGTCATCAGCAGGCCGAACTTGAAATCGAGCTGGATGTACCAGAACGCCGCGAAGGCGCTGGCGACCATGGCGGGGGTTAACGCTACGCCAAGCAGCGGGATGTCGAAAATGGGCCTCGACAGCAACACCATCATCGCCAACACAATCATCGGAACACCAACCGCATGGGTCAACACATTGCGGTGATCGCGGTGGTATTCGCCGTATTTGGCAAGGTGCTGGGCAAGGGTCATCAAACTTCTCCTTAATCCCATTGTCGGACAAACAAGCGGGCGGTTCAAGGGGGCACTCCCGCGTTGACTGCCCTTACGCCGTGCTCGCCTTGCCCCAATTCGCTTGCCTTTCGCAGGCATTTCGCCTAGCCGCACGCCCGTTCGACGGACAGAATACATGTTCGCAAATGACAAACCAGCATGGCCGGGTTTCCTCCCCGGGCGCAACGCCGCCCTAACCTGCTGTTTTTGTTCTTCGCGTGATGGCCTGTTCCAAGGGCGCCTTTGCGGCATGAGGCCGCTTTGGCAGTTCGGCCTTTTGGCCCATCTTCCGCAATCCCGCGAAAGGTGGAGACAAGACCCCCAGATACACTGGGTGGCCGGTCAAAACGTGAAGTAGGACTATTAACCACATGGCAACTAGCGCCAATCCGACCCGCGACGATTTCGCGGCAATGCTTGATGAACAACTTGGTGGGGCCGATGGCGGCTTCGAAGGCCGGGTTGTAAAGGGCACCGTCACTGCCATAGAAAATGGCATGGCAATCATCGATGTCGGCCTCAAATCCGAAGGCCGCGTCAATCTCAAAGAATTCGAACGTGGCGAAGGCGACCAGGATCTGGCCGTCGGCAGCGAAGTTGAAGTGTTTGTCGACCGTGTCGAAAACGCCGACGGCGAAGCCATGCTCAGCCGTGACCGCGCCCGCCGCGAAGCCGCTTGGGACAAGCTGGAAAGCGAATTTGGCGAAAGCGCCCGCGTTGAAGGCCGCATCTTCGGCCGCGTCAAAGGCGGCTTCACTGTCGATCTTGACGGCGCCGTGGCCTTCCTGCCCGGATCGCAGGTTGATATCCGCCCTGTGCGCGATGTCACCCCGCTGATGGACATGCCGCAGCCTTTCCAGATCTTGAAAATGGACCGTCGCCGCGGCAACATCGTTGTATCGCGCCGCGCCGTGCTGGAAGAAACCCGCGCAGAACAGCGCAGCGAATTGATCGACAAGCTGGCCGAAAACCAGATCACCGAAGGCGTGGTCAAGAACATCACCGATTACGGTGCGTTCGTGGATCTCGGCGGTATCGACGGCCTGCTGCATGTCACCGACATGAGCTACAAGCGCGTCAATCACCCCAGCGAAGTGATCGAAATCGGCCAGACCGTGACCGTACAGATCATCCGCATCAATGCCGAAACACAGCGTATTTCGCTCGGCATGAAGCAGCTGGAAAGCGATCCGTGGGAAGGCGTCGGCGCCAAGTATCCGGTTGGCATCAAGGTCAGCGGCCAGGTCACGAACATCACCGAATATGGTGCATTCGTAGAATTGGAAGCTGGCATCGAAGGCCTCGTCCACGTTTCCGAAATGAGCTGGACCAAGAAGAACGTCCACCCGGGCAAGATCGTTTCGACGAGCCAGGAAGTGGAAGTCATGGTTCTGGAAGTGGATGCCGAAAAGCGTCGCATCAGCCTTGGCCTCAAGCAGGCCCAGCGCAATCCATGGGAAGAATTCGTCGAAGGTCACCCAATCGGCTCGACCGTCACCGGCGAAGTCAAGAACGCGACCGAATTCGGTCTGTTCATCGGCCTGCCAGGCGATGTGGACGGCATGGTTCACATGTCCGACATCGCATGGGGCATTTCGGGTGAAGACGCGCTGGCACTGCACCGTAAGGGTGAAGAAGTGCAGGCCGTGGTTCTCGATATCGACGTCGACAAGGAACGCATCAGCCTGGGCATGAAGCAGCTTGAAAAGGGTGCTCCTGCAGAAGGCGGCGTAGAGGGCAGCCTGAAGCGCGGCGAAGTCGTTACCGTTACCGTCCTCGAAGTTCGCGATGGCGGCCTCGAAGTGCAGGTTGGCGAAGATGGCGCAACCGGCTTCATCAAGCGTTCCGACCTTGGCCGTGACCGTGACGAACAGCGTCCCGATCGCTTCCAGGCCGGTCAGAAGATCGATGCCATGGTTACCGGTTTCGACCGTTCGAAGAAGCCTAACTTCTCCATCAAGGCGCATCAGATCGCTGAAGAGAAGGAAGCTGTGGCACAGTTCGGCTCGGCCGACAGCGGCGCATCGCTCGGGGACATCCTCGGCGCAGCGCTGAAGAAGGACGAAAAGGCTGCCAAGGCTGATAAGGACGCCGACAAGGAGTAATCCTCCTTTAGTCCTAATCTAAGAACAAAGGCCCGCTTGCCACTCCGGCAGGCGGGCCTTTCTTGTAACTGCAGGGCTTTTCTGGATTGGCTGAACGTGTAGTCTATCGCCCATGACCATTTCCGTTCACCAATTTCCGTGTCTGCAGGACAATTACGGTTTTCTGCTGCATGACAGTGAAAGCGGTGAGACCGCCTGTATCGACACGCCCGATGGCGAGGAATATCTGAAACAGGCGCAGGCCAAGCGCTGGCAGATTACGGCGATCTGGAACACCCACTGGCACCCCGATCATGCGGGCGGGAATGAAGTGATCAAGGCGGCCACGGGCTGCAAGATCATTGCACCACAGGAAGTGGAACGAATTTCACCTATCGATCGAATCGTCGGCCACGGTGACGTGGTATTGCTCGGCGCGCACAAGGCTGATGTGATTGATGTCGGCGGGCACACGACCGGCCACATCGCCTATCATCTTGCAGACCAGTCACTCGCGTTCGTTGGTGATGCTGTCTTCGCGCTAGGTTGTGGCCGCATGTTTGAAGGCACAGCCGAACAGTTCTGGGCCAGCCTGGAACGGATCAGAGAGCTACCAGCCGAAACGCTGCTGTATTGCGCGCATGAATACACCAGCGCGAATGCAGGTTTTGCGGTCCATGCCGACCCGGACAATTCCGCCTTGCAAGCCTATGCCGCCTGGGTGGATGAGAAGCGCGCGCACGGAGAAGCGACCGTGCCCACAACGCTGGCGCGCGAGCTGGAGAGCAATCCCTTCCTGCGCGCGGACGATCCCGCGATGATCGCGCGCTGGGGCGGAAGTCAGCCGCATGAAACCTTCGCCGCGCTGCGTGCCGCAAAGGATTCGTTCAGGGCCTAACCCGCCAGCACGAAGCCTACGAATGCCACTGCGCCAACTGCGCTGCTGGCAACAGTGATGCGGCGCAATGCCTTCACCTGAAGGCCCATAACCACACCGCTAGCGACCAGCAGGAACAGGACAGCGGCAAGCATGGTCGCGTAAATCTTGAACCAGACGCTTCCCTTGGCCTTATGCAATTGCACCAGCCAGCGGTGCAGTGTGGCTTCTTTCACGGCAACTTCGGCAACCATCGGATCATCAGCGGCGCTGACGGTGGCTTCGCTGCGCGCTCCGGTCCAGCTTAGGGCCTGATCCGCACCTTCTCCGTCTACGCTGAGCGATCCACTCGGTTCAGGCAGGTCCGCCGCAGCAAGACCCGCCAGAGCAGCAGCGCGAAGACCGGCCTCGTCCTGTGCTTCATAAGGCTGCTGGAGCGAAACCAGTTGCGTGCTTTCACGCCATTCGCCTTTGTTGCCCCACGTATAAAGACCCCCGGTGATGAGGAACATCAACACGGCTGGGAACATGAAGGCAGCAGCAACCAAATGGAGCTTTGTAAGCAGAGCGCGGTTCATTTGTAATCCTTATTGCGATTTAATCGCATTAGCATTCGCGGTGGGAATGCCAACAAAAAAGCGCACCGCATCTATCTGAATGCGGTGCGCTTTTTGGATGTTGGTTTTTAAGTCGTTCCGCGATCAGATCTGACCGATCACCTCGTCTGCTAGCGCGCGGTCAGCGGCGGCATCGTGATTGACAGCGATCAGCTTTGCAGCCGCAGCGGTGGAGGCGTCGGCAGCGCGGGCGCGAAGCTCGTCAACGGCCTGACGTTCTGCCGCAGAGATTTTGTCCTGCGCCATGCGTTCACGCCGGGCGATCATTGCGGTGGTATCGTCCTTTGCCTTTGCGACAATGCCGTCAGCTTCGCGCTGGGCATTTTCCAGCATTGCTTCGGCGTCTTTTTCGGCACCGGCGATCTTGGCAGCGTACTCTGCACGAAGGGTCTCAGCTTCGGCGCGCAACGCCTTCGCTTCGTCCAGATTGTCGCGAATGGCCTTGATCTTGTTGTCGAGTCCGCCAGCAATGGTCTTGTGGACCTTGGCACCAGCAAACGCGATGATCAACAGGACCAGCATCGCGATGGACACCCACTGATATGGCTCCATGCCCATCAAAGTCGGTTCAAGATGCTCGCCTGCCTGACCATCCTCGATCGTAACGGCGAGATTTTCCTGCGCCGCATCGGTCGCAATAACTTCGGGTAGTCCGTTGCCGGACATGCTTTGAGGATTAGCCACGGCGCATAGCCTCCTTGACGGCGGACTTGGCAGCGGTCTTGGTGACGCTGACATTGGCTAGGCGAGCAGCAATATCCTGAGCGGCTTCGGCTGCTACTGTTTCGATTTCCGCAGCGGCCTCGGCGCGGCTTGCATTGATGCGCGCTTCTGCCTCTTCCAACTGCGTATCAATCACGGCCTGAACCTTTGCCAGCTTGGTTTCAGTGGACTTTTGCGCCTTGGCCTTGGCCTTGCCCACAAGATCCTGCGCTGCTTCACGGTTGGCGTTTTCACGCATCCGCCAGGCTTCCTCTGCCTGATCCGCCGCATCGCGGGCAGACTGGGCAGCAGCAAGGTCGCTGGCGATCTGCGCATCACGCATGCCGACAGTATCCATCACCCGGGGCAGCATGCCCTTACCGATGACGAAAAACACGAAGCCGAACGTGATCAGCAGCCAGAACAGCTGGCTGGACCAAATCTCGGCAATTTGAGCTATCTGAGGCATGGACGGATTCCGCCTATTGGCAACAAGTCAGGTCATGGACCGGCCAGACGCGAACCGCCTGGCCGATCAATGTCGATTAAACGAAGAGGATGATCATCGCCACAACGAACGCCAGCAGGCCGAGAAGCTCGGCAGCGGCGAAGCCGATGAACAGACGGCCCTGCTGGCTGTCTGCAGCGCCGGGGTTGCGCAATGCGCTTTCGAGGAACGAACCGAACACGTTACCCACGCCCAGTGCGGCCATGCCAGCACCGATTGCAGCGAGACCGGCACCAACCATCTTGGCAGCTTCGAGATCCATGAGATAATCCTTTCAAGTGAACTTAAAAAATTGGAAGAAAATTGAGGAAGTAAAACGACTTAGTGCAGGTTCTCGGCATCGTTGATGTACAGCGAAGCAAGAAGCGCGAAAACATAGGCCTGAATGCCCGCGACCAGGATTTCCAGTGCGGAAATGCCGACCATCAGGATGAAGCTTGGTACGCCGACCAGCAGACCGTAACCCGCCCCAGCGTTCCAGCCGTTGATGACGAAGCCCGAAAGCACCTTCAGCAAAACGTGGCCCGCCATCATGGCGACGAACAACCGCAGCGCGAGGCTGAACGGGCGCACCATGAAGGAAATCAGTTCGATCGGGAACAGGATCGGGATCATGGGCAGCGGCGTGCCGTGCGGCACGAACAGGCTGAAGAAGTGCAGCCCGTGCTTCCAGAAGCCCACGATCAGAACGATGGAGAAGCTCATGATTGCCAGCACGCCGGTAACGGTGAAGTGGCTGGTGAATGTGAACGGATGCACGCCGATCAGGCCGACCGGCAGCAGGCCGAGGAGGTTGGCGAACAGGATGAACATGAACAGGCTGAAGATATAAGGCACATATTTGCGCCCTTCCTTGCCAACGTTAGCTTCCAGCATATCGTCGATAAAGCCGGTGAAGGTTTCCACCGTCATCTGCCAGCGGCCGGGCACCAGCTCGCGCTTCATCCCGCCCAGCATGAAGATGAACAACGCCACAGCGGTGATCGTCATCCACAAAGCGGAATTGGTGAAAGCAATATTGTAGCCCGCAATGTTCCAGGTCTCGCCGAGCAAAGGCTCAACGGTGAACTGGTACATCGGGTCAACTTTGCCCGACGCCTGGGCCATTTCGGCTTCGCCTGCCACGTGCTTTGCTTCCCTGTCGCTACTAGCTGTCAGAGCCCTTGTCGGAGCTGCTGCTTGAATTCCGAATGATATTCCTGAAGGCCACCACTATTCCAAGGAACAGGCCGACCAACAGTGCCCCGGGATTGAGATCGAAGAACCATCCGATGGTCCAGCCGACAACAACACCGCCGATAAGCCCACCAAGCAGATCGGCAAGAGCGCGGCTGCCAGCTTTGTCGCTGGAACCTGCTCCGCTGACCCGCGGCTTGTTGCGCTGCTCTTCACGCTCTCGTGCAGCCCTAAGCCGCTCTTCGAGCGCATCAATTCGCGCATCTTCGCCGATGGGTTCCCGTTCGGGCTCTTTATCGCTCATGCTTGAAGCCTTTAGGCAAAGGATTTCGCAAGCGCAACAAAGTGCCCGCTAAGGGCGCCGCCCCCTTAGAAGGGGGGTGTTGGCGAGTCAACCGGTGTGGGGGTGGAAAAGGGCACTCCATCGATCTCCGGCTTTGAGTCCTGAAGGCAAAAACCAAACAACGGGCTTCGGATGATATTTGGGCCATCTGATTTTGATCTTAGCGCCACACAATCTCTTTGCGACCGGATTCGTCATGTGCAATCAAAGACGTATGAAGATTCACGGCCAACGGTGGCGCTACCAACTCGCAAATACAGAGCTTTACGTCGACAATGCATTCAGTTGGTTCGGATGGGCACAGGAACGCGCGCTCGTGAACGGCAAAATGGTCCAGTCCGCTGGCGGGTGGCTGATCTTCCGAAGGTCATTCAAAGAGTCCTGGCTCACACCCACTGGCGATGGTGAACTGACAATTGCAATGCACTCAGCCGCTTCAGGAATCGTTGTCGAAGTCAAACTTGGCGGGGCAGTGATCGAGCACGAGGAATTGTTTGAAGCGACTTGGCATGGGCGAGGTGGCTGGCCCAGTGAATTAGATTGGAACAGGACCGAGCAATTCACAATTTTCAATTTTCTCAAAAGAGATTGAAAATTCGCACGTTATGTCGGAGCAAAAGAGGCGAAATGATAGCAAATGCGCCGTCAGAACAATTGATCTAAGGACAACGCGGATCGCGCTGCGCCGGGCCGGTACCGCGCTGAACCCAGCTACCGCTCGGGGCCTGATACATTTCACCCGGCGACGTGCGGGCAATCGCCAGGCAACCGGAGGTGAAGGCATATTCTTCCAGCGTCGCGTTCTCGGCCTGCGCGCGTTCCGCATAAACGGCGCGGCGGCGGATGTTGATGTCGTTCACGACGCGCTGCAATTCCGGTGTCGAGGCGCCGACAATGCCGATGTAGCCATCCATCTTTTCACCAATCTGTCCAGCGGCGCGGGCGGCGGCATAGGCGGG
The DNA here is from genome assembly GCF_001021555.1 of Aurantiacibacter marinus. Classification (GTDB taxonomy): domain Bacteria; phylum Pseudomonadota; class Alphaproteobacteria; order Sphingomonadales; family Sphingomonadaceae; genus Alteraurantiacibacter; species Alteraurantiacibacter marinus. Next base: position 453,848 of record NZ_LDCP01000002.1, read on the forward strand.
ATCGCGCTGCGCCATTGCGGGCGCGGCAACAAGGCCAAGGGCCAGCACGGCGCCGGCAGCGGTCAGCAGGGTTTTGCGCATTGTCATTCGTTCAAGCTCCGGGTTGCCGCTCAGAAAATGTCGGCATTCTCATCAATCGTGTTCTCGGCATCTTCTGCCAGTCGGTAAATCACTTCCTGCGTGATGTTGATGTTAAGCTCGATCACAATCGGTTTGTCGGGCGCTTCCAGATTGATGCACCCGGCAAGTGGGATCGCGCCCAACATCGCCGTCACTGCCATCGTGCGCCCTGCCCCTGTCATAATGGCAGTATGCGCGCGTGAGGCACTTTTCGTCAATTTCATATGGCTCATAGCTACGGTTCGCTTTCCTGCTGCTGAATAGCGGGTTCATTAATGTCGAGGGATTCGAGAAGTTCGCGCGTCGCCTGCTCTGCGGCGGCTTCGTCCTGTTCGTCGACAGTTTGCTGGTCAACGGTCTGACGCAGTCGCACCCCGTCACGCGTCACAAGGCCAAGATCGCGTGGATCGCGAAGCGCAGCGGGATCGTACATGGCGCGCAGCGAAGTCATCAGTTGATAGAAGGGGGCACGGATATTGATGCGCAGATCAATCGGAATTCTGGCAATAGCACGGGTGACGAAATTGCTGTCCGCCGTCTCCCCCTGTCCGATCCCGGTGAAGCGCACCCGCGTGACCAGTTCGCCCGTTAGCGGACCGTCCATGTCGATGTCCATCGTATCGAACCGCAAATCGCGCAGCGCCGCAAACGCATAATTGGCGAAGAAAGACATATCCTCATAAGTCAGATCCCCTACGTAGGAGAGGTTGCCGCCCGGCGCGCGCGCGACCAGTGACCCGCCGACAAGTTGGCCATTGCCGCCTTCATCGAATACAATGGGGATCGTGCCGTCAAACGTGCCATTGGCGGCAAGATTGCCCATCTCCATGCTCTCGACAAATTGCGCGGCTTCCAGCCCGACTATATCCATGATGTAGGCGCGGCTTTCCGCCACGCCGATGTTGATTTCTACCGGCCGCATGGTCAGCGTACCGCCCATGAAGGGCCAGCTCGCGCCAGTTACAGTCAGTTGCTCCCCGTTCAGAAGCTGGAAGCCGATGTCGCCGTCAGTCACCTCGATACCGGGATTGATAGAGCCAACAGCGATCCGCTGATCGGGGGCAGTGGTCAGACCTAACAGATCGGTGAACACAACCGTGCCGCGGGCACCTTTTACCGGACCGAACGCAGCAGCAAGGTCCAACCCGTCACTGGAAAATTCACCACGTGATGTAACGGTGTCTGAATTCCATTCGATGCGTCCACTGCCGGTGACCGTGCCTTTGACATTGGCGACCACGCCGAGCGCGAGGCGGGTAAGATCGAGCGGCTGGAAGCCTTCGCCGAACGTCAACCGGTCAATCGCGAGATCGGCCCTGCCTGTACTGGTGGCCAGATCATGCGTCATGCTTACGCCCGAAATGACAGTACCTGTCTCTGGATAACGAAGCAGCGCCTCTGCAGTGATAATATTGTCGGCAAGCGCAAGAGCGGCGCCCTGTGCGGACAGCGGTTCAAACCGGCGCGCTCCACCGCGGTCCTGAAGTGTGAACCCGGCATCGCTGATAAGGAATTGCCCATCCTCATAACGCCAGTTGCCATTTGCGCCGAGAATGTCGAGAGGGACCGAGGCGAGGAACACGTCCGCCCCCGCAAATTCTCCGCCAATCCCCGCCGCCGAAACGTCGGCGCGCAAATCTGTGATGGTGAAGCGTTGGGCATTGTCTGCCGGGCCAAGCACGATATCGAGATCACGGGCAGCCACAGCGCCGGGATAGGCAAAACCTACCGCTCCGCTGCGCAGCCCCAATGGAGTGCCGGCCAGTTCGCCTGACAAATCAAGCGAATTCACGCCTGCCGCCAATCGCAGACCGCTGTTGTCGTAACGCAGGATCGGGCGACCGGATGGCGGGCATACAGTAAGCGACTGGCGGCCCAAAATGAGGTTGGACACTTCCAACCGGTCAAAGCGGATATCACGGCACCCGCTCCACAGCGCAATTGCGCCGTTGGCGCCGATAGTACCATCAATCGGCAAAACCAGGCCTTGTGCGGATCCTCCCGGCAGCGGACCGCTTGCGAGCGCCCTACCTTCCAGCGCAAGACTGCCATCCCGGCCTTGAAGAACAATCAGCTGCGGGATCGCAAGCCGTGCATCACCGGCGGAATATTCCCGCATCGCCAGCCGCAATTCCAGCGCGCCGTTGCCGCCCTGCTCCATACGTCCGGTGATCTGCGGCAGGCCATCACCGCCAGTCGCCAGATTGCCGGAGAAGCGCGGCAGACCCTGCCCGCCCAGCGCCACCTGCGCGCGTGATAGCGAAAGCAAGGTCGCGCCACTGGCCTCGCGCAGGCGCGCTTCCGGGACGATAACGCTGGTCAAATCACCGAACATGCGCGCATCGAATGTTGCCGAAAGCGTGGCACCGCGCATTGCGCGCGGCAAATTGCTGCGCAGCTTGACCAGCAAGGGTGCTGCCAAAGTGCCCTCGGCTGCGGTAATGGCAGATGCCAGTTGCGCATCGAGATCTGCACCCAGAGCAACACCGTTGGCCGCAATATCGCCTTCCACATCGAGCCGCGCAAAATCTTCGAGTGTTCGCAGGCGGCCTTCCAGCGCCAGTTCACTGGCAGCCGCCGCAGGTGTTTGCAGCCCGCTGGCGGTCACATCATACAGAACATTCAGATCACCATCACGCCATGTGAAGCGACCGTCTCCGGCGAGGCTTGCCATGCGCGAGGTCGACAGCGATCCGCGCCCTGTGGCTATGCTGTAGGTTCCCTCGAAATCGGTCAGGTTGCGTTCGGCCTGACCTGCAATCTGCAATGCGCCGTTGTTCAGGGCGAAGTCCTGTTCGGGGCAATTAAGCCCGGCGAACCGCAGCGGTCCGGCAAAAGCTGGTCGTTCAGCGTCGATCGACAGTTCGCCGTAAAGGGTTGGTGATCGCACTGTACAGCCGGGGAAGGTCAGCGCCTCTGCAGTCGCGGCAAGCTCTGCCCGGAAACCACCGCGCAAATGGCCGCCACCCGCCAGTTTCAGCCCGACGCGGCCATAATCCGTTTCCAGCAGTCCGCGGCCATCGTCGATTACCAATCGCGCATCGGGAAAGGAAAAAGGTTCCGCATCATCTTCGCCAAACAGCAACGGATCAAGCTCGCCAAAACTCAGATGGCCTTCGCGGTAACTGCCGTAGATGCGAGGACGCACTACGGTAATACCAGCGAGATCAGGCAGGCCGAAGCGCGGGATAATTCCGATTTCAAGCCGCTCTATGGTCAAATCAGGCCGCGCAGGATCGCCGATCACCAGATCGGTCAGCACTTGCAATTGCGGAGAGATCGTCTCGACAGTGTAAGTGGCGCGGATGTTGTTTTCGGCCAAGGTATCGGCGATCAGCGTATCGGCGATTTCCTTGCGTTGGAGCCACGTAACCAGCAGCGCAAGCACCAGAACTATGGCAAAAATGCACAGCGCATTTCGCAGCGGGCGGCGCTTCCTGCCTTGGGGACCAGGTTCCCCTTTCTTCACGGCTTCTTGCACCATTTCATACCGAGCCTTGCGCGAGCCGCGCAGCAAAGGCAATGCAATCTGTGCAAAAGGGGCGAGGCCAATATGGCGCAAGGTACAGAAAATCCTCCGAAATCCACGCCGAACGGGGCATCGGGTCACCGTGCCCGCCTGCGTGAAAGGCTGCTCTGCGGCGGGGCGGAGGCGCTGGCGGATTACGAAGTGCTGGAATATCTCCTGTTCGGCGCACTCGCGCGCGGCGACACGAAACCTGCCGCAAAAGCACTGTTGGCGCGATTCGGCACTTTGGCGGGCGTATTGAATGCCGATCCAGGCGCGCTTAAACAAATCAAGGGCGTGTCCGATGCCAGCGTCGGCCAGCTCAAGATTGCAGCGCTCGTAGCCCGGCGGATGGCTCGCAGCGAGGTTTCGAACAAGCCCGTACTCGGCAGTTGGCAGGCGCTGATGGATTATCTCGCCATTGATATGGCCCACCTTACGATAGAGCGCGTTCGGGTGCTGTATCTCAATGCAAAGAACCGGCTGCTGCTCGATCACCACGTGGGTGACGGCACGATTGACGAAGCCGCGATCCACCCGCGTGAAGTCATCAAGCGCGGGCTTGACTGCGGCGCATCGGCGCTGATCCTTGTGCACAACCACCCCAGCGGCAATCCCGAACCCAGCCGCGCCGATATCCGCATCACGCAGGCGATTGCAGAAGCCGGAAGGCCGCTTGGCATCACGGTCCACGACCATGTCATCATCGGGCGCGAGGGCCATGTTTCGCTGCGCGCAAAAGGCGTAATCTAGCGGCGCGTCAGCTTCGCAGCGCGATCCCGCGCCGAACATAATGGCAGCGATTACGAAACGAAACCGATCGCCTATCACCAACGCTGTTACCTTCGCATGTGCTACCCCCCTTGCAATGCGTCGATGAAGGCAATAGCCGCCCTGCAAATCCTTCCCATTGCCAAATCCGGAGTTTCTGATGGTCCCCCGCTATGCCCGCCCTGCCATGACAGCGATCTGGGAGCCGGAATCCAAATATGAAATCTGGTTCCTGATTGAAGCGCACGCTACCCAGAAGCTGGCCGAACTGGGCGTGGTTCCGCAAAGCGGCGCTAAGGCGCTGTGGGATTGGTGGAAGACCGATCCGGGCATCGACGTTGCTGCTATCGACGCCAAGGAAGCTGTGCTGAAGCACGATGTAATCGCGTTTCTTGACTGGGTGGCAGAACAAGTCGGGCCCGAAGCGCGCTTCATGCATCAGGGCATGACCAGTTCGGACGTGCTGGACACGACGCTGGCTGTCCAGCTCACCCGCGCCACGGACCTGCTGCTGGAGGATATGGATGCCCTGCTCTCCGCGATCAAACGCCGTGCACTGGAACACAAATACACCGCCACCATCGGTCGCAGCCACGGCATTCATGCCGAACCCATGACATTCGGGCTGAAGCTGGCTCAGGCCTATGCCGAATTCGACCGCAGCCGTGCGCGGCTGGTGACGGCCCGCGCCGAAATCGCGACCTGCGCCATTTCCGGCGCGGTGGGCACTTTTGCAAATATCGACCCCAGCGTTGAGGAATATGTGGCGCAGCAGCTTGGCCTGTCGGTGGAGCCGGTCAGCACACAGGTAATCCCGCGCGATCGCCACGCCGCCTATTTCGCCGCCCTTGCCGTTGTCGCCAGTTCTATCGAGCGTCTCGCGGTCGAAGTGCGCCACCTTCAGCGGACCGAAGTTCTGGAAGCGGAGGAGTATTTCTCCCCGGGCCAGAAGGGTTCATCCGCCATGCCGCACAAGCGCAACCCGATCCTGACCGAGAACCTGACCGGGCAGGCCCGCATGATCCGTTCCTACGCCCTGCCCGCCATGGAAAACGTGGCGCTGTGGCATGAACGGGATATCTCGCATTCCTCCGTCGAACGCTTCATCGGGCCGGACGCGACGATCACGCTCGACTTCGCGCTCGCCCGCCTCACCAGCGTGGTCGACAAATTGCTGGTTTACCCTGATCGGATGCAGAAAAACCTCGATAAGATGGGCGGTCTTGTCCATTCACAGCGTGTGCTGCTGGCGCTGACGCAAGCGGGCATCACCCGCGACAATGCCTACCGGCTGGTACAGCGCAATGCGATGAAGGTGTGGGAATCGGACGGGCGGATGTCGCTGCTCGAATTGCTCAAGGCAGACGAGGAAGTTGCCGCGGCAATGTCCGCGGCGGAACTGGAGGACAAGTTCAACCTCGACTATCATTTCAAGCATGTAGACACGATTTTCGCGCGGGTTTTCGGGGAATAGCCCTCGCCCTTCCCAATTCACTGTCTTCAGCCTAGCATTACCGCAATCACAGTCCTCACAGGGAATCCCGTATGTCCATCGTCCGCACTGTAATCTGGGTTCTGCTACTGGTCGGCCTGTTGCTGTTCTCGATCGCCAATTGGGACCCCACGGTCACCGTGCGCATCTGGGAAGGGATTGTAGTCGACACCAAGATCCCGGCCATCGTCATTGTATCATTCGCCATCGGTTTCCTGCCGATGTGGCTTTACCACAGGGCCAGCAAATGGGGTATGCAGCGGAAGATCGCCAGCCTCGAAAATGCTGCGCGCACTGCGGCTGCAACGCCAGTTGCCCCTCCCCAGCCTGAAGTGGAACGGGACACCGTTGTGCAAACATCAGCGCCCGAACCTGCAAGCAATGATACCGTACTGGAAGCCGATCCTGACATGACGACAGGCTCTACCCATCGTCCCGTTTCGGAGTAGATTTCCCCGATGAGCAATCCCGTCTTCCTCGCGCTCGATCTGCCCCAACTCGACGCGGCAAAGGCTCTTTGCGCGAAGGTTAAAGGCCATATCGGCGGGGTGAAGCTGGGCATGGAATTCTTCTATGCCCATGGCCATCACGGCGTGCATGAGATTGCGCATCTTGGACTGCCGATCTTCCTCGATCTGAAACTGCACGACATTCCCAATACCGTAGCGGGCGCGATGCAATCCATTCATGTGCTGGAACCTGCCATCGTCACGGTCCACGCGGCCGGGGGGCGCGCCATGATGGAGGATGCGAAAGCTGCGGCAGGGGAAGACTGCAAAGTGGTCGCCGTGACCGTGCTGACCAGTCTTGATGACACAGCCTTGCAAAACACCGGCGTTGGCAGCTCCGCGCATGATCAGGTCATGCGCCTTGCCGAATTGGCAGAGGCCAGCGGGCTGGACGGGATTGTCTGCTCCGGCCACGAGGTGAAGGCTGTCCATGACCAATGGAAAAAGGGTTTCTTCGTCGTCCCCGGCCTGCGCCCCGGCGGCAAGGCAACTGGCGACCAGAAGCGGGTCGTCACCCCGCGCCAGGCCCGCGACGACGGCGCAAGCTGCCTTGTAATAGGCCGCCCGATCAGCCGCGCGGATGATCCGCTGATGGCAGCGCGGGAGATTGAAGGGACCTTGTGAATAAATTCATGACACTCTCATTCGCTGCCGCACTATTATCGGCTTGTGCCAGCATCACAGCTATCCCGGCAGAGGGCATTGATTTGATGAACCCGGAACACGGCGCAGCTACGCTTGCAACGTGTTCAAGAAATGCGCCGATGGCGACCGGCGGATTTTTTACGCCCTCGCCTGCAGACATCACCAAATTGGAAAGCGATCTCGCAACCCTGCTATCGATCTCAACCGAAAATGCGGGGCAATCAGCATCCTTCGCAGTCGATCTGTCTTCTTATCGCCGGGAATATATTGGATATCAGCGTGACGGCGCTCGCATGATATACGGCAATTTCCTGCCAGTGCTCAGGCGTTCGAATCCGGTGCGGATGCGTTCGAATGGTCTTCCTACGATCGCATGCGATGGGGGGGCGGCATTTTTCGGGGTCGAGTATGCGATTGCAGATGGTAAAGTGGAGGCCGTTCGTTTCAATGGGTCGCTTGGCGGGCGCGCGCAAGAAGATATCCTGCGCTAGGCCGTCATTTTTCTGGCAATCGCGCGCACCACTATTTAGGTGACTGGCCATGCCGGAAACACTTATCAAGATTTGCGGGCTGACCACGCCCGATGCCGTGGACGCTGCCGTGGATGCAGGCGCGACTCACATCGGGCTGGTGCATTTTGAGCCTAGCCCGCGTCACCTTTCGATTGGCGATGCGGCAAAGCTGCGGGCACGCGCTCCGGCAGAGGTCAAGGTCGTGCTGCTGACTGTGAATATGCAGCCGCAGGAGACCGCGATCGCTCTTCAGGATGTCCAGCCAGATGTGCTGCAATTGCACGGCGCGGAAACGCCCGAATGGCTTGGCCTGCTGAAAGACAAGACAAAGATGGAAATCTGGAAAGCCGTCGGCGTGAAAGACCGGACGGCGTTGGAAAAGGCGCAAAGGTTCAAAGGCAGCGCCCACCGCCTGCTGTATGATGCTGCGCAAGGCGCACTGCCGGGCGGAAACGGCCTGTTGCTCGATTGGCGGCTGCTGATGAATTACCACCACACAATGCCGTGGGGACTGGCAGGCGGATTGAATGCCGAGAACGTAGCCGATGCGATCCGCTACACCGGCGCGCCGCTGGTCGATGCGTCTTCAGGACTGGAAAGCGCGCCCGGCGTGAAGGATACCGCCAAAATCCGGGCTTTCTGCAAGGCCGCACTTGCTGCAAAGGCTGCTGCATGACCGAAAATACACCCAACTCTTTCCGCAACCAGCCCGACGATCGCGGCCATTTCGGCCAGTTCGGCGGGAGGTATGTGGCTGAAACGCTGATGCCGCTCGTGCTGGATCTGGAAAAGGAATACCGCAAGGCGCAAGGCGACTCCGCCTTCAAGGCCGAGTTCGACGATCTGCTTGAACATTACGTTGGCCGCCCGAGCCCGCTCTATTTCGCGCCCCGGATCACCGAGGAATTGGCCAAAACTGCCCCGCAGGGAATGGGCGCGCAGGTCTGGTTCAAGCGGGACGAGCTGAACCACACAGGCGCGCACAAGATCAACAATTGCATCGGGCAAATCCTGCTCGCGATGCGCATGGGCAAGACGCGCATTATCGCGGAAACCGGCGCGGGCCAGCACGGCGTTGCGACCGCGACCGTATGCGCTCGCTTCGGCTTGCCATGCGTCGTCTACATGGGTCAGGAAGACGTGCGGCGGCAATCGCCCAATGTGTTCCGCATGAAGCTGCTCGGCGCAGAAATCGTGCCGGTAACGGCAGGGCGCGGCACGCTAAAAGATGCCATGAACGAGGCGCTGCGCGACTGGGTCGCGAATGTGCATGACACGTTCTACATCATCGGCACCGCCGCTGGCCCGCATCCCTACCCTGAGCTCGTCCGCGATTTCCAGAGCGTGATCGGCAAGGAAGCCCGCGCACAAATGTTGGAACGCACCGGCAAGCTGCCTGATCTGGCGGTGGCCTGCATCGGCGGCGGATCGAACGCCATCGGCCTGTTCCACCCCTTCCTCGACGATCCCGAAGTCAAGCTGCTCGGCGTGGAAGCGGCAGGCAAAGGCCTTCACGGAGACGAACACGCCGCCAGCCTTGCGGGCGGTTTTCCCGGCGTTCTCCACGGCAACAAGACCTATCTGCTGCAGGACGAAGACGGCCAGATCACCGAAGGCCACTCGATCAGCGCAGGTCTGGACTATCCCGGCATCGGCCCCGAACACGCATGGCTGAAGGAAACAGGCCGCGTGGAGTACACCTCCAGCACCGATGACGAGGCGCTGGAAGCTTTCCAACTGCTCTGCCGCACCGAAGGCATCATCCCGGCACTGGAACCGTCACACGCAATTGCAGCCGTGGCGAAAGTCGCACCAACGATGCGGAAAGATCAGACGATCCTGATGAATTTGTGTGGTCGCGGGGACAAAGACATCTTTACGGTGGCTGAGGCTTTGGGGGTGGAGATTTGACCTTCTCTCCTGCCCGCGCGGGTATTTTCTTCCTCTTCGGCCTGCCGATTGGCTTCATTCTTTCCGCACTTGGCTTTGCCATTGGCGGACTGGAGATCACCGCTCCGGCAATTGCCCCATTCGCAGGCGGGATCGCAGTATTGATCGCCATTGCGGCGGGACTATGGAAGCCCGCGAAATGATCCGCCTCTGCACCATCGTTACCCGGGAGAAGGCGGGAGTCCGTCTATTCGGCAGCGCCTGCGGAGGAATGGTTTCTGGCCTTCGCCGGAATGACGAAGAGCCGGTTGATGCACTGGAGTGAAGATTTGAAGCCCAACAAAACGGGCAAACAGAAAATCTTGCCGATGGAGGGCTACGAGGAGAGGTTTTTCTCCCGCACCATTGGTCGATTCATCAGGAATTGGAGCGTACGCCGAGCCAAGTTGGCTTTCGTTATCTCCACGCCGATTTATGCCGGGTTTGCAGCATTCGCGCATTTCTTTGACGAACCGGTTACTTTCGTAGAGGCGGCAACTTTCACGACAACCGCATCTTCCCTGACCACAGTGATAGCGTTCTTCTCAAAACACGTACCGGACATTGATTTTGACTAACCGCCTCTCCACCGCCTTCTCCAACGGCCCCGCTCTCGTCGCCTTCATCACCGCTGGCGACGGCGACACCGACGCCAATCTTGATGCGCTCGTGGCAGGCGGTGCGAATGTTATCGAGCTCGGCATGCCGTTCACTGATCCGATGGCGGATGGGCCCGCCATTCAGGCAGCGAATATTCGCGCGCTCGGCAATGGCACCAAGACTGCCGATGTGCTCACAATCGCGACCGATTTCCGCACCCGCCACCCGGAGGTGCCGCTGGTTCTGATGGGCTATGCCAATCCGATGATCCGGCGCGGGCCGGAATGGTTTGCCGACGCGCTGGAGGCTGCTGGCGTAGACGGCGTTATCTGCGTCGATCTTGCGCCGGAGGAGGACGAGGATCTCGGCCCTGCCTTGCGCGCCAAGGGCATCGCTCCCATCCGCCTTTCCACTCCCACCACGGACGATGCGCGCCTGCCGCAAGTGCTCGATGGCTCAGCCGGGTTCCTGTATTATGTCAGCGTGGCGGGCATCACAGGCAAGCAAAGCGCGGCGATCGACTCGATCGAGGCCAATGTGCGCCGCATCAAGCAACACACCGATCTGCCCGTTGCGGTCGGCTTTGGTGTGCGAGAACCAGACCAGGCGCGGGAAATCGCCCGCATTGCGGACGGCGTTGTCGTAGGCTCTGCCTTTATCGATCTAGTCGAAAAATACGGCAGCGATGCGCCGCAGCATTTGCAGGCCCTCACCGCAAAGCTTGCAGACGCGGTCCATAATGCGCGATAGGCGCTGGCTAAGGAGACAGAAGCAATGAGCTGGCTAACCCGCGTCCGTGAACGTCTGCCGTTCGGCACAAAGCGCGAAACGCCTGACAATCTGTGGGTCAAATGCCCGCGCTGTCAGGAAATGGTGTTCCTCCAGGAATATGAGGCGAACCTCAGCGTTTGCACCAAATGCGATCACCATGGCCGCATCGGCGCCGATGCACGACTGGCGCAATTGCTGGACGAGGGATACTCGCTTCTCCCCGCGCCGCGGGTTACTGAAGACCCGCTGAAGTTCAAGGATTCCAAGCGTTACAAGGACCGGCTGAAGGCCGCGCGCGATGCTAATCCTCACCCCGATGCCTTCACCGCTGCTTATGGCGCGATCGAGGGCCGCGCGGCAGTGGTTGGCGTGCAGGACTTTACTTTCATGGGCGGCAGCATGGGCATGGCCGTGGGCGATGCCTTTATCGCCGCCGCGCAAAAGGCGCTGGACGAGAAGTGCGGCTTTATCTGCGTAACCGCCGCTGGTGGGGCGCGGATGCAGGAGGGCATCCTGAGCCTGATGCAAATGCCGCGCGCAACGGTGATGACCCGGCGGCTGCGCGAGGCCGGCCTGCCCTATATCGTCGTACTGGCGGACCCGACCACGGGCGGGGTTACGGCCAGCTATGCGATGCTGGGCGATGTGCATGTTGCGGAACCCGGCGCATTGATCGGCTTTGCTGGCCAGCGGGTGATCCAGGAAACCATCCGCGAACAATTGCCCGAAGGTTTCCAGCGCGCAGAATATCTGCACAAGCACGGCATGGTCGATATGGTGGTCCACCGGAATGAGATGCGCGGGACACTGGCAGAATTGCTCGGGTATTTGAGCCCCGCAAAGGCGGCTTAGGTCGCGCATACGCCGGTGAAAGACTTCGCCATATCCGATGATCCGGCGGTACAGCGGCAACTGGACCGGCTGGGCTCTCTGCCTTTGCCCGGCAAAGGAGCCATAGGGCTTGATACGATCCGCACTCTGCTGGACCGGCTCGGCAATCCGCAGAACGATTTACCGCCGGTTTTCCACGTTGCAGGCACCAATGGAAAAGGCTCCACCTGCGCATTCCTGCGCGCCATGCTGGAGGCCGACGGCAAGCTTGTTCACGTCCACACAAAGCCGCATCTGGTGCGTTACAATGAACGTATCCGGGTTGGCGGAGAGCTGATTTCCGACGCGATGCTCGCTAGCCTGCTGGAAGAGGTGTTCGACGCCTCCGAAGGTCTGCCCGCCAGCTTTTTCGAAATCACCACTGCGGCCATGTTCCTCGCCTTTCACCGCGAGCCCGCCGATGCCTGCGTGATCGAAGTCGGGCTTGGCGGGCGCTTCGATGCGACCAATGTGCTTAGGCGGCCCGCCGCCTGCGGGATTGCCGCGCTTGGCGTAGACCATGCGGACTGGTTGCTGCAGAAGGACCCAAGCGCCCCTTCACCCGATCAGCCATTGGTGCGGATCGCCTTCGAGAAGGCCGGTATAGCACGCAACGGCTCTCCACTGGTGACACAGAATTACCCTTCCGAAGTCGAATATCGCATCGCCCAAAGCGCCCATGCGGCTGGCTCGCCTTTGGTAATGCGCGGGCGTGATTGGCAAGCGGTTCGCTCCGAGCAGGGTATCGCCTACCGCGACGAAAAGGGTGAGCTGGCCCTACCTCTGCCCGCTATGCCCGGGGCACATCAGGCGGACAATGCCGCGCTTGCCGTGGCGATGCTGCGGCATCAGGATGCGGTAACGGTTTCAGCGGACGCTATGGCAAGCGGCATCCGCGCCGCGCGCTGGCCTGCGCGGCTGCATTGGCTGGCGGCGGGGCCAGTGACGGAAGCTGCAAATGGTCGCTCCGTCTTGCTCGATGGCGGTCACAATCCTGATGCGGCGGAGGCCATCGCGCGTTATCTGGCGCAGGTCGAAAAACCCGTCGATGCACTAGTAGGGATGATGGCCGCGAAGGACGCGCGACAGTTCCTCAGCACCCTCGCCCCGCATCTGAACAGCGTGACCGCGCTGCCGATTGCAGGCCATGACCACGCGCCGCTGGAGGAATTGCAGCAGATTGCAAAGGATGCTGGTGTTGCTGAAACGTCCACCGCGCCGGGCCTGCTCGCCGCGCTGGATACCCTGCCTTCACGGGACGGTGGCACAGTGCTTATTGCCGGATCACTCTACCTTGCGGGCAAGGTACTAGCTGCAAATCGGGAATTTCCGGACTAAAGCTTACTCTGCGGGTACGACCTTGGGATCTGGCGTCACCACACCGGCCGCGCGGCCAGAGCTTTTTTCGCGAATCCATTCCATGATGCACAGCACAACCGCCACGCCGCCAATCGCCGTGGTGAAAATGAAGACCCAGTAATAGCCGCGATCTTCGATCATCTCGCCAAGCGCGCCGCGCCCGAGCGTACCGACAAGCAGGGTAAGCGAGGACAGCAGTGCATATTGCACGGCGGAATATTTCTTCGACACGATGGAACTGAGCCACGCGACATAGGCCGCGCCCGCGATGCCGATGGCAAGGTTCTCCCACATGACTGTGAAGGTCAGCCGCGGCAATGCATCGGACCCGAAGGGTGCCATGAAGTTGATCAGCGCGGAGAAGCCGATCGCATCGCTGGCCGCCTGCATCAACGCCCCGCCCCGGGCCATATCGGCATACAGCAGGTTCGTCAGAGCCGCGAGAATTGCGCCCAGCGTAAGCGTGGCCATACGGCCAATCACGGTGATCAAATAACCACCGATGGCCAGTCCGGCGATGATCGCGCCGACGCCGAAGAATTTGGAGGCGAAGGCCACCTCGTCATTCGTATATTGCAGCTCACCCAGATAGAACGGATAGGCAAAGGTGCCCCAGATCGCGTCACAAATACGGTAGGTGAGCACGAGCGAGAGAATCAGCACGAGCGACCAGCCCATGCGGCCCACGAATTCCACCAGCGGCATCACCAGCGCGCGATAAAGGTGATCGGCAGCGTAGGAATTGCTCGCGCGCGGCGGGAGGTCTTCGGTCAGCAGATTCACGCCCTGCTTCTTCTGTGAAGCCAGCCAGCCTGCGATCAAGGCAGGGATCACAACCGTCGCGACGATGATCCACGGCCCCCAGGTGATCGTGAAATCGGTCGGGTTCGGGCGCTCTTCGGGCGCATAGGTCAGCGACATGAACATGAAGGTCAGCACACCGCCGATGGACACCGCCCACAGCAGACCGACAGCCATCAGCGCGCGGGCGCGAATCGCGGGCTCCAGTTCGCCCTTACGGCGCAGGCTCAGCAGCAATTCGTCTTCCGCTTCGCCCTCGATCGGATCGCCGACCTTGGCATCGGGCGCCCAAAGGCCCGCAATGCCGATCACCAGCAAGATCGCACCCATTACCAGGTAGGTTTGCGGCCAGCCAATTCGGGCGGCGATAATCAGGCCCAACGCCCCGCCAACCAGCGCCGCCAACCGGTAACCCATTTGATAGACAGTGGAGAGAATATCGAGCGTCGCGTCCTCATCGGCCACGTCGATACGCCATGCGTTGATGGCAATGTCCTGCGTCGCGCTGGCCAGAGCGCCGATGCCTGCCAGCAGGCTGAACCAGCCCATATTGCTATCAGTCGGATTGCTCAGGCTGAGCGAAATCAGGATGATGCCGAGCAGTATCTGCGCCGGCACAATCCATTGTTTACGCCTGCCAAGCTTCGAAAAGCCGGGGATCGTCACCTTGTCGATCAGCGGTGACCACAGGAACTGGAAGGCATAGGCCAGACCGATCAGGGAAAAGACTCCCATCGTCTCCAGCTCGACTTCAGCCTCGCTCAGCCACGCATACAGCGTGCCCAAAAACAGCGCGAATGGCAGGCCGCTGGCAAAGCCAAATAGCGCCATATACCCGCTCTTGGGATTGCGCAGAGAACGAAACAGCGTGCCCCAGCCGGGCTTTTTCTTCGGTGTTTCTGCAGCAGTTTCGCCAGCAGTTTCAGGGGCGGCTTCGGCCATGCGGCGTGCTCCAATTGGTCAGTTGGTTTCCGTCTAGCTGTAATTCATCGCAATGGAAGGCTGGATGAACGGGTCTTCAACGCCTAAGGGCAGGCAATGTCCGAAAATGATCGCTCAGCAGATCGCCCCGAAGGTGATCGTATCGCAAAATTGCTCGCCCGCGCCGGTGTCGCCAGCCGCCGGGAGGTGGAGCGCATGATCGAAGACCGCCGGGTCAAGATAGATGACGAGGTGGTGAAAACGCCTGCAACCTTCCTCACCAGCCTGAAAGGCGTGAGTGTTGACGGCAAGCTGGTCGGCAAGCCGGAGCGCACGCGCCTGTTCGCCTTCCACAAACCATCGGGGCTGTTGACGGCGGAGCGGGACTTTACCGGCCGCGCGACAATATATGATGCTTTGCGCAATGCCCTGCCCAAGGATACGCCGCGCGTTATGCCGGTGGGCAGGCTCGATCTGAATACCGAAGGCCTGTTGCTGCTGACCAATGATGGTGAGCTGAAGCGGCAGATGGAACTGCCCTCATCTGAAATCCCCCGCACTTACCGCGCCCGCACCTATGGCGACGTATCCCAGCAACAGCTTGAAACGCTGATTGAAGGGGTCGAAATCGAAGGCATGAGATACGGCCCGATCGATGCCAATCTGGAACGCCGCACGGGCAGTAACCAGTGGATTGAAATGACGCTGACCGAAGGCAAGAACCGCGAAGTGCGCCGCGTGCTGGAATACCTCGGTCTCGAAGTCAGCCGCCTTCTTCGCGTCGCCTACGGACCCTTCTATCTGGACGATCTGCCGCGCGGCGGTGCCGTGGAAATTCGCAAGGAAGACCTCGAACGCTTCCGCTCCACGCTCAAACCGGCGAAGGGCAAATGAGGATAATCGCGGGCGAATGGAAGCGGCGCAATGTGCGCGCGCCGGCCGGGGAAGGCACGCGACCGACAGCGGATCGGACGCGCGAGACGCTGTTCTCCATGCTCGCCAGCAGGCTCGGCACGTTCGAAGGCTTGCGCGTCGCAGACTTGTTCGCCGGATCGGGCGCCTTGGGGCTGGAGGCACTTTCCCGCGGAGCAGCGCATTGCGTTTTCGTGGAGCAGGATGCCGCCGCCATCCGCACCATCAGGGACAACATCGCCGCCTTCCGCGCCCAGCAGAAATGCGCAGTGACAGCCGGATCTGTGATGACACTCGGCGCGGCGAAAGCCCCCTTTGATCTCGTCCTGCTCGATCCGCCCTATGGCACCGGTGCGGGCGCTGTGGCGATTGAACGGCTGATACGACTGGGCTGGATCGGTGAAGCGACATGGGTCGCATTGGAAGTCGGCGCGAAGGAAGACGCCAAGGTCCGCGTGCTGGAAGTGGACAGTGAACGCAAGGTCGGATCTGCCAAACTGGTTCTGCTTAGGCACCCGGGTCCAACTTCAGCCGAATAACCCGCGCCGCGCCCTTGCGCCGCACCCTCCCGTTCCCTAGTTGTTCACGTGTGACTGACGCCCTTATCCCTGCCGAAAATGCCGGCGAAGACACCGGCCTGCAAAACGTGCCCGAATGGCTCGCCCGGCTGAACCAGCCGCAGTGCGATGCTGTGATGACGACCGAGGGCCCGGTGCTGATGCTGGCCGGCGCAGGCACCGGCAAAACCTCCGCGCTCACCCACCGCCTCGCCCATATCGTGCGCGAAAGGCGCGCATGGCCAAGCGAGATCTTGTGCGTCACGTTCACCAACAAGGCCGCACGCGAAATGCGTGAGCGAGTGGGCAAACTCAGCGGCGGAGCGCTGGAGGGGATGCCATGGCTTGGCACGTTCCATTCCATCGGCGCAAAGATGCTGCGCCGCCATGCTGAACTGGTGAACCTGAAAAGCAATTACACCATTATCGATACGGACGATCAGCTGCGCTTGCTCAAGACATTGGTGCGCGAGAACGAGATCGACGAGAAGCGCTGGCCGCCACGCCAACTGGCCGGATTGCTCGACAACTGGAAGAACCGGGGTCTGAACCCAGATGATCTGACCGCCGTGGACAAGGAAAGTTACGCGAACGGCAAGGGGCAGGAAATGTACCGTCTCTACCAGGCGCGGCTGATCAGCCTGAACGCATGTGATTTTGGCGATCTGCTGCTCCACATGCTCAATATCTTCCGCAAGCACCGCGATGTGCTGGAGCAATATCAGCAGCGCTTCAAATATGTGCTGGTGGACGAGTATCAGGATACCAATGCTGTCCAGTACCTGTGGCTGCGGCTGATCGCGCAAAAGCGCAAGAACATCTGCGTGGTGGGCGATGATGACCAGTCGATTTATTCATGGCGCGGCGCAGAAGTCGCCAATATCCTGCGGTTTGAAAAAGATTTTCCCGGCGCGAAAGTGGTCAAGCTGGAGCAAAACTATCGCTCCACTCCGCAAATTCTCGCCGCTGCCAGCGGGCTGATCCAGTCCAATAGCCAGCGCCTCGGCAAGACACTGTGGACCGATCTTCCTGCAGGCGACAAGGTGCGCATTGTCGGCGTGTGGGACGGGCCGGAAGAAGCACGCCGCGTGGGTGAGGATATTGAGCGACTGGAAAGCGAAGGCGCACCTTTGGAACAGGTGGCCATACTAGTGCGCGCGCAATACCAGACACGAGAATTCGAGGACCGCTTCATCCAGATCGGCCTCTCCTACCGCATCGTTGGCGGTTTCCGCTTCTACGAACGTTCTGAAATCCGCGATGCGATGGCATATTTGCGCGTGATTGCGCAGCCTGCGGACGATCTGGCGTTTGAGCGAATTTACAACCAGCCAAAGCGCGGGCTTGGCGCAAAGACGCTGGAGAAAATGTACCAGCACGCGCGCCGTCAGCGCCTCCCCCTCGCCGCCGCTGCGCTGGATCTTGCCGATACCGATGAACTGCCAGCCCGCGCTCGCAACACCACGGCAGATCTCATGCGATTGTTCGTGCAGTGGCGCGAAATGGCGGAGGCGGTCACACCGTCGGACCTGCTGCGCGCTGTGCTGGAGGATTCCGGCTATGACGCGATGCTGAAGGCGGATCGTTCGCCCGAAGCGGCTGGCCGCGCGGAAAACCTCGTCGAATTGCAGCGCGCGATGGAGGATTACGAAACGCTCGGTGATTTTCTTGAGCATGTCGCGCTGGTGATGGACAATGACGCTGCCTCTGATGAGGAAAAGGTCACCATCATGACGATGCATGCAGCGAAGGGACTGGAATTCGACAATGTCTTCCTCCCCGGCTGGGAAGAAGGCGTTTTCCCCTCGCAGCGATCACTCGATGAAGGCGGCTTGGCCAGCCTTGAGGAAGAACGCCGCCTCGCCTATGTCGCCATCACCCGTGCCCGGCGGCGCTGCACCATATTGCACGCAGCAAACCGGCGGATCTACGGACAGTGGACCAGTTCCATCCCCAGCCGCTTCGTGGAAGAATTGCCCGAAGAGTTCATCGCCAGCGAAACCACCATGACCGGTGGCCGCTCCCTGTGGCAGGCCAACTGGAGCGAAAGCGAAGACCCTTTCGCCCATGTCAGCCAGTCGCGCCCCGACCGATCGCAGCAACGCGGCCCGGGCTGGCAACGGGCACTGGCCACCGGCTACGAAACGAAGCAGACACGGGTGAAGGAAAATAGCCGTAGCGCCGCCAGCTTCGCCGCCAATCCGCGGGTCGATATCGCGCTGGGCGACCGGGTCTTCCATGAAAAATTCGGTTACGGCGAAGTGATCAGCCAGGAAGGCAACAAGCTGGAGATCGAATTCGAGAAGGCCGGGACGAAGCGGGTAATCGATAGCTTTGTTACCTTGGCCTGACACTTACCGATTGATGGGCGCGCAGCCACGTGCTTAAGAACGTCTGGGTCGCATAATCGAGGGGGATTAGCTTGACCAAGCAGGCATCATTGATCGCGCCATCACCGGCTGCGGATCGTTTCACGGAAATCGATGCTCTGCGCGGCTTCGCGCTTTTCGGCATTTTGCTGGCAAATTTGCCCAACTGGATGGGCATCGGCGTCGTCCCGCCCGATCAAATGGCCGTTCTTATGCGCGGTATCGGGCTCGAAAACTTCACCGCATTCTACAACGGCGTGCTCGACGGCAAATTCTATACGATCTTCTCGCTACTTTTTGGCCTCGGCTTCTCCCTACAACTTGAGCGGCTGGAAAAACGCGGCGCAGACGGGCGAGCTGTCTTTATGCGCCGGATGGCAGTGCTCCTGTTCTTCGGACTATTTCACCTCTCCTTCATCTGGGGCGGCGACATTTTAACTCTCTATGCCCTGCTCGGGTTTACGCTGCCGTTATTCCGCGGCTTGTCGGACAAGGCGCTGCTGGCAACAGCTGCGTTTGCAATCTTCGTCGTGCCCTTTGCCGGTGTGGCTTTGTTGAACACGCGCAATCCGGAATGGATTGCCCCCCTATTCGGTCAGGCAGACGCACTGTGGGTTGCCGCAGGTGGCAACGCAGACGATGATTATTTTGATGTGCTGAAGTACGGCGGGTTTTCGGAAGCGATGACACGCGCCGGGAGCTTGTGGGCATACAATATGGTCGAAAAGATCGAAAACTGGCGGATTTTCAAGGTGCTCGGCACCATGCTGGTGGGTATGTGGGCGGGACGGATGCTGCTGCGCGGGCAGCTTCTGGAAAACCGCCGCCTCCTGTGGAGCGTATTTCTGGGCGGTCTTGTTATCGCCCTTCCCACCTTGTGGATTTATGCCCAGCAACCACCGCATTCGCAAACGCATTGGGCGTCGCTACTGGGCACTGCACCTGCCGGGTTCGCCTATGCGGCGGGCTTCGTCTTGTTGCTTGACCGCCTACCGGCGCTGTCTCGAATATTGTCACCAGTCGGGCGAATGGCGCTTACAAACTATATAGCCACCAGCGTCGTGATGGGTTTCGTGTTCTACGGACTTGGACTGGGATTGATAGGCGATGTGCCGACAGGCACCGTTTACGGCATGGGTTTGCTTTTCTTCGGTGTTATGATCGGCTGGAGCCATTGGTGGTTGGCGCGTTACAAGCAGGGTCCGTTGGAAGCGTTATGGCGCCGGCTCACCTATCCCAAAAACAGTGCGGCGGTGCCAGCGGCGGCTTGAGCGACTTCAGAATTTGTTTGGGTTCGGCCCTGGTTTCAGACGTTCGAACTTCAGTTTGACGAACTGCTATTGGCATTGCGCCACGCATCGAATTTGCGCGGCCGGACCGGACATGCTTTTCTGTCCGAGCTGGATATGCCTTGGGGGGACCATAATGAAGCAAGTTCTTATCGCTGCCGCACTCGCCCTGGCGCTATCGGCGTGTTCCCCCGCACCTTCTCAAAGCGATCAGCCGCAAGCAAACACACTCGAGCTTGAGGTCCAGGGAATGTCGTTTGCCGGGCCGGATACAATCAGGTCGGGTTGGACCACCATTCGTGTCGTCAATAATGGCGGGATGACACATCATGCGCTGGTTTATCGCCTGCCCGAAGGGGTCACAGCGGAAATGGTCGACGAGCAGATTGTGGGCCCCATCCAGAGGAGCCTGACTGCGGCGATCGCTGGCGACACGGAGATGGCGGCACAACTCGCAGCAACAATGCCAGCATGGGTAGGTGACCTGACATGGCTGGGCGGACCAGGCATGATGTCTGACGGAGTGACCGGCGAAGCGACGATGTATCTGGAACCGGGCAACTATCTTGTCGAATGTTACGTCAAGACGAATGGAGTTCAGCACAATTTCAACCCGGAACCAGGCGAATTCGGCATGGTCTTTCCGCTGACGGTGGTTGCTGATGAGGGAGGAATGGCAGAGCCGGATGCCAATGTGACGCTGAGACTAACCAATGGCGGGTACCAAATTTCGGACGGCGCTTTCGTGTCAGGTGACAACTCCGTGCGGGTCAGGTTCGAGGAACAACGCCTCTATAACAACTTCGTCGGACACGACGCGCATATGTTCCGCATCGAGAGCGATACCGATGTCGATGCTGCGGCAAACTGGCCGGATTTCTTCCCGATCGACGGACAGCAAACACCGGCTCCAGCACACTTTGTGGGAGGTATCCATGACATGCCACAGGGAGCCACGGGCTATTTCACAGTGAGGCTCGAACCAGGTGATTACGGCATTACGGCAGAAATACCCGGTGCGAAGCAAAACGGGTTCTTTTTGCGATTCAGCCTGGACAATGATTAGACAAATTGCAGGCTGCTGATCAGTCAGGGTTAGATATAAGTCTTTCCTAAGCCGGGCGTCCTATGCAACCACTCGCCATGCTTTTTGACCATGCCTGATCTTGGCATTCGAATAAATAACCAGGCGCGGATATTTCGAATATTCACTCATGATCAAATTTTTGACGACACAAGTGTCACCCTATCCCTTTGACCTTTAATATATTGATTTCTTGATTTATTTTTGCAGTTTCGAAAGGTGACACCCTGTAACCATTGTCACCCAATACGACCGGACCATACGCAGATGCGTCTGCTCCAGATATCCAGAAAACGCCTTTCATTGATCGCTTTGTGACATCACCCACTTCGTATAGTGCAAGCGCAAATGCCGGTTGCCGGCCAAGCCTTGAAAGACTTGATTTGAACCCGATTTTCATCCGCCAGACTGGCCCGCTGAACTGGGCACGCCGCACTTTTGTCAGGCAGCTTTACAAGCGCGTGTTGAAGCGTGAACAGGTCATCACTCTTCCCAGCGGCCGCCCGATGACGCTGCCGTTGGGCAGTAGCTTTGCTTCAGAGATCTACATAACCGGCTGTAATGTCGATTGGGGCGCCGAACGGCTGTTTTACGACATGCTGACAGGCAAGGGCGCGTTTCTCGATATTGGGGCGAACATCGGTTATTTCGCGCTCTACATGGCGCCGCGCGCTACACGTACCTTTGCTTTCGAGCCTGATCCGCGCTCCATTGCACGGCTCGAAAGCAATTTAACCGGGCAAGGCGATATCGAACTGGTGCCCATGGCGGTCGGCCGAGAAGCCGGAACGGCGCAGTTTACTCTTGCAGGCGCGCCGGAGCTTTCCAGCTTGAGCGCTGCGGGCAGTTCGGGCAGTTCGGGCAACGCCGATACCGTCTCGGTCCCGGTCGTGACAATTGATGGCTTCGTGAAAGAGCGCGGCCTTCAGGTCGAGGCGATCAAGACCGACATCGAAGGCTTCGATCTTGATGCCTTGCTGGCCGCAACCGAAACGCTGAAAGGCCAGCGGCCGCTGGTTCTGACCGAAGCGCCGATGAACGCGGAAATCGCGGCGCTGGCCGAAGGGGTCGACTATGCCATCTGGTGCTATGCCCTGAACCGCGAAACAGGCACGAAACGGTTTATCGAAGGCAAGAACCTGAAAAGCGCAGAAAGCGCCAAGATGTTGTTTATGGTGCCTTCGGAGCGAGTTGGGGAACTGCGCTCCAAAGCTTGAACATCATCACCAATCGACAAGGTCAGCCTTTGAAACCGACCTCCAGGAAGCCGGGCTTGGGTCCGTTCCATTCACCAGCTTCCACCGGCCCATCGTCCTGATCACGGCGACGCGGCTTCCGTGCTTCCTTGCGCGGTTCTACATCGCGAGCTTCTTCGCGCTTGGGCCTGGTCTCTTGCTTGCGCTCTCGCGGCTTGCGTTCGGGCGCATCTTCACTCTCCGGCTTTTTGCCCCGTGACCGCGTCCGCTTATCGTCTGATTGCTGTTCCTCCGGAGCGTCCTCACGCTCCTCGCGCTTGGCCCTGGATTTCGGTTTTGCGGCAGCGTCGGGCAATTCGACCCGTACGTCTTTCTTGCCAAAAACATTGATCTTTGCACCGGTCAGCTTTTCGACATTGTCGATCGCCTCGGCATCTTCTGGCGTTACGAAGGTGAACGCGCGGCCCTTGTTTCCAGCGCGGCCGGTGCGGCCGATGCGATGGACATAATCGTCCGGGTGCCACGGCGTGTCGTAGTTGAACACATGCGACACGCCTTTGATGTCCAGCCCTCGCGCGGCGACATCGCTGGCGACCAGGATGTTGATTTCCCCATCCTTGAAACGCTGCAATTCCTGATTGCGCGTCGCCTGATCGATATCACCGTGGATTTCGCCGGAGCGGAAACCGTCGCGCTGAAGGCTCTTGTTAAGATCGCGCACAGTGGTCTTGCGGTTGGAGAAAATAATCGCGGTGTCTACCAGATCGTTCCGCAGCAGCCAGGTCAGCGTGCTCTTCTTGTCACGTGCACCAACCGGCACTTTGAAAGCGGTGATATTTTCATTGGTCGATGCCGCGCGGCTTACTTCGATCCGCTTGGGATTGGTGAGAAATTTCTTGGCCAGCTTCGCAATCGGCGGCGGCATGGTCGCGCTGAACAGCATGGTCTGGCGCGGTTCGGGCAGTTTTTCACAGATGAATTCGATATCGGGGATGAAGCCCATGTCGAGCATGCGGTCCGCTTCGTCGATCACCAGCAGTTCACAACCGTTCAGCAAGATTTTGCCGCGTTCGAACAGATCCATCAACCGCCCGGGGGTTGCGATCAGTACGTCGACGCCTTCATTAAGGGCCTTCACCTGGTCACCCATCTGCACGCCGCCAATCAGCAGCGCCATTTTCAGATCGTGATTTTCGCCGTATTTTTCAAAATTCTCGGCAACCTGTGCCGCCAATTCGCGGGTTGGTTCCAGAATGAGGCTGCGCGGCATAAGTGCGCGGCGGCGGCCGCTGGCCAGAATATCGATCATCGGCAGCACGAAGCTGGCCGTCTTGCCGGTGCCGGTTTGCGCGATTCCAATGATGTCTTTCATCATCAGGACGGCGGGAATAGCCTCCGCCTGGATCGGCGTGGGTTCGGTGTAGCCGGCGTCATCAACGGCCTTGAGCAATTCAGGAGAAAGGCCGAGATCGGCGAAAGTTGTCAAAATATAGGTTTCCGGAAAGTAAGGTAGCCATGCGAAGGTGCATTGGCATCGCGCCGCCTCTAGTTCGTATCAAGGCGAAAAGTCAAGATTTCCGCAAGGCGGCGTGGAGGATTGAGAACGGGGCGTTACTAGTCGGCAACGGCCACAAGTCGCGTGAAATCGTCCACCTGGCAACTTGCGCCAGCCCGGGATTGCAGACGGTCCCGTGCAACACACAAGCGCCTGTCTTCGCTACGCTCAATGTAAAAGCCTGCATAAAAGGCCCGCGCGGAACAGCCATTTTCCAGTGAAGCTGCGAGAATTTGATCGCCGCCGGTGAAGAACAGCAACCGGTTATCGTTGGTGGGCTGTACGCCAATCACGTCTTCTGCATCGATGCAATTGCCGTGATCGACCTCTTCATACCGCGTCCGCATGGGACGGCGTGGCAATTCCGACATCATTTGCCGACGGGCTTCCTGGGCTGCAGGACCGATGCGAATAACAACGCGGCGTTCGATCCGCACCTGATTCTGCAAAGCCGGCTGCCGCGCCCGCTCCAGCGTGTCGAAAGGCGCCTCTGCATCAGGATCGAAGCCAAGGACCGTGCCGGGCAGCGGGATCGATTGGCTCCATGTTTGTCCCGGCCGCGACGGCGCTGCATCCTGCGCCTCCACACGCGGTACCATCTGCCCCGCCAAAAGCGGAACGGTAATGGCGACAAGCGCGAGAAGGGCGAAAAGGCGTTTCATGCAGGTTGTAGCTCCGCAAAAGCAAGTCGGCGCCCGCTTCTGAATGTCTGCGTTCTAGCGGCAGGTATTGAATGGCGGCTTAACTGGTCGATTGCCCTTTGCAAGCCTGCCCGTCCAATGGCATTTGCTAACGAATGACCCAAACAGACGCATTTCTAGACGCAGCCCGGCACTTGCTGGGCGAACGCGGGATTACCACCGATGCTGAATTGGTGTCCCCGTGGCTGACCGATTGGCGCGGGCGGTACACCGGAAAGGCCCGCGCACTCGCATCACCGGCCTCGGTGCAGGAAGTCGCCGGTCTGGTGAATCTGTGTAGAAAATTCGGCGTGCCGATCGTTCCGCAAGGCGGCAACAGCGGCATGTCCGGCGGCGCCACACCTGATGACAGCGGCGATGCGATCGTCCTGTCTTTGCGGCGGATGAACTCAGTGCGCAAATTTGACAGTGAAGCGAAACAGATCACCTGCGATGCCGGGCTCATTTTGCAGGCTTTGCATGAGATGGCAGAGGCAAAAAATCTGCGTTTCCCGCTAACCTTGGGTGGCAAGGGCTCTGCCACCATTGGCGGGCTGATATCGACCAATGCAGGCGGCACGCAGGTCCTGCGCCATGGTTCGATGCGCGCGCAGGTGCTCGGCATAGAGGCAGTTATGGCGGATGGAACGGTTTTCGATTCGCTCACCCCGCTCAAGAAGGACAATCGCGGTTTTGACCTCAAGCAATTGCTGATCGGTTCCGAGGGAACCCTCGGCATCATAACAGGTGCGACCTTGCGGCTTGTACCTGCATTGGCACAGCGCGCCGTGTTGTGGGCCGGGCTTGGTGAACTGCGCGATGCGCGCAAGCTGCTCCTCCACGCGGAACAGATAGCGGGCGACGCGCTAGAAGGGTTCGAGGTGCTGCCACATCATACGCTTGCGTCGGTATTGGATCACAACCCGGCGGCGCGCTCGCCCTTGCAAGCGGACCATGCGTGGTACGCACTTGTCGAATTGGCAGCCGACACCTCTGCCGGCGGAAATCTTTCGGCGCTTGCCGAACACTTGCTGGAGGAGGCATTTTCAGCCGGCTTGCTGGAAGATGCGACCATCGCAGCAAACGAAACCCAGGCGGAACAATTCTGGGCAATCCGCGACGGAGTGTCCGCTGCCGAACGCGCTCTTGGCCCGGCGATGCAGCATGACATCTCCGTACCCGTTGCCAGGATGGCCGATTTTGTCGTGGAGACCGTGCCCAAGGTAGAAGCGAAATTTCCCGGCACGAGGGCAGTCGCCTTCGGTCATCTAGGAGACGGCAACGTGCATTTTCACGTGCTTGCACCAAAAGGCGCGCAGTCCGGGGTGTGGGAATTGGAAGAAGGCAAGGCCATCAGCGGGCTTGTGCATGATCAAGTGACGTCATGGGGCGGCTCCATCAGCGCTGAACACGGCATCGGGCAGATGAAACTTGATGAATTGGCGCGATTGGCAGACCCGGTGCATCTGGCGATCATGCGACGGGTGAAACAGGCGCTTGATCCTGATCACCTGCTTAATCCCGGCAAACTGGTGCCCGACCTGGATTAGAAGCTGCACTGCGACTTGCATGGGACGCACGCACACATTAAGGCCCGCGCGCAACATTACGGTATCTGTGGCAGCGGTGAATGCTGCGCGATGGCTACCTACCGACAATCCTGACCGGAGAGATAATCATGGCCAGCGCGCCGAATTCCACCCTGCCCGTCCTTTACAAAGACCTCGTTCCCCTCAACAGCAATGACCACCTGACGTGGAAGGGCCGCACTACGGACAAGGCGCCGTGGATCGCCAGCCAGCATGCGATTCCGCTTACTGTTGAAGAATTTCCGGTGGCGCAGCGCGACTATCCGATCGTATTTTCATCCGGCGAACGCCCTGTTCCACTGGCGCTGATGGGCCTGAACGAAGGCGTAAACGTGTTCTTCGAAGAAGACGGTACGCCGATCGGCACACCATATGTGCCGGCGTACGTTCGTCGCTATCCTTTCCTGCTCGCCAAGCTGCAGCAGGATTCGGATAATCTTTCGCTGTGCTTCGACCCGAGCAGCGGCCTTGTTGGTGATTTTGAAGAAGGTCAGCCACTTTTCGGAGAAGATAAGCAGCCGAGCGAACATTGTCAGGC
Source organism: Aurantiacibacter marinus (assembly GCF_001021555.1). Taxonomy (GTDB): domain Bacteria; phylum Pseudomonadota; class Alphaproteobacteria; order Sphingomonadales; family Sphingomonadaceae; genus Alteraurantiacibacter; species Alteraurantiacibacter marinus. The sequence goes on from NZ_LDCP01000002.1 coordinate 480,425, forward strand.
ATTGCTGCAATTTTGCGAAAAGTTCGAAGAAGCGGGCAACAAGACCCAGCTTTTCATGGACGAGTTGACCAAGGCCGACCTCCTGATGGACGGCGAAATTTCCATTCAACGCCGCGACAAGCCGGATCAGCCATTCACTTACCGCGGCTTCCGCATGGTAAATCAGGAAAAGCTGCGTGAACTGCGCGGTGACCAGTTGCGCAAATGGAATGAAAACGGCCTGTTGCCGCTTATTTTTGCCCACTTGTTCTCACTGGACCTGATGCGGATGATTTTCGCCAGGCAGACCGAACAGGGCAAGGGCCCGATTGCTGCGGAAATGGCCAATGTCGCCGCAGAAGCGGAGGCCCCGAAAGCCTAACGGCAACCTGCCTTGTAATTGCGATCGGGCGCGGCTTGGCAACAGGCGGCGCCCTTTTGCTGTGCACTTGAAATTTGGGCTCTCATTCCTAGATTTCAGAGGTCCGGTCGCCGCTCCCCTCATGGCGCGGCCGGATTGGCGCACCTTGGTGCGCCACCTCCCTGAACCTTGGCCGCCTCGTGCATTATGCACGGGGCGGTTTTTTCATTCAGCCGCTTCGGCAAATCCGCCTGATGCTTTGGCAAGTTCATCGGCCAGTCGGCGAACCAAACCTGCAACGATGCCCACGACATCGGGCAGCCCAGCACCCAGCTCCCGCAACTCACCATCCAGATAGGCTGAACGGCATATCTCCAGTTGCATCGCGCTGATCCCGCGCCCGGGCGCGCCGTGCCGATCAAGCACATATCCGCCAGCATAGGGCCGATTGTGTGCAGACAAGGCTCCGGCCGCCGCGAAGTGGTCAAACCCCGCCATGACGAGACGGCTGTCGCAGGAGCCACCGAACCGGTCCCCGATCACATAATCGACTGCGGGATCATCACCTGTTTTCGGGCCGAGCGGTGGCATAGAGTGCAAATCCACCAATAGCGCTGCTCCCCAGCGGTCGCGCATCGCCTCCAGCGTGCGGGCAATCGCCGCATGGTAGGGTTGGTGGACCGTTTCGATTCGCTCAGCCAGATCGCTGCGGGATATTTGTGCGCTCCACAATTCGCCAAGCCCCGGCAAACGGCGCGGAACAAGGCCAAGCCCGCTGCGCGCGCGGCGGCCCGCGGCATGCCTTGGGCGTGTTGCAGCCGCCCTTCCCGCTACCATTTCCCAATCAACGTCATCGGGCGACCGGTTCAGGTCAATCATCGCTCTCGGCGCGTGCGCCACCAGCAGAGCGGCCCCCGTTTCGCGCGCTACCGCGTCGCCGACAAGATCGACGTATCGGTCTTCCAGACGAAGCGGGGCAGTATCAGGATGGCGCAGTGCGCGCACCAGCGGGAGCGGATATTCACGCCCGGCATGCGGCACTGAAATCAGGATTGGAATGGGCCTGCGGCGGCAAAACGAAAAAGCGGGCTTGCCATCGCTTCCGGGTATCAGCCCGCCGCCGCGATTGCGCGAATCGCCAGCCGATGTATCGCCAAGGTCCATGGCCAGCGTTGCTGAAGGCGATTGACGCCCTTGTCAAAATTCGCGGGGGAAAGAACATATCGGCCTTGTCCTGTATCAAAGCAGGGCACCTGCGATCTGGCGCAAGACTTTTTTACAACATCGGCGCTAAGTGCAGCTTACAAATCACGAACACCATTACAAGAGGACGAACCGCATGATCCGGATCCTGCTGGCCGAAGACGACACGGCGATGCGCACATATCTGAAGCGCGCGCTCGAGCAGGCTGGTTATTCGGTAGCAGCAGTAGGTTCCGGAACAGAGGCTCTGCCGCTGATCCAGACCGAGATTTTCGATCTTTTGCTTTCCGACATTGTCATGCCGGAAATGGACGGAATCGAACTGGCGCAGCGTTGCAGCGATCTGAGCCCGTCGACCAAGGTGATGTTCATTACAGGCTTTGCCGCCGTGGCTCTTCGAGCGAACCGCGAAACGCCGCAAGCCAAGATGCTGTCCAAACCATTCCATTTGAAGGACCTTGTTCTGGAAGTGGAACGCATGTTTGAAGACGTCGCAGCCGCTTCACTTTGACGGCTAAGCTTCGGCTGCGTGATTTAGATTGAGCGGCAAGTTGGAAAGCCCCCTTGCAAGCAGGTCAAGGCAGCGCTAGATGGCCCGCCTGCCTTCCGACCGAAGGCACATCCCGAATGGTGCGGGCGTATAGCTCAGTGGTAGAGCACTATGTTGACATCGTAGGGGTCCCAAGTTCAATCCTTGGTACGCCCACCATTCGAAAAGCAGCCGTCTCTGTGGCGCCTCACTGAATATCATTCGCCCTTGGCGGTCAGATGACCGCGCGATTGCTCTTCAATGCTTTCCAGTTCCGAAATCGTCTGATCGATGGCTTCGCGCTGTTGGCGAAGCTCTGCCAAACGGTGCTGCGTCGCATCGAGCATGCGCTGCGCCTGAACCTTCTGGTCCGGGTCTTCATCATAAAGCGCCAGAAATTCACCGATTTCACGGATACTGAAACCCAGCCGCTTGCCGCGCAGAATCAGCAGCATCCGGCCCATTTCGCGTTTGGAATAGGCGCGCATGGTCCCAACCCGCTGCGGCGATATAAGGCCTTTGTCCTCGTAAAACCGCAAAGTTCGCTGCGTCACGCCAAGTGCTTCAGCGGCCTCGGCAATGCTTTTCAGCGGCTCGTCACCCTGCGCTTCGTTCATGGTGGCAATGCTATCCGGCATCAGCGTCTCCATCGGCAGCGGCTTCGCGTTTTTCCTTCTCCTCGGCGACAAGCTGCTTTTTCTCCAGCTTGCCGACCAGTGTCTTGGGAAGCTCGTCCCGGAACTCGTAAGAATCTGGCATTTCGATCGGATTGAGGCGCATCTTCAGAAATGCATCGAGCTGACCTGCGTCCAGTTCCTCACCTTCGTGCAGCGCTATGAACAGCTTGGGCGCTTCGCCGCGATAATCATCGGGAACGCCAATCGCGACTGCTTCTTTCACAGCTGGATGTTCATAGGCCGCATCCTCGATCACGCGCGGATATACATTGTATCCGCTGCACAGGATCAAATCCTTGATGCGGTCGACGATGAACAGGTATCCGTCCTTGTCGAGATAGCCGATGTCGCCAGTTCGCAGCGCGCCATCGACAAAGGTCTTTTCCGTTGCGTCAGGCCGGTTCCAATAACCTTTCATGACCTGCGGACCGCGCGCGCAAATTTCTCCCTTTATGCTTGGATCATCATGCAGTGCGCCTGTTTCCGGATCGCGGATTTCAATGACCGTGTGCGGGAACGCGGGCCCGGCGGAATTTTCCTTCACCGGCTGACGACCGAGCAACGGGTTGCTGGTGATGATGGGTGACGCTTCTGTCAGGCCGTAGCCTTCCGATACGGGAGAACCCGTGCGCTTTTCGAATTGGAGCCGCACATCAAGCGGCAGCGGCGCGCCGCCAGAACAGCTGGTGCGAACTGCGGAGAGATCGGGCACTTTGTCATCCGGCAGCGATCCCAAGGCATTGTAAATAGTTGGCACTCCGAACAATTGCGTCGGCGGCTTGCGCTTGATGGTCTTCAGCACCTCGTCCATTTCAAATTTGGGCAGCAGCACCAGTTCGGCGGCCGTATCGACGCCAAAATTGAGGACGCAAGTGAGCGCGAAAACGTGAAACAAGGGCAAGACGCCCAGCGTGCGTTCCTGCATGTCGCGCATTTCGCCCACGTGCAACATCATCTGCGCGCTGTTCGCGGCAAGATTTGCATGGGTGAGCATGGCACCCTTTGGCCGCCCGGTCGTTCCTCCTGTATATTGCAGCACCGCCACATCGTGCGGATCCTGCGAAACTGCCACGGGAGAGGCATCATGCGCAGCGAGGCTGCGGTAATTGAGATAGGCCACGCCGGATTGCCGCTTGGCAAGGGCCGACCGTTTGACCGTGCGCAGGCCAACCCCTTTCCAGAACGGCAATACATCCGCCATCGGGCACAGGACAATCTGCTCCAGCGCGCCATTGCCAAACGCGGCCGCCACTTTCCGGTGCAATATCTCAAGATCCGGAACCGCGACCATTTTGGCGCCCGAATCGGTCACCAGAAATTCAACCTCGCTGTCGGAATACAGCGGATTGATATTCACCACGACACCGCCAGCGCGCAGCACGGCGAAGTACATGATGACCGAGTAGGGCGTATTGGGCAGGCACAAGCCGAAGCGGTCCCCCTGCCCGAGGCCTGCCTTCTGAAGGCCGGTGGCAACACGGTCCACCAGTTTACCTATCTCTTCATAGGTCCATTCACGGCCCAGGAAATCCACGCATATGCGGTCCGGAAAATTGGCCACCGCGTGGTCCAGCAGTTCTGTCAAAAGCCGCGGGCGCAAATTGCCATCCGCATCAATAATGCGGCTGGTGTCGAGCGGTCGCGAGCTGGCGTCGGCAGGGCGCATTTATATCCTCTCTTTCCCCGGTTTCTTTCGCATGAAATTGTCATGCGGGACGAAAGGCGGGGCTTGATTCCAATTTGCTTAACGTATACGTCAAGCATCAGACTTTATCGTAATCATTCGGCGCAAAAGGTCAATCGCGTCGAAAATGAGAATTTTTGAGGAAAGGCTTAGGCACTATGGTTGATGTCGTCATCGCGGGATATGTCCGCTCCCCCTTCCACCCGGCTTATCGCGGCGCGTTTGCGCGTGTCCGTCCGGATGATCTTGCAGCGAACACGATTCGCGGGCTGATTGATCGCACCGGCGTGAAGGCGGAAGATATCGAAGACATCGTGATGGGCTGCGCCTTCCCTGAAGGTGAACAGGGCTTCAACATCGCGCGCCTCGTTGGCCTGCTGGCCGATTTGCCGCTGAGCGTTGGCGGGATCACAATGAACCGGTTCTGCGGTTCTTCCATGAGCAGCATTCACTACGCCGCCGGCCAGATCGCCATGGGCGCAGGCGATGTCTTCATCGCTGCCGGTGTCGAAGGCATGAGCCGCGTTCCGATGACGGGCTTCAACCCGATGCCAAACCCTGCTCTCGCCGCCAAGAGCGCGGCCTATCTTGGCATGGGAGATACGGCAGAGAACGTCGCCAAGAAATACAGCCTGACCCGCGCGGAACAGGAAGCGTTTGCGGTGAAGAGCCAGAACAAGGCTGGCGAAGCGATGAAGAACGGCTCTTTCACTGACGAGATCGTCCCCTACACTCTTCCCGATGGCACTGTTATCGATACCGACGGCACACCTCGCCCCGGCACAACGACGGAAGATCTTGCGGGCCTCAAGCTGGCATTTGACGCAGAAGGCACAGTGACTGCTGGCACATCTTCACCACTTACCGATGGCGCGGTTGCCGTGCTGGTTTGCAGCGCGGATTACGCAGCGAAGAATGGCCTGAAAGTGATGGCCAAGATCAAGAGCATGGCCATTTCCGGCTGCGCACCCGAAATCATGGGTATCGGTCCGGTCGAAGCCAGCAAGAAAGCGCTGAAGCGCGCTGGCCTGACGATGGACGATATCGACATTGTCGAACTGAACGAAGCTTTCGCCAGCCAGTCCTTGGCCTGTATTGCCGACCTCGGCATTCCGGAAGAGAAGATCAATCTGGACGGCGGCGCGATTGCCATTGGTCACCCACTTGGTGCGACCGGTGCACGCATCGTCGGCAAGGCTGCCAGCCTGTTGCAGCGTGAAGGCAAGACATACTCGCTTTCCACGCAGTGCATCGGCGGCGGACAGGGCATCGCGACGATCCTGGAGAAGGCATAATGGCTAACAATACCATCAAGAAGGTCTGCGTCATCGGCGCTGGCACGATGGGTGCCGGTATCGCCGCACAGGTCGCCAATGCGGGGATTCCCGTGCTGCTGCTCGATATTCTTCCCAAGGAAGGCGACAATCGCAATGCAGTCGCCGAAGGCGCTGTTGCCAAGATGCTGAAGACAGAGCCTGCACCTTTCATGGGCAAGCGGGCTGCAAAGCTGGTCGAAACGGGCAATATCGAAGATCATCTTGGCAAGGTTGCCGAGTGTGACTGGGTGGTCGAAGCGATCATCGAACGGCTCGACATCAAGCAGGATCTGTATGCCAAGCTGGAAGCCGTGCGCACGCCCGGCACGGCGGTGTCGTCCAACACCTCCACGATCCCCTTGGCGCAGCTGACTGATGGCCGCTCCGATGCGTTCAAGCAGGATTTCCTGATCACACACTTCTTCAATCCGCCGCGCTACATGCGCCTGATTGAAATCGTGGCTGGCCCGCACAGCAATGCCGAAACCGTGGCCCGCGTGTCCGACTTTGTCGATCGCAAGCTTGGCAAGAGCGTTGTTGATGCCGAGGATTCTCCCGGCTTCATCGCCAACCGTGTCGGCACATTCTGGATCCAGGCATCGGTCAACGCTGCCTTTGATCTTGGTGTAACCGTGGAAGAAGCCGACGAGATCGGTGGCCGCCCGATGGGTGTTCCCAAGACTGGCATTTTCGGCCTGATCGACCTGATCGGCATCGACCTGATGCCGCATCTGATGAAGTCACTCACCAGCACTCTTCCCGCCGACGATCCCTACGTGAAGATCGCCCGCAGCGAGAAGCTGATCGAGGACATGATCGAAACTGGCTACACCGGCCGCAAAGGCCTCGGCGGTTTTTACCGGATCAACCGCGAAGGCGGCGGCAAGGTCATGGAATCCAAAGACCTGAAAAGCGGCGAATATCGCGCTGCTGCGCGCCCCGGCCTCGTCCGCGGGCCTGCTGCCAAGGGCGATCTGGGCGCATTGATCGAAGCACCGGGCAAAGTCGGCGCCTATGCGTGGGCGGTGCTTGGCCCGACCCTCGCCTATGCCGCCAGCATCGTGCCTGAAGCAACGAAGAGCGTTGTCGGCGTCGATGATGCCATGAAGCTCGGGTACAACTGGAAGATGGGTCCGTTCGAGATGATCGACCGGATCGGCGCGGCAAAGCTGCGTGAAAAGCTGGAAGCCAGCGACATTCCGGTTCCCGCTATTCTCCAGCAAGTTGGCGACCAGACCTTCTACCGGATTGAGAACGGCAAACGCCAGTATTTCGGCACCGATGGCGCTTATCACGATGTCGAACGTGCTGAAGGCGTGCTGCTGCTGGAAGATATCAAGCTCGCTTCCGAGCCGCTTATGAAGAACAGCTCTGCCGCTTTGTGGGATGTGGGTGACGGCGTTGTCGCGCTGGAATTTACCGGCAAGATGAACGCGCTCGACGGTGAGGTTATGAAGCTCATCCAGAAAGCCATTCCGCTGGTAAAGTCCGACTATAAGGCGCTGGTCGTTTATAACGAAGGCTCCAACTTCTCTGCCGGAGCCAATCTCGGCCTCGCGTTGTTCGCATTGAACATTGCCGCATGGAGCGAAGTCGAAAAGTCGATCCGCGGCGGTCAGGATGCCTACAAGGCGCTGAAATATGCGCCCTTCCCCGTCGTTTCCGCTCCGTTCGGCCTTGCGCTGGGCGGCGGTTGCGAAATCCTGCTGAACTCGGACGCCATTCAGGCGCATGCCGAAACGTACACCGGACTTGTAGAGACCGGCGTGGGTATCATTCCCGGCTGGGGTGGTTGCGGCGAAATGCTCAGCCGCTGGGCAGACAATCCGCGTCAGCCGAAAGGCCCGATGCCAGCCGTAAGCAAGGTGTTTGAAATCGTATCTACGGCCACGGTCGCCAAGTCCGCTGCCGAGGCGAAGGACGTTGGTTTCCTGCGTCATACCGATCAGATCACCATGAACCGTGACCGCTTGCTGCATGATGCCAAGCAGCGCGCCCTGGCAATGGTCGATGGGTATGAAGCGCCAGAAAAGCCCGAGTACCGCCTGCCCGGACCAACCGGCAAGGCCGCACTCGACCTGGCTGTCGACAGCTTCCACAAGCAAGGCAAGGCGACCGACCACGATGTGACCGTGGCTGGCGAACTTGCATACGTGCTGAGCGGCGGCGATACCGATATGATCGATACTGTAACAGAGGCCCAGATGCTGAAGCTTGAAGTCGAAGCCTTCATGCGTCTTGCCCGCAATCCGAAGTCGCAGGCCCGCGTCGAGCACATGCTCGAAACCGGCAAGCCGCTCCGCAATTAATCCACGAAAGGACCTGTCCAATGCAAGTCTATGAAGCCCCCATCCGCGACATGCGGTTTACTCTTGAAGAGCTCCACACCGACGACGGTTTCGGAAACCTCGAAGGGTTCGAGGATTTCGACGAGGATATGACTGCGGCAATTTTGGAAGAAGCAAACAAGCTGTGCCGCGACGTGCTACTCCCGCTCAACTGGCCGGGTGATCAGCAGGGCTGCCGCATCGAAAACGGCATTGTGCGCACGCCCGATGGCTTCCCCGAAGCTTACAAGCAGTTCTGCGAAGGCGGTTGGGCAGGTCTTGTGGTTCCCCAGAAGTGGGGCGGCCAGGGCGCGCCTCACTCGCTCGCCAAGATGGTCGAGGAAATGAGCTGTTCCACCAACCTGTCGTTCGGCCTGTATCCAGGCCTGACGGGCGGCGCGATGGTCAGCCTTGAAGCTTATGGCAGCGAAGATCAGAAGAACTTCTACATGCCCAAAATGGCCAATGGCGAATGGTCCGGCACCATGTGCCTGACAGAACCGCATTGCGGCACCGATCTGGGCATGCTGCGTACCAAGGCAGAGCCGCAGGAAGACGGCAGTTTCCTTATCACCGGCAACAAGATCTTCATCAGCGCAGGCGATCATGACCTGACCGAGAACATCATCCATCTCGTGCTCGCACGCTTGCCCGATGCGCCCAAGGGCGTGAAGGGTATCTCGATGTTCCTGGTACCGAAGTACCTTCCGAAAGAAGACGGTTCGCTGGGCGACTTCAACAACATGAAGGCCACCGCGCTAGAGCACAAAATGGGCCTCAAGGCTTCGGCAACCTGCCAGATGAGCTTTGACGGCTCCAAGGGCTGGCTCGTGGGTCCACTCAACCGCGGGCTTGAAGCGATGTTCGCGATGATGAACACCGAACGTGTTGCTGTGGGCATCCAGGGCCTTGGCGTTGGCGAAATCGCCTATCAGTCCGCTGTCTGGTACGCGAAGGACCGTTTGCAGGGCCGCTCGCTTTCAGGCGTGAAGAACCCCGATGGTCCAGCCGATCCGATCATCGTGCATCCAGATGTGCGCCGCATGCTGATGACCATGCGCGCCTACAATGAAGGTTGTCGCTCGGTGTCCGCATGGGTCAGCCGCGCGCTCGACGCAGAGCACGCGTCGCCCGAACCCGAAGCACGCGCACGTGCAAAAGACTTCGTCGCACTGATGACCCCGGTCGTGAAGGCGATGTTCACCGATCTGGGCCATGAAAATACGCATATGGCGATCCAGATTCACGGCGGTCACGGCTACATTCAGGAAACCGGGATTGAACAGTTCGCGCGTGATGCCCGGATTGCGCAGATCTATGAAGGCGCGAACGGTATTCAGGCGCTGGATCTGGTCGGCCGGAAACTGCCCGACCGCATGGGCCGCAATTTGCGCTCCTTCTTCCACCCGGTATCGCAATTCGTTGAAGACAATGCCGGCGATGAGAACATTGGCAAGCTGGTGGCATCGTTGCAGCAGAGCTTCGGCGCATTGCAGCTTTCCACCGGACACATTGCACAAAAGGGCATGAAGGACCCCGAAGAAGCAGCGGCCGCAGCTTATGATTACCTGCGTCTGCTTGGCTTCGTGGCAATGGGTTACTGCTTCGCCAAGGCGGCCAAGGTCGCGCATCAGAAGCTGGCCGAAGGCGCTGAAGACGAACAGTTCTACAAGTCCAAGATCATCACCGCGCAGTTCTTCTTCGACCGTCTGCTGCCGCCCGCGACGGCGCAGTTCATGGCGATCAAGAGCGGCAAGGCGAGCATGATGGACATGCCGGCAGACGCGTTTTGACCGTCGATGACTTCAAGGCGCGGCTGACGGTTCCGGCCATCGCCGCGCCAATGTTCCTCGTGTCAGGTCCCGACCTTGTGGTCGAGACTTGCAAGGCAGGCATGTGCGGCACTTTCCCTGCTCTCAACCAGCGCACCAGCGAGGGATTTGAGGACTGGCTGAAGGAAATCCAGGACCGGCTTGGCCCGGATGATGCGCCGTATGGTGTGAACCTGATTGTCCACCAGTCGAATCCGCGTGTGCAGGCCGATCTGGAATTGTGCGTAAAGTACAAGGTTCCGCTGATCATCACGTCGCTTGGCGCTGTGCCTGATCTGGTGAATGCAGTGCATTCCTACGGCGGTTTGGTATTCCACGATGTGATCAAGCGTCGCCATGCCGAAAAGGCCGTGGAAGCAGGCGTGGACGGGATCATTGCAGTTGCAGCCGGTGCTGGCGGCCATGCAGGCACCTACAGCCCCTTCGCGCTCGTGTCCGAAATCCGCGATTTCTATGATGGCGCGATTATCCTTTCAGGCAGCATGAGCCATGGCGGCCATATCTTGGCCGCAGAGGCGATGGGAGCTGACTTTGGCTATTTTGGCAGCCACTTTATCGCAGCTGCCGAAAGCATGGCGCCTGCCGGTCAGAAAGAAATGATGATTGGCGCGACCGCCAAGGATATCACTTATACCAACAAGGTGACCGGGGTGGGCGCAAACTTCCTCACGCCCAGCCTTGACGCGGCAACCTTGCACGATGCTCCGGGCGAAATGTCTCTGAACGAAGAGGCAAAGGCGTGGAAGACGATCTGGTCAGCGGGCCACGGTGTCGGCGCGGTGCATGATGTGCGCCCGACACGCGAATTGTGCGAACAGCTGATTGCCGAATACCGCGCAGCAAAAGCGAAAATCTGCGGTTAAGCGGCACTAAAGTGGCGGGCGCTCATTAAAGATATGATGAGTAGCAAGAAGCAACCAATTGTCCCGCGTATAAACGCTATCGTAACGGCCGTGCCGGAGTGCGATGTTCATGCGCGCTATACCGATTGGGCGGAGCAACAATTGCCCGGGCGCAAGGCGGCAGTTTTCCGCCGGATGGAAGCGCGCGGCGGCATTGACCACCGTTTCTCAGTGCTTTCCGGCACCGATGCGGCGATGGATTTCGGCAGCTTTTACATGAGCGGTTCCCCGCCGGGGACGGCGCAGCGGATGCAGCGTTATGCAGAAGCCGCGCCGGATCTGGCGCTGAAGGCGATTGCGGGCCTGCCGTCCACCGACGGCGTGACGCATCTGGTGATTGCCAGTTGCACCGGCTTTATGGCCCCTGGCCTGGATCAGGTCATTGCCCGCCGTCTCGGACTTGCCACCAATGTGGAGCGTGTGAGCATTGGCTTCATGGGCTGTTATGCCGGAGTGACACTGCTGCGCACCGCTGCACATATCGTCCGCTCCCAGCCCAGTGCGCGGGTGCTGGCGGTTTCGGTCGAGCTTTGCACATTGCACTTGCAGGAAACTGACGACCTCGAAAGCCTGCTGGCGATGGGCCAGTTCGCCGATGGCGCGGCAGCAGTATTGGTCAGCGCGCAAAGCGAGGGGCTCGGCCTCGGGGAAGGTCTTTCCGCAACGCTTGAAGATAGCGAAGACTTGATCACCTGGACCGTCGGCGACACCGGCTTCGCCATGCACTTGTCCGGCGCTGTTCCAGGCAGGCTGGCAGAAGCGCTCGATGATCCACAATTGCAGGCGACAATCGAAGGCGATCTGCGGCCAGAGGCATGGGCCATCCATCCTGGTGGGCGCTCCGTGCTAGATGCGGCTGAAAGGGGCCTGAAGTTGCCATCGGAGGCACTGAAATCCTCTCGCGCCGTGTTGAGCGAGTGCGGCAACATGTCATCCGCCACCGTGCTTTTCGTGCTTCAGCGATTGATGGCAGCAAAGCCTGAGAATGGCATCGCGCTGGCCTTCGGGCCGGGTCTGGCGATGGAGGGCCTCCGTTTTGGGTGGGAGACCGGCAATGCTTGAAGAACGGCTCCAAACCGAAGAGCTGATGGACGATCCTTCGCTGCCGGAAGATATCTACCGCGAAGTTCTGGCAGATCTTTCCAAGGTCAATCGTGTCACCCTCGCCTATCGCCCCACACTGAAGTTCCTCGAGAATGCGCTTGCTGGCCGCAAGAGCTTCAAATTGCTCGATGTGGGTTTTGGCCAAGGCGACATGCTGCGCGAAATAGCCGACTGGGCCGAGGCCCGCGGCATCAAAGCGACGCTCGTCGGCGTAGACTTGAACCCTCGCAGCGAAGCCGCGGCCCGCCTTGCAACTCCTGCAGCAATGCCGATCACCTATCGCACCGGCGATTACGCTGATCTTATCGGCGATCGCTGGGATTTCGTGATATCCAGCCTTGTCGCCCATCATATGACGCGGGAGGAACTCGTGCTGTTCCTGCGCTTCATGGAGAGCGAGGCAAAAATTGGCTGGTTCATCAATGACCTGCACCGCCACGGGCTGAGCTATCTTGGTTATCCAGTCCTGGCAAAACTGGCGCGGTGGCATGAAATCGTGCGGCAGGATGGACAGACCTCCATCGCCCGGTCTTACCGGGCGGAGGAATGGCAGGCCATACTGGCCGAGGCCGGAGTCACCGGCGCCTGTATTGAACGCTTTTTCCCGTTTCGCCTGTGCGTATCTCAGACCCGTTAGACCTCCCCATCGTCGGCGCTGGACCGGCGGGCTGCGCAGTGGCGATTGCACTGGCGCGCCGCGATGCCCATCCGCTGCTGATCGACCGGGACGAAGAGGTCGGCGATCCCCTGTGCGGAGGGTTTCTTAGCTGGCGCACCGCAGAGCAATTGCATTCCCTCGGCATCGACCCCGCCGCTCTTGGGGCGCATCGTGTCACGAAGCTGCGCTTGTTCGATGGAACGCGCAAAGCCGAACTTGATCTACCCCACGCAGCATGGGGCCTGTCGCGCCATGCAATGGACACGGCATTACGCGCCAAAGCATTGGCAGTAGGCGCGCGGATTGCGTTCGACACTATCCGCGAAGTCCGGCCCGGCGTCGTCATAGGCAAGTCGCATGAGTGGAAATCACGCGACATCTTCCTCGCGAGCGGCAAGCATGACATTCGTGGCCGATCCCGCCCGCGCAAACGCAAGGACACGGCTTTGGGCCTGCGGTTACGCTTGCCACCGACGCCCGACCGGCAACGCTTGCTCGAAAAGGCGATTGAATTGCACCTATTCCCGGGCGGATATGCGGGCATAGTGCTGCAGGAAGGCGGTTCGGCGAATATCTGTCTGGCCTTACGCAAAAGCGCACTTCGCGATGCGAGCAGCTCTCCGGAAACACTGTTTGGGCAAGTCGCCGACAGCAACCCTGCCTTTGCCGCACGACTGGGAAGCGATTGGCGCGAAGGCCGCTTCGATACAATCGGCGCAGTTCCATACGGTTATATCGCCGACAGGACAGAAGCGGGCATCTGGCGGCTAGGCGATCAAGCCGCCGTCATTCCCTCGCTTGCAGGGGAGGGAATTTCCATCGCGCTGGCGAGCGGCATTATGGCTGCCGACTATTGGCACGAAGCAGCCGGTTCCTCGAGCTTCCAGTACGACTTCGCGCGAAAGGCCCGCAAACCGGTTCGCCTCGCCTCTGTGGCATGGCATCTGGCTGAAACTCGGATCGGCGCGCGCGCTGCCATTGCACTGGCCAGTCTTGCCCCCTCTTTAATTGCCAGTTTTGCCGACCTTGCGCGTATTGAAGCTGCGCCCTCCCTTGCGCCGCGATAAGGCTCTGCTAGGACGCGGCCAAACCGCATCACTTCAGACACAAAACAGGTAGGCCCAACATGGCGAAAATTCAGGTCAAGAACCCGGTCGTTGAACTCGACGGCGACGAAATGACAAAAATCATCTGGCAGTGGATCCGCGAACGGCTGATCCTGCCTTATCTCGATGTCGACCTGAAGTATTACGATCTTTCCATTGAGAAGCGTGACGAGACGGACGATCAGATCACCATCGACGCCGCAAATGCCATCAAGGAACACGGTGTTGGCGTGAAATGCGCCACCATTACTCCTGATGAAGCCCGCGTTGAAGAATTCGGCCTCAAGCAGATGTGGCGTTCGCCCAACGGCACGATCCGTAACATCCTTGGCGGCGTCGTATTCCGTGAGCCGATCGTGATCGACAATGTGCCGCGCCTTGTGCCCGGCTGGACCGATCCCATCGTTGTGGGCCGCCACGCCTTTGGTGACCAGTACCGCGCCACCGACACGCTGATCCCGGGCGCAGGCAAGCTGCGCCTGGTATTCGAAGGCGCAGACGGCAAGAATATCGACCTCGACGTGTTCGAATTCGAACAGCCCGGCGTTGCGATGGCGATGTATAATCTGGACGAGAGCATCCGTGATTTTGCTCGCGCCAGCTTCAACTATGGCCTCGACCGTGGCTGGCCGGTTTATCTCTCCACGAAGAACACCATCCTCAAGAAGTATGATGGGCGCTTCAAAGACCTGTTCCAGGAAATCTTCGACACCGAAGGCTTCAAGGAAAAGTTCGAAGAAGCCAACATCACTTACGAACACCGCCTGATCGACGACATGGTCGCAGCCGCTCTCAAGTGGAGCGGCAAGTTCGTATGGGCCTGCAAGAACTATGATGGTGACGTGCAGTCCGACATCGTGGCTCAGGGCTTCGGCTCGCTCGGACTGATGACTTCGGTTCTGATGACGCCAGATGGCAACACTGTGGAAGCAGAAGCGGCGCACGGCACCGTGACCCGCCACTTCCGCCAGCATGAGCAGGGCAAGGCGACTTCCACCAACCCCATCGCCAGCATCTTCGCATGGACGCGCGGCCTGATGTACCGTGGTCGCTTCGACAACACGCCCGACGTGGTAGCTTTTGCCGAAACGCTGGAGCGGGTCTGCATCGAGTGCGTTGAACAGGGCAAGATGACCAAGGATCTCGCGCTTCTTATCGGCCCGAGCCAGAGTTGGATGACCACCGAGCAGTTCTTCGAAGCCATCGTTGAAGGCCTTGAAGTGGAAATGAAGAAGCAGGGTCTGGCTTGAAGTCGACCTCAGTCAAACATTTGTAGTGAAACGAGGCAATCCAGTGCGCTATGCGCTGGGTTGCCTCTTCGCTTTCAGAACAGTCAAATAGGAAAAGTGGCCGCCAGTCATGAGCAGCAAAGCCCGCCTTGAAGTCCGTCAGGCCGAAACTGGCGATATTCGCCGCATCGCCGCGCTGGCGAAGCGCGTCTATGATGATTTTGCGCCCTACACACAGGGTGAAATCCGCGGGCAACTGAACAACTATTCGGCGGGCTGTTTTGTTGCCATTCTGGATGACAAGCTCGTCGGCTATTGCGCCACCATGCGCATTGGCGGAGATAAGGCGCTGCGTCCGCATACGTGGGATGAAATCACCGGCAATGGCTACGGCAGCCGGCATGATCCCAATGGCGATTGGCTGTACGGATATGAAATGGTCGTCGATCCCAAAGTGCGCGGCACCCGCATTGGTCGGCGGCTGTATGAAGAGCGGCGCTCTTTGGCCGAACAGCTGGAACTGAAAGGCATCGCCTTTGGCGGGCGCATGCCAAACCTCAAGAAATCATGGCGCAGGGTAGATAGCCCTGCCGATTATCTTGAAAAAGTCATCGCGGGCAAGATCCATGACCCTGTCCTGCGTTTTCAGCTGGCCAATGGCTTTGAACCAATAGGCGTGCTGGCCAAGTATCTGCCTGAAGACCGGAATAGCCGGGGCAACGCAGTCCACATGGTCTGGCGCAATCCCTGGGTCGATCAGGAAGCGAGCACGCAGGCGCGTGTTCCACGCGGCGTGGAAAACGTGCGCGTCGCCACCTGTCAGTTGCAGGCACGGGCGGTGAAGGACTTTGACGAGTTTATCGGACAAATCCGCTATTTCGTCGATGTTGCAGCGGATTACGAAGCAGATTTTATTCTGTTTCCCGAATTGTTCACGCTGATGCTCCTCAGCGCTGAAGCGGAAGAGCTTTCGCCATTGGAAAGCATTGAACGCCTGTCCGAATACACGCCGCGCATCCGCGAAGCGCTGAGCGAGATGGCGCTCAAATGCAATATCAACATTATCGGCGGCTCCCACCCGACGCGGATGGAAGACGGCGACATTCACAATGTTGCGATGGTGTGCCTGCGCGATGGATCAATCCACGAGCAGGAGAAGATCCATCCGACGCCTAACGAGGCATATTGGTGGAACATTCGCGGCGGTGATGCTGTGGATGTAATCCAGACAGACTGCGGCCCCATCGGCGTGCTGATATGTTACGATTCGGAATTTCCGGAACTCGCACGCAGACTGGCCGATGAAGGCGCGCGGATCATCTTCGTGCCTTTCTGCACCGATAGCCGCCAAGGCTATATGCGCGTGCGTTACTGCTCCGCGGCCCGGGCGATTGAAAACCAGTGTTATGTGGTGATGAGCGGCAATGTCGGCAATTTGCCCAATGTCGCCAACATGGACATCCAATATGCGCAGAGCTGCATCCTGACGCCTTGCGACTTCCCCTTTGCACGTGACGGGATTGCGGCCGAAGCGACAGAGAATGTCGAAACGCTGACTATCAGTGATGTGAATTTGGCTGATCTTGCATGGGCCAGAGCTGAGGGTACCGTGCGAAATCTGGCTGACCGGCGTTTCGATCTCTACCGGATCGAGTGGGAACACCGGGAAGGTGCAACACAGGCCGAACCCAGCGGCCCGCCACCAACGCGCCAGCATGGACCGGGTGGCGGCTAGGCAGCTTGCCAGGCTCCCAGATTATTTGCGGGCGGCGATGTCGAACAGTTTTTGTGCCGCGAGGACGGCGGCGGGCGCGTTAGGCGCAGTGGCATCTGCCCCGACTTCGGCGGCGAGGGCCGGATCAGCGGTAAATATCGGCCCGCCCACCATTATACCGATGTTGCGGTTTTTCGAATCGCGGCGCACATCGACAATTACGGACTTCAGCCCTTCGACCTGCAAATCCGATCCGGCGGTCAGCCCGATAACGGCGAACCAGTTGTCGCGTACCGTACGCGCGATTTCGTCCGCGTCACCCGAATATTCGGTCGTGACTTGCCATCCTCCGGCAACCAGCAGTTTTTCAATCATGGATGCCCCGAACACATGATGGTTGCCCGGCGTGGTGGCCATAATGACCTGACGCCGCGTCTCGAATTCCGGAAGTGCGTAGGTCTCGTTGAAAATCGATAGCAGCGTTTGCAGGCGTGCAACGCCGAATGTGACATCGATAAAGTCACATTCGTCATTTTCCCACATCGTACCCAAAAAGCGCGCGGTCGGTTCGAGTAGCTCCACATAGAGAGCTTCCATAGAAAGGCCGCGATCCCGCATGACTGTTACATAATCCGCTGCCGCATCAAGATCGTCACCCAGCACGATATGGGCAAGCTCGTCAATTTCTGCGCCGTTTGGCCGTAAACTCTTGATGACATCGTCAATCGGCGGTGCATTTACGACGACTTCTGTATGCAGACGCAAAAGGCGCGGAATGATTTCGCCGGACACGATACGGGCCAGACTTCCCTGGCGGTCAGCAGCGTCGGGGCGCTGATATATCTCCGGTGCAGCAAAACACTTTTCGAACTGCCGCAGGTCTCTGCGGCCCACCACGGGCGTGCTTGTCATATTTGCCGATTGGCCCATCCCACACCTCTCATCGCGCGCCTTTCTGGCGAGTCCCGAGCATACGAGCAGATCAGAGTGTGTAAGTCGATAGCGATGCAATTCGGAATATCCACCTTTGGCGGACTGCCCAAAGAACGGGACCCCAAGACCTAGACCAAAGCATGTAGTCGTTGCGGATCGGCACAACGGCCGTCTTCAACCAAGTCCGGGATATTCGGCGATCGCAGCACTTACCGAATCGAAATAGTTTCCGCGTCCGTCGCCGTCGCCAAACTCACCAGCCAGATTGCCAGCCACGCTGCGACAAAACCCGGGATGATCTCGTACACGCCCGTTGACGCGCCGAGGCCTGTCGCGATCCATGCCATGACGGTCGCTGCGCCCACAACCAGCCCGCTGACTGCGCCAACGCCGGTCATGCGTTTCCATGTGAGTGACAGGATTATCAGCGGCCCGAATGCGGCGCCGAAGCCCGCCCAGGCGTTGGCGACCAGTGAAAGCACGCCGCTTTCCGGATCACTAGCGATCGCGATGGCAGCCAGTGCCACCAGCGCCACGCACAGTCGGCCCACATTGACCATCTCGCGCTCGCTTGCGTCCTTCTTCAGGAACAGGCGATAGAAATCTTCGGTTAGCGAGCTGGAACTGACCAGCAGCTGGCTCGAAATCGTACTCATGATCGCAGCGAGCAACGCGGCCAGCAGAAAGCCGGTAACGAAGGGGTGGAACAAAGTATTGGCCAGAAGGATAAAGATCGTCTCGGGATCCTCCAACGTCAGCCCGTTCATCTCGACGTGCGCGCGGCCTGCAAGTCCCACGCCAAGCGCGCCAATCAAGGCAACAAGCATCCAGCTCAAACCAATGGTCCTTGCTGCCGGTATCCCGCCATCACGCACTGCCATGAAACGGACGATGATATGCGGCTGCCCAAAGTAGCCGAGACCCCAGGCGACGGCTGACAGGAAACCGACCACTGTCAGCCCGCCGAACCAGCTGAGATAGTCCGGACTGATATCCGCAAGCGCGTTGCCGACATTGCCCCAGCCATCGCCAAACAGCACCACCAGCGGCATGAGCACCAGCGCAATCACCATGATACAGCCTTGGACGAAATCCGTCAGGCTCACAGCCAGAAAGCCGCCAACCATCGTGTAAGCAAGCACGACCACAGCAGTAATTATGACGCCAGCCATATAGGGCGAAAGGCCCAGCATTTGCCCGTCGATGAAGGTGCTTTCAAACAGCTTGCCACCGCCTACCAGCCCTGCCGCAGAATAAACCGCGAAGAAAACCACGATGATGATCGCGGAAACCACTCGCAGGGCGGTGGCTTTGCCTGGAAACCGGTTGGCGAGAAATTGCGGGATGGTGAGTGCATTGCCGTACTCCACCGTTTGACGGCGCAGGCGCGGCGCGACGACCCACCAATTGATCACAGCGCCAACAAACAATCCGATCCCGATCCACGCCTCCACC
The DNA here is from genome assembly GCF_001021555.1 of Aurantiacibacter marinus. Taxonomy (GTDB): domain Bacteria; phylum Pseudomonadota; class Alphaproteobacteria; order Sphingomonadales; family Sphingomonadaceae; genus Alteraurantiacibacter; species Alteraurantiacibacter marinus. The sequence goes on from NZ_LDCP01000002.1 coordinate 499,434, forward strand.
AGTCCGGTGGCATACAATGCACCCGGCAAGCCCAGCAGCAACCAGCCCGACATGTCGGAAGCACCCGCAGAAAGCGCAGCAACTGCAGGGTGCAAATTGCGCCCGCCCAGCAAGTACCCCTCACTATCGGCGGTGGAGCGTTTCCACGCGAACAATCCGATGCCCAGCATCAAGATGAAATAGGCAGCGAGAGCGATCAGTGTTCCTGTTTGCATGACGGCCTGCATAGCGGACTGGCCTGCTGTGTCACGGTATGCCTGGTCATGATCTCCTATTTCGCAGTTGCAGCGAACACCGTGCCTCTGTCATAGGCTCTTTATGCACGGTGCCGAAATTTCCCCATTGATGAAGGACGCCCTGGTTATCCTTGGCGCGACCGGCATTGTTATTCCGCTTTTTGCCCGCTTCCGCGTGACCCCGATCATCGGGTTCATTCTGGTTGGGCTGCTTGTCGGGCCATATGGCCTTGGCCGGATGGTTTTCGAATATGAGTGGCTGAGCCATGTCACGATCACCGACCCCGAACGGTTAGAGCCGTTCGCGGAGTTCGGCATAATCCTGCTGCTATTCACTATTGGCCTTGAGCTGAGTTTCAACCGCCTTTGGCAATTGCGCAAGCTTGTATTCGGTCTCGGTGCGTTGGAACTGCTGGTTATCGGCGCTCTGCTGGCGGCGGTTCTATCCATGATGGGGCAATATTGGACCGGGGCGATGGCGCTAGGCCTTGCCCTTGCCTTCTCCTCCACCGCGCTGGTGCTGCCGATTTCCGGCACCAACACACCTGTCGGCCGTGCGGCGCTTTCGATGCTGCTGTTCGAAGATATCATGATCGTGCCGATCATATTCCTTCTGGGTGCCTTGGCCCCCAATATGGCCGAAGGGGGTTTGGGCGATCTTTGGACAACGCTGTGGCAGGGTGCACTTGTTGTCGCAGTCATGATGATCGGTGGCCGGTTGCTGCTGCCGCGCCTGTTCGCACAGGCTGCACGCACCAAAAGCCCGGAACTGTTCCTTGCTGCCAGCATGCTGGTGGTGATCGGGGCCAGCCTGGTTACCGCCTTTGTAGGTCTGTCCCCGATCGTTGGCGCATTGCTTGCCGGATTGCTGATCGCGGAGACCGAGTACCACACCGAAGTCGAAGGCATCATGGAACCGTTCAAGGGCCTCGCTCTGGGCATATTCCTGATCACCATCGGCATGGGCATCGATCTGTTCACGATCTGGGACAATCTGGCGATGATCGCGGGCGCAGTTATCGGTGTGCTGCTGCTGAAGGCCATCGTTACCGGCATCTTGCTACGCCTGATGGGCGCACGCAGCGCAACCGCGACAGAAACCGGCATCCTGATGGCAAGCCCGTCGGAGACATCGCTGATCGTGCTCGCTGCTGCTTCCAGCGCGATGCTGATCCAGCCCGGCACAGCGCAATTCTGGCAGATCGTGACCGCTATCGGACTAACCGTGACGCCGCTGCTCGCCATGCTCGGCAAACGGCTCGCGCGATCGGTCGATGAAGCTCCATCGCTGGAACATCTGGACGGGGATGCCGATACGCCGCGCGTCATTATCGTCGGCTTCGGGCGCGTCGGCAAATTGATCGCACAAATGCTTCAACGCCATGACCAGCCCTATGTTGCCATCGATTCCAACCCTGACTTGATCGAAGAGGCGCGGCGTGAAGGGTATTATGCGGTCTTTGGCAACGCATTGCGCGAAGATGCGCTGGACAAGCTGGGCATCGCGCGCGCGCCTGCCGTTATCCTGACCATGGACGAACACATCCTGGCACAGCGCATGGTCAAAAAGCTACGCACCGCCCATTCGGAACTGCCAATTATCGCGCGTGCGCGCGACAGTTTCCACGCGGCAGAGCTATATCGCAGCGGCGCCAGTACAGCAGTGCCGGAAACGCTGGAAAGTTCACTGCAATTGTCCGAAGCGGTGCTGGTCGATATCGGCGTACCGATGGGGCCGGTCATCGCCTCGATCCACGAAAAGCGCGATGAGTACCGGGAAAAAATCCAGAAAGAGGGCGCGCTGGAGCACAAGCCGAAATTGCGCACGAGCACCATGGAGAGCTGATCGTTGCCAAGAAAGCGACGTGGCCGTGCTTCAAACAGTCAAAGTAGCATTTTCTTCCAAGGCAATTATCTCAGGCAATCATTTGCCTGCCAGCACTTCCTTGATGGCAGCAATGGCAACATCACTCTTATCGCCGTCCGGACCTCCGCCTTGCGCCATGTCAGGGCGGCCGCCGCCCCCCTTGCCGCCAACCGCGGCCACGCCCGCGCGCACAAGATCGACCGCGCTATGAGTGCCGGTCAGGTCGTCGGTGACGCCAACCGCAACGGCGGCCTTGCCATCGTTCACTGCGACAATTGCCGCAACGCCCGAGCCCATGCGTTTCTTCGCCTCATCCAGCAGGCCGCGCAATTCCTTGGGGTCCATACCGTGCAGTACCTGTCCTGAGAAGGCGACGCCGCTAACGTCTTCATCAGCCGCAGGTGCGGCCCCTGCTGCGCCTCCGCCACCAAGCGCGAGCTGCTTCTTGGCCTCCGAAAGCTCACGTTCGAGCCGTTTGCGTTCATCCATCAGGGCAGCGACGCGCTCCTCCACCTCGTCTGGCGAGGTCTTCAGCGTTGCCGCAACCGATTTGAGCGATTCCTCGCGTCCTACCATCCATTGCCGCGCCGCTTCACCAGTCAGTGCCTCTATCCGGCGAACGCCCGATGAAACTGCGCTTTCGCCGATGATCCGGAACAAGCCGATATCCCCTGTCGCTTTGACATGGGTGCCACCGCACAGCTCGACCGAATAATTGCGGCCCGATCCCTGCCAGTCGGCCCGACCAATCGACAGAACACGCACCTCTTCCCCGTATTTTTCGCCAAACAAGGCCATCGCACCAGCCTCTATTGCTTCATCAGGGCTCATCAGTCCTGTTACAACCTCCTGATTGGCGCGAATTTCTTCATTCACTTCCGCTTCAATGGCTTCAGCTTCAGAAGGCGCCAGCGGCTTCGGGTGCGAGAAGTCGAAGCGCAAACGCTCTTTTGCTACAAGCGAGCCCTTTTGCGTCACATGGTCGCCAAGATGGTTGCGCAGCGCGGCATGCAACAGGTGCGTTGCGGAATGGTTCGCGCGGATCGCATCACGCCGAACCGCATCTACGGCAAGATGTACCGTATCGCCCACCGCGACCTGACCGGATTTGATCTTGCCATGGTGCGCATGCAGCCGGCCCAGCGGCTTGGCAGTGTCGCTAACCGCAATCTCGAGCCGGTGATCACCGGAAATCGTGCCGCTGTCGCCCATCTGGCCGCCGCTTTCGCCATAAAACGGAGTTTGATTGGTCAGAATAGTGACATTCTGTCCGCTGTCAGCCGACTGGACTTCCTTGCCGTCCACGACCAGCGCGACAACCTTGCCCTCACCTTCGGTGGCGCTGTAGCCGGTAAATTCCGTCGCGCCTTCACGCTCCGCTATATCGAACCAGATCTCGTCATCGGCGGCCGCTCCGGACCCCTTCCACGCTGCGCGCGCCGCGGCCTTTTGCTGCGCCATTGCGGCATCGAAACCCGCACGATCCACACCGATACCGCGGTTACGCAGTGCATCTTCCGTCAGATCGTAAGGAAAGCCGAACGTATCGTAGAGCTTGAAGGCGGTTTCGCCTGCCAGACTGTCGCCTTCTGCAAGATCGCCGGTTTCTTCATCGAGAAGTCGCAGACCCTTTTCAAGGGTCTGGCGAAAACGCGTCTCTTCACGCTCCAACACTTCGGTGATCAGCGATTGCGCGCGAGGCAATTCGGGATAGGCCTGACCCATTTCGCTAACCAGCGTCGGCACCAACCGATGCATCAGCGGCTTGTCCGCACCCAGAAGATGTGCGTGGCGCATGGCCCGCCGCATGATCCGGCGCAGTACATAACCGCGCCCTTCATTGGACGGCAAAACACCGTCGGCGATCAGGAAACTGGTCGAGCGAAGATGATCTGCGATGACGCGGTGGCTGGGCAAGCTGACGTCATCGATCCTGGACTTCACCAGATCTTCGCTAGCATCCACAATCGTGCGGAAAGTGTCTGTTTCAAACACATTGTGAACGCCCTGCATGACGGTCGCCAAACGTTCCAGGCCCATTCCGGTGTCGATACTGGGGCGCGGCAGATCACCCGTAATTGTGTCAGCCTGCTGGAGGTGCTGCATGAACACGAGATTCCAGATTTCGACAAAACGATCGCCGTCTTCGTCCGGTGACCCCGGAGGTCCGCCTGCCACATCCGGCCCGTGATCCCAGAAAATTTCGGAACAGGGTCCGCAGGGGCCGTCTGCCCCCATCGCCCAGAAATTGTCCTTCGTGGGGATGCGGATGATCCGGTCTTCCGGTAGGCCAGCAATCTTGCGCCACAGATCGAATGCCTCATCATCAGTGTGATAGACGGTCACGCTCAACCGGTCTTTTGCAAGACCGAGCTCTTTGGTGACCATTCCCCACGCAAGTTCGATTGCGCGTTCTTTGAAATAATCACCGAAACTGAAATTGCCGAGCATTTCAAAGAAGGTCAGATGCCGCGCTGTATAGCCGACATTGTCCAGATCATTGTGCTTGCCACCGGCCCGCACACATTTCTGGCTGCTGGTAGCGCGCGGTGCCGGTGGTGTCTCAACCCCGGTAAAAACGTTCTTGAACGGCACCATCCCTGCATTGACGAACATCAGAGATGGATCGTTATGTGGGACGAGCGGGGCCGATGGCACCACCTGATGATCGGCAGCTGCGAAATAGCCAAGAAAAGCGCGGCGGAGGTCGTTAGTCGATTGCATAAAGGCGAATTAGGCGCTGCAAAGCGCTGCGACAAGCGCAATGCTTATCTTGCTGTAACCAAGATGACCGATTGGCCATTAGACCTTACGTGCAGTGACCATCCATGCGGCCGCCCGAAAGGCGACAATATTGTGATGACAATTGCGCTCGACCAAGGCCCTGAGGAGTTTCAGAAACCGCTCCGCGGAACCGGTATCGAGTTCAGTCAATGCCCGAGCAGCAGGTCCGATGCGTTTGAAATAGGCCATGGCTTCCTCAATTGCGTGCTCTCCGGCACCGGCAATCATCGGGAAGTCGAAAGGCGTTAACTGAACCTGCTTCCAACCAGCCTGTGAAAGTATTGCTGCAACCCGCGTCGGATCGGCGAATGCAAAAGGTCCTGGTGCATAAGGGTCAACGGCCTCCGGCGGATTGGGAAGAAGTCGAAGAACATCCGCGAAGAGCGGGTTTTCGGACCGCGAGCGGAAACAGGAGAACAACAGTCCGGCACCGTCTGCCCCTTGTTTCGCGAGATTCGCGAATGCTGCAACAGGATCTGCGAAAAACATGACCCCGTGGCGGGAGATCAGCAATTCCGGAGCAGCGCCCGGTTCGCTTTGCCAGTCCGCAGCATCTGCCAGTTCAAAGGATGCATTCGCGCGGTGCGCCCCGCGTTCCTTTGCAACTTCTATCAAACGCGGTGACACATCGACACCGATTACAGTTGCTTCCGGTCGGCCACGGGCAATTGCAAGCGAGAGTTCTCCTGCCCCGCATCCTACGTCCAGCACCCGGTCAAAGGCAAAGCCGCGGGTCCCGGCAAGCAATTGTTCTGTAAGGTGGCTGAAGCTGCGATCTGTCCGGCGCCACTCCTGCGCCCATGCATCGCCCGTCCTGCCTTGCCAGTCGTCCTTTTCAGCCACGTTTGGCCACCCCCCAAGATTTTCTCCTACGGTACTTTAGTATCGCAAAGTTACACGGAAGTAAAAATACGAAGAAGCCGGCGGTGGCAAACTATAAAGTCTGCCTTCGCCGGCTCCGGTTTCGCAAGAGGTGGGACAGAAAAATCACTGCCTTGGGGAGGGTCTCCCCACCACCTTCTTCTTGAGGATCAATCTTCAGGCTCCGCGTCCGTGCCCTTCATCATCTCCTCGGCGACCTCATCGGTTTTGCTGCGAATGGCAGCCTCCAACTTGGCGCAAACTTCTGGGTTTTCCTTCAGGAATGTCTTGGCGTTTTCCCGGCCCTGACCAATCCGGATACTGTCATAACTGAACCATGAGCCAGACTTTTCGACAAGATCAGCCTTCACCCCGAGATCGAGAATCTCACCAATTTTGGAAATGCCTTCGCCATACATGATGTCGAATTCGACCTGCTTGAACGGAGGGGCAACCTTGTTTTTCACGACTTTCACCCGGGTCGAGTTGCCGATCACTTCGTCGCGGTCCTTGATCGCGCCTGTGCGGCGGATGTCGAGGCGGACAGAAGCATAGAATTTCAGTGCGTTACCGCCGGTGGTCACTTCTGGATTGCCGTACATCACGCCAATTTTCATGCGCAGCTGGTTGATGAAGATCACCATACACTTGGAACGGTTGATAGAACCCGTCAGCTTGCGCAGCGACTGGCTCATCAAACGGGCCTGCAAGCCAACGTGGCTATCACCCATCTCGCCCTCGATTTCAGCGCGGGGCACCAATGCCGCGACCGAATCGACGACCAGCACATCAATCGCATTCGAGCGCACCAGCGTATCAACGATTTCAAGCGCCTGTTCACCGGTATCGGGCTGCGAGATAATCAGTTCATTGATATCGACGCCAAGCTTTGTCGCGTAGATCGGATCCAGCGCGTGTTCGGCATCGATGAAAGCGACTGTGCCTCCGCCCTTCTGCGCTTCTGCCAGAACATGCAGCGCGAGCGTGGTCTTGCCCGAGCTTTCCGGCCCGTAAATTTCAATTACACGGCCCTTGGGCAGGCCGCCAATGCCGAGTGCGATATCCAGACCGAGCGAGCCGGTGGAAATCGATTCGACGTTCATGGTTTCTTTCGAGCCGAGCTTCATTGCCGAGCCCTTGCCGAATGCGCGATCAATCTGCGCGAGTGCGGCATCGAGTGCCTTCTGACGGTCCACTTTGGATTCCTTTTCAACCAATTTCAGGTTCGTACTCGCCATGACACGGCCTCCGTCAGTTCGCTAGGGGTGATACCCATTCATCAACTGACGTAGCTTGTACCCACTTTGTTCCACAAGAACAAGAGTGGAACGAAATTTTTGTTGGATCGCCCAATTTGTCGTCGGAATAGGCCGGTTTCGCGCTCTAATCCTCGCCTTCAGGCTGAGGTGGGCGCACCTCCCATTCGAGCAGGCGTGTGCCATTGGCTGGCACCATGACCTCAGCGATTCGCTGGCCGTCCTGCACCTGCTCCCGAATCCCGCGATATTCCCATTGGACCGGACTTCCCAGATTCACCCGCACAGTCACGGGGTGCGGGTTGGCGTTGGTCAGTTCTGCCGACATCGTGGTCCAGTTGGTACGCCATTCCTCGTTCGAGCGATCTGCGCCGGAGGTGCAGGTCGTAAACACCTGATTGCTGGATGAAAGCGTCAGTTCGACATCTTGGCCATTGGCAAAATCGCGCAAGGACGTTTGCCCGACGAGCAGTTCCTGACCGCGGCCACGCTCGAAAATCGTTACCTGGCCCGATGGCAGCGCGGCCCCGAGGCCGCTTTCTTCATTGTTGACGGTTTCGATAACCAGCTGCGCCGGCGCCGGCTGAAAATTGGAATAGATGGGAAAACAGGTCGCGCGGTACGCAAGCGCTCCCTCAATGCCTTCCTCGCGCAAGAAGGCGACCTGCTTCAACCCTTGCGCAGTCACATCGACCGGCACGGGGACACGGTATAACTTGAGATCGCCGAGATTTTCTTCGCCAGCCAATACAGGAGGTGGTGGAGGCGGCGGCGGAGGAGGAGGTGGTGCCATCATCATATCCGCCATCGTTGCGCGTTCCACTCGATTTCCCGTCACCACAATCGTTTGGCGATCCCTGTAATCAGGAATTGGTGATCCTGCCGCCGTGCTGCCGAAGGGATAACAGGTCAGTTGCAAAGGCTGCGCAACTGGCGGCGCGGCCAGTTGCCGGAAATCACTTACGACATTCAGCGTGCCTGCCACCGCCATCAGCTCTGCCCCCATAAAGCTCTGGCCATTGTCGTTCAGGATTGTCAGCCAGCTCGTCAGGTCAAAACGAAGGTCATCGGCATCACCGCCTTCATCCACGGTCGCGACATAGTTTGCTTCCCAATCGAAGCCCCATGCAAGGTAAGACAAGGTTACAGTATAGGTGCCGCCGCTTTCGTCCGCCGTATCAATTGTGAACACCGGATTGGCGGACAGGCCATCTGGAATGCCACCAAATGTCAGTCGCTCGGGCAAGCCGGAACAGCTCACTGCCTCATACCCGTCCCGCGTTTGCAGCACGAGACCGCCATCGGCGCGGGTTCGGACAATCGCATCATCGCTTGCGCTCGCGCCGGTCGCCGGATCAGTGCGGGTGATGGTCACGCGGTTGCCCAGCATTCCATTCACCAGCGCGGCAGGACTAAGCAGATCGGCGTTGCGGTTTTTCTCAATCGTGCCGCCCGGCAGGCCTGAGACAATGGCACTGACCGCCACCATTCCCTCTGCCACCCCATCAAAGCGAATTCGCGATTCGCCAGGAGGAAGCGTGACGGTGCGCGTTTCGCTGATCATCGCAAAACCCTGCGGCCAATTCGGGTTCATTGGCTGACCCACGCCGCGGTTGGGGTCGCGGTAGACCGTCACGGCCAAGGCCTCTGGCGCAGAGGCTTCTACCGCGACACGGTCCTGCGCATGGGCAGGCACGCAAAGCGCTACCGTCGCCAAACCGGCGCTGGCGCAAAGCCATGCCGGCCGAAGGGAAAGAAGGCGCACCGCCCTCCCCTTAATATCGCGATTCGTAAGTTACGCGCACCACCCGCTCGCCATTGGCGGGCACGGTCACACGGTAAAGCCGGTTGCCGTAATTGACCTGCTCACCCTCGACATCCTCAGATGTCACGCGGAAATCGCGGCCCCACCAGCCACGGTCCAACCCGCCCTGCATCAGTTCGACCTCGACAGCCTCGGACTTCGCATTCGTGAAGGTATAACGCATGGTGGTGCGGTAATAATCGACGGTGCGGTCTACTTCGACTTCTCTGGTTAGCTCGCCATTTTCATACACGCGGTATCGCGCGCTGCGCTCGTACTCACCGGGCGAAATAACCTGACGGCTTTCGACCTCGGCTTGCATGAAAACGTCAAACGCATCGCCTGTCCGCAGCGAAAGTGTGCTGCCCATCGGTGTGTGCCCGATGCCGTTTTCACCGATGAATTGCGGGCTACCCTGCGCGTCACGCTGATAGAAGCGCACTGTGCCAGCGGGCAAAGCATCGCCCAGGCCGCCCCCATTTTCAGCATTGGCACTGCTGGAGCTGAAACTGATCGCGCTGGACGCGGGACGGAAATCGCTATCGCTTTGCAGCCAGCTGCTACCGATCGAATATACGCGGCGAGCGGGAACGCCCTGCACGTCCATAAAGCTCACCTGTTTCGTCTGCGCATTCGCAATCGTTGTGCGGCCTTCGATTGGATAGAGATAGAAATCGCCTAGCCGCTCCCGCTCAGCAGTCTCGGTTCCGGGGCGCACAAGATCTGGACGCGGTCGACTGCCGCCTTGGTTCCCACCCTGACCGGGAGTTCCCGCCACCAGCAGCGTGTCTGCATTATGGAAAGTCGTGCCGGTATTGTTGATCAGCGTGACCCATCCCTGCATATCCACCGTACCGCGGTTTTCATCATACAAAGCTACGTAATCGGAAGACCAGCCAAGGCCGGGTGTGAGGTAGCGAATGGATGCGGGACGCGTACCGGAACGGTTGGAATTAAGTGTGACGGAAAGCGTAGGGCGAGAGCGCAAATTAGGCGGCACACCGTCAAAGATGACGCGCACCGGCAGGCCATCGTCGCGCAGCACCTCTATCCGGCTGCCTATGCGCACGACTACGCCGCCAGCAGTGGAGAGGACCTCGGCTTGCTCGCGCGTTTCTGTGCCGGTGGCAGGATTTGTGCGGACCAGCGTCACCATTTGTCCGATGGCCTTTTCCATCAGCTTTTGCGGGGTGAGCAGATCGAAATCGAAATTCTGTTCCACAATGGCGGTACCATCGGCGTTGAAGCTGAGTGTTTGGGGGCGAATTTGGGCAGATACATCGGGGAATTCGATGCGCGTGGTCCCGCGCCTGATGTCGAGCTGCCTGACATCCTGCACCAGCGCCAGATTGCCCTGATATATGGTTACTGCAACATCGCCTTGGGCGGTTTCCTCTGCGGAGGATTCCCCTTGCTGTGCGGCAGCGGGCAGCGCGAAGGCTGAAGCAGCCACCAAGCTCAAGAGCGGCAGGGCGGCGGCGAAAAGGCGCTTGGTCATGACAATTGTCCCTCACTCAAAGACTTGCTCGTGATATAAAGTATCACGTCCTGTACGGCGCATGAACACAACTTGTTGAAGTGTTTGTGAAGTAAGGTTGCCTTACAGGCAATCGCCTTGCGCTACGCGGCCACGACAAAGACCTGGAGGCTATTGCCGCGATGCGGATTGCCGCAGCACATTGCCCACTTTTTCGCCAATCTGCTTCACGCTGAATGGCTTGGCGATGAAATGCATATTCTCGATGTCGATCTCGCTGCGGAGCTGTTCTTCAGCATAGCCGGACATGAACAGGATCGGCAAACGCGGCCGAAGCTTGCGAATTTCTTTTGCCATGGCTGGGCCATCCATGCTCGGCATGACAACATCGCTCAGCACCAGATCGAAGCGGTCTGGCTCTTTCTGCAAAGCTTCCAGTCCCTCGTCGCCATCCGTGGCTGTGACAATGGTGTAACCCTGCCTCGCCAAAGCTCGCTCTGCCACAGCGCGCACCATGTCTTCATCCTCGACCAGCAGGATTGTTCCGCCACCAGACCATTCACGGACCTGCTCTTCGGGTTCGGTCCGGGCCTTATCCTCCTCAGTCAATTCGTGAACCGGCAAGTAGATCGTAAATCGCGCGCCTTTGACTTTGCCATCGGCGCCCTTCGCATTGCTTGCAAAGATGAAGCCGCCCGACTGTTTGACGATTCCGTATACCGTGGACAAGCCAAGACCGGTGCCTTTGCCCTGCTCCTTCGTGGTGAAGAAGGGTTCGAAAATCTTGCCCAGCACCTCTTGCGGGATGCCGCCGCCGGTATCCTCTGCGATCAGCACCGTGTAATCGCCCGCAGGGATGATTTCGCTTCCCATACGGCGAATGTCCTTCGCCTCCACACGGCGCGTGGCGAAGGCAAGCGTGCCAGTTGCCACTTCGCCGCCGCCTGCCGACTGGATGGCATCGCGGGCGTTGACTGCCAGATTGATGATGACTTGCTCCAGCTGGCGCGGATCGGCCCGGACAAGGCCCAGATCGCGGTCATGCCGCACCTTCAACGTGATTTTCGCACCGAGCAGGCGTTTGAGCAGCTGGCTGACTTCGGAGATAATATCCGGCAGTTGCAGGATTTCCGGCTGCAAGGTTTGCTGGCGGCTGAAGGCAAGCAATTGCCGCGTCAGGCTGGCTGCACGGTTGGAGTTCGCCTTGATCTGCTGGATATCGTCGTAATCGCTATCGCCGGGCGTGTGCCGCAGCAGCATGAGATCGCAATAACCGATAATCGCGGTGAGCACATTGTTGAAATCATGCGCCACGCCCCCTGCAAGCTGTCCCACAGCCTGCATCTTGGTGGCCTGCGCCACTTGCCGTTTGAGCCGCGCCTCTTCCGTTGTGTCCGCCAGACTAAGCAGGACTGCTGCCTCTCCCAAACCGCGCACACCAGCCAGACCCAGGCTGACAGGTTCGTCCGGATCGCTCCGCAGACGCACGGCAATATCGCCTGAACTGGCAGGGCCTTGGCCATGACGTCGCACAGCATCTGATATCGCTGCCTTGTCACGCGCCACCACAACGTCACCCGGATAGGGCGGCAGATCGCTTTTGCCGATACCGGCCGCACGGCGAAAAGCCGGGTTCGCGTAAATAAAATGCCCGTCGCGGTCTGTCGTCGCCAGCCCTAGCGGCAATTGCTCCAGCAACCCTTCAAGCTGGACCGCCTGACCTTTGACATCGCCGGTTGCCGCGCCGCCAATGCCGACACCTGCATCGATCAGCAACATCAGCGATGGGGCTTCGGCTGCAGCTTTGCCCGGTATACGCTCACGCGCGGCTTCCTCTGGATCGACCAATGGCACCTGCACCAAAGTTTGCGGGCTGCCTTTCTTGCCTTCGCGTGCAAAATATATCCGCTCACGCTCATCGGAACGAAGCAACTGCACGAATTCCTGCCCGGTCATGCGTGCCGCTTCATCGCCAAAAGCGCGGCGGGCCAACGCCGCATTTCCAGCACGGATCGTACCATCAGGAGATACCATCGCGACGGTGATCCCTGCCGCGCCCATGACTTGGCCGAACATGCCGGTAATGTGTTTGGCAATTGCGACAACCGGTTCGCTGCGGACTACCGGAGCAAAGCGCCAGATAAGGTATTCATCCGCCTGGCCAGCGCGCACCGCGCTTGCATTCCAGCTTTGATCCTCATCCGCAATGGTGACTGTTTCGCCTTTTCCATCGCGCCAAACCGCCCGCGCCAGCCGGGCCAGCTGGTCTGCGCTGAAACCGTCTACCGGAAGGCTTGGCGGGCCATTGTTGGACCCGAACCAAAGTTCAAACGCAGAGTTTGCACACACAAGCCGATTGGCCCTGTCTGTAATCGCTATGGCAAGATCCCGCTGCTCGATCGCAGCGACAGTAACCGCCCAGTCGGGCGCATCGGACTGCATCGAAGCAGGACCTTTGGCTGGCAGGCGCCCGGCGATAAAGGCAATCATGCCCAGCACGACCAATCCGCCGGCGTAGGCAAGCGACGCGCCCGCGCTTTGAGTGGCATATTGTACCAGCGCCACGCTGGCGAGCACGGCGGCGGCCACGGCCAGGCCGTCCACCAGTCTGCGGGATTGTTGCAAATGCGCCAAATTCATGCCGCCCGTTTAGAGTCCAGACCGCGCACTCGCAACGGCCATGACGTAGCTTTCGATTATTGCCGTGTGCTCGTCGGCACGCCGAGGACTTTCCCGTTCCCCGGTCGCCGCGACCATCGGCGTGCGACCATGAACCGCCAAAGGAAGCCGGCGAACAAATAGCCGATGGCGGCGGTCACAACGGACAGCACGACAAAACCAAACGCCGTGACACCGGCAGTTTCGAGCCACCAGCCAAATTCGACCCACCAGCCTTGCTCCATCGCAGCCTTGGCAGTTCCGAAAGTTTCGGGATCGACCTTCAGCGTAAATCGCCCGACTTTATTGGCCACTACCAACCAGAAAGGCACGGTGAAAGGGTTCGTCACGAAAGTGATAACAGCGGCAACCGGCACATTTGCGCGCGCCGGAAGTGCCAGGAAGGCGGCGAGAAAAATCTGGCCCAGAGGAATAATAAAGGCCGCAAACAAGCCTAACGCCACGCCGCGCGGGACAGAGCGGCGAGTAAATCGCCAGAGTTCCGACCGGCCAAAGCGATGGGCAATAGGCGCAAGCCAGCGATTACGCTCCATATCGGAACGCTTCGGCATTTTCGGCATGCGTGCCGAAAACCAATTGATCGCTTTCTTAACCATGATTCTATGTGCGGTCTCTACACCTTCAGCGCCAGCCTGTAACGTGGTGATAGACGAGCAGATAACAATGTCAGCTTAACGACAAACAGGAACATTGGGGCACGGTGGTCACAATATCCCGTCGGCGCGTCTTTTGTATCAGCCTTTGTCGCGCATCAGCCGCGCTTTATCGCGCTTCCAATCACGGTCCTTGATTGTTGCGCGCTTGTCATGGGACTGCTTGCCCTTCGCGAGTGCCAGTTCGATTTTCGCCCGGCCTTTGCTGTTGAAATACACGGACAGCGGCACCAGCGTCATGCCCTTGCGCTCCACCGCGCCTAGCATCTTGTTGATTTCCCGCTCATGCAGCAGCAGCTTGCGCGGACGCTTGGGTTCATGATTGTTGCGGTTGCCGTGGCTGAATTCCGGGATGTTCGCGTTGATCAGCATCACCTGTCCACCGCGCACTTCGGCATAGCTTTCTGCAATCGTGCCTTCACCGCCGCGCAGCGCCTTCACCTCGGTCCCTTGCAGGGCCAGCCCCGCCTCGAAAGTTTCCTCGATATAGTAGTTGAACCGCGCGCGCCGGTTTTCGGCGACGACTTTCTGCTTGTCGAACGGGGCGGGTTTAGGGCGTGCCATGATGCAGGCGATGTAGGCATTGTCGCGCCCAAAGCAAACCCGCTTTGCGTCATCGGCCTAGTTTACGACAATCGTGCCTTTCATCCCGAGCGCGCTGTGGCCCAGATGTGTGCAATCGACGTCGTATGTGCCCGCTACCGGCACCAGGAAAATCGATACGCCCCGCCCGCCGCGCAGTTCAATCAGCCCATTGCGCACAAGATCGGCATCTTCTGCGCGAATCTGCGCTGCGGCAAAAAATTCGGCCGCCGCGAAGTTGTGGCCACTGTCAGATACATTGGTGAACACCAGCTCCACCGGCACTCCCGCTGCAAGTTGTAGATTCCGCGGTTCAAAATCAAAACTGCTGAGGGAGACTTCAGCCCGCTGCACAGCGGAGAAATCGGTCGAGACAGCAGCAATCTGCGGCTCGATGGGCCGTGTGCTGACGCAGCCTGCCATCAGGAGAGCGAGCGGGAGGAGAGCATAGCGTTTCATATCCTCTAAACGCTCTTCCCCCGCATTGGGTCCTCCCGCCTTACATCAAATCCTCAGGGAGCGTCGGCGTGTTGAGAATGGCGATAAAGCGCTGCCAGCGCGCTTCACTACTTTCGCCAGCGGCCTCGACCGCATTGCCAACGATTTCTTCGCCCAGCCCGTAATTGATCACATAGCTGCGATAGGCGTCCATGAAGCGCAATGATTGCTCGGCGCGCTCGCGGCTTTGCAAGCGGTAGCGCATCGACGCCTCGATCACTTCTTCCCGCGTCATTGTCTGATCGAGATAGGCGGCGGCGAGCGTGTAGTAGGCGCCGGAGAGATCGCCCGTAGCTTCCCGCAGTTCGTAATAGGCTTCCAGGTCGCTCGCATCGATCCCCGCCAGCGGAGCAAGCACATCGCGCTCATATTCCAGCTGGCTCGTTCCGGGGAATGCCAGCTTCACGCCGTATTCGGCGCTGCCTTCGGAAATGATTGCGCGCGGACTGTAAAGCGGCAGCAACGTGTATTCGATCTGGCCCATGGCATTCACCCGGTCCCGCTCGATTAGTGTCGAATAGACGTGGTGGCCCGGATAGGCTTCGTGGCAGCCGACATCCACGGCGCGGTCCAGCCGGGTTGGCAGATCGGTATTGATCTCGATCACCGAGTGATAATCACCCTGATAATAATTGAACCCGCCCCACGGCTTGTCTGTCACCAGACTGAGTGTGAAATTTTCACTTTCGGGCAGCGGAATATGCGGCAAGGTGCGCGCACGGCATTCGGCCACGGCAGCGTCGATTACGGCGCGCAAGCGGTCGTTTGGGATGATGAAACGATCCTGAAAGGCATTCAGCCGTTCGTTCAGCGGGCCATCGCTGGCATCGCCGGGCACCAATTCCTCAATCCGTTCAAGCACCGGGTCAAGCGTGGTCAGGTCGATGAGTTCAGGCCGAACACCAAACAGGCCCTCTGCCTCATCCTGAAAAGAGATTTGCTCCCCGCGCAGCATCCGCAGCCGGACCTTCGCGGAATTCAGCATGGCACGAAGATACCGGACCCGCTCCGCCTCAACACTGCCCGCCGCTACCGGCAACGAGCGCAGCGTTGCATCAAGCGCGAATACCCGCGCCTGAAGTACGGGCAGCGACACATTGTCATCCTCCGCCGCGGCAACCGCCGCCAGATCTTCCGGCCCGTAATAGGCATCGACATAGCCGGGGTCTTTCTCCCCAATAGCCAGCTGCACACTGAGATATTGCCGCGCCAGATCGTCCAGCGCAGGCGGAGGGACGTTGGGCATTGTGGAGCAGGATGCGAGCGCGAGGGCTGTTGCTGCGAGAATGCAATTCTTGATCATACGGTAACTCCTGCAAATTCCATCGCCGCATCCACCGCCGCTTTCGCAGCGTCGGAGCATTCGACAATCGGCATCCGCACATCGGGGGCGAACCAGTCGAACAGCTTGCTCAAGCCATATTTCGCCGGCGCTGGCGAGGCATCGGAGAACATCGCCCTGTGCAGCGGGTAGAGCTTTTCGTTGATCTCCCGCGCGGCGGCGAAATCGCCCGATGCAGCGGCGGCGTGGAACTCCGCGCACAGCTTTGGCGCGACATTGGCGGTCACCGAAATGCAGCCCACCTGCCCCATCGCATATCCGCCCAGCACCAGCGGATCATCGCCCGAAAGCTGGCACAGCGCAGGCGCGCCCATGCGGTGGGTGACGACGCGGGAGAGGTCTCCGCTCGCATCCTTCAGCGCCACGATCTTTTCAGGAAAGCGGCGGTGCAGTTCCACCACCGTCTCCGGCAAAATGTCAGTCACCGTGCGGCCAGGCACATTATACAGCACAATCGGCAGATCGGTGCGCTCCGCCAGATAGCTGAAATGTGCGAGCAAACCGGCTTGCGAAGGGCGGTTATAATATGGCGCGACCAGCAGCAGCGCGTCTGCGCCCGCGATCTGCGCCTCCTTCGCGTGCCACAGCGCGGTGCGCGTGTCGTTGGAGCCTGCGCCAGCTATCACCGGCACGCGGCCCGCGGCCTGCTCTGCGCAAACGGCGATCACCCTGTGATGCTCGTCATTGTCCAGCGTGGCGCTCTCGCCAGTTGTGCCGCATGGCACCAGACCGCTGGTGCCGTTGTCGATTTGCCAGTCGATGAATTGCCGATAGGCGCTCTCATCGAACGCTTCACCGCGAAACGGAGTCGCCAGGGCCGGAATTGAACCAGAGAACATTGTCGCCGCTCCTGCGTTGTGTTGTTAAGCAGGCAATACAACCGATTGCCTTCAATATTTACGTGAATCCCCCACCGGAGGAATAATGCATTCAGCGTCTGATAAGGAGAGCCTTGGCACAATGTCCAGCATGGTTCGACTTCCACTGATAATCGCCCTCGCCGCAACCACCGCTATGGTCGCCCCGATTTCTGTTGCCGCCCAAGAGGCAAGTGCGTGGGATAATGCTCGTGCCAGCCTTGTGGCAGAGGGCCCTGGCCCGATGGCGCCGCAAATCGCGCGGTGGGAACGATTGTGGGAAGACCGGCAGGCGCAGCTTCCGTTCACGACCTACGCCAATTTTCTGATCGCCAATCCCGGCTTCCCGGATGAGGCCACTTTGCGCGCCCGTGCAGAGCGCCGCTTGCGCGAGGAATTCACCGACCCGGCATTGCTGCTGCAGTTCTTTGAAGGGCAGGATCCGTCCACCAATTATGCGAAAGCGCATTACGCGCTGGCGCTGATGGGACCGGACCGGGCCGCTTCGCAGCGCTGGGCGGTAGAGGCATGGCGCGGCGGCGAAATGAGCCCGACAGCTGAAGCGGCCTTGTCTGCCACCTACGGCAGCGTATTCTCTCAGGAAGATCATGATCAGCGCATGGATGCCCTTTTATGGCAGCGTGACGGCGATGCGGCAGCGCGCCAGCTTGCTTTGGTGTCGCCGGGCAAGCGCGCCGTGTTCCAGGCACGTCTTTCAATACTGCAAGGCGGTGACGGAGCGACGACTGCCGCCGGGGCCACGGCCGATCCGGGGTATCTCTTCAATCGCAGCCGCGAACTGCGGCAGGAAGGCCGCGTCGATGCGGCAGTGCGGATGATAGTGGACGGGCCGCCGTTGGCCTCTTTGCCGCTCGACCGCACGGCATGGATCACCGAGCTGCTCGCTGTCGGCCGCGCCGCAAGCCGTGCCGACACGCCCCGCGTCGCAGCCCGGGCGAACGAGGCTTTCGCGCCCGGCGAAGATATCTCGGGCATGGAATACAAGCTGCGCGATGATTACACCTCGCTGATGTGGGCTGGCGGCACCAATGCGCTCTGGCATCTGGGTGACGGCGCAACTGCCGCGCCGCTGTTCTACCAATATGGCGCTGCCGCGCGCACCAGCCAGACCCGGTCAAAGGGCTTTTTCTGGGCGGGCGAGGCCTACCGGCAGGCAGGCATGACTGCCGAGGCCACGCGCCATTACGAGATGGCAGCGCAATATAATGACCGTTTCTACGGTCTGCTGGCGCTGGACAGGTTGGGCCGGGCGCTGCCGCAATATGCAGCCGCACCGGAAGCATCGCCAACAGATGAGGAACGTCAAGAATTCCTCTCCGCACCGATTACCGCCGCCGTTGCCGAAGTCGCGCGTGATGCGCCATGGTCAACGGGCATCCGCTTTTACCGATCCATTGCAGATCAGGCCGAAACCATTGGCGAACATCTGCTCGTGGCAGAGCTTGCCCGCGACATCGGGCGGCGGGATTTGGCGGTAAACCTTTTGGACGCGGCGGCTGCTGACGGACATGAAGGTTTTACCCGCATCGGCTATCCCGTCTTGCAGACCCCTGCTGGCAGCAACTGGACGATGGTTCACGCCCTTGCCCGCCAGGAAAGCCAATTTGCCGAAAACGCGATCAGCCATGCCGGCGCGCGCGGCATTATGCAGTTCATGCCTGCCACCGCGCAGGAAGAGGCGCGCCGGGCCGGTGTGCAATATTCGGCAAGCGCACTGATGGATGATCCGCAATATGCAATGCGGCTGGGCAGCAACCACATCGAGCGGCTGATTGCCTATTACGACGGCAGCTATCCGCTTGCGATCGCTGCCTACAACGCCGGGCCAGGCAATGTTAATCGCTGGCTGCGTGAAAATGGTGACCCGCGCCGGACAGGCGACTGGTTGCGCTGGATCGAGGAAATCAGCTTTTTCGAGACTAAGAATTATGTGCAACGCGTGATTGAAAACGCCGTGGTCTACGAAACCCTCTATCCGGACCGGGCCAGCATGGGCCGCAGCCGCGATGTGGGCGATTTCCTGCGGTAGGGTTGCCACGAACCAGCCTGCTAACGGCCCCCTTGCTATGGGTCCTCGCTGCGTGTGCGCCTGAGAGTGTCACTGCGCAAGCGGGCGAGGCACGCCATGTGTTCTACCTGCATGGCCGGATCATAGAGGTTCAGGGACTTCCGGCGATAAGTGAACGCTACGGCGAGTACCGCTTCGATGCGATCCAGGACAGGTTGGCGGCTGAAGGTTTTGTGGTTCACGCACCCGTCAGGCCGGCCAACTCCGATGTCGATGCACAGGCACGGCAATTGGTTCTGGAAATCAATGACCTGATTGATGGCGGCGTTCCTGCACAGAACATCACGGTGATTGGGGCATCGAAAGGAGCTTACATTGCTTCGCTGGTCTCGCACCATGCTGAAAACCCGCAATTGCGGTTTGTCCTTCTGGCCGGATGTGCGCCAGCAGTCACGGACCATATGGTGCAAAATGGCATCGGGTTTTCTGGTGCGGTTCTGACCATCCGTGACAGTCTCGACACGCTGCTTGCAGGGTCATGCCAGGATGTCTTCAATGCGTCGGAAAACGCGACACAGATGCGCGAATTGGTGGTGGAGACAGGGCTAGAGCACGGCCTGATTTACGGACCACGGGACGAATGGATCTTGCCGGCGTTAGACTGGGCGAACGCCGTTTCAGTTCGCTAATCTCTGCATTCTTGATCCACATCAATGCTTGCATCTCCCTTTTTGCGCAGTGTGTTTACGTTGGGAGAGACCGTTGGACAAAAGCGCAAACAGTACGCGAGGCCATGTGGCAGACGATCTGACGTTCGCAGATCTTCGCGCCGCATTGGCTGCCGGATGGCAGGATTATCGCAAACAGCCCTTGTTCGGCCTGTTCTTCGCAGCGATTTACGTGGTGACCGGATTGTTTATCTACGCCGCCGTTATGGGGCGCGGTGAAATCATCTGGTGGATCGCAGCGCTGGCGGGGTTTCCGCTGATAGCCCCTTTCACCGCTGTCGGCCTGTATGAAGTCAGTCGCAGGCGAGAAGCCGGTCTTCCTATGCGGTGGGGTGCAGTGCTCGGAGCGCTGAAAGGACGCGGGGATGAGCAATTGTTGTTGATGGGCGGCATATTGTTTGTTGCTTTCAGCTTCTGGGTCATCATCGCGCACGGTATCTTCGCGATCTTCATGGCTGAAGCTGGCGCAGGCGGGGAATCCATCGCGGCTCTGGCCACGCCGGTCGGTATCGCAATGCTGACAGTCGGCAGCATTGTCGGTGCGATCATCGCCCTGTTTTTCTACGCCATCACCGTAATCAGCCTGCCGATGCTGGTGGACCGCGATGTCGATTTCATTACAGCAATTATCACAAGTGTTTCGGCATTGCGCGCCAATCGCAAGGTGTTGCTAAGCTGGGCCATCATCATCTCTGCGGCGCTTTTCCTCTCGATGTTGCCCGCTTTTGTTGGCCTGCTGGTGACACTGCCGGTGTTGGGTCACGCGACATGGCACTTGTATCGCCGCATCGTTCCGGCGACAGGCGTTGGTGCCACAGATTGAACGCCAGAGACCTTTGTGACTGACAGAACCAATCCCATCACTCCCGCAGGCCTGACTGCGCTCAAGGCGCGCTATGACCATCTGCTCGGTACCGAACGGCCCGAAATCACCGAAATCGTGAGCTGGGCTGCGGGCAACGGCGACCGGTCAGAAAACGGCGATTATCTGTATGGCCGCAAGCGTATGCGGGAAATCGACCGGGAACTGGCATATCTCGCCAAGGTGATGAAATTCGCCAAGGTCGTCGATCCGTCACAGCAACCCGACAAGAGCCGCGTTTTCTTTGGCGCGACCGTAACCATCGCAGACGAGGACGATGAAGAACGCACGCTGACCATTGTAGGTGACAAGGAACAGGATGCCAGCGCCGGCCTTGTCGGCTGGTCCAGCCCCATCGCCCGCGCCCTTCGCCGCGCGGAAATTGGCGATTTGCGCACCGTCAAATTGCCCGGCGGGACGAAGGAATGGGAAGTCATCGCGATCATATATCCTGACTGACCGAAAAAATTTTCGCCAATCGTGTAAGACTTCCCGTGCCGGGCCGACTACCCAATCATGGCACGAGAGAATGACACATTGCACGATGCGCATCTATCGCAGGATGAAGCTTACCGGCAGGCTGCCGCCGCTTACGGAGCAGCAATTGCCCGCTTGGCGCGTGGTTATGAAGCCGATGCCGATCTGGCCCGCGACCTGGTGCAGGATATTCACGCCGCGCTGTGGCGCAGTTTCGCCTATTTCGAAGGGCAATGCTCGGTACGCAGCTGGGTTTACCGGATCGGCCACAATGTCGCGGTAAGCCATATACAGGCCGCTCGCCGCACAAAACCGGGCAATTACGCCGGGTTGGACGAGATCGACCATCTGGCTGCGTCCGACAATCCCGAATCCACGGTGGGCGAAAACCAGATGGCAGACCGTCTGCTCGCCACGATCCACCGGCTGAAACCCGCCGATCGGCAGGTGATGCTGCTGTATCTTGAAGATTTGACCGCTGCCGAAATCGGCGATGTCACCGGCCTGTCTGCCGGGGCGGTCGCCACCCGTATTCACAGGATCAAGGCGCTGCTCGCCGAGCCTTTCCAGCAAGAGGAGCCAAGACCATGACCCCCGAAGAGCACGCCCGCGCCAGCTGGCAAAACGAAGGAGAAACCATGCCCCTACCCCCAATCGAGGAATTGCGCGCCCGTGCGGACCAGTTCCGCCGAACCATCGTGCGGCGTAATTGGGGCGAATATGCTGCTGGGGCTTTTGTTATCCTGGCATTTTCGACCATGGCTGTGACCGGCCCGTTACTGGCGATGCGCATTGGCGCTGCTCTGATAGTTGGCGGAACATGTGTGGTCCTGTGGCAATTGCATCGCCGCGGCAGCCCGCTTTCTCCAATGGAGCACGGCGGCCAGCTATCTGTGCTGGAATACCAGCGGCGTGAGCTTGTCCGTCAGCGCGACGCATTGGCCAGCGTTTTCAGATGGTACCTGCTCCCGCTGATGCCCGGCATGGCCATTATGATGCTTGCACCGTTGCTATCAACTGCTCCCGCGCAATGGGCGATGCCGCCAGCAACCGCATTGCTTGCCATGGCAAGTGTGGTCGCGGTGTTCGCGGGAATTTATGTGCTGAACAAATGGGGGGCGCGGAAATTGCAAAGTGAAATTGACGAGATCGACTTCCTTAAAGCGGGCTGAAAAGCCTCTCTCGGCGCAAGCAAAAGGGGCGCGGTTTTCAAGCCGCGCCCCTTCTAATTGTGTGTCTTCAATGAACTTCAGGATTCAGGCTTGGTCGCCGGACGCGGCTTTGGCTGCGCACTATCCTTCGGCCGAGACTGCGGCTTAGCTGCCTTTGCCGGGGCCGTATCCTCTTTCGCTTCGGGCGAGAACAGGCTTGGTGTTTCCGCATCATCGGAAATCTCCGCCATCAGACCGGAATGGCCGTCCGCCGCACCCTTGACCATGTCGTTCAGCGAGGAACCGGTGAGACCGAGTTCCTTCATCAACCCATCCAGAACCGGCGCCTGTGCGCGGTAAGCGAGGGCTGCGGAGACCGCATCGTTGGCAAGGTTACCGGAGCCGCCGCCGTTGCCGCCGCCAGTTGAACCGGCAGGGCCGCTACGCTGCGTCAGGCCGTCCACCTGAACGATCTTGATGCTGTCGATGGCCTCCATTGGCTTCGCGCTTTCGCGGATCGCTTCGGGCAGGACCTTGAGGAGCGCCAGTTTCGTCTGAAGCGAGATCTGCTCCATCGAGAGGATGTTTGCGGCCTCGTTGATGGCCTGCTGGCCAGCAGCCTCAACTTCAAAACGGACGCGCGCAGCTTCTGCCCGCAGCTTTTCAGCTTCGGCTTCACCCTGTGCTTCAAGGCGCAAGGCTTCCGCGCGGTTGGACGCAGCATCCTTTTCCGCTTCGGCTTCCACCTTGACACCAATGGCTTCGCGTTCCGCCTGCTTGGATGCTTCGATCAGCTCGATCTTTTTCTGGCGTTCAGCGATTTCGCTTTCACGCGCTGTTGCAACTTGCTCCTCTGCAGCCACGGCCTTGGCACGGGCCGCATCAGCTTCGGCACGGGCCTGACTTTCTTCGCGTGACTTGTTCTGAACGGCAATCTGCTGTTCCTGCCGGGCGATTTCGAGAGCGCGCACCTGGTCGATCCGCGCTTCTTCCACCAGCCGGTCAGCTTCGATCTGCTGCGAATCCACTTGCTGCTTCGCTTCGATCCTTGCCGAATCAGCTTCGCGCTGGCGCTCGGCCTGTTCGCGGGCGATTTCGGACATTTGCGAAGCACGGCGCACTTCAACTTCGCGCTCCTGACCAAGCCGCGCATATTCATTGTCACGGCCAATCTCGAATGATTTGGTATCAGCTTCGAGGTTCTTCATTTCCATCTGCACACGGGTGTCCTGCTCGATATCGTTACGCAGCTTCTTGCGCGCTTCGATCTGCTCGGTCAGCTTGGTCAGACCTTCGGCATCGAAGGCGTTGTTGGCGTTGAAATGTTCGATACTGGTCTGGTCAAGCCCGGTGAGCGAAACCGATTCAAGCTCAAGTCCGTTCATCGCCAGATCGCTGGAGGAAACCTGCTGCACCTTCTGCACGAAATCGGCGCGCTGTTCGTGCAGTTCGTTCATTGTCATGCCTGCTGCAACAGAGCGCAGCGCATCGACGAACTTGCCTTCAACAAGATCTTTCAACGCCTCTGGCTGCATCGTGCGCTGGCCCAGCGTCTGCGCGGCCATGCCAATCGCTTCGGCATCGGGTTTTACGCGAACATAGAACTCGGCCTTCACGTCGATCCGCAGCCGGTCGAGCGTAATCAGCGCCTCTCCATCGCGGCGAATGACGGACAGGACCAGCGTGTTCATATTAACCGGCATCGTTTCATGGAACACCGGCAGCACCAATGCGCCGCCGTTCATGACCACTTTTTCACCGCCAAGACCGGTCCGCACGAAGGCCGTTTCCTTCGACGCACGGTGGTACAGTTTGATGAGGAATACGAAGATCGCGAATATCGCGGCTCCCGAGATGCCGATCCATATGATGCCGGATTCTAACAGATTATCCATTTCTTCTCCTTGCTATGAAAATTGAACTATTGGCCGCGCGCTCAACCCATCGGGGCGAGTTTACGCTCGGCTAGTGGTACGCCGAAGAAGGTCTCGCCTTCTCTTCGCACCAGCAAAACCTGGTCGCCAGCAGGAATGATGCTGGAATCTTCATGCGGCTCGACCATGACGTAATGGGCGTGGCCGAACCGGTCCCGGACCTTGGCTCGGGCAGGCGAGCCTTTCGCCGCCTTGCCGGTGGTAATGGTGCCGCGTCGCCCGACGAGGCTGTCCAGCCGCACTGCGCTTGTTTCATCCTGCGGCATGAACCGGCCCAATGGCCTCACCAAACCGGCTGTTGCCGGAATGCTTGCCCCACCCGCGATCAACGCCGCGAGCCATACGTAGAGCGGCGATCCAGTCAAATCGACGGCAAGGGCCTGCGTGCTGATGCCGACCCCGCCAAAGACCGAAAGGAAAACGATCAGCCAGACGAACACCGGGACTTTGCCAAGACCCAGCAATGTGGCCACTGCCCCGCCAAGCCCCGCTGCCGTCGGATCGCCGATATCCGATCCGGCATCCAGATCAGCGTCACCGCCGAAATCGAAATCGCCAAGGCCTATCAGCTGCAAGAGACCAAACAAAAGCATAACCCCAAGCGCAATGGCGAAGGGCAGATTGTAATCGGCAAACAGGCTCATCTCTCTTACCGCCTCCCGTTCATTTGCCGGGGGCGCCTTTCATCTTACGGGTTTTCTAGGAGAACCCCCTCCGTCCTGATTCTCCTACGGTAAATACACGGAATTTACCAGAAAAACCGGATTTTCAGCGTACGATTTTCGGGTTTTGGCGCGCGCCGAATTTGTGCCTATATATAGGTATGCTCCGTCGCTCCCTGCCCCTTCTGCTGTTGCTGGTTTCTACCCCGCTTTGGGCCAATGATCGGTCACGCGACAGCCTCGGTGTATTTGGCGATTGGGGCGCATTTCGCGATCCTGAAACGCCGCGCTGCTATGCCATTGCGGAGGCCGAGGCGAACAGTTCGCGTCGCGATTTCCAACCGTTCGCCAGCGTGGCCACTTGGCCGTCACGCAACGTCCGTGCGCAGGTCCACTTCCGGCTTGGTCGACGCTTGGCTGAAAATCCGCGCGTTCAGCTTGCTATCGGAGGGGAACGTTACACGCTGACCGCCGGTGATGGTGACGCTTGGGCCGCAGACACCCGCACCGATCGCGCCATCGTTGCGGCGATGCGGGCTGCGGGAGGTATGTCCGTCAGCGCCACCGATATGCGCGGCAATCGCTTCACCGATCGTTACAGCCTCGATGGAGCTGCCACGGCGATTGACGCGGCCAACGTCGGCTGTGCGCAGATCCGCTAGCCAAACGCTCGCTCCCGCCCTATATCGATGCCTCCCATGGCCGATACGAACCTTATGAGCATTCCCGGGCAAGTAGACCCGGTTCCCGTCGCACGTGACATCACGCCGCGCGAAGATGGCCGCGTCGATCTGATCGGGCTGCCGAAGGCGGATATCGCCGCGCTGTTCGAAGGCGCCGGGCTGGACAAAAAACAGGCAAAATTGCGCGCCAAACAGGTGTATCACTGGCTGTACCATCGCGGCGTGACCGAGTTTGAAGCGATGACCGATATCGCCAAGACCATGCGCCCGTGGCTGACAGAGCGGTTCGTGATTGGCCGGCCCGATGTGGTGGAAGCCCAGCATAGCACCGACGGCACACGCAAATGGTTGCTGCGTACCGATGATGGCCATGAATTTGAAATGGTCTTCATTCCCGACGCGGATCGCGGGACCTTGTGCGTGTCCAGTCAGGTCGGCTGCACCCTCAATTGCACTTTCTGTCACACCGGCACGATGCGGCTAGTGCGAAATCTGACCCCCGGCGAGATCGTCGGGCAAGTCATGCTGGCGCGTGATTCCCTTGGCGAATGGCCCAAGGGCCGGATGGATATTGCCGAAGTCGAGGACGAGGCGGAATATACCGCAGACGGTCGCTTGCTCACCAATATCGTGATGATGGGCATGGGAGAGCCACTGTATAATTTCGACAATGTCCGCGATGCCCTTCGGCTTGTGATGGACGGTGATGGCCTTGCGCTGTCAAAGCGGCGCATCACGCTGTCGACCAGCGGCGTTGTACCAGCGATGGCGCGCTGCGGCGAAGAAATTGGCGTGAACCTTGCCGTGTCGCTCCATGCAGTCACCAAGGTAGTGCGCGACGAGATTGTCCCGATCAACCGCAAGTTCGGCATCGAGGAATTGCTCCAGGCCTGCGCCGATTATCCCGGCGCCAGCAACGCGCGGCGCATCACGTTCGAATATGTGATGTTGAAGGACAAGAACGACAGCGATGCCGACGCTCGCGAGCTTGTTCGCCTGCTGAAGCAATATGATCTGCCCGCCAAGGTCAATCTGATCCCATTCAATCCCTGGCCGGGCGCAAATTACGAATGCTCCACTCCAGAGCGCATCCGGTCCTTTTCGAACATCGTGTTCGAAGGCGGGATTTCCGCGCCCGTGCGCACGCCGCGCGGCCGCGACATCGATGCGGCTTGTGGCCAGTTGAAAACGGCCGCCGAGAAGAAGAGCCGCGCCCAGCTTGACCGAGAGGCGGCAGAGGCAGAGCCAGAACCTCAGGCGAGCTGACGGCGTAACCGCGGTTTGTCGCCATAGGTGGCCCAGCGCCATAGGTATTCCAGCGGTCCAAAAGCATACACCTTAAGCCAGAAATGGCTGAATACGGTTTGGGCCGCGAAGAATATCAATGCGTAAATGGTGAATGCGAAGGTGCCTTCCCGCCCGCTGAGTGCCAGTCCCGGGCCGACGCCGAAAAGCAGGAACGCAATGAAAAAGCTCTGCGCGATATAATTGGTCAGAGCCATCCGGCCAACCGGAGCAAAAATGGCGGCAACGGGCCGCAGACCGGAATGGAAAAACAGCACAATCAGGCAAGCATAGCCAAGCGCGGTCAGCGGGCGTGACACATAATCGACCAAATCAACCAGCTCAGCGCTTCCGAACAAAGGTTGCATCTGATCCATGCTGACAGCAGCGTTGATGTATTGGCCCGCCAGACCGAGCGGCAATGCAACTGCCATTACCTTTGCGTATTGCGGCAACAATTCTGCTGCCCTTTGCACCCAGCCGCGGCGGGCAATGTAGGCACCGATCAAAAACCGGCCCAAAGCATAGAGAACCCATGTGTAAAGCATACCTCCCGCCACCCATTCATACCAATTGATGCGCATGAAACCTGCGAAAATCGCGGTATAATTACCAGCTGCGCTTGCCGCCTGCCGCGAAAGAATTGCAGCGTCATCAAAGCCCGTCGAAGCATCGGCAAAGAACCCGCTTATCTGGATCAGATGAGTAAGAACCGGAGAACCAAAAACCGCCAGGGAAATTCCGATTATGATAAAGGCGCGCTGGCTGAGGCCGCGCATGAAGAACAACAGGAAACCGGCAAGCGCATAGACATGAAGGATATCCCATATCCACACGAACGACATATGGACCAATCCAATGGCAAGCAGGATGAACAGGCGCCGCAAATAAATGGTTTCGAAAGCGACATCACGCTTTTGCAGCCGCTCCATCTGGACCCAGAAACCGATACCGAACAAGGTTGCAAACAGGGTGTTCGCTTTTCCGTAAACCAGCCATGACAAGATGAAATGTGTCCGGGTATCTGCAGGGGCTGAAGAAAGTGCAGCAATTTGTGCATCCGTTGCCATCCACGGAGCAACGGCGAATTCGGTCAGGTTCGCGAGAAGAACCCCTAAGAGTGCAAAGCCGCGCAATGCATCAAGCACACCGATACGTTCGGCAGATGTCACCGGCGCAGCGCCAACCAGACTGTTGTTCATGATAATCCCCCCAGATACTGATCTGCTATCTTCAAAGACTTGTTCTGAAAAGTACGAGGTCGCATTTTATGCCCATGGCTGACCCCGCCACTCTCGCCTATTACGAAAATTCCGCGCCTTCCCACACGCTCAGCTCCGGGCAGGCCCCAAGCCGCGATCTGGATACGTTCTTGGATCGCGTTGGGCCCGGTGCAAATATTCTGGAACTTGGCTGCGGGATGGGCCGCGATGCAGCGCGGATGGTGGAACGCGGGTTTGTCGTCGATGCGACTGACGGTGTGGCGGCTATGGTGCGAAAGGCCAATGAATGCTTCTCGCTCGGCGCGCGGCAAATGCGTTTCGAAGAGCTTGCTGCACAAGCCGAATACGATGCCGTATGGGCGCATGCCTGCCTGCTGCATGTTGCCCGCACAGACCTGCCCGCAATACTTCGCGCCATCCACCGCGCGCTGAAGCCGGGGGGATGGCACTATGCCAGTTTCACTCTCGGTTCAGGCGAAGGGCGATGCCGGTCGGGGCGGCTCCACAATTTTCCGGACGAGGACTGGGTAATTTCCGCTTATGAAACGGCGGGGTTCGGTATCGCCCATCACGCGATCCGGCCTTTCGGCGGAGCGGAGGGGACGATCCGCGATTGGATCGCAATCACAGTCAGGGCCAGCGATTGAACTCGTCCAAGAAACGTTTCGCCGTGTAAATTAAATCCCAACGATCCGTTCATCTTAGGTTGGGATTATCTGAACGATACCAGGTTTCTCGGCGGCATCCACTGTCCGAATCGGAAAGGTTAATCGTGATGAAAAAGTCCATCCTTGCTCCCATGTTTGCACTCGCTGCGGCCACGACCCTGGCCCTTCCCGCTGCCCCTGCCATGGCGCAGGGCGGACCACCTTCCTGGGCACCCGCTCACGGTTATCATGGCCAGGATCGCTACGACCGAGACGATCGTTACGATCGCCGTGATGCGCGCCAGGATCGGCGTGAGCGCCGCGAAGACCGCCGATATCGCCAGCGCGACTATGACGACAATGGCCGCTACTACGAACCACGCCGGGTGAGCCGTAACGACCGTGTCTGGCAGGGCCGCGATGGGCGGTATTATTGCGAACGTGACAATGGCACGACCGGTCTGATCATCGGTGCCGCCGGCGGCGCGCTGCTCGGGCGTACGATCGATACACGCGGCGACCGTACAGTCGGCACATTGCTCGGGGCAGCCCTTGGCGGCGTGCTCGGACGCGAAATCGATCGGGGCGATGCACGCTGCCGTTAAAGTAACCGGAGCCTCGCACTGCGCGAATAGCTCCTTGTCCCCCCCAGACTGGCGCCGCCGCTCTTCCCCTCAGAGCGGCGGCGTCAATATTTTGCGCAGCAGGATTTTACCCCTCGCCTGAAAATCTGCGCTATGGGCAGCTTCATGAGCGCCCAAAAGCACCCCTTCTTCGACATGCACACGCACGGTTTCGTGCGCGTCGCAACCAGCACCCCCACCACGCGCACGGCAGATGTCGCCTACAATGCGCAAGGGATTATCGAGCAGGCGCAGATGGCGCATGAAAGCCATGTCGATCTACTGCTCTATCCAGAACTTTGCCTGTCATCCTATGCGCTGGACGATCTGCATATTCAGGCAGCCTTGCTTGAGGCGGTCGAGGCCGAGATAGAGACAATCCGCGCCGCGAGCGAGGACCTGACGCCGGTATTGGTCATCGGCGCGCCGCTGCGCCGGGGCGGCCGCATATACAATTGCGCCGTAGTGATCGCTCAAGGCGAAATTCTGGGCGCAGTGCCCAAAAGCTACCTCCCCAATTACCGCGAGTTTTACGAAAAACGCTGGTTCGCACGCGGCAACAATTGCCAGGATCTTTGGCTGACGGTGAACGGTTCGGAAATTCCATTCGGCACCGATCTGATCTTTTCCGCCAATAACCTTCCTAGTTTCACATTCGGGATCGAGATCTGCGAAGATTTCTGGAGCCCGGTTCAGCCTGGCACGATGGCCGCGCTGGCTGGCGCGACAATTCTGCTGAACCTGTCCGCCTCCAACATCACTATCGGCAAGTCGGATGAGCGGCACCTTCTGTGCCGCGCATCATCCAGCCGCAATGTCTGCGCCTATGCCTATTCCGCCAGCGGCTTTGGCGAAAGCACCACAGACCTGTCATGGGACGGCCAAGGCATGGTGTATGAGCTGGGCGATCTGATGATCGAAAGCGTCCGATTTGAGCTGAAGCCGGAGCTGTGCGTTACCGATATCGATACGCGCCGCATCCTGAATGAGCGCATGCGCATGGGCACGTTCAATGATGCGGCAGAGGATATGGGGCGGCCTGAAGATGCTTTCCGCACGATAGGGTTCGATCACGCCTGCAAGGCTGGCGACATCGGGCTGAAGCGCGCCATTCGCCGCTTTCCGTTCGTGCCCAACCGGATCGAGAAGCTGGACGAGGATTGCTACGAAGCGTTCAACATCCAGGTCGATGCGCTGATGCGGCGGATGCAGGCGACAGGCGCGAAATCGCTGATTATCGGTATTTCCGGCGGGCTGGATTCCACCCACGCGCTGATCGTGGCGGCAAAGGCATGCGACACGCTCGGCCTGCCCCGCTCCATGATCCGCGCCTACACCATGCCCGGCTTCGCCACTTCTGACGGGACGAAGGCAAATGCATGGAAATTGATGGAGGCTTTTGAAGTCACCGCAGAGGAAATCGACATCCGGCCCGCTGCGCGGCAGATGCTGGATGACATGAACCACCCCTTCGCTGACGGAGAACCGGTTCACGATGTGACGTTTGAAAACGTGCAAGCAGGCCTGCGGACCGATTATCTGTTTCGCCTTGCCAATCACCATAAAGGCTTTGTGATCGGTACCGGCGATCTGTCAGAGCTGGCGCTGGGCTGGTGCACCTACGGCGTCGGCGACCAGATGAGCCATTACGCGGTGAATTCCGGCGTGCCCAAAACATTGATTCAGTATCTGATCCGCTGGACAACGCGGACCAGCCAGTTTTCTCCTGTATGCGATGTCGTTCTGGAAGAGGTACTCGGTACTGAAATCAGCCCGGAACTGGTTCCGGCGGACGCTGCAGGCAACATACAGAGCACCGAAAGCATCATCGGCCCCTATGAGCTCAATGACTTCTTCCTTCACCACGTGTTGCGCTGGGGTCAGCAGCCAAGCCACGTGGCATTCCTGTGCTGGCACGCATGGAAGCAGATAGAGGCTGGGCAGTGGCCGCACGAATTCCCGGAAAGCGGCAAGAACCAGTATGATCTGGCCGAAATCCGCGGCTGGCTGGAAAAATTTCTTAAGCGCTTTTTCCAGTACAGCCAGTTCAAGCGCAGCGCCCTGCCCAACGGGCCGAAAGTAAGCTCAGGCGGCGCATTGTCTCCGCGCGGAGACTGGCGCGCGCCCAGCGACGCCGTGGCCGATGTGTGGCTCGCTGAACTGCGCGCGAAAGTGCCTGACACCGAAGGATGATTATTCCGTCCTGTCCGCAATATGCAGAGGCCAGGCAATACAAACTCGACAAACGGCGGATGGTTGCTCCGTTCGATAACTTGGCCGACTTCATTGCCAATGAGTTTTCAGTCCCGCGCCCGTTGCTGGTGCGGCTGGATCAGCCAGATGGGCGAGCATTGGATCGCCATCGCGTGGAGGTGGTGTTTGACCTGGAAGAGGATGCCAGGCGCTTTCGCGATCCTGAAATGCCGCCTTTCAATCAAGCCAAACAGAAATTGGTCGTCGATGCTTTCGCGGCCATGCTCGCCGATATCGCGCCACTACGAAGCGGGATGTTGAATACGCTGACTAATTTTCGCAAAACCCCGCTGCCATCGTCCGCAGCGATGGACAAGCTTTTCGTCATATTCTCATCATTTGAAAAACCTGCGCGCATCGAAGCCGTTGACGCAATTCACGAAAGCGAAGTTGAAGAAATAGCACGCCAGCTGGGGCTCTGGAAAGTCCATCGGCTATTCGCCGGGGTCACCTTCATGTTCGAGACAGACGCGGAAGCAAGGGCCGCACTCACCAATGGCGCTGCGGCCAGATGCAGGAAGCTTCTGGCCGAGGCGTTGCGGCCCCACGACACTTTCGGATATTTTGCGGATCGACCGGTTCACACCAAAATCGACAGCCGCGAATCTTTCCAGCGCGACTTTAACGGCAGCTGGTTCCATTACACTCGCTGAGCCCGAAACTCGCGGAACATTGGCTGAGATCTCTAGCCTGCCTGCAAGTGATGGATCTTCGATTCGTCCGTATTGTCGATGACTTCGGGACGCTGCTGGACCAGCCTGTCATAATCGGCAAATGCCTTCTCTATTACGGATCGCTTTGCCAGGATGAGCGAGGCGACACCATTGGTCAGCCCGCCTTCGTCGCCCACACGCCCGAGAGCAGCGGCAATGTCCGCAACTATCGCATCTTCCGGCGAGTCATGCACATGCCCCCGATCATCGCGGTATGCTTCAATGGAATCAGCCATAGCTTCAAACCCCCTATGTTATCCAATTTGGCTTTTTACATTTGTGACGCTGAAGTAACAACGGCCTTTATCATATACCTCTACTTTTATTTCAAATTGAAACAATCGTTTATGCCACCGTATACTTCCATATATGGCCTCGATATTCTATTTCTCAGGTCTGAAAACTTTGGCGCCGCAAACGACGCATGAGTCCATGCCTGTTGCGCTTGCCATCCAATCGCATTGACGTAGTGTGGAAATATGAGCAGCCCGAGCGTCCTTGTCACTGGCGGAGCCAAGCGGCTGGGTGCCGCAATTGTCCGCCGTTTCGCCGGAGCAGGCTGGCACGTGTTGATCCATTGCAACCGCTCACGTGCTGCTGCCGAAACCTTGGCAGACGACTTGCCAAGCGCGGAAGTGGTGCAATGCGACATTTCCGACCTTGATGATGCGCGATCCTTTATCAGCACGCTGGCGGACCGGATTGAGAATTGGCAATGCATCGTCAATTGCGCGTCAATATTTGAACCAGACGATGTAACCGGCCTTGATCCCGCAACGAACCTACAAGCCATGATGATCAACGCAGCAGCGCCCACTTTGATGGCCCAAACCTTCCTTGCGCAGGCGCGCAGCAATGGCGGCCGCCGCGTGATCCAGATCACCGATCAGAAACTGGCCAATCTCAATCCCGATTTCTTCAGCTATACCATGAGCAAGGCCGCAGCCGATATCGCTGCCCGGATGATGGCGATGGTAACGGATGCCGATGACAGGGTTTATACCTTGGCTCCCGGCGCGATTCTGCCCAGCCATGACCAGTCAGACGAGGAAGCCCAGCGGTCGCACCTCCTCAACCTGCTTCAGCGGCGCACCGATGGCAATGAAATCGCCGATGCCGCGCTGTTTCTGGCCGAAGGGCCGCTCGCATCCGGACAGTCCATCTATGTCGACTCAGGTCAGCACCTGCTGGATCAACCGCGCGATGTCATTTATCTCGAACGTGAAGGGGACGGGGCATGAACAAGAGCGCCAAGCCGGCAAAACGGCACGCTTTCAGCACCCGTATCTGGCACTGGATCAACGCGGTCAGCCTCATTATCCTGTTTATGAGCGGCCTGAACATTTCAAACGGCCATCGCCGCCTGTATTGGGGCAATGACGGCTTCGCTCCGGCTGATGCGTGGCTGGAAGTGCCGCGCTTTCCCGGCTGGATGACAATTCCCGATTATTACAGCCTCGCCGCTGCGCGTGACTGGCATATCGTATTTGCGCTCGTGTTTGGCTTTGCGTTCCTTGCATTCATGATCTCTGCTGTCCTGAACGGCCACATGGTCCGCGATATCTTTGCGCGGGCACGTGAATGGCGGCTCAGCAATATCGGCACCGATATCAAAGAGCACCTCAAGCTGAATTTCGAGCATGGCGGCGGCAAATACAATATCCTCCAGAAGATCGCCTACGCGGGCGTGATACTGGTCCTGCTGCCGCTGATGATCTTCACCGGCATGGTGATGAGCCCCGGCATGGAAGCCGCCTGGCCATGGATGACCGATCTGTTCGGCGGGCGGCAAAGTGCGCGCTCCCTGCATTTCATTGCCGCATGGTTGCTGTTCGGGTTCTTCGTGTTGCACATTGTGCTGGTTCTGCTGGCAGGGCCCATCGGGCAGATCCGCGACATGATTACCGGCGGCAAACTGGAAGGATCAAGCGATGCAGAGGCGTAATTTTCTGGTTGCCGCAGGCGCTGCTTTCCTTGCCGGATGCAATGAAATTGGCGATTCCGCCTGGTTCGGCAAAGTCGTTGACGGAGCGCAGAACTGGCACCGCGGGCTTCACCGCGCGCTTGGCGGCGGTCGCATCACGATGGCCCCGGAATATGACCGCTCGGCCATTTCCCCGGTATTCCGCGCCAATGGCAATCGCACCGTAGATACTGACGCATACCGCGCAGCAGAGGCCGAGGGTTTTGCCAACTGGCGGCTTTCCGTCAGCGGACTGGTGGACAATCCAGCCGAGCTTTCGCTGGAGGATATCGAGGCCATGCCCCAGCGCACACAAGTAACGCGCCATGATTGTGTGGAGGGGTGGAGCGCAATAGGCGAATGGACCGGCCCGCAGCTTTCCACCATTCTGGAAGCAGCAGGCGTCCAGCCGGAAGCCAATTTCATCGTCTTTCGCTGCGCAGATTTCTTCATGCGCGGCCCGGCAGACAATCGCCGACAGGTCGATTATTACGAAAGCTGCGACATGGACGATGCCATGCATCCTCAGACAATAGTCGCGCATCAGTTGAACGGTGAAACCCTGCCCGTTGCCAATGGCGCGCCCTTGCGGATGCGGCTCGAACGCCAACTGGGCTACAAGCACGCAAAATATCTGACCGGTATTGAAGTGGTAGCCAGCCTTGACGACATCAACGGCGGCGAAGGCGGCTATTGGGAAGATGTCGCCGGATATCAGTGGTATGCGGGGATTTAGTTCTCGGGCGGATAAACGCGGTTCATCGCGTCCCAGTTTACCTTTACCAGTTCCTCCAGCACGCCCATGTCCACATCGGCCAGCTTGTTGATGTAGAGGCAACTTTTGCCGCGTGAGTGTTTGCCCAGCCGCTTCAGCAGCTGTTCGTTCTTCGCGCTGGTCACCTCTTCGCAATATCCGCCCATGAGGTAGACCGAATGCTTGGCCTTGCGCGGTGAAAAACCGGTGCGCAAGAAATCGCCTTCGCGGCCGCTATCATACTTATAGTGATAACTGCCGTAGCCGATCATGCTCGGCCCCCACATCACCGGCTCCTCGCCCGTAACCCGGCGAAAAAGCGCGTCGAGCTGCTTGGCCTCGCCGCGCTTGCCATCATGCTCCACCGCTGCAATAAATTCGTCGACAGCCTGCGAAGTCGCCTTGGTCTTATTCTCGCTCATAAGCGCGATCATACCTCACAATTGACTTGTCGCCAAACGGGCCGCAAACCCCGGCGCTGGAAACCAAACTGAAACAATCAGGGGAATCGCACCTTATGTGGCTGCTCGACAAACTGCTGAAGAAAGTCATCAAGGCCGGCCGGCTCGTCATCACCGATCACGACGGCAAAGTGTATGAATTTGGCCCCGGCGGTGACGTTAATGGCGAATATGGAGAGCCAATCCACATTACCTTCTCCAACGCGAAGGCTGCAAACCACATCGCGCGTTACCCGCAGCTGGGCACGGCAGAAGTGTTCATGTGGGAATGGATGGATATCGAGGCGCCGCATGATCTGCGCGATCTGATCCTGTTCTTCACTGCCCAGTCCAAAGCCATTGGTGACAAGGCAATCCAGCCGCAAAGCAAGATGAAATGGCTTGCCCAAAAGGCCATCGCCAAGGCTGACAGCGTCAATTTGCGCGGCAAGGCCCGTGCAAATGCGGAGCACACCTACAACCTCACCCGCCGCCTGTATGAACTGTTCCTCGACGAGGACCGTCAATACACGATGGGGTACTACCGCGACACTTCGAACAGTCTGGAAAAGGCGCAGCTCGACAAAAAGGCGCACCTCGCCGCGAAGCTTAATATCACAGCCGAAAACGGCCCGAACATGCGGGTGCTGGACATCGGCTGCGGCTGGGGCGGCTTCGCGCTCTATCTCAACCGGATGTATGGCTGCGAAGTGCTGGGCGTGGCGTTGGCACCAGACCAGATCGCCTTTTGTAAGGAGCGCGCTGCGGAAGCTGGCGTGTCCGACAAGGTCAAATTCGCGCTGATGGATTACCGTGATGTGCGCGGAGAATTCGACCGGATCAGCTCCATCGGCCTGCTCGAACATGTCGGCACACCGCATTATCCGCAGTTCTACGAACACACCGCCAAGCTGCTGAAGCCCAAGGGTGTGATGATCAGCCATGCCTGCGGCCGCGCAGGCCCTCCGGGCTTCACAGATGCCTTCACGCGCAAGTACATCTTCCCCGGCGGCTACATCCCCGCCTTGTCGGAACTGATTTCGCAAAGCGAGCAGTTTGGCTGGCAAGTCATGGATGTGGAGGCGATGCGCTTCCATTACTGTCATACGCTGGAAGAATGGTACAACCGCACCGTCATGCACCGTGAAGAGCTGGTCGAAATGTATGACGAGCAGTTTTATCGCATGTGGCTGTTCTATCTTGCCGGGGCCGAGCAGGCCTTCCGCAATGGCGGATTGGTGAACCACCAGCTTGTCTATGTAAAAGACCGCGAGGCTCTGCCGATGACGCGCGACTTCATGTATGAGGAAAGCGAGCGTCTGCGCGGTATGGAAGAACCGCCACGATGGCATCTCGATCCGGAACTGAAGGAAGCTGCGGAGTAATTGCTGCTCGTTCGGGACCTTAGGAAGACGGTTCCTGGCGCAATTTGCGGCGGGATTGCTATCTGGATCATAGTTGGGCGAGAACCCTTTTGGTGGCTGCTTCTGCCGGCAGGCCTAGTGGCGTGCTGGTGGCTTATCCGGAAGCCGGTTAGGCTCGCAATGACGAAGAGGCATCGCCTGGAGATTTTCGATCTCGCGCTCGGCGGTATGGTTTTCGTGCTCATCTTCGCCGGCTTCGCTGCGTTGTACGGATTGTCGCAACTGATCGATCTGGTTCGCCAATAGGGAGGTTCCATTTAACCCTTTGCCGCGAGGGGCGCTGCGGCGCGGCAATCGAGACAATTTGCCCACTGGATGACTTCGCTTTGCTGACCATGACGAGCTAAAGAGCCTCGAATGAGCGACCGCCCCCTCACCCGCGCCAGCGTTTTCGCGCAGGCCTGGCCCATTATGCTCGGCCAAGCCTCCGTACCGCTCGTGGGCTTGGTCGATACCGCCGTTATCGGACGGACCGGAGATGCCGTAGCGCTGGCGGGAGTGGCTCTGGGCGCGACGATCATCAGCCTTGTATTCTGGAGCTTCGGCTTCCTGCGCATGGGGATGACCGGACTGACCTCTCAGGCCAGCGGTTTCGGAGATCCGCGCGAAGTCGATGCGTTGCTGCTGCGCGCGCTTGGGATCGGGCTGGCACTCGGCCTTGTGATTCTCGCTCTTGGCGCGCCCATCACGCAGCTCGCTTTTGCGGTCATGGCAGGGTCCGAAACGATTACCGGCGAAGCGGGCGGATACATGCAGGGCCGTTTCTTCGGCGCACCGGCCGCGTTGGCGGTTTATGCGATCAACGGATGGCTGCTGGGCCTGGGTCGTACACGGGAAGCGCTGGCGCTTCAGATCGCAATGAATGCCGCCAATATCGCGCTGGATGTGTGGTTTGTCTGGGGATTGGATATGGGCGCATATGGCGTTGGCCTTGGCACGGCCTGCGCGGAATGGATTGCGCTGGTGCTGGGCCTGCTGATCGTGGGGCGCGTTGCGGGGGCCAATATCCTCGCCCTCGCCCGCCAAACACCGCGCAGCCTGCTGCTGGACAAAGATCGATTGCTGCAGCTCTTCGCAGTTAATCGCGACATTATGATCCGCACAATTGCGCTGCTTATTCTGTTTGCATGGTTCGCCAATGCCGGCGCACGGATCGGGGCGGCAGCACTTGCGGCCAACCATGTGCTGCTGCAATTCGTGAATGTTGCTGCGTTCATACTCGATGCCTTTGCCTTCACGGCGGAGGAGCGCGTGGGCAAGGCCTATGGTGCGCGCGATGCGCAGCAGTTCAAGCGCGCTGTCCGCCTGACCAGTGAATTCGCGTTGGCGAGCGGTATAGTGTTTGCGCTCGCCTTCTTCCTTGCAGGGGGGCCTGTAATTGACCTGCTC
The DNA here is from genome assembly GCF_001021555.1 of Aurantiacibacter marinus. Taxonomy (GTDB): domain Bacteria; phylum Pseudomonadota; class Alphaproteobacteria; order Sphingomonadales; family Sphingomonadaceae; genus Alteraurantiacibacter; species Alteraurantiacibacter marinus. The sequence continues at coordinate 537,569 of NZ_LDCP01000002.1, forward strand.
ACCACCGATCCTCAGGTTCGGGAAATCGCGCGAACTTTCCTCCCCTTTGCCGCGCTCGTACCGCTGATCGGAATGCCGAGCTGGATGCTCGACGGGGTTTTTATCGGAACAACCCGTGGCCGTGCGCTGCGCAATGCCGGCGTGATTGCCACAATTCTCTACATCGTGCTTGATCTTGCGTTGCGACCAGCGGGCAATTGGGGCGTCTGGATCGCAATAACTGCAAGCTATGTGTTGCGTGCAGGGGGACTTGCGCTTTATCTGCCCGAATTGCTCCGCGATATCGGGGGCGGTCACCTTACTGTAAGATCAAACAAGAGCACCGATTAGTCCATGATGCCCAAACCATTCCGCAAAGCTGTTGCTCGTCTTATTGCTGCAATAATGCTGGCCTTTGCCGCCCTTGGCGTTGCCACGCCCGCACTGGCAGAGGTGACTGTGCATTTTCATTCCTTCAACGGATCAGTCCTCTGGGGCCGCTATCCGCACACATTCGTAGTATTCGAAGGCGAGCTTGAAGACGGATCACGGGTGAATGAAAACTTTGGCTTTTCCGCTCGCAGCAGTGCGCAGGCGATCACGTCCGGCCCGGCAGAGCACATGATTATCACCGAGGACGAAGATACGATCCCCGACACTAACCGCCACTTTTCCGTCACGGTATCCCCGGCACAGTACCGCAGACTGCGCGCCGAAATTCTCGCGTGGCGCAATCATCCTGGCCGGTTCTACGACCTTGACGAAAACAACTGCATCCATTTCGTATCACGCATGGCAGCAATGGTTGGGCTGCGGACAGATGTACCAAGCCAGTATCTGCGCCGACCAAAGGCATGGCTGAATTACATTACTCGCCGCAATCCGCAGCTTGGCGCGTCCGAGATAGACTGATTGCAGCAACACCCGCGCGCTGCTAACCGCCGCGCGATCACGCACACGGGAATTCTTACATGTCGGATATCAAAAAGGTCGTCCTCGCCTACTCAGGCGGGTTAGATACCAGCGTCATCGCAAAATGGCTGATGACAGAACGCGGGCTGGAAGTTGTTACCTTCACCGCCGATCTGGGTCAGGGCGAAGAAATCGAACCTGCGCGTGACAAGGCCCGTTTGATGGGCATTCCGGACGAGCATATTTTTATCGAAGATCTGCGCGAGGAATTTGTGCGCGACTTCGTTTTCCCGATGATGCGCGCCAACGCCCGATATGAAGGCGATTACCTTCTGGGCACCAGCATTGCCCGGCCATTGATCTCCAAGCGTCTGGTAGAAATCGCGCGGGAAACCGGCGCAGATGCTATCGCACATGGCGCAACCGGCAAGGGCAATGACCAGGTTCGTTTCGAACTCAGCGCCTATGCGCTTGCACCGGATATCACCGTTATCGCCCCTTGGCGCGAATGGGACCTTACCAGCCGGACAGCCCTGATCGAGTGGGCCGAGAAGCACCAGATCCAGGTGCCCAAGGACAAGCGCGGCGAAAGTCCGTTCTCAACCGATGCCAACCTCCTTCACACATCTTCTGAAGGCAAGGTGCTGGAAGACCCGTGGGAAGAAACGCCGGACTATGTGTACTCGCGCACCAATCATCCCGAAGACGCGCCCGACGCGCCGGAATATATCACGGTGGATTTCGATCGCGGTGACGGCGTGGCACTGAATGGCGAGGCGATGAGCCCCGCCACCTTGCTGACCGCTTTGAATGAGCTTGGCCGCAAGCATGGCATCGGACGGCTCGATCTGGTCGAGAACCGCTTTGTCGGAATGAAATCTCGCGGCATGTATGAAACGCCAGGCGGCGAGATTTACGCTGTCGCGCACCGCGGGATCGAGCAGATCACTCTAGATCGCGGCGCAGCACATCTGAAGGATGAGCTGATGCCGAAGTATGCAGAGCTGATCTACAACGGCTTTTGGTTCAGCCCGGAGCGCGAGATGCTTCAGGCCGCCATCGATCTCAGCCAGGAGAAGGTTTCCGGCACTGTGCGCCTGAAACTCTACAAAGGGCTGACGAGCGTAGTGGGCCGCAAATCCGATAACTCACTTTACTCTGAAGCGCATGTGACTTTTGAAGATGACGCCGGCGCCTACGATCAGGCCGATGCGGCGGGCTTCATCAAACTGAACGCACTGCGCCTTAGATTGCTTGCGAAACGGGACCGCTAGAGGGATCTGGAGCAGGATTGGCAGTCATTATCCCGAAAGATCGCAGATAGTTTCAGCCGAAACGCCGAGCCGTTGACTTATCCACTCTTGTCCACTGGCATTCTTTCGAAAAGTGGATAAGTCGATGCTCGCGCCCTTGCCCGACTCGGTCGGCACGCGCATTCTCAAAACATCGAAGACGGAAAGTCCCCGCCACGAAGGACCGCTAGTCGGTTTGGATACAGGAGAGACAGGAAGAATTCGACGCGATGTTGCAAAGTCGCGGTGGAGGAAAGAACAGGAAAAGCGACCTTCGGGTAACTGGGATTGTTCAGACTGTTGAAACCGTGAAGTTTCTGCATCGGTAAAGGCCGGAGGAGAAATCCGGTATCGAGGAACTGAAAGCACTGAGGTGCGGAAGGGGCCGTTCGAGATACCAGAGGACAAGATCGGTCTCGGACAGGTGGAAAGAATGGCTGAGATCGCTTGCGATATCGCCAATCGGAAAATCTGCTCCGGCATCGGCGCGAGCGCCCGGCGACATATTCCGCAAGTGAAGCGATCCTTCGGGAACGTGGAACGGAAGAAGAAACGCCAGGCGCCAAGTATCCCTTAGGGGGTCCACACGCCGGTGAGAGTGGGGTCGGCAGCAATGCCGGCCCCATTTCTCGTTCTGGCCCCCCACTTTTTCATTGCGCAAAGACCTTTCGAATCGCTCCATGTGCTGCGATTTTTTCGGTTTTTTCTGGTTTTGGGGTCATTGCGCGCCCTGCAAAACCAAACGTGTCACCCCGTTTACGTACCCATTTTACGGCGAGTCGAGCGTCGCCTACGACAAGCTGCGGGAACGCAATAGGTGTGTTCACTATCTACGCGTATGGGCGCCCTCATGAGGAAAAAGACCTTTTTCGGCAACACGCCACGCGCAATCGCAATTGTGGCCGCCTTCGCACTTTTCGGGACAACCGGCGCTGGTTTCGCCCAGCAGCAAGTCGAAATGACTTCGACTGCTGCCGCCCGCAACCCGGTGGCACCAGCCTTCACGCCCAGCGACGAAGCAACGTTCGAGGCGGCTTTCGCCCGCTTCGACACACCGGTTGAACCGCAACTGCCGGATCATGCTGTCGACATTACCACGATCGAGCCCGCTACGCCTCCGCCAGCGCCAGCCGCAACTTCGCTCGGCACAGGCGTTGCCAGCTATTACGGTCGTCGCTTCCATGGCCGTCGCACTGCCAATGGCGAGCGTTTCAACATGAATGAGATGACCGCCGCACATCGCACGCTTCCTTTCGGCAGCCGCGTGCGGGTGACCAACACCAGCAATGGCCAGTCGGTCATCGTTCGCATCAATGATCGCGGACCGTTTATTCGTGGCCGTGAAATCGATGTGTCACGCGCCGCTGCAGAAGAAATCGGCATGATCCGCCGCGGCCACAGCAATGTAGAGCTAGAACTTCTCGATAGCTGAGCGCTGCAGGCTTCAGCCCCCGGCAACAACCCCGTAGGTTGCCGCGCAATCGCGGGTAATGGCCTGCATTTCGTCAAACCGATCGCCATAGGCATCAAGCACGAAAATCCCGCGCCGGTCGAACTCTGCCGTCATGCAGCCGCAAATCGATTCCGCTACGGCAGTGCTGGGCGCGATCTGATCGACCTGGCGCACGCATTGCCCGCGCATCCGCTCTTCGTTCAACCCGCCTGATGTCGGGCCTGATCCCCCGCCCGGTTCGCCGAACAGTGACGACGTGAGCCAGAAACCGCCGATGGCGAATGCGATGAAAGTTATGAACTTGCCCATATCCCGCTCTCCCGGTGTATTGCGGTGATTGTCGTAGGAAAGGGTTACTTTTCGTTTAGCGGCACCAGACTGCTCGGCCCGGCCCATTTAACGACGCCAATCCAGGCCGCGCCGGTTCTTCCCGCGTAGCAGCCCGAATAGCCTCCCCGCCCCCTATGGCCCCAACTGGCCGCGTATTGCGCCCTCCGGCTTTCCGATGGTTGTGACGATGATGTAATAATCTTCCCGGTCGGCCAGCAGCCGGTCCATGACGCTGCGTTCCACATTGACGCAGGTTTCGTCCCCGTCCGCATCCGGCAGGCGGAGGCGCACCAGCAGAATGCCGTTCTCCCCCCGCTCGCCTTCGCGGATTTCCAGGCCGTTGGGATCGCGCAATCCCTCCAGATCGAGATAATAGCAGATCCGTTCACCCGCCAGATCGAACTCTGAATCGAAATCGCCCAGCGCATCGTCCACGCCTTCACGGTTGGTGACGCTTTCCCCGAACATTGCCACGCCGACAAACTGGCTGTCCTGCGCGTGTGCGCCTGTCACCACACCCGGCACACAAAGCCCCGCCAGCAGCACCGCCGCCACAGCCGCAGCGCGATAGATTGTCCGTTTCATAGCAGCTCTCCCACCCAAGGGCCCGCCGCCAGCCGGTTGCCCGGCCACCACGGGCCGAATACCTTATAATATAGGCATTTGGAGGCGTGATGGGAAGTGTCCGGCAGGGTGACAAAGGTTACACACTGTCACCCTGCCCGAAGGCCTGAGAAACGGCAGTTTGCTGCGGGTTTGCGGGTGTTTCGCGGTGGGTGACACTTTGCGCGGACGTTTTTGCGATATGACAGCTGCGCGCGCGCTCGATACGCCGTCTGCGACGATATGCCGAGCGCCCCATACGAGGGATCTATACGAGGGGCCGCACATTGCCATGCTGCGAAAGCGCCCCACAAAACGCGGCCTGCCTGGCGGGGATGAGCAGCGGCGGACGGCCTACCGCCGGGTCAGCCCCGCCCTCGCTTTTGTGAAGGACGGGGAGCCGGTGGTGGTGATGCGGGGTTTGGAGAGACATGGGCGGACTCGCTGCTGGCTGAAGAGAAGCGCGTAGCAAGGCATGGATTGGGGGGTGTAGGAAAATATCGGTGCAGAAAATGCTCAATTCAAATTAAGCTATTCGTAGTGTGGTATTTTAATGACCCGCCCGACGTAGATTTTATCTTTGTCAAGAAGCAAGCCAATCTGTCTATTATAAGCAAATAAAATATCAGCTTTTCCAACATCATCATAGTACTTCTTGGCGATTTTTTGCAATGAGTCTCCCATCACAATCTCATATTCTTCGACCATGTTAGGAGGAATTAGAAATCCATCTGGACCAATTAGGTGTAAGTCTTCTTTTTCGATTAAACCCTTAATTTCAGGCTTTCTATTTTCTAAATCAGCATGGATCACTTTCAATGACTCAGGGCGATATTGGCCATCCGGTATGGTATGCGTGCGATCATCGTTGAACCTATCGACCAAAGATTGATGCACGTCATCCGCCGTAAGATTGGGAAATGATCGCGTTTCTGTGCCGACACCCATTAGCCAATCGCCCCATGTCCAATCTGTCTTGTCAGGGACATTGTGAAGACTAGCCAAGTGGTTCGGTTGAAGTCGGTAAAGAGGCGAGCCTTCGTCCTTGTCGAACTTCAGACCAGCCAATTCGGCACCTCGAAACACCCATTCTAAGGCTGCGTCAGATAATCCAACGACAGGCCCCCCACCCCCTACCGACCCATGGGTTCCAGGAAAAATCTTTTCATCGTAACGTTCTCCATATCCATCACGCAGCTCGTCAATGTTTGACCAGAGGGTTGGGGTGAACGTGCGGCGCTGCTCATCTGCAGCGACTGCGTGGCGCGCATATTCAATAAAGGTACTCAATCTTGTGTCATGGAAGCCATACTCCTTATTGACCAAATCTTCGACAGCATCGGGCACGGGTAGGCCGAGCGCACCCACCGTATCCCAAACGCCTAAGAATTTGACACCGAGATCGATTTTTTTATCGTGATCTCCTTGAGGATAGTTCTGATGAAGCCATGATCGATCTCTACTCAGACACACGCCGCTTTGTCGATCGTATCTGAATTGACGACAGTAATCTGTATCTGGGCTAGCATCGGGGTCACGACTGACATAAAGTTCGATCGCCTCGCGGAGGTTGATAAGGTGCCGTCGGTCAACAATGCCAACATTGCGAATCAGGCCACAGAAGGATCGTGCCGTAAACGCCCCTCTAGAAAAGCCAAACACGTAGATTTCATCGCCCGGTTCGTAGTTCAAAATTAGGAAAGTGTAGGCTTCAATGATGTTTTGGCGTAAGCCCCATCCGAAAGCACCGGCAAAGCGATTAGAGATATCACTCAGATCGCCTTCGAAGTCGAATGTTCCCACTCCCTCGTCATAGTGAACTATTTGTGAAATTTGGCCATCACTCAGGCTCACAGCCTGAGCTATCTTGGCAACATTTGTCGCGTCACCGCTGTCAATTTCATTCCACGTACCATCAAAACAAAAAACTAGTCGCTTCATACCAAACCCCTGACGTTGACTTCCTCGAAAGTTCTGCTTATGTTCCTTACTGAATCGGGTCAAGAGCGCAAGTTTCTTTAAAACGCATGAGACCGACGTGCCCATCTAGCCGCGCGGCGACGGTTGCAACCTTTCTCGACATAGACCACATAGAGAACGGATGAACTCCATGACCTTACCCTTGAAAAGTGTAGCGAACAGCTTCCTCCAAGCGGATTTCCGTGACGGATTTGCTTCCATTTCGCCCATGAAAATCCAAAAGCTCGTATATCTCGCCCATGGTTGGAATCTGGCTATCAACGATGAACCGCTCATTTCAGAAAAATTCGAGGCATGGCCATATGGACCAGTAGAAGAAGAACTCTATCACATCTTCAAGCAGTATGGGAACGGGCCGATCAGGGACTACGCAAAATCATGGGCAGGTAATGAGGAAAAGGCTTTCGTCGTCTCGGACGCGAACAGTGGCTTTTATGATATCTTCAACCGAGTGATGCAAAAATATGGACACTTTACAGCTTTGCAGCTTTCCGCTTTGACCCATCAGCCTGGGACGCCGTGGTCCGAGACGCGGGCCAATGGGTGGCCAGAAATTCCGGATGATATGATCCGCGATCATTTCCGCGAATTGGCAGCGCATGGCGGCTAAACCGCCTTCCAGTCCGCCTCATGCTACCTTGGAAAATCTCTCAGAGGCCAAGGTCAGTCCGCCCAAACCTGATCGAAAGGCACACAACGAAGCCGCCCATTTCGCGCATGAAGAAAACATGCACAAGTCTAAGCTTGGATGGGTGGGCGCCGTGTGGGGATCAAAATCTGAGAAGCCCGGAAACATCGCCGCGATTGTGGCGATCGTCCTCTTGGGATTCGTCGGTGTGCTCATTTTTAGATATAGCGAATGGGAACTCTTTTCTGAAACTCTTACGGCAATGATGAGTACAATTAGTCTCATTCTCGGTTATCTGTTTGGAAGTAGCTCTCGGGACTAAGCTAATACTTCGTCAGACTTCGGCTCCCCTCACTTCCCCAACATAGCCTTCAAATACCCACCAGTATAACTCGCCGCCACCGAAGCGACCTTCTCCGGTGTGCCTTCGGCGACAATCTCGCCGCCGCGGACGCCGCCGCCCGGGCCGAGGTCCAGCACCCAGTCGGCGGTTTTGATCACGTCTAGATTGTGCTCGATCACCACAACGCTGTTCCCCTGATCCACCAGACGGTGCAGCACTTCGAGCAGTTTGCGCACATCCTCGAAATGCAGGCCGGTGGTCGGTTCATCAAGGATATAGAGCGTTTGTCCGGTGCTGCGTTTGCTCAGCTCCTTCGCCAGTTTCACGCGCTGCGCCTCTCCGCCTGACAGCGTGGTCGCCTGCTGGCCCACCTTGACGTAGCCCAGCCCCACCTCGTTCAGCATCGCCATCTTGTCACGAATGGGGGGCACGGCCTTGAAGAAGCCTTCCGCGTCCTCGATCGTCATATCCAGCACGTCTGCGATGGACAGGCCCTTGAACTTCACCTCCAGCGTTTCCCGGTTGTAGCGTTTGCCGCCGCATTCCTCGCAGGTGACATACACATCGGGGAGGAAGTGCATTTCGATCTTGATCAGCCCGTCGCCCTTGCACGCCTCGCACCGGCCGCCTTTCACGTTGAACGAAAAGCGGCCCGGCTTGTACCCGCGCGCCTGCGCCTCCGGCAGGCCCGCGAACCAGTCGCGGATATTGGTGAAGGCGCCGGTGTAGGTGGCGGGGTTGGAGCGCGGGGTGCGGCCGATGGGGGACTGGTCGATCTCGATGATCTTGTCGCAATATTGCAGGCCCGTCACCTTGTCGTGCGGACCGGCGATCACGCGCGCGCCATTCAGCGTGCGGGCGGCGGCGGCGTACAGCGTGTCGATGGTGAAGCTGGACTTGCCCGATCCGCTGACGCCGGTGACGCAGGTGAAGGTGCCGAGCGGGATCGACGCGGTGACATTCTGGAGGTTGTTCGCCCGCGCGCCGTGCACCGTCAGCTTGTGCCCATTGCCCTTGCGGCGCTTTGCCGGGACAGCGATCTCGCGCCGCCCGGTAAGGTAATCGGCGGTGAGGCTTCGCTTGGCCTTCAGGATCTGTTTGAGCGTGCCTTCCGCCACAACCTCGCCGCCATGCACGCCCGCGCCGGGGCCAAGGTCCACGATATAGTCGGCGGTGCGGATCGCGTCCTCGTCATGCTCCACGACGATCACGGTATTGCCGAGATCGCGCAGGCGTTTCAGTGTTTCCAGCAGCCGGTCATTGTCGCGCTGGTGGAGACCGATGCTTGGTTCATCCAGCACATAGAGCACGCCCGACAGGCCGGAGCCGATCTGCGAGGCGAGGCGGATGCGCTGGCTTTCCCCGCCGCTGAGTGTGCCGCTGGTGCGATCAAGGTTGAGGTAATCGAGGCCAACATTGTTGAGGAAGCCCAGCCGCTCCACGATTTCTTTCAGGATGGCCTTGGCGATCTGGTTCTGCGTATTGTTCAGCTTCTCCGGCAAGGCAGTGAACCACGCCAGCGCATCGGACACGCTGAAGCGCACCGGCTGGCTGATGTCGGTACTGTCGATCTTCACCGCCCGCGCCTTCTGGTTGAGGCGCGCGCCGCCGCATGTCTCGCAAGGCTGCGCGGTCTGGAACTTGCTCAGTTCCTCCTGCATCCACGCGCTTTCGGTCTGCACCAGGCGGCGGTTGAGATTGCCGATTACGCCCTCGAACGCCTTTTCCACGGTGTACTGCTTGCGCCCGTCCTTGAAGGTAAGCGGCACGCGGCGGCCCTTCGTTCCGTAGAGGATAACGTCCTGGTTCGCCTCGCCAAGTTCATTCCATGGGGTGCTCAGGTCAAAGCCGTATTCCTTGGCGAGGCTGCCCAGCACCTGCATGTAGTATGGCGACGGCGGGTTGGACTTGGCCCACGGCACCACCGCGCCTTTCTTCAGCGTCAGTTCCTCGTTCGGCACGACCAGCTGCGGGTCGAACAGCTGCTTTTCGCCGATCCCGTCGCAGGTAGGGCAGGCCCCCTGCGGCGCGTTGAAGCTGAACAGGCGCGGCTCGATCTCCTCGATGGTGAAGCCGCTGACCGGGCACGCGAATTTCTCGGAAAATACGATGCGGTTGGCAGGCAGCCCCGCCCCCTTCATCGCGCCGCCGCCCTCTGCTTCATCCTCGCGCCCCGGCACCACTCCATCGGCGAGGTCCACAAACGCCAGCCCCTCGGACAGCTTCAGCGCGGTTTCGAACGAGTCCGCCAGCCGCGTCTCCAGCCCCTTTTTCACCGCCAGCCGGTCCACCACGACTTCGATGTCATGCTTGAACTTCTTGTCGAGCGCAGGCGCTTCCTCAATCGCATACATCTCGCCGTCCACGCGCACGCGGGTGAAGCCGGCCTTCTGCCATTCGAGCATTTCCTTGCGGTATTCACCCTTGCGCCCGCGCACGACCGGCGCGAGCAGATACAGCCGCGTGCCTTCCGGCAGTTCCATCACCCGGTCGACCATGTTGGACACGGTCTGCGCCTCGATCGGCAGGCCGGTTGCAGGCGAATACGGCACACCGACGCGCGCCCACAGCAGCCGCATGTAATCGTAAATCTCGGTAACAGTCGCCACGGTAGAGCGCGGATTGCGCGAGGTGGTCTTCTGCTCGATTGAGATCGCAGGCGACAGCCCGTCAATATGTTCCACATCGGGCTTCTGCATCATTTCGAGGAATTGGCGCGCATAGGCGCTCAGGCTCTCGACATAACGCCGCTGCCCCTCGGCATAGATCGTATCGAACGCGAGGCTCGACTTGCCGGAGCCGGAAAGCCCGGTGATGACGATCAGCGCATCGCGCGGCAGATCAATATCGATACCCTTGAGATTATGCTCGCGGGCGCCTTTGACGGAAATATGTGTGAGAGCCATGGCGGTCCAAGTGGGGGCTTGCTGGCGCTGAGTCCAGAGGGTCGGAAGACCGTGTGGAGAACACGGCCTGCGGGCGCGCAATGTTCACCAAATGTTCGGATTGGTCAAGGGGTCGGCTACTCGAACCCTAGCGCCAATACCTCTCTCCGCTCCCGAGCGAAGTGCGCGCGGATCGAGCCGAGCACGGCGCGCACTTGGGGAAGCTCACGGACCTCCTCGTAAAGCGGATCGTCGGCGAGCAAGCCGATCGCCTCATAGTTCACGTGGCTTAGCTGCAGCGGCCAGCCATAGTCTGGCAAGCGCTGGATGACCGCTATTGCACTCGCGTCATCGCCGGTCAGCGCGGCAAGCCGCAATTCATAAAGGAGAGAGAATACCGAAGTCTGTCCTGAATCACTCCAAAGCTGGGTCCACTCACGCGCCAGAGCGACCATTTCCTGCGCTTCGCGGTCGCGGCCTGCGCGGCGCATGGCGAGCGCCAGATAGGGGGAGGCGAAAGGCAGAATTTGATGCGCACGATCGGTATCCTGCGCCCAATTCACGAAGGCCGGGGCGGCGTCAAACTTCGCGTCATAATAGGCGAGCAATTCGTCCTCACGCCCGTCACGCAGCAGCAATGACATCGATTCACCAGCTATTTGCCGATCGTCCCAGAAATTCTGCGGGGTGATGCCGGCAGCGAGCAATTCGTTCCGCGTCGGCATAGTCCTGTCGCGCATCTGGTCTAGAAGGTCGGTACGCGCATCGACGGGCACCACCACACCAGAATCCATTGGCTGCAGCCCCAGCAGGAAGCGCGCGTAGCGTTCCTGCGTGAAGAAGCCCCAACGACGCTCCGCATCGCTCAGATTGCCCCTGGCTTCACGCACCAGCCGCATGAATTCGGACAGATCGCCATCGATCCGTGCCAGCCGCGCGCGGGCAAGAAGGCGCTGCGGCTCGGTCGCCGAAGCAGCGATGACGCGCCGTTCGAGCTCTCGGGCCAAATCGAAATCGCCCAATTCCATGGCAGAATCCGACGCGCGCCAGCTTGCCGGCCACAAAGGATCGACTGCTACGAGATGGCGGACAGTCTCCAGCACCTTCCCGTCCCCCGGCCCAGCGTCCCGCTCAACGATGCCGCGCCAGAACCAGGCTTCGGCATCGCCAGGATCGATCTGCGTTGCGAGCCGCAAGCGCTGAAGCTGCAATTCGAGATCATCAATTTGCAATATCCCGGCGACCTTGAGCGCATCGACCGAACGCGGATCAAGCTCGAGCGCGGCCTCTGCCTGCTCTAGCGCGGTGGCCGAGCGCGCGTCCTTTTCCGCTCGATCAGTGGTTGGATAGAGAAAATTGGCCTTGGCAAGGCCAGCCAGGCCATCAGCGAAATTGCGATTCCGGTCGACGACCTGTTCCAAGATTTCGTACGCGGCCATTCGTTGCTCCACGCCGCGGCCTTTCAGCAGGCCCATTGCGGTGAGATAGAGAGCGTAGTCTTCGTCACTTCCAGCCTGTTGCGTGTCTTCGGATTGCGGTGGCCTTCCCAATGCCTCAAGCATGACGCGTACCGCGCGCAGGGGCAGGAACTCAGCAGCATCAGGCGCTGACTGGAGACTGTCTGTCCACACATTCTCCCCGGTCTCAGGATCAATCAGGCGTGCATTGAGTGTGATGGTTGCCACCGAATTACTCAGTTCTCCCTGCCATACGAGGTCGGCATCGAGCGCAGTTCCGATTTCGGCAGGTGAGCGGCCCTCAGCCGCCAACTGTATGGCGCTTTCGCCGGCGCGCACTTCCATGCCAGTGTTCCGACCCAATTGGGACCGTATCTCGGCCTCCATGCCGCTAGCGTAGAACGGATCAACACCCTCGCTCGCCTCGAGCGGGAGCATGACTACCGTGAGCGGATCGGTAATTGGTCGTGAGGTAAACCACGCAAAGGCGCTTGCCAGCATGGCAATCGCGATGATGGCAATGGCGAGGATCGGGAAGCGTCTTTTGGCCTCCGCTTGCGGCGACTGCAGTGGCTGCGTCGAGACAGCCTCATCTCCATCCATGAGCAGCCGGTAGCCCACTTTCGGCAAGGTTTCGATTTGCGCATCATCTTCTCCCAGATTGCGGAAGACTGCGCGAAGGCGAGAAATTACGCGGGTGACCGAGGCATCGCCTACGATCCTTCCATCCCAGCAACATTCGATCAGATCATCGCGGGAAAAAATGCGGCCCGGCGTGCGCGCCAGCGTGACCAGCACCTGCATGACCTTGGGCTCGACATGCTCTTCGCCGCCCGCTCCCTCCACGACCGTTTTATATGGGACCACGCGCAGGGAGCCGAGTTCAAAAGGCTGCTCGCGCGCAAGATCAATCGGCGATAGCGCCGGGTCCGGCGCTCCATTCTCCTGCCCCGGCACAGGCCGAACCTCGCCCATAAATCCCCCTCTATCCTGTTGTAGAATATGAATTTGATCATCACGGCATGACGCGATGCAAGCAAGCAGAAATTTAAGGAAAAAGACACAAAACTACAAATAGTGCGCCCTATGCTTTTCATTAATTACATCATTCGCAGTTCATCACAATAAAATCACTTAAATAATCAGCGTTCCTTGGTCGCGGCTTCAACTGGCGATGTGCAGTTTCATCCTCATCCGGCGGGGAAGCTGGAAAACACAGCGGATGCGATTTTGCACCCGCCATTTGAGGAGACCAACCATGAACACCAAACTCATCTCGACCGCTTTGGCTGCAGCCACTCTGTTCACCCTGTCCGGCGGCGCAAGCGCCCAACAGGCCGCGGAAGTCGAAGTCACATTTTACGACCTCGATCTCTCGTCCGACCGCGGCGTCGACATTCTTGACCACCGCATCGAACGCGCTGTGCGGCGGGTGTGCGGTGACACTGCCCTCAGGGCCGATTTCAATCGCTCTGCCACACGCCGCTGCATCACGCAGACCCGCGATGATGTCCAGCCGGTGCGCGAAGAAGTGATTGCAGAGGCCCGCAGCGGTGATGCGGCACGGATGGCCCGCGCGACGCTGATTGTGCGCACATCACCAGGCTGACCCGCTGACCAAGTCCAGGATTACGGCCCGCTGGTAAGGGGACCGAGCCTGAAGGGTCCGGAAGCGCAAGGCTTCCGGACCCTCTTTTTGCGGCTCATCCGGCTACCCGGCTCGACCCACGTCTGAACGCAGGTTCTGGCCGGTGTTGCGCTTCGACGGCGAAGCTGACAATAATGAACAATGAGTGATCAGGTCGCAAACCTTTCAAATCGCTGCAAGTCCGCTGCAATGGGTGAATATCCTTGGGATAGCCTGCTGCGCGATATCGGAGAGTGGGTTGGCGGTTCCAAGGGTATGGTGCTGGGTATGGCGCAGGGCTCTTCCTACGGATCATCACTCAACTGGAACCACGATCCACAGGAACTGGACCGTTACAATTCCCACTACAACAAGCTCGATCCGCGGCTGCCCTTTTCCCGCAAGACTGCGCTGCATTCATGCCAGTTGGGCCAGCAGTATGTCCGCAACGAAGATATAGCTGACACCGAATATTTCGATGCAATCAGCTTGCGCGGCAATGTGTGTGACAGTGTGCACGGCATTATCGCAGACGACACCGAAATCGGACGCCACGCCATCAGCATTCAGCGCGGTTTCGAGGAAGATTTTTTCGAACGATCACACGCCCGTCAATTGCAGGCATTGCTGATGCCGCTGGAACAGGCGGTGCGGGATTCTATCCGGGTTGCGCGGGTAAGCGGCGACATGGCTCCGGCCGAAAGGCTGCTGTATGCGTTGATCGATCCCGGGCTGAACTTGCAATGTTTCGATCGGCCAGAGCTGGCTGCCCAAGACTGGCGCGACTACGGCTTTTCCATTGAGGGACGCCGTTTTGTACCAGACAATCAACGCCACGCCGGCGTGCTCGAACGTGCTGTGCGGCTGGGAATTTCCGGACATGCAAGCAACCTGCGCATTGGCAGGCTGGAAATTTCCATAAGCGCCGTTCCCGCGCCGCTGGGCTGGGCTGGCGACAATTGCGCTTTCCTTTCGGTTTGCTTGCCGGATTCCAAGAACAGGACCGCGACAGAGCTGTTTGCACTGGCGCATGATTTCTCGGACCGGGAACAGGCAATCCTTGGCGAACTTCTGGGCGGTGCGCCCATGCGCGACGCCGCAAGCCAACTTGGCATGGGATATGAAACGCTGCGCTGGCACGTGAAAAACATGTGCCACAAAAGCGGCTATGCGCGGCGAGAGGCGATGGTTTTGGCTGCATTGACGGGCGAGATTTCCACCTAACTAACGGTTTATACCGAGAAAACGCACGCAACTACCCAATTGGGTGGAGACAGGTTTTGCATCCCGCCCTAGCTCGTCCGGGTGGCCGGTGGATGGGGGGCAACACCGGTCACACCAGTTTGTCCGTCCAAAAGCAGGCACAATCGTCCATTGATCCGACCCCCGATCGGGCCTGTCGGGCAATATGCTGTTACGCCCTGCTTCGGTAACCAGGTGCAGACAGGCGCGGCGCGGGGCTCTACAACCAGACCCATGCTTATCGCCTTCAACAAGCCATTCGGCGTCCTTTCGCAATTCAGTTCGGGCAAGGATGACAGTCCGCACCCCACCTTGTCTGGTTTCGGACTGCCGCCAAAAATCTATCCTGCGGGCAGGCTTGACCGGGATAGCGAAGGACTGCTTCTGCTGACCGACGACGGGCGTTTGCAGGCGCGCATTGCGGAGCCGCGCCACAAAATGCCCAAAACCTATCTGGCGCAGGTGGAAGGAGTGCCCGATGATGCCGCGCTCGCATTGTTGCGAAGCGGGGTGGAACTGAAAGACGGAACCACCCGCCCTGCCCTTGTCGAAGCGATAGAGCCTCTGCCGGAATTGTGGGACCGTGACCCGCCGATCCGCGTCCGCAAGTCAGTGCCCGATAGCTGGGTTCGCCTGACTATCACCGAAGGTCGCAACAGGCAGGTCCGGCGCATGACAGCGGCTGCCGGCTATCCCACCCTGCGGCTGGTGCGCTGGCAAATCGGAGAGTGGAGCTGCGAAGGATTGGCGCTTGGCGAAAGCCGCGTAATCCAGGGCTAGCAGCCCGATGTCTCGGCGCCGCCTTTTCGTAGCACTGCGTCCACCGGCAGAAGTGTGTGAGGCCTTGCTGGACACAATGGAAGGCGTTGCCGGGGCGCGGTGGCAGGATGCGGATAATCTGCACATCACATTGCGCTTCATCGGAGAAGTCGACCGGCATATGTATGCCGATATCCTGACCGCGCTTGAAAGCGTTGCGATGCCTCCGTTTCCGGTTGAAATTTCGGGCGTCGGTCATTTCGAAGGCAAGCGCCGCTCCACCGCGATCTGGGCACGGGTGACGCCCTCGCCCGGACTCGCGCAATTGCAGCACAGGATTGAGATGGCTTGCCGCCTTGCGGGGTTGCCCCCCGAGACGCGAAAATTTGTGCCCCATGTAACGCTAGCACGGCTGAATTCCGGCAGCGCGCCCATTGGGGAATGGCTGGCCGCGCATGGCAGGTTATCTTGCACGCCATGGCTGGCGGAAAGCTTCGCCCTTTATGAAAGCGATCTCACTCCCAATGGTGCGATCTACCGGGAAATACATCAATTTCCGTAATTTACGCGATTCATTTGAGATGACATCAAACGTTGGATGCGCGCGGTGAAGCGTGGACCTTTGCCCAACGCCACCCGTTGATCAGGTGAACAGAAGTAACCGCGCTCCCGCTGCAACCGCATGATCTCTTTCATTTTGCAGGCAGCCAGGCGCCGAACAGGAGTACAATGTCTATCCGAATGCCCGTCACAGCGGGCCATGCCATATCACCACTGTCATCCCGAATCGAACCACCAACCCCCCGCGAACGCGCCGCCATGGTGCGCGCACTATTGCGCCGGATGCGCCGACGTGGCCGAGACGAAGCACCCGCCAAAAGCCCGCGCGGACGCCGCCGGAAGCGCAAGGCGGCCCTGGCTGTTTCCGCCGCCATGATGACCGTCGGGACCACCGCTTACGAAATCGCCCAGCCGAGCGCCGCAGGAGCAATGGCGCCATCAGCCGAGTACAGCTTCATTCGGATGTCCGCCGGGAAGATGACCTCAAGTGACGCGCTGAAAGAGGCAATTGTCGAAGAAGAAGGCCTGCACCTGACCGTTTATGCCGACCCTGTTGGCAAGCCGACTGTCGGTGCCGGTCATTTGGTGCAGACATCCGATGGACTTTCGATTGGCGACGCGATCTCGTATGATCAGGCGCTGCAATTGCTTGAGAGTGATCTGGAATATGCCGAAGCAGCAGTCGCACGGCTCGTCGGCGATCTGCCGCTTTACCAGCATGAATTCGACGCATTGGTCGATCTGGTTTTCAATGTGGGTGAAGGCAACACGAGCGAGCAAGCCAGCCCCAAACTCAATGCAGCGATTGCCGCCGGGGACTATGCCGGAATTGCAGCTGAACTGGCCTATCACAGTGCGGGTAACGCAGCGCCGCCGGGCCTGGTCCATCGCAGCGACCGCCGGCAGGCCATGTTCGCCCAGAATGATTATGCCGATCCGCGTCCCGCCGGGATTACCGTAAAAAGCGCGCAGATGGCGCCCGCCTCCGTCAGTTAGTCTGTTCAAGTCCGTTCAGCGGCTTGGCAGGTTACTCTGCTATAGCTAGATGGACAGTTTCAACGGCAACCAGACTGCACATTACCGGATTGCCGCCACACGAGAGAGAAAAAAGAAGGGTCCGCACGCAATGAAATCTCGCCTGCTAGCTACCACCACCGTCATCGCCCTGATGACATCAGCCTGTACAACCATGGAAGACACCGAGATGGCCTCACTCCCGCAAACCGTGGAGTACAATCCGACGATCCCGCAAGCGACGAGCATTTTTGCGGAGCTTTCGCCGCTTTACATGCATGCGCCGCAATTCGATCAGATTGCTGATGGCGAATGGCAGGGCATCATCGAAGAAGCGATTGCTATCCAGCTTGCCGAAATGGATGCCATCGCAAGCAATCCCAACGCGCCCGACATGGGCAATACCCTTGTTGCGATGGAACGTTCGGGTCAGGTTTTCTCACGGTCCTATGGCGCGTTTAGCCAGATCGTTGGCGCGAACATCAACGACACGATCGCTGCGACCGACGAAGCGCTGGCGCCGCAAATCGCCGCGATGAACGATAGCATTTATCTCAATGCTGATCTGTTCGCCCGCGTGAAGACAATTTACGACAACCGCGCAGCCATGGCGATGACGCCGGAAGATGCGATGTTGCTGGAAACGGTTTATGCCCAGTTCGTGCACCGCGGCGCAGAGCTTGGCGCAGAGCCGCAGGCTGAACTTCGCCAGATCAACGAACGTCTGTCTTCGCTTTCCTCGCAAATCTCGCAAGCGATCACCACCGGCCAGAATGAAGCCGCGATCCTTGTCGATACGCGCGAAGAGCTTGCCGGATTGTCCGACGGTCAGATCACTTCCGCCGCAGCCGCTGCGACCGAAGCTGGCCATGATGGCAA
Organism: Aurantiacibacter marinus; assembly: GCF_001021555.1. Taxonomy (GTDB): domain Bacteria; phylum Pseudomonadota; class Alphaproteobacteria; order Sphingomonadales; family Sphingomonadaceae; genus Alteraurantiacibacter; species Alteraurantiacibacter marinus. Next base: position 555,513 of record NZ_LDCP01000002.1, read on the forward strand.
GTTCATGCTGTCCGTCAGCAACACCACCGGCGTACCCACGCTGGCCCAGCTTCACAATCGCGACGTGCGCGAACGGCTGCACAACGCCAGCGTCAACCGCAACCAGTCGGGCGAAACTTCGACTTTGCCAATGGTCCGCGAAGCAATTGCGCTGCGCAACCGCCGTGCTCAGCTGTTTGGTGAACCAACCCATGCCAACTGGCAGATGTATGACCGCATGGTTTCTGACCCTGCCCTCGCCATCGGCTTCATGACCGACATGGTTCCTGCCCTGCGCGCCACGCAGGAACGCGAAGCTGCCGTGTTGCAGGCGCGAATCGAACAGGATGGTGAAGATTTCCAGCTCGCCCCGTGGGACTGGGAATATTACGCCGGGATCGTTCGTCAGGAACGCTACGCCCTCGATAATGAGGAAATCAAACAGTACTTCGTGGTCGACCGCGTGCTGGAAGACGGCGTGTTCTACATGGCTGGCGAATTGTACGGCCTGACCTTTGAAAAGCGCAGCGACATCCCGACATATCATCCCGATGTCAGCGTCTACACCGTCTTCCATGATGGTGAGGCGATTGCGCTGTTCTACTTCGATCCGATGAGCCGTCCGTCCAAGCGCGGCGGTGCGTGGATGAGCAATTTTGTCGAGCAGAGCCATCTGCTCGGTCTGCGTCCGGTTGTCACCAACACGCAGAACATTGCCCCGCCTGCTCCGGGTGAACCGGCGCTGGCCACTTGGGACGATGTAGGCACGATGTTCCATGAATTTGGTCATGCGCTGCACGGCATCTTTGCCGATCAGCAGTACCCGTCGATTTCGGGCACCAATACTGCGCGCGACTGGGTAGAATTCCCCAGCCAGTTCCACGAAAACTTCGCCGCCGTTCCTGAAGTGCTGCAACGTTATGCACGCCACCATGAAACAGGCGAAGTTATTCCTGACGAGCTGATCGAGGCCATCGACCGGTCGAGCAAGTTTAATCAGGGCCATGGTTTTGGCGAAGTGATCGCGGCATCGCTACTGGATATGGAATGGCATTCGCTCGACCCGAGCCAGCCTGCGCCGACCGACGTTATGGCGTTTGAGGGCGAAGCGCTCGAGAGGATTGGCCTGCGTTCGGATCTCGTACCACCGCGCTATCGTACGCCGTACTTCCGGCATATTTTCGAGCATGGCTACGACGCCGGCTATTACGCCTACACCTGGACCGAAATGCTGCACCATGATGCCTACAGCTATGTTGAGGCAAACGGCGGCATGACGCGGGAGATGGGCGACCGGATCGTGTCCACATTCCTCGGGCAGGGCCATTCGAAGACCTATGAACAGATGTTCCGGGACTTCACCGGCCGTGATCCGCGGGTCGAGCCGCTGCTTCAGGCACGCGGCCTGATGGCGGAAGGTGAATAACGCCTAGAAGTCAGTGATCAACGCGCGCTGGCCGGGTTCGCCCAGCCAGCGCGCTTTCACGCCCCAGGCTTGCGCGATATTTTCCGGCGACAGGGCATCCTCGGGTGCGCCGTCTGCAACAAGATTGCCTTCATGCAGCACCAGCACGCGGTCCGCGTGGTTCATTGCCAAAGCAAGATCATGCAGCACCAGAACGACACCGCAGCCGGACTCAGCTTCGCCTTTCAACACCGCAAGCAGCGACAGTTGATGCGCAATATCCAGCGCAGCGAGCGGTTCGTCGGCCAAAACCCATTGCGGTGTTCCGGCCAGCACGCGCGCCAGCAACGCACGTGCTTTCTCGCCGCCACTCAGGGTGGAAACAGGACGTTCGCGAAACGCATCCAAGGCGCAGGCGACAATGGCCTGGTTGATTTCGGCCTTGCCCTCGTCTCGGTGCGGCAAGCGCCCCAATGCGACCAGATTGGCCACCGACACATCCCACGCGATCTCTGCCGATTGCGGCAGATAGCCGATGTTGCGCGCACGGGTTAGCGGGTGCATCGCCGGCAGCGGTTTGTCGCTCAAGGTGACTTCGCCTGTATCTGGCGCAATCAGATTGCCAAGCGCCGAAAGCAGCGTCGATTTGCCCGCGCCATTGGGACCGCAGATTGCGGTGATGTCGCCAGGAAGAAATTCGCAGCTGACATCGCCCAGCACGCGTTTTCCGGCGCGTCGCACAGACAGGTTCTTGCACGCCAGGATCATGCCAGCCCCCTCATGCCAAGCCCCCTCATGCCACACCTCGGCGCATGCGGAGCAGCAGCCACAGGAAGAACGGCGCACCGATCAGGCTGAGTGCAATGCCCAGCCGCAGTTCGGTAACCAGCGGCAGAATGCGGCACACCACATCTGCCACCAGCACCAGCAGCCCGCCCGCCAGTGCGCTCGGCACAATCAGGCTGGAGGGACGCTTGTCCGTCAGCGGGCGCACCAGATGCGGCACGATCAGTCCGACAAAACCGATGATTCCGGCCACGGCAACCCCTGTGCCAACAGTCAGGCCCGTGCCCAGCACCATCATTCCCATCAGCACGCGCGGATTGACGCCGAGGGAGCGCGCGGCCTCCTCGCCCAAAGTCAGGGCATCAAGCGAGCGTCCAGCCCGCCACAGCACCAATATTCCTGCCAGCGTAAGCGGCGCGGCCATTGTCACATCATCCCAGCTGCGATCCGTCAGCGCGCCCATCAGCCAGGTCACGATGCTGCTCATCGCAAAGGCATTGGGCGCAAGGCTGATCGCCAGGGCAGTCAGCGCGCCTGCAAGGCTGGCGATCATCATGCCCGCCAGCGTGAACAGCGCGATACCGTGGGCCGGATTGCTCGTGCGGCCTGCGATCAGGGAAAGCAGCGCCATGGCTCCGCCGGCCCCGGCAAGCGCGAAAGCTGGCAGGACTAGGCCGGAGGTTGCACCAATATACAGCGCGATGACCGCTCCCAAAGCGGCGCCCGGCGCAATGCCGAACAGGCCCGGATCGGCCAGAGGATTGCGCAAATATCCCTGCATTGCCGCGCCCGCCGCACCCAGCCCTGCACCAATCACCAGTGCCAGAACGGCGCGTGGCAGACGCAATTCTGCAAGGATCAGCGCAGCATTGGGCGTGGTCGCCGGGTCAAGCCATACGCGCCCTGCGAGCAAGGACAGCGGAATGGCGAGCGCCAACAGCACCATCAGGGTAACAGTCGCGCGAGTCACAGCGAACTGTCCCGAATTTCGGCAAGCCGCGCCAGGGCGCGCGGGATCGATGGACCGCCGCAATACAGCAGCGCAGAATCGAAAGTGTCGTAACGCACATTGTCCAGCTGGCGCAGCACGGGGTGGGACAGCATCCGCTCATTACCGGCCGCCAGAACAAGGCTTGGCGGATCGGACAGCACTTCTTCCAGCGGCAAATACGCACCCTGCCCCAGCCCGCGCGATGCCGCGTGGCTGGCAAATCCGGTGTGTTCCAGCATGGCGGAGGCGAGCGATTGTTCACCCGGAACGATACCGCCAGCTTGCCACAGCAAGGTGTTTACGGGCGAGCCGCTGAACGCCGCCGAATTCCACGCCGTATCGATGCGCGCCACCAATTGCTCCCCGCGCTGCGCCTCTCCGGTCACGGCGGCAAGCTGGCGAATTTGCGCGTGGCTCTCCTCCAGCGTGCCTGCGATGCCGAGCAGTTCGACGCGGATACCGGCGTTTTCCAGCGCGCTGCGGGTGGCGGGCGGCATGAATATATCCGCCACCACCACATCTGGACCCAGAGCGATGACTTCCTCCGCCGTGCCGCCGTTGGACGGATACCCCGGGGCGTCCCCTGGCATCATGGAACTGGAGCGCGGATCGTGGCTGTAATGCGAAATGCTGAGCAATTGGCCCGGCGCGGCAACCTCATGCAGGATCGCATCGGCGCAGGGGTTAAGGCTGACGATGCTCGGCACGCCACTCGCCGCTGGGTGAGGCTCTGCTGCGCATCCGCCCAGCAGAGCCGTTATGACGAGTACCGCCCTCACAATGCCAGCCGCGCCCCCACAAAGACAGCGCGCCCGCGCGTCGCATAGCCTGCAACTGTCTGGTAATCCTCGTCCCAGATATTCTCGACCCGGCCAAAAAGCTGGATCTGCTCAGTCACGTCAAACGCAGCGCGCAAGGTCATCACTTCATAGGCATCCAGCTGCGTAAAATTGCCCGCATCGTCAAACGCGTCGGAAACAATCCGCAGGTCTGCCCCCAAGGAAAGCACATCAAGCGGCGACCATTCCGCCGTAAAGGTCGCCGCATGGCGCGGGCGGCGCGCGAGTTCATTGCCGGTGTCGCGGTTTTCCGTGTCAGTGAAGGCATAGGCGGCCTGCAGGCGCAAACTATCCGCAACCAAGGCGCCCGCTTCCACCTCGACACCGCTGGCACGGGTGCGCGCAATATTATCGTAAGTGCCGAACTGGCGGTTATCGCAAATCGGGTCGGTCACACCAAAACATCCGATAAAAGCGATCTGGTCCTGCGTGGTGCGGCGGAACGCGGTGACAGAACCGTAGAGCGCCTGCGAACGGTCGCCGTAAGCCACACCGATATCCATGCTCGTGCTCTCTTCCGGTGTCAGCGCGGTATTGCCGAAATCGGACAGCAACTGGAACAGGCTGGGCGCTTTGAAGCCTTCGCCAATGCTCGCGCGAAGACGCCAGTTCTCCGCCACTTCGTAGCTTAGGTCTGCGCCAAAGCTCGTTTCACTGCCGAAATCGGTGTGATCATCCACCCGTGCGCCAATGTGGCCGGAGATACCCCGCCACTCGATCCCGGCTTGAAGATAAGCGCCGAAAATCCGTGTGTTATCGCCCGTATCGAACAGCGTTTCATAACTCGTCCATTCGTTCTCCGCGCCGAAATTGACGATCAGCGGGCCGATGGGCCGCCATTCGCCGCGCAAGGTCAAGCGGTCCGACTGGCCTTCACTGGTGAAGGTCTGCGCGCCGCTGCCGTCCAGATTATCGCGCGAGGTATCGGCAAAACTGTAACTCGCCTGCACGAACAGCGGGCCGGTGTCATACACAGCGCCAGCCGAGCCAAATGTCTGCGAGGTGTCCTGCACGTCATCGGTATCAGCCAGAATAAAATCGGGCGCAGGGGTGCCATCGATACCGAGCGATCCTTCGGCCTGCCGGATCCGTGCAAACACCTCGAAAACCGGCGAGAAATAATAACGGCCATGGCCTTCCAGCACCCATTGTTCGAACCCGTCCGGCTCCGTCCCGCCGGCGGCAGCGGAAAAGCCATCGGTGCGCGAATAGCTGGCTGACGCGCCGAGGAACCCGGTGTCCGCATCGGCGATGCCGCCCGATGCTGCGCCGGTAAAGCTGTCATCTGCGCCGTATTCCGCACTGGCCGCCAGTCCGCTTTCGGCGCGTGTCGAGGCGACAATCACCCCGCCAATTGCATCCGAACCCCAGATTGTAGAATTGGAGCCACGCAGCACCTCAAGCTTGGAAAGATTGCTGCTGAGAAGATTGCCGAAGTCGAACCCGCCCCCCGGAGAAGCTGGGTCGGACACGCGCACACCGTCCACAATGGTCAGCACCTGCTCAGCCTCGGAACCGCGGAGCCGAACGCCGGTGAAGCCGCCCTGCCCGCCATTGCGGCTGAAGGTCAGGCCGGGAACACGTTCCAGCACGCGGGTCAGATCAGGCCCCTGCACACGGCGGATTTCTTCCTCGCCGATTATGGTGATGGCCTGGCCGGTATCTTCCAGCTCGATCCGTGTGCCAGTGGCGGTTACGGTGATCGTGTCTTCAGCGCGCTCTATGCTATCAGAAGCGAGCCTGGTCTGCTCCTCCCCATTCGGCCCATCCTGGGCCATTGCGGGCAGAGCAAGTGCGGACAAAGAAACACCAAAAAACAGATATTTATACATTAAACCTCCTATCAAAAGCGAAATCGCCGCTAATGACGGAGGGAGCGCCAACAATGGCACTCTCCCGCTAGCTTTCGGTACACCCCGCCCGACCGCTTAAGCGACCATCACTGGCAGGTCTCCTGGCTCCCGGATCAGCACTTGTCGCCCACCTTCCCGCGTAAATGCAGTGGTGTATCGGGCGTAAGCTCCCCGGTCACAGTTGCGGGGGCAGCGGAGGTATTTCACCTCCTTCCCTCTTAGGTCCACGCGAATGGACAACCCGTGACGTCGGATTTGGCAATAGGCCCGCCGCACGCCGCCCGCAACCCAAAGCTCGCAGTGCAGGCGTTGTCGCTGCGCCGTCCCGCTACGGTACGGGGGTATCATCGAAAGTGTTTGGCAAGGCTTTCACGGCTATATCGACGGGGTGGAATATGTGCCCATCTCTATCCCGGAAAATCCACGCCGGGATTTTCGCACGCCGCGTGTGTCGCTGCGCGAAAAACTGCGTCCGCTTGCCAAGAAGGCAATTGTCGCCGGTTTGGCCGTCGCCGTACCTGCAATCGCTGCCAACGGGGCGATCAGCGCGTTTGAAAGCGAGCCGGAAACGCCCCAGACCGTGCTGATGCCATTTGAAATACCGGGAGAAAGCTTTCCCGGATCGGCGTTCTATTATCTGGAGGAAGTCCCCCAGATGGTTGAAAACAAAGGGTGGGACAGCCCGGTTCAGGTCATTGGCAGTGCTGTTTCGCTCGATACGGCAAGTGAGGGCGCCGAAACACAGCTTGCTAATCTGCCTCTCGCCGCATCGCCGCTGCGCATTCGCGGGACGGACCGCGATCACATGCGCGCGCAGGAATGCATGACGCAGGCGATCTATTACGAAGCGGCAAGCGAAAGCGATGCGGGCCAGCGGGCAGTCGCGCAGGTTGTGCTCAACCGCGTTGCCCATTCCGCCTATCCCCGCAATGTGTGCGGGGTGGTTTATCAGGGCAGCGAACGCACGACCGGCTGCCAGTTCAGCTTTACCTGTGATGGAGCATTGTCGCGGCGACCGTCCGCTACTGGCTGGGCCCGCGCCAGCCGCATAGCGCGGCAATCGCTTGCCGGCATAGTGTACGCCCCGGTCGGCACGGCAACACATTACCATACGCTAGCAGTGAACCCTTATTGGGCGAGCAGTCTGGAAACCGTCGGCGTCATCGGTTTTCATATCTTCTATCGCTGGCCCGGATCGGCTGGACGGCCATCGGCCTTCAACGCAGGATACGCAGGCGCAGAGCCCGCTGCACGCCGGGCGAGCGCTTCTACTCCCGATGCGCCCGCGCCGGAAAGCCCGCCGGCCATGCCCGGCTTCTCCGTTCCGGCCACAGCGACGAACCTTGGCCAAGACCCTGTCCGTCAGGCTCCGGCAAATCAGATCGATGAGACGGCCCAGTCGGGCACACCTGTTCTGCCGCAAAGCGGCGATGTGCGGTCGGAATATGCCAACAGCGGGCGCTGGATAGAGCGGCCCTGAAAAACCTTCCGTGACCTAATCGCTAAGATTGTGGCAACCATCCTGCAAAACAATCGCTTAGTGGGCGTGCGCTAAAAGGGCACCTGTGTCGCAGCAGCGGCATGAGACCTTCAGCAATCGCAGGCACCAGATCTATCCATGTCCATTCGCTTCGCCGCTCCCGCAAAGTCCTGCAAGGTTCGCATGGCGCCAGACTTCGTCCGCCGCATTCGGTCGTTCCCGGCCAATGACGATGGAGATATAGTGGGCGCCGAGCATCTGAGTGCGGCCCTGCGCCATTTCGCCAAGCACGGGATTGCAGCGGCGCAGAACGCACGCGAACAGGCCATTGCCGCAGGCCGCGCCGGCGACCGCCAGACTTTTGAATGGTGGCTGGAAATCTGCCGCGCTCTGGACCGCCGCATGGCGCGCGGGATTGACCAAGCAGGTCGAACAGCTTCGATTTAATTACCATATACTTATGCTGGTATAGGGACTGCGGTCTAGGGGTACACTTACCGGATCAATGATGTGCCGCGCCTAAGACCGCAAGCATGGCATGGCTTGGCGATCACTTTCACACACAATGGCGCCTTGCGGTGGCCGGCTTCGCGATATCCCCAGCCTTCATCGTCATGCTCTGCATGGGCGGAATGTCCCGTATCGGCCTGATACTGGCATGCGCAGCCATTGTTGCAGGCAATATCGGTCTTGGCCGCGCACTTGGCCGGAACACTGCCGAGAGGCTTGCGAGCGCCAAAGCACACCTCGATGATGCCGAAGTGATCCTGAAAAAAGCGCAGACCGACCCGGTTACCGGGCTTTTTAATCGGTCAGGAGGCGATGCTTGCCTGCCTTTGCTGGCAGAAGACCTTGCTGCGGACGAGCACCTGATCCTGATGTCGATTGACCTTCGCAGGTTTCGGGAAACCAACAATTTGCTTGGCTATGCCGTGGGCGATGAAGTGCTGCGCAAGGTATCGTTGCGTTTGCAGGAAGCAGCACCGCCCGGGGCCCTGATCGCCCGTATTTCCGGTGACCGCTTCCTGCTTGCCTGCCGGCATGCTGCACCTGAATCGGCGACAGGGATTGCCTCGCTGATCAATCAGGCGATGGCAGTACCGCTACATATCGATGGGCATCGCATTCCCAATGGCGCAGCAATCGGCGTTGCGACCATGCCGGGCGATGCGCAATGTATTGAGCAATTGCAAAACGCGGCGGATCTCGCGCTTTATCATGCCCGCGCCGCGATGCATGGCGAAATGCGTTTCCATCATCCCGGAATGATCCGCAGTCTCGATCATCAGAAGCGGACGGAATCCGAGCTGCGTGATGCCATCTTGAAAAATGATATTTCGGTCACGTTCCAACCAGTTGCAGACCTGCGAACCGGAAAAATCTGCGCATTCGAAGCGCAGGCAATATGGCTTGATCCCGTCAGGGGAGAAATGGCCCTTGATCAGATCCTGACCAGCGGCGAAGCCGGCGGGCAGGTGATAACCCTTGGCAACTGGCTCACCACACAAGCGGCGACAGCGGCAAAAGACTGGCCGAGTGATGTGAGCCTGAGTGTTAAGCTGCTGCCCTCGCACATCATGGCATCAGGTGCTGCCTTGGGCGTGCTTGCCGCGCTGAATGCAACGGGACTGGATCCCGTCAGGCTCGAAATCCAGATCGGTGGCAACATGCTGCGCGGTGATGACACCGCAGTCCGCGAATTTGTGGACCATCTGGATAAACACGGCGTGTGTTTTGCGATCGATGATCCTGAAATAAGCCACGCGTCGATCCAACAGATACTGCGCTATCCCTTCTGCAGCATGAGGATCAGATCCGAACCGCGCGGCGATGTCGCCGTTCGCGCCATGGCCAGCCTCGGCCAGCCACTCGGCCTGACGCTTTTGGCCAGCGATCTCGCATGCGCAGCGCAGCTTCGCACCGCCCGTTCGGCGGGCTGCACCATGGGACAGGGCCGCTACATCAGCCAGGAAGTGTCCGCCGAAATCGCGCTGCAATTGCTGAAGCGCGAAAAAGACCCTTCAGTGGAAGATCTGTTCGGAGCCCGGCAACTGGCCAGCTGACGCGCAAGCAAAGCCGGGCGGCGAAGACCGGGAACCGCGCAGCTTTCAAACCGTCAAATACATGGCACTTTGAAACCCGATCACAGCCGTTAGTGCTATTGCGAACTGTTATCAAAGACATTTCCCGATTGGCTGTTGCAAACCCCCAATCAGCCGCCTAGTGCGGGTGCCTGAATTCGGTGCGCGGCCCCGCTGGGCGCATGGTCGCGAATGCTTGAGCGAGACAAATGCGCCCGTGGCACGAAGGACTTAGGTTTACCCCATGGCACGCAAGAAGATCGCACTCATCGGCTCCGGCATGATCGGCGGCACACTCGCCCACCTCGCAGCGAAGGCGGAAATGGGCGATGTCGTCCTGTTCGACATTGCCGAAGGCATGCCGCAGGGCAAGGCGCTGGACCTGTCGCAGTGCGGCCCGGTCGAAGGCTTTGACGCGAAAATCACCGGCACCAATGACTATGCCGATCTGGCGGGCGCGGATGTTGTGATCGTGACCGCTGGTGTGCCGCGCAAGCCCGGCATGAGCCGTGACGATCTGCTCGGCATCAATCTGTCCGTGATGAAGGCCGTGGGTGAAGGCATCAAGAACAACTGCCCGAACGCATTCGTGATCTGCATCACCAACCCGCTGGATGCGATGGTGTGGGCACTGCGCGAATTTTCCGGCCTGCCGCACAACATGGTCGTCGGCATGGCGGGCGTGCTGGACTCTGCCCGTTTCGCAACCTTCCTCGCATGGGAATTCGATTGTTCCGTGAAGGATGTGAACGCATTCGTGCTCGGCGGCCACGGCGATACCATGGTGCCCGTGCTCAGCTATTCCACAATCAACGGCATTCCGGTGAAGGACATGGCCAAGATCAAGGGCATTCCCGAAAGCCGCCTCGACGAAATCGTGGCGCGCACCCGCGCAGGCGGCGGCGAGATTGTCGGCCTGCTGAAAACCGGCTCCGCCTATTATGCTCCCGCCACCAGCGCGATCAGCATGGCGCAGGCCTATCTGGGTGACCAGAAGCGCATCCTGCCATGCGCGTCCTACGTCGAAGGCAAATATGGCGTAGATGGCCTGTATGTCGGCGTCCCAACGCGCATCGGCGCGGGCGGCACGGAAGACGTCATTGAAATCGAACTGTCGGACGAAGAAGCGAACAATCTGAAGGTCAGCGTCGATGCGGTTGAAGAACTGCTCGATGCGTGCCGGGGATTAGACGCGAGTTTGGTATGAAGCTGGGCAAACTCTCGGCTGGTTTGGCCCTCGTTTTTGGCTTGCTCAGCCTCACAACCGCAGCACAAGCTCAAGAGATTGAACGCCAGCTGATCGCCGAATGGACCTCCAGCAGCCGTGCTCCGGAAACGCGCACCGAATGTGTTGACCGCGAGGGTGGTCGTGATCACCTCGGCAATCGCTTCCGCGCCTGCACAGAATGGCGCACACAGGCACGCATCTATTTGCAGCGCACCTATCTGGTACTGAGCGGTCCTGTACAGCCTAATCGCGACAATCGCCGTGCGGCAGAGGGATGCATGAATGTTGCCGCTGCCGCTGCTCAATCAAGCGCTGGCGAGCAGGTTGGTGGTGATGCATCCCCTGTGGCTCAAGCTGCTTTCAGCCAATGTGTCGATGCCGCCGAAATGTCCAATTCCGATGCCTATACGGTATCGATTCTTGAAACTGCTGACTGGTCCGGTTGGCTCTGAGCAATTGCATACTAAGGAATATCCATGTCCATCCTCGTAAACAAAGACACCAAGGTCATCACGCAAGGGATGACTGGTAACACCGGCACGTTCCACACGCAGCAGGCGCTCGATTATGGAACCAAGATGGTTGCGGGTGTGACGCCGGGTAAAGGCGGGTCCGAACATCTCGGCCTGCCGCAGTTCAACAATGTTGGCGAAGCAAAGGCAGCAACCGGCGCGACCGCAAGTTGCATTTACGTGCCGCCGCCCTTCGCTGGCGACGCGATCCTTGAAGCGATCGACGCTGAAATCGAGCTGATCGTTGCGATCACCGAAGGCATTCCGGTGATGGACATGGTGATGGTGAAGCGCGCGCTTTCCGGCTCCAAATCGCGCCTGATCGGCCCGAACTGCCCTGGCGTTCTGACGCCCGGCGAGTGCAAGATCGGCATCATGCCCGGCTCCATCTTCCAGAAGGGCAGTGTTGGCGTTGTCTCCCGCTCGGGCACGCTCACCTATGAAGCTGTGCACCAGACCACGGCTGTGGGCCTCGGTCAGACGACCGCTGTCGGCATCGGCGGCGATCCGGTGAACGGCACCAATTTCATCGACGTGCTCGACCTGTTCCTGTCCGATGATGAGACCAAGTCCATCATCATGATCGGCGAAATTGGTGGCAGCGCGGAAGAAGAGGCAGCCGAGTTCATCAAGCAAGAAGCCGCCAAGGGCCGGTCCAAGCCAATGGTCGGCTTCATCGCTGGACGCACCGCGCCTCCGGGCCGCCGCATGGGCCATGCCGGCGCTATCGTATCGGGCGGCAAAGGCGGCGCGGATGACAAGATTTCGGCGATGGAAGATGCGGGCATCCGCGTATCCCCCTCGCCATCCGAACTTGGCACCACGCTCGACGCGCTGCTGAAAGAACTGGCGTAAACCGAACGCTCTCCCGCACCGTCAGGAACCGACATGGGTAACGAACCGCAAAATTTCCTCCCCGAGCTGCCTTCGCAGGGCGATGCGCAAGCCGGGCCTAGCTGGGGCAATCCGCGCTGGCCGCTGGTCGATGATGCGGGCGATTTGTCGGCCGCGATGGACCCGACCGACATGGTCGCGGTGGTGCAGCAGGCTGCGGCAAAGGCGGGCAAGCCGGCAGACAGTGCCAGCGTGGAAGAGGCGTGCCGCGATTCCATTCAGGCGATGCTGCTGATCCGGCTGTACCGGGTGCGTGGCCATCTGGCGGCGGACCTTGATCCGCTGGGATTGTCGCACCGCGAAACGCCCGAGGACCTTACGCTCGCTTGGCACGGCTTTGCAGGCAAGGAAGACAAGGAGGTCTTCGTTGGCGGGGTATTCGGGTTTGAATGGGTGAAGGTTGGCGTACTGTTCGACGTACTCCGAAACACCTATTGCGGCCATGTCGGCCTGGAATACATGCATATCGCCGACACTGAAGAGCGGCGCTTTTTGCAGGACCAGTTCGAAAAGCCCGAAGAGACGATCCAGTTCACCCCCGAAGGCAAGCAGGCCATTTTGCAGGCTGTCATCAGGGGCGAAGAATATGAAAAATTCCTCGGCAAGAAATACGTCGGCACGAAGCGGTTCGGCCTTGACGGCGGCGAAGCAATGATCCCGGCGCTGGAAGCGGTGATCAAATATGGCGGCTCCACCGGGATTCGCGAAATCATATACGGGATGGCGCACCGGGGCCGATTAAACGTGCTCGCGAACGTCATGGCGAAGCCTTACCACGTGATCTTCCACGAATTTTCCGGCGGCAGTGCCAACCCTGACGATGTCGGCGGATCAGGCGATGTGAAATACCACCTTGGCACCAGCACGGACCGCGAATTTGACGGCATCAAGGTGCATATGAGCCTCGTCCCCAACCCCAGCCATCTGGAAGCGGTGAACCCTGTCGTGCTCGGCAAGACCCGCGCGCAGCAGGCGATGCATGATGATCTGGATACGCATGAAAAGGTCCTGCCGGTCCTGATTCACGGCGATGCGGCCTTTGCTGGCCAGGGCGTGGTGTGGGAATGTTTCGGCATGTCCGGCGTGCGTGGTTATTCCACCGGCGGCTGCCTGCACTTTATCGTGAACAACCAGATTGGCTTCACCACCAGTCCGAAATTCGCACGCTCATCCCCCTACCCGTCCGACGTGGCGAAAGGCGTTCAGGCGCCCATCCTGCATGTGAACGGCGATGATCCCGAAGCGGTGACTTTCGCCTGCAAGCTGGCCATTGAATATCGCCAGAAGTTCAAGCGCGATATCGTGATCGACATGTGGTGCTATCGCCGGTTCGGCCACAATGAAGGCGATGAGCCGAAGTTTACCCAGCCGCTGATGTATGATGCGATCAAGCAGCACCCGCGCGTATCGGAAATCTATTCCGATCGTTTGCTGAAGGAAGGCGTGATCGAAGCTGGCACCGCGCCTGCCATGCGGCAGGACTTCATCGACCACCTGGAAGGCGAATTCCAGTCGGCCAAAAGCTACACACCGAACGAAGTCGACTGGTTCGCCGGCCGGTGGAGCGGGCTGCACAAACCGGCCGATCCGGAAACCGCGCGGCGTAATGTCGAAACTGCGATCGACAAGAAACTGTTCGACAGTCTTGGCCGCACGCTGACCACCGTTCCAGACGATCTCACGATCCACAAGACGCTGGGCCGTGTCCTCGATGCGAAGCGTGAAATGTTCGCCAGTGGTGGAGGTTTTGACTGGGCAACCGCAGAAGCGCTCGCCTTTGGCAGCCTGGTATCAGAAGGATTTGGCGTACGCCTTTCCGGCCAGGATTCGGGCCGCGGCACGTTCAGCCAGCGTCATGCGATCTGGGTCGACCAGAACAGCGAAGACAAATACATTCCGCTCGCCACGCTCCCGCATGGCAAGTTCGAAGTGTATGATTCCACGCTGAGTGAATTTGGCGTGCTTGGTTTCGAATACGGCTTCTCTCTGGCTGATCCCAAAACACTCGTGATGTGGGAAGCGCAGTTCGGCGATTTTGCCAATGGCGCGCAGATCATGATCGACCAGTTCATTGCCGCAGGCGAAGTGAAGTGGATGCGTGCCAATGGCCTCGTCCTGCTGTTGCCGCACGGCTACGAAGGTCAGGGGCCGGAACATTCCTCTGCTCGCCTCGAACGTTTTCTGCAATTGTGCGCGAACGACAATATCCAGGTCTGCAACATCACCAGCCCGGCGAATTACTTCCATGTTCTACGCCGCCAGATGATGCGGTCTTTCCGCAAGCCGCTGGTTATCATGACGCCCAAAAGCCTGCTGCGTCATGCCTCCGCCAGATCCGAAGCGGCCCAGTTCAGCGGCGACAGCCATTTCATGCGCATCCTTTCGGACCAGAAAGAGATCGCCGACAAGAACGTGCGCCGCCTCGTGCTGTGTAGTGGCAAGGTCGCCTATGATCTGATGGACAAGCGGGATGAGCAGGAAGTGGATGATGTTTCCGTGATCCGCCTCGAACAGATCTATCCATTCCCCGGCGAACCGCTGGCCGTACGCATGAAGCGCATGACCAATCTGGAAGAGGTCGTCTGGTGTCAGGAAGAACCCCAGAACAATGGCGCATGGTTCTTCGTGCAAAACCGCATTGAAGACGCGCTGACCGCGGCCGGACATACAGGCATGCGCCCGACCTATGCTGGCCGCGAAGAAGCCGCATCACCCGCAACCGGCTTCGCCAAGCGCCATCTGGCGCAGCAGGAAGCTCTCGTATCCGTCGCGCTGGGCCTGTCCAGCCGCGGCAAATCCGCCGCCATGCAAGCGGCGCGTTCCACCAAAAAGAACAGCTGAGGAACTCCTTTCATGGCAACCGAAGTAAAAGTCCCCGCACTCGGGGAATCGGTCACAGAGGCCACCGTCGGCGAATGGCTGAAGCAGCCTGGCGACGCAGTGGCGGCAGATGAGCCGATTGTCAGCCTGGAAACCGATAAGGTCGCGGTAGAAGTGCCGTCTCCTGTTGCAGGCGTCCTCATGGAATTCGTGGTGGAGCTGGGTGAAACGGTAGAAGTCGGCGCGGTCATCGCGAAGATCGAAGCCGGCGCAACCGGGGCGGCAAAAGGCGAAGAAGCCGGACGCGCAGCAGAGCAGCGTGAGGAAAGCAACGAGGCCGACACCGCCAGTTCTTCCGATGGCTCTTTGACTATGTCACCCGCTGTGCGCCGCGCGGTAATCGAACACGGCGTTGACCCGACCACCATCAAAGGGTCTGGCAAGGATGGCCGCCTGACCAAGGAAGATGTGGTCGCCGCCGCCAAGGCCAAGAAAGACAGCAGCGGGGCTGCGGCAACCTCTGCGCCAGCTCCCTCACCCTCGCCTACGCCAGCTCCCGCAGCAAAGGGCGAACGGCGCGAAGAGCGCGTGAAGATGACACGGATGCGCCAGACCATCGCGAAGCGATTGAAAGGCGCGCAGGAAGAGGCTGCGCTGCTCACCACTTTCAACGATTGCGACATGACCGCCGTGATCGAAGCACGCAATGCCTACAAGGATGTGTTCGCCAAGAAGCACGGCATCAAGCTGGGCTTCATGAGCTTCTTTGCCAAGGCTGCTGCACTGGCCTTGAAGGATGTGCCATCCGTCAACGCACAGATCGACGGGGACGAAATCGTCTACCACGACTACATCGATCTCTCGGTAGCCGTCAGCGCTCCCAATGGCCTCGTGGTGCCGGTGGTACGCAGCATCGACGCGATGAGCTTTGCCGAGATCGAGCTCGCCATCGCCGACTTCGGCAAGCGCGCCAAGGCTGGTGAGCTGACCATGGAAGACATGAAGGGCGGCACCTTCACCATTTCCAACGGCGGCGTGTTCGGATCGCTGATGAGCACCCCGATCATCAACCCGCCGCAGTCTGCCGTACTCGGCCTCCACCGCATCGAGGATCGCCCCGTGGCGGTGAACGGCGAAGTGGTAATTCGCCCGATGATGTATCTGGCGCTAAGCTACGATCACCGCATCATTGATGGCCGCGAAGCCGTGACCGCGCTGAAGATCATGAAAGAGGCAATCGAAGATCCCATGCGGATGCTGATCGACCTTTGAGAACTTATTCCACTGTGGTGAACCAAAATGGCTGAATACGACTACGACATTCTCATCATCGGCGCTGGCCCGGGCGGCTATGTCGCTGCCATTCGCGCGGCGCAGCTCGGCCTGAAAACCGCCTGTGTGGAAAGCCGCGAAACGCTGGGCGGAACTTGCCTCAATGTCGGCTGCATCCCGTCCAAGGCGATGCTGCATGCGTCCGAATATTTCGATGCGGCGACAAATGGCACTATGGCCGAAATGGGCATCGAAGTGACGCCAAAGCTGAACATGGACAAGATGCACGCGCAGCGGCTGGATGCTGTTGACGGGCTGACGAAAGGCGTCGCGTTCCTGTTCAAGAAGAACAAGGTCGACTGGAAAAAGGGCCACGCGGAGTTTGTGGATGCCCACACGGTCGATGTTGGCGGCGAAAAGGTGACCGCTAAGGAAGTAGTGATCGCCACCGGGTCCTCCGTTACGAAACTGCCTGGCGTCGAAGTCGACAATTCCAAGCATGTGGTGGTCGATTCCACCGGCGCGCTGGAGCTGCCAACAGTGCCAAAGCACATGGTAGTGATCGGCGGCGGCGTGATCGGGCTGGAGCTCGGCTCTGTCTGGCGCAGGCTCGGCGCGAAAGTCACCTGCGTGGAATATCTCGATCAGATTTTCCCCGGAATGGATGCCGATATCCGCAAGGAATCGAACAAGATCTTCAAGAAGCAGGGCATTGAGTTCAAGCTTTCCACCAAGGTCACCGGCGTATCCGTGAAAGGCAAGACCGCCACCGTTACGCTGGAGCCTGCCGCTGGCGGCGAAGCAGAAACGATCGAAGCCGATTGCGTGCTCGTGTCGATTGGCCGCCGTCCCAACACTGATGGTCTCGGTCTCGAAAACATCGGTCTGGAAGTGAACAAGCGCGGACAGATCGAGATCGACCATGAATTCCGCACCAGCGTGGAAGGCGTACGTGCCATTGGCGATGTCGTCCCCGGCCCCATGCTCGCCCACAAGGCTGAGGACGAAGGCATTGCGGTAGCAGAATGGATTGCGGGCCAGACCGGCATCGTGAACCACGATGTGATCCCTACGGTCGTCTACACTCTGCCCGAAATTGCAGGCGTTGGCCTGACGGAAGAACAAGCCATCGAAAAGATGGGCGGCGACAAGTCCAGGATCAAAACCAGCAAATTCCCGATGATGGCGAACAGCCGCGCAAAGACCAATCACCAGACCGATGGGCTTGTGAAGGTCATTGCCGAAGCGGAAAGCGACCGTGTGCTGGGCATCTGGGCCATCGCCAGCGTGGCAGGCACCATGATTGCCGAAGCCGCCATCGCGATGGAATTTGGCGCGACGAGCGAAGACATTGCCTACACCTGCCACGCGCACCCGACCCATGCGGAGGCGCTGAAAGAAGCGGCGATGGGCGTTCAGGGCAAGCCGATCCATATCTGATCCATGCAGCCTGACATAAGCATTCGTGATCGCCTGCCAGCACTGCTGGCGCTGGCGATCCCGGTGCTTTGCGGCGCTGCGTGGATGGCGACAAACGGTGCTCCGGCGCATTATCCGCTTGTCAATCTGGGTGCGCTCGCCCTTGCCTGTCTGTGGATCATTGGCGGGCGCGGCCCCCACACCGCGCTCAGCCGCCATATCCTACTCGGTACCTTGCTGCTTGTACTGCTGAGCCCGCTGTTCATCGGGCCCGAACTGACTTCGATTACCGGCGACCGCGTGATGCGCTGGGTGCCGCTTGGCTCTGTATTGCTGCACACTGGAATGCTCGTCGCGCCTGCCCTCGTTCTCCTCGCCGCGCGCAATCGCCGTTATGGCGCAGGGTTCCTCTTGGCAGGCATACTAGCCGCAATGGTCCAACCCGACGCCGCCACCGGTTTTGCGCTGACCTTCGCCGCAGTGGGCATCCATCACGTAACAAAGGACTGGAAGTTCGGTGCTGCTGCAATCCTCGGTTTCTTCGCGTCAATTGCGATGGCGCTTAACGGAGAGATTGCGCCCCAGCCTTTCGTGGAGCGTGTACTGGTAGAGGCGACATTACAAAGCATTGCTGTGGGCTTGGCGCTGGCAATCGCGCTAATCATCAGCTTTCTGGTCATACTGTTCACAATACCCTTTGCGCGCGAAGGACGTATGGCGCTGGCAGGCCTGCTGTTTGGTTTTGCGATTATGGCGCTTATGTCCAACTATCCCACGCCTTTTGTGGGCTATGGCGCTGCTTCCATTCTCGGCTTTGGCCTTGCATTCGGATTACACAGGATACCCGCCCGATGACCAAGCTTTCACCCTTTCATCTTGCTTTCCCGGTTGACGACCTTGCGGCTGCGCGCAGTTTTTGGGGCGGCGTAATCGGATGTCCCGAAGGTCGGTCTTCGGACCATTGGATCGATTTCGACTTCTACGGCCATCAGATTGTGACGCATCTTGCTCCTGCCGCAGCGGACCGCGCCGCCAATCCGGTTGACGGGCATGACGTGCCTGTCCCGCACTTCGGCATCGTGCTGAGCATGGCGGAATGGAAAGATCTCGCAGCGAAGCTGACAGACGCTGGCGTAGAGTTCGCTATTGCGCCGTACATAAGGTTTGAAGGGCAAGTGGGGGAGCAGGCGACTATGTTCTTCCGCGATCCCGCGGGCAACGCCATAGAGATGAAAGCCTTTGCGGACCGGTCGAAACTCTTCGCCAAAGACTAGTCGACCTCGCCTGAGGTGGGTATGGGCCGCGCATGACCCGGCGCAAAATCATGCGACTCTTCGCCAAATGGCACATCTGGCTAGGCTGGCTTGTCGGCGTGCCGATCCTGATGTGGACGATCACCGGTCTGATCATGGTGTGGCACCCCATCGAACAGGTGCGCGGCGATCATTTGCGGATCGAAAGGGAGCAGGCGCTTTTGCCAGCAGGCAATCCGGTTCCAATTGCGCTGCCCGCAGATGGCAGTGTGCAGTTTCAGGAAATGCGTGTCGCCATGCAGAATGGCAGGCCCGTGTGGTTTGCGACGCATCCGGATGGCCGCGTGGAGCGTTTCGCCGCTGATGGCACCGGCGTACCGCTGCCAGCTATCGACGAGGATTATGTGCGTGCATTAGCTGCCGAGCAAATCGTGGGCGGTGCCGATCCAGTTGCAGTCGAGCAGTTCTCTGCTGAAAAAGCGCCCTTCGATTTTCGCCGTCCCGTGCCAAGCTGGCGAGTAACTTTGCAGGACGGCGCCCATATCTACATTGATGCGCAAACAGGAGAGATCGCTGCCGTGCGTTCGCGGTTCTGGCGCGTGTTCGATTTTGTATGGGGTCTGCACATCATGGACTTGCAGGAGCGCGAGGACACCAGCCATCCGGTCCTGATCCTGTTTGCCGCGCTGGGCGTGCTTGGTTCGCTGCTTGGCTGCGTGCTGATGTTTCGCCGGCGTAAGGCGCGGGTGAAGACATGAATACCGAAATCCTGACACCGCTGCTCGATTGGCTCGATCTGCTTGGCGTTGCTGTTTTTGCGCTCACCGGTGCACTCCTTGCCGGCAAGGAGCGCCAGACATTTGTGACCATGGTGTTCTTCGCGCTGATAACAGGCGTGGGCGGCGGCACGGTGCGTGATCTGTTGATCGGTGCGCCGGTGTTCTGGATTGCCGACCCTTGGGTGACGCTGATTATTCTTGGTGTGTCGCTGATTGCCTGGCTCACCCCAACGCGGTGGTGGGACGGCCTGCTGCTCGAATTCGCTGATGGCCTGGGGCTGACCGCCTACGCCGTGCTCGGCTCGGCCAAGGCTCTCAGCTACGGCGTGCCGCCGATCCCGGCTGTGCTGATGGGCGTAATCACCGGCTGCGTTGGCGGCATAATCCGGGATGTGATCGCGGGCCGCCCATCTATCCTGATGCGACCGGAACTTTACGTGACGGCTGCGGCTCTATCCGCCGCTCTGTGCGTGTTGGGAGAGTTTCTGGGCCTTCCGCGCGTGCCGGTATGGATAGGTGCAGCGACGGCCGGCTTCCTGCTCAGAAGCGCGGCCATTCGCTGGAACCTGTCCCTGCCCGCCTATTCGCGCGAACCCTGAAGGCTCAATTACCCCGCTGCGGGAAATCTGGTGCCTCTGCTGTGGCATAACGGCCATCGCCTTCGTCCTGCGAAGCGTCGCCATACCCTTCTTCACCCGGCAGCGGTCCGCCCGGATAGGCAGGCTGTGGGCCATCATTTTCCGGCGTATAACGGGCCTGTGCGCGGTAGGTATATTCACTGTCAGCTGCCGTGCGTGTGGTGGCACGGGCGCGGGCATAGGCACCGTCATCCCATTGGTCACCTGCGGGCGCAGCTGATGCGGAACTGCCGTAATTCGCATCGGCTTCATAGGAATAACCAGGCACGCCAAGATCAACGTTGCGGATTCGCCCATCATTATCGATCCAGCAGCTCCAGCCTTCGCCGCCGGACAGGGTCCCGGCAACACGCCAGCCATCGGCGGTGCGGCGCGCGCTGGATATCTCTTCCACCCGCTCATTCCCGCGCTCCACCTGATCGGCGCACATTTCAGCGGCGTTATCGAGGCCGCTGCTGTCATAGTTTCTGCGCTCATCACGATTACGGCGATCATCCCGATCACGGTAATCCCGATCACGATAATCACGGTCCCGTACCCGGTCCCGGTCGCGGTTTCGACCAGAACCCGCGATTGCGGCAATCGTGCCGAGCACCAGAACGCCAGCAATCACGTCACCTGCATCAATCCCCCGATCACGATGACGGCGGTGACGGTAGCGGTGCTGATTCTGTTCTTCGGCAGCCCCTGTCTGCACCGCCACATCGGATACACCGATGTAGGGCAGATCAACGGCCGCAGCGGGTGTTGCAACCATGGACAGTGCCGCTGCCAGGGCGGCACCCGTGGTGATCTTGGATGGCTTGGTAATCATACGATGCTTCCCTGTCCTTAACCCCGTGAAACGCAGGCGCCCTATTACGGGCTAGGCGGCCCAGGCTGACACCAACCTGAACCGCCCCGATGCCGTTCAAACTCCGTTAGAGCCCGCGGATACCGCGGAAGTCGATATCGACGACCCGGCCGTTGCGGAATTCACATTCAAAGCGGCCCTCGTCCCAGCCATCGTTGCGGTAGCCACGGCGATAATCGCCGCGATGTCCACGGCTGCGATAATTGTCACGAACTGCAATCCGGCCTTTCACTTCAAAACCGTGACGTTCACGGTCCACATCGCGGATTTCGTAAACTTCGGCGCTCGATCCGGTGTAACGCTGGGCGGTACGCTCTGCGGCCCGGACACAGGCTTCTACTGCACGGCGGCCATTGTTGGCATAACCGCGATTATCCCGGCGATTGTGACGGTAGTTGTCACCGCGATAGTCCCGGTCGCGGTAGCGTCGGTCACGATCATCATAGCGATCATTGTTGCCCGACGAGAGGATGGCAGCAAGCCCGCCGAGAATAACGGCGCCGGCAATCACTTCACCTGCAGAAATACCGTCATCATGACGGTCGCGGTAGCGATCCTGCGCAGCGGCAGGAGACACTGCGGTCACAGCCATCGCGCCAGCCGCGACGGTCGCAAACGTGCCCTTGGCAAATGCTTTGGTTATGGACTTCATGGTGCTTCTCCTTCCGAAGCAGATGGCTGGATTGCCACCCGGTAAGAAGGTTATGGCCGGCGCGTCCTTAGGTGAGCCTGAACTTGCGCGTTAGGCGGCGTTCAGGAAAGCGTTGAGTTTCCTGAACGCACTTACTCTTCGACTTCCAGTCCGGTCCAGTGTCCAAAAAAGCTCAAAATATCAGCTGCTTCGGCTATCGCCTTGTCCGTCGGCTTGCCCGATCCGTGGCCAGCGCGGGTCTCGATGCGGATCAATTGTGGCCGTTCGCCCAAATCCGCTTCCTGTAAGGCAGCGGTGTATTTGAAGCTGTGCCCGGGCACCACCCGGTCATCTGTATCGGCTGTCGTTACCAGCAGTGCCGGATAATCCATGCCGCGCTGGATGTTATGGTATGGCGAATAGGCCCGCAGGATGCGCCAGTCATCCTCACGGTCGGGATGGCCGTAATCGTCCACCCAGTATCGACCGGCAGTCCATTGGTCGAAGCGCAGCATATCCATCACGCCAACCGCCGCATTGCCCGCTGCAAACAGATCGGGACGCTGGTTGACCACAGCGCCGACAAGCAGGCCGCCATTCGATCCGCCCTGAATGGCAAGCCCGCTTTCCGGCGTAACGCCTTCGGCCATCAGAAACTCACCGGCAGCGATAAAGTCGTCAAACACGTTCTGTTTGTTCGCGCGCCTGCCGCCATCGTGCCATGCCTTGCCATATTCGCCGCCGCCACGAATGTTGGCGAGGACATAGGCCCCGCCTGCTTCCACCCACGCGAGCCGCGATGCGGAAAAGCCTGGGCTGAGCGAGACGTCGAAGCCGCCATAGCCATAAAGCAAAGTAGGCACTGCCTCAGCTCTGGCAGCAACATCGGCGCGGCGTACGATGAACATCGGCACGCGGGTGCCGTCGCGGCTTTCATAGAAGCGCTGTTCGACCACAAAATCATCGGGTGAGAAGGTGACTTCGGGTGAGGCAAACACCGTGCTTTCGCCTGTGGTCACATCATAGCGATAGATCGTGCTGGGGCGATTGAAGCTGGAGAATGCGTAGAATGTCTCCGCATTGTCCGGACTGCCGCCAAAACCGCCTGCGCTGCCAAGGCCCGCAAATTCAATCTCGCGAACCAATTCGCCGCCGAGCGTATAAACGTATGCGCTGGAGGACGCGTCCTCCAGATATTCGACGATCAGATGACCACCGACCATGCCTGCACCGGCAATAGGCTGATCCTTCTCTGCCAGCACTTCGGTCCAACCGGCCGCAGCATTGTCCATGTCGATAGAGAGAATGCGGTAGAGCGGCGCCTCATGATTGGTCACGAAAAACAGGCGTGAGCCGACACTTTCGATCATGCTCCAACTGTTTTCGAAGCCGCTGACCAGCGGACGCGCCTGCCAACCGAGCGTATCACGCGCGGCAAGGTCAATCATATGCACTTCATAACGGGAATCGGTGCCGGTGGAGGACGTGACAATTGCCCAGCGGCCATCGTCGCTGGTGCCAGCGCTGTGATTGCGTTCCGGGAAGTCCGGCGTTGCGTACACAAGCTGATCAGAAGCCTGGTCCGTACCAAGCGCGTGGTAATAGACAGCCTGATTTGTGTTCAGCGCCTGAAAATCCTCACCCTCTTCGGGTTCGGGGAAGCGCGAATAGAGGAAGCCCTCCTCTCCCACCCATGAAAGGCCGGAGAATTTGACCCAGCGGATTTCGCCGCCAATGTGTTCGCCTGTTGCCACATCCAGTACGCGCACAATGCGCCAGTCGGTGCCGCCATCCTGCACGCTGTAAAGCAGTTTCGTCCCGTCAGGCGAAGGTACCCATCCACCCAGCGCCGTCGCGCCATCATCAGCCCATTCGTTCGGATCGATCAGCAGACGCGGCTCTCCCTCCAAACCGTCCCGAACATACAGAGGCGACTGGTTCTGGAGGCCCGAATTGCGGCTGTAGAAATAGCGGTCGCCGCGCGCGACGGGGACGGAGAAACGTTCGTAATCGGTCAGCTCGCCGATGCGGCTTGCAAACCAGTCCCGTGCAGGAAGATTTTCCAGATAGGCATCGGTGACCGCGTTCTGCCGCTCCACCCAATCGGCCACGTCTGGATTGTTGCGCACATCATCTTCGAGCCAGCGGTAAGGATCTGCGACCTTTTCGCCAAAGATAGTCTCAACCACATCGCCGCGGCGGGTTTCAGGATAGTCGGGAGCTGTCATGTCCTGCGCGTTAGCGGGAATGGAGATTGTGGCAAGCAGCGTGGCTGCAGCAATAGCTGTTCGTTTCATGCGACCTCAGAATTAGCGTTCGGAGTAATGGTAGGTAGTTGGCAACGAAGCCTGACCGATGCAAGACGGCTTAAGGACTATTCATCCAGCGCGCCGAGCACATCGCGGGTAAAGGCCTCGATATCGAAGCCGGAGCCGCCCGCAGGGTCCTCCCCGCGCCGCACGATCACGAGATCACGGCTGGGGATGACGACGATGAACTGCCCGCGATTTCCTGCCGCCAGAATAGTGTCCGCCGGAATGCCTTCGGAATTGTTGAGCAGCCACCAGCCTGCTCCGTAACCCCACCCGCTTGCGCCATTCGGTTGCGGCCCGCTGGGCGTGGAGACGTACTCCACCCAGTCTTCGGGCAGAATACGCGTTCCGTCCGGCAGGATGCCATCATCGAGGTGAAGCTGCCCGAGCTGCGCCAGATCGCGCGCGGTCGACCATACCTGGCTGGAGAGGATGTAATTGCCCTGCCAATCTGTCTCCGCAATGGTGTGATCCATGCCGAACGCATCAAGCAGCGCGGATGGCGGAAGGTCAGAAAAAGTATGCTCAATTGCCTGCATTGCCGCAAGCGTATCGTTATTGGCGTAACGATAGGTGCTGCCGGGTTCAGTTATCAGCGGCCAGTCAACTGCCACCTCGTCCACCGTCGCTCCGCCGTAATAGAGCGGATCAGTGCGGTTGCCGGGCGTATCGGTATAGCGACCTGACGCCATGCGCAGCGCGTGATCGATTGTAATTGTAGCGCGTGGATCACGCTCCCCTTCGCCCAAGCCGGCGCTATAGGTGACATCGGCTTCACCGCGGTAAACTGCCGCCCCGACGAGGGTTGCGGCAATGCTCTTCGCGACGGACCATGTACGCTGGGGTACGTTCGGGCCATGATCCGACCCATAGGCTTCGCCAATCAATTTGCCCTCGCGCAAAATCACAACGGCGGTAGTCCGCGCGTCGGCACCATAAATCGGGCCAAAGCCAGCTTCCGCTAAAACACCATTTTCAGGCACTGCTGGCTCCAGAGCGAAGGCCCCGAACCGTGCGGCATTACGAAGGAAAATTTCGGTATCAGGCTCGGGCGCTTGTGCCCCAATCGGCAATATCGAGCACCCGCGATCAGGACGATGCATCGCGACACGCGGCAGCATGTCGTTGGCAAATAATACGCTGACGAAATCGATCACATCGTCAGCGCCGCGCTCGATCATCGCCGGCAGCGCCTCCACTATACCGTGAAGCGGTGCCTGGATACCTGTCAGTTCCCAACTCTCAACACTGCCTATGGAACGAGGCGCACCGAACAATTCCGCATTCGCAATCGCGCTGCACAGAAACATCGCCTTATAGCCCGCCGCCAGAGCGCGATCATACCGGGCATTGAGATCGGCTTGCGATTGTGCAGCGGCGGGGACGGTGAAGAGCAGCCCTGTGGTTGCCAGGGCAGCTGCGAACATGGTGGTGCGGATCATGACACACACTGTGCCATCAGCCTGATAAAATGAAAGGGGCAAAAGAAAAGGGCCGCCGGATCGCTCCGACAGCCCTTTCATTTGTTTCTTGGTGTGAGGCGGTTACGCGTCTGCGTATTCGTCTTCAGTCATCACCGGACCGCTGTCCTGACCCTTTGCGTCTGGGTCGCGATCGACGAATTCGATGTAGGCGATGGCGGCGGCATCACTGCCGCGGTAGCCGGCCTTGATGATCCGGCAATAGCCGCCATCACGATCGGAAAAACGCTCTGCCAATACTTCGAAAAGCTTCTTTTCCTGCGCTGCGTCCATCAAGCGGCTGTGCGCGAGACGACGGTTCGACAGGCCGCCACGCTTTGCCAGCGTGATCAGCTTTTCAACGTAGGGGCGAATTTCCTTCGCCTTGGCGGTGGTGGTAAGGATCTGCTCGTGCTTGATCAGCGCAGCAGCCATGTTGCGGAACATGGCAGTACGGTGCTGAGACTTCCGGCTGAGCTTACGCCCTTTAATACCGTGACGCATGATTGGTTACTCCAGTTTGAAAAAGGCCCGTATTAGGTAGCCCAGTGCAGGCGGCAGTCAGGGTCGCCGCCCATCACCCTGTTAGTGGCAATTAACCGAGCAGTTCCTGCTCAAGCTTCTTGGCCATTTCCTCGATGTTTTCCGGCGGCCAGCCAGGGATATCCATGCCGAGGCGCAGACCCATGCTGGAAAGCACTTCCTTGATCTCATTAAGCGACTTGCGGCCGAAGTTCGGCGTACGCAGCATCTCTGCTTCGGTCTTCTGGACCAGATCGCCGATGTAGATGATGTTGTCGTTCTTGAGGCAATTTGCCGAACGGACACTGAGTTCCAGCTCGTCCACCTTCTTGAGAAGGTAACGGTTGAGCTGGTTCGTGTCACTTTCCTGCGGCTCTGCAGCGACGCCAATCATGGCGGCCTGCGGCTGCGGGATGCCGTCTTCGAAGTGGACGAACAGCGTCAGCTGGTCCTGCAGGATGCGCGCTGCATAGGCAATCGCATCTTCAGGGGTGACGGTGCCGTCCGTTTCGATCGTCAGGCTCAGCTTGTCGAAGTCGAGTTCCTGACCAACGCGGGCATTTTCGACCTTGTAGCTGACCTGCTTGATCGGCGAATAGAGTGAGTCAACCGGGATCAGGCCGATCGGCGCATCAGCCGGACGGTTAGCCACGGCCGGCGAATAGCCCTTACCGGTATCGGCAGTCAGCTCCATATTAAGCGTTGCGCCTTCATCGAGGTGACACAGCACGAGATCCTTGTTGAGGATTTCGATGTCGCCAGACACGGCGATATCGCCGGCCTTCACATCACCTGGACCAGTAGCGGAAAGCTGCAGACGCTTGGGGCCTTCACCTTCCATCTTGAGGGCGATCTGCTTCACGTTGAGCACGATGTCGGTTACGTCTTCACGCACACCGGCAAGGCTACTGAATTCGTGCAGCACGTTTTCGATCTTGATCGACGTAATGGCTGCGCCCTGAAGGCTGGCGAGCAGCACGCGGCGCAGCGCATTGCCGAGTGTCAGACCATAGCCACGCTCGAGCGGCTCAGCGACGAAAGTCGCTTTGCGCTTCTTGTCGTTGCCTTCCTTGACGTCGAGAGTGTTGGGCTTCTTCAGTTCCTGCCAGTTCTTGGTATTGACGGACATGGACTTCCCCTAAAGGTAATATGTGGCGCACAAGCCGCGGGGCAATTGACCGCCGCGGCTGATGCAAATGACTGTTTGTGCGAGGACCGATTGCCCTCGCGGCAGACTTCGATCAGACGCGACGACGCTTTGACGGGCGAACACCGTTATGCGGGATCGGCGTTACGTCGCGGATGCTGGTGATATTAAAGCCCACCGCCTGCAACGCACGCAGTGCACTTTCACGGCCCGAACCCGGGCCCTTGATTTCAACTTCCAGCGTACGCACACCATGATCGGCGGCCTTCTTGCCGGCGTCATCAGCGGCGACCTGCGCTGCATAGGGAG
This sequence comes from Aurantiacibacter marinus, assembly GCF_001021555.1. GTDB lineage: Bacteria > Pseudomonadota > Alphaproteobacteria > Sphingomonadales > Sphingomonadaceae > Alteraurantiacibacter > Alteraurantiacibacter marinus. Next base: position 582,976 of record NZ_LDCP01000002.1, read on the forward strand.
TCGACTTGCGGCTGCCCTTGAAGCCCATCGCGCCTGCACTGGACCAACTGATAGTGTTGCCCTGCGCATCGGTGATAGTGATCATCGTGTTGTTGAAGCTGGAGTTGACGTGCGCAACACCGCTTGAAATATTCTTTTTATCGCGGCGCCTTACTCGGCCTGGTTCGCGTGCCATTGTTCGTGTTCCTCGTAACTCGAAAGAAGGGAAAAGCTGTGACCCAGGTTGCCCCAGGCCTCGCGCTTACTTCTTCTTGCCGGCAATCGGCTTGGCCTTACCCTTGCGGGTGCGGGCGTTGGTGTGGGTGCGCTGACCGCGGACGGGAAGGCCCTTACGGTGACGCAGGCCACGATAGCAGGCGAGGTCCATCAGGCGCTTGATATTCATCGCAGTGTCACGACGAAGATCGCCTTCCACGGTGATATCAGAATCGATGGTTTCACGGATCTGCACGACTTCACCATCGGTCAGGTCCTGCACGCGGCGGGAATGATCAATGCCGATTGTGTCGACGATCTTGCGGGCCGTGGTCGGTCCGATTCCGTGAATATAGGTAAGCGCGACAATCACGCGTTTGTTGGTGGGGATGTTTACCCCGGCAATTCGAGCCACTTATTAGTTCTCCATGCTCCACAGAAGCTTTGCTGGACCCGGCAAACGGGCGGCGCGCTTCTATCTCATAGCGGTTGCGTTTCGCCCGAAGCCGGGAATTGAAAAATCAAGGTCAGCATGAAAGCCGGCCTGAATCGGTCAAGTCTCTGCAAATGGACGATTGGTAGGCGCAAATAGGGTGATTCCCCCTCCACGTCAACAGGCGAAAGCGAGCCAGCGGTTCCCACTGCCCGTTTCCGGTCTTCCCGTTATCCTTTTGGCTTATAGCGAGCCTGCGAGCCCTAGTCAAAACAGCCGTTAACTTTGGTCAACCGCACCGCCCAATCGGTTGACCAGGTCGCCTAGAAACTCAGCTTGCACCCCGTCAACGACTGGTCCGAATTGCGCGACCGGAAATCGCGCTTGCCCGCCGGCGATATAATCCCAGGTAATACGGATACCACCATCATCTTCGGATAGCGTAACGGTCAAGGTGCCCACCAGTCCTTCGGACTGCAGCGGCCCCAGCGATCCGGACATGCGCAGCATCGTTCCAGGCATTACCATCACAACGCGCATATGCTCGACAGATCCGGCAGCCCAATCACCGTTTGCGGGCAGGCTTTCGCAGAAACAACCACCCGCCCGGGATTCAAGATGCAAATTTGCGGAATCGTTGGACCAAGTGTGGCTCCACCACTGTTCCGGGTGAACAAGTTCTTCCCAGACAGCTGACCTATCAGCTGCCACGATTACAGAATGTGAACTGGCGAAACCGCCATGCTCGGATTCGATGATCTCGGCAGCTGCGGGCCCTGCATAAAGTAAGGCTGCGGCCACCAAAGCGGCGACGTAAAATCTGTTCATTCCTCATCCCTTTGTTGGGACAAAAAATAAGCAAACACTCAACCGGCTGCCAGGACTTTCTCGATCGCGGTCGTGACATTATCGATGGTGGCCATGCCATCAACGCGTTGTACAATGCCGCGAGCATCGTAAATCGGCAGAATTGGCGCAGTTTTCGCACGATATTCGTTCATGCGGGTCCGCACCGTTTCCTCGGTGTCGTCAGGACGCCGCTTGAACGCGGTTAAACCGCACTTGTCGCAAACGCCTTCCACGGTCGGCATCTTGTGCCTGTCGTGGTAACCTTCGCCGCAATTTTCGCAGGTGAAGCGGCCCGTCACGCGGTCAACCAGCGCTTCCTCATCAACCAACAGTTCGATGACATGATCCAATTTGCGGCCATGCTTGCTGAGGATTTCATCCAGCGCATGGGCCTGCGCCTCGGTCCGCGGATAGCCATCGAAAATTGCGCCAACCTTGTCGCCCATATCCGACAGCTTGGCGTCGATCATGGCGGACACGATATCGTCGGAAACCAGCTCGCCAGCATCCATTACCGAAGCTACGCGGCGACCGAGATCGGTATCGGCCTTGCGCGTTTCGCGCAGCATGTCTCCGGTCGAAAGCTGCAGCATACCGTGATGCTCAACCAGCAAGTTGGCCTGTGTGCCCTTGCCTGCACCGGGAGGGCCCAAAAGGATGATGTTCATGCCAAGATGCTCATTGTGCCAGCGATTCCCCGTAAAATTGAGCCAGCACCGCCAGCTTAGCGCGTCCGGCCTTTCAGCTTGGCCTTCTTGATAAGATCACCATACTGATGCGCGAGCAGATGTGATTGGATCTGGCTGATGGTATCCACAGTCACGTTGACGACAATAAGCAGACTGGTGCCGCCAAGAAAGATCGGGATGCCCGTTTGCGCGATGCCCCATTCTGGAATGACACAAACCAGTGTGAGATAAATCGCTCCGACCACCGTAATGCGCGACAGCACATAATCGATATATTCTGCAGTTCGCTTGCCTGGGCGGATGCCTGGAATGAAGCCACCCTGCTTTTTCAGGTTCTCTGCAGTATCTTCAGGATTGAAGACAACTGCGGTGTAAAAGAAGCAGAAGAAGATAATGCCGGCAGCATACAGCGCCATGTAGAGTGGTTGGCCATGCGCCAGATACTGGTTTAGCGACTGGATGAAGCTGCCCGACCCGCTGGTCGTATCAATCGAATTGCCGGCAAACTGCGTGATCGTCAGCGGCAGCAACAGCAGCGAACTTGCGAAAATCGGCGGAATAACACCGGCGGTGTTGAGCTTCAGCGGCAGATGTGAACGATCCGCCTGCATGCCGCCGCGCTGCTGGGCGCGTTTGGGATACTGGATCAGCAAGCGGCGCTGGGCACGCTCCACGAAGCAGATGACCAGAATGAGACCAATTATCATGAACAGCATTCCGCCGATCACGATGCCGCTGATGGAACCGGTGCGGCCGCCCTCGAACAGATTGACAGCAAAGCTTGGGAACTGGGCAACAATACCCGCCATAATGATCAGCGATACGCCGTTACCGATACCGCGACTGGTGACCTGTTCACCCAGCCACAGCAGGAACATGGTTCCACCAACGAGGTTGATCACCGTCACAATACGAAACTGGATGCCTGGATCGACCACGGCCTGCAGACCGCTTTGCGCGCCATAGGCTTCAAGCCCACTGGCGAGGAACCAACCCTGGATCGCGCACAGGAACACTGTGCCGTAACGCGTATATTGATTGAGTTTCTTGCGACCTGCTTCGCCTTCCTTCTTGAGCGCCATCAGGCTGGGGTGCAGCGATGATGCGAGCTGGATGACGATGGAAGCGGTGATGTATGGCATTACACCAAGCGCGATCAGGCTCATCCGCTCAAGCGAACCGCCAGAGAACATGTTGAACATATCCAGGATGCCGCCGCGCGTCTGGTCATAAAGCGTTTCCAGAACCATCGGATTCACGCCGGGAAGCGGAACGAAGCTGAGGAAACGGAATACGATCAGTGCACCGATGGTGAACATGATTCGCTGCTTGAGCTCGGTCGCCTTGCCAAAATTGGCAAGGCTGAGCGTGCTGGCGATATTATCGGCGCGAGATGACATCTGAAGCCTTAATCCTGATCAAGTCGCCGGACCCTCCCCGGCTCTGGAGAGCTAGATAGTGAGGCGCGGGCCCGATGTCGAACCCCGCGCCTCAATTTTGTCCCAGCTTACTTGGTACGCTCTGCCTTGGCAGCGGTATTGGCCGCACGACGAGCTGTCTTCTTTTCGTGCTCCGATGGGCCACGATCGATGACGTCAACCTTGCCGCCAGCCTTTTCTACAGCAGCAACCGCGCCCTTGGAGGCACCGGCAACATTGAAAGTCAGCTTGGCAGAAATTTCACCCTTGCCGAGGAGACGAACGCCGTCTTTGCCGCCACGAGCAACACCAGCAGCCTTCAAGGCCGCGTGGTCAATGGTTGCCTTGGCGTCGAGCTTCTTTTCATCAACCAGCTTCTGGATCTGGCCGACGTTCACTTCAGCGTAGTCCTTGCCGAATGGATTATTGAAGCCGCGCTTAGGAAGACGCATGTGAAGCGGCATCTGACCGCCTTCAAAGCCCTTTACGGCCACGCCAGAACGGCTCTTCTGGCCCTTCTGGCCGCGGCCCGCAGTCTTGCCCTTGCCGGAGCCGATACCACGGCCCACGCGCATGCGCTCTTTACGGGCGCCCGGATTGTCTCTGAGATCGTTAAGTTTCATATCTTGCACTCGCTTTCGCTGTTTTCGCGCTAGTGAAAGCGTCGATTACTCGACGATTTGCACCATGTGCGGCACTTTCTTAAGGGCGCCGCGCACTTCGGGGGTGTCCTGCAACTCAACTACCTTGTGCATCTTGTTCAGGCCGAGGCCGATCAAAATCTGGCGTTGAATCTTCGGACGACGGATCGGCGAACCGATCTGCTTGAGCTTGATGGTTTTCTTGTCTGCCATCGTTCTTACTCCGTAAGGGCCGCTGCGTCAGCCTCGGCCTCCGCTTCGCTGACACCGCCACGACCGAGAAGGTCAGCGACCTTCTTGCCCCGGCGCTGCGCGACCGACTTCGGCGAGGACTGGTTGTTCAGCCCGTCGAAGGTAGCGCGGATCATGTTATAGGGATTGGACGTACCGACCGACTTGGTCACAACGTCTGCAACGCCAAGCGCTTCGAAAACGGCACGCATCGGACCACCGGCGATAATACCGGTACCCGCAGGTGCCGAGCGCACAACCACTCGGCCAGCACCGAAGTGGCCAGTGCCATCATGGTGTAACGTGCGGCCTTCTTTCAGAGCAACGCGGATCATCTTCTTTTTGGCAGCTGCGGTAGCCTTGTTGATGGCTTCCGGCACTTCACGGGCCTTGCCGTGGCCGAAGCCAACGCGGCCCTTGCCATCACCCACCACGACCAGCGCGGCGAAACCAAAGCGCTTACCGCCCTTCACCACCTTGGCAACACGGTTGATGTGGACGAGCTTTTCAATCAGCTCCTCACCGCCATCATCGCCGCCACGGCCGCCACGGCGATCGTCACGACCGCCACGGCCACGGCCACCGCCGCCTCCACGATTGTCGTTACGGCCACCACGGCCACCACCGCCACGATTGTTATCGCGTGTGCGCGGCTGACCTTCAGCACCCTGAGCGGCTGACTGATTGGCAGCGGCTTCAGATGTTGTTGTCGTCGGCGTCGGGGTCGAACCTTCGTTCGTGACCTTCACGTCTTCGGTTGTCTTTTCGTCAGCCATATTAGAACTCCAGCCCGCCTTCGCGAGCGGCATCGGCCAGCGCTTTCACGCGGCCATGGAACAGGAAACCACCGCGGTCGAACACGACAGTCGTCACGCCAGCCTTCTTGGCAGCCGCGGCAATATCCTTGCCGACCTTGACTGCAGCATCGACATTCGCGCCGGAGCTTTTTTCGCCAAGCGTGCTGGCAGCAGCCACGGTCCGACCATCCTTGTCGTCGATGACCTGGGCGTAGATGTGCTTGCCCGTGCGATGCACGGAGAGGCGGGGCTTGGAGCCGGAACGCTTGCGGAGTGCAGTACGCACCCGGCGGCGGCGGCGTTCAAAGAGAGAGAGCTTTGCCATCTTACTTCTTCTTCCCTTCCTTGCGGAAGATGTACTCGCCGCGATACTTCACACCCTTGCCCTTGTAAGGCTCAGGCTTGCGCCATTCGCGGATCTCGGCAGCAAACTGCCCGACCTTCTGCTTGTCGATACCCGAAATCTCGACCGTAGTCTGGTCGGGCGTCTTCACATCGATACCTTCAGGAACATCAAGATCGACATCATGGCTGAAGCCGAGCTGAAGCTTGAGCTTCTTGCCCTGAGCCTGCGCACGGTAACCGACGCCGTTGATCTCGAGAACCTTGGTGAAACCTTCGGTAACACCGTCAACCAGGTTCTGTACCAGCGTGCGCTGCATACCCCAGAACTGGCGTGCCTGAGTGGTTTTGTTGACGGGGGCGATCCGAATTTCATCACCGCCGACATCATATGTGATGAGATCGAACATGGTCATCGTGAGTTCGCCCTTGGGGCCCTTCACGCTAAGCACGCCGTCCTCAGTCTTGGCGGTAACGCCGGCCGGGATGGATACCGGCTGCTTGCCAATGCGGCTCATCAGAACACCTCCGCAAGCACTTCGCCGCCGACGTTCTCGGTGCGTGCTTCGGCATCCGAGAGCACACCCTTGGGTGTCGAGACGATGGTGATGCCAAGGCCATTACGGACTACCGGAAGCTCTTGGCTTCCCGAATAGACCCGGCGACCCGGCTTGGAGACGCGTGCCACGAACTTAATCGCTGGCTCGCCTTCGAAATATTTCAGTTCGATCCGCAGTGCCTTGTGCTTGCCGCTGTCGTCTTCACTGTAGCCACGGATGTAGCCTTCACGCTGAAGAACTTCGAGGACGTTTGCACGCAGCTTGGAAGCGGGCGAGAGGACAGAATCCTTCTTCGCCTGCTGGCCGTTGCGGATGCGGGTGAGCATATCACCCAATGGATCGGTCAATGCCATGGTTTAGATCCTCACCAGCTCGACTTGGTCACACCCGGGATCAAGCCTTTGTTGGCCAGATCACGGAGTTCGATGCGGCAAAGCCCGAACTTGCGGTAATAGCCGCGCGGGCGGCCGGTCGTGTTGCAACGGTTGCGCACCCGCGTTGGGTTCGCATTGCGCGGGATTTCAGCCATCTTCAGACGGGCAATCAGACGTTCTGAATCGTCAAGCGATTTGTCGTCTGCGATAGCCTGAAGCTTGGCATATTTGCCCGCATACTTCTTGACGAGCTGCTTGCGCCGCTCGTTCTTGTTTATGGAACTCAGTTTCGCCATTGGACTTAAGCTCTCCTGCGCCGCTTACGCGGCCTCTTTTTCTTCTGCGGCTGCATCAGCCGGGAACGGGAAACCGAACAGACGGAGCAACTCGCGCGCTTCCTCGTCGGTCTTTGCGGTGGTGGTGACAATGATGTCCATGCCACGCACCTTTTCGATTTTGTCGTAGCTGATCTCTGGGAAGATGATCTGCTCTTTGATGCCCATGGCATAATTGCCCTGGCCATCGAACGACTTGGGATTCAACCCACGGAAGTCGCGAATACGCGGCATCGCGATGGTCACCAGACGGTCAAGAAATTCGAACATACGGTCACGGCGCAGGTTAACCTTGCAACCGATCGGCATGCCATCACGCAGTTTGAACTGCGCGATCGACTTCTTCGCCTTGGTAATCACTGGCTTCTGACCAGCGATCAATTCCATTTCGGCAGCAGCAGTCGCAACCTTCTTTTTGTCCTGACTTGCCTCGCCCACACCCATGTTGAGTGTGATCTTCGACAACTGCGGAACCTGCAGGCGGTTGGTATAACCGAACTTCTCGGTCATCGCTTTCACGATTTCGTCCGCATACTTCTGCTTCATGCGGGGTGTGTAATCAGCCATCAATGGTCTCCCCGGATTTCACGGCAATGCGCACTTTCTTGCCGTCCTTTTCCTCAAAACGGACGCGCGTAGGCTTTCCATCCTTCGGATCAGCAACAGCAACTTTTGCGAGCGCCAGTGGAGCAGGAATGCGATCGATACCGCCCTGCGGGTTCGCCTGGCTTGGCTTGCGGTGGCGGGTCATCACATTGACACCTTCCACAAGAACCTTGCCCTGTTTTGGCATAACCTTCTGAACGGTGCCCGAAACGCCTTTGTCCTTGCCCGAAAGCACGACGACGGTGTCACCTTTTTTGATTCTAGCGGAAGCCATCAGAGCACCTCCGGCGCAAGCGAGATGATCTTCATGAAGCCCTTGCCGCGCAGTTCACGCACCACCGGGCCAAAGATACGAGTGCCGATAGGCTCTTCGTTCTTGTTCACGAGCACCGCGGCGTTCCCGTCGAAACGGATAACGCTGCCATCGGGACGACGAACATCCTTACGGGTACGCACGATCACCGCGCGGTGAACGTCACCTTTTTTGACCTTGGCACGCGGTTGGGCTTCCTTGACGGAAACCACGATCACGTCCCCGACACTCGCGGTACGACGCTTAGAGCCACCCAGTACCTTAATGCACTGGACGCGCTTAGCGCCGCTGTTGTCCGCGACGTCGAGATTGGATTGCATCTGGATCATCGATCCGGTTCCTTCTCATTGGCTTTCCGAGACTTTGGCACATGCCCGCCCGGAAGTTCCTAACGTCTGCTCTTCGCCGAAACGAAGAAGCTACTAATTACTCGGCTTTCGCCTCTTCCTTGTCGGACTTTGCAGGCTTTGCTTCGACCTGCTTGTCCGCCGGAGCGCCAGTTGGCTGGGATTCCTTCACATCGATGTCAGCTTCAACAGCTACACCCTTGCTCGCTACCAACCGGTCGATCACCTTCCAGGTCTTGGTCTTGGAGATTGGCTTCGTCTCCTCGATCCGGACGGTGTCGCCCACTGTATATTCGTTCGCTTCGTCATGCGCGTGATACTTCTTCGAACGCTTGATGATCTTCCCGTACAACGGGTGCTTCACTCGGCGTTCGACCTTCACGGTCACGGTCTTGTCGGTCTTGTCGGATGTGACAGTCCCGCTCAGGATACGCTTCGGCATTGTCTGCTCCTTACGCTTCAGCGCCAGCGGCAGTTGCCGCGCGCTCGTTTTGAAGCGTTTTGATCTGCGCAATTTCGCGGCGGACCTGCTTGACTCGGGCTGGGCCCTCAAGCTGGTTGGTCGCTGCCTGGAAACGCAGGTTAAACTGCTCTTTCTTGAGAATAACGAGCTGCTCTGCGAGCTGATCGTCAGTCTTCATACGAAGGTCTTCTGTCTTCGCCATTACTTGCCTCCACCCAGGTGCGAGGTGTCGCCCATACGTGCGACAACTTTCGTCTTGATCGGCAACTTCATCGCTGCACGGCTGAAAGCTTCGGCGGCCAGCGGGCCGGGTACACCATCAAGCTCGAACAAAATCCGACCCGGCTTTACCCGAGCAGCCCAGAATTCAACAGAACCCTTGCCCTTACCCTGACGGACTTCTGCAGGCTTCTTCGAAACAGGCACATCGGGGAACACACGGATCCACAAACGGCCCTGACGGCGCATGTGACGTGTAATCGCACGACGCGCAGCTTCGATCTGGCGTGCAGTAATACGCTCAGGTTCCAGAGCCTTGAGCCCGTAGGAGCCAAAGTTCAGATCGGTACCACCCTTGGCCTTGCCATGGATCTTGCCCTTGAAGGCCTTGCGGTACTTGGTTTTCTTCGGTTGCAGCATGTTATCTACTCACCTTAACGCGCAGGCCGGACGCCGGCCGTCTGCGATTCCATCATCAGACGATCCTGCGAGGTCGGGTCATGGCCCAGAATCTCACCCTTGAAGACCCACACCTTGATCCCGATGATGCCATAGGCAGTCAGTGCCTCAGCTTCGGCGTAATCAATGTTGGCGCGGAGCGTGTGCAGCGGCACACGGCCTTCACGGTACTGTTCGACACGGGCAATTTCTGCCCCGCCAAGCCGGCCGCCACACATGATCTTGATGCCTTCGGCACCAAGACGCATGGCAGACTGCATGGCGCGCTTCATCGCACGTCGGAATGCAACACGGCGGATCAGCTGATCGGCAATGCCCTGCGCGACGAGCTTCGCATCGATTTCCGGCTTGCGGATTTCAACGATGTTCAGTTTCACTTCGCTGTCGGTCATCTTGGCCAGTTCAGCGCGCAGCTTTTCAATGTCTGCACCCTTCTTGCCAATGATGACACCGGGACGCGCCGCATAGATCGACACACGGCACAGTTTGGCCGGACGCTCGATCACCACCTTCGAGATGGCTGCCTGCGGCAGCTTCCCGACGATGAACTTGCGGATCATGATGTCTTCCTTGAGCAGCTTGGCGTACTCGCCGCCTTCGGCGTACCACCGGCTGTCCCAGGTGCGGTTGATCTGCAGGCGCAGACCGATCGGATTGCTCTTATGACCCATCTTAAGCCTCTTCCTGCTCGCGAACGACGATCCGCAACCGGCTAAACGGCTTGAGGATGCGCGTGGACTTGCCACGGCCGCGCGTCGCGAAACGCTTCATGGTGATCGCCTTGCCAACACTCGCCTCGGCAACGACCAAGGAGTCGACGTCGAGATCGTGGTTGTTTTCCGCATTGGCGATCGCGGATGCGAGCACCTTGGTTGCATCACGGGCCATCGCACGCTTGGAGAAGGAGAGGATGTTCAAGGCCTCTTCAACCTTCTTGCCACGGATCAGCGCGGCAACAAGGCCGAGCTTCTGTGCGGAGCCACGAATTGTAGTGCCTACGGCCATCGCTTCATTATCAGCGACGCGGCGTGGTGATTTCGCCTTGCCCATTATCGCTTACCCTTCTTGTCGGCAGCATGACCGGGGAATGTGCGCGTTGGCGCGAATTCACCGAGCTTGTGCCCAACCATTTCCTCGCTGACCGAGACCGGGATGAACTTGTGACCGTTATAGACGCTGAATGTCAGGCCGACGAAATCCGGAAGGATCGTCGAACGACGTGACCAGGTCTTGATCGGCTTGTTGCTGCTTGCCTCTTGTGCGTCCTGCGCCTTCTTCAGAAGGTGCAGATCAACAAAAGGACCTTTCCAGACGGAACGTGCCATCGTGTCTTACCTCTTCTTCTTAGCATGACGCGAACGGATAATCACCTTGTCCGTCTGCTTGTTCTTGCGGGTACGAGCGCCCTTGGTCGGCTTGCCCCATGGAGTAACCGGATGACGGCCACCGCTGGTACGACCTTCACCACCACCATGCGGGTGATCGACAGGGTTCTTGGCAACACCGCGAGTAAGCGGCTTGATGCCCATGTGACGGCGACGACCGGCCTTACCCAAATTCTGGTTCTGGTTGTCGGGGTTCGAAACCGCGCCAACCGTACCCATACAATCGGAACGCAGGTAACGCTGCTCACCGCTGTTCAAGCGAACGATCACCATTCCGCGGTCGCGGCCGACCAGCTGCACATAGGTGCCGGCTGAACGCGCTATCTGACCACCCTTGCCAGGCTTCATCTCCACGTTGTGGATGATGGTGCCGACCGGCATCTGGCCGAGCAACATGGCGTTGCCTGGCTTGGTGTCGGTCTTCTCGCCAGCAATAACCTTCTCGCCGGGAGCGAGACGGTTGGGAGCGATGATATAAGACAGTTCACCGTCTTCATACTTGATCAGCGCGATGAAAGCCGTGCGGTTAGGATCGTATTCGATCCGCTCCACCGTTGCTTCCATGTCCCACTTACGACGTTTGAAGTCGATGAAGCGATACTTTTGCTTGTTACCGCCACCGATACCACGCGACGTGATATGGCCTTTGTTGTTACGCCCGCCGCTCTTGGTCATGCCCTTGGACAATGACTTGACCGGGCCGCCTTTGTGGAGACCGGTCTTGTCAACCAGGACGAGAGCACGCCGGGACGGGCTTGTCGGTTTATAATTCTTCAGTGCCATCGGATCAGCCCACGCCTTCAGTGATATCGATCGACTGACCTTCAGCCAGTGTCACGATAGCCTTCTTGAAATCGGAACGCTTGTAAGGCTTACCCTTCCAGCGCTTCGACTTGCCCTTGGTCAAAATCGTGTTCACGTTCGTGACCTTCACGTCGAACAGAGCTTCCACAGCAGCCTTGATTTGCGGCTTGGTGGATGTGTTCGCGACCTTGAAGACCACGGCGTTATGTTCGCTCAGCAACGTCGCCTTTTCGGTGATGTGCGGTGCGAGGATTACGTCATAGTGACGCGCGTCCATTCCTTGCTTCTTAGCCATTGAAACGCGCCTCCAGCTTTTCAACCGCGTCCGTGGTCAGGACCAGCGTGTCGTGGTTGAGAATGTCGTAAACATTGGCACCCATGGCAGGCATCACATTGACGCCCGGCAGGTTACCAGCGGCCTTGGCAAAGCCATCAGCCACGCTCGCGCCATCAATAACCAGAACTTTGCCGTTCCAGCCATTCTTGTCGAAGTGGCCTTTCAGCGCTTGGGTCTTGACCTCGTTCAACTCAAGACTGTCAACGATCACCAGACCGTCTTTCGCCTTGCTCGAAAGCGCCATTTTCAGGCCGAGCGCGCGGATCTTCTTGTTGAGCGACTGATTGAAGTCACGCTTGCGCGCACCATGCGCCTTACCACCACCGATGAAGATAGGGGCACTGCGAGCACCGTGACGTGCGCCACCGGAACCCTTTTGCTTGCCCCACTTCTTACCCGTGCGAGCAACGTCGGAACGCTCCCGCGTCGGACGCGCAGTGGCGCGGCGATTTTCGAGCTGCCACGTAACAACGCGGTGCAGGATGTCGGCACGCGGCTCAACACCGAACACGGCATCGTTAAGCTCAAGCTCTCCGCCCTTGCCCGATACGGCCTTGCCGTCGATTTTCTGGACCTTCACCTTCATGGCGATCAGCCTTCCTTGTTTTCGTCAGACGCAGGCGCATTGCCCACGCTGTCGGATTCTGCAGAACCGGTGTCGGTGTCAGCACCGGCTTCCTGTTCCTTAGCCAGCTTTTCCTGAGTAGCCGCATCGACTTCAGGGTTCACTTCGTGCTCCGCCGCGCTCTCTACGAGACCGGGGGTTGCATCTGGCGTTGCGGTTTCGTCAGCGTTCCGGCGCATTGCACCAGGGAACGGGACGCCCTCTGGTAATGCGACCTTCACCGCATCCTTGACCAGCAGCCAGCCATTCTTCGTGCCCGGGACAGAGCCCTTGACGAAGATCAGGCCGCGGTCGGCATCGGTGCGCACGATTTCAAGGTTTTGCTGGGTGCGTTGACGGTCACCCATCTGACCGGCCATCTTCTTGTTCTTGAAGACCTTGCCCGGATCCTGGCGCTGACCCGTCGAACCGTGCGAACGGTGAGAGATGGAAACGCCGTGCGTTGCGCGGAGACCCTTAAAGCCCCAGCGCTTCATGGCACCGGCAAAGCCCTTACCAACCGTATGGCCGGTAACGTCAACCATCTGTCCAGCGATGAAGTGATCAGCCGTGATCGTCGCGCCGACGGGAAGGAGACCTTCCTCATCAGCCACGCGGAATTCAGCAACTTTCTTCTTCAAGCCAACTTCAGCCTTTGCAAACGCTTCGCGCTGCGGCTTGTTGACGTTCTTGTGCTTTGCATCCCCGGCACCAAGCTGGACCGAGAAGTAGCCGTCGCGTTCGGCTGTTTTGTTTCCAGTGACCTGACAGCCCTCCAGAGACAGAACGGTCACGGGAACGTGACGTCCATCCTCCTGGAACAGGCGGGTCATCCCGACTTTTTTCGCGATCACGCCAGTGCGCATGACCAAAACTCCTAACAGAGGCACAAGGGGACCATTCCCCAGATGCTTGCCAACCCGAATTTTCGTAACGTCGCCCCGTCCGGGCTGAGTGCTCTTGCAGCCACCTGGCTGGTTGAGCGAGACGGGGGACGCGGCCCGGAGAAACTCCGGCGGTATCCCTATGTCTTGCCGATCTTGCGAAACGGCGGGGCCATATGGAGCCCCTTAACTCTCCGGCCGGCTTAAGGTCCTGCCAGGCGGACCAATCGAAGCGTGACCTAGGCCAGCTTGATTTCTACATTTACGCCAGCAGCAAGGTCGAGCTTCATCAGCGCGTCAACCGTCTGTGCGTTTGGCTGCACGATATCGAGCAACCGCTTGTAAGTGCGCACCTCGAACTGCTCGCGCGACTTCTTGTCGACATGCGGGCCACGGTTCACGGTGAACTTCTCAATACGCGTCGGAAGAGGAATAGGACCACGAATAAGTGCGCCAGTTCGGCGTGCGGTGTCCGCGATCTCTCCAGTTGCCTGGTCGAGCACGCGGTGATCGAAGGCCTTGAGGCGAATGCGGATATTCTGAGCGTCCATAAATTCCAACTACCGATGCGAAAGAGCCAAGGGGCAGAAACCCCAAAAACAAAAAGGCCCGCCCCGCGTATCCCCGGTTTCCCGGAACGGGCGGCCTTCCCGTAAAATTCATTTCGGAAGAGACGAATCCCTTCCTGTAGGCGCGCATATACGGAGGTGACCCTCTGCTGACAACCCCCGAATTCGGCCTTTTCGGCTTTGTTCGCGATAAGGTGCCTTTGAATATGCGTCAGACAGAAACTCTGCCTTCATAAAAAGGGCCCGGCACTCGCGTGAGTACCGGGCCACTTTTTGCAGTCCGCTGCGCCGGTATGGCGCGGCAGACCTACTTGGTGATCTTCGAAACCACGCCCGAACCAACGGTACGGCCGCCTTCGCGGATAGCGAAACGCAGACCTTCGTCCATGGCGATCGGTGCAATCAGCTTCACGCCGATCGAAACGTTGTCGCCTGGCATAACCATCTCGGTGCCCTCTGGGAGAACAACTTCACCGGTTACGTCGGTAGTGCGGAAGTAGAACTGTGGACGGTAGTTGGCGAAGAATGGCGTGTGACGGCCGCCTTCGTCCTTCGACAGCACATAGACCTCGGCATCGAAGTCTGTGTGCGGGTTCACATGGCCTGGCTTGGCCAGAACCTGTCCACGCTCCACGTCATCACGGCCAACGCCGCGGATCAGTGCACCGATGTTGTCGCCTGCCTGACCCGAATCGAGCAGCTTGCGGAACATTTCAACGCCGGTCACGGTCGTCTTCGAAGTGTCCTTGATACCGACGATTTCAACTTCGTCGCCAACATTCACGATGCCGGTTTCAACACGGCCGGTAACAACCGTACCGCGACCCGAGATCGAGAACACGTCTTCGATAGGCATCAGGAAAGGCTGATCAACCGGACGCTCTGGCTGCGGGATGAACTCGTCAACCGCATTCATAAGCGCAATGATCGATTCCTTGCCGATGGCATCGTCACGGCCTTCAAGAGCGGCCAAAGCCGAACCCTTGATGATCGGAATGTTATCACCGTCGAAATCGTAGCTGGACAGCAGTTCACGAACTTCCAGTTCGACCAGCTCGAGGATTTCCTCGTCGTCGACCTGATCAACCTTGTTCATGTAAACCACCAGAGCCGGAACACCGACCTGACGCGAAAGCAGGATGTGCTCGCGGGTCTGCGGCATGGGGCCGTCAGCAGCGTTCACAACCAGAATAGCGCCATCCATCTGGGCAGCACCGGTGATCATGTTCTTCACATAATCGGCGTGACCCGGGCAATCGACGTGCGCATAGTGACGGGCACCAGTTTCGTACTCAACGTGAGCAGTCGAAATGGTGATACCGCGTTCGCGCTCTTCAGGAGCCTTGTCGATGTTTGCGAAATCAACAGCAGCACCGCCGTGGACTTCAGCCATCACCTTCGTGATCGCTGCAGTCAGCGTAGTCTTGCCGTGGTCAACGTGACCAATGGTGCCGACGTTACAGTGCGGCTTGTTCCGCTGAAATTTTTCCTTCGCCATTTTCTCTTATTAACCTCTGTCTAAAATTGAAAGTTGTGCGGGGAGAGAGAGACGGCACCCGCGAAACAGGCGCCGCCCCTAGCTGTATCGCTCGCCTTAGGCAAGCTTCTCCTTGACCTCTTGTGCCACGCTGGCCGGAACTTCGTCATAGTGGCTGAACTGCATCGAGTATTGAGCGCGGCCCTGACTGAAGGATCGGAGCTCGTTCACGTAGCCGAACATGTTGGCCAGCGGCACGAACGCTTCGACCGCTGTGGCGATACCGCGCGTGTCGGTGCCTTGGATCTGGCCACGACGCGAGTTGAGATCGCCAATAACATCACCGAGATAATCCTCGGGGGTAACGACTTCAACCTTCATGACTGGCTCAAGCAGTTTGATGCCGGACCTTTCGGCCACTTCGCGCATGGCACCGCGTCCACAGATTTCGAAAGCGATCGCGCTAGAGTCGACGTCATGGTATTTGCCGTCAAGCAGCTCGATTGTGAAGTCGATGATCGGGAAGCCGATCAGGTAACCGCTTGCAGCCTGGTCACGCATACCCTTTTCGATCGCCGGGATGAATTCCTTCGGAATGTTCCCGCCCTTGACGCTGTCATCGAAGACGATGCCCTGGCCGCGTTCCCCGGGGCTCACGCGAACCTTGGCTTCACCAAATTGACCAGAACCACCCGATTGTTTCTTGTGGGTATAGGTCACTTCCACCTGACGGCCGAGCGATTCGCGATACGCCACCTGCGGCGCACCAACGTTGGCTTCGACCTTGAATTCGCGTTTCATACGATCAACCAGAATGTCGAGGTGAAGCTCGCCCATGCCCTTGATGATCGTCTGGCCCGATTCGTGGTCGGTCGAAACGCGGAACGAGGGATCCTCGGCAGCAAGACGATTGAGCGCGACGCCCATCTTTTCCTGGTCAGCCTTGGTCTTCGGCTCCACCGAGAGCTCGATCACAGGCTCTGGGAATTCCATACGCTCCAGAATGATCGGGTGCGCCGGGTCACACAGCGTGTCACCCGTGGTGGTTTCCTTCAGACCTGCAATCGCAACGATATCGCCGGCAAATGCCTCTTCGATGTCTTCACGGTTATTGGAGTGCATCAGCAACATGCGGCCGATCTTTTCCTTCTTGTCCTTCACCGAGTTCAGAACGCCGCCCTTGGAGAGCGTGCCCGAATAGATGCGGGTGAAGGTGAGCGAACCGACAAACGGATCGTTCATGATTTTGAAGGCCAGCGCAGAGAACGGGGCGTCATCGCGTGATGGACGAACCTCTTCCTTGTCGCTGTCCGGCAGGACGCCCTTGATCGACTCAACGTCGGTCGGAGCAGGCATGTAATCGACCACGGCATCAAGCAAAGGCTGCACGCCCTTGTTTTTGAAGGCAGAGCCACAAAGCACAGGCACGAACGCCTGGTCCATGGTGCCCTTGCGGATCAAACGCTTGAGTGTAGCTACGTCGGGCTCATTGCCCTCGAGGTAAGCTTCCATTGCCTCGTCATCTTGTTCGACGACGAGCTCGATCATCAGCTCACGGTATTCTGCAGCCTTGTCAGCCATGTCTTCGGGAACATCGATGTAGGAGAAATCGGCACCAAGACCGTCATTTTCCCACACGATACCGCGGTTGTTCACGAGATCGACCACGCCGCGCAGATCGCCTTCGATACCGATCGGGAGATACAACACGAGCGGCTTTGCGCCGAGGCGGTCGATGATTGACTGAACACAGTAGTAGAAATCGGCACCGGTGCGGTCCAACTTGTTGATGAAGCACATACGCGGAACTTTATACTTGTCCGCCTGGCGCCATACGGTTTCGGACTGCGGCTCAACGCCGGCAACGCCGTCAAAAACCGCGACCGCGCCATCGAGCACGCGCAAGGAACGTTCAACTTCAATGGTGAAGTCGACGTGGCCCGGCGTATCGATGATGTTGATGCGGTGCTTTGGACCCTTGCCATCTTCGGCGGACCAGAATGTGGTCGTCGCGGCAGACGTGATGGTAATCCCGCGCTCCTGCTCCTGTTCCATCCAGTCCATCGTCGCGGCACCATCGTGCACTTCGCCGATTTTGTAGGATTTGCCAGTGTAATACAGAATACGCTCTGTCGTAGTGGTCTTGCCGGCATCGATGTGAGCCATGATGCCGATGTTGCGATAACGCTCCAGCGGATAGTCGCGGGCCATGTGGAATTCCTCGTAAGGTTCGGGATGCGAGAATGTGCTCGCGCCCTATGTAGTGACTTTAAGTGACCACTTGAAGACCGGGACACCCTGCCCCGGTCTTTCAAGCAGAACGTCTTACCAGCGGTAGTGGCTGAACGCGCGGTTGGCATCCGCCATGCGGTGCGTATCTTCACGCTTTTTCACAGCATTGCCGCGGTTGTTGGCCGCATCCATCAGCTCACCCGAAAGACGGGCGCTCATGGTGGTTTCTGCACGGCCGCGAGCAGCAGCGATCAACCAGCGAATGGCGAGCGCCTGAGCACGTTCGGGGCGAACTTCGACAGGCACCTGATAGGTGGCACCACCAACACGGCGGCTGCGAACTTCGACCTGCGGCTTCACATTATCGAGAGCGGTGTGAAACAGCTCAACCGGATTGGCCTTGGCCTTGGCTTCGACTGTATCCAGTGCGGTGTAGACGATGCCTTCAGCAACAGCCTTCTTACCGTCGAGCATGAGGTTGTTCATGAACTTCGACAGGATCTGATCACCAAACTTGGGATCGGGCAGAATGATCCGCTTTTCGGGACGACGACGACGTGACATAATTCGTAACTCCTTCGGAGTGGGGCGGTGCCAGCCCTCTCCCCCTCCCAGCCACCCGATACCGTATCGGATAATCATCGGGTGGCTGGGAGGGGGAGAGGGCTGGAACCGCAAGGGAGGGACGGATGTCCCGACCGCACCCAACAAATAACTCCCCGCCGCAAGCGCCATGCTCACGGCGAACAAAAACCTTATTTCGGGCGCTTGGCGCCGTACTTCGAACGGGACTGGCGGCGATCTTTCACACCCTGCGTGTCGAGCACGCCGCGCAGCACGTGATAACGCACACCGGGAAGGTCGCGTACACGGCCGCCGCGGATCAGCACCACGGAGTGTTCCTGCAGATTGTGGCCTTCACCCGGAATATAGGCGATGACTTCGCGCTGGTTGGTCAGACGGATCTTCGCAACCTTACGCAGTGCCGAGTTCGGCTTTTTCGGGGTCGTCGTGTAGACGCGCGTGCAAACGCCGCGCTTCTGCGGGCTGGATTCCATCGCCGCAGACTTGCTCTTCTTGACGATGGGACTGCGGCCCTTGCGGACCAGCTGGTTAATAGTCGGCATTCGTTTCTCTTCACCTGATTTAGGAAGCACCCACATCAACCCCGTTCGTGCTGAGCTTGTCGAAGCACTGCCCTTTTCAAGGCAAGGCCGAAACAAGGAAAACAACCCTTCGACAAGCTCAGGGCGAACGGAAGAAGGTGTGGAGACCTCCAAATGAGTGGCACCAAAGGCACCGGATGGATTGTTTGAAAGGTCCGTGCAAATAAAGCCCGTTCGTCCTGAGGCTGCCAGAGGACATTGCCTCCAACCCGCCGGACGCGGACAATTGCACGAGCCTGAAACACTCCACCCGAACGCACAAAGGCACCGGGTTACTTTGGCGGCTGCCCCGGCGGTATCGCTACCGCCCCAATAGAAAAGAGCCCCTCACTAATGCGAGGAGCCCCGGGACATGACCGGCAATGTTCAGCTCTATCTGACCATGGCCGCTGGTTAGAGCATGCCTTGGATGAGGGCGCACTTAATTGGATTTGGTGTGGGGGTCAAGTGATCGCTATCTACTACTCGTATTTGTTTCTCTGGCGCTCACTGCTGGCCTCTGGCTCATTCAAAGCCTCAATCAACTCTGAAAGAACTATCAAATCGCAAAGTTTCGCCCCATTTTCTAAATCGGTCAAAGTATGGGTAACTCCATGGAACTGTCGCTGATCTGCATTCTCAGGTATCAATAAAGAGGTAATGCCATAACGCTCAGAATAAAGGCTTCCGGTTTGCCAACAAACGCAAAGATCGACATCATTCACATTTTTGTCATGCGTATCGAAGTCCTCGACAAGCCCATCCAATGAAAATTTGTATTCTAAAATGC
This sequence comes from Aurantiacibacter marinus, assembly GCF_001021555.1. Lineage (GTDB taxonomy): Bacteria > Pseudomonadota > Alphaproteobacteria > Sphingomonadales > Sphingomonadaceae > Alteraurantiacibacter > Alteraurantiacibacter marinus. The sequence goes on from NZ_LDCP01000002.1 coordinate 602,474, forward strand.
GAGGTGGTGTGACCTTCCCACTGAGCGCCTCAGATAGTTCCAATGTCACTCCCAACGGATTTGAGGCCTCATCATAGACATAAAGTTCGCTGGGCAAGTCAAAAGCAATTTTTACTAAGCCATCATATGTAAAACGTTCGTTTGTGGACATAATTTGAAGCCCACGCACCACTCCGCCAGCGATAAGTTGATTGAAAAGTGCAATTACGTCCTGCTCGCGCGTTGGCTCTGAGGTCACAGATACCCGCTCGGTAGGAGCAAAGAAATGTTCGCTCTCAAGCTTAAGAGGCAAATTACCTTCATGCGCGAGCATTCTCTCCTTCCACTCACTAACTTTTAATTCCCGCACCAAATCTGGAGCAACTCCAGTGTTCGCCTTTAGCTGAGAACGCAGTTTCGCAAGTATGCTATCCGTTATTTTCTTCGCAACCGATTTTGAAAAATCTGCCAATTCTCGATGAAAACCCTTTCGGCCCATGTCTGGAGAATAATTGTCGAAATGAACCAAAAAATGGATTTGATTTTGGCGGCCGATGTTGCGGTCCAATGGGATTACGAGCGGCTCTCCCTGAGGCATACGGTTTGCGGCAAGCTGTATCCCCGCATGAAGAACTTTGTAATTGCTCCTAATGCCCAAGCTTTTATTAAATTTTGTCCAAAGTTTAGCGGTGTATCCAAATTCTACAGAAATAGTCGGAACGTATCTTTCTAATACCTCTCGTTCCTCCTCAGCTAGATCAGCACCCATAATTTGCGCGATTTCATCTGCTGACCAGGTGTCCCAGAGAAAATCCAATTGACGAAATTTATCCGGAAGTGCTCGACCCGGACCAAACTTTTCAAATAGTCTCCGTGCTTCCGCATCGACATCCCGTATTCTCGCGATCTTCCCACCTTGCTTATGAAGCCACAAGTAAGCGACACTGTCGGGCTCGATCGAGGTTTCGCCATTTTCGCTTCTAACTACGATTTTGGTCTTTATGGAGTCATCTTCCACAACAGAACCTAGGCCAGTTTTTATGGCCAAAATGTTTGCCCACTTCTCAGCGTCGTCGGCCATCACCCAGCTCAGCTTTCTAGGGTGAGTGGAGTCATCAAATCTGACTGTTATCGATACGCCACGCTCAAAGTTACTGAACTCAGGATCGGCAGACTGGCCGTCGGAGGGTTCAATCCTTGGATTTGCCGCCGCACCCATTTCATAGAGCCAATTTCTAGCTCCTCGGATCCGACCGGCGGCCGCAAATCCAGGTGTCTTGGTTTCAATCCTCATGTAATTGAATCCGTACGCTACATACGTCGCGCCAACGCCTTTGTGGCCCCTTGTGTTTCCCGACTTGAAAGAGAAATTAGGAGCTAAAAATTGCTGGAATTTTTGCTCATCGAGACCAATTCCGTTGTCTGATACTGTCAGCGAATTATTCACAATATCTATTAGAATAGACACAGTCGGAACATAATTTGCTTTGTTGCCATCGCTCGCCTCGAGAGCCCGCCTGGCCTCCACGGCATCGAGTGCGTTTTGGATTAACTCGGAGAATGGATCATACCAACCGACATATGAACTCAGGATGTTAGTAATCTCGCGCTTTAGCGCCGCAAGTGCGGCCTCGTTCACGTGGGTATTCTTAAATTCCAGAGGATCGAATGGGACGAAGGTCATCGCGTGTGAGAACTTTCATAGATAGGGGATTTGTCTTTCGACTACGCGCAACAGACTCACAAAGAAACTGTTTTCAAGTGAACGTGCATGGCAGCTTTGGCAAAGCGGCTGTCCAACTTGCATTGCGCGCAACAGCTTTTGGTAACGGCAAAAATCACTGAGCAGAAAAGGGGAAAACAGAACGGGAGTTTCGAGATTTCCCTAATTTTGAGGTTATCACTTTCCTACACCCTCACCCCCATGCTCCCCATCCCGCATGAGCAATCACCACACCAACACCCGCGCTATCGCCAGCCCCCTCTCTGAAACAGCGCCCGAGGACCGTCTCACCGATCCCGAAATCTCCGCGCACCCCCAGACACCTCGCCGCGAGGACCCGGCGGTGCGGGCCCGGGCGCGGGCCACCAGCTACGTCACCGCGCCCGCCGCCTCGCCCCTCCCCGAGGATGATCCGTTGCTGGACTTCACCCCCGTCCCGCACACCAATCCGCGCAAGAACTCCATCACGCCTGATCGCCAGCGCCGCTTTATCGCGCATCTGGCCGCCACCGGCATCGTCAAACAGGCCGCCAGGCACATCGGCGCTTCGCTGGAGGCTTTGTACAAGCTGCGCCAGCGGCCCGGTGCAGAGGGCTTTCGTGCTGCGTGGGAGGCGGCGGTTGATTGCGGCATTGCGCGGCTGGAGGATTGCGCGCTCCAGCGGGCGATAGAGGGGGAGGAGCGGCTGGTCGTCTCCTCCGGCAAGCTGCTCGGCACGGAGCGGCGGCATAACGAGGCGCTGGTGATGTTCCTCCTGCGCCAGCGCCGCGCAGACCGTTACGGCGCGCAGGTGCTGCCCGGCCACCCGCTGTACGAACGCATCCGCGCAGAGGTGCTGGCAGAGCACCGCTCCGCCATGCGCCAGAGCAAGGACGAAGTGCTCGCCAGCCTCAATGCCAAGCTCGACCTGATGCGCGAACGCAAGGCGCAAGCGCAGCGCCTCCTGTCAGAGGGCGGGCTGGAACCGGCGGGAAAGTAGCGGCAAGAGCAGCAACGCATGGGGACCAACGGAAAAAGGGCGGAGTTGCCCCCGCCCTTCTCATGTGGTTCTTGAAAGGTGCGTCCGGTCAGTCCGCCGGCATTACCATCGGCACGGGCGGAGCGGGAATTGAATACTCGTCTCCCATCACGTTCTCCACACGCTCTTCCATACCTTCGGTAATGGTAAGCGTGTAGGCGCCAGCCGATCCGCCAAGACCGGTTACGCGGATACGCATCATATCAAGCAGGCCGGGGTGATCTGCCAGCAGGCCAAGATCGACCGGCAGCATCGCGTTGAGCGTGCCCGAACCATCGTCATCCGATGTCGCCACCGCAAAACCGAGCGGCGTGTCGAAGCCCAGTTCGACAAACGGATCGATGTCCGAACCGAAATCAGGATCGCCGCCTTCGGCTGCGTTCATGCGAATGGTGATCTGCCCGGCGCCACTGCGGATCGTCGCCAGTGCGGCAGGGCTGAGCTGATACAGGATCGAGCTGGGACGCATCCCGTCTTCCATCCACGGTGAGGAAAGTTCACCCGTTGCCTCGTCATTCAGGCCGATCATCTGCAACGGCAACTGCGCCATGGCGGTACGGCGTTCACGGACGCGCAGGGTGTAATCGCCCGTGCTTTCGCCATAACCCATCGCCGCGATGGTGTAGGTGCCTGCTTCTTCAAAAACATGCGTCAACAGCGAATTGAGGCCGTTGCCGCCGTCATCATCCATATTGATCGTCTCGCCATCGGCATCGCGCAGTTCGAGATACGGATCGAGCTCACCTTCGGACAGCAGCGCGACTTCGATCATGTCGCCGGCCTGCGCCGTAAACGTGAACAGGTCCGGTTCACCCTGAACAGTGCCGGTTTCGCGTGACCCGTAGGTTACGGTGCGCGTGACAGGTGCGGTATAGGTGCTGGTGGCAAGGCGCAGGTCGAAACTGCCGCCATAGGTCTCCCCTTCTTCCACCCATGTCGCATCGAAGCTGTTGACCGAGATTACAATGCGCCGGCCTTCCTCACCGCGAATGCGTACGCGGGAATTGAGGTTGTCACCGCCGTCATCATCCTCTGCAATCACATCGCCGGTGGCGGCATCGGTGACTGTTACGATAGGATCGAGGTCGGACGTGGACAGCACATCGATCTGCATGATCGAACCCGCCGGCACGGTTACTTCAAAGGTGGCCGCCTCGCCATCTACCGTGCCCTGGAAAACGCGGACATCGCTTTGCGCCGCATCAAGGTTGACCTGAGCACTGGCCGTGGCGGGCGTAAGCATTGCAGCAGCGCCGATAAGCAGTGCCGTCTTGGTGAATCCGAATCTCATAGAATATGCCCCTCTTCGAAGTTGTTTCCCTGTTACTACCGGCGGCAGTCCCGGGTTTCTAGCGCGTTGTAACTTAATCAGTCCTAGCCTTGCCATTCATCGCAGAGAAGGCCGAACAACCAGGTGTCGCACCAGCCAATGTGCGTTTTCATGGCATGGCGCAAATGCGCCTCCCGCGTGAAGCCAAGGTCCAGCAGCAGGCGCGCGGATGCAGTGTTGCGCGGGTCAACATCACCAAATATCCGGTGATAGCCATCTGCGCGAAACAGGTGGGTGATCAATGCCGACAGACATTCGCGCGCAATGCCTTGCCCTTCATGCCCCGGGATCATGATATATCCGATTTCTGCGACACCGGGGCTGCTCTCACTCGTAAACAGCCGAAATACAGGGGCGCCGCCCTTTTTGGGGACTGCCACCCAGCTTCGCCCTGCACTGCTGTCGAGCAGATATTCGCGCAGCTTGTCCATTTCGTTAAATGGCCCGCGAGACCAGTAACGCATCTGTGCTGCATCGCTGAAGGCCGGCCAGAAGGCCTCTGTATCGCCTGCTTCCAAAGCACGGCAGACAAAGCGATCGGTGGTCAGCGTTGGCGTGTCAGTCATTCAAGATTTCTCAGTTCTGGGTCAAAAACGCCACCAGAGCTTGCACCTTTTTCTGCCGCCATTGCGGGCGCGGGGCGAGTAGCCAGTAGGCGCGGCGGCAGTCTTCGGATTGTCCGATCACTTCAAGCCGCCCACCCGCCAGCGCATCCTCTACCAAAGGCATTGGCAGGATCGCGCGGCCCATTCCGGCTATCACGGACGACAAGACCTGCCCGGCATTCCCGACCTGCAATCCAATGGCTGCGCCTTGCGGCGGTTCATACGTGGGCCAGCTGATCCAGATGTCCGGAGCACCCGGAGCGGCCACGGTCACGCGGCAGCCCTGAATAAGCTGCGCGCCTTCCAGATCATCGGGGCCGTCCACAAGCCGGATGGCCAGATCAAGATTGCTTTCGGTGAAATCGGCATTTTCGTCAGCCACCAGCAGGAACTTGGCCTCCGGGTTGGCTTTCTGGAATTCTGCCAGACGCGGTGCGAGCCATTGCGCGTAAAATTCGCGCGGCGCGGCAATGGCGAAATGGCTGCTGGACTGGCCAGCCTGCATGCCCTGCACGCTCTCCTCGAACCGAAGGAAGCCTTCGCGCAGGGCATCAAGCCCGGCATCGGCCTCATCCGTCAATTCCAGCCCTTTCGACGTGCGCCGGAACAAGACGACTCCCAACACATCTTCCAGCGCGCGAATCTGCTGGCCCACGGCGGCAGGCGTTACCGCCAGTTCGTCCGCCGCGCGGGTGAAGCTGAGGTGCCGGGCGGCGGCATCGAAAACGCGCAAGGCGTTGAGGGGAAGATGTGTGCGTTTCATGTGTCAAGCTGCACTTAGGCAGGCAAAAGCACCTCGGCAAGCCGCAGCGCACACGATCATACCACGCTGCTTGATCGCAGTGCCGCATCATGATCAATGCCGGCCGTTTCATACCGGCAACAGTACATGATCAATTTCGCGATCGGCCTGACTGCGATCTTCGCTGAAATGGCGACACCCGCCTTCCGCATAAAGTTTTTTGGACGGCAATTTCGATCAAGCGCCGGCGGCGCATGAGATTAAACTGAAGAATCCGCAGGTGCAGCCAACGAGAACATCGGGATCGCCACTTCGAACAGCGTGCCGTCGTCGTGGGCGAAGGTGTAGAACCCCTCCATAGTGCCCTGATTAGTTGTCAGCTCGCAGCCGGACACATAATCATGTGTCTGCCCCGGCTCCAGCAGCGGAGTTTCCCCGACCACGCCTTCGCCGTCGACGATGTTCACCATGCCCAGGGAATCGGTGATGCGCCAATGCCGTGTTTTCAGCTGTACGCGTTCATCACGGCCATTTTCGATTCGGATATGATACACCCAGAACCACCGTCCCGCGCCGATCCGAGACTGTTCGGGCATGAAATTCACCGCAACGCGCACGGTCACATCTTTCGTGATCGCAACATGCTGGAACAGGGAAGAGATCGCATCGAAAGCCATGCACACAGCGTAGCGGACTTCACTTGCGCGGCAAAGGGGGCTTTGGCCGATATCCTCTACCAGCAGCTTCTATCCGCCGTATCCAGGCTTTGCGGGACCGGATTCAGGCACTTCTCCCTTGCGCGGACCTAAAGCCCGACCTTGCCCAGTGCCCGGTCGAGATCCTCGATCAGATCGAGCGGGTCTTCCAGCCCGACATTGATGCGCAGCATGCCGTCTTCGATGCCCGCTTCTGCGCGGCCTTCTGCGCCCATGTTGTAATGCGTGGTGCTGGCGGGGTGGCACATCAGCGATTTGGAATCGCCGATATTGTTGGAGATATCGATCAACTCCAGCGCGTTGCACAGCGCCATCGCCTGTTCCTGACCTGCCGGCGCATGAAAGGCGAAGATCGGTCCGGCGGCGACCATCTGCTTTTGCGTCAGCGCATATTGCGGATGGCTGGGCAGGCCGGGGTGCAGCACGCGCAGGCCCTTGTCTTCAAGGAATTGCGCGACCAGCACCGCATTGGCGCTTTGTGCAGGCGCGCGCAGGGGCAGTGTTTCCAGCCCTTTCATCACTACCCACGCGTTAAACGGCGCGCAGATCGGCCCGGTGTTGCGCTGGAACGGGCTGAGATATTCCTCGATCCATGCAGTACTGGAACACACCGCGCCCGCCATCACGCGGCCCTGCCCGTCCATCAGTTTTGTGGCGGAATAAGCGACAATATCCGCCCCGAAATCCAGCGGACGTTGCAGCACCGGCGTGGCAAAGGCGTTGTCGACTACCGTCTTGATCCCCTTGGACCGCGCCAGACCGCACACAAATTCCAGATCGACAATGTCCATCGTGGGATTCGCAGGCGTTTCGAAGAAAAACGCCTTGGTATTGGGCTGCACGGCGGCTTCCCACGCGGCGTTGTCCGTCCCGTCGATCGCGGTGTGGGTGATGCCGAAACGGTTCAGCACATTGTCAAGAATCCAGCGGCAGGAGCCGAACGCGGCACGGCCTGCAACCACGTGATCGCCTGCGCTGAGCATACATAACAAGGAACCGGTCATCGCCGCCATGCCGCTCGCCTGCATCAGGCATGCCTCTGCCCCTTCCATCGCGGCGATGCGCGCTTGCGCCATTTCCACTGTGGGGTTTTTGAAGCGGGAATATTGCATCCCTTCTGCCTCGCCTGCGAAACGCGCGGCGACTTCCTCGGCGCTGTCATAGGCAAAACCGCTGGTAAGATAGAGCGCTTCGCTCGTCTCGCCGTGATGGCTGCGATTGGTGCCAGCGCGCACAGCCTGCGTGGCGGGACGCCACTTGGCGGTGATGGCGGGATCGGTTCCGGTAGTCTTTTTCATGATGGCGCGGGGTTTAGGGGCGATGGTGTGATTTGCCAATTGCTCTTGGCCCTGCGCCCATTTATCGAACAGATTATCTTATGAGCGCTCCGCCAGATCATCCCCGCGATCCGTTTGCCTGGAACATCCTCATCGCGCTTGTCTTTATGGCACTGGCGCTGGTGCGGATCAGCACACCGACCCAGCCATATTTCGATGAAGTGCATTACCTGCCGGCCGCACGTGCTGTGCTGGATTTGGGCTTTGCGACAAATGTAGAACATCCCCCGCTCGGCAAACAATTGATGGCACTGGGCATCTGGCTGTTTGGTGACGGGCCTTTCGGCTGGCGCGTTTTCAGCGTGATTTTCGGCGCGCTCGCCCTGTTTGCAGCGATGCGGGCGGCGTGGTTTTCCAGCCAGACGCGCGCCGCCAGCCTGCTGACAGGTCTGTTTGTCAGCACCAACTTCCTGCTGTTCGTCCATGCCCGCATTGCAATGCTCGATGTGTTCATGGTCGCTTTCATCATGGTCGCGCTGTGGATGTTTGCCGGTGCCGTGCGGGAGAACGAAACAGGGCGCTGGCGGCTTGTGATCAGCGGCGTTGCGCTCGGCTGCGCGATGGCCAGCAAATGGAATGCCATACCGCTCGCCGTACTGCCCGGCCTCGCCTTCTTCGGCGCCAGGCTTGCAGCGGGTCGGCGGCATTTCCTGACCTCTCGCCGCGGTTGGCCGGTCGCAGGCATTCCTTTGTGGGAAGCGGGTATCTGGCTCGGGCTGCTACCTTTGGCGGTCTATGCCCTTACCTTCTGGCCGTTTCTGTATTGGTCGGTTCCGTCAGGCAATTCGACCGGGCTGATCGACCTGCACCAGCACATGCTCGCGCTGCAAACGCAGGTGCCGCAGGGGCATCCTTATCAAAGCGAATGGTGGCAATGGGTCAGCAACAGCCGTTCGATCTGGTATCTTTACGAATTTATCGACGGGGCGCAGCGCGGCGTCATGCTGATCGGCAATCCGGTGACCATGTGGTTCGGCCTGCTGGCCATGGGCTGGTGCGCATGGGAAGGCTGGCGGACAGGGCGCAAGGATATGCTGGCGCTGGTATTGCTTTTTCTCGTCAGCCTCGCCCTGTGGATATTGGCGCCCAAGGCGGTACAATTCTACTTCCACTACTTCCTGCCGGGAATGTTCATAAGCGGCGCGATGGCGCTGGCCGTAGAGCATTTGTGGCAACGCGGGGAACGCTTGATTCCCATCACACTGGCGGTCGCTGCTGCGGGGGTATTCATCTACTGGTTTCCAATCCTGACCGCTGCACCGTTGGACGATCCACAGGATTTCCTGCGCTGGGCATGGATAGGCGGATGGCGTTGAGCTTTGCCGGATAAGGACGTTGGCGGGCGCTGTGCCTGATGGCGCGGCCGTGCTATGGCGATCTTTTACAAATGGGGGGCGACCATGATTGATCACGACATGCCGAAAGCTCTTAAAGTCTGGACGACTCCGGCCTGCGTGGATTGCGACAAGACCGCTACCAGCATCAGCGCTGCGGCAGGCCCCGCCGGATTCGACGGCGGCGCTTTTCCAAACAGCTACGCAACCAGCTGATCCAGAATTATCCGCCCGGCACCACCTGATATCGGCGGAGCGAAAATAGCAAAGGCGGGCAGCCCGAAAGCAGCCCGCCTCGCCGGATTGGGTGGTACGTAATTAAGCCTGCGGCGAAACGGTCACGATTTCGCCATCATCAGACGTGGCTGTGAAAGTTCCGGTTTCGTCAGGTTCGCTTTCGGTCCAGCATTCAGGTTCGGAGCCCTCTTCGATGCTGGTGAAGCAGGTTTTCCCGTCGACGATGGCCCATGTGGATTCCTGCACCACATTGCCTTCTGCATCCATGCTCTGAGAAGTACCGTCGGCGTTCAACATGGACGTTCCGATGGAGCCGTCAGCCATGGTTACGGAATACGTGCCAGCAGGACTGCCATTTCCGGTTGTCATCGCCGGTGCTTCCGCCTCAACAAGCGCCTCGTCGATTACGGCTTCTTCTTCTGCAGCCGGTTCGGCGCAGGCAACAAGCGCCAACGGCGCGGCAAGCATGATAAGTTTTCGCATCAATTTCCCCCAGGGATCGGCGCGACCCGAGCTGCGGGCAATACCATCATATGCGGGGGAAATGAAGGACCACGCGAATTACCGGAAACGGCCCCAGACAAATTTGCTGGAAAGCGCATAATTCCAGACAGATGCGATCACCACGCCGACAAGTGCCGCGCTCCACCACAGCATGCCCTGCTCTTCCAGCACGGTGGCCACAGCGACGTTGGCGAAAGCCCCGACCGAGCACGCTCCGCAGAATTTCAGCCAGCCCCAGAACATGCCGTCCGCTCCGCCAAGCTTCTTGTCGCGGTAAGTCAGCATGTTGTTGAGCCAGAAGTTGAATGTCATCGCCACCATTGTCGCGATGGCCTGCGCCCAGCCGAAAGCGACCGTTTGCGGCCAGTAAATCGCGGCCAGCACGGCCATATGGACGAAGACGCCCAAACCCCCGACCATGCCGAACAGGACGAAGCGTGTTGGCAGCCATTTGCCGAAATAGCGTTCAGCCAGGCCCGCAATGAAATCGAGCACGACGCCGTGATCAAGTTTGCTTTCCCCGGCGAGACGTTCTGCGAATTTCAACGGGAATTCCTTCACTTTCAGACGCGGCTGGGCAGTCGCGAGAATGTCGAGCATGATCTTGAACCCTATGCCCGAAAGGTTTTCAGCCTGTTTACGCAGTTGATCAGTACGCAGCAGGAAAAACCCGCTCATCGCATCGGTCAATTCCGTACCTGTCAGCTTGCGGGCGAGCGCATTGGCAACTTTGCTGCCTTTCTCCCGCCCTTTGGAGGACAGACCATCGGCATTGCCGCCCACGGCGAACCGGCTGGCATAGGCCAGGTCAGCCTCACCCGATTTCACCGCGGCCAGCATATCGACAAGCAGCGCGGGATCGTGCTGGTGATCGGCATCCATAACCGCCACATAAGGCGCAGCGGTGGCGCACATGCCTTCGATGGCAGCACTTGCCAGGCCGCGCCGTCCGATGCGCTGGATCACGCGAATACGCGGATCGCTGCGCCCGATGCGGCGCGCTTCTTCGGCGGTACCATCATGCGAATTGTCATCGACAAACACGGCTTCCCAGCCGGCAGGACCAAGGGCTTTTTCAAGCCGTTCTACCATTGGGGCGATATTGTCCCGTTCGTTCAGCGTGGGCAAAACGATGGCGAGGTCCAACGGAGCTGTCGCTTGCGCCTTCGCCAAAGCGGCGACGCTTTCTACCTGCTGCCGGAAATCATTGTGACTCATGTGCATGCACCCGCATTACGGGGAATTGTTAACCATAAGGTTACCGTACCGATTATTTCAGCCGTCCCAGAACGGCATCGCCAATGGCCCTGGTACCCGCCGATCCGCCCAGATCCGCACCCAGAATGCCGTCGTCCAGCGTCTTTGCCACTGCGGCCTCTATCACCGCAGCGTCATCCTCGCGGCCCAGCGAATGGCGCAGCAACATGGCAAGGCTGAGGATCATTGCAGAAGGATTAGCAGTACCCTGCCCGGCAATATCGGGCGCGCTGCCATGGATAGGTTCATACATGCCGAACGTGCCGAATTCTGTTTGCCGTTCTCCCAAGGCCGCGCTGGCGAGCAGGCCGATGGAGCCGACACACATACTGGCCTGATCAGACAATATATCACCGAACAGATTGCCGGTGACCATCACATCGAACTGGCCCGGATTGCGCACCATCTGCATGGCAGCATTGTCCACATACATGTGGCTGAGCGTGACATCGGGATATTCAGCGGCGGTTTCCACCACTACATCGCGCCACAACTGGCTGGTTTCCAGCACATTCGCCTTGTCCACGCTGCACAGGCGTTTCTTGCGGCCTTGCGCGGCGCGGAAGGCGACATGGGCGATGCGGCGCACTTCGTCCTCATTATAGGACATGATGTCATAACCTTCGCGCACGCCATCAGGCGTGGTGCGCATTCCCTTTTCGCCGAAATAGACATCGCCATTGAGCTCACGCACAATCAGCACGTCGATTTCCCGCGCGATTTCGGGCCTCAGCGCAGACATGTCCTCCAACCCGGCAAACATGGTGGCCGGGCGCAGATTGGCGAACAGGCCGAGCGCACTGCGCAGGCCAAGCACCGCCTGTTCAGGCCGCAAATGGCGTTCCAGATTGTCGCAAGCCGGATCGCCGACCGCGCCGAACAGCACGGCATCGGAAGCGCGGGCCATTTCCAGCGTTTCTTCCGGCAGAGGATGACCGTGGCGCTTGTAGGCCGCGCCTCCCACATCGCCCTCGAACAACACCAGTCCGGGCAATGAGAGCGCATCCAGCACACGCCGCGCCTCCGCCATGATTTCCGGGCCGATCCCGTCCCCTGCAAGCAATGCGATTTTCATGTCAGACCATCCGTCCCAGCAAATCCCTTAAGCGTCCGCGCGCGGCCATAACGTCTCCGCGCTGGTCGGCAAGCAGGTAGTGGTTCAGCGGCTCTGCCAAGTCGTCCATCACCTCGATCACCTGCGCCAGATCACCTTCGGGTCGACCGCCTGCGCCGCCATATCCCATTTCGCGTAGAAGCAGCACCTCGTATCCCACCAGGGCGCCTGCCCAGCCGCGCGCAGATGGTGCATTGCAGATCGCATCAAGCGCCCCGCCGAGCGCCTCGTGCAAAGTCGGATAGGGCTGGCGTTCCGGCAGCGCCGTAGCGGTGAGCGCACAAAGCCATGCAATCGCAGCAGCAGCCAGAGGCTCACCCAACCACGGCCCGCGGCTTTGCGTCAGTTCCACCCTGGCAAAGGGCAGTTGGCTGTCGGATTTGGCTGAAAACTGCACTTCCACGGCATTGCCGGGGATGACCACCGGGCGAAGGTTCCTCCCGCGCCCGCCTGCAACATAGGCTGCGACAAGGCCGTACTCGCCGGTCAGAAACCGTCCGATAACCGCAGTTTCGCCGTGCTGGCGGGCGGACACAAGTATGGCGGGGGCGCGCAGGTGCATATGCACAAGCGTTACCCGCTAGCTTCGGTCACCCCAAGCTGTTCTTCCAGAAACTCCGCCTGCTTTCGGTAATAGGCCAATCGGCTCGCCAGCTTTTGCCAGGCGCGACCTTCGTCCGGAATGCAAATGAAGGGCGCCTCTGTGCCGTTGGCGCGCAAGGCCTGCACCATGATTTCCGTTTCGGAAATGTCGATGCGCGGGTCCATGGCTCCATGCGAAAACAGCACGGGCACGCGTATCTGGCCTGCGCGCAACACCACATTCAGCAGATAGCAGGAAGCGTCAGCCTTTGGCTTCGAGAGCGGCGACGCGGGCTTCCAACGCCTCCGCGTGCTCGCGCGCTTTGGCAGCCATGTCTTTCACAGCGTCAAACTCTTCGCGAGAGACAAAATCGAGGCCGCCCATGGCCTCCTTCATTCTCTCGCGCGCGTTGTCCCGCGCTTCACGGCCCATACCCGCCAGCGTTCCCGCTGCGGAATTGGCGACTTTGACGAAATCGGCGATGATCGGGTTTTCGCTTTGCATGGGCACTATGTGGTGCGTCTCGCAGAAAATCTCAACCCAAAACCAACCGAAGATTGGCAAGGCCGGATGGCCGCCCGCTGGTGCCCGGCAGTGAAACGTAGGGAATAGCACCAAGGATGCGCGCCCGGATCGGCGAGCGTTACCGAATTAGAACTCGAAGCTCTGTACTGCGCCGTCATCGTCGAAATCTGCGGGATCGGGGTTCAGTTCAAGAAACTGCCAGTTCAGCACGGTCGCAAACAGAACCCATGCCAGATAGGGCAGCATCAGCAGGCCAGCCCATTTGCGCACCTTGAAAAACAGTACCGTGGTCAGGATTGCCAGCACATCGACGGCGATGATGACATATAGAGCCAACTGGATTTCCTGCTGACCGAAGAACACCGGCGACCACGCCAGGTTAAATCCCAGATGCACCAGGAAAGCGGCAATCGCGACGCCCCGGTTCGCCGAACCCCATGCCGCGCAGACCATTGCAAAGGCGAAGCCGATCATCGCGTAAAGGATCGCCCACACGATCCCGAAAGTGGCGGGCGGAGGAAAAATGGCGGGTTTGTCCAGCGACTGGAACCACGCGCTGTTGGCGTCTCCGCCCATTTGCCCCGCCAGAAAGCCGAGCAGGACAACAGAAGGAACAATGAACAGCGCCCAGCGGAGCAGGCTGGCGCGCAATTGACCGGGAGAAGCGAGACGATTCATTGAGGCTCCGATTCGTTTGACGGCAGTTTTGGCCGCGGTAACGCCCTAGAGCAAGCGCCGCCGCGCCCAATAGCTGTGTTGCCAGTGTCCGTTACCGGGTCACTCAGTAACATTGTCATCCATGCCGCGGACCGCGTTGATCAGGAATTCCACATTGCCCTGCGTGCCGGTAATCGGGCTATCCGTCAGCCCTTCGATACGCCAGCCGCCCGCTTCCAGCCACGCCGTCACTTCATCACATACGCGGGCGTGCAAAGCCGGATCGCGGACGATGCCGCCCTTGCCGACTTCGCCTTTGGCCACTTCGAATTGCGGCTTGATCAGCGCGACGAGGCGGCATCGCGGCGCGGCCAGTTTCAGCGGCACATCCAGCACTTTGGCAAGGCCAATGAAGCTGGCATCGCACACGACCCAATTACAGGGCCGGTCAATAATTTCAGGGGTCAGCGCGCGGGCGTTGGTCTGTTCCAGCACAGTGATGCGCGGATCCTCCCGCAGCTTCCAGGCAAGCTGGTTGGTGCCGACATCCACGGCAAACACATGCTCCGCCCCGTGATGCAGCAGAACTTGGGTGAAGCCGCCGGTGGAGCTGCCGATATCCATTGCCACCGCGCCGCGCGCATCAAGCCCGAAGTGCTGGATTGCATGGTCCAGCTTCATGCCCCCGCGCCCGACCCAAGGATGATCGCGGCCGCGCACCTCAATTGCAATGTTTTCGGTAACTTGCTGACCGGACTTGTTCACCCTTTCGAGCTTTCCCGGAGGCCCGGCAAACACCAGCCCTGCCATGATCAGCGCCTGCGCACGGCTGCGGCTGTCCGTCTCGCCGCGTTCGACAAGCAGTTGATCGATGCGGGTACGCGAAGGCTTGCGCTCTACCATGCGCGAAGCGATAGAGATTAGGATGCGGCAGGGCCAGAGCGTTTGTGCTGCAACATTTTTCCACCCACCCCGGTATTCGTAGGGTTATCGCTTCATGCAGTTAAATCGCACACATCTTCTTGGCTCCGCCGCCCTGATCGGCGCGTTTGCGCTTACCGCGTGCATTCCCCCGGCACCCCAGCCGACCCCTGTTCCAACGCCCTCACCTGCCGCGCAGCCTGCACCCACGCCGGTCCAGCCCGCCGCGCCTATCACCACGGCTTCAAGCAATTGGGCGGATAATCTCGCCACGCCGGGTGATTGGACATATTCGGACAGCACCGGCACGCCGATCGCATCCTTCGGCATGGCGGGACAAATCCCGCTGTTTGCCATGCAATGCAACCGCGCGAACCGCAGCATTTCGTTTGGCCGCCTCAGCAATGCAGGCGACCCGCGCACCATGCGTATCCGCACAGAAACCGCAGACCGCGATTTGCGCGCCGAACCGCAGTCGGGCGCTTCCGCCAGCATACTTTCGGCCAGCATCCCCGCGCTCGACCCCTTTCTTGACGCGATGGCCTTTTCCAAGGGCCGTTTCGCGGTTCAGGTGGCGGGAGAGCCGGTGCTTTATATCCCCGCTTGGCCAGAGGTTACGCGCGTGATCGAGGAGTGCCGGAACTAAGCCGCAAGGCGCATTGCAGCCCGGCTGTGAAAAAGAATTTTTTGGGGCTTGTTTTTACACCCTTCGCGATTCACATTGCCAATCAAGACCGGCGGTGAACGCAGGTCCCGGGCCCCCGGTGATCGGCGCGGCCCTTGGCTTAAAAGCGCGAAAGGAGGTGATCCGATGTCTCATGGTTCAGTAGCGAGGTCGGTGAAGACCCAGGCGGAGCATATTCGGTAGTTTCTTTTTGCCGAGTAAGGCTTCGTCGGCGGTCTAACTGACCGCTGACCATGCGAAGGGCGGTTCCTGTTTCGGCAGGGCCGCCCTTCCCATTTGTGGGGTTGGTCGGTTCTGGTTGGGTTTGGAGTAAATTGCAGACTGCCAAACTTCCCGGCTTCGACCACCAAATGCGGACTGCCTGCTAACGACCCAGTTGGGGACATTGTGCGTTCGAATGGCATAATTCCGTATCGGCTATTTGCGACAATCGATATGCGAGCGCGATCTATATAGGCGGATTGCTCTCGTGCCAGGAAGTTGCTTGCTCATAGGCATGACCAATCCGGCACAGCGTAGCTTCAGAGAAAGGGGCGCCGCCAAACTGTATAGCCAAGGGCATCCCTTCTGCGGTGAAGCCACACCGCACGGTGAGGCCTGGTGCACCTGCCATGTCGAACGGCACCGTATATTCCAGATGCGCCTTGTCAAAGAGCGGCTGTAGCGCTTCGGCGTTCTGATACAGATCATAGTCATTCTGTAGCGGACCGATCCCTGATGGCAGAGCCAGTGCGTCAACGCTTGCCAGAAATTCGTTGAACTCTGCCGAAAAAGCACGCCTGAGTTGCCATGCAGCATCAACCTGCTCTTGCGTAATTGTTGTGCCAAGAGCGAGAAAATCTCCGAAGTAACCGCCATAATCAGCAGCCCTTGCCGGATAGGTTTTGGCATGCGCTGCAACCGCTTCTGAAGCACAGATAGCAAACCAGGCATCCATCAATTCGGTTGTCTGGGAAGGCACGCTCACCTCGACTATCTGCGCCCCGAGCTTTTCCAATTCCAATAGCGCTGCTTCATGCGCGGCAATTAGCTCCTTCGATGCGCCAATTGCAGTGTAAGTCGCATCATAGCCGATACGCATACCCGCTATCCCGGCATCCAGATTGGATGTCAGATCGGGCACGGGACGATCCAGAGAGTGTCTATCGAACCTGTCGTATCCCGCCATTACTTCCAGCATGATCGCTGCGTCAGCAACACGACGGGTCAGCGGGCCGATGTGGTCGAGACTGTCTCCCAGGGTGAGAGCACCGGACTTCCCGACCAGGCCAAACGTTGGCTTCAATCCGACAACGCCGTTGGCCATTGCAGGAAATCGGATCGAGCCTGCTGTGTCAGTCCCAAGTGCTGCAAAGCACAGTCCTGCCGCAACGGACACGCCCGATCCACTCGACGAAGCCCCAGACCAGTAGCCTGCATTCCATGGATTGACTGGGATCTCGAAATCACGGTGGTAGCCAGCCATCGCGCCTTCGGTCATGTTGAGCTTTCCAATCAGGATCGCTCCGGCTGCAGAGAGCTTCTTCAATACCGGTGCATCATTAGCCGCGACATTGCCCTTGAGAACAGCCAGCCCTCCTTGTGTTGGAAGGTCTTTTGCATCGATAAGGTCTTTGATGGCGATTGGGATGCCATGAAGACGCCCGCGGTAATCTCCATCAGCAATCTCACGTTCGGCCTTCTCAGCTTCTTTGAGCGCCCTGTCTCTCGTTACCGTCATGAAGCTCTTGAGATCTTTGTCGATCGCGTCGATCCTATCAAGCATATGTCGCGTCAAATCGACCGGCGACAGTTTTCCGCTCTCGATTTGTTCGGCAACTTCGCAAATACCGGAATAATGTAGTTTACTCATGCAATCCCCCCAATGCGGAATCCATACACTTAATCCGGCGCGAAGACACAACTTCGCTGCATCAGGGGAATTCAAACGCAGTTGATCGAGGGTGCAAGTTGCAGGCATCCCAATCGGCATTGAAGTCCGCTTTCCACCCCAAACTCGGACCGTCGCTCACACACGACGCGATCCCGGAAGCTGGCATCAGTACTATCCAGGCTGGGGCCGCAAGCACTCATTCCACCACCTTACACCAACCCACACCCCCCTTGCCTCCAAACCCGCCCCCGACTAATCGCCGCAGGGCAAGGAGAACACACGCCCATGGCCAACGCGCCCGCCCTATCGATTGAACGCATTGCCCACCCTGCACCGGTCTCGGATGCAGACCGCAAGGCAGCGATTGCCGATCCCGGTTTCGGAACGGTGTTCACCGATCACATGATCTCCATCGATTACGACGAGGGGCATGACGGTCCTTTGGGGGGCTGGCACTCCGCCACGCTCGGCCCGCGCGGCCCGATCTCGCTCGATCCTGCTGCCAGCGTGCTGCATTATGCGCAGGAAATCTTCGAAGGGATGAAGGCTTACAAGCTTTCTGACGGTACGATGGCGCTGTTCCGTCCGGGCGAAAATGCCGCCCGCTTCAACAGATCGGCCGCGCGGCTGGCCATGCCCGCTTTGCCGGAGGATCTGTTTGTAGAATCGGTCAAGCAGGTGGTGCTCGCCGATAAGGAATGGTTCCCCGGCGTCGAAGGCGGATCGATCTATATCCGGCCCTTCATGTTCGCCAATGAGCATTTTCTGGGCGTGCGTCCGGCAAAGAAATACAAATTCCTCGTGATTCTAAGCCCCGCGGGCAACTACTTCAAATCGGGCGCGCCAGCGGTGTCTGTCTGGGTTAGCGAATATACCCGCGCGGCTCCCGGCGGCACCGGCGATGCGAAATGCGGCGGGAATTACGCCGCCAGCCTCGTCCCCACCGGAGAAGCCTTTGCCAAGGGCCACGATCAGGTTGTGTTCCTCGACGCGGCAGAACACAAATGGGTGGAAGAACTGGGCGGCATGAACCTGTTCTTCGTTTTTGACGACGGCACAATGATCACACCGCCGCTGCGCGGCACCATCCTGCCCGGCATCACCCGCGAAAGCATCATCACGCTCGGCCGCGAACAAGGCCTGGATGTGCGCGAGGAAATGTATTCGATCGACCAATGGCGCGATGATGCAGCAAGCGGGAAGCTGGTGGAAACCTTCGCCTGCGGCACCGCTGCCGTGGTAACTGCAGTTGGCAAAGTGGCCGGACGCGACGGCGAATTTACGATCGGCACCGGCGGCCCCGGACAGATGACCAGCAGCATTCGCGAAAAGCTTGTCGGAATCCAGCGCGGCACAATCGAAGACACCCACGGCTGGGTCACACGGCTGGGGTGAATGTAAGTCTGCCCAGACCGGATCCTGCCACCGGATATTGGGGGCTACAGCAAACCGACAGGCGCTGCGCCGATCAGCGCTTCCAGCTTTTGCATGCCGCTGCACCGCCCGAAAAAATTGTTGCCCACGGACATGCCAACCCCCACGCCGTATTCACTTTCGCGGGCACATATCTGACCGCCGCCAACAAGGAGACGGTCCCGCTGGCGACAGCCGCATTGGTGATCAATCCGCCCGATATGTGGCACCGGGATCGGTATGCGCGCGGCACGGGCAGTTTTCTGGCAATCGATCTGCCGCGCGGCGTTCCGGGTACGGCAGAACCCAGCGTGGTCCGTGACGCGGGGACTGTTTTCGCCTGCCTGCGGCTGGTCCGGCAGCTTCCCGATGCGGAAACGCTGTTGCTGCAAGAAGCGAGCCGCGCGATCATCTGCGGACAGGAAGGCACACCGCACAAGGCAGGTTCGCGCCTGCACCGCGCCTATGCCGCGATCATGGATAGCGAAACGCCGGAAAGGCTTGATCTGGCGCAGCTTTCCCAACTGGCAGAATGCCATCCGAACCATGTCTCCAGCGCATTTCGGACGCGGTTCGGAATTTCGGCCGCCCGCCTGCTTCGGCGTCGCCGTATCGAACGGGCGTGCATTCTGCTGCGCGAAAAAGACAGGCCGCTGGCAGATATCGCCTTGCAATTGGGATTTACCGACCAGGCGCATTTTTCCCGCGTGTTCTCGGCAGAAATGGGCGCGCCTCCCGGGCGTTGGCGCAGACGGAACGCAGAGCTTTGAAATATACAATATCCGGCACTTGCAGCGCGCTAGGGGATGCTCCCGAATTCGTTATTATGTCAGGATTTGCAGTGAAACTTGCCCCCTTTTTTGCCATGATCATGGCAATGACTACCTCTGCACACGCTCAGGATACCTTTTCCCCGGTCACCGAACGCGTGGAATCGGGCGATGTTGGCTCGGTCACCAGTGTCCTCGTGATGCAGCATGGCAATATTCTGTTTGAAGAATATTTCGACGATGGCGGCGCACAAGCGCTGCGAAACACCCGATCAGCCACAAAGACCATCACCGCCATGCTCGCAGGTATCGCGATCGAGCAGGGACATATCCCATCTGTAGAAGCGCGCGTTCTGGACTATTTTCCCGGCACATCGCCCGCCAATCCCGATCCGCGCAAGGACGCGATGACGGTGCAGGATTTGCTGACAATGAGCGGTCCGTTGGAATGCGACGATTCCAATCCGTGGTCGCGCGGTAATGAAGAGCGGATGTACACGATCGAGGATTGGCCGGCCTTCTTCCTCGATCTGCCGCCGCGCGGGTTTGCCGCATGGGCAAATGGACCGGAAAGCAGCCCTTACGGGCGCGCGTTCCAATATTGCACCGCCGGTGTCTCAACGCTTGGCGCGGTGATCGAGCAGGCGAACGGTCAGCCGCTGGAATCTTTTGCGCAGACGTATCTGTTTGCGCCGCTGGGTATCACTAATGTGCAATGGCAATTTTCCCCCCTCGGCCTGGCGCAGGGCGGCGGCGGACTTGCGCTGCGTACGCGTGATATGGGCACCATCGGCCAGTTATTGATCGATAATGAAGCCGGCACTTTGCCCCAAGGCTGGGCCGCGCAAATGATGCAGGAACGCGTTGCGGTGCCCGATCGTGACAATATCGGGTATGGATATCTTATGTGGCTTCATCGATTAACCCATGACGGCATACCCTACCAAGCCGCGATGATGAGCGGAAATGGCGGCAACAAGGTGATCATTGTTCCGGCGCTTGATGCTGTCGCGGTTATCACTGCAACCAATTTCGGCAATGGTCAGGCACACGGCTGGAGCGAAAATATCTTTGAGGAATTGATCCTGCCCGAACTGGTTGATCGCCGCGCCGCCGCAGTACTTTCAAACACGCCCGCGGCTGTATCGTCAGCTGCAACCGGCAGTCAATAACAGGAGCGCAAGGGCTTGGCCGCACGCAAGGTCCAGATTTATCTGCCGGAACGGCGCATCGGGCAGCTTGAGACTATCCTCAAGCGTCATAGCCGCCGATATTGGCGCGAAACGGTTCCGGGCGGGCAGGAAAAATATACCTGCATCGTGCAGCAACGCTATACCGAGCGCCTGCTCGATGATCTGGAAGATATATTCGGCGATGATCCCCATTTCCTTGCCCATGTCGAGCTGCTCGAGGCGGTGCTTCCTCGGATCGAGGAAACGGCGGATTCAGAACTGCCGCTTGGCAGCGATCTTCCTCCACCAACGGCGCTGGAGCGGTTCTTCAGCCGCGACAGGCTGAACACGGACGAGATTTACGACGACATCGAGGAAAGCCTGAAGATTACGCCGTCGTATCTTATCACCGTCGTTTTATCGGCGGTTATCGCGGGTCTTGGGATGCGCAGCGGCCAGACTGCAGTGGTGATCGGCGCCATGATCATCGCACCGCTGCTCGGCCCAACCATGGGGATGGCTCTGGCGGCAACGGTGGGCAATGCCAGGCTGGGCGCGCGATCAGCCTTGACCACGGCGACAGGCTGCGTGTTCGCAATCCTGGCAGGATGGCTGGTGGGTATGCTGGTGACGATCGATCCGCTCATCCCGGAACTCAATAACCGCACCATTGTGCAGCCCGCCGATGTTACGCTGGCGCTGGCATGCGGCGCGGCGGGCGTTCTTGCGTTCAGCAGAGGCGCGTCCTCGGCGCTGGTGGGCGTGATGGTGGCTGTGGCTCTGGTACCGCCGCTGGCTGCCACAGGTATCTATTTTGGCGCTGGCTATCCGGAAGAAAGCGGCAATGCCTTCTTCCTGTTTCTGACCAATCTGGTGTGCGTGAATGTGGCCGGGATCGTGATGTTCCTGTTTCAGGGCCTCCCGCCCAAAAGCTGGCGCATCACTGGCGGCACGCTGGCGGTATGGATCGCCATGCTGCTCGCCCTGATATCCGTGATGCTGGGCCACATCCTGCTCGGCGTCGGGACTTAGCTTTGTAGCGCCAAAGCTATTGGCGCATCACCCGGCTTCCATGGCTTTTCGCGCTGCATGACTGTCTTGAACAACGGGGATTCCATATGCCCTGCCAGCCATGCCTTCACGCGTGGCAGGTCCACCTTGGCCCACCAGTCGCGGTCCGTGGCCGCAAACTGGCGCACAAACGGCATGATCGCCGCATCGGCCAACCCGCGCGTTTCGCCGCAAAGCTGCGGATTTTTCTCAAGCCGAGCTTCGAGCTTGCGCAGGAATTTCACGCCTTCCGCCCGGTGCTCCAGCGCGTCGCTGTCATGCCGGTCCGGGTATTTGTACCGGTCGAGCGCGTGTTTGAACGGCCCGTCATTCTCGGCAATCAGCGCCGCATCATCGCGCGCCAGCCAGCCTTCGGGATCGGTGTGGCCAAGCGCCCAGCGCATGATGTCGATGCTTTCTTCCAGAATGGCGCCGTCACCGTGCACCAGCACCGGAACGGTGGCCTTGGGGGAAACTTCGCGCATCGCATCGGGTTTGGCCGACAGCTTCACTTCGCGCAGTTCGACCCGCGTCTTGCTGACCACCAGGGCCATGCGCGCACGCATTGCGTAAGGGCAGCGGCGAAAACTGTAGAGGACGCGGTCAGACATTCTTGGGTTTTTCCTTTTTGGGTATCACGGCCCCGACATGGGCACGACCCTGCTCCGCTGCGAGCTTTTCCTGCCGGTGCCGTTCGCGGTAAGACGCGCGCTGCGCGTCGGTGCGTTCGGCATAACAGGCCGGACAGCTGACCCCCTTTTCGTAAAATTCGGAAGTCTCGTCTTCCGCTGTCACAGGGCGGCGGCAGGCGTGGCATAGCGAATAGCTGCCCTGCTTGAGGCCGTGGCCGACGCTCACCCGCTGATCGAAGACAAAGCATTCGCCGCGCCACAGGCTGAGTTCTTCAGGCACGGTTTCCAGATATT
Source organism: Aurantiacibacter marinus (assembly GCF_001021555.1). GTDB lineage: Bacteria > Pseudomonadota > Alphaproteobacteria > Sphingomonadales > Sphingomonadaceae > Alteraurantiacibacter > Alteraurantiacibacter marinus. The sequence continues at coordinate 624,945 of NZ_LDCP01000002.1, forward strand.
TCAGGATGCCGCCCTTAAGGTGATAGACCTCCTCCACCCCCTCGCTGGCGAGAAACGCGGTGGACTTTTCGCAACGAATGCCGCCGGTGCAATACATGGCGACCTTGGGCTGCTTGCCGCCGCCTGCCTCCATCAAACGCTCCCGCTCTGCGCGGAACCATTCGGGAAAATCGCTGAACGTCGGCGTCTGCGGATCGACCGCGCCTTCGAATTGACCGACCGCGACCTCGTAATCATTGCGCGTGTCGATCACGATGGTGTCCGGGTCGGAGATCAGCGCGTTCCAGTCCTGTGGATCGACATAGGTGCCAGCATTGTTCGCCGGATCGAGCGCGGCCTGCCCCATGGTGACGATTTCAGACTTCACCCGCACCTTCATCCGCATGAACGGCATTTTTGCGGCGGCGGAGAACTTCACTTCGATATCGGCGCAATCGGGCAGCGCGCGGATGTGGTCGAGGACTTTGGCGACGCCTTCAGGCGAGCCTGCGATTGTGCCGTTGATGCCCTCTTGCGCGAGCAACAGCGTGCCGCGAATGCCGTTGGCGTCGCACAGCTTCTGGAGAGGCGCGCGCAAGGCTTCGGGGTCGTCGAAGGAGGCGAAGCGATAGAGAGCGGCTACGCAAATGGGGGTGTCGAGAGAGGTGGACGCGGTTGGCATGGGAAGCCTTTAGCGATGCACGACCTTTATGAGCAAGGCCGCGAGCTTGAAAATTGGATAGATGGAGGACATGAGGTCCATTCTCGCAAAAGACCGTCGAAGTCGCCTTTCACAAGCTTCTATCAGGCGCTGTAAGCGATGCTGGGCAGTTGAGAACGACCGAGTCCATCCGATTAAGGGCCGCTTCGAAATGTTGGAAATTTTAAACGAAAATGCAGGCGCAATCACTGCAATTGCAACAGTTGTGCTTGCACTGCTCACGACAGCCCTTTGGGTTGAAAATAGAGCGCTCCGGAAAGCTGGAAGCAATCCGTATATAACGGCATACCTCAGACCTCATCCGGACGGCACGGGGGGAGTGCAATTTGTTTTGGCAAATGTGGGAAAGGGTCCAGCGTTCGACGTCAAATTTTCAATTTTGGCAGATTGGGATGACTTCGAAATGCATAAAGTCTTGTTTCAAGATGATGAGGATCGAGCACCAATTTCTGCGGTTCCCGAGTCAGTCGAATTTCACTTTCTCTTCGGCATTAGCTTTGAGCTTGCTCGGAATCGCGATGATGAAATCTGTTTTCTGAAACCGTTCGATGTATCGGTCGCTTATGCTGACGCGTTGGGTCGAAAACACCGTTCAAACTGCACAATTGATTTGAAACAGTTCTCCGGCCTTAAGGGAGTTCTCGCAAAATCTAATGACAAGCAAATCGCCGACAGTTTGAGTAAGATTGATAAGCACTTAGCTGCAATTTCCAAACAATCGCCGAGTATTTCTCCAGTAATCCAAGCATCTAGTTTCACAGACCGGGTTTTGCGATGGTTGAAGGGACGATAGCTCCCCCTCATATCCCGTCAGGATAAATCGGGCGGATATCCACCGGAATGCCGTCCATCCCCGCAATCGCGGCCTCGGCATGTTCGTCCAGCCGGGCGTAGCGTTCGAAGAAGGCGATGGTGCCGTCGTAATCGCCGGTCGCTTGCAGCATCAGTTCGGTACGCAGCAATTCGGTGATGCCGCTTTCCAGCTTCGCTTCGTCCACCACGAAATGCCCCGCATCTTCGTCCCAAGAAAACGCACCGTAATCGAGCAGGAAGCCATATTGCGCCGCTGCGCCTTTGCCGTGGGCTGACTCGATGCCCTGCCGCATCGTGCGGAACAGGCCGGCGAAATAGGTTTGGAGCAGCTCGCTCTTTTCCGCCACCGGCAGTTCGCCGCGCTCCATCATGTAGAGGAGGTTGTAGATGCCCATGACATCGGCCTTGCTCTCCTCCAGCGCGGAATATTGCTCGCGCAGTTCCTCGTTCACGGTGGTGGTGCGGCCATCCACGGTGATGCTGCCGGGGCCGAGCGAGTGGCTGAGTTCGTGGAACAGGGTGAACAGCTGCATGTAACGGCGGCTGACCAATGCGGCCTGATCCTGCGCCAGCACGACATCGGCAATCGGATCGAGGATCATATCGAACTTCGCGCCGAGCACATTGGCAAGGATCACCTTCTTCGCGCCCTTGGCTTCGCGCACCCGTTCATCATTGGGCAGGTTGAAGGCGATGGTCTGCACGCCGGGCACATTGTCGCCGCCGCCGTGGATCTGGTCCGCCACTGCAATCGGGCTTTCGAACCCGCGCGCGAAATTGTGGTATTGCGCATCGATGGGGAGGTTGCCCTCCATATCGCGCAGATATCCGACGTAGCGATCCAGCGCGGCGCTTTCATCCGGATTCCGCAGCGTCACGAAGCTTTCGAACGCGGTTTTCGTTCCGTAGAGCCGGTCAGTGTAAACCTCATACGGGCCGATGGCGACTTCGATGGGCGTATCGGTCAGGTCCATCCACGCCATTTCGCTTTCGAAATAATCATCGGATTCGAAGCTGTCGGCGCGCAGCGTCAGGAACCGCTTGAGGCTGGGATTGGTGGTGATCGCCGCTGCCTCGCGCAGCTTTTCGGCTGCGGGCTGGAGGAACTCGGCATATTCTTCGCTGTAAGGGACCGCCACGAACCCGTCCCCGTCGCGGCGCACCACGGTGTAGGGGCTCATCAAGGCGTCGCGCTGGTCAGGGTTGGCTTCCAGATAAGCGTCGAATTCCTCCCGCGTCAGGTCTGCCGGATAGAAACCTGCGCCTTCGGGCCATGCGGTGTCGCCGTAGAAGGGGTGGTTGTCCGCCACACTGTCCCACGGGCCGAAATGGCGGTCGAACATATCGAGCGTGTCGGCATCGCCGCTGGCCTCGATCTGGCTACGCATCTCCGGCAGGCCTTCGCCGCGCTGGCGCAGGTAAATCTCGTCCATATATCCGCTCGCCTCGATCAGCAGATTGACGACCTGGCGTTCTTCATCGGTGAGATAGGATGTGTCCGGCGCCATCTCCACATCTGCCATGGTGGCGCGGCTGGCGGCCATGTCATACCCGCCCGTAGCGGCCTGCTCTGTGGCGGCGGTGCATGCCCCCAAAAGCGCAACAGGAGCGACGGCGAGGCTGAGAGCGATAAGGGTACGGCGCATGGCATGGTCCTTCGACTGGGAACAGGCGAAACCATCTAGACCCTCTCTGCGGGCCTGTCACGCGCTCCGAACCGCGCTATGCGGCGCTGCTCAGCAAATCTGCTGCAGCCGGGCTTTCTTCCAGAAATTCCAGCAGGCCGCGCTCCCACTTGTTGAGATATTGCGTGCGGCGCGGCAGCCGCATTCCGGCGCGCCATTGCTCCTGCCTTTCGATCAATGCGATCACAGCAGGGTGGATATAGCTTTTGCGCGTCACTGCCGGGGTATTGCCAAGGCTGCTGGACACTTTTTCAAGCACAACCTTGATTGTCAGCACCTCCTCTGACTCTCCCAGAAGGCGGAAGGCCATGACGCTGGCATGCCATGTACGAAAATTCTTGGCGGTGAATGGCTCTCCCATCGTATCGGCCAAATATGCGTTTACGTCGGAGGAGCCGACATCCTGCGGATCGCCTTCGTTATCCAGCCAGCGAAACAATTGCTGTCCCGGCAGATCATGCATACGCTTCACCACCTGCGCGAGTGATCCGTCCGAAAGCGTCACATTGCGCTGTTTTCCGCCCTTTCCGATGTAGCTGAGGCGCAGTGTTCGCCCGGTGACCTCTGCATGGCGGCGTTGCAATGTCGTCGCGCCAAAGCTGCGGTTCTTGCGCGCATATTGTGTGTTGCCCACGCGGATCGCGCCCAGATCGAGCAGCTTTACAACGCTGGCAACAGCGCGGTCCTTCCCCAGATTGGGCGAGCGCATATCCTTTTCCACACGTTTGCGCACCAGTGGCAGCAAATTGCCGAAGGCGAGCGAGCCATCGAATTTCTCACTTTCCTTCATGGCGCGAAAATCAGGGTGATACCGATATTGCTTGCGGCCCTTGGCATCATATCCGGTGGCAAGGATGTGGCCATTGTGCGCTGGGCAGAACCACGCGTCCACATAGGCTGGCGGCAGAGCGATGGCATTCAGCCGCCGCTTCTCCGCACGGTTCCGGATCAGCGCACCCTTGGGGTCGTAATAGGCCCAGCCCTTCCCCGCACCCTTGCGGGTAATGCCGGGAAGACCATCATCGACATAAATCAGCTGGGGTGGGTGACTTGCCATCAAGGCGCATAACGCTCTGATATAGTTGGCGGTTCCTCCACATGGCCCAAAGCAGGTGGAGCCAGCTAACTGATCGAAGGGCGCGGCCCCGGTGCCTCTGCGACATTCTCCAGCACTTCCTCCGGCACTGCTCCCTTGCGCGGGAACTTGACCGTGAGCATCAACAGCAATCCGAGGAGATGCATAGAGGCCACGATGAGGAACATCGGCCTGATCCCGCCGAACACCTCGCTGAAGCCGGATGCCCATGCGCCGATGCTGATGCCGAAATTGCTGCACGCCATGTACAGCGTGAACTGCGTCGCGGCGACGCGCGGGTCGCACAGCCGCATCGAGATAGGAAGCGCGGCGACAGTAATCAGCACGTCCAGTCCGGCCCATGCATAGACAAATGCCGTGAAGACACCCGGATCACTCCACTGGTCTGCAATCATCCACATCGCGAGGCTTACGAAGATATAAGCGGCAAACATGGTGATGGTCGCCCTCTTCGCGCCAAGCCTGTCGCCCAGATAACCGCCAATCGTCAGCCCCAGAATGCCTCCGACAAGCTGGGCCGAACCGACGACACCGGTGATGGATTGTTCGTCCCACCCGACTTCGCCAGCGCCGATGAGCGGCGTCAGCGCCGTGAACATGCCGTAGTGAAACCCGCGCACCAGCAGAACCGGGAACCACAGCACACTGATCGGTAACAGCAGAGATTTCAGAGTGGTCTTCAGGATGGGCCACCAAGCGCCAAGCTGGATGTTGAGATTGCGCGGATGGGCCTCCCCGTTGCTCCAGGGAAGGCAGCGCTCTCCGGGTCGTTCGCGCAGGATCAGTATGTATGCGGTGATCAGCCCGATAAAAAAGGCAGCGAGCAGATAGGCCGCTGCCGGGCCAAGCTGGGCGATGGCAAAACCGGTCAGCATGGTCGCCAAGGCAATGCCAATGGCCTGACCGCCGAACATCATGCCGCTACCGCGCGCGCGCTCATCCTCCTCCATTATATCCACCGCCAGCCCGTCTACCGCAACGTCCTGAAATGTCGTCGCCATGTTAACGAGGAAACCGGCGATGCCGAGCAGGAGGATGTCTTTCACACCCGGCTGGGCAACAGCGCAGAGAAGCAGCAGCGCGATCATCACGCATTGGGCCCCGGCGATCCAGACGCGCCTCCGCCCCATGGGCAGGAACGTGTATCGGTCCATGATGAAGCCGTTGACCAGCTTCAGGGTCCAGGGCAGCGCCGTCAGCCCGAGAACATAGGCAATGTCGGTCGCATCGGCTCCGTTCGCCGCCATCCAGGCCGGAATTGCGAACCAGAACAACCCGATTGGCACGCCCTGCGCGACATACAGAATAAACAGCGTGAACAGGCGCAATCGCCTGCTAGACGATAGAACAAAGCGTTCTTGCGCAAGTGTGTTTTCGATATCCCTGCCCCCATTGGAGGCGACCCCGAAGTATTCCTGGCACATCCGCAGACAGTTGGCAAAATCAGAATTGACCACTCCCAAGATTTGCTTGCCTTGTTAGCAGGCAGCCAAGCCGCCACCTGTGGCGCAGCAATTCAATTCAGGAGCACCGCATGGCCGATCCCACCTACACCCCGCCCTCTGTCTGGCAGAATACTGAAAGCGGCGGCAAGTTTGCCAACATCAATCGCCCCACCGCAGGCGCACGGGTGAAAAAGGATTTGCCGGTGGGCGATCACGCCTTCCAGCTCTACTCGCTCGCCACGCCCAATGGTGTGAAGGCGACAATCATGTTCGAGGAATTGCTGGAAGCGGGCCATTCGGATGCGGAATATGATGCATGGCTGATTGATATCAGTGATGGCGACCAGTTCAGCAGTGGTTTCACCGATCTCAATCCCAACGGCAAGATCCCCGCCCTGCTGGACCGCACGGGCGACACACCGGTGCGTGTATTCGAATCCGGTGCGATCCTGATGCATTTGGCCGAAAAATTTGGTGTATTCTTGCCGGCAGACCACACCCGTGCAGAAGTGCTAAGCTGGCTGTTCTGGCAGGTCGGCAGCGCGCCCTTCATCGGCGGTGGCTTCGGCCATTTTTACGCTTATGCACCGGAAAAATATGAATACCCGATCAACCGTTACGCGATGGAAACAAAGCGCCTGTTCGATGTGGCGGACAGGCGGCTTGGCGAAAGCCGTTTTCTTGGCGGCGATGATTATACCATCGCCGATATGGCCGCCGCGCCGTGGATGATGCCTTTCGTGACCGGCGAAATCTACAATGACGCCAGGACTTTCCTGTCGATCGACGAATATGAAAACGTCGGCCGGTGGGCGCATGAAATTCTTGCCCGCCCCGCCGTTCAGCGTGGCCGGATGGTCAATCGCAGTTGGGGCGAAGAAAGCGAACAGCTGCCAGAACGGCACTCGTCAGCCGATTTTTCCGCACGACAAGCAAAGTAACGCCCGATGTGCAGCGCGCGGCCTTGCGCCATGCGCTGCACGCGTTATATGAGCGCCCTCCTGCTGGGGTGTGGCCAAGTGGTAAGGCACCGGTTTTTGGTATCGGCATTCGCAGGTTCGATCCCTGCCACCCCAGCCATTTCTTCCAATCCGCCTTAATTGACGAGCACGGCGCGGCCCGTGCCGTTTACGCGCAGCGGCAGATAAAGGCCCTGCTCCACAGCATGGATTTGTCCGTGGCGCACCTGCGAAATATCGGCTGACAAACGCACGTCACCAATACGGATTTCCTCCAGCGCTTGCTGCGCCAGTTCGAGGACATGGGCGTATTCCCGATCAAAATTTTCCTGCAATGCGGCCTCGATCCGGGCGTTGACCTGCGGCGACTGCGCAAACTTCAGCAACAGGTCGGAGGCCAGCCGGTCGGTGTCTCCGTAAACCTGCAAGTCTTCGATGGAGATGCGTTCGCTGTCATAATCGCCCCGCGGGCGGCCGGTCAGCCACAGGCGCCCCTGCACTTTGCCATAACGGCGCGCAGTGCCCTGGGTGGGTGTCATGGCCAGATCGATGCCCACCGCAATGCGCCCGCCGCTGGTGGGGTAAATCTCGACAGCCGCAATCTCTGTATTCACCCGTCCCACTCCGGGCAGCGCGATGCCGCGTTCATCCAGCTGGCGCAGTTCGCGCAGCACAATCGGCTCCAGCAGGGCATATTCGCTCATCACCGGCAGGAAGATATCGAGCCCCTCTGCGCCCTGCGGCGGTGCGTTGGGCGGCAGTGGTATCGCTTCGGGCGGTTCGGGCCGCTCTCCCAGAAAGGTTCGGGTGCGCGCTCCCATCGCGAGATTGATGGTCAGAGCATTGCGACCCGCCGACATGGCTGTGATGCCGATGGTTTTCGGTTCCAGCCACAGCCACGCAGGCGGATTTTCGCTGTTGAGCGATTCCACGGTAAAGGCCTGCTGCCACAATTCAGCAGCCTGTGAGCGCACATCTACGCGCGCCAGTTCGCGTTCGATCTGGCGCTCGATCCGCGCCATGACCGGGCGCAGCCGCTCATCTGCCTCTTCCATGAACGTGATGCGCTGGCCCAGGAAATCTATGCCAGGCGCGCGGGACCAGTTGTAGCGAAGAGTTATGTCGGTGGCGGGCGACCAGTTCCGGTCGATATCTATCCGCACCACTGCTTCTACCACGGCACTTCCCGTGGCGGTTTCGCCGCGCAGAATACCGCCGATATCGCGCGCGGAAACCTGCGCCGTGACAGGCATACGAACGATCAGATTGCGCCCTTCACCGCGTAAGGTAATGTTCCCGCGCTGCACATTGCCCACGATCCGGCAACTGATGCGGGGCGTCACCCGGATCTCGCGGCCGAGTACGCTCACCCGTTCAGGCGGAACGCAATCGCCGCGGCTTTCATCAATGGCATAAAGCGTGCGCGGCACGTCACTGGCGATCAGGTCGCGGATCCGCGCCAGCGGTATCGTGACAGGTAGACCAAGCCGCGAATCAACGTCCGGGATTTGCAGCTGCGCAGCATCGCGCGGCGGTGCCTCAACCGCGATTTCATTACGGCATCCACCGAGCAACAACGCAATCAGCGCCAGCGCGGCGAAAAATCTCATGATGTTAGCCCCATAGCCGCCAATTCTGCTTGCGAACTTGCGCGTAGGCAAGCGCAAAACCGCTCCCGGATTACACGTTGGGGAAGTTTCGTCGGAAAGTTTAGTCGGAAGGTTCCAGAACGGGCTGCGGGTTGTTCGGCGTCAATATCAGTTCATTGTTCTCGATCCGCACCGACGCCAGCCGCGAAAGGAGGTTCATTCCGATGACATTGGTTTGTCCCAGTCCCGGCGCAATCACGGCATCCAGTCCGCGCGCAGCAACATTACCAAAGCGCATTTCATCGATGTTGGTCATGTGCGCCGCCACCACGCCATTGGCGGTGTTCAGGCGGATCGGCAAGCCGCCGTCACGTTCATCCAACCCGGCAGCGCGGGCCGTGTCTTGTGAAACTGCAGTCAGCGTGGCTCCGGTATCGACGAGGAACGCTGCGCGGTGGCCGTTCACGTCAGCCTCCAGCCAGTAATGCCCGTCAATATGCATGGGGATGCGCGTTTCGCGGCCTTCCACCACTTGTTCGGGCAGGCCGATTTCCGGCACGGCGAGCGAAAAGCGCGGATCAAGGCGCGACAATTGCAGCACAACCAGCACCAGCACCCCGATAAGGGCAAACGTGCTGCCTGTGCGCAGGATGCGACCGAGCAGCGGCACCCGCTTCATCATTACGGAACCAAGCACGCCTGCCACCATCGCAAAAACCGCGACCATGAGCAGTCCCGATTGCGGGAGCTCGCGGATCGAATGGGCGAGCTGATCAAAAACAGGCGCGAAATCCATGATGCCCTATATAGCGCGCGATCTGGGATTTGCGATGAACGACCCTGTGATGGCCATAATTACGGTGCGCTGCGCGGTATGGTAGCCCGGGCGAGCACCAGCGAGAAACGCTCCTCCGCATCGGTCCAGTGTTCCACCGGCGTCCAGTGTCCCGCCAGCAGCAAGGTGTTGGCACTGCGGCGCACGAATTTGTGGCTGTTTTCCGTGTGGATGGTTTCGCCCGCTTTCATGGCGAATTGCTCTCCGGAAACGGTGAAGTTCACTTCCTGTTGTGCCACCAGATGCATCTCGATCCGTGCATAAGTATCTACCCAGCGGGCCTCATGCTGAAACGCCTCTACCGGAATCGCGGCGTCCAGTTCGCGGTTGATACGGGTGAGCAGGTTAAGGTTGAAGGCCGCCGTGACACCCGCTGCGTCATCATATGCCGCCTCCAGCACCGTTTTGTCTTTCACCAGATCCATGCCGATCAACAGCAGCGCACCGTCACCCAGAGTGACACGCATTTCGCGTAGCAGATCGACAGCGGTGCGCGGCACCATATTGCCAATTGTGGAGCCGGGGAAAAAGCCGAGCTTGGGCAGATTGGCCACCGCGCCGGGCAATTCGACGCGCTTGGTAAAGTCTGCCTCCACCGGATGCACCGGCAGGCCGGGAAATTTCGCCGAAAGATCGGCGGCAGCAGCGCGCAGGAATTCGCCCGATATATCGAGCGGCACGTAGGCGCCGGGTGCAATGGCGGAAAGCAGCAGCGGCGTTTTGACCGAAGATCCGGAGCCGAATTCAACTACGGCGCGCCCGGCCCCGATCAGCCGCGCGAATTCATCGCCCTTGCCGCGCAGGATTTCCGTCTCTGCGCGAGTCGGGTAATATTCCGGAACCCGGGTGATATCCTCGAACAATTGTGAGCCGCGCTCGTCGTAAAACCAGCGCGCGGGGATCGCCTTTTGCGGCTGGGAAAGCCCGCTCAGGACATCGCTTCGAAACGCACGGTCGACGCCCCCCTCGTCAAGATCGACGAGGCGAATGCCCTCTGAATCACTCATCAAATGTCCTTTGCGAGGCGGAGTCCGGTGAACTGCCAACGCTGCTGAGAATAGAAGAAATTGCGGTAACTTGGCCGCGAATGACCACGCACTGTGGCGCAGCTGGCGCCTTTCAGCACCCACTGTCCCGCCATGAACTTGCCGTTGTATTCGCCCACTGCGCCCGGTTCCGGCTGGAACCGCGGATAAGGGGAATAGGTAGACCGCGTGAATTGCCACACGTCACCAAACAGCTCTGCCGTGCCGACCGGTTGCGGCGGCGCTGCGCCGTCCAGCTGGTTGCCTGCGGCCGGTTCGAAACTTGGTGCATCCTGCGGTGCATCCTGCCCGCGAGCGACCGCTTCCCATTCGAATTCTGTCGGCAAACGCGCGCCTGCCCAAGTGGCGAACGCTTCCGCCTCGTAAAACGAAATATGGCTGACCGGCGCGTCAGGATCGCGCACCTGCCAGCCGCAATGCGTGAAATGCTCGTCCCCGCGCCAGTACAGCGGCGAACCGATATCGCGCCGGTCAAGCCAGGCCCATGCATCCGACAACCACAGGCGGTGATCGCGGTAGCCGCCATCGGCGATGAATTCAGCCCAATCAGCATTGGTTACAAGGCGGCGAGACAGTGCAAAAGGTTGCAGCAAGGTGCGATGCGCAGGGCCTTCATTGTCGAACGCAAACCCTTCTGCCTGATGGCCGATACGTGCGATGCCGCCGGGATGGGAAATCCAGCCATCTTGCTGTGCTGGCGCTTGCTTGTGGGTTTTGTCCCACATGGCCGGACCAAGCGGGTTCTTGCTGAAGGCGTGTTTGATATCGGTCAGCAGCAATTCGATGTGCTGCTGTTCATGCGCAATGCCAAGTTCGATCAGATCGGCGCAGGCCGGGTTGCCCAGCAAGGCCTCCATCGCGGCGTCCACATGTTGCCGCCAGTCCAGCACTTGTTCCAGCGTTGGCCGGGTAACAAGGCCGCGGTTGCGGCGGGCAATACGCTCCCCCTCCGCCTCGTAATAGGAATTGAACAGGAACGGGAATTGTTCATCGAACAAAGCATATTCAGGCGCATGATCGCGCAGCAGAAACGTTTCCCAGAACCATGTCGTATGCGCCGCATGCCATTTGGCAGGAGATGCATCATCCATTGACTGAATGGTGGCATCCGCTTCGCTCAACGGTTCCAGCAAGTCCTGCATCAATCGCCGGGTCGCGCGAAAACGGCCCACAAGCGATTGGCTGGCATCTGTTGCAAGGCGGGGTTCGGCCTGGGGCAAAGCCCTCTCCTGTCGGCGATCAATATCCGTCGGCCACTAACATGGGGCAAGGTCTTCCCAATTGAAACCCCTAGCTTTTGTCCATGTTGTGCAATTGCCGTCAGGCTGCGCGGCGAACCCGGTTGCGGCCACTTTCCTTGGCTTTGTAAAGTGCTGCATCTGCCCGGGCAAGCAACCCGTCACCGTCATCGCCGGCTTCAAACTGGGCCAGACCGATGCTGACCGTAATATTGGGCAGTGACGATCCCTCGATCCCCCGCTCGACAGATTGACGCAGCCGCTCTGCAAGGGCGCGTGCAGCTGCGGCGTTGATGCGGGGAAGCAGCCAGACGAATTCTTCGCCTCCGATGCGCCCGACCAGATCGCCTTGCCGCGCCTGTCTCCGCGCCAGTTCGGCCACCTGCACGATCACTTCGTCTCCGGTCTGGTGTCCGTGGGTGTCGTTCACCAACTTGAAATGGTCGATATCGAACATGATCGCCGTCAGCGCAGAACCATGCTGCTGTGCCACATTCACCATATTTTCCAGCCGGCCGAATGTGCAGCGGCGGTTGGGCAGGTTGGTCAACGGATCGGTGTTGGCCAGTTCCTGCGCTTCCTTTGCCAATTGCACTGCCCTGCCCCGCGCCAGATCAAGCGCTTGTTCGCGGTGCACCTGCTCCGTCACTTCCATTGCCGCGCCAAAGATGGCGATGCGGTTGCCTTCATTGTCGAATTCGTTGAGTACCGAAATGCGCAGGATCCGCTCGGCACCTGCCGGCGGCTTGATGCGATAATCGAAGGAGAACGGCTCCCGCTCCTCCCGGTTGGACGTAACCTTGCGAAACATGGCGGTGCTGCCATCCGGTAGAAGATGGCTTATATCTCCCGGATCGGGCGCCAGATCCTCAGGCAATCCGTGAATTGCCAGCATTCGCCGTGACCAATCCTGCTCGCCCGTAAGCATATCCAGCCGCCACCTGCCGATACCTGCCAATTGCTCCGCCAGATCGAGCAACATCAGGTTTTCATGCATGGCGGAATTGCGACGGATCAATTCAAATTGCAGGTCTTCGCGCTTCATCAGGATCGCCGCCAGTGGCAAGGCGGTGGCCAGCATGGTGAACAGCCAGCTTTGCAACTCCAGCACAGCGCTGCCGATGGAACCATCATGCATCAGCAACGGGCTTTGCCCGCCGAGACCGAGCACGCTTGCCACGGCAATATAGCTCAGCAAGGTCATCGCAATTGCCGGGTGGCCAAAGCGCACAGCCATGCCGATCATCGCTGCGACCAACAGCGGCATCAGCGTGATGGCATTCACCTGCAAGGCCAGCGCCGCCAGAACCGCGCATCCGCCCAGAGCAAGCAGCAATGCCGGGTCGACCGCTATTCTTCCATCATTGTGCCAACGCACAATCACGCTGCGGGCATGGAGCAAAGCGGGAGTTACGATCAAAATACCCAGCACATTGGCCAGAAACCATGCACCAAATTCAGCAAAAGACTGTTCCGGCCGGAATGGCAGCACGAGCGTGGCGCCCACCAGGCAACTGGCAATTGCCGATCCGAACAGTCCGATAACGTGGGTAACCCGGCGCGGAATTGCGGTCCGGCTGCCAAGAACTTTCCGGCTCAGCGCGGCGCAGATGGTTGCTTGTGCGACGGCAGAAACGGCGCCTGCGAAAGCGATCACAAGTGATGTGCCGACCAATGCCCCGACGATAAACTGCACAGGCAACAACCCTGCCACAAGCAACGGCCATTGTTTGCGCGGGATATGGCGGAACGCCGCCACTGCAACCCCGCTTGGTGCCCAGAACAGCAGGGCCGTCCCCAACCCGTCGCGCACGAACAGGCTGCCCAGGGCAACAATCGCCCACAGGGCGCTGGCCAAAAGCGTCTCGCGCAGCGGCTGAAAAGGTCGCAAATTCAATTCCCCAAAGGTCTCTGCCTCGGAGGTCTAATCCGCTATGGTGTCGATGCGTTGCAGCCAACCTTACGCGAAACTGCGTAACGCCGGTTAAGCGGCGACCCGCCGACCTTCGCCCAGTTCCAGATTGAGCATTTCTGCCAGCAGAAACGCCAGTTCCAGCGATTGCGCCGCATTCAGACGCGGATCGCAATGCGTGTGATAGCGCGAAGACAGGCCTTCATCGGTAATCGCCACAGCGCCGCCGGTGCATTCGGTCACGTCCTGTCCGGTCATTTCCAGATGGATACCGCCAGCATGGCTGCCTTCGGCCCGGTGGACCGCGAAGAACCCGCGCACTTCGGCAAGTATCCGATCAAACGGACGGGTCTTGAAGCCGCTGTCCGCCTTGATCACATTGCCGTGCATCGGATCGCAGCTCCACACCACCGGATGCCCTTCACGGGTAACGGCGCGCACCAGAGGCGGCAGCCCCTTTTCAACCTTGTCGTGTCCGAACCGGCTGATCAGCGTAATGCGGCCCGGCTCCCGCTCAGGGTTAAGGACGTCGAGCATTTGCAACAGGTCTTCTGGATCAAGGCTGGGTCCGCATTTCAGGCCGATCGGATTGTTCACGCCGCGCAGGAATTCAACATGGGCACTGTCCATGAAGCGCGTACGATCACCGATCCACAGGAAATGGGCGGAGGTATCGTACCAGTCGCCAGTGATGGAATCCTGCCGCGTCATCGCTTGCTCGTACGGCAGCAACAATGCTTCGTGGCTGGTGTAAAAGCTGGAGGTTTTCAGCTGCGGCTGGTCTTCAATATCGACCCCGCAAGCCTCCATGAAATCAAGTGCTTCGCCGATGCGGTCGGCAATGTCCTGATATTTGTCCGACCACGGGCTGCGGCCCATGAAATCCAGCGTCCAGCGGTGCACTTCGCGCAAATTGGCGTAACCACCGCCAGCAAAAGCGCGCAGCAGGTTCAGGGTGGCCGCAGCCTGCGAATAGGCGCGGATCATGCGCTGCGGATCATTGCGCCGGGTTTCCGGCGAAAATTCGATGCCGTTCACATTGTCACCGAAATAACTCGGCAATGTCATGCCGTCTTTTGTTTCGGTGTCAGAGCTGCGCGGTTTGGCGAACTGGCCTGCCATACGGCCCAGCTTCACAACCGGCATCTTGCTGGCAAAAGTCAGGACAGCAGCCATTTGCAGAATAACGCGGAAAGTGTCGCGGATATTGTTGGCGCTGAATTCGGCAAAGCTTTCAGCGCAATCGCCGCCTTGCAGCAAGAACGCCTCTCCGGCAGAAACCTTGCCCAATTCACCCTTCAGCTTGCGCGCTTCACCGGCGAACACCAGCGGCGGAAAGCCGCCCAGTGTATCGGTTGCATCCGCAAGAGCGCCTGCATCCTGATATTCGGGAAGATGCTTTGCAGTGAAGCTGTCATGCTTCCAGCTAGCGGGTGTCCAATCGTGTGCCACGGCAATTCCATCGTCAATAAAGCGCCCGTCCCCGGCGGGTCGCGAACTGTCAGATTTGCGGGGAAGCGACAATTCCTACAGCCACCTCCCCCTGCGCGCAAAGGTTACTTGCGAAATCTTTGGTTCGCCGCCCACTAGATTGGCTTTGCCCTATCGGCCCGAAGGTGTGTTGCCCGTTGCATTTGCACCGGGCACAATCTGCAATTGCCAGCCGGGCCGGGCCAGATACTGTGCCGCCAGCGCCTGCATTTCTTCCACGGTGGCCTCGTCATAATCGACATAGATCGTGGGCAGATAAGCGACACGGTTTGCGTCGAACGCAGCGCCCTGCAACTGGTTCAGCCAGAACGTGTGCCCGGTTTGGGCGCGCAGCAGATACTGCCGTGATGGTTCTACCACCCGCTCAAGTTCGTCTGGTGTGGGGCCGTTCGCGGCCAGATCATTCGCGATCGATTGCGCTTCGTCGAAGAAGGCTGGCAGCAATGGCGGTTCGATCTGCACAAGTGCGAACATTACCCCGCCAGTGTCCACATCCAGTGGCCACCTGGCAGAAACGAAGGGCGAATACGCCGCCCCCGCGCGTTCCCGCAAACCATCCAGCAGACGGTTGGAGAATATTTGCGACAGCAATTCCAGCTTGCGGCTGCGGACAATTCCTTCGGACCCGCCGCCAAGCGGCCATGCGATCACAGCGGCCGCCTGATCGGCATCGCCGCCATGGGTCAGCACCTGTGGCTGCGCCCCGGCTTCGGGAAAAGTCACACCGCGCGCTGCGACATCTGCAGGCAAAGGCTCACGCAGGTTCATCGCGCCAAATGTGCGGCTGAGCGCGCCGATCGTGGCTTCACGGTCGATATCGCCGAATACGGCCACTTCAACCGGGCCTTGCGCCAGCAGACGTTCCCACACCTCGCGGAAGCCGTCCGGTGTTGCGGTCTGCATTTCGGCCGGTGTCGGCGTACGGAAGCGCGGGTCCTCACCGCGCAGCAAGTAGTCCAGATCGCGGTTCAGCACGCCATTGGGATCACGGCCATAACTATCATAGGCCAGCAAGGCAGATGCACGTGCGCGCTCTACCGGATTGGGGTCCCAACTGGGCATCGCCAGCTTGGCAGCGAACAGATACAGCTGCTGCTCCAGATCTTCCTGCCTGGTCAGGCCCTGGAAAACAAAAGTGCCGTCATCGATTTCAAAGTCGAAGCCGAGCTTCCGGTCAGCCGCGATGCGGTCGAGAGCGTTCTGGTCGAGCGGGCCGATGCCGGAGTTGACCAGCGCAATGGGACCGAGTTCGGCATAGATCGCTTCGTCACTTTCGAACCCGCGCCAGCCAGCGCCAAAGCGCACCCGCACAGTGATACGGCCCGGTTCATTATCGCGGCCCATCAGCAGGGCACGCACGCCATTGGGGAACGTCAGCCGTTCTGCGCCCAGCAGGCCGAGAGGCTCCCGGCTGACAGGCAGGGTGGGATTTCCGATAACGGGCAGATCGGCAAAATTTATGGCTTCGGCATCGTCACGCGCCACACCGCTGGCGATCACCGGAGTACTCAACGCCGCGAGCAACTGCGCCTCGGTTGCCTCACCCGGTGTCGGGGTCAGCATGACGGAGCGAACGACATCGCCTTCAAACAGGGCCTGCGTTGCTGCAAGCACATCTTCAGGCGTAAAGCGGCTGGCAATAGAGCGGAACACCTCAAGGAACACTTCGGGACTGGCGACCGCTTCGCGAATATCGACAGCTTGCACGATCTGGTCTGCCAGCTGCGATCCGGCCTGGATCCTGGACTGCTCAACCGAATTGACAAAGGCGACGTCGAATGTCGCGACCGCCTGATCGATTTCTGACTGTGCCGGAGGCTGCGACAAGGCATCGGCAATTACCGAGCGAACATCGTCCAGCGCCGTTTCCCAATCGTCGGTCAGCGGAGCATAGGTGACAAATGTGCCATCAACCGAACGGCTGATCTTGTCCCGGCCAACGCCTGCGAACAGAAAAGTCCCTCCGGCGCGGGCGCGGTTTTCCAGCCTGCGGTTGACCACGGCCAGTCCCACTTCGCCCAGCAGGTTACGGCGGTTGTATTCCAGGTTGTCGATTACTCCGACCCATGGCCGCATGATCGCATAGGTTACAGCACGCGGCTGGCCCGCTTCCACGATCACGCCGACTTCGCCCACCGGATTGGCCGGATCAGCCCCGGCAGGAGCGACTGGATCACCGAAGTCAGGCGCTGGCACGAAAGGCCCATCGCCTTGCCATCCGGCGAAATGGCGTTCCACGACAGCGGCAAGAACCTGCGGATCGGCATCACCAACCAGCACGACAACGGCATTTTCCGGGCGATACCAGCGGCGGTGGAAAGCGCGCACGGTATCCGAAGTTGCGCCTTCAAGCGTTTCGACAGTCCCGATTGGGCTGCGTTCGGCCAACTTTTGTCCGGCAAAGAATATGGCGGTCGTCGCTTCGGCAACGCGCCGCTGCGGCCCGGCCTGCTCGCGCCGCTCGCTCAACACAATCGGCACGTCGGCCGCAAGATTGGCTTCTGACAGCGTGGGCGCAATCACCATGCCGGCAAAACGCCGCACGCTGTCATCGAGCGTGGTACGGTTGGCGTTCGGCAGATTGAGATTGTAAGTCGTCGCCGTCGGGCTTGTCGTGGCGTTGGTGTCATAACCAAAACTTGCACCCAGACGCTGGAAATGGGCAATCGCCTCGCCCGGCCCGAAGGTGGACGATTCGCGGAACACCAGGTGCTCCAGCAAATGCGCGAAGCCCCGTTCGGTGTCTTCCTCGTGCAGTGATCCTGCATCTATGCGCACGCGCAGACTGATCTGGCAGGGCGGCACATCGTTTTGCCGCACGGCATAGCGCACGCCGTTGGGCATTTCCCCGAAAAGCCACTGCGGATCGACCGGAATGTCCGTTCCGCGGTAGATCCACGGATCGTCCGGCATCGCATATTGCGGCTGGTCGGCCTCGGTCGCCCGGATAATGCAGTTTTGCGCCTGGACCGGTGCCGCAATGGGCAGCAGAATCGCAAACGGGATGAAAAGGCGCGTCAGGCGGGAAAGAAAGGTCATAGCGCCTCATTAGCTGGGCAAGGAATGAAGGTCCGGTGAATACAGGGGAAGAATTGCTTGCGCCACCCTGCACCTAATCCGTCTTGTCGGCAGGTCTCCCACCCCCTACATTCCAATGCATGTTCATTGAAACCGAAACCACGCCCAACCCCTCCACTCTGAAGTTCCTGCCTGGCCGCGCAGTGATGCCTTCCGGCACCCGCGACTTTGCGACCCCGGAAGAGGCTGAGGCCAGCCCGTTGGCGCAAACCCTGTTCGATACCGGCGAAGTGACCGGCGTGTTCTTCGGTTACAACTTCGTGTCCGTAACGG
Organism: Aurantiacibacter marinus; assembly: GCF_001021555.1. Taxonomy (GTDB): domain Bacteria; phylum Pseudomonadota; class Alphaproteobacteria; order Sphingomonadales; family Sphingomonadaceae; genus Alteraurantiacibacter; species Alteraurantiacibacter marinus. The sequence goes on from NZ_LDCP01000002.1 coordinate 643,105, forward strand.
CCGCGCCCGGTGTCGCTTGGTCTGATCTGAAGCCGCAGGTGGTGGCCGTGCTGCTCGATCATTTCGTGTCCGAGGCGCCGCTGTTTGCCGGCGGCGACGCAAGCGGCATTGCCGTTCCGCCAGAGGCTGACGATGCAGAAATCGGCAATGATGACGGTACTGAAGATATCGTGGCGCAAATCCACGAATTGCTCGAATCTCGTGTCCGCCCCGCTGTTGCCAGCGATGGCGGCGATATTCGTTATCGCGGATTTCGTGATGGCGTGGTCTTCCTGCAAATGCAGGGCGCCTGTTCGGGCTGCCCCAGCTCCACAGCAACGCTGAAGCACGGCATCGAAGGGCTGCTGAAGCATTATGTTCCCGAAGTGAAGGAAGTGCGCGCGGCTTAGGCAGGTCTACGTGACAAAGCCCGTGTGAACTTATCGGGCGGTGCTGCGTTATTGGCGCAGACCTTCCTCATCATCTCCGCAGGAGCATCCCCCAATGTCCGATACACTGAGCGATTCCGCTCTCGACCGCATTTTCCGTGAAGCGCGAACTCCGAATGGCTGGCACGACAAGCCCGTGACGGAGCAGCAGATACACGAAATCTACGAACTCATGAAAATGGGCCCGACATCTGCCAACCAGCAGCCGGGCCGGTTTGTGTGGGTCACATCGGACGAAGGCAAAAAGAAACTCGCCGCTTGCGCGTCGGATGGCAACAAGGACAAAATCCTTGCCGCGCCTGCCACTGTGATCATCGGCTACGATCTCGACTTTCACGAGCAATTGCCGTGGCTGTTCCCTCATACAGATGCAAAAAGCTGGTTCGAAGGCGACGAAGATGCCCGCAAGGAAAGCGCCTTTCGCAATTCTGCATTGCAAGGTGCCTATCTGATGATCGCGGCGCGCGCATTGGGCCTGGATTGCGGTCCAATGTCCGGCTTCGACAAGGAAGCAACCACCAAGGCATTTTTCGCAGATCAGCCGCGCTACCGCGCCGATTGGCTGTGTTCTCTCGGCTATGGCGACATGACCACGGTTTTCGATCGCAGCCCGCGTCCGGAATTCGGCACCTTCAATAAAGTGGTCTGATCATCTAAGCGCGCAATTGTATGCTGACACTGGCAATAGATTGCGCGACCGAAGCGTGTTCCGTGGCGCTGTTCGATGGAACAGCGCTGCTGGACGGGCGCTTTGAACTCATCAACCGCGGACACGCCGAAAGGTTGGTTCCGATGATCGCCGAATTGCCTGACAAAGGCCGGGCGGGACGCATTCTCGTCTCGCTCGGTCCCGGCAGCTTTACCGGCGTTCGAATCGGGCTTGCTGCGGCACGGGCCCTGGGGCTCGCCTGGGGCGCGACGGTTCTTGGCTATCCCACGCTCACCATGGTCGCAGCACGCGCATCGCAGCCCCGACCCCGGCCTGTCACCGTCTGCATGGCGGGCGGGCACGGTGAATATTTCATCCAGAATTTCGCCACCGGCACGCAGGGCGATGACCAGGTCCGCTCGCTTTCGCCCGAAGAAGCCGCGCTGGCCTGCAGCCACCATGTAATTGCAGGCAACCGGGCGAGGGAACTTGCGGAGATGTTGGGCGATGGCCGGATCGCTCTTGATCTTTTGCCCGATGCCCGCGCAGCCTGTCTGCTTCACGAGTCCCGGCTTACCGCCGATCTAACCCCGATCTATGGCCGCCCACCCGATGCAAAACCCCAGGTGAAGGCATGATAGACGATCCGGTCGATGCAATCATGGCAGTGATGTGTGAAGCCTTCGACAGCACTTACGGCGAAGCTTGGAACAGGCGGCAGGTGACCGATGCACTGGTCACGCCCAGCACACACTATACATTATCCGGCCAGGACGAAGGCGGACCGATCATCGCAGAGCGGACCACCGGCTTCACCATGTCGCGCCATGCAGCCGACGAAGAAGAACTTCTGCTCATTGCTGTCCGCCCAGAGTTTCGCGGCAAAGGTATTGGCCTGAAGCTGCTGGAGGATTTTGCGGAAAAATCAAAAAATCGAGGTACAACAAAGATTTTTCTCGAAATGCGTGCGGGAAACCCTGCCGAACACCTCTATCGGAAATTTGGCTTTGTACAGGTTGGCCTAAGACCGGGATATTATCGCGGAGCTGTTGGCGGCCCGTTGGATGCAATTACTTTTGCATTAGAATTAAATTAGCCGCGATCATTTCATTATGGATCGCGTCTCTTTTGAAAATTGCGAATCATGGTGTTCTCAGACTGTATCGAAGCTTGAATATCGCAAATAAATGCGGCAAGAGATTGCGCAGTTCGTTCCGTCAAAAGAGAACGAATGATAATATCGGTTCGCAATTTCAGAGGTAATAATGGATATACTTGAATCCGACACGAATGAGATGTTGATCACGCTCACCGCGGACATCGTCACAGCTCAGGTCGCCAATAACAGTGTCGAGTCCGACACGATCCCCGCTCTCATCCAGAACGTCTACGCTGCGCTTTCCAGCCTTGGCGAAGAAGACCGCGTCGAAGAACGGCCAGAGCCAGCGGTTTCCGTTCGTGCTTCGGTAAAGAACGACCACGTCGTCTGTCTGGAAGATGGCAAGAAGATGAAGATGCTGAAGCGGCATCTGATGACCGACCATGGCATGACGCCTGACGAATACCGGGAGCGGTGGAATCTACCCGCCGATTATCCGATGGTCGCCCCGGCATACGCTGAAAAGCGCCGCGAACTGGCCAAGAAGATCGGTCTTGGTCGCAAGCCCGGTCAGAAGCGCGGACGCAAGAAAGCAAGCTGATCGAGCCAATCGATTGCATCCTCCGTATTCTTGATACGGCCCGATGCTTGAGTGAAGCGCCCCGTGCCTCTAAGGCTACGGGGCGTTTCCTTTTTCGGGAGTTCCATTTTCAGGGGGTTCCCACAGACACTCAGGCGGGCCAATATACTCACATGATCGACCTTGAAGCTCTATGCGCCGAACGCGGCCTTCGCATCACGGACCAGCGGCGCACTATTGCCAAGGTTCTGTCCGAAAGCGACGATCATCCCGATGTGGAAAAGCTGCACGCCCGCGCTTCGGCAGTCGATCCGAAAATTTCCATTGCAACGGTTTATCGCACCGTACGCCTGTTTGAAGAGGCCGGCATTCTGGACCGGCACGATTTCGGTGATGGCCGCGCACGTTACGAAGCTGCGCCAGAGGCCCACCACGATCACCTGATCGATGTGGAAACCGGCAAGGTCGTGGAATTCGTCGATCCCGAACTGGAGGCGCTCCAGCGCCAGATTGCCGAGAAACTCGGCTATCGCCTGGTCGATCACCGGATGGAACTTTACGCCGTCCGCCTCGACCGCGAAGAAAAGAACTGAGCGTCACCCGCTTGAATCAGACAATAGCTCACGGCGAAGCGCGCATCCCACCTATCGGCTATTTGCTGATTGGTCTGCGCCTGATCGGTATGCTCGCTTTGCTGCTCGTTTGCGTGCCGCTGCACTATCTGTGGCGCCTGTTTGGGCTGGACCGGATGTGGCCGCGCGTTTTTCTGGCCGGTGTCGGCATGTGCGCCGGACTGCAGCTGCGCCGTCATGGAAAGCGCGTTCCGGGCGCCTTGCTGCTGTCCAATCACGTCAGCTGGCTCGACATTCTCGGCCTCTCGCACGCCGCGAACAGCGCCTATGTCGCGCAGGACGGGCTGGCGCAGTTCGGCTTTCTGAAATGGATGTGCTCGATGAACGAAACGGTGTTCATCGCCCGCGATCGCCGCGCCGATGTTGCCCGGCAAGCGCAGGCCATTCGCGCGGCCATGGACCATGGCGGCACGCTGACCCTGTTTCCCGAAGGCACGACCAGCGATGGCACCGACCTGCTGCCGTTCAAATCATCGCTGCTGGGCGCGCTGGAACCGCTGCCCGAAGGCGCAGTGATCCAGCCGGTCCTGCTCAGCTATCCCGAAGCGCGCGATATCTGCTGGATCGGTGACGAGCCGGGGCTGGACAATTTCAAGCGCATTCTGGCGCGGACACGGCCCATCCGGCTGAACGTGCATTTCCTCAGCCCCTTGTCGGGCGAGGAACTGACGAACCGCAAGACCATGACCGCCGCCGCGCGGGAGCGGATTTCGCAGGCTATGCTTTAAGTCGCGGGGCTTTAACTCGCGGGCGAATTCCCGTAAAGGCGCGCCAATCATGAAACCGACAGACACACCCAAGACCTACCGGGTCAAAAGCTTCGGCTGCCAGATGAACGTCTATGATGGCGAGCGTATGGGCGAATTGCTGGAGGCCAAGGGCATCACCCTCGCCCCCGAAGGCGAAGAAGCCGACCTTGTCGTGCTGAACACTTGCCACATCCGTGAAAAGGCGACCGAAAAGGTCTATTCCGACGTTGGGCGGATCGTGAAAGCTGGCCGCAAGGCGGGCAAGGACCCGATGATCGCGATTGCCGGCTGCGTGGCGCAGGCAGAGGGTGAGGAGATCATGAAGCGCGCCCCGGCAGTGGGCATGGTGGTCGGTCCGCAGGCTTATCACCGCTTGGGCGACATGGTCACCAAGGCCGCTGCGGGCGAACGCTCTACTGACACCGATATGCCGGAAGATGCGAAATTTGCAGCCCTCCCGGCGCGGCGCAAGGTTGCTCCGTCTGCGTTTCTCACGGTGCAGGAAGGATGCGACAAATTTTGCACCTATTGCGTGGTACCCTATACACGCGGCGCGGAAATATCGCGGCCTTTCAGTGCATTGGTAGACGAAGCGAAAAGGCTGGTCGAAGCCGGAGCGAAAGAAATCACGCTGCTCGGTCAAAACGTCAACGCGTGGTCAGGCAGCGATTACGCAGGCCACGCGGTAGGGCTGGAAGGCTTGATCGGAGAGCTGGCGAAAGTCCCCGAATTGCAGCGCCTGCGCTATACCACCAGCCATCCGGCAGACATGCACGAAGGGCTGATCGCCGCACATGGTGAGGTGGACAAGCTGATGCCGTACCTCCACCTCCCGGTGCAGAGCGGATCTGACCGTGTGCTGAAAGCCATGAATCGCAGCCACACGGCCGAAAGCTATCTCAAACTGCTCGACCGTTTCCGCGCAGCCCGCCCCGATATTGCCCTGTCAGGCGATTTCATTGTCGGCTTTCCCGGCGAAACCGATGCCGAGTTTGAAGAGACGCTGCAAATTGTTGACGCGGTGGGATATGCGCAGGCCTACAGCTTCAAATATTCGCCCCGACCCGGCACGCCGGCAGCCAGCATGGACGGTCAGATCGCGATGGAAGTGATGGATGAAAGGCTGCAACGCCTTCAGGCCCATCTGAACCGCGATCAGCAGGCCTTCAACGAGGCGAGCCTTGGCAAGACCTGCGATGTGCTGATCGAACGCAAGGGCCGCAAGCCCGGCCAATGGCTGGGCAAATCGCCTTGGCTGCAATCGGTGTTCTTCGAGAATGAACTGGCGATCGGTGACATGGTGCGCGCTGAACTGGTGCAGGCTGGGCCAAGTTCATTGCAGGGGCGGTTGCTGGAAAGCGTTTCCGCTTAGTTTAGCGGTTGCAAAGGCGCATCAGGGATTACCGTTTCGAAGGTGTCCTTGGTCATCTGTGCAGGTTCTACCGTCGGATTGGAGGCATACTGGCCCTCGCCGAATGGCACACGTGCGACGCCGCCTTCGATACCGCCGCCGTACACAGTTACTGCGAGATCACGCCAGCCGTTTGTGCTGGCTTCAAACACGCCCACAGGCAGCTGTGAGACAGACAATGATCCTAGGCGATCAAGTCCCTGTCCCGTCCTTTGCAGCACTTCGAGCAGACACCCGCCTGTTCCGCACAGCATCGGTCCGCCGACATAGGCAAGAATTTCATCTTGCCCGTCCCCGTCCAGGTCTACCTCGCCAACGGAATAAAGAATAACGCCAGAATCAGCGTAGTTCTCGGCAATCCACGCAGTCACTGCCGGATCGGGTTGCACCGCGGCAGGCTCATCCGGAACGACCTCGGCAACGCTGCCATCAGCAATAATCTGGTCAGTACTGTCATCTGTTTCAGCCGTGCATGCTGTCAGTGCCATGCCAGCGATAGTCGCCGTAAATATCCGCTGCATCAGACCGAAGCTCCCTTGCATATCTTCTCATATTCCCCGCCGCCGGCGCAGTGGCCGCTGCATGGAACCGCATACCAAAAGCGGCATTAACTCGCTTCCGCCGGAGTAAAGCTACCACAAATCGGGCAGGACGACGACTTTTACACCGCGAAACAGAGCCACATAGCTTGCCAGAATGCCCGCGCGGCCTATCTTCAATTCTACAGTTCGAAAGGAATAGATGGCCCGCAAAGTTCATAAAGCCGGCGAGATGAACCACGGCCTCGCCGCCACCATCGCCCATTCGGCGCAGGATCAGGATCAGTCCGGTCGCGCCCGTGTTGAAGTGGCATTTGACGAACAGGCTGTCCTTGGCGCCTTGTTCGGGCAATTCGATGCAAACCTTGTGCAGATCGAAAATCGCCTTGGCGTGTATATCGCCGCGCGCGGAGACAAGGTCGTTATCGAAGGCGCGGCAGATGAAGTCGCCCGCGCCCGGGATGTGCTGATAAAATTGCATGAAAAGCTGCTGACCGGCGAGGAGATGGACGCAGGCGCAATCGACGCGCTGATCACCATGTCCGATCAGCCGACGCTGGAAGGCATCATAACCGGCGATGCCAAAGCCCCCCCGATCATGATCCGCACGCGCAAGAAAACCATCACCCCGCGCAGCGCCATGCAGGCCGATTACATGCGTGAACTGGCCAGCCGCGACATTATTTTCGCGCTTGGTCCGGCAGGGACGGGCAAAACCTATGTCGCGGTGGCGCAAGCCGTCAGCCAGCTTATTACCGGTAGCGTGCAACGCCTGATCCTGTCCCGCCCCGCTGTCGAGGCTGGCGAGCGGCTGGGCTTCCTGCCCGGCGATATGAAAGAGAAGGTCGATCCGTACCTGCGCCCGCTTTACGATGCGCTGTATGATTGCATGCCGCCCGAACAGGTGGATCGCCGGATCGCCAGCGGAGAGATCGAAATTGCACCGATTGCCTTCATGCGCGGCCGCACGCTGGCGGATGCCTTCGTGATCCTGGATGAAGCGCAGAATACCACGCGCGAACAGATGAAGATGTTCCTCACCCGTTTCGGTCAAAACAGCCGCATGGTGGTGTGCGGCGATCCCAAGCAGGTTGATATTCCCGGCGGCGACCGGATGAGCGGACTTGCCGATGCGGTGCTGCGTCTTGAAGGTGTCGAAGGTGTCGGAGTTACGCGCTTTACCGCCGCAGATGTTGTTCGCCACCCGATCGTAGGCCGGATCGTGGAAGCTTATGAGGGCGAAGATGCCCTTCCCTGACCTTGACCTGGCCTGACCAGACCTGAGCGTGAAATGCATCTTGAGATAGATATAGAGGATTGGCCTGCCGGGGACTGGGAAGTGCTCGCCACAAGGGCCGCTGATGCCACCGCGCGAATCGCGCCCGAACTTGCCAATCCGCGTCTTGTTGCCAGCATGCTTTTCACAACCGATGATGTGGTGCGCACGCTCAATCACGATTGGCGGCAGAAGGACAAACCGACCAATGTCCTGAGTTTTCCGATGCTGGAACGCGGCGATCTCGTTCACCTTGATCCCGATGAAGATCAGCCGGAAATGCTCGGTGATATCGCGCTTGCTGGTGAAACCTGTGCGCGCGAAGCGGCCGAAAAGAGCGTAACGCTGGAGCATCATGCTGCCCATCTGATCGTCCATGGATTGCTGCATCTGGCAGGCTTCGACCATGAAACTGGTGAGGCCGATGCGCAGGAAATGGAAGAAATGGAAGTAAAGGCGCTTGCACTTATGGGTATAGCCAACCCATATACCGGCGATCAAACAGCATAAGGAAAAGCGACAGGGCGATGCCCGATAGTGAAAAACCGGGCGACTCCCAAAGCGGAGACGCGGACAGTAGCAGCCAATCGGGGAATGGTGGGGGATTGTGGAATGCCATCCGCGGCCTTTTCGACGATGCTGATGCCGACACCTCGCTGCGCGCGCAGCTTGAGGAAGCCATTGACGAGCATGAGGACGAAGCTTCGCGCAACGGCGGCGATGTCCCGAGCAAGGGTGATCTTTCGCAAGTAGAGCTCACGATGCTGCGCAAGGTGCTGCACTTTAGCGAGCACGATGCAGATGACGTGGCGATCCCCCGCGGGGAAATTATCGCCGTGGACGTCAATGTCCCCTGGGCAGAAATGGTTGCGACCTTCGCCGAACATGGCATTTCGCGCATGCCGGTGTATCGCGACCAGTTGGATGACGTGATCGGCATGATGCATATCAAGGATGTGTTCGCCTATCTCGCCAGCGGGGAAGACCCTCCTGAAGAATGGTCCACCCTGATGCGCCAGCCGCTGTATGTGCCGCAGGCGCGCGGGGCGCTGGATGTGCTGGCCGATATGCGCCAGCGCCGCACCCACCTCGCGATTGTCGTTGATGAATTCTCCGGCACCGATGGCATCATCACGATCGAAGACTTGGTCGAGGAAATCGTCGGTGAGATCGAGGACGAGCATGATGAAGCTCCGATCGAACAGCTGGTCGAGATTTCCGAAGGTATCTGGGATGCCGATGCCCGGGCCGAACTGGATGATGTGGCCGAAAAGGTCGGCGATCCGCAGCTGGCGGAAATCGAGGAAGCCGTGGACACGCTGGGCGGATTGGCTTTCGTCCTGGCCGAAGGCGTGCCCCAGCCGGGCACCGTGCTCCAGCACCCGAGCGGCTGGACACTGGAAGTGACGGCTGGCGATGAGACACACGTCACGCGCATGCGTCTGCACCGGCCTGTCCCGCAAAGCGGTGAAGACGGCGAGGACGGGTAGGCCGGATGCCGCAGCGCACCGTGTATTTGGTGCGTCGCAGCAAAAAAGTGCAGCGCAAGCGCAATTCCCTCTCGACAGCGGGCCGGTGCATGGCGACAAGTGATTCGTGCGACGCCTCCCTCCCCTCCGCGCTTTGGAAGCGTTTATCCGTGTCGTGAGGCTGGGTTCGGCGCGCTCCGCCGCAACAGAACTGGGATTAAGCCCCTCTGCATTGTCCCGCCGGATCAGCAATCTGGAAAGCTTTACAGGACGAAAATTGTTCAGCCGTTCCGGCCAGACCATGCGGCTGACCGATGAAGGACGGCTGTTCTATGAAGCGGTCGCCCCGCATCTGGAGGCGCTGGCAGCATCCGTCGAATCGCAGAGCGAGAACCTGCAACTGATGCGCCTTCGTCTGGGCGTGATGCCGTTGTTCGGCACGCAGCGGCTGTTTCCGCGGCTGGGCGAGTTACGCGAACGCCATCCGCGCCTGCATCTCGATATCGACACCGGATCGCATTTGACGGGCCGTGTGGGCGACACGCTGGACGCTGCCATAACGCTTACAACCAGCCCGGCAGAGGGGCTGTATGGAATACAGCTGGATCAAAACACCATCCACGCCATCGGCAACACCGATCTGGTGGCAAAACTGGGTGATCAGCCTGATGCGGCGGCGTTGAAAAAGCAGACCTTCCTTATCCACACAGACATGCCGCTCGGCTTCGAGGCATGGAAAGTAGCGATGGGCCTGCAGAAAATGCAGCCTGCCGCGATTGATCATTACGATTCGGGTCAGCTTATTCTTGAAGCCGCGGCGCAAGGCATGGGCATTGCCATCATGCATGACGATCACCTTGCGCGTAACAAGGATCCGCGACTTGCGCCCCTGTTCGATAAACGGGTGGAGAGCCCCTATTCCTACTGGTTTGTTTGCCGCCACGCCGATCTGGAAGCCCGGCCGGTCCGCATCTTCCATGATTGGCTGGTCAAGGCCGGATTGTAGGACCAACCGGCACTTTCCGCAGGGATCCGGTTCGTCAAAACCGCGGGCGAGGAACCAGTCCTTCACCGGCTTGCACGATCAAGTCGGCACAGCGGTGAAAATTCTCCGGTGCGCATTCAATCACGCTGCGTCCCTGTTCAACGCCGTTGAGAATCCAGATCGCTTCGGCATTTCCTGTCGCATCGTCCAATTCGGCTATCAGGCGAAAACCGGCGCGCCCGGCGTAATATGGTGAAAGCATCGTCGATGTTCGCAAACTCGCATCGACAGCGCGGGCCAGGGCCACATCCGAAACATAGGGATTGACCGGGATGCCCCGCCCCAAAGTGTCAGCCGTCAAAGGACGGCGTTCGCTCACCTGACCTGGTGGCCGGTCTACCAGCGGGTTTTGCGCCATGGATAAACGGGCATCGTCCGCTTCCTCCTGAAAGGCGGCAATCCATGTCAGGCACTCGGCCAGGTTGCGGATCGAATGCCCGTCGAAGGGAGAAAGGCCCGGCTGGCAATCGACCGATTGATAGATCTGGCTCGGTTCTGATCCGAAATAGCGCAGCGCAGTCAGCCATTCACCGCGTTCCACAACGGCCAAGCGGTCTCCATCGCGCGGAAAGCCGGAGAAACGCGGTGAATTGTTGAACACAACGGATCGCCGCACGCTGCTGTCATTATCGTCCACCGGATACAGCGACACATGATGCGCGATCCCTCCGCCAAGTGAATGGCCGGTCACGCTCAGTTTCACGTTTTCGTATTCAGGGCGGTCAAGCTGCGCCGCGACCGCAGTGGCTGTGGCAATTCCGCTGCCGTTTTGCGCCCCGAGGATGTTCCCCAGAAACCAGTCGTTGAAAGAGGCCTCTGTTCCGCGATAGGCGATGATCGTTTCGACAAGGCGCTGCCCTTCGAACCGGTCATATATCGCATAGGCGTAGCCACGCCCGTCATTGGGCTGCATGACCCGCAACACCACATCACCCGGGAGGATGAATTCCTCTGCCGGGTCGTCATAGGCGTTGGAGGAAAGCTGCGCGTAAAGCCAGCTGCGCTCCGCCACGTCACGGGTTTCCTCATACCAACCCGCCACGGGATTGGTGCCCGGCATTCGATCCAGACTGCCTGTTATGGTGCAACCGCCAAGTGCGGCGGCTGCGCCCATAACAAATACGGCAGAGGCTGGTCTTATCAACCGACCGTGGCTTTTACGATCTTGCCCGGGCTCGCGGGCGGTTCGCCCTTGGGCAGTGCGTCGACATGATCCATGCCGCTCTCCACTTCGCCCCACACCGTGTACTGGCGATCCAGGAAACGGGCATCGTCCAGACAGATGAAAAACTGGCTGTTCGCGCTGTTGGGATCCTGCGTGCGGGCCATGGAGCATACGCCGCGGCTGTGCGGTGCATCGCTGAATTCCTGGCCCAGGTTCGGCTTGTCCGATCCGCTCATCCCGGTGCCGGTCGGATCGCCGCCCTGCGCCATGAAGCCGGGGATCACGCGGTGGAATACCACCCCGTCATAAAAACCGTCCTTCGCCAGCTCGGTAATGCGCTCTACATGCTTCGGTGCCAGGTCTGAACGCAGCTTGATGACAACGTCGCCGCCCTTTCCGTCTCCGTAATCAAGCGTGAAGGTCAATTTTTCGTCGGCCATGTGGTATTCTCCATAATGGGTGTGGCCGCGGATATAGGGATACAGGCGCGAATGTCACGGGTCACTTTGTGCCCGGTCTGCAACCTTGGGCATAGCGGGCGCTTGCTTTTGCGGCGCAGCGCAATAGACCGCCACCATGGCTGAAACCGATCTCGATGAACGCGTTTTCGAGACGCCCCTCCAGGGCGAGGGGGAGCAGTTTGACGAAGAGAATCGGCTGAAACCCGAGTTTATCCGGCAAGTGCGCGAATCGCTTCGCGACGACAATGAAGACAGCACCTACGATCTGGTAGAGCCGCTGCACCCGGCCGACATCGCCGATCTGTTCGAATTGTTCGACCGCGACGATCGCAGCGTGCTGGCCGCGGCCATTACCGATCTGATGAGCGGCGAAGTCATCGCCGAGCTCAATGATTACGTGCGTGAAGACATGCTCGAATCACTGCCGCCAGAAGCGGTGGCCAGCATTGTCGAGCAATTGGAAACGGACGACGCCGTTCAGCTGATCGAGGATCTCGATCTTACCGATCAACGCGCAATTCTTGCCGAGGTTGAGCCGGAAGACCGCGCCGCGATCGAAAATGCTCTCGCCTATCCGGAAGAAACCGCCGGCCGTCTGATGCAGCGGGAACTGGTGGCCGTGCCCGAAAGCATGAATGTGGGCGATCTGATCGATTACCTGCGCCGCGAAGATCAGCTGATTACCGATTTCTGGGAAATTTTTGTCGTCGATCACCGTTTCCACCCGGTTGGCAGCTGCCAGCTCAGCTGGATATTGCGCACCCCGCGCGACATTGCCCTGACCGATGTGATGAAGCGTGACCAAACGCTGATCCCGGTGGATATGGACCAGGAAGAGGTCGCGCTTCGGTTCCAGAAATACGCGCTGATTTCGGCGGCTGTGGTCGATGAAAGCGGGCGGCTTGTCGGCCAGATCACTGTCGATGATATGGTCCACATCATTTCCGAAGAGGCAGGCGAAGATGCCCTGCTGATGAGCGGTGCGGGCGAAGGCGACATCAACGAACCGCTGCGTGATGCCTACTCCGCGCGCGTCCGCTGGCTGATCGCCAACCTGGGCACCGCTGTGGTCGCCAGCGCAATTATCGCGTTTTTCGGGGCAGCTATCGAACAGCTTGTGGCTCTGGCCGTCCTTATGCCGATTGTCGCCAGCATCGGCGGCAATGCAGGCACGCAGACCATGGCCGTCACGATCCGCGCCATCGCGATGAACCAGCTTACCCGTTCCAATACAAAGCGTATTTTGCTGCGTGAATTGAAGGTGGCGATCATGAACGGCGTAACCGTCGCCATCCTGATCGGCATAGCTACCGCACTGCTGTTCACTCCGGAACTCGGCGCGGTGATTGCGGCTGCCATGGTGGTCAACATCGTGATCTCCGGCCTTGCCGGCGTGCTGGTCCCGGTCGCATTTGAACGGATGGGTCAGGACCCTGCCGTGGCCAGCAGTGTTTTCGTGACAATGATTACCGATTCCATGGGCTTCTTCGCCTTCCTCGGGCTTGCCGTGGCGGCGGGACTGGCTGGAATGTAGGGACAATAGGTGATCCAGAAGGAGCATTTGGATGGCGAATAAGTACGAAGCGTCGATGAATTTCGATCTGGAGATGGTCCGCGAATTTCTGGACCAGATCGAAGATGAGCTGGAGCTGGGCCTTGAAGTCGATGATTTGTTCGATTTTACAGAAAACACCGATGTAGAAGACGAACGCCAGCGCACTTTCGATGTCGAATTCCGCGGCGATGATGTCAGCATGACCTATGTCGTATTCATGGACGACATAGATGCGCCTGATGTGGCATTTTTCGTCTCCGACGAAGAGCTTGCGGACGCCATCAACAAGCAGATGGAAGCCTTCTGCCAGAAACACGGTCTGTAGTTCAGCTTGAGCGGCGGCGCAGGATGCCTAGATAGACACCATGCCGCTCAACATCACCAAAATCGCCTTCGGCGCAAAAAGCTTTGCCGACATCGAAAGCTGGTATGCCGGGCGGCGCAGCCCGCATCTCACCACGCGCTATCGCCCGACGCGCTGGGAGGAGTGCATCGGCGGATCGCTGTACTGGATACACGAGCATAATCTGGTGGCCCGATCCACAATCACGGGTTTTTCGCAAACCGACACAGGCCGCTGGCAGATAGAGCTTGAGCCGCGCCTGATCAAAGTCATGCCGAAGCCCAAGCGGGCGCATCAGGGCTGGCGTTACCTGAAAATAGAACCGCCACGCGATCTGGAAGATGGCGAGGAAATCGGTGATATCATTCCCGGCAAGCTGGCGGGCAAATTGTCACGGCTGGGACTGATCTGAAGCGCATTAAGCGTAGCGCAATATTCGCTCTGCCAGAAATTTCTTCAGTAAATTCAGAAGGAACGACCATGAAGCCTTTTACCGTGCTTGGCATTGCCGCTGCGCTAGCCATCCCGACCGTTGCGAATGCGCAGGACACGCAAGTGGACCACGAAGCCCAGGCAGAGGCACCTGTCCCTGTAACTGACGAAGATCTTGCACAATACGCTGCCCTCGTATTGCAGGGGCGCCGTGTCCAGAACAGCACGGACATGTCCGATGCTGAAAAGCAGGCCGCGCTTTTGCAAATTCTCACCGAGTCAGAAATGGGCTTGGCCCGGTTTACTGCGGTGTCTGAGGCAATCCGGGCAGATGAAGCTTTGCAAGCCCGTATGCAGCAGGAAGTCATCAGACAGCTTGCTGGACAGTAAGCTCAGGCGGCGGCTTCGCGCTGCGCAATAACGCGCAAGGCCTTGGCGACAGTCTCGGGTTCCTGCGCGCCTTGCGGGACGTGTTGGTTGGCTAAAACGAAGGACGGCACGGCGGTAATTCCGCTTTTGCGGCCCCGCTCTGCCGCCCCGCACAGCCTCAGGCCGCACAGCTTTCGCCCTGCCTACATCGGCGTAGCGTACCGCGCACTACAGCCACCTCACGCCTGATCAGCCACCGAATTAAAGCTGCGTCAAACGCCGCGTTCCATCCACCATTCGAGCAATGTGCGCGCGATGGCTTCTGATGGCGGTGCGCGAAAGCTGCTCGTCTCGCTGCCTGATAGCGCCTCGGCGATTTCGGCGCGGGTGAACCAGCGTGCGTCTTCGATCTCGGTCTCATCCAGAGTAAGTTGGCGCCCTGTGGCATAGCCGTGGCAGCCGATCATCAATTGCGAAGGGAACGGCCATGGCTGGCTGGCGACATAGGTAACGCCGCCGACAATGACGCCCACTTCTTCCAGCACTTCACGCGCGACCGCTTCTTCGATGCATTCGCCCGGTTCAATGAACCCTGCGAGCGCCGAATACGACCGTTCGGGAAAATTCGCGCCGCGCCCCAGCAGCAAATCGCCATCATGTTCGATCAGCATGATCGCGACGGGATCGGTGCGCGGAAAATGGGGCGCACCGCAGCCGCCAGTGCCAGTGCCAGCGCCATTGCCAGTGTCCAACTTGGCGCAATCACGCTGCCAGCCGCCTTTCGAAAGCGTGGTGGGTTTGCCGCAATTGGCACAGAACCGGTGCCGGGCGTGCCAGTCCACCAGACTGCGCGCGCCGGCATAGATCGCCAATTCACGCGGGGCCAATTGCATCAGCAGTGCACGATTGCCGCGCTGTTCATAGGCGGGCCGCGTATCGCCCTTTTCCGCTACTGGAGCAAACAGCGGTATGCCCTCCTTCAGGCCAAGAAACACCAGCTCTGCATCATCCGGTACGGCATCCAGCGCGGTCCAGACCAGCGCATCGCCGTCCATATGCGGCATCAGCCCATCCATCGACAAAAGCCGAGCATCCGGCCGGGCCCGCATGGCAGCGAGATTTGCTGGATCGGCACGGGTATGATCGTCACGGTCCAATCCGTGACCGGTTATCGCGGGCCGAAATTGGGCCATCAGGACGCCATCATCGCCATGGCATCCTCTGCGACAGCTAGCGGGAAGCGCGCCTGGATGTCGTAATTTTCGGCAGGCATATACTGGGTCATCAAAGTATGCCGTAGCCCGGCCCGCATATTCACAAGACCCACCGTTCCCGCCGCACCGAACCAGCCGAACAATCCAGCGGCGGCGCCCTGCCCGGTCAATCCCGCCGCACCGAAGCCGAAGGTCAACCCATTGGCGGAGAACCTGCCATTGGCAGCCAGCGTTTCGGGAAACAGGTCCGATGTGCCAAGCCGCACTGCGGCCTCGCTCATCACGCGCACGCCGTCGATTTCACCATATCCGGCCAGCATCCGCAGGAAGCGGTCATAATCGCGCGCGCTGGAGACAAGCCCTGCCCCGCCAAACGGGAAGGCCGGTTCGTCAAGAAAGATCGAACTTCCCGGAAGATCGAGCGGCACGGGAAAGCCGCCCATCAGGAAGTAATTGGCCGATAGGCGGCCGGCATCCTGCCGGGAGACACGGAAGCTGGTGCTGTCCATGCCTACCGGTCCGAGAATGCGTTCCTGCAGAAAAGTGTCGAAGTCCTGTCCGGTTACCACCTCTATCACGCGGCCCAGCAGATCGGTCGCCACCGAATAGCTCCACCGTGTGCCCGGCTGACGGACCAACGGCATTTCCGCCAGCCTGTCGGCAAAGGCGGCCAGACTGGGCGCAGGCGTGCCGCCAAGCAAATCCTGCGCAATCGCCATCCGGCTTGCTGAAAAAGGTACAAGGCCAGCGCGCGAATATGCGGCTTTTAGCGGCCCGTTCTGGACAATCGTGTAGCCCAGGCCTGCCGTATGGGTCAGCAGATGACGAATAGTGATGTGCCGTTCAGCAGGCTCCAGATTGTCAGCCGTGATCGCTCCGTCATACTGCTTTTGCACGCGCATGTTGCGGAAGGCAGGCAGAATTTCATGCAGCGGCTGGTCCAGGCTGATGAGGCCATCATCAATGCACATCATCATTGCCATGCCGGTGATAGGCTTCGTCATTGAATAGATACGGAACAGCGTATCCGGACCTACGGCGCTTCCCCCTTCAAATGTTCGCGATCCGGCGGAAACGAAATCCGGCGCGGTTTGACCAAAGCCCATTCCGGCAACCATCCCTGCCACACGGCGATCATCGACATAAGATCGGATGAAGCGCGAAACCGCTGGCCAGCGGCTTGCGGCCCTGTGCGCCGCTGGAAGGTCCTGCGCAAAGGCGGCAGGTCCAAACGGCAACGCCGAAAACGCAGCGCCCGCACCCAGCATCGCGCCTGAACGGAGAGCCGCACGGCGCGAAAAGGCGAGAGAAAAAAGCTGCTGCTGCATGGAGGTAACTCTTTCGGGAAGGAATTTCAGTGCGGTGATTAAGCCGCAAATTTGGGCGCGGCAAGGTTGCAGATCGCTACTGTGTTACCTATCTATAACGCATGCTGAACGTACTTTCGATCCTCATCGGCCTGCTGTCGCTGGTCATCGTTATTCCCGCACAGATCCCGTTTCTTGGCATTGCCAACTGGATTGCCCTGCCATTCATTGTGGTCGGCCTGGTCATAGGCCAATTGTCGAGCAGCAATGGCGGGCGCAATCTGTGCCTCGTGATCTTCGCAGTCGCCGTGGTTCGCCTGATGCTGGGCGGCGGGGTTATCTAATCGCGCGCCGCCAGCACCAGCCGCGCCGCCTTCGCGAACAATGTTGGCAGGCCTGCTTCCTCGATTGAGCCAGTGGGCCACCACTCACCCTCGCCGCCGGGCGCAGGGCGGTGTTCGGCATGAACGGCAACGCCAAGCTCAAGATCGAAATGGGTGAAAGAATGGCGCACCACCCCAGCCGCTTTCCATGCGCCTGAAAGTGGCGCGTCCTTGTTCCCGTCACCGCGCGCCGACCAGCCATCATCGGGTAAGCTGCGCATTCCGCCCAGCATCCCCTTGCCCGGCCTCTTGACCAACCACACGGCATCATCGCGCTCTATCCAGAACGCTGTTCCCGTGCGGCTTGGCTTGGCCTTTTTGGGCGCCTTTACCGGCAGACGCAGCGGGTCGCCGCTCGCGCGCCCTTTGCAAACCTTTTGCAACGGGCACAGCAGGCATTTCGCATCGCGCGATGTGCAGATGCCCGATCCAAGATCCATCAGGCCTTGTGCAAAATCGCCTGCGCGGGTGTCTGGCGTAATCGAATCAGCCTTGACCCGAATGGTCTTCCGCGCACCGGGCAGCGAATCTTCAATCGCGAAAAGCCGCGCCACAACCCGCTCTACATTGGCATCTACCACCACCGCCCGCCGGCCAAACGCAATCGCCGCCACCGCCGCTGCGGTATAGTCACCTAACCCCGGTAGTTTGCGCAAGTCCGCCTCGGTATCTGGAAATGCGCCCAGTGCGGCAACCTCGGCAGCGCATTTCACGACATTGCGCGCGCGCGAGTAATATCCCAGCCCCGCCCACGCAGCCATCACCTCCTCCTCCGGCGCAGCGGCAAGCGCCTGCACGGTCGGCCAGCGTTCCGTGAATTTGGCGAAATAGGGCTTTACCGCCGCAACGGTCGTTTGTTGCAGCATGACTTCGGACAGCCACACGCGGTACGGATCGGGCGGTGTCGTAGACGGGGCCGCACGCCATGGAAGATCACGGGCATGGGCATCATACCAGTCGAGAAGCATTGATGAGACAGTAGCGGTCACGCGCAGCCTATGGCATGAGGCTGGCGTCCATGGAACGCGATAACAAACCGAAATCGGGGAAGATCCCAAAAACGGCTGCCGGAAAAATTCCGCGCCGGACGGTGAAGCCTTATGAACGCCCGCGCGGTGGCCCGGCGCGGCCGGTGTCCGAACTGGTGCCGCAAATCGGACGCGCTGCATTTCGCCGGTTCGGGTTTGTGCAAAGCTCCGTCGTCACGCGCTGGCCCGAAATTGTCGGCCTGCAGCACGCAAAGGTCTGCGCGCCCGAAAGCATTCGTTTCCCGCCTGGCGAGAAATCGGACGGCATCTTGCAACTGGTCGTCGCACCGGCCCATGCCCCGCTGATCCAGCATGTCATTCCCGAAATCATGGAGCGGGTAAACCGCTTCTTCGGCTACAAGGCAGTGGCCAAGGTGAAGATCCGGCAAGGGGCGGTTAAGCCGCCCCCTGCTGGAGAGAAAAGAACCGCGCCGCTTTCGTTGAAACCCATTCCGATGGATCTTGGCGAAGGCTTGCGCGATATCGGCGATCCTGAACTGCGGGCAGTACTGGAATCACTCGCCCGTTCGGTAGTCAACAAAGAGGATGGTAATACATGACACAGCTGCGCGTTTCGCGGCATTTTCTGCCGGCCATAGGGGCCGCGCTTGCCGCATTGGCACTGCCTGCTGCGCCTGCCATGGCGCAGGATTGGAATACCCAGATAGTCGAAACCGATCAGGGCACCCGCGTGGGTAATCCCGAAGCGCCGATGCAGCTTGTCGAATTTGTCAGTTACACCTGCCCGCATTGCGCGCATTTCGAGCAGGAATCCGAAGCAGAGCTGAAATATGTCTATGTGCTGGAAGGTCTGGCAAATGTGGAAATCCGCCACCTGATCCGCAATTCGATTGATGTCGCCGCAGCACTTGTGACCGAATGCGGACCGGTGGAGAATTTCTTCAATAACCACCGGACCATGCTGTTCACGCAGGACGAATGGCTCAATCGTGCACGTGGGATTTCCGCGGCACAGCAGGCCCGCTGGAACAGCGGAACCATTTCCTCGCGAATGCGCGCCATCGGCAATGATCTGGATTTTCACGAGATCATGGAGGGCCGCGGCTACAGTTACAGCGATGTCGATAATTGCCTGGCCGATGCCGAACGTGCGATCGCTCTGGTTGAAAAATCCGCCGCCAATTCGGCTGAGTTCAATGTCCTTTCAACGCCAAGTTTCGTACTTAATGGCGCCTTGCTCGAAGACGTCCATGACTGGCCTACATTGGGTCGGTTGATGGCTCCGACCCGTGAATCCGCCTTGACTGCTACCGAATAAGAAGAAAACACCCCGATATTAGGGAAAACTCTGTGCAAAAGCGCCGTTTCAGGGCCCTCGGCGCTTCCGCCTCTGCGATTGATACGT
Organism: Aurantiacibacter marinus; assembly: GCF_001021555.1. GTDB lineage: Bacteria > Pseudomonadota > Alphaproteobacteria > Sphingomonadales > Sphingomonadaceae > Alteraurantiacibacter > Alteraurantiacibacter marinus. The sequence goes on from NZ_LDCP01000002.1 coordinate 662,605, forward strand.
CTAGTTTGCGGGCTCGCCATACGACGGAAAGATATTTGCCATGACGACACTTCGCCGCCTCTCGCCTGCCAAAATCGCCTGGACCATTATCGCAGCACCGCTTGCGCTGGCGCTCGGCGCTTGCGGCGGGGAAACCGAAGGTGGCGCTGTCGATGGCGATCCCATTTCGGCCATCCCGGCACCCGACGGGCAGGCATGGACCGATGTGGTTCAGGTGACGGAAGAGGACGGCTATCTTCTCGGCAATCCCGATGCGCCGCTCAAACTAATCGAATACGCCTCGCTGACGTGCGGTGCCTGCGCAAACTTTGCCCAAACCGGCGCATCGCCGCTGAAGGAAGAATATGTCAGTACCGGGGTCGTGTCGTATGAACTGCGCAATCTGGTGCGCGATGGGTACGACCTGACGCTTGCCCGCCTTACCCGATGCGGTGCGCCGGAAAGCTTTCATCCCCTTTCGGACCAGGTCTGGTTGAACTTCGATCAGATCATGAATGGTGCGCAGCAAGGCCAACAGGCCATGCAGCAGTTGGGCGACTTGCCCGACAATCAGATATATGTCGCCGTTGCCGAAACAGCTGGTTTCCTGGATTTCTTCGCATCGCGCGGGATCAGCCGCGATCAGGCCGCAAGCTGCCTTTCCGATAACGCCTCTGTCCTCGCGATTGGCGAACGGTCCGATACGCAGGCTGGCGAACTGGGGATCACTTCCACTCCGACTTTCATTCTCAACGGTCGCCAGCTTGATGAACGCAGCTGGACCGATCTGGAGCCGGTGCTGCAACGCGCCGGCGCCCGCGAAGAGTAAGGCACAGGCGGGGCAAGGCATGGAGTTTCGCAAACTTCGCCTGAGCGGCTTTAAAAGCTTCGTCGAGCCTTCTGAATTGCGCATAGAGCCGGGGCTTACCGGCGTTGTCGGCCCCAATGGGTGCGGCAAATCCAATCTGTTGGAGGCCATCCGCTGGGTGATGGGCGAAAACTCGCCCAAGTCCATGCGATCAGGCGGGATGGAGGATGTGATCTTCGCGGGCACATCAACCCGCCCGCCGCGCGATTTCGCCGAAGTCGTGCTCCACGCGGTCGATGATGGCGGCGAAGATCTGGACGTCACCCGCCGGATAGAGCGCGGCGCGGGCAGCGCCTACCGTATGAACGGCAGCGACGTGCGCGCGAAAGATGTGTCGCTGATTTTTGCTGATGCCGCCACCGGGGCGCACTCCCCCGCCCTCGTCAGCCAGGGCAAAATTGCACAAGTCATCGCCGCCAAGCCGACCGAGCGCCGGATGATGCTGGAAGAAGCAGCGGGCATTGCCGGGCTGCATGTGCGCCGCCGCGATGCCGAGCTGAAGCTACGCTCTACCGAGAAGAACCTCGAACGGCTTGAAGACCTGATGGCGGGGCTCGATACGCAGATGAACTCGCTCCGGAGGCAGGCAAAGCAGGCGGAGCGTTACAAGAAACTATCCGATGAAATCCGCATTGCAGAAGCTCGCCTGCTGTTTGCCCGCTGGCGCGATGCCGCGGCTGCGGCAGAGGCCGCCCGCTCGCAGGCCAAGGCGGCGGATGACAAGGTTACCGGTGCGCAAGCGGTGGCCAAGGAAGCGCAGAAAGCGCAAGCCGCGCTGGCCGAGAAACTGGCTGAACTTCGCGATGAGCTGGCCGACAGGCGCGATGATACCAGCGCGCACGGTCACCGCATGGCGGCCCTCGCCAGCCAGTTGGAAGCAGCGCAGCAGCGCCTCAGCGATCTCGACCGGCAGAAGGAACGGCTGGAGGAGGACAAGTTCGAGGCTGACCGCATGACACAGGATGCGGCCAAGGCGCTGAAGGACCTTGAGGCCGCTTTGGGTGCCGGTGAAACCGCGCTGCAAGCTGACGAGGCGAAGCGCCCGGACCTTGTTGAAAAGGTCGAGGACAGCGAGCGCGCCGGACGCAATGCCGAACTCGCATTGGCAAAGGCCACGGCGGACCACGCAGGCGTGGAAGCAGACTGGCGGGTCGCCCAGTCGGAGATTGCGCAGGCAGAGGCAAGGCTGGCGCGGCTGGCAGGCGAAGCGCAGCGCATTGCGGCGCAGCGCGAAGATCTGACTGGCGCGCGCGATCCGCAGGAAGCTCTGGCCGAAGCGCGGGAGGCAGCCACGGCAGCGACCGCGTTGGTAACGCTGCGCCAGAAAGAGCTTGAAAGCGACCGTACGGCAAAGGAATCCATCACACAGGCCCGCGACGATGCCCGCGAAGCTTTCGCCTCTGCCAAGGCCGAACTTGCAGGGACAGAACGCGAATATGCCGCATTGGAGCGGGACCGGGCTGCGCGTGCCAAACAGCAGGCGAACCGTTCGGGCCGCGCGCTGCCCATCGATCAGGTACGCGCTGCTCCGGGCTATGAACGGGCGCTCGCCGCCGCACTTGGCCGAGATGCGAAATCCCCACTTGGCACACCCGAAGGCGAAGGCCGTTTCTGGACGGGCCGTGCAGCGCCTGCGCCTGTGGCAGACTCGCTCGCCAACCATATCACCAATTGCCCCGAAGAATTGGCCGCACGCATGGCACTGGTCCATGTCGCGGACGCAGATGACGGGCGGACGCTTGAGCCCGGTCACTGGATCGTCACACGTGCTGGCGCGCTGCGCCGTTGGGATGGCTTTGTCGCCCACGGTGAAGGGGGGGCCGAGGCAGCGCGGCTGGAAGCAGAGAACCGCTTTGCCGAATTGGCCGAAAAACTCCCGGCGCTGCAATCCCGAATGCGCGACACCGAAGCGCAGGTTGCCGAAACACAGGATCGCTACGCGCGATTACAGCAAGCTATCATAGAGCGTGACCGAAGCATCGCGCAGGCTATCGAAGCGGAGCGCGCCGCTTTGCGCAGCGTCGATCAGGCAGAGGCAGCGGTGGCGCAAATGGCATCGCGGCTTGAGCAGATTGAAGCCGCTACCGCAGAGCTTTCAGGCCAGCAGGAAGCCGCCACTGCCGATCTCGACACGGCAAAAGCGCGGCTGGCTGAATTGCCCGATCCTGAAACCGGGCGCGCATCGCTGGATGCAGCGCGGGCCAGGCATGAGGCTGCCCGCGAAAGCCTGCAGGCGGCCACCGCCAGCCTCGCCGCGCACGACCAGTCGCTCGCAGTGCTGCGAGAACGGGTCGCCACCCAGCGCGCCGATATGCAGGGCTGGCAGGCCCGCGCAGGAGACGCCGCCAACCGCCTTGCCGGAATGTCCGCCCGGTTCGAGGAAATCGAGGAAGAACGCGCCGTTGTCGCCGCCAAGCCCGAAGGCCTGATGCGCGAGATTGAAAGCGGCGAAGCGGTGCGCAAGCGGCTTGGCGAGGAACTCGCCACGGCCGAAGCGGCGGTGCGCGAGACCGAGGCGCAGGCGCGCGAGGCCGATGCGGCGCTGGGCGATCTGACCGAGGCACTTGCCGCCGCCCGCGAACAGCGCGCTACTTTGGCGACTCGGGCGGAGAATGAGGAGCAGCGGCGCGAGGAAATGGCGCGCATTTCGGGCGAACGATTCCAATGCCCGCCATCGCTGCTGCCGGGGCGCTTTGAATTTGACGAGGAGGAAGTGAAAAACTCCGGCCTCGAAAGTGATGATATGGACCGGCTGGTGGCGAGCCGCGAACGCATCGGTCCGGTGAACCTTGTCGCCGCCGATGAACTGGAAAAGATGGAAAGCGAGCACGGCTCCAGCGCGGCGGAACAGGCCGAACTTGCCGAAGCGGTAAACCGCCTGCGCGGCAGCATCGGCAATCTCAACCGCGAAGGGCGCGAACGACTGAAAGCCGCGTTCGAAGAAGTAGACGGGCATTTCCGCCGCCTTTTCACCCGCCTGTTCGAAGGCGGGCAGGCCCATCTGGCGCTGGTCGATTCGGACGATCCGCTGGAAGCGGGCCTCGAGATTTATGCGCAGCCACCGGGCAAACGGCTGCAATCATTGAGCCTGCTGTCGGGCGGTGAACAGGCTTTAACCGCAACAGCACTTATTTTTGCGCTATTCTTAACCAATCCTGCACCGATTTGCGTGCTGGACGAGGTCGATGCACCGCTGGATGATGCCAATATCGAACGGTTCTGCGATTTGCTCGACTCGATGGTGCGCGAAGCGAACACGCGCTACCTGATCGTCACCCACAACGCCGTCACCATGAGCCGGATGCACCGCCTGTTCGGCGTGACGATGGTCGAGAAAGGAATTTCGCGGCTGGTGAGCGTGGATCTTGGCGAAGCTGCTGCGCTGGCGGCGGAGTAGGTGTGACCAGCCAGTTTGAACTTAATCCATATTGCGCAGTGCGCCGTCGTCTTCGATCATGAACGAATCTGAGCCATAACCGATAGTCTCGGAGCCAGTTCTCACCTCATAAACAACACCCCGACCCAACGGCTTCGCAGCTACGTTAAATTGGGTGACGCCATTCAGTTCTTCGCCGGTGATTGCCGCGCCATAGATGACAGGGAAAGGATTGGCGCACGGTAGAGAAGCGAAGCTCTGCTTCCAGAAATAGCCGACCTCGACCAAGCGGACGTTATCGCCTTCTGCCGGAATCGCAGGTGCGCCATTTCTGATGCTCACATCGATCGAGTGAAAACAATCCGGGTCAGGATTCCCCCAGAAATCTGTTTCAGTCGGTATAAATGCAAGCTGTCCCTCGATCCACACAGCCTTGATCTCATAGATGAAAGAACACCCCGATAAGGAAAGCGTCAAACCGAAGACGAGCATGATCCTGGATAGCATCGCTATCAATCCAAAACCGCCCTCGGCCCCGGCCCCTTAAGCCCCAGCTTGTCGTCCTTGTTATAGAGCTGACACTTCGTCAGGCTCAAACACCCGCACCCGATACACTGGTCGAGTTGGTTGCGTGTGCGGTTGAGCAGTGTGATCTTGGCATCGATTTGTGATCGCATTCCGCGGCTGATTTTCTGCCAGTCGGCAACGGTTGGATTGCGGCCATGCGGCAGTCCCGCCAGTTGTTCCTCGATCTCCGCCAGCCCCAGCCCCAGCTTCTGCGCGATCAGGATAAAGCTCACCCGGCGAATATCTCCGCGCAAAAACCGCCGCTGGTTTCCGCCGGTGCGGATCGGATCGAGCAAGCCCTTTTCCTCATAGAACCGCAGCGCCGACACGGCGACGCCGGTGCGCTTGGCCAATTGGCCGATGGTGACGAATTGCGCTGCAGCCATTTGCCCGTCCGATCCAGATTTTTTCCACAAAGTCTTGACCTCAACTTAACTTGAGGTTGCATAAAAGCCAAGCACGATGATTCGCTGCCCTTCCGGCATTGGCCAGAAGTGACACATAATCAGGAGCTTGATTCCATGACTTCAGGAACTCTCGAACACGCCAATCTTTCGGTCACGCAGATCGACCGGGCGGCAGGACTGCTGCAAGAATTGCTCGGCTGGCACATTCGCTGGCGCGGCGACCACCATCTTGGCGGCGAAACGGCGCATGTTGGAAGCGATGATTGCTACGTTTCGCTCTATTCGCGAGAGGATGTGGCGGGCGATTACGAAAAGGGTCAGCCGCTCAATCATCTGGGCCTGCGGGTCGATGATCTGGACGCGGCTGAGAAGGTTGTGACCGCGCACGGCCTGGAGCCTTTCAGCCAAGGCCAATACGAACCCGGCCCGCGCAGCTTCTACTTTTTCGACTGGGACGGTATAGAGTGGGAGATCGTCAGCTATGAATGATTGTCAAAAGCTCTCTTCATAGACGCGGGTAATGTCCCCGCCCCATTCACCGTGATATTTGTCCAGCAGAACTTCGGCGGGGACTTTGCCTGTGTCGACAATCTGGCGGAGCGGATTCAGGAAGCCGCTTTCATTGTCGCCCATGGAATTGAGGCGCCCGCGTGCCACAAGACCTGCATGGGCGATATCGAGAACCTCGCTGGCAAGATCACGCAAGGTCCCGCCGCCCGGAATTGCAGCGCCAAGCGCTTGAGCGGGCACTGCATTGCGCAGGCCCTCCCGTTCTTCCATCGACCAGTCTTTCACAAGATCCCATGCCGTATCCAGAGCGGTGTCATCATACAACAGGCCGACCCAGAATGCAGGCAGAGCGCATATGCGGTTCCAAGGGCCGCCATCGGCCCCGCGCATTTCGAGAAAGCTTTTCAGCCGCACTTCGGGGAAGGCGGTTGAAAGGTGGTCCCACCAATCGGCGGGCGTCGGCAATTCACCTGGAAGAGCCGGCAGTTCGCCTTTCATGAAGTCGCGAAAGCTTTGCCCGGCGGCGTCGATGTAGATGCCGTTCCGGTAGACAAAATACATCGGCACATCGAGCATGTAGTCGACGTAGCGTTCGTACCCGAAGTCTTCATCGAATACGAACGGCAGCATTCCGGTGCGGTGCGGATCGGTGTCCGACCAGATATGGCTGCGGTAGGAGAGAAAGCCGTTGGGCTTGCCTTCGGTAAAGGGGGAATTGGCAAAAAGCGCGGTGGCGAGCGGTTGCAATGCCAAGCCTGTGCGGAACTTCTTTACCATATCCGCCTCTGAAGAATAGTCCAGATTAACCTGAATGGTACATGTCCGTAGCATCATGTCGAGACCGAGATTTCCGACCGTCGGCATGTGCCGCTTCATGATGGCGTATCGCTGCTTCGGCATAAGCGGCAGATCAGCGCGGGCCTTGTCAGGCCACATGCCAAGCCCAAGAAAGCCGACATCAAGTTCATCACCAACTGTTTTCACCTGTGTGAGGTGACGGCCTGTTTCGGCGCAGGTCTGGTGCAAGGTTTCCAGCGGGGCACCAGACAATTCCAGCTGGCCAGCAGGTTCAAGGCTGATCGTGCCATCATCGCCCGACATCGCGATCACATCTACCTTGCCGTCCGGCCCTGCTTCTTCGACCGGTTCCCAGCCGAATTGGCGCATGGACATCAGGATATCGCGAATGCCGCCTTGCTCGCCATAGGAGGGTGCGTGAAAATCACCGGTCTTGTAGACCAGCTTTTCATGCTCTGTACCGATACGCCATTGGCTTTCCGGCTTTTCGCCGCGTTGCATCGGTTCGACCAGTTGATCACGGCTCTCGATGCGCACATCGTCTTCGCCCGAATTTGTTCGCGTACTCATGGTCTCTCCTTCACTCGGCGGACTTAGCTGATCAGCCCGAATGCGCCACCTGCAAAAATTCTTGGCCCTGCTGCGCGTTAATCTTGTGCGCGCCAATCGCCCATCACGCCCATCCACAGTGCAATCGCTGCGATGGCGGCGGTTTCTCCCCTCAGTATCCGCGGCCCCAGCGCAACGGCTTTTGCCTGATGGTGCGACCGGATAAGGTCGCGTTCCGCATCATCGAAACCGCCTTCAGGACCGATCAGGATGGCGGCGGGCGGCGGATTGCTGGCGAAGACATGTGCAGCGGAAACCGCGCCCTCCCCGCTCATCAATTCGTCTGCGAAAAATAGTACGCGGTTTGCTGGCAGATTGCGGAGGAAATTGTCGAGCTTCACCGGCTCATCAATTTGCGGGAGCGCGGTGCGGGCGCATTGTTCAGCCGCTTCTGTCACGATATTTCGGGCACGCTCCGCATTGAGTTTGTCCGCCACGCAGCGCCGTGTGATAATCGGCGCGATGCGGGCCACACCCAATTCCGTCGCCTTTTCCAGCACAAGGTCGAAGCGGTCCTTCTTGAGCAAGGCGGGACACAGCCACAGGTCGGGCACCGGCTCCCGCTCTCTCAGCTTCTCGACCGGATCGAGGATAATTTCGCGTTTGCCCGTCTCCACAACGCGGGTTGCCCATTCGCCGGTTTCGTCGTCGCATACGATAATCGTATCGCCTTCGCTCACGCGCATGACGCGGGATAGATAATGCGCCTGATTGCCCGATATGCGCAGCTGGCAGTCAAGCTCGACAGTTTGCTCCACAAACAGGCGGGGAGCAGATCGCGGGGGCCATTCGGGTGTTGCGGGCATGGCTAGGCAGTAGGGCCAAGCACGGCTAACAGGCAAGCCCAAGGAATGAGAACATGAGCGCGGAAACCGTCACTCCCGATACCCAGCACCGCAGCCTTGCTGAACGTCTGCCGCAGCCTTTGCGCGATTACGCGCTGCTGGCACGGTTTGACCGACCTATCGGCTTCTGGCTGCTGTTCTGGCCCTGCACATGGGGGCTTTGGCTGACCGGCGCGGGGCTGCAATGGATGCTTGCCCCCTGGTTCCTGCTGGGCGCTATTGCGATGCGGTCTGCTGGCTGCGTCTATAACGACATTGTCGATGCCGATCTGGACAAGAGCGTGGCCCGCACTGCCAATCGCCCGATTGCCAGCGGCAGAGTGTCCAGGCGCGCTGCCTGGATCTGGTTGGTGGCGCTTAGCCTTTTCGGCCTGATCGTGCTGCTGCAACTCCGCCCCACGGCGCAATTGGTGGCGCTGGGCAGCGTGCTGCTGGTCGCCGCCTATCCCTTTATGAAGCGCATCACGTGGTGGCCGCAGGCGTGGCTGGGGCTGGTGTTCAATTGGGGCGTGCTGGTCGGCTGGACTGCCATGCGTGATGATGGCTTCGGCGTAATGCTGGCATTGTATGCGGGCGCGGCGTGCTGGACGATCGGATATGACACGATTTACGCCTTGCAAGACCGTGAGGATGACGCGCTGGTTGGCATCAAGAGCTCTGCCTTGCGCATGGGCGGACGCGTGAAGAGCGGCGTGGCGCTGTTTTACGGTTTGGCAATTGCGCTCTGGGCGCTGGCATTCTGGATGCTACGAGGCGATCCGCTGGCATTGCTGGCGCTGGCCCCGGCAGCGCTACATCTGGCGTGGCAAGTCGTCACCCTTGATCCGGCAGACCCGGACAACCCCCTCGCCCGCTTCCGTTCCAATCGCTTTGCCGGAGCCTTGGTGGCAGCGGGATGTTTCATCGTCGGGAATGCCGGCGCGTAAGGGTTATTCTGCGGGCTGCGCCTGAATGCCGGCGCCTTTGCGCGGGTTGGCCCAGCGTAGCAGCCTTGCCAGCCGCGCGGTAATCACACCGTTGTCTTCCATCCAGTCGTAATATTCGCGGTATTTCGGGTCTTCCAGCAACAAATGCGCCTCTTCGGTGCGCGCGCGCCAATAATATATCCCGCTGACAACCGCGATAAAGACGGTGTTGCGGATCATATCGACCGTCGAACCGCTGGTCACGAGGAACGGCATAGTGCTGCTCCACCAGAACAGGTTCTTCGAAACATAGGCCGGATGGCGGGTGTAGCGATACGGGCCATTGGTGATGACGCCGCGATAGGTCAGGTTGGAAAAGCGAATGCCGAAGGCGAACGTCGCCCAGGCATAAATCGCGGTAAGAAATACCAGCCAGGCAGCCCAAATCCACAGCAGCGGAGGATAATCGGCAAACCAATATGCCCAATCGGCCGTGTTCACATCGTAATTGATAATATTGCCCAGCACACCCCACGCCAATGGGGGGTAGCACGCCAACGCCGCAATCCATCCGGCGAGGAAAGGATTACCACTGCGGATATGCGCATCGAGCGGGCGGAAAGTCAGCAGATAACCCACGGTGCCGATCTGCACATCAATCACGAACAACAGTTCGAAAAGCAGCACGCCCAGCCGCACGGGGTCACCCAGGATGCCAGCTGCATCGGCATCCACCACAGCGGCGAACCCGATGGGAATGATGGAAATCATGAAGGCGCTGAAAAAGCCCTTTATGATCCAGCTGCGCCAATGCTTTTTGACCTCTTCCAGATCAAATGCCTCGCGCCCGATCAGCATGGCTCCGAAATGCCATGAATGGTCCCGCGGATTTTTCATCACACGGTCGATCCAGATTACGTACGGGACTGAAAGCACGACCAGCGGGATGATCGCTGCGCCAAGAACCTGCATGGCGAAGAGATATTGCCCCTCCCAGTACCACCGGCCAAGGCAATAAAGCCCTCCGATGATGAACCATGTCGCCCACAGGCCCGCCAATTTTGTGATCGAAATGTCGATGATTTCGGAAATTGGGCGGCGATTTTCCCAATCAATCCCGGTCGAAGGATTGCGATGCACCTTCTCCACGACAAGCGAATAGGCCGCCATCGCTGAACCGGTCAGCACCATTGCAAGCATCGCGGAATAAGGGCCGGAAAGGCGCCCGAACTGGTCTGGATAGCCCAGCATGGCGGCAATTTCGGGAAAGCTGCGGGCGAGCAGGATATAGGCAAGCAGCGTGGCAAGGCCGACAAGACCAACCCAAGGGGAAACATCGCTGGCGGGAAGCCGCGAGCCGGTTTGCGTATCTGCGCTCATCACCCCCATGCCCTAGCGCGGAAGGGTTAAAAGCCGGGTAATGGTCGAAAGATCAAGCGCCCCGGCGCCTCCCTCATCAGCGCCATGCAGTAATCCGTCCGCTGTTGTCCAGTATGTACAGCGTATTGTTTGCCACCACCGGAGGCAGTGAAACGCCATCATCCAGTTCCGTGAAATCAGCCACTTCGCCGGTCATTACATCTACTGATTTGACGAACCCGCGAGAGCTGGCGATCCACAGGCGATTGCTGGCAAGTACCGGTCCGGTCCAGAAAATCGGCCCTTCGCGGTCTTCAGCATCGCGCCACTGCTCAAGCTGGGTCATCCAGCGGATCCGGCCTGTATTGCGTTGAATTGCAAGGATGCGGGCATCGTCGGTCAGGGTGAAGACCCACTCGCCCGAAATCGTCGGCGTGGAAATTCCCGCCAGTGTCAATTCCCAGATTCGTTGTCCGGTCAGCAATTCATAGGCAGCCATTCGTCCGCCCTGACCCAGTGCATAGACCCGGCCCTGATCGATAATAGGATCGGCATCGACATCGGTCAGCGTGCCAACCTGCGTCGAGATGGAGGTACGCGCCAAGGCGTCGGACCACAGTTCACGGCCATTTTCGTAACGGTAAGCGACCAGCTCTCCGCTGGAAAAGCCCGCCAGCACAGTGCCCTGCCCGGCCGAGGGCGCAGCCACGCCGAACACGCCTTGTTGCCCGCTGGCGGCGGCTTTCTGCCACACGATTTCGCCGTCGTCGGTTGCCAGGGAAAAAATCTGATTATCCTGGGTCATTACGAATACGGAATTGAAAGCCACGGTTGGCGCCCCGCGCAAGGGGCCGCCGGGCTTTACGCGCCAGATTTCAGTCCCGGTTGCGGCATCCAGCGCCACAACATCGCCAACACCATTGGTCGCGTAAACCCGGCCAGCGTTATAGCTTACGCCGCCGCCGAAGGTCGCATCTTCAAGATCACCGGCAACCACGATCCCGTGGCGCCAGCGCAAAGCGCCGGTCTGCGCGTCAAAGGCATGTACTGTTCCGCTGGTATCCACCACAAACAGAAGACCATCCGCAACCACAGGTGCAGCGGCCAGGCGGCGCGTTTTTGTGGTACCGGCAATGGCAGCCGTCCACGCCTGCGTCGGCGTGGCTGACAACGTTACGTGGCCAGATACCTTTGCCGCATTTCCACCAGCCTGCGGCCAGCTTGCGTTGGCCTGTGCAGGAGGAACAACAACCGCAACATTGGCAAGTGCGGGATCAGCAACGATTTCGGTCGCAATGCGCGAAAGAATGGGCTGCCGATTGCCCACTGTCGGCGTATCCGGTTCATCATCGCCGCCACCAATGCCGAGCGTTTCGCACCCGGTCAGCGCGAGCGCAGCCGTCAGCGCAAGGGCCGACAGCAGAAAACGGGGGGCTTTGCGGGAATTCATATTCTTCATGGAGTATCCGTTCGCCTTCATTGGGCCGGCCCAGCTGCTGCGACATCTGACGCAGTCGCGGGATTTTCGCCGGTAATTTCGGTCAAGGCTGCATCGACATCTTCGATGGCATCGAAGCCAAGCAATCCGGCAAGCTGGCGCGTGCGCCCGCGAATCGACTGCGGCACATTGTCATCCTGCGAAATCGACACCAGCAGCGGACCAGCTTGATCAGGTTTGTTCTGCGCCAGATAGGCATGCGCAACCAGTTCCCCTGCACTACCGAAATAGGCGCTGTCAGCCTGCGCCAAAGGTCCGATGCGGTCGATCACGACCTGCGGATCGAGCGTATCGTATTGTGCCGATACAGACCGGATTGCTGCGATATCGCGCATCTCGGAAGGCAATTCGGCGTTGTTGGCAACTCGGTCGAACAGCGCCGCAGCATCTGCTGGCCGGTCCTGTTCCATTGCGATACCGGCACGCAGCATGGCGGCAGCCGCAGCAGCGCCGTCCGTTCCTTCCGAAAGGGCGGTAAGCTCTTCATCGGCAAGGCCCAGATTATTCGCATCAAGCTCGTCCATTGCCTGAACCAGCTCTTCAGAGCGTTCTTCGAGAGACGCCTCTGAACTGCTTTGCCACAACAGGAACCCGCCGAACGCAGCGATTGCCAGAACAAAAGCGCCTCCCAGTGGCACGCCGTATTTCTTCGCGAAATTGCCGACTTCATCCTGGCGGACAGCCTCGTCCACCTCGCGCATGAGCATTTCCTGCTCCGCGTCGGCGCGTTTTTGTCCTTTGTCCGTTGTGGACGGGGCGATCGGGGTCGGTGGTTTGGCCAAGGTGTGTTTCTTGCTTTTGCAGGTTTCGACAAATCAGGCTGCGCTGTTAGGCGCGAACCGGTCGCATTTCAATCGAAGAGGCGAGAGTGTCCCCGCAACCGTGAATGGTGGCTTAAGCCGTGCCCGCCTCCTGATCCGCCCCGGCGGCTGACCTCGGGTACTTCTGCATCAATCCCCAATACAGCGCGCGATAACGTTCGATCATGCGTTGCTCGTCATATTCGGCCCGTGCCTTTTGCTTGTTTGCCTGACCGATGCGCTTGCGCTCTGGTCCATCACTGGCGAGCTTCAGGAGCGATTCGGCCAGTCCCGCACCGTCGCCTTCTGCCACCAGTGACGGCCCGTTCTCGCTTGCCACCATACTCCCGATATCGCCTACACGCGGCGCCACAACCGGCAGACCAGCCGCCATCGCTTCCACCACGGAAATCGGGAATTGCTCTGAATGACTGGATAGCGCGAAGATATCGAAATGGCCGATCAGTTTTTGCGGCTCTTTCACAAAGCCGGGCAGGTGGACACGATCTTCCAGACCCAGCGCCTCTGCCTGTGCCAGCAGCCCTTCGCGCTCCGGCCCTTCGCCTGCGATGACCAGATGCCATTCATCGGGTAGGCGCGCCATGGCTGTCACCAGCATATCGAGCTGTTTGACCTTGCGCAGACCCGCCAGTGATCCGATCCAGAATTCACCCTTATGCTTCAACAGGCCGGGCAGCACATCGCGCTTTGGCGATGCCGCGAAGGCGCGCGTATCGATCCCGTTGGGAATTCGCCGGACGCGGGTGCGCGGCTGGTCCCATATATTCAGCGCAATGTCTTCCAGCGTGGCGGAAGGGACGACCAGCGCGGCGCAGCGCCCAAGGGCGATACGGCGATACCAGTTGCGGCGCCTTTTCAGGCGCTTCGCCTCGTCCTCGTTAAAGCCGTCCTCATGATGAACCAGCGGTGCAAGCTTGTATGCATCGGCAAAGACGGTGTGCGCCATCACTGCGTCAATCGCGCCCCAATTGTATGTGCAGATAAGGTCGTACCCCGCCATTGCCCTGGCCAGTTTGGCGAGACGGCCCGGCGTCGGATTGCCGGTAAGCGGGGGGAATTTGGGCCAATTGATGCGCGGCGCCTTGCCGATCATGTGGGCTGCACCCCGCCGGTCCAGATCGCCGGAAACGATGGCATGATCGACCTCTTTGCCCCAAGCGTTGATCAGCCGGACATTGCGGAGTTCCTTGCCGCCTGCATCGAAGGTGGAATGCAGGTGAAGTATCTTCGGCGTCGTGCTCTTCGCGCTCATGCGATCTTCCCCAGCAGCCGCGCAATTGCCGCTTGCGCCGAAGGTTCTTCCAAAGTGGGTACATGGCCGACACCAGGAACGGTCACGGCTTCCATTTCGGGCATTTCGGACTTCATCTTCGCCAATGTCTCAGGCGAAAGAATATCGGACAGCTCGCCGCGCAGAGCCAGAACGGGTCGCCCGGCCAAGGCCCCAAACAGGGGCCACATATCGACCGGGGCCGGAGGAGGCTGCAGGAAGGGCTCGGCAATCTTCATGTCGTAATCGAAACTGATCCGGCCGCTATTACCCACCACCATCATCCGTTTGGCAAGGCGCAGCCAGTCGCTCATTTCATAATCGGGATAGATATCGTCACTGGTTTCCTGAAGAGCGCGGGCCGCATGCATCCATGTCGGATAGCTGCCACCGTGGCCGACATAATCGCGGATCCGGTCCAGTCCGGCTTCATCCACGTCGGGCCCGATATCGTTCAGCACAACCCCTGCGAACAGACCGGGATGCTGGAAAGCCATCAGCATCGAAACAATCCCGCCAAGCGAAGTGCCGAGCGCAACCACCTTTTCCAACCCCAGATGTTCAAGAAGGCCGGCGATGTCCTCGACATAGGTGGCTGGTTTATACGTTTCCGGGTTCTTGGAGTAATCGCTTTCCCCGCGCCCGCGCAGCTCTGCCACAATAACCCGCCACTCGCCTGCAAAGGCATCTGCGACCGGCTCGAAATCCCGGGCATTGCGGGTCAGGCCGGGGATGCACAGGATCGGAGGGCGATTTTCCTTACCGGCGTAATCGCGGTAATGCAGGGTCAGCCCGTCAGCGCTTTCCCAAGTTCCGTCCTGCCAGCTTTGTTTCCGAGTGGCTGCGTTGCCCATATCTGCTCCCGATCCAACGCCCACCTTGCAGCGCGCCGTTAATATGGCCACCTATTGGAATGATGCGAACCGAACCGCAACCTGCCGACTATCGCCCGGACCCGAAAATCACCGAAATTGCGCGATTTATTGCCGATCCGGTGGAGGCCGCTGCATTTGCGCGCCATGAATTGCGATTTCGCAATGCACGCTGGGACAAGGCAGTGGGGCTTGGCGAATTGTCCGATCAGGACTGGATTCGCCATTTCGGCAAGTTTGATCCGCTGCCCGGCAATTTGCCCCAGCCGCTGGCGCTGCGCTATCACGGGCATCAGTTCCGCACCTACAATCCCGAAATCGGCGATGGACGCGGGTTTCTTTTCGCCCAGATGCGTGACGGCGCAGGCCGGTTGCTCGATTGCGGCACCAAAGGCAGCGGCACCACGCCGCACAGCCGCGCCGGAGACGGCCGGTTGACGCTGAAGGGCGCGGTACGCGAAATCCTGGCGACAGAAATGCTGGAAGCACTTGGCGCCTATACGTCCAAGACCCTTTCCGTGATCGAGACCGGTGAGGAATTGTGGCGCGGTGACGAGCCGAGTCCAACCCGCTCTGCCGTGATGGTCCGGCTCAGCCACGGGCACATACGCATCGGCAGCTTTCAAAGGCTGATGGCGCTGGAAGAACACGCCGCATTGGCAGAGCTTGTCGAATACAGCCTTGCCGCCTTCCCCGGCCCTGACCTGCCAAAGGATGCCATCGGACGCGATGAACCGGCCGTCCAGTTGCTGCATCATGCGGCGGAACGCTTCGCCGATCTTGCAGCAAGCTACATGGTGGCAGGGTTTGTCCACGGCGTGCTCAACACGGATAACATGAACATCAGCGGGGAGAGCTTCGATTACGGGCCGTGGCGATGGCTGCCGCAGTGGGAACCGCAGTTCACCGCTGCCTATTTCGACCAGACGGGATTATACGCCTTTGGCCGCCAACCCGAAGCGATCCGCTGGAACCTTGGTCAGCTTGCCATCGCACTGCGACCGCTGGCCGAATCCGATGCGCTGATCGCCGCATTGGACCGTTTCGGCCCACTGTATGGTCAAGCCATGATGCGCCGCTTCTGCTGGCGGCTCGGAGTGGAGCAGCGCGGGGACAAGCCAGATGCCGCGCTTGTCGGGGCCGCCGAACTGGCGATGCGAGAAAGCAAACTTGGCCCGGACGCCTTCTTCTACAATCATCGCGGCGGACGCGCGGCCGCAGGCACATTTGCCGATGCGCTGGATGGCTACAAGCCGCTTGATAGTGGTCATGAATTCTGGTCCGAAGCTGCACCCGTCTCCATGTTGATCGAAGAAGTGGAAACGCTTTGGGACGCTATTGCGGAAAGGGACGATTGGCAGCCGCTCACCGCAAAGATCGGCGAAATCCGCCGTATGGGCGACGCGCTGGGTGAACCTCCGAAACCTCTTGGTCACTGCGACTGACGCCCGCAGGAACAATACCGACTGCCAAAGGCGGCGGCTTTCCTGTGAGCAGACCTCGCTTGGGCAGTTCTTGAAGGAGATGCCCAGCATTTCGCTCGCTATCGGGCATGTCCGCGCCGGATTGACGTCAATGACGACGATTATCGGGCCGGGCAATCGGGACGCGGTCGGCCAGCTTCTGTATATTCAGATGGATCCGATAACGATGGTAGTTTCTGCCGAGCGCCGCCAGACAGGTGCATACAATTGATAAACAGTGATTTTTTTGCAATTTGGCAGCCGTTTCTTTACAGAATTTTACCATAGATAAGCAGCTATCTCATGTTACATTTCAGTGAGAACTTTGCCCCCGCGCCTTTGTGGCGTTAGGGGGGCTCAGATAAGTCGTAACGAAAGCAACAACTCTTGGGCACACCGCAGGAATTAGTCTCGTTCGAACCCGCTACGGGCAAGGAACTGTGGCGCGGTGCGCATGGCAATGTCGATGCGATTGTTGCGCGTGCGCGGCGCGCCTGGCCGAAATGGGCAGCGCTGCCGCTCGCCAACCGCATCGAATTGATGCGCCGCTTCGTCAATGAAGTGCGCAAGGATCATGACGAGTTTTCCGAACTGATCTCCCGCGAAACCGGCAAGCCGCTGTGGGAAGCGCGCACCGAAGTCGAAGCGGTGATGGCCAAGATCGAGATTTCGATCCGCGCCTATGGGGAGCGGACCGGTCAGCGAAAGCTGGATAGCGCGCTGCAGGGCATTGCAGCGCTGCGGCACAAGCCGCACGGCGTTATGGCTGTGCTCGGTCCGTATAATTTCCCCGCACACCTGCCCAACGGCCACATGATCCCGGCCCTGATCGCGGGCAATGCGGTGATCCTGAAGCCTTCGGAAAAAACACCGGCCGTCGGTGCCAAGCTGGTCGAATTGCTCAACCGCTGCGGCATTCCCGAAGGTGTCGTACAATTGCTGATTGGCGGGCCTGATGAAGGCAAGGCGCTGGTGGCGCATGATGATGTGAACGGCGTGCTGTTCACAGGCTCTGCGCAGGTCGGCATTGCGATCAACCGCAAGCTGGCAACCGATCCGGGCAAGATTCTTGCGCTGGAAATGGGCGGCAACAACCCGATGATCGTGTGGGATACACCCAAAATTGCCGATGCCGCGGCGCTGATCGTCCAATCCGCGTTCACCACAGCGGGACAGCGCTGCACGGCCGCGCGCAGGCTGATAGTCAAAGCAAGCATGTATGACGAAGTCGTCGCGGAAACAAAGAAACTGGCGGACCGCGCGATCGTCGGGGGACCGTTTGACGAACCTGCACCTTTCATGGGCCCGGTGATCGACAACGCCACTGCCGATCAATTGACCGAAAGTTTTGTCTATTTGCTGTCGAACGGCGGCAAGGCGATCAAGCATATGCGGCGCTTGCAGGATGATTTGCCCTTCGTCTCACCCGCTATCATCGACACGACGGCAATGTCCGATCGCCCCGATGTAGAGCTGTTCGGACCTTTGTTGCAGGTCATCAAGGTCGATGACTTTGACGAAGCAATTGCAGAGGCGAATAACACCCGCTTCGGCCTTTCGGCATCGCTGGTGGGCGGCACCCCGCAGCAATACAACCGCTTCTGGGCCAATATCCGCGCAGGAATCGTGAACTGGAACCGCCCGACCAACGGGGCGTCCTCTGCCGCTCCTTTTGGCGGCGTGGGCTATTCTGGCAATCACCGCCCGGCAGCATTTTATGCCGCGGACTACTGCGCCTATCCGGTAACCAGCACGGAAATGGAGCAACCGCGAGCCAGCGTCGGCGTGGGCTTCAAGGAAAGCTGAACCGGTCAGGTAGCGCAAGCTTTGGACTGCCGCTTGCCGACAGGCGATGGAAGGCCTAGCGCAGCATCATGACAGCGCCCGCCATTAGGCCAGAAACCAGCCGCGGCAAGGCCTTGTCCAGCGCCTTCACAGCATACCTCATCTGGGGGCTGCTGCCGCTTTACCTGATCCTGGTGAAGGACGTTCCGGCGGTGGAATTCGTCGCGTGGCGGACCTTGTTCACTCTCCCGATCTGCCTCATTTTCGTCCGGTTGACGGGTCGCGGCGCAGAACTGCGCGCGTGCCTTGGCCAGCGCTGCGTGATGCTCACGTTGCTCTGCACAGCAGCCTTTATCGCACTGAATTGGCTAGGTTATATCTGGGCCATCCAGAACTCGCATGTTTATGCTGCCAGCCTTGGGTATTATATCCTGCCGATCGTCATGATGTTGCTCGGCGTCGTATTCTTGAAGGAAACGCTGTCGCTCAGCCAATGGCTTGCGGTCGCGTTGGCGGCGGTCGGCGTTGGCGCGCTGGCTCTTGGCGCGCTGACCACCTTGTGGGTCAGCCTGTTGCTGGCCATTTCCTTTGGTCTTTATGGGCTGCTCCGCAAGACAGTCGCAGCCGGCGCACTTGTCGGGCTCACAATCGAATCGATGATATTGCTGCCTTTGGTTCTGGCCTATCTGGGATGGGTTGAATGGGCCGGCGGCGGCACGGCATTCGGCCGTGCGCCATTGGAAACGGCAGCCATTCTCGGGGCCGGTCTGGTTACGGCGGTTCCGCTGATCCTGTTTGCCGTTGCGGCGCGCGCCCTGCCCTACACCGTGATCGGGTTCTTGCAGTTCAGCGCCCCCACGATGATGTTCATCCTGGGGCTGACGGTGTTCGGTGAGGAGCTGAAGCCTGCTCAATTGGCATGCTTCACTGCGATCTGGCTGGCGGTAGCGCTGTTCAGTTGGGACCTGTGGCGCAAAAGCCGCGCCGTTCGGGTCCGGACAGCCTAACCGGAAAACGTCCAGCCGAGCGTTTGCCCGGCGTGGAATGGCACCAGCACATCACCACCGGCAGCGATCGTATCGGGAATGGCGCATTCGCGCTGTTCCAGCGTGACCATGTCTTCGTTCACCGGCAGTCCGTAAAAAGCAGGGCCATGCAAGCTGGCAAAACCTTCGAAATGGTCCAGCGCATTTTCCGCTTCGAACACGGCGAGATAGCTTTCCAGAGCATAGGGCGCATTGAATATCCCCGCGCAGCCACACGCACTTTCTTTCGCAGCTCGCGTATGCGGTGCGCTGTCTGTGCCAAGGAAGAATTTGGCAGAGCCAGATGTCGCGGCGCGGCGCAGCGCCAAGCGGTGCTTTTCGCGCTTGGCGACAGGCAGGCAATATGCATGAGGCCGCATCCCGCCCACCAGCATCGCGTTGCGATTGATATGCAAATGCTGGGGCGTGATCGTGGCAGCGACATTCGCCGGTGCTGCTTCGACAAAGCGCACCGCATCTTCAGTCGTTATGTGTTCGAACACCACTTTCAGATCAGGCAGATCTGCCAATAGCGGAGCAAGAACCTGCTCGATAAACACTGCTTCCCGGTCGAATATGTCGATTTCGGCAGAGGTCACTTCGCCGTGGACACACAGCACCATGCCGATTTCTGCCATCACTTCCAGAACTCCGCGGATATTGGCAACACCGGTCACCCCGCTGTCTGAATTTGTGGTCGCCCCGGCAGGGTAAAGCTTTGCTGCGGTAAACACGCCGGCTGCAAACCCGCGCCGCACTTCCTCAGGATCGATATTGTCGGTGAGGTAACAGGTCATCAGCGGCGTGAACCTGATGCCCTCTGGCACTGCCGCCATGATCCGAGTGCGGTAAGCTTCCCCGGCCTCCACCGTGGTCACCGGCGGCGTGAGGTTGGGCATGACTATGGCCCGCGCAAACTGCCGGGCAGTAAAGGCTGTCACGCCTTCCAGCATGGCGCCGTCGCGCAGGTGGACATGCCAGTCATCAGGGCGGCGGATGGTGATCGTCTGCGTCATGGCATTGCCTATGCCGCGCTCCGCCCTATCTGTCACCCATGACAATGGGCCAATTGACACGCCGCGCCGTTGTGCGCGTTTCTCCGCAAGACGAGAGCGAAAATGCCGCAGCATTTCTGCAGGGATTGCTTACCAACGATGTAGCAGGGCAATTGCCTGTCTACACCGCACTGCTGACCGCACAGGGCAAGACCATGTTCGACATGATCGTGTGGGGTGAGGGACCGGACTTGCTGCTCGATTGCGAAGCCAAGGTCGCGGAAGATCTGGCTAGACGCCTGACGCTATACCGCCTTCGGCGGAAAATCGATATCCGCATAGACCCTTCGCTCAGGGTATTCTGGAGCTTGGACGCAGAAGATGGTTTCGCGCCCGATCCGCGCCTTCCCGAACTGGGCTTTCGGCGCATCGATAGCCAGGCGGTGAACAGCAAAAGCGCTGATGATCAGTACCTTGCACACCGCCTTTTGCATGGCATTGCAGAAGGCATTGCCGATCTCGGTGATGTCCTCTGGCTCGAAACAAACGCGGTCGAACTGAACGGCGTCAGCTTCACCAAAGGATGCTACATCGGGCAGGAAAACACTGCGCGGATGAACTGGCGTCAGAAAATCAATCGCCGCCTTGTGGTGGTGCCGCTGGAGCAATCGCAGGAAAAGCGCCGCAAGGCGGAATATCCCGCATCCGGACTGGCGATCGATCATCTGCGCGTGGAGGATATTCCGGCAGAACTGGTGCCACGCTGGATGCACCTCGAAGCCAAGGTAGATTAGGCAGGAAGTTCGTTGTCCTTCTGGAAGGCAGCAATCAGCATTTCCTCTGCCCGGTCCCGTGCAACGGCGCGTTTGACCGAAAGCGATTCGGCCAGCTGTTCGCCCAGCAAGGCGTCGCCCAAAGCTAACAGGGCAAGCGTGAAGGTCGTTTCGTGCATCGCAAAGCTACCTTCGTTTGCAACCTCGTCGGGGTTCAGATTGTCGACCATATTATGAATAGTTTCGATAATCGGGTCGAGCGCATCTTCATTTCCCGACGCCAGCATCCAGCTTGCCAACGCGCCGCCACCTTCCTTGCCGAAAGCATCAAAGGTCAAATCCACCACTTCTCGGGGTGAGCCGATACCGGCCCGCGTGGCCAACACCGCCTCCCCGATCGTTTCGCAGACCGTGCCTGCCAGATGCGCTGCCAACTGTTTTTGCAAGCCTGCGGCGCTGCCGAAATGGTGCAGTAAATTGGCATGCGTACGCCCGATTCGCGCGGCAACGGCTTTAAGTGTAACTGCCTGCGGCCCTGCCTCGATCAACAAGGCACGCGCAGCTTCGAGTGCCGCTGCACGGCTTTCTTCGGGGCTCAAACGCTTTCTCACTGACATTGATGTAAGTTTCCTATTGACATTGATGTAAGCTCTGCGCATTTTTGAGACCGAAGCTAAACGCGAATGCTATTGGACTACGATATGACTGCGCGACTCGACTGGCAAGCAACGCCCACCGATAGTGCCGTAAGGGCGCCGGGCCTTACCGTGCGCGACCGGCGTTTCGGGCGCGGCGAAAAGCGCGCTCGCGGCATCGATCCCGTGGCCGCTGCATGGTTCGCGGCCCTGTCTGCCAGCTTTCCGCGCGGCGAAGCGATGTTCATCGAAGCGGTCAAGGCACACCGGGACGGCGTGCCAGATCAGCTGGCTGAGGAAATCCGAGATTTCATCCGGCAGGAAGTGAATCACTCACGCGAACATATCGCGTTCAACCGCGCGGTTGAGGAAGCGGGCTACGACCTCACCGATATCGATGCCAGGGTCAAGAGTCTGGTCGGTGACACGCTGGCCGCACCGCCAATCGTGCAGCTTGCGATCACCTGCGCGCTGGAACATTTCACCGCAATGTTTGCACATGAATTCCTGCGCGATCCCGCATCGCTGGCTACAGCAGGGATGGGCGACCCGCAGTTGTGGCTGTGGCATGCTGTCGAGGAAATCGAGCACAAGGGCGTCGCCTATGACACCTGGCTCCATACAACTCGCAACTGGTCCGGCTTCAAGCGCTGGAGGCTTCGCTCGATCATCATGGCTCTGGTCACTTTCCGGTTCCTCCGGAATCGCACAACTGATGCTGTGGAACTCCTCCGCCAGGACGGCATTACCGGGTGGCAAGCGAAGTGGCGGCTGTTCACCTACCTCACAGCCACACCTGGTATTCTCCGCAAGATCCTGCCGTCGTGGCTCTCGTACTTCCGGCCCGGCTTTCATCCGTGGAACCTGGACGACCGCCATTTGATTGCCGAGTGGGAAGATGGCCAGCAGATTGCTGACAACCCGCCCGTCAAGGCGCATGCGTCAGGCCCTGCCACCACCTGATTGTTCAGGCAGCGACAGGGCGAACCTGCTGCGCATTCATCCCAATCCACTTCACGAACCGGCGGGTTGGCACTTCGGCGCCTCCCCTGCCTGTGCTTTTTGTACGGTGAATCTCGCCGGTTTCGCGAAAGCCGGCCTTGCGCAGGACTTTGCCGCTCGCAGGATTGTCGATGAAATGGCCTGCTTCCAATGATTCGATACCAAAAGCTTCGGCAATCTCGATCATGCCGCGCACGGCTTCTGTGGCGTAACCTCGCCCTTGCCGCGTCTGCGCGATCCAATAGCCAAGCTCTTCAGCTTCACCGTCCAGCTGTTCAAAGCCGATCATACCGATAATTGGAGCGCCGGCCTCATCTGGCAGGGTAATGGCAAAGCGCGTTCGCCCGTCCGCGTTTGCATCCTTGCAAAAGCTTTGCGCATCTTCCTGCCGATAAGGCCAGGGCGCGCGGGCGAGCATGCTGATCACGCCGTAATCGGCGATGCCGCGATAGATATCGCGCCAATCTTCAGGAAACACGGGCCGCAGGAACAGCCGCTGGGTACGCATGAACATGGGTCTTCTCCATCATGCCGGGTGCCCGCCTCCAGTGGACCACCGACGTTTCACAAATGCGAAAGGAGAATCAAAAAAGGAGACGGGGCGGCCCCATCTCCTTCCAGTTTTCCGGACCTCGCGTGTCCGGAGGGACCATCCCGTTGGATGGCCCCTTTATCGGATCATCCGTTTATTCTGCAGCCATCGCCATGGCATCTACAGAGACGTATTTGCGACCCTGCTTGCCATCGTGGAAACGGACCCGGCCCGCTTCGAGCGCGAACAGCGTGTGGTCCTTGCCCATGCCAACATTGACACCGGGATAGAACTTCGTGCCGCGCTGGCGCACGATAATGTTGCCTGGAATCACTTCCTGGCTACCGAACTTTTTAACACCGAGGCGACGGCCAGCTGAGTCGCGACCGTTACGCGATGAACCACCAGCTTTTTTATGTGCCATTGTCTTTAAACTCCGTAGGTCCGGTTGCCCGGATTATTCCTTGTCGGCCGACTTGTCGGCGCTTTTCTTGGTGGCAGCAGCCTTCTTTGGTGCGGCCTTCTTTGCGGCTGGCTTCTTTTCAGCAGCTTCCTTCTTGGGAGCAGCCTTCTTAGCCGGAGCCTTCGCTTCGGTAGCGGCTTCGGTCTTCGGAGCCTCTTCCTTCTTCGCGGCAGCTTTCTTTGGCGCGGCTTTCTTGCCTTCACCAACACCGACAATGCGCAGCAGAGTCATCTGCTGGCGGTGGCCGGCCTTACGGCGATAGTTGTGGCGGCGACGCTTCTTGAAGACGGTCACCTTCTCGCTCTTGGCCTGGGCGATCACTTCGGCTGAAACCGTGATCTTGGATGCGTCTGCAAGGTCGGCGCCTTCGCCGGCCAAGAGAACATCACCCAGCACGATTGTTTCCCCGGCTTCACCAGCCAGTTTCTCAACCGCGATCTTATCTCCTTCGGCGACGCGATACTGCTTACCGCCCGTGCGCACTACTGCGAACATGGTGCTATATTCCGTTTATCTGGTGTTCCCGCCTTTAGAACTGGCCACATGAAACAGGCCAAAACCAAAGCAACAACAAAAAGGGCGCCCGAAAGGGCACCGTGAAGACGCCGCCGTTAAGCCAAGCGCCCGAAGCTGTCAACCACCCGGTGCGGTGAAAAGCAGCCATTTGCACGCTGGATTGCATGCAGGAGCCGATGTAGGGCAATGGAGTGATGATGCAAGCACGTTTCCTTGCCCTAGGGCTAATCTCCGCGACTCTGGCAGCCTGTGCCAGTCCGGCTGAAGAGTATCCTTCGCTGGCCATTCGCGATTCGGAACGCCTGACCGGATCGATGGCGGCAGCAGAGCCGCAACCTTATATTCCGCCGCCCCCAAGTGCATCGGCGCTGGATCAGGTGGAACAGCTTGCTGCAACCGCGCGCGCTGCCCATGCCGCGTTTCTTGCCGCCGCGCCCGCAGCCCGCCGCCTTGCTGGAACAGCTGGCGCGGGCCGCGTAGGAAGCGAGGCCTGGGCGCTGGCACAGGTCGCGATTGCCGATCTTGAAACCCGCCGCAGTCTAACAATGATCGCTTTGGCGGACCTGGACAGGATCTATGTCGATACATCGAGTGCCGGAGAAGCAATTGCGCCTGTCGCGCAGATACAGACGCAAATTGCTGCGATGGTAGAACAGGAAAATGCAATTATCGCTGAACTTCTGGCAGCCACTCGCAATTGACCTGGCCCCTGAGTGCGGAACGCGCGAGGCCGGACTGATCGGCCCCGCGCGTCCCCGGGAAGCAAGCTATGATCTGCGTCATCCCCCTCAATGACGATTCGGTTCAGACCAGCGCGGCAATGGTTACCGCGACCACTCCCCATACGAAAATCAGGACTGGCAGGATAAGAACCTGCACGGTGGCATCGCGCGCAGAGGTCCGTCCGTATGCCGTCATGATACCTTCCTGCCTGAAACGCGCCCAACTTTTGGATTTCGAAGGCGTTTCTGGGGCCAATCGGGTCCAGACAGTTGGCAGGCCGAACGCGCCGACAACAAACACGGTGAAGATCGCCACCGGAATGATCATTTCTGGATGGGAGAAGCTCAGGCCCATCAGTGCGATAAAGCCAAGATACAGACCGACGGTTGCGACATAGAGCCCTTTGGGTAACTCGAATGTGCGGTCCACAATGGTTCGGCGCACCAAAGCGGGCGGCGCGATCCGGATATCCGCTGTTCGGGCAATTTGTTCGCGAGTAAGTTGTTCAGCCATGATCGTTTTCCTTCTTGTTGGTGAAGGAATGAACCGATTCGCGCCGCGCTTCTTTGATCTGGCGCAAATCTCGCGGATTTTTCACTGCCAGCGGGCAATATCCTCGTGGTCAGCTGCGCGCGGCTCTATCCAGTGCCAGCGCCCCTTGCGTTTCTCCCGCTTCCAGAACCAGCTTTTCGCCTTGAGATGGTCCATGCAGAAATCGACCGCATCAATCGCGCCGCGCCGATGCATGGCACAGGCAGACACCAACACGATAGGCTCGCCCGGGTGCATGATCCCCGTACGGTGAACCATCAGCAGGCCCATCAGGCCGAACCGCTCAACTGCACTTGTTGCCAATTGCTCCATGCCGGGCCGTGTCATCGGTTCGTAATGGGTAAGTTCCAGCGCTTCGACATCATCTCCGCCGCGCACTTCACCAACGAAGGTGCACACGCCGCCAAGGCCGGGATGGGCATCGCTGAACGGGCCGACATAAGCACCGGGGTAAAAAGGGGTTGCCCGAAGCTCGACAGTGATTGCCACCTCAGCCCCCGCTGACCGGCGGAAGCAGCGCGATTTCCGCCCCTGCGGGCGCGGCGAGTGCGGTCTTGTCCGCCAGCAATTCCCCGTCCAGCGCCAGCTTCACACGGTCGTTGGCAATTTCCTCGGCAAGCGGCCCATCACAAAGGGCCAGTAACCCGTGCCAATCCAGCGGGGCAGCGACCTCGTGCTCGACCCGCCCTGCAAGGCCTGCAAGCCTGCCAAGAAAGACCAGCCGGACCATGCTCACCCGCCGGTCACCGACATATGGCGTTCCTGTGCCGGAGCAATGTCTGGGCCGATATCGAAATGGTGCCGTTCGGGCTTGATCCGCATCGCTTCATCGAGCGCCTGCGCAAGCTGCTCATCCGGCGCACCGGACCGCAACGCGCCGCGCAAATCCACTTTCTCCGCGCCGCCCAGACAAGCATACAGCTGCCCCGTCGCAGTCACCCTTATGCGGTTGCAGCTGGCGCAGAAATTGTTGGTCAGCGGAGTGATAAAACCGATCCGTCCACCAGTCTCGGCAACGCGCACATACCGCGCCGGACCGCCGGTTGTGTCGGCAATATCCGTCAGGGTGAAGCGCTGTGCCAAATGATCGCGCACGGCGGGCAGTGGCAGATAATGGTCGATCCGCTCGCCATCCACTTCGCCCAGCGGCATGACTTCTATCAATGTCAGATCGTGGCCTTCACCGTGCACCCATTGGACAAGCTGCGGTATCTCGGCTTCGTTCAGGCCCTTCAGGGCGACGGTGTTGATCTTTACCTTCAGCCCCGCAGCCTTCGCCGCAGCGATGCCTTCCAGCACCTGCGCCAGACGGTCGCGGCGGGTGAGGTCTGCAAACAGGTGCGCATCCAGCGTATCGAGGCTGACATTCACGCGGCGCACGCCTGCTGCATACAATCCCGGCGCAAACTCCGCCAATTGTGTGCCGTTGGTGGTGAGTGTGAGTTCGTCCAGACCGTGCCCTAGCTTGCAGCCCAGTGCCCGCACCAGATCCATCATGTCCCGTCGGACGAGAGGCTCCCCGCCGGTTAGCCTGATCTTGGTGATCCCACGCTTGATGAAAGCGAGCGCCAACTGGTGCATTTCTTCCAGACTGAGCACTTGCGACTTGGGCAGGAACTTCATCCGCTCCGGCATGCAATAGGCGCAGCGCAAATCGCAGCGATCCGTGACGGAAAGGCGCAGATAAGTGATCTTGCGATCGAATCCGTCAATAAGGGGCGGCGCAGAGCTCATTCAGTACTCATGAAGGGAAGCGGTTCTGCAATCAACTTCGCGGCTGCAAGCTCACCGGTTACGGACACGCCGGTTTCAGGCAAGCGTAAAAACCTGCCCTGTCACGCCAGGGGCCGATGCGATGAAGGCAATCGTGCTATCCATTGCTTCCCCCAAATCCCCGATCACCGCATTGACCCGCACAGGTGCTGCTTCCCGCGCCAATTCCTGCGTGACCGCCAGCCGCCAGCTATCGTGGGAATGTCCCGCATGATCAAACGCGATGATCGCATCGCCTGTCTCTGCAATTGCAGAACGGATCAAGGGCAGCAGTTCTTTATGAAATTGCGCGGCCGCATCAAGCGGGCTTCCAGGAAGATCGGCCGCCCTGACGATTCGCGGATTATTCACCGCCGCTCGCGCGTCAGCGTAATGCCGATTTTCTCACCCGCCTCGCTCAATGCCAGTTTGACGATCTTGACCTGGATTTCCTCGATCCGGGTATCCTGCAGGAACAGCGTTTCGCATACATGATCCGCTACCGCCTCAATCAGCTTGTAGTGCCTGTCCCCCAGCCCTTCGGAGCAGGCAAACTTCAGGTCCATGTAATTCTTGCTTTCCTCCAGCGGCGTATCCGCATCGTAGAAAGACTTCGCCTTCAGCTTCGCCCGCACGGTAAAGCGCAGCGGCTGAGGCTTGCCGGTCTCCTCTGAATAGATCCCGGTGTAGATGTCATGCTCGAAATCGGCGAGCTCAAGATAAAGGCTGTCTGCCATAGGCCGCGGGCAATGGCAGCGGGCGCAGCGATTGGCAAGCGGGAGCCGAATGTGGAGCCTGTGCGTTTATGTTGACGCACGGGGGTGCTTGATTGCATTGGCAGTGCAAGAACCAATAGGGAGCAGGTCGTGAACGAAACGCCCGAAACAACTGATACCGCCACCAACGTAACGCAGGAAAAGGCGCGCACATCGGCCGAGGCCGTCAAATGGCTCGGCAATTTCGTGCTTGGCGGCGCGATCATTGCAATCGTGGCCGTGCTGATTGCCGCAACCCTGGCGCGGTACGACATCATCGACAAGTTAGCGGGCTTTGCACCGTTCTACATCACGGTGAACCCGGCACGCGCGCTGGCGATTATTGGTCTTATCGGGCTCGCCTTTGCGTTCTGGCGCAAAACCGGGAACATCGCCAAGCTGGCGCTTGGTTTCGCGCTTTCATCCGCTCTGCTGATAGCGCAGTACACAATGCTGATCTTGCCCGCTGGTAAAGTACCGCCAATCCATGACATCACCACCGATCTGAACGAATTGCCCCAGTTCACCACGCTCGATGTAGCGCCGGTCAGCACTGGCCCATTCACGCAGGAGGAATGGCGCGCCTATCACGAGGAAGCTTACGGCGACATCCGCCCTGAAGTGATCGACAAACCACCCGTTGAAGTGCTCGCCAATGCGCGCGCTCTGGCTGAAACGCGCGGCTGGGAAATCGCTGCCGCCGATCCGGAGGCAGGCACCCTGGAAGCCACAGCGACCGCCGGATATGTGCGCTTCTACGATGACGTGATTGTCGAAGTTACTCCGGTGGACGACGGCAGCACCCGCGTTGACATGCGTTCAGTCAGCCGTGTGGGCGTAAGCGATGTCGGATATAATGCCGCACGCATCCGGGCCTTCCTCAAAGACCTGCGCGGAATGGGTTAATCCCGGCTCCACCGCGCGAAGATGGCGGTGGGCAGCAGCCTGCCGCCCTCGCCTGTTTCGCGCACTGCCAGATCGCCATGTTCGATCTTGCCCGGAAGATCGGCAAACACTTCGGCCAGCAATCCGCCAATCGCGAGCGATGACATGCGCACAGCATAGACGGTGAGGAACAGGAAGCGACTGTCGCCGTCCAGCAATTGGCGGCAATCGGAGATCAGATCGGGCAGGCCTTCTTCCAGCCGCCATGTTTCATTCTTCGGCCCGCGCCCGAATTTGGGCGGATCGAGAATGATACCGTCGTAGCGATTTTCGCGCCGCACTTCGCGTGCGGTGAATTTCGCGGCATCATCCACCAGCCAGCGGATCGGCGCGTCTTCCATGCCGGACAGAGCGGCATTTTCACGCGCCTGCGCCACCGACTTCTTGCTCGCGTCGACGTGCGTCACGCGGCCATGGCGGCTGAGCGCCAGTGAACCGACGCCGGTATAACCAAACAGGTTGAGCGTTTCGGCATCATCGCGCCCTGCCAGCTTTTCGCGCATCCAGTCCCACACAGGTGCCATGTCCGGGAAGAAGCCGAGGTGGCGAAAGGGCGTGGGATTTGCGTTGAAGGTCGCCTCGTTCCAACTGACAGGCCAGCCACCCTCCGGAAGGCCCGGAGCATCGGTCCAGCGTCCGCCGCCATCTTCATCACTGCCCGGGACAAATTCACTTTCCGCCTGCCAATCACCCTGCCGCGGTGTCCACATGGCTTGGGGCTCGGGCCGGATGAATGCGCGCCCGCCGAAACTTTCAAGTTTCCGGCCATGACCGCTGTCCAGCAGGCGGTATCCGTCCCAACCGTCGCCGATCATCAGAAGCGGATCTTGTCGAAGGTCTGCCATCAGGCGCTCGGCGTGGCGCACTGCACCACATAATCGCGCACGGCTTCATAGGTGCCGGGTAGCGTTTCATAACGCTCTTCTCGGTCGAACAGATCACCCACGCGGGCAGGCAATTCCGGCACCGTTCCAGTCGCACCTTCCACCGCGTCAGGGAATTTCGCCGGATGCGCCGTGGCCAGCGTGACGACAGGCACCGAAGGATCAATTCCCGCCGCGCGCGCTGCGTGCAGGCCAATCGCCGTGTGCGGGTCGATAGTCTGGCCATAATGCTCGGCAGCGTAAGCCATGGCCTGCGTCATTTCGCCGGGCGTGGCGCGCGCACTGGTGAACAGCGCGGCGGATCCTTCGCGCTGGCTATTGGTCAGCTGCATCGCCTTGCTCGCCTCAAACCCGCGCATTTGCTCTGCCAAAGCAGCGCCATCGCGCCCGCCTTCGCAGAACAGCAGGCGTTCAAAATTGGAACTGACCTGAATGTCCATGCTCGGCGCGGCGGTAGGCGTGACCGTGCCAGCGGAATAGTCACCGCTCGACAAAGCACGGTGAAGAATGTCGTTTATGTTGGTGGCAACGATCAGCCGCTCTATCGGGAGCCCCATTTGCGCCGCGACATAGCCTGCAAAGACATCGCCGAAATTGCCGGTCGGCACCGAAAAGGCGACCTTGCGCTGCGGCGCACCCAATTGCAGAGCGGCAGCAAAATAATACACCACCTGCGCCATCAGCCGCGCCCAGTTGATCGAATTGACCGCCGTAATGCGGTATTTGCCTGTCACCTCGGCATCCACAAACATGCGCTTCACCATCGCCTGCGCATCATCGAAACTGCCGTCGATGGCGATATTGTGGACATTGGGGGACAGCACCGTCGTCATCTGGCGGCGCTGCACATCGCTGACCCGGCCTTCCGGATGGAGCATGAAAATGTCGATCCGATCGCGTCCCGCAACGGCATCAATCGCGGCGCTGCCGGTATCGCCGCTGGTCGCGCCGACAATGGTCAGATGATCATCGCTGCGGCTGAGAAAGTGTTCGAACAAACGGCCTAGCAATTGCAGCGCCACATCCTTGAACGCCAGTGTGGGGCCGTGGAACAGTTCAAGCAGCCATTGTTGTTCGTCCAACTGGACCAGCGGCGTGATCGCCTCATGTGCAAAAGTGCCGTAGGCCTGCGTGCACAATTCGCGCAGTTCACCCTCGGTCAGGCTGCCTTCCACGAAGGGAGCCATGATCCGCACCGCCAGTTCTGCATAAGGCAGGCCTGCCATGTTGGCGATTTCTTCAGCGGAGAAACGCGGCCAGCTTTCGGGAACATATAGCCCGCCGTCAGGCGCGAGGCCGGCAAGCGTTACGCCTTCGAAGTCGAGCGCCTCTGCGTGGCCTCTGGTAGAGATATACTTCATGGCCGCGCGGATTAGCCGCCCTGCCCGCGCCTCGCAAGCAAGCTATTGTTGCGACGCTGCACCTGCGGCTTTCGCCTCGTCCCGCCAGCGGCGGCGAATGGCGAGCCAGTAGATCACGAGCGCGGTAATCGCGAAGAAGAACCATTGTCCTGCGTAGGCCAGATGATTGTTGGGAAGGTCTGTTGGATCGGGCTGCGCCAGTGGCTGCAAATCCGAAGGTGGCTCGCTTGCCGTGACCCGCAATTCAACAGGGCCGGTAAGTGTGATCATCCCGGTCACATCTCCGCCGTCCCAGGAATATCCGTTGGGCTCGCGAGACCAGCCAAGTGCAGCCTCTGCTTGTCCTGCCTCTGCAACTTCGCAAATCGCCGAATGGGCATAGCCGCTCTGGCCCGATGCGTTGCGCCCCGCCACAGCGCGCATTTCGAGGACACGCTCACAGGGCAGCGTCGTCAATCGGTACTGCGCAGCTTCGCCTAATTGGACCGCTTCTGCCCAAGGCAAAGGGTCTGGCTGCTGAGCGGCTGCAAGTGAAGCGACAATCATCGCCTCTTTTTCGTCCGCCCGGCCAAGCTGCCAGAAGCCGAGCATCACCATCACCGCCGCAGCGGCAACCGCCACTATGGTCGAGAAAATCGGGATTTTGCGAATGCTCGTCATAGGTCGGTCCCATCATGGCGGTGCTCTTCTGCTCCGTGCCGGTATTCTGTAATCAATAGCCACGCCTTGGTCAGCCGCAATCCGCCAACCACACCCACCACGATCAGCGGCAGCCACAGCAGCACATGCACCCACCACGGCGGCTCCGCGCTCAATTGCAGCCACAGCGCCAGCGCGACGACCACCGCGCCTACGACCATCGTCAGAAAGGCTGCCGGGCCATCGCCCACGTTGAAGCGCGCGAAGTCCAGATTGCATGCGATGCACTGGTCCGCGAATTTCACGGGGCCATCGAACAGGGTCCGCTCCCCGCATCTCGGGCACATAGCGAAAAGGGCAGCCTCACCAATGGCGGGCTGCCCCTTCGAATTGTTTGGCGGAATATCCGTCAAGGAAGAGCCTAGTGGACTTCGGCGCCCCAGCCGCCCCAGACGTAAACTGCGATGAAAAGGAACAGCCACACCACGTCAACGAAGTGCCAGTACCACGCAGCTGCTTCGAAACCGAAGTGCTGGCGCGGAGTGAAGTGGCCCTTGTACGTGCGGAACAGGCATACCGCGAGGAAGATGGTGCCAACCAGCACATGGAAGCCGTGGAAGCCGGTCGCCATGTAGAATGCGCTGGAATAGTTGGAACCGCCAAAGCCGAAAGCGGCGTGGCTGTACTCATACGCCTGAATGGCGCTGAACAAGATGCCGAGCGCTACGGTCAGCCACAGGCCCTTCTTCAGGCCATCACGGTCGCCGTTGATAAGCGAATGGTGCGCCCAGGTTACCGTTGTGCCAGAGCACAGCAGGATCAACGTATTGAGCAGTGGCAGGCTGAAGGGATCAAGAACATCGATACCCTCTGGCGGGAAGCTGAGCAGTGCGGCTGCGCCGTCCTGCCCGATGACATTTTGCCAGCGATTATCACCCAGATATTCAAGCGGCGACGGGAACAGGGCGAAATCGAACCAGCTCCAGAACCAGCCGACGAAGAACATGACTTCGGAAGCGATAAACAGGATCATGCCATACCGCATGTGCAACTGCACGACAGGGGTATGATCGCCGCGCTGCGCTTCGTTCACAATTTTGGAGAACCAGCCGAAGAAGGTCGCGATCAGGCCGGCGATGCCGATGCCCAATACAATGCGCCAGCCTTCACCGAAGAAGTCTGCATGCATCAGCATGACCATGCCACTGGTGAAGATCAGCGCGGAAAACGCGCCAACAACTGGCCAGATATCGGGGGCGAGAATGTGATAATCGTGGTTTTTGGCGCCGGCCATGTGTCTGTCCTGATGCTTGATGTCTTGTTTTGGCTCTTAATGTCCCCAAACGCGCGGGTCCAGAGCCTTAGCTGTCTTGTTCGGCCAATTCGCCGGTTTTGGTTTCTTCGTTTTCGATAGCGCGGTGGAACGTGTAGCTGAGCGTAATCTGCTCCACGTCCTTCATATTCGGGTCATCCATTACCGCCGGATCGACGAAATAGAGCACCGGCATGCGGATTTCCTGACCCGGTTGCAACGTCTGTTCGGTAAAACAGAAGCACTGGATCTTGTTGAAGTATCGTCCCGCCTGCTCCGGCTCCACGTTAAAAGTCGCAGTGCCGGTTATCGGCTGGTCCGAATTGTTCCGCGCAATGTAGGTTGCCATGTCACGCTGGCCCACGGCCACGCGGTCTGTCACCTGCGTCGGACGGAAATCCCACGGCATGTCGCGCGCGGTATTCGCATCAAAGCGGATCGAGAAGCTTTTGCCACCAGCCAATGTTGCCATGCGCTCTGCCGCGCTGGCTTCCGCTTCGGTTGCCACCTGAGTTGTCCCGCCAAAACCTGTCACGCGGCAGAACAAATCATACAGCGGCACAGCCGCATAGCCGAGGCCCAGCATCGCCAGCGCCCCGCCAAATGCCAGCAGCATTGTGCGGCGATTGCGGTCTTCCAGAGTTGCAGTTGTCATTGCGCACCTATGCGGACAATCGTGATTGCATAAAACAGCACCACCAGGCCCAAGAGCACCAAGCCGAAAACGGCATTTCGCGCCTTGCGGCGGCGCTTGAATTCTTCTTCTTCCTGCGGCGTCATGCGAAAGCTCCAAATCCGGCAGCAACACGGTCGACAACCAGCGCGGTAAAAAGCGCGAAGAGATAGAAGATCGAAAACGCGAACAGCTTCTTCTCCGGCTTCATACCATCGCCTTCAACAGATGTCCGAAGGCCTACCGGGACAGTCAGCGCAAGGAAGACCGATGACAGCATCAGCGCCGAAATTCCGTAAATCGCTCCTGTTTCACCAATGATCCATGGAGCAATGCTGAGCGGCAGAAGCAGGACCGAGTAAATCAGGCTCTGGCGGCGGGTCGATGTCTCGCCTGCAGCATTGGGCATCATCGGAATGTTCGCAGCGGCGTAATCAGGCTTCACCCACAGGGCCAGCGCCCAGAAATGCGGAGGGGTCCACATGAAGATGATGGCAAACAGCAATATCGGCATCAGGGTGATCTCACCCGTCACGCATATCCAGCCGATCAGGGGTGGAAACGCCCCTGCAGCGCCGCCAATCACGATATTTTGCGGTGTGCGCGGCTTCAGCCACATGGTGTAAATGACAACGTAGAAGAAAATGCTGAAAGCCAGCGCGCTCGCTGCCAGCCAGTGGACCGCAAGGCCCATGATCATGACGGATGCGCCAGACATCAGCAAACCGAAATCACGGGCATCCCCGCGCTGAATGCGGCCCATTGGCAAAGGGCGGGCCTGCGTGCGCTTCATCTT
This sequence comes from Aurantiacibacter marinus, assembly GCF_001021555.1. GTDB lineage: Bacteria > Pseudomonadota > Alphaproteobacteria > Sphingomonadales > Sphingomonadaceae > Alteraurantiacibacter > Alteraurantiacibacter marinus. The sequence goes on from NZ_LDCP01000002.1 coordinate 696,870, forward strand.
CGCGTCGATATCGGCTTCCCACCACATATTCAGCGCACCCGCGCCGCCCGCAGCGAGCGCGATGCACAATATGGCGGTGAAGCCGATGACCGGATGGATGGAGCCGGGGGCAGCCAGCAGGCCGCACAATGCCGTAAACACCACCAGGCGCATCACCTTAGGCTTCGTCAGCGCGAAGAAATCGCGCCAGTCGGCCGGCATGCTTTGCGAAACAGTGGCCTGCGGTGCCTGGGGTTGGGTGGCGGAAATGGCGGTCATGGTCCTGTTACTTGTATGAAGGGGCGCACCGTTACCGGCGCGCCCCTCTCATTTACGTGTCTTGGCGAGAGGGTTCGCCGTTAAGCGGTCGCTGGGCGATCGCTGATGTGATCATCCGCGCTGTGATGATCTTCGATCACCGGCAGCGTTTCGAACTGGTGGAACGGCGGCGGGCTGGAAAGGCTCCATTCCAGCGTCGTTGCGCCTTCGCCCCAGTAGTTACCTGCAGCGCGCTTCCCGGCGACCAGAGCATAACCGATGTTCACGAAGAAGATGATCATCGAACCTGCCATAATCACATAGCCGTAGCTGGAAATCTGGTTCCAGTATTCAAACGCAGCCGTGTAATCAGGGTAGCGACGCGCCATCCCGTTCAGTCCGAGGAAGTGCTGCGGGAAGAAGATCACATTCACACCGATGAAAAACACCCAGAAGTGCAAATGGCTGAGGAATTCGGAATGCCAGCGACCGCTCATCTTCGGGAACCAGTAGTAGAAGCCCGCAAAGATGGAGAACACTGCACCCATCGACAGCACGTAATGGAAGTGTGCCACGACGTAGTAAGAGTCATGGAGGTTATCATCGATGCCGCCATTGGCCAGCACAACGCCGGTAACGCCGCCGACTGTGAACAGGAAGATAAAGCCCATCGCCCACACCATCGGTGACTTGAACTCGATACTGCCGCCCCACATCGTCGCGATCCAGCTGAAGATCTTGATACCCGTGGGCACCGCAATCACCATCGTTGCCGCGGTGAAATACATCTTCGTGTTCACGTCCAGACCGACCGTGTACATGTGGTGCGCCCAAACGATGAAGCCGACCACACCAATCGCGACCATGGCATAGGCCATGCCGAGATAGCCGAACACCGGCTTGCGGCTGAAGGTCGCCACGATCTGGCTGACCATGCCGAAGCCCGGCAGGATCATGATGTAAACTTCAGGGTGACCGAAGAACCAGAACAGGTGCTGGTACAGAACCGGATCGCCGCCACCGGCGGGATCGAAGAAGGTTGTTCCGAAGTTACGGTCCGTAATCAGCATGGTGATGGCAGCAGCAAGCACGGGAAGTGCCAGAAGCAGCAAGAAGGCTGTGACCAGCACCGACCACACGAACAGTGGCATTTTGTGCAGGGTCATACCCGGCGCACGCATGTTGAAAATGGTGGTGATGAAGTTTGTCGCACCAAGGATCGAACCTGCGCCCGCAAGGTGGAGCGAGAAGATCGCGAAATCGACTGCCGGACCAACGGAGCCGCTTGTCGAAAGCGGAGCATAAACCGTCCAGCCAGTACCGGCACCAAGGCCAACACCGCCCGGCACGAACAGCGAGAACAAGAGCGAGAAGAAGCCCGCAACGGTCAGCCAGAAGCTGATGTTGTTCATGCGCGGGAACGCCATATCAGGCGCACCGATCATCAATGGCACGAACCAGTTGCCGAACCCGCCGATCATGGCAGGCATCACCATGAAGAATACCATGATCAGGCCGTGCGCCGTGATCAGCACATTCCACATGTGACCCTGTTGATCGAAAGACGAACCATCGCCGCCCATCATATCAACGATCATGCCCATATATTGCAGGCCCGGCGCGGCCAGTTCAGCGCGCATGGCGCCCGAAATGACGCCGCCTATGATCCCTGCGATAATCGCAAAGATCAGGTAAAGCGTGCCGATATCCTTGTGGTTGGTCGACATAAACCAGCGAGCAAAAAAGCCGGGCTTGTGATCAGCGTGATCATGCGCGGCGTGATCTTCGTGGTGAGCGTCAAAACCTTCAGCGGTGGTGGCCATAATTTCGTGGACCTTGTTTTCTATATTCGTCGTTCAAAAAAATCGGATCGGTAAGAATTACGCAGCGGCTTCAACCGCCTCGCCTTCTTCGGTACCATCGTCAGTTGCTTCTTCCACAGGCGCCGGAGCCGCAGCAGCGGCATCTTCTGCCTGGATCTGGGCGCGGGTCATACCGCCTGGCTGCATCGCAACCCAGGCATTGTAGTCTTCCATGCTGCGCGCTTCGACGGTGATGGGCATGTATCCGTGACGGGCACCGCACAATTCCATGCACTGGCCGTAATAGATGCCTTCTTCCTCGATCAGGAGGATCTTCTCGTTGATGCGCCCTGGAACGGCGTCCATCTTGAACCACAGCGAGGGCACGGCGAACGAGTGGATCACGTCGGCACCGAAAACCTGCAGACGGATTGGAACACCAACCGGCACAACCATGCGGTTATCGACGGCAAGCTGGTGGGGTTCACCCGCGCTCAGCGCTTCGCTTTCGTCCAGCATGTTCGAAATGACTTCAAAACCGCCATTGTCGAGATATTCATAGCCCCAATACCACTGGTAGCCATTGGCCTTGATCGTGATCGCATCCTCTGGCGGAGCTTGATACTGGCGCGCCAGCAGAGTGATGGATGGCACCGCAATCACCACCAGGATGATGACCGGAACAACCGTCCAGATGATTTCGATCAGCGTATTATGGCTCGTCTTCGAAGGCACCTGATTGGCAGCACGGCGATAGCGAGCGATGACCCACAAGAGCAAACCGAGGACGAAAAGGCTGATTGCGAAAATAATCGGCAGCAAGATCGCATCGTGCATCCACAAAGCGTAATTACCGTTCGCGGTGTACTGGTCCTGGAACGTCATCGATGCCAGCATGTCCTCGTCTGCCGAGGTCGGCTGGCCAAGGATACGATCCGGGCCGAAATGTTCGAAACCGCCTGTTTCGTCGATCACGACTTCGCCGTCAGCTACGCTTTCGGCCACAACCTCTGCCGCATCCACGGTAGAGGCAGGCGCTGAAATGTCCTGCGCAACCGCACCGGACGGCGCGATGGCGACCATAAATGCTGCTACCAGCATGGTCAGGAAGTGCATTTTGTTGCGGGCAATTGTGCCGAAATTCATTGCTGAGATGCTTTCCGTTTTTTCCACCCGGACATATGGCCCGGCAGCCAGGCAGTGGCTGAGTCTGGCGGGCGTATACCCACGCTTGCTCGTTGTCTCAACCACATCTAGGGACTTTTTTCGAAAGGGTCCATGCGTCCCTTGGTCCCTGATATACTCGCAGCGCGAAAGGTTTAGGCGAAATGGCCATGACACAGGAAGAGGTACTCGCCGAATTTCGCGGCTGCGGCGCTCTGTTGGAAGGTCATTTCAAGCTGAGCTCCGGGCGGCATAGCGGCCATTATCTGCAATGCGCCCGCGTCTTGATGAATCCGCATCGCGCCGCCAAACTGGCCGAGGCGCTGGCTGAATGTATCCCCGGCGAAATACTTGATTCGCTGGATGCTGTGGTCAGCCCGGCGATGGGCGGCATTATTATCGGGCACGAAATGGGCCGCGCGCTGAACCTTGATGCGATGTTTTTGGAACGGCCAGATGGCGAGTTTCATCTGCGCCGCGGATTCGCACTGCAACCCGGCGCGAAGGTGCTGATGGTCGAAGATGTCGTGACCACCGGCCTTTCCAGCCGCGAGGCGATTGCCGCTGTTGGCCGTGAAGGCGGCGAAGTGCTGGCGGAAGTTTCCCTGGTGGACCGTTCCGGCGGCACGGCGGACCTTGGTGTGCCGTTCTTCCCGCTCATCGGCATTGATTTCCCGACCTATGCCGAAGATGACGTGCCCGACGCTTTGGCCGATATCCCGATCACCAAGCCGGGGAGCCGCGCGTAACATGGCCCATCCCTCTCGCCCCAACAGTCTCAGGCTGGGCGTCAATATCGATCACGTTGCGACCATCCGAAACGCACGCGGCGGCGATCATCCTGATCCGGTGCGCGCAGCGCAGATAGTGGCGGCTTGCGGCGGCGACGGGATCACCGCGCACCTGCGCGAAGACCGCCGCCATATCCGCGATGAGGATTTGAAGCGCATTCAGGAAGCAACCGACCTGCCGCTCAATCTGGAAATGGCCGCGACCGACGAAATGCTGGCCATCGCGCTTTCCCACATGCCGCATGCTGCCTGCATCGTCCCGGAAAAGCGGGAGGAGCGCACGACCGAAGGCGGGCTGGATGCCGCAGGCCAGCACAATCACCTCCAGCCGATCGTCACGCGGCTGAAGGATGCAGGCATTCGGGTGTCGCTGTTTATCGAGGCAAGCGAACGCCAGCTCGACAGCGCGCTGCAAATGGGCGTGCCGGTGGTGGAGTTTCACACCGGCGAATATGCGCACGCGATGGCGGCCAGTGATCAGGAGCGCGTTGCACGCGAGTTGAAGCGCCTGTCCGACATGGCCGCCCTCGCCGCGAAGAACGGTATCGAGCCGCACGCCGGGCATGGCCTTACCTATGACAACGTGCAGCCAATCGCCGCCATTCCGCAGCTCGCAGAACTGAATATCGGGCATTATCTCATTGGCGAGGCGATTTTCGACGGGCTAGAGCCAGCCGTGCTCAAAATGCGCGAACTGATGGATCTGGCGCGGTGATTATCGGTCTTGGATCAGACCTGTGCAATATCGAGCGTATACAGAATTCGCTCGACCGGTGGGGTGATCGCTTTCGCCAGCGGTCCTTTACCGATATCGAAAACGCCAAGGCCGCGCGCAGGCCGCATACGCAGGCGGGCACTTATGCCAAGCGATTTGCCGCCAAGGAGGCGTTTTCCAAGGCAGTGGGCACCGGCTTCAAGCGCGGCGTTTTCATGAAGGATATCGGAGTCGTCAACGCGGCCAGCGGTGCGCCCACGCTGGAGCTGACAGGAGGCGCAGCGGTACGGCTGGCGGAACTAACTCCTGCCGGACATAGTATAACCATTCATCTGACCCTCACCGACGATCACCCATGGGCGCAGGCCTTCGTGATTTTGGAAGCCAATCCGAAAGCCTGACCCAGTGCCATGAGCGCCGACGACACGTCCAAGCCTGAAACGACCGACTGGTTCGCAGAAGTTCGCGGACTGGCGTTGATGCTGCTTGCAGTGTTGGCATTTCACACTTTCATCGCCAAACCGTTTTACATACCCAGCGCCAGTATGGTGCCCAATATGATGGTCGGTGACCGGCTGATCGTGAGCAAATATCCCTACGGCTGGAGCTGGGTATCCGCGAGTTTCCACATTTTTCCGCGCGATGACTGGCGCATTGCTCCGGCCACTCCCGAATATGGCGACATCGTTATCGCCGTACCGCCTGACAGAGGCGAGGATTACATCAAGCGGGTGGTTGCACTGCCGGGCGATACAATCGCTCTGGTCGATGGGCAGATCATTCTGAACGGGGAGCCGGTGCCACAGGATATGGAGCCGCCGGTGAGGCTGCCGGCCGAAAACGATAATCTGTGCGATGCCGGTTTCGGCATGAAGCATCCCTGCCTCAGTGCGTTTGAACAATACCGGGTCACTCTGGAAGACGGCTCTCAAGTATTTGAACCGCCGACATACCGTGAAACGCTTCCCAATGGCGCAAGCTATCTGATTATCGACCATATAAACGGCCTGCGACTTGATAATATGGAGCCTGTTCTAGTGCCAGAAGGACATGTTTTCTTAATGGGTGACAACCGCGATCATTCGTCAGACAGCCGCGCCGAGGCGAATTCGCCTGCCTGCTTCGACTGCAATGGCCTTGGTGGTCCGGTACCGCTGACCAATGTTGGCGGAAGGGCCGAACGCCTTACATTCTCGCTCGACGGCAGCGCCAGCTATAACCCGCTCACGTGGTTGGGGGCCTTGCGTGATGGGCGCGGCTGGACCAGCCTCAGGCCCGAACTGCGCGGAGAGGTGGCGGAATGAGTGCTCCTGAGCAAAATTCGATAGACGACGATATGGGAGCCAGCCCTGCCCGCATATCCAGCCCGGAACTGCGATATGAAGCCGCGCGCGCCTTTGTCTGGGTGTCAATTGTCGGCCTGGTCGTGCTTGCCGTTTACATATCTCAAAGCCTGCTGGTGATCTTCGGCGCGATGGTATTTGCCGCAATGGTCGATGGCGGTTCGCGCCTGCTTGGCAGAGTATTGCCGATTGGCCGGGCCTGGCGTCTTGCCATTGTGTTGCTTGGCGGCGTTGGATTTGCAGTCTGGCTCGGCATGTTTGCAGGCTCTCAGATCTCGCAGCAGGCGGCCGAATTTCCTGATATTGTCAGCCGCCAACTGGACGCGTCGATCGACTGGCTGCGCGCCAGGGGCTTCGCGATCAGCGACAGTAATGTGCAATCCATTTTTGGTCAGTTGGCGAGCGGAGCTGGCACCGTGACACGTGCAATAGGCGGCGTATTTGGCGGACTGACCACATTTGTACTGATCGTGATCATTGGCATCTATGTTGCTGTAGAACCAAAACTTTATGAACGCGGTGTGGCGTGGATGATGCCGCGGGGCCGGCGCAGCGAATTCCATGAAATGGTCAACAAGATGGGCTTTACGATGCGGCGGCTGATGTTTGGCCGTATCGTCGGCATGGTTTTCGAAGGTATTTTTACCTATCTCATGCTGCTTGCTTACGGTTTGATCACGGGCGACGCGATCCCGATGGCTGCATTGCTGGCAATACTGACAGGCTTGCTGGCCTTTGTGCCCAATATCGGCGCGGTAATTTCCGGTGTACTGATGGTGCTGGTAGGGTTTTCCGGCGGCGTTCAGATGGGAGTATATACGATTATCGTATATTTCCTCGTTCAGAATATCGACGGTTATTTGATTGTACCGATGATTGCCCGCAAAACGGTGGATCTGGCCCCGGCACTGGTGCTTGGAATGCAGCTGATTATGGGCATATTGTTCGGCATTCTCGGCTTGTTTCTTGCCGATCCTTTGCTGGCAATGATCAAGGTGGCGCTGGAACAGCGGGCCAAGTCGAAGGATGCCGAAGACATGGCGATTGAAGAAGGGGCGCTGGCAAACAAAGCCGGACCAATGGAGAAGACCACTGCGTAAGTTCCTTTATACCATCGTTTTTTTGATCGTTCTTGTGATGGCGGGATTGTTCGCGCTGCGCATGTTCGATGATGAACTGACCGAAATCGCCTTCGTCCCCAACACCGAATTCGTCGAGCAGGACCCGCTCGACAGCAACAGCTATCAAGATCCGGACATGTGGTTCAGCCGCCCCGGAAAGGGTGTGCAGAATGATCCGGCACGCTGGCAGCCGGCTTTTGCAGAAGCTGATGCGGCGGAACCACGCAGAGGTAGTGCGCAGGCGGCGACGACATCACAGAGCGAGCCGCTGCCGCCTGCGTTGATTTCGCAGGAAGATCCGCCCCGCTTTGCGGTATTCTTCGTTCACCCCACAAGTTACTTCGATGCGCGCCAGTGGAACGCTTCTCTCGATGACGAGGAATCGCAGGACCGTGCGCGACTGATGGTGCGGGGGCTCGGTAGCGCTTTCAACCAGGCGAGCGAAATATGGGTGCCGCGTTATCGCCAAGCCACATTCGGCGCGTTCATCACCGATCTGCCAGAGGCCACGCAGGCCCTGGAGGCGGCTTATGCCGATATTGACCAGGCCTTCGACTTCTTTCTGGACTCGATCCCGGAGGATATGCCCATCGTTCTCGCCGGACACAGCCAAGGCGGCTATCACGTCGCCAGGTTGCTGGAAAAACGCATTACCGGAACGCCGCTGCAATCGCGGATTGCGATGGCCTATCCCGTAGGTTGGCCGATCAGCATTGAACATGATTTGCCCAGCCTGGGTTTGCCCGCCTGCGCTACGCCCGAACAGGCTGGCTGCATCATGAGCTGGGCCAGCTTTGCCGAACCTGCAGAGCCGGGCCAATTCTTCCGCCGCTACGCCGCGATCCCTGGCAGTGATGGCGAGCCGCGCGGAAACAGCCCTATTCTTTGCGTGAACCCCCTGAACGGGATGTTGAATGGAGAGGCAGGTATGGCTCTGAATCTCGGAACGCTTGTGCCAGAGGATGATCTGACCACAGGAGAACTTGTTGTCGGGGCAGTTCCTGCACGCTGCGATACCAATGGACTGTTGCTTATTGGTGATCCACCCGAACTCGGCCAGTACGTGCTGCCGGGCAACAATTACCACGTGTATGACATCCCGTTGTTTTGGAAAAACCTGCAACAGGACGTCGTACGGCGCGTGGGTGCATGGCAGCAGGCCCGGCCATAACCACGCTGGTCACAGAGGACGCCGCCACGTTTCGTGACGCGCTGCCCGATGGCGGCGTGCTGATGGGACTGGACCTTGGCACCAAGACGATCGGCGTCGCTATATGCGATGCCGGATGGAGCTTTGCGACGGCCGGCAAGACGATCCCCAAAGGCAAGTTCGCGCGCGACAAGGCAGCGCTTGAGGCCATCTGCAAGGATCGCAGTGTGGCGGGAATTGTTATCGGTCTGCCGCTCAACATGGATGGCACGGCCGGGCCGCGGGTACAGGCAAGCCGGTCTTTTGCGCGCAATCTGGCTGTGCTGGAATTGCCGGTGCTGCTGTGGGACGAGCGGTGGTCGACCGCCAGCGCAGAGCGGGATCTGATCGCGCAGGATTTCAGCCGTGCAAAACGTGCGGTGCGTATCGACAGCCATGCCGCTGCCATCATTCTGCAAGCTGCGATTGACCGACTGGCTGGAGGCATCCTTTAGGCAGAGGCCGGTTCTAGTGCCGGGGCCAGCGCGCGGCGACGCTGTGTCGCTTCTGTTGCCACCAGCCTGTTGCCCGAACCTTCCGCAATTCGCCACAAATCATCGCGGGCCTGCACATCAAGCACGCCTGCCTGCGCATCCAGCGCGACCAGCCGCATGCGGTCGCTGGGGTGCGACCCGGCGAAGTGGACTGCAAGATCGCGCGCCTCTTCGCCCCCCAGCCCCACCGCCACACGCAGAAACGTCTCGCTCCCACCTGCGCTGATGACGCCTGCAATCTCGTCCTTCTCGACATCGAACCGGTATTGATCGAGCCAGCCCTGCGCGCCGCCAGCGTGCATGATGTTGATCGAAACCGAAAGGCTTTCCGGCGGGAGCTGCGAATGCACATCCTTATGCGCGCGGTAATGCATCAGCCTGCCCGGCGTCAGCGTGGAGCGTTCGATAAAGCGCAGCCCTGCCTTCTCTCCAACAATGCCTGCGACCTGGTCGTAATCATATTCCCAATAATCGCTCGAGTAGCCCGGCCCGAAATAGCCGGTGGTGAGGAAATCGAAATTGTGATCGTGCGGCAATTCATAACTGAAGGCGGCCTTTCCGCTTGCTCGGAACATGTGCTCGTCTCCGCTTGGCCAGAAATTTGCACGCATGAAAAATTCGCTGCCGAGTGGGGAAAGCATGACAACTTGTGGTCCGTACGCCGCCGCCTCTTCGGCAGCCTTCGGTCCGCGTTTCAACTCGTCGACCAACATATCGCCAAGGAAGCTGCGGTTGTTGCCCAGGCGGCGAAGCCAACGCGCCCCGGAAAGCAGGCTGTCCTCCTCCCATGGACGAAAGCCGCCGTCGTGCAGCCCAGCAATGCACTCTTCCAGTTCGCATGATGTTTGATCAAGGCAATCGATTGCGCGCGGCATCAGACGGTCTCCAGCGTGGCAAATTGGGGATTGGCTTCAAGCAGTTGTGCGCGCAGCGCTCCGGCAGGAGCGGCAAGCGGATCTCCTGCGCGGCGCGCAAGACGAACCAGCGCCCGAAAGCCGACCTCGCTATCCAGCGCAAGACATTCACGCAAAGATTGCCAGCGCAGCGAGGCATCCCCGCAGTCCAGCGCCGTTTTCGCCATCAGCGGTGCAGCATCGCAGCGGCCCATGCGGCCCAGCAAGGCGGTAATCGCCTCCTGCCGGCTCGTCGCAAGCGCGCCAGCACTCTGCATGAGCAGTTCACCGGTAGCTGCATCATAATCGCGAACCGGTTGAGGGTCACTGGCGCTCCGGCTCAAGCGCAGGATCACAAGGCGGCGACTGACGCTCTCGACCACCAGTGTCTCGCTGTTCAGATCAAGCCCGAGCCTTGCTCCGCCCCGGAGTGAGATATGTTCGGCGTCAAACTGCATCTTGCGCTCACCTGCGGACCGGGCCCGCACAATTCGCGCCTCCGCCACGCCGGCCAAAACAGCATCGAAGCGTTCGGCATCGGAGAATTGATGCCCGGTGCTTACCGTTTTCCCAGGTTCACGGCTCTGGAGCGTCAGCTGCGCACGGCCTGACCGGGCCAGCAATATGGTTCCTGCCAAACCGTTGAAGCCATGACGAAAAGGCGGATGTCCAATCGGATGATCGCGAAGGGCCGCGCAATAATGGTGCGATAGCCGTACCATGATTCTCTCGCCCTCACCGCCTTGGGTAAAGACATTGTCGAGCATGGGGCAGGCACCCAGCGGGGCGCCTTCGCCAAACCGCCCCATCTCCATCATCATTTCAAACGCGCCCGGTTCTGCCTGCCAGGCCTTGCGCGCGACATCCATGGCCGCCTGAGCCTGGCGTTGCGGAACACGATCATTCCGCAACGCCGCGATGAAAGGGTCAATATCCATCGTCTGGCCCGATTGTCAGAACAATGTCGTCGTGGGAGGCATGGCATCGTACAGCATGGTCGCCAGCACAATGATTGTATCGTCATGGCCCGGTGTCTGTGCCTGGCCGCTGCCGAACATACCGGTCAGAGTGTTCAGATCAGGCAAACTCGCCAGATCGATTGAGGGAAATTTCATTTCGGTCTCTCCGTTTTCGGATGGTGCGACAGATTGCCGAACCACGAAAATGGGTTGCCGAGATATAGCAGTTATTGAAAATTAAATTACTGTAATACAGCTCTTTATTTCTCTTCACACCAATTCAGAATGACTATCAAGCCTTCCGGCATGGGCTCTTGAAGCGGCAGTTCGAAACGCGCCGCATCGGCGCGCGCGCGGTTTATGATGCGCGCAGGAATCCGCGGGTCGGCCAGAACTGCGTCGGCCATGCCGAGAAGCCGTGCCTGACGCAGCGTCAGATCTTCGGGATCGTCGCTGGAAAGCGTAAATTCGTGCAGCTGCGCCTGCGAAGGGGCGCCAGCGTCCGCTAGCCACATTTCGACCCGGCCTGCGCTTCCCCCCCCAAGCGGATCAAGCATTCCGCCTTCTCCTAACGCCCCATCCAATGCCCGGCGCCGCTCCGGCATGGCAGGAAAACGGGCGCGGATGGCATCGCGGGCACTTGATAAGTTGGCGGCCAACACGCCAAGATCGGCAGGAAGTAGCTTTTCCAGCCGCAGACGTAACTGCTTGGCCAGCCCGGCAGAGGCACCGCCTGTCCCGACGGCAACAAGCACCGGGTCCCGGTCAAGAATGCTGGGAGTGGTGAAATCACAAAGCTCAGGCCGGTCCACCACGTTCACCAGCAGGCCCGCGCAGCGCAGGCGAATCGCATCGGATTCGCACATGGCCGGATCATCATGCGCCACGAAAGCAAGCCGCGCGCCTTCATCCAGCCCTTCCTGCATATCTGCGACCACGCGCCCACCTGCGCGCTCCACCAGGCGGCGCTTGGGTTCGGCCATTTCTCCTTCACCCAGCACGATTACAGGTTGCCCGGTAATCGTGTGGAAAAGTGGCAATTGCTGCATGTCAGGCGAGAAAGTCGGGCACGCGTTCAGCGTCAGCAATCGCGCCTGGCAGAATACGGTCGGCAACAACGGCAAAGTCCGATCCATCGACCATCACTTCAGCCACAAAGCCGCGCGAATTATAGCTGCTGGCCATGGTTGCGCCGTATGCGCCTGCGGTGCGGAAGACGGCCAGATCGCCAGAGACAAGCGCGTCCGTTTCGCGGCCCATGGCAAAGGTATCTCCCGTTTCGCAGATCGGGCCGACGATATTGGCGGTCATCCGCTCGCCAGACGGCTTCACCGCATCGAAATCGTGCCACGCGCCGTAAAGGGCTGGCCGCGCAAGATCGTTCATCGCGGCATCGACGATCACGAATGGATCGTTCAGCCCGCGCTTCACGCGGATTACGCGGGTCAGCAAAACGCCCGCATTGCCCGCAATCACGCGGCCCGGTTCGAACATGAGGGTGACATCCCACCCCTTCGTGACGCGCGCCACCATCTCACCATATTCCGCAGGACTAGGGAGCACTTCTCCCTTGCGGTAAGGCACGCCAAGTCCGCCGCCCAGATCCATGTGGCTGATCGTATGGCCCCCGCCGCGCAAGGTGCGCAGGCTGTCAGCGAGCTTTGCAAAAGCGGCCTCCAGCGGAGCAAGCTCGGACAATTGGCTGCCGATATGCACTGCAAGCCCGCGCAGATCGAGGCCGGGAAGCGCCGAAAGCTCGGCAAACAATTCCGGTGCGCGGTCGATCGGTACGCCGAACTTGTTGTCCGCCTTGCCGGTCGAAATCTTGTCATGCGTGCCCGCATCGACATCGGGATTGACCCGCAAAGCGCAGCGGGCAACTTGTCCGCGCGCCGCAGCGATGGCGGCAAGCTCCCGCCCTTCTTCGCTCGATTCAATATTGAATTGGCCAATGCCGGCATCAAGGCCCTGCGCCAGTTCGGTATCGGTTTTGCCCACGCCGCTGAACACGATATCATGCGCCGGCATCCCCGCCAGCAGCGCACGGGCGAGTTCTCCACCCGATACGACATCCGCACCGTATCCTTCGCGGCCGAGCAGGCGCAAGACAGCAAGGTTGGGATTGGATTTGACGGCAAAAGCAAGATGCGGCGGCCTTTCAAGCCCGCTCAAGCCTTCGCGAAAAACACGTGCATGGCGTTCAAACGTGGCGCGCGAGTATACGTATACAGGGGTTCCAACCTCTTGCGCGATGCGCGAAAGGGGAACGTCTTCGGCATACAATTCGCCGCCGTGAATGTGAAAATGGTCCACGGTCAGCCTTCCGGTGGCAAGTCGAACGGATCGTCTTCGCGCTCTTCGCTTTCGCGCCGCAGTTCAACGCTGCGTTCTGGCGCAGCTTGCGGGTCGAGAGCGAGCAATTCGTTCGCGTCGAGCGGTTCGGTCGCTCCGTATGGTGCCTCCGGAAGCGTTTGCCCGGCGGTAGGCTGCAAATCGGTGCGTTGGCCGCAACCGGCCAGAAGCAGGACAGCGACAATGGCCGAAGTGGTCCTGTGAATCATGTTTCCATTCCTGATTTGCTGCGGGCCTCTGCAACCCGTGCGCGTACTTGCTCGGGCGCGGTGCCGCCATAGGAATTGCGTGCCGCCACCGATGCCTCCACCGACAACGCTGCGTACACACGTTCATCAATCCGTTCATCAATGGCCTGCAGTTCTTCCAGCGAAAGTTCATCTAGCGCCGCGCTTTTGCGCTCCGCCAGCTTTACCGCTGCGCCGGTGATGTGATGTGCCTCGCGGAAAGGAATGTCTGCCTCCCGCACCAGCCAGTCGGCCAGATCGGTTGCCGTGGCATAGCCCAGTTCCGCTGCCTGACGCATCCGGTCCTCTCGGAAATCCGCACCGTCGATCATACCTGTCATGGCAGCAACACACAGTTGCAGCAAAGCTGCTGCTTCGAACACGGGAGGTTTGTCGTCCTGCATGTCCTTGGAATAGGCGAGCGGCAAGCCTTTCATGGTCATCATGAGCGCCATCTGGCACCCGACGATCCGCCCCGCATGGCCGCGCACCAATTCCGCCGCATCAGGGTTCTTCTTCTGCGGCATGATTGAACTGCCCGTGCTGAGAGTATCGGGCATCCGCACAAAGCCGAAGGGCTGGCTGGCCCAGATCACGAATTCTTCCGCAAGCCGTGAAAGGTGCAAGGCGCACTGGCTGGCTGACCCCAGAAAATCGAGCGCGAAATCGCGGTCGGACACGGCATCAAGGCTGTTGGATGTCGGCCCGTCAAACCCGAGCGCTTGCGCTGTCATCTCACGATCAATGGGAAAGCCAGTGCCGGCCAGAGCAGCGCTGCCCAATGGCGACTGATTGAGCCGCACCCGGGCATCGCGGAAACGGGACAGATCGCGCCCGATCATCTCGTAATAGGCCATCAGATGATGGCCCAGCGTCACTGGCTGCGCAGTTTGCAAATGGGTAAAGCCGGGCATGATTGTCCCGGCATGTTCGCCTGCACGATTGACAAGTGCTCGTTGCAAACCCGTCAGCGCGTCCACCAGGGCATCGGTTTCATCACGCACCCACAGCCGGAAATCGGTCGCCACCTGATCATTGCGGCTGCGCGCGGTGTGCAGACGGCCTGCAACCGGACCGACAATTTCCGCCAGCCGCGCTTCGGTGGTCATGTGAATATCTTCGAGGTCCCAATCCTCCGGTACACCGTCACTGGCATATTCCGCAGCAACCGCGTCAAGCCCGCCGGTTATCGTGGCAGCGTCGTCCTCGCTGACGATCTTGCACGCTGCAAGCATGGCGACATGCGCTTTGCTCGCGGCTATATCTTGTCGCCACAATAGTTTGTCGAACGGGATACTCGCATTGATCTCGCGCATTATGGCAGAGGGGCCTTCGGCAAATCTGCCGCCCCACATCGTATTGGAGGAATTGTCCGTGGCCAAAATGCGCCTTTCGAGTTTGCTGATCGCCTGCCTTGCGGCGGGCCTGTTGACCGCGTGCGATACCGGTGCGAGCGACAGCACGCAAGAAAACGCGAATGCGGACGGGACAAGCGAAACTATCGCGCTGACGGGCACATTGAACCGCAGCTTTGCTGGTGAGGCCATTCCCGACGTCACTCTGACCGACCCTGACGGCGCCACTTTGGACCTTGCCGCCCTGAAAGAGCCAGTGCTGCTGAACTTGTGGGCGACATGGTGCGCACCATGCGTAGTGGAAATGCCCCTGCTGGATGAGCTTGCAGCCGATTTGGAAGGGGATGTCCGCGTGCTGACGGTGAGCGAGGACTTGCGCGGAGCCGAAGTGGTCGTGCCGTTTTTCGAAGCCCGTGATCTGCCGAATTTGCCGCGCTGGATGGACCAGCAGAACGACCTCGCTTTCTCCTACGGCGGCGGCGCTGTACTGCCGCTTACGATCCTTTATGATGCGGACGGCAGAGAGGTGTGGCGCGTGATCGGGGCCTACGACTGGTCTTCTGCTGAGGCACGCGAAGAAGTGCTGGAGGGGACGACTGCGGCCACAAACGCCGAATAATCAGGCAACACCAGGCCCACTCGCGGGCGGCTGGTTCGGCCGAGGCCAGTGAGCATGTATGCCTTCAGGTACGGCCTGGACGCCATGGACAGATCACGAAAGAGCTCGGGCCAGATTGATTCGAACTGGAATGGCGGCGTGAAAGCCCGTGTCAGCCATTGATAGAATCGCAGACGCGACGCCCTTGCCGTTCCAGCAACGAGCCCGCAGCCAGTCCCGAAATGCCCCATCCGGTCACAGCTATTTTCAAAACTTGCATCTTATCCCTTTTGCGCGGGCAAACCTTACGCTAAGGCGCTCCCGCTATAGGCATTCCTATAGGGCGATTAGCTCAGTTGGTAGAGCATCTCGTTTACACCGAGAGGGTCGGCAGTTCGAGCCTGTCATCGCCCACCAGTTTTCTTGCAAAACCGTCCAAGGGACGGTTTTGCAAGAAAATTCCCCAGCGACAGCGAAGGGCCATGAACAGTGAGAATGATCCGGAGGATCGTTTTTTCATCGCAGCTCCAGTGCAAAGAGCGGGTGCACCTCGGCTGAGGCAAAGCGCCGGAAACACTTCCAACATTGCTGGTATCGAGCAAAAACCCGGTCTATTCGCCAGAATATGAGCGAACCCAAGATCCTTGTCCTTGCAACAGGCGGCACCATTGCCGGTCAGGCGGGCTCCGCCACGCGGGCAGATTACCGCCCCGGGCAGATCGACATCGCCGATTTCCTCAGCGCGTTTCGCGAGCTGGGTATCAACACGCGGCTGGAAGGCCGGCAAATAGCCAATATCGATTCGGCCAATATCGGTCCTGCCATTTGGGCCCAGCTGCAGCACGCCTGTATGGCCGCGATGGATAACCCTGATTGTGGCGGCGTCATCATCACCCATGGAACAGATACGGCCGAAGAAACGGCCTTTCTGCTCGACCTGACCCTGCCGACCACAAAGCCGGTTGTGCTGGTGGGCGCAATGCGGCCTGCGGATGCTGTGGGCAGCGACGGGTTGCGCAATTTCGCCAATGCCGTGCAGATTGCCGCGCATCCGGATTCGGCCGGGCGCGGCGTTCTGGTGGTCATGGGCGATACCGTTCTATCAGCGCGCGATGTGCGCAAAGCGCACACTGGAGGAACCAACGCCTTCAAGGGTTTCCCGCGCGGGCCCGTCGCGCTGGCCACGCCCGCCGGGGTCGACTGGCTTTCACCGCCCTGGCGCCCTTACGAATCGGCGCGTTTCACTTTTCCCGCAACTTTCCCCCGCGTGCCGATCCTTCATGCTTATGCAGGCATGGACGGTGCCAGTGTCAGGGACGCGCTTGAAGCGGGGGCGGAAGGCTTCGTGCTGGCCGGCTTCGGGGCAGGAAATTCACCTGACGCGGTTTATGAAGCGCTGTGTGATGCTGCCCGGAACGGCGTGCCGGTCGTGCGCGCAACGCGTGTTGATGAAGGGCTGGTCAATCGCGAACCGGAAGATGCACAGAACGGCTTTATCGCTGCCCGCGCACTTGGCCCGGCCAAGGCGCGTATCCTGTTGCAAATGCTAGTAGCGAGCGGACGGGCCGACCCGGTTGAAGCACAGGCCGCATTCGATCTGCGCTAGTTCATGTATTGAATTGAGCGAACAGATTACGCCGTAGTCCGGCCTTGTCGGCGTTCCAACCAAGCCAAAGCCCCTATTAAGCCAAGGCCAATATATCCTGACCGATTTCCGCGAAGTAGCGCGCCATCGCGTCTGCAGCCTTGTCTGATAATTCGATAAATGCGCGGCGGCGGTCGGCATCGTCTTCCACCCGGTCGAACAGGCCGGCTTCGACCATCTGCCCAATCCAGCGCAGCGCGGTTGTGGGCGGAACGCCTGACGCAATGCACAGCGAAGTTACCGAAACGCGGCAGTGCTCCACACGCGCGGCAGTCAGGTCGAGCAGCATATCCCATGCCGGATCCGCAAACAGCTCTGCATCAAAGAACTTTCCGCGCGCATTCCGCTGATGGATAATCTGCCGCACCAGCCGCGCGTCGGGGAGCGCCGGACGCGGCCTGCGCACCAGTTCATTTTCGGCGCGGTAGCCGGTTTTGGGGCTTTCGAATCGAAACGCCCCGCCACCAGCTTTCTGGCCCCAGCCACTGCCGGCACTGCCCAATCTGTCCAGCCGGTTGGCGATTTGGCCAACCTGCTCGGTCAGGCGCAGCAGAGTAAGGCGATCATCTTCGGAAAGTTCGCGTAGGCGCAAATTGGGCGTTTCCGCCAGCAGCCGGCCCAGCGCAATCACACGCTCTGCCCGCAATGGATTGACCAGTATCTGCGGATTGGACTGCGAGCAGCAGCCAAACACCACATCGAGCGATTCCATAGAAGTGGAAATCACCAGCCGCGCGCCGGATTTTGCTGCCCTGCCATCAAGCCGTGCAAGCGTCGCCATGGCGGCAACATCGGGCTGCGGGCAATCGACCAGAATTATCTCTCCCAAAGCTCGCGCATCGCCTGCCAGCAATTGATCGAGATTACCGCGTTCACGCACACACAGGCCGGCCTGCGTCACATCATCTTCAAGATCGCCGCGGAGAAGGTCGCAATCGGCAAAGATGGACACCGCCAGCGGCAATCCTGCCGCATCGGCAGCCAGTGCATAGTCAAAATCAGCCTGAGCCATCGCCCAATTCTCCTGAAACGCGAATTTACCTGAGTCGCGAATTGCGAACACAGTGAGAACAAACACGGATCATGTCAAGAATATGGGTTAAGGATCAGTCCGCAAAGGGATCCCGCACAAGGATCGTGTCTTCACGCTCGGGACTTGTTGAAACACTCGCCACGGGGCATTCGACCAGTTCTTCGATACGGCGGATATATTTGATCGCCTGCGCCGGCAGATCGGCCCAGCTGCGTGCGCCAACGGTCGTGCCTTCCCAGCCTTCGAATTCTTCGTAGATGGGTTCAACCGCAGCCTGTTCAGCGGCATGGGCAGGCAAATAATCGAGTACCTTGTCGCCCAGTCGGTAGCCGGTGCAGATGCGGATCGTTTCAAATCCGTCGAGCACGTCGATCTTGGTCAGCGCAATGCCGGTCACGCCGGATAGCGCGCAAGTCTGGCGCACCAGTACGGCATCGAACCAGCCGCAGCGGCGCTTGCGCGAAGTGACTGTGCCAAATTCATGCCCGCGCTCACCCAGTTTTTGGCCAATCTCGTCTTCCAGCTCTGTGGGAAAGGGTCCGCTGCCGACGCGCGTGGTGTATGCCTTTACGATGCCGAGCACGAAACCCGCTGCATTGGGCCCAAGTCCGCTTCCGCTCGCGACAGTTCCGCTAACCGTGTTGGAGCTGGTGACGAAGGGATAGGTGCCGTGATCGACATCGAGAAGTACGCCCTGCGCGCCTTCGAACAGGATCTTTGCACCAGCTTTCTTCACTTCATTCAGGCGTTTCCAGACCGGCTGCGCGAACTGGTTCACAAACGGCGCTATTTCGCGCAGTTCAGCAAGCAGCCCCTCTCGGTCGACAGGGTCCTGCCCGAAACCGGCGCGCAGCGCATCGTGATGGGCGCAAAGGCGGTCCAGCTGCGGCTCCAACGCATCCAGATGGGACAGATCACACAAGCGGATCGCACGGCGTCCAACCTTGTCTTCATAGGCTGGGCCAATGCCGCGGCCTGTTGTGCCGATTTTGCCCTTGCCGGCCGCAGTTTCACGTAATCCATCAAGGTCCCGGTGGAGCGGCAGGATCAGCGCGCAATTGTCGGCAATGCCAAAATTGTCGGCTGTGATCGATACGCCCTGCCCTTCGAGCTTCGCGATTTCATCGCGCAAAGCCCACGGGTCCAGCACAACGCCGTTTCCGATCAGGCTTAGCGTGCCGGTTACAATGCCGCTGGGCAGCAGACTTAGCTTGTAGACCTGATCTCCCACCACCAGCGTGTGACCGGCATTGTGGCCGCCTTGAAAGCGCACCACGGCATCGGCCCGGCTTGCCAGCCAGTCGACAATCTTGCCCTTGCCTTCATCGCCCCACTGGGCGCCGATAACGGTGACATTGGCCATGGGCAGTACAACCTTTCAAGAAACAACCGCCGCGCCCTAGGCAATGGTGATGCCAAGGGCAACATGGCAGGGCGTATTCCCTGCGGGCAACGCAAGGAGCCTGCGACAAATTATCGCACTTTGCGACTGGAGAAATGTGACGCACCGGGCAAGATCTGCACCGGAAAAAGGAAAAAGCCATGCGAAAAGCCATGCGAATCGCACTTCCTGTCCTGCTCGCCTGTGCCCCTATGGTGTTTCTTTCCAAGGGTGACGCAACTCAGGCCGCAGGCACCCAGTCGGAAATTGCAGGGCAGATGCAGCGCATGTCATACGGCGCGGATGAATTGCAGACGGCATTGTACTGGCCAGGAGCCTCTGTCGAAGCGCCGCTGATCGTGTTTGTCCACGGCGGCGGTTGGTCGCGCGGCGATATGCGCTCTACCATCGGTTCCAGCATGCTTGCATCCTGGCAATCGCAAGGCTTTGCCGTGGCCTCGCTCAATTACAGGCTTGTACCAGCTTCGAGTGTCGAGCAGCAGGCAAGCGACATCGCAGCAGCACTTGCGTATCTTTCGGACAATGCGCCAGTTCTGGGCTTTGACAGGGAACGTATCGTATTGGCCGGGCATAGCGCCGGTGCACATCTCGTCAGCCTTGTCGGCACCGACCCGACCTATCTTGAGAATGCAGGCCTTGCCCTGACCAGCATTCGCGGAATCCTGGCGCTAGACGGGGCAGCATATGATGTACCTCGCCAGATGGAGGAAGGTGGGCGGCTGATGAGCCAGACCTACCGCAATGCATTCGGGACGGAGCGCAGACGGCAGGAGAATCTGTCACCAACCTTCCATGCCGCCGCCCCCAATGCGGCGGAATTCCTGATCCTGCACATCGACCGGCCCGACGCGCAAATGCAAAGCGAGGCTTTGGGATATGCGCTGGTGAATGCAGGCACGCACGCCGAAGTGCACAGAGTGCCCGGACGCGGACTGCGCGGACACCGTGAAATCAACCGGCGGCTTGGTGATCAGGATTATCCGGCCACGCCGCTGGTCGATGCATGGCTGTCGCGTGTGCTGCGCTGATGTGCGCTACACACGCGCCAGTTGAAACACGCGCCAGTTGAAAAATGTCAGGACCTCAGAATTTTGGGATCTCAGGCCCCGTCGAGCGCTTTGCTGACCAGAATATTCACCGAAACACGGCGGTTCTGGGCGCGGCCTGCAGGCGTGCTGTTGTCCGCCAACGGATCCGATTCTGCCATGCCCGTCGGGGTCATCATGCGATATGGCGCCCAATCGCATTCCTGCTGCAGGAAATTGACCACACGGCCTGCGCGACGCTCACTCAGGACCTGATTGTAATCCTGATCGCCAACCGAATCGGTGTAACCAACGACCAGCAACAATGCGTTGGGCGTTTCGTTAGCCTGGCGTGCCACTGAGCAAAGTTCGCTTTCGCCCGAAGGTGTCAGGTTCCACCGGCCGGTGTCAAAATACACGTTGGTGACACCAGTGACGTTATACTGGTCGATATTGGCAACGCGGCCTCGCAATGCCTCAGTTGCGGCGGCATTGACCTCGATCGCCTCACCCTGTTCAGCAAAGCGCTGCGATGTGGCACCGCGGATCATGGCAGCGGTTTCAAGATCACTGTTGGAAAAGCGGACCCTGCTGGCCAGCAAGCTGTTGCTCCATTGGACGGTTCCAACGGTAACAGGCAGACCATTCAGCAGATCGGCGGTTGTCAGGCGGGTACGTCCCAAGCCGAGCAGGCCCCCGCGCCCTCTGATATCGGTTCCTTCGGAAACACGCACCGTCGTGGTCGTACCGTCGGGACTGGTGATTTGCAGCGTATTGCCGGTGCGTGCCGAAATGAAGCCTTCGATGTCAGGCCCTTGGGCCAAACCCGAAAGGTCAGTTGGCGGCGATCCGTATACGTTGATCACTTCCTCGTTCTGCGCGGAATCCAGTTCCTGCGCAGACACGCTGGCAGCGCCCATTGCCGGCACCGCCAGTATGGCAGCCATGGCATAAAGTTTCGGTCCGTTAGAAATCATGTTCATTGCGATATTCCTTCAATTTGTCTCAGCTGGCCCGGCGTATGTGCAAACCATTTTCAGGCGGCCACAATGCGGGCTGTCCGGCTGTAGAATCCCGGTCTTACATCAGGCACGAAGCAAAGCCGATTGCTCACGCTTCGTAGCATCGGACGACTTGCCTGTTCAGACCGACCTTTCTGCCACATGAATGGTTAAGGCGGTACAATTGATTGTAGGGCCGGTCAGAGCTCAAGATGCGGCGAACCGTTGCCCACGGTTTTACATTTCGCCGATCAACCTGATTTTTGCGTCCTCTGGCAACACTGCTGATCTCACAGCGAAACCGCTTCACCGCTTCACCGCTTCGCGCAAGATGGATACATCCCGAATGTGTCGCTGCTGTGGCCGGGCTTTGCAGACTTCGCGCGCTAAAGCGGCTTGGCAGCTCCGGCGCTGAGGATGTGGGTGCAATCAAGCGCCTTTCCATCATCGCTATCAGACAATGCCGCCACAGTGCGCCAGCCTGCAGCACGCAGAACATCAGCTGCGGCGCGATCATGGCCAAGTGGCAGGAACACGCGCTTGCCCATAGGTTCATCGGCCTTCACCGCCTCAACCAGAGCATCGGGATAGAGCGAGAATCCCGTTGCGGCCTCGCCGCTACCGCCGATGCGATAGGTGCCGCCACGGCCCAAGGCTCCGCGCACACCTTCGGCGTAGAGCGTGAAGCCGAACCAGCTTTGATATTCAAACCCGTGGCGCTCTGACGGATCGAGCGTCAGCCGGGCGCGCCCTTTAATCCGTTCAGCGATCTGGCGCAGGCCCTTTATACGCGAACCAAGCGCACCTGTGTTGTCGAGCGCGGCCAGACGTTCCACCGCCTCCTCAAATGGACCAGCAGCGTGGATCAGGGGCAAATATGCCGCGCCGCCAGCATCCACCAGTGCGCCGGCATCCTTGGCATCCAGTTCCCGCCGGACAGTTTCCCTTGTTGCTGCGTCAAGTGGCAGCGGACCATCTGCGAGTGTATCGACCAGGTCGGGCAGCGTAAAATCCACCGAAATGCCGGTTGCGCCCGCAACCTCCAGCGATGCAATCGCCAATTCCACTATCTCACCAGCTGCTGCGACACTGTCTGCACCGATCAGCTCCGCCCCGACCTGCTGATATTCGCGCCGGGGATCCAGCATATCCCCTGCAATCCGCGCGACCTGACCGGCATAGCAAAGTCGCAACGGGCGCGGTGCATCGGCAAGGCTGGTGGCGGCAATGCGGCCAATCTGCACCGTCATATCGGATCGCAGTGCAAGACTGCGCAGACTTTTGGGATCGACGAAACGGAACAGTTTGCGGGTGCGGACGCCATCCATCCGGCGTGCCATGCTCTGTTCGAATTCGATAAGCGGGGGGCGCACCCGGTCATAGCCATGGCCAGCCATCGCATCGAGCATGGCGCGCTGAATACGCGCCGCAGCAGCCGCACTTTGAGGCAGTCGGTCTTCCAGCCCTTCCGGCAGGAGATCTTGTGTCAGGTCAGTCATAGGCGCGCCCTAGCCAATTCGTGATCCCGGCGGAAGCCGGGATCACGATTGTATTGTCAGAAGCTGAGCGCCCGCACCTTCTTCACGCCTTCCAGCGCACAGACGGCATCCTGGACTTCCTTGGTCGGGGCCTGGTCAAGCGAAAGGAGCAGGACTGCGTCGCCCCCGCGATTGCGATCGGGCAGACGACGGCCGAGGTGGAAGTTACCAATGTTGACGCCCGCTGCACCCAATGTCGAACCGAGGCGACCGATGAAGCCCGGCGCATCTTCGTTGACGATGTAGATCATATCGCCTTCCAGATCGGTTTCGATCCGCGTCCCGGCGATTTCAACCAGGCGCATCTGCGAATCACCAAACAGGCTGCCCGCGACTTCACGCTCCCGGTCAGATGTCTTCACCGTTACACGCAGCAAGGTGTGATAATCGCCTTCACGGTCGTGGCGCACTTCGCGCACGTCCAGCCCGCGCTCTTTGGCGAGGATCGGTGCATTGACCATGTTGATCGTATCCGACCATGTGCGCATCATACCAGCCAGCACAGCTGCGGTGATCGGCTTCAGGTTAAGCTCTGCTGCTGCGCCCGACACTTCAACCGTGAGAGACTGGACTTCTGGTCCTTCAAGCTGGCCGACCAGCGATCCGAGCTTTTCACCCAGAGCGATATAAGGCTTGAGCCGCGGAGCTTCCTCGGCACTGAGCGATGGCACGTTGAGCGCGTTGGTGACCCCGCCGGTAACAAGATAATCGGCCATCTGCTCTGCCACTTGCAAAGCCACATTGACCTGCGCCTCTGTGGTCGATGCGCCGAGATGTGGTGTGCAAATAAAATTCGGCGTACCGAATAGCGGATTGTCCTTGGCGGGCTCCACCGCAAACACATCCAGCGCAGCGCCCGCAATGTGGCCGTTTTCCAGCCCATCCTTCAGCGCCGCCTCATCAATCAGGCCGCCGCGTGCGCAATTGACGATGCGCACACCGGGCTTTGTCTGTTCCAGCCGTTCCCGCGACAGGATATTACGGGTTTCATCGGTCAGCGGTGTGTGCAGCGTGATGAAATCAGCGCGCTTGAGCAGCGTACCCAGATCAACCTTCTCCACGCCGAGTTCCATTGCCCGGTCGGGTGTCAGAAACGGATCGTAGGCGATGACCTTCATCCGCAGGCCCTGTGCGCGGCTGGCGACAATAGCGCCGATATTGCCTGCGCCGATCAGGCCAAGCGTCTTGCCAGTGACTTCGACACCCATGAAATCCTTCTTCGGCCATTCGCCTGCCTGTGTGCGGCGATTGGCTTCGGGGATCTGGCGGGCAAGCGCCAGCATCATGGCAATGGCATGTTCTGCAGTGGTAATCGAATTGCCGAATGGCGTATTCATGACAACCACACCGCTGGCCGAAGCCTTGGCGATATCGACATTATCCACGCCGATTCCCGCGCGGCCAATCACCTTGAGATTGGTCGCTGCGGCAAGGATTTCAGGCGTGACAGTGGTGGAGGAACGGATGGCGAGGCCATCATATTCACCAATGCGCGCGATCAATTGTTCGGGCGTTTCGCCGGTTATGACATCCACATCGCAGCCGCGCTCTTCAAAGATACGAGCGGCGTTGGGGTCCATCTTGTCGGAAATGAGAACTTTAGGTTTGGTCATGGTTCTAATCCTGTGGGAATCCCGGCCCAGGCCAGGATCTCTTGAAACATTTTGCTGATCGAGAGGGGAGGCCCCGGCATCCGCCGGGGCTCACCAAATGCTAAAGCCGTCCGGCTTTCAGCTCTTCATAAGCCCATTCGATCCACGGCAGCAGCCGCGCGATATCTTCGGACTCGAGAGAACCGCCGCACCAGATCCGCAGTCCCGGAGGGGCATCGCGGTAGCCGTTGAAATCATATCCAACATCCAGCTCTTCCAGCTTGGCGGCGATTTTCTTGGGCACGGCAGCCTTGTCGCCATCGGGCAGGCTTTCATACCAATCGCCCTGAAACACCATGCACACGCCAGTATTGGTCCGCAGCGCAGGATCGGACGCCATATTGCGCAGCCATGGTGTGGCTTCGATCCAGTCGGTAACGATCTTGGCGTTGGCATTGGCACGGCCAATCATGGCGGAACGCCCGCCGAGGGACTTGGCCCATTCCAGCGCCCAGATGTAATCTTCCACCACCAGCATGGAAGGCGTGTTGATCGTTGCGCCTTCGAATATCTCGGTGTTGACCTTGTCGCCCTTTTTCAGGCGGAACAATTTGGGCAGCGGCCATGGCGGATCATAGCTTTCCAGCCGCGCGACAGCCTTGGGGCTCAGGATCAGCATGCCGTGCTGGGCTTCGCCGCCCATCACTTTTTGCCAGCTGAATGTTGTCGCATCAAGCTTCGCCCAATCCATCTCCATGGCAAAGACGGCGCTGGTGGCATCGTTGATCGTGATGCCCTTGCGGCCCGGCTCCAGCCAGTCAGTATCGGGAATTCGTGCGCCGGACGTTGTGCCGTTCCAGGTGAAAACGACATCGTTGTCCTGCGGGATAGAAGCAAGATCGGGGATCTCGCCATAATCGGCGGTCATGGTCGTCAGATTGTCCAGCTTCAGCTGCTTGACCGCATCCTGAATCCAGATGTTGCCGAAGCTTTCCCACGCAGCGACAGTCGCGGGGCCGGCGCCAAGCATCGTCCACATCGCGCATTCCAGAGCGCCCGTGTCGGAGCCCGGCATGATGCCGATCAGGTAGTCATCGGGAACGCCCAGAAGCTCTCGCGTCAGCTCGATCGCATATTTCAGACGGGCTTTGCCATATTTGGAGCGGTGCGAACGGCCGAGGCTACGGGTGTCGAGCTTTTCAGGCGACCAGCCGGGCGGCTTGCAAGTAGGTCCGGACGAAAAAAACGGGCGCTCAGGTTTGAGCGCTGGCATATTACTCATGTATTCTCTCCTTACAGAGAGCTCGCGCGGCGTTGGGACCGCGTGGCCCGTCGGCGGCACTAGAGCCACGGTTGGTTAAGTCAAATGCAAATGCGGTTTCATCTGATACGACGGTTGATTCCGGAAATGGTTTCAACGCTGTTAACCAAAGCTGCGATATGCCCTTTAACCATTGTAAGGGTACGTAAACGGCCATGAAACGCGCAATGATCTTATCCACCGTTTGCCTTGCTTTGGCAGGTTGTTCGGTCGTGCCGCAGACCAGTTATGACCGTTCTGCAGGTTTTGCCGCCCAGTCGAACACTTTCGCAGCGCCTGCAAACCGGACATCTGCCTCGGTTGCACCAGCAAGAGCGCGAATTGCATCTGCAGCACCCATCGCCAGCAACGCGGCCGCGGCACAATGCCTCAATCAGCTAGGCTCGGCAGGCGTTCGTTTCGAAGCGTTGCCGGACCAATACCGGGATCAGGGCTGCAGCACCCTGGGCACGGTACAAATGCATGCACTGCAGGGGGATTCGGGGCGGCTGAATATCAGCAATCTTGGCCCGGTCACCTGCCCTGTCAGCACTGCCTTTGCCGCGTGGGTGCGGTTCGGCGTGGACCGGGCAGCGCAGGAAATTCTCGGCACACGGCTAGCCAGTGTCCAAACCATGGGTAGCTATTCCTGCCGGAACGTTGCCGGCACTGACCGCCGGTCAGGTCATGCTACGGGCACAGCAATTGATATCGGCGGCTTTGTGCTGGCCGATGGGCGGGTGATCAGTGTGGAGTCCGGCTGGGACGGATCAGCAGACGAACGGGAATTCCTGCGCGTTGTTCAACGCAGCGCATGCCGCCGGTTTGGCACGGTTCTCGGCCCGGATTACAACGCAGCGCACCGCGATCACTTCCATGTTGAGGGCGTAATCGACGGCAATTCCTACTGCCGCTAACGCGGTAAGTGAAACGGTTGAGCGGACACAGGGCCCGTGATCCAGGGGGCCTGTGATCCAAGTGCAACGATCAAGGTGCGACGATGCGGGTGCGCGGGGAGTCAGGCCGTTTGTGAAGGCATGACGACAAGCTGTGTCATAATGGATGACACAGCGGATTCCCCTCTTGCCCGCTTGGCCGCGACACCGCCCTGCTTCTTGTCCTCAAGCCCGGCTTCAATACGCACCCGCACAGCTTCGGCAGCGTGGGTCGCACCCAGCTTGTCCATCATGTTGGAGCGGTGAATTTCAACTGTGCGTGGACTGATATCAAGTTCGCGTGCGATAGCTTTGTTGGAACATCCCTCGGACAGCCAATCGAGCACTTCGCGCTCCCGCTTGGACAGGCATTTGATCCGTCGCCGCGCGTCAATCAGGCGGCGGCGCACTTCTGCATGGCGCCCCGCATCGGAATGCACATGGGCGACCATCCGGCAAAGTTCGGCTTCGCTGAGCGGCAAAGTAAGGAAATCTAGAGCACCAGCCTGAATGGCCTGCACGACCTCATCCAGTCCCGGGTTTTCGCGGGCGGCCACCAGCGGTATCCAGATGCCGCTGTCAGCCAGTTCCTCCAGCAGTTCGGTTATGCCTTCCTCGACCACATCATCAGATGCGATAATCACCCCATCGCTGGGCGGCCTGTCGAGCAGTTCGACTAGGTCTGAATAGACCTCGGCATGATGCCCCATTGAAAGTACGAGCCGCGATTGGGTGGCACGTGAGCGGCTGTTGCCGCCGACGATATGCATGGTGATACGCTGTTCCATGCTTTTGAAACTGAACGTTATTTCTGCATTTTACATTCCGTATTACTACGGAAGGCCACCTATTAGCCGGGCACAATCGCGGTAACAGTCCGATAAACTGCCAAAAACTTTCCTCCATTATGGAGGATGAACTGGATAATATCCCGTATCGCGTAGCTACCTAACCGTAGGAATATGAAAATCCGGTGCGATAACTAGGTAGGGCTACTTAGGCTGGTCGAAGCTGTAATCGGGCAATGAGTGAAAGGCTGCACGCAAAGCCTCGCTCCAACTGTTCGAAATCGCATCGAAATAGGGATCGCTGCTTTCGATCCGCCGTTCATGCAATGGGGCAAAATCATCACGGCCAATGACCATGAGATCCAGCGGGAGCCCAACCGAGAGATTGGCTTTCAACGTTGAATCGAAGCTGACCATGATCAGTTTGACTGCATCTTCGAAGCTCATGTTCCGGTCATATCCGCGCAGCAGGATCGGGCGGCCATACTTGGTCTCGCCAATCTGGATGAACGGGGTATCGAAGCTCGCTTCGATGAAATTGCCTTCGGGATAGATCATGAAAAGGCGCGGTTCCATGCCGTTGATCTGGCCTGCAAGGATGATCGAAGCCGTAAAGCGTCCCTTGCCGCGCGTGCCGTTGTCGTCCTGCGTAGAAGCTATTGTTTCGCGCAGGATCTTGCCGATTTCGACGGCCACCTGAAACATGGTTGGCATGTCGAGCAGGCCATTCTGCCGGTCTTCTGGCGCCTTTGAGCGTTCTTCCAAAAGGCTGATTACCGCCTGCGTCGTGGCCAGATTGCCCGCTGTCATCACAGAGATGATCCGTTCGCCCGGCACAGACCAGGTGAACATCTTGCGGAATACAGAAATGTTGTCGACGCCCGAGTTTGTCCGGGTGTCACTCATCAGGACCAAGCCCTTATCAAGCACCATACCAACGCAATAAGTCATGTAATCTGTATACTCCGGGCAGCTCCCGCTCTCAAAGAGCGCGTTACTGCTGTTCCACCATCTGTTGCTCGACGGAAAGGTTTACGGTCAAATCTTCGGTATTTGCGCCGAATGAAATGCCAGTCACCGGGGCAGCGTCACGATAGTCGCGCCCGGTCGCAACGCGCACATAGCGCGGATCGGGGCAGATGCCATTGGAAATATCGAAACCAACCCAGCCAAGCCCCTGCACATAGGCCTCTGCCCACGCGTGGGTGGCTTCCTGATCGATCCGGTCGTTCATCATCAGATACCCGCTGACGTAGCGCGCCGGGATTTCCAGGCTGCGGGCGGCGGAAATGAAGATATGCGCATGGTCCTGACATACGCCCTGGCCATCGGCCGCCGCCTCTTCTCCCGTGGTGGTGACGAGCGTGGTGCCGGTGCGATACTCGACGTTGTCGCGAATGACATTGGACAAATTGTGCAGTGTATCGACCATTCCGGATTCGCTGCGTTCAACCTGCGCAATCAATGATTTGATCTTGGGGCCGGGCTTCGTCAGCTTGGTCTGCCCAAGGAAGGTCCAAAGCGGCAGATGTCCGGCATGCTGCCCGATAACGCCGGCATTGTCTTCTGTATCGACCTTACCCTCACAGGTGATGACGACTTCGCGCGCGCCTTCCTCCACCGAGATGAGGTTGACGTGATTGAAGTTCTGGTCGTCAAAAACCAGTTCCTCATGCGCGCCTTCCAGCTCCATATTCCACCCGAGAATCTTCTGACCCTGCGTTTCCTTGGGTGTCAGGCGAAGCCGCTGGATGCCGTGCGAAACAGGCTCCGCAAAACGGTAGCGTGTGGTGTGGCGGATAGAGAGGCGCATGTTTTCTGGTCCTCTTCTTCAGGCCGTGAACCGGTAATCGGACGCGATGGCACTGGCGATTTTCTGGTTGCCCGAAATGAATTCAAGCAGAAATTCGTGCAGGCCCTTCTGGAAGATGTCTTCCACGCTTTTGTCGACAAGCTGGATGTCCGTCATGCGCATCTGCTCCTGCGCCTTGCCGGTTTCGCCGTGCAGCTTCGCCAGTTCGAACAGGTTTTCGCGCATTTCGGAATAACAGAATACCAGGCTGCGCGGAAAGCGGTCATCGAGGATGAGGAATTCCGCAATCGAGCGCGCGCTCATTTCACCAGAGTTGAGCCAGCGATAGGCGCGCTCTGCCGAAAGCGAGCGCAGCACGCTGTCCCACTGCCCGCTGTCGAGCGGCGTGCCTACGTAGGAAAGCGAGGGCAGCAACAAATAATACTTCACGTCAAGAATACGCGCAGTGCTGTCGGCCCGTTCAAGGAATGTGCCGAGTCGCGCGAAATTATACGTTTCGTTGCGCAGCATGGAGCCATGCGTCGCGCCGCGAGCAAGCGTGCTTTCACGGCGCACTACGCCAAGCGCCTCATTCAGATTGCTGGACCTGACAGGCTTCGCAAGCAGATCGCGCAGAGTCATCCAGCCTTCATTGACCGCTTCCCAAACCTCTGCGGTGATTGCTGATCGGCAAACGCGCGCATTGGTGCGGGCGCGCTCTACCATAAGCATCACGCTTTCCGGATTGTCCTTCGACCGCAGCACGAAATCGCAAACAGCGGCACCGGTATAATCGTCATGGCCAGCTTCATACGCCTTGCGCAGACCCAGTGTGGTGAGGATCGACTTCCACTCGCGACTGGCCATGTCCGGCCCGCGCGTCAATGTCATTCGATGGCCCGCTTCGAGCAGGCGGGCAGTATTTTCTGCCCGTTCGAGATAGCGATACATCCAGAAGATGCCGTTGGCGACGCGTCCTAACATCAGTCGTCCAATACCCAGCTGTCTTTGGTGCCGCCGCCCTGGCTGGAATTGACCACGAGAGAACCTTCCTTCAGCGCCACACGCGTCAATCCGCCGGGCGTAATGTCCACCCCATCTGGCGAGCAGAGCACAAAGGGCCGCAAATCGACATGGCGCGGGGCGAGTCCTGCCTTTGTGAATATCGGACAGGTCGAAAGCGCCAGCGTTGGCTGGGCGATATAATTGTCCGGATCGTTTTCCAGCTTGCCCCGAAACTCTTCGATTTCCTTTTTCGACGAAGTCGGGCCGATCAGCATCCCGTATCCGCCGGAACCGTGAACTTCCTTCACCACCAGCTCGGCGAGGTTTTCCAGCACATATTTCAGGCTATCGGGATCAGCGCAGCGCCATGTATCGACATTGGGCAGCAGGGCCTTCTCGCCGGTGTAGAATTCGACGATTTCGGGCATGAAGGAATAGATCGCCTTGTCATCCGCGACTCCGGTTCCGGGCGCGTTGGCGATAGTTATGCCGCCGGACCGATAGACATCCATAATGCCGGGCACACCAAGCATACTGTCGGAATTGAACGTAAGCGGATCGAGATAATCATCGTCCACCCGGCGATAAAGGACATCGACCGGCTTGTAGCCGACCGTGGTGCGCATCTGCACCTTGCCGCCGACGACGCGCAAATCGCTGCCTTCGACCAGTTCCGCGCCCATCTGATCAGCCAGAAAGGCGTGTTCGTAATAGGCGGAGTTGAAAATGCCCGGCGTCAGCACCGCAATGGTCGGCTGACCTTCGGTGCTTTCCGGAGCGCATGCCGCCAGGCTTTTGGCGAGGCGGCGCGGATAATCAGAGACCGGGCGGACATTCACCTTGCTGAACAGCTCGGGGAACATTGCCATCATCGTCTCGCGGTTTTCCAGCATGTAGGAAACACCGCTGGGTGTGCGTGCATTGTCTTCCAGCACAAGGAAATCGTCCTGGCCGGTGCGGACCAGATCAATGCCGGTAATATGTGTGTAAACACCGCCCGGCGGCGTGAAGCCGACCATTTGCGGGAGCCATGCGGCATTGTTGCGGAACAGGCGTTCAGGCAAGCGACCAGACCGGATAATTTCCTGCCGGTGATACAGATCATGCATGAAGGCGTTGAGCGCGCGAACGCGCTGTTCAATGCCCTTGGAAAGTCGGCGCCATTCGCCGCCTGTGATGATGCGCGGCACCAGATC
This sequence comes from Aurantiacibacter marinus, assembly GCF_001021555.1. GTDB lineage: Bacteria > Pseudomonadota > Alphaproteobacteria > Sphingomonadales > Sphingomonadaceae > Alteraurantiacibacter > Alteraurantiacibacter marinus. The sequence continues at coordinate 728,362 of NZ_LDCP01000002.1, forward strand.
GAAAGGGATCAGCCGTTCCTCGGCATCATCCTCTCCATATACGTTGAAAGTGATGCCCGTCTTGCGAAAGAAACCTTCCGCCTCGGTGCTTTTGCTGCGCATCCAGCTGTCATCCTGTTCGGACAACCAGCCTTGATAGCCACTATACGCGTCGCGCACCGATCCGTCGGGCGCATGCATTTCATCGAATTTCGGAGGCTCGGAAGCGCTCATGGTCCCCTTTGTGCGGCATTTGCAGCATTCATTGACCGAGAAAGGTGTCGGCGCATTCAGATATACAAAGGTTAGCTGGTCTTACAGTTCCCGCAACCTTCAAGTTCATTTATTATTGCCATGATGCAATCAGGCGATGTCGGGAAGGTCAAATGCGTACAGCGCAGCGCAACAGCCCGGTCACGTTCATCTGCACCGCCGCAAGCTGCCCGGCGCGAGACTACTCCGTCGCGCGGGCTCCAGAATGCGATTGTCTCGACTGGCGGCTTGGATTGAAGATCGGACGGGATCGGCGGGTTCTCAACCGAATGCCCTGCCACGACCTGATAGGCGCGCCACAAATTGTTGGAATAGGGCGAGTGGCTGAACGGTGATCCCATGGTGATCACCTTGGCCACACAATCGGGCTTCAGCTTCGCCACTTCGCGCGCGAACACGCCGCCAAGGCTCCAGCCGACCAGAACGACTTTCTGGCCATATCGTGCGCTCACATCGCAAATCCGATCGGACAACAGACCCAGCGTTTCATCCGTCGGGCCAAGATTGTGGCCCAGCCCCCAGCGCTTTACCGTGTGCCCGGCCCGCTCAAGCTGCAGCGCCATGTAGCGCATACGCGTGGGACCAGTGCCGAAGCCCGGAAGCAGGATCACGACACGTGGCTGCTCGCTCAGTTCTATCTGCAATTGCGGACGGAAGCGGCGCAGTACCGGTTCTGCAACCGCGCCAAGTTCTGCGTAGAACAGTTTCAAAGGCGGGGAATGGGCATTGTCCGGGCTTGAGCCGCGCAGCAGTGCAATTCGGTGGGCAAAAGCCCCCCCGACAGCGCCAGCCGTGCGCCGAAAGCGCTGGATCGGGGTCTGCGTGTCGGCATCAACGGGTAACATCGAGCCGAGAGCTACAGGAAAGCTGGTGGCTGCACAATTAATGCTGCCCTGCCGCTAATGCTCCCCTGCCGCCGTCTTACTCAATTGAGCCTGCAAGGCCTGGCACGGCAGCGATCATCCGCAGTCACCGATGCGTTCAGATACAACGCGCATACGCACGGTACTATCGCCGGATTCAAGCGGAAGCGTGTATGTCATGGTCAGATCCGAGCCTTCTTCTGCTGTACGGCCGGCCATTTCGACCCGGCCATCCAGGCCGATATCGGAATTGCATGTCATCGCCCCGTCAAGATCATTGCCGTCTGCGGTAAACCGCGAAAGTGTGCAGGATGCTTCCACCATCTCGGAGAACCACTGCTCGCGCGTTGTATCTTCGCCGACACAATACAGGTTCGGCTCAGCCGCACCGGCGGCAAATTCTGCGCGCGCATCCGCAATGGCACTTTCAGCAAGACCGGGAGCGTCAAATTCGATCAGCTCGACCGTGGTGCTGTATTCGCCGGCCTGAGGTTTTGCGCCGTTATCCTCGATTACTGCAGCGACATCGCCTGCTGCCAGTTCTTCATCGGTCAGACCTTGATCGGCATCATTGCCGCAAGCGGTCAGCGCGAAGGCCGCAATCAACGGAAGGGCAAAGATCGGACGCATTGGATATCCTTTGAATTCAGGAAGGCAGGAAGCCTCCGGATTTGCGCTATTGCTAAACGCAACGGCCAGCGCTGCCAATCGCAGGAGGGCCGAATCCGCGCGATTTGAAGCCTGCGTCCCATTGTGGAGCAGGCCGCTGCCGATCTCCTAATCGGCAACTTCCCCGCTCGCCGCGACTTCGCCGACGCATTGAATGCCAGAGATACGCGGTAAAGAATTGCCGAACGCGCCCACCATCTCCATATCCTTGCCCATGGCCGAATTAATCATCAGACGCGGGCTGGAAGAGCCTGATACAACGGGCGATTTTGTGCCCCACAAACCTGCTCGTCCTGAAAAGCTGATGGAGGGAAAACCGTTCAAGCTGGTATCCGAATATCAGCCTGCGGGCGACCAACCCACAGCCATTGCAGAGCTGACCAGCGCGGCACGCGATGATGAACAGACGCAGGTTCTGCTGGGTGTGACCGGCAGCGGCAAGACCTTCACCATGGCCAAGGTGATCGAGGAATTGCAGCGCCCCGCCCTGATCCTTGCGCCCAACAAGATCCTTGCCGCGCAGCTGTATGGCGAATTCAAAAGCTTCTTTCCGGAAAACGCGGTCGAGTATTTCGTATCCTATTATGATTATTACCAGCCCGAAGCCTATGTGCCCCGCTCCGACACCTATATCGAGAAGGAATCGAGCGTTAACGAGGCGATTGACCGGATGCGCCATTCGGCCACGCGGTCTTTGCTGGAACGGGACGATGTGATCATCGTTGCGTCGGTTTCCTGCCTGTATGGTATCGGTTCGGTCGAGACATATTCGGCGATGATTTTCGACCTGAAGGCGGGTGAAAGCGTCGATCAGCGCGAGCTCATTCGCAAGCTGGTCGCGCTTCAATACAAGCGTAACGACACTGCCTTTGCGCGCGGCTGTTTCCGGGTTCGCGGGGACAATCTTGAACTGCACCCAAGCCACCTTGAAGACACCGCATGGCGGATCAGCTTCTTCGGCGACGAGATCGAGGAAATCAGCGAATTCGATCCGCTGACCGGCAAGAAGGGCACAACGCTGGATAAAGTGCGTGTTTACGCGAACAGCCACTATGTGACCCCAGGCCCGACAATGAAACAGGCCGCCAATGCCATCAAGTTCGAGCTGACCGAACGGCTGAAAGAACTGCACGAGGAAGGACGCCTGCTCGAAGCGCAGCGGCTGGAACAGCGCACCAATTTCGATCTGGAAATGATTGCAGCCACCGGCAGCTGCAACGGGATCGAGAATTATTCACGCTTCCTGACAGGCCGCCTGCCGGGTGAACCGCCGCCCACGCTGTTTGAATATCTGCCCGAAAATTCGCTGCTGTTCGTCGATGAAAGCCACCAGACCGTGCCGCAGATCGGCGCGATGTCGAAAGGCGATCACCGCCGCAAGATCACTCTGGCAGAGCATGGCTTCCGCCTGCCAAGCTGTATCGACAACCGCCCGCTTCGTTTCAACGAATGGGACGCGATGCGCCCGCAAACCTTTGCCGTTTCCGCCACGCCGGGAAACTGGGAAATGGAGCAGACCGGCGGCGTGTTTGCCGAACAGGTCATTCGCCCTACCGGCCTGATCGACCCACCGGTGGAGATCAAACCGGTCGAAGATCAGGTGCAGGACTGCATCGCGGAATGCAAAGCGACCGCGCAAAAGGGATATCGCACACTCGTCACCACGCTGACGAAGCGCATGGCGGAAGACCTTACCGAATTCATGCACGAACAGGGCGTGCGGGTGCGCTACATGCACTCCGATGTAGAAACGCTGGAACGGATCGAGCTGATCCGCGACCTGCGGCTTGGCGTCTATGACGTGCTGATCGGCATCAACCTGCTGCGCGAAGGCCTCGATATCCCCGAATGCGGGCTGGTTTGCATTCTGGACGCGGACAAGGAAGGCTTCCTGCGTTCCGAAACCTCGCTCATCCAGACCATTGGCCGCGCGGCGCGTAATGTGGACGGCAAGGTCATCCTTTATGCTGACCGCATCACCGGCAGCATGGAACGTGCAATGGCGGAGACAGAACGTCGCCGCGAAAAGCAGCGCGCTTACAACCTCGAACACGGCATCACGCCGACCACGATCAAGCGCGGCATCCAGGATATTGTCGCCGATACCGCGGCGCGTGACGGGGTGCTGATCGAAACCGGTGATCCGGAGGTCAACAACCTCGTCGGGCACAATTTGCGCACCTACATCAACGATCTGGAAAAGCGCATGCGCAACGCTGCTGCCGATCTGGAATTTGAAGAAGCAGGCCGCCTGCGCGACGAAATTCGACGCCTGGAAGCAGACGAGCTGGGCATTCCCGATCCGGACAAGAAAGCGCCCATCGTAGGCCGATCAAACGAAGGCAAGCCGGGCACGCGCAAAATGCGATACGGGCGGACGCAGCGGAAAAAAGGAATCTGACCCGCATAAATGTCGCTGTAATGCAATGATGCCATGACTGGTCGGTCGTAAATGCGTCTCACCGATTTCTGGACTGGCCAGTGAGTCGCGCTTGGGGTTTCATAAATGACGAATGCGAAATTTCGCGCTGGCGTGGCCGGTGTGTGTTTGGTGTTGGCTGGCTGCGGGGGCGGAAGTTCAGGAAGCGGGACTCGCAGTAATGGCGGCGGCGGCGCGGCGAATGTGGCGCCAAGTTTCACCAGCCCGAGCACGGTATCTTTCATTGAAAGCCAAACCTTTACGGATGACCGCGCTGTCGTCCAGCTCAGCGCGGCTGACCCTGACAGCGGCTCGCTTGTTTTCAGCTTCGTCGCAGGAAAGGATGCCGCGCTTTTTTCATTCGTCAATGCACCAGGCCGAATTGCCTTCAACCAGGCGCCCAGCTTTGAAACGCCTCGCGATGCCAATGGCGACAATGTCTACGAAGTGGATGTCAGTGTCAGTGATGGCATGGCCACAACGCGCCAGAGCCTGCGCATTACTCTTACCAACAGCACCGAAAATCTGCTTTTTTCTGAAGTCGCGACAGGGCTCGGTGCCAACGGCCGCATAGCCTATCTCCCCGACGAGGACCGCATCCTTGTCGTCGACGAGCAGGGCAACATGGCGCGGGTCGATGCGCGGACCGGTGCAATAACGCGCGCCGCCAACCGGATTGCATTTGGTGGTGGCCGCATCATCGACATGGCGGCAGACCAGCTTTCTACCAACAACGAAAAGTTCCACGTTCTGGCCAGTGACGGATCGCATGTCCGGTTGCTGGAGACGCGCTACGACACCGGAGCAACCACCTTGATCTGGGAATACCGCTCTCCCGCTCCGATAGAGGCTTCGATCGGTCTGCGGGGCAGCCAGGTACTTGTGGCACTCGGCGATGCAGGTTCTGCTGCCGCCGCTCAGGACCCCGATGATCCGCGTGGTAATGTGATACTGATGGCGCAGGGCAGCACGACTGCGAACCCCGGCGTCATCATCAATATTCCCGTCACGGTCGGGTGGGGGCTGCATGATCCGATTTTTCCGCTGGCCGGAAATATCGGCGACTGGACAATCGACCGCGGTGAACGGTTTAATGAAATCAGCCAGGGAGGTTTTGAACTCAGCCAGTCTCGCGCCAATTTTGAATGGCCGATACGTGATGGCCTGACCAATGTCGGGTTTGCCGGCACGGTGCAAGGGGACCGGGTCGCACCGCGTATTGTTCAGGAAATCGGCGTGGGCGGCGCAGGCCGCTGGCTGGATGCTGCGGACAGCTTGCAAGGGGACGGCTGGTTCGGCGTCTGGGTGATCGGCGATGCCAACGGCAATATCTGGACATGGGACCGTAACAACAGTGGCCCGTTGGAACTGCGCAATGTCGATTTCGAAATTACGAACCCGGCAGCCACGCGCGCCTTCGTTTCCATCGATGAAGGTGATTTCGACGTCGGAACTGCCATTCCGATCTACATGCTTCGCGCCGACGGCAGGTTGTTCAAGGCGGATTTGCAACGCTGATTGATGGGCCCACTTATCCGCGCCTGGCTATATCCGCACAGCAGGGCTTGATCCTGCGCGCACCGACGCACATTTGCGCTGTGTGAAACGCTGTTCCGCCATGATCGCTCTCTGCGCCCTCACCGCGTGCGGCACGCAGAGCGAACCCGCGCCGGAAACGCAGCGGATTGCAATTGACGACACCGGCCCACGGGAAGCGCGCGCCTATCCTTCTCCCGATACCACAAGCGCCCTGTGGACCGTCGCAGACAGCGGGCAGGCGATCCGCTTCGGCAATGCCGGGGAGGACCCGTGGCTGACGCTAGCCTGCGATCTCGATGGAACACCGATCCAGTTCATCATCATCCGTCACGCCGAAGCGCTGCCCGGACAAAGCGCGCTGTTCCCTTTCGTGGGCAATGGAATGCGCAGCCGGTTCCTGACCGATACACGCCTGTCCGAAGGCGAATGGCGCTGGGAAACGCGGCTGCCTGTTGATGATCCGCAGCTCGATGTTTTCGCCGGAACGCGCGATCTGACAGCGACCCTGCCGGGGCGCGGAATGCTGGAAATCGGGGGGAGCCGGATTCCTGGTGAGTTTCTTGATTGGTGCCGTGCCGGTGGCCGTACGCCGGAAGTCGAGAATTATTCGGACGACGAACGGCCTATGCAGGATTAGCTTCCCGCACGCTCTGCCAGCATGTCTGCTGTAAGTACTTGCGGCAATTGCTCTCCCTCACTGCCTGCTGGGTACCAGACATACAGCGGCACACCTGCAACGCCCCATCGCTCAAGATAACGCGTGATTGCGGGATCGGCGCGGGTCCAGTCGCCGCGCATGGTTATAACCCCTGCATCGTCAAATACAGCGCGTGTCGACTCGCGTTCAATGGCGATGCTTTCGTTGACCTTGCAACTGACACACCAATCGGCAGTGAACCACAGAAACACAGGCTGACCAGTCGCACGGGCATTCGCCAAGGCCGCTTCGCTGTAAGGAACGGGATCGAGCAGGCTTTGGGCAGAAGCAGCGGCTTGCTGCTCTACACGAAATGGCAGAGCCACGATGAAATAGATCGGAATAATGACAAGCAGTGCCTGCATCGGGCGCGTTGCACGCAGCCGTGACGCCAACAGAATGGCGAGTGTCACCCCTGCTCCCACAGCGGTAAACGCAAAATGCATGCCGCCCAGCCGCCATGCCAGCCAAACCAGGGCGAGCGCAGTCAGTCCCATCGGCACGGCCATTACGCGGCGGAAAGTTTCCATCCAGGCACCCGGCTTTGGCAGCCGGCTGCGCAGCGCGGGAATGTAGCCGAGCAGCAGAAACGGCAGCGCCAGCCCTAAACCCAATGCTGCAAACAACAGCAAAGCCTGCGGAACGGGCAATAACAGCGCGGCTCCAAGTGCGGCCGCCATGAACGGCCCGGTGCACGGCGTCGCAACCACTGCTGCCAGAAGTCCGGTGGCGAAGGCCCCGCCCTGCCCGCCGGTGCGGATCGGCAGCATCGGCAATTCAAAAAATCCGGCAAGATTGGCGGTGATGAGCGTCGCCAGCACCAGCAGGCCTGCCACGACAAGCGGCTGTTGTAGCTGGAATGCCCAGCCAACTTGTTCCCCCGCTGCGCGCAATGCCAGCATCAGTGCGCCCAGGGCAAGCACGGCCAGCATTACGCCTGCGGTGTAGGCCAATCCTTCGCGCCGCGCCTGCGCCTCGCTTTCGCCGGCGCGTACAAGCGTCAGCGCCTTCAGGCTCAGGATCGGGAACACGCAGGGCATAAGGTTCAGCAGCAATCCGCCCAGTAATGCGCCGCCAATCAGCAGCAGGAGCGGAGTGTCGGTGCCGCTGCTTCGCAAAGGCGTGCCGCCCATGGGCACATTCCCGGAGACAGCTTCGAATTGTACGCCCTCACCTTCATCGCCAAATGCCAAAATGCCGGAGATGAGATCTGCCTCATTCCGCAAACCGCCCCGCGCGATTTCGGTTACGAGCATGTCTCCATCACGGTAGAAGGTCTGCTCGGCTGCGTAATCGACCAGGTCAGGCTGCGCGATGAAGACATGCGGGTTGGTGATCATCAGGCTTTCAGGAACAGGTATCGCAATCCGGATCCGTTCCTGCGTCGTGGCGAAAGCGCCCGTCTGATCAAGCAGCGGCGGAATAGCGGCGCGATGGGCATCAAACTGCGTGCTCTGGGCTTCGCTGGATTGCGGGAATCGCAAGGTGAGAGTCGCACGTTCCGGTACGCACAGTTCGTCCGAACAGGCCAGCCACTGTGCATCCAGCATGATCGGCGTGATGTTCATCACACCGGCACTGGTGGGAACTTTGATCGGGATCAGAACCGCATAATCGCTTTTGTAAGCGTGGTTCACGATGCCGAAAAGTTCGAGAATGGACGGGACGGGATATTGCGGCTCCCCCGCCTCCCAACCTTCGGGCAATGCCCAGTCCAGCTCCATTCCCAACCCTGCATCACCGGGGTTGGACCAATAGCCGTGCCAGCCATCCTGCGGCCGAAAACGCAGCGCGGCGGTCAGCGTCTCGCCCGGCTGCGGCGGGGTTTCCGCCACAAGGTCCGCGGCGATGTAATTTGTGTCTTGCGCTTGAACGGCTGCGGGCACAATCATGGTCGCAACCAGCGCAGCAGCCCACAGCAGGACCACCGGCAGAAGATACCGTATACGCCAGAGGCCAAAGGTAGGTGTTGCCTGCATTACGCGCTCCACCTAGGAGCGAGGGCGATGGCAGACAAGCGTGAACTCCTTATCCTCGGCGGCGGCCTTGTTGGCATGACGCTGGCACTAGCGGCGGCGAAAAAAGGCATTTCCAGCCACGTGGTCGACCGTGCCGATCCGGCAGACCTTCTGGCAGAAGGCTTCGACGGCCGCGCTACGGCGGTTTCCACTGCGAGCTGGAACCTGTTCAAGAACATTGGTCTGGCCGACCAACTTGAACCGCATGGCTGCAGAATTGAAAATATCGCGGTGACCGATGCAATGCGTCCGGGCCGGATTGATTTCCAGCCGGAAGAACACGAAGGCACGCTGGGCAGGATGTTCGCCAATCGCCAGTTGCGCCTCGCGTTGTTTGATGCGGCGAAGGATGAAAAGCTGATCAACTGGCATGCCAAGACCAATGTCGTGGCGCGTCATCGCGGCGAACATGGAGTTTCCGTCACGCTGGAGGACGGCACCGTTCTGGAAGCGAGCCTCATGGTTGCAGCCGAAGGGCGCGGTTCACCCACGCGCGACGATGCAGGCATTTCGCTCGCCAAATGGGATTACAGCCACCGCGCGGTTATTCAGGGCCTGATCCATGAAAAACCGCATGAAGGTGTGGCGTGGGAAATCTTTTATCCTGCTGGTCCTTTTGCGCTGCTGCCATTGTTGGACGACGATCAGGGCAATCACCGCTCCGCGCTCGTCTGGACGATCGCGGAAGATGATGCAGAAGCTGTGCTGAAGCTTGGCCCGCGCGGGTTTTTGGCTGAAGTCGAAAAGCGGATGGACGGGCTTTACGGGACACTCAGGCTGGACGGGACACGCAGTTCATGGCCGCTGGGCTTCCATCACACCGCAAAGATAGTGGACAATCGGCTCGCGCTGGCAGGTGATGCGGCGCATGGGATTCACCCGATTGCGGGACAGGGTTTCAACCTGGGCCTGCGCGATGTCGGCGCGCTGGTAGAAGTTATCGCAGACGGAATGCGTATCGGGCTGGAACCGGGCGATCCGCAGGTTCTGGCGCGTTACGAAAAATGGCGCGGACTTGATGCCTTTATGGTCGCGCTGGCGACCGATGGGCTGACACGCCTGTTCGGCATTCCGGGCAAGGCGCCAAGCGCGCTTCGCCGTCTTGGCATGGCAGGCGTGCAGCGCATGCCCGCGCTCAAACGCTGGTTCATGGATGAAGCCCGCGGGATGAGCGGCGATCTACCCGAATTGCTGAAAGGCTAACCCGCAGGCCTGCCGCGTTCATTGCCTGCCGGGCTGCGCTGTTCAACTGCCTGACCTTCACCATCGCGCAATTCACGCGGATCCAGGACGGCGGCTGTCTCCAGCGTTTCAAGGGCGCGCTGAGCAGCGGCGTAACGTTCGGCCGCGTCGATCCAGTCCTGGGCTGCCACCGCATTAGGCAAATTGCGCACTTCGGTTACTGCCGGTTCAATCTGGCCTGTCTGGAGAAACATCCGTGCGCGTTCCAGCCGGCGTTCGGCAACAGGCGATGCAGTATCTTCCCGCCGCACCACAAACACCTCCGACAGCTCACGCCCGATCCGGGTGAACACGCCTTCGTCCGCCGGAGCATCCGTCAGGGTCGGTGCCAGACCTTCAAGCTGGGCGACCAATTGCGAAAGTGTGATGGGTGATTGCGCTGCATCGATCACGGTCTGGACAGCGTTGGGGCGATCTTCGCCGAACCGCAACCGCAACTGGTCTGCCAGATAGCCAAGCGGTGTACCCCGTTCAATTGCACGGCGGCTGGCGAAGGCAATCAGCAGCGCTTCGGCGCGGGCAGCATTTCCGGCAGCGGCCTGTGATTGCAGGTCAAGCTGGGTAAGGCGCTGCTCCATCGCAACAATGCGGCTGTCGAGGCCGCCTTGCTGCTCCACAACCTGCTCTACCTGCTCAACCGCCTGACGCGCCTCTTCGGCTGCGCCTTCGGGCGATGGCGCGGGCGTTGGTTCGGAAGGGTCTATTTCGCGGTTGGCAAGCGTCACTGCAGCTTCATCGCTGGCTTGCCGGGTTTCGGTACGAACTGTGAAAAGCCCGGACAGGCTATCACTGTTTCCCAGCACCCACATCGCCGCCAAGCCCAACAGAAAAGCAGCACCCACTGCGATCAAAATCAGTCGCAGTTGTGGCTTTTGCTGCCCCGCATCCGCGGGCGTGAAATCGTAACCTTGCTCCATACCGTCCTTCTGCAAGCAAACCATGGCGTGTCGCACCGCCTGCATTTGAGGTTTTACATTAATGGCACATGTCGCGCGCCAACGCCAACAAGGCCGCATCATCGGGCTGTGGAGCAGATTGCAGATCACGCCAGCCTCTGCCCGCAGCATCCGCGACGCGCGGCCCAATACAGGCAAGCGCGATCCGCGCCTTGTCCAGCCCGCGCCGGTCGCATTCACTGGCGAAATGCCGTGCCGCAGCGGCGGAATGGACAATCACCAGCGGATCAGAAGCACGCAAGCTTACTTCATCACTGCCAGACAGGGGCAAGGCGCGCACATCATAAACTGCCCGCGTGACCGTGGTGATCCCATCCGGCAGATCGAGCGGAACATGCTCTGATCCCGCCAATCGAAGGAACCGCATTTCGCCGTTTACGGAATCGATTACGGATTGAAGTCCGCCCGATCCGGTTTGGGCGACAGTAAACCCCGCATCGCGCGCGGCGGCAGCAGTAGCTTCTCCCACGGCATAGACAGGCAGCTCCAGCAGCTTTTCCAACGCGGCACCGCCGTGGCGAATGGCATTGGCGCTGCCGAGCAACAAGGCATCGAATTCGGCCGGATCCGGCATGTCCCAAGCCATTGGCACGACTTCAAACAGCGGCCTGCCGAGCACTGCCATGTTCAAGTCGCGCGCCGCCTGCAACGTTGACTGCAGACCGGGTTCCGGGCGAATTGCAAAGATCATTGCGGGCCGCCGAATACGGCACGAATGGCCGGAGTAGCACTTTCAAGAAGCTGGGCGGCAAGCTGTGCAGGAGCAGCAAGGTCTCCAGCCGCAAATTGCGCGCTAGCCTCGACCCGTTCTGCGCCGTCCATGCTGAAGATCGCCGCGCGCATCGTCAGTTCGCCATCCTTGTGGTCGCACAGAACCGCGATGGGTGAATGGCAATTGCCGCCCAGCGCCAGCAACAAGGCGCGCTCTGCCATTACCTCGGCGTAGCTGGGGGCGTGATTGATCGGAGCGAGCAATTCCTGGATAGCGGCATCATTCGTACGGCATTCCAGTGCAATCGCGCCTTGCGCCGGAGCCGGCAGCCAGTCGTTCTGGTCAAGCGGGTGACCGACAGCGTCCTCGCCAAGGCGGACAAGCCCCGCGGCGGCAAGGAAAGTTGCGTCGGCCTCGCCCGCAGCCAGCTTGCCCAGCCGCGTGGCAACATTGCCGCGAAAGGTCACGACTTTGCAATCTGGCCGGATGTGCAGCAGCTGCGCGGCACGGCGCGGTGCGCTGGTCCCGACAATTGCCCCTTGCGCCAGCGCCGCAATACTATCTGCACCGATCAACCGGTCGCGTTTGTCTGCGCGGGGAAGGATAGCGGTTAGCAGAAGGCTTTCGGGCCGCACCGTTTCCACGTCCTTCAGCGAATGCACCGATGCATCGATCAGCCCGTCCGCCAGCCACGCGTCGAGTTCCTTGGTCCACAACGCCTTGCCGCCAATTTCGGACAGCGGACGGTCCAGCACCTTGTCCCCGCTGGCAACAACGGACACCAGTTCGACGGCTTCTTCGGGCCAGCCATGGGCTTCGCACAGGCGGCGGCGGGTCTCTTCGGCCTGCGCCATGGCAAGGGGAGAGCGGCGAGTTCCAAGTTTCAGGAGTGGATATTCAGACATCGGTTTGCTTGCCCTAGCGAGCAGGACGGCTAAGGGAAAGTGCCATGACGCTGGTCCTCGGCATAGAAAGTTCCTGCGACGAAACCGCAGCTGCCCTTGTTACGGGCAAGCGCGTGATCGTGGCACAGGCAATCGCCAGTCAAGAAGCGGAACATGCGCCCTATGGCGGCGTGGTGCCGGAAATCGCTGCGCGCGCCCACGCCGAAAGGCTCGCCCCGCTAATCGAGAAAGTCTTGCAAGAGGCCGACGTGCAGTTGGCCGATTGCGATGCCATCGCCGCCACCGCCGGTCCGGGCCTGATCGGCGGAGTGATTGTAGGGCTGGTCACGGCCAAGGCGCTGGCCATGGCAACGGGCAAGCCGCTGCTGGCAATCAATCACCTCGAAGGGCACGCATTGTCCCCGCGTCTGGCCGACGCCTCTCTGGAATTTCCCTATGCGCTGCTGCTGGTAAGCGGCGGACATTGCCAGATCCTGCGTGTAGAAGGCGTGGGCAAATACCAGCGGCTAGCCACCACAATCGACGATGCGCTGGGCGAAGCTTTCGACAAGACCGCCAAGATCCTCGGCCTCGGCTATCCCGGCGGGCCAGCAGTTGAAAAGCTGGCTTTGCAAGGCGATCCGGCTGCAGTTCCGCTTCCCCGGCCCCTGAAAGGCAGCAAGGAACCGCACTTCAGCTTTGCCGGACTGAAAAGCGCAGTGTGGCGGGCCCACCAGTCGGATGAACATGCCGATGCCGATCTTGCCGCCAGTTTCCAACAGGCCGCGCTTGATTGCATCATCGACCGGACCCGGCGCGCGCTAGGCAGGATGGAACCTGTGACTGCGCTGGTCATGGCGGGCGGAGTTGCGGCCAATCAAACGATCCGCGGCGGGCTGGAACAGCTGGCAAGCGAGTTTGATCTACCATTCACCGCTCCGCCGCTCGCCCTCTGTACGGATAATGCCGCGATGATCGCATGGGCAGGAATTGAACGCTTGGCAGCAGGCTTCGATGCCGATCCACTCGACCTCAAAGCAAGGCCGCGCTGGCCGCTTGATCCGGATGCAGCACCCGCCCGCGGTGCAGGAGTGAAAGCATGATTGAAAGCACTGGTGAACCTTCCATCGGAGTTGTCGGCGCAGGCGCATGGGGTACAGCTCTGGCGCAGGCGCTCGCCTCGGACGGGCGAGCGGTAAAGCTCTGGGCGCTGGAAGATGGCCTTGCCGAGGCAATTAATGCCACGCACCGCAACGACCTTTATCTTCCTTCCGCCGCGCTTTCCGAAACAATCGAAGCGACCGGCGAACTGAGCGTAATGTCGAATTGCGACATATTGCTGCTGGTCACTCCGGCGCAGCATATGGGCTCCACGCTGGAACGGATGAACAATTATCCGCGCGATCTGGTGCTGTGTTCCAAAGGCATAGAGGCCAGCAGCGGACGCATGATGCAGGAAGTCGCACATGATGCTGCACCCGGCAGCGACATAGCAGTGCTTTCCGGACCCACATTTGCGCATGAAGTGGCAGCGGGCCTGCCTTGCGCGGTCACGCTGGCATGCGGCGGCGGCGAAGCGCAGTGGGACCGGATCAGCCCCGCCATCGCGCGGCAGAATTTACGGCCTTATTATTCAGACGATGTGATCGGCGCAGAAGTGGGCGGCGCGGTGAAGAACGTGCTCGCCATCGCCTGCGGCGTGGTGGACGGGCTGGGACTTGGCCAGAACGCCCGCAACGCGCTGATCACACGCGGCTTTGCCGAAATGCTGCGCTTTGGCGTGGCGCTGGGCGGCAAGCCTGAAACGCTGAACGGCCTGTGCGGACTGGGTGATCTGGTACTGACATGCTCCTCCACCTCCAGCCGCAATTTCTCGCTCGGCAAGGCACTGGGCGAAGGGATGAGCGCGGATGGAGCTCTCGCCGATAAACGCACAGTAGCCGAAGGCGCGCACACAGCGCCGGTGCTGCGCGATATTGCCCGCGCGCGGGGCGTGCAGATGCCGATTGTCGAGGCGGTAAACCATCTGCTGGAAGGCCGCAGCGCGCCTGATGTCGTCGCCGAATTGCTCGCCCGTCCGCTGAAAGCAGAGGGCCTTTCGCGTTGAGCGGAAACGCTCCTGAACAAATCCCGCCGGACGAAGAGCGCGAGGATATGAATGCGCTCGTCAAAGGCGGTCGCACCAATACTCTTGGCTTTGTCCTTCGCCTGATTGGCGGCATTCCTTTTCTGTTTATCGGATACCGGCTTTACGGGGTCGAGGAAATGGGCCGCTTTGCCTCGGCAGTCGTGGTTATCGAACTGTTCGCGCTCATCTGTGCATTGGGCGAGAAACGTGGACTGGCCCAGCGGCTGACCCAAGCGGCAAACGAGGACGGCCCGAAACGGACCAACCTGATCTACGATGCGATGTTCGCTTCTCTGGTGATGTCCGCAATCATCGTGACGCTGCTGGCCATCTTTCCTTACCCGATCTTTCCCAACGGGACGAGCGGGCGCTGGGATATGCTAATCATCGGCGCGATCCCTGCCTTTGCACTTACCGAGATTTTGCTGGCAGCACAGGCTTACCGTTTCGATATCGCTACCACCGTGCGCGCCCGCGCTGTCGTGGAGCCGTGGATGCGCTCTATTGCCGTGGTGGCTTTCTTCTTCATTCCCGCATTGCGCGATGGCGGTGTGGCGCTGGCTTATCTGGCAGCGGTCTATGCTGCCCTGCTGACAGCGGCCTGGTCATTCCTGCGCACTTATGGCCCGCCAAAAGGCTGGCGGCCGCGCCCGCAATATCTGGTGCGGCTGGTTGGCCAGGCTTTTCCGCTTGCCGGAGCGGATGTGATAGAGCGCGGTACGCGGCTGATGGACGTGTTCCTGCTTGGTCTGTTCACTTCGCCTACGGCGGTGGGCATTTACTACTTCGCCAAGGAAATCGCCAGCCTGCCGCAAAAACTGAAAACCAGTTTCGAACCGGTGCTTTCGCCCGTCATCACCAAGAATTTGAAGACTGGAAACTACGCCGCCATCGCCAGCCAGGTGCAGCAGGTCGGCTTCTGGATCATCGCGCTACAACTGGGCATTGCGCTAGCGCTGGCAATACCCGGCGAAGCGGTAATGGGTCTTGGCGGACCGGCAATTGTCGGCGGTACTGCCGCGCTTGCGCTGTTGCTGATCGCAGAGGCTGTGGCGTCGATGGCGGTCGTGTCCGAAGGCGTGCTGGTTTACATCGCCAAGAAGCGCAATCTGGGCATATCCATTACGGTGATCGTCTTGCAGGCCGTGCTGACCGTGTCGTTTATCCTGCTCGCCCGGCATTGGGGTATGGACGAGGGTTATCTTGCAGGCGGGGCCGCAATGGCGCTGCTGCTCGCGCTTGGTTTTTCCAGCCTGATAAAGGCGCTGCTCCTGAAATCTTTGCTCCAGGCCCCGGTCGGAAATCTGCGATGGGCGCTGGTCTGGGCGACCGGCGCTGCCGTGCTGATGGGGCAAGCTGCGATCCTGCTGCCGGAATGGGCCGAACTGGTGTTTGGCATACCCGCGATCATAGCCGTTTATGGCTGGATTATCTGGACGCGCGGATTCGGTCCGGAAGACCGGTTATTGTTCAGGAAAAGCAACAAGCTGGACGAGCAAAGTGGCTGATCGCCATTCACAAACGGTTCACCGCTGCGCAGCGAACGTGCGCGCCTACAGTGGGAGGACTTTATGCGACGGACCCGGGGAAATTGTCTTGCTATAGCGGTGCTTGCAGCCTTGACAGCTTGCACCACTGCAGGACCGGACAACAGCGGCACTTCAAGCGAAGCTGCGCCGCCACCTCGACCAGTTCCGCCGCCACCGCCGCCGCCCCCGCCACCGCCCCCTTCTCCTATGCAATCACTGAGTAGCGTAGCCCCAATCACTGTCTCCCGCTCAAGCTACACGCAGGATGCAGTCGCCGCGCAACCACCCGCTCAGCAGACAGATGTCACCAGCGCAGCCGGGCGCTATATGTTTGTCCCGCCGGTGCGGGTCCCGATAGAGCCAAGCCGCGAGCAGTATGACGGTGAAGAGGTTTCACCGGTCCAACTGGCGCTGTATGATCCGGTCAGCACCTTCTCCGTCGATGTCGATACAGCAGCCTATGCCAATGCGCGGCGCTTCCTGACGATGGGCCAGATGCCTCCTGCCGCAGCCGTGCGGACAGAGGAACTGATCAACTATTTTCGCTATGACTATCCCGCGCCGGAGGATGAATCGCAGCCATTTTCGGTAACCACGGACATGGCGATCACGCCGTGGAACCCCGGCACGCGGCTGCTGCGCATTGGTCTGCGCGGATATGATTTTCCGCGCAGCGAACGGCCGGCTGCGAACCTTGTGTTCCTGCTTGATGTGTCAGGATCAATGAATGCACCCGACAAGCTGCCGCTGGTGCAAACAGCGATGCGGCAATTGGCCGGCGAATTGCAGGATCAGGACCGCGTCTCCATCGTGGTGTACGCCGGGGCCGCCGGTATGGTGCTGGAACCGACGAACGATGCACGCGAAATAAGCAGGGCCATCGATTCCCTCAGCGCTGGCGGATCTACCGCAGGCGGGGCCGGCATCGAACTTGCCTATGACATTGCCCGCGGCAGTTTCATCGAGGACGGCGTGAACCGCGTTATCCTTGCCACAGACGGCGATTTCAATGTCGGCATATCTGACCGTGATGCCCTGATAGAACTGATAGAGCAGCAGCGCGACAGCGGCGTCACGCTCACCACGCTCGGCTTTGGCACGGGCAATCTCAACGATGCGATGATGGAACAGATCGCCAATCACGGAAACGGAAATTACGCCTATATCGACAGCGCAATGGAAGCGAAGAAGGTATTGTCGGAGGAAATGGGCTCAACCCTTTTCACCATTGCCCATGATGTGAAAATCCAGGTCGAATTCAATCCCGCGCTGGTGTCCCAATACCGGTTGATCGGATATGAAAACCGCGCTCTTCGCGAAGAGGATTTTGACAATGACGCCGTGGATGCAGGCGAGATCGGCGCCGGTCATCAGGTGACGGCGCTGTATGAAATCGTCCCCGCCGGCACCACCGGCTGGATACGTCCGCGCCGCTACGCCGACCAACCCAAAATCCCGCAAAACCGCACCGATGAAATGGCCTTCGTGCAATTGCGCTACAAACTGCCGGGTGAAGACACATCGCGCCTGATCGAACGGCCCCTGCCCGTCCGGCTGCTGACAGGTGCAGGCAGGGCGCGCGGGGATATGGCCTTTGCCAGCGCTGTTGCCGCCTATGGCCAGTTGCTGCGCGGCGACAGTTTGATGAACACGTTTACCTACGGCGATGCAGTTGCCTTGGCGGGAGAGCAGGATGGATATTGGCGAGAAGAGTTCCTGCAACTCGCCGCGCTTGCAGAATCACTCGACGGACGCTGATCCCGCGCGCTAAGGGCGGTCCATGGAATTCCTTCGCCGTCCACCCATTGCCATCGTTCTTGGCGCCTTTGTGATTTTTCTGCTCGCGCGGTTTGTTGCAGGCGCCGCCGCTGATGAATTTTCTGCACGGCTGGCAGCGCAAGCGCCGACTGTGATTGCGGCGGCTGGCGGGGCCGACCAGGTCGAGGCTTCGTTCCAGACACCGGGCGGACACCCAAGCCGGCATCCCGTGCTCATTGGCGGGGAACCGCTCGATGAAACGACCCGCGCCGATATCGCAAAGGCCGTTGCCGCCCTGCCCGGCGTCGGCGGCATCCGCTGGTCCGATGGCGGCATGATGGCCGTCAGCGGTGAACCGGTGTTCCGTCCGCTGCATTGCCAGGAAGACGTGCAGGCCCTGCTCCGCGCGCGCACGATCCGGTTCGAGGAAAGCTCCAGTCGCATGGATATCGGCAGCAGCGCGCTGATTGACGAAGTCGCTGCAGCGTTACGGCCCTGCCTTGGTGCAATTATCCGCATCACTGGCCACACGGACAATTCCGGGCCGGAACCGATCAATATCGAATTGTCTACCGAACGCGCCAATGCAGTGCGTTCAGCCTTGGTGCGCCGGGGAATTCCTGCAGACGGATTGCGTACAGCCGGCGTTGGCTCCCAGCGCCCGGTCGAAGGGCTGGACCCTGCCGACCCGGCCAACCGGCGCATCGAATTTGCGGTGATCGCAACTGATCCCATTAGTCCCACTCCTGTCGATACGCCAGCGCCGCGCTAGGCTGATCGCCAGATCAACGTCACGGTTGCGCAATACCCCCGTGCAGCATTAGGAAGCCAATCATGCCGATCTGGATGGAAGTTTTTGTACTGATGCTGCTCGCCTATGCGATAGGACTTGGCATTGGATGGACCATCTGGGGTCGCGCCGCATAACGGACCGCCCAGCAGAAAGAGAAAAACCCGATCATGCCCGAATTGTTGCAGCAATACTGGATACTTGCCGTTCTCGCGCTGCTGATCGGCGTGTTGGTGGCCTGGTGGATCTTCCATGCCTCGCGGCGCACAAAGGTTGAACTGGAGGACAAGCCGCAAGATGGCGGCACGGCAAAGCGCAATCAGGCATTGATTGATGCACAACCTGCAGCAGCAGCTGCCGGTCCGATCACCGCCGCTGCCAACAGTGACGCGGTCGCTGCTGCTTCAGCCGACGCCGATGCCGAAGCAGGCGCAGCGGTGCCTGCGCGCGAAGCCATTCGCAAAATGGCGGATGTCACGCCGGAACAGTCTGCCGAAGCTGAAACGGAAACCGAAGTTCAGGCGCAGTCACCTGCCACTCGGACTGACAACCCAATCGCATCGTCAAACGATGATCTTCGCCGCATCAAGGGTGTTGGACCAAAGCTGGTCACCATACTGTCTGATCACGGGGTCACCAGTTTCGCGCAGATTGCAGCATGGACCGATGCCGATATCGACAGGATCGATGCAGAACTGGGACGGTTTCAGGGCCGTATCCGCCGGGATGACTGGGTCGCACAGGCGAGGTTTCTCAAATCGGACGATATCGCCGGGTATGAAGAACGGTTCGGCAAGGTCTGACACACCGGTCTGGAGGGCACACGGGAACAAGACAGCGGGCCGGCGCGTATTAACGGGGTAAATGAACATAAGTTAGGTAATACCCGGACCAAAATTATGGCCACGCAAATTGAAACACGCCCGCAGAGTGTTCTCGTCGTCGAGGACCAGTTTATCATTGCGCTCGATATTTCGGAAACCGTACGGGATCTGGGCCACGAGGTCGAAGGTCCCTACGCCAATCGCGACCATGCTTTCATTGCAATCGATCAGAAGATGCCAGATGTGGCCATTCTGGACGTAATGACCGCTGATGGCGAGGTGTTCCCATTGGCGGATGCCCTGACAAAGGCCGGTGTGCCGATCATTTTCCATTCGGGCCACATCACGCCGGAAGATATTGCTGAACGGTATCCTGACGCAATGGCAGCCTCCAAGCCCTGCCCTCCTGCCGATCTTATCGACATGATAAACAAGGCATGCAGCCGCGCGAACTGAACGGCGCACCAACTGGATATTCCGCTACATAGCTTCTTGCCGTGCATCCGATGAAATTCTAGGGGCTGGTTTCAAAGGAGACTATTTGCATGGCCGACATGGTTCCGTTCGATTGGGCTGATCCGTTCAACCTTGATGATCAATTGTCCGAGGAAGAACGCATGGTGCGCGACGCTGCGCACGGATTTGCGCAGGGTGAACTTCAACCGCGCGTGATCGAAGCCTACTCCAAGGAAATTGACGCTCCGGAACTGTTCCCGCTGATGGGCGCCGCAGGCCTGCTGGGCGTGACCATTCCCGAGGAATATGGCGGGGCTGGGGCCAATTACGTGGCCTATGGCCTGGTCGCCCGTGAAATCGAACGCGTCGATAGCGGCTATCGTTCGATGGCAAGCGTCCAATCCAGTCTGGTTATGCACCCTATCCATGCCTACGGATCGGATGAACAGCGGGCCAGATACTTGCCTGGATTGGCGAGCGGGCAATTGATCGGATGCTTCGGCCTGACAGAGCCTGACGCGGGCTCCGATCCTTCTGGCATGCGGACTTATGCCAAGAAGGACGGCGACGGATATTCGTTGTCGGGCGCGAAAACCTGGATTTCCAACTCGCCTTTCGCCGATGTTTTCGTCGTATGGGCAAAATCCGAAGCGCACGGTGACAAAGTTCGCGGATTTATTCTCGAAAAAGGCATGGAAGGCCTGGCCGCGCCCAAAATCGGCGGCAAGCTGTCCCTGCGTGCCAGCACCACAGGCATGATCCAGATGGATGAAGTCAAACTGCCTGCAGACGCGTTGCTTCCCAATGTCGAAGGCATGAAAGGTCCGTTCGGCTGCCTCAATCGGGCTCGTTATGGCATTTCATGGGGCAGTATTGGCGCGGCCGAGTTCTGTTATTCAGCTGCCCGGCAGTACGGACTGGACCGGCACCAGTTCGGCGTACCGCTTGCATCAAAGCAGCTTTATCAACTGAAACTGGCAGATATGGCGACGGAAATCGCGCTTGGCCTGCAAGCTTCGTTGCGTGTCGGGCGTTTGCTCGATGAAGGGCGCTACGCCCCGGAGATGATCAGTGTTGTTAAGCGCAATAATGTTGGTAAGGCGCTCGATGTCGCGCGCACGGCGCGTGATATGCACGGTGGAAACGGTATTTCCGAGGAATATCAGGTGATGCGCCACATGGCGAACCTAGAAACCGTCAACACTTATGAAGGAACTCACGACGTACATGCCTTGATACTTGGGCGTGCTATCACCGGCATTTCGGCGTTCTAGGAAACCATCCTGTCGCATAGTGCTGCAAATGCGCAACACCCTCTGATGCATTGAAAAAATTTACTTCGCAGATGCGGAACATTCGGGCATTAGAGGCATTGCGTCCAGTAATGAGGGCGGGAAGAACTCCCGCGTGATTTGAAGGGAATACAATGAAAAGACTTCTACTTTCTGCGTCCGTTGTGGCGCTGGCAATTCCAGGGGTGGCGCATGCTGACCCCTACATCGCAATCAGCGGCGGCGTTGCCACCGCAGAAGATGCCGACAACAGCGGCGTTTTCACAGCCGACGTACCAAGCCGTGGTGGCACGGGCGGACAACCTGGCATTCCTGCCGGGACGGCCTATTCGTTCGACACCAATGCCGATCTCGGTTGGAACGTAGGCGGCCAGATCGGCTACGCGTTCGACAGCGGCGTGCGTATCGAGCTGGATGGCAGCTACGTAACGTATGACATCGAAAACCACCTCAACCCTGTGTTGGGCGGTCAGTCGATCAATGATCCGGACGTCAGCGTTCTGACACGCGGCGACTTTGTTGGCCTTTCGATTGGTGAACTGCTTGCAGACGGCCGCGGCGATGTTGAAAGCTACGGTGCTTTCCTCAACCTGCTGTATGATTTCGATCTCGGCGCAATCAAGCCGTATATCGGTGCCGGTGCCGGTATCTATGTGATCGACGTTGATTACATCCCAGGCGGCGCGCTCATCGCTGACGATGCAGACACCACTTTTGCCTATCAGGGCATCGCCGGTGTGTCTGGCCAGCTTTCCGATCGTGTTCAGCTGTTTGCCGAATACAAGTATCGCGGCCTGTTCGACGAAGCCGACATCACCAACCGTCTGCTTCCCGCAACGCTTGAAGTAGACACAACGCAGCACATCGGTGCTCTGGGTCTGCGGTTCATGCTGGGTGGTTCGCCCACTCCGCCTCCTCCGCCCCCACCGCCGCCACCTCCTCCGCCGCCACCTCCTCCGCCGCCACCCCCACCACCTCCGCCTCCTCCGCAGGCGCAGTGTAACACGGGCCCCTACATCGTATTCTTCGATTGGGATCAGTCGGACATTACGCCAGAAGCAGCGACCGTGCTTAACAGCGCTGTCACAGCCTACGGCGATTGCGGAACTGCACGCGTCATGCTTGCCGGTCACACAGACCGTTCGGGCAGCGTAACCTACAACATGGGCCTGGCAGAGCGTCGTAACGCATCTGTTCAGTCTTATCTGACAGGCCGCGGCATTCCAGCTGCTCGCATCGCAAGCGAAGCTTTCGGTGAAAGCATGCCACGCGTTGCTACGGCAGACGGCGTCCGCGAACTGCAGAACCGCCGCGTTGAAGTGACCTACGGCCCCGGTTCGGGCATGTAAGTCCAGCCTA
>NZ_LDCP01000003.1 GCF_001021555.1 Aurantiacibacter marinus
ATCGTGGACGATGTTCCGTTTGCGACGGCGAATGAGAACACGGTTGGCGAAGGCGCTGATGTGAGCGGCAATGTCCTGAGCGATGATGACGGGTTCGGGACGGATGTATCTGGCGCGGACGGTTACGGATCGGTCGGGGCTGTGATCGGCATTGCGAGTGTGAACCAGGGAACGCTGGATACCTCTGCGGATGGTTTGAGCAATTATGTATTGTCGGGTGAGTACGGGACGCTGACGCTGAATGTGGACGGCAGTTACACGTATGCGGCGAATGCTGACATCACTGATGGAGCGGTCCTGGAAGATGTGTTTGAGTACACGATCGAGGATGAGGACGGGGACCGTTCGACTGCGACGCTGACGATTGATGTTACGAATGTGACGGTGACGGCAGCGGACGATGAGGTTCTGGTTGACGAGGATGGTCTTGCGGGTCCTCCTGCTGGCAGCAATGCCGGTACGGACAGCGAGATTTTCGATGGTTCGATCACGCCATCTGGTGGGACGGGTCCGTATACCTTTGAGCTGATCGGTGCGAATGCGGACGGCGATGGTGATTACGGTACGTTGGTTCTGAATGCGGACGGCAGTTACACGTACACGCTGGACACAGCGTTCACGACGAGCCCGGATACCAACAACGGCGAGAATGCGGAGAGCCCTGCAGGCGAGAGCTTTGGGTACCGGGTGACGGATGCCGACGGGAATACGTTTGAAGGGACGATTGCGGTAACGATCGTGGACGATGTTCCGTTTGCGTTTGCTCCCGACGCGGCATTCATTTTCAACAAATCAGGTGCGGTTGCTGCAGGGCCTCTCCACCTTGATATCGACGACAATATTTTCGACAATTTCGGAGCCGATGGTCCGGGTTCGGTCAGTTTCGCCAATATCACGAGCGGTGTGACCACCCTGTCCAGCAGTGGCGGAACGCCCCTGACATCTAGTGGCGATCCGATTGTTCTTGTTCTGACCAATGGGGGGCAGACCCTTGAGGCCCGCGCGGGAACAAGCACAGGTGACGTGGTGTTTACCGTAGCCCTGCAACAGGGAGCGAGTACTTACACTGTCCAAATGGGTACTGCTCCGCTCGACAACGGATCAGGCTTCTCGTTTAGCAATCTGTCTGGCGGGACTGCGGGTAATCCGCCATTCAAGCTGATCGATTCTGCCACGAGCGGGAGCACTGAATTGGCTGTGACACCGCGTGGAACTGCAACAACTGTCAACAGCGACTCAGACGATATTGCTGCAGGCAGCCAGTTCATCGGTTTCCCCGATGGCATTCGGTTCGATTTCGGTGATTTCACCTACTTCCCCAATGGTGGCGGCAGTTCGGATGATACCTTCTCGACCACAAGCCTTGAGGTCATCAATGGCTTCAAATTTACGATCGACCAGATCTCGAACGGTACCACTGCCGGTGTCAAGATCGTCGCATTGCTCGATCCTAATCCCACCGTTCCCGAGACAGACAGCGGCAGTGCAGATCCAGCTGGTGACGATGTCGCGCAGCAAATCACCTCGGTGGAAATCTATGACAGTCTTGGCAATCTGGTCGCCGAAGTGTCTGCAAGCGCCACCAACGTCGGTACTTCCAACGTCGATGTAACATTCGGTGCGACAGCGGCGGACGGCGTAACCATCAATGATTTGCCTGCTAGCTGGTCCATCCTGACGAACACAGTAAACGGTTATACGGCCATTGAAATCGACAATGTCAGGGGTTCAGCCAGCGGAACTGATGGCAAATTCTCGCTGTCTCAGCTGACGATCGAAATATCCCAACAGGGTACGGATCTGTTTGCGGATTTCGATTTGCAAATCGTGGACGGCGATGGCGATGTTGTCATCGTTACCGACGCCATCAATATCGAATTCGACGCTGATGGTATTGTTGAAGTTCCGCCCATCGTGCTCGATCTCGATGGCGGCGGCAATATGTTCATACCGCTCTCTTCCGGCATCGCCTATGATTACAATGGTGACGGCGTGAAGACACAAACTGCCTGGGTTGCGGCAGGCAGCGCCATCCTGGCCTTCGATTACAACAGCGATGGTTTGGTTTCTGATGCATCCGAATTCGCTTTTGGCGGAAATGGTTTGACCGACCTTCAAGCGGTCGCGGCGCGCTTCGATGCGAATAGCGACGGTGTCCTCGATGCGAATGATCCCGCCTATTCGGGATTTGGTGTCTGGCTGGATAGCAACCTCGACGCGATTGCCGATGAAGGCGAGTTTGTTTCTCTTTCTGACGCGGGCATCACGTCGATCAGTCTGATCTCCGACGCTTTGGGATATGTGGATGCTGACGGGGATGTCACCATCTCTGGCAGCGCCAGCTTTACAATGGCAGATGGTAGCACCGGAGCAGTTTCCGACGCGGCCTTCGCCACCGGCGCTGACATAGCTGATGGAATGGGCATGATGGAGGCCCTGCTCATCCTTGGAGAAGGCGAGGGTTCTTCGCCGGCCGGTAATCCGGCATTCGCAATAAGCGATATCGCGCAAGATGCGGTTTCCGATGCGCTTGCAGGAAAGGCTATCGACTCGTTGATCGAGCAGTTTACCGGCGGTCCAGATGACATGCGGGTTGAGTTTGCCGAAGGGCATGCTGCTCAACTGTTTGATCTGCTATCCATAAACATAAATGGACAGGCGATGTCTATGAGTCTGAATGTAAATGAAATTGCGATGGACGACAGCAGTGATCTTGCTGTATTACATGGTTAACGGGGACTCTTGGGGGGAAGTAACATGAAACTATCATGTTCGATGTTTGTATTAGCTGCTGCAGTCGCAGGGGGCGTTAGTCTTCCTGCAAATGCGCAATCTCAGGATTATGCAGATCTAATGGCGCTCAATGATTCGGCGCTTACCGGAGAATTGACCACGCGATACGATGCAGGTCTCGCCGCTTCGTTGGACGATAGTTATATCGCGGCGAATGATCCGCGCTATCTTTGGGCACTGGAAACCAAGGTTCAATGCGCCATCGCACTCGGGTTCATGGAATCATCAACCCGCGATCAAACCAGTATCAGCAATTGCGCGCGCGCTTATGATCGTATGAACGAAACTCCGATGGCTCCGCCTGTCACGATGATCCCGCCACCACAACCGCCACAGCGCCGACCGGACCAGTGTGACGATGATATTGTCGGGATGGTCTTCTTTGATTTCGACTCCGCCAATATTCGGCCTGATGCGGCCTCGACGCTAAACACCGTCGCGCAGAACGTCACGGTTTGTGGTTGGACTTCATTCTCGGTGGTCGGCCATACCGATCAGGCGGGCAGCGATGCATATAACCTTCCGCTTTCGCGCGCACGTGCTGACGCGGTTGTCGCGGCGTTGCGGGGGCGCAATATCGGGAATGTTCAGATCGAAGTCGGTGCCCAAGGGGAAAGCAATCCTCGCGTACCGCTACCCGACGGCACGCGCAGCCCGCAGAACCGGCGCGTCGAAATTTCAGCTGAATAAGAGGGGGATGATATGATGAACGCTCTGAGCAAGATCACAATCGCAGTCGCCCTGACGACATGTTCACCGATGGCCATGGCGCAGTCCGACGGCGGCGCAATTTCGATGCGTGACGCGATTGAAACCGCAATCACCTCGAATCCGGAAATCATTCAGGCGCAAATGAATACCGAGGCCATTCAATTCGAAAGGGAGCAGGCACAATCGCTGTATTTCCCAACAATTGACGTAGAAGCCTCTGCAGGCGTGCGCAGGCTTGAAAACACCACGCGGCGTACGCTCGGTATCTCCGATGACTGGCTCAACCCGCTTGAAGCGCAGGTAAGAGCGGATTGGACCGTTGTGGACTTCGGGCGTCGTCGCGGCGAATTGCTGCGCCAGGCAGCCCGTGTGGACGGCGCATCCTTGCGCGTTGTCGAACGGTCGGAATTCATCGCATTGCAGGTGTCACGCCAATATCTGAACGGGTTGCTGCAGGAACGCATTGTTGCAGCGGCGACGGACAACGTGGTTTTCCATCAGCAAATGACAACAAGCTTGTCTGAAGGTGTAGACAGCGGTTCCATCAGCGTGGCCGATCTGCAGCAGGCTGAAGAACGGTTGCAGGCTGCTCTGGTGCTTCTGGCAGAGGCTCAGGAAGATCTGCAGAACGCACGCACATCACTGCGCCGTCTGACCGGCCTGGATATCACGCGTGTGAATCTGCCGCCTTCCTTCCCGGCCCTTATGCCGCAGAGCCAGGAAGCTGCCATCGGCGCTGCCCGCATTGCCAATCCACTGGTGCGTGAAGCGCAGGCAGATGTCGATGCGGCGAATGCCATGGTGATGTCCGCTCGCGGTGAACTCGCACCCGAAATCGGTGTTGATGCGCGCGGGCGTATTGGTGACGATATCGATGGCTTCCAAGGCGAAACCAATGATTTGCAGGCCCGTGTTTACATCCGCTGGCAATTGTTCGACGGCGGTCGCCGTGCCGCACAGGTGCAGGAAATGGTCCGCCGGTCCAGCGAAGCGCGTTACCGCTTGCACGACCGCGTTCGTGAAGCTGAAGAAGACGTCGCGAACGCCTGGACGGCGATGACCACGCAAGAAGCTGTTGGTGCGGCGCTGGAGCGGCAATCGCAAGTGAGCGATGATCTGCTGCTTTCATATCGCAGCCAGTTTAACATCGGGCGCCGATCGCTGCTTGATGTGCTGGACGCGCAAAACACGCGCTTCAACACACAAGTGCGCCGGGAAACCTCCCGTTTCTCGGAAATCTTTGCGCAATATCAAGTATTGGCTGCTACCAATCAATTCCTTGACGCGCTTCAGCTTGCTCCCGGTGCGGGTGCCGGCATGGAAGAGCGTGAGCGGTTCGACTACGGCCCATCGGTGCCTGCCGAATTGCAGAGGCGACGCTATCCGCGTTAGGCGGTAGCGTCCCACCGGGAGCGCATGGTGTATCATTCAGGAGAAATCTCCGGGTCAGCTGAAAAAGACACGCTGATACTGGCAATGACGCGCCTCTCTGCGCATTTTGGTCTGTCGGATCCCAGCGCACTTTTTGACACGCTTCCGCGCGATGAAGCGGGGATGCTGCCTTTTCACCAGTCGGGCCCGGCGCTGGATCTGGCGGGGATGAATTACGAAAGCGCAACCGGCGGGAAACTGCCGCGTGCGCCTGAATCCTATCCTGCCATCGCCCGTATGGAAGGGGGCATCGCACTGCCGGTTCTGGAGATTTCCGGATCGGATGTGCTGGTGTTCCCGGCAACAGCGAGTGAGCCGGTCTGGCAGCCGATTGCCACTATAAACGGCGAGTATGACGGCGAACTGATTACCGTCATCGCCAATCCTGATCGCTTGCGGGAAAAGGATGCACCCTGGCATACGAAGGGCAGGCATCATTGGTTCTGGTCGGAACTGCGCAAGGAGCGCAAGGCATTCCGGCCTGTGCTGGTGGCGTCGCTGCTGATCAATTCACTGGCGCTATCGCTGCCGATCTTTTCGATGAATGTTTATGACCGGGTAATCCCGAACCGCGCAGAGGCATCGCTCTGGGTGCTCGCGTCGGGTGTGATCCTGGCCTTCACCATGGAATTCATGCTGCGTACGGCGCGCACGAATGTCGTTGATCAAATCGGCCGGAAACTGGACCTGCGATTGTCGCAGAAACTGTTCTCGCGCGTGATTTCCACGCCGATGAGCGGGAGGCGCGGCAGCACCGGCGCGTTAGCGGCGAGAGTTGGCGAGTATGCTCTGGTGCGCGACTTCTTCGCATCCACCACGATTGTGCTGATGGTCGACCTGGCATTCCTCGTGCTGTTCATCGCTGTTATCGCATATATCGCGAAATGGCTGGCGCTGGTGCCGGTGGTCGCGATGATCCTGATGGCGATCGCGGGCCTTATATTGCAACGAAAAGTGACTGACGCAGCGCGCGATGCGCAGGCAGATCTGGGACTGCAACAAACTGTTCTGGTCGAATCCATCGCCGGTATGGAAACGCTGAAAAGTGTTTCGGGCGAACGTCGTTTGCTGGGCAAATGGCACGGACTGTCGCAGGTGGGCAGCAACTCGCAGCTTCGTCTCCGCCGCATTTCCTCGACCGCCGTTGCGCTGGCTGCGTCCTTCCAGCAGATATCAAGCGTTTCACTGGTAGTCGGCGGATATTATCTGTTCGCGGCAGGCGAAATCACGATGGGCGCGATTATCGCAATTGTTATGCTGGCATCGCGGTCCCTTGCCCCGGCCGGGCAGATCGCCTTCCTTCTGACGCGGGGGCGTCAGGCCCGCGAGGCACTCGATTCAATTGAGCAACTTTTTGAAGGCGATGACGAGCGGCAAAACGGCAGCATGTCGCTGCCTCAAGCGCGAACAGATGGATATCGTATCGCTCTTGAAAACCTGTCGTTCGCTTATCCCGATAGCCCGGTGAATTCGCTTGAGGGTCTCAACCTCACCATTGAACCGGGTGAGCGGATCGCAATTGTTGGCCGCGTCGCCTCCGGCAAATCTACTTTGGGGCGTGTGTTGTGCGGTCTTTATCCGCCGACCGATGGCGCGATGACAATCGAGGGCATCGACAGCCGCCAATTCCGCCCGTCGGAAATGCGCAGGGCATTCCGTTTTGTGGGGCAGGATGCCAACCTCTTTACGGGCAGCGTGCGGGAAAATATTGCCCTTGGCGCGCCCGGCGCTTCGGACGAAAACGTCATCTCGGCCCTGAGCAAAACCGGCGCTGACACATTTCTTGCCCGTGACGCCGCCGGCTTCGACCGCGAAGTAGGTGAGCAAGGCCGGATGCTTTCAGGCGGCCAGCGCGCCTTCCTTGCATTGTCACGTGCTTTCGTAACGCCGTTTGAATTGCTGTATCTTGATGAACCCACCGGGGCGATGGATTCCAATACGGAAAGTATGCTGGTCGATAACTTGCGCAAAGCGATCGGGCCGAAACAATCACTGGTCGTAGCGACGCACAGGCCTGCTCTGTTCGATATTTGCGACCGCATCATCGTAATGAACAACGGGCGCATCGTCGCTGATGGTCCCAAGGCGCAGATCCTGCAAAGCCTTCCGAAGGGGGCAGGCTGAAGCCATGACCGTCCCCTTCTTCTCCCATTTTGCCAAAACGCCTTCCCGCGCCTTCCGGTTGATTGCTGCCGGGGCTACTCTGATCATTCTGGCAGTGCCAAGCATCTCTTCGATGTTGCCCGAAGCGGAGCAGGCTGCAGCGATGGATACACCTGCCTCTCTGGAGCGGGAGCTTGCGCAATTCACGGTTCAGGGCGATGCCCTGCTGGAAGAAGATGCAAAGAGCGCGCAGACACGCAATGCGGACATTCCCTTTGCCGCGCGTTTGACAGACAAGATGGCACCATTTCGCAGCATTGCTTCAGGCTCGCCCAGCTACTCTACGGCGCTGAACTGTCTGACAGAGGCAATCTATTACGAAGCGGCGAATGAAAGTGTGGCGGGAAAACGCGGGGTGGCACAGGTCATTCTCAACCGCGTGACACATCCGGCCTATCCATCTTCGGTCTGCGGCGTAATTTACCA
The DNA here is from genome assembly GCF_001021555.1 of Aurantiacibacter marinus. Classification (GTDB taxonomy): domain Bacteria; phylum Pseudomonadota; class Alphaproteobacteria; order Sphingomonadales; family Sphingomonadaceae; genus Alteraurantiacibacter; species Alteraurantiacibacter marinus. Next base: position 7,525 of record NZ_LDCP01000003.1, read on the forward strand.
GGGATATGCCGATCCGGTCTGCCAATTCAGTTACACCTGCGATGGCTCGCTTGCCCGCAGGCCTCTTGCAAACCTGTGGCGGCAATCGCGAGATGTCGCGCAGGCGGCGCTGTCAGGATATGTCGATGAAGCGGTAGGTACCGCAACGCATTATCACGCCGATTACGTTCTGCCATATTGGGCCTACCGGCTTGAGAAGGTCCATGTCGAGGGGCGCCACATCTTCTACCGGATGCCGGGCAGGTCTGGCCGGGCAACCAATTTTGCGTCTCGCTGGATTGGCCGTGAATTTCGCCCATCCTATAATCCTGCGCGCTTTGCCGCAGTGGACGAGGAGATGGTGGAGATCGCAGAGGAGTTTGTTCCGCAGCCTCATCTTCGGCGCGACCCAACTGACAGGACCGACCGCCGCGCAGACAATGATGTTGGCGGCCGAATGGACCCGTCCCAAGGCTGGACTCTCACAATACCGGATCCGGCAACTGCCAGCAGCGGCTATCGCGCTGCGCTGCAAGAGCAAAGCGGCCTTGCTGCAACACCAACACAAGACGGGACGACATTACCATGAGTTTGTCTGACCGCGTCACGGGTTGGGATGCCAACCGGAAGCTGATCGCCGTATGTGCAGCAGCGCTGTTGCTGTTGTTGACATGGGCCAGCTTCGCCCAGGTGGATGAGGTTACTCGCGGACAGGGCAAGGTAATTCCTTCCAGCCAGGCTCAATTGGTCCAGCCATCCGAACCTGCAGTTATTGCAGATATTCTTGTGCGCAGCGGTGAACGGGTTGAGCAGGGACAGGTCCTTGTCCGACTTGATGACAGTATGGCGGCATCGGAGCTGGGCCAGTTGGAAGCGGAGAATGCGCGGCTTTCAGTTCGTGCACAGCGCCTTGAAGGCGAAGCGCAGGGCTCTGCCATGGGATGCGCGCCTGGATCTGTCTGCGCCGAGGAACAGCGGCTGCAGCGCGCGCGCCTGGCCACAGCGCGCAGCCGTGAGGCCGCGCTTGCCGCGGCCGTCGATCAGCGCCGCCGTGATTTGCGTGAAGCGGAGGCGACCGCAAGTTCGCTGGTAGAAAGCGTGCAATTGGCTCAGCAGCAGGTCGACATGCTGGCCCCGCTCGCGGCGCAGGGCATTGTCCCGCAGACAGAACTGCTGACCGCCCAAAGAGAACTGGTCGATGTGCGTGGAAGGCTGTCTGCATCCCGTCAGGCCGCCGCGCGCGCTTCAGCCTCGATCCGCGAAGCGCAGGCGGATTTGCAGGCGTCTCGCCTTGATTTCCGGCAGCAGGCACTCGACGAGCGAAGCGAAGTCGAAACGCGGATCGCGGTGAATGATGAAAGCATACGCGGCGCAGCAGCTCGGCAGGACCGCAATGAACTGCGTTCACCGACGACCGGGATCGTGAACAATCTTCAGGTCACGACAGAAGGCGGCTTCGTCAGCGCCGGTGAAACCATCATGCAAGTTGTGCCAATCGGTGATCGGCTTCTTGTCGAAGCGCGAATAAGCCCGCGCGATATCGGATTTGTCGCGGTGGGAGATCCAGCCAACGTCAAGGTAACCGCCTATGATTTCGCGACCTATGGCGGCTTGGCTGGCAGCGTTGTCGAAGTTTCCGCCGACAGCATTTATGATGAAGTGGAGCGGGAAGCGTATTACCGCGTCCTTATCCAAACGGACCGCAGCTTTATCGAAAAAGATGGCCAGCAGTTTCCCATTGTTCCCGGCATGATCACCGATGTGGAGATCATCACAGGAGCAAAAAGCATCCTTGCCTATCTGTTGAGGCCGGTGACCAGGGCGCTGGATACCGCGCTGTCGGAACGGTAGGCAATCTGGCGCGGCTGCGCACCGGGACGCTGCGCATACCCGTGTAGCCAGGCAGACTCGCTGTTGAAGCTCATCGTTGCGCGGTAATCGTAGGAAATATTCGCGGGCAGCAAGACATCCGTCGCGTTATCCAGCAAATAATGTTGCTGGCCGACACGGACAATCAGCACTGCATGATCGGCGTTGCGCACGAGATCGCGTGCAAGGGTCAGATACATCTGGCTCTCATCGAAGCCGAGCGCTTGCAGTATCTGGTACTTCAGGATCGCATAATCCTCGCAGTCACCGCGCCCGATAGCCAGGGTCTCTTCAGCTGTCGCCCAATAGTCGCGTGCGCCATATGTTGTATTGTCATCGGCATATTCGATGCGCTGATTGGCCCAGCGGTTCACTTGCGACAGAGTCTCTGTGCTGACGGTACCACCGGCCCCGAGCAATCTGTTTACACGCCCGCCGGAAAGTTCCTGTGACGAAACGCGCTGCCAGTCATCTGTAAACGGCGTCCGCCTGATCCGTACACGCGCACTGCCGAGAAAGTTATCGGCCGATGCGCCAGCAGCCACAATCGGCCTTACCACTGCAGTTCCGCTACCGGTTCGAACCGGACTGGAGGGTGTGATTGTAGGCACTTCGATTGACGCAAGATTTAGCTGACATGCGCCCGCAATTGCCAAAGACCGGTGCAAAGCAGGGAATGCAGCGGGTGCCTGCTCAGCGGCAGCGTCCAGCCCGGACTGTTGCTGCCGGATCAGGTCCAGCGCGCTGGGCTGTCCACCAAGAATTGCGGCAGATTTGGCAGTGGCTGCAGTACTGGGCGCGCTTGCCGGTGCAGCGGGCACAAAGGCGCGCACCGGGCAGGAATAAGGACTGGCATGGGCGGAAGCCATGGGATTGGGTATGTCCAGGGCCTGGGCAGTCGAAGGCAGCAGACAGGCCGATGCGCATGCACCAAGCAGCAGCTTGGGCAGCGAAATGGCGTGGCGCAGCTTTGCTTTCCTGCTCGAGTTCATGGCGGCCAGATGGCCTGCGACTCGATAAAGTCCCGTCGCTGGAATTGGTTAACGGCAAAGTAGCCATTACGAAATTGCCTGTTAACAAGTGCTTAGAGATCCTTTGCCACGCATGTGTCTTGCCAGAAGCGCTTCGGAGTGCTTATCTTTTCGTCAAGAAGGGGGGTAGGTTCATTGGCATTACTGGCGATAAAATCTCCCTATTTCAAAAAACTGCCACACTGGTGGCCCGTTTGCGCGTTTTTGGCAGCTTTTGTCCTCTTACCGTTGTTCGGCGGATATTTGGCTGGCCAGCGAAATTCGTCCGAAATGGCCTATGTGCAGCACTATCGCCTGGTGGACATCCCGCTTGCGCGGGGACCACATTTTGCGATCTCCACTCCTGCGGACGCTGTTTTGCAAGGCAGCCTTGATGACGCGGTTGATGAAACATTGGCAGACAATGAAGTCGGCGCAGATGCCGGCTCCGGCGGCCAGTCCGGTGCATCAGTCGCGAATGATGACGCTTTCGTTTTCGTTGCCGGCCGCCGTTTGCTGAACGTCGATTATGATCTGGGGGTGCAAGGCGCGCAATCAGGCGATCTTGAGGTCAACAAACCGGTCAATCTGAACGGCAGGCCGGCAGGCGTCCTGAACGTGTCGATCGATCAGAACTCCCAGCTCCACCTGTCTTCTGCAGATCTCAGCCAATTGCTGCCGAATGCACTTTATGAACGGCTGAATGTAGACGGCGACTACGTGGCCTTTGACACTTTGCGCACCAGCGGGATCGACATCAGTTATGATCCGGTCAGGGATACGCTCGCCATTAATCTGTAGGTCGCACATTTTCAGGCGTAGGCCGATCCATTCAATATTGCCCGTTGATACGGCGTATGCTCCCCGAACTTGCATCGCGAAGTGCGGAAGGCAGAAGACCCTGTGGCATATCCTGATATGAAACAGGGCGAAGAAAGCGGTCGATGGCCAAGGTGCCAACGGAGGTGCTCCGGCCATCGGATGTGGCAGGGAAGGGTCCGCCATGCACCATAGCATGCGTCACATCGACTCCGGTCGGCCAGCTGTTGGCGATGATCCTTCCGGCTATCTGTTCAAGCGCGGGCAACAATTTCGCCGCTTCTGCGTGGTCATCGCTATTCATGTGCAAGGTTGCAGTAAGCTGTCCTTCCATCCCGGCCAGAATCGCCTTGACCTGTTCCATGGATTTGCACGTGACGATGATGGATACTGGACCGAAAATCTCGTTCGAATACGCCTCGTTCGCGGCAAAACTTTCGCCGTCGACCGTGTAAACCTGCGCGCGGCCGCAAGCGGTGGAACCTTCCTTGCCAGATCCAAGCAGCCTGGCGCCGGGCAAGGTGCTGAGCCGATCAACCCCTTCACCGAAGGACGATGCAATGCCGGAGGTCAGCATTGTCTGGGCAGGCACAGTGCCAAGTGATTTGGCGACTTCATCAAGAAATTGGCCGAGCGCAGGGCTCTCTACGGCCAGCACAATTCCCGGGTTGGTGCAGAACTGGCCTGCGCCCATCGATAGCGAACCGACGTAGGATCTGGCCAGTTCTTCTGCCCCCTCCGCCAACCGCGCCGGCATCAATACTACCGGGTTGACGCTGCTCATTTCAGCATAGACCGGGATTGGAACAGGCCGCTCGGCCGCGATTTTCATCAAGGCGAGACCTCCGCTACGCGATCCTGTAAAGCCGACAGCTGCAATGTGCGGATCACTGACCAGAGCAGCGCCGAGATCGTTCGACGTACCGTTGAGCAGCGAGAATACGCCTGCAGGCAGTCCGCATTCTGCCACGGCTGCACAGATCGCTCCGGCGACGAGCTCGGATGTGCCGGGATGGGCTGGATGGCCTTTAACAACAACGCAGCAGCCTGCCGCAAATGCCGCTGCCGTGTCGCCGCCAGCCACGGAAAAAGCGAGGGGGAAGTTGCTGGCCCCGAAGACCGCAACGGGGCCAAGCGGAACCATGCGCAGGCGCAGATCAGGCTTGGGCGGTGTGCGGCTTGCATCGGCATGGTCGATTCGCAACCGTTGCCATGAACCATGCTCCACCTCATCCGCGAACAAGCGCAGCTGGCCTACCGTACGCCCGCGCTCGCCATTCAGGCGGGCTTCGGGAAGGCCCGATTCACGCATGGCACGCTGGGTCAGATCATCCCCCAGCGCATCGATCTTGTCGGCGACAAGGCGCATGAAGGTGGCGCGTTGAGAAAGCGGTAGACTGGCGAAAGCGCGTTGCGCGTCAGCGGCAGCAGCGCAGGCATCAGCGATGTCATTTGCATCTGCTTCATGAAAGTCAGGTGCGATTTCCAATCCTGTCGCAGCTTCCCTGGCACGAAAGATTGTCTTGCCGCTGCGCCGTTCACCGGCCACAAAATTGGTTCCATCGAGCATAGTGTAGAGTCCTTCTTGATCTGTGTAGCGCGGAAAAAGCCTGCTTGCTTTACCGCAGAATTCCATCATAGGTAGCGCTACCATACAAGAGCCGCGATGCAAGCGGGTTGGCGGGAGAGAGTGATGGACAAGATGCAGGCAGTCGAGGACGGCAGCACCAATATGGCGCTGATCACCGCCATCGTGGCAGTAGCCACGATCGGCGGATTTCTGTTCGGGTTTGACAGTGGTGTTATCAACGGAACAGTCGATGGATTGCGCATCGCCTTTGATTCCGACGATGTGGGCACAGGCTTCAATGTGGCGTCCATGTTGCTGGGCTGCGCTGTCGGCGCCTTCGTTGCGGGCCGATTGTCCGATGTCTTGGGCCGCAAGAACACGCTGCTGATCGCCGCTGCGTTCTTCATTATCAGTGCGTTCGGTTCCGGTATTGCCGGAAGCTCTGCCGAGTTTGTGATCTACCGCATTATCGGCGGCCTTGCGGTTGGCGCGGCAAGCGTGCTGGCGCCAGCTTACATCAGCGAAGTCACACCTGCACATATGCGCGGGCGGCTTTCAAGCATCCAGCAGGTGATGATTATCATCGGGCTGACGGCTGCTTTCCTGTCCAACTATCTGCTGGCACAATATGCCGGATCATCTGTGGATGCAGCTTGGCTGGGCTACGAAGCCTGGCGCTGGATGTTCTGGATGGAACTGATCCCGGCGACGATCTTCTTGGTGGCGCTGCTGGCTATTCCGGAAAGCCCTCGTTTTTTGGTCACCAAAGGCCGCATCAATGATGCAAACCGGGTGCTTGAAAGATTGTTCGGCAAAGCTTTTGCAGACCGCAAGGTCACTGAAATCGAAACTTCGATCGCCAATGACCATGCGCCGCGATTGTCGGACTTGATTGACAACGGCAGTGGCCGTCTGCGCCGTATCGTTTGGGTTGGAATTGGACTGGCGGTGTTCCAGCAGCTCGTCGGTATCAACGTGGTCTTCTACTACGGCGCTGTGCTGTGGCAGGCGGTCGGCTTCAGCGAAGCGGACGCCTTGAAGATCAATATACTCAGCGGAACGATCTCTATTGCAGCATGTCTCGCAGCTATCGCGCTGATCGACCGTATCGGCCGCAAGCCGCTGCTGATGATCGGTTCCATCGGCATGGCGGTGACGCTGGCCGCGATGGCTTTCGCTTTCATGAGCGGTTCGCTGGTCGATGGCCAGCTTGTGCTGTCTGACGGAGCGGGCGTGATCGCTCTGGTTGCGGCCAATGCCTATGTCGCGCTGTTCAACTTCAGCTGGGGCCCGGTCATGTGGGTCATGCTGGGGGAAATGTTCCCCAACCAGATCCGCGGGTCTGGCCTGGCGGTCAGCGGGTTCGCCCAATGGACTGCCAATTTCGGGATCACGATGACCTTCCCGATCATGCTGGGGACCATCGGGCTAACGGGCGCTTACGGCTTCTACGCTCTCAGCGCGGCCATTTCCGTGATCTTTGTATGGCTCATGGTTCGTGAAACCAAGGGCCGCGAGCTGGAGGATATGGAAGGCTGATGCAGCCGCTGTTTGTCGCTTCTGTTCCACTGGTTTAACCGGGTCTGAGGATGCCGCAACCCGACCAGAAACGCTGCCGTGTGGTCGTCCTTGGAGGCGGTACGGCTGGTTGGATGACTGCCGCAGGTCTGGCAAAACTGCTGCCCGATCTGGCGAGCGTTGATCTGGTCGAAAGCGAAGATATCGGCATCGTTGGCGTGGGGGAGGCGACCTTGCCGCACATTCGCGGCTTTGTGGAACGGCTGGGCATAGACGAAGCCGCGTTCATGAAGGCCACCCATGCTACCTACAAGCTGGGTATCGACTTCCGCGATTTCGGCGCGATCGGGACAAGCTATATCCACCCGTTTGGCAGCTTTGGTGAAGAAGTGGCTGGCGTGGGGTTTCATCATTGGTGGCTGGAATTGCAGCGGCAAGGTCTTGCCGCAGAATTAGGGCAATTCTCTCTTGCGGTTGCAGCCGCAAAGGCCAATCGCTTTGCTCCGCCAGCACAGGATACCTCACTCGCATCCACTTATGGCTACGCTTACCAGTTCGATGCGACGCTGTTTGGCCCGTTCATGCGCGATTTTGGAACCGGTTTGGGCGTTACCCGCCATGAAGGGCGTGTTACCCGGGTTGAACGTGATGCTGAAACGGGCAATGTCACAGCTCTGTTGCTGGAAGACGGGCGGCGGATCGAAGGGGATCTGTTTGTCGACTGCTCCGGTTTCCGCTCTATCCTTCTGGGACAGGAGCTGGAGGAGGACTGGGAAGACTGGACGCATTGGCTGCCGTGCGATCGTGCAGCGGCCATGCCCTGTACCCATTTCACGCCTGACATCAGGCCCTACACCACAGCAACTGCGATGCCCGCCGGCTGGCGCTGGCAAATCCCGCTGCAACATCGCATGGGCAATGGTTATGTATTCTCCAGCGCCTTCCTCAGCGAAGCTGATGCCTGCGATGCCATTCGGAATGCTGCCGAAGGAGAACCACTGGCAGAGCCCCGCATCCTGCGCTTCCGGCCCGGTCGCAGATCACGTTCGTGGAGCCACAACGTGATAGGCGTCGGCCTTGCCAGCGGCTTTCTCGAACCGCTGGAATCGACATCCATATACCTGGCGCAGATGGCGATCACATATCTGATCGAACTGTTCCCGGAAGGCGGCGAGATTGACCCGCGCGACCGCGATGAATTCAACCGGCTGGTTGATATGGAATATGACCGGGTGCGTGATTTCCTGATCCTGCATTATCACGCGACCACCCGCGATGATTCCGACTTCTGGAACCATGTGCGCACAATGACCGTGCCTGACAGTCTGTCCGAAAAGATGGAGCTTTGGCGGAAAGCTGGCCGGATTGAGAAATATTCCGACGGGTTGTTCTACGACGCGAGTTGGATTGCGGTATATCTGGGGCAGGGCGTTTTTCCGGAAACGCATGACGCGCGCGCAGCCATGGCTGACCCGGCGCGGGTCAAAGCCGCACTGGACCGGTTACAGCAGGCCATCTCAGCACATGTGGACAGCATGCCCGGTCACGTCGATTACCTTCGCGCAGAAAGCGCGCGGCTGGCAGAACAGATGTGAGCGCGGCCCGCGAACCCTTGCGGCGCGTTGTTGTGGTTGGCGCCGGTCAAACTGGCGTGTTGGCTGCGATAGGCGTGAAACGCGCCTTGCCAGCGTGTCAGGTGATTGTGGTGGCAGTGGCTCCGGACCCCGCAGCTTTTGCCGACCACGCCGCTACTGCGTTGCCGTTCACCAATCGCCTGCATGACCGGCTTGGCATCACAGAAGAATCCCTCCTGCTGAAAGCTGGCGCAAGCCACCGCCTTATCGCGCATATGATCGGCTGGGGTGCGCCGCAATCGGATGGGCAGGCGCAGCACGGTGCTGTGCCATACGGCGCAACTTTGGAGCATGCGCTGATGACGCGCTTTGCCAATGATTGGGGTGGCGGGTCGAAGAATTCAGGCGGCGAGAATACGTCGGCGGGTTCGCTGGCGCAATTGCTGGCGGAGGCCGGGCGGTTCTGCGTTCCGCCGGGCAATCAGCCCAGCCCGGTGGACGATGTGGATTACGCCTTGCGCTGGAATCCGCCTGCTTACCGAGACTTGCTGATTGGCTTGGCCCGGCAGCTTGGCGTGGATCATGTGCAAGGCGACATCGCCACAATAGCGCCCGACGATGCAGGTGGCATCGCCGCCATCCAGATTGCCGGAGCAGGCAGGCTGGAGGCTGATCTGTTCATAGATTGCAGCGGCACTGGCGCACGCCTTCTGGCGGCCTTGCGGCAGACGGAGCAGCAGGATTGGGGCAATTATCTGCCCCTTCGCCGTATAATTGTCGCCCAGCCGGGACTGGCGATGCTGGCGCTGGAAGACCGTTTCACGATGCTTCCCGAAGGCTGGCTGTGCGAGTTTGCCGGACGCGACGGGCTGCAGGTGACGCTTGGCTCGTCCGGACAGGTCAGTGACAATGCAGCAGTGCAGGCTTTGGGAGGAGCCGCAATCGCATCAATCCCGCTTATGCCGGGGCGCGTGGTCGAACCGTGGGCCGGCAATGTCGTAGCCTTGGGGGACGCAGCGGCGCGCTTCGAACCGCTCGGCTTCCTCAATCTTGACCTTGCTCACCGCCAGCTAGGCCTGCTGCTGGAAATGTTGCCGGGACGCCAGATCGAACCGCTTGAAAGGCGCGAATACAACCGCCGCTCCGGGCTGATGATGGATGCCGTTCGCGATACACTCGGCATGCATTACGCGGCCCCGCAGGCGACCAATGTATTTGGCAAAATGCGCCGGTCAGACCGGCTTTCCTTGGCCATAGATCAGTTTACACGGAGAGGGCGCTTGCCGTTCTGGGAAGAGGCCCCGTTGTTGGGTCAGGAGTATATGGCTTTGCTGGGTGCACTGGGCTTTGTGCGCGGTATCACCCCGCAGTCTCGTTCAACGGGGCAGCGCGAGGCGGACGAAGCCGGGCGCGCTTTTTCAGCCAAAGCTCAGGCGGCCTTGCAGTTCGCTCCGCCATATGCCGATTTCATGGGCGCTGTATTGCAGCAGGCAGGGCCGCCCCGCTAACCCAGCGCACCACGGATCATCCCGAGCATCTTCGCAAACAGCCCGGGTTCGGGCGGGCCGAGGATGCCTTTTGCGTGGGGCGGCAGATGCGCGGCTGGATCGCCATTGTCTTCAAACACATAATAATCCAGCATGCCCCGCCAGACGTCGCGTTTGACTGGCGGCAAATGGCGATAGGCAGCAATCGCGTGCAGCAACGCATCGTAGGGGCCCGCGATGCCTTCCGGCTCTTCGTCGTTCCACCAGTAATTCACCAGAATGCTGACCGGCTCCAGTGATTCCACGCCGTGCCACCAGCAATAAGGAATGTAGATCGCATCGCCCGGTTCGAGCACAGCCTGCTGCGCGCTTTGCCATGCATCCGCAAATCTTGGATATTTGGCGAGGTCCGGTGCCAATGGATCAACCATGCTGACAGGCGTTCCCGCTGGCGTAAGTTCAAACGGACCAGGATAGAGATTGGCGATCTGGTTAGGCGGGAAAAGCGTGAAGCGCCTGCGCCCGGCAACGCAGCACGCGATATTTTCTTTCACATCATAATGTGGGGCGACACGGATACGATTACCGATCCAGATACGCGGCGGCACCGACGGGAGCAGGTCAAGCCGGTTCTCCCGCGCGAATGCGGGCATGATTTCGGCGATATTTTCGGACTGCACTGCCAGACCGGGCGCATCAGGCATATCGCGCGCCTTCAGCAGATCGGCGAGGAACATTTCCAGATGGCCCGTACCCTTGACGAAGTTCAGACCGCTGACGTCATCGTTGTAGAAGAAGCGTCCGTGCGCTCCAGGCTTGGTTGCAATGGCAGCAACGGGCCGGGGAACGCGTTCTCGCGTCATGTATCCGATAATTTCTGCGTCGCCCTGGTTGGCCATCCCGACTGCTGGCCAATCCGCCACAAGTCCGCGCAAGATCGCAGGCCGCCCTTGTTCCCGGAGCGCTGCAAAGGCTTTGGGCGTGACTGGGCCTTCGAAATCCTCGATCGCAACGGGCGGTGGAAGGGTGGTCATGCGTTCAGGCGCTCGGATGCAGGAATGGCTGCGCCGTTTTGTGCAAGGAACTCCTCCTGAGTAGGCATTTGCCCGACAGTGGTTTGAATGACGTCCCGGATATGCGACACGCGGCGGCGCGTTTCCTCCTCGTCCAGCATTCCGGCGACCGGGTGATATCCTTGTGGATCAATGCCCTGGCCGACCATAACCGATAGCCAGCTTGTTTCGGTAAACAGTTCGTTATGCTCACGGATTACGCGGCCAGAGCTGCGGAACATCTCCAGCTTTTCTTTCAACGCGTCGGGTGGATCGAGTGCGCGGCAATATCGCCAGAATTCAGAATCGTTCCGCTCGCTCGCCATATAATGCAGCAGCAGGAAATCCCTGATGTCAGCGTAATCGGATGCGGTTTCACGGTTGTATCTGTCGATCTCTTTTTGCGCGAAGGCTGTTGTGGGGAACAGGCTCATTAAGCGGGCTATGCCGGACTGCACGAGGTGGATTGCGGTCGATTCCAGGGGTTCCAGAAAACCTCCGGCCAATCCAAGCGCGACCACATTACGGTCCCACGCCTTATCGCGGTGGCCTGCGGTGAAGCGCAGGTGATTGGGTTCTGCCAGCGGCGTGCCATCCAGATTGGCGAGCAGCATCTCGGTTGCCTCATCTGGTTCCATATGCGCCGATGAATAGACGTGCCCGTTGCCGATCCTGTGCTGCAGCGGAATGCGCCATTGCCAGCCTGCCGGGCGCGCGGTCGACCGCGTTAATGGCTCTCGCTTGCCGCCAAGTTCGCACGGGATGGCAACCGCGCGGTCGCAAGGCAGCCATTTCGTCCAGTCGGTGAAACCGATGCCCAGAGTTTGGCCCAGCAAGAGCGAGCGAAAGCCGGAGCAATCGATAAACAGCTCGCCTTCTACGCTTTGTCCGTCTTCCAGTTTGACGGCAGTGACATGGCCATTTTCGCTATTCTGCAGAACCTGCGTGACCTTGCCTTCGACCCGCAGGACGCCGCACGTCTCGGCGATTTTGCGCAAATACCGGGCGTAGCGTCCGGCATCGAACTGGAAAGCATAGGACAGGCGTGAAAGCGGCGAATTTGGCTGATCGGGGCGCGGCCAGAAGAACTTGCCCGCCTTTCCGGCGGCGACCGCAATCGAGAAATCGTCCAGCGGAATGTCTTGCCCAAGCGTGCGTGCGCGGAGCCAGAAATGGTGGAATTCAATGCCCAGCATATCGAGCCCATAGGAACCGAAAGGGTGCACATAGGAATGGTTCGGGCGCAACCAATCGACGAATTCAATGCCCAGCTTGTACGTTGCACAAGTCTCCCGCACGAATTCGCGCTCATCCAGTTCCAGCAGCTTGTTGAAAGCGGCAATCTGCGGGATTGTCGCTTCACCAACGCCGACGGTGCCGATGGCTTCGCTTTCGACCAGCGTGATCGTCAGCCTTGGAAAGTTGCCCATGATCTTTGAAATCGCAGCGGCGGCCATCCAACCCGCAGTGCCACCGCCAACGATCACGATTTTGCGAATGGGATCACCGTTCATCGGAAGCCTCCGGGCATGGCGGCGACTGTGCTTTTCTCATCATACCACGCGCCGGATTGCCGGAGAAATTCCTCCTGGCTGGGCAAGGCCTGCGCTGTTGCGCGATATCCTTCGCGCATTTGCGCCATGGCCGAGGCAACGCGCTGTTCGTCCAGAGTATCGGCGATGGGGTCATATCGCTCGGGCCAGATGTTCTGACCCAGCATAACGGCGGTCCAGCTTGGCATCGTAAACAGCTCTGCGTTCTCGCGAAAAATACGGCCATGCAGCCGCCACAGTTCGATTTTGCGGGCCAGGCTTTCGGGCACGTCCATATCACGGACATAGCGCCAGAATTCAGAGTCCCCGCGCTGTGTCGCCTTGTAATGCAGAATGATAAAATCGCGCACATCCTCGTACAGCTCGCGCATGCCCCGATTGTATTCGTCCCGCTCTACCGGACTGATCGCCTTTTCCGGGAAAAGCGCAAACAGCCGGGCGATTCCGTTCTGGATCAGATGAATGCTGGTCGATTCAAGCGGCTCGATAAAGCCGGCTGACAAGCCAAGCGAGATGACATTGTGATTCCACGCTTTCTTGCGCATTCCGGTAGTGAACCGCAGCAGGCGAGGGTCGGCTAGAGGTTCGCCCTCCACATGATCGCGCAAGATCCGCTCCGCTTCCTCTGCCTGCATGTATGCACTGGAGAACACGTGTCCGTTACCGGTGCGGTGTTGCAGCGGGATGCGCCATTGCCAGCCTGCCGTATGGGCCGTGGCGCGGGTGAAGGGCGGGGGGGAACCCACATTTGCTGTCGGCATGGCCAACGCTGAATCCATTGGCAACCAGTGGCTCCAGTCCTCATAACCGGTTTCCAGCGCCTCCTCAATCAGCAGCCCGCGAAAGCCGGAGCAATCGACAAACAGATCGCCTTCGACAATCACACCGCTTTCAAGTTCCACTGATGTAACATCGCCGCTTTCGCCATTTCGGTGGACCTGCACTATGCGGCCTTCCACGCGTCCCGCGCCCTGCTGTTCTGCCATCTTGCGAAGATAGGCAGCGTAAAGGCCCGCATCGAAATGAAACGCGTAGGCCATTTGCGACACAAGCGATTTCGCTCCGGGGGCAGGACGACCGAATCGGCCCAGAGCCGCAGCAACCGTGCTCATTGAATAGTCGGAGATGCTGCCGGCAGTCCCCCGCGCTGCCTCGCGCAAGAACAATTGGTGGAACTGGATGCCATGAAGATCCTGCCCATAGGTGCCGAAGGGATGGAAATACCGGTCGCCCTGCTGACCCCAATTGACGAATTCTATCCCCAGCTTGAACGTGCCGCGCGTTGCCTTCAGAAATTCATTTTCCGGAATATCCAGCATCGCGTTGAAGTTTTTGATCGGCGGGATCGTGGCTTCTCCCACACCCACGGTGCCAATGGCATCCGATTCGACCACCGTGACCTTGCGTCGCCCGTTGTTGAAATAACGGGACATGGCCGCCGCTGTCATCCAGCCTGCTGTCCCCCCACCAACAACGACCACGCGATCAACCGCGTTTATGTTAACGATACCTTTGTCCATCGTCATGTTGCCGAAAAACTCCTCTCGCGGCAGAAATGCCGCACCTTCACCAATCTTTCAACAGCGGACTTGCCAAGGGAGAATCGCGGGAATAAGCTTATGTGGATTAGTTCAAAAGCGTCATGCCCAATAATGGTAGCGCTAACATGGGAGGGAAGGTCTGGTGACCAAGACTACAATTCACAGACTCGGCGGTCATGCCGGCAGCGAATTCACAATCAAGAATATGCTCAAGGTTGGGGCATCCATGGCTGTGCTGGGCGGTGTTCTTGCCAGTCAGACGGCAATGGCACAGGATGCTTCGTCGGCAGACGAAACCGAGGCAGCCGGCCAGCAGGACCCTGATTCTGACAATACGATTTACGTCAGCGGGATCCGCCGGTCGCTCGAAAGCGCCCAAAACCTGAAGCGCGACGCCGATACGGTGGTGGATGCAATCACCGCCGAAGATATTGGTGCACTTCCCGATCGGTCCGTGACCGAAGCTTTGCAGCGCGTACCGGGTGTCGCAATCAACCGTTTTGCCGGTTCCAACGATCCTGACCACTTCTCTGTCGAGGGTTCCGGTGTTGTTGTGCGCGGCCTCAACTACGTACGGTCGGAATTCAACGGCCGCACAGCCTTCGTGGCAGGTGTTGGCGGGCAGGCACTCAACTTCGCAGATGTGCCAGCCGAATTGCTCGGCTCCGTCATCATCAGCAAGAACGCGACAGCAGACCTTATCGAAGGCGGCCTGGCGGGCACAGTCAACCTTGTAACCCGCAAGCCGTTTGATCGTTACGGCCTGCAAATGGGCTTTAGTGCCGAGCTCAATTACGGCGATTTCAGCGAAGAATATACGCCTACTCTCTCAGGCCTCATCAGCAATACCTGGGAAACGGAAATCGGAACGTTCGGCCTTTTGGCAAGCGCTTCATACTCGCAGGTTCGCGCCCGCGCCGATGGCCTGCAGATCACCAATTTCCAAACGCGTGACGGGACACTGGTGGACGCGGCCAATGCTGGCGGGACACAGGTTTGCCGCAACCCGCTCCCCAGCGGAGCCGATAGCTTGACCTTGCCGCCCAACAACAGCGCGTGCGGCAATTCCGGCACGGCAGGTGCAGACGGCTTCGCCGATTATGCAGACCTTCGCTATGCACCGCTTGGTGCGCAATTCCGCACGCAGGACTTCGATCGGCGACGGACAGGGCTTGCCCTGGCTGCGCAGTATGAAACTCCGGGCGGCGGCACTGTTGTTACTGCGGAATTCATTCGTTCGCACGCAACGCAGGAATGGGGTGAGTACACCTACGAAACGGCACCGGATCTGGCCGAATACGGCACCTATCCAATTGGTTGCCAGCAGAATGCGAATGGTCCGAACCTGGTCAATCCAGATGGCTCGCTCGGTGACGGCACCACGCGTGCGCAATGCCCTGTGGGCGGATTTACAGATTACCAATATGACGCAAATGGCTTGTTCCAGTCCGGTTATATCACCAATCCCAATGATGGTTGGCGCGGCAATCCCGGTTCATCACCTTTCGTACCGATAGGTGGGATCCAGCAGCAGCTTTCCCGCCGTCAGGTGGACGAGGAGACAACCAATCAGGATTGGGGGCTGAATGTTCGCAGCCAGCTGACCGAACGCCTGAATCTGGAGCTGGACTTCCAGTACGCAGAATCTCGCAAGCAGAATCTGGACTTCACGATTTTCGGCGCCAACTTTGCCGATCAGGAGCTTGATCTCACTGGCGATCTGCCAATAGCAGCGCCGCGGAAGCCGAACATTCTTGCTTATTCATGGGCCGGTCCAACCGTGGAGCAGGCCAATGCGAGCCGGCCTGAGCTGAACAACGTGAGCGAGGCGGAATATTTCTCCGACCCGCGCTTCCAGTTCTGGCGTGCGGCGATGGATCACATCGAAGACTCAGAAGGCGAGCAATATGCCTTGCGGGCCGACCTCGGCTATGAGTTCGGAGACGATTCCTTCCTGCGTGAACTGAAAGTCGGTGCGCGTTATCAGGATCGTGACCAGACAGTACGTTACACAACATACAACTGGGGTGTGCTCAGCGAGGTCTGGGCTGGTAACAGCCCGGTCAGCTTTGCCGATACCAACCCGTACCAGTCACAGTATTATGACTTCCCCAACTTCTTCCGCGGTGATGCACCCGGGCCGCAGGGGGCGTTCTATTATGGCGGCGATCTGACGGGCAATTATCAGGGCTCGGTCGATTTCGCACGCTCGGTTAATGATCAGTGGGTTGCGAATGGCGGAAACGCTGGCTGGGTGCCGCTTGCTGCACGTGGCGGCGCACTTGATGGCGGACCTTATCTGCCATCGGACATTCAGCCGGTCGCTCAGGAAGATATTGCTGCGTATGCAATGGTCCGCTTCGGGTCAGACGACTTTGGCGGCATGCGTTTCGCCGGTAATGCGGGCCTGCGTTATGTAACCACAGATGTGACTTCCTCCGGCCAGATCGGTGTGGGTTCGCGGCAGCAGTTCAACATCGTTGACCCGTTCAGCACCCGCTGCGCGCTGACCGTGCCTCCCGGTGCGCCTACCGGCACTCCGCCTTCATCTCCTGGCGGTGTCTGCGATTTGGGGCAGGCCAACTACGAGGCGCTGCAACAATTCGCCGACGGCTCTACGTTCGAGAATCTTGCCGAGACGAGTTATGATTATTGGCTCCCAAGTCTCAATCTGCGGCTGGAACCTGCCAATGATCTGATCCTGCGGTTTGCCGCCTCGCGGGTGCTTACGCGGCCGGACAACGGTTTCATTCGTAACTTCCTGAATCTCAATCTCGACGGGTCCGGAAATCTGACGGCGCAGGCTGGCAACCCCTTCATCAGACCTGCCACTGCATGGCAGTTCGATTTGACGGCAGAATGGTATTTTGCGCCAGTCGGATCGCTGACAGTGAACGGTTTCTATAAGGACATATCCGACTTCTTCTTCCAGGATCTGTCATCGCGGCAAATCACCAATAACGGCGTCACTAGAGACGTGCTTGTACGAGGCCCCGCCAACTTCGACGGGAACGGCAAGATCCAGGGTGTCGAAATCGCCTACCAGCAGACCTATGATTTCCTTCCGGGTCCTTTGGGCGGCTTGGGCGTTGCCGCCAACTATACCTTCATCGACAGTTCGGGGCTTCCCAACTCGTTCCTGAATGGCGGCAATTTGCCGAGCGAGTCCACGGTGCCCACGGGCAATCTGCCGCTGGAGCAGCTGTCGCGGCACAATGTGAATGCGACTGTCTTCTACGAACGCGGTCCGATTTCGGCCCGTGCCGCGTATAATTGGCGATCGCGCTTCCTGTTGACGGCGACAGATGTAATCTTCCCGTATTACTCGATCTTCAACGAGCCAACGGGCCAACTGGATGCATCGCTATTCGTCAATTTGAGCGAAAGTGTCCGCGTCGGCGTGCAGGGGGTTAACCTGCTGAACGAGGTCACAAGGACAACCCAGGCTTACACTGGCAATCCGGATGACCTGGCACCGCGGTCCTATTTCATCAACGATCGCCGGTATGCCTTGGTGTTGCGCGCCAATTTCTAGCCGTACGTCAAGAAATCTCCCTTAAAGGGCCGCCCGGCAAACTTGCCGGGCGGCCCTCTTTTTGTGCAGTGATGGAGAGATTGATTAAGACGGCTACACCTGCCCGCAGGCGCGCGTCAGGCGCTGGCGAGTGATTGCGCTATGGCATCGCGGATTGGTTTTGCCTGATAGTCGCTGGAATAAGGTGCACCGCGAATTTCCAGCCCGTCAGGCCGGGCCGCATTCCCGAAATATTGCAGCCAATTGTACTGATCGACCATTCCCCAAGCGAGAATGTCGTCCAGATGTGCGTCATATTCCAGCATCAGATCAAAATAGCGGCGAGTGTAGTCAGCCACCTTCCTATCGCGAGTGGCGATATCGCCGGGCAGAGCTGCGTCTTTCACGTCGAATTCGGTAATCAGGAGCCGCAGTCCCATGCCGGTAACTTCATCCAGGAATGCGCGCCACTG
The DNA here is from genome assembly GCF_001021555.1 of Aurantiacibacter marinus. Classification (GTDB taxonomy): domain Bacteria; phylum Pseudomonadota; class Alphaproteobacteria; order Sphingomonadales; family Sphingomonadaceae; genus Alteraurantiacibacter; species Alteraurantiacibacter marinus. The sequence goes on from NZ_LDCP01000003.1 coordinate 25,484, forward strand.
GCGTTCCGCATAGGGGCCAACGCCGGTCGCCGGATCAATCTCGAACATCTCGATATGCGACTGTATGCCGAGAGCATCGACCGGAACGCCGCGCGACACCATACCTTCCAGCAGCCGCAATACATCGGCGCAGTGCTTCAGATGTGCAGGCTCCCAGCTCATATAATCATTATAAACAAGCTGGCCTTCGGGAAGCTGCTCGCGCGCCGTATGGAAGGCCAGATCAATCACCGCCTCGGGGGAACCCATTGCCCGGCTCAGGCTGGTTTCGATAGGCGCATTGCGGTCATGATCTATCGCTTCATTCACCACGTCATAGCTGCTGATCGTGCCGCGATAGCGGTTTGTGACGGTGCGAATATGATCGGTCAGCAAACGCGCTGCTTCAGACGCCGGACTGGCCCCGAAATCATAATTGTTCAGCCAGTCAGGAAACCACTGCGGGCGATGCCAGAGCAGCGTATGCCCGCGCACCTCCTGCCCACTCGCCTGTGCCCATGCGACGATGGAATCCATCCGCGAAAAATCATAAGACTGCGCATCGGGCCGGATGGCCTGCCACTTCATTTCATTTTCAGGCACGACCAGGCCGCATTCGGCCTCAATCACGGCGGTATAACGCGGGTTTTGCACTGATCCCGCATCGGCATTGCCCGGAGTAGATGCGATAGCGGAGCCAAAACGGCGTCCGCCACGCATGGCAATCGCATCAAGGCTTTCTGCCGGGGTGGCTTCGCTGGCGCCAGGCCCAGGCATTCGCGCAGCACAGGCCGACAGCGGCACGGCTGCAAGTCCTGCCAAGGCAGCGCGGCGGTCTATCTCGAAGTGATTTTGCATGGTCTGAATATCCCCTGCTGCCTGCGATTTCATTCGGTTACTGTCAGCGTAACTTCAGTCAGATCCACCGAATTGGGGCCCACCATCAACGTGAATTCTCCTGGCTCGGTCACGAATTCCATATCGCGGTTCCAGAATGAAAAGGCATCGGCATCGATTGTGATATCGACCTGCGCAGTTTGCCCCGGCTGAATGGTCACGCGCTGAAAGCCGGCCAGTTGCTTGACAGGCCGCGTAACGGAACTGACCTCGTCCCGCAGATAGACCTGTATGACTTCATCGCCTTCGATCTGCGAAATATTGGTCACGGGCACGCGGACTGTAACCCCTTCGCCGATTCCGATCATACCGGAGGAAAGCGACGGTGTGCCGAAAGTGAATTCCGAATAGGAAAGCCCTAACCCGAACGGATAAAGCGGGGACGCATCATCGAATAGGTAACCGCGCCGTGCGCTTGGCTTGTGATTGTAGAATGACGGCACCTGACCGACATTACGGACCACCGTGACCGGCAACTTCCCACCCGGGTTCACCCGCCCGAACAGGGCATCGGCAATCGCGCTGCCCTGTTGTTCGCCAGCATACCACGTTTCCAGAATAGCATCGGAACGTTCGGCGATGGCCGGATAGCTTGGCGGGCGGCCATTCACGAGAACCGAGACGATCGGCGCATCGAGCGCTTCTAGAGCCATGAAAAGTTCGTTCTGCTCGCCTACAAGATCAAGGCTGGTGCGATCACCTAGATGCGATTCTGCCCAACCTTCGCGGCTGGTTTGCTCGGTATCGCCGATAAAAAGCAGGATGACATCAGCCCCGCGGGCGGCCTCGACGGCTTCTGCAATCATGCGGCGGTTCTCGGCCGGGTCGGCAAGTTCCACCTCGTCTTCCCACCAGTCGTCGTCCAACGTGATCACAACGCCGGGCGCGTGCACGATATCTGCACTGTCGCCCAGCAACGCGCGGATGCCTTCCAGCGGAGTGACGGTATCGCGCGGGATGCCGTAATATCCGCCAAGGCGGGCAACGTCGCTGTTCGGCCCGATCACGGCGATGGTCGGGCGGCTTCCAGGCTCGGGCATGGCCAGTGGCAGCACACCGTCATTTTTCAGGAGCACGAGCGAACGTTCCGCCGCAGTCCGGGCGAGGGCGATCCCTTCTTCCGTGTTGGACCGCAGTGCTGTTGCGGTGTCTGTTACGAACGGCTGTTCGAACAGGCCAGCGTTGAACTTCATCGTAAGTACGCGAGTAACAGCCAGATCGATCTGGCCCATTGATATTTGCCCGTCGGCCACCAGTGCAGAAAGGTTGGAATAGGCGATTCCGCTTGGCAGATCGACGTCCACACCGGCATTCATGGCAAGCACGGCTGCGGCAGGAATATCCCCGGCTATGCGATGGCGATTGACCATTTCTTCGATGGCGTAATAATCGGATACGACAGCCCCTTGGTATCCCCATTCACCCCGCAGAATATCGTCCAGCAGCCACTGGTTGGAATGGCTCGGGATGCCGTCAATTTCATTATAGCTTGCCATGACGGCATCGATTGCGGTGCGCTCCACGACTTGCTGGAAAGGCGGGAAGAACATTTCACGTAAAGTCCGCTCCGAAATCTGTGCCGGGCCGATATTGGTGCCGCTTTCCGGCTGTCCGTGGCCGGTCATATGTTTCAGCGTCGCCATCACCTGACCTTCACCAAGCTGACGATCTGTGCCTACGCCCTGCAGGCCCTCGACTGCCGCAACGCCCATCTCGCCTACCAGATAGGGATCTTCACCGAAGGTTTCCTCGATCCGGCCCCAGCGTGGGTCACGGGCTACGTCCACTACGGGGGAAAGCACCTGATGCACACCGCGTGCGCGCACTTCGCTGGCGATGTAATCGTTTACATCGCGCACCAGGCCGGTGTCCCAGGTGGAAGCAAGGCCGATGGACTGCGGGAAGCTGGTGGCATCGCGCGCGGCCAGGCCATGCAGCGATTCCTCATGCAGCAAAACAGGGATGCCAAGCCGTGTATCTTCGCGCGCCCAGCGCTGGATGGCGTTGACATAGGCAATGCTTTCTTCAATCGATCGGGGCGCATTCACGCGCGGGCTGCCCGGGCCGATCAGATCGCTGGGCCGCGCAAAAAAGCCGAGCCCGTCAGGGTAGCGCGCGCTGGCAAGTGCCGGATCGAAAAAGTTGGCTTCGTTCTGGATTTCGGGCTTGTCGTTCCAGATGGTAATCATCTGCGCGACTTTTTCTTCCAGTGTCATGCGGGCGAGCAAATCTGCCACGCGCTGTTCCACAGGCAATTCTGCGTTCCAGTATGCCGCATCAGCTATCGGCCGCTCTGACGAAATCGATCCCTGTGCGCTGGCCGGCAAGGCCGACGGGCCTGTGGTCATTATAGTGGCAGCACCGGCAAACAACGCAGCGCGCAGCAAATTCTTCATGCAAAAATCCTCTTCCCGGCAATGCGACTCTTGACGCCACGCCTCTAAATGGTAGCGCTACCATGATGATCGCAGCGATTCTTGTCAACCGGAAGAAAACGGCATTTTCGAGATTACGAGATTTTCGCCATTCGTTGGTATCTGCTAAAATCTGCACGCACGAAAGAGCGCAAGCCTACTTGCTGCGCGGGATAACACATGGCTATGGCAGACGTGATGACGGACAAGGATAGCGATACCAAGCACGCGCGGAAGCGTGGCTCCCGCAGAAAAAGTTCTGCACCGACCATTGGCGACGTAGCGGGCGAGGCCCGGTGTTCGCCGATGACGGTCAGCCGTGTCGTCAACGGGGAAGGCAATGTTCGCGACGAGACGCGCCAGAATGTGCTCAATGCAATCGCGAAACTGAATTACTCTCCCAACCGCGCCGCACGCAGCCTTGCAGGGGGAAAGCAGCTTCGCATCGCTCTGGTCTTCGACAACCCTTCTGCGTCATATCTCAGCGAATTCCTTATGGGCGCGCTTGAAGAAGCCAGTCGCAAGGACATCCACATTGTTGTCGAAAGCTGTGAAAAAACAGCTGACGCCATCCCGCTCATCAAACGCCTGAGCGAAACCGGCATAAGCGGATTTGTATTGCCGCCCCCGCTCTGTGACGATCAACGCGTTCTGGACGCTGTGACAGAAGTTGATGGCATTGCGATTGCTGTCGGGCAGGGGAAAGCCAGCGGATCACATGGCGCTGTGATGATTGATGATTTTCAGGCTGGTTACGATATGACCAAGCATATCATTGATCTGGGTCACAAGCGGATTGGCTTTATTATCGGCAATCCCGAACAGGTCGCCAGCGGACGCAGGCTGGAAGGATATCGCGCGGCATTGGAAGATGCGGGTCTGGAATTAATCGACGATCTTGTCGTTCAGGGCCGCTTTACGTACCGGTCCGGCATGGCCGGGGCAGAAAAGCTGCTCGGTGTTTCGCCAAGGCCAACCGCAATTTTTGCCAGCAATGATGACATGGCAGCGGCAACTGTCGCGGTAGCGCACCGGCTACACCTTGATGTGCCGAACGATATTACGGTGTGTGGATTCGATGATACCGCGATGGCCAGCACCATCTGGCCGGAATTGACAACCATTCGCCAGCCAATCCGCGAAATGACCGCATGGGCTGTGGCAGCCATCGCGCGCATCACCAGAGAACGCAATTCGGGTGAACGGCGGGAGCCGGAACAGACCATCATGCCCTACAAACTCATCCGCCGTGAGTCTGATGCTGCCCCAAGCCTTGCAGGAAATCGCCGCGAAGATATTGTCGAAGGCCGATCAGTAAAATGACCAAGTCGCCCGAACGCCGCCTGAGATCGCGCGATTGGTTCGACAATCCGGAACGGATGGACATGACCGCGCTCTATCTGGAGCGGTTCATGAATTACGGGGTGACCCCGGAAGAACTGCGCAGCGGCAAACCGATCATCGGCATCGCCCAAAGCGGTAGCGATCTCTCACCGTGCAACCGCATACATATCGAACTGGCGAAGCGCACCCGCGATGGCATTCGCGACGCGGGCGGAATTCCCATCGAATTCCCGGTTCACCCCATATTCGAAAACTGCCGCCGACCTACAGCAGCGCTTGATCGCAATCTGTTATACCTCGGGTTGGTAGAACTGCTGAACGGGTATCCGATTGACGGGGTCGTCCTGACAACAGGGTGCGACAAGACCACGCCAAGCCAGATCATGGCCGCCAGCACCGTTGATATTCCCGCCATCGTACTTTCTGGCGGGCCGATGCTGGATGGCTGGCATGACGGGGAACTGGTCGGTTCCGGCACCGTCATCTGGCGCAGCAGGCGCAAACTTGCAGCTGGTGAAATCGACGAGGAAGAATTTCTGGACCGGGCGACCAGCAGCGCTCCGTCTGCCGGACATTGCAACTCCATGGGCACAGCCAGCACCATGAATGCAGTGGCAGAAGCACTTGGCATGAGCCTGACCGGCTGCGCTGCGGTGCCGGCGCCATACCGGGAGCGGGGGCAATACGCCTATCGCACGGGCAGGCGTATTGTTGAAATGGTGCAGGAAGACCTGAAGCCTTCTGACATCCTCACCCCTGATGCTTTCGTCAATGCGATTGCTACTGTCTCGGTCATAGGCGGTTCCAGCAACGCCCAGCCGCATATCCAGGCGATGGCGGCACATGCCGGTGTCGATCTCGATCCTCACGCGTGGCAGCAACACGGATATGACTTGCCGTTGTTGGTGAATATGCAGCCCGCTGGCGAGTATCTGGGCGAGCGCTTCCACCGCGCAGGCGGTGTGCCTGCCGCCATGTGGGAATTGCTTAATGCAGGCAAACTTCGCGGTGACTGCATAACCTGTACCGGCACGGCGATGGCTGCAAACCTGTCTGGCCGTGAAAGCCATGACCGTGAGATGATCCGGCCTTTTGCCGATCCCTTGATGGAACGGGCAGGCTTCCTTGTCCTGAAAGGAAACCTGTTCGACTTTGGTATCCTGAAAGCCTCCGTCATCTCCGACGATTTCCGCGCGCGTTATCTGTCGCGCCCAGGGAATGAAAACGTTTTCGAAGCCCGCGCGATCGTTTTTGACGGATCGGACGATTATCACCACCGGATCAACGATCCTTCGCTGGAAATCGACGAGGATTGCATATTGGTAATCCGCGGATCGGGGGTGATCGGGTGGCCGGGCAGCGCGGAAGTCGTCAACATGCAGCCGCCAGACAGTCTATTGAAACGCGGGATCCAATCGCTCCCGACACTGGGTGATGGACGCCAGTCAGGTACAAGCGACAGCCCTTCCATCCTCAACATTTCGCCGGAGAGCGCTGTTGGCGGCGGGTTGGCCTGGCTGCGCACGGGTGACACCATCCGCGTCGATCTCAATGCTGGATCATGCAATGCGTTGGTGGAAGACGCCGAAATCGCACGAAGGCAAGCAGAAGAGCCAGCACCGCGAGTGCCAGAATCGCAAACCCCTTGGGAAGAACTGTTCCGCGAGAAGACGGGCCAGCTCGATCGCGGCGGGACCATGGATTTTGCACTGAAATATCGTGGCACATCCAGAAAATTGCCGCGTCACAATCACTGACAGTCGAGATCAATCCTCAACGCACAATGGGTTTTCAGCCGATCCGTACCCGTGTTTGGGCAAAGCCTGCGACCGGCGCATCGAAGGCGAACAGGCTGCCAGCCTGCGGATATAGCGCCATATCATCTTCGGTCATGTTCTTCGTCGCGCTTGTTACATAACCTGTGCGGAAATCCGCGCCGCCAAAGGCCAACTTGGTGATATCACGGGCAGGCATATCTATGGTTGCGGTCAATTCTCCATCAGGCGAAAACCGCGCAACTCGTCCGCCAAGATACAGCCCGGTCCAGACGTGGTCTTCTGCATCTACCACCGGTCCATCGGGGTAGGCATCAGGAAATAGCGCACCGGTATCGGCAAAGGGTCGCGCTTCGCCAACGCCGTCTGGTGTCAAATTGGCGACCATGATCTTCTGTGCGGTTGTATCTGTAAAATAGATGCGGTCGCCTTGCGCGTTGACCGCCGGACCATTGGTGATCGTGATGCCGGAAGGGCCTGCGGGCGTGATTTCGCCTCTGTCGAAACAATAAAACCTGCCGGATGCCGCGCTTTCTGTATCATCCATAGATCCGAACCAAACGCGCCCCCACGGGTCGGTGCAGGCATCGTTGAGCCGGTTGGCCGCAGGCTCACCCGGAACCGCCGCCAGCTTTTCGAAGGTGCTCAATTCAGGATGGAAGACATACAGCCCGTCCTGCAGTCCGCACAGCAACATGCCGTTATCAGCAGGCAACGCCCAGCCGATCTGGCCCGGCGCTTCTGTAAAGGAATTGCTGCCGGTATCAGGATCATAATGCCACAGTCGGTGCTGCTTGATATCGACAAACCACACTACTCCGCGCGCCGCGTCCCACAGGACCCCTTCGCCCAACTTGCTGTCTGCGTTTAACAATTGGCGAACTGGCAAATCTATCTCCATCCGGCATCAACCCAATAATTGTGGCCGCTGCAAAACCGCGCATCATCTGATGCAAGGAACATGGCCATGGCCGCGATATCGGCAGGCTGGATGCGGCCAGGCAGGCACTGCGCCTCGACAATTTCGTCTTCCTGTTCCGGGGTGTACCATTCCTGCTGCCGGGGCGTCTGGACATTGCCCGGCAAAATAGCATTCACACGGATATTGTCGGGGCCAAGTTCGCGGGCCAGACTTCGCGTAAGACCTTCAATGGCGGCCTTGGCGGTCTGATAAACTGTCAGATTTTCCAGCCCGAGGTGCCAACTGATCGAACCCAGATTGATGATAGCACCGCCTCCGGCGTTCCGCATGGCCGGGGCAACGGTTTTGGCTGCGAAAAAGTGATGCTTGAGGTTCACGGCCATGCGCTGGTCCCAATACTCGCTGGTCACGTCCGCAATTGCATGGCGATCATCATTACCGGCGTTGTTGATTATTACGTCGCAGCCGCCAAGCCGATCAACGAGGCTGGAAATGCAACGGGAGTAACCATCCGTGTCGGTGATGTCGCAATGGCGGTAAACCGGTTGATGCGCAGCATCTGCAAGGCGCGCACAAAGCGCTTCGCTTGCCGCGTCCTGCACATCCACAAAGGCAACCCTTGCGCCTTGGCGAACGAAGCCTTCAACGATGCCCGCGCCAATTCCCGATCCGCCGCCGCTGATAATCACGCGCTTGTCCAGCAGGCTGGGATAGACTGCTGCTGCTGTCACAGAAGATGAAGTCTCTTCAGTCATTCAGGTGATCCCGAAGCTTGGTCATTGTGCCCCCCATATCCTGGCGCCAGAAGTGTCGCTCGCGCTGGTGTCATCCGTAGTTCCCAATCCTCGCAGCTCCAACAAACCAAAATCCGATAGCACATCAGCCTGTCAGATCCGGTCAATCACGGCACGATTGGACAAGTTGCGCACAAATTCACCAATGCCCATGCTCCAGGCCGGGGCGTCATTCGACGTGGTGACAGTGTTGGTCAGCTGGCCGAGCCGTTCCGACTTGATCGTCACTACGTCGCCCAGTTTGTGGGTGAAGCCCGCACCGGGCGTATCGCGGTCTTGCGTCGGCGCAAACAGCGTGCCGCAGAACAGCACGAAACCATCGGGATAGTGATGCTGCGCGATGCATTGCCGCACCAGCTCCAGCGGGTCACGACTGATTTCGCTCATCAGATTTACCCCTGACAGCCGGTAACCATCGGTTCCCTGCACAACCAATTCGACATCGGCCTGGCGCACATCGTCAATGGTGAAGCCGTCATCGAATAACCGGATGAACGGCCCGATGGCGCAACTGGCAGTGTTGTCCTTTGCAGTAGAAAGCAGCAGGGCAGAGCGGCCTTCGAAATCGCGCAGGTTCACATCATTGCCAAGCGTCGCGCCGACGATTTTTCCGTCGGGATCACAGATCAGGACGATTTCGGGTTCGGGATTGTTCCACACCGAGTCAGAGCGGATCCCGATCTGGGCGCCGCAGCCAACTGAAGACAACACCGGCGATTTGGAGAAGATCTCTGCATCCGGCCCGATCGCCACTTCAAGATATTGCGACCACATCCCCTCGGAAATGAGGACCTGCTTGAGCTGCTCGGCATCTGCGCTGCCCGGAACAACGGAGCGGATGCCGGCGCCTACCTTGCTTTCCAGCTGGCCGCGAATTTCGGATGCTTTCGATGCGTCGCCTCGGGCGCGTTCTTCGATCACGCGTTCTATGGCGGATAGGGCAAACGTCACGCCGCTGGCCTTGATGCATTGCAAGTCTATCGGAGACAGCAGGTGCCATCCTTCGGGCAGGCCATCTGCAACCGCCCCGATATCTGTGCCACCTTCGAATTGGGAGCGCGCCACTGCGCCGGAGACGCTGGCCACCGTTGCGGTAAGATCAAGAATGCGCCCGTGCTTCAGCAGCAGAACGCATGGTCCCGCAGGTGATTGCGCGCGTCCGATAAATGTTCCGGATGCATGATCGCCCGGCAAGAATTCTGCAATGTCGCGGCCCATTAGCCTGCCCGTCCTATCCCGTGATAGCGCTACCATAGGTTTCAGGCGCTATCGGCGCAAGGCCAAAAGGGTGTGTTCTCCGGGAAGAAAAGCGTTAGTCTTCCGGCAGGCCCATTGCGGCGCGCATTCCCGGCAACCAGTCGCCGCTCTGCCGGTCCCAGAAGGGGAAGGTATTGGCATAAGCCCATGTGCAGATGCCGATTCCAGAAGGGGTAAAGGCCTCTCTTACCGCCTGGTGGTATGCGGCGCGTTCAGGCGTTGATACGTGGCGGTCATAGGCGCCGGTCTCTCCCATGAAGGGCACTCTACCGGTCCGTTCGATATAGGTTTCAACCTTGGCGACATCGCGCTGCAATTGCGCCAGATCCGCCGGACTTCCGAATTGCCTGCCAGGCTCCGGAATATTCGGGGCAGTCCAGCTTGCTCCCTGATGGGTGAACGGGAATGGATCGTAATAGTGGAAAGTCGAATGGATATTCGCATCATCGGGCAAGGGCAGGGTGGCTAGTGAATCCACCCCGCTCCAGTTTTCACCACCGATAATCACGGCGCGCGTGGGATTGCTGGCGCGAACTGCGACAAGGGCTGGCTCCAGCGTATCAAGCAGGTTGGCGTGGGTCAGCTGATCGTGCGGTTCGTTTTCCAGCTCGAACCACAGGTGCTCTTCGGGATAGTCGGCGAATTGGCGGGCGATCTGGTCCCACACGCCGCCGTGCCATTGCGCTGTGCCCTGTGGATCGGAATAGATCGGATCGAAATGGTGACTGTTGAGGATGACGTTCAGGTCTTCTGCCAAGGCCATATCGACCACTTCGACAACGCGGGCCATCCATTCGGGATCGACCGTGTAGGGCGCGGTTTCCATGCTCTTGTTGTGCCAGCGAACAGGGATGCGCACCGTGTCAAAGCCGGCGGCGCTGATCCGTGCGAAGTCGGCAGCATCTACCGGCGCGCCGCCCCATGAACCTTCCTGTTCGGGTTCAAGTGAATTGCCCATATTGATGCATGTACCCACAGGCAGCGGAGGCGGGGTCGCCCGCGTGGAGGTTGCTGCAGATTGCGCATGGATTGCCACCGGGACGGCGGCGCAGGCGGCCAGCGCCAACGATGCTGCGGCAGCCGATAAAATGAGCTTGGACGTCATCATATGCGCATTCTCCATTTCAAATGTGATCAACTTGCGGCGGACAGGACCTGCACAAGGAACCTGCGGATTTGTTCATCGCGTTGCTGCGATGGCGGACCGTTCACACCCTTTGCATAATCAGGCAGATGCGCCGCTGCGTCTGGCGCATTTTCGCCAAACACCATGTGGTCGAACCATGCCCGCCACGCCTCCCGTTGCGCCGGTTCCTGATCACGGATCGCAAGCATGGCATGAACCAGTGCCAGAAAGCCGCCTCCGTGAGCGGTATCGTTGTGCCAGTAGTTGATCAACACTCCGACAGGATCAAGCGAGCACACATGGTGCCACCATAGCGCGGGGATATAGATCACATCGCCCGGACCCAATTCAGCCCGCAGTGCCTTATCCTGCGCTTTAGGATAGTCAGGATAGCGGTCCAGATCGGGAGCCAGCGGATCCACCATGCTGACCGGTTGCCCGGCAAGCGTGACATTCAGCGGACCAACGTAGAGGTCTTTCGTGGCATCAGGCGGAAACAGGGTAAAAACCCTGCGGCCGGCCACTACTGCCGCGAAATTATCTGACAGATCGAAATGGGTGGCGACTTGCGTTGCATTGCCCAGCCATATGCGTGGAATTGCCGTGTCATCAGGGCCAAGCATGGGGAAGGGGTGAGCTGCCTCGAAACGGGGCAAATGCGATGATACAGATGCTGCACCAGCGTAAATACCGACAGGATCGGTCTGGCTTTCGATTTGGCGCAAGTGTTGCGCCAATTGCGACAGCGTGGCCTGATCTTTCGTGAAATTGAACCCGCGCATATCGGGGGCGTAAAAGAAGCGCCCTTTCTCTGAAGGCTGCGCCACCATCACTTCTGCCGGAGCACCGCTGTCCATCCGCTCTATCAAAGCGAGCGCGCGGTGCGGATCGGCGCGTCCTTCTTGAACAATCGGCCAATCTTCCAGCAGGTTGCGGAACACAACCGGACGATACGCAGGCCGGATGTCCCGCCGGAAGGTGGCGAAATCGGCGACGGATATTTCCTCGATTGCCTTCATTGCGCCAACCCTTTCTCCAAAATCGCCGCTTTTATTCGCAGGCCAGGATCACCTCCGCATCCATACCAAGCCGCACTTCGCCAATCGCGAAATCTGTTTCGCCTTCGGTTGTCAGAACGAAAGGCAGATTGACCTGTGTCATGTCCGCGCCGCGTGTGCGCAGACATTTGAGCGGAATGCCGTAGCGGACAAAACCATTGGTTTGCGGCATGGGGAAGTTGATCATGCCGGAACTTGTATCACCTGCAGACCCCAGCATGGCGCTGTCCGGCGCATCGAAGACGCGCAAGGTTGTCAGCAGCATGATGTCCGCATTGGTTTCCCGGTCGAGATTGAGCGGGTTGAAATTGCGCAGGTGGATCGAAGATGTGCCTTCTGCGACAGCGAACCGGCGCGCCCCTTCCTGCACTACAAAATTCTCCGCCGTCACTCTAACGCGGCCCGAAAGCGCCTGAGCTGGTACGCCGGTAATACGGGTTTGCGCTTCATCTCCGGTGCCGTTGACCAGCAAAGACCAGCTTGAAGGGACAGTTCCATTGGCGAACCACACCCGGGTATCGCCAGCGCTTTCAACTTCGATCTCAGGCAAATCGGCCCATGCGTTCGCAGTTGAGCCGTAATTGAGGCCAAAGCCGAAATCGTACAGCGCGCCGTCGTCCATGTCGGGAGTCAGCGGCCATGCCGTTGGCAGCGTTCCGGTGAAATCGTGGCGAGCAGCGCCGGAGCTGTCTCCCACCAGCACATCGGCAATACCGCCGCCCTCGCTGCCAGGCAGCCATGCGACGACAAAGGCATCGGCCAGATTAAGTGCAGGGTTCACATAAAGCGGGCGCCCTGTAATCATCAAGGCCACCACAGGAATGCCCTGTTCGCGCAAGCGTTGCATGGTGGCGTATGGCCCGGTGAGAGCATTATCCAGCGCCAGCGTTTCACGGTCGCCCTGAAATTCTGCGTAGGGCTCCTCGCCGAAGACCACGACGGCAACATCCGGACGTGCGGTGAAGCTGCCATCAGGAGAAAGCTGCGCGCTACCGCCGCCCGCTTCAACAGCGCTGCTGATGCCATCCCAGATTGATGTCGCGCCGGGAAATTGACTGTTCTCGAGGCCGGTGCCCTGCCACGTAATCGTCCACCCGCCGGATTGGCGGGCGATGTCGTCTGTGCCTTCACCTGCAACCAGAACTCTTGAGCCTGAGGCCAGGGGAAGAATATCCTGATTTTTCAGCAAGACGAGCGAGCTGCGCACAGCTTCCCGGGCAATCTCGCGGTGCTCGGCAGAGCCGAGAAGATCATATTGTCCAGACAGCGGACGGGTCGATGGCGCACCTGCTTCAAACAGGCCCAACCGCATCTTTACGCGCAGGATGCGGGCTACGGCATCATCGATGCGGCTCATGGGAATTTCACCGGTTTCGGCGCGGGCGAGTAGGTCTGCGTAAACATCGCGCCACGTGTCGGGTGCCATGTACATGTCGATCCCAGCCATAAGCGCCTGCGGGCAGCTTTCATTGGTGCAGCCGGCAACCTGTCCGTGCGCATTCCAATCGGACACCACGAAGCCACCGAAATCCATCCGCTCTTTCAGCACGCCGGTAATCAGCGATTGGTTGCCGGTCATCTTGCGGCCTTGCCAGCCGGAGAAGCTGACCATGACAGTTGAAACTCCCTCTGCAATCGCAGGCCGATATGGCAGGCCGTGAATATCGCGCAGTTCTTCCTCACTGATCGAGGAATCGCCCTGATCCACGCCGTTGTCGGTCCCGCCATCGGCAAGGAAATGCTTGGTGGAAGCGAGAACATAAGGTCCGGCGAGCAGATTGTCGCCGTCAGCCGGGCCCTGCAATCCGCGCACCATTGCGCCGACATAGGATGCAACCAGTTCAGGATCGGAGGAATATCCCTCGTAGGATCTGCCCCAGCGGAAATCCTGCGGCACAGCGACTGTCGGCGCGAAAGTCCATTCCTGCCCGGTCACGCGGATTTCTGCAGCCGTTGCTGCGCCGATGCGCTCGATCAGTTCCGGATCGCGCATGGCGCCAAGGCCGATGTTATGCGGGAAAATTGTCGCACCGATGATGTTGGAATGACCATGGACAGCATCAGTGCCCCAGATGATCGGCACACCCGCGCCGCCATCCGATGTATCGACAGACGCATGGTAGAAATCGTCCGCCGCGCTCAACCATGCAGGGGCGGGGGCGAAGTCATCACCATAAGGCCCGCTGTTGCCGCCAACCAGAATGGAACCGAGATTGAATTCGCGCACATCCTCTGGCGAGACGCAGCACAGGTCCGCCTGAATAAGTTGGCCGATTTTTTCGGGCAGGGTCATGCTGGAAAGCAACCTGGCAATATGTGCCTCATCTTCCGGCTGGTTGGGCACCGGATATTCGTAGGCCGGCCAGATTTCAGGATTGGCAATGCCTGCGCCGCTTTCTACCTGTGACGGAGCCTCGGTTCTTTCAGCCAGGGGAGGCGGAACAGTCGCGCATCCTGAAAGCAACAGCGCCGACATCATGCCCAGGCCCGATGTACGAGCGTTCAATCCAAGCCGCCCACCCGACAGATTCTTCATTCCAGAGCATTCCTTCAACGGTTCAAGACGGCAAAATGTGAGCGCTATCATTACGCAGGATTGCTATTATGTCCAGAGCCAGTTTCGGACAAAGGTCCTGCAAATATAGAGGCTGGATGAGCAACGCAATCGAGCTTAATCATTCACATTCACAGCACCGCTTTACGATAAAGGTATCGCTAACACCTACGTGAAAGTGGCTGGGCAAAGCGGGCCCCCTCGCAACCAAAAATGCTGCACTGCAAAATATTCAAAGCCAAGCGCGTAATTTTAGTGTAGGACGCACCGCGATAGATACTGCGGGCCAGTCCCGGCAGTTCCGTACCGACATACCCAACCTTTACCGCGCCGCTTTTCCGGTGCTGTTTTCCCGCTGCCCGAAAGCCCGTGTTTCATGACTTTTCCCGAATTGCCCGCCAGCCTTGCCCAAGCGCTTGCCGAACGTGACTATGATAGCCCGACCCCTGTGCAGATGGCGGTCTTGGAGCAGGAGGCCGCTGGCCGCGACCTGGTGGTTTCGGCGCAGACTGGTTCCGGCAAGACTGTAGCGTTCGGGCTCGCCTTTGCGGAGCAGTTGCTGGATGACAGCGGCAGAGTTCCGCATGGCAATGCCCCCAGCGCATTGGTCATCGCGCCCACCCGGGAACTGGCCTTGCAGGTTAGCCGCGAACTTGCGTGGCTTTATCAGAAGGCTGGCGCACGAATAGCCACATGCGTTGGCGGCATGAACCCTTCGCAGGAACGACGAACTCTCAAATCCGGTGCCACCATTGTCGTGGGCACGCCGGGCCGCCTGCGCGATCATCTGGAACGCGGCGCGCTGGACCTGTCGCAATTGAAGGTCGCCGTGCTGGATGAAGCGGACGAAATGCTCGACATGGGTTTCCGTGAAGAGCTGGAAGAAATCCTCGACGCGACACCCGATGGCCGGCGCACCCTGCTGTTTTCCGCGACCATGCCGCGTCCTATCGAGGCGCTTGCAAAACGTTACCAGAAAAATTCCCTGCGCATCGCCACCACCGGTACAGAGCGCGGGCACGGCGATATCACCTATCAGGCGGTGACGGTTTCTCCATCGGAGATCGAAAATGCCGTCGTCAACCTTCTGCGCTTTCACGACGCAGCAACTGCGATCCTGTTCTGCGCGACGCGCGACAAAGTGCGCCATATGCATGCGATGTTGCAGGAACGCGGCTTTGCTTCGGTTGCCCTGTCTGGCGAACATTCGCAGTCCGAACGTAATCAGGCCTTGCAGGCGCTGCGTGACAGGCGCGCAAAGGTGTGTGTTGCAACCGACGTGGCCTCACGCGGGCTCGATTTGCCGAACCTCAGCCTTGTGATCCATGTCGAAATCCCTCGCGACGCGGAAATCCTGCAGCACAGGTCCGGCCGCACAGGCCGCGCAGGCAAGAAGGGCACCGCCGTAATCGTCGTGCCATTCCCGCGCCGCCGACGGGTCGAATCCATGCTGCGCAGTGCGAAGATCAATGCCGATTGGATCAACGCGCCAGACCGTGATGCCATCCTTGAAAAGGACCGGGAACGCTTGCTTGAGGCCCTGCTTCAACCTGTTGAAGTAACAGAAGCCGACCGCGAACTGGCGGACAAGTTGCTCGCCCAGCGCACACCGCAGGAAATCGCTGCGCTTTTGGTCCAGGCCCACCGTTCCAAGATGCCCGAGCCGGAAGAATTGCTGGTCAATTCGCCCGAAGCACACCGTGACGCACAAAAAGAACGCCACCGCCCCGGGTTTGAAGACACGGTATGGTTCCGCATGGACATCGGCCGCCGTCAGAACGCCGATCCGCGCTGGGTTCTGCCGCTGCTGTGCCGCCGTGGTCACATCACCCGCAACGAAGTTGGCGCGATCCGCATCGGGCAGGTGGAAACGCATTTCCAGATCCCCCGCGCTATCGCGGACAAGTTCGCGGATGCCTTGGTCCGCACTGCCGGAGACGATGAGAGCGGCGGTGATGTGACGATCGAACTGTCCCCTGAAGCTCCGCGTGATGCGGCGCGCCCGCCCCGCGGGAACGGCCCACGTTCAGGTGGCAAGCGCTTCCCGCCGCAGGCAAAGCCGCACCGCAAGGGCAATGCAGCTAATGCGGCAAACGCAGCGCCGCGCGGTGATCGACCGGCCTTCAAGGGCAAGCCGCGCAAGTTCAAGCCCAAACCAAACAAGGGCGCTTGAATGTAAAGCCCCAAGCCAGGGCATCAAGCTGAAGCACAGCGCATACCGGTGTATACTTGCCGGTTGCAAGCTGCTGCCGCTTCAAGAGTTGGCGCAGGCAATTGCCCAATATGTCTCGGGGTCGGCAGACGAATCGGGGTTGGCGGAATTGCGCCATCACGCCGTGCTGGCGACCTCCCGTGTGCAACCTGAGGCTGAGGTGCTTTGGCCCGGCTGGTCAAAACGCCAAATATGATACCCGCATTCCACCGTGTCAGCGACAGGCCGCCCCTCCGGACAGGTGCCAATCCGAGCGATAGGTGGAGCACGCGATCAACTCTCCGCGAGCCCCAGCGGCATTGAAGCACGCCTCTTCCCCGATGATACGCCGCTGGGCAAACTTGCGCTGGTTCGCACTGCGCAAGGCATGCGGTCCGGATTATGGGCCTGCCCGCCATCCAGCCGAAGCCCACGCGCTTCACCGCGGTGCCTTTCCAATCGATTTGCGCACCTCGTCCAGGATGGTCTGAGTTGCATCGTATTGCGGCGTGTAGCCAAGCAAACGGTATGCGGGCCCGAGATCGAAGGTCTGCGAATAACCCATCGTCGAGAGGGTATAGAGAGTGAGCGGCGGCTCCTTTGTGCCAAGCAGGCGCGCGCCCTTTTCCAGCACCGTCGCAAGCAGATGGGCAGGCGCGGCGGGCAGATCCACCAGCTTGGGCGACGTACCCAGGATGTCGGCGACGGATTGCGTCAGATCGCGAACAGCAATCGGCCGTCCGCCGGAGATATTGATCGCTTTGCCATTGATCACCACGCACCGCTCCGCCGCTTCGCAAATCGCCCATGCTGCATCCCGCAGATCGGTCAATTCGATAAGCGCACGGCCACCTCGAGGCAGCGGGACGCGGCGGCGCCGGGCGATTTCTATGAGACGGGGCAGGATTACCCGGTCGCCTTCGCCAACAAGCGCACGCGGCCTGATCGCGCAGGTTGCCATCTGCGCATCGCCAGCAGCCAGCACCAACCGCTCTGCCGCCAGTTTGGTCCGGGCATAATGATTTAATGGAGGAAACGCGGGCTGAGATGCCTCATCAATGCCCACCTGATCTTCCAGACGGGCAAAAATTGATGGCGAAGAAATGAACACAAACCGCCTGACTCCTTCTTCCCGAGCAGCGCAAAGCAGGCGGCGTGTCGCCTCGACATTGATGGATTCAAAAGCGGCGGAATCGCCCCAACTGTCCGACAGGGCCGCGGAATGAATTACGGTTTCGCGGCCTTCCATCAGTGCACCGAGATCGGACTGCTCGCTTGCGAGGTCGATCGAAACAAATTGCGCGTCCGGTGCCGAATGCACAGAGCGGCTGGTTGCGCGGATATGGGCACCGCGCGCACTGGCCTCCGCACGCAGGGCTGTGCCAAGGCCTCCGGTCGCGCCAGTGATCAGAATCGGGCCAAGGGTCATTCCTGTATCCTCCATCGGACTGTCAATAACACCGGGCAAGGCCTTGGCAGCCGGCTTGAAGATCCCGAACACGTCCATCTTAGCTTCGATCGCACCATAGAGATATCCCGCGACGATGAAGTCGCGCGTGAAGTGCTGACCGGTGTTAGAAAACGGGGCAAACTGACGGATCTGGTGATCCTATGCGGCAGCCCGCTGGAGAGTATTGGCAGCACCGAAACGGTCAAAACCGTTGTGCTTGGTGGGACCACTCAAACGCGACTGAAACGTGACTGAAACGGGCCGGGCTGGCCCCAGTGGTCAGCCCACCTGAACCAGGCTCCGTTCCTCGAGGTCGCCAATCAGCTTGGCGAGTTCTGTCCGGCAAGTTTGTTCGGCGACGTCATATTCGCTGCACATCGCATCAACCAGCGCGCCGAATGTTTGCTCGCCTTCTAACAGCTCCCATGCGCGCCGGCCGGTATCTTTCAGACTGTAAAATACGCCGCTGACTATATTCATCAGCACAAGCTCTTCATCGACAACAGTTTCCACGCAATCGTCTGTCTTGGTGATCTTGCTTTTGGTTTCGATATTCACGCTAGTCATCCCCTCGGCCGTTTACGGCGTATAGCCCAATTCTTCCATTACATCGCGATTGGCATTGCAGAGTGCTTCTCGCTGTTCGTTGTTCAGCATTTCCCAACCGTCACCAGCGCGGCCTGCGCGAAAGAAACGTTCCGTTTTTTCGGGTCGTTCGCGGAAGCCCGACCGGTCTTCCTTCGCACGCAGTTTCTCAAACTGGCTTTCCGCCACCGCGTGGGCAATGGCCGCATCATCGTCTTTCTCGGGCAAGCGCAGGAAGGTGGCCATGCGCTTCAGGCAGGCCGCTGTATCGGCCAGCATATCTTCGTACCGGACCGTCAGCATGGGTATGGCATCCTGCCGGTGCCAGCTGAGATAGTGTCCGCTCCATCCCAGGGTCCGCTGGCGCAGCTGATTTTTGCTGCCGCCTGCCATGATGTGATCCAGGTTGTTCATCTGTTTGACGATCTTGTCGAAATTATCATGACCCTGGTGGTTCGCGTATGAAACCGCGACGTCGAAAGGGTGACGGACAAGGTAGATTGCACCGAAGGAGCAATCGCCGGGAAAGATGGCATCGCCATTGCCATTATCATGATAACCATCATGCACTTTTACGAACAAGCGCTGCTGGGCAAGCTTGGCATTCTCACGATAGCAGGCGGGCCGCAACAGATCGATCTCGTCATCGGTCAGGTCGGAAGAGGGTAACCCCGTAATCGTATCAAAGCCGGCCCGGTTGGAAGAGATAGATCCTGACAGGGATGCGAAATGTTCATCGTCGACGCCGTCCGGGGCAATCAGGTTGGACAGCAGGATACGGGTCCATGTGTTGCCCGATTTTGGGAAGGAGGCGAGCCAGGTAATTCCATCGGGCGCAGCGTCCGCAGGCGGTGATGCCAGGTCAGCCATCAGTCTTGCCGTAGCCCTTGATCCAGTCACGCATGGCCGCTGAAGAATTTTCGAACTGCGGTTTCAGCATGGACCGATCAAAGGTCTGCACGTGGACTGCCGCAATCAACTGGCCAAGGGCGGTGAACAACTTCTGTCGGCCCATGATGGCGCTGCCAAAACGCATGCGGTAAATGCTTTCGCGCAAATGTTTCAGGGCCTGCGCTCCGCGAACCTTTTCAATCTCGATCGGATCGCGGTCCCGCCGGACGTTTTCGTTCTTCAGGATCGTCAGGCTGACCAGATCACCGCTGCCCTTTTCTTCCGTCGTCGCGGGCAGGGCGAAGTGTTTGTTGAAATCAGGCTGATCACGGACCCGGCCGCTGCTTTCAACTCCTGTCAGTTGCAGCGCATCTTCCCATAATTTCATATCTTTCTGCCCGGCGAAGCAACGCGCCGTTGAACCCCTGATATCAGCAGGGTCGATGATCAGGACATCGTCAGTAAAGAAGTCCAGCCCGGCAACGGAAAGACCGGCCGCCAGAGTGGATTTGCCCGCGCCCGATTGACCGGTGAAGGCATGCACCTTGCCTTCATGCATCACGGCACTGGCATGGAGCGGCAGCAGGCCCCGTTGATAGCATAATGCGCCCCAGGCAGAGCCAAGCAGGAACAGCGCGACATCGCGGTCGGACGCGCCGTTGCGTGCGTAACTTATATGTTTGCCACCTGACACATGAAAGCTTGCCCCGGCGGGCAAATGGAGGAGAAAATCTGTCGCGTTGACTTCAAATGATACGCCGCGATCCGTCACATCTTCCAACGTCTGCGGCACCTCACCTTCGCTTATCGTCACATCCGCGTTGTCACTGCGCAGGTATGATCCAACGCGTGTTCCGAGATCGAGGTCGGCGGAGACAGTAAAAGGGGTATCCATCATTTGTTCTTGCCATCAACCCAGTCAATAAAGCGGGACATACCGAACATTCTACCGATACCAACCATAGCCACCGCGTAATCAGGATGGTCATCAGCGTCGAGAGGCGTTTTGTCGGGCCATGTTTCGAATATCTTGCGGATACGCGGTATGTCGAAACGGCGCGCCATATCGGGATCGCTGGCCGCTGCTTCGAATTCTTCGCGGTAACGGTCAATGTCCTTGGTGAAACGCGCGTGCCAGTCCGCCGATTGCCGTCCGCGTTGCCGCATATCCACGATTTCGGAAGGTAGACGGTCTTTCATCAGGCGGCGAACGAGCCAGCGATCAGTGCCGGGTGTCATGAATTGGTCTGCAGGAATGGCAAAGCAGTATTCGGTCAGGCGGCGATCGCCTAATGGATCGCGCCCCTGCACCCCGGTGAGGCCTTGCATGCCTTGCGCAGCGAGCGCCCCTTTTTCGATGTTGCCATTTGAAGTCATCCGCAACTGCACATCTCTTGTGCTCTTCAAACCGGTATAGCTATCATCCCAACCCATTTCCTCGGCTCTTTCGGATACGCGCATTTCTGCAGCATATTCGCCGTTAATGGGCGAAAAACCCTGCCAACCCGATTGATCCTGCACGTTGCGGAACCGGGCAATCGCCTTGTTGGCGAAGGCCGGAAGCAGGGGCTGTGCAACATAGCGGTAATACCGCTTCAATATACCTTGCTGGATGTGCAGTCCGCGCAGCAGCCGGTGCATTTCGAGCCAACGGCCTTGCCGCAGAAGCTCCGGATAGATGTAGCGGTTGCTGAGCGATATGGTGCGATTGCCGCTTGAACCGCTTAACAGAACGCTGCGCCCGGCTTCACGGACCAGCCGGGCGATTTCCATGCCCCAATGAATGTTGTTCCATCCGTAAGGCGGCGATTCGCACATGCGGATAAATTCATCCAGCTTGTGATCAAGCGGCAATCCTTCGGACGGCACGAAAGTCACATCAAATTGCGGATACATGGCGGCCAGCGCCTTTACTGGTCCGGATTCGTCTCCCAACCGCGTTTTGCCATAACTGCGACCATCCCAGTCCTTGCCTGGCACATGGGTGAAGCCCAGCAACGGATCGGTAAAGCCATGTACACCGCGCTCCAGCGCTTCCAGTGCATAAACCGATACTGTCGAGCTATCGAGACCGGCGCTGACGGTTGTCGCTGGCGTTTTATCTGCCCGCATGGAAGTTTCGATTGCGTCGCGCATCAAGGCATCAAGAGCGTCCACATAATCGTCGTCATTTATGAAACGCACTGGCTCCACATCGGTCGGATCATAATAACGCTGGCACTGGATAGAGCCGCGCCGGATTTCCATCCAATGGCCGATACGCAGTGCATTTACGCCGCGAAAATAAGTCTTCTCGGCCTCTTCGAAGTTCAGGATCAACGCATCGGCTATGTGCTGTTCGTCCATTTCACGCGGGATTGCGGGAAGGGCAAACAATCCCTTTGGCATCGATGCGATGGCGAACATGCCGGGGGCATCATGATAAACCAGCGGCGGCGCAGCAAGAGGCGCACGGGCGGCGAACAGGCTTTGGTTGCCAGGATCCAGGGCGATGAAGGCCCACGCACCTTCAATCCGCAGCAATGCATCTCGGCCCCATTCCCGCCATGCGGCATGGGCAAGTGCACTGTCGGCCATGGTTTTCGCCTGCGCAGGTTCAATATTGAGCGCGCGGGCGAGATCGCCGCGGTAATCGAGCCGGCCGGAAAACAGAAACCCGCCTGTCCCGGAAATGATCGGCTGGCGCTCCAATCGATCCTCGGGTGTGAAATATTCGCCCTGAGTCCAGCATGCAGCCATCGTATCGTAGCGGCGCTTTTCCTGCTTGAGCGGACCGTGAATGCGAAGGGAAGAGGTCATACGGTCGATGTCGTCGGCGGGCACCATGGACCCGTCCCGACGGAAAATTGCACCGATTGCAGACATGAGGGTCCCTAAAGCAGTCTGACATGCATGTTACAAGCGATTGCTGAAGGCAAATCTTGCAGGCAGGTGCCAAGCCGGATTAGGTGCACCGATGCTCGTTATACCTCCTCAATTGCGCCAGCTTGCAGACGCCATTCGTCCTGCGTTGGGCTTGCCGCAGTCCGGGAATGCCGTGACGCCGGAAATAAGTCTGGCGCGCTTCGCCTCCGAACGTCACCGGATCGGACCATTGCTTCACCGGGCGTGGAGCGGAAGGGCTGATGCGGACGGTGAAACCATTGCCTATCTGGCACAGGCGGCTGCACATAATGCGCGCTGCGAATTGCGCCAAAAGGCCGGTGCGCGGAAATTCGGGAATTTGCTGGATGCAAACGGGATTGGCTGGACCGAGTTCAAGGGCTGGCGGCTAGGGGAGCAATTGTACGGCGAATCTGCGCTGCGCCAGTCCAAGGATGTCGATCTGCTGTTGCCATCAGATCGCGTTCTTGATGCGCTGAACCTTGCTGCGAAAAGCGGGTATCGGATTGGTGGCAGAAGTGGGAATTTCGCCCTGCGCAAGGCGCGCTGGGTGCTGCGCCATCACCGCGAAATCGGCATCGTCGACCCGAAATTGCGAATAGAGATCGAAGTGCACTCGCGCCTGCTCGGTTATCCTCCGGAAGGTTGGAGCGATCCTGTCGTCACTCACGCGGCTGGTGGCGGCACGGTTTCAATCGATGATCCAGACTATGTGCTGTATCTTGTGGTTCACGGGATGCTGACCGGCTGGAAACGCCTCAAATGGCTGTGCGACATGGTGATGCTGATGCAGAAGGTTTCCCCTGCTGTGCGCGGTGCGACCATCGCCCGGTCTCGTGAACTTCATTGTGAGCCCGCGCTGGTTGCCAGCCTGCTGGCGGTTTCCGAACTGTGGGGTGATGAGATTATCTCGCCGTGGCTTGCCGAGACCCGGACTTCTCCGGGCGATGTACGGGTGCAAGGCCATCTCGCAGCCATATCGCGCCGCCTCGGCCTCGATAAACAGGCAAGCTTTGCCGAACGGGCCATGCGTCATGCGGGAATATTGCATGATACAGCCGTCTTTGGTCGCCATCCCGCACCCTTGCGGGGATTGCGCGACCGTGCGGTATTATGGTTTCTGGCAAGGCTCTGATAGGCGGCTTGTGACCATGACACTCACGCGATCTTGTAAAAAAGCCCTGTTGCGGCTGGAAATATGGCTTTCGTTGGCATGGGCGCGTTTCCTGATCAGATTTGTGGCGTTTCGTCGCTGGCGCGGTTTGCTTGGGCCTATTGGCGGCGAATTGCCGCCGGAGCAGCGCCCCCGGGTATCCTCAGCACAGGCGAAGCAGGCGGCCGATATCGCGCGCATAATCAATCGGATCGCTGATCGCCCCGTATTGTTCAAGGCTGTCTGTTTGCCGCGCGCTATGGCTGGCCGCTGGGTAATGGGCCGGCGCGGGTTGCCGTCGCGCATCGTGATCGGATCGCGCCGGGGGGAACCTGAAGAAGGGTTGCTTTTCCATGCATGGTTGATGGTCGGAGACCACATCGTGACCGGCGCGGAAGAACGCGAAGGTTTCATGGCGTTTGGCCAGGATCGATCCAATCAGGAAAGCACCGGCAATGCGGCCTGATCCCGTACCGGCAACACAATCGGCCATGCGCGAATTGCTGCGTGCGATTATGACCTATGCCGGTCCACGCATGGGCCGCACACTGTTCGTGATAGCACTCGCCGCGGCTCTGGAGGGAGTGGGGCTAGTTCTGCTGTTGCCAGTTGCTGAAACCCTTTTCGCTGAAGGCAGCGAGGCGCGTTCAGGAGTGACGGGACGATTGCTGGGTTGGTTCGATTCTGTCGGCATCACGACTGTCCTGGGCCAGTTGTCTGTGATGGGAATGGGCTTTGTCCTGTTGGTTGCCCTACGCGCCTATGTGCTGATGAAACGCGATGTGATGATGGCAGCTCTGTCACAAGGCTTCGTGGACGATACCCGCCAGCAATTTTTCACGCTGCTTGCCCATACCGATTGGCCGGTGATCAAACGGTTCCGGAAGTCTCAACTGCTCAACACGATGACCACGAACATCGGCCGACTTGCGATGACGATGCAGGCGTTGTCCAAGGGTGCGATTACGATAGCGATGGGGCTTGCCTATCTGGTTGCAGCGTTTGCAGTAAGTTTTGTTCTGGGCTTTGCGCTGCTGGTTCTGGTTGGCATCGGCACGGTATTCGCAGTCGCGTGGACGCGGCGCAGCCATCGGCTCGGCACGAAACTCAACTTCGCCAATCGCGGTATCATGCATGAAACGACCCTGTTTCTTGACGGGATGAAAGCCGCCAAGGCCGCACGCGCCGAAGGCGAACTGAGCAGACGCTTTGCCGAACGCATCGCGGAAACCCGCGCTCTCAATGTGCAATTCGTGGCCCAGCAGGCGACCCTTCGCAACGCGGTGCAATTGATCGGCGCGGTGGCCGCGCTGGTGGTCCTTCTTGTCGGATACGGATTTGTCGGTTTGACCGGTGGCGAATTGCTGGTGATGGCGGCAATCGTGCTGCGGCTGTCACCCAGTCTCATCTCTACGTTTGGAGGCCTGCAGTCGGTTGCGCATGCGCTGCCCGCATTTGAATCAATCAGGGAAACCGAGGCGCAGCTCAAGGCAGCGCAGGAAGGGCGGAACGATAAGCCATTGTTGCCCGGCGATCCCCTGCCACCAGAAGATGGCGAACTGGTGCTGGAAAATGCGCAGGTGGACGTCGTGAACGAGGCGGGGGAGGGCCTGACGCTGGTCGCTATGGACCATGTACGTGTCGCTCCTGGCATGCTGGTTCATGTTGGCGGGCCATCTGGCGCGGGGAAATCATCGCTGGTGGAACTGATTGCCGGTCTGCACTTGCCAGCCAGAGGGTCGGTGCAGCGCGGCGATTTCATGCTGGAGCCGGGGCAGCGCCGGGCATGGCAGACGCAGGTATCCTTCGCGCCGCAAGAACCTTTCATCTTTGATGGCACTGTGCGCGAAAACCTTCTCTGGCCCAATCTGGCAGTGGAAGATGCCTCCCTTTGGCACGCGCTGGACCAGGCGGAGGCTGCAGAGATCGTCCGCAGACTTCCTGGCGGCCTCGACGAAGAATTGCTCGATGGCGGCGCGCGTCTGTCCGGTGGGGAGCGCCAGCGGCTGTGCCTTGCACGCGCACTTGTGCGGCCCGCCAGCCTGCTGGTGCTGGACGAAGCAACTTCCGCCATGGATCCGGAACTGGAGCGGCGCATCATTGGCCGCCTGCGGCAGGACATAGGTGCGCGCATCATTCTAATGGTTTCCCATTCACTCAATGCTGTTGGTTTTGCCGATCTGCGCATTGAGGTAGCGCAGGGGCAGGCACGGATTTTGAACGGGAATTGACCTGCCAGATGATTTTTTCGGGCGATATCCGGAATAATCGCCGATAAAACGGCGGATTACCTCAACTTCTCACGAACACAGCTTTACCTTCGCCTTCGTTGGCGGCTAAACAGCAGATTGTGGAAGATGGTATTTATACATCGGACCCGGAAGCCCGGGATCTGATTGCGACAAGCCCAGTCGCATCTGTGGTAAGCAATCCCCGCTTACCCGATAATCCGCTTATTGCTTGCAATCAGGCCTTCATCGATCTGACCGGTTATTCCGAGCAGGAAATACTGGGGCGCAATTGCCGTTTTCTTTCCGGTCCCGGCACAGAGCCTTGGCTGACCGACGCAATTCGGGACGGCGTGCGAGAGCGTAAAGCCGTGCTCGTCGAAATCCTGAACTACAAGAAGAATGGCACACCATTCCGCAACGCAGTGGTGGTCGCACCTGTCTTTGACGAAGATGGAGAGCTGGAATATTTTCATGGCTCACAGGTCGAACTGGAAGATGGTGCCGAAAGCCCGATGCTCACCCGCCGTGCGCGTGCGGCTGAAAAGATCAAGGCACTGTCCAAACGCCAGCTTGAAGTCATGACGATGGTTGCCGCTGGTCTGCGCAACAAGCAGATTGCCTATGAGCTTGGCCTGTCGGAAAAAACCATCAAGATGCATCGTGGACTGGCGATGGAAAAACTTGGCGCGAAAAGCAGTGCGGATATGATCCGCCTGGCAGTCGAGGCGGGCATCTGACCGGCATAAGTTTTGGGCAAACGGACGGTACATCCTTAGGTCCAGCTTTCGTCTTGCGATGTGTCAGCGCATAAAGATATTGCATCGTAGCCGGCTAAGCGGGGCTGTTTTCCTTATTCCCTCCCGCCTTGCTTGATCCAACCCACCCTATCCGGTTGCGGTGCCCCACACCCTGAAAAAACTGCCTTTGCGATCAGCCCAGCAGCTGCGGGCCCAGCACCAGCAGCATCCGCGTGTCGATTGCCACGTCACCGCTGCGGAAATCGGCAATAGTGGCGGCGATATCTGCCAGCCTGACGCGGTGAACGGTGATATCTTCGCCAGCAACGCCGCCACCTGGACCGGTCTTGGTCAGGCCGGTAGCCTTCAGCAGAGTGAAGCATTCGTCTGTCATACCGGGGGATGAGAAAAAGTCGCCGACCACTTCCCAATGTTCCGCTTGATATCCGGTCTCTTCCTCCAGCTCCCGCTTGGCGGCGCTTAACGGATCGTCATTTTCTCCGCCGTCATCGTCTCCGATCAGGCCGGCGGGCAATTCCAGGCAGCGGCAGCCGAGCGGGACGCGGTATTGTTCGACAAGCAGGATGTGACCATTTTCTATCGCAAGAATAACGGCGGCGCCGATACCGCCCTTGCGGCTGACATATTCCCAGCGGCCACGCTTCTTGCCGGTCAGCCATTTGCCTTGCCAGGTGATTTCCTCGGGCGAGGCGAGATCGAAGGGATCGTCAGAATTGCTCATGCCGTTTTGCTCATCCGGGCGCGCTATCGAAGCGTCAGACTTCAATCAAGCGATCAGGCAATTCGTTATCGTCTTCGCTGCCGCGCGGGAAATGTTCAGACAGGACTATGCCCACATCGCGAACACCTGCAGCGATGCCGGCGGCCACGTCCCCCTTGCGGATTTCAGCAAGCATATCGGCCATCGCTTCGCCCCAGACTTCTGCTGGGACGAGGTCTGTTATTGAATCATCGGCTACGATTTCTGCCCGGTGCTCGCGCATTGAGAGGTATAGCATCACGCCGGTCTTGCCATGTGTCCGGCCTTCCGCACCCACTTTGAAATGGCGAACAGCGCGTTCGTGTACGCGTTGGCGTTTGAGGGGGGAGGGGACGAAGAAAAAGCGTAAAGGGTCCCAGCTGAGGATCGCCCATACGATGATAAACTTCATCAGGCCGAGACCGACCGCCCAGGCGATGACTTCGCCAAAGGTCCATTCATCGCGCCATCCACCCAGGATCCAGTCCAGCTTGCCCAGGAAGAATTCGGGAAATGCGGCAAACACACTCATCGCGGTGAAAGCTGCGGCTGCTGCCCAGACGAGGATAACATCGGTATAGCCATCCGATCTGTCTGCAATGACAGGCACGATTTCGCCGCTGGTGGTCAGCTCTGCCTGGCCCACAGCATCGGAGACAAGCTTGTGCTGTTCTTCATTTAGATATGCCATTGTTCGCCTGTCCTACCAGCCACCGGAGGCGCCGCCGCCGCCGGACATGCCGCCGCCGAAACCGCCGAAGCCTCCACCACCACCGCCGCCGCCGAAGCCGCCACCTCCGCCCCAGCCGCTGCCGCCGGATGCGCCGCGCGCAATTGCCTTGCCAGCTTCCCAAAGGATGATGTCACCCACTGCGCTGCCAACGCCGCTGCGATAGCGCCGCCGGCTTCCGCGGCCGTTCAGCATGGGAAGCACGAAGAAGAAGAACAGGAAGCCCAGCCAGATCAGCGTGCCAATCGGGAATCCGCCTTCACTGCGTTCGTTTTCTGCGGCCGCCTGCGCGGCCTCCTCGATGGCAATCGCGTCTTCCGGGCTGTTGGCCAGATGGTTCAGGATTGCGTCCACGCCCTGCGTCACACCGCCATCGAAATCGCCGGACTTGAACCGCGGAGTAATAACGTCGTTGATGACTCGCCCGGCCATGATGCCGCCGAAATAGGGGTGAAGCCCGTAACCGATTTCAATCCGCATTTCGCGGTCGTCCCGTGCAATCAGCAACAGGAGGCCGGTATCGCGCTTTGCCCCGCCTATGCCCCATTCTGTAAACAGCGCGGTTGCATATTGCTCGATAATCGCACCGCCCAGATCGGGCACCGTTGCAACGATAATCGCCTGCCCGGTGCGGGCATTATGCTCTCGCAAGCGCGCATCGAGATCAGCCTCGGTGGCTGGGGACAGCATGTCTGCATTGTCAAGAACCGGCCCATCCGGGCGCTGCGGGAAATCGTAAGTTTGGGCGGTAGCGGGAAGTGCCAGCGCAGCGCCTATTGCCATCAGGAATAGCAGAAAGGCCCGCAGAGGACTGATTATACCGAGTCTCACAGCGGAGCTATCGTTCAGCTATCTTCTCCGGTGATCTGGTTGAATTCAACATCCGGTGCGTCTGCCGCGCCTTCCTCGGCGTCGAAATATTCCAGCGGCTCCGCGCCGTGGATGATGTTCGCGCCAATCGTGTCCGGGAAGGTGCGGATGATCGTGTTGTAATTCTGCGCGGCCTCATTGTAGCGAACACGCTCTGTGTTGATGAGGTTTTCAGACTCGTCGAGCGACACCATCAGGTCACGAAAATTCTGATTGCTCTGCAAAGCCGGATATTGCTCAACCACGGTGCGAAACTGGCCAATTGCCTGCGTCAGCTGGTTCTCGGCAGCGCGAATTCGTTCAAATTCCTCAGGGTTCGAAAGGTCATCGGTGGTGATGTTGACGCCCATTGCCTGCGAACGCGCCTCGATCACGCCGGTCAGGATGTCACGTTCCGAAACTGCGGCAGCTTCTGCAACGGCCACAAGGTTCGGGATAAGGTCATGGCGGCGTTGCATGGCAGATTCGACATTGCCCCATTGCGCTTTCGCAGCTTCTTCTGCCGTTGGCACCGAGTTGATACCGCAAGCGGCAAGCGCAAGGCTGCCCACAACAAGGGTGGCCAGCTTGGCCATACGACTGAACATGCGCAAAATCCTCCAAATTCCAGAAAGGTGTGTTGTTCATATAGCACGGCTAGGACAGGATACAAGCAACACAGTTTTACTTGCGGGTCCAATTTGCCTCTGTAACACCGTCTCCAAATTATTAACGGGAGCTACGTAGCAATGCTTGCAGAATTCAAAGAGTTTATTGCCAAAGGCAATGTGATGGAACTGGCCGTCGCGGTCATCATCGCTGGCGCGTTTGCCACCATAGTGGGTTCGATGACGGATGATTTGATCATGCCGATTGTCGGCGCTATCTTTGGCGGCGCAGATTTCTCCAGCTATTTCATTCTCTTGAGCGCTCCGGAAGGCTATACAGGGTCGATGACTGATTATGCTGCGCTGAAGGAAGCTGGCGCTGCGATGATCGGTTACGGGGCCTTCATCACGGCGATCATCAACTTCCTGATCCTGGCTTTCATCATTTTCATGCTGGTTCGTTACGCCAACAAGGTGAAAGCCCGCATGGAAGATCCAAAGGAAGAAGATGCGCCTGCCGGCCCGACCGAAATCGAGCTGCTGACGGAAATCCGTGACGCGCTGAAAAAGTAATCGCGCTGCGCTTCTGCGCACCAACATACACTTCACATTAAGCGGGCAGGCCCTATATAGGTCCTGCCCGTTTTTTCGGGCTATGGCGATAAAATGCGGTGTGCACTAGGCACAGCGGACCCGGGGGCAGTACCCGGCGGCTCCACCACAAACACTGGGAAACCAGTGGTTTCTGACGGGGCCGAACTAGGATCGACGTGTGTTGAAAGGCACTGTTTTCGCCCGGGCTGAGATCCCCCGTTAAACGCTCACAACACACAAGTGCCAATGATAATGAAGCACTCGCGATTGCTGCGTAATTTGACGTCCTAACGGACTGAATTTACAAAGCTTAAGCGCGGTTGGACCGACCGGGCAACAGAACGGATTCCGGGGCTCCGGGGGTAGCTAGCAACAGAAACCCCCACTTCGATTCAGCTATGGTTTTTTGCGAAACGCATGAATGCGATAGCAACGGTTGCTGCCACGCCCAGCGATAGGATGAGTGGCACTTTGGAGCCATGACTGTCGGCAATCCATTGTCCCGATATTATCTGGGCGATTATGGCTATGATCGCGGCAAACATGCAGCCTAAACCCGCCAAGCTTGCCGGCATGTAGCCACCAAATACTTTTTCGAAAAGTTTGCTCCGAGGCATACTCACGTTCGTGCTATTTTGCCTTTGCCTCTCGCTCCGCCTTCTCATACTTCAGACAGTCGAGGATCTTTGCGCCAGCCAGAAACACCGCGCCAGTGCAGGCGAGGAACAGGGCGTAGCCGCCCCAGCCGGGATATTCCTGGATATAGGCAGCGCCGCGCGCAGTCGCACCAAGGGCGAGCGCGTAGATGATCAGATACGCTTCCCAGCTTGTCTTGATGACGAACAATCTGCCTAACTTGCGAAACATCCGGGCCCTCTTTGTTAACGTTTTACACAGCAAGCACCGTGCCAGACACGGGTTTCTGCGCATTACGATGGTTAAAGGAGAGCAGAATGTAAAGCAATCCGACACGGATCGCACTGCACTCAGATCAGTTCGGAAAGTTCCAATGCTTCCAGCAGTTTCGCGCGTGCAGTTGTCACTTCTTCTGCCAGCGCCGCGCTGCCAATCTGCGCAGGATCGATGCTCTCGGGCCAGTGCGCCGCGATTACCTGTTCCAGAAGGGCGGCCTTGCCATCGTCCAGCATGAAACGTGGATCGACAGTGGCGGGATCAGCCACCACGCGCAAGCGCAGGCAGGCCGGGCCGCCACCATTGGCCATGCTTTGGCGCACATCGACGACCATGACATTGCGGATCGGACCATTGCCCGCGAGCATGTCCTGCAGCCACGCCCACACTGGCGCGCTGTCACGGCATTCCTCTGGCACGACCAACGTCATTCCAGATCCGTCAGGCGGAGTAATGAGCTGGGCGTTGAACAGGTAGGAGGCAACAGCTTCCTTCAGGCTTACGGCTGCGGAAGGCACTTCCACCACCTGAGCGTCTGCGCATTTTGCGGCAATCGCAGCATATGTGCCTGCCGGATCGGCAAATGCCTGTTCGTGCGTGAACAATATGCCTTCATTGGCGACTGCCACCACATCATTGTGAAACGCGCCGGTCGCAATCGCTTCTGGTGCCTGCTCCACGAACAAGACACGGTGCGGGTCCAGGCCATGTTTGCGCGCGACGATGCGACTGGCCTGTTCGTGCTGACGTGCGGGGAAAGGCCCGCCGCTGCGCCCGTAAACAAACACCTCCAGCCCGGCTTCTGCATGGGATCCCGTAAAGCGCATGTGATTGGCTGCGCCTTCATCACCGAAGCAGGGCGGTACCGGCTCATGCACTGTGAAATGCGCCGTGTCCGAGAAGGCGAGGCGCAATTGCGCCAGCGTATCGGGCCATTCCTGACTGCGATGCGCCATGGTTACAAGGTTCGCGACTGTCAGGTGGCATTTGCCGTCCGCTGTATCGGTCGCGGGTGAGACCGTGGCTGCATTTGCAGTCCACATGGAACTTGCAGACCACGCCCCGGCGGTCAACGCCGGGTCGGTGGTTTCGTCAGCCGCCAATGCATTCAGCCAGCCATGGTTTGGACGGGGCAAAGGCACAAAAAACCCTTGCGCCAGCCCCATCGCCATATTGCCGCGCATCTTGGCCACGCCCTGCAGGGCCGCAGCACGAGGGTAGGCGGTGGCACCGGCATTCCTGGTGGCGGCAAGGTTGCCTAGGCTGAGGCCGGCATAATTGTGGCTGGGGCCGACAATGCCATCGAAATTGATTTCCTGAAGGCTCATCGCAGCACGCTCCAAACCTGATCACCTTCGCTGACCTGCAACAAGTCTGCAGCTTGCGCGTCAATTGCGACCCCATCGCGCAGCAATTTGCGCGCGCCGTAACAGCAACGGAAATTCTGCATTCGACCCGCTCCGATCAGGGCCTTTTCACCCTTATCAAGGGTTATCGATTCCACAGTGCCCTCATGGGCATCTGCGATGGATCGCACACGGTCAGTCGGGGCAATCATGGTCGGGCCGCCATCAAAGATATCGACATAGCCCTGGTAGGAAAAGTTCTCGTTTTCCAGCATGCGCATCGCTGCGCGCCCGCTTGGGTGAGGCAGGCCGATAACCCTGCGGGCCGCCTCATCCAGCATGGCGATATAGACAGGGTGCTTGGGCATCAAATCGGCGATGAACTGGTTGCCGTGGATGGCATTGAATTCGTCCGCTTCCTGAAAGCTCATGCCGAAGAATTTGCCGCCGATGGCATCCCAGAAGGGTGATCCGCCACGCTCGTCGATAATGCCCCGCAGTTCTGCCAGAATGCGGTCGCCAAATTTTTCCCGGTGGCTGGCGATAAACAGATAGCGGCTTCGCGCCAGCAGCATTCCGAGCCCGCCTGCGCGTTCACCCGGGTGGAGGAACAACCCGCCGACTTCGCTGCAACCGCCCAGATCGTTGACCAGGCTCAGCAATTCGGCAGAGACGGTGCGGTCCAGTTCCTGCGAATGCTGGGTCAGTTTCGTGATGCGATAGGAATAGAACGGCCAGTTTTGCCCGACTGCCGTAAACAACTGGCAAGTGCCGCGCACATCGCCCGTTTCCAAATTTTCGAGCACCAGGACGAAAGTTTCGCCTTCGATCTCCTCACCTTCGCGCGCAAAAGCGGCGTCGGATCCGGCCAGTTTTTCCGTCAGGGAATTGCGATCTGGCGGCAAATTGGTGAAGCCTCCGCCGGTCAGCTTCGCCATTTCATACAAGGCCTGAAGATCATCCGCCCGGGCGGCGCGCATCACGAAGCTCACAAGGCTTCTCCTGTGGCAAGGCGGTGAAGGACAATGGCCGAAAGCTGTGCGCGTTCAGAGAGTGAAGGCACGATCATGAATTCGTCGGGTGAATGGATCTTGCCGCCGCGCACGCCCATTGTATCGACCACCGGCACGTGATTGGCTGCAATGTTGTTGCCATCACAAACGCCGCCGGTGCTTTGCCAGCCTATCGTCTGGCCCAGCGCCGCGCCGGTGTCGCGAACAAGATCGAACAGTTTCTGCGCGCGCGCATCAACCGGTTTCGGAGGCCGAGAAATGCCGCCATGGCAATGCGCCGAAACATCATGTGCTGTTTCAATATTGCGCAGCAAATTATTGAGATCAAGCGCAAATTTTTCGGCAGCCTCGGTTGTCTTCGGGCGGATGTTGAAGCGTAAGACGGCGTGATCGGGCACAACGTTGTTCGCGGCGCCGCCATCGATCTTCGCCGGATTGATCGGCAGATCACCATGCTGCATCGCCTTCAGACGGACAGCGCAATCCGCCGCTGCCACGATGGCATTGCGCCCATCCTGCGGATTGCGTCCGGCATGGGCGGATTTGCCGGTGAAGGTGACCGAAAAATTGCCGCTGCCGCCGCGGGCATGGGCCAGCGTACCGTCGGGCAGGGCGGACGGTTCATAAGTAAGTGCGGCGTGTTTGCCGCGCGCCAACTGGTCGATCAGAGCGGCCGAGGACAGTGAGCCGGTCTCTTCGTCCGAATTGATCATGATATCGTAACCGACAGATGTTGCAGCATCGCTGGCTTCGAATGCTGTCAGCGCCTCCAGCATAATCGCAAGGCCTGCTTTCATGTCCGCTGTACCGGGGCCGTTCAATGTTTCGTCATCAAGCCATACCTGATCCTGAAACGGGTGATCTGCGGGAAAGACGGTATCCATGTGGCCGGTCAGCAGAAAGCGCCGTTCCGCCTCGGGTCGGACCGAGCAGACCAGGTGCTTGCCATGCTGCTTGTCGGCTTCGCGTCCGTTGGGATCTACGACCGTTACAGCAGCGGGTTCGCGCAGAGTGACCTCTCCGGGCAAACATGAAAACGCTTCGGCCAGCATTTGTGCAACCTGTGCCAGACCTGCCAGATTTGACGTGCCTGAATTGGTCGCGGCCCAGCTCTGCGTCCGGTCCAGCATTCGCTGCTGGTCGATGGTCTGGATCAGGGCGGTTTCAATTTTGGAAAGCTGTTTCATTCGTAACTGCCCTGAATGGACGGGCGGCTCCTGTCAAATGTGCGCTCGGGCGCGGCACTGTCCCATTTTCCGATATTTAATAGAAAGTGCGAGCAGATTTTCTGCAGGTATGTTTAACCGGCTACTAAGGTTTTTTGCGGTAGTCGCACCGCTATGTCTAATCTGGAACGATCCCATGCTTGCCGGCGGTGAGAAATCGCGTGTCGATACGCGTACGACAGCCATGTTGCCCGGCACAATGCGCGATGACCGCATGACGCAGGACGTGCGCGTGGGCAACATCTCATCGAAGGGCATGATGATCGTAAGTTCGCGGCCTCCGTCACGCGGTCACATTATCGATATTTCGGTATCGGGACATCATTTGGCAGGCCGCGTTATGTGGGTCAGCGGGCGGCGATTTGGCGTCCGCACAAACGAACGTATCGATGTCGCAGCAATCATGGGCGGAAAAGCGCCCAGGAAGCGCCGCGCGAACAAAATCACGGTAGATCCGGAAAACGCGGAATGGTCACCCACGGCCATGTTGGCGGGATACGGCATTCTTGGCGTGACTGCGTTTTCGACAGCCTATCTAATCGTGACCTATTTAATAATTTGATCGAGCGCACGGGCGAGTGCAACGAAATCGGCTACGGCCAATGTCTCCGCCCTGCGCGTGGAATCGATCCCAAGGCTTTCAAGCGCGCTCAAAGCCCCTTCAACCCCTTTGAGGCTTTGCCGCAACATCTTGCGTCTTTGGCCAAAGGCGGCCTCCGTCAAGCGTTCCAACGTACGGATATCCGCGCCTTCCGGTGCGGCGACAGGTTCCACATGCACGATGGCGCTCATCACCTTGGGCGGCGGGGTAAAAGCGCTGCGATGCACTTTCATCGCCAGTTTGGCAGAGCTGCGCCATTGGGCAAGGATGGCAAGCCTGCCAAATTCGCCAGATCCGGGGGCTGCGATAATGCGGCGTGCGACTTCCTGCTGGAACATCAGCGTCAGGCTGGTCCAACGCGGCGGCCAGGCGCTGTCAGCCAGCCACCGCGTGAACAGTGCTGTACCAATGTTGTAAGGCAAATTGGCGACCACGGCGAAAGGCTCTCCCATGAGATCGCCGTGATCAATTGCAAGCGCATCCTGTTCCACGACGCGTAACTGACCTGGGAATGCCTCCTGCAATTCAGCGAGGGCGGGAATGCAGCGGCTATCGCGTTCAATGGCGGTCACGCGCGCCCCGGCACGAAGCAATGCGCGGGTGAGGCCTCCGGGACCCGGTCCGATTTCCAGAACGGCCTTGCCGTCCAGATTACCTGGTATCGCCGCGATCCGGCCAAGCAATTGTTCATCGAACAGGAAATTTTGCCCAAGCGCTTTGGACGCGGACAGTCCGTGCGTCTTGATGACTTCTCGCAAAGGTGGAAGATCAACCATTGGCGCGCCGCGCCGCGACTGCGCCAGCCATGCGGATTGCTGCGATCATCGCATCTGCCCGTGCGATACCGTTGCCGGCGATATCGAAGGCGGTGCCATGATCGGGCGAGGTGCGGACAATTGGCAGGCCGAGCGTTATGTTCACGCCCTCATCGAAATCAAGCGCCTTGAGCGGTACCAGCGCCTGATCGTGATACATCGCAATCGCGGCATCGTAAGTGCTGCGTTTATGCGGCGCGAATAGCGTGTCTGCGGGATGCGGGCCGGTGGCATCGATCCCTTCGGTGCGGAGCCGGGCAATAGCGGGCGCGATA
Source organism: Aurantiacibacter marinus (assembly GCF_001021555.1). Lineage (GTDB taxonomy): Bacteria > Pseudomonadota > Alphaproteobacteria > Sphingomonadales > Sphingomonadaceae > Alteraurantiacibacter > Alteraurantiacibacter marinus. The sequence goes on from NZ_LDCP01000003.1 coordinate 61,454, forward strand.
ACTTCCATTTCTTCGCGCCCCATGCGCCCGTCCTCGCCCGCATGCGGGTTCAATCCGGCGATGGCAATGCGCGGCGCAGTGATGCCAAAATCTGTAAGCAGTGCACGGGCAACAATACGGGTGCGGTGGACGATAAGGTCCTGCGTGATCAGCCCCGGCACATCGGAGAGCGCACAATGAACTGTCAGCGGCACAGCCTTCAGGCTGGGACCGGCAAGCATCATGACCGAGCTTTGCCGGTCCAGATTGCACATGTCTGCCAGCAATTCGGTCTGGCCGATGAAGCCCGGGCAAACTTCTGCAATCGCGGACTTCGCCACAGGAGCTGTGACAACGCCGCTGAATTCTCCTGCGATTGCACCTGCTATTGCCAGTTCAAGCGACTGCAGCGCGATTCTGGCGGACGCTGCATCTGGTTGGCCTGGCTGGCAGGTGCCGTCAGGCCCTTCCGTGCACTGGATGCCTTCTGCACTGGCGCGGCCCATAATCATTGCGCCGCCGATCACCACGAACGGGGGCAGGCCAAGCTCTGCCCTTCGCGACCATGCGGCAGCGATGATCTCCGGTCCGACTCCCGCCGGATCGCCGAGCGATACAGCGAGAGGTTTCACCGGATCAGTTATACTCGATCACAGCATCGCGGCGCAGATCGCGCAGGTAACGCTGGGCTCGGCGGTTGATGCGTTCATCCTCGATCTGGCCCATGATCTGATCCACGCTAGGCCCGGCGGTTTCTTGTGGGTCATCACGGCCACACAGCATCAATACGCGAATGCCATCAGTCAGGTCGCCGAAGGGCGGGGTTGTCTGGCCGATGCTCAATTGCAGCAAAGTGCCCTGCAAGGCTTCCGGCAACTGGCGTACAGTTATTTCGTCATTGTCCACGGTGGTCGCGCCGACTGCTGCCGCATCGGCATCAGCAGTGCCGCAGCCACTCATGGCTTCGACGGCTGCGATGAACGCAGCGCCTTGGCGCTCGGCTTCGGTCTGCGATGTGCCAGGCGCGAAATTATACGAAATCTGCTTGAGACTGAGGACGGCATCGCGCGGATCGGCCATGCCGATCTGGCGCTGATCGATCATCAGCAAGATTGAATAGCCACCCGGAATTTCCAGAGGACCGACCAGCTGGCCTGCCGTCATTTGCGCGGCTGCGGCTTCGAGCTGCGGCTGCTGCAATTGTTCAAGCTGGATCCAGCCCAGATCACCGCCGACGATGGCGCTGGAGGCTTCCGAATACTGGCGCGCGTAGGCAACAAAGCTGCCGCCCTGCCGCAATTGTGCGATGATCTGCTCGGCATTCGAGCGGACTTGCTGACTGTTGACGGAGTTGGCCGACAAGAAGATTTCACCAAGACGATATTCTGTAGTGCCGCGCGATTCCTGCAAACGGGTCCACAGATCGGTCACTTCTCCTTCAGACACATTCACAAACGGCACGACATTCCGGCGGAGCAGACGTTCCCACGCCAGTTCGCCCTGGATCTGGCGTTTGATGGAGCGCGGTGACGAGCCGACAGAGACAAGGTAAGTGTCCATTTCCGCAACGCTCATCCCGCGCGTTTCCACGGCAAAGCGTTCGTAGGACGAATTCACATCCTCCTGCGTCACTTCCATGTCTTGCGCAGAAGCTTCCTGCACCTGCAAAGTTTCGTCGATCAAATTGCGCAGTACCTGCAGGCGAACGCGGGCGACTTCCTCTTCCGGAAGCGCAATTTCCTGCGCGGCAAGAATCAGCGCCAGCCGTTCGTCAATATCCGTGCCGGTAATGATATTGCCATTCACCCGCGCGGTGGCACGCCGATCATTGCGGTTTTCGGCCTGTTCCATGATGAAGGAAACATCTTCGGGCAGGTTGAAGGCATCGCTTCCCGCGACCTGCGCCAGCGCGCCAGTACTGGCCAGCGGAGCGGTAATGATGGCTGCGCCAAATCCGGCGACAGCAACCCGAAGAGCGTTTTTAAAAAGCGAATTCACGTTTTCCATAATCCTTAAGACGGCCATTTGGTCGGCCCGGCAATTGGCGCGGTAAACCGGCGCCTGTATCAGAAATGCCCTATGCCGAGATTTGGCTGAACCCTAGCTGAGCCACTTCCCCCCGCCAAGGGGAAGCCGGACGCAATACGTTCAGAACCCCAGATTTCGAAGGGAGAAATATAGGCGGAAGCTGTTGCCGTTCTCCGCATCGGCCAGCTGAATATAGTCGCGCCGCCAGGTCAACCCGAACTCCAGGCAATCGTCGGCATAGGCAATGCCCAGCCGGGTACGAAGTGGTTCGAACCCGTCAGATGTAAACGACGGGTCTTCGTCCCTGTCCGTCAGATTCACTACGGCAGAGCCAAATACGGACCAGTACCGGTCAAAAGCAAACCGGCCCGCGGCGCGCACTTCCTCGCGATCCTGCAAATCTTCGAATGTAAAGTCGATGTCACGATTCAGACGCAAATACCCGAGCTCAAGATAGGTTCTGTCCGATCCGACCGTTGCGTCCACTTCGTTGCGGCGAACAGCGAAATTGTCCTTGTCGAGGCGGAAACGGTGGGTGAACTTCAGGAAATCATTGTAGCGTACTTCGGTGCGCCCCACGAAATCAGAAAACTGCTCATTTAATCCCGTGCCGTCGGGGAATAGCGTGGGCTCATCCGTCAGGCGATATGATTGCCCGATCGAGGTGCTGAGGCGCCACCCGGGCAAATTGGCCTGCCAATCAACGCCGTAGGTAAGCCGGACACCATCTTCGACCCTGTCATATCCGGGAAAACGGTTGAGCGCGAAAAGGTTGGAGTCTTCCAGATCGATTGCGCGGGCGTCTTCGTTAGGAATATCGAGATTGCGAATCTCGGGCGCGGCCACAAGCTGTACGCGCGGGGTGAGGATCTGTGTGCCTTCGAGGAAACTGCCAATAAACGGCCATTTCACATCAACCGCAGCCAGTGCAACGCCGCGCGTCTGCCACCCGCCCTGGCCGCGATAGCTGGGATTGGATGTAAGCAGATTGCCGTTCGAGTGATACACATCGCCGCGTATCAAACCGGTAACAGTCACTTCCTGACCCCACGGCGTGATCCGCCGCAGATCCCATTGTGCGCGGCCGAAGGCGCGCTGGGTGTCCTGTCCCTCCGCGCGGGTGATGGCGAGCGTATTCGCCTGCACTTCAACCTGCCCGCCAAGAACAGGGTCCTGCAACCGGTAACGCGCATCGATCAGCGGCAGGGCGAGCGGCACTTGGCCTTGGTCGGTGCTGACAAGCAGGGCCTGCGTCGCCCAGCCGGCAATCGAGACATAGGAGTTGTCGTCGATCCGCTCGAATTCGACGGTCGAACGGATGCGGTCTTCGCGGCTGATGTCATACCGGCGCAGGAAAGTGCGATCGCTGGCGATTCGCAAAGAACCGCTTGCGGTCCAGTTTTCATCCAGCTGGAAACGGCCATTGGTGGCCAGATACCCGCGAAAATTGCTTTCCGAAGTAGGTTGGGTGGCGTTCAGCTGGATACGCGAGCCATAGGTGGCATAGCCCGTCGCTTGAAATGCGCCGTCTTCTGTCAATTGACGATAGTGCGCGGACACCATCGGCGCCGCACCGGTGTATATATATCCGGTAACAGTCAGATCGCGATTGTCTGCCAGCCTCCAGTAATAGCTATCGCTGATTTCCACCCCGTTGGATGCCGATAGACCGATGCTCGGTACCAAAAAGCCGCTGCTGGCACGGCCATCGGCGCGCACGGTGAGGCCGGGCAGTGGAAGAATCCGCGCGCCGAATATCTCCAGATAAGCACCGGAAAAGCGGATTTGCGCGCTCTCGTTATCGTAAAAAACGCGCTCTGCCGTGATTCTCCAGCTCGGACTGCGGGGGCAGCCATCGGCATCGACAACCGCGCAGGACGAATAAACCGCGCGGTCCAGCGCGATATCGCCATCTTCCGTGCGTGTGGCCTGCGCTGCGGCGAGCCGTGCACCTTGCCGGAAGGCGAGCAAAAGATTGCTCATCGCGCCCGCTTCCAATTCGTCTGTCAGCACTACGCTGTCCGTGAACAGCTGATTGCCGTCCGGATCGACCAGCCGGACAGTGCCTGTGGCGATGATTTCGCCGGTCAGGCGGTTCCAGGTGACGTCATCGGCGCGGAGTGACTGGTCGCCCGATCGCAGAATGACATTGCCGGATGCCGTCACTGTGTCGGTATTCTGATCATATTCCAGCGTATCGGCTTCAAATCCGATCTGGCGCTGGCCTGCATCGTTGAATTCGGGGATCAGTGGGCGGTCGGACTGGATAATGGCAAGGTCATTGTCCTGCGCGGCAGTCGAATCGGTTGCAGGATCACTTTGCGCATGCGCCGCGGGTGCCGCGCAGCATACTGCAACCGCGAGGGCGCAAGTCGCCGAGACCTGGCGCAACAAAGCGTGTGGCACATTTGGCAACCCGGGTAGCATGGCTTGCCTATCGCACCACGCGCTCCTAACTGCAATGTCAGCTTTGCAGGGCAGCAATTCCCTGCGCTCAGACACACAACGACAGTCCGCGGGAGCCTCCATGAACATTGAATTCCACGATAGCCTTGATGCCGCCAACACACGAATTGTTGCGCACATAGTCGAACAGGACAAGCTGCCTGGCGATCTTCCGCGTGCAGTGGCAGAGGGCGCGTCCGCATCGCGCTTCACGGGCAAGGCGGGTCAAGTCTTTGATGGCTTCTATGAAGCCGACGGCAAGGTCATCCGATTGGCGCTGGTAGGCGCGGGCAAGAAGGCAGATGCGGGCCGGATGGCCGCGCTGGAAAAGGCGGGAGCTGCGCTGACAGCCAAATACCTCATGAGCGGCGAAGAAGGCTTGGCTATTGATGTGGCCTCCAGCGGACTTTCTGCCGATGAAGCGGCTGCGGTGCTCACCGGCGCACGGCTGCGCAGCTGGCGCTGGGACACCTATCGTACGAAGCTGCGGGACGAACAGAAACGCACTTTGAAAACCATTCACTCAATCGGCGCGCCAAAGGGCATGGCGGCCGCATGGGATGATGCTGCGGCTGTTGCAACCGGCGTTGAATTCACGCGCGAGCTGGTCGCGGAACCGGCCAATGTGATCTATCCGCAAAGCTTCGTCGAACGGTGCCAGAAACGCTTTGAAGGCACAGGCGCGGTTATTCGCGTGCTGGATGAAGACGAGATGCGTACACTTGGAATGGGCGCGCTGCTCGGCGTCGGGCAAGGCTCCGCCCGGGATAGCAAGCTGCTGGTCATTGAATGGATGGGCGGCGCTGCAGGCGAGACGCCGACGGTGTTCGTCGGCAAGGGCGTGACTTTCGATACCGGCGGTATTTCCTTGAAGCCGCCTGCAGGCATGGAAGACATGAAGTGGGATATGGGCGGCGCGGGCGCTGTTGCGGGTGCCATGCTCGCAATTGCCGGACGCAAGGCCAAGGCCAACATCGTAGGCGTATGCGGTCTGGTTGAAAATATGCCGGACGGCAATGCCCAGCGTCCCGGCGATATCGTCACTTCCATGAGCGGCCAGACGATCGAAGTCATCAACACCGATGCCGAAGGGCGGCTGGTGCTGTGTGACGCGCTGACATGGGTGCAGAAGGAATATTCGCCAAAGACGGTGGTCGATCTGGCCACGCTGACTGGTGCTATGATGATTGCTCTCGGGATGGAGCACGGCGGCGTTTTCTCAAACAATGATGGGCTGGCAGATGGCTTGCTGGCGGCTGGCAAGGCGAGCGGAGACAAGCTCTGGCGTTTCCCGCTTGCTCCTGAATATGACAAGCTGATCGACAGCCCGATTGCCGACATGAAAAATGTCGGCCCGCGCTGGGCAGGCTCCATCACGGCGGCACAATATCTTCAGCGCTTTATCGAAGACGGCGTGAACTGGGCCCATTGCGACATTGCTGGCATGGTCTGGTCGGATAAGCCGGGCGCCACTTGGGACAAGGGAGCAACCGGTTACGGCGTGCGCCTGATTGACCGCTTCGTGCGCGAAAATTGCGAGAGCTGAGTGCGAAAATCATGCCCTCAAGCAGCGAAGCGATAGGGTGGATATGATGCCCTCAATTAGCGAAGCGATAGGGCGAACATAATTGGCCCAGATGCGGAAGAAATCGGACCTGCCCACCAAAACCTGCGCCGGGTGCGGGCTGCCATTCACCTGGCGCAAGAAGTGGGAGCGTGACTGGGACAATGTGAAGTTTTGTTCCGAACGTTGCCGCCGCTCAAAGGGGGCGAACACCAAATGAGGGTCGATTTCTATCTTCTTTCATCTGATCCCGCGCCTGCAGCAATCGCTCTGCTGGCGCGAAAGGTGCGCGAGGCAGGGGAGCGGTTGCTGGTTGTGGCTGAAGATCTCGACCTGCTCGAAACGACGTCAGAAGCGCTTTGGAATGCGAGCCCCGAGGCGTTTCTCGCTAATGGTATTGCGGGTGATGAACATGATGCGCGCCAGCCGATACTGCTGTCGAACGAAGTTGAGCCCTCTAATGGCGCGAGCTTTCTCCTGATAGCTGACGGTGTGTGGCGGGAACCGGAAGACAGCTTTTCAAGAGTACTCTATCTTTTTGACGATGCCACGCGCGGGCAAGCGCGCGAAACCTGGAAAGCGTTGGAAAGCCGCGATGGGCTGGAGCGCAAATTCTGGAAGCAACAGGGCGGGCGCTGGGTCGAGGGACCTTGAGCGCGATAGCAATAATGGTTCGAAAAAGATGTGATTGGAATTTATGATGCGCCGCAATTCATGCCTACTCGCACTTGCATTGCTTGCCGGGTGCGGAGCTGCCGAGTCGGAAAACTATGAAGCGCAGAGCGAGATTTCCCTCGAAGACGTTGGCGCTTCTGAAGCAGCGCTTCCTGAAGGCTTCACGCTCCCCTCAGGCACGCAGGTCGCTCAAAATACTCGAGTAAGTACGGCAAATGGCGATGGGTGGGTCATTTATCTCGATAGCGCATCGTCTCCTGAAAGCCTGGAAGAGCATTTTGCTGCCCAGGCGGAAGCCGCCGGTTTCGTTATATCGGTGGAGATGAATCAGAGCGGTTCGAAGCAGTTGAGAGGCGCTAGAGCGGACGGAATGAAATTTGATTTTGCAGCTCTGCCTCATGATGGCGGATCGAGCCGCGCCAGTCTTGCGATAGGACGCGACCGCCAAGACTAGCGCTTCGGATAGTCTTGCCGACTACTGATGCACTTGTTCGGAGGGGTTATGGGCGCTAAGGGCGCGCGCAATCACTCTATCCCAATCCTCGAAGGAAATTCCAATGGCGGTTACCCGCACGTTCTCGATCATCAAGCCCGATGCCACTCGCCGTAACCTGACCGGCGCTGTTACCAACATGCTGGAAAAGGCTGGCCTGCGCGTTGTTGCGTCCAAGCGTATCCACATGACGAAGGAACAGGCTGAAGGCTTCTACGCCGTTCACAAGGAGCGCCCTTTTTTCGGTGAGCTCGTCGATTTCATGATCAGCGGCCCGGTTGTTGTGCAGGTTCTCGAAGGTGAAGATGCTGTTGCTCGCAACCGGAAGATCATGGGCGCAACCAATCCGGCTGACGCTGATCAGGGCACAATTCGCAAGGAACTGGCTGAAAGCATCGAAGCCAATACAGTGCACGGTTCCGACAGCGACGAAAATGCCGCCATCGAAATCGCCTATTTCTTCGACGAGAGTGAAATCGTCGGCTGAAGCATACGTTTCGGCCAGGATCGGGGCACCAGGTTCCGAATCCATAAGCCGTGTGTTATAACCCCTGATAATCGTTGCGATATTTCGGCGCTTAACCGCACTATCGCACGAGTCGCGCACCTTTGCGCGGCATCAGGGGAGTAACCATGCAATTCTGGCGGCCAATAACACGCAAGGCGATCGTTCGCAGATACGTTCAGGCAATTAACGCAAAAGATCTCGGTGCAATCGAGAAACTGACTTGCCCTGATTTCAGCCTGATCGACACTGCAGGTATTGAAGTCAGCGGCAGGAAAGACTGTATCGAAGTCTTGCGCGGCCTGTCCCGTCATGCCCCGGATTATCGGATCGAAGTGAGTGCCTTGAGCAAACACGGTGACGATGTCCTGGTCAGCGGCAAGGCTCATAGCACTGTTGCAGGTATCAGGCGCGCGACCCAGTGGCGTGCGCGCTTTCGGCAACGCAAGTTGGCAGAATGGCATAGCTACGGCGCATATCCGCCCTCAACAGTTCGCGCGATACTTTCTGATGAGCAGATGCCGGACGTTATGCCAGACGCCCGTGGCTGACCGTCAAGCTTGTCAGACACCCGACTGGGCAAACGCGCGGTACTGTTTCGCATGTGCATGATGTGCGGACACTGCGGCGCGGTCATGCTCACCTTGCATGGCTGACAGCGACGAGGCGGGTAGCAGGATGCCCAGATCGCTATAGACTTGGCCGATCACGTCTTTCCAATCATCTCCCAGCGCATCAAAATCGACCGTAGTCTTCGGGCCGGTGAAATTCGCAATTGCTGCGTCCATCCTGCTTTGCCGGAGGCTGATCTTCCGACCCATTTCTGCCTCGATCCAGTCCATATCGACGTCGTCCGACTGAATGGTCATTTGATTGGCGACCAGTGAAGCTGCGCTGTTCGCTGTCTGTTGATCACACCGCTTTGTCAGGATCACCCTGGCATTAGGGAATTGCGCCAGCAAAGCAGGCAGATCTTCAGCGAATTGCGGCACCTTTAGAACGCGGGGCCGGTCTGCATTGCCATGATAGTGTGCATCGGTGCTCAATATCCGGGCGAATTCACGGTAGACCGGTGCAGGATCTCGGCTTTCGGAAAACGCGGTAAATGTCGGCACACGCCACTGCGCTTCATAGGTGCCGTGGTTCAGTGCGCAGGCCAGCCAGCCCAGCTCCTCGTCGGCGCGTGTGACTCCGAACGGATGGATCGAATCGAGCCATGGATCAAGTTTCCGGGCAAACAGCAGTGATATCGCAGACCATGCCGGCCGTGTATCCGGCCGGCGCGGGACCGGGAGCCAGCTATCGCAAAAGCGGGTGGAGGAGAATTGGGGATCGGCCGCTAACAGTCGGTGGAGCCGCGTGGTGCCGCTGCGCATCTGCCCGGCAATGATGACAGGCGCGGCGAGCGGACCACCGGCAAGGCCGGGCTGATCGCTCCACAATGCCCCCAGTTCAAGGCGCTGGCGGATGACGCGCACCAGCTGTCCATGCGCGATGGTGAGGCCAAGCGGATTTAGCTTCGCTTCTTCCGTAAGCGAGGCTGTCAGCATGGTCAGGCGCAAACGGAAATCGGCGATATCGCTTTCTGCACGAATACCGTGTTCCGCGCTGGGCGTTGCATCTTTGCACGCCTTTTCAAACAGCACATCGGGATCGAGCGTTGGCCGCGTAAGCAAGCCCTTCGACCACGCACTTTCCAACCAGCCACAAGTGCGATCAACCAGTGGGGATCGGGATAGGGGGTGCGGACGCGGGGGAGGGCTCATTGGCTAGAACTGGTCCGCAGCATCTTGCAGTTTCTTGAGGCGCTTTGGCGCAACCGTACGCCAGCTGCGACCGAGCCATTCCGCGACATTGTCCCAATCCACGCCGGGCCGGTTGAGAATGATACCGACCCAGCCGCTCGCGCCGTAGTACGCAGGTTTGTAATAGGTGCCTGGCGCGGCCTCTGAAAGGCCGACAACTTCATCCATGCCGCTGGTTTTGACGAGCACGCTGACATGTTCGGTACCGTGGAACTGATCCTGAAAATACGCGAAGTACTTGCCGGTCTTGCCGCCAGTGCGCCAGCCGGGGGAGCCGTGGCTTTCGCGCTCCTCCACTTCCGGCAAGGCGAGAGCGAGAGACTGGACGCGATCCAACAGCCAGTCTGGGCGGTATTGGCGTCCGACATATTCAGCCAACATGCGCGGGTAGAGCTGATATTCGGCCAGAATCACGCGGCTCGCCAGGCTGTCGGAGGTATCATCAGGCAAGATCGCGACCGGCATCTGCCCCAGTATCGGCCCGCCATCCAGTTCAGGCGTGACGATATGGACGGTACAGCCACCAAAGGCATCACCCGCATCAATCGCGCGTTGATGCGTGTCGAGGCCTTTGTACTTGGGCAAGAGCGAGGGGTGAGTGTTCACCATCCGGCCTTCCCAGCCTGCAAAAAAATCTTCTGTCAGGATGCGCATATATCCGCACAGCGCCAGATATTCCGCACCAGCTTCGCGCAAGGCGGCGTCCATGATTTCTTCATGGGCGCGGCGGTCCATCCCGTGATGGGCATGAGCAAAGGTCGGAATGCCTTCCGCCGCGGCAATTCCTAGTCCCGGAGCATCGGGATTGTTGCTGGCAACCAACACAATTTCGTACGGACAATCAGCCAGTTTTGCATGAAACAGCAATGCCGACATAGTAGTGCCATTGCCTGATAACAGGCAGGCTACCTTTACTTTCTCTGGCACCTTTGTCGGCCCCTTGGCATCAGCCATCGTGCCCGGCGTCCCAATCTTCGCGAGCGGACCATGTTCCGGCAGAGCCGCGCACCGTGCAGCCGCGCTGTCCCTCCACAATCTCCCCGATCCGCATTACGGTTTCACCGGCATCGCTAAGGGTCGCGGTCACGGCATCGACGTTGTCCGGCGTAACAGCCAGCACCATGCCGATACCGCAATTGAAGGTACGCGCCATTTCGCCCGGTTCGATATTGCCCTGCGACTGGAGGAAGGCCATCAGTCGCGACTGTTCCCAGGCATCGGCATCAACCACAGCGCGCGCGCCTTCGGGCAGGACGCGGGGCAGGTTTTCCAGCAAACCGCCGCCGGTAATATGGGCCAGCGCATCGATGTGGCCTGCGCGCACAACCGGCAGCAGGCTTTTCACATAGATTCGCGTCGGCGCGATCAATACGTCGATCAGCAGCCGGTCCTGATCGAACAGGGCAGGGCGGTCGAGCTTCCAGCCTTTGTCTGTCGCCAATCGCCGGACGAGCGAATAGCCGTTGGAATGAACGCCGGAGCTGGCAAGGCCAAGCAGCACGTGGCCCGGCGCAACTCTTTCGCCGGTCAATTGCTCGCCGCGTTCCACTGCGCCAACGCAGAAGCCCGCGAGGTCATAATCGCCCGCCGCATACATGCCCGGCATTTCGGCAGTCTCCCCGCCAATCAGCGCGCAGCCTGCTTCGCGGCAGCCCTCTGCAATTCCCGCGATCACGCGTTCCGCCACGCCGTTGTCCAGTTTTCCGGTGGCGAAATAATCCAGGAAGAACAGCGGCTCAGCGCCCTGTACGATCAGGTCGTTCACGCACATGGCCACCAGATCGATGCCGACCGTGTCATGCTTGTCGTTTTCGATGGCAAGCTTCAGCTTTGTGCCCACGCCGTCATTGCCAGCCACCAGCAGCGGGTCCTTGTAGCCCGCTGCTCTGGGATCGAAAAAGCCGCCGAAGCCGCCAATTTCGCCGTCTGCCCCTGGGCGCATTGTGGCTTTTACAAGTGGCCCGATCGCCTTGACGAGCCTGTTGCCCGCCTCGATTGAAACGCCGGCTTGTTCGTATGTATAAGAGGGTGTGTCAGAACTCATGGCACATGCCATAGTCTTTCGTGCTTGGATTTCCACTCGCCTTTGGGCAAAAGGCACTGGATTTCCCCCATGAGCATACTTTCCCTCCCTTATCGCCCATCGGCAAAACAGCTTCCGGCACTGATCGGAGCGATAGCTGCCGCCTTGCTGTGCGTTGTGGCGGCGGCTTCGCTGATGGCGCAAGTCTCCGGCAATCGCGGAATTGCCCCCGTCGCCAGCAGCACCGACATCGATGTTGGCGGTATCGAGGTGAACACAACCGGCGACAATGCTGAAGACGCGCGGATGAACGGCTGGAAAGAAGCGCAACGACTGGCCTGGGCAGAACTTGGCGGACCGGACATTCCCGATTCGCAGCTAGATACGCTTGTCGCCGCCATCGTTGTTGAAGAAGAAAATATCGGTCCGCGCCGTTATATCGCGCGGCTCGGCGTGATTTTCGACCGGCAGCGTGCGGGTTCTTTGCTGGGGTCGAGCGGACAGCGCGCCCGCTCTGCGCCGATGCTCACTTTGCCAACTTTGGTATCGGGCGGCACACAGACCATGTTCGAAGTGCGCAATCCCTGGCAGCGCGCCTGGGCGCAGTATCAGTTCGGGTCGAGCACGATCGATTATGTCCGCCCGTCTGGCGCTGGCGGCGAATCGCTGCTGCTGACCTATGGCCAGACCGGTCGCCGTAGCCGGGCATGGTGGAACAATATTCTCGACCAGTTCGGCGCTGCCGACGTTCTTGTGCCGATTGCCAACCTGCGCTGGGAATATCCCGGTGGCCCGGTGGAAGGACGTTTCACTGCACGTTACGGCCCGGACAATCGCTACCTGGATGAATTCACCCTGCGCGCGAACAATGAGGCAGCGTTGCCCGCGATGCTCGACCGCGCTGTGCAACGGTTCGATTCGATTTATTCTGCGGCTCTTTCTGCAGGACGCTTGCGCCCTGATCCGACGCTCTCGCTGGACAATATTGAGATCAGTCCGGCATTGCGCGCTCTGCTTGATGAAGCTCGACGTTCAGAGCAGGCAGATCGCGCTGCTGCGGCAAGCGCGGATCAGCCCGGCGAAAGCGGTGGCGCAAGTTCGACCGAAGCCGAACCACAGCCGGAGGCAACTGCGGCGGCAGCGGCAACCTTCGCTGTCCAGGTTGCCACACCTGATGCGGCATCGTTTGACAATGCGCTCTCGTTGCTGCGTGGCACGCCCGGCGTAAGCGCCGTGGCCGTCACATCCACGGCAATCGGTGGAGCGTCGGTTTTGCGCGTTACCTATGCGGGCGAGCTTTCCGCATTGGCCGGAGCCTTGCGTTCGCGCGGCTGGGCGGTGAACGAAGGGTCAAATGCTCTCGGCATTTCGCGCTAGGCGCTGTTAGGAGCGCCGCGTTGGAGCAGATCGCCCTACCTCTCAAGGCCGGAAAAGGTCCTGCGCGCATCGTTGTCGGGGCGGGCAACGCGCATGTCGCGGAGGCGCTGGGCACACCGGCAAGCTGGCCCTACCGCACTGCTGTGCTGACCGGACCGCCGCGCTCGGGCAAATCATTGTTCGCGCGCTGGTTTGCTGAAAGCGGCGCTGGTGAAGCTCTTGATAATGCGCAGACACTGGATGAGGATGCAGTCTTCCACCGCTGGAACCGCGCGCAGGAAAGCGGCACGCCATTGCTGATCATTGGCGGAGAGCCGCCTTGGGACATCGCTCTCCCGGATCTCAAATCCCGCCTTGCAGGCTCGCTTCAGATTGAAATCGGCCAGCCGGATGATGACATGGCCCGCGAACTGCTGCTGTCATTGTCGGAAGAGCGAGGTTTGCCGCTGCCAGCTGACGCGGCCAAATACCTGATACCGCGTGCCAGCCGGTCCTATGCTGATATAGAAAAGCTCGTGGCCACGGTTGACCGCTTGTCTCTTGAACGAAAGGCCCCACCTACACAGGGAATTTGGCGGGCTGCGCTTGAAGCTGTGCATGGCCCGGATGAGCCCCGCTTGCTTTGAGCGGGTTTTAATGGGAAACTGATCTCACATGTTCGAACGGCTGATCAGCTATCTGGACTCGGTCCATGAACGGGACCCGGCTCCGCGCTCTCGCTGGGAAATCCTGTTGTATCCCGGGGTTCTGGCGCTGGGCCTGCACAAGGTCGCGCACTGGCTGTTCGAAGCTGAAATGTTCTTCCTCGCCCGTTTTGTAAATCATTTCAGCCGGTTTCTCACCGCGATAGATATTCACCCCGGTGCCAAGATCGGGAAGAATTTCTTTATCGACCATGGCTTCACCGTTATCGGGGAAACCGCCGAAATCGGTGACAACGTAACGATTTACCAGTGCGTTACGCTGGGCGGTACCAATCCGACTAATGGCGAGGGGGGCAAACGGCACCCGACCTTGTGCGACAATGTGATCATCGGATCCGGCGCGCAGATTATCGGGCCCATCACCATTGGAGAACGCGGCCGTGTTGGCGCGAATGCCGTTGTAACGGACGATGTGTCCGAAGGCGCGACGATGATCGGTCTGAAGGCCCGCTCTACCCTTGTGCCTGCAGAGGACTGGGTGAAGGAATTCATCCCTTATGGTACGCCGTGTGATGACCCGTGTGAGCCTGCTGCAAGCGAGCAGGTTCAGCAGATGGAAGCGCAAATTGCGGCTTTGGCGCAGCAGGTAGAGGCTTTGCGCAAGGCCCTTCCTGCTCCGGATACCGGTTCGGGGGAGAGCGCTTCTGATCTCTTTGCCAATCGCAAGAACGGCACCAAGGATTGATGCGAGCGTCGCCTTCTGCACCGAATGTTCTGCCATTTCCTGGCAATCGCCCCCCTTCACAGATCGGTTTTGAACGGCAGGAGCTCAACCGCATTCTCGACCTCTATGGTCGCATGGTTGCAGCGGGCGAATGGCGTGACTACGCCATGGATTTTACGCGCGATTGCGCCACCTTCGCCGCCTTCCGCCGCGCCACGGAAGTGCCGCAGATGCGGATCGAGAAGCGACCCTCCTTGCGCAACAAGCAAGGTATGTGGGCGCTGTTTGGTGAACAGGGGCAGGTGCTGAAACGCGGCCATGATCTCGCAGGCGTTCTCGCCCCGATAGAGCGGCGGCTGGTCAAGGCCGTGGACACATAGAAAAGCCCGCGAGGCGCTGGCCTGCGGGCTTTCCCTATTTAATTGAAGCCGGTCAGGCCGCTTGCGGGATCACTCCGGCAACCGGTAGGCGCGCCTGCATGCCGTCAGGGAGGTTCTGAACAACAGTGCCGCGAATTGCGGGCCAGAAAGCGCTCAGCATCAGCAGGGCGGAACCGATAACCAGCGCAGTCAGCGCGACCGACAGCTCTACCATGCCGAATTCACCAAACAGCTCTGCCAGGGCGAACAGCACATAGGCGAGGGCTGACACCAACAGCGCACGCCGGTCAATTGCCAGCGCAACCAGTCCGAAGGCCAGATACACTGCCAGCACAATCACTGCGCCGCCAACGCCGACCATGCTGCCGTCCGAAATGCCAAGCCAGTGGAACAGCGGATGGGCGATCATCGGTGCAGCAAGCAAATGCAGCCAGAAAGCGACATCACTCCGGCGAGTTTCGCGCTTCCGATCGCTCATATCCCAGCGCATGGCGAAGGCAAAAATGGCGAGTCCGGCGATGAACACCAACGATAGGATCACCTGCTCCGGATCGGCAATTGATGCCGGACCAATCGCTGTGACGATCAATGCGATGGCAGATGCTGCGATTGTCGCGCTCAGGGCTGCAATCGTGATCGGGACCATAAAGCGCTTCCAGTGCAGAAACGCGCCGACTGCACCAGCAATGAAGCTGGCGGCGACCAGAGCGCCCACCAGGCGATCACTCTGATCGGCGGTCGTCTCGCTCAGAATTTCGATCGGCGCCGATACGATGCCCCCGACAAATGCCAGCATCAAGATGATAGATGGCAATGCCATTCGGCGGCGTCTGGTGAAGAACTCAGCCATGAACCATGCCACGCCTGCGACCAGGATGCCGGCCAGACCTGCCACTACCGCGCTGCCTATGCCGGCCATCGCGACCAGCAATAGAATCGCCGCAATGGTAACAAAAATATCGTTCAAGCTGTTGACAAGGCGGAAGTTTTCTTCGTCCGTCACCGGCATTTGCCGCAACTCTGCAACATGCCCCCGCAGCGCATCGGCCGCTTCCTGACTTATCGCGCCGCCCGCTACGGCATCGCGCAGGTCTTGTTCGCTATACATCGCATTCTCCCCCTGTGGGATGTCCCGCGCAGGAGATTAGCTTACTGTGTTATGATGTCAACACACCTGGGGGATTGAGCGTGTGCAGCACCGGCACCAGCTCATCGAAATGATCGATATGTGCATGGCCGCCCAATTCGCTTACGGCCACATCAAGGTAGCCGAAGCCGCAGGTGACCGTGGGATAGCCTGCAGCTTTCCCTGCACCGACATCGAAAGTCGTGTCGCCGATCATTACCGCGCTGCCGCCGCCGCAATCTGCGATCGCTGCATGGAGCATATCGGGTAAAGGCTTCGCCCTGTTGCGCCCCAATGTATCTCCGCCATAGATCGCAGAAAAGTGCCGCGTCATGCCCAATGCTTCCAGCAATTCACGCGCTGGTCCTTCGGATTTGTTGGTGCAAACCGCCAAAGTGCAGCCAAGCGAGGCAAGCTGATCCAGCGCCGCAATGCAGCCGGGATACGGTACGGTATTGTCCGAGAGATGAGCCCAGTAGAAGTCGAGCAGATCTTGCGCCAGCTTCCGGTACTCTGCATCTGCAATCATGCCGCCAGTAGCTTCCAGAGCCCGGCTGAGCATCATGTCGGTCCCGCCTCCGATCATGCCGCGCGTCGCGCTTTCCTCAACCGGACCGCGACCGATCAGGCCCAGAGCGTGGTTCACCGCCGGACACAGGTCGCGGGCGGAATCGACCAGGGTTCCGTCAAGGTCGAATAGGGCGATATCAAAAGGAAAATTGGCCATGTCGGCTGCGCAGATAGACTGCCGTATGGAAACCGCAATGATTTGGTGGCATGGCCCGCTGCATGAGCGAAACCAGACCACTCGCAGCGATCATCCTTGCCGCCGGCAAGGGCACACGCATGAAGAGCAATCAGCACAAGGTGCTACATGAAGTCGGCGGCAGGTCGATGATCGAACATCTGCTTGCCAGTGTGGAAGCCTTGGCGCCGGAAAGGCTCGTTACCATCGTTGGCGAAGCGCGAGAGCAATTGCATGAACGGCTTGGCGACCGATGCGCGTTTGGCGTGCAGGAACCGCAATTGGGCACTGGCCATGCGGTGCAGCAGGCAGAAGAAGCGCTTGCCGGTTTCAGCGGCGATGTGCTTGTGCTTTACGGCGACGTGCCTTTTGTTTCGACGGCAACGATGCAGGCGATGATCGACCGGCTGAATGCACATGACACACCATCGTCCGTGGTGCTGGGTTTCGAGCCCGATGATCCGCTGCGTTATGGCCGCGTGATTGCACAGCAGGGCCGCATCCTGAAGATGGTAGAATGGAAAGACGCGAACGAAGAGGAACGCGCCTGCACTTTGTGCAACTCCGGCCTGCTGGCTGCGCGCGCGGAAGACCTCTTTGCGCTGCTCGCCCGTGTGCAGAACAACAATGCTCAGGATGAGTATTATCTGCCCGATATCGTCAATATTGCCATTGCTGATGGCCAGACCTGCGCTGTCGTCAACACGCCCCGGCCGGCTGAGGTCACCGGCATCAACAGCCGCGCTGAACTTGCCGCAGCAGAGGCGCAGTGGCAGGAATTCAAACGTGCAGAGGCGATGGAGGCGGGCGTTACCTTGCGTGCTCCAAGCACGGTATTCTTCAGCTGGGATACCGAACTTGCCGCCGATGTGGTGGTGGAGCCCAATGTCGTGTTTGGTCCCGGCGTTGTCGTGGCTTCCGGTGCGTACATAAAGGCGTTCAGCCATCTCGAGGGTGCAACGGTTGGTGAAGATGTTGAAGTGGGCCCCTATGCGCGCCTGCGCCCTGGTGCAGTGCTGGAAAAAGGCAGCAAGGTTGGCAATTTCGTAGAGATCAAGAAAGCCACATTGGGGGAGGGCGCGAAAGCCAGCCACCTGTCCTATCTTGGCGATGCTACCGTTGGTGCGGGCGCGAATATCGGAGCGGGTACGATCACCTGCAATTACGATGGATATTTCAAGCACAAGACCGTGATCGGTGAACGCGCCTTCATCGGATCGAACAGCGCGCTGATTGCTCCGTTGAATATCGGCGCGGATGCCATTGTTGCTGCCGGCAGCGCGGTCAGCCGTGATGTCAGTGCGGGAGAACTGCGCATGGTGCGGGCTGAACAGATGGTCAAACCGGGATGGGCCGACCGGTTTCACGATGCGATGAAGAAAAAGAAGGCCGGAGGCAAATGAGCGACCGGTACGAAGGTAAGCCTTTTCTCAAGCTGCTCGACAGCTATGTCCTCGCCGCCATAGGTCATCTGGATGATCCGACGGAAAAATGGCTGGTAGAGGCAGAACCCTATTTCCGCGACATTTTCGGCGCTGAGGGCAGCTGGAAAGACATTGTAGAGCAGCGCCTGAAAATGCCGGAAGGCGGATCGGCTGCCATATTGGAAGTCTGGGAAAAGGGCGCGATCAAATACCGCGAGCACACCGGCGAAGACCCCCATCCGGTCAACTTTACACATACACTCGTAGACACCAATTTTCCGCACTGAGGCGGCAAGGATTAAAGACATGTGCGGAATTATCGGAATCGTCGGCAAGGGTGATGTGGCAGCGCGGCTGGTCGATGGGCTGCGCAGGATGGAATATCGCGGTTATGACAGCGCGGGCGTCTGCACGCTGACAGGCGGCGATTTGGTGCGCCGCCGGGCGGAAGGCAAACTTCACAATCTGGTGGAAGAACTGGCATCCAATCCGGCTCCGGGCGAAACGGGGATCGCGCACACACGGTGGGCCACCCACGGCGCTCCTGTTGAAAAGAACGCTCACCCGCATGCGACAGAGCGGGTTGCGCTGGTGCACAACGGGATCATCGAGAATTTCAAGGAATTGCGTGACGAACTGCGCGCTGAAGGGCGCACATTCGAAAGCGATACCGACACCGAAACTGTCGTTCACCTGATCAGCCGGGAGATCGAAGCGGGTCATTCGCCGGAAGAGGCGGTGCAGACGGTTCTGCCGCGCCTGCGCGGTGCCTTCGCTCTTGCGATCGCATTTCGCGACTATCCCGACATGCTGATCGGTGCGCGGCTCGGGTCCCCGTTGGTCGTCGGGCACGGGGAGGGTGAGATGTTCCTTGGATCGGACGCGCTCGCGCTGGCTCCGCTTACCCAGCAAATCTCTTACCTAGAAGAGGGCGACTGGGTCACGATTACCCGCGATGATGCGAAAATCCGCGATGTAGAGGGCAACGCAGTCATACGCGAAGTGCGCACCTCTGGTGCCTCTGCCGCTGCAATAGAGAAGGGCAATTACCGTCACTTCATGCAGAAGGAGATATTCGAGCAGCCGACGGTGGTCGCGCAAACCCTGCGTTCCTATCTGCGTCCGGTTGAACAGCAGGTGGCCTTGCCGCAGATCGACTTCGATATTTCTGCCATCGACCGGATCACGCTGGTTGCGTGCGGCACATCCTATTACGCCGGAATGGTGGCGAAATACTGGTTTGAACAGTTCGCCCGCGTTCCCGTCGACATCGATTTCGCCAGCGAATTCCGTTACCGCGATCCGGTATTGTCTGAAGGCGGCCTGGCACTGTTTATCAGCCAAAGCGGGGAAACGGCGGATACACTGGCCGCGCTGCGCCATTGCCGCGAGCAGGGCCAGGTCATCGCCGCCGTCGTCAATGTGCCCACAAGTTCCATGGCGCGGGAGGCAGACCTTCTGTTGCCCACTCATGCCGGACCTGAAATCGGTGTCGCATCGACCAAGGCATTTACCTGCCAGCTTGCCGTACTCGCCGCACTGGCTGCGCATTTTGCAGTGAAGAAAGGCCGTTTGTCGCGGGAGGAAGAGGCAGAAATCGTCGAACATCTGCTCGAAGCACCGGCTTGCCTGAACGCCGCTCTCGATCATGATGATGATATCGCCAGTATGGCCCATCTGATCGCTCCGGCCCGTGATGTGCTGTATCTGGGCCGCGGGGCTGATTTCCCTCTGGCGCTTGAAGGCGCGCTAAAGCTCAAAGAAATCAGCTATATTCACGCCGAAGGTTACGCTGCAGGCGAGATGAAGCACGGGCCGATCGCCCTGATTGATGAAAATGTGCCTGTTATCGTTCTCGCTCCGTCAGGGCCGTTGTTCGAAAAGACCGTGTCGAACATGCAGGAAGTGCAGGCGCGGGGCGGGCAGGTTGTGCTCATTTCCGACGCAGAGGGCATTGCGCAGGCAGGGGAGGATTGCATTGCAACCATCGAAATGCCGAAGGTTCATCCGCTGATCGCGCCGCTGGTTTACGCCGTGCCGGTGCAATTGCTGGCCTATCATGTAGCTGTAGCCAAAGGCACCGATGTCGATCAGCCACGCAATCTGGCGAAGTCAGTCACGGTCGAGTGAATTGCGGGCTGACTAAGTAAGATTCGGGCACCTTTACCGTGTGATAACCATTCCCGGCGTATTGCGGATTGGTGAGCAAGAACCCAACTGGCCTCCCGAAATTGCCGCTTAAATTGAGCGCGCTGCAAGTAATCGGATTGCGCGACCCAGGAGAGGGCGACTGGGCACGATTGCGCGCACTGCAATATTCAGAGCTTTACAAGGCTTCCCGTATCCGGCTTGCCGCGCATGGCATTGCCGCGATCATGGTGGTTTCGCTGTATGTTGGCACATTGCCCGCATGGCTCTTGGCGATCTGGCTCGTCGTGGTCGTGGCAGGCGTTGCCAATGTGGGCAGGGTGGACCGGACCTTTATCGGCGTTGCCAAGCGCTCCATGACGATCGAGGAATTCCGCAGGCAAGCTGCTGCGGTTGCCATCTGCGCTGTGCCATGGGTTCTCGCGCTTCTGTTTTTCGTGCCCTCAGGCGATGAAGCGCAGCATTTTGGCTTATGGACCCTTGCCGCAATGCTTGTGGCGGGCAGCGCCGCAACGTCCAGCTCCGCACCGGTTGCGACCGTTGTTTTCGATCTGGTTGTGGGTGTCGCCGGGGCGGCCTCTTTCGTCATTTCCGGCGACTATCTGTTTGCCGTGTCCAGCCTTGCGTTTATCGTTGTGATTGTTGCAGGCGCTCTTAATTCAGCACGCACATATCTTTCCGCGCGCATTGCCGAGGCAGGTGTTGCGGAAAAGGACGAGGTTGTATCCCTGCTGCTGCGCGAATTCGAGGAAAAGGAATCGGATTGGCTGTGGCAGGTCGATAACAATCGCGCCCTGCGTTCGGTTAGCCCGCGTTTCGCCTATGCCTTGGGCCGTGAACCCGCCGATGTGGAAGGTGCGCGATTTATCCGGCTGATTGCAGGCCACACTTTCGAAAGCGGGGAAGTTCCGCGCAGCCTGCATGATCTGGCCGAGCGGTTGAAGCGCCGCGAGAGTTTCTCGAACTTGCTGGTGCAGGTGCATCTGGGTGAACAGCGCCGCTGGTGGGAACTTTCAGGGACGCCAATGCGCGATGCTTCGGGCAATTACATCGGTTTTCGCGGCGTTGGATCCGATGTGACCGAGCAGCGCGACCGTGATGAAAAGATCGCTTACCTCGCCCGCTATGACACGCTGACAGGGCTGCCGAACCGCCTGATGCTGACAGAAGCCCTAGGCGAAGCCATGCGTTTTTCGGAGCAGTGGCGCACCCGCTGCGCCTTCCTGATGATCGATCTCGACCGGTTCAAGCAGGTTAATGATTCGCTTGGCCACCTTGTGGGCGACCGGCTGCTGACAAAGGTTGCGCAGCGCCTCAACGAAGTCTGTACTGACAATGAGCAATGCGGACGGCTGGGCGGCGATGAATTTGCCGTCGTGATCCGTGATGCGACCGACCACACCCGTGTGGACCTCATTGCCGAGACGGTAATCGAGCATCTCTCACAGCCTTACCTTGTCGATAATCACACGCTTTTTATCGGGGCAAGTGTCGGTTCAGCCATCGGACCGCGCGACGGACAGAGTGTGGAAACGCTGATGCGGAACGCCGATCTCGCCCTATACCGCTCCAAGGATGATGGCGGCGGGGTGCATCACACCTATGTCCCGTCGTTGCACGCCGATGCAGAGGAGCGCCGTTCGCTGGAGTTTTCGCTGCGTAACGCGATTACCGAGGGCGAGATGAGCCTGAATTTCCAGCCCGTAGTCAATGCCAAGACGGAAGGCGTCGTCAGCTTTGAAGCTCTGCTGCGTTGGAACAGCAAGGAGCATGGCTTCGTTAGCCCGACAAAGTTCATTCCACTGGCAGAAGACACGCGTCTGATTATCCCGATCGGTAAGTGGGTGCTGCACGAAGCGTGCCGTCAGGCAACACGCTGGCCCGAAGACATCAAGGTCGCGGTCAACGTATCAGGTGAACAGCTGCTCGAGCCGAATTTCCCGGCGACTATCGTAACCGCGCTGGCCGAAACCGGCCTGCCCGCTCATCGGCTGGAGGTTGAAGTCACCGAAAGCGTCTTCCTGCGCGACGGGAAGACTGCGCACTCGACGCTGGAAGAGATTCTGGCGCTAGGCTGTTCCGTGGCGCTGGATGACTTTGGCACAGGCTATTCCTCGTTAGGCTACCTGCGAAACCTGCGCTTCTCCACCATCAAGGTCGACCGCAGCTTTGTACAGGGCGCGGTGGAAGACAGCCCGGAAAGCCTCGCAATTATCAGAGCGGTGGTCGCAATGGCGCAAAGCCTTGATATGTCGACTACGGCGGAGGGTGTGGAAACAGCCGAGCAGGCGGACCTGATCCGGAACCTGGGTTGTACGAAGATCCAAGGATATTATTTCGGACGTCCGATGAGCGCAACAGAGGCTCACTCGCTGGTTGTAAAACGCCGCGTCGCTGCGTGATCTGACTCGGCCCGACACGTGGTCGAAGACGGCGATAGCTAGACCAGTTCTGCCAGCGCGCTTTCAAACAGGCGCCGCCCGTCATGCCCGCCATGGGCATCTTCTATCGCGCGCTCGGGATGGGGCATCATTCCCAGCACATTGCCTGCCGCATTGACGATACCGGCGATGTCGCGGCGCGAACCGTTGCAGCTTTCGGCGTAGCGGAAAGCCACGCGGCCTTCGCCCTCCAGCCTGTCGAGCGTCTCCTCGTCAGCGAAGTAATTGCCATCGTGATGCGCCACTGGAATGCGGATTTCCTCGCCTGCAGCATAACCGCTGGTGAACATGGTCTGCGAATTTTCCACCTTTAAGGCGACCGTGCGGCAGATGAATGTCTGGCCCGCATTGCGCATAAGGGCGCCGGGCAAAAGGCCCGCTTCCGTCAGGATCTGAAAGCCGTTGCACACACCCAGAACCGGCACACCGCGTTTCGCTGCCGCAACGATAGAGCGCATGATCGGGCTGTTCGCCGCCATCGCGCCGCTGCGCAGATAATCGCCATAGGAAAAGCCGCCTGGCAGAGCGATGAAATCAAGCCCGTCCGGCAATTCCGCATCGCCATGCCAGACTTTTACCGGCTCACGGCCGGAAACATCACGCATTGCAGTCCACATATCCCGGTCACAGTTGGAACCCGGGAAAGTTACGACGGCGCTTTTCACGCTGCAGCCTTTTCGATGCGATAATTTTCGATGACCGTATTCGCGAGCAATTTCTCGCACATATCCGTCAGCGCCGCGTCACTGGTGTCGTCAGCCACGTCCAGTTCAATCAGGCGGCCGATGCGCACATCGGCTACGCCGGCAAAGCCCAGGCCTTCCAGCGCGTGGTGAACAGCGCGGCCTTGCGGGTCGAGCACGCCGGGCTTCAGTGAAACATGGATGCGGATTTTCATGTCTGTTGGCCTTTCGGACGCGTGATCGGTTTGCGCGTGCCTATGACAATTGCCCGCGCTACCCGCAAGAGGGACTGAAACCGTTCCCCCATTTCAAACGATATGCGGGTGACACGAAAGGACGGCAGGCATGATCGCGACGGAGAAATTTTCCTTCATCGGCAAGAATGGACAGGTGCTGGACGGGCGTCTGGAATTACCGTTATATTCCAGACCAATAGGTGCGGCATTGTTCGCCCATTGCTTTACTTGCACAAAGCAAAGCCATGCGGCGACGCGTGTTGCGGGGGCGCTGGCGGCAAAAGGGCTGGCGGTATTGCGGTTCGATTTTACCGGACTGGGCGGCAGCGATGGTGAATTCGCCAACGCCGGATTTGTCAGCAATGTGGAAGATCTTGTGGCTGCGGCGCAGGCTCTGGATATGCGCGGCCTGCCGCCTGTCTTGCTTATCGGACACTCGCTGGGCGGAGCCGCCGTCATTGCTGCAACAGAGCACATCCCGCAAGCGCGCGGCGTGGTCACGCTGAACGCGCCATTCGATACCGACCATGTTTTCGAACATTTTGGAGACGCGGTTGCACGGATCGAAGCGGACGGCGAGGGCGATGTCATGCTTGCCGGGCGAACCTTCCGCATTTCGCGCGAGTTTCTGGAGCAGGGGCGCGGTCAGCCGCAAGCGGACAGGATTGCGGGGCTCGGGCGCGCTCTGCTGGTAATGCATACACCGCAGGATGCATTTGTCGGCATCGACAATGCACGCCAGATTTTTCAGGCTGCCAGGCATCCCAAGAGCTTCATCGCGCTGGACGGGGCGGACCATCTGCTGACCGAAACGGGATCAGCCGAATATGCGGCAGACATGATCGCGGCTTGGGCGATGCCCTATCTTGCGAAATTGCCGGAAGCCGCGCGGCAAGACTTCGCCGGCGCAGTCGAGGTTTCGACGGCAGGCGGGAAATTCGCGCAATGGGTGCGGACGGCAAAGCACGAGTTTATAGCTGATGAGCCGGAAAGCTATGGCGGCTCAGACCATGGCCCCACACCTTATGACTTGCTGCTGGCGGCGCTGGGTACCTGCACCAGCATGACGATCAAGATGTATGCCGATCGCAAAGGGATTCCGCTTGAAAGTGTGCGGGTGGAGCTGGAACATAGCCGCGATCATCACAAGGATTGCATTGATTGTGAAGAGAGCGGCGTGCCGATTCAGGTGATCGACCGGGCCATTGAGCTATCAGGTGATTTGACGGCGGAGCAGCGCATTCGCTTGCTGGAAATCGCCGACAAGTGCCCGGTGCACAAGACGCTGGAGGGCGAATTGCACATCCATACGAGCGTGATCCCGGCTGAATAGGATTGCCCACAAACAAAAATGGCCGGGCGTGATGCCCGGCCATTTGCGTTATTTATCGTTGCAGCGGCTTATTCGCCCGATGCATCGTCTCCGGCGAACAGAATGCGCGTATCTGCGCGGCGATCCGGTGCAAGATAGGTTCGTGCCAGTTCCTGCAATTGAGCCGGTGTCCAGCTTTCAAGCACTGCGATCTGCTGGCGCACACGGTCGAGACGGTCGGCCTCGCTTTGTGCATCAGAGGCAACGCCCAGCCAGAAGCCGTTGTTTTCACGGGACTGACGGATGTTTTCAAGCACCGGCTGGCGCGCACGGAGCAGGAAGTCTTCGCTCACCGCTTCGCTGCGCAATTCGCTGGCGAGGCGAGTGATGATGGCACGTACTTCGTCTGCCTGAGCCGGATCAACGACTGCCGAAAGACTGAGTGTGCCGACATCGACATAGTCCGAACTGGTCGAATTGGACACAGACGGGCTGTATGTCGCCGCAAGTTCCTCTCGCAGGGTTTCAAGCCCCTTGAGACGGACCAGACCCGACAGCAACGTAAGCCCCATGTCCTCACGGAAATCGCTGTCATCACGGGTACGCCAGATACTGCCGACAAGGGCCTGATCAGCCTGCCCGGTGTGAGTGTAATCGTTTACACCCTCTCCTGACAGATCGCGCAATGTCACCACACGCTTGTCCGCAAATTCGGAGAATCCCACATTGCGTTCGGACAAAGCGCCGAAGCTTTGCGCAACCGCAGCGATTGCCGCATCAGGATCGATGTCGCCGACAATGCCGATTTCAATCGCACCACTCGCAGCTGCTGCAAGCACTGCGTCGCGCAGCACTTCACGGTCGACCGCCGCCAGATCGTCGCGCGTGGGGAATTCTGTATAAGGACTGTCCACGACCTGCTCGCTCGAACGCAGGCTGAAGACCTGGGCAGGATTCGATTCCAGCTGGTTCCAGACGGCATCGATCACAGCATCGAACCGCGCATCAGCTTCTGGACGCAGACCGATATCAGTGAGGTAAGCTGCGCTCACCTTCATCTGCATTGCAAGATCGTCCGGCGTGGTGACACCGCCCGAACTGAACGTATCGGTTCCTGCACCAATTCCGGTGGAAACCTGCTGGCCAGCAAGAAGCTCTGTAATTTCATCGAAGCTGTGCTGGCCAAGGCCCCCAACTTGCGATGCAATTTGCAGATAGATGCTCGCTGCAGTCGAATTCATGCCGTCCAGCGCAAAGCCGCCGCCATCCATATTTACATTGAATCGCACGCGGCCCGGCTCGAAATCCGTCTGCTTGATGTTCAGCCGCACATTGTTTGCGAAAGTGACTGTGCGGATGCCCAGATCATCGATCATGCTATCGGCCACAATCATGCCCGGCGTACCCCAGTCGTCGTAGGCAAACGCGCTGACTTCAACATCTTCCGGCTCAGCCACGGCAAGCGTGGTGCTTGCATTGTAAACTGCTGCAACGGCCTCAGTCCCGCCTTCGAGTTCTTTCGCCGTAACGCGCACCAGCGGTTCGCCCTGGCTCCACATTTCGGTGAAGGCGGCATTCACGGCTGCGACGGTAAGTTGAGGGCGAATTTGCTGGAAGAATTCGTAACGCCATTCGGGATCGGTGACGAAATCGTTTTCTGCCGCGACGTTCACGATCGCCATTGCAAGCTGGCGATTGTCGCGCGCTTCTGCTTGCGCAACCGAGCGGCGCAGGGAACTGTCGATCTGTGTCAGCACATAATCGAGTTCCGACTGGGTGAACCCATATTGCAGTGCGCGGCGCAATTCTTGTTCAGCGATACCGAGGCCCGCTTCCCATTCCCCGTCACGTGTGCTCACGGACATAACCGCGAAATCTGCAACGCCTTCATCGTCGGTAAAGCCGGTACCGCCACCAAGGATCGGGCTGTCTTCCTGATTGGAAATCCGCGTGATCCGGCGTCCGACGATAGTGTTCGCAATATCGCGAAGCTGGCTTTCTGTGCGCGTCGCAACTGTATCGGCAGGATCAGTGTACGGGCGCAGCTGGAAAATCGAAACGCCTTCGCTGATTGCCGGATCGACGAAAGTATCAAATTCCGTTCCACGATCGAAATCCACATCGCCGAGAGGCGGGATCACATCCGCGTCGCCGCGGCCCTGCCAATTGCCGAAGCGCGCTTCGATCATCGATTCCATTTCCGCAACATCGAAATCACCAACGGCGACGAGGGTCGCGTTTTCCGGGCGGTAGAACCGGTAGTAAAGATCGCGCAGCCTTTCTGCCGGGGCTTCACGCAGAATTTCGTCGGTGCCAATCGGGAAACGCGTGTTGTATCGTGTGCCGGGGATACGGAAGTCGAACAGGTCGCGGAAGTTGCGCAGACCGGCGCTGTCACGTGTCCGGCGCTCGCTCACCAGAATTTCACGCTCACGGTCAACTGCCTCGGGTGCGAACTGTATTTCACTGGCGGTTTCACGCAGCAAGAACAGCGCGACTTCAAGTCCGTACTCGGTCGCATTGGGAACATCGAGCATATACACGGTTTCATCGAAGCTCGTGTAGGCGTTCGTGTCTGGTCCAAAAGCCAGGCCAAGACGCTCCAGCAAAGGTATCATTTCGCCTTCGGGCACGTTGGTTGTGCCGTTGAACGCCATGTGTTCAATGAAGTGGGCGAGGCCCTGTTCGTTATCGGCTTCACCAAAGGATCCGAAATCGAAGTGCAGGCGCAGAGATGCGGCGCCATCCGGCGTATCGTTCTGACGGATGGCATATTTCATGCCATTGGACAGCTGACCGTACGTGAAGGTCTCATCCGGCTCGACATCGGTGGCTTCCATGCCCCAGCCTTCGCTCGGGCCGACTTGTGCTGCCGCAGGGGCGGCAAGAGCGAGCGTGAAAGCCAGAGTGGCACTGGAAATGGTAGTGCTGAGTGCACGGCGGATTGTCATCGGCATAGTCCTCTTAAATCAAAAGCTTCATATCTGATCCAGGGCGCGCAGATTAAGCACGCCTGTTCGTCCCGTTACCAGTGTAACGAGTGAACTGTGCCGTGCAACAGGCCAAAGGCCTGTATTTCGAACTATCCCGCTATTTTCGGGCTATTTTTTCGGTTTTTGCGGGGATTGGCGCAAGCGCGAGCGATGCGCGCTCATATCGAGCACTTCGCCAGGTTCGCCGTCATCATCCTTCTGGAGCAATCCGAGGCGTCTCGCGACTTCCTGATAGGCTTCTTCCTCACCGCCAAGATCACGCCGGAACCGGTCCTTGTCCAACTTTTCGCCGGTATTGAAATCCCACAGGCGGCAATTGTCAGGGCTGATTTCGTCAGCGAGAATAACACGGCTGAAATCGCCATCGAAAATGCGCCCGAACTCCAGTTTGAAATCGACCAGCTTGATATCGATCGCAGCAAACATCCCGCACATGAAATCATTGATGCGGATGGCCATGGCGGCAATATCCTGCATTTCTTCATGGCTGGCCCAGTTGAAGCACGCGATATGTTCTTCGGCGACCAGCGGATCGCCCAGTTCATCCGACTTCAGATAATATTCGATCAGCGTGTGCGGCAGCATATCGCCTTCTTCGATACCGAGGCGTTTGGAAATGGAGCCCGCCGCAATATTGCGCACGACCACTTCAAGCGGAATGATTTCCACCTGACGCACAAGCTGTTCGCGCATGTTGAGGCGCCGGATGAAGTGCGTCGGGATGCCAATATGCGCAAGGCGCGTGAACACGTGTTCGCTGATACGGTTGTTGATCACGCCCTTGCCATTGATCGTGCCGCGTTTTTCGGCGTTGAAGGCTGTGGCATCGTCCTTGAAATACTGGATGATGGTGCCGGGTTCCGGACCTTCATAAAGGATCTTGGCCTTGCCTTCGTAAATCTGGCGGCGGCGGGACATGGGCAGGCCTTTCGATCTTCGCCCAGTCAGGAAACCTGGGCGTAACAAAAACAAACCGCCCCGGCACGTGCGATGCATCCGCTTCGCATGGGCCAGGGCGCGGTCGAGGTGGCCTATACACCCGCCAGCAGAGGAGGGCAATTGGAACCACAGGGACCATCCGCCATCCTTCGCGCTATCAAACATGACAGGCAACTGTTACGTGAACTGCGGGTCGCGCCATTTAGGGGAAGTTTTCTATGCGTAGATCTGTATTTTTTGTGGCTGCTGCAAGCTTTGCACTGGCGGCCTGCAATTCCGGTGAAGAAGCTGCCGAAGCACCTGCCGTGGACGAGGCAATGGTCGCGGACGAGCCTGCCGCAGAAGTGGCATTGGCAGCGGATGGTCAGCCTGCAACCGGCACCTACGAAGTAACCTTGGCAGATGGGTCTGTCATTACCGAAATCGTCAACGCGGACGGCACCATGTCCTGGATTTCGAGCGATGGAACCGAGGGTTCGGGCACATGGCGGACGGATGGCCCGAACGTGTGGTGCTCAACCGACGAAGGCGAAGCGGAAACCTGCTCTGACGAAGTTGTTGGCGAAGACGGCGTCTGGACATCGATCAACCGCGAAAGCGGCAATACGGCTATTGTGGTTCGCGCCGACAGCTAAGGCAGCTGAGAGGCCCGAAGGGTAAAAGAAAACGGGGCGCGCTGGTCATCCAGCACGCCCCGTTTTCCATTCGGTCGCGGTTGGTCAATCAGCCATCGGGACATCTTCGACGGAGGCATAAAGGCCTTGGCCAACAATGCCTTCGCGAACGTCTTCGCCAACTTCGGCGTTGTATTCGGCGACGGTCGAGATCACTTCGCCGTCCTTATCCAGCAGCACAGCCTGATCGCCGGAACCGGTAGCTGCCATGCGGATATAGACAGGATCGGGATGCAGGCGGTTTGATGCGCCGTTGCTGGCATCGACTACGCCGCCGATAAGACCGCCGGCCAGCAAATTGCCGGCAACGCTGCCGCTGGTGCGGCTTTGCAGATAGATGCTCACCGGCGCGTAACCTGCGGCGGTGAAGGTGACCATGGAATCATCGCCGCGGCGCATTTCGAAGGTGCAAGGCGTTGTGCACGTCTGCCCGGCCAGCGTTTCGATAACGGCACCAGTTGGTTCTGATTCGAATTCGACCGGCTGGCTGGTGCCATTCAAAACCGTTGCGCAGCCCGAAAGACCAACTGATGCAGCGAGCAGCGCAGAAGCAAAGATTTTTTTCATTATGATTACGTCCCTCCAAGATTTGGTGGGAGCTGCATATCCTCAAGTTTCGACTGTAATCAATCGCAAATGAGGCACGCTTTGCCGAATGTCGCTGAGATACAATTTCTCGCTATCACAACCACATGCTGCGCCGCTCTACCGGATAGAAGAGGCCCGCTGAGAGAGATCTGGACCTCGCCTGCATCACCAGACGGCGGCCATGTTTCGATCACACGAAGAGATCAGCGGTGCTGTGCCAATCCGCTTCTTCCGGATCGACAGGAAAAGCTTTGCATCTTGCTTCCGCCCGCCAAGGGCGAAAGGCACCGCATGATGGTCCAACTGGTAAAAATCAGAGCCTCTTCATCGGGGCGCAGGACATAACGCATGTTCTGCGCCGGCCCGGGCGATTCCACAATTCCCGGCAAAGGTGATGGTATTCGTCCATTCCCGGCACAGTCTTCCCGCTGCCCGCTGCGGCCATGCTTTGCAGTCGCTCCAGCGTAGTCGCGGGGCCGCCGGGCGGCCTTGTAAAGTCCGCGCGTTATGCCATCTTCCTCGCTTGGGGAGACCTTTTCATGGAATCAATTGCTGCCGATCTCGAGACGATGAAGCGCGTCCCGCTTGCTGACCGCCATGTCGCCATGATCTGCGCCATCGGGTCCGAACGAACTTACGAATGCGGCGATATGGTTGCCGAAGTCGGTCAGCCGATGGATGAATTTCTCTACGTTCTCGAAGGTGAGATTGAAGTTGTCGACCCCTGGTCGGGCGAACGTCTGCTTGATGCTTCGCTCGGGCCAACGCAGTTCATGGGCGAGATCGGGTTTTTGAACGCGGGCACATGGTTTCTGCCCATGCGAGCTGCCAGTGTGACCAAGGTTGTCGCTGCACCTCGAGAGGCGATGCTGGAGCTCATGAGCCGAGTGCCGGAGCTTTCAGACCATGTTATTTCGGTGTTTGCAGCGCGGCGGCGCAAGCAGTTCGAGGCGCAGAATTCTTCGGTCAAACTCATCGGAGCAGACCGCGATGGCGCAGTCCAAAGGGTGGAGAGTTTCCTGCGCCGCAACCGCGTCCCCTACGAAAGTTACGACCTCGATTCGTCTGAGGAAGAGGCGCTGGAGCTGTGCAAACTTTCCGATCACAAACCATCGGTAATCATGGGCGATAGCGAAGTGATGGCAGACCCCACTCCGCGCAAAGTGGCGCAGAAGCTGGGTCTTGATCTGAACATCTGTTCCAACCGCGATTATGATGTGTTGATCGTTGGCGGCGGACCGGGCGGGGTCGCAGCGGCAGTATATGCCGGTGCGGAGGGGCTGTGCGCTCTTCTCGTCGAAGATACGGCGATTGGCGGTCAGGCAGGCAGGTCAAGCCGTATCGAAAACTATATGGGATTTCCGACCGGCATTTCCGGCGCTGATCTGGTGTACCGTGGCGAAATCCAGGCGATGAAATTCGGCACGCGTTTTGCGATGCCCCGCCGTGTTACCGCATTACGGCAAACAGATGATGGCCGCTTCTGCGCCACGCTGGATAATAACGAAGACGAGATTTGCGCCCATGCAGTGGTGGTCGCAACGGGGGTTAAATATCGCCGGCTGCCAATCGCCCGGCTGGCTGAGTTCGAAGGTGCCGGCATCTATTACGCTGCAACCGACATGGAAGCGCGCTTCTGCCGCAACAACGAGGCCATTGTGGTTGGTGGTGGCAATTCTGCAGGGCAGGCGGCAATGTTCCTGAGCCGGGCAGCAAAGCACGTACACCTTGTGGTACGCGGAAAGAGCCTGGCGCAATCAATGTCCGAATATCTGACGCGCCGGTTGGAAAGCGATCCGGCGATCACAATCCACCATGAAACCGAAGTTTCCGCGCTGGACGGCGATGACCGGCTTTCTGAAGTGACCTTGTCGGGACCTGATGGCGAGCTGCGGCTGGCTACCAACGCGCTTTTCATCATGATCGGAGCTGCGCCCAATACCGATTGGCTGAAAGGTCACGCAGAGCTTGATGAGCGCGGCTTTGTGCTGACAGGTGAGGAAGTCGGAGCGCGTTCGCCATTCGAAACGTCGACACCGGGCATTTTCGCTATTGGCGATGTGCGCGGCGGATCCGTCAAAAGGGTGGCGAGCGCTGTTGGTGAAGGCTCCGTCGTGATTTCAGCCGCCTGGAACCACGTGGCCAAGCAGAAATCCTGAACGCCGCAATTGCCTGAACGCCGCAATTGATCGTCGAGACAGGGGGCGGCGTGCACCACGTTTTCTGGAAAAGACAATTTTCTGGAAAAAGAATGGTGCCCGAGGGCGGAGTCGAACCACCGACACGACGATTTTCAATCGTCTGCTCTACCACTGAGCTACTCAGGCATTTCACTGGCCAGCGGACATCGTCGAAGTGCCCGAAGTGCGAATGAGTGCGGGCCTATGGCGAAGCACGGCGCGCTTGGCAAGGCCCCACATTCAACTTCGCCGCTATTCTTCTTGCGCAATATCCTCAGGAGCGGCTGGCGGGCCTGGCACGGCGTAGCCATCGCTGAACCATTGGGCGAGGTCGCGATCACGGCAGCGGGTGGAACAGAACGGCGTAAACTCCGCCGTTCGGGGCTTTTTGCAAATGGGGCAGGGTTTGTGATTCATCGTGTCACAAGCTGGGCGTGGGAGGCTTCAAGTGCAAGACCGGGATCGGGTCGAATCGAAACCTCTTTTCCGGTGCGGCGGGTCAGCTCTTCCAGCCAGTTGTCTTCGATTGCAGCCAAAACCGCCGGGTGAGCAGACAGTTCAACCTTTCCGGGCCCTTCCAGCACTTCTGCGCGACGCAGGAGCAGACGCGCTGCCGCTCCGCTCCGGTTCCGGGCGATTCGGTGTATCAGGGATGGGCGGGAAAGCCGCGTTACGATCTGCACAAAGCCAAAACCGTTCATCGCTGTGCGTTCATGCGGCCAATCGTCCAGGCATTCTGCCAATCCGGTGTCAATTGCCTTGCGATCAGCCTTGTCCTGAACGCTGGGGAAATCAACGCCGATATTTCCGCCAAGATCGAAACGGCGAAGGGCCTTCGCCAAAGCGGCAACGGCCTTCTGCTGGGCGGCCCGCTGCGCACTGCCATCGACATCGATCAGCGTCATTGCAGGGGTTTCTGCGAACAACAGGCTGCCGCCGTCAAAGGTCACCTTCTGGCTGGCAGCGTCCAGCCACAGTTCCTGCCAATCCGCCTGATCGGGAAAGCGGCGGATCAATTCGACCTCGTGACTCTCATCGACAAGCGACTGCGCAAGCGCAGGTCCCGGACGGACAGGGGCATCGCTGAAGCGGGACTGCGCGAGTTTGAAACGACCGCGTTCTGCAATGGCTTCGCGCGTGACCTGCATTCGCACCGGTGCCCCGATGCTGACAGAGCGCGGGATCTGCGCAGCGAATGCCTGCTCTCCGCTGGGAAACTCCACCCGGCCACGGCCGCCTTCCCCGATGCGTTCGCGCAGCTTTGCATCGGCAATTTCGCCTGCCACCAAGCGCGTGCCCGGCCAGAAAATGCGCGCCTCTTCGATGCCATCAGGCCCGAGCTGGATCGCACGATGTTCGCCGATACCTTCCTCGACCAGCCACTTAGCCAAGCTTGAATCCTGCAGCTTTCAATAGTGTGCGTGTTTCGTACAGTGGCAGTCCCATGACTGCTGAATGGCTACCCTGAATCCACGGGATAAGCGCTTCGGCCATGCCCTGGATCGCGTATCCACCAGCCTTCCCGTGCCATTCACCGCTGGCGATGTAAGCGTTTATCTCGTCAGGAGAGAGGCGTTTGAATTTAAGCTGGGTTTCACTCAACTTTGCCCGCACTGTGCCATCAGGTGCAGCCAATGCGATGGCGCTGAGGACGCGGTGCCGACGGCCGGAAAGCAATTCCAGGCATTTGCGTGCGGTTTGTTCGTCCTCTGCCTTGGGCAGGATTCGCCGTCCGCAGGCCACAACCGTATCGCCTGCCAGTACGTGAGCATCCCCTGCCGCAACTGCCAGCGCTTTTTCGTGTGCCATGCGTATGGCATAGGTCCGCGGCAATTCCGCCTTGTGCGGCGTCTCGTCGATATCGGCAGGACATATGGCATCAGGCTTCACGCCGATCCGCGCGAGCAATTCGCGCCGTCTCGGGCTGGCCGATGCCAGAATGAGAGAGGGGCCGGGCGTTGGCATGCCCGACAGCATTAGCCCGTGTAGCCTGGAGGCCCGGCGCGGCCCGGCATAAAGCGGTAGGTGATACGCGCCTTGGTGAGATCATAGGGTGTGAGTTCACACAGAACTTCGTCACCAACTAGAACGCGGATACGGTTCTTGCGCATCCGACCAGCGGTATGACCAAGGACTTCGTGACCGTTTTCGAGCTCGACCCGGAACATCGCGTTGGGCAGCAGCTCCACTACCTTGCCGCGCATTTCGAGGAGTTCTTCTTTAGCCATTCAGTTTCTCAAGTCCTTTGTGATGGGCGACAATTCGCGTCAGAATTTCATATTGGGCGGCGCATAGCGTTCCCTCCCGTAAAAGGGAAGTCCGGCATGAGGCACCAAGTTCGACTGGAACGATTGTGACCCAAATGTCGCAGTATAATGCGACAAATTGATACTTTGGACCATCTTGAGGTCCCGTGCGTTACGGCACATACGTCTCAGAAGGTGGGGACCTGATCATATTTTTCAAGGATTAACAGTGCGCGCTCATACCACCACGAGTATCGCGGTCATTGCGGTTATGCTCGCATTGCAGCCTTTCAATGCAGGTGCGGCAAGCGCGCAGGACGCCAATCCGGAGCCGCCAACCGGTCCGGACCCTGCGCAATCGGAAGACGATATCGATCAGATCATCGTTTACGGCGCACGCCTGCGCGGCCGCATCGATTCGCCGCAACCGCCAATTCTTGAGCTGGATGAAGACGATATCGCCGCATACGGTGCTGGCTCCATCGCCGAATTGATCGAGGCGCTTGGGCCGCAGGTTTCCAGCGGGCGAGGACGCGGAGGCGGTTTTCCGGTCATTCTGGTGAACGGCGTGCGGATTTCCAATTTTCGCGAATTGCGCAGTTATCCACCCGAAGCCATCGAGCGGACCGAGGTTTTCAGCGAGGAAGTGGCGCAGCGGTTCGGCTATTCGGCTGATCAGCGTGTGGTCAATATCATCCTGAAGGACAATTATTCCAGCCAGAGCGTCGAGCTTGAATATGGCCAACCGTTCGACGGTGGCTTTTCCCAGCAGGAGGTACAAGGCACCTATCTGCGGATCGACGGACCAAGCCGCCTCAATCTCAATGTGGAATGGGACAATTCCAGCCTTTTGACCGAGGGTGAGCGCGGAGTAATCCAGGCTGATGCGAGCATCCCGGATGTTGCGACCGATCCTGATCCAGCCAACTTCCGCAGCCTTGTCGGCGATAGCTCGAGTGTGGAGGCGACCGCCAACTGGACGACGCAGCTTGGTGAAACCGGCAACTCGATCAGCCTGAATGCCACATATGAGCGGAATGACAGCTTGCGCCTGCAAGGGCTAGATACCGTTGAATTGACAGATGACACAGGTGAAAGCGCGCTGCGGGCGTTTAATGTCGCGAGCCCGCTGGCGGTGGATCGCCAGAGCAACAACTATTCCGCAGCCGCCAGTATCAATGCCGGTGTGGGTGACTGGCAGGTTACAGGTACGGTTGACGCAACCATCACCGATTCCGTCAACGATACCCAGCTACGGCTCGACACCACTTCTCTTGTAGCGGCCGCCGCAGCTGGCAATCTCGCTATCGATGCCGACCTTGGCGATTTTGCGGAAGCGGGTTTCGATCGCTCTGAAACGAACACTTATACCGTGAACGCGCTTCTTACGGCACGCGGCAATCCGGTCTATCTGCCGGGCGGCGAGATGTCGGTCACAGCAATCGCCGGCTACCGCGCCAATGGCATCGAAAGCACCGATACGGGCAATCCCGGACTGATTACCAATCTTGACCGGACGCGCTGGCAGGCGGGCCTGAATGTCGGCGTACCGATTACCAGCCGGGATGAGGATTTCGGCAGCGCGCTGGGTGATATTTCGCTCAACTTCAACGCCGCTGTTTTCGAACAATCTGATTTCGGCACCCTGTTTGACTGGTCGGCGGGTGTGACCTGGGGTGTGATTGAAGGGCTCACTCTTACTGCGACCTATATCAACCGCGACAGCTCTCCATCGCTGAGCGAGCTTGGCACAGCGCAGATCGCGACACCCAACGTTCCTGTCTTCGATATTGCCAACAATGAAACCGTGCTGGTTACGGTTATTACAGGCGGCAATCCGCTACTTCCGGCACAAAGCCAGAGCGACTGGAAGTTCGGTATCAACTGGCAATTGCCATTCATCGAAAACAGCAGCCTGCAGATCGAATATTTCGACAATCACTCCGACGATGTGACGCAGGGCTTTCCCGTGTTGACCCCGGCCATCGAAGCCGCCTTTCCCGGGCGGGTTGAACGGAATGCGGCAGGCATTCTGACCCGACTGGACGAACGTTTCGTCACCTTCGCTGAACAGGATGTAGAGCGGTTTCAAGTGGGCTTGAATATGTCTGGCCAATTCGCTGGCGGTGGCGAGACGAGTGGCCAAAGCGGTCCTCCTGGCGCAAATAGTCCCTCTGGCCGTCCCTCGGGGCCAGAGTCTGGTGGACCGGCTGCAAGGCCCGGTGGTGGTGAAGGTGCCAGTGAAGGTCGCGGTGAAGGTGGCGGGAGGCCCGGCCCGGAACAGATGGCCCAAATG
The DNA here is from genome assembly GCF_001021555.1 of Aurantiacibacter marinus. GTDB lineage: Bacteria > Pseudomonadota > Alphaproteobacteria > Sphingomonadales > Sphingomonadaceae > Alteraurantiacibacter > Alteraurantiacibacter marinus. Next base: position 98,127 of record NZ_LDCP01000003.1, read on the forward strand.
CGCGAGCAATTTTGCACAGCAGAGCCCGATGTGGTCATCGCACGATTCGATGCCGCGCTTGAAGCGGCCGCAAACGGTGAACCCGCACCGCTTGGGCCAGGCGGGCAGCCGCTCGCGATACCTGCGCGTATGCTTGAAAGATTGACCGGCGAAGACGGCAAGATTGATCCGGAACGTTTTGCAGCGCTGCGTGAGCGTATTTGCAGCACCGATGGAGCGCAAATGGCCGGGCGCCCCGAAGGCGCCGGTGATGGTCCGCCGCGCGGCGAAGGCCGGCCCGGTGGCGGCGATAGCCAGGCGCGTGGCGGCAACCGAGGCGGCGGCGGGGGACGTGGCCGTGGCGGTCGCGGCTTCAGCCCCTTCGGCGGCGGCGACGGTCCGCCGGTTGGCCGCTGGTTTGCCAATATCCAGTATACGCTGGAGCTGGAAAACACAGTGCTGATCGCGCCGAACATTCCGTTGCTCGATCTGCTGGACGGAGATGCACTGTCCGGAGGCGGGCAGCCGCGCCATTCGATCACCTGGCGCAGCGGAGCGTTCTATGATGGCTATGGCATGTTGCTGTTTGCCAGATACACGGGGCAGTCGCGCATCAACGGATCGGGCCTGGCAGGAAGCACAGACCTGTTTTTTGATGATTTTGCGACCATCAATATTCGCACTTTCGTGGATCTTGGCCAGCGCGACAATCTGGTGGCAGCAATACCGTTTTTGAAAGGTTCGCGCATCGGCTTCGATATCGACAATCTGTTCGACTCGCGTCAGCGCGTGACGGACAGCAGCGGCGCAACTCCGCTGCGGTATCAGCCATTCCTGATCGATCCGCGCGGGCGCAGTTTCGAAATTGAATTTCGCAAACTGTTCTGACTTTTTGAGGGGTTTTGAGACAGTTTTCGCTGCATGAGATTTGTCCCAAGCCAAGAGTTGGGGGCGAATAATGCCTCACTTTGCCCAACCATTTTGCTGAATTCCTGTCGCCGCGCGCGGTTCGTCCGGTTGGGGGCGACGCATTGCAAATAGGATGACGCGTCAAAACCGAAATCAATGCTTTGGGAGTAAGCGGGCCAGGTTCGATTCAAGGCTGTCACGCCGGTGCTATCGTGCGATGCTGCTTAAAAAGGCGATAGTGAAACCATCATTAGCCGCGCCGCACAGGCGGCTGTCGATGGGTATCAGACAGTGTCGTAACCGAAGCGTGTGCCTGACAGTTATGGCGCCTGCGCCGCCGCGTGGGCGCTGGCCCATGCCCATTGAAAATTATATCCACCCAGCCACCCGGTTACATCCACCGCTTCTCCAATAACGAACAGGCCCGGCACCCGTTTGGCTTCCATTGTCTTGGATGAAAGCTCTGCGGTCGAAATGCCGCCTGCGGTGACTTCTGCCTTGGCGAAGCCTTCGCTGCCATTGGGGTGGAATTGCCAATTCGCCAGCCGCTCTTCCGCTTGCCTTATCGCTTTGTCCGATACGTTGCCAAGGTCGGTTTCGATGCCGATCTGGTCCGCCAGAACATCGGCCAAGCGAGCAGGCAATGCGTCGCGCAGGATCCCGCGCAACCTGAGTGATGGAGCGGACCGCTTGGTTTCAAGCAACCAACCTGCGGGGCGATCTGCAAGGAAGCGGATGGCAACAGGTTCCCCATGCTGCCAATAGCTGGAAATCTGGAGGATCGCCGGGCCGGATAATCCGCGATGAGTGAACAGCGCGGCTTCCTTGAAGCGCGTCTTGCCCGCAATTGCCTCCACGTCTGCTGCAACACCCGAAAGCTCCCTGAACAAAACCTCCTCTCCGCCCAACGTCAGCGGGACGAGGGCAGGGCGCGGCTCCACGATCTTCAGGCCGAATTGCCGCGCCAGATGATAGGCGAAATCGCTTGCACCCATCTTCGGGATGGAAGGGCCGCCGGTGGCGATGACGCATTGGCGGGAGGTGAAGGCTTCATGCTGCGTGGTGACGACGAACCCGCCGATGTCGTTTGTGACGCTGGCGATTTCCTCTTCACAGCGGACAACGACTTCCCCCGGTCCGGCCGCGCATTCATCCAGCAGCATGTCCACAATCTGCCGCGCAGAGCCATCACAGAACAGCTGACCGAGCGTTTTTTCGTGCCATGCGATATCGTGCTTTTCGACCAGCGCGACAAAGTCTGCGGCGGTGTAACGGCTCAGTGCGCTCTTGGCGAAATGCGGATTGGCGGAGAGGTAGTTGGCCGGGCCTGCACCGATATTGGTGAAATTGCACCGTCCACCACCGGAAATCAGGATCTTCTTACCGACCTTTTCGCCGCGCTCCAGCACGAGCACACGCTTGCCCCGCTGACCGGCAACAGCCGCGCAGAACAGGCCCGCCGCTCCACCGCCAAGGATTATCGCATCGAATTTGGTAGACATTCAGCTCTCTATGGCAGGCGTGGCAGGTTGCTGCCGTGCGGCGAAGAAGTACAGGCCCGTACCCACCAGGAAGATCAGGCCGAGCATCTGGAATGCTTCCGCGCTCGCATGGCTGGCGACCCACAACGTTGCAACCACCGCGAGGAGAGCTGCCGGGAGGTGCCACCACGGGGCGTTCACGCCCTCCCTTCGTTCAAGCACCGGCAGCGCCAGCGCAGAAAGCAGGTAAGTGACAAGCCGCGACAGCGTACTGGCCACCGCCAGCGCTGCAAAACCGCCCCAGAAACTGAACAGTATGGCGACACCGCCATAAAACAGAATTGAGACATCGGGGGTTTTGAAACGCGGTGAGACATGGGCGAAAACAGCCGGGAGCGTGCCCTGTTCGGCCATTCCATACGTCATGCGCGGGACTACGATCCCGCCATTAAGCGTGTTCGCCGCGACAGAAAACGCAGCCGCAATCGAAATTATCACAATGCCAGCCTGTCCGGCGATTTCTCCGGCAGCCGCCGCCAGCGCGCTTTCGCCGCCGCCAGCATCAGGCGCAATCGCCAGATAGGCCCAGATCACCAGCATGTAGAACAGCGCGACTGCGGCCAGTGTAGTCATCAGGGCAAGCGGGATCGTACGACGCGGATTGCGCAATTCACCGGCAGGGAAATTGCCGTTTTCGAACGCCATGTAGGCGTAGAAAGTTAGCAGGACGACGCTTTCGAAGTCCGTGAATTGAGGAAGGCTCAGGCCTACCGCAGGATCGCGGGTCAGCAGGCCAACGATCACCAGCACCACAAGCGGTGCCAGCTTGATCACCGTCATCACGCCCAGCGTGCGGACAGATGCGCGCATTCCCACCAGATTGACCAACGTGACGAAGGCAATGAAGGCGACTGTCGCTGCAGAGCGCAGCATCTCGTCTTCGAGCACAGGAAACAACACCGCCAGATAGGCAATCGCCACGTGGGTATTGGCAGCAACGGCCACTACGGCGGAGGCATAACGCATCCAGCCTGACTGGAAGCCAGCGAATTTTCCGAATGCGGCATTGGCATAAAGCACTGGGCCGCCATGCCCGTCGAACCGGGTGGCCAGTGCTGCGAAAACCCACGCCAACGGCAGGATGATGAAAGCGCCCAGCAACATCATCCACGGGGCGAAATTGCCGACCGCGGCCACAAGGATGGCCGGCATGGCGAAAATGCCGGAGCCGATCATGCCATTCACCGGGAACAACGCCGTGCCCCAGAAGCCGACTGTGCGCGGAAGCGGCTCCGATTTATCTATGGTCATCAATTTCCCCTGAACAGTATTGCACGCTGCCCTGTGGGCGAGGGGAGTGCAAGCTTTGCCAACTGACAAGTGCACGCCTATCTACATCGTCATGTCGCGCACCCCAGCAGGTTCTCCGCCGAATCCTCCGGCCAATCCTCCGGCCAATCCAGGGGGCAAGGAGCGGTTCAATGAAGACCGCGCGACCTATACTGTCAAAGGCAACGCCCAGCCGGACATCGATGCCGGTGTGGCCGCTATCCGCGAAGTGGTTGCCACGCTGAAGCCAAGCCCCGGCGTGTACCGCATGCTCGATGCGCGGGGCGATGTACTGTATGTCGGCAAGGCGCGCAGCCTGAAGGCGAGGGTGGTGAATTACACCCAGATCAAGGCGCTGACGAACCGGCTGCAACGCATGGTCAGCCAATGCCGCGGTATGGAGATCGTGACCACCAATTCCGAAGCCGAAGCGCTGCTGATGGAAGCGCAATTTATCAAACGGTTTCGCCCGCCTTACAATGTGTTGCTGCGCGACGATAAGAGTTTCCCTTTCATCCTGCTGAAGGAAGGACACGACTTTCCGCGCATCATGAAACATCGCGGCGCACGCAAGGCCAAAGGTGCCTATTACGGGCCGTTTGCCAGCGCTGGATCGGTCAACACGACTATTAACGCGCTGCAGAAACTGTTCCTTTTAAGATCCTGCACAGACAGCTTTTTCTCCCGCCGTGATCGTCCATGCCTGCTGTACCAAATCAAGCGGTGCAGCGCGCCCTGCGTGGGCCGCATCGACGCGGAAGGTTATGCCGAACTGATCCAGGAAGCGCGAGACTTCCTCGGCGGCAAGTCAGGGGCGGTCCAGGCCCGTATCGAGACGCAGATGAAGGAGGCATCCGCGGCGCTGGACTTCGAAACGGCTGCGCTTTTGCGGGACAGGCTCCGCGCCGCGACTTTCATCCAGGGCTCTCAGGCGGTGAATGCCGACGGCGTTGGTGATGCGGATGTGTTCGCGCTTGCTGCCAAGGGCGGACAGATCGGCATTCAGGGCTTCTTCGTGCGCGGCGGGCAGAATTGGGGCCACAAGGCGTTTTTTCCCACACATACGCAGGATTTGGAGAAGGACGACGTGCTCGCCCGCGTGCTGGCGCAATTTTATGAAGAGGTGCCTCCGCCGCGCACAATTCTGGTGGACCGTGATCTGCCGGAAAAGGAGCTGCTGGAGGAGGCATTCGGAGAACTGGCAGGGCGCAAGGTCACGATCAGCATCCCCCAGCGCGGTGAGCGCCGAAAATTAATGCTGCAGGCCCAGCGTAATGCCACAGAAGCGCTCGACCGGCGGCTGGCGGAAACTGGCACGCAGGCCAAGATCATGCGCGAAATGGCGGAATTTCTGGAGCTGTCCGAAGTGCCCGCCCGGATCGAAGTTTACGACAATTCCCATATTCAGGGCAGCAAGGCCGTGGGCGCAATGGTGGTAGCAGGGCCGGAAGGCTATCAGAAAAACCAATACCGCAAATTCAATATCAAGACCGCGCAGACCAATGATGATTACGCGATGATGCGCGAAGTTATGGAGCGACGGTTCAGCCGCGCAATGAAAGACGACCCGGACCGTGAGCAGGCCGGGACCTGGCCCGATCTGGTCCTGATTGATGGCGGCAAGGGCCAGATGTCCAGCGTGCGCGATACGCTGGAGGAATTGGGCATAGAAGATGTGCCACTTATCGCCATTGCCAAAGGGCCGCATCACGGGCGTGAGGGGCGCGAGGTGTTCCACTTTCCGGACGGACGCGAGAAGACGCTGCCGGTCAATTCGCCCGTCCTGTTCTATCTTCAGCGACTGCGCGATGAAGTGCACCGGTTTGCGATCGGCGCGCACCGGGCCAAGCGCAGCAGGGCGATCACCGCTTCTCCTCTGGACGAGATTCCCGGCATTGGCCCCGCACGAAAACGCGCGCTGTTGCTGCATTTCGGTACCGCCGGAAAGGTTCGCGCTGCTGCACTTGATGATCTGAAGCGCGCGCCGGGCGTAAGCGAAGCGGTCGCGCAGAAGATCTACGATTTCTATCACGCGCGCTGAATTTGATCTCGATCAATGCAGCCACTCGATTGGCAGATTATCTCTTAAAAAAAGGAGATAAATGCGATGAAATCCTTTCTGCTACACGCCCATGACGAGCCACGCTTTGATGCCCGCCTTCAAACCGCTTTGGACCTGACGCGGGCATTCGACGGCCACCTCACTGTGTTCCATGCGATTCCGATGACGATGATCATCCCGACAGACCCCTGGGGTGTGACGATGGCGGATGTGACGCATCAGGTGAAAGAGAACGCCGACAAGTTTCGAAAACGCATATGCGATAGGCTGGAAGGTGAAGATGTCCGGTGGGACTGGGTATCCGATGTGGGTGTCGCGCGTTCGCAAATGGTACAGTACGCCGCCCTGAGCGATCTCACTATCATCGGTGCCGATGATCCGGGTGAATATGAAGGCGCTTCACAATTGGCTGGCAGTCTGGCGCTGCAATGCCGCACGCCAGTGCTGGTATCGACCGAAGGTGCAGGCGGGTTTGATCCGGCGTGCCCGGTCATCATCTGCTGGAACGGTTCTGTCGAGGCATCGCGCGCCGTCCGCGCAGCCACGCCTTTGCTAACCCGGGCGAGCAGCGTAACGCTTGTGCAGGTTGGCGAGAAAAAGCCACGTACCCCGGATATGCTGCCTGCCCTGTCGGGAGCTCGCTATCTCGACCGGCACGGCATCCGCTCTGAAATCCTTGAAGTTGATCGGGACGGCGGCAAGGTCAGCACAGCGCTGAAAAACGTCGCGAAATCGCGCGAGGCAGGTCTGATAGTCATGGGCGCCTATGGTGTTCCGCGCCTCTTGCAAACGGTATTTGGCGGTGTGACGCGGGAAATGCTGGTAGCGCCCGAGGTGCCGGTTTTGCTGACACACTGACCGGGTTTCTGCACTTTTACTCGGCAATCCGCTCCAGTTGCAGATCATGAAAGTCGTAGGAGAAATCCGTGAGGTCGGAGATGGCCCGCATCGTCATTCCCGTGACTTGACCGTCTACGACGCTGAAATCGACGAAAGCGTCGGCTTTCAGGGAACTGTCAGGCCAGAATGCTGCGAAGCGGTTGCCGTCGACGTGGGTAAGCTGCCCGTCCAGAATTTCGCTACGGCTCATGTCGATGAACAATCCTTCTGCCGTATCCGAGATGCGGACTTCGCCGTACCAGGGATCTTGGTAAGCGCCGACATAGGCCGCCAGCGGCAGGCTTGGGGAGGGCGCAGGCCCTTCGTCCGGAGTATCGGCGGTCGCAGTAATCAGCGCAGCCCCGCGCGCTTCAGCAGCTGCAAATTGCGCGCCCCAGTCACCGATAAAATCATTCTCCGGCCTGCCGACCAGTTCGTTGGCAACATGATAATTGAATGTAGAAGCCGCCCCGCGGTAATCATTGGTGGCCGAAAAGATCACGATGCTGTGTTCCGGCAAGATCAGGAAATTGCTGACAACGCCGGGTGCGCCGCCGCCATGCCCGACTGCCAAAGTGCCTTCAAAATCATGCACGCTCCAGCCAAGCGCATATAAGGCGAGGTTTGAAGAGCCGCTGGCCTGCAAACCGCCGCGAGGGCTTTGCGGTGTCACACCCTGCAACAATTCGCGTGCCTGGTTTTGGCTGATGAGGCGCTGACCATCAGCCGTCACGCCGCCATCAAGCCAGAACTTGCCCCATTCCATCATTTCTCCGGCAGGGCAGTAAATGCCGCCTGCAGCAGACCAGGTAGGCGAGAAATTGAGCCTGGGGTCGGTTGGGACGCCGTCATCTGCCCCGGCCGCACGTTCATGCCCGGTTACCAGCGGTGCGCCTTCGGGGATGCGGTCTCGCTGCGCGGCGCAATTATCCATACCGATGGGGGAAAGCAGTTCAGCCGTAACGAAATCGGCCCAGCTTTGGCCTGAGACACGCTCGACTATCTCGCCAGCCACCACGTAGAGTAAATTGTCATAGGCATAGCCCGATCGGAAGCCGGTGCTGGGCCGAAGGTGAGGCAGTGCAGCAATAACATCTTCCGGCTCTGCATCGCCGTCGGGCCAGATCAGCAGGTCGCCCGCGCCAAGAGGCAGGCCGGAGCGGTGCGTAAGCGCATCGCGAACCGTAAAGTTTTCGCTGACCCAGGGATCCCACATGGAAAATTCCGGGATGTAGGTGCGGATCGGTTCGTCCCATTCGATGTCACCACGATCGACAAGTATGGCGAGCGCAGTGGTGGTGAATGCCTTGGAGATGGAGGCGATCGGAAACAGCATGTCTGTGGTGACGGGCCGGTCAGTACCTTCCTCGGCCAGGCCAAAAGCGCCTTCGTAAACAGTTTCTCCGTCGATCATTACAGCAGCGACCATGCCGGTGGAATCGTAGGCCGCCATCGTCCGGGCAACCTCGACATCGAAATTGACAGCGGGCGCTGCAATGATTGTTGTGGCGCTATCAACCGGCTGTGCGACAGGTGCGTGCGCGCAGGCGCCAAGGCCGGTGACCAAGGCAGCAAAGCTGCCCCATTTCGCGATGCTAATCATCAGATACCTTTCTAACGATATTCAGACGTGGCGCAGCATACCTTCCTGGGTGACGCTGGCGACCAGCCGGCCATCGCGGCTGAAAATCTGGCCGCGCGCAAAGCCGCGCGCCGCGCCGCTCCACGGGGCTTCGGTGACAAACAAGAGCCAGTCGTCGACCGAGAAATCCTCGTGGAACCACACGGCGTGGTCCAGACTGGCGCCTTTGATCTTCCCGCCGTGAATGGTCTTTCCATGCGGTTGCAGCGCCGTGGCAAGGATCTGGAAATCGGAGATATAGGCCAAGACCGCACGGTGGACAGCAGCCTCCGGTGGCAAGGGCGCAACGGTTCGGAACCAAACGTGGCTGACAGCCGGGCGTGCCTTCGGCCTTAACCAGTCGCGCGGCTCGACCGATCGGAAATCAACCGGGAATGGCCGCTCGAGCAGCCTTTTCATTGGCCCGTCAGGGACATAATTCGCCGCTTCCAGGCGAATTTGTGAATCGGGAACAAGATCTTCCGGGCCGGGCACATCGGGCATCGCTGGATGCTGATGTCCGGGGCCTTCGACAGGGATCTGGAAAGACGCGGTGAGGTTCAGGATCGGCTTGCCGTCCTGGCTTGCCACAACGCGCCTGTTGGAGAAGCTGCGCCCGTCCAGATCGCGCTTCACCCGGTATTCGATCGGTAGATCATCGCTTCCCGGACGCAGGAAATATGCGTGCAGGGAATGTGCCGCTCGCGCGCTGTCGACCGTACGGCTTGCGGCGCCCAGCGCCTGCGCTATCGCCTGTCCGCCAAACACGCGGCCAGTCCCGTCGGGTCTGCGCCGACCAAGAAATACATCCGGGCCCTTCGCTTCCAGATCGAGCAGGAAGACGAGGTCGGCAACGATTTTCTCTGGCGTAGGCATTTGTTCGGCAGTTGAGTTCATCGCCGCCGCCATGCGCGCCGGGCCGCTTTGCGTCAAGCGAGGCCGGGGATCCGCCTTGCGATCCGCATGGCATTCGCCTTAAGACTGTTGCGTGCAGGCCACCGTTTCGGGGCGTTGGGCATTATGCCGGCACCACGCAGCATGGCGTTGAATGCCCGGGCATCGGCTTCTGCAAAGCTCCATTCACTGCGCCATGTAATGGAAAGCGAGATCGACACCTCGCTGCCGTTCTTGACGTAGTGTGGAGCCATGACCGGCACATAGATCGCATCGCCGCCGTAAAGCCGCATTGTTTCGCCTTCGCCTGCGAAACTGTCATCCCACTTCAATTCCCGGGCCCCGCCTGTGTGATAGGCTTCGTGCAATTCATCGGGAGCAAATCGCGCGTCCCCTGCCGGGAATACCATCATCGATTTTCTGCCGCGCAATTGCAGCAATATATTGTGCTCAGGATCAAAATGGTACGGTGTCACGGCATCGGGGCTGGATACGAATATAAACCCCTGAGTCCGCATCATCTTGCCGGTGCGCGCCTCTATAATTGGCCGAAGTTCGTCCAGCAGTTCTTCCAGCAGGGCGGCATACGGTTTTTTCTGTTCGATATTCTTCAGCACAGCCCAACTGTTGGATGTGCCGATTTCGCGAATTGTCTGCCCGATTGAAAGGCCGTTGCCGGCAGGCTTCCCATCCACGCCAATCGGGACATCGCCCAGATTATATTCCACGCTTTCAGGCGGAAGCGCTTCACCCAGCATGGCCAGGGCGTCCAGTTCCAACATGGGGTTGGAGACCAGATCATGATCCAGTTTATGCGGGCCTTCGGGGTAGGATGCCTTGAAATCGCTACGCGCGCACGCCGAAAAGACGCGCCGCTCCCTGAGAGATCGGCCCTGTAAAGAACGGGTCATGTGGGTCATAGGATCCCCTTTGCCGGTCGACCGGTCTCGCGCTGCACGGCTGCCGAGAAGACCCTGCGTCTCACGATGCCGCCAATGCCAATTGAGTGCCCCGCGATGATGCGGCGTTCGCGCCAGAAATGATCGATCATCGGGTGATCTTGCGCCGCACAGCTATCCACCCAGGCAATCGTGTCATCCTCCAGTATGTCCAGATTTTCACGCTGAAGCAGAACGCCGGGCGAGAAACGGGAGTAGTCCTCGTCAAATGTGGTTTTGTAGGAGAACGCGCCCGGTGCACAGATGAAATTCGCCAGCATTGCGATTGGCTTGCCGTCCAGCAACAGGGACAGCCGCAACAGCTGCCCGCGCCTGGCAGCGCCTTCCAGGGCATATGTAAACAGGCGGGCCGTTCGCGGATCGCAGGCAAGCGCAGAGCCCGCCTTTCCCTTCCAGCCGCGGTGTTCGAGATCGAGGAAATTGTCGATCCAATGCGTCAGCCCTTCTGCAGTTTTGAGCCGCTTGAGGGTCAGATCACCTTCGTCTTCCAGCCTTCGCTGTTGGCGCCGCAATTCCTTGCGCTTCTTGGTTGAGAGCGATTCTTCGAAATAGGCCTTGGGCGATGCGCGGCTTACCAGTGCTGCCCGTTCTTCACAGACGACGGTTGCTGCCGGGCGTGCGCGCTCCGACTGCCGTATTTCTGCTGACAGTGCCAAATGCAGCGGGCCTGTGCCCGGCATGAGAGCGAGGTGGAGAAACAGCGAAAGTCCAGCGTGATGGTCCGCTCGGGCGAGAAGGTGTGACCAGAACACCCGTTCAAAGCCGCGGACAATCAAGGGCGCGCCAAGAAAGCAATTGGCGTGGGTCCAATTGCACCAATGCGGCATAGAGTAGCCATAATAGCGGAAATCGCGCTTCATCGGCACCAGTCCGACCAATTGCCCGTCGGCCTTCAATAGCCACAGTTCTACCAGGCCTGACCGATCGAACTCCTCCAGCGCAGGGAGCAGGTTCCAGCTTTCGTAAAAGGGATTGGGTTCGGCGGCGGTTTTCGCCAACGCATCCCATGCTGCAATATCTTCTGTGTCCGTGAACGTGCGCCAGTCCTGGGCGCGTAGTTCAATCAGCGGGCCATTTTCAGCAGACGCAGGGGCACTGGCCCGCGTAGCGGCGGATTGAGGACGGTCGATGGGAAGATCCTGGCCCACAGGTGATCGTTAACCTCTACTGGCGGGCTGCCTTGTGCCCATAATGCATCCAGTAGAGGAGCGGGCAACAAGGATTGCCTAAGCGTAAGGGTTAAAAAAGCCCTGCCCGGATTGCTCCGGACAGGGCTCATATCATTTCAGTAACAGGTCAATCACAGGACTTGGATGCCTGTATTGGCTGTTTCTTGCCTAGCCGCCGTGGCCAGCAAGCGCCGCGAGCAAGAGCAGCGCGACGATATTCGTGATCTTGATCATCGGGTTGACGGCTGGACCAGCGGTATCCTTGTACGGATCACCAACCGTATCGCCCGTCACGGCTGCCTTGTGAGCTTCGGAGCCCTTGCCGCCGTGATTGCCGTCTTCGATGTACTTCTTGGCATTGTCCCATGCGCCGCCACCAGCGGTCATGGAAAGCGCCAGGAAGAGCCCGCCGACGATCACGCCAAGCAGCAATGCACCCAGCGCGGCGAAGCCTTCGCTTTGCCCAGCGATCATCGTGATCACGAAGTACACGGCTACCGGTGCAAGCACGGGAAGCAGCGACGGAATGATCATTTCCTTGATGGCGGCCTTTGTCACAAGATCCACCGTGCGCGCGTAATCGGGCTTCTCGGAGTAATCCATGATGCCCGGCTTTTCGCGGAACTGTTCACGCACGTCGATCACCACGTCACCCGCAGCGCGGCCAACGGCAGTCATACCCATTGCACCGAACAGATACGGCAGCAGTGCGCCAAGCAGCAGGCCGACAATCACATAGGGATTCTCGAGGCTGAAGTTGACGTTTGCTTCCGGGAAAAACTCCCGCAAGTCCGCAGTGTAAGCTGCAAACAGCACGAGTGCGGCAAGGCCAGCTGAACCAATGGCATAGCCCTTGGTCACAGCCTTGGTGGTGTTACCTACAGCATCCAGCGCATCCGTCTTGTCACGAACGCTCTGATCGAGGCCTGCCATTTCGGCAATGCCGCCCGCGTTATCGGTCACCGGACCATAAGCGTCGAGTGCGACGACCATGCCGGCCAGTGCCAGCATCGAGGTTGCTGCAAACGCAAGCCCCATCAGCCCGGCAAGCTGGTACGCACCGATGATCGCAGCGACAATCGCCAAGGTCGGAAGTGCAGTCGATTCAAGGCTGATAGCCAGACCCTGGATCACGTTGGTGCCGTGGCCCGTTTCGGATGCCTTGGCGATTGAACGAACCGGACGGAAACCCGTGCCGGTGTAATATTCCGTGATCCAGATGATGATGAAGGTCAGCAACAGGCCGATCACCGCACATATGAACAAGTCCATGCCAGTGAACTGCACCATGTCGGTGCCGGCATTCAGCACGGTGCTCATGTCTGTCCCGACACTGCCCAGTGCATATTGCATCACAACATAAATCAGCGGGATAGACAGAACCGCAGTGACAAGGAAACCCTTGTACATCGCGCCCATCACATTGGTGCCGTTACCAAGCCGTACGAAATACGTGCCGATGATGCTGGTAACGATGCAGGCACCGCCGATCAGCAGAGGCATTGCCATCATTGGCAGCAAGAGGTCGCCCAGCATGCTGCCGAGCAGCAGCGCGGTGAGCACCATGGTGGCGCCGACAGTCACAACATATGTTTCGAACAGGTCGGCGGCCATGCCGGCGCAATCGCCAACATTGTCACCCACGTTGTCGGCGATAACGGCAGGGTTGCGAGGATCGTCTTCGGGGATGCCCGCTTCTACCTTGCCGACAAGATCGGCACCGACGTCTGCAGCCTTGGTGAAAATACCGCCGCCAAGACGCGCAAAGATGGAAATCAGCGAGGCACCGAAGGCGAGGCCGACGAGGCCATCAATCACTTCGCGGCTGTTAGGCGCATAACCGGCAGGACCAGTCAGATACCAGAAGAACACCGCAATCGCGAGGAGGGCAAGGCCTGCCACCAGCATGCCGGTGATGGCGCCCGCGCGGAACGCCAGTGTAAGGCCTTCCTGAAGGCCCTTCATCGCAGCAGCGGCCGTACGCAGGTTTGACCGGACCGAGATATTCATCCCGATAAAACCCGCTACCCCCGAAAGGATCGCGCCGATGATGAAGCCGATGACCGGAATGATGCCGAGGAAAACGCCGACCAATACCGCAACCACAACGCCAACGATGGCGATGGTTGTATATTGCCGCTTCAGGTAGGCTTGTGCGCCTTCCTGGATAGCTGCGGCGATTTCCTGCATTTTTTCATTGCCCGGATCGGCGCTGAGCACCTGCCGGCTGGTGACAAAGCCATATACAATGGCGAGTGCACCCAAGGCGATTGATATGAAGACGAGTTCCATGACCCGATTGTCCCCTTCCCAAAATAAAAACGACCCGGGTGTTCCGGGTCCGCATAGCAATGCGAGCTAGGGAAAAGCATCCTGTTCGACAAGCGTAAAGCGTGGCTTTTCCTCTGGTGCGGGCAATTCCTGCCTATTTGTGCAGATATCCCAGTCCTTCGGGATTGGTGATCGCCTCCCCGTCCAAAAACAGCGCGGCAAAGCCCTGCGGCTCCACGGATCCGATCCGGGTCGCCGGAACGGGAGGATATGTCCCTTCCGGAAGAGTGAAGAGCAGTTCGTAATCGTCGCCCCAGGTCATGCAATCAATGCGGCGTTCGGGATCGGCCACTGGCACAGCAGCACTATCGATTGCGATAGACACTTCGCTTGCCTCTGCCATCCGGAATGCATCAAGCAACAGGCCGTCCGAAACATCCATCATCGCCTTGGCAAGCGGGGCAAGGTCCTGCCCTTCTGCCACACGCGCCATCGGACGGGTGTAGGCTGTGCAATCGCCGCCGGTGCCAGCTTGAAACGCTTCGAGGCCCAGCATCGCTGCGCCCAGTGTCCCCGTTACAAACAGTGCATCACCATTTTCGGCTCCGGCACGTGAAGGCACAGGAGTGTGCGATGCCCGACCAATCGCGGTCAGGCCGAAGGCGCGCGGGCCATCACCTGCAACAGTATCGCCGCCGAGCAGCGGGACACCATAGTGCGACAGCACATCATCCAGTCCTGCGACGAAATCGGCATCGCCATTGCCCAGCATATGCCCCAGCAGCACGCCAACAGGTTCCGCGCCTTTGGCAGCGAGGTCCGAAAGGTTGGTGGCAACAAGTTTCCATGCAACATCGGCCATGTTTTGAGAGCTGAGAAAATGCCGGCCCTCAACCATCATGTCATGCGTCAGAACGAACACCTGATTGCCGAGTGCCAAGACAGCTGCATCATCACGCAACCCGCGCGCGCCCTTGTGCAAGGGCAGGCCGCGCAGGGCGGCAATAAATTCATTCTCGTCTATCGTGATGCTCCGTCAATGCGTACGCGTTGGCGAAGCTCTGCCAGCGCGCTTCCAGAATGGCAATCTGCTGCGGCAGCCCTGCGGTATTGGAGGCAAGCCATTCTTCAAAGCTTGCGCCTGATTTCAGGGCCTGCGCAACTTGCGCAAATATGCGCGCGTCACCGGATTGTTCGATCATGAAGTCCGCGAAGACGCGCGACTGGCTGTAGAACCGCACCGGATTTGTTTGCTGCTGAAGGCGCTCTGCCTCCTCCCCCGACAACACGATCATCCTGCTGCCACTTTCCGGAACCTCACCCAGCGTGCGATGGGCGGCGGCCAGAGCGCCGGCAAACGCGGGATGTGTCATCGAAAGATATTCATCCAGCGCGTATGGGCGTTCCAGCCCGTCACCGCCAATAAGGGAACCGAATTGCCGCCTGCGTCCTTCACCCATTTCGGTGTCTTCAGCCAAAACGGCGGCCATTTCGTCCAGCCAATCCGGCGCGTCGGAACCATATTGCCTTACGCCGAGGGTGTTTCCGTAAAGCGATGAAAAAAACAGATGCGCAATTTCATGCATCATTGCGCTTGGCGATCTTTCGGTCACCCGCCTTGCCCGGACCGCTGCCAGGGCCTGTTCAAGCGCGCCATCGATCACCGCTTGCGGCCTGCCTTCCATCTGCGCCATAACCTGATCACGGACAGAATTTTCGGCCTGCTGCTGGAGTGTATCGCCAGTATACCAGGGTAGCCCCCGCATTCCTGCCGCCAGGATGCGGCCATGCAGTTCGCCATCGATATTGCCACCTATAACCACCGCTACTCCGCGTTCGGGTACGGCGAAATGGTTGGTGAAGCTGGTTGCGGCCTCGTCTATCAGCCGCGCCAGCTCCGCGGCGTCCTCGCCGCCGTGCAAAACGATCCCGTGTTCAGCCTCGTAACACTCGATATCGGTGAATTGCGCACACGCGCCAGTTGCAGCCAAAGCTGTTCCGAAAAGTGCAGTAAACATTGATAAACCCCGCTTGCATTCGTGCCCCGGGGTTATCGATGACAGTTGTAATTGAATGCTGGCTTAATGCCGGCGTTCAGGCACGCACTTCCTTCGCCACGGCATCGAGTACACCGTTCACGAACTTCGCCTCGCGCTCGTTGAAAAATGCGTGTGCGACGTCGATATATTCACTGATAACGCTGGCCAGCGGCACATCGGCGCGCGCCAGCAATTCAAAGATGCCACAGCGCAGGATTTGCAGCATAGTTTTGTCGAGGCGGGCAAGCGACCAACCTTCGGCCAGCTTGCTGATCAGCAAATTGTCGATCTCGACCTGCCGGGCCACAACGCCGGAAACCACATCATCGAAGAATTCGACTTCGGCATCTTCGTACTGGTCATCTTCGATTTCCTTGCCCAGCCGGTGCTGGTGAAATTCATCGAGCAGTCTTGCTAGCGCGGTTTTTTCCATATGGCGCTGGTACAGCGCCTGCACCGCGGCAAGGCGCGCAGCGGAACGGGCACGGGACCGGGCCTGGGAATTTTTCGGCATATTCATTTGAGGCGCACTTTCACACTGGCGGCATGGGCAGGAAGCCCTTCTATTTCGGCGAGGGTCGCCGCGGCAGGGCCGATTTCACGCAATCCGGCTTCGTCCATTTCGATAAAGCTGGTGCGTTTCATGAAATCGAGCACCGACAGGCCGCTGGCGAAGCGGGCGCGTCGTCCGGTGGGCAATACGTGGTTCGGCCCGGCGACATAATCGCCGACCGCTTCTGGCGTGTGGCGACCAAGGAAAACGCTGCCTGCGTGGCGAATATCTGCAAACATTGTATCGGGATCGGCAACCATCAGCTCGACATGTTCGGCAGCAAGGCGATTGGCGAGGGCAGGGGCTTCGCGCACCAGATCTTCCACCACAACCAATGCGCCGTAATCGTCCCAGCTCTTGCGGGCGACCCCGCGCGTTTCAAGCTGCGCGCACAAGACATCGACCGCATCTTCCACCATTTCTGCAAATTCTGCATCATCGGTGATCAATATGCTCTGGCTGGTGGGATCATGTTCGGCCTGGCTCAACAGGTCGGCGGCCACCCAGTCGGGATCGCTCTGGTTATCGGAAATGACCAGGATTTCGCTGGGACCGGCGACCATGTCGATGCCAACAACACCGTATAGCTGGCGCTTGGCTTCTGCCACCCAGGCATTGCCCGGGCCTGTGATCACATCGACCGGATCGATTGAGTCCGTGCCGTAAGCGAGCGCGGCGATCGCCTGCGCACCGCCGATGCGCCAGATCTCGTCAATCTCGCACAGATGGGCTGCAGCAAGGACAAGGGCGTTGATTTCACCTTTCGGAGTGGGAGTGGCCACGACCAACCGGTCCACACCGGCAACCTTGGCCGGGATGGCGTTCATCAACAGACTGGAAGGATATGCCGCGCGGCCACCAGGGACATAAAGCCCTGCGGCCTCCACCGGTGACCACCTTGCGCCCAGCCGGACATTGGCATCATCGCGGTAGTCGCGGTCCTGCGGCAATTGCCCTTCGTGATAGGCTCGGATGCGGTCTGCCGCGAGGTTGAGTGCGGTTTTCGCCTCTGATGCAAGATCATTGTAGGCTGCGGCGCATTGATCCTTGCCGATACGCCAGCTGGATGGATCATCTGTCAACGCATGCTTGTCAAACCGCATGGTCAGATTGCGCAAGGTATTGTCGCCGTCGCGGCGCACTTCGCGCAAGATTTCCTGCACGTCTTGCGCCACACTCTCGTCGCTCTCGCGCCGGTCGTTCACCATGCGCGTGAATTGCTGTTCGAAACCTGCGTCGGTCGAATAAAGGCGCTTCATCACGCAGCGTCCTCGATCATGGCAGTGCGGAACCGTTCCACAAGTGCTGAAACCCGCGGATCGGTCTTCAGTGCGGCACGGTTCACAATCAGGCGGCTGGTAATTTGCATGATCGTGTCTTTTTCGACCAGCCCGTTTGATTTGAGCGTTTGCCCCGAGGAAACCAGATCGACGATTCGCCCGGCCAGCCCGCTGTAAGGCGCAAGTTCCATTGCGCCGTTCAGCTTGATACATTCTGCCTGAATGCCTTGCCGTTCGAAATAGCGGCTGGTGATGCCCGGATATTTGGTGGCGACGCGCAGGTGACTGGCGTTGCCATATTTGTATTCAACCGGTTCTTTCGGCTCAGCGACAGACAGACGGCATTCACCGATGCCAAGGTCGATCGGGGCATAAAGTTCGGAATAGTCGAATTCTTCGATCACATCCGATCCCACAATGCCCATCTGCGCGGCGCCAAAGGCTACGAAGGTCGCGACATCGAAAGCGCGCACGCGAAAAATGCGCATATCGCCAGTTTCATCGGCAAAGCTGAGCGATCTGTCAGCCTTGTCGTGAAACGCAGCTTCGGGCACTACGCCAGCGCGTTCCATTACGGGCACCGCTTCTTCCAGAATGCGGCCCTTGGGGACGGCGAAAATCAGCGGGCCGAATTGGCCCTCGGGATTGCCATTTGCGGGGGATACTTTGGTCATCGCCGCGCGATGTAGGGGCGATGCAGGTAAAGGGCAATGCGCATGGCCGAAGGACCAGGGACCAAAGTGCCCGGATCAGGCGGGGAATTGGTGATGGAGATTGCCGGGGTTGCAGAAGCGATCGCGTGGCAGGCCGATCACGCAGAAAATGCCGGTGCGCCGGCCACCGCGCGCATAATCCGCGCCCTGCTGGCAGTCCTCGAAAGCGATACCGCAACCGGCAGGCGGCTGGCCAATTGGCAGGGGCTGACAATGGCCGACGCAATGCCGCTGCGCGTCACCGGAGGCCTCCACGCATTGTACTTGGCAGGAGAAGAGCCGCGGCTTGGGGAAATTTACAGCGGGTTGATGTCCGACCAGAGCCTGGTGGACGCGCTGGTGGTGGAAACAGCGCGAAAATTTGATCACAGGCTGCTGCCGTGGCTCGACGGTCCGCCGCAAACCAATGAAGCGGGGCGATCGGCCGGGATCATGGCAGGGCTCATGTGGCTGTCAGGCCGGTTGGGACCGAAATTCGCACTGAACGAGATTGGCGCGAGCGCCGGCATCAACACGATGATGGGCCGCTTTCACTTCAACCTTGGCGGGTTAGAGGCTGGGCCAGGCAATTCGCAGATGCACATTGCGCCAGCATGGCGAGGCCCTCCTCCACCGGCAGGTCCGGTCGAAATCGTCTCTGCTCGCGGATGTGATCTGTCGCCCGTGGATTTGACGGTTTCGCAGCAGGCCCTGCGCCTCAAAGCCTTCGTCTGGCCCGATGCAACGGAACGGATGGTGCGAATGGAAGCCGCTATTGCCATGGCCAATGAAACGCCGCCCGATCTGGTGCAGCAAGACGCCGCTGCTTTTGTGGCAGATATGTTGGCGCAGCAGCAGCAACCGGGCATCACGCGGGTGTTGTTCCACACGGTGATGTGGCAATATATGCCGGATGAGGCCTGCGATGCGATAACCGCCGCGATGGAAACGGCGGGCGCTCTGGCGACCGGGGACAAGCCGCTCGCGTGGATCAAGGCCGAAACAAACCGCGCGACCTTCAAGCAGGAATGCCGGCTGCGCTATTGGCCCGGCGGCGACGATGAAGTGCTGCTCGCAGAGATACACCCGCATGGTGCGTGGGTGGATTGGAAAGCGCCTGATTGACAATATTATCGTTCGCTGACCTTATGATCAAAATAATCAATGAAATTTGGTCAATACGGGGGAAGAGAATTATGTCATCAGGTGGGATTAATAGAAAAAGTTCACAAGAACAAAGGGCTTGCTGGATCAAGCCCGTCATTGTTGATGTAGAAAAGAGAGCTAGCGACTGTGAGAACGGCTATGCCCCTTTAACAGATGCTTTGCAATCTGGGTTAAGTACGTCGTCAAGTTGATGTGCCGTCCGCCAAAAAGATCTGCGCGAGAAAACCATCTAGCGCGGCATTCACGGCATCGGGCGATTCCCATGGAATGAAGTGCCCTGCGTCCGCAATCCGCTCTACCGTCAGGTTCTCCACCCAGTCAGTCAGGCCGTCGACGTTGGCGGGAAGCAAAGCTTCGTCTTCCATGCCCCAGATCACCAGCGTCGGGATTTTCAGCTTGGGGAAGGGCGGGGCGGCATAGCTTGCGGGCAGGCCGAATGGTTCGTCCATACTCGGCACGTAAAGTCCACTGGCGCGGTACCAGTTGAGCATGGCAAAGGCGCGGGTCTGGTCGGCCCACTCTTCCATTTGCAGCGCTTGCTCCGCCGGATCATTGGCAATCTTGCGGTCCCACGAAATCGCCTTCAGCAGCAATGCGCCAAGACCGTGCTCGCGCACCAAGGGATCGTGCGCCGGATCGCGGAAAGTGCGCATATATTGGCTGGCGGCACGCTGCTCGCGGTCTTTCAGAAGCAGCTCTGCAAACAGCACCGGATGCGGGGCGTTGGCGATCACGGCGCGCGTGACATGGCCGCTCGCCTGGCCAAAAGCGGCCACCAGCCACGCAATCGCGCCGCCCCAATCGTGGCCGATGATGGTGTAGCTGCCAAGCTCCAGCGCCTGCGCCAGAAGGCCAATATCCTGCGCGACGACCATAGGCTCGTAATGCTCCACGCCTTCGGGGCGGGAGGAATTGCCGTAGCCGCGCTGATCGGGCGCAATGCAGCGGAAGCGGGAATTGAGATGCTCTATCTGGTGCCGCCAAGTGCGGTGGTTTTCCGGAAAACCGTGCAGGAAAATCAGCGCGGGCGCATCTTTCGGGCCGCTGTCCCAAACGTCCAGTTCAATGCCGTTGGCAAGTTTGACGCGGGACAGATCGGCCATAGTCAAACGCCCTTGCTGGGAATGCCGAGCAATTCGATAGTGAATTGCAAGGTCGCACCGCCCGGCATTCTGCCGCCGCCCAGTCCGTAGGCAGCCGTTGCCGGAATCACGATTTCAGCCGTGTCGCCCACGCCCATGTATGGAATGGCCACCTGCCAGCCTTCGATCAGACGCGACAGCGGAAAAGTCGCTGGCTCGCCGCGCTCGACAGAGCTGTCGAACACTTCGCCGTTAACAAAAGTGCCGGTGTAGTGAATTGTAATTTCGTCCGAAACTACCGGAGCTGGCCCGGTGCCATCACCTGCAGTCCGGCGGAACATTATACCGCGGGGAAGCCGGAACCAGCCATCTGCCGCATCAAGCGTGTGCAGTGCAGCCTGCTGGGCATTGTGCCATTCCATGCTGCCCGGCGCACCGGGTTCGGGCGCTGGCGCATCCTGCGCGAATGCCGGAGTGGAAAGGAGAAGGGCGGCGCCCAATGCGATGGGTGTGAGAAATGTGTTTTTCATGACGTCTCCATAGCCACAATCGGCGGGCACGCGAAAGCCTCTAAGGATAGCTCACGGTTTTCGGCTCTCCATCGGGCAGAGGTATCCATTCCTCTTCATCACCCGGAACAGCGGCGAAGCGCCGTTCACGCCAGTCTTCCTTGGCCTGATTGATCCGTTCGCGGTCGCTGCTGACGAAATTCCACCAGACATGGCGCTTCGTGGCAAAGGCTTCTCCGCCGAGCAGCATCACCCGCGCGCCGGTGCGGCTGGATAGCGTCATGGCCGCTCCGGGTTTCAGCACGACCAGATCGTACAGCGCGATGGGCTGACCATCCAGCGCAGCTTCTCCGCCGACCAGCATGACCGCGCGTTCGTCCGCCTCTGCATCGATGGGGATGGAGCCGCCCTCGGTCAGCAGGATTTCGGCATAGATCGTTTCTGCATGGCAGGTGGTCGGCGCACGCGCGCCCCACAGTTCGCCCATGATGACGCAGGCCCGCGCTCCGTCTCCGTCGATCCACGGCAAATCGCTGACCGCTTCGAAGGCCGGATCGATCTCTTCCTTACCATCGGGCAGCGCAAGCCATGTCTGCATTCCGTAAAGCGATGGGCCACGCTCGCGCTCTTCCTGCGGGGTGCGTTCTGAATGCACGATACCGCGCCCGGCGGTCATCAAATTCACGGTGCCGGGGCGGATGGTGGAGAAAGTGCCGAGGCTGTCCCGGTGATCAATCGCGCCGTCGAAGAGCCACGTGACGGTCGAAAGGTTGATATGAGGGTGAGGCCGCACGTCCATGCCGCTGCCCAGATCAAGTTGCGCCGGGCCGAACTGGTCGACGAACACGAATGGCCCGACCATGCGCGCTTCTCTGGAGGGCACAGCCCGCCGGACGGTAAATGCGCCAAGATCATGGCTGACGGGGGTTACGGTCTTGAGGATGCTCATGCAGCCCGTTCCTTACTGGTCGTCCAGCTCTTCATAATGCCGGAAAATACCGTCTTCGTTGAATTCGATCCGGCGTTCGCTGGCGAGATATTCTGCCAGCGGTTCGATATCGGGGACGATGCCTTGCACGCCTTCCAGATGCGGCCAGCTGCCCTGCATCGCCTTCATGTAATTGGGGAAGGCATAATCAAGCCCTTCCATCAGCTGGAACAGGCTGGTGTCGACGTGTGTCCACTGCTGGCCGAGCGTGAAAGGACCGCCACTCGATGCAATCGCATTGTCGAAATGGATGAGATATTTCGGGATACGCTGGGCGCGGAAATAGGCGGCCTTTTCAAAGGCTGCGTCCATCTGGTCCGAATAAAACAGGTCATGTGCAATAGGGTGGTGGACGCTGTGAACCTCCTCCACGAAATCGGCGATATCCATTTGCAGCTGGAACAATTGCAGGTCGACATCCATCTCGCCCGAACCGAGCCCGTGCTTGTCAGACAGATATTGCAAAATCAGCGGTGTCTGCCCCAGCACCACTTCATCGTCGACGATGTATGGCGGGGCGAAAGGTCGGCGGCCCTGCAATTCATGCATGTGCTCCACCAGCGCGTCTGCGCTCTGCTCGCGCGCCATATCTGTATATTCGATTTCGCTCGCCTCGCAGTACAGGCGGATAAATTCGCCGCGTCCGGGCAAGTCGGGCCAATACCAGAGTTCCATGTCTAAGCTCTTTCGCCCCCATCTCTCTCACCGGGAGCGTAGCATTTCATGGCGAAAGCATGGACGCGGTTGCCGGGAATATCGCCCAGCGCGCCGAGCACCATGCGTTGCCGCGCAAGGCGGTTCTTGCCATCGAAGGCCGCGCTTTCAACGACAACAGTGAAATGCGATTCTCCGCTGCCGTCATCGCCCGAATGACCGGAGTGCTGGGCACTGTCATTGATGACGTCGAGGTGGGTGGGGGAAAGCGCATGCG
The DNA here is from genome assembly GCF_001021555.1 of Aurantiacibacter marinus. GTDB lineage: Bacteria > Pseudomonadota > Alphaproteobacteria > Sphingomonadales > Sphingomonadaceae > Alteraurantiacibacter > Alteraurantiacibacter marinus. The sequence continues at coordinate 120,921 of NZ_LDCP01000003.1, forward strand.
TCAGCAATTGCTCGATCTCGTTTTTGACTGGTCCGCTCATGCTGGCAGAGTTGGGGGTTCCAATCGGCTGGCGCAATCCCCATTCAATGGCGTTCATGCGAAACCAACGGTTCCACGGACGCTACGATAGCGATGGCAGGGTGTGCGAACATCCGACTTGCCAAGAGGCAGGCGAATTTCGCGCGCCGGGCCGGCAGGGCAATTCTTTTGACGGGCCGGGCGACTGGCGCTGGTTCTGCCTCGACCATGTGCGCGAATTCAATGACGGCTATGATTGGTTCGAAGGCATGAATGCTGATGAGATTTACGCGGCCCAAGCGCCAGGATCCGGCTGGCAGACCGAAAGCAAGGCCTTCCGCCCGACGGCTGGGATTGACGGAATGCCGCGCTGGGCGGACTTCACCGATCCGCTGGATGCCATAGGCGCGCGGGCAGAAGGCATCCGCCGCGCTGCGCATCGCCAGACGCATTCCCGTGAAAGTTACGGCCGGTTTACGCCAAGAGAACGCGAGGCGCTGAGCGCCATGGGGCTTGGTCCGAAGGCTGACCGGCCAGAGCTGCGTCGCCGATATTCCGATCTGGTCCGCCGTTATCATCCCGACCGCAACGGCGGTGATCGCAGCCATGAGGCGCGGTTGCAACAAGTGGTGGAAGCCTATCAGCTTCTGCGCAAAGCAGCGGCTTTCGAGTAAATCAGCGGCGCGGGTTCTGCTTGAAAGCCCAGCGCATCGTCCCGCCCAGCGCGCCGGTGACGAGCCGTGTTGGCAAGGCGGCAAGGCCGGGTGGCTCCAGATCCAGCATTGTGCGGGCAAACGGCGGCAGCAGGCTGACCGCAGCATTGGCCATGAAGGGCTGAACCCGCCCGGCAGGTCCGGGCGGGGTTTCATTCAGCACCAGCTGCGCAATTTCGCGCGCCTCAGGCGAAGGGCGAAGATCGCTGCGCATTGCGCGGAACAATGCCTGGGCTTCCGCCTTGGTTTCAGGAACCGGATCAGCGCCCAGCTTGCGCGCAATCACGGCGAACTGGCGAAAATACTCGTCCTGCTGAGCCATCGGCATGTTTGGCCGGACATGGACCAGCCACGCTTCGAGAAACATCATCGCTTCGGTCAGGTGCACCCATGCCAAGGTATTCGGATTGCGGGCCTCATATGGCGTACCGTCGGCCAAGGTGCCTTTTACGGCAGCGTGAATGCGGTTGACCCGCTCTATGGCCGCTTCAGCATCGTCTTTGTGCCCGTAAGTAGTCACCGCGATAAAGCGCGCTGTGCGGCGCAGGCGGCCGTGCATATCCTCGCGGAAATTGGAGAAATCCAGCACGCCTTTCAGCGCATGCGGGTGGAGCATTTGCAGCAGCAGCGCCGCCATTCCGCCGACCATCATGCTGACCAGATCGGCATGGACCATGCGGATCGGCGTGTCAGGCGCGAACAGCGCATCATCCGAAGGCGGGATCGGTTTCTCCCCCTTGGCGCTATCATTGAACGCAGCCCGCACGCGTTCGACCAGCTTTTGCCGGGCAAATTCTACAGGATCAGCAAAGGGTGGTCGGGCCATACCGCCAATGTGGGCAAGCGCTGCGCGATGTCGAGGGGGATTAGCCTGCCGGAGGTGCCATCGCTGCTTTGTAGGCGTCGCGGCCTTGCAAGCGCGCCTGATATGCCTTGAAGCTGTCGCGTTCGGTCAGCGTGCCGAAATTCAGGCCCCAATCCACTTGTGCGCCAACATAGACATCAGCCATCGTGAAGCGCTTGCCGCACACGTAATCGTGATGCTGGAACCAGTTGTCTAGCGTATCGACCATCCGGTCATAGCTGCCAAAGCCAACAGTAGCTTCCTGCTTCACGCCCTCCGGCTCCCACCCCATCGCCTTGTTCATGATGGCGCTTTCGGCAGGCCCAGCGGCAAAAAACATCCAGCGAAAGTAATCCGCCTTTTCATCTTCGCGGGGAAGCAGATCGGGCGCTTCCATTTCCGCGAGATAGTGGCAGATCGCCGCCGCTTCGGTAACAACGCGGTCACCGCCTTTGGCATGGTGGATGATAGTTGGCAGTTTGCCCATGGGATTCGCCTGAAGCAGCGCAGCAGGCTTGGCATCCCATTCCACCATCGCCAGCTTCGGTTCGACACCCACTTCCGCAAAGGCCCATTTGGCGATCAGCGCGCGGCTCATCGGATTGAAGAACAGGGTGTAGCTGCCGGCCATCAATCCCTCCCGGTCGTAAAGATCGGAGAGAATCCACCCCAGATCATGCGTTTTCCGTCAAACGGCATGTTGCCCATTTGCTCGGCCCAGAATGGATCGGCTTCCATTTTTGCAGAAGCTGCCTCGCATGTGACCTTGTCCGGCCAGATCATCCAGCTGAAAACGATCTTCTCGCCAGCCGCTGCCTTGGTCGCGCGGCGAAAATCTGTGGTTTTGCCGTCGGGCACGTCATCTTCCCATGCTTCGACGATTTCGGTGACACCATGTTCGCGAAACCACGCACCGGATTTTTTGGCTATCGCAGCGTATTCGTTCTTCTTGTCTTCCGGCACTGCCAGAAGGAATCCCTGGACATACATATCCTCTCTCCCTCTATACCGCCCCAATACCTTGTTGCAGCAGGCGGGCGCCACGTCTAGGCAGCCGGGCGATGAATGATATGACCAACGCAAGCGAATCCGAACGCACGGTAATGGCCGCGCCCGACATCGAAGTTGACGTCCGCGAGACGTTTGGCATCGATATCGACATGAAAGTGCCCGCTTTTTCGAAGGCGGATGAGCGCGTGCCCGACCTTGATGAAACCTATGTCTTCGATGCGGACACCACGCTGGCGATCTTGGCGGGATTTGCCTTCAATCGCCGCGTGATGGTCCAAGGTTATCACGGCACGGGCAAATCGACTCACATCGAACAGGTTGCCGCGCGCCTCAACTGGCCCACGGTTCGCATCAACCTTGATGCGCATATCAGCCGGATCGACCTTGTCGGGCGCGACGCCATCGTGCTGCGCGATGGCCTTCAGGTAACAGAATTCCGTGAAGGCCTCCTGCCATGGGCTTTGCAGCACCCTGTGGCGCTGGTGTTCGACGAATATGACGCGGGCCGCCCGGATGTGATGTTCGTTATCCAGCGCGTGCTGGAACAGGCTGGTAAACTCACCCTGCTCGATCAGAACCGCGTTATCCGCCCCGACCCGAACTTCCGCCTGTTCGCCACCGCCAATACTGTTGGCCTTGGCGATACCAGCGGATTGTATCATGGCACGCAGGCAATCAACCAGGGCCAGATGGACCGCTGGAACATCGTCGTGGGCCTGAATTATCTGCCTGCCGAAACCGAACGCAAGATCGTCGGCGCGAAGACCACTTTGGGCGATGATCTGGTGGCGGATATGATCCGCGTGGCGGACCTGACGCGCCAAGGCTTCATGAACGGCGATATCTCGACCGTGATGAGCCCGCGTACAGTCATTACATGGGCGCAGAACACCGAGATTTTCGGCGATGCAGGCTTCGCCTTCCGCCTCAGCTTCCTCAACAAATGTGACGAGGCAGAGCGGATGCTGGTGGCCGAATATTACCAGCGGGTGTTCAACAAGGAACTTCCTGAAAGCGTTGTGGCGAAAGCCTGAGGCCAAGTTTGCAGCAGTGCCCGGGGGGAGGGCTGCGGATATAGTACAGGCCTCTGAGCCTGCAGGAGCTTCCCGTATGAAATTCGCCCCCGCCTCGCTCTTTGCTCCGCTTGCTCTGCTGGCATCACCAGCCACCGCGCAGGTCGTTGTCGATAACGACCTGCTGGAACGCGATCTCACCATCCTGGCCGCCGACGACATGGAAGGCCGTGAAGCCGGAACACGCGGGCATGAACGCGCGGCAGGATATGTTGCGGGCCGCATGGCGGCGCTCGGGCTGGAACCTGCAGGCGATAATGGCACCTACTTTCAGCATGTTCCCCTGCGGACCTATAGCGCAGCCGAAAGCGGCAATACGATTTCCATCGAAGGCATGGACGCGCTCGTTCCCGAGGTGGATTTCGTCGTGCGGGGCGGGCCGCAGGTGCAAAGCGGCACGGTAACCGCGCCGCTCGTGTTTGTCGGTTATGCCCTCGACATGCCCGGTTACGATAGTTTTGAAGGCGTCGATCTGGAAGGCGCCATCGCCGTGCGTGTCAGAGGCGGCCCGGTCAGCTTGAACAGCGAAGAGGCCGCGCATTTCCAGTCCAGCACCAATCAGCGCCTGTCCGATCGCGGCGCCATTGGTGTATTGACGCTGTTCACTCCAAGCATGGCTGAGACATTCGGCTGGGATTGGTTGGTTGGCTACTTGTCGCACAGTTCCTCAATGACGTGGATCGGGCCGGATGGAATGGCCTTTTCGCAGGGGCCAAACATCGCCGGATCAGGCTATCTTTCGGAAGATATCAGCCGTGCGCTGCTGGACGGGCAGCAATTCGATTTTGATGATCTTGCTGCTGCCGAAGAATCTGACGTCGCATCGCTGCCCAGCTTTGCGCTTGATCGCAGCGCCACGATCACCTTTGCCAGTGAATTTGACGATATCGACAGCCCCAATGTGATCGGCATGATCCCCGGCAGCGATCCTGCTTTGGCGGATGAATATGTCGTGCTGACCGCGCATCTCGACCATGTCGGAATTCAGCCGACCGAGGAAGTGGGTGACGACGAGATATTTAACGGCGCACTCGACAATGCGGTCGGCGTTGCCTCCATGCTCGAAGTTTCCCGCCTGCTGATGGAAACGCCTGCTGCGCGCCCGTTCCTTGTCGTGGCTTTGACGGCGGAGGAAAAGGGGCTGATCGGTTCCAGCTACCATGCGCGCAACCAAGGACTGGCGACGGGCCAGATAATCGCCAACGTCAATCTCGATATGCCTGTTGTCACCTATGATTTTCAGGATGTGGTGGCCTTCGGGGCGGAGCGTTCGACGCTTTACCCGGCGGTACGTTCAGCTGCGGAGGAATACGGCCTGACCCTCAGCCCCGATCCGCAGCCGGAGCAGGGCTTCTTCACCCGGTCTGACCAATATTCCTATGTGATTGCGGGTATTCCGGCGGTGTATCTTGACCTTGGTTTCGCCAATGGCGGTGAAGTGGCGCAGGCCGTTGTCTTTTCGGAACATTACCATCAGCCATCCGATGAAATCGGCCTGATTGATTTTGGCGGTCTGGCCCGCTTCACTGGCGTCAATTATCTTATCGCCCGCAATGTGGGCAACATGGCGGAGCGCCCCGCATGGCTTCCCGGTGATTTCTTCGGCATGACATTTGGCGGTGCGCCTGCGGCTCCTGCCGAATAAGCGCGGCGGGTACTTGCGCAGGCGATAATCCCGTGTAGCTATCGATCCATCGCAAGAAATCTTCTGATGGGCTGAAGCTAACCATATGAAAAAACTATCTCTATTCGCTGCCATGGCGACGTGCGTTCTCGCCGCGCCGCTGGCTGCAGAAGCGCCGGATCAAACGCCATCAACGGAAAATCCGCTGACAGATCGCGCCGCGCTGGAACGCGACGTGCGCATTCTTGCCGATGATGACATGGAAGGCCGCGAAGCGGGTACTCCAGGATATGACATGGCTGCCGCGTATGTGTCGGAACGGTTCGCCAGCCTTGGCTTGCAGCCCGGCGGTGATGATGGCGGCTGGGAACAGCACTTCTCCCTCGTGCGTCATTCACAGGCTGGCGATGCACGCCTTGCAATCGTTGGCGCTGATGGAAGCCGGGTGAAAGCCAGCTTCGGCAACGATTTCGTCGGCGGCGGACTTGCCAGCGCGGGCGGAGAAGACGGACGCGGCCGGGTTAGTGCGCCAATGGTCTTTGTCGGTTACGGCCTTGATGCACCGGACCTCGGGCATGATAGCTTTGCCGATGTCGATCTGCAGGGAAAAATCGCCGTTTGGGTGTTCGGCATGCCCGAAGGTATGGACCCGCTGCTCGCCATGCACATGCAGCAGGCCGGTGCAGACCGCTTCGGGGCTCGTGGAGCGGTTGGTTCCATACTGCTTTTCACGCCAACTCTGGAACGGCGCGTGTCTTGGGAACGTGGTCGCAGTTTTGTCGGCAATACCGGAGGTACGACGTGGGTCGGCCCTGATGGCGTCGCCTTCGACCGTGCGGGCGATATGGAATTTCAGCTGGTGGCCTCACCAGAATTGTCACGCGCAATCATGGCCGGGCAAGCCCTGGATTTTGACGCAATTGCGGTAGCGCAAGCGGGCGGAATGGCGCCGATGCGCAGCTTTGAACTGACCGGGGAGGCGCGGGTCAGCTATGCCAACAGCCATGAACATCTGCTCGACACCAGCAATGTTATCGCGATCCAGCCGGGCACCGACCCATCGCTGGCGGATCAATATGTAGTCGTAACGGCGCACCTTGACCATGTCGGCATCCAGGCCGGACACAGCGCAGAGAATGACCGGTTGTTCAACGGCGCGATGGACAATGCCTCCGGCGTGGCAACCCTGCTTGAAATGGCGCGGCTGATCGCGGCGGAACCAGCGCGTCGTCCGGTCATGTTCGTGGCGCTTGGCGCGGAAGAAATGGGCCTTTTGGGATCTTCTTACCACGCCGCCAACCCCGGCATTGAAACAGGCGAACTGGCCGTGAACGTCAATGTCGATATGCCAATCCTGACATGGCCGTTCGACGATGTGGTCGCGTTCGGTGCAGATCGGTCCAACATCTTCCCCTATGTCGGCGCGGCAGTGGGCCAATACGGCCTGAAGCTTGTGCCCGATCCAAATCCGGGTGAAGGTTTCTTCTTCCGGTCTGACCAATATTCCTACGTGCAGGCGGGCATTCCGGCAGTTTATGTCGATCTTGGTTTCGGCAATGGCGGAGAAGAGGCGCAGAACGAATTTCTGGCCGAGCATTACCACCAGCCATCGGATGAGGCATTCCGCATCGATTACGAACAGCTGGGCCGCTTTGCCGACATTGGCTATCTGGTTGCCCGTAATGTTGCTGACATGAATGAGCGGCCGGCGTGGCTTGCGGGGGATTTCTTCGGTGACACATTCGGCGGACCAGTTGTCGGCGAAGAATAAGGCAGGCCGGTTGCGTCGCCAGAGGGGGGCCACTTTCAGGCGCGCGCGGCAATCGCGATTCCGTTCGCAATCGTTGGAGGTGCCGGGACTAAGCTGTTATTCAGCATGTGGCGCACATCGACTGGGCGCTATGTTGCGAAATGGTGGAGCCGGCCAGATGCCAATTACCTACTCGCCTTTACTGTATTGCTCTGTTAATACAGCGGTGTGAGAACGATGTGGCGCAATCCCTTTTCCCGGCGCAAGCGGGATGACCGGGCGGACGATTGGTCCGAGCGCGATCTCGCGCTGGAAAACTCGCCTTGGTCTCCGCTTTACGATTTGGACGATGACGATGATGGACTGGCGGGGGCTTTCCCGTCCGGTCACTACGCTCCTGGCCATTATCCTGCGCCCCTGCCGCCGCGCAAAGGTTTACGCCGCTTCCTGCCGGAGCGGCTTCGCGGACGATCATGGCTGTGGTGGATCAGCCGCTGGACTGCAGCGATCCTGATGCTGTTCTTCGTGCTGGTAGCTTATCTGGCTATCACCGCGCCGCTGAATAAATCACTGCAGCCCATTGTTCCGCCGCAAATTACGTTGCTGGCCGCAGACGGCACGCCCATTGCCCGCAATGGGGCCATGGTCGATGAGCCGGTGTTCGTGGCAGATTTGCCAGCACATGTGATAGAGCCGTTTCTGGCCATCGAGGATCGCCGGTTCTACAACCATTGGGGCGTTGATCCGCGCGGCGTGGCGCGGGCTGCGTTCACTGGCGTTGGAGGCGGCTCCACGATTACGCAGCAGCTGGCCAAGTTTACTTTCCTCAGTCCGGAACAGACGCTGACCCGAAAGGCGCGAGAGGCACTGATTGCGTTCTGGCTGGAAGCGTGGCTGACCAAGGATGAGATACTCGAACGATATCTCTCAAACGCCTATTTCGGTGATAATATGTACGGCATTCGCGCGGCGAGCCTGCATTATTTTTACCGCCAGCCAGAAAATTTGCGGCCTGAACAGGCTGCGATGCTGGCGGGTTTGTTGCAGGCCCCCAGTCGGCTTGCCCCGACGCGAAACCCCGAACTTGCTGCAGCACGGTACGATCTGGTGAAGGGCGCGCTGGTAGCAGCAGGCTATGTGACGCAAGCTGAAGCTGACGCGATGGGCTTCCCCGCGCTCGACGTTCGCACCAGGAATGACCTGCCGACGGGTACCTATTTCGCGGATTGGGCATTGCCGCAGGCGCGCCAGTTAAGCGATGTTTCCTATTCCCGCCAAACGCTGACAACCACGCTGGATTCGCGCATTCAGAACATCGCCCGCCAGGTGATCGACCGCGCGCCGCTGGGCGATGCGCAGGTGGCTTTGGTGGCAATGCGTACCAACGGCGAAGTTGTCGCCATGATCGGTGGGCGCGATTATGCGGCCAGTCCTTTCAACCGCGCAACGCAGGCCCGCCGTCAGCCCGGTTCGACCTTCAAGCTGTTCGTTTATCTCGCCGCTTTGCGCGCCGGATGGGAGCCGGGTGATACGATCCCGAACACGCAGTTCACGCAAGGCAGCTATCGGCCCGGCAATTCCAATGACCGTTATTCAGATACGATCACCTTGCGCGAAGCCTTTGCCCAATCCTCCAATGTCGCGGCGGTGCGTCTATTCAATGAAGTCGGCAGTGAAGCGGTCATCGAAACCGCGCGCGAACTGGGCGTAACGTCTGCCCTGGCCGATGGTGACCCGAGCTTGGCGCTTGGCACATCGACCATGAGCCTGCTGGAATTGACAGCCGCCTATGCCGGAGTTGCTGCCAACTCCTTCCCGCTGGAGCCGCGCGCCTTCCCTCAGGAAGAGGCCGGGTGGTTTGACTGGATGTGGAACGGGCGCGGCAGTCTGAACAGCAGCGATCATGCCGATATCGAAGAAATGTTGCGCGCTGCGATTAACGGCGGAACCGGGCGCGCTGCGACGCTTAACATAGCGAATTTCGGCAAGACCGGCACCACACAGGACAACCGCGATGCGCTGTTTGTCGGGTATGCCGGGGATCTGGTGGTCGGGATATGGATAGGCAATGACGACAATTCGCCGTTGAACGGCATATCGGGCGGCGGACTGCCTGCGCGTATCTGGAGCCAGTTCATGCGCGGTGCCTTGGGTGCAGAGGCATCACCGCCGCGGCCCACGCCTTCACCCGATCCCAGCGGTCCGGTGGAACCAATGGATGTACCCGATCTGCAAGATATTCCGCTTGGCGACGGTCGCCGCCTGATAATCCGTGACGGGGAAGCGGTGATTGTCAGCGATATCGACGGTGTACCGGTGGAAATTGGCGTGCGCGACGGCGACTTCTCGTTCGAATTCGACGAGGAAGCCGCCGCGCGAAGGCTGGAAGAAGAATTGCGGCGCGAGGGCATCGAGGTCGAACCCTGACGCGCCGCCGCATGATCAGCCGTGCGGCGTGACCAGATATTTCTCGCCAGTTTTCATCTTGGCGTAATCCATGATGGCATCCTTCGTCAGCATTTCTTCAAGCCCCACACGGGCTTTGTAGGAACTGGCAAAGGTAGTGGTCAGGCCGTTCACCACGCGTTGGCGCAGACCCATCATCGTTGGCATGTCGCAGCTGGCAAGGAACGGCATCAGCAGCCATCCCGAAACCGTCCAGCCAAATCCGTAACTTGGCGTCAGGATCGTGGGCGACATGTCCAGCCTGCCGTAAATGTACATCTTTTTCGCCTGGTCTGAACCGTAACGGCTGAATTCGGTCATTTGTGCGGCAGCAACGCGCTCCATGGCGCGCAGGCAGATGTCGCTGGTGGTCCCGCCGCCGATGGGATCGAAGCCGAGAAACGCCTGCGTCTCTCCAATTGCTGCGGCAAGCGATTTCTCGAAACCGTCAGCCGAGGAGTTCACCACATGGCTTGCGCCCTGGTCGGTCAAGGTAGCTGCCTGCTCCTCGCGCCGGACAATGTTGACGAGGCCGATGCCGTCTTCCTGACAAATGCGGTTAAGCATCTGGCCTAGGTTCGATGCAGCGGCAGCGTGAATAATGGCCTTGTTGCCCTCGCGCTTGGCAGTTTCCACAAAACCCAGCGCGGTCATCGGATTAACGAAGGAACTTGCGCCTTGTTCTGACGTGTGATCGCCCAGCGGAATGCACATCATCGCCTCCGCCAGTGCATATTCGCCAAAGGCATTGCCCGGAACACAGGCGACGCGCGCGCCCACCAGTTTCTGCGCCATTTCGCCATCGCCCGCTGCAATGACTGTGCCTGCGCCTTCATTGCCAACTGTTTGCGGCTTGCCGTGGCGGGAAGACTGCGCTGCGGCGACTTGCGGGTGCAATTGCATCACGATGGAGCCGGGCGTGTATTGCGCATTTTCCAGATCCGCGCCCGTTGTCATCAGGAACAGGTCAGACGGATTGATCGGCGCGGCTTCCATTTTTACCAGCACTTGATTGCCGGTGGGGGCTGGGAAGGTCTTTTCTTCCAGCGCAAGGGTCAGCTTGCCGTCGGCAGTGAGGGTCGAAACAAGTTGGCGGCCAGTCGTGGTCATGTCTAATTCTCCTGAATGTCATCTGGGTAACGCGCGGCGACGAAATATAGGCCCTGCGGCGGGGCATTAAGCCCAAGAGCGGCCCGGTCCCGCGCTTCCAGTGCTTTTGCCACCTGCTCCACAGGCCATTGTCCATGCCCTACCATAGCCAGCGTGCCGACCATGGATCGAACCTGATGGTGCAGGAAACTGCGCGCAGCGGCCCGGATGATGACCAGATCGCCTTCACGGCTCACGTTCAACGTGTCGAGCGTTTTGACCGGATCATTGGACTGGCAATGGGCAGAGCGGAAAGTGGTAAAATCATGCTGCCCGACCAGCGATTGCGCCGCTTCGTGCATGGCATCTGCATCCAGCGGACGTGCGACATGCCAGGCGCGGTTCTTTTCCAGCGTCAGCGGAGCGCGGCGGTTGCGGATGCGGTATTCGTAAGATCGGCCAATGCAGGAAAAGCGCGCGTGCCAATCGTCCGGCTTGATTTCGCAGTGGGTGATCGCGACCGGATCGGGCCGCAGATGTGCGTTGATTGCCTGGCTGAGCCGGAATGGCTCGATGTCTTTCTCTATATCGAGATGGCACCGCATTGCCAGCGCGTGGACCCCGCTATCGGTGCGCCCGGCGCTGTGCAGCGTGACCTCCTCTCCCGTCACCGCATGGGCTGCATCCTCAATGCTCTGCTGCACGCTGGGGCCTTTTTTCTGGCGCTGGAGGCCGAAGAAAGGCGTGCCGTCGAATTCCACGGTGAGAGCGAAGCGCGTCATCCGGCGATCATGCCTGCGGTGATTGCATTGCCGCGCAGGAAGTCTTCCGCGCTCATCACCGGCTTTCCGGCACGTTGCAACCTTAGCGGGCGTAACGCTCCTTCGCCGCAGGATATGGTGAGCCGATCATCCAGGATGGTTCCGGGCGGACCCTTTCCATCGGCAAGTTCCGCCAGAAGCAATTTCACCCGTTCGCCGCCAAGCATGAACCAGCTGCCGGGGAAAGGCGCGAATGCCCGGACCTCGCGCTCCAGAACATCGGCGAGCTTGGTGAAATCGAGCTTCGCCTCGGCCTTGTCGATCTTGGGCGCATAGGTGGCGAGGGCATCGTCCTGCGTTTCCGCTTCCAACGTATCGAAGCGCGCCAGAGCTTCCACCATCAACGAAGCGCCCATTGCGGCCAATTCATCATGCAATTCACCGGTGGTCTTGCCGGCGATCGGCGTAGAACCCTTCAGCAACATCGGCCCGGTGTCGAGGCCCAGCTCCATACGCATGATCGTGATGCCGGTCTCCGCGTCGCCTGCCTGCACAGCGCGGTGGATCGGCGCGGCACCACGCCAGCGCGGCAGCAGCGAACCGTGGACGTTCAGGCATCCGTGCTTCGGCGCGTCCAGAATGGCCTGCGGCAACAGCAGGCCGTAGGCGGCAACGACTGCAATATCGGCATCGAGCGCGGCAAAGGCAGCCTGTTCGCCGGCACCTTTCAGGCTGACAGGATGCCGCACCTCGATTCCCAACGCCTCGGCGCGGGCGTGGACAGGGGAGGGCCGTTCCTGCTTGCCCCGGCCAGACCGGCTGGGCGGCTGGGTATACACAGCCGCCACCTCATGCCCGGCTTCCACCAGTGCATTCAGTGTCGGCACCGCGAAATCCGGCGTTCCCATGAAAATTATGCGCATGACATGATGCTCCGGCCTTTCTCGAAGTCCCGCCAGCCCCTATCTGTCCCCCAATGGCATCGCAAGAGATCGAAGATCTGGCCTCCGCATTGGCGCGGCTTCCCGGCCTTGGGCCGCGTTCTGCGCGGCGGGCTGTGCTGTGGCTGGTGAAGCACCGTGAGACCGCCCTCGATCAAGTGATAGCGGCATTGAGCGCCGTCCGGGACAAGCTGGTCGAATGCGAGTCCTGTGGCAATGTCGATACGCAAAACCCGTGCAGCATCTGCGCCGATCCGCGCCGCGACGTGAAAAGCATTTGCGTGGTGGAGGATGTAGCGGACCTGTGGGCGCTGGATCGCGCACGCCTGTATACCGGGCGCTATCATGTGCTGGGCGGAAAATTGTCTGCGCTGGATGGTGTCAGGCCGGAAGACCTCTCGATCGACCAGCTTCTTGGCCGGGTCGAGGCAGGCGGAATAGACGAAGTCGTGCTCGCCATGAATGCGACGCTGGAGGGGCAAACAACGGCGCACTATATTGCCGAACGGCTGGAGGATTTTCCAATCCGCATCACGCAACTCGCGCACGGTCTGCCGGTTGGCGGAGAACTGGATTACCTCGACGAAGGCACGCTGGCGCAGGCTTTGCGTGCGCGAAGGCCACTCTCCTGATTGAAACCGGCGGCGATCCGCACTAAATTGCCGACATGGCTATCCGTGAAATCCTTGAAGCGCCGGACCCCCGGCTTAAAATTATCTCTTCGCCCGTCGAAAAATTCGACGATGGCTTGAAGACGCTTGTCGATGACATGTTCGAGACGATGTATGACGCGCACGGCATCGGCCTTGCCGCGATCCAGGTTGGCGAGCCGCTGCGTTTGCTGGTGATCGACTTGCAGGAAGAGGACCCGGATGCGGAGCCTGAGGCATGCGAGCATGACGGGACGAAGCATACCCATCAGCCGGTCATCAACGACAAGCGGGTATTCGTGAACCCGGAAATCCTCGACCCGAGTGAAGACACCGGTACTTATCAGGAAGGCTGCCTGTCGGTTCCCGATATCTACGCCGATGTAGAACGCCCCGCGCGCTGCCGCGTGCGCTGGCAGGACCTTGATGGCAAAACCCACGAAGAAGAAATGACCGGCATGCTGGCCGTGTGCATCCAGCACGAGATGGATCACCTGAACGGCATCCTGTTTATCGACCATCTCAGCCGCCTGAAGCGCGGCATGGCTTTGAAAAAGCTCGCCAAGGCCAGACAGGCCGCGTGAGTTTTATTCTGTGAACACAAAAAGGGCCGCTCCATCAGAGCGGCCCTTTCTGGTTCGGGTATAGAAGAGTTCAGTTTCAGCCAGCAGCGGCCACCTGCGGGCGGACCTTCGGGATCAGCACGAAGGCCAGCAAATACAGCGCGCCCACTACAATCAGCAGATTGTTGTAGCCGGTGAACAGCGAAGCATATTCCAGGCAGCCGCCCAGAATGGTGCCGAGCAGGTTCACCGCAAAGGCGGAACGTGTGTCACCGCTTTCACGGAAACGCTTGGAGAAGGCCACGTTGGCGATGAAGATCGGCACGAAGGCGATCAGTGTCGCTGCCACCAGACGCGGGCCGAAAGACATGGCCAGCAACCATTCTTCAGGGATGAAGAACGCGGCCACCAGTGATGCCAGCATCGCAGCATAGCACCAGCCAATCGGCGGGGTCTTGAACTTGCGGGTATATTCCACCGCGCACAGCACCACGATCAGCACGCCGCCAAACACCAGCGCATTCACGAACCACGTGGTGCCGAACAGCAGCGCAAAGGTCGCAATGTTCTTCGTTTCCAGCAGCATGAAGGCTGCGCCCATGAAGAACAGATCGGCATAGGGGCGCATTTCGCTCAGCGGACCACCCAGTGTGCGAACCGTGATCAGTGAGGCCAGCAAAATCAGTCCCAGCGTTACGATATAAAGCGGGGGGAAGTTGTCGCCTTTGAAGTAGATGAAAGGCGAATTGTCATTGGCAGGCGCCATGTCGGCTTCGCTGCTGACAGGCTGCCAAATGCCCTCGCAAACCTGATCGGCAGGCGTCAGTCCCACGGTGATCACAGCCTGCGCGCCATCGAAAGTGTCGACGCATGGCGTGTGGCCGAAGGCAGTTGCGGCAGTATTGGCCAAGCGGTCAATCAGCCAGTCTTCGCGGTAGTAATTGTACATGGCGAAAGAACCGCCTTCATTCAGCCGCGAACGCACGGAGCGCAGTGCCTCTTCGGTGAAAAGGAAACTTTCCAGACGAATCTGCGAAGCACCGTTCACCAGCGTCAGGCTGTCTGGCAAAGCGAACAGGATGAAGTCGTATTTCTTTTCCGTGCCTTGCAGGAAGGCGCGGCCGTCATTGATATGGCGGGTAACGCGCGGGTCCTGATAAGGCCGGTCGATATTGTTCTCGACGCCGATTTCCATGATGCGCGGATCAATATCCACGGCATCCACACTGCGGGCACCGTTCTGAAGCGCAACGGCAACGTCTGAGCCGGAGCCAGCGCCGATAATCAGCACATCGCCCAATTCGCCCGGAGCGCGGCGTTCATACGGCGTGAAATAGATGGAGTAACCCATGTCGCGGCGCAGGCTGTTTGGCGCCATCACCTGATGCGGCACGCCGTTGGCGCGGATTTTGAGCACGCCATCGATTGGCGGATCGCTCTCCAGCGTCTGGATCTTGTAATAGGGTGACCAGCTGATGTTTTCGTCCACGCTTTCGTTGAACAGGATGACGAGCAGCGGAACCGTCCAGGCGATCATCGCGATACGGCGCTTCTTGTCCGACAGGCCGATGTAAAGAACGGCGGCGAGCAGACCCCAGATGATGCTGGGAGCGTGCAGGAAACTGAGCGCAGAGAATGCAACGATACCGGCCAGCGAACCGATCAGGTCCCAGCGATAAGCCTTCAATGCTGGCAGTTTTGCGAAGCAGCGGCCAACCAGCTCTGCCGGGCCAGCAAGAATCACGGCGACAAGACAGAAAATCAGCGGAAGCGCGAGCCAGGCGGGCGGCCCGGCCAGTTCAAGCGCGGTGAAATAGATGATGTCCCCGCCTTCGCGCTGAATACTCATCGGGTAGCGGATAACGCCGATCGTCAGCAATGTGAGAAGCGGCAGCGACCACGGCCACACAGACCAGCTCTTGCGGCTGATCAGGAAGCCGGCGCCAATGCCTAGGAAACTCCCGAGCAGCACAAAATTGGAAAAATAGGACAGGTGGACCACGTTGGAACCAAGCCAGCGGATCAGCGCCAGCTCCACAAACAGCATCAGGCCAGCTGACAGGACAAGGCGGGTGGCAATGCCGGTCTCGCTCTCGCCCGTCTGCGTTTCGGATGCGCTGGTTTCGGAATTTCCGGCAAGCGCAGCCGGGTTGGTTTGTGCAATATCCACGAAAGAATCCCCTGAGAAACGTCAGGGTTGCACTACGGCGCTTATGGTTAAGAACATCCTAAGATCGCCCGCCGCCAGCAACTGGGTGCAGGCGGCGGAGCAACCGATATTTCCTTAGGCAGTGGCCGCGTCGACCATGCCCTCCAGCGCCTTGACGCAATCTTCCATAGTTTCGCGGCACATCCGCTCACACCGGCGGCAATGGGCGTTGTCGTGCTTCGCGCATTCTTCCGCACACACCTTGCACGCGATAATGCATGCTTCCAGCAACGATTTGATGACCACGGTGTTGCCGTGTGTGCGGCGCGCGGCGACCGTGCTGACGGCCTGACAGATGTCCGATGCGTCGGAGCATTTGCGGATGCATTCGGACATATCACCGGGTTCTGCATTGCAGGCATCGACACACGAATTGGCTATCGCGGCGCAATACATCGCGTGCTTGACGGTTTCGCCCAATTGTTCGTTGTAATCAGCCCCGACTTGCGGGTGGTCTTGGATCATTTCCTTGATCGACATGAATTTTCTCCTTCCGATATGGAGCGAACGGGGCGGGGGATTTGTTCCGAATTGCGCTTTGCGATTTTTCGCGTTCCAGCTATGTTCCGGACATGGAAACAACTGCAATTCTTCTCATTCTTGCCGCGCTTGTGCTGGGTGCGGTCGCTGGCTGGTTCTTCGGATCCCGTCCTGTCGCTGATTTGCGGGAGCGGCTTGCGGCGAGGGAAGGCGACGCGCGGGAGCTGGACGACAAATTTCGCAAGGCGATTGTCGAATTGGAAGGCGCAAGCGTGCGGGCGGAAAAGGCCGATGTTTTGGCGGAGCAGCTGGAAACCGTGCGGGTTGACCGGGAAGGGCTGCGCGCAGATCTCGCAACGCTGAAGGCCGATGCGGCCAATCACGACAAGCAGATCACCTTGATGAAAGAAGCGCGCGAGGAATTGCTCATCCAGTTCCGCGCTGCGGGCAGTGAAGTGCTGGGCAAGGCGCAGGAAAAATTCATCGCCGATGCTGCCGAACGTTTTGGAAATTCAGAGCGGGCAAACAAGGAAGCGGTCGCCAATCTGCTGAAACCCGTCAACGACCGTCTGCTCAAATATGAAGAGCAGGTTGGTTCCTTGGAGCGGCAGCGCACCGATGCCTTTGCCAAGCTGAACCAGCAGATCGAAACAATGCGGCTGGGGCAGGAAGAGGTGCGGCGCGAAGCGCAGCGGCTCGGTAATTCGCTCACCAATGCGCCCAAGGCGCGCGGGCGCTGGGGAGAGCGGGCGCTGCAAAACCTGCTCGAACAGTGCGGGCTGGCAGAGCATACCGATTTCCACCTTGAGCAATCGATGGACACCGATGAAGGCCGGATGCGGCCCGATGCGATTGTGAATGTGCCGGGTCAGAAGAAGCTGGTGATTGATTCCAAGGTGTCATTGAACGCCTATCAGGCCGCGTTCGAGGCCGATGACGATGACGAGCGGGCGCGGCACATGGCGCTGCATGCCAAGAGCATGCGTAACCACGTGCAGACGCTAGGTGCGAAAAGTTACCAGAGCCAATTTGAAGAAGCGCCCGATTACGTCGTGATGTTCGTGCCGGGAGAGCACTTCGTTGCCGCCGCATTGGAAGCGGACCCGACGCTGTGGGATTACGCCTTCGACAACCGCGTGCTGCTGGCCACACCGACCAACCTCGTCGCCATTGCCCGCACTGTGGCGCAGGTCTGGCGGCAGGATGCGCTGGCTTCCGAAGCACAGGAAATCGGGCGGATGGGGGCAGAGCTGTATTCGCGGCTGGAAACCGCAGCTTCGCACCTGAAACGGGTCGGCGGCGGTTTGGAAACGGCGGTAAACAATTACAACAAGTTCGTCGGCAGCTTTGAACGCAACGTCCTCTCCTCCGCGCGGCGGATGCAGGAAAAGGGCATCGAGATCGGCAAGAAGGAAATCGACGAGGTTCCGCTGGTCGAAAGCGCGCCGCGTTATACCAGCGCGGATGTGTCCGGTGATGAGAAAACTCTGCTGTCTTCGGGCGACTAGCTTTCCAGCGAGGCGAGCACTTCATACCCCAGCACGGCGGCGGCAACGGCGGCGTTCAGACTGTCCGCCCGCCCGCGCATCGGCATGGTCACGCGCAGATCGCAGGCGGCCTCATATTCCTCTGGCAGGCCGCGCGATTCGTTGCCGACCAGCACAAAACACGGCGCAGAGTAGGGCGCGCCGCGATAGGGTACTGCATCGCGCAGGCTTGCGGCGACAAGCTGTCCTTCTGCTTGACGAAGCCATGCGATAAATTCGTCCCACGGCGCGCGGGCGATAGCTTGCGTGAAAACGGCGCCCATGCTGGCGCGCACCGCCTCTACGCTGAACGGATCGGCGCAATCGTCGATCAGGATCAGCCCGCCAGCGCCCAGCGCATCCCCGGTGCGCAGCATGGTGCCCAGATTGCCCGGATCGCGCAGTGCCTGTGCCACCAGCCAGATCGGCGCGGCGGACCGGTTCAGCGCGCCAAGCGAGGTGTCAAATTCTGCGAAAACGCCGGTGACGCTTTGCGGGTTATCCTTGCCGGTGATTTTTGAAAGAATGTCTGGCGAGGTCTCGATCACTTCGCCGCCCGCAGCATCCACTGCGTCTTCCAGCGCATCAAGCAAGGGGTGCGGATCGCGCGCTTCGGCCATCACCAGCATTTCAGGTACGCGTCCGCTTTCCAGCGCGTCGGTCAACAAGCGCAGGCCTTCGGCGAGGAACTTGCCTTCGCGCTTGCGGTGTTTCTTATCGCGCAGGCTGCGCAGATATTTGACCGTGGGATTGGAATAGCCGGTTATTGTGCGGCGCATGGCGCAAATTGCCTAGTCTTCGCCGAAGCCGGTTTCGACCAGCATCGCCAGTTCAACCAGGCGCGCTGCGGCGGCTTCGCCTTCGACTGTCAGCGTGATGGTATCACCCTTTGCCGCGCCCAACATCATCAGGCCGAGGATCGAACCGCCCAGCGCAGAATTGCTGTCTTTGGTGACCGTAACCGTGGTGCCGTCCATGGCAGCGGCAGCGGCTACGAATTTGGCGCTGGCGCGGGCGTGCAGGCCGCGCTTGTTGACGATCAGGATTTGTTTGCTGTGCCCGTTCAAACGAAAGCTCCCCTCGGCCCGGAATTCATGCGTGCTGACCGAGAAACTCGGACGCCACGGTGATATATGTACGGCCAGCCTCGCGCGCGGCTTCTGCCGCCTTGGTCAGAGGCATGTCCTTGCGCGCGCCCGCCAACCGGATCAGCATGGGCAAGTTGATGCCAGCGATCACTTCGGTCTTGCCCGGCTGCAGCAAGGATATGGCCAGATTGGAAGGCGTGCCCCCGAACAGATCGGTCAGCATGATTGCGCCAGATCCGCTATCGACCCGCGCGATGGCATCGGCGATATCGGCCCGGCGTTGTTCCATATCGTCATGCGGACCGATGCAGATCGTTGCTACATCTTCCTGCGTGCCGACGACATGCTCCATCGCGGCAACGAATTCTTCGGCCAGGCGGCCGTGGGTAACCAGGATTATACCGATCATCAGGAATGCATGCTCTTGCGGCGCGACTGTTTTGGTTCATGCGCAGTAGGGGAAGTGCGATAGCCGGTCACGGGTGCTGTGTGCCTTCCACGAGTTCCGCTGCGCGCGATCCAAGATTGCGATGGAGGACCGTGGGCGAAAAGCCTGCGTCGCGCAAGACCTGCGCCATCTTCTCCGCCGTGTAGACAGAGCGGTGTCTCCCGCCGGTACAACCGAACGCAATGTTTACATAGGCCTTGCCTTGCTCTGCGTAGTGCGGAAGCAGTTCCAGCAGCAATGAACGAATCTTTTCGAAAGAGGACGCAAAAACCGCGTTTCGCTCGATAAATTCACCCACCGGCGCATCCAGCCCGGTCTGCTCACGCAGGCCTTCCTGCCAATGCGGATTGTCGAGGAAACGCATGTCGAAGACCAGATCGGCAGTGGGCGGCGTTCCGCGCGAAAAACCGAAGCTGGAAACGGTAACCGTCATCTGCTGCGGCGCGGATTGTGAAAATTGCTCACGGATCGTCTGTTTCAGATCGTTCACGGTAAAATCGGTCGTGTCGATCAGCACATCGGCCCAGCGCCGCAGCGGGGCCAGCAATTCGCGCTCTGCCGCTATTCCCGATGCGACAGGAAGATCCTGCGCCAGGAAATGCCGCCGGCGTGTTTCATTGAAGCGCCGCTCCAGCTCGTTGCCGGTGCAATCGAGGAACAGCGTGGTGATCGGAATATTTTCTTCCTCCACCCAGTGTTTGACCTGATCGATCACATCGGATGGCACAAACCCGCGGGTGCGGCAGTCAAATCCGATGGCCAGGGAGAATGCATCACTGTCCTGGCCCACCAGCCTATCCAGCAGGCGGATCGGAAAATTGTCGATGGATTCCCATCCCAGATCTTCAAGTTCCCGTAGCGCGGTGGATTTTCCCGCGCCGAGCATTCCTGTGACCAGCAGTATGCGCTGAGGCGTTACTTGAGGCTTCTCTCCCATAAAACGTGATGTGGGCGCAGATTGAACAAAAGTGAAGTCCCGACCTTAGGGCAGGCCGTGGATTTCCAACGCAGCTTCGGCCCGCATCGCCAGAACATAGGTGTCAGGATAAAGATCGACCTGCGGTATTTCCCGCCCGATCAACAAGGCTTGGCCGTGGCCTAACGGCAATCGATCAGCATCCGGTGCAAGATTGATCACGATCGAAACAGGCGCGCTGGTTGCGGGCACTTCAAGCAGGCCGACATTGCGGATTTCGATCAACCCTTCGGTGTTCGGCGGGGGCGAGGCAAGGATGCGTGTGCCGTCCCATTCCAGGGATACGCCGTCATCGCCCACCAGTACGCCGCCCCGATCAAGCAAGGCAAGCGCCAAGCTGGACTTCCCGCTGCCGGGTTCTCCGCAAATCAGGACTCCCCGTCCGCGCATGGATACGCAGCTGACATTTGCCATAACGTCGGTCATTTTTGTCCCTTCAAACGCCTGGTGTCCGCGCGGCAGGCAATTCCAGTGTCAGGCATGCACCGCCCAATTCGGCCGGCGCATCCTCCACCCGCAGCGTACCATCGTGCGCTTCTGCAATTGTGCGCCCGATGGCAAGGCCAAGACCGCTGTGATTGCCGAAACTTTCCTCATCCGGCCGATGCGAGTGGAAGCGGCGGAATACCTTCTCGCGTGCGTCTTCGGGGATGCCCGGGCCTTCATCGCAAACGCTGGCTGCCACGCGGCCATCGGCCTGGGTGATGCTTACCAGTATCCGGCCCCCCTCAGGCGAGAAGGAGATGGCATTGTCGAGCAGGTTTTCAGCGACACGTTCCAGCCGGATCGGCACGCCCATGACACGCGCCGGTGTTTGCTGGCGTTGTACTTCGATCTGGCAGCCGCGCGTTTCGCCGCGATCCTGCTTGCGCGCGACAACATTGGCGAACAGCAGGCACAGGTCGACAGGTTCGAACTTGGCACGGCTAAGTTCTGCATCGATGCGGCTGGCTTCGGAAATCTCCGAAACAAGCCGGTCGATCCGCTGCACATCATGGGCTGCGACATCGACCAATTGCGCCAGCAGATCAGGATCTGTCACCTTCGGCATCGATTCCGTCGCGCTGCGCAGCGATGCGAGCGGGTTCTTGATTTCATGCGCGACATCGGCAGCGAAGCTTTCCACCGCATCAATCCGGTGGCGCAGGGTGGCCGTCATGTCCGATACTGCACGGGCGAGCATCCCGATTTCATCGCCCCGTTCCTGCATTCGCGGGACTTCGATGTCGCGCTCCCGGCCGAGCCGTACACGCTGCGTTGCCCGGACGAGCCGCCGCAAAGGATCGATGATCGTGGACGCCAGATAGAGCGACAGCACTGTCGACACCAACAATGTCAGCAGAATAATCGTCATCAGACTGCTACGCGCGCTGCGCACAGCCTGCGTGATATCCACTGCGTTGCGCGTGGTCAGCAGGCTTGCACCATTACTGCCGACGGGCGCGGCGGCATTGATTACAGGCGTACCATCGGGCGCGCGGCGCAATTCGATCTGGCTGAGACCCTGTTGGCGCACGCGGGCAAGCTCCGGCCAGGCATCGGCATCGGTGCTTTCCGGTTCGATATAGGCCGGGGCCACTGGCGCGCCGACCACGACGTTCACGGCATCATCTGTCCACCGGGCAACATCTTCCAGCAGCGGCTCTGCCACCGGATCGTCAAATGCAAAACTGGGATCATCCAGCAAAAAGCTGTCCGCGATCAGCTTGCCGTCGCCATCATACATGCGCAGCCGCATGCTCTGTTCTCGGCCGATCTGGCTGAGCAGGGCTTCTTGCCGCGCGACGTTGGCACCGGCCAGCGCCTCGGCTGTGATCTGCGCTTCGATACGGGCCAATTTGAAGCGTTCGTCCAGCAATTGCCGGCGGTAGGAATCGAGGAAAAACAAGCTGCCCGCCAGCACCAGCAACGGGATGAGATTGACAGCAAGTATCCGCTTGGTGAGCGATGTCCCAATGGGAAAGGCGAGCCGTTCAAGGCGGCTGGCTTCCTCTGTCTCTTCAGCCATCTGAGAAGCTGTATCCCGCCCCGTAAAGCGTTTCGATCGCACCAAAACCCGGGTCGACGGCGCGGAATTTGCGGCGCAAGCGCTTGATATGCGAATCTACTGTGCGGTCATCGACGAAGATGTCGTCAGGATAGGCTGCGTCCATCAGCTGATTGCGGCTTTTGATAACGCCGGGGCGCTGGGCAAGGGCTTCCAATATTAGGAATTCGGTGACCGTCAGGCTGACATTGTCACCGTCCCAAGTCACCTGATGACGTGCAGGATCCATCGATAAGCGGCCGCGAACAATCAGACCGTTCGCGGCGGTTGGTGCGCCGGGGGCGGGGTCGTGGCCTTCCTCTACCGGAGCGGCGCGGCGCAAGATTGCACGGATACGGGCGAGCAGCAGTCGCTGGCTGAATGGTTTGGCGATATAATCGTCTGCGCCCATCGCAAGGCCGGCTTCCTCGTCTTCTTCCTGGTCCTTGCTGGTCAGGAAGATCACCGGAAGATCTGAATCAGCGCGAAGCCGCTGCAACAGTTCCATCCCGTCCATACGCGGCATCTTGATGTCGAACACGGCAAGATCGGGCGGATTGGATTGCAGCGCGGCCAGCGCGGCCTCTCCATCGGAATAGACCCGGGTGGCATAACCTTCGGCCTGCAGCGCGATAGACAAGGTGGTCAGAATGTTGCGATCATCATCGACCAGCGCGATGACGCGTTGGCTGTCATTCGCAGCAGAATCGTCTTCCGCGCCGCGGTTCTGCGCGGTTTCGGGCAGATCATGTGTCTGCTTTTCACTGGTATGTTGATCGTTTGCCTGAGTCATTGCCTGCCTTGCCTGCAGCGGGACTAACTTTTCGCGGCCCTTTGCACAACTTTGCTGCACGTTGCCCCGGAGGAAAACCATTTTATCGGATTGTGAACGGTAACATCGGGAAAAGCGTAAGAATCCACCATTTGGCAAATTGACGCAGCATTTTCGCGCCCCTATGCGCAGCTCAACTTTCTCGCGCATACGAATGCACCAGCAATGCATGTGCATCATACCATTTGCGCTTTTTTAGGAGCATCATCTTGTCCGCTTCGCTTTCTGTCCCGCTTTCCGCCCAGGGTTTCGCAACATCTGCAACCATCCACGCGAACCTTAACCGGCCAGAACTGGTTGAAAGAGCCGTTGCCAATGGAGAGGGCCTGCTGGCGCAAGGCGGACCTCTGGTTGTAGAAACCGGCAAACACACCGGGCGCAGCGCGAAAGACAAGTTTATCGTCCGCGATGCCGAGACGGAAAATACCGTGTGGTGGGACAACAATGCCTCAATGACGCCGGAACATTTCGCCGCGCTCAAGACAGATTTCCTCGCCGCACTGGGTAAAAAAGATACGCTATACGTCGCGGATCTGTTCGGCGGCTCCCAGCCTGAACACCGGGTAAAAGTGCGGGTGGTAAACGAATTGGCATGGCACAATCTGTTTATCCGCACTTTGCTGTGCCGCCCAACTGTCGAAGAGCTGGACGGCTTCGATCCTGAATACACAATCATCGATTTGCCCAGTTTTCGGGCAGATCCGGCGCGCCACGGGACCCGCAGCGAAACTGTGGTCGCGGTAAATCTTTCTGAAAAGCTGATTCTGATTGGCGGCACGCGGTATGCCGGCGAAATGAAGAAGAGCGTGTTCGGTGTGCTGAATTACCTGCTGCCGACCAAGGGCGTGATGCCGATGCATTGCAGCGCGAATACTGGCGCGGATGGCAAGACAGCCGTATTTTTCGGCCTGTCGGGAACCGGCAAGACTACGCTTTCCGCCGATGCCAGCCGCACTCTGATTGGCGATGACGAACATGGCTGGTCCGACCAGTCCGTCTTCAATTTCGAAGGTGGTTGCTATGCCAAGATGATCCGTCTTTCCGAAGAGGCAGAGCCGGAGATTTATGCCACAACCCGCATGTTCGGCACGGTGCTGGAAAACGTCGTGATGGACCCGCAAACCCGCGAACTGGACTTCGACGATAACAGCCTCGCGGAAAATTCGCGCGGGGCGTATCCGATTGAATATATTCCCAATACGTCTGCAGAAAACCTTGGCCCCGTGCCATCGAATGTGATCATGCTGACCGCCGATGCGTTTGGCGTTCTGCCTCCGATTGCGCGGCTGACACCCGATCAGGCCATGTATCACTTTCTGTCCGGCTACACTGCCAAGGTTGCCGGAACCGAAATCGGTGTGACTGAGCCAGAGGCGACCTTCAGCACCTGTTTCGGTGCGCCCTTCATGCCGCGCCACCCGTCAGTTTACGGCAATCTGCTGAAAGAGCGGATTGCCAGGGGCGGGGTGCAGTGCTGGCTGATCAACACCGGCTGGACCGGCGGCAAATACGGCACCGGCAACCGTATGCCGATCAAGGCCACCCGGGCACTGCTCAATGCCGCGCTTGATGGCAAGATGGACACGGTGGAATACCGTAAGGACGCGAACTTCGGCTTTGAAGTCCCTGTCAGCGTGCCAGCTCTGGCAGAGGCCGGGATCGACCAGACAATCCTCGATCCGCGCAGCACATGGGCGGACAAGGACGCGTACGACCGCACGGCAGAAAAGCTGGTGCAGTTGTTTGTGGACAATTTCCAGCCCTTCGCCGCCCATGTCGATGAAGGCGTAAGGAAGGCTGCGCCCCAGCTCGCATAACAGCCCGCCTGACACTTTTTTACAATTGGAGGGGATGGCCCCGCACGGAACAGACGATAGTCTGGGCCGGAGCGGGGCCACGCACTTCACCACGCACTTCACCACGCACTTCACCACGCACTTCACAGGGCACGAATCATGGTCTCGTTCGTTTCAAAATCATAACCAACAGGAGAACGACCCATGAGCATTTTCGATCAAATCAGCAGCGCGGTGCACAATCACCCTACGGTGAAAAACATGGCGGACAAGCTTGGTATCGATCAGGAAACCGCAGAAAAGGCGATCGCTTCACTGACAGAAGGCCATCAGGCCGATGGTGACACATTGCAAGTCGCAGCCGACAAGAGCGGCATCGACAAGGGCGTGCTGTCAAAGGTGATGGAGCAAGTTGGCGGCGAAGGCTCGCTCACCGGTTTCATGCAGATGCTGGACAAGGATCACGACGGAAATCCTTTGAACGATATCGCTGGCATGGCCAGCGGCCTGTTCGGGAAAAAGTAGATGAGCCTTGCACAGATATTGCAGCAAACGGGCGTCATCGAAAGCATGGCGCGCGAACTTGATATTGACGAGCAGACGGCCCGCACCGGTGCCGGCGCATTGCTGCCAGCCATCGTGGCCGGAATGGGACGCAGCTCCACCGCAGGCGGCGGTTCGGACCCGCTGGGCGGACTGGGCGGCCTTGCCGGTGCCCTGCTTGGCGGCGGCGCTGGAGGAGGCCTGCTTGATGCGGTGCTCGGCAAGCAGCCGACCCCGGTCCAGCAAGGCAACGATATCCTTGGCAACATCTTCGGTAACAAGGATGTCAGCCGTTCGGTCGCGGGCGAAGTCGCGGCGGTTACCGGCCTGGACGAATCGCTGCTGAAGCGGATGCTGCCGATCCTCGCCATGGCTGTGGTTGGATACATGACCCGTCAGGCAACCCAGGGAAGTGCAGGGCAAGCCAGTGCAGCCTCCGGCACTGCCGGAGGCGGTGCCTTGGGCGGTATTCTTGGTTCGATTATCGGCAGCATGGCTAAAAGGTAATTGGTCCACGCGGTAATTGCAGGCCGGTTACGCCAACCGGCTAAAGCGTTAGCGCCGCATGGACACTGCCGAAAAGACCGAGCCCGATAAGCATGGCAGCGCCTCCGCGAGAGCCGAGGCGCTGCCAGCGCACGTCAGGGCGCGGCACCAGCATCAGCAGCATTACGCCCATCGCGGCAATCACGAGAAATGTCATCATTGGTGGACTCCTCCTCGCGTCCAGCAGCGAGGGTCGGCCAGCAATGGTTAAATTCGCCGTACCAAAGATGGCTAACGCCAGCTTTGCAGGTCAGCTGCCTAAATAGCGCGTGATATTCCCGGCGAGCACATCGAGCGGAGCATTCCCGCCCTCGACCACCGCAAGATTGAAGTCGCGCAGATCGTAAGCGCTGCCCAAGGCTTGCATAGCGCGCTCTCGCTGGCGCAGGATTTCAAGCTTGCCGACCATGTAACCGCAGGCCTGGCCGGGCCAGCTGCAATAGCGGTCGATCTCATTGGTCGTTTCTGCAACGCCGACACCGCTATTGCTGTGGAAGAAGTCGATGGCTTGCTGCCGGCCCCATCCTTGCGCGTGCAGGCCGGTATCCACCACCAGGCGAATGGCGCGGTATGCCATCGCCTGCAGGTAGCCGAGCCGCCATGCGGGATTGTCGTCATAAGCGCCCATTTCGTCTCCCAATTGCTCGGCATAAAGCGCCCAGCCTTCACTGAAGGCATTGAAAGCAAGAATAGCGCGGATCAGCGGCAGCTGGTTGGAATATTCGCCTTCCCATACATGGCCGGGAATCGCTTCGTGATGAGTGAGTGTCGGCAAATCATATTTCCGGTGCAAATCGGTATCGCGCAGATTGATCCAGAACGTACCGGGGCGTGATCCATCTACTGCCGGGGCACCGCCATAGGCAGTAGGCGCACCCAGTTCTTCGTTCTGGGGTATGCGGCGTACTGCGACCTCCGGATTAATCACGCGCCTGAATGCGCGCGGCATTTCGCCTCGGATCCAGTCAATCCGCTCTTCCAGAAAGCGCATGATTTCCGCGCGTCCCGCGTCACCTTCGGCAAATTTGAAGCGGTCATCCTGTGAAAGCTGGATCATCCTCTGGCCGGGATTGCCTTCGGTATAACCAAGGCTGCGCAATATCGGGTCCATCTGGCCGTGGATATCGGCCAGCGTATCGATGCCAAGTTGATGGATTTCGGTGGGTGACATGGTGGTTGTCGTGCTGGATTTGAGGCTCCAGCGGTACCATTCGTCACCTTCCGGCTGCGCGCTCATGCCGGGTGCGCTACCGGCGATGCCGCGCTGTACACGCAATTCCGCGAATTGGCGCTCGAGCGCAGGGGCGATCTGGCCGGTCACGATGGAATTCGCGCGCGACTGCCAGTTACCGGCAATGCCTTCCTCGTTCGTGCGCCTGACGACCGATTCCACAAGTGCGCCGCCTTCCATGGAATCGCGCAACTGGCGCTCCATCTGGTCAAGCGCTCGGTCGAGCAGGAAATCGGGCGGGATAACGCCCATATTGCGCGCCGATTGCATCCGCTCCAGCTCTCCGGCAAGTACACCGGGGACCTCTTCCAGACGCGCAATATAGGCTTCGGCATCGGCCTCGTCGCGCACCGGATGATCGGAATCGAGGAAGCGCGGCAAATCTACATAAGCGCCAACATTCTGGATGACCGGATAAGGCGCAGTGCGCCAGCTGCCGACAGGAATATCGCCATAGGGCAAGGCAAGGCCTTCAACCGCCGTCGCATAGGCGCTTTCGACAACTTCGAAACTTGTCCGCATCGCCGGATCAAGGCCGATTTTCGGGAACTGCCGTGCGCGTTCAAGATCGGCGGAAAGTGTTGCGGCCTTGGCGTTCTGCCCGGCCTGCGTCGCATCGCCCAGCTGGCTTCGCAAATACGCATGTTCGCCCGTGTCCACGCCAAGACTGCTGGCGCGGGTCGGCTCATGGCGGAGCAGGTTCCATGCAATATCGTCCAGCAGCGCTTGCCCGGCAGATTGCCCGGCATTCGCGATCCCGGATACAGGAATAGTTGCGCATCCCGGCAGCACAGTGAGAGCGGTAGTGGTCCCAAGCGCGCCGATGAAAGTGCGGCGGGACAGCGGAGCGTTGATCAGTTTTTGCATGGCAGCGGTGGTCGCCCAAGACGCCGCCCTCGTCAAGCGGGCAGGCTCTGGCGCAGGTCGCCGCAGGCCGCTATTGGCTGCACTATGTTCGACTTTATCGTTTCTATCGTGATCCTTGCTGCATTCGCTCTGCTGGCGGGCGCCTTCTTCCTTTACCGGCGCGGCAACACAAAACAGGCGGTGCTGATGGCGGTGCTGGCCGCAGTCATGATCGTCAATGTCGCGATCTGGCTAATCCCCACAGCTGACGGCGGATCCTTGTCGGATGTCGCCGCCAGCGGGGAAAACTAGCCTATTAGGTAGTGCGCTCCTATTCCGGAATTCTCCAGGTGACGCTGCCGCTATAGGTGCCCACAACCCGCGCACCGCGGTTGTCAGTCGCCGCATTGAACCGTGCGCGGCGCTCGATCAGGCGGCAGGTTGTGCGATCAAGGCTGGCATGGCCCGTGCCGGACGTGATTTCACAGGCATCCACACGGCCATCACTGCCAACGACAAGCCGGTAGCTAGCGGTACCCTCACGCCCGCGCGTCAGATCGCTGCGCGAATAATCATTGTTCGTGATCCAGCCGGTCGGGCCGTTATTCGGCGTCGCGCTGACCGGCGCGATTATTGGCTCAGGACTGGGCGTTGGAACCGGCCCGGGGTTGGTGCCGGGCATCGGGATTGGCGAAGGCGTAGGAACGCGCACCACAAACGGTTCGCTGTCGGTTACCGGTGCCACGGTGATATCGGTGGGGGTGGTGAAGACGAATGGACTGTCCGGCACCTGCGGTGTGCTTGTTGGCGGAACGGGTGTTTCCGGCACGGGTTCAATCGGATCGACAGGCGGTGGCACATCATAAATCACTTCGGTTCCGATAATGTCGGGTTCCGGTTCGACAATGATGGATTTCACCGCGAGGCCGGCAACCAGTCCGAACCCCAGAAGGGCATGGATCCCTATAACTGTAACAGCCGCTTTGCCGCGGATAGCGGGGTCTGATCCTGCATCTGTATAGGCCATGGTAAGTTCCTCTCATTAGTAATGTTATACTGTAACATACACATAAAGGATCGTTGTTGGCAAGCGCGCACGAAAAACCGGCCCGCTGCAAGGGCAGGGGCCGGCTTTTGAATTCAGGCATTTGAGGCCGAAAACCCCGCCGCAGCGCAGGTTTCAGCGCATCAGGTAATCGGGCAGCTCGGGTCGAGTCGGAAGTCGAGATAATTGTCGACTGACTTCATCAATTCCTCCTGCTCGTTCTCGAAGAAGTGATTGGCCCGCGGAATTTCATCGTGATGGATGGTGATGTGCTTCTGCGTGCGCAGCTTTTCCACCAGCTTCACGACAGAGTTCGGCTGAACCACGGTATCTGCCGCGCCCTGCACAAAAATGCCGGAGGCGGGGCAGGGGGCGAGGAAGCTGAAATCATACATGTTTGCAGGCGGTGCAACCGAGATGAAGCCGCGAATTTCCGGGCGGCGCATCAGCAATTGCATGCCGATCAGCGCGCCAAAGCTGACGCCTGCAACCCAGGTTACCTGCGCTTCAGGGTGGATTTGCTGCACCCAATCGAGCGCGCTCGCCGCATCGGAAAGCTCACCGATACCGTTGTCGAAGCTGCCCTGGCTGCGCCCGACACCGCGAAAGTTGAACCGCAATGTGGCAAAACCGCGATTGACGAAAGTCTTGTACAGCGACTGGACGATCCGGTCGTTCATGGTGCCGCCGCCCTGCGAATGCGGGTGCAGGATCATGGCAACGGGAGCGCGCGGACGCGGACCGGGGGAGAAGCGACCTTCGAGACGGCCTTCGGGGCCGGGAAAAATGACGTGCGGCATGGGCGTGTTTGGCCTTGGCTGATGTGGTTGTCCCCGCGCACCACTGGCGCGGGCGAAGTTGGCGGCTATATAGGCATTATGCTGCGTTTCGCAATCAATCTGACATGACCCGTGTTTATCTGGACCACGCCGCGACCACGCCGCTGCGCCCGCAGGCGCGTGCCGCGATGGAGGAAGGCTTTGCGATCTGGGCCAATCCCAGCTCTCCCCATGCAGAAGGGCGCAAGGCCAAAGCCGCGCTGGAAGATGCGCGGGAGCGCTGCAAGAACGCGCTCGGCTGGGAGGGAGAGCTGATCTTCACCAGCGGCGCGAGCGAGGCGGCGGCGCTTGCTCTTGTCCACGCAAACGCAGGGGCACGGTTGGTAAGTCTGGTGGAGCATGACTGTATTCTTGGCACGGTGCCCGATGCGGAAAATTTGCCAATGGGCCGCAATGGCGCGCCTGATCTGGAAATTCTGGCGGAAGCTGTGGACCGGGAGCGCCCGCTTGTCGCCGTGCAGCACGTGAATTCGGAGACCGGCACCATTCAGGATTATGCGCAAATTGCGCCGATAGTCGCCGGAGCAAGCGGACTGTCACTGGCCGACTGCGCGCAAAGTGCTGGCAAGCTTGCAATCCCGTTGCTGGCCGACATGGCCATCCTGTCCGCGCACAAATTCGGCGGTCCTATCGGAGTTGGCGCCCTGCTGGTGAAGGATTTCGCGATGCTGAAGCCATCCGGCGGGCATGAGCGCGGCTATCGGCGCGGGACCGAAAATTTGCCCGATGTGATGGGCATGGCCGCTGCGCTGGAGAACAGTGATTGGGCGACCTTGCCGGACGAACGCGCCGCTTTTCTAGGCAAGTTTGATGGCATGCGTCAGGTCATTGGCGAGCAGGTCGATTATATCCTGCCGCTCATGCATCCTACGATGAGCGCGCAGGCGCTGCTCATCAGGCTGGATGCGATGGGCTTTGCGGTATCGGCGGGCAGCGCGTGTTCCTCCGGCTCCATGAAGCCAAGCCGCGTGTTGCAGGCATTCGGGCTGGACGCAGATACGGCGCGCCGCACAATTCGCGTGTCGCTGGGGTGGAACACTACTTCAGAGGAATTGGATGCGTTTGCAGCGGCGTGGTCCTCTTTGGGCTGACCCGTTCGTTCTTTCCTACACTGCTGCGCAAACCCACACGTCACAAATGTCCACCAGCGCTCCCCCCAAAAATCTCTCAGACACAGTGTCACCCTTGCTCGCACCAGGAAAACTGACAGTTTCCTCCGGGTTTCCGGCACTTTGCGGCGGGTTACACCCTGTAACCTTTGTCACCCTACTTCGGTGCGAAAACCCGCTTCGCGCCGGATTCGCCCTTCGACAAACAGGTGGCGAAAGGTTTAGAAGATCACGATGATTTATCTCGATTATCAGGCCACCACTCCGCTCGCACCGGAAGCGCGTGATGCCATGCTGAAATGGCTAGACGGGCCGGACGGTATTGGTTTCGGCAATCCGCACAGCTCGCACCGGATGGGCCGCATGGCGGCGGCCGCGATTGATCTGGCACGCGATCAGGTGGCAGCTTTGTTTCCGCCGGGCGGGCAAGTGATCTTCACCAGCGGCGCGACAGAAGCGATCAATCTCGCAATACGGGGTTGTCCGGGAGAAGGCGCGATCAGCGTCTCGGCCATCGAGCACGCCGCGGTTCTCGATACCGCCCATGCACTAGGCAATTGTCATGAGCTGAACGTAGCGGCAGATGGCCAGTGCAACGCCAGGCAGGATATTCCCGCCAACACCAGGCTTGTCGCGGTGATGCAGGTGAACAACGAAATCGGCGTGATCCAGCCGACGGTCGAATTCCACCGCAAGGCCAAGGAGGCGGGCGCGCTGTATCTGATCGACGCGGTGCAGGCTTACGGAAAAATGCCGGTCGCCAATGCGGATTTGATCGCGGTGAGCGCGCATAAATTGCACGGGCCGAAAGGCGTGGGCGCCTTATGGGTGCGCAACGGCGTGAACCTCACCCCCGTGCAGACCGGCGGCGGACAGGAAGCGGACCTCCGCTCCGGCACGCTCAGCCCCGCGCTGATCGCCGGGTTCGGCGCGGCGGCGGCTGTTGCGAAAGAGCGGATGGCAGCGGATGCCGATCACGTTGCGGCGCTGTGGCACCAGGCGCGCGATATGTTTGACGGGTGGGAGCTGAACGGCAGTGCAGAGGCGCGCTATCTCGGCAATCTCAACCTGCGTAAGGACGGGCTGGATGTGGCGCGATTGATGAGCGATTGCCGCGATGTGATGTTCTCCGCAGGGTCTGCCTGCGCCAGCGGATCAGGCCGGGCGAGCCATGTGCTACGCGCGATCGGCTTGTCGGATGCACAAGCGAAAAGCTCCATCCGGCTCGGCTTTGGCCGCTACACCACCATTGAACAACTTGAAGAGGCCGCGAAAATCCTTACCAATGCTGCAACGCAGCAAGGATAATCGCGATCAAGATCACTTTCATCACCCGCGACGGTGCCAAGGTCGAAGCTGAGGCGGCGAATGGCGAGAGCCTGCTCGCCACCGCTCAGGCCGCCGGAATGCCCCTGGAAGGTACGTGCGAAGGCCAGATGGCTTGCTCCACCTGCCACGTGATTGTTGCGCGCGACTGGTTCGGGAAATTGCCCGAAGCGGCGGAGGAGGAGGAAGACATGCTCGATCTCGCCGCCGATGTGCAGGCGACCAGCCGCCTGTCGTGCCAGATCCTGTTGGACGAGACACTGGACGGCCTGACCGTCAGCATCCCGTCCGACAGTGTGGACGCCCAAGGTTTCTAGAGAGCGATTTCAGGCCTCCGCGGGGTTTCCTACAAGCTTCGCTTTCGCCCAACGCACGCCGTAAACGCCTGCTGTGACGGGAATAGCGATGGCGCCAAGCACAATCATGATCGCCAGCAGATAGCCAAGGATACTGCCAAGCGATGACACCGCTGTACTCACCGGACCAAGGAAGTCATTCGCCGGGGCGGCCGCTGTCGAGTAATCGATATTGATGCGGGTGAAGGCAACCCGCTGGCGCATTTCGTCTAGCCAGCTGCGTGCGCCGTCGATCTCTTCATTGATGCGGGCGACGCTGCGTTCCGCCTCCACCAGTTCCTGCACAGTTCCCTGCCGGGTGCGCAGGACTTCCATCATCCGGTCGCGCAGGGCAATGCGGCTGCGCAGGCGGGCTTCGGTATCGACCATGTTCTTGGTCAGATCTTCGCCCGTGATGGCGGTGTTGATCTGTTCTCCGCCAGCGCTTTCAGCCGCGGAGCCAAGCCGGGTGCCAAAGGCGCGGGCCTGGTCTGCGACAACAGCAAGTTCGAGCCGTCCGCTGGCGTAGCCATCATCGACGCGGCCGGAGTGGCTTTGCGTCACGATCTGGCAGACGTAGGGGCCGGCCGCCTGACACATATCGGCATGACGTTCCTGCAGATCGGAAATTTGCTCTGCCTCCAGCCGGAAGCCGTAATCGTAGATATACGCCATGCGCGGGATACTGATGGCAACGTCCGGGCGAGATCGGATTGCTGCGTTTTCGTCGGCGGAAAGCTCCCCTCCGCCAGCCGCAGTGTCGCTGAGTTCTGCATCGACCTGCACTGCCTCACTCATGTCCGCTGTTTCGCTAAATTCGGCCTCGCTGCACGCCGTAAGCGCCATACAAGTCGTTGCCACACCAACCAAAAAAGTTCTCTGCCTCATTCCGGCCTCCTTTTTGCCATGATTTAGCCACAATTGCCTTAATTGTGTTTAATTGGCAAGCGGAGACGCAAAAGGCCCCGCCGCGCTGATGCGTGGCGGGGCCAATGTAAGGACCTGAAAATCGTTTAAATTCAGGCGGTTTGCAGCTTCCGCTCGCTCTTCTCAGCTTGCTTCTTGAGCTGCGCAATAAGCGCCGCGTTGAAAGCTGGAAGATCGTCCGGGTTGCGGCTTGTGATCAAATTTCCATCCTCCGCGACTTCCGAGTCGACCACGTTTCCGCCGGCATTCTTCAAATCGGTTCGAACAGAAGGCCAGCTGGTAACAGTCCGACCCTTCACAATACCAGCTTCGACGAGCATCCACGGGGCATGGCAGACGGCTGCAATGGGCTTGCCGGCTGCGTTAAAGTCACGGACCAGTTGCACCGCTTTGTCATTCATACGAAGAATGTCCGGGTTGATCTGGCCACCTGGCAGCATCAAAGCGTCGAAGTCCGCGGCGTTGGCTTTGTCTACAGTCATATCCACGTTCACCGGGTCGCCCCACTCTTTATCAGAAAATCCGCGTATCTGGCCGTCTTCCAGACTGACCACTACAGTCTCGTATCCGGCATCGTCGAGGGCTGCCTTCGGGCTTTCCAGTTCAGACTGTTCGAAACCGTCGGTGGAGAGGATCATAATACGCTGTGTCATAGGTAATTCCTTGTAATTGCTTTGATAGCACAACGGGTGGCGCGCCGCTTTCGTTCCGGCCTGTCCGACAGGGCGTTGGCGTGATAGGGCGAGCCGAAATATGCCGCTGCGGCGGCTCTTTACTTATCGACTTGAGGGTATTTTGATGCGTGCAAAGGTCGAACTGATCGTATCAGCACAATGGTTTGATTACGTCATAACTGCGGTAATTGTTATCAATGCAATCGGGCTTGGTCTCGAAACCTCGTCTGGCATCATGGCCAATTATGGCGGCGTTATCGTTGCTCTCGACACATTGGCGCTCACCATCTTTGTGGTTGAGCTGGCGATGAAATTGTTCGCTTATCGAATGAACTTTTTCCGCAACGGCTGGAATGTCTTCGATCTTGTCATCGTAAGCGTCGCGCTTATTCCTGCATCGCAGCAGTTTTCCGTCTTGCGCGCCTTGCGCATTTTGCGCGCGCTGCGGCTGGTTTCGGTCGTGCCGAGTATGCGCAAGGTCATCCACGGCCTGTTCAGTGCGATACCCAGTATCGGCACTGTTATCGTGATGTTGCTGCTGCTGTTCTACATCAGCTCTGTCATGGCGACAAAGCTGTTTGGCCAGGCATTTCCCGATTGGTTCGGCACAATTGGCGCATCGCTGTATTCGTTGTTCCAGATCATGACTTTGGAAAGCTGGTCCATGGGGATCGTGCGGCCGGTGATGGAAGTGTATCCTTATTCTTGGGCCTTCTTTGTCCCTTTTATCCTGCTCACCAGCTTTATCGTCCTCAACCTGTTCATCGGTGTGATCGTGAACGCCATGGCCGAGGCAACGGACGAAGAGGCCCATGATGAACGCGAAACGATTATCAACGAATTGCGGCTCCTGCGCGCGGAAATCACGGCCATGCGGGAGAGCCAGCCGCCGAGCGGACCCTGAACTGCCAAGAATGGGCGCAATAGCTGTGGAAAGCGCCCTCCCACCATACTCCGCTGATTGCTAAGGCTACGCATCAATGGCCGATATTCCCGAAGACCCAAACGCCGTGCCCGACGATTCCGAACAGGGCATCATCCGTGAACCGTTCGAAAGTGCGCTTTCGGAACGCTATCTTGTATATGCGCTGTCCACGATCACCGCGCGCTCTTTGCCCGATTTGCGGGACGGGCTGAAACCCGTTCACCGGCGTTTGCTGTGGACGATGCGGCAATTGAAGCTGTCGCCGGACAATGCCTTCAAGAAATCCGCGCGCGTTGTTGGTGATGTGATCGGTAAATACCACCCGCATGGCGATGTGGCGGTTTATGACGCGATGGTGCGCCTCGCCCAGCCGTTTACTCTGCGTTACCCGCTTGTTGAAGGGCAGGGGAACTTCGGCAATATCGACGGAGATAATGCGGCTGCGTACCGGTATACCGAAGCGCGCCTGACCAAGACGGCGATGCATCTGATGTCCGGGCTTGATGAAGGCACGGTCGACTTCATCCCGACGTACAATGGCGAGGAAGAAGAGCCGGAGCTGATGCCCGGCATGTTCCCCAATCTGCTGGCCAATGGGGCGAGCGGGATTGCGGTGGGCATGGCCACCAGCATCCCCAGCCATAATGTCTCAGAAGTTCTCGATGCGGCTGAGCTGGTCCTGTTCAACAAGGACGTCACCCACGAAGAGCTGATGGAAGTCTTCCACGGGCCAGACTTCGCTACTGGCGGACTGGTGGTCGACAGCGCCGAGGCGATCTCCAAGGCATATGAAACAGGGCGCGGCTCTTTTCGCGTGCGTGGCCGCTTTTACTCCGCTGAGGCCGAGGATGAGGCGGATCAGCTGGCCGGTATCGAACGCCAGAAGGGCGGCGGATACCAGCTTGTTATCTCCGAAATTCCGTATCAAGTGCCCAAGGGCAAACTGATAGAACAGATTGCGCAGGCGATTTCGGACAAGAAGCTGCCGATCCTTGAGGACGTGCGCGACGAAAGCGACGAGCAGGTGCGCATCGTGCTCGTCCCGCGCAGCCGCAATGTCGATCCGGAATTGCTGAAGGAAAGCGTCTATAAGCTCACCGATCTGGAAACACGCTTCGGCCTGAACCTTAACGTGCTCGATCACACGCGCACGCCGATGGTTATGGGCCTGAAGGAACTGCTGACCAACTGGACGGTCCACCAGATCGAGATTCTCCAGCGCCGCACGCAGCACAGGCTGGCGAAAATTGCTGACCGGCTGGAACTGCTTGAAGGCTATATCATTGCCTTCCTCAATCTCGACCGGGTGATCGAGATCATCCGTTACGAGGATGAGCCCAAGGCCGTGCTGATGGCCGAGTTCAGTCTGACTGACCGGCAGACCGAAGCCATCCTCAACATGCGGCTGCGGTCATTGCGCAAGCTTGAGGAAATGCAGTTGCGCACCGAGAAGGACGCGCTGCTGAAGGAGAAGGACGAGCTCGAAAAGCTGCTCGAATCCCCCGCCCGTCAGAAAACGCGGATCAAGAAGGACATGGCCGCGCTGCGCAAGGAATACGGCCCGGAAACCGCGCTGGGTGCGCGCCGGACAACCATTGCAGAGGCTGACTCAAGCGTCGAATTCAATCCCGACGCTATGATCGAGAAAGAGCCGGTCACTGTTGTGCTTAGCCAAAAGGGCTGGGTGCGCGGGGCGAAGGGTCATGTCGATATGGGTGCCGATGGTTGCGGCGATTTCAAGTACAAGGAAGGCGACGGACCTGCTTTTGCTGTCCATTGCCAAACGACCGACAAGATATTGCTGGCATGCGATGACGGACGCTTCTTCACACTTGGCGCAGACAAATTGCCCGGCGCGCGCGGCTTTGGTGAACCGGTGCGCAACACGCTGGACATAGACGCCTCGGCCACGATTATCGCTGTAGTCGTGCACGCGAAGGACAAGCAGGTGCTGCTCGCTTCGACGCTGGGCAAGGGTTTTGTCGCCGTGACTGACGAACTGTTGGCTGAAACCCGCAAAGGGCGCCAGGTCGTCAATCTGAAGGCCGGCTTAAAACTGACCGTTGTCCAGCCTATCGCGCCTGAACATGATCATGTCGCTGTGGTGGGCGAAAACCGCAAGTTGGTGGTCTTCGCCTTGGAAGAAATGCCTGTGATGACACGCGGGCAGGGCGTAACTTTACAACGGTACCGCGATGGCGGGCTATCGGATGCAACCACTTTTACACTCGGGGAAGGCCTAAGCTGGACCATGGGCGGAAAGGGTGACCGGACGCGGACCGAAAGCGAGATTGGCATGTGGAAGGTCGCGCGTGGTGCGGCCGGACGTCTGCCGCCCCAGGGCTTCCCGAAGGACAACCGGTTCTAAGGCGCATACAATAGGGCCGGCGGATCGCTCCACCGGCCCTCTGTTAAAGGCAGTGAGTGCAATCAGCTGGCGCTGTTGAGTGCGGCCATGATCGAGGCCATGTCGGCAAGCACAATCAGCGCGCCGCTCTCGCTCACTGAGAACAGGTTCAGTGGCAGTTCCATTGGCTGATCGGCATGCGTCAGAACCACCCCGGTTTCGGTAATTTCTTCTACCGTCCCCAAAGCTTGCGCATCGGATGTCATGATATCGGCACCTACGACAAGCGCGGCGGCGAGCGCTGCTTCCTGGTCGGCAACGATTTGCGCCCAGGCGGTGTCGAGTTCGGCCTGCGTGGTATTCAATGTCCACACGCCTTCACGCTCAGCAAAAGCATCGGAGCCCAGCGGAACCTGATGGCTGCCAGTGTCGACGACGATGGTGGTTCCGTCATTCGAAAGCACGGCGCCGACCGCAGCGTCGTCATTGCCCATGATTGTGGCACCGGCATCCTGAGCCAGCGCAGGCGCGGCGAGGGCGGTGGTCGCGGCGGCGACAGCGGCGAATGCGAAACGGTACATGAAAATCTTCCCATTGGTCGGGCGCTGCATAGCGTTGCCCGAGTTTAAAAGTACCCGACATCTGTCGGAAATTGGTTCGGCGGGCGGCACACCATGCAAATGGCAGACACGATCGGACCTCCACAGACGTCCGCACCCGTTGCCAGCGGTTATATCAACCCTAGCTGAATGTGCACTGCACCATCGCAGTACGGTGTTTCAACCCGCCTTTTCGCAGGTATACGCTGCTGGCTTTACTGCGAAAGACATTCTTCGAGCAGTTCTGCAACGCGTGACGCAGGGGGAAACCCTTCCGAAATCCAACGCGCTTCCACAGCTTGCAGAATGCGTGCCACTTCCGGCCCTGCACCGATTCCGCGCGCAACAATTTGGCCTCCTTTCAATGGAAAATCAGGCACTTGCCATCCCTGTATCGTATCGATTGGAAGCCCCGCCAGAAGCAGCAAATCACGCGCGATATCTGCACCTTCGCGGTACGCAAGCGCGCGCGGACCTTCTGGAAGATCGCTGCGCTGCGCCAGACGTGAGAGAAGTTTTCGTTGTGCGTTGGACAGACGCAAACGTGCGGCGATCTGTTCTGCGGTTTTGCGATCCGGCGGCACCAAAGCGGCCAGGCGGCGGATGGCAGACGGCGGCGTTTCTTGCCCCCGTTCCATCTCAACGAGTGCGGCCAAGCGTTTCAATCCGGCAATACCTGCTTCAGGCAGGACCACCGGCAACACGCCGTGGTCTTGCATGCGGGCGAGTGTCGGGTGCGGGTCTGGCAAGGCAAGGATCGCCAGCATTTCCATCGCTACACGCTCCCGGCTAATGCCCTTCAGCGTTGATGCCAGTTCAGCACAAGCGGTCTCTGCCGCGGGGTCCAAAGCGGCACCAAAGCGGGCCTGAAAGCGGTAGTAACGCAGGATGCGCAGGTGATCTTCGCGGATCCGGTCATGGGCATCCCCGATGAAACGCACGCG
Organism: Aurantiacibacter marinus; assembly: GCF_001021555.1. Taxonomy (GTDB): domain Bacteria; phylum Pseudomonadota; class Alphaproteobacteria; order Sphingomonadales; family Sphingomonadaceae; genus Alteraurantiacibacter; species Alteraurantiacibacter marinus. The sequence goes on from NZ_LDCP01000003.1 coordinate 160,020, forward strand.
CCGCGCTTCGAGATCTTCCAGCCCGCTGAAATAATCGGATATCTCCAGAGTTTCGGGATGGGCATACAGCGCATTGATCGTGAAATCGCGCCGCGCTGCATCGTCCCGCCAATTTTCTGCAAAGGCCACGGTGGCGCGGCGGCCATCGGTGGCGACATCCTTGCGCAGCGTGGTAATTTCCACATTCCCGCCGGCTACCACGGCCGTAACAGTGCCATGATCAATGCCGGTGGGAATTGACTTGATGCCGGCTTCCCCAAGCTTGGCCATCACAGTTTCGGGATGCAGTACGGTCGCCGCATCCACATCGTTCACAGGCACATCAAGCAAGGTGTCCCGCACCGCGCCGCCAACCCAGCGCATGTTTTCAGGGCCTAACGCCGCAACCAGCGGGACAAGATCCTTGCGCCGGGTCCATTCTGCGTGCGGAAGCTTAGCCATCGAGCAGTTCCTCCCATGCCAATCTGTGCGAGAGATTGGCGATAATTCCTGCAGTAATGCCCCAGATGCGGTGTCCTTCCCAGACGATCTCCGTGTAGGGCAATTGATGCCCGCCGAAATCACCCATCTTGGCGACATGATTGCGCTGATCGAGCACAAAGCGCAGCGGGGCTTCGAACCAGTCTTCGACCTCGCGCGGATCGGGCGTGATCGTCAGGTCCGCCGGAACAAGACCCAGTACGGGAGTTAGATTGAATCCCGTCCCGGTCACAAAGCTTCGAGCGCTGCCAACAATGCGGACCTGCGCAGGCGGAATGGCGAGTTCCTCCTCAGCTTCGCGCAAGGCGGCGGCCACAGGATCTTCTCCTGCTTCCAGTTTCCCGCCGGGAAAAGAAACCTGCCCCGGATGCGCTGCCATTGATTGTGGCCGGTGCGTGAGCAGCAGGCCGGGTTCCGCACTGTCTGTCACAGCCATCAATACGGCGGCATCACGCAATGCGCCGCCCGCCCATGCGCTATCATCGCGAATGCCTTCGATCCCGATGTGGTGGCTCGCATCGAACAGGCGGGAGACGCGGTCGAACAGCGCGCTCATGCAGGCGCCAGCTCAAATTCTGTACCCATGCTGGAGACCACCAGCGAGCCACCCTCTGCCAAACCATTTTCAGATAGGCCATGCTCGGCCAATTGCAGCCATGTCGACCGGTCAAGCCGCGCCTCGCAGCCATTGCGCACGGCAAGATAGATAGCGGGGCTTTCCGGCGTGCCCTCTGCGCGCAAGGGATTTTCCGTCCCCGCAATTACCAGTTCGTCGATGTTGAGGCGGAACGTCAGCGCGCCGTCCGCCGCCCGGAGATCGACCGCGATGAATGCCGCGTCCTCTACTTCGACAGATTGCTTGTAGTGCGGGGTGACCAACCAATAGCTGCCGTCACCCTCCCGCCGCAGAAGGCTGGCAAAGGCGCGCACCATGGCGGGGCGGGTTATCCGCCCACCATCGTGAAACCATTCACCATTCGCCGCGATGCGCATCTTGCTGTCGCCGTCTGCGGGCGGATCCCAAGATGCAATCGGTGGCAATTTGCGCGAGCCAACAAGCTCGGCCACTTCGGCAAGCGATAATCCGGCAAGTTCAGGAGGGGCTTCGTAAGGCATTGTCGTGCCTCAGATGCCAGAGCGCGTCAGCCAATCCAAGGGCCAAGCGTTCCTTCGCTGGGGAGCACGGCAGGATTGGCCGTGCAGACCAGCAGGCGATGCTGTTCAAATGGCCCGGGCATTGACCACCCCCCCGTTGGTGCGGCGGTAAATCCGAAGCGTCCGTAATATTCGGGATCCCCGATAAGCACCTGCGGTAGCGGGGCCTTGGGATCAAGCGCTGCAGCCATGCCTGCCATCAGCGCATGGCCAAACCCTTCGGATTGGCGTTCCGGCAGAACGGCCACCGGGCCAACCATAAGCAGAGGATGCCGGCGCCCGTCTGCATCTGTCAGTGCGACAGGCCATATCTGGATCGTGCCGACGAGCATATCATCCTCATCCAGCGCGGCGAAGCTGAGTGCCGGAAGCCAGTCGGTCCCCTCGCGCACCTTATATGCGGTGCGATCATGGCGGTCCGGGCCGAACGCACGGTCGAGAAGTTCTTCGATCATCGCAGGCTCGACTTGGGCAAGCGGGATCAGCGTGGCTGTTGCAACATTATTCATGGCAGCGCGCCGGTAGGGCGCGCTGCCATGATGCGCAAATGTTTCCTTAGATACCTTGCTGGTTATCAATCAGCAGGCGCATCAATCAGCCGGGGTCAGGCGCAGCAGCCGTCCGCTTTCACCGTCCTCGATCACCCATATTGCGCCGTCGGGTGCCTGCGCAATCCCGCGCAAGCGGTTCGGGAACTCATACCGCGCTGCTTCGTCAGCGCTGTTGGCTGCAGCATTGGTTGTGATGCGCGAAATTGAGGTCGTGCGCAGATTGGCGACGAGGAGCTGGCCTCGCCAATCGGCGAACATCCCGCCGGTATAGAAGATCATGCCTCCCGGAGCGATTACCGGCGTCCATCCGATGGCGGGTTTGGCAAAGCCATCGTCCGCCGTGTGATCCGGGATGTCATCGCCATTGTAATTGTCCCCGTTTGAACGAACCGGCCAACCGTAATTGGATCCGCGATCGACGCGGTTCAGCTCATCGCCGCCAGCCGGACCATGCTCAATTTCCCACAACACGCCCTGCGGATCGAACGCAATACCGAGCAAGTTGCGATGGCCGTAGGACCATATCTGATTGGTTGGGGAGGCGCGGTCGGCAAACGGATTGCCTGCGGCCGGCGTGCCATCAAGATTAAGCCGGACAACGGTACCAAAATTGTTCGTCAAATCCTGCGCCGGGTCCTGTTCCTGCCGGTCACCGCTAGTCACGAACATATGTTGCCCGTCTGGCGAGAATGCAATGCGGTGTGAATAATGGCCCTTGCGTTCACCACCGCGGCTCTGTTGCCAGATGTCGGTCAAACCATCGACGCGGCAGGCATCGGCCTGATCGCAAACCAAATTCCCGCGGCTGACTGCGGCGACTGTTGTATCGTTTCCGGCATCCTTGGCCCAGCTGAGATAGATCGTCCCACTGTCGGAGTAATCAGGGGCGAAAGCAATCTCGCCCAGGCCACCTTGCCCGCCGTAAACTACATCCGGCATCCCGCTGACGGTGCCTGTCTGGCCCGTGGAGGGATTGTAAAACTTCATCGTTCCCGCTTTTTCGGTAATGAAGGCGACGCCGGTGCCCGGTTCAAAAGCAATGGCCCAAGGCTCTGCAAAAGTGCCATGACTCGTGGCGGCAAAGGGCGAAGTCGCTTGCAGCTCGACCGGCTCTCCGGAGACAGCAGCGCCGGACGCTGCAGGAGTAGAGGTCGGGCTGGTATCCCCCGTTTGCGATCCGGTGCAGCTTGCGAGCGCGAGCGAGGCAGAGAATAGGGCGGAACTGAGGATTATTTTACGCATGTTATCGGGAACGCCTTCACCTGAATTTTGTGCCGAGCATGGCCCGCATTCGCTCGTCGCCGGAGTGGACGAGGCGGGGCGCGGGCCACTTGCGGGGCCTGTTGTGGCGGCTGCGGTGCTGCTGTGCAAGCCTGTCCCAAAGGGCGTGGACGATTCCAAGAAATTGAGCGCCAAGGCCCGCGAAACTGCGGAACGCGAAATTCGGGCCAGTTGCGCCTTTGGCATCGGCATTGTCGATGTGGAAGACATCGACAGGCTCAACATTTTCGGCGCGACCATGCTCGCGATGAGCATCGCGATGGAACGGCTTTGCACGGTAACGCGGCGGGATGATTTCCGAACGTTGATCGATGGCAATCTTACCCCGCATGGCCGCTGCGATCGCTGGCTCTGGCCTGCCGAAGCCATCGTTGGCGGCGACGGGCGTGAACCTGCGATCGGTGCCGCCAGTATCCTCGCCAAGACGTGGCGAGACCGGCTGATGGTGGCAGCTGCGCAGGATCATCCGCATTACGGGTGGGAACGCAACAAGGGCTACGGTTCAAAGGAACATATGGAGGCCTTGCGGCAACACGGGGCAACGCCTTTGCACAGAAGGTCTTTCGCCCCAGTAGCGCAGCTTGAAATGTCGCTGTAAGGCCCGCGCCATGTTGACCCTTATCGCATTGATTGTCGCAGGACTTGTGGGCCTTACTATTGGCGGAGAATTGCTGGTGCGCGGCGCGGTGGCAATCGCTCACCGGCTGGGTATTTCCAACCTTGTGACGGGCGTCGTGATCATGGGCGCAGCCACTTCCATGCCGGAAATGGTCGCCAGTATCGAAGCCGCGTTGATTGGCTCCCCCGGCATTGCATGGGGTAATGTCGTGGGATCGAATATTGCCAACTCCCTGCTGATCCTGGGGGCCACTGCCATGATCGCGCCAATCGTGATGCACGGCGTTGGCAAGCGTGATGCCGTTGTCGCCCTGATTGCCACAGTGGCCCTGTGGGCACTGACCTATTCCCAAATGGCCAACGTATGGATCGGCGTGTTCGTTCTGGCATTGCTCGTCGCGTACATCATCTGGCGCGTCAATCATCCGAGAGTGGACGATGCAGAGGTAGAGGATGACGAAAGCAAGGAGCCGACGCTTCCCCTCGCTATCGGATTGTTCGTGGGCGGCCTGGCCGTATTGATCGGCGGCGGGCAATTGCTGGTCACTGGCGCGATTGACCTTGCCGGGCAACTCGGCGTGTCCGATGCGGTTATCGGTCTGACGGTCGTTGCCGTTGGAACATCATTGCCAGAACTTGCAGCTTCGGTTGCTGCCGCCTTGCGGGGACGATCCGATCTGGCGGTAGGTAACGTGGTTGGATCCAATATCTACAACATCCTGCTGATCGGCGGCGCAACGATGACTATCGCTCCGCTACCGGTCTCAGCTGAAATGCTTGATCTGGAACTGCCCGTGCTGGCCGCCTCTGCACTGCTGCTGCTCGGCCTTTGCCGTTATGCAAGACGCATCGGGCGGGGGCTGGGCTTCCTGTTGCTGGCCGCTTTTGTCGTCAACACAGTGCTGTTGTTCGTCTGACGGGGAACAGGCGAACGCTTCGGCGCATTGGTTGGGCAAACCTATTCAACGGAGCCTGCCATGCAAGAATTCGCCTTTGCCGATATCCCCGAACAGACCGGCAAGACCGCCATCGTAACCGGATCGAACACCGGTATCGGATATGAAATCGCCCGCCATCTGGCGCGAAAGGGCGCACGGGTGGTGCTGGCATGCCGCGATGGGGACAAGGCTGCCCAGGCGGCGAATGAGTTGAAAAGCGGGCCAGAGCGGCTCGATATCGATACGCTCCATCTCGATCTGGAAAACATCGCCACCGTGCGCGAATCCGCGGTAAAGGCGAGCAAGGAAGACCGGATCGATATTCTGATCAACAATGCAGGCGTAATGATGCCGCCGCTGTCGCACGCAACGGCGGGGACCGAATTGCAGTTTGCAGTCAATCATCTAGGCCATTTTGCCTTCACCGCGTTGCTGTTTGATAAGCTGGCGGAAAACGGCGGCGCGCGCATCGTCACGCAGTCAAGCATCGCACACAAAAGCGGCGATATCGATTTCGGCAATCTCGATGCGGCGCAAGGGTATGACAAAGGCCGCTTTTATTCGCAGAGCAAGCTGGCAAACCTGTTGTTCGCAATCGAACTGGACCGCAGACTGCGCGCAGCCAATTCCGGCGTCGCGTCCATCGCCTGCCATCCGGGGGTGGCAGCGTCCGAATTGACGCGGCACATCAAATGGTCAGGCATCGTCCAGCCGGTCATGAAAACGATCCTCAACACATCGGAACAAGGCGCATTGCCTGCGTTGCAGGCGGCTACCGATCCAGCGGCGCAGGGCGGCGATTATTTCGGTCCGCGCGGATTGCTGGAGGCGCGCGGGAACACGTCGGGCCGCGCGTTCAAGAGCAAGCGCGCCCGTGACGAAAAACTGGCAGACCGGTTGTGGGCCAAGTCAGAAGAACTGACCGGCGTAGCCTTCACCGTTTAACGCACATCGCATATCGGCAGACCCAGCCCGGATTGGGCCGGGTCTGCCGGCTGCTCAAGCGGCAAAGGCCTTTGCGCGCAGCATTTCGATATAGCCGCCCGCGAAGCCTTCCAGCTCTTCCGGATCGGAAGGCAGGCCGCCTTGCTCGTCAGAAGCATCGCCCAATTCGTCACGGCTATTGACCCGCGGAAACGGCTCGGCCGGGACTGGCACTTCGAGGAATTCACACAAAGGCCCCCAGCCTTCTTTCGGGTGGAAAACCAGCAGACGCTCTGCCGGGATCGTGTCGATAATTTCCTGATTATAGGCGCGGTACCAATCGGCCATCCACTGCGGATCGTTGATGTGTTCACCGAATGATTTGAGATACGTGCCTTTGAACATTCGGTCCAGATCGCTGCCTTCCAGGGACGCGAGCATCCGCGGCGAATTGATCGTGGCGTTGCATGATTCCACCCAGCTATCCGCATCGCGCACCGTCAGCAGAACCTTTGCCTGTGGGTAATGCTCGGCCAGTTGGCGCCAGTAGATCGCTGCGGGATAATCGACGGTCGAAGCATATCCGTCAAAGATTGTATCCCAGTCGGGCTTCCCGTCGGCAACATCTTGCCACAGCGCGATGTTGCGGCGCGCCCGCCGAAAGACCTCGACCATATGATAGCAAGGCCCAAATCCGACGTGCTCCAGCGCGAATTTGGTCGAGAACGTCGCAGTGCGTCCCGGCCCGGCGCCGATTACCTTCAATGTCATCAAAAATCCCCCCATTTGCCCGAAACACGCCGGGCGAGTCCTTGTGGCCACACCCCAGCATATCGAGTCTTAGCCCTGATGAAAGACTCAACATCTTGTGCCGGACTCGTTTCGTTCTCGTTCAAGGTCACAAGCGCTGCGACATTATTGCACCTTGACCGCGGGACTCCGAGGACTCACACCCTGTGGATAACTTAAGGGGTATCCAGTGGGTGAACTGACGAAAATCCGTGTGACGAAGGCAAAAACGCGTGCCAAGCCAGTCGACAAGGCAGTTCTGCCATTGGGGCAGATCCTGTCAGGCGACTGTGTGACAGAAATGCGTAAATTGCCCGATGCCAGCGTTGATCTGGTGTTCGCGGACCCGCCGTATAATTTGCAACTCGGCGGCGATCTCAACCGGCCCGATGGCAGCCATGTCGATGCGGTCACCGACGATTGGGACCAGTTCGATAGCTTTGCCATTTATGACAAGTTCACAAGGGATTGGCTGACAGAGTGCAAACGCGTCCTTAAGCCAGACGGCGCGCTGTGGGTGATCGGCAGTTACCACAACATCTACCGTGTCGGCGCGATCTTGCAGGATCTGGGGTTCTGGATTCTCAACGATGTCGTGTGGCGCAAGACCAACCCAATGCCGAATTTCCGCGGCACCCGCTTTACCAATGCCCATGAAACTCTGCTGTGGTGTTCGCAGGGGGAAAAATCCCGTTACCACTTCAATTACCGCGCGATGAAAACATTGAATGACGAACTGCAGATGCGGTCTGACTGGATATTTCCGATCTGCTCCGGCGGAGAGCGTTTGAAGGACGATACCGGCCACAAGGCGCACCCCACGCAGAAGCCGGAGGCTTTGCTTTACCGGGTATTGCTCGCCACGACCGAGGCTGGCGATGTGGTGCTCGATCCGTTTTTCGGCACTGGCACAACCGGCGCTGTCGCCAAACGACTGGGCCGTGACTGGATCGGCTGCGAGAGAGAGGCGGATTACCGGAAGGTTGCCTCAGCACGCATTGAGAAGGAATTGCCGCTGGATGAAAGCGCGCTCGCCACAATGCAGAGCCGAAAGACCCAGCCGCGCGTGGCCTTTGGTGCCGTGGTGGAAGCCGGACTACTGAAGCCCGGGACAGAGATTTTCGACAAGAAGCGCCGCTGGACAGCAACCGTGCGCGCCGATGGCAGCGTGGAGTGCGGCAAGGAAACCGGCTCCATCCACGGCGTCGGCAAGGTGTTGCAAGACGCGCCAAGCTGTAACGGCTGGACCTTCTGGCATTACGAGGCTGATGGCCCGAATGGCGAAAAACTGGTGCAGCCGATTGATGCAGCACGCGGCCTGTATCTGCTTGCAGCCGAAGATTAGGCGCTTCAGGCAATGACAGACAGGCTTTATGTCTATCCGATCAGCACTGTATCCGGACCGCAGGCTGTCGAAGGCGATGCAGTGCGGTTGGCTGGCGGCATGGTCTATGCACGCGAGTTTGCTGTTATTGTGCGGCGTGAAGGGCAGACCGTTTCGCGCGAAGTAACCAACGCATCAGGAATCGCAGATGCCTTCGCGAAGCTGCCAGCGGATCTTGGCCCCGAGGCAGAGGCCCAGTGGTCCGCACTGCGCATGGCCCACCCTGCGATGGAACTGGGCGACCGCACAATCCGGCTCGACCAGCCGCAGGTCATGGGCATCCTCAATGTCACACCGGACAGCTTTTCCGATGGCGGCAAGTTCATGGATGATCCCGAAGAAATGCAGGCGCACGCTGCCGCCATGCACGAAGCGGGCGCGGCCATTATCGATATTGGCGGGGAAAGCACGCGCCCCGGCGCGAAGGCAATATGGGAAGGCGAGGAGATCGAGCGGGTTCGACCCGCGGTGGCGCATTGTGCAGGCATGGGTGCGGTAGTCAGCATCGACACGCGCCGCCCAGCCGTGATGGAAGCGTCGATCGAAGCGGGGGCGCGCATTATCAATGATGTATCAGCCCTGCGGTACGATCCGCGCAGCCTGGAATTCGCTGCATCGTCCGGTGCGCCTGTCATACTGATGCATGCGCCGGGTTCGGGTGAGGATCTGCATGCAGCGCCGGATTACACAGCAGTCGCGTTTGATGTGTTCGATTTCCTGAAGGAAGCGCGCGACCGGGCATTGGCGGGAGGAATTTCGCAAGATCGCATGATTCTTGATCCCGGCATCGGATTTGGCAAGACACTTGCCGACAACCTCTCAGTTCTCAACCATTTGCCAATGTATCATGCGCTTGGTTGCCCGCTTTTGCTGGGTGCAAGTCGCAAGCGGATGATCGGCGCGTTGAGCAATGAAGCGCCTGCGCATCAGCGCGCTGGCGGTTCGCTGGCGTTAGCGCAGCTCGGCATGGATGCAGGTGTTCAGCTGCTTCGCGTACATGATGTGTTCGAAACGGTGCAGGCGCGCAATGTATGGCGCGGATTGCGTGATGCGGCGCTGACAGACTTTGGCGGACTGCCGGATTAGAGCGGGAAACCGCGCCTAAAGGTCGATACTGCGACGCACTTGATCCAACGCCTCCGTCCCGGCATCAATGCCACCGTCGGTATAGCGGTCGACCAGAAGCAGCGTGCGCCCACCCGATGGAAGATAGGTGTACCGTGTATGCGCAAATTCGGAATCTAATACGAAAGACATCCCTTCCTGACCATCGACCATGACAGGTTCAAGCGTCGCGATGGAAGGCGAAGCCTGGGCAAGGGCGGTTGTGTAATCTGCGATTGGACGCTCCAGAAGCGCTATTGCAAACCCGATTTCGGATCTGGCAGTGCATTCCTGCCCCTGTGCAACTCTTCCGAACGAACAATATGCGCCCCCCAATCGTGATGCGAGCGGTGCAGGGATGAACTTGATCGCAAACACAGTTTGTTCAAAATCCGGCGGCAAGACCAGATCGACTTCGGCACGCGTCAATGCTGCAGGATCATACTTATAGCGGACTGTGCCCAGGGCACCGTTGCTCAGGTTTGTCGAACTCTGGACGCCTGCCGGCGTGCCCGGCTGATCTGCCACAGGATCGCTGCCACAGGCTGCAAGGATCAGCACGAGTAGGGGCGCTGCAAATGCACGAAACTTACACATGTTAATATAGCGCACGGGCGTAGGGTTTCGTTCCACAACTTATCGCATTGCCTGTGCGATTAGGCCGAGCCCCAGGAGTTTGACCGGCATCCGGTTCAGGCGGCGTTATCGATGCCCAGATCGGAAAGCTTGCGATACAGGGTCGAGCGCCCGATCCCGAGGCGTCGGGCGACTTCCGTCATGCGGCCGCGATAATGGCCGATGGCAAGACGGATCACGTCAGCCTCTATGTCCTCGAGCGGCCGCAAGTTCCCATCGCTGGCATATAGCTGGACGCCGGAGCTTTCGCGAACGGGCACTTCGGGCGGATCGAAATCGCCAACCAGCTCGCGCAATTGCGGGAAGTCATCCGCGGTCAGCGCATCTCCATCGCAGAACACGGCAGCGCGGAAAAGAACGGCCTGCAATTGGCGGACATTGCCCGGCCATTCAAAAGCGGACAGCAATTGCAGTGCGTCGGATGTAATGCCGAGTGGTCGCAGACCGGGCTGCTCGCCAATGCGGTCAAGGAAATGGCGGGTCAGTGCCGCAACATCACCAATGCGATCGCGCAGCGGCGGAAGTTCGATTGCTGTCCGGGAAAGCGCTGCCAGCAGGTTTTCCCGGAAATGGCCGGTTGCCACCAGATCGGCCAGCGGCAGATTGCTGGCGGCGATGATACGAACATCGACTTTGAAACTGTATTGCGCACCGATGGGTTTGACCTGGCCGCTTTCGATTACATCGGCGAGGCGATCCTGCAAGTCCATCGACAGCCGATCAATCTCGTCCAGCACCAGCGTGCCGCCATCACAGTTTTGCAGTGCGCCGACTTGTTGCTCGAAAGCACCGGGAAACGCGCCTTTTTCGTGTCCGAACAGCACCGATTCAAGGCTGCTTGCCGGAACGCCTGAGATGTTGAGCAAACGAAACGCCGTTTTCGCGCGCGGGCTGGCAGCCTGCATCGCGTGGATCAGCATTTCCTTGCCGGTACCGCTTTCGCCTTCGATCAGCACATGTCCGTGACCGCGTGCGGCCTTGGCAGCCTTTGCCAAGGCATCGCGAAAGGGCGGGGCCGTGCCAACCATCGCGTCGAAATCGAGGTTGGCGGGCATTTTTTCTGTCAGCGGAGTAAGTTCGTCATGCGGAGTTTCGCGCGTTGTCGCATTGAGAAGCGCATGCATCAGTCGATCCGGAGCAATCGGCTTGACCAGATAATCTGTTGCGCCCGCCCGCATCGCTTCGACGGCAAGCTGCGGGCTGGTGCTGGTGGTCAGCATGAAAATCGGCAATGCAGGCCGACGTTCTTTCAGCTCTGCAATCAATTCGCAGGCACGGTCTCCCGGCACCCATTGATCCAGGACAATTGCGGACAGTTGCATCCCTTGCCGCGTGCCCAAGGTGGCAATTGCAGTCTCTGAATCGCTTACCACTAACGTCCGCCAGCCCTCACGCCCGGCGAGCGCTGAGATAAGCCGGCTTTGCGCCGGTTCATCATCGATAAGCATCAAAAGCCGCTGTTCGGGCTCTGCCATGCGTGTTCACCATAAGGGCCCAGGACATCCGGGCGGGGAAGAATGGCCTAGCAGACGCTGGTAAAAGGCCGATTAAGGCCGGCTTCGTTCGCTGTTAACCATGATCGCGCAGCGAATATCGATGCCGGCACATAAAGAGCATACAAATGCACCGCGCGTGGGGCTTGAGCGATCCGCATTCGGGCGATAGAGCATACGCAATCAAAATTCTGCTAATCGAGGGACATTGGACAGCACATGGGCAAACCGGATAATATGAAGGCCGCAGAGGGCATGTACGCGAGCTTCATCAGCACGCTGAAATGGAGCGTACCGCTGCTCGCAGTCATTACGCTCTTTGTCGTCATCCTGATCTCCTGACCGGATGCGCATAGCGGTTCTGAAAGAGCGCGCATCGGGCGAAAGCCGCGTTGCCGCCACACCCGAAACAGTCAAGAAGCTGATCGCGCTGGGCGCGACGCTTGCGGTGGAAGATGGCGCAGGTAGCGCAGCCTCCATCACTGACGAGGCGTATCGCGAAGCCGGGGCCGAGGTCGGCCAGGCTGCTGCAGTGGTCAAGGACGCCGATATCGTCATGGGCGTGCAGGCCCCCGATGTGGCTGCGCTGAACGGCGCGAAGCCCGGCGCATGGGTGGCCGCGACTTTCGATCCGTTCGTGCAGAAAGACCGCGTGGAGGCCTACGCCAAAGCGGGCTTCGAAGCGCTGTCCATGGAATTCATGCCGCGCATTACCCGCGCGCAAAGCATGGACGTGCTCTCCAGCCAGTCCAATCTGGCGGGTTACAAGGCGGTGCTTGCGTGCGCCAATACATATGGCCGCGCATTTCCGATGATGATGACCGCAGCGGGCACGGTCAGTGCCGCCAAAGTCTTCGTTATGGGTGTGGGTGTTGCTGGCCTTCAGGCGATTGCTACGGCCAAACGCCTTGGCGCGCAGGTGTCCGCTACTGATGTCCGCTCCGCCACGAAGGAACAGATCCAGTCGCTCGGCGCGAAACCAGTGTTCGTCGAAAGCGTCGAAGGTATCGAAGGCGAAGGTTCGGGCGGCTATGCCACCGAAATGAGCGAGGAATACCAGAAAGCGCAGGCCGAACTGGTGAGCAGCCACATCGCAAAGCAGGATATCGTCATCACGACCGCGCTGATTCCGGGACGGGCAGCGCCTCGCCTGATCTCTGACGCGCAGATAGCGACAATGCGCGAAGGCAGCGTAATTTTCGATCTCGCGGTAGCGCAAGGCGGCAATGTCGAAGGCAGCGTGCCGGACCAGGTGGTTGAAAAGCACGGCGTGAAAATCATCGGCTATTCCAACACGGCCGCGCATCTGGCAGCAGACGCGAGCGCGTTGTTCAGCCGCAATTTGTTCAACTTCCTCAATGCCTTCTGGGATGCCGAAGCAGGCAAGCCTGTGCTGGATGAGGAAATTGGCGATGCCGTGCGACTGACGCAGGGCGGTGAAATCGTGAACGAGAGGCTGAAGGGGTGAAGGGTTCTACGTGGCTTGTCCTTGCGGCGGTGATCCTCATTGGTGTCATCGTGCTAGCCTACTCCTCAGGTTACCAAATTGGTGCAGATATCGCCAAGAATGAAAATGCGGCTTCGGAGAAGCAATAATGGACTTCATTTCAATTCTCTCGATATTCGTGCTGGCGTGTTTCGTCGGCTATTATGTCGTGTGGTCGGTTACCCCGGCGCTGCACACGCCGCTGATGGCTGTAACCAATGCGATTTCATCTGTGATTATCGTCGGCGGCCTGATCGCTGCGGCGGAAGCAGGTAGCGATGTGGCGAAGTGGCTGGGGCTGCTTGCTGTCGTGCTCGCCAGCGTCAACATCTTCGGCGGTTTCGCCGTGACCGAGCGGATGCTCGCAATGTACAAGAAGAAGGATAAGTAGATGAACCTGTCCTTCCTTGCCGCAGGTGCCGAAGGCGGCGCCGCAACCCCCGCCTGGGCGATGCTGGCCTACCTCGTCGCTGGCATCTTTTTCATTCTGGCCCTGCGCGGGCTTTCCAGCCCCGCCACCAGCCGCACGGGTAATCGCTTCGGCATGGCCGGTATGGCGATTGCCGTCATCACCACGCTGGTGACGCATTCCATCGCGAATATCGCAGAAATCGGCATCGCTATTTTCATCGGCGCCATCATCGGCGTCACCATGGCGCGGCGCATTGCAATGACCTCCATGCCCGAACTGGTGGCAGGATTTCACTCGCTGGTCGGCCTTGCCGCTGTTCTGGTGGGCTGGGCGGCTTACCTTAATCCGGGTGCGTTTGGCCTTCTGACCGATGGCGGAGCTATCGGGCCGGTCAGCAAGATAGAAATGGGCCTCGGCATCGCGATCGGTGCCATCACTTTCTCGGGCTCTGTCATCGCGTTCCTCAAACTGTCAGGCAAGATGAGCGGGTCGCCGATCATGTTGCCGGGCCGTCATATCATCAACCTTGGCACATTGGCCGCGATCCTCGTGCTTACGGCCATGTTCGCGCATACACCCGGCGCGGACGCGAACCTGCCATTCATCGTGGCGCTGACTATTGCAGCCTTCATTATCGGTTTCCTGCTGATCATCCCGATTGGCGGAGCGGATATGCCAGTCGTCGTCTCCATGCTGAACAGCTATTCCGGCTGGGCGGCTGCGGCGATGGGCTTTACGCTGGGCAATTCGGCGATGATCATCACCGGCGCGCTGGTGGGTTCATCTGGCGCAATTCTCAGCTACATCATGTGCAAGGCCATGAACCGCAGCTTCATCAGTGTGATCGCGGGCGGCTTTGGCGCGGATTCCAGTGGTGGCGGCAATGGCGAAGTGCGTGAGCAACGCCCGTACAAGCAAGGCAGCGCAGCCGATGCGGCCTTTATGTTGGAGCAAGCCGAAAAGGTCATCGTGATCCCCGGTTACGGCATGGCCGTGGCGCAGGCGCAGCACGCCTTGCGCGAAATGACCGATGTTCTGGAAGAGAAGGGCGTGGAGGTGAAATTCGCCATCCACCCTGTTGCCGGACGTATGCCCGGCCATATGAACGTGCTGCTGGCCGAGGCGAATGTCTCTTACGACAAGGTCTTCGAGCTGGAAGACATCAACAGCGAATTCGCGCAGGCTGACGTTGCCTTCATTATCGGTGCGAACGATGTTGTGAACCCGGCTGCAAAAACGGACAAATCCAGCCCGATTTACGGCATGCCGGTGTTTGACGTGGACAAGGCCAAGCAGGTCTTTTTCATCAAGCGCAGCATGGGCGGTGTGGGCTATGCCGGCGTAGACAATGATGTGTTCTATATGGATCAGACCATGATGCTGCTGTCCGATGCAAAGAAGATGGTTGAGGAAATCGTCAAGGCGATGGATTAAAGGCGCTTTCGTCGCACGCTTGCGCAACACGCATACAGGGGTAAGATTTTGCGCAAGCTCGGCTTGATTGGCGGAATGAGCTGGGTTTCCACCCACCGCTATTACGAACGGATCAACAAGCGTGTCCAGCGAGAGGTTGGGCCGCGCGCTTCCGCCCCGATGCTTATCGAGAGCCTCGACTTTTCGCAGATTTATCAGTTGCAGACTCCGGAGGAATGGGAGCGCGGCGCGCAGGTCATCGCCAAAGCTGCGCAGAGGCTGGCCGATGCTGGCGCGGAAATGCTGATGATCGGTGCCAATTCGATGCACAAGGTCTATCGCGAAGTGCAGGCGCAGGTCGATGTGCCTATCCTTCATATAGCCGAATGCGTGGGCGAAAGGATGAAGCAAGACGGCATCAAACGGGCCGCCCTGATAGGCAGCCGGAATGTGATGATCGAAAGCTTCTACCGCCGCCGATTGGTGGCGCATGATGTGGATCTGCTTCCTCCTGAAATGGATCATGTCGAGCAGCTCGACCGGATCATTTATGAAGAGCTGATGGTGGGCAAGGCGCGCAAGGATTCCGAGCGCACATTGCGATCCATGTTCACCCGCTATCAGACCGAAGGGGCGCAAGCGGTCATTCTGGCTTGCACGGAATTGGAGCTGGTGGTGGACATCGATGCCAATGCTGTGCCCATCTATGACTGCATGCGCATTCACGCCGATGCCGCGGCAGAATGGATCATCGGCGGATAATCAGCCGGGAAATCGCAGATCTTTCGCGATAGGCGGGGCATTTCACGCGGCGTTCCCTCGCTGTTCCCGTTGTCACATGGCGGGCGCTCTCGTAGCGAGTGATCCATGTCGCGCGCGCCCTTTGCAGCTGATCCCTCATTTAGCCGGGGGCGTGAATTCACTCCGCCAGGCCATACCGTGCGCGGCCCGCGCAGTGCCTTCCAGCGCGACCGCGACCGGATCATCCATTCGATTGCTTTTCGAAGACTGGCGGGCAAGACGCAGGTTTTTATCGCACCGGATGGTGACCATTACCGCGTTCGCCTGACGCACAGCCTTGAAGTGGCGCAGATCGGCAGAGTGATCGCCCGCGATCTGGGGCTGGATGAGGACCTTACAGAAGCTCTGTGTCTGGCACATGATCTGGGCCATCCCCCTTTCGGCCATTCGGGAGAGGATGCGCTTGACGCCGCATTGCAGCCACGCGGCGGATTTGACCACAACGGGCATACTTTGCGCACAGTCATGCGGCTGGACAGTCCTTACTGCGGAATACCGGGCCTCAACCTCAGCTGGGAAGTGCTGGAAGGGCTTGCAAAACACAACGGGCCGGTGCTCGATCCGCAATGGGCGCTGGCACAGTGCGATGCAGAATTCCCGCTCGATCTGGCCAGACACGCCACGTTGGAAGCGCAGGTCGCGGCGTTGGCGGACGATATTGCCTACGACAATCACGACATTGACGATGGCCTGCGGGCGGGGTTCCTGCAGCTTGATGATCTCCTGACACTCGATTTTATTGCGGACCAGTGGCGCGAGGTGGAAAAACGTTTTCCCGGTGGCGGGCGGCAGGAATTGCTGCGCGAACTGGTGCGCTCGCAAATCGGCGTGATGGTGAACGACTTGCTGGAAACGACTAAGGCCAATCTACACGCAATTGGCAATGTGGATGACGTGCGCAACGCGGGCCGCGCGCTTGCCAGCTTTTCTCCTGCGATGGCCGTTCAGGAACGCCAGTTGAAGCGTTTCATGTATGACAGACTGTATCACCACGAGGAACAATTGCGCACAGCGGGCAGAGCGAAAGACGTGATCGCTCGGCTGTATGCCGCCTATGATCAGGACCCGTCCCTGATGCCGCAGGAATGGGCCGAGCAATTGCCAGGTGACGAGCCTGCCAGGGGGCGCCATATCGCTGACTTCATCGCCGGCATGACGGATCATTTTGCAATCCGGCAATACGGCCGCATTTTCGGTAATGTGCCGGAGGGATTGTCGAATGTCTGATGCTGAAACGGGCAAACGCCGGGTCCTGTTGGTTGGCGCAACCGGATTGATCGGGCGCAGCATTATCGCGCGTACCGCCGGTCTGACCCATATTGCCTTGCAAGGTCTCGCCCGGCGAGAAATGACCTTCCCCGAAGGTGCGCGCATGGAACTGGTACTGGCAGATACGCCCGACTGGGGCGGTGTCGTGGAAGCGCTTAAGCCCGATGCGGTTATCTGTGCGCTGGGAACCACACGCGCCAAGGCGGGCAGTGTGGAAGCCATGCGGGCCGTGGATTACGAATTGGTCATGCAGGTCGCACGCGCTGCAAAGGATGCCGGTGCCCGCAGCTTCGTGCATGTGTCCTCTGTCGGAGCGGATACCGCCTCGCGCAGTCTGTATCTGCGCACCAAGGGAGAAGTGGAGCGGGACCTGAAATCACTGCGCTTCAAACGGCTGGATATCCTGAGACCGGGCCTGCTGCTGGGTAAACGCGAGGCAGATTTGCGGTTTCTTGAAGGGATCGGACGCATGCTGGCACCGCTGACAGATATTTTCCTGCAGGGCGATGTCGCCAGATACCGGTCCATCAAGGCAAGCATAGTCGCCGCTGCTGCCTTGCAATGTACCGGTGAAAAGGCAGGAGGTCAGTTTGTCCATGAACATGACGGGTTGAACCGCTTGGCCGGGCGTTTTGAAGGGGTCACAACATGAATTGGGATTTCGCATTTCAGGCGGCCAACATCTGGGCGCTCATCATGTGGGCCATGCTGATTCTGTTGCCACGCAATGCGTTGGCTGGCGCTGCGGTCTTCTATGGCGGTGTGGGGATGCTGTGCTTTGCCTATACGCTGTTCATGGGACTGGTCGTCGGAGGCGCTGTCGATCCGGTCTCGCAAAGCGAAGGTGCCGGCGCGTCCTTCACTACGATAGCAGGGGTGAGGGGCCTGTTTTCGACTGATGGCGGGGTCACGATCGGCTGGATTCATTATCTGGCCTTTGACCTGTTTGCAGGTCTGTGGATTTCCAAGGATGCCGATACGAAAGGCTTTTCGCGGCTGGTACAATCACCTGTGCTGCTGCTGACGTTCATCGCCGGGCCTGCGGGACTGCTGGTTTGGTTCATCGTCCGTGAAAAGCGCGCTCGCGCCGCTGCCGGACCACGGCGGCGCTTCACTTGAAACGCTTTGCTCCTGCAACAGAGCGCAACCGTGATGCTATCGCTGCAGTACTGGCAGATGAGCTGCCCGCACTTGGAAAGGTACTTGAAGTAGCGAGCGGATCTGGCGAGCATGCGGTGCATTTTGCGGGCCGGTTTCCTGCGCTGGAATGGCAGCCGAGTGATCCTGACCCCGAGGCTGTTGCTTCCATCGCTGCCTGGCGCGCAGAGGCTGGACTTGCCAATTTGCGCAAGCCCTTCATGCTTGACGCGGCTGCTGCAAATTGGCCGGTAATGGGCGCCGATGCGCTGCTTTGCGTGAACATGGTTCATATCAGTCCGCCCGCTGCAAGCGAGGGACTGTTCGCCGGGGCAGGGCGCATTCTGCCTGTTGGCGCGCCATTGCTGCTGTATGGCCCGTATCTGGAAGAAGGAGTGGAAACTGCGGCATCAAATCTGACATTCGATGCCAGCCTGAAGGCGCGTGATCCGCGCTGGGGTCTGCGCGATACAGCTTGGGTCGATAAACTCGCCACAACAAACTTTTTTGACCGCGTGCGCAGGGTAGCGATGCCTGCCAACAATATCATGCTGATCTACCGCCACAAATAGAAGCGCCCGCCGGATCGCTCCAGCGGGCACCTTGCGACTCTGTGTTAAGCGGTTTGGATCAGACTGCGGCGTCTACGTCGTCGGCGACAGATTCCAGATCTTGTCCGACACCGCGCACGGTGTTGCAGGCAGATGCGCTGAATACGAGCACCCCGGCGGTAACGGCGATAATAATCTTGCGAGCCATCGATATGGTCCTTTCCAATTGCCCAAGGTTCGAGCGGATACAAAGGAAACTGCCAGCCGGCCGTCAGGTTCCTGCGGCCTGCACCTGCGCGGCGAAACGTTGCTTTCTAAGGACACGCTCGCGCCATGTGATAATGATCCCCGCAGCGATAACCAGAGGCGCGCCGAACCATGTCGCTGTGGTCGGAAGGGTGGAGAAGATCAACCAACCCAGCAAGGTTGCCCAGATCAGACTGGAATAATCCATGACAATCACGCTGGACACCTCGCCAAAGCGCAGTGCCATTGTGATGAGCACTTGCCCCCATGTACCGGCAAGCCCGATGCCAAGTAGCAGCAGCCATTGATGGCTGGATAGCGGTTCATGCACAAAAGGCATGATCGGCAGGGTCAGCAGAACCGTTGCCATGCTGAACCAGAAGACAATCGTCGTCGGCCTGTCCGTGCGCGAAAGGTCGCGGATCTGGATCGAAATGAGTGCAATCATGAAGGCACCGCCCAAGGCTACGCCTGCGCCGAAAAGAGGAATATTTCCGCCGCCGGGTTGGGCAATGATCACTACCCCTGCGAAACCGGCCAGCACTGCCGACCAGCGCCAGACACCCACGGTTTCACGCAGGATGACAACGGAAAGAATTGTCGCGAATAGCGGGCCGGTAAAGCCGAACGTTGTCGCCTCCGCCAATGGTAGCAGGATAACCCCGCCAAAATTCAGGATCATCCCCACAATGCCATATCCGGCGCGCATGGCATGGGCGCCTGGGCGCTGGGTTTTCAGCGTGCCAAGTCCGCCTGCGAGCATCGCCCAGACAAGCAGGATCGGCAGAGAGGTGAATTGCCGCCAGAAAATCAGTTCTGCCAGATGGATGCCGCTGTCAGACGCCAGCTTAATGAACGCGGCCATCACAGCGAAACCGGCAATTCCTGCAAGCCGCATCAGCAAGGCCAGCATGGGCCGATCTGTCGTTGTGGTGGTCACACCAAAGGCCATAGGCGCACGGCATTTGCGATCAAGCATTGTCGTAAACGTGCGCGCTATCCATATGGCGCGCGATGCACTGGCCCGAATTCATCCTCTTTGCGAGCGACGCGCTGCGCTACACCATCGCCGGCGCGGCCTTGTTGTGCCTGTCGGCGCTGTCCGTATGGGGTGAGAAGCGGCGCGCGCGGCGCAAACATCCGGACGCGGTGGGGCTTATGCCGTGGCGCGATATCGGGGTGGTGAGCACCTTTGCTGGGCTTGCATTGCTGGCGTTCGGAATCGTGGGGCTGATCAAAGGTTAGGAAGTTGCTGGCGTGGTGCTTGTCGCTTCGACCTTAGGCCAGGACAAAGGGCAGCCGCCCGCCCGCAGCGGGGCCAGCTTGATGGCAGCCTAGCGAGGCCGCTCGCCCGGCTGGGCGAGCGAAAATCAATTACAAACAGGCTTCCAGATAAGCCTGATCGAACCCGAACATGCGGGCCTTTTCCAGGGTATAGGGGCGCAGGCCAGAGCTCCGATATTCGCCGATGATCTTGCCGTCTTCGCCTTCATCAAGATATTCGAAAGCGAACAATTCCTGCGTCACGATCACATCGCCTTCCATCCCGATGACTTCGGTAATGTTGGTGGTACGCCGCGAACCATCACGAAGGCGCTTTACCTGCACAATCAGATCGACCGATTCTGCGATCTGGCGACTGATGGCTTCCTTCGGGATCTTGATGTCGCCCATCAGGATCATGTTTTCCATACGGCCAAGGCACTCACGCGGAGAGTTGGCGTGGAGCGTACACATGGAACCATCGTGGCCCGTGTTCATCGCGGCGAGAAGGTCGAAACACTCCGCGCCGCGAATTTCGCCCAGGATGATCCGGTCAGGACGCATACGCAAGGCGTTCTTCACAAGGTCGCCAATGGTAATCGCGCCTTGCCCTTCAAGGTTTGGCGGACGTGTTTCCAGCGGCAGCCAGTGGGGCTGTTGCAGACGCAATTCGGCCGCATCCTCGATGGTCAGCACACGCTCACCCGGGTCGATCATTTTCGACAGCGAGTTGAGCATTGTTGTCTTGCCCGAACCCGTACCGCCGGAAATCACCACATTCATGCGGCAGGCACCGGCAATTTTCAGCGCGGTACACATCTTTTCGTCCATCGAGCCCCAACCCTTGAGCATATCAAGCGTGATCGGCTTTTCGGAGAATTTACGAATGGAAATCGCGGTACCGCGCAGCGAAAGCGGCGGTACGATGACGTTCACACGTGAACCGTCTTTCAAACGGGCATCGGCCAGCGGTGTGGTCTGGTCAACGCGGCGGCCGACCTGGTTCACGATACGCTGCGCGATCTGGAAAAGGTGGCTTTCATCGCGGAACTTGATCGGCGCGATGACCAGCTTGCCCTTCTTTTCGATGTAGGTCTGGTCGGGGCCGTTGACCATGATGTCTGTAATGTCGGGATCGCCAAGCAGCTCTTCCAGCGGACCGAAACCAAGCAATTCGTCAATCAGCACTTTTTCCAGCGCGAATTGCTCGCGGCGGTTCAGTGTGACTTTCAGTTCGGCCAGCACTTCCATGATGATCGGTCGGAATTCTTCGGAAAGCTCTTCCTTGGAAAGCGTGGCTGCGGCTTCTGGATCGACACGTTCCAGCAGGCGCGGCAGCACCTGTTCCTTTATCTTGTGAACGCTGGCTTCGAAGCCGCCGATTTCCTGCTTTTCATGCACAGCATTGGAACGCTCGGCCAAACGGCTCATCGCGTCGCCGTGTTGTCCGCCATCGACAGCGGCGCCTGCAGGTGGAACAGGCGGGAACTGGTCACCGCCGGCAGGAGAAAGTTCGTCCGCTTCTTCCGATGCAGCCGAACCGGAGGAACCGCCGCCACGCATGGGTTTCGCCACGCCAAAGCTTGGGCGTGCCCCCTTGCCCATTCCGCCAGTTCCATTCTTTCTACCGAAAGCGCTCATTCGATGGTCCTCGATTTACCCACGATGCAGCCCTCCGACAGGGAGAACCAGCTATTCGAGGACCGGTGTCGCTGAACTTGGTAAACATTTCGCAAACCTTTTGCCGTTTGCGGGGAATAATTGGGTGATAATAGCAATGCGGGCGCGCTTGGCACCGCTCGCTGCGTGCCACATTGCGTCCCGGCTGATCGCGCGAAAAACGCTCACAGCATCGTTCACCTGCGTAGATGCAAGGCCTTGTGCCACGCCGCTTCCGACGCGTTGCATAAGCCAATTCAGCGGGGAGAGATGCGCATTTTCCGCAACGCCGCGATCGGCGATTACAATATCTGCGCGGCCTTCCATGATGAGTGCAACCAGCGCAGTGCCCTCGGTGCTGGCATCCTAGACTGCCAGACATTCTACCGTGTCCAAGCAGTCCACACGGCGCGGCAATGCGGCTAGCGTTGCGGGCAGGTTACCAGTTCCGTGCAGACATGGAATTTGGATGATGAGCTTTGTCTTGCATTCGCCAATCGCGGCTCGTGCGTAGGGGAGCCGATGTAGGGATCTAACAAGGTTGGCTGTTCAAAGTGCGGCAAAGGGTGTGACAAAGCGATTGAACGGGATTGCTCCGGGCTCTAAGCCGCCGCGAACCATGGCCGCGCAGGCCCTGGGCGGAAGGGCGCCATTTCATGCAGCAATCAGACAGAGCAGGCCTGCTTTTCGCGCTCGCCGGGTTCTGCTTGCTTTCGGTTGGCGATGCTGTTGTCAAAAGCATGGCCGATGAATGGACCCCGACCGCGCTTGCCGCATTTCGGTATTCACTTGGCGCCATTGCACTTTCCACCCTGCTGGTGGTCAAGGAAGGCACCCAGCCTGTGCGGCGGATCCCGCTGCCGTTGATACAGGCATTGCGGGGTTTTGGTGTCGGGCTGGCAACGGTATCTTTCTTTGGCAGCGTATGGCTGATGCCGCTGGCCGATGCTGTGGCGATCACCTTTACCCAGCCGATGATCACAGCGATCCTGGCCGCAATATTTCTGGGTGAGCGGCTGCGTCTCACGACCATCCTCGCGACCCTTGTGGCTTTCATTGGCGTGCTGATCATTCTGCGGCCCAACTTTGCGGAGATCGGTTTTGCCGCGCTTCTTCCGCTGCTCTGCGCCTTGGGAATGGCCATATTGATGACTGCCAACAGAGCGGCACGGGGCGGGGGCAGCGCTCTTGCCGCTCAGGCCTATGTTGCGGTCGGAGCGGCAGTTTTGTTGGTGCCCGTAGCGGCGCTTGCCCATACGAGCGGGATAGAGGGCATTCGCTTCTTCTGGCCCGAGTGGCACGTCTTGGCCCGGGCGGCATTTGTCGCACTGTCTGCCAGTACCGCGCATTGGCTGATCTACCTTGGTACGACACGGGCGGGAGCGGCGACGATTGCGCCGATGACATACGGCCAACTGCTGATCGCAGTCGCGCTGGCGTGGTTCTTTTTCGGTGAAGCGCCAGACCTTGTGGCAATGCTGGGAGCGGCGCTGATTGTGGGGTCGGGTTTGTGGCTGTGGCATCTCAGCCAGCAACGCAAAGTCACACTTCCCGCAGCCTGATCAATTGCGCCTGATCCATGCGGTAATTGTGCGGCCGTGCATTTCGACGGACAGATCTTTCGCATAATCACTTGCCAAGGCGGCCTCCACCAGCGCGGTCGCTTCGTTATTCTGGATTGTCATCGGGCTGCTGGCAGTAACGATTGCGCCAGGGCGGGTCGCCAAGACGCGCGCGACTTCCTCCGCCTGATCAACGCCAAGCGCATTCACTTCCAGGGCATTGTTGAGGTGATCGGGATAGACAAATTTCGTCGGTACACAGCTGTCCGTCATGCGGTAAAGCGCGGTGGGGCCATCGAACAGCCAGAGGCAATCGCTATCCGCGCCCACATGCGGAGAAATGGCGGCCGCCAGATCACCGGCTGCCTGGCGTTCCTCAAGCGAATATTCGTAACGATCAGGCAGAGCCAGCAGAGCAAAAAAGCCCGCCGACAGTACCAACGCCGGGAACACCCGCAATGGTGCGCGCCGGTCCAGCAGCGGCAAAGCGATTAGCGCGGCTGGCGCGGCCATTGCTGCATAATAATAGAGATAGACTGTCCCCGGCAGCAGCACTGTTGCGAGCGTGGACAACGCCCAGCCGCAGTAAAACAGCCAATCAGAGAACGGTTGAGGGCGCTTCATGCGGAACGCAGCATAGACGCCGCCGATGGCGAGAATTGCGAGCGGTGACACTCCTAGCCAGTGGTCAGACGCCCAGCGGCCTTGCGGAGCGGGCATGCGGTCAAAGAAGCTGAGGACGTTGGCAAACAGAAACGCATCGAACTCGCCAATCGCGGCGTAAAAGGCACCGGCGGCAACGCTGGGTAACAGGCCGAGCGCGACGAAGGCCGCAGCCAGCGTGGCAAGACGGGGCAGGGCAATGCCACGGCGATGCTCTACCCAAAGTGCATACAGGCCAAAGAATACGCACTGCGGCAGCACCGTGTATTTGACCTGCAAGGCCAGCCCGCCCAGCAGCATCGCCCACATGGCACGCCGCGTGAAACTCGGATGATTGGCGTCGACCAGCAATGCGGCCATGCCCAGCATCAGCGGCAGGAAGAACACCTCGCTCTGCCCGGAATAGCTGGCGTAGGCGCACAGTAGCATGGTCGAAATCGCGCTTGCCACCATGGCAGAAAAACGGCCAACCAGTCGCCGTGCGAGGTAGTAGGTCAATACTGCTCCGGCCAAAGCGAACGCAAAGGCGAGGAGCTGATAGGCCAGCGGTCCGGGCCCAAACAACGCGTGTGCGGCGGCATAAATGGCAAACAGGCCGAAGGGCTTGCGGTCCCACCAGTCAACGAAGGGCAATTCGCCTTCCGTCATGCGCCAGCCGATGAAGCTGTAAAGCTGCTCGTCAAAATCGGCGACCGGATCACCAAACCAGATGGCGCGCGTTGCCAGCACCAGCAGCGCCAGCAGGCCAAGCGCCAGCGCGTCGCCGCGCAGAAGCGCTGCGAAACCTCCAGGGCTTTCCTTGCGGGGTACTGCTGCCAGAGTATTCATCGTGAAACGCGTCTCCTGTTGGTGCCGCAATGGCGCAAACGTGGTTAAGAATTGCTTATCCTGCGCCCAAATCGGGCCGGGTGACAAAGGTTACACTGTGTAACCCAGCGATTTCAGGTCTATTATTCATTGATAACAGAGCGTTGCTGATGAAATGCGGCGGGTGACACTCCGGCGTTTGAATACGCAGCGGACATAGCGATCTCCAATACGAAACGACCGTGCAACCTGGTTAACGACACGCCTGTAGGACAGGGCATTCGCGCGCTAACGAACAAATCGCCACCAATTTGCGACCTTTCGGCCTGCCCGCGCGTATATATGAAAACACCAATCTGACGGAGCTTCAGCGCAATGATCAAGAAACTGGCACTCGCAGCCGCAGGCATAGGCGTGATGGCGCTCGGAAGTGCTGCGGCTCTGGCGCAATACGAACAGCGGACGGAGGAGCCCGATTTCACAGCGATTGTGGAAGACGGCGATTTCGCACTGCGCGAATACCCGTCAATCGTCGTGGCAGAGGTCTGGCACACTGGCACCCGCGAACGCGCTTCGAGTGCAGGTTTCCGCCGCCTGGCTGCCTATATTTTCGCGCAAGATCGCGGCGGAGAAGCCATCGCCATGACGGCACCTGTAATACAGGACGCGCCTGAACAGATAGCTATGACCGCGCCGGTTATGCAGGATGAAGGCGAAGCTGGCCGGTGGCGCACGCGCTTTGTCATGCCGGCGGAATATACGCTGGAAACCCTGCCGCCTGCACCGGACGATATCACCCTTACCGAAATCCCCGCACGCCGTATGGCTGTGATCCGCTTTTCCGGTTGGGGCCAGACATTGGCATTGACCCAGAAAGAGGCGGAATTGCGCGCCTGGATGGCGGACCGTGACCTGACTGCTGCCGGCAATGCGGAATACGCGTTTTACAATTCGCCGGCCGTACCGGGGCCAATGCGCCGCAACGAAGTGATGATACCGGTCGGGTAATGGCTGCTCAGGATTGGGGCGCTCACTCTCGGGGGAGTGAGCGCATCCCCTTCGTGCGGCTTGTCAGGTGATAGTCGCGGCAAAGTTGGCAGCGATACGGACGCAGGGTTATATCCGCCGCCAACGCTGCCGCGATTGCTTCTTTTTCAGTGGAGTAGCGCCGTTTGCGGGCGCAAATGCCGGGGCGCGTTTTCACTCCAAAACGCTCCGTACCCCGCCAGTTGTATTACCCGTCGACATGCTCCGCGAGCACGGTGAGGCCATTTTCGCCCACTTCGGCAAAGCCGCCGCGCACTTCGATCGTTTCGGGCGTGCTGCCTTCGGTTTTCCACACCTGCACCGCGCCATCGCGGATGGTGGACATGAAAGGCGCATGGCCTTCCAGCACGCCAAACTCGCCCTCCGCACCGGGGACGACCACCATGTGGACGTCTTCCGAGCGGACGAGCTTGGACGGAGTTACGAGTTCGAAGTGCAATGCCATGGTGATTAGGCGTCCTCAGCCATCTTCTGGGCCTTGGCGACCACATCTTCGATCCCGCCGACCATGTAGAAGGCGCTTTCCGGAAGGTGATCATATTCGCCTTCGACCACAGCCTTGAAGCTCTTCACCGTATCTTCCAGCTGCACGAAGCAACCCGGAATGTTGGTGAAGACCTCTGCCACGTGGAACGGCTGCGACAGGAACTTCTGGATCTTGCGCGCACGCTGAACGGTCAGCTTATCCTCTTCGGAAAGCTCGTCCATGCCGAGAATGGCGATGATGTCCTGAAGTGACTTGTACTTCTGCAGCGTTTCCTGAACCTTGCGAGCGGTTTCGTAATGCTCCTGACCGACAACGCGGGGCTCCAGCACGCGGCTGGTGGAATCGAGCGGGTCAACGGCAGGGTAGATACCCAGTTCCGAAATCGCGCGGTTCAGCGTGGTGGTTGCGTCAAGGTGGGCAAACGATGTTGCAGGTGCCGGGTCGGTCAAATCGTCGGCAGGCACGTAAATGGCCTGCACCGAGGTGATCGAGCCCTTGTTGGTGGAGGTAATGCGTTCCTGCAGGTTACCCATGTCGGTCGACAAGGTAGGCTGATAACCCACAGCCGAAGGAATACGGCCCAGCAGAGCGGACACTTCGGAACCGGCCTGCGTAAAGCGGAAGATGTTGTCCACGAAGAACAACACGTCCTGGCCTTCCTGATCGCGGAAATATTCCGCCATGGTCAGACCGGACAAAGCAACGCGGGCACGTGCGCCGGGAGGTTCGTTCATCTGGCCGAAGACCAGCGCAACCTTAGAACCTTCGGAGATGGCTTCGCCAGCTTCGTTCTTGGCGATAACGCCTGCGTCCAGGAATTCGTGGTAGAGATCGTTACCTTCACGGGTACGCTCACCCACACCGGCGAACACGGACACGCCGCCGTGGCCCTTTGCGATGTTGTTGATGAGTTCCTGGATCAGCACGGTCTTGCCCACGCCGGCGCCGCCGAACAGGCCGATCTTGCCGCCCTTTGCGTAAGGAGCGAGCAGGTCGATAACCTTGATACCGGTGACAAGGATGTCCGCTTCGGTCGACTGGTCGACGAAGGCGGGTGCCTCTGCGTGGATCGGGGCGTGCATGTCCGAGCCGATGGGGCCACGCTCGTCAATCGGCTGACCGGTGACGTTCATGATGCGGCCCAGCGTCTTGGGGCCAACAGGCACAGTGATCTGCGCGCCGGTGGAAATGACTTCCTGCCCGCGTGTGAGACCCTCGGTCGCGTCCATCGCGATCGTGCGGACGGTGTTTTCACCGAGATGCTGCGCAACTTCGAGAACGAGCGTGTTGTCGCCGTTCTTGGTTTCAAGCGCGGTCAGGATTGACGGCAGTTCGCCGGGGAAGGCGACATCGACGACAGCGCCGATAACCTGGCTGATCGTGCCGTTGGTGACTTGGTTCAATGCGGGAGCGGTGGCCATGATGGTTTCCTGTAACCTCAGTTATCTACGTGGTGCGAATCGTGTTCGCTGCAAATGTTTTCGGCGTCGGCAAGCATCCAGCCTTCGCCAGTATCGTCTATATTAAGCGTCGCGTCGTGGCGCAGCACGTCGTCATCACCGAGGCCGAATTCGCAAGCGACAGTTGGCGCACCCATACCGCGGCGGCATACGGCGGTGGCCACAGGCTCTGCGTCGGGACAAGTCTCGGCGAAGACTGCGGTGAACAATTCCTGGTCAGGCGCGGGCAGCTCTACGACTTCAACCGGTGCCGCAGTTTCAAGCGCCGCGGGTGCGGGCTCTTCGCCGCAAGCGGCAAGAGCCATGATCGGAAGTATGAGAATGAGTTTCTTCATGGTTCGGTGTCCTGCCTACAGCGCTTCTGCGCCAGCAATGATTTCGATAAGTTCCGTCGTAATCGCGGCCTGACGGCTGCGGTTGTACTGGATCGTCAGCTTGTCGATCAGATCGCCGGCATTGCGCGTCGCGTTATCCATGGCGGTCATCGATGCGCCTTGTTCGGATGCCTCACGTTCCAGCAGAGCGCCGAACAGCTGGGTCTTCACATACCGCGGCAGCAGCTCAGCAAGGATTTCTTCCTCGTCCGGCTCATATTCCACCGCAGCATCCGATTCCTCAGCCGTTTCGGGTGATGGGACGGGCAGGAGCTGAACTGTGGTCGGGTTTTGAACCAGGGCGCTCTGGAAAATCGGGTAGACGAGGTGGGCGATGTCGAATTCGCCAGCTTCGAAACGCGCGATCAGGTCGGCGGCGATACCTTCGGCTTCGGCGAAACCGATGTGGCGCACGTCGGATGTGTCGTAATGGTGGCCGATCTTGTTCGGATATTCCCGCTTGATCGGCGCGCGGCCTTTCTTACCCACGAGGTAGAAAGTCACGTCCTTGCCCTCAGCCATCAACTTCTTCGCCTGAAGCTTGGCTTCCTTGACGATGTTGGAGTTGAGACCACCGCACAGGCCCTTGTCGGTGTTGACCACCACGAGCAGGTGCTTGGCGTCAGAGCCGGTGCCGCGCAGCAGCAGCGGCGCGCTATCGCCGCTGACCTTGCTGGCGAGCGAGGCCATGACCGATGCCAGACGTTCCCCATAGGGACGCGCGGCTTCAGCCGAAGCCTGCGCCTTGCGCAGCTTTGCGGCAGCGACCATTTGCTTGGCCTTGGTGATCTTCTGGGTCGATTTAACCGACCCGATCCGATCCTTGAGTTCCTTCAGCGAGGCCATATCGGCTCCCTAATCGTAACTATCGGCTTCAAGCGAATTGCTTGGCGAATGCGTCAAGCGCGGCGACGGTCTTGTCTTTGGTGTCGCCTTCGAACTTCGTGCTGTCCCGAATTTCGGTCAGCACATCGGCATGTTCGTTGCGCATGAAGCTGAGCATTGCCGCTTCATATTCGGTTACACGCTCAACAGCGACATCATCCAGATAGCCATTGGTCCCGGCGAAGATCGACACGGTCTGCTCTTCAAACGGCATCGGGCTGAACTGGGGCTGCTTCAGCAGCTCTGTCAGACGGGCGCCGCGGTTGAGCAGCTTCTGCGTCGATGCATCGAGGTCCGAACCGAACTGCGCAAACGCCGCCATTTCGCGGTACTGCGCCAGTTCCAGCTTGATGGAACCTGCAACCTTCTTCATCGCCTTTGTCTGAGCGGCACCGCCGACGCGGCTAACCGACAGGCCGACGTTGATCGCGGGGCGGATGCCCTGGAAGAACAAGTCGGTTTCGAGGAAGATCTGGCCGTCGGTGATCGAAATCACGTTCGTCGGAATATAGGCGGACACGTCACCGGCCTGCGTTTCGATGATCGGCAATGCAGTCAGCGAACCGCTGCCATTGTCTTCATTCATCTTCGCGGCACGTTCCAGCAGACGGCTGTGGAGATAGAACACGTCACCCGGATAGGCTTCACGGCCCGGAGGACGACGCAGCAGCAGGGACATCTGGCGATACGCCACAGCCTGCTTCGAAAGGTCGTCATACACGATCACGGCGTGCATGCCGTTGTCGCGGAAGAATTCGCCCATCGCAGCGCCGGTGTAGGGTGCGAGGTACTGCAGCGGAGCAGGCTCCGAAGCAGTAGCGGCAACAACGATGGTATATTCCATCGCGCCGTTTTCTTCGAGGCTCTTCACGATCTGCGCAACGGTCGAACGCTTCTGACCGACGGCGACATAGATGCAATACAGCTTCTTGCCTTCGTCATCGCCAGCATTCACGCCCTTCTGGTTGATGAAGGTGTCGATGGCGACGGCGGACTTGCCGGTCTGGCGGTCACCGATGATCAGTTCGCGCTGGCCGCGGCCAACAGGAACAAGCGCGTCGATGGCCTTGAGCCCGGTCTGCACAGGTTCGTGAACGGATTTACGCGGGATAATACCGGGAGCCTTGGCTTCCACACGGGCGCGCTTCACATCGGAAAGCGGGCCCTTGCCGTCGATGGGATTGCCCAAAGCGTCAACCACGCGGCCGAGCAGGCCCTTGCCGACGGGAACGTCCACAATCGTGCCGGTCCGCTTGACGCTGTCGCCTTCCTTGATTTCAGCGTCGGAGCCGAAGATCACGACACCGACATTGTCGGCTTCGAGGTTGAGGGCCATGCCTTCAACGCCATTGGCGAACTTCACCATCTCACCAGCCTGAACCTTGTCGAGGCCGTGGATACGGGCGATGCCGTCACCAACGGAGAGGACGGAACCGACTTCGCTGACTTCGGCTTCGGTGCCGAAATTGGCGATCTGGTCCTTGATGACCTTGGAGATTTCTGCGGCGCGGATTTCCATGAGTGACCTTTCTGAGCCGGCGCTTAGGCGCCGGTGGCTTTCATAGCTTGTGCAAGGGAGTTGAGGCGGGTCCGGATCGAGCTGTCGATGCGCTGCGATCCGATGGTAACGACGAGCCCGCCCAGAAGGTCGGGATCGACGCGAGATTTGAGTTTGACTGTGCGACCTTCGCGGGCGCGCAGTTTTGTTTCCAATGTGGAAATCTGTTCGTCCGTCAGCGCGTGGGCGCTGGCGACCTCTGCCTGCACTTCACCGCGCTGGGCAGCAGCGATAGTAGTAAAGGCGCGGATCATGCCGGGCAGGGCGGACACGCGGCGGTTATCCGCCAGCACGCCGAGAAAATTCTTCGTCAGATCTGACAGGCCAAGATGCGCGCCGATACCGGACATCACACCAGCAATCTGGCTGCGGCTGATTTCCGGGTTGCGGATGAACGCGCGCAAATCTTCCGATTCGGTCAAAGCCGCATCGAGATTGTCGAGATCGGATTCGACAGCAGTAACTGTTCCCGCCTCGCTGGCGAGATCGAACAGGGCGCTGGCATAACGGCCTGCCAGGCTTGATTGTATACCGGCGGAAAGCTCCACGCGCGAAGTCCTCTTGGGTCCGAGAAACGGAAAAAGTCGGGCACCTTGAATCAGGACGCACAAAAGCATCCCTTCAAGGTTGGCGCGCGCCTAGCATCGGGTGCGAAGCGATGCAACCCGAGTCCATGCCAATTGCCTATCCTAGTGTGCGGGAAAGCCATGCAATCGGACCAAGCGAAATGATCGCCATGCCGATTGCGACCAGCCACCAGCGTTTTACGAACATCATCGCGATCATCAGCGCCCAGGCTATGTTGTCGCCCATAGTCCGTTCCAGGAACCTCGCGACGGTTTCGCTTTCCTGCCACACACCCAGCATCCATGCACCTTGCAGCGGAAGCGCGATCAGCAGGATGAGACCCCACTGATAGCGGCGGTTGTCCTGATAATACTGGGCGAGATCGATCCCTTTTTCGGGATCGATCTTGTCGGGCAGTGCAACCGATGCGAGGAGAGTGAGGAGCACAAGGCTCCACAGAATGGGGACGAATTCGCCAAGCGTTATCGCGCGATCAGTGTCTGCGGCAAGGGTCCACCAGAAGCGTGTGATAAAGAATATCACCAGCACCGCAAAAAGCGGCTGTGCCCAATGCCAGCGAACGTTCTTGGCGCGGATAAGATGGTGCAGATTGCCAAGTTCAGAAGCAACGGCGACGCCCAGAATTATAGACGCGAATACGAGTGCCTGTTCCATCCGTGCCTTATACCTTGTTCAAACGTGCTGGCTGCTTTGGCGCCAGCCACAGGAATATCATCGCCAAAACCGCAGGCAAGGTTTGGACAAGCGCAATCCGTTCTGACACGGTTGCCGCGCCGAATATCCCGGCCACTGCGACACAGGAGAGGAAAAAGGTCGCGACGCGTTTCTGCCAAACGGGGTCGCTGACAAAGACGCTCCAGATCAGGCCCGCTGCCAGAAACGCATTATAAAGCCCCTGGTTCGCCGCCATCGCGGTTGTTGGCGCGAACAGATCCGGCGGCAGGGTGGCAAACACCGCCGGGCCGCGCGTCTCCCATGCAAACATCTCGAACCAGGCAATATACAGATGCAGGGCTGCGATCAGGCCGATCAGCGTTCTGGCGATGACTTTCATGCGATGGCTTTCATGCGGGTTTCCGGTTCAGGTTCGCATGAGGGCTAGCCGGTTTCTGCGACCGTGCAACTGTACACCAGCCGCTCGTTCGGGCGATCTGGCAATACTGCGGCGATGGCCGCCTGGCTGTTGCCCAGTTCCCGTGCTGCATCCGCTCCGGCTTCACAGGAAGGCGCGCGGTAAGCTCCGCGAGCAGACCTGGCGGTGCTCATGGCGTCTCGGTTCAGGAGATAGCGCTCCATCACAAACTCGCCGGCAACAGGATCGAAACTGTTGATGGAAACGGCTGCTTCACTCGCCGGCACGAAGATGCGCGTCCATTCGCCATTGCTCAGACCATATTGTGTGCGCCCGTTCACGCAGCCATCGTCGCTCCAGCCGAGCGGGATGTCTTCGGCCGGATCGCCGACCACCCGGCTGCGCCGGGTATCGAGGACGCAAACATAATTTCCTGCATCTGCGCCGCCCGCGATTGGCGTGATTTCCCCGGTATCGGTGCTTTCCATTGCCGCACGCAAACTTTCTTCCACGCGCGCATCGATTTCAGCGAATGCGGGGCGCGTAAACCATGCGATCAGGGCACCTGCCACGGCAACGACTGCCATCGCCCCGGCCGCAGCGCGCAGGCGATAGTCCTTTTGCATATGTGCGAAGGTGAAAACGCCAAGCGCGCCGCCGCCGATCAACAATAGGAGGAAGGCAAGAGCCAGATTGTTATCGCGCTCTTCCATCACTTCGAAGGTGACGGTGCGGCGCATGTCGGCTGTGCGCTGCGCCTCTGCGGCGGAACGTTCCTGTGCAATCCGCTCCTCCGCATCGCGCGCCGCGGTTTCGCGGGCGGATTGTTCGGCATCGAGCTGCTCTATACTCCGGCATTCACCCGAATTAAGCAGCGGGCTGACATCATTGGCGCGCAGGAAAGGCAGCAATTCGCGCGTGGAAATGGCGAAAAAGAATTCCGCATCGGACCCGGCGCTCTCCGCGCCGAAGGAATTGACACCGATCACCCGCCCGCATTGATCCACCAGCGGACCGCCGCTGTTGCCCGCTGCAATCGGCGCGGTATGCAGCAAGGTGTCGAAATCCCGGCTTGGGCGGCGACCGGACAGAAACCCCGTGGAAGTAACCGGCGGCTGCGGGCGGAACATGTCACTGAACGAAAGGCCTTGCGCGCGGTCCACATTAAGCGGGTATCCAACGGACGTGACTGTGCCGCTGGTGGCAGGATTCCCGGCGATGGTCAGCGGAGGCAGGCCCAGCGGCTCTGTCGCTTCGATCAAGGCAAGGTCGTTTCGCGGGCTGACCGATACCAGCCGCGCATATACCGCACGGTCCCCGTCGGCGGGCACTATGCCGATCGTGAGGCGAGGGTCTTCGATTGCCTGCCGCACGACATGGGCGTTCGTAACGATCCTCTCGCGCCCGACAGCAAAGCCGGTGCCGTGCGAAATGGGAAACAGTTCCTCCCCGTCACGCCCGATGATCACCACGCGCACGACACCGCGACTGGCGGCTTCTATATCGGCGGGGTCGGCAAGGGCGGGCCCTGGCCGCAATGCGGTGATGGCCAGAAGCAGTACGAGCAGGGATACAAGGCGTTGCATTATCGCCATCTTTACTGCCTGCCACATTGACCGCAAGCTTCGGGATGCGCTGCCATGTGGGGAAGGCTACATAGATGTGATGACGCACGAACCCCTTACCGATGACGATCGATGGCGCATTGCCCTGGCAAAGGACCGCCGGTTTGACGGCGTGTTTGTGACCGGCGTTCATTCAACCGGAATATATTGCCGTCCGTCATGCCCGGCGCGCGCTCCGAAGCGGGAGAACGTACGCTTCTACGCCGCGCCTGAAATGGCTGAGGCAGCAGGCCTGCGCGCCTGCAAACGCTGTGCACCGGATCAACAAAGCCGCGATGAAGCAGCGGTGATGCAGGTGATTGGCCTGCTGCGGGAGGCGGAGGAGGCAGTTTCGCTGGACAGGCTGGGCGTCATCACTGGCTATTCGCCAACGCATCTCCAGCGGGTATTCACCCGTGCCGTGGGATTGTCGCCAGCCGCCTATGCCCGTGCATTGCGCCGCGAACGGGCAGGAGAGGCGCTTGAAGCAGAGAAGCGGGTGAGCGACGCAATCTACGCAGCGGGCTATTCTGCACCATCGCGTTTTTACGAAGACAGGAAAGATATCGGCATGAGCGCGAGCGACTGGAAAGATGGCGGCGCAGACCGCGACATTTACTGGACCGTGATTGACACCAGCCTTGGCGCGATGCTGGTCGCGGCGACGCAGAAGGGAGTCTGCTGCCTTGCTTTCAATGAAGGCGAAGCGGAACTGCGCGCTCGTTTTCCAAAGGCCAATTTATCCCGGGGCGGCAAGGAATTTCGCGCTCTGTTCGAAGCTGTCACCGCGGCAGTGGAGGCACCAGGCACTGGCCGCGATATTCCGCTCGACGTGAAAGGCACCGCTTTCCAGCAACGCGTGTGGCAGGCCTTGCGCGAAATTCCGGCGGGCGAGACTCTCTCTTATGGACAGCTTGCAGCGAAGCTGGGCAAACCTTCCGCCAGCCGGGCTGTCGGCGGCGCAAACGGGGCCAACAAGATTGCCGTCCTGATCCCGTGCCACCGCGTAATCGCCGCAGACGGCAAGCTGGGCGGCTATGCCTACGGGCTGGAGATCAAGCGCGAATTGCTTGAACGCGAGCGGAACGAGCGCTGACTTCACGCATTCGGAATTTCATGAACAACAAAGCCACAGCCATGGACTATGTGCGCCAATCACTCGTCCTTACCGCCGCTATCGCCTATCCCCTGTCGAACGCACTGCCGCAGATACTCGGTTTCGGGCGGCGCGTTGGGGAAAACAGTCCCGGCGAGTATCAGTTACTCGTACCGTTCGAGGCTGCATTCGGTATCTGGTTTCCAATCTTCGTCGGCACCACGATCGCAGCGCTGATCCAGGCTCTGCCATCGCGGCGCACGATGGACATTCACCGCCGTACCGGTTGGTGGTGGGCGCTCGCCATGATCCTGTCATGCTGCTGGTCAATTGCCGAAAGCTATGTGGCGGACGACGCACGATCATGGGCAACCGCGCTGATCTTCACGCCCTACGTACTGGCGATCTGCGTAGCGATGGTGCGCTTTTCTCGGGGCCGCATGGCGTGGGACTGGCCGGAGAAGTTCTGCACTGGCGCCATCGGGCTGTACGCCGGCTGGACCTCCATCGCGGTGTTCATCAATTGGGAACGCGTTTTCACGGTCGAACTCGGCTGGCTGACCGCTGAATTGACGGCTCTTGCCTTGCTCGCTGCTGCGCTGGGTTGGGTGTGTTTCAATCTGGCGCGGGGTTTTGGCAATCTATTCTATGCCTTCACGCCGATCTGGGGGCTGGGCTTCCTCGCTTATGACCGGCTGGCGACGGAGGATTATTCGCGCACCATTGCGATAGCCGCATTCATCGGCATCGCGCTGGTCCTTATCGCGGCATTCGGCGCGCGGCGCAGGCTGCCTTCACAATAGGCTGGACAAACGCCAGCCAACACTTGCCAAATATCTCAAACCAAAGGACATCCTCCGTCATTCAATCCGGAGACCAGCGATGAATGATGTAACGGTGCCAGCGGATGACCGCTCTGTCTGGATAAAGATCTGGCAATTTCCGCTGGTCGTCATGGTGGCAGGCGTCGGTCTTTTCGCTGCCGCCGCTGCTGCCGGCGGCGCATTTTTGAATTATGTGATCTATCCCAATTTCGAAGGTCCGATTGAGGACGTTCTTTCCGTAGCGATCATCGTTCTAATAACCGGCCTGTCCTACAAGCTTCTCATTCGCAGGCTCGGCCGCAAGAAACATGACGATCTGCCGTTCGATATGCGTGCGGTCCGCGATACGGCAGTGGGTTTCGGCATCGGCGGGTTGCTTATTTCGATCTGCGTGGGCCTCGCTGCGCTGGCAGGTGTTTATCGCCTTACCGGAATGGACGGCTTTGCAGACGCCGTTGAAATCATCTTCTGGTTCGGGATTTATGCCGGCTTTTTTGAAGAGCTGGTGATGCGCGGCATCATCCTGCGCTGGATCGAGGAATTTGCCGGAAGCTGGATTGCCCTTGCGCTCAGTGCGCTGATCTTCGGTTTCCTGCATGCCGGAAACGACAATGCAACCTTCTTCAGCTCGCTGGCGATTTCCATAGAAGCCGGGATATTGCTGGGCGCGGCCTACATGCTCACTCGCTCGCTTTGGCTCGCGATTGGCGTTCACGCCGGTTGGAACGTGGTGCAGGCACTGTGGGACATTCCCGTATCCGGCAACCCGACCGAAGGCCCTGTCGCTGCGACACTGGAAGGTCACTGGTTGCTGGCTGGCGGCGGCTTCGGTCTGGAGGCGACGATCTTTGCGCTGGTCGTCGCAACAGGCGCAGGCATCTGGATGCTGGTGCTGGCCCATCGGCGAGGAAAGATCGTAAAGCCGATGTGGAGCCGCAAAGGCACCGAAATCACCGCCTACTGATACATCAGGCTGAATGCACCGGTGGCAACACCGAACAGGACCAGGCCGCCGACGATCCACGGGCCAAGATTACGTTCGCGCACCTTTTCAATGTAGCGGGACACGACGGAGTCATTGCGTTTGTCGGTCGCGGCCCAGACAATCAGCGCAATCCACAGTGCAAACGACAGGAGAGCGAGTGGAGATAGTTTGGCAATGGTTCGCAGATCGGGATGCTTGCGCCCCCAGGCGATGGCGACGGGAATTGCGCAGAACAGCAGCAGCACCCCGACCGCTATGACGAGCACGATAATCTGAAATTCTGTCATGGAAGGCCAGCCGCTTTCTTAATCGTCCCGCGCCCAACCCTTGGCCGCAGGTTTCAGCGTATCGAGGAAAGCCTCTGCACTGTCGAGATAGTCGCGCTGCTTGTCCTTGCCCATTCTGTCCCAGGTGGAATAGATGCGCCCGATCCGATGGTTCTGTTCCAGCCGGTCCCGGTGGCGGTCCATGAAATGCCAGTATAGCGGATTGAACGGGCAAGCCCCTTCGCCGGTCTTCTTGCTGACAGAATACCTGCATTCCTTGCAGTAATTGCTCATCTTGTTGATGTAATTCCCGCTTGCCGCGTAAGGCTTGCTCGCCAGCTTTCCGCCATCGGCATACAGCACCATCGCGGCCACGTTGGGCAGCTCGACCCATTCGTAAGCATCGGCATAGACAGCCAGGTACCAGTCCTGCACTTCGCGCGGGTTGCAGCCTGCCAGCAGCGCGAAATTACCCAGCACCATCAGCCGCTGGATGTGGTGGGCGTGGGCATTATCATGAGTGGAGCGGATGGAATCGGACAGGCACCGCATGTCGGTTTCGCCGGTCCAGTAAAACTCCGGCAGGCCGCGCTGGGCGTTCAGCGCGTTATCGCTTTCCAGCCCCGGCATGAAATACCAGTAGAAGCCGCGCACATATTCACGCCAGCCGATGATCTGGCGTATGAAACCTTCGACACTATTAAGCGGCGCTTTGCCGTCTTGGTAGGCTGCCTCCGCGCGCTGACACAGGTCCAGCGGATCGAGCAGGCCGAGATTGATGCTGGTGGACAGCATGGAATGCCACAGATCGTCCTCACCATAGACCATGGCATCCTGATAATCGCCGAATTTGGCCAGGCGCTGCGCGAAGAAGGTTTCGGCAGTTTCCTCCGCCTGTTCGCGTGTGACGGGCCATTCGAAGCGGTCTAGCGAGCCAAAGTGGTCGCTGAACTTTTCCTCCACCAGCTCCATAACTTGGCGGGTGATCGCGTCCGGTTCGAACAAGGGGCGCTGGGGCGCGTCCATTTCGCCCTTTGGAGGCTTGCGGTTTTCCTTGTCGAGGTTCCACTGGCCGCCAACGGGCTTGTCGTCATTTTCTATCAGCAGTCCGGTCTTGCGGCGCATTTCACGGTAGAAATATTCCATGCGGAAAGTGTCGCGGCCTTCCGCCCATTCGCGGAATTCAGCGATGCTGGCGATGAAACGATCGTCGGGCAGGATTTCGACTTCGCAATCAAATTTGTCCGGCCATTCCTCGATGGCCTGCTGGACCCGCCATTCGCCCGCTTCGACGATGTGGATGGCGCGCGGGCTATGCCGTTCGGCAGCGCGCGCGACTTCACCGGTAAAGCTGCCAGCGTTACCGGCATCGGTCAGTTCGATGTAATCTACCTGCCAGCCGGCATCGCGCAAATCGGCAGCGAAATGGCGCATGGCGGAAAAGATCAGCGTGATCTTTTGCTTGTGATGTTTGACGTAGGTTGCCTCGTCCCAGACCTCCATCATCAGAATGACGGTATCGTCCTTTGCGCGGCCCCTTAACGATGCAAGATTGCGAGTCAGCTGATCGCCCAGGATCGGGACAAGAACCGGGCCGGGGGCATCACTGTTTTTGGAAGTCATGGACTGTCAACGTTCAAGCCGCTGGCTGGTGCCATGCGCTGGAGCCAAATGCGCGCGCCAGACGATAAGATCATCATCGCCTGGCGCACAGATTTGGACGTAAACCGCGCAGGGCAAGGAATGCCGGTCAGTCGACCTCGCAGCCGTATGCCTCGATATCGGCTTCGATTTCCTCGCGCTGGGCTTCTCTTGCAGCCTCGTCCAGATATTCACCAGGATGGTCCGGACGGAACAATTCAAGCAGAGGCTCGCGGTTGCCGGCATCAAACTCGTCAAACTTTTTACGGACCAGACATCTGTATCCGCTTTGGCCGTCGAGGAAGGATGCGCCAACCATCCGGGCTTCATCCGGACGCCCTTCTTCCAGCAGCATATAGACCAGCGCCTGACGCACGGTGTTGTCGTAGGGCGCATATCCGAACGCAGCTTCCAACGCCATTTTTGCCTGATCCGTCACCGTCTGGCTCTCATCCAGCGCATGGCTGAGGTAATAGCCGTAAAGCGGGTAGGCATGATCGGTTTCCATCCGGTTTGCTGCGGCAAAACGGGTTCGCGCAGCAGCGAAGTGCGATGCATCTGCGAACGAACGGCGCAGGGCCACATCGGCATAGTAATTGGCTGCTTCTGTGGATGCGGGATCAAGCGCCAGAACGCGCCCGGCAAGGCTTTCCGCCTCGTCGTAATTGCGCGCGTCAAACTCTGCCTCCACTGCCGTAAGCAGCACTGCCGCACTTTCCGGATATTCTTCCACCAGCCTGCGGGCATCGCGCACGATGCGGGTGGCCTCATCTTCATCCACACCGCGTTTCTGCACAATCATCAAATCCATGCGCGCGGCCTCCGCATCGTCCAACCGGCGAATGCTTACTTCGGGTTCGGCCTGGACGGAATAAGGGACACGAAGAATGCGCGAGGCACCCTGACGAAATTCTTCAAGCTCCTGACGCAGGACTTCAAGGTCGCCAAAGGCTGTTGCAGCCGCTTCCATGCGCGTCTGTCCTGCGCTGATCGCAGCCAGATAATTGCCCATCTGGCCGCGCCGGTCAGGATTCAGATTGAGGTGACTGGCAAGAAGCCAGCCATGGGCGTAGGTGCGCCCTGTAGTCTGGCGTGTTTGTCTGGCCGGCGGATCAAATGTATCTTGCAGATTGATCGAAATGGTCGAAAGCGCAAAGCTGCGGATGGACGGGACTTCGCCAATGACGAAATAATCGTCCTCGAATTCCAGGGTCGAAAACAGTTCCGCGAAACCTTCGCTATACCAGAGCGGGTAGGGCGCATCGCCATGCTGGAACATGAAATAATGGACGTATTCATGGAACAGCGTGGCTTTCGGGTCGAGCATCAGGTCGGAATCGACCCGCGCTGACGCGCTGCGCACACGCTGCTGGTTTTGGCGCCTTGGAACGAATGCAACCGATCCGGACGCGCGGCCGATGAAAAAGCCGCCGACACCGCTGTTTCCGGCGCCCGTAGCCAAAACAGCCATGTCGCGCGTTTCGCCAAAGCGGAAAACGGTGACCTTGCTGGATTCCGGCAAACTGCCGTCATCAGGGCCGATCCCGGTCATCAGGCGCAAGACCTCGTCCAGTCTCTCCAGATCCTGGACGAATTCGCGCGTATCGCTTTCCGAATCTTCAGAATAGACGATGAAATGCCGTGTCTCGGCACGGTACCAGTCGGCAGCTGCAGCCGGAATCGCGGCAAGCACAGCAACAGCCGCGATGAATGATGAAAGCAAACGCATTGAATGATCTCCAGTCCTGCCGTCCCTTCTATGTAAGAATTCCGGCGGTTTCAATACGCTGAAATTCAATCCAGATTCGGCCGCAGCCAACGTTCTGCAACGGACAATTCCATGCCGCGCCGTGCCGCATAATCTTCCAATTGATCGCGGCCAATCCGCGCCACGCCAAAATAGCTCGCGTCAGGGTGGCCGAAATACATGCCGCTAACCGCACTGGTCGGCAGCATGGCGCAGCTTTCTGTCAGCACCAGACCGGCATTGCCCTCTGCATCCAGCAGATCGAACAAGGTCGGTTTTAACGAGTGATCGGGGCAGGCAGGGTAGCCCGGAGCAGGGCGGATGCCCGCGTAAGTTTCGCGAATCAGGTCGGCATTGGTCAGGTCTTCGTCAGGCGCATAACCCCAAAGGTCGGTGCGAACATGCTGATGCAGCCGTTCCGCCAAGGCTTCTGCAAAACGGTCTGCCAGCGCCTTTAGCAGGATATCGGAATAGTCGTCCGTATCCGCCTGAAAGCGTTCCAGATGCGGCTCTATGCCGTGGATGCCAACGCCGAAGCCGCCGATCCAGTCGCCTGCCGGATCGATGAAGTCAGCAAGGCTGTAATTCGCACGGTCGCGGCTTTTCGCAACCTGTTGGCGCAGCATGGGAAGCAGAGTGCCATCGTCCAGCCGCAGATCATCGCCTTCGCGCTTGCATGGCCAGAAACCGCATACGGCCTTGGCGGTCAGCCATTTTTCGCTGATGATCTGTTCCAGCATCGCATCGGCATCGGCCTTCAGCGACCGGGCGCTTTCGCCAACGATCTCGTCTTCCAGAATGGCGGGGTAATTGCCTGCCAGTTCCCAACTGCGGAAGAAGGGCGTCCAGTCGAACACCTCCACCAGATCAGCGAGGTCCCAATTGTCGAACACATGCACACCGGGCTTGGCCGGAGCGGAGGGCTTCTTGGCAAAATCAGCTTTGAAACCTTTGGCGCGGGCTTCCTCCAAAGACAGCAGCTTGCTTTGCTTTGCGCCTGCGCGCTTGTCCCGCATCACCTGATATTCGTCTGCCGTATCGTGGACGAGTGCGTCCTTCTGCGTGTCCGACAGCAGCTTGCTGGCCACACCAACGGCGCGGCTGGCGTCGAGCACGTGAATGACGGGGCCTTCATATGCGGTGTCAATTTTCAATGCCGTATGCAGACGGCTGGTGGTCGCGCCGCCGATGAGCAGCGGAATGTCCATTTCAAGCCGCTGCATTTCCTCTGCAACGGTCACCATTTCATCCAGCGAGGGTGTGATGAGGCCGGACAGCCCGATAATATCGACCTGCTCCTGCTTGGCCGTTTCAAGGATTTTGGACCACGGCACCATCACGCCAAGGTCGATCACTTCATAGCCATTACATTGCAGCACAACGCCGACGATATTCTTGCCGATATCGTGCACATCGCCCTTTACTGTCGCCATGATGATCCTGCCCTTGGGCTTGGCGCCTTCCTCTTTCTCGGCTTCGATAAAGGGGATGAGATGGGCGACAGCTTTCTTCATCACGCGGGCAGATTTCACCACTTGGGGCAGGAACATCTTGCCGCTGCCAAACAGATCGCCAACCACGTTCATGCCGTCCATCAACGGGCCTTCGATGACCTCGATAGGACGGGCTGCGGACTGGCGCGCTTCCTCGGTGTCTTCCACCACATGCGCGTCGATCCCTTTGACGAGCGCATATTCCAGCCGCTTGGTGACGGAGAGGGAGCGCCACTCAGCGGCTTCCTTCTCTTCGCGGGCAGAGGTGTCGCGGTAGCTTTCGGCCAGATCGACCAGCCGTTCGGCCGCATCGGGATGGCGGGCAAGGATCACATCCTCACACAGCTCGCGCAAGGTGGGGTCGATGGTGTCGTACACATCAAGCTGGCCCGCGTTGACGATAGCCATGTCAAGGCCAGCGGGAATGGCGTGGTAGAGGAACACGGAATGCATCGCGCGGCGCACCGTTTCATTGCCGCGGAAGCTGAAGGAGAGGTTGGAAAGGCCGCCGGATGTCTTCGCATGCGGGCAGCGCGCCTTGATCTCTGTCAGAGCTTCCAGAAAATCGAGCCCGTAACGGTCATGTTCGGCAATGCCGGTGGCGACGGCGAAGATGTTGGGATCGAAGATGATGTCTTCGGGCGCAAAGCCATCTGCAGTCAGCACTTTGTAGGCGCGCTCGCAAATCTCGACCTTGCGTTCCTTGCTGTCCGCCTGCCCGGTTTCATCAAACGCCATCACCACTACCGCAGCGCCGTAATCGCGGCATTTGCGGGCTTGTTCGAGGAACTGCTCCTCGCCTTCCTTCATGCTGATCGAATTAACGATCGGCTTGCCGGATACGCATTTCAGGCCCGCTTCGATCACTTCCCATTTGGAACTGTCGATCATGATCGGGACGCGGGCAATATCAGGCTCTGCCGCGATCAGATTGAGGAAGGTGGTCATGGCCTCGACCGCGTCCAGCAGCCCTTCATCCATGTT
The DNA here is from genome assembly GCF_001021555.1 of Aurantiacibacter marinus. Taxonomy (GTDB): domain Bacteria; phylum Pseudomonadota; class Alphaproteobacteria; order Sphingomonadales; family Sphingomonadaceae; genus Alteraurantiacibacter; species Alteraurantiacibacter marinus. The sequence continues at coordinate 202,753 of NZ_LDCP01000003.1, forward strand.
GATGTCGATCACCTGCGCGCCGTTTTCGACCTGCTGGCGCGCGACCTCCACGGCAGTCGCATAATCGCCACCCATGATGAGCTTCTTGAACCGGGCAGAGCCGGTGACATTGGTGCGCTCGCCAATATTGACGAAATTTGCAGCGGTTGAGGTGTTGGTCATATTCTTTTCTGAAATCTTGGGGGTGTCAGGCTGCAATCGTGAAGGGCTCAAGGCCCGCCAGCCGCATCTTGGTGATCTTTTCCGGGATGGTGCGCGGGGTCACGCCTTCCACACGCTGCGCCATTGCCGCGATATGGTCCGGGGTGGAGCCGCAGCAGCCGCCGATGATATTGACACGGCCATTGTCCGCCCATTCGCCGACAAGTCCGGCGGTGGTTTCGGGCTGCTCGTCATATTCGCCAAGTTCGTTGGGCAGGCCTGCATTGGGGTACACCATCAGCAGCGTATCGGCGACGCCGGAAAGGTGCTGCACATGCGGGCGAAGCTGATCCGCGCCGAAGCTGCAATTGAGGCCGATGGTGACGGGGTTTGCGTGGCGCACCGCATTCCAGAACGCCTCTACCGTGTGGCCCGACAGATTGCGGCCCGACAGATCGGTAAGCGTCATGGACAGCATGATCGGAACATCGCGGCCCAGCTTTTTGGACAGCTGGCGCACTGCCATGATTCCGGCCTTGGCGTTCAGCGTATCAAAGATCGTTTCGATCAGAATGAAATCAGCGCCGCCTTCAACCAGAGCGTCTGCCTGATCGAGATAGACGCCGGTGAGGTAGTCGAAAGTAATCTCGCGGTAGCCGGGATCTTCGACCTGCGGGCTGAGCGAGAGCGTCTTGTTGGTTGGCCCGATGGCCCCTGCAACAAAGCGTGGCTTGCCATCCCTGGCCGCAAATTCATCGGCCAGTTCGCGCGCGATCCGGGCTGAAGCGATGTTGATATCGCGCACCAAGGATTCCGCCGCATAATCAGCCTGACTGATAACGTTGGCGGAGAAGGTGTTGGTGGAAACGATATCCGATCCGGCTTCAAGATAGGCGCGGGTGATGTCTGCAATGACATCGGGCCGGGTGAGGGCTAGAATGTCGTTATTGCCCTTCTGGTCAGCCTTGAGGCCGAGGTCGCCAGCGAAATCCTCTTCCGACAATTTGCGGTTCTGGATTTGCGTGCCGAATGCACCGTCCGACACCAGAATGCGCTGCGCTGCTTCATGCAGCAATTGATCGCGGGCGCTCATGATTTTTTCTCCATCGGCCCACGTTCGACAGGGCGACGCCCGAGCATGTGGCAGATCGCATAGGCCAGATCGGCGCGGTTGAGGGTGTAGAAGTGGAACTGGCGCACACCGCCGGCATACAGGCGGCGGCAAAGCTCTGCCGCGATGGTCGCGGCGACCAGCTGGCGGGCGGCAGGACGTTCATCCAGCCCTTCGAACAATCCGTCCATCCAATCAGGAATGACGGCGCCGCATTGTCCGGCAAACTTGCGCGCCTGCGCCACATTGGTGACGGGCAGAATTCCCGGCACCATCGGCGCGTGGATGCCAGCTGCGCGGCATTTGTCGGTGAAGTCGAAGAATACTTCCGGCGCAAAGAAGAACTGGCTGATGCCGCGCGTTGCGCCCGCATCGATCTTGCGCTTCAGATTGTCGAGATCGGATTGCGGGCACTGCGCATCGGGATGCGTTTCGGGATAGGCGGCGACGGAGATTTCGAAATCGGCGACTTCCTTCAGACCGCTGACCAGTTCAGCTGCATTGGCGTAGCCTTCGGGGTGCGGCACGAAAGGTGCGCCGGGTTCACCGGCATCGCCGCGCAGCGCCACGATATGGCGCACGCCCGCTTCCCAATACGCCTCTGCAATGGCGCGTGTTTCAGCCTTGCTGGCATCAACGCAGGTCAAGTGAGCGGCTGCGGGGATGCCAGCCTCCTTGATAAGGCGCGCTACTGTGTTGTGCGTGCGTTCACGGGTGGAGCCGCCCGCACCATAGGTCACACTGACAAATTCTGGCGCAAGCGGGGCAAGTTCCTGCACGGCTTCCCACAATTTCTCTTCCATCTTGTCGGTCTTGGGCGGGAAGAATTCAAAGCTGACGGCAATGTCCCCCGGCAATCCACTGAAAAGCGGAGTGTCTCGCGCAGTGCGCTTTTCCTGAACGGGATCAAGGCAATCGGGGGCTTGCACGCTCATGAGGCGGCCTTTCGTGAGTCGGGGGCAAAGGAGGGGTGGGTCAGCCGTGTGGCCGCCCAGATTTTTACGGTGATTTCGCGCCCGGGCACTTCGACAGGCGCGGCGGGTTTGAACCCCGCTTCAGTGAGCATTTTTTCCATACCGGCATCGGCAAAGCCAAGCCGTGCATGGGCATGGCGTTCACGCAGTTCGTCACGGTCATGGCGCGCCAGATCGACAATCGCGATCCGCCCGCCCGGGCGCGTGACGCGTGCAGCTTCTTTCAAGGCAAGCGCCGGATCCTGCGCGAAATGCAACACCTGATGCAGCAGTACAGTATCGAAATGGTGTGCGGGAAACGGCAGGTTGGTGAAATCGCCTTGCTGCAATTCCACCTTGTCCGGGCCAAGCGCATGAAGACGGGCGCGGGCGACCCGCAGCATGTCCAGGCTCTTGTCCAGAGCCACGATGTGAGTTGCAAGCGGCGCGAGCAGTTCGGCAATACGGCCGGTTCCGGTTCCGATATCGAGCAAGCGGCCCGGCGGCTTGTCTGCCAGCACACGAAGCAGCGCCTGCTCGCAGGCCTTTTCCGGCCCGTGGACTTCGCGCAAAGTGTCCCATTCATCTGCATGCAGAGCGAAATAGCGGTCTGCCTCTTTTTCGCGGGCCGCGCGGATGGTGGAAAGTCGCTGGCGGTCAGTATCAGCATGTCCGGCGAAGACCTCGTCTTCACGCTCCGCCAGCGCCAGAAGCCGGGCGATGGCGTCATACATGGGGGACGGCGTGGCTTCGCGCAGGAACACCGAATTGCCTTCACGCCGCCGCTCAACCAGTCCGGCATCAACAAGCCGGGCAACATGCTGCGAAACGCGCGGCTGGCTTTGGCCCAGCACCTGGGCAATTTCCCCGACCGACAATTCCATCTGCGCAACCAGACGCATCACGCGAAGGCGCGACGCATCGGACAGGGCGCGAAAGGCGTGCTCTAATTGCATGATCACATAAGCATATAACGAAATTGTTATATTGCTAGGATAAATGCGGTTTCTTTTGCAACCAGTTGACCCCTAACTTGCCAAGCTTTCAGACAAAAGAATATGGATCGATATCAACGCCGACCCGCACTCCCGGCGGGTGATCGACTTGGGACAGCCACTGGCGGATTACCTTCTGCAACTGCGCGGATCGCCGCGCGTTGAGCAGCAACCGGTAGCGGTACCGGTTGCGCAGCAGGGCGAGCGGGGCAGGCGCTGGACCAAGGATCATCACATCGTCCAGATTGGGACGTGTATCGCCGATGCGATTGGCAGCCATGCGGGCCTCTGCATCGTCCTCGCTCGACACGATAATCGCGGCCCAGCGCCCGAAAGGCGGGGCACCGGCGCTGCGCCGCGCCTCCGTTTCAGCTTCATAGAAGGCATCGCGGTCGCCCGCCTCCAGCGCCGCGATCACGGGCGCTTCGGGGTGGCGCGTCTGGATCAGCACTTCGCCCGCTTTCGCCCCCCGGCCGGCGCGGCCTGCGACCTGTGCGACTTGTTGGTAGGTGCGTTCGGCGGCGCGCAAATCTCCGCCTTCAAGCCCAAGATCGGCATCGATCACGCCGACCAGTGTCAATTCCGGAAAGTGGAAGCCCTTGGTGACAAGCTGCGTGCCGACGATAACGTCGATCGCGCCGCCTTCTGCCATGGCCACAAACTCCGCAGCCTTCTCCGGCGAATTCAGCGTATCGGACGTGACCAGCGCGACCCGTGCATCGGGCAGGATTTCGGCAACTTCATCGGCAATGCGCTCCACGCCGGGGCCGCAGGCGACAAGGCAATCGGGCTCTCCGCATTCAGGGCAGGTTTCCGGCGGCGCGGTTTCATGGCCGCAATGGTGGCAGGCCAGACGTTTGCTAAGGCGATGTTCGACCAGCCATGCGCTGCAGTTGGGGCATTTGAAGCGGAAGCCGCAATTGCGGCACAGCGTCAGCGGAGCATAGCCGCGGCGGTTGAGGAACAGCAGCGATTGCTCGCCGCGCTCCAGCCGTTCCACCATGGCCTGGCGCAATGGCGCGGATATCCACGCGCCTCTGCCCGGTTGCTCTTCCGTCAGATTGATCAGGTGAATGGCAGGCATGGTCGCGCCGCCAAAACGGCTGGGCAGCACCAGTTTTTCGTAAATGCCGGTGTCCGCCATATGCAGACTTTCCAGCGCCGGTGTCGCACTGGCGAGGACCACGGGGATTTTCTCGAAATGACCGCGCATCACGGCCACATCGCGGGCGTTGTAACGCACGCCGTCTTCCTGCTTGAAGCTGATTTCATGCGCTTCATCGACCACGATCAGGCCCAGATTGGCATAAGGCAGGAACAGCGCCGAGCGTGCGCCGACCACAACCTGCGCCTCTCCGCTGGCAATCGCCCGCCATGCGCGGCGGCGTTCGGTGGATTTCAGGCTGGAATGCCACGTGATCGGAGCAGCGCCAAAGCGGGCTTCAAAGCGGCTCAGGAATGCTTCGGTAAGCGCGATTTCGGGCAGCAGGACCAGCACCTGCCGGTCATTCTTCAGCGCGCGTGCCACGGCTTCGAAATAGGTTTCGGTCTTGCCTGATCCGGTCACTCCGTCGAGCAGGATGGGCGCAAATTCCTCTTGCTCCACCGCTTCCACCAGCCGTGCGGAAACTTCGGCCTGAAATTTGTTGAGGTCGGGCGCATTGTGATCGTGCCGGGCGCGGGGATAGGGCCGGTCAACATCGACTTCGACAGGTTCCAGAACACCCTGGTTGACGAGGCCGCGAAGAACTGCCTCGGAAACACCCGCCAGCCCGGCCAATTCGCGGATCGTGGCCTGTTCACCTTCCAGCGCCCCGAAGGCACGTTCGCGCTGCGGTGTCATCCGCTCCGGCAGTCCTCCGGACAGGCGATACTCCGTCATCGTGGCAGGACCGCGCAGGGCCCCCCCGCTGGAGATAACCATGCGGGCGACGCCTGCGAGCGAGGCGATGTAATATTCCGCTGTCCATTCGATCAAACGCCGCAGTTCGGCGGTAATCGGAGGTACATCAACCACAGCCAATAAAGGCCGCAGTTTAGATTCAGGTACCGGAGAACTGGGCAGACTGGCTTCTTCCCACACGATTCCCATGATCTGCCTTGGCCCCAGCGGCGCGACAACGATGCTGCCGTATTCCACCGTCATGCCTGCAGGCACGCGGTAGTCCAGCGGGCCGAGCGCGGCATTCATGATCAGGAGCCGGGCTCTGGTGGAAGGCATCGGGGTAACTGGCATCGACAGCTATATGGGCGCTGGGCTATCCACGCGGCAAGAACAAGGAGTCGCATTATGACCAAATTCACTGAAATATCCGCCAATTCCTCGGCCGAAACCGTGCTTGACCGCCGCAAATTCCTTGCCGGAATTGGCGCTGGTGGCGCTTTGCTGGCGTTACCTGGCTGCGAAAGCCTTGGCGGGTTCAGCATGGTCGATGCGGTGCGCCGCTTGCTGTATCTTTCCAGCGAACGGGCTTTTACGCGCCTTACTGCTCCGGGCGGTTTCTGGGATCAGCAAGTTGCGCAGATCGGCCTGTCCAACATGCTCGGGACACGCGGCGGCATAGTCAGCAGCATCCTGACATCCACCATTTTCAAAGACCGGCTGGAAGATGCCTTTGCCGATATCGCCGTTGAAGGCGCTGAACGCGCCGCCCCGATCGTGACCGATGCTGTGCGCCTGATCGGCATCCAGAACGCCATCGCGCTGATCAATGGCGGGCCGACCGCTGCAACCGGTTTCCTGCGTGAAAGCATGGGAACTACGCTGGTCGAAGCCATGGTGCCCGAACTGGGGCAGGCGATGCGCATCGCCAGCGAACCGCTGGTGGGTGAATTGCTGGCTGGCCTTACCGGCATCAACATATCCGGCGTCGCGCAGAACATCTCTACCACTGTGGACAATGCCATCTGGTCGGAAATGGGCGTTGAGGAATCGGCCATCCGTGCCAATCCCCGCGCTACCAATGATCCGTTGCTCATCGGTGTGCTGGGTGCGGGGCGCCTGCTTTAACGGTTCCGGATTGCGCCCAAGGATACAGCCCATTGCCCCCTTGCGCGCTGCGGCCCGTGCTTTAGGCAGCGCGGCATATGTCTGACGAATCTCCTCTCGACCGTTTCAAGCAGGCCCTGACCGGGGCCGCGCGTGCCATTGCGCGCGATGCGGAGGTGGAGGTAGGCTTCACCGCCGATGCCGCGTCCGAACAGGGCAAGACTGTCCGCGTGCCCATGCCATCGCGCAGTATCACCGCGGCAGAGGCGGAAGAGGCACGCGGCTTTGCCGACAGTTTCGCTCTGCGCCTGCGCCACCACAATCCCGGGTTGCACATGCGCCACCGCCCGCAGGATGCTGATGCGCGGGCCTGCTATGATGCGATCGAGCGCGCACGGTATGAAGCGCTGGGCGAGACCGAATTTGCCGGTATGCGCGAAAATATGGCCGCGATGCAGGAACGCCGCGTGGCCGGGAGCGCGATTGCCCGTGCGCAGACCAGCGACGACGTGCCGCTGCACACCGCGCTTGGCCTGATGCTGCGGGAGCAGCTTACCGGCCAGCCGATCCCGGATGCGGCGCGTAGCGGTGTGGATATGGTTCGCGAATATATCGAAAGCCGCACCGGCGACGATTTCGAACAATTGTCCGACGTGCTGACTGACCAGCGCGCTTTCCAGAAAGCCAGCCTCGATATGCTGCGCCACCTCGACATGGTGCCAGCCGAAATGGAGCCGGAAGACGGCCTCGATCTGGACGATAACGAGAACGATACGGGCGAGGAAGACAAGCCCGAGGACGAGCAGGGCGAAGGCGCGGATAGCGACCAGCCAGAAGCCCGCGCCGAAGGTGCCGAGGGCGAGGAAGGCGAAGGCGAGGAGCAGGACGAGGCCACCGGCGATGAAAATCTGGCCGAGGGCGAGCCGGGCGATGACGGCGAAGAATTCATGCTGCCCCAGCGCCGCAACGCGCCGTGGCAGGACCTGCCCGACAGTTTCGAATACAAGGCCTACACCACCGAATTTGACGAGATCGTGGAAGCGACCGAGCTTTGCGATACCGAAGAACTCACCCGCCTGCGCGCCTATCTCGACAGCCAACTGGCCGGATTGCAGTCAGTTGTCACGCGGCTGGCGAACCGGCTGCAACGCCGCCTGATGGCGCAGCAGAACCGCAGCTGGGATTTCGATCAGGAAGAAGGCCTGATCGATGCCGCGCGGCTTGCGCGGATCGTCACCAGCCCCGGTCATTCACTCAGCTACAAGGTGGAGCAGGAGCAGGACTTCAAGGACACGGTCGTCACGCTGCTGATCGACAATTCCGGCTCCATGCGCGGGCGGCCCATCTCCATCGCCGCGATCAGCGCGGATATTCTGGCGCGGACACTGGAACGCTGCGGCGTGAAGGTGGAAATCCTCGGCTTTACCACGCGCGCGTGGAAGGGCGGGCAGGGGCGTGAGAAATGGCTGGCCAATGGCCGCCCGCCCAATCCCGGCCGCCTCAACGATTTGCGGCACATAATCTACAAGAAGGCGGACGAACCCATGCGCCGCGCGCGCCGCAGCCTCGGCCTGATGATGCGCGAAGGGCTGCTGAAAGAAAACATCGACGGGGAGGCGCTGCTGTGGGCTCACGAACGCCTGCTTTCCCGCGCCGAAGACCGCCGTATCCTGATGGTGATTTCAGACGGCGCACCGGTGGACGATTCAACACTCAGCGTGAACAGCGCAGGCTATCTTGAAGGCCATTTGCGCAAGGTAATCGAGTGGATCGAAAAGTCCTCCCCCGTGCAGCTGGTGGCAATCGGTATCGGCCACGATGTGACGCGCTATTACCGCCGCGCGGTCACGATTATGGACGCAGAACAGCTTGGCGGGACGATTATCGAGCAGCTTGCGGATTTGTTCGACGAGGAGTAGACCTACCCTGATAATTCAATGATTTACAGGGGAAGCTATGCGGAAATTTTGGATTGCGGGCACGCTGATCGCGATGCTGGTTTTTGGCTGGTATCTCGGATCTCCATATCTTGCGATGAATGATCTTCGAGCGGCGGCAGAATCTGGCGATCAGGCTGAGTTGGAGAATTCGATTGATTTTCCGCAGGTTCGCGAATCCTTGAAGAGCGAATTTCGCGCTTCTCTGGCAGCCAAAATTGTGAATTCAGAGGAACAGGACGGGCTTGAGGCGCTCGGCTCAATGTTTGCCATGGGTATGGTGGACACGATGGTGGATGGGCTCGTAACTCCTGAGGGGATGTCAGCACTGATTACCCGTGGGCGTCTCAACAGAGAAGAGGCTGATGGGGAGCAGGCAGAAGGTTTTTCTGATCAAGATTGGTCTTTGGAGCGCGAAGGATTTTCGAGCTTTCGCGCGACACCGTCTCTGAAATCCGGTGAGACACCTCCAACCCTAATCTTCGAGCGAGACGGATTGTCTTGGAGGTTAACTGCCATCGACATGCCGGCAGACGTGCTGGGTAATTGAAATTTCTGAATGCCGGCTGATAGACCGGACTTATCGCTGCAATTGAAGATACCATGAAAAAGCTCTTCTCCCTCCTGCTCCTCGTCGCCCTCATCATCGGCGGCTGGTATTTCGCGTCGCCGTGGCTCGCCATGAAAGGTCTGGCCGATGCAGCGAAGGCTGGGGATGTGGCGGAATTGGAGAGCCGTGTCGATTTCGATGCGCTCCGCGCTTCCGCCTCCGAACAGATCAACGAAGCCACGCAGCGCCAGCGCGGGCAGGGCGGCTTTCTGGGCGAAATAAGCGGCGCTGTGGTGGAGAGGGTGGGGCGCGAAGTCGCCAACCGCGCGCTCACCCCCGAAGCAGTCGGCACGATGGTTTCCAGCGGCGCGTTCGCTGCGGGCCTGCTGCCGGAACGGCTGCGCGGGCAGGAAATATCCTGGGATGTGGAGCGCGAAGGTCTGGAGAACTTCCGCGCCATTGGCACGTTCGAGGATGGCACAGCGGGACCGATCCTGATTTTCGCGCGGGACGGGCTGGGCTGGAAGCTGACCGGGTTTGAAATCGTCGAACCAAACGTCCCGCAGACAGATTACACTTTCTATTGAAGTCTGACCCGCGCTTGCACAGTTGATTCGCATGGCTGCTTCGCGCATCAGGCGCACGATGACTGACCTCAAGCTCTTCAATTCGCTCACCCGCCAGATCGAAACCTTCTCGCCAGTCCATGCAGGCGAGGCGCGGGTCTATACTTGTGGGCCGACGGTCTACAATTACCCCCATATCGGCAACATGCGCGCCTATGTGTTCGCGGACATTCTGGGCCGGACGCTGAGCTGGAAGGGATACAAGCTTACCCACATCATCAACATCACAGACGTGGGGCACCTGACCGATGATGCCGACGCGGGTGAGGACAAGATGGAAAAGATGGCGGCGGAGAAAGCGCAGTCGATCTGGGAGATCGCGCAGCATTATACCAAAGCGTACTGGGCCGATGTGAAGGCGCTGAATATCCGCCAGCCCGCCAAATGGTCGGTCGCCACGGACTATATCGAAGAAATGCTGGAGTTTGCGAAAAGCATTGCGGACAAGCACTGTTACGAATGCGAAACGGGCTTGTATTTCGACACCTCCACCGTCGCCGACTACGGGAAGCTCGCTCGCGCCGTTACCGAGGACGGGGAAGGCCGGATCGACACGGTCGAGGGCAAACGCCACGCTGCCGACTTCGCTATCTGGCGCAAGACCCCGCCGGGCGAAAAGCGGCAGATGGAATGGGATTCGCCGTGGGGCAAGGGCGCGCCGGGCTGGCATCTGGAATGCAGTGTGATGGGCGAGAAACTGCTCGGCTTCCCGTTCGATATTCATACCGGTGGCATCGACCACCGCGAAATCCATCACCCCAATGAAATCGCGCAAAATCAGGCGTTTTGCGGATGCGGTTCACTGGATGTGGCAAGTCATTCGGGCGCGAACATCTGGATGCACAACAACTTCCTGATCGAGCGATCGGGCAAGATGAGCAAGTCTTCGGGCGAATTCCTGCGGCTGCAATTGCTGATCGACAAGGGTTACCACCCGCTCGCCTACCGGATGATGTGCCTGCAGGCGCACTACCGCAGCGAACTGGAGTTTTCGTGGGAGGGGCTGGAGGCAGCACTCGTACGCTTGAAGCGGATCGTGATGATGGTTGAGCGCATGCCCGATTCCGAGACAGGCGATCCGTCACATCCCAAGTTTGCGCCGATGCGCGCCAAGTTTGCCGATGCCATGTCGGATGATCTCAACACCTCTATCGCGATCACTGCGCTGGAAGAGGCGCTGGCGGTGAAGAAGGTTGATGCTGGCGTGAAGCGCGCTGTCATTGCGGAAATGGATGCCGTGCTCGGCCTCAACCTGTTCGGCATCACCCGCCATGATCTTCGCATCCGGCCCAAGTCTGCGACCATTACCGAGGCCGAAATCGAAGATGCTCTCGCGCGCCGCAAGGCTGCCAGGGCAGAGAAGGATTTCGCCACATCCGACGCGCTGCGTGACGAACTCACCGAAATAGGCGTAGAGGTGATGGACGGCGACCCGCTCGGGTGGGAGTGGAAGCTGACGTAATTTTTTACTGGGGGGATTAATACATGCCTGAAACAACCAAAGCATCAGACCTTTTCGTTCAATGTCTGGAGGCGGAAGGTGTCGAATACATCTTCGGTGTTCCGGGTGAGGAAAATCTCGACTTTCTCGAAAGCCTTTCTGATTCCAAGACGATAAAGCTGGTGCTGACACGGCATGAACAAGGCGCGGGCTTCATGGCTGCGACGTACGGGCGGCATACCGGCAAGACCGGCGTGTGCCTTGCAACGCTCGGCCCTGGTGCGACCAATCTGGTGACCGCAGGTGCCTACGCCCAGCTTGGCGGCATGCCGATGATGATGATCACCGGGCAAAAACCGATCAAGAAGAGCAAGCAGGGGCGTTTCCAGATCCTTGATGTGGTCGAGATGATGGGGCCGCTCACCAAATATGCGCATCAGCTGGCCGCGGGGGAGAACATTCCCAGCCGCATTCGCGAGGCATTCCGTCTGGCCGAGGAAGAAAAGCCCGGTGCAGTCCATATCGAATTCCCCGAAGATATAGCCGAAGAGCAATGCCATTCGCGGCCCATTCCGGCCTCCATCGCGCGCCGTCCCTCGGCAGAAGGCAAGGCCGTGCGGCAGGCGGTCGAGGCATTGGAAGGTGCCAGCCGCCCGGTATTGGTGATTGGCGCTGGCGCGAACCGCAAGATGACGGGCCGCATGTTGCGCCAGCTGATCGAAAAGACCGGCATCCCCTTTGTTACAACGCAGATGGGCAAGGGTGTGATCGACGAACGCCATCCGCTGTTCCTGGGATGCGCGGCATTGTCAGCCGGCGATTTCGTCCACCGCGCCATCGAAGCCGCAGATTGCATCGTTAATATCGGCCATGATGTAATCGAAAAGCCTCCGTTCTTCATGGAACGGGGCGGTGCCAAGGTGATCCACGTCTCCAGCAAGACGGCGGAAGTTGATCCGGTGTATTTCCCGCAAATCGAAGTGATCGGGGATATCGCCAACGCCATCTGGCAGATCAAGGAAGACATTGTTCCGCAGGGCAAATGGGACGCAGCTTCGCTGACGCAATATCGCCGCGCCGATGTTGAACATACGGAAAAGCTGGCCGCCGATGATCGCTTCCCGATCTTTCCGCCGCATCTGGTCAGCCAGGTGCGTGAATGCATGCCGGAAGATGGCATCATCTGCCTCGACAACGGCGTGTACAAGATCTGGTTTGCACGCGGTTTTACGGCCTATTTGCCCAACACCGTCCTGCTCGACAATGCGCTCGCCACCATGGGGGCAGGCCTGCCATCCGCGATGATGAGCGCGATGCTGTATCCCGAACGCAAGGTCATGGCGATCTGCGGTGACGGTGGCTTCATGATGAACAGTCAGGAGATGGAAACTGCGGTCCGGCTTGGCCTGAACATGACTGTACTGGTCCTGCGCGATGATGCCTACGGGATGATCCGCTGGAAGCAGGCGAACATGGGCTTCAAGGACTGGGGCCTGACGTATGGCAACCCGGATTTTGTCGCCTATGCAAACAGTTATGGCGCGACCGGCCACAGGGCAGAATCCAGCGCACATCTGGCGCAATTGCTGGCTCACTGCCGCGACACGCCGGGGGTCCATCTGATTGATTGCCCGGTCGATTATACCGAAAACGATCAGATTTTGAACAGTGACCTGAAGGAACTGAGCGCGGCGCTCTGATTTGATAGGGCAGGAGATTTTATGCCTCAGCTTAAAGACACATACCCGCTCTATCTCAACAACAAGGCCGTGCAGCCGAACACCGATCTGGAGGTGACCGACAAGTTCACCGGCAAGGTCGCATTTCGCACCGCGCTCGCCAGTCCGGAGATTATCGACCAGGCGATTGCCGGCGCAGTGCGCGCGGCAGAGCCAATGGCGCGCATGGCCAGTTATGAACGCAAAGCGGTGCTGGAACACTGCGTGAAGCGCTTCCGGGAGCGGTTTGACGAGCTTGCCTATGCTTTGTGCGTGGAGGCGGGGAAACCGATCAAGGATGCAGAGGGTGAAGTAACCCGGCTGATCGACACGTTCCAGATCGCCGCCGAGGAATCGACGCGCATGTATGGCGAGGTGATGCCGCTGGATATCAGCGCGCGCGCCAAGGGCTACCAGGCGATCTGGAAACGCTATCCGATCGGGCCGTGCAGCTTTATCTCGCCATTCAACTTCCCGCTCAATCTGGCGGCTCACAAAGTGGCGCCTGCGATTGCTGTGGGCTGCCCGTTCGTCATGAAGCCTGCCAGCAAGACACCGCTGGGCGCGATTATCATCGGTGAAGTTCTGGCCGAGACTGATTTGCCCGAAGGCGCGTTCAGCATTCTGCCTGCAAGCCGTGACGGGGCGGATCTGTTCACCGTGGACGAACGGTTGAAACTGCTCAGCTTCACCGGCTCACCGGCTGTGGGCTGGGACCTGAAGGCGCGCTGCGGCAAGAAAAAGGTCGTGCTGGAACTGGGCGGCAATGCTGCCGTAGTGGTGGACCGTGACGCCGATCTGGATGACGCGCTGGAGCGGATCGTTTTCGGTGCTTTTTACCAGTCCGGCCAAAGCTGCATCGGCGTACAGCGCATCCTCATCCATGAAGAAGTCTACGATACTTTCCGCGATATGCTGGTCGAAAAGACCAGGACGCTGAAATCCGGCGATCCGAAAGACCGCGACACATTCATCGGCCCGATGATTTCGGAAGGCGAGGCCAAGCGCCTGAAGGGCTGGATCGACGAGGCGGTGGACGGCGGCGCTACGCTGCTTTGCGGCGGCGGGCTGGACGGCAATATGCTGGAGGCGACGCTGCTGGAAGGCGTAGATAAGGACGCCCGCGCCATCAATGATGAGGCCTTCGGCCCGCTTGCCATCCTCCAGCGTTTCGCCACTATGGACGAGGCGCTGGAAGAGGTGAACCGGAGCACCTTTGGCCTACAGGCGGGCATCTTCACCCGTGATCTGTTCGCCATGTTCGATGCGTGGGACAGGCTGGAAGTGGGCGGTATCGTCATCAACGATGTGCCCAGCTACCGCGTGGATAACATGCCGTATGGCGGCGTGAAGGATTCAGGTCTTGGCCGCGAAGGCGTGAAGTTTGCGATGGAAGACATGACCGAGATCCGCAATCTGGTAGTGCGGCGGACCTAACCCTCCTCCAGCACCAAAATCTCAACCGTCACCACCATGCGCTGCGGCTCCAGCGTGTGGTCCACCTGCGTGATTGCCGCATCAGCCACCAACTGGCCGGGGATAGCGAATTCGTGTTCCGGCAAGAAGACGATGAAGCATTCACCTGCTTCCACCGCCTCGGCACCAGCGAATTCCAATTCTACGCGGTGACGTGCCCCGGCAAAGGTTATGCTGGCCCAGCTCTTTTCGCTGTGGCTGAGGATGTGGGCCTTGCCATTTGCAAGCGATAGCAGCGCCTCGGCCAGCTTTTCGCGCGGGCCCTTCCGCTGGCGGGGGGGCTTCTTGGCGGAGGGCCTTGCAAGTGGCTGGCGATCAATACGCATTGGTCATCTCCCGGTATTTGTTCATGAAATGTTCCACCCGTTGCTCTGTTTGAGGGCGGGGCGTGCGGCCATTGCGCAGATCGAGCACGAAGCGCGGATCATGTGCGGCAAGGCGACCAAACTTGGTCGGCGGCATTCTGGTGTGGCGCAGGAAGACTTCGATCTTGCGGATGAGCATTTGGCGACCCTCAGTTTGCATTGTGAACCTTCGATCCCGCGACTCGGCATCGACTCGATGGATGTAAAACAGCGCCTGAAATCCTACTTGTCTAGGAAAAATACATCGTGTAGGAAGGATTTGTTCATTATGTAGGGAATTGACCATGGACGCACGAGAGAGATTGGCAGAGGCCGTCCGCGCAAAAGGTAGCAGCCTGGCGGCTCTTTCCCGCATGATCGGCCGTAATGGCACTTATCTTCAGCAGTATATCACGAAGGGAAGCCCGCGAAAGCTGGAGGAGGATGACCGGCGCAAACTGGCGCAATTCCTCGGTCTGGATGAATCGGAGCTCGGTGCGTCGCAGGAAAATTCCTACGTAAAGCCTGCTAGCCGCGACTGGATCGACGTTCCGCGGCTTGAAGTGGATGCATCGGCCGGCCCGGGCGCAACCCCTGCGCAGGAACAAGCCTTTGACGCCTTCCGCTTTTCTCGCCGCTGGCTGACAGAGCAAGGTTTGGACGGAGCGCAGCTTTCGGCGATCCGCGTAGTCGGCGATTCGATGGAACCGTTGCTGCGCGAAGGCGATGAAGTGCTGGTCGACCGCCGAAGCCAACCCTTCCGCGACGGCATCCATGTGGTGCGCATGGACGACAGTCTGCTGGTCAAACGTGTGGCGAACCAGGGGGCAGGGCGATTTTCACTGCTCAGCCAAAACCTCTCCTATCCGCCGATACAGGTAAAGGCAGAGGATCTGAACGTGATTGGCCGCGTGGTCTGGAAAAGTGGGCGGGTTTAGGCCCAGCCGGCCTGCCGGAGCGCGTGGCCATCGTTCCAGATCTTTGTCATATGGCTGATCTTCCCGCCGTTGAATTTAATGTAATAGCAGTAATCTGAAACGACTGACTTGCCGGTAGGTGGTACAGGGCCGCCTTCTCCGGTGTGGGTGGCATGGAACACTGCTGCGGCGGAAATCGCATCACGCTCTTCGTCGACTCCAAATGCAAGCATTTCATAGCGCGCGTCGGGCATGACTTGGACGATATCCGTCATCCAGTCTGCGTATGCCTGCAGTGACTTCACTTCGCCGAGCGCATCGGCTTGCGCGCTGAAGCTCGCATCGTCGTGGCACCACTGCTTGCAGACTGTCCAACCCTTGCCGGTTTCGCAGGCGTCAAAAAAGGCGAGCGCGTTTTCTTTGATTGTCATAATTCCCCCCGGAAGTGCCGGCCGCTCCATCGCAGCCGAACCGGGCAACCTTGGCTGGAAGTAAGGCGCACGTCCAGCTATCTTCTTCAGGATCAGGGCGTCAGCTTGAAGCCCGTGTGGCTGGGTGCAAATCCCAGCCGCTCATAAAACCGATGCGCGTCACTGCGCCTCTGGTCGCTTGTCAGCTGTACGATCCCGCAGCCGCGATCCTTGCAAGCGGCAATCGCCCAGCGCATCATAGCCTCGCCAATGCCTTGTCCGCGCGCATCGGGCAGGACGCGCACGCTCTCGATCTGGCCGCGCCATGCGCCGCGCCGTGAAATGCCGGGAATGAAACTGAGTTGAAAGCTGGCGACCGCCGTTCCACCTTTCTCCACGATATACAGCGCGTGATTCGGGTCGGCGGTGATTGCCTGGAATGCCTCCAATGCCTGCGCCTGCTGGTCCGGCAGCAAGGGATCGCGCGCCGCGCCGATTTCATCCGCCGCCGAAAGCGCGTCAAGGAAAGGCAAGTCGGCTTCCTCCGCCGATCGATAGCTCAGGTCACTCATGGCCGCGTTTCTACGCTTGCAAGCCTTGGCCGTCACCGCCAATTAGTCTGACATGACCAAGCAATCTCCTATCCGCGCCGCCATTATCCCCGTCACACCGTTCCAGCAGAATTGTTCACTGGTGTGGTGCACAAAGACGATGCGTGGCGCGCTGGTCGATCCGGGCGGAGAATTGGAGAAGCTGAAGGAGGCCGTCGCCAAGGCTGGGGTCACGCTGGAGAAAATCCTGCTCACTCACGGCCATGCTGATCATTGCGGGCAGGCAGGAATGCTGGCGGAGGAGCTGGGCCTGCCGATCGAAGGCCCGCATGAGGCGGATCGGTTCTGGATCAGCCGGCTGGACGAGGACGGCCCGCGTTTCGGGATGCAATGTGCGGTTTTTGAACCGACCCGCTGGCTGAAGGACGGAGACACGGTCAGCTTTGGCGAAGTCACGCTGGAGGTCATCCATTGCCCCGGCCACACGCCGGGCCATGTCGTGTTCTTCAGCCGGGAGGCGAATTTTGCCTTTGTGGGCGATGTGATCTTTCAGGGCAGCATCGGGCGCACCGATTTCCCGATGAGCGATCACCAGTCATTGCTTGATGCGATCACGCAAAAGCTCTGGCCGCTGGGTGACGGGGTGACGTTTGTCCCCGGGCACGGCGCGACCAGCACTTTTGGTCAGGAACGCAAGACCAATCCCTTCGTCGGCGATGCAGTGATGGCAAGAACTTGAGGCAGCGCGGTTAGATCACGCCGAATGAGACAAGGCTTGCAGAAATAGCCAGCACCAGCAGCGTCAACAGAGTGACGATTGTGCCGAACTGGCGGCCCTTATGCGGGTAATCGTGATCCATACCTATTCCGTGCGCTACGCGGCCTGCGAGGAAGATGATCGCGACTATTTTCAGCCACATACCGCCAGCTTCTGCCAATTCGATCACCAGCGCGAGTGCGATAACGAACGGCGCGCTCTCCACGAAATTCAGCTGACCGCGCATCCGGCGCGCGAGCAGTTCGTTTTCCCCGCTGCCATGCAGAACTTTTTCGGCGATGCGCACACGTCCTATACGGATCATATGCCAGATGGTGAGCAGGGCGGCCCCCCCGGCCAATAAAGTGGTGGCTGGTAATATCATCGTGCGGCCTTTCTGAAAACGACACCGAAGCGGACTTATGCACGGGCCTTTGGAAGCAATTGTCTGTTTACGGCGCTACAGTCAGTCGGCAACGCTTGCAAACCCGCAAAATCCAAGTATAGCGCGGTCCTTCGCCGTATTCGAGGTATCCCTACTTCACCGCGCTTGCGTGGCAGCAGGGCATGTCCTAGGTCGGTATCCGAACAGTTTAGACACGAATTCAAGGAACAGGTGCCGCAATGGCTGTCCCTAAAAGAAAAGTTTCGCCGCATCGCCGGGGCAATCGCCGGTCGCATGATTCGCTGAAGGTTGAGGCATTCCATGAATGTTCCAACTGTGGTGAACTGAAGCGTCCGCACATGTTGTGCAATGCGTGTGGCCACTACAATGGCCGTCAGGTCATTGAGCCCAAAGGTCTTTAAGACTTCCGGCCAGGATAAGGAATTTTGCGCATGAGCCTTCCGCGTATCGCCATTGATGCGATGGGCGGAGATGAGGGCGTGCGTGTAATGGTGCACGGCGCGGCCATGGCCCGTCGTCGCCACGACAAATTCTCGTTTCTGCTGGTGGGCGATGAAGCGCAGATCAAGTCTGCTCTGGAAGAACATCCCAATCTGCGCGGTGCGTCCGAAATCCTCCATTGCGAGGGTGTGGTCGAAGGCGACGAAAAACCAAGCCGCGCCATCCGCCGTGCCAAGACGACCAGCATGGGCCTCGCCATCGAAGCTGTGAAAAACGGTGATTGCGGTGCTGCGGTCAGTGCAGGCAACACCGGCGCGCTGATGGCGATGGGCAAGATTGCCCTGCGCACAATGCCCGGAATTGACCGGCCAGCTCTTGCCGGCCTCATGCCGACGTTGCTGGAAGACGACGTGGTCATGCTGGACCTGGGCGCGAACACCGATTGCGATGCCCGCAATCTGGTGCAATTTGCGATTATGGGCGCAGCCTACTCCCGCATCGTGACCGGCAAGGCAGCACCCCGCGTGCGGCTGCTCAATATCGGCACGGAAAGCATCAAGGGCACAGATGATCTGCGCCAGGCAAGCCAGCGTTTGCAGGACGCCACCGGCCTCGCCATGCAGTTCGATGGTTTTATCGAAGCCGACAAGATCAATCGCGGCGAAGTTGATGTGGTGGTGACCGATGGGTTCTCCGGCAACATCGCGCTCAAAGCCATCGAAGGTTCGGCGCGTTTCGTGACTGACCTGCTCCGCACAGCATTCACCAGTTCCCTGCGCTCTAAGATCGGCTTTCTTGTCTCGCGCCCGGCGACCGAATTGCTGAAACATCATCTCGATCCGAACAACCATAATGGCGGGGTGTTTCTTGGCCTGAACGGCGTGATTGTGAAATCGCATGGCAGCGCCAACGCCCAGGGCGTGGGCAATGCAGTGGACGTGGCTGCGCGCCTGCTGGAAGACAACATTACCCAGCGCATCATGGCAGATTTGGCCGAAGTCGAAGCCGAAATGAATGGCAACGCCCAAGGTGCTTCCAGTCCCGACGCAGGTGGCGGGCCGTCCAAATGATCCGTACCGTTGTGACCGGAAGCGGTTCTGCCTTGCCCAGAAACCGCGTTACAAACGCTGATCTGGCGGAAAAGGTGGACACCAGCGACGAATGGATCCGCGAACGAACGGGGATTACACAGCGCTATATCGCCAGCGATGATGAAACGACCGGCTCGCTCGCCACGGCAGCAGCGCAAGCCGCGATGGAAAACGCAGGCTGCACGATCGCCGATATCGACCTGATTGTACTGGCCACCGCCACGCCTGATCGCACCTTCCCCGCGACTGCGACCACCGTTCAAAATGCGCTTGGCGGGAAGGGCTTTCCAGCCTTTGACATCGCCGCTGTTTGTTCGGGCTTTCTGTACGCCCTTGCCGCAGCGGACGCGATGATCCGTTCCGGCATGGCGACACGTGCCATAGTCATCGGGGCAGAAACTTTCAGCCGCATTCTCGACTGGGAAGACCGCACAACATGCGTATTGTTCGGTGACGGGGCAGGGGCTTTCATCGTAGAGGCGCAGGACGTGGCCGAAGACGGTCCGGGCCTGCTCGCCACGAAATTGCATGCGGATGGCGCGCATGGCAATCTGCTGTATGTCGACGGCGGCCCATCAACCACGGGCGACGTTGGCAAACTGCGGATGAAAGGGCGTGAGGTCTTCCGCCACGCAGTTGGCAATCTGGCAGAAGTGCTGCGCGAAGTGCTGGCCGATGCTGGTTTCGAACCGGCCGACATAGATTGGGTTGTGCCGCATCAGGCAAATGCCCGCATTCTGGATGCAACGGCCCGCAAACTCGGCCTGCCGATGGAAAAAGTGGTGGTTACAGTAGATCAACACGCGAATACTTCTGCCGCATCCGTACCGCTGGCTTATGATGTGGCGCGGCGTGACGGGCGGATAAAGCAAGGCGATCTGGTTATGCTGGAAGCAATGGGTGGCGGTTTCACCTGGGGCGCCACTCTTTTGCGGGCGTAGGAATTTTCCCTAGGTTAAGACATTACATTCCTTGCCTTTGCCGTCATGAAAGTTCATAAATATAAAGTGGGCCGCGCAATATTGAGAGAGGGATCACCATGGATTCTATGCGTTCCGTAGGAACATTGACACGCGCCGACCTGGCCGAAACAATCAATCACAAGATGGGTTTTTCGCGCGCTGAGAGCCTCGACCTGGTCGAAGCGATCCTTACCAAAATGTGTGAAGCCATGTCGGACGGAGAAAACGTCAAGATTTCCGGCTTCGGCAGCTTTGTGCTGCGCGACAAGAAAGAACGGATCGGCCGCAACCCGAAAACGGGTGTCGAAGTGCCGATTACTCCGCGCCGCGTAATGACATTTCGCGCCAGCCAGAAGCTTAAAGAGCGGATCGCGAACGCTTCGTGAGTGGTGCAGGCTCCTCCAAAGGGCCGCATTTCGATGACGGAAAAGCCGATAGCGCCATGCGCACTATCGGTGAGGTGTCTGCTGCTTTTCGCCTGAAACCCCACGTACTGCGTTATTGGGAACAGCAATTCCCGATGCTCCAGCCGTTGAAACGCAGCGGGGGCAGGCGGTTGTACCGCGCGGATGACATCGCAATGGTCGAAACCATTGATCGGCTGGTCAATCAGGAAGGCTATACGCTGAAAGGCGCGGCAAAGGCGATTTCGGCAGGTAATGTGGATAATACTGCGCCTGCTGCGTCTGCCATACCGCGCGGCACGACGATGGCGATTCCAGAAACGGCTGCAGAGGTCGCGCCTGCTGTGCGCCCGGGCGGCCCCGGGCCCGAAGTCACACAGCAATTGCGCGCTATCAGAGACCGCCTGGCTGCCGCACTCAACTGATTGGCTGCAGCGTCAGGCGGTTACAGCTTCCACCAGAGCTTCCATGCTTGGCCGCGCATGCAAAATCCGCCTGTGGCCGAGCCCATCCAGCGTGCGAAGCTGTACCTGTTTCCCAAGCCGAGCGAATTTTTCTGCCGCGTCATAAGTCACTTCAAGATCATCGCGCGAATGCAGGATCGTGATCGGATTGGGCCGATCCCCCAGCAGCAAGTTACCGTCCATTGCATCCAGGTCGACGCCAAATGGTGCGACGACAGCGCTTTCGAAGATGGTTTGCGTCTCCCGGCTCAACCCCAATGCGGCGGCGAATTGCGCCGTAACATCAGCGAGCCGATTGGGTGAAGCGATGAAATGGAGGCGCGTTTCGTCTGTCAGACCGGGGGACAGGTCGCTGGCCAAGGCGAGTGTCGTAACAGGGCCGCCAAAACTGTGCGCGATAACCTGATCAATCGGCCCGTGCCGTGTGGCAACTGCGCCCAGAACAAGGGCGCAATCCATCATTTCAGCCTTGCGCCCGCTGGATTTCCCGTGCGCCGGCAAGTCAAATGCGACCACGTCATACCCCAATGCGCGCAAGTGTTCGACCGGGGCAGTCATGAAGGCCGCTGCACTTGTCCAGCCGTGAACCAGCAGAACCGTGCCGCGCCGCTGCAGGGCGGAATGCGCGAACCGATATGTCGCAATACGGTAACCGTGCGCGCGCACCATACTGTGTTCGGCCTCTACCAGTTTTCGCCGTGCGCGTTGTGTCAGGCGCTTTTCTGCATCGGACCGGATGGCCGGTGGCAGGGGATGCGTGAACAGGAACAGCGCGGCGCCTCCAGCCAGACGCGGGCTGACTGCCTGCAAGCGGGCGAAAAGACGCTGGATCGAAACCATTGTTGTGACCTGCCTGATAACAGTGTTATCATTTGCTCCTCATTCTCGCCGTCGTCAAGAGGTGTCAGCATGACCAAGCGTGAAACATTGATAGCCGCAGCCGCGCAAGCGATCGAAGATATGACTGTCGAAGGCATGACTGTGCGCGAAGTCGCTCGGCGGGCAAAACAATCGACGATAGGAATTTATCGCAATTTTTCCGGCAAGACCGGCCTGCTCGATGCCCTGTTTCTGCGCGGATTTGAACGGCTGGGATCGGCTGCAAGTGCTGCTGCTGCCAGCGGAGGGTCAGCGCGCGATGCGGTGATGGAGACCATTAGCGAGTATCTGGACCTCGCCCGGTCACAGCCGCAGCATTACCGATTGATGTTTTCACCAGCAACGGCGGGTTTTACGCCCACTAGCGAGGCGCGCAGCATCGCTTTTGCCAATTACGCTCGGTTTGTGGAGTTGGTTGAGCGCCTTCCTGGCCGGGAACGTGATGCGCGCCAAGTGGCGGGCGACCTGTTTGCGCTGGTCCACGGTCACGTCGCACTTCGCGCGCAAAATTTCGGTCCTGAGGCTGAACCGTCTCAATGGATTGCGCGCATCATGGCAAGCGTGGAGCGGCAGCTGGAGATGCTTGGCCGTAGCGCTGCGCAGTAATCAATTGCCCTGTTCAGGCCCCAAAGCAGGATCAAGATCGCGTGGACGGGCAAAATGCACAAGCTTCCCGCACCCGGCTGAAATGTCATCCCAGCGATCGATGTCCAGATCAAACACGGCATAGGCCGATGTCGGATATTTCTGCATGACTTCGTTGAACAATTCGTCCTCCCCATCAGGCGGGACAAGCACGAGAGCGAGTTCCTGAAGGCCGGGATTGTGCGCGGCAAGCAGAATGGCCTCGGGGTCACCCTTAACCCCTTTCAGCAAACCGATGAGCGTAGATGAATCTGCAAGATAGGCGCTTTCTTCAAACTGGATGGGCAGATCGAGACCGCTTGCCTCCAGCGTGCGCTTCACCCGTTCGGCTGAGCTGGCGAGCGCCATATCGAAGTTCGCCCCGGTTTTGCGGATGTGATCCCCCATCAGCGCTGCACCTTTGCGGCCACGATCATTCAGCCCGCGATCGAAATCGCGCAGGCTCATATCATCCCAATCAGATTTGGCGTGTCGCAGCAGGCCGAGGCGTTTCAAGAGTGCGCATCCTTTTCGAGTTCGGCCTGCATGTTAGAAACACCCGTTGCGACCCGTTGTAAAGCCTCATCCAGCGTCAACCGCGTGATGGATACACCTTGCGGGAAGGCCGATAGCAACCGCGAAGGGAAAGCGGGGGAGAGGACGATAAAGTGGCCCTTGTCATCCCGGCTGCGGATCAGGCGCCCAAAGGCCTGCGCCAACCGCCCGCGAATGATCGTATCGTCATAGGCAGAGCCCCCGCCAGCCGCACGGCGGGCGCGGTGCAGGATACTGGGCTTGGGCCACGGTACCTGCTCCATCACCACACAGCGCAGCGATTCACCCGGCACATCGACACCGTCCCGCAGGGCATCGGTGCCAAGCAGGCTGGCGCGTGGATCATCGCGGAATATGTCTACCAGCGTACCGGTGTCGATGGGGTCGACGTGTTGGGCAAACAGCGGAAGGCCGGCGCGTGCAAGGCGGTCTGCAATCCGGCCATGCACTGCGCGCATCCGGCGGATCGCGGTGAATAGGCCGAGCACGCCGCCCCCGCTCGCCTCGATAATGCGGGCATAGGCTCCGGCAAGGCCTGCAAGGTCGCCTTTCTTCACATCGGTGACGATGAGCACTTCGGCGTTGCTTGCGTAATCGAAGGGGCTTTCGGCTTCCGCGACGCGTGGCTGCACTTCGATATGCGCCGCGCCCGATCGGGCGATCGCGGTTGCCCAATCGCGGCCTTCGGGAGTGCGATCGGTCAGCGTGGCACTGGTCAGCATTACGCCGTGCGCGCCTTCCAGCACAGTGCGGGCGAATGGCTTCATCGGATCGAGGAAGCGCCGGTGCAGGCCAATATCGAATTCGCGCGCTTCGTTACGATCAACTGCGAGCCAATCGACGAATTCGCCGTCTGCCGGTCCGCCAAGCCGGCCGAGCAATGCTTCCCATGCCGACAATGTGTCGATCCGCCACGATAGAGAAAAGCGCGCCCCTTCGATGCGGGCGCGGCCCTGTGCATCCAGCCAATCGGGCGCGTCTTCCAGCATCGCTTCCAGCCGCAGGCCCAGTTTAATGAGCGGGACGCGGATTGCCGAAAGCGCCTGCGCGGCAGATTGTGCATGTTCGATAAATCGCCCGTCCAGCCCGGCGGCTTCTGTCTCGATGCCATATCCCGCAGTCGCAGCACCGCTTTCATCGCGGGCATAGGTTACGGCGCGCACAGCGGCGAGGAGCACTTCGATTTCGCCGGAGGGTGCGTTTTCAGCCAAGCGGGCAAGCCATCCGTCGGTGGGCAAGGCTGCTGCTGCATCGCAGGCGGCGGCGATGGCTTCACCGCCCGCCTCGTCATAGCTGGCTACATCGGCGAGCCTAGCCGAAAGCCCGCGTCGCCGCCCTTTTGATCCGCGTTCGGGACCGACAATCCAGCGGCGCAGTTCAATTGCTTCCTGACCTGTCAGCGCGGCGGCAAAGGTGGAATCAGCGGCATCGAAAACGTGGTGCCCTTCGTCGAACACGATGCGGGTGGGACGCTGCGCATGGTCCCGCCCGCGCGCTGCATTGACCATCACCAACGCATGATTGGCGATCACCAGATCGGCCTGAGCGCTGGCCCGCGCGGCACGTTCGATGAAGCATTTGCGGTAATGCGGGCACCCGGCATAAATGCATTCGCCGCGCTGGTCCGTCAGGCTGCGGATGGCACGCGCACGGAACAGCGTTCCGAGCCAACCGGGCAAGTCGCCACCGATCATATCGCCGTCGCGGCTGTATGCCGCCCAGCGTGCTACCATCTGCGCCAGAATTGCTGCGCGCCCGCCAAACCCGCCTTGCAGCGCGTCTTCCAGATTGAGCAGGCAGAGGTAATTTTCCCGCCCCTTTCGTACCACCACAGGTCGGCTGCCATCGGGGCGGAATTCCGGCCAGGCGCGTTTGCTTTCATCGCGGAGTTGGCGTTGGAGGTTCTTGGTGTAAGTGCTGACCCAGACCGTGCCTTGCGCTTCCTGAGCCCAAAGGGACGCCGGGGCGAGATAGCCCAGCGTCTTGCCGATTCCAGTGCCCGCTTCCGCCAACAGCACATGCGGTTTGGCGCGCTTTTCGCGCGGGGAGAAAATCGCACCAACTGCGCCGGCATAGCTGCGCTGGCCCACACGTTTTTCCGCGCCGGACCCTGTCAGCCGGTCAAGCTGGCTATGGATGGCATCTTCACTCAATGAAACATGTGCAGGCTGCGGGCGCTCCGGGCTTTCTTCCCATTCTGGCAGGCGGGAAAACAGCCATTTTTCTGCCTTTTCCGGCTGGCGCACATGCGGAGCGATAATTTGTGCCCATGGCCAGCGCATGCGCCCAAGCGATTGCAGCGCGCTCCAAGCGCCTTCGCGTTCGGCCCAATCGTCAGCTTCGCATCGGGCAAGCAGCACACCTGCTGCCATTTGCAGGAATTGCGGCACTGCCGCGCCGTCCTCCGGCTCTGCCAGATCCAGCGCGTCGGCAAGGCCCTTGGCAGTCGGCACGCAGAACCGCGCAGGGTGGATAAAAGCAAACAGCTCCAGCAGATCGAGGCCTGATAAATCGGGATACCCAAGCCGCGTTGCCACCAAAGGCGCGTTCATCAGCAAATGCGGCGTATCGGCGGCGGCCATTACGGCCTCGCCCTTCGCTACACCGCGCGTTTCGCCATTGGGGCTGCGGATCCAGCTGCCGGCATGGCTGGCGTGGATCGCAGGCAAAGGAACCGGCTGAGGGGGCGGGGCGGGCATCGGCGCCACTATCCTGCGAGAGAACGGAATGTAAACATCTGCTGCGCCGTTCTCCCTGTGAAACATACTGCAACGCGGCGCTGAACACCAGAACCGCTCCGGTCGTAGCTTCGGCCGCATCTGCAAAGGTACAGTCGGCAATTCGGCCCGCCGCAATTCGCTTTCGGCTTGCCCCGATCGGCACCGTCAAAGTCCTGAAATTTCAACACAGCGTCCGGGGCTCTCGATCCGTTCAGGATAGACGCCAGGCTGCTATTGTATAGGGACGCCGTCATGAATGGAATTCGATTGAACCGTTTCGCTGCAGCTGGGGCGCTTGGGGCGCTGCTGCTGCACCTGCCTGTTGCGGGGCATGCGCAGGATGGACAACAGCAGCCAAGTCCGACACCTGCGCCCGTGTTAACTGATCCGCGAATTCCAAGTGATTTTTCACTACCGGCTAGTGACGATGCGCCACAAATCGTTGGCCCTACGCGGCCCGCTGACGCTCCTCCGCGGCAGACCGTTGTTCCGCAGGATATTCCGGCAACTGCTCCGAATGAGCAGGCCATACGTCAGCCTCAAGGTCAGCCTGAAGTGAGGCGGCCTGCTCCTGTGCCTCCATCGTCCCCCCCGCGTGATATCGGCCCGGAGGAGAGGCAGCAAAGCGGGCCTGACGCAGTAGCTCTGCCAGACCCGGAGCCGGATGGCGAAATTCTGCCAGACGATACGACCGTGGCATTGCCGGATTCCGGTGCCGACGCGGCTGCGCCCAGCGCTCCGGTTGATGGCGTTACCGAACCCGTTGTCGCGGACGATCCGGGTCGTTTCGGGTCAATAATGATTGCACTGCTGTTCGCGCTGCTTGCCGGTTTTGCGCTGTTCATATTCCTGCGCAGACGCACCGCAGCGCAAGTCACGCCGGTAGGCAAAGCGGGAGCTACGGGACCGGAGCGGCCAATCCTGCCGGCCTTGAATCCAAAGCCGCAAGCGGCCCCCATAGTTCCATCCGCGCCAGTTGCCTCGCTATCGCCACAGACAGCCCCGCAATCTGTATCGCAGTCAGATGGCGGCTTTGTTCATTCCCGCGCGAACCAACCTGCGCGCGCAGAGCGCGGCGGCCTGGTAACGATCCCTTCGCCCGGCGCGCGAAGGACGATGGACGGGTTGGTCACAACCCGCGCGCCCGGTGCCCGATCAAACGAGGTGCAAGGCAAAGACAGCGGGTTGGCCAGCGGGCTCGTTACTACAAACCTTGCGCAAAAACGCCGCGACCAAGAGGCTCAAACGCAGGCTCAAACGCAGGCTCAAACGCAGGCTCAAACGCAGGCTCAAACGCAGGCTCAAACGCAGGCTCAAGCTCGGGCACAAACGCAGGCACTAGCACGGACGCAGGAAGAACCTCCCGCGCCGCGCCCGGTCGCCGTCAAACGCAATATCTCTTTCGACTGGAGCTGATCAGCCTTCGTTGCTGAATTTCCCGACGGTCTTTTGCTCCACGCGCAGTGCATCGGGGAACATGTTAGTGACGATGGGGAAGGGGATGCCGATCCCGGCATTGTCGAGCGCCTTCTTGATCGACTTGATCGCCAGATGGCGCGCCTGCCATCCATCGCGCGGCTTGGAGCCGGACCAGAAGCGGATTTTGAAGTTGATCGAGCTGCCGCCGAATTCGATCGCGTAAACTTCCACGCCTTTTTCCATATCGATCCCGTCCAGTCCTTCGACAGCGCTGCGCAGGACTTGCTCCGACTGGTCCAGATCAGCGGTGTAGTCGACGCCCACAATAATTTCGGTACGCGCACGCTCATCATCGGTGAGGATTTTGACCGGGCTTTTGAAGATCATTGCGTTGGGCATGATGGTAAGTTCGTTGGACATCTGGCGCAAATGCGTTTCGCGTAAGGTTATGTTCTCAACCCGCCCGATGATGCCTTCCACTTCGATGACATCGCCGATGCGCATCTTCTCGCGCAGCATGATAAGTACGCCGGCAAGGAAGTTTTCGAAGATGTCCTGAAAGGCAAAGCCGATGGCAACTGCGCCGATACCCAGACCTGCAATCGCGCCGGCGGGGGTAAAGCCGGGGATCGCAACTGCTGCTGCAATCAGGATGCCGATCAGCCAGATCGCCAGCTTCACCAGTGTCTCCACCAGCTTCTTCAGGCTGGGGCGCATCGAAGTGTTGCCGATCAGGCGATCTGCAATGCCGGTTGCAAACTTTGCGACCAGCCAAGTGATTATCAATACGATTAAAGCGATCACAAGGTTTGGCAGGACCGCGACGAAGCCTTGTGCCATGCCCTGAACCTGATTTTGCAACGTATCGATGTAATTCACGTAATTTCCCCGTTTTGTTTTGAACGTAACGAGGTGCCCCTTGGCAAAGTTCCAAAATGTTTCGCACTTGCGAAACGGATGCGCTTGGGCAAAAGCCGTTTCCATGTTCAGCACAGATCTTATCGAAGCCGCCCGCAGCTCCAAGGCATGGCCTTTTCAGGAGGCGCAGCGGCTTGCCAAACGTTTCCGCGATGGGAAGAGGGCACAGGACGGCACGATTGAACCTGTGCTTTTCGAAACTGGCTACGGGCCAAGCGGCCTGCCGCACATCGGTACGTTTCAGGAAGTGCTGCGGACCACGCTGGTGCGCAAGGCTTATGAGATTGTCGCTGCAGATCGCGAGGGCAATCCTGCGCCCACACGGTTGGTGGCATTCAGCGATGATATGGACGGACTGCGCAAAGTACCGGACAACGTGCCAAACCAGGCCATGCTGACCGAGCATCTTGGCAAGCCGCTCAGCCGCATTCCCGATCCATTCGAAAAGTTTGAAAGTTTCGCTGCGCATAACAATGCCATGTTGCGCGATTTTCTGGACCGGTTTGAATTTGATTATGAATTCGTGGCGGCATCGGACCGTTACAACACGGGCGCTTTCGATGATGCGCTGAAGAATGTGCTGCGGCACAATCAGGCGATCCTCGATATCATGGTCCCAACCCTGCGAGCGGAGCGCGCGGCGACTTACTCGCCGATCATGCCGATCAGCCCGGTCACGGGTGTGGTTCTGCAGGTGCCGGTAGAAGTGGTGGATGCCGATGCCGGGATTGTTCGCTTCACTGATGAAGACGGCAGCGTGATCGAACAAAGCGCTCTGGGCGGTATGGCCAAGCTGCAGTGGAAGGTCGATTTCGCCATGCGCTGGGTCGCGCAGGGCGTTGATTATGAGATGTACGGCAAGGATCTGACCGATACCGGCGTGCAGTCCGGCCGCATTGCCAAGGTGCTGGGCGGGCGCAAGCCAGAGGGTTTAATTTACGAGCTGTTCCTCGATGCCAATGGCGAGAAGATTTCAAAGTCGAAGGGCAATGGCCTGTCGATAGAGGAATGGCTGACCTACGGCAGCGAGGAAAGCCTTGGCCATTACATCTACTCCAACCCGAAAAGCGCGCGCCAATTGCATGTTGGCGTAATCCCGCGCGCGGTTGATGAATACTGGCAGTTCCGCGCCAGCATTCCCGATCAACCGGTTGAAAAGCAGCTCGGCAATCCGGCGTGGAATCTGCTGCGGGTAAAGGACGCCAGCGGCGCGCAGCCTCCGGTGGGGGCGGGCGATACTCTGCCCGTGACATATGGACTGTTGCTCAATCTGGTTGGTGTGCTCGGGGCAGAGGCGGACCGGGAGCAAGTATGGTCCTACCTTGCCAATTATGTCGAAGATGCCCGGCCTGAAGCGCATCCTGATCTGGATGTACTGGTGGGCAAGGCGCTCGCCTACAATCGCGATTTTGTTGCACCTACGCTGCAAAAGCGCGCGCCCGAAGCGAACGAGGCGTCCGCGCTGCGCGCTCTCGATGCGCGTTTGGCCGATGTGCCTGCCGACATGGCGGCAGAGGATTTGCAGACTATCGTGTATGAAATCGGCAAGGATGAAGCGCACGGGTTTGAAAGCCTGCGCGACTGGTTCCGTGCCCAATATGAAACGCTGCTAGGTTCAGCCCAGGGGCCGCGTATGGGCAGCTTTATCGCGCTTTACGGTGTTGAAAACACACGGCGACTGATTGCCGAGGCGCTGGCGCGTTAGGTTTGGCTAGAACCACTTTTTGGTGCGATACCATTTCGTGATGATGTACTTGCTGCCTTGCAGAACGGGGCGGCCGGCATGCATGGTTTTGAGGTTTGTAATGCCTTCGGGGTCCGCATTGTTCCATGCCAGCAAAACGCCTGGTTTGGGATCGATTGACAGGCCGATATCGGTAAAATCCGTTGTTCCGCCTGCTGCAACTTCATTCAGGAATACCATTGCGGTGTAGCTGCGCTGGCCGCCGCGCTTCATTTCCAGTTCCCAATAGCTGGTATCGGGATGAAACCAGTCATGGTGAGCCTGGAATTCCTGGCCCGGCATGTATCGCTGTCCCTGAATGGTCTCGCCATATTCGGGCTTGATATCGAGCAGATCGTCGATCCGGCGGTTGATCTTTTTCACGAAGGGATCGTGCGGATCGACATCGCCGGAATAGGATGTGCGGTAGCCGTCTGAATACTCCAGATCGAACACCCGGCTGGGCTTTGCTGTCGCGTCGATCAGCTCCATCATCTTGGCGCATTCAGCAGGCGTCATGAAATCGCCGATGGCGTACAGTTCCACCTCTTCGCTCGGCACTTTGTAAGCGGCAGGATTGGCGGCGAGGCGTTCGCGCACCTTTCGCCCGACTCTTTTCAGGCCGCTCTGGTCGGCATTATCCGGAATTTCGCTGTTCGTACCCGTTGTCATGGCTCACGCTTTTTCATTGCTTTGCGGCCTGCGCAAGTTCAGATTTGCTTCTGCCAGCCAATGGGGAGAGGATATATGTCCAAGCACCAACGCTATTCCGGTGTCGCGATGCTATTCCACTGGGTGATCGCAGGGCTGGTTATTCTTAACTGGCGGCTTGCGGAAAATGCCGAACATGCAGCCGCTCGAGCTGAGAAAATAGCCATCTTTAATGATCACAAGGCTGTCGGAATTACGATTCTGGCGCTTACAATCGGACGGTTGGCATGGCGGCTTTCCCACCCTGTTCCGCCGCTACCGTCAGGATACGCCAATTGGGAACGGATCCTCGCCCGCTCCACCCATGTGATTTTCTACGTATTGCTCATCGGTTTGCCGATTGGCGGATGGCTGGCCAATTCCCTTGGCGGGCAGCAAATCGAGATGTTCGGCCTGTTCACTATCGGAGCCTTGCCGGTCGGCAGTAACGAAGGGCTGTCAGAGGAAATCTTCGATCTCCACAAGACCGGCGGAACAATCATGATCTATCTGGTCGGACTGCACGTTCTGGGCGGGTTGAAGCACACATTCTTCGATAAGGATGGCGGCATTTTCCGGATGTTGCCGTTTGGCAAAGTTGGCCCGCGAAGCAGTCTGTAACGGCGAAACCCCCCATCCGTTAGGACGGGGGGCCATCACCGGCCACTCGCTCCGGCAATGTATGTGTCGTCACATCACCAGAAGAAATCGTAGATCACGTCGACCACTTCGCCGGTGTAAATATCCACCAGTATCACGTCGTCGTAATAGCGAACCCAGCGGTAGGGACCGTACACATCCGGCAGGCGATACTGCCACGGATCGTTGATGTAATACCGCGAGGAGAAGAACAGGCTGTCGAGATACAGGCCAATGTTCAGACGCCGGTAGCTGTAGTTCCGATAAGGCGAATAATAACGCCCCAGGCGGAAGGTGCTGCGATTGTTGTAACGGTAGCTGTTCCAATTGTACCGATTGTTGCTGCGCCACCGTTGACGATCCCACCGGCGATGTTCGCGGCGCGACTGCTCACGGCCCTGACGGTAGCCATCGCGGTACGAACCATTGCGGTCGCGGTAGTTGCGATTGTCACGGTCACGATAGTTGCGCTGATCCCGGTTACGGTAATCACGCCTGTCCCGGTCACGGTAATCACGCTGGTCCCGGTTGGTATAGGTGCGGTTCCGATCACGGCTGGTGTAGGTCCGGTTGCGATCGCCGCGGCTTTCGGTCCGTCCTTGCTGCTGCGACCGCTGATCACCGCGGCGCTCCACCCGGTTGGCCCGGCCTTCGGCGCGGCGTTCGACCTGGCGCGCGATCTCACGCGCCTGCCGCTGGCTATCCTGACGGTTGCCGCGGTTATCGGCATTGCTGCGTTCACGGTTCACGCGGTCGCGGGTGACCTGCTGTTGCTGCGCGCCACGATTATTCGTCCGTTCCTGCCGGTTATCCTGTCGCTGCGTCTGGCGTTCCTGACGGTTGCCTTGGCTTTCCTGCCGGTTGCCCTGGCGCTGTGTCTGGCGTTCCTGACGCTGCGGCTGGCGCTGGGTTTGGCGCTGGGTTTCGCGTTGCGCCTGGCGTTCCTGCCGGTCAGCATTATTCGGACGGCGATCTTCGCTGCCACCACGCCGGTTCTGGCGGGCGTCGCGGTTGCCGCGCCGATCCTGGCGGGTCTCCCGGTCCTGCTGCTGATCATCGACCGCAGTATCGGTCGCAGTATCGGTCGCAGCCGCCATTGCAGGGATAGCGGGGACCGCCATCGCGGCTGCCATTGCGGCCAGACCACTGGATTTCAGTAAGATTGCGAGTTGCATTGCAACATCTCCTATGTTGACCAATGCCGCCCGAGTGCTGCGGCCCTGATGCGTATCTATTTGTATTCGATGTATCCATTTGTAGCGATTCGTTCTGACCGGCAACTGAACCACTCGTTTAGCCTCCCGTTCATGTTGGATACGCTTTATCTGAACGCGGCTGACCTTGCCCTGAAGGCATTTGGTCGGCAGGGGAAGGCGTAATGACAAGCTTTTCAGATATCGCCGCGGACATCACGAGCCGCCTCTCCGACGGAGCAAGCAATCGCCGCTCTGCCATGCATACCGCCGTTGTTGCCACCACCGATGCCGAATTGCGGGTAATGGTGCTGCGCGGGTATGACGCGGCCACCATGACGCTGCGCTTCCATACCGATGCGCGCTCGCCCAAATGTGCAGTGGTGGGGGATGGCTCACCCGTGGGCGTATTGTTCTATGACAAGCAGGCGAAGATCCAATTGCGCTGCAAGGGCACCGGCCGGATCGAGCGGGATACACCGGCAGCCGGTGCAGCATGGGACGAAAGCACCAATTTCGCCAAACGATGTTATCTGGGCGAAGGTCCGGGCGCGCTGACCTTTGAACCATCGTCCGGACTGCCGGAGTGGATCGAAGGCAAGGAACCAACCGCACAGCAAGTCGCCCCGGCACGCGTCAATTTCGCTGTGCTGCTGGTGGAACTGGCGCAAGTGGACTGGTTCTACCTCTCCAACGACGGCCACCGCCGCGCGATCATCGATATGGCGAGTGGTGAGGGGCAGTGGATTTCGCCGTAGCTGATGGGTTTGGGTGACAAAGGTTACACTGCGTCACCCCGCAATTTGGCAGGAAAAACATTTCACTACAGCGGTTTAGATGTGTTTCCAACAGGGTGACACTTTGCCGGCTGAAACGCGGGTCAGCGTGAGCGGGCGGGATTGGACGATGTGAAAGAGCCATCGAAGGGGATGGCGGCTTTCGGGCGTTGTAGGGAAGGGCGCGCCAAACTTAATACCTGCACTGATGAGAACATTTCTTACACGGGCTTTGCCGACGCAAAATCCTCAATGCCGACATCTTGCGATGCCTCTATCTGATCCATGGCTCGCCTTAGGGGCGTTGAGCAGACGAGGATTATTACGGCGCCGAACATCGATATTCCTGCATTGAGCCACCAAAATTGCACTGCACCCATTGGTTCATAGAACCGCGCGATATAGCCCGCACCAATCGCACTGGCGAATGCCGTGAGGTATGCTGCTGCCATCATCATCCCTCTCGCACTATCAGGCGATCGCCGTGACACGATGGCCAGCACCTGTGGCCACGCCCACATAAATGCGATGCCCGACAGGCTGAACGAAAGCACAGGGATAATGATCGACACCTTGCCGCCAGCTTCAATTTGCATCGCTCCCACAGCTAGCACCGTACAAGAGAGCGCCGTGATCGCAGCCGCAATGCTCATCTTACCGAGATCTGTCGGTTCCGTGCCGCGTTTTGCTTGCCATCGCCAAAGGCCGACAAGGAACGGCACAATAAGGATCGAGGCAAGCGAATCGATAGACGCGAACCAGGCAACCGGGACATTGCCGAAGGGTGAAGAAAGGTCGGCATGGTCAGCCACCCAGAGCAGCCCGACATTGAATAACTGGTCCCATGCGACCCATTGAAACATGGTCAGCGAGATCACGACTGCGACAAGGGCGATCATCCGCCATTCCTTACTTGTCACAGCGGCTGCTTCGCTGCGCGTCGCCTTTGTCGGTTCGTCCGCATAGTGCCGCATCCCGGCGAAGTAGACCGCGGCGGATGCAACCATCACCACACCCGCCGCAGCAAAGCCGGTGTGCCAGCCATAGATTTGCGCCAGCAGACCGCAAACGAGTGGCCCAATTACCGCGCCAATGTTGATGCCCGTCGAAAATAAGGTGTAGCCGCGCGATCGCAGCGCTTCATCCGCCTTCGGGTAAAGCTCTCCTACCTGCGCGGCGATATTGCCTTTCAGGCAGCCGGAGCCCAGCACCAGCAAAAGAAGGGCGATCAGGAAAGTGACGTCGAAAATCATGGCGAAATGGCCAGCCGTCATCAGCAGTATGCCAATCATCACCGTTTTTCTCGGGCCCAGCCAGCGATCGGCAATAAGCCCGCCGAACAACGGCGTGAAGTATACGAAGCCGGCATAAAGGCCGAACAGCTGGCTGGCGAAAGCCTGCGTGCTCATCGGACCAAACATGGATTCCATCACGTTACGGAAACCATCCATCCCCAAGACGGTGTCGACACGGTCCGAAATCAGCAAGTCCTGCACCAGATACAGGATCAGCAGGGCGCGCATTCCGTAAAACGAAAACCGCTCCCACAATTCTGTGAAGGAAAGGAACAACAGCCCTTTTGGATGGCCAAGCCAGCCCGTGTCAGCCTTAGCTGTGCTGCTACTCATAGATAATTCCCCCCAGAAAGGGATACCTATGAGGGGAGCATCTCCAAAGTCAAACGAGTAGGCGGCAAAGACAAATCGTTATTGCCAATAACGAAATTCTTCACCGCCCGTAATTACCGAGTCAGCTTCTTGTAAGCCAGCTTCGTTGGCCGGTCAGCCGCATCGCCCAGACGGCGGCGCTTATCTTCCTCGTAACTCTCAAAGTTGCCTTCGAACCATTCGACATGGCTGTTGCCTTCGAACGCCAGAATATGCGTCGCCAGACGGTCAAGGAAGAAGCGGTCATGCGAGATCACCACGGCGCAGCCGGCGAAGTTTTCGATGGCTTCTTCCAGGGCTGACAGTGTTTCCACGTCCAGATCGTTGGTCGGTTCATCTAGCAGGAGCACGTTACCGCCTTCTTTCAGCATCTTCGCCATGTGGACGCGGTTGCGTTCACCGCCGGACAGTTTGCCGACGTTTTTCTGCTGGTCGGAGCCTTTGAAGTTGAACGCGCCGACATAGGCCCGCGTCGAAGTCTCGTGCTTGTTGACGGTCATGTAATCCAGCCCGTCGGAGATTTCTTCCCACACGTTGTTCTTCGGGTTCAACTGGTCGCGGCTCTGGTCGACATAGCCCATGTGCACTGTCTCACCGATTTCCACAGTGCCTTCGTCGGGCGTTTCCTTGCCGGTCAGAATCTTGAACAGCGTAGATTTACCCGCGCCGTTTGGCCCGATCACGCCGACAATGCCGCCCGGGGGCAGCATGAAGGACAGGTCTTCAAACAGAAGCTTGTCGCCGTAGGACTTGGTGATGCCCTTGGCCTCGATCACCTTGCCACCAAGCCGTTCGGGCACCTGGATGACGATCTGCGCCTTGCCCGGCTTGCGGTTGGCCATTTCATCCTGAAGCTGATCGAACTTGCGGATACGCGCCTTTGACTTGGTCTGGCGCGCGGCGGGTGTTTGCCGCATCCATTCCAGTTCGCGGGTCAGGGCCTTCTGGCGGCCGCTTTCTTCGCGGTTTTCCTGGTCCAGACGCTTCGACTTCTTTTCCAGATAGGTGCTGTAATTGCCTTCATACGGATAATAGGTGCCGCGATCGAGCTCCAGAATCCACTCCACCACATTGTCGAGGAAGTAGCGATCGTGGGTGATCATCAGGACAGCGCCGGCATATTCTTTCAGGTGGTTTTCAAGCCACTGGACGCTTTCGGCATCAAGGTGGTTGGTCGGTTCATCAAGCAACAGGATATCGGGCTTTGCGATCAGCAAGCGGGTCAGCGCAACGCGGCGCTTTTCACCGCCGGACAGGCTTTCCACTCCGCTGTCGGACGGCGGGCAGCGCAGCGCCTCCATCGCGATTTCGAGCTGGTTGTCGAGCGTCCACCCGTCCACCGCGTCGATCTGCGCCTGAAGTTCCGCCATCTGGTCGCCCAGCGCTTCAAAATCTGCGTCGGGTTCTGCCATCTGCGCAGCAATCGCGTTGTAGGCATCCACCTTGTCCGCCGTTTCGCGCGCGCCGTCCTTGACGTTTTCCAGCACCGTCTTGCTTTCATCAAGCTGCGGTTCCTGCGCCAGATAGCCGACTGTAATATTCTCGCCCGGCCAAGCTTCGCCCGAAATGTCGGTGTCGATCCCGGCCATGATCTTGATCAGCGTGGATTTACCCACGCCGTTCGGGCCGACGATGCCGATTTTCGCGCCGCGATAGAATTGCAGATTGATGTCCGACAACACCGGCTTTGGCGCGCCGGGGAAAGTCTTGGTCATGTTCTTCATGACATATGCGTATTGAGCGGCCATCGGGCGGGTCCTTCGTCTCGGGTATTTGGTGGAGTTTGATTTGCCTCCCAGATAGGGGCTGCGGGCGCGGCGGGCAAGGTGGCGTTTGCGGACCGGAGAAACGAATTGCCGGAACGAATTGCCGGAACGATTTGGCGGCGCTGCCGGTTGGTCAGGCATGTTCCTGGATAATACGCTGTACGACCTGCTGCTGCGCGGTCTCATTCTCGGTATGATCGCCCTCGCGTTCGTGGTGGTCCAAATCCGGATTGTCGGGCTGCGGTCGCTGTCCAAGATGACGAGCTTCGATTTCGTGATGACCGTGGCGCTCGGTTCGCTTGTCGCGGGCGCGGCCCAAGCGAGTGAGTGGACCGGTTTCGTGCAGGCAATGCTGGCGATGGCCGGCCTGTTTATCTTTCAGGTGATCGTGGCGAAGCTGCGCAAAAGCAGCGAGACTGTGCGGGATATGCTGCACAATGATCCGATCCTGCTGATGCGTGATGGCAAGATCGACCATGCTGCGCTGAAACGCTCACGGGTTGCGGAAAGCGATTTGCGTGCGAAACTGCGCGAAGCGAACGTGCTGGATTACAGCAAAGTGCGTGCGGTGGTGCTGGAGACTACAGGCGATGTTTCCGTGCTGCACGGCGACACGCTTAATGACGGGCTGCTGCAAGACGTGGCAACCAAGTGAGCATGCGGTTCCACAAGTCGGTATTGCCCGAGGCCGGCAAAGCCTCACATAATCCGGCATGAACACAATCGCTATCATCGGGGCCGGGATGGCCGGACTTTCGTGCGCCACACGGCTGGCAGCCGCGGGCCATACCGTCACCGTATTCGACAAGGGCCGCGGGCCGGGAGGACGCATGGCGACGCGCCGAGCAGAGGTTGCTGGCGAAACACTGCTTTTCGATCACGGCGCGCAATATCTCACTGCCCGCGATGATCGCTTTGCCCGGCAGGTAGCCGAATGGGAAACCTCCGGCGTGGTGGCGCGCTGGCCCGCTGCAGGACAGGGTGCGTTCGTCGGCGTGCCCGGCATGAATGCGCCGATCAAGGCGATGGCTTCGGGTCTGGATGTGCACTTTGGCAACCGGGTTGAAGCTTTCGGCCAATCTGGGGCTGGTTGGCGGCTTGATGGCGAAGGCCTGCCGGAACATCTGTTCGATACAATTCTGGTGGCAGTTCCGGCTGAACAGGCAGGTCCGCTGCTATCGGCGCATTCGCCCGACATGGCGCGCATCGCAGATCGGACGGTGGCAGGCCCGTGCTGGACAGTGATGGCGGCATTCGAAAGTGCGCTGGATCACGGGGATACCATTCAAGATGCCGGTGCGATTGGCTGGGCTGCGCGAAACTCCGCCAAGCCGGGCCGCGGCCACGAAGAGTGCTGGGTAGTGCAGGCATCGCCTGACTGGAGCCGGGAATATCTGGAAGAGGAGGCCGATGCGGTCATCCCCTTGCTGCTTGAAGAATTGCGCGCCCGTGTTGGCGGCAAACTTCCTGTAATCCGCCACGTCGCCGCACACCGCTGGCGCTATGCTCGTAGCGGAGCCGCAGGACAGAGTGCTGTTTGGGACAGGGAAGTGCGCGTCGGCGCGTGCGGGGACTGGCTGATCGGACCGCGCATCGAAGACGCTTTTATTTCCGGTCTGGAACTTGCCGACAAGGTTTTGGCCGATGGCTGAGGTGCCGGGAAACCAGGTCACTGTAAACCGGATCACTGTGTGGTATGATGGTGCATGTCCGCTATGCCGCCGCGAAATCGCTTTTATGCAGCGGCTCGATCGGCGCACTGCGATCAGATTTGTCGATGTGAGCGAGGGGCAGCCGGAAAGCTGCCCGATCTCGCAGGAAGACTTGCTTGCGCGCTTTCATGTGCGTGACAATGGACGTATTCTATCAGGAGCTGCCGGCTTTGCCGCAATGTGGCGCGCGATCCCCTTGCTTCGCCCGTTGGGTGAACTGGCACGCTTGCCCGTGATGAACCGCGTTTTCGAAAAGCTTTACTCAATATTCCTGCGTTTCCGACCACGCCTCCAACGATGGGCGAACAGGGGATGATGCATCCCGATCCAGATCCTGTTTCTCCCGGTCAGGAAAGCGTTTGGGGCTATCCAAGACCCGCCGTTGCTGAACAGACCGGGGTCCACATCGTTATCGAACATACCGGCATGACCATCGCCGATACGCGCAATGCTGTGCGTGTGCTGGAAACAAGCCACCCGCCGAATTACTACATTCCGCCCGATGACATTGCACCGGGCGTATTGCGCCGTGCGGCAGGGTCTTCCATGTGTGAATGGAAGGGCGCGGCAAGATATTGGGATATTGTTGCAGGAGATGCCGTGCTGGAGAAGGTCGGCTGGTCATATCCCTCGCCCACCCCAGCGTTCCATATATTGCGCGATTACCTTGCCTTCTACGCTGCTCCCTTTGATCGCTGCATCGTCGATGGAGAGACAGTTATCCCGCAGCCGGGGCAATTTTACGGCGGGTGGATCACAAGCAAAGTTGCAGGCCCGTTCAAAGGCGTTCCCGGCAGCCGCTTCTGGTAGTTAATTTGATCTAAACTCCAGATATCACGCATTTATGCTGCATTTTTTTACAACCCTTATACAACCGTTAACCTGTTCCCCATAAAGCGGTGGTTCCGTTCCATGGGGGGAATATGAACGAGCAGATTCTGGGTTTGACAGCGCCGCTGATGGCGTATGTCTTCTCGGCAGTTTTTGTAGCGCTGTGGTGGCGCGGCAGGCTGGGCAAGCACGTGCTTGCCTTCGGCGCTGCATACGCGCTCTTCGCCACCGGCTTTCTTGTCACTCACATACTGCCAACCGGCTCAGCCTATGTGTTCTACGCAACGCAGGCGTTCTATTCCGCTTCGGCGATCCTGCTGATCTGGGGCACGTGCAGCCGCGCGGGCCGCCCCGCCTTTCTAGGCGTAAATGCCGCGATCTATGGTGTTGCCTTTTGCGCTTTGACAGCCGCTGTTCTGCTTTCGAATGACGCCGGACCACGCCTGATTATCCTCAATGCCGGATATGGCGCGATGTTTCTTGTGGCGCTGGTGTCATTGCTGGGGGCCAGACGCCGGTCGTTTATCGACACGGCAATCCTATGGATCGTGGCACTGCATACCATTGATTTCATGGTTCGACCGATGATCACCGTGCTGGCCGAAGGGGCCATCCCGGTCGGTGACTACCGGCAGTCGAATTATTATTCGATCATCAATATCGTGCTGATGGTGAAAACGCTCAATACAGCGATCGTGCTGATCGGGGCGTCGATCTTCGATCTGATGCAGGCCTTCCGCGACCGTGCCGATACAGACGGCCTTACCGGCCTTCGCAACCGAACCGCTTTTGAAACGGCCATTGCCGGCCCCATCGCAAATGCCGCGCAAGCCCGCGAACAGGTGAGCCTTGTCATCGTGGACATAGATCATTTCAAGCAGGTGAATGACCTTTGGGGGCACCAGGCAGGTGATGAAGTCATCGCCAGTTTTGCCGGTCTTTTGCAGCAGATGATACGCGATGATGACATTGCCGGGCGCATTGGCGGCGAGGAATTCTGTTTGCTTATTCGTGAATGCTCTCCGCTTGATACGATCCGGCTAGCAGACCGTATCCGCATGGCCTTTGCGCAGATGATCCATCCCGCGATTGGCGAAAACATGCGTCTGACAGCCAGCTTCGGTGTTGCGCATCTGCGCGGCCGGGAAAACTATCACGAATTGTTCGGCCGCGCCGATGCTGCGCTTTACCGGGCGAAAGGCGGTGGCCGGAACCGGGTGGAGAGCGAAGATCAGGCAAATCAAGCACCTGCCGTGATGAAGTGCGCCGCAGCGGCCTGATACGACATCTGGACTTGCCGTGCGCGTGCAGTTAGCACTCGGCCCCATGCACAAACACCTTCTTGCGCTTTCTGCGCTCCTCCTCGCCGTTCCCGCCACTGCCAGCGCCCAGCGCTATGATGCCCGTTACGGTCTTGAGCCGGGGGCACATGATGAAATTGC
The DNA here is from genome assembly GCF_001021555.1 of Aurantiacibacter marinus. Lineage (GTDB taxonomy): Bacteria > Pseudomonadota > Alphaproteobacteria > Sphingomonadales > Sphingomonadaceae > Alteraurantiacibacter > Alteraurantiacibacter marinus. Next base: position 242,991 of record NZ_LDCP01000003.1, read on the forward strand.
GTGGGATTTCCTTGAAGGCATCACCACAGAAGTCGGCCCGCGTCTTGCCGGTACCGAGGACGAGGCACGCGGGCGCGCATGGGCGATTGAATGGCTCCGGGAACGCGGCTTTGCCAACGTTGTGGACGAACCTTTCATGCACAACACGTGGGTTCGCGGCGAAGAACGCGCCCGTGTCACTGGCCGGTATGCGCAGCCATTGGTGCTGACAGCGCTGGGGTACAGCGGTGCTACACCTGCTGAAGGGATCACCGCCGAGGTGGTTCATCTTGCATCGATCGACGCGTTGCGCGCTGTTCCTGATGGCAGCCTGGCTGGCAAGATCGCGTATATCGGCCATGCGATGCGCGCGACGCAGGATGGCTCTCATTACGGTTATTTCGGATCACCCCGCCGGCAAGGACCCGGCATCGCTGCGCAAAAGGGCGCTGCCGCCATCCTGATCCGCTCTATCGGCACTGACACTGACCGCCTGCCGCACACCGGCGCGACCAGTTGGCCGGATGGCACGGTGCCCATTCCGGCCGCCGCATTGAGCAATCCGGATGCTGACAATCTCGAGCGTATGCTGGAGCGCGGTGAAACCGTTTCGATAGACCTGGTGCTCACACCGCAGTTCCTCGGCATGACGCCAAGCGGCAATGTCACCGGTGAAATCATCGGCAGCGATCCTTCCTTGCCGCCAGTGCTGCTCGCCTGCCATCTGGATAGCTGGGATACCGGCACGGGCGCGATCGATGATGCTTCGGGCTGCGCCATCGCTGCTGCGGCCGCGTTGCGCGTTGCGCAGGAAGGCCAGCCGCTGCGCACGATACGCGTGCTGTTTGCAGGTGCCGAAGAAACCGGCCTGTGGGGCAGCGCCGCCTATTCTGCGGCCCATGCGGACGAAAAAATCGGCGTCGGCCTCGAAAGCGATTTCGGCGCAGGTCTGATTTGGCGGCTGGAAGCCAATTTTGCACGCTCCAACCCCGGATTGTTCCAGCAATTGGCAAATGCGGTGACGCCGTACGGCGTCGTGCCCGCCCCGCAGATCCTTGCAACGGGCGGCGCGGACCTCAATATCGTGCGCGATCAGGGCGGACCGATTATCGATCTGCAACAGGATGGCAGCCGCTATTTCGATTTGCACCACACCGCCAATGATACTCTGGACAAGGTCGATCCGGCGGAACTGGCGCAGAATGTCGCCGTGTGGACCGCAGTTGCAAATGTGCTGGCGAACGAGCCGGGCGATATCGCCGGGCCGGGAATCATCGCGGGGGAATAGCGCGAGGCTGCCAAGCGCGCTTGCCCCTTTGGGACGGAGCGTTTACTGGCACGCCGGCACGAATGGCTGGCAACCTGTTGGCAAATTGCTCACGGGGGCCTGTAGCTCAGTTGGTTAGAGCTGGCCGCTCATAACGGCTAGGTCGCGGGTTCGAGTCCTGCCGGGCCCACCAGCCCTTCGTGCACCTTTCCCTTCAGCTTTGCCGCGGCCTCGTTCCGGCGGCAATTTCCGGGCAGTCTGCGGCGACCAGCCGCTGATTGTCCCAGCGTTCGATATAATAGGCCTGATGCGCGGCCATCTGGGCACAGGCGATGTTGATGCCATCGGCATACACTACTGCCAGTGTCCGCCCGTATCGGTCACGGCCCAGCCTGATGATCGAAAGATCAGCATCGGCCATCAGGCTTTCCAGCGCGCGGGTGGATGCCCTGCCATCACCTTCCACACATTGCCTGCCGCTTCTGCATGCGCGCGTCTCCGGCGCATCTATGCCGGTGATTCGGATACGTTCATCGCCGCAGCGAATCGTATCTCCATCGGTGACGGAACAGGCGAGGGCGAGTGCTATTGCTTCTGCTATCATGCAGCGCGGGGTAAACCTGCCGTATTGGCACATGCATGCGGTTCAGCCTCCGCATCGGAGGTTTAGATTACGGACAAATACGTAAGCTCTCTAAGACTTTCTTCGATTGTGTAGGTTTCTTGCTTGCACCGGAACGGCGCTAATCCTAAGGGCGTTCTCGGTCCGGGGAGTGGCGCAGCCTGGTAGCGCATCTGTTTTGGGAACAGAGGGTCGCAGGTTCGAATCCTGTCTCCCCGACCATTTTCTTTTTTGGAAGTCTAATCCGCCCCTTCGGGGCCTAGCCCTCGGTTGGCTTCCGCACGCTGCCACGTTCCACCAGACGGACCGGAACCCTGCACGCGTCGTCTGCCTTTTGCTTTCCCAGCGCCTTTCGTGCCAGCATTACGCCAGCCTTGCGGAAATCAGGCTCCACCGTGGTCAGCGGCGGATTGCTGTGCGCTCCGCTACCCAAGCCATCGAACCCGATGACGCCGACATCGCCGGGAACTGCAATGCCGCGTTCCTGCAAGGTTTCCAGCACCCCGAATGCCATTGCATCGCATGAACAGAAAATGCCGTCGAAGTCGCGGCGACTGGTAATCAGGGCTGCGGCAGACTTGCGGCCCTGTTCTGCCCGCATCGCAGCGGGTTTCCAAACGGGCGGCCCTGCTTCCAGCCCGTGTTCGCGCATGACCTCGACATAGCTTTCATACCGTTCGCGAAACTGCTTCTGCGTTTCTGCCGTGTCGCCGATAAAGGCGATCTGGCGATGCCCGCTGGCGAGCAATCGTTCGACGGCAATCCTTGCGCCCGCGCAGTTGTCCGCATCCACCCGGTCATGATCGGTGAAGGGCGATCCCCAGCTGGCTACATCGCTGCGGCTCAAGATGGGATGATGATAATCCCACGCGGCATCATTGGTACTGGTGCCCAGCAAGACCATGCCATCGGCCTGCCGCGTTTCTATGAAATGCCGGTCAAAATGTTCAGGTTCCGACTGGAAGCTGACGAGCGCCTGATAACCCATTTCCGATGCGGCGGCGCAGGTGCTGCCCAGCAAATTGTAGTGAAACGGATTTATCTCCGTCGCGTCCATGCCTGGCCTTGCGACCACAATGATGGCGATGGTGCGGGTTTTGCCGCTACGCAGCCGCGCCGCGCGCGCATCCACGCGGTAGCCCAGCGCATTGGCGGCTTCCTGCACGCGGGCGCGGGTCTGGTCTGTAATCGACGGGTCACCGGACAATGCGCGGGAAACCGTGGATTGGTTGACCCCGGCACGCTCCGCCACTTCAAAAGAGGTAACACGGTGTTTGGCTGGCTCGTCAGTTGGCATAATCGCGCCACCCTAGCGCCGGATTCGCGGTAGTCCACCTTGCCGCAAACTCATCTTTCGATCGACAGCATCACATCTTTGACGCTCGATGGCTTCACACCGCGCTGATTGAGATAGGCAAACACCCGCCGCCACCAATCATACAGATTATCCAGATCCTGTTCGGTGCGGACATAGGGCGTATCGCCGGGGCGCAGCGACGGGCTGTGGAAAGAAAACATCAGCAGCGGTGCGCCATCATCGAGCGCAATATCGATGCCGCGAATCGCCTCTTCGACGCTCACGCCTTCCGGCGTCAGTGGAACACGTTCAAGCATCCCGGTTTTCGACAGCAAGCCGCGCATGGCAGGCGCACGCCACAGCCGCGGGTAGATGTAATCTCCCTGCCGCCGCAACATGCCCCAGAATGATGTGGTGAGCGGCAATTCCAGCAGCGTGTGTTCGTCATCCACCCAATAGGGGTAAACCGGATGCTCGCGATAATCGGGGCCACCGACGGCGGTGTAATCGAATTTCGGGCGCACGGACGTGTCGACCGCAATACCTTTTTCGACCAGAATTTCGGCGGTATTGGGGCCAGCACCATAACGACCGGCGCGATAAATCAGCGGTGCGATGCCGAAATTGGCCTCTATCGTGTCGCGCAATCTGCCGATTTTGCTTGCCTCCAGGTCGGCGGGAAGGTTGCCAGCGAAGGAATTTGCCTGCGTGACCTCCTCTTCGTGTGGAGGATTGACCCAGGGGTGCAGCTGGACCCCGATCTCTGCCATACCCTGTGCCAGCGGCTCTTTCAGAATGTCTGCTGCCAGCTTGGCATTGGCGATGGGCCAATCGACCAGATAGACCGGTACCACTTTCTGATGTTCGCAAAATACCTGAAATTTGGACAGCCGGCCGACATGTTCGATGCCGTGGGTATCTCTGGTAAGGGGTTTGTCCCAGTCGAATTCCTCTTCGGTATCGACTGTGAGCATGAATCGCGGAATCCGGTCCCGAAACCGGGCGCGGCTGCTGGCTTTTGGCGTATCGAGCAGGCTACGCATCGCCAATTGGCTTCTCCAAAAATGTTTGCGAGCTTTTACTCGCCTATGCGTCCCTTTCCCGCGCTAGGTTCACCGTCATGGACGGTCAAGGCTGGAACGACGAGCGTTACGCGATTTGTTTTACAATTTAAATAACCGCCCGCCGACTTTGCTTCTGCCTGTGCCAGACGGAATGCAAAAGCGGGCCCGAACATGCCCGCGTTAACGGCCCGCTGCCTTCCGCTTTCGGCTGGATCGGCCATGCCGCCATCTGTGAGAGACCGCGGCGCAGCAAGCTCCAACTGAATTTCACTGCCATCGCTTGTCAGCACAAGATCCACTTCCTCTCCCGGAGCAAGTGCCCCGGCGGCGGTTGCCAGCAAGCGCCAGCACAGCGCGAGTGCTTCTGACCGGCTGAGTGCGGTCACGAAGGGCCCACCGCTGACATTCAGGCTGAAACCAGCGTGGCGCGGGCGAAGAACTGCCTGCAACCGCTGCACTGTTTCGGAAACGGCGGCGCGCAGATCGGCAGTGCCCGGTTCAAGCTCCATCGTATCGGCTTCCAGTTGGACCAGCCGGTCAACCTCGTCAAAGCCGGCGAGCAAGGTAGCCGAATCGACGCCGATAGAGGCAGCGTGAGCGCGGTATTGATGCGGGACCTGGCCGAACAATTGCTGCTGGATGATTTCGGCGAAGCCCTGAATGGCGTTTACCGGGGTGCGCAATTCATGCAGCACCTGCCGCATGGCGTCCGCCTCGCTTTCCTCCTCGGCAGCGACAATTTCCACAGCATGACGAAGGCAGCCCCTGTATCCGATGAAGCTGCCTGTTGCGGGATCGAACAGCGGGGCCGCATCGAGGTGCCACTGGCCGGAAATTTCAGGTGCGGCGTTGACGGTGATCCTGGCTGCATAAACCGGCTGGCGCGCTGCGAACGCAGCCTTTGTATCCAAATCCATCGTGATCAGCGTGCTCGTCCGCGAGGAGGTCAGCTGCATACCCACTATCATCGGAGCAATGTTTTCGTCTGCCCAGACTGCCATGCCATCGGTATCGCAGGAAAACTCGATTGTCTGGAGCGGCTGCACGTGCTGGTCTTCGCCCATGGGCAGGCGCGGATCGTTCGGCTGGCTGCGGCGGGTTTCCCGGAATGCCTCTATCCGTTTGAGAAGTGCGCCGATGCCAGCCTCTTCGCTGGTAAGCGGATTTGTCAGTTTTGATGCGGAAGGAGCGGGCGACGTCCGTGCCGGTGGTGATGCCGGTGCCGATATTGGTGTCGAAGCCGGTGTTGATATTGGCGTCGATATTGGCGGGGATGCTGACTGCCATCCCGATGATTGGCGTAGAGACCGTGCCGCAGCATCGCCTTCCGGCTCCGGCAGAACCAGATCGCCTACGCCGAGCCGTGCCAGCAGCGCCTTTATCGCAGGTGACAGGTCGCGCCGGTGCCGCAAAAATCCCCGCGCAGTTACGGGCAGCTTCGGGATCAGCTCCAGCCATTCCTCATCGGTCAAACGCGCGGTCGCCATCGCCGATGCGCCTGGCTTCGCCTCGCCCCGGGCCAGGAAAGCGACAAGGGCAGGATTACGCAGGCGCAGGCCCGGTTCCCGCAAGATTCGCGCCTGTTCTTCCTGCGGCAATGCCTCTGCCAGCTCATTCAACCGGGCATAAGCCTGCGCGCGCAGCTCGCTGTCGCCTTCTTCTTTCGATGTCCCGAGCAAGTCCAGCAATTGCCGGTATTTGGTGCGCAATACCGCGTCGCTGTCTGCGCGGGAGCGCAGCACTGTGGCGAGGCGGTCATCAAATTGCATCTGGGCTCCGATAGGCAACAGGTTAAGGAATTCTTACCTGCGCCATAGCCAGACCCGGCCACCTGCACATGCGCGCTGCGCAGTGCGTTGCAAAAAGGGACAATTGCCGCCATACAGAATAATAGTTCGGTCCGGTGGTATATTTGATGCCGGATATTTCCCGCACGGAAAATTCGCTTGCGGACACGATAGGGGAATTTCGCAATGGCTACTCTCGATTCAATTGATCGAAAGCTTCTGTCTGAATTGCAGTCGGAAGGCAGGGTGACAAATGTAGATCTTGCGCGCCGTGTCGGGCTGACTGCTCCGCCGTGCCTGCGCCGTGTTCGCGCGCTGGAAGAAGATGGCGTCATCCGCGGCTATCACGCTGATCTTGATGCCTCCAAACTGGGATTTGCGATCACCGTTTTTGCAATGGTGAGCCTGCGCAGTCAGGCAGAGGAAGATTTGCGCGGCTTCGAAGAACACATCAAGACGCTGCCCGAAGTGCGTGAATGCCATATGCTCAACGGCGAAATCGATTTTATCCTCAAGATCGTCAGCCGCGATTTGCAGAGTTTTCAGGAATTTCTCACCAGCAGCCTGACGCCGGCGCCCAATGTAGCCAGCGTCAAGACGAGCCTGACGATCCGCACTGCCAAGCACGAGCCGGGCGTTCCGCTGGAAGTTTGACGTGAGCGGCGAGACACTCGCGGGCCATTGTTTGTGCGGCGCGGTTGAGGTGACGCTCACCGATCCCAGGGATCATATTGAAATTTGTCACTGCGACATGTGCCGCCGATCTGGCGGCGCGTTTTACGGTGCGCTGGAGGCGGAGAGCTTCGCCTTTGCAAACGATGAATTTGTCGGCGTATACCGTTCCAGCGACTGGGCCGAGCGCGGCTTTTGCAAGCAATGCGGCAGCTGTTTGTTTTATCACTTCCTGCCAACCGGCAATCGCAGCTTCGCCGCTGGCTTGTTCGATGGCGCCAATGCTCTCCCCGTGAGGCGCGAAATATTCGTGGACGAAAAGGTCGCATGGCAGGCGGGCGAGGGTGACCATCCCAAACTCACGGGCGAAGAGGTAATTACCGAGGCGAAAGCCGCTGGCTTCACCTTGGATTAAAGCCGTTCTGGATCGTCCCTGATCATCTGCGCATAGTGTTCGAACAGCGTATCGCTGCCGGTTTCCGGCGTTAGATCAGCACGATATTCATGGGTCTTCGGATCGAGCACGAGCATGGATTCGGTCGCATAATACCGGCCGATGCGCGCATATGCGGCCCTTGCGGCGGCGCGGCCTGACACTTTCCCAGCAACGCTCAGCAAGCCAACAACTGCGTCCATCATGGCGACAGGCACATGCCGGAAAAGCGGCTCTTTGCCGACTAACTTGAACAATTCCTGACCTTGCTCCTTGGGCGAAATAGCTGGCCCGGGCCCGCCGATGGGAAGGATGCGATTTCGCAAAGCCGGATCGGTCAGCGTGGCGCAGAGATAGCTGCCCAGATCACGGTCGCTAATGGGTTTGCACCGCGTCAATTCGCCATCGCCGAACAGCAGGAAAGGTTTGCCGTTTTTTACCCGCTCGATTTGTCCGGACAGCGATTTGAAGAAAGCGGTCGGGCGCACGATCGACCATGTAAGGGCGGAATCCATCAACTCGCGCTCAAACGCGAGCTTCGCTTGCTGGAACGCCAGCAGCGGCTTTTGCACGCAAATGGCAGACAGCAGAGTGAAATGTTGAACGCCTGCCTGTCGGGCCGCCTTGAGGATGTCGGAATTGGCCTGGTGGTCGATGGCCCATGCATCACCGGGCTCTCCGCTGCGCGACGCGATGCAGGATACGGCCGCGTGGAATTCGCCGCCTGCAAACGCGTCTCGCTCTATGGAAGAGGGATCGGTTATGTCGCCAAAGCGGCAGGTAGATCCGAGCGTCTCCAGCTCGGCAGCAATCGCCTCACCTGTATCAGAGCGACGAAGAAAGCACGTCACCGAGTAACCATCTGCAATCAGGGCGTGGGCCGTAGCCTTGCCGATAGTGCCGCTGGCGCCGAACAAGAGCACGCGCTTGGTCAATTACCCAAACGCAAGGACCTCAGCCCTCCGCCTCCGCAGCACGCTTCTCCAGCCATTCTTCCAGCCATTTGATGGTGTAATCGCCGCTGATGATATCGGGCTGGTGGATCAGTTCCTGATGCAACGGGATCGAGGTCTTTACGCCTTCGATCACCATTTCTTCCAACGCCCGGCGAAGGCGCATAAGGCATCCCTCGCGTGTGCGGCCATAAACGATCAGCTTGGCGATCATGGAGTCGTAATAGGGCGGAATCGTGTAGCCGGCGTACAGCCCGCTATCGACGCGCACATGCATGCCGCCTGCCTGATGATAATAGGTTACCTTGCCGGGTGACGGGGCAAAGGTGAACGGATCTTCGGCGTTAATCCGGCATTCGATGGCGTGACCGTGGAATTGCAGATCTTCCTGCGTGACCGACAGCGGCTTGCCATCGGCAATGCGAATCTGTTCGCGCACCAGATCCATGCCGGTGATAGCTTCTGTGACCGGATGTTCTACCTGCAGACGGGTGTTCATTTCGATGAAATAAAACTCGCCGTTTTCCCACAGGAATTCGATAGTGCCGGCCCCGCGATAGCCCATGTCCGCCATGGCGTTCGCCACAAGGCTGCCCATCCGGTCACGTTCTTCCGGTGTGATGACAGGGGAGGGTGCTTCTTCGAAGACCTTCTGGTGGCGGCGCTGCAGGCTGCAATCGCGTTCGCCCAGGTGGATCGCGTTGCCATTGCCGTCGCCAAACACCTGAAATTCGATGTGACGCGGATTGCCGAGGTATTTTTCCAGATACATCGTGTCATCGCCAAAGGCAGATTTCGCCTCGTTCATGGCCTGACGGACAAGCGATTCCAGCTTGTCGGCGCTGGGAATGACTTTCATCCCGCGCCCGCCGCCGCCGGCCGCAGCCTTGGCGATGACGGGGAAGCCGATTTCTTCGGCGATCCGGCGCATTTCATCAAAATCGGAAACTGCGCCGTCCGATCCGGGGACGAGCGGCAAACCAAGCGCGCCAGCGGTTTTCTTCGCCTGCACCTTGTCGCCCATGGTGCGGATATGTTCAGGCTTGGGCCCGATCCATTTGATCCCGTGCGCTTCCACAATGTCCGCAAACTGCGCGTTTTCGGACATGAAACCGTAGCCTGGATGGATTGCATCGGCATCGGTGATTTCGGCTGCCGAAATAATCGCGGCGGTGTTGAGATAGCTTTCGGTTGCCGACGGCGGGCCGATGCAAACCGCATGGTCCGCAAGGCGCACATGCATTGCCTCTGCATCGGCAGTGGAATGCACAGCGACCGTTTCGATCCCCATTTCATGCGCGGCACGGTGAATACGCAAAGCGATTTCACCGCGATTGGCGATCAATATGCGAGAAATGCCCATGGTCGGATCAGGCAATTACGATAAGGGGTTGGTCGAATTCAACGGGTTCGCCATTGCCGACCAGCAATTGCTGGACAGTGCCATCGGCGGGCGCGGTGATCGGGTTCATCACCTTCATGGCTTCCACGATCAGCAGCGTGTCACCTTTCTTCACCGTGTCACCCACAGCAACGAAATTGTCGGAATCGGGTTCGGGTGCAAGGAAGGCGGTCCCGACCATCGGTGATTTCACCGCATTGGCCAGCTCTGCGGATTGAACGGAATTGCCTGGCGCATCGCTGGCGTTTGGCGCCGACATATCGGGTGCGGGAGCCACCGGCGCAGCAGCAGGAGCTGCCATGGCATGCGCAGGTGCTGCCACCAGGCCTGCACGCGAGACGCGAATGCGCCTGTCACCTTCTTCCACTTCGATTTCGGTCAAGCCGGTTTCACCCAGCATATCCGCCAGCTCGCGCACGAGCCCAGGATCAACGCTCATTCCGCTACGACGCGGCGCAGGAGCCTTCTTCTCGGCCATGCAATCCCCAATACTGTGTAAATCAAGTTGGCGCTCGGGCTAGAACCAGATGCGCGTGATGGCAAGTGTCCGCGGAAAGTCTCGGCGCGCGCTACAGCTGGGCTGCCGCTTCGAGAGCCAATTCGTACCCGTAGGTGCCGAAGCCTGCGATGGAACCGATTGCGGCCATCCCGACATAGCTCTTGTGGCGATAGGCTTCGCGTGCGGCTGGATTCGAGATATGCACTTCTATCACAGGCGTGCGGATCGACTTGATCGCATCATACAGCGCCAGGCTGGTGTGGGTGAGGGCGCCGGCATTGAGGATAACGGCCTTTGCACCGTCAGCCTGCGCCTCGTGCAGCCAATCCGTCAGGTGACCTTCATGGTTGGACTGGCGCATCTCGACTTCGAGGCCAAGCGCCTTGGCCTTGTCTTCCACCCGCGTCGCCAGATCATCGAGCGTTTCCGATCCGTAAATTTCGGGTTCGCGAACGCCAAGCAAGTTGAGGTTGGGCCCATTAAGAATAAATACCGTGTCTGTCATGCATTTGCCCTTAGCCGCTGCGGGGGCAGGCGGCCAAGGGCAAAGCGCGCTTCAGACACAATTGCGTTTAAAAGGCACACAGCATGGACCGGATTTCAGCGTCTTATTTGTCGACACCTTTCACCTTACCCCACTGACGTGCGGCAGTGTAACCAAGATAGCCGGTGCCGAAGAGCGCGTAGAGCGGTTCCGGCAAGCCGCCGAGGTAGGAATTCATGCCAACCGCAATATCCCGAGCCGTCGCGGGGCTGAAGGCGGCGAGAACGCCCATCGGGATTGCGAACAGGATGATCGTGTACATCACATACAGAAAGCTGGGCCGGGCGCGGCTGGTCCACGGATCGCGGCTGTTCGCCTCCGCCACGATTGCGGAAAGGCGCGCTTCGATCTGCAGCATGTCCTGCGTGCCTTCCAGTTTGATCAATTCGATCTTGGCGCGTTCGCGCGCTTCCTTGTCCGGAATGATCTTGTCGATAATCGAGGCGATGGGTCCGATTAGTGATTCGAGAATAGCCATGGGCAGCTCCGTTGCGGTTAAATTCGCATCGGGCGGTGAACCGAATCGGTTGCTGTAGGAAAGCGCGCTGGCCGGGAAACGCTCACACGCAAGCCGCGGCAGGGCAATGTGCTCCGCCGCGTGCCTGACCGTAACGTGCCTAACCGTAACATGCCTGACCGTAAATGGGGTGAAACCACTGGTCGGGAAGACAGGATTCGAACCTGCGACCCCCACACCCCCAGTGTGATGCGCTACCAGGCTGCGCTACTTCCCGAAACCAGTGGAAGGGCGCCTATAGAAAGGGAGGGGCTTGATAGCAAGCACCTCGATTGCCACCTACCTGCAATGCTGCTAGTCGCGGCACCCACACATCGGGGAGAGGGCATGGATAGAGCGGTTTGCACCGCCTCCGGCTCGAACTTTCCCGGCATTTTTTGTTAGTCACTCACGCTCCGAATGGATCGCTTACATGCTTGATATTCTCGCCGCCGCCGGTGCCCAGGCGGCACCTCCGGGCTGGGTACAATTCCTTCCGATCATCGGCATGGTGCTGATTTTCTGGTTCCTGCTGTTCCGCCCGCAGATGAAGCGCGCAAAAGAACATCAGCGGAAGATCAGCGCGATCAAGAAGAACGACCAGATCGTTACTGCCGGCGGCGTTGTCGGCAAGGTTGTGAAGGTCGATGACATCTACGCAGAAGTCGAAATTGCGCAGGGCACCCGTATCAAGGTGGTGAAATCCACAATTGGTGACATCCTGCAGCCCGGCGGCAAGCCGGCTAACGACTGATAAAGGCGGGGCTGAAGTCCATGCTCGATTTTCCGCTTTGGAAGCGCATCACGCTGTGGGTGATTACCTTGGGCTTCGCGTTCGCCGCGTTGCCTTCGATCGCTGGCCTTGCTGGCCTCGATCTGCCTGACAGCCTGGAAGGGCCGGAGATCAATCTCGGGCTCGACCTTGCCGGGGGCAGCCACATCCTGCTGGAGGCTGATCCGTCGCAGGTCGCTGAACAGCGGCTCGAATCGGCGGAAGAATCGGTCCGCGATTTGCTCGCCAATGCCGAACCAAGAATCGCTATCGGCGATCTCTCCACACTTGATAACCAGCTGTCTTTCATGCTGGAAAATCCATCCGATATTGATCGTGCGCGCGAAGAATTGCGCGATTTGATCAATGGCACGGGACTGGTGGCGGAATGGCGTCTGGACGTTGTTGATGGCAACCGCATGGTCCTGACGCAAACCGAACAGGGCCTCGACGAGGCCGTTGAAGGCGCGATGGAAAGTGCGACCGAAGTCGTGCGCCGCCGTATCGATGCGCTCGGCACGCGGGAGCCGACGATCATTCGCCAGGGCGACTCGCGCATCGTGGTGCAGGTTCCGGGTCTGGAAGATCCAGACGCACTGAAGGCTTTGCTGGGTGAAACGGCAGAGCTGGAATTCAAGCTGGTTGATGCCAATGCTTTGCCAAGCGATGTCGCGCAGGGCATTGCGAATCCCGGCAGCGAGATAGTGCCGTATGCCGAAGATTCCGATTTTGCCGGTCAGTTCGAAGCAGTGCGTCGGCTTGGCGGCATTCGCGGAGACCGGCTGACCGGAGCCCAGCAGGGCGTAAATCCGCAAACCAATGAAACTGTCGTAAACATTCAGTTCGATCCGCAGGGCGGGGCACGCTTTGCCCAGTTGAGCACGGAAAACGTCGGGCGGCGATTTGCCATCATCTTGGATGACCATGTTATCTCCGCCCCCAATTTCAACGAACCTATCCTTGGCGGCGCGGCGCAGATTTCGGGCGGCTTCACGACAGAAACCGCCAACAACCTCGCCATTCAGCTTCGTTCTGGCGCGCTGCCTGTCGATCTGACCGTAATTGAAGAACGCACTGTCGGGCCTGATCTTGGCCGCGATTCCATCGTCAAGGGCGGCATCGCAATGGCGGTTGGTTCCCTGCTGGTTATCGCGCTCATGATCGCATCCTACGGACGCTTCGGCGTTTACGCCACGGGCGCACTGGTGCTGAACGTGCTGATGATCCTGGGCATCATGGCGCTGATCAATTCCACGCTGACTTTGCCCGGCATCGCCGGTTTCGTGCTGACCATCGGCGCGGCGGTGGACGCCAACGTGCTGATCAATGAACGCATCCGGGAAGAACGAAAACGCGGTAGGCGTGTCGTTGCGGCGGTGGAAAACGGTTACAAAGAAGCCAGCCGCGCCATTTATGACGCGAACATCACCAACTTCATTGCCGGCGCTCTGCTGCTCGGCTTCGGATCTGGCCCGGTTCGCGGCTTTGCCGTCGTTCTGATCATCGGCCTGATCACTACCGTATTCACAGCCGTGTTCATCACACGCATGTGGGTTGCCGGTTGGCTGCGTGCCAAGCGGCCCACTGAAATCACCGTTTAGGGGAGGAGATTATTATGCGACTGCTCAAACTCGTTCCCGAAGACACGAACATCAAGTTCCTGAAATGGCGCATGCCATTCTACGTGGTCAGCATTCTGCTGATCATTGCGAGCTGGGGCCTCGTGCTGACGCAGGGGCTAAACTTCGGCGTCGATTTCGCCGGTGGCCAGGAAGTGCGCGTTACCTTTGAAGATCGCGAGACGGCACCGATCCCCGAACTGCGCGAAAGGCTCGGCACACTGGGCTTTGGTGAGCCGGCGATCCAGCGGTTTGGCGACGCGAATTCTGTGTCCATCCGGATCCAGCTGCCCGAAGGGGCGGAAGAGGAACCGGGCGCTGCCAATGCCATTGGTGAGCAAGTTGTCAGCCAGATTCAATCCGAATTCGAGAACGTCCGCCGTGATGCGAACGAGACCGTTTCGGGCAAGGTCGCTGGCGAGTTCCGTGAACGCTCCGTCTGGGCGCTGCTCGGCGCGATGCTGGCTATTTCGCTATACATCTGGGTCCGCTTCGAATGGCAGTTCGGTGTCGGGGCGCTGTTTGCCCTGTTCCATGACGTTTCTCTGACATTGGGGATGTTCGCGCTGTTCCAGATGGAATTCAGCTTGCAGATTATCGCCGCCATCCTAGCAATTATCGGTTACTCATTGAATGATACGATCGTGGTCTATGACCGCATCCGGGAAAACCTGAAGAAGTATCGCAAGATGCCTCTTCCCGAACTGCTCGACCTTTCGGTCAACGAGACTCTGGCACGTACCGTGATGACCAGTTTGACGCTGCTTATCGCGCTTCTGCCGCTGCTGTTGTTTGGCCCGGCCAGCCTGTTCGGCCTTGTCGCCGCGATCACAGTGGGTATTTTCATCGGTACTTACAGCTCGGTTTACATGGCCGCGCCAATCCTGATCTGGCTGGGCGTGACCAGCGACAGCTTCGTGCCGCAGGAAACCGTAGCGGATCTTCAGGACCGGAAGGCTCGCGGAGAAACCTGAGCCTGCGCAATCAGGCTGCTGTAATAATTCGCCAGCGCCGCCGCGTTCGCTTCCCAACTGAACTGCGCCGCGTTGCTGGCCACGCACTCTGCCGCATAGTTGGCGGTGAGCACCTCCGTTACACCTGCGGCAATGGCATCTGCAGTGCGATCCACGATCCGGCCCGCGGTATCGTTTTGCACCAGCTCCTTCGCGCCGCCTGCATCGGTGATGACAAGCGGCGTGCCGCAGGCGAGCGCTTCGACCCAGGCGTTGGCAAGCCCTTCGCTGGCAGAAGGCAGAACCATCGCATCAGCAGCAGAAAGAACAACAGGCAGCAATTTGTGGTCGAGGCTGCCGAGGAAATGCACGCGGTCACCCGCATCGCCGGCGAGTTGCCGCAGCGCCCGCTCATCCTCGCCTTTGCCGACCAGGATCAACTGCGTGTCGGCCAATTGTTCCAGCGCCTCTATCACGAAACGCTGCCCCTTGCGCGGGATCAGGGCGCCAACAGTCGCAAGCAGTCTCCCGCCTTCTGCAATGCCAAAACCAGCGGCCAGTTTCTGGCGGCACTCCGCCTTATCAAGCGGTTTGAAAAGTGTTCGATCCAGACCAGTGTAGTGAACGGTAATCTTGTCTTGCGGCAGGCCGATTTTGGCCATGTCGCGGGCCAGTGCCATGCTGACCGACAGCAGCCCGGCGGCCTGATCTGCCGCCTGCCGCATCTTATCAGCCGAGAACTCCTGTGCGCCCCAGTGGGAGATATCCGCGCCGCGCGCCTTTATACTCAGGGGCAGGTCCAGCTGGCGGGCAATCCGCGCTGCCGCAGGGCCATCGGGATAGAAAAATTGTGCATCAACCAGATCGAACGGTCTTTCTGCATGAAGTCTCCGCGCGATCGGCAGCACGGACCGCGCAATAAGGGCCGGATTTAACCGCGCGCCAAATTTCGGGATCAAGGTGAAGCGCGGGCGGTGCACCGCGACTCCGCCTTCCACGCCATCGACAGCAGCCTCTGCAAGTGATTTGTAGCGGCCTGCAGCAACAGGCGGCACCCCGATGGGATTGATCACGGTCATATCCCAGCCATCGCGGGCGGCAAGCGCCTCCAGCTGCCGCGCGACAAAGGTTCCGAAGCGCGGCGCGTGCGCATTGGGATATAGCGTGGCGATGGACAGGATGCGCGGCATCGGTGCGGTTCCGGCCCTACAGCTTTCGCACCAGCATTTCGGCGGCGGCCAGCCATGCGGGGCTGTCGATCACGATCTGGCGCTGGCCGATACCCGGGGGCAGCAGACCAACCATGGTCCCCTGACGGTCAATCAGCCGTCCAAACGCAAAACGTCCGCCAGAGCGCGGGGCAAGAACATCGCGGTTGATCAGCTGCCCGGCTGCATCGGGGGAGATTTTACGCATCCATAATTGATCGCCCGGGCGATATTCCCCTTGGCCGGTTTCGATTTCGAGACACACCAGCGTGCCGCCCTCGATCAGTTCCGTGGGCAAAATGGCATCGCGCGGATGTGAAAGGCTTTCCGCCCCGGACATGGTCAGCCGCGCGATCACCTGCGGCTGCATGCCATCTGCCGCTTTCACCAGAGCTTCCGGATCTACGCCGAGCGCCGCACCGATCTTGTTCATCCAATCGAGCGAGAGATTGCGCATGCCCGTTTCCAGCCGGCCGATGGTTTGGGCTGTCGTGGGCGGTTCACACGCAGCGGCAACCTTGGCCAATGTCATGCCCTTGCTCTTGCGAATATCCCTGATGCGATTGATCACGCGCTGTTTCTCCGCCTGTGTGAATTAACCGAATTGGTTGAAAAATACCTTTCCTACAACCGATTCGATTTTGCAAGGGGCGCGACCGGCTTACCTGATCGGCCACCAGGAGAAATCAATGCAGCGCCAGCTTGTCGAACGCGAACTTACATCTGAAGGGCCGCGCCGCAGCGGCGGCACCCGGCGCCAGCGGCGCAGCGTTACCGTGAATGTGGCGGAAAGCCCGCTAGGCTGGCTGCATGCCCACGGGCATCTTAAAGATCGCCTGTTCGATGCGGGCGAGCGGCTGCGCGCCGATTATGAGCGGGCTGAACTGGGGCCAAACATCACGATGCGGTGGGACCCGGTGCGGATTCGCGGAACGGCAGACGAAGGATTGACGCAAACGGAACGGCAAATCGCTGCCCGGTCGCGGTTCGATGGTGCGCTGGCGCAGGCTGGCAGGGGTCTAGAGGATATCCTGTGGCGTGTCGTGTGTGCTGGTGAGAGCTTGCCGATTGCAGAAAAAGCGCTGAAGTGGCCTGCCCGCAGCGGAAAACTGGTTCTGCGGTTGGCGTTGGACCGAGTTGCTGACTTCTACCGGATAGACTGAGCCGGACTAGCTCTTCGGCGCGAAGAAACCTTTGATCCATGACCAAAAAGCCATCAGGTCCGAACCGGACGCATCTTTTTGCTGTGCTTTGGCAGCGTCTTCTTCTGCGTCACGCAGCAATTTTGCGCGCAGGGCGCTCTGGCGGCCCTGCTGGGCCGACGCGATGGCAGAGCGGCGTGATCGCGGATCGCGCATGAAGGCGTAACCATCGATTTGGTCGTCGCCGGTCAGCGTTTCGTCGGCAGCGGGTGCTGCTTCGGCTTCGGACGTGTCTTCGACAGCGACGCTTTCTACGGTGGCGATGTCATGTGATTTTGCCGTTGCTTGCGCTTCGGCTTCAGGCTCCTGCTGGAGCGAAGTTTCTGGAATGACAGCTGCGGCTTTGGATTGCGGTTCTGCAAGCCAGTTGTCGAGGTCGTAAACCTCTTCCGGTGTCTCGTAATCTTTTGTGGGATTAAGCTCGTCAAAACGTGCGGGACGCAGCGCGTTTTCGCTGTCAGGCGACCCGGACGGGATGGGCGCAGCGTCTGGCGCTTGTGCGTGGACCGGTGCGTGCAATGCTGCTGGTGCAGGGCGCTGAGTTACCTCGGTCTGGTGCCCTGCGGCAGGGACCGGAGCCGGAGCCGGTGTGATCGCAGGCCGTGATGACGGGGCGGGCGTGAAGGTGAACTCGTCCCTTGGTACCGTACCTTGAGGCGGCTTTGAAACCGGTGCCGCAGGTGCGGCGGGCATCTCCGTGAATTGATCAGGCACAATAGCCTTCTCTGCCGTCAGATCCGGTTCTTCGGTGGAGGATTCTGGCTCCGGTTCTGGCTCGGATGCGAGCGAGCGGGGCAATTCCGGAACATTTTCGGGCATCGCGACAGGCTTTTCCGGACCAGCGAACTTGTCGCTTGCGGAGTCGCCAACCTCAACATCGTCCTCGATATCGTCCTCGTCCTGTTCAAGAGGGCGGAGCGGGAGGGATGGAAAAATCCGGGTGGCCAGGTCGAGGCCATCTTCGATCGGGGCGGCGATCGGCACATCATCCATCGCCGGCAAGGACTCGTCCTGATCGGCTGCAGGATCTTCTGCTGCGAAATCATCCAAAGGAGGCAGGGCGGTTTTCTTGCGGGTCAGCGAAAGCACAGCTTCGGGTGCGGGCAAGTCTGCCTCAGCCTCGGCTTCATCTGCCTGATCCATTTCGTCCGCATCTTCGTCGTCATCCATCGGCGCAAGGCCAAGGATCGCAACAGGACGGGGCGCACGTTCGACATCTTCACCCAGCAGTTCTGCCGAGGCTTCATGAAACATTGCATGGGCCTGCGCCAGTTCTTCCGGATCAAGCACCAGGACAGGCTTCTTCTTAAGCTTGCGCATGCCGCCAGCCATCGCTTCGAGACTGCCATAGGCGGGTCCATCAGAAGCGATGTCGGTACGAAGTGCGGAAGATGCAGCAGTGCCCATGAAGCGCCTTTTGCAGGAGTTTGGTGCAAACGCTGTGAGCAGAATTGGTTAATTGCGGATTTACACCTCGGCAGCGCTTATCCTTCAGCCTGTTCGGCAATGGTCAGCCAGCGTTCTTCCGCCGCGTCCTTCTCCTCTCGCGCCAGTTCCAGCGACGCATTTATGCGGGCGAAACGGTCGGGATCGGCAGTGTAGAGATCAGGGTCTGCCAAGGCCGCCTCGCCTTTTGCGATAAGCTCTTCCAGCTCTTCTATCCGGGCGGGAAGCAGATCGAGATCGCGCTGGTCCTTGAAGGAAAGCTTGGTCGACTTTGGCGGCGGCGGAGGCGGCGGAGTTGGCGTTGCAGATGTTTCAGACCCATCCTGGTGTTTTTCAGCGCCAGACTTCTTCCCGTTCTTCTGCGCCCGCTTTGCCTGCCAGTCCTCATAACCGCCGGCGACGATATCGACAGTGCCGGTGCCATCCAGGCCCAGCGTGACGGTTACTGTACGGTCGAGAAAATCGCGATCATGGCTGACAATCAGGACCGTGCCTTCGTAATCGGCGATCACTTCCTGCAGCAGATCGAGCGTTTCCAGATCGAGGTCGTTGGTCGGCTCATCCAAAACCAGCAAATTGGAAGTGCGGGCAAATTCGCGGGCAAGCAGCAGACGGCTACGTTCTCCGCCGGAGAAGGTACCGATCTTCGCATCGACCAGACCGGGGTCGAACAGGAAGTCCTTCATATAGGCCTGCACGTGCTTGCGATCTCCGCGCACATCGATCCAGTCGCCGCCTTCCACCAGCACATCGCGCACCGATTTCTGCGGATCGAGTAAGGATCGCTGCTGGTCGATCATCACCCCGCTCAGGGTATTGGCGTGCGTAACCGTGCCGCTGTCAGGCTCGATTTCTTTCGTCAGCATCTTGAGCAGCGTGGTCTTTCCTGCGCCGTTGGAGCCGACGATGCCGATTCGGTCGCCGCGCTGGATGCGCAGGGAAAACGGCTTTATTATTTGCCGTCCGTCATACGTCTTGCTGATTTCATCGGCCACAATCACGGACTTGCTTTTGAAATCCGCATCGCTCGACAGCTTGAGTTTTGCCGTGCCTCCTGGCGTGATCATTGCAGCGCGGGCTGCGCGCATCTCCCACAATTTTTCAAGACGGCCTTGATTACGCTTTCGGCGCGCAGTGACCCCGCGCTCCAGCCAGTGCGCTTCTATTTTGAGCTTGGCGTCCATCTTGTGAGCCGCGCGTGCTTCTTCTGCATAGACCTGCGCTTCCCAAGCTTCATATCCGCCAAAGCCCACTTCCTTCCGAAGCAGAGCGCCCCGGTCGAGCCACAAAGTGGCGCGGGTCAGGCGTTTCAGGAAAGTCCGGTCATGGCTGATGACAATGAATGCACCCTTGTACCGGTCCAGCCAGCTTTCCAGCCAGTCGATCGCGGCAAGGTCGAGATGGTTGGTCGGTTCATCCAGCAGAAGCACGTCCGGCTCCTGCGCCAATGCGCGGGCGATAGCAGCGCGGCGCCGCTCCCCGCCGCTGGCGGTGCTGGCATCGGTCGTCATGTCGATGCCTAGCTGACCGGCGATGGCGTCAACCGCGTGTTCGGGCGGAGCACGATCACCGGAAAGCGCAAAATCCATCAGGGTGGCGCAGGCATCGAAATCCGGTTCTTGCTCCAGCCACACGATATTTGCGTGGGACTTTACCTTGCGCACGCCGCGATCAGGCTCGATCTCGCCGGTAATCAGCCGCAGCAAGGTGGTTTTGCCGACGCCGTTGCGACCGATCAGCGCGATCCGGTCACGCGGGCCGATGTGCAGATCCAGCCCACTACCATCCCCCAAAGCGGGATCGCCCAGCAGCCAGCGGCCGCCTTGTTGCAGGCCAAGCCCTTCGAGCGATAGGATCGGTGGTTCAGCCATGATGGCGGGCAGGTAGTCATGGGCGGGCCTGCTGGCAAGGAACGCGATCATTCATCGCCGCGTTATCGTCAATGGCGCACCTGTGGCGCTGTTCAAATGGAGTCGCATTATGAAGAAACTTTTCATACCCGCTATCGCCGCTGCGATAATGACGGTCCCGCTCATGTCATCGACCGCAATCGCCCAGGTCCAAGTTCAATCAAGCGGCCCTGTTGTCGCTCTCGGTGTGACCGAGAACGTTTCCCTCGATCCAGACATCGCCAACCTCAGCGCGGGCGTTACCACTGTCGAGCCGACGGCAGTGGAAGCGCTTCGTCAGAATGCGCAGGCGATGACCCGGGTGATCGACCGGATCGAGTCTCTCGGCATCGACGAGGATGACATTCAGACGAGCGGGATCAGCCTCAACCCGGATTACGCATATAACCAGTCGACGGGCGAGCAGGTGTTTCGTGGATACCGCGTGATGAACCGGGTCAATGTAAAGGTGCGTGATATCCAGAAGACCGGAGAAGTGCTGGATGCGCTGGTGGCCGTAGGAGCGACGGATCTCGGAGGAATAGGATGGTCGGTTGAGGACCCTTCTCCCGCAGTCGAGCAGGCACGGCAAGCCGCCTTCCAGACGGGCCGCGAACAGGCAAGGGAATATGCCAGAATGTCCGGATATGCCGATATACGCCTGCTCCAGATCAGCGAGAATGTCGTCACCTCGGCGCCGATGCCTTATCAGGGAGACATAATCGTTACAGCATCGCCAGTTTCACGCAGCGAACTCACTCCCGTGCGGCCTGGCCAGATCAATGCGAGCGTTTCAGTCAACTTCACATATGAATTGGTGAATTAAAGGGGTTCGATGCGCCGTAGCTGAACGGTTGCGGCGCTTCGAATTCACTTCTTGTTCAATGCGGCTGGTTTAGGCACAACCCCATCATGAAATTCCCAACCGCCTTTTTCGCCGCAATTGCACTGGCTGCGACGCTTGCAGCAGCGCCTGCTCCTGCGTCCGCGCAAGACCGTTCGCGCGGGGACCAGAACAGTGCGCGGGCTGAAATGCAGGCCGGTCGCAACATGCCGATCCGTGATATCGAACGCCGGATCATCCCGCAGATGCGTGATGGCGATGAATATATCGGCTTCGAATATGATTCGACAGCGCAGGCATACCGGCTCAAATTCATCCGTAACGGCCGGATGATATGGGTTGATGTCGATGCGCAGACGGCGCGCGTCCTGCGCGTTTCACGCTAAATCCTCTCCCCATTGGAAACTGTCCGCTCGCTTGACGCGTTCATGTTGCACGCGCAACACTGTGCGTGTCTGAATGCAGGGAAGAATTGATGCGAATTTTGATCGTTGAGGATGAACCGACGCTCGGCCAGCAGCTTAAGTCTACGCTTGAGCAGAATGGCTATGCAGTCGACCTCTCCGTCGATGGTGAAGACGGCCATTTCATGGGCAGCACCGAAGAATATGATGCAGTAATCCTCGATCTTGGCTTGCCCGAGATCGATGGACTTACCGTGCTTGGCATGTGGCGCAAGGAAGGCCGCAAATTCCCGGTGCTGGTGCTGACGGCGCGGGACAGCTGGTCTGACAAGGTCGCCGGGCTGGACGCAGGCGCAGATGATTATCTCGCCAAACCATTCCAGACGGAAGAGCTGATTGCCCGTTTGCGCGCGCTGATCCGCCGCGCGTCGGGCAATGCCTCATCCGAACTGACGGCTGGCCCGGTGCGGCTCGACACCCGTTCGGGCCGTGTCACTCTGGCCGGGGAACCGGTCAAGCTGACAGCGCAGGAATACAAGCTGCTGAGCTACCTTATGCATCACAAGGGCAAGGTGGTCAGCCGCACAGAATTGATCGAACATATCTACGATCAGGATTTCGACCGCGATTCGAACACGATCGAAGTGTTTGTCACCCGCATCCGCAAGAAACTTGGCGCAGAAGTGATCACAACGATCCGTGGCCTCGGTTACAGCCTCGACGACCCCGACGATCAGCCCCGCGAATAGCGACGGCGCATCCGGAGATGTCTCCTCGATAGAGGATGAAGGCGCGCTGGCGGACGATGCTGGCGGCGTCCTGAAAGTCACGCATACCGGCAGTTTGTCGCGGCGTATGATGGTGATCGCGGCGGGATGGATCGTCATTCTGCTCAGTGTCGGGGGATTTGCGCTGGATCGGGTTCTGACCAGCCAGTTGCAGGCGGAATTCGATAACCGTCTGACCATCCCTCTCAATTCCATGCTGCGCTCGGCCGAGCTGGACCCTTTTGGCGAGGTGCGCTTCAACTCGATCCTTGGCGACCAGAACTATCTGGAGCCCGGCAGCGGTTCGTACTGGCAAATCAGCGGAGAAGGCCAAAACCCCCTGCCTTCGCGCAGCCTGTGGGATGACCGATTGTCTGTGCGCGACGATATCAACGCGACGGAGACAATCTTCTTCGATTCCGACCAGTTTGAAAATGAACCGCTGCGCATTGCCCAGCGAACTATCCAGCTTCCTGGCAGTGACGTGCGCTGGCAATTTGTGGTCGCGCAAAAGCGGGAAGATATCGACAACCAGATTGCCACGGTACGGGCTACTCTTGCCTGGTCTTTTGCTGTCCTGGGTATCGGGCTTTTTCTGATGGCGATGGCGCAGACGTGGTACGGTTTGGGGCCTCTGCGCCGTGTTCGGCAAGCGATTGCCCGCATCCGGTCCACCGGGCTCAACCGCGTGACAGAGCCATTGCCGCTGGAGGTGCAGCCGATGGTGCAAGAACTCAACGCGCTGCTGGCGCATTCCGAAAAGCAGGCGGAGGAGGCGCGTACCCACGCGGGCAATCTGGCCCACGCGCTGAAAACTCCGCTTACCGTGCTCAACAACGCGGCCCATGCGCAGTCACCCGATCTGGATAAAACCGTGCTGCGCGAAGCCGATACTATGCAGCGGCATGTCGATCACCATCTCGCCCGTGCACGAGCGGTGGGGCGGCGGGCCACGGGCCTTTCAAGGGCAAGCGCAATGGAAAGTGCGCTCGGTGTGGAGCGCGCTGTATCGCGCCTGTACAGCCATGTGCGCTTTGATATCGACGGCAAGGATGGCGACGTGGCGATGGAGCGGCAGGATCTTGATGAACTGCTCGGCAACCTTATTGAAAATGCAGCCAAATACGGTGGCGGCAGCGTGTTCGTGACGATGGATGCGGAGCCCGAAGCAGAGCAATATATTATCTGGATAGAAGATGATGGCGCTGGCATCCCTGAAAAGGCGCGCGACGAAATCTTCGGCCGCGGAGCGCGGCTGGATACTGGCAAACCGGGAACGGGCCTGGGTCTCGCCATTGTTCGTGATGTCGCGCAAATCTACGGGGGCAATGTGTCGCTTCACGAAAGCGAAGATCTGGGCGGCTTGCTTGTGAAACTTATGCTGCCCAGGGCAGGCGGCGCAGTGACAGTATGAGCCTCACGCAGCTTATTCGCCGCGAGCGCGCTGATGGTGCCGGATCACTTCATCGATAATGAAGCGCAGGAATTTTTCGCTGAATTCGGGGTCCAAGTCAGCTTCCGATGCCAAGGCGCGAAGTCTCTCGATCTGCCTCGCTTCACGCTCGGGATCGGCCGGAGGAAGCGAAGTCTTCGCCTTATACTGGCCAACAGCCTGGGTTATGCGAAATCGCTCTGCCAGAATGTGAATCAGCGCGGCATCGATGTTATCGATACTGCGGCGGAAGGAGGCAAGTTGGGCATCTGTGGCGGGATCGGTCATCAATCAGCTTTGTCTGGCGGTTGCTAGGATTTACTATTCAATGCGGCAGAAATGCACGCTTGCCAACACCCTCTGACATCCCCATTGAAACCCGCATGAGCGACAACGTCGTCCCCCTGAAGCGCGCCAACAGCGAAGAGCGTCCAACGCTCACGCCCATATTGTCGCTGACCGCTACGCCTATGAACTCGGTGAATGCGATCATCCTTGACCGTATGCAGAGCGAAATTCCGCTGATTCCAGCGCTGGCCGGCCACCTGATTTCCGGCGGCGGGAAACGCATGCGCCCGATGCTGACGCTCGCCGGGGCAGATGTTGTGGGATACCAGGGCACGCGCCATCACAAGCTCGCTGCCGCTGTAGAATTCATCCATACGGCCACCTTGCTGCATGATGATGTTGTCGACGGCAGTGAAATGCGCCGCGGTAAATCCGCTGCCAACATTGTTTACGGCAATCCGGCCACCGTTCTGGTGGGTGATTTCCTGTTCAGTCGCGCGTTTGAACTGATGGTGGAGGACGGCAGCCTGAAAGTGCTGAAGATTCTCTCCGGTGCCAGTGCGATCATCGCGCAGGGGGAAGTTGACCAGCTGACAGCCCAGCGCAAGATCGAAACGAGCGAGGAACGTTACCTCCACATTATCGGCGCGAAAACGGCGGCCCTGTTCGCCGCCGCCAGCCGCATTGCCGCTGTCGTGGCCGAGCGACCTGACGCAGAGGAAATGGCGCTGGACGACTATGGCCGCAACCTCGGCATCGCATTTCAGCTCGTCGACGATGCGATCGACTATGATTCCGATGCTGCCGAAATGGGCAAGGATCGCGGGGATGATTTCCGCGAGGGTAAGATGACACTGCCTGTGATCCTCGCCTATGCCCGCGGCAATCAGGAAGAACGCCGCTTCTGGGAAGATGCGATCGCCGGTTTCACGGTAGAGGATACAGATCTTGCCCATGCGGTAGAGCTGATCCGCAAGCATGATTGCGTGTCTGCTACCCGTGAACGCGCCCGTCATTATGCCCAGCGCGCCTGTGATGCCCTGAGCATTTTCCCCGACTCCGCCGCTCGCCGTGCGATGGTGGAAGCCGCGCAATTTGCGGTGGCACGGGGTTACTGAGGCGGTCGCGTGACCGCAGAACTCCCCATCAATGCCGTCCTGCCGGATCTGCTTTCCGCATTGCGAGAGGGCAGTTCGGCCGTGCTGGTCGCTCCTCCGGGCGCGGGCAAGACCACGGCTGTCGCGCCCGCATTGCTGGGCGAGGAATGGTGCAGCGGCCAAATCATCATCACCTCGCCGCGCCGCGTTGCGGCGCGTGCCGCAGCAGAGCGAATGGCGCAAATGCTGGGCGAGCGTGTCGGAGAGCGGGTCGGCTATTTGACGCGGATGGACAGCAAAACCTCCAAAGCGACCCGCATTCTGGTCGTGACAGAGGCCATTCTCGTAAACCGCTTGCTGGAAGATCAGGAACTGGAAGGCGTTTCCGCGCTGCTGTTCGATGAGGCGCATGAGCGGCATCTGGACAGCGATCTGGGACTTGCACTGGCGCTGGAAACGCAAGGCGTGCTGCGCGAAGATCTTCGCATTTGCGTCATGTCCGCAACCATCGACGGCGCGCGCTTTGGTCGGCTGATGGGGGAGAGCACCCCGGTTATCGAAAGCGAGGGCAAGGCCTATCCGCTGCAAATACGGTGGCTTGGCGCGTCGCCGGAAAGGCGGCTGGAGGATGCGGTCGCTTCCGCCGTCTTGCAGGCGTGGCGGGAAGAGGAGGGCGATATACTCGCTTTTCTGCCCGGCGTTCGCGAGATCGAGCGGACTCGGGAAACGCTTCAGGCGCGCCTGAGTGATACGCCGATCCTGCCTCTTCACGGGCAGGTGCAACCGCAAGACCAGCGCGCCGCCATTCGCAGCGATCCGGATGGTCGCAGGCGGATCGTGCTGGCCACCAGCATTGCCGAAACATCGCTGACGCTGGAGGGTGTTTCGATCGTGGTCGATGGAGGGATGAGCCGCCGGGCCGAGTTCGACCGGGCGGCTGGCACCACACATCTGGTAACGCACCGCGCCAGCAGGGCCGCATCGGCGCAGCGGGCAGGGCGCGCGGCGAGGCTTGGTCCGGGTGTCGCCTTTCGTCTTTGGGAAGAGGCCGCGCACGCCGGCCGGCCTGAATTCGACACGCCCGAAATGCTCAGTGCCGATCTGGCTCCGCTGGTGCTGAACCTCGCAAAATGGGGCGTCACTGATCCCGCAAACCTGCAATTTCTCGACACGCCGCCAGAAGCCTCCATAGCGAGCGCGCGGCACCGGCTGGCAAAGCTCGGCGCTCTGGATGCAAAGGGCGCGATCACGCCGCAGGGCCATCAGATCGCCAGCCTGCCGATGGACCCTGTGGCCGGGGCCGCCGTGCTGTTCGGGGCGGAAGCGGGGCAAGCTCTTGATGCTGCAAAACTGGTGCTGTTGCAGCAGGAGCGCGGCCTTGGTGGCCGGTCCGAAGATTTGCTCCAGCGACTGCACCGCTGGAATGGCGATCGCGGCGGCAAGGCAGAGGCATCGCGCAAACTGGCGCAGCGATGGGCACATGCAGCGCAGCGGCTGGTAACAGGCGCGGATGCAGGGGACCGAAACCCCGCACTGTTCCTCGCCTTCGCGCAGCCGGACAATATTGCGAGAGCCCGCGGCGGGTCCGGCGAACACTGGTTGTCGGCGGGTGGCAGGGGCTATCAGCTGGATCCAGCATCGCCGCTGGCGCGCGCGGAGTGGTTGGTGATCGCCGATGCGCAGGGTCAGTTGAAGGGCGCAAGGATCGTGGCGGCGGCGGAACTGTCCCCGCAGGATATCGAGCGGCATCTTGGCCACTTGATAGAAACGCGCACTGTCGCCCGCTGGAACGAGGCGGACGCCCGCGTCGAAGCGCGCCGCGAACGCAGGCTGGGCGCGATCACCCTGACAAGCGGGCCTGATCCCGATCCTGACCCGCAAGCGCTTCTGGATATCCTTGTGGAGAAGGCGGTGGAAAAGCTGGGGGAATTGCTGCCATCCGGTCTGCTGGCGCGGGCGCGCTTTGCCGGAGTTGATGCGCTCGGCCCAGAGACTTTGGCTGCGAAAGCGCAGGACTGGCTGGAGCCGCTGCTTACCGGACGCCGTGATCTCGCCTTGGCCCCTTCGCGCTACGGCGAGGCGGCATTGAACCTGCTGTCATGGGATGAACGGCAACAAATCGATACGCGCGCTCCGCGGAACTTCACCAGCCCGGCAGGCACCAGCCATGCCATCGATTACGCGGGCGAACATGCGCCCAGCGTGGAGGTCCGCGTGCAGGCTCTGTTCGGGCTCGACCAGCATCCCATGATTGGCAGCACGCCCCTCCTCATCCATCTGACCAGCCCGGCTGGCAGGCCCATTCAGGCAACCCGCGATTTGTCCGGATTTTGGCGCGGCAGTTGGGCGGATGTGTGCAAGGATATGAAGGGCCGATACCCGAGGCACCGCTGGCCGGAAGAGCCGTGGACAGAGAAACCGAGCCTGAAGACCAAAAACGCCTTCAAAAATGCCTTCAAAAACGGGGGCGGGTGAATTAGAGGCCATGCATGGCAGAAGCTCGTATCTACAAACGCCCGCAAAGCGCGATGCAATCCGGTCAGGCACACACGGACGAGTGGGTGCTCGATTTCGTGCCTGCAGAGGCGAAGAAAGCTGATCCGCTCATGGGTTGGAGCGGCAGTGGAGACACGCGCCAGCAGGTGAAGCTATCCTTCGAAAGCTCTGAGGCGGCGCAGGCTTATGCCGCAAAATACGGCATCTCCGCGCGGGTGCACACTGTTCCGGCCAAACGGCTGAAGCTGCAGGCCTACGCCGACAATTTCCGATAAGCTTTGGGCGGTACAATGTTGCCGCGCCGCTTTGCAGTTGAAATTCCTTTCACTCCTCGCCATATGCGGCGCGGGAGTCGGGTGGACGTTCGCGTTTGCTCACCGGGTCAGATCCGGAAGGAAGCAGCCCAGGTAAATGGCAGCGGGTCGCTCGGCTCCTTTTTCACAAAATATACATTCTTGGTGGCAATGCGGCCATGACATTCGCCGGGTGAGAGCCTAGTCTCATTTTCATGAGTGATTCCCCGGACAACCCGGATACACCGCCATGGGCGGATGATGGGCCTGAGCGCCAGCAGGAAGAGGCAAAGCCCTCCGCTGCCGAGTTGGAGGCCGCTGGCCAGAATTCCATGTTTGGCGATGCCGCGCCAATGCCGGAGCCTGAACCAGTTGCTGAAACTGTTTTAGAATCCAATCCAGCTGCGCCAACCACGCCGCCGACGGCTGCGCCAAAAGCCGCTGATCCGGCGCAGCCATACCGCGTTCTCGCGCGCAAATACCGCCCGCAAACCTTCAGCCAGCTGATCGGGCAGGAACCGATGGTGCGCACACTCGGCAATGCGATCGAGCGCGACCGGCTGGCCCATGCCTTCCTGATGACCGGCGTTCGCGGAGTTGGCAAAACCTCTACCGCGCGGTTGATCGCCAAGGCACTCAATTGCATCGGTCCAGATGGGCAGGGTGGGCCGACTATCGATCCCTGCGGCCAGTGCGAGCCATGTACGGCCATCGCAGAGGGCCGCCATATCGACGTGATCGAAATGGACGCCGCCAGCCACACCGGCATCGATGACATCCGCGAAATTATCGAGGCGGTCCGCTACGCCACAGTCAGCGCGCGCTTTAAAATCTACATCATTGATGAAGTTCACATGCTGTCCAAGGCAGCTTTCAATGGCTTGCTGAAGACGCTGGAAGAACCGCCGGAGCATGTGAAATTCCTGTTCGCCACCACCGAAGTCGAAAAGCTGCCCGTCACCGTCCTCAGCCGTACACAGCGATTTGATCTGCGGCGTATTCCGGCTGATTTGCTGCACAAGCACTTCGCCTATATCTGCGCAGAAGAAGGCGTTGGCGCAGAGGATGAAGCGCTGGCGATGATCGCGGCGGCGGCCGAAGGCTCTGTACGTGATGGTCTGTCCATCCTCGATCAGGCGATTGCCCATGCCGACATGGATGGCAACGATGCCGAAACCATGGTCCGCGCCGCCAAGGTGCGCGACATGCTTGGCCTGGCTGATCGCGGGGCGCAGCGCCGACTGTTCCAATATTTGCTGGAAGGCGAACCGCAAAAGCTGCTCGATGCGATTGCCGATCAATATGCGCTTGGGGTGGAGCCACTCGCGTTGATTCGGTCGCTGATGGAATTCACGCACCGGGTAGCCGTCGGGCAGATCGGTGAAGTCGATGCGCCGTCGGAAGAAGAGCGAACGGCGATTGGTGAATGGGCAGAACGTTTGTCCGCCGGGCAAGTCCACCGCCTGTGGCAATTGCTGCTTAAGGGCCATGACGAGGTGAAGACCGCGCCTGATCCGCTGGTTTCGGCGCAAATGGCACTGCTGCGCGTGCTGCATGCGGCCGACATGCCCGATCCTGGCAAGCTGGCAAAACAGCTGAAAGATGCCGCGATGAGCGGCGCCGCTGCCACTGGCACTACAGGCGGCGCAACGGGCGGCGGTGCGCCCAGTGCAGCGCTGGCGTGGGGCGATCTGGTCGACCGGATAGAAAATTCCGGTGCGCCCGGCTCGCTGTCTTTCGCCGGCCTGCTGAAAGCGCAAATTCGGGTTATCTCGCTGGTGCCCGGCCGGCTCGAATATACGCAGCCGCATGGCTATGACGATGATATCGCCAAGCAAGTTCGCCAGGGATTGCAGGAAATCATCGGTGGGCGCTGGGAAGTCGTGCGCAGCAATGGCGAAGGAGCGCCGACATTCTACGAGGCGGCAGAAGCAGTAAAGAAGGCGGAGGCAGAGCGTATCCGCAATCACCCGCTGGTTGCCGCAACATTCGATGCATTTCCCGATGCGCAAATGGTTGAAAGCACCGAACCCGCGCGCGGGACCGAAGACTGGAGCCGAAGGGCTTGAAATCTTGCCATTCGTCCTGAGCTTGGTGGCAAGTTCAGATCGAACGAGCGGACAATCACAAAAGGATCACCACTATGCAGAACATGGAAGAAATGATGAAAGCCGCGCAGGAAGCGGCGAGTAAGATCCAGCAGCAGATGCAGGATGCGCAGGTCCAGCTCGACAACATTGAAGTCGAAGGCACCGCTGGCGGCGGATTGGTGAAAGTGCGGGCCAGCGCACGTGGCCGCATTATCCGCGTGGATATTGACGAAAGCCTGATCAAGACCGAAGAAAAGCAGATCCTGGAAGACCTGGTGACCGCCGCATTCAACGACGCGCGCGACAAGGCCGACCGCAAGGCGGGTGAACATATGGCGGAAATGCAGCAGGGCCTTGGCCTGCCACCGGGGTTCAACCTGCCCGGCATGGGGTGAGAAAAATCCCTCTGGATTAAAGACTTAAGGCGCGGTAACTTGATGGCCTTGTATCTACCATCACGGAAACCTCGTAATGAAGAATAGTCTCTGGGCGGTGCTTCCTTCTCACATATTTCTCGTGCTCGCTTTATCCAATCCAGTCTCCGCGCAGGAAGACGCGCTTGTCTTGCCTGCTGCCAGCCCTTGGAATGTGGATATGGCAGCAGAGAGCTGCGGCCTGCGCCGTATTTTCGGCACCGAAGAGCAAAGCGTGTTTCTTGAGATGCGCCAGTTTGCTCCAGGCGGCTACGTCCGCTTCACGGTTTATAGCAATGAGCTGCGGAGCGGCAGCGAGGAAATGCGCTACACGCTCCACCCGGACACGGATGTCCTGTATTCGACGTCCCCCTACACTTTGACAACAGCCGATGGCGGGCAGGGTGCATCCTTCGGAGGGAGTATTTACCAGACCGAAGCAAACACTTCGGGAGAGGGTAATTACGATGGCTTCGGCAGTGATGATTCCCCGGCACCTCTCACCCCAGAAGAAATGTCCGATCGCGAGGCGCTAATCAATGCGATCAGTATCACAGGTGCATTTGAGCAGCCCGTTAGCCTGCAAAGCGGCTCGCTTGGTGCACCTATGCAGGTGATGAGGGGGTGTCTGGACGATCTCGTGGCGTCTTGGGGAATCGATTTGGAAGCTCATCGCACTCTGTCCCGTCCGGTACAGCCGCGCGGCTATCGGCGATGGGTCCAGCGAATTGTGGAAGATTATCCTTCCGCAGCGCTGCAGCGCAGTGAGCAGGCTGCTTTGCAAGTCCGACTTATAGTGAACCTAGAGGGCAGGGTTGAAGAATGCGTCGCCCAGTCAGAGGTTGGCGATCCTGTGTTTGTAGAAACAGCATGCCGTAGCTTGACGCGTAACGCCCGGTTCGATCCGGCGCTTGATGCCGAAGGAAACCCAATCAAAAGTTATTGGACCACCAGCATTCTTTACGCTCTTAACTGATCCGTCCGTGAAGACTGGCAAGGCTGAAGGAAGGCTCAAGGACATTTCCTTGCACAAGGTCTCGTCAGGTCGATCATCTGACAGGCAGGTGCTCCCAATCCACACCTAACCGTTCGCACCCGTTGCAGCTTTGCGGGTGCGCCCCCATATTCCCGTTAAAGCCATAGCGGCCCTGTTTGGAGCGCCGCACAGCAACGGAAATTGATATGAACGCCTACCCCCTTCTCCCCCTTCGCGACATTGTCGTCTTTCCCGGCATGGTCGTCCCGCTGTTTGTCGGGCGCGACAAGTCGGTTGCGGCGCTGGAGGCCGCGATGGAGGCGGATCGCGATATCTTCCTCGTCGCGCAGACTGATCCGGCAACGGACGATCCTGAGCGCGAGGATCTTTACGACATCGGCACGATTGCCCAGGTGCAGCAAATGCTGAAATTGCCCGATGGCACCGTGCGCGTGCTGGTTGAGGGGAAGTCGCGTGCGAAGATGAGCGAAATGCGGCTTGATGGTGATTTCTATCTCGCCCAGACCGCCGCGCTTGTTGAAACGACCGCCAGCGGCACGGAAGTTGCCGCCATGATGCGCAGCGCGCTTGACCAGTTTGCGGATTATGCGCGCACGAACAAGAAGCTGCCAGAGGATATCGAAAGCGAACTGGCCGATATCGAGGATGCAGGCCAGCTGGCCGATGCAATCGCCGCCAGCTTGACCGCAAAGGTCGATTCAAAGCAGCTTTTGCTTGCTGAAACTGATGCAATGAAGCGGTTGGAAATGGTATTTTCCGCTATGGAGAGCGAGCTTTCCGTGCAGCAGGTCGAACGCAAGATCCGCGGCCGCGTGAAGCGGCAGATGGAAAAGACCCAGCGCGAATATTACCTCAACGAACAGATGAAGGCGATCCAGAGCGAGCTGGGCGGCGAAGATGGCGATGTTGACGAGCTGGTGGAAC
Source organism: Aurantiacibacter marinus (assembly GCF_001021555.1). Classification (GTDB taxonomy): domain Bacteria; phylum Pseudomonadota; class Alphaproteobacteria; order Sphingomonadales; family Sphingomonadaceae; genus Alteraurantiacibacter; species Alteraurantiacibacter marinus. The sequence goes on from NZ_LDCP01000003.1 coordinate 275,140, forward strand.
TGGCCAAGCAGATCGCCGAAACCAAGCTGTCCAAGGAAGCCAGGGCCAAGGCTGAAAGCGAGCTGAAAAAACTGAAGGGCATGCAGCCCATGAGCGCCGAGGCGACAGTTGTGCGCAATTATCTTGATGTGCTGCTGGGCCTGCCGTGGGGCAAGAAAAGCAAGATCAAGAAAGATATCGCTAAGGCGCAGGAAGTGCTCGACGCGGATCATTATGCGCTCGAGAAGGTCAAGGACCGGATCATCGAATATCTTGCCGTGCAGGCGCGCACGAACAAGCTGAAGGGGCCGATCCTGTGCCTCGTCGGTCCTCCAGGTGTCGGCAAGACCAGCCTTGGCAAATCTATCGCCCGCGCCACCGGCCGGGAATTTATTCGCCAGAGCCTTGGCGGCGTGCGGGATGAGGCCGAAATTCGCGGCCACCGCCGTACCTACATTGGCTCTCTGCCGGGCAAGATCGTGTCCAATCTGAAGAAGGCAGGCACCAGCAATCCGTTGTTCCTGCTCGATGAGATCGACAAGCTTGGTCAGGATTTCCGCGGTGATCCGGCGTCGGCGCTGCTCGAAGTGCTGGACCCGGAACAGAACAGCAAGTTCCAGGACCATTATCTGGAGCTGGATATCGATCTGTCGGACATCATGTTCGTCACCACAGCCAACAGCCTGAACCTGCCTCAGCCGCTGCTGGACCGGATGGAGATCATCCGTCTGGAAGGCTATACCGAGGACGAAAAGGTCGAGATCGCCAAGCGTCACTTGATCTCCAAGGTTGTGAGCGACCACGGCCTGAAGGACGGTGAGTTCGAGCTGACCGAAGATGGCCTGCGCGATCTTATCCGGTACTACACGCGTGAGGCCGGCGTGCGGACGCTGGAACGTGAGATTGCCAATCTTGCGCGCAAATCCTTGCGCCAAATTCTCGAAAAGAAAACCGCGAGCGTCACCATCACTCCCGATAACCTTGGTGACTTTGCCGGGGTGCGCAAGTTCAAGCACGGCATGTCCGAAGAAGAGCCGCAGGTCGGCGCAGTCACCGGCCTCGCATGGACATCTGTTGGCGGCGAATTGCTCACCATTGAAAGCGTGACGACACCGGGCAAGGGTGAAGTGAAAACCACAGGCAAGCTGGGCGAAGTGATGAACGAATCTATCGCCGCTGCCTTCAGCTTCGTGAAGGCGCGTGCTCCTGCCTACGGTATCAAGCCGAGCATCTTCCAGCGCAAGAATGTCCACATCCACTTGCCCGAAGGCGCTGTGCCCAAGGACGGACCGAGTGCGGGCATCGGCATGGTTACGTCGATCGTGTCCACCCTGACAGGAATTGCCGTGCGTCCCGACGTGGCGATGACAGGCGAAGTCACATTGCGTGGCCGCGTGCTGCCTATCGGCGGCCTGAAAGAAAAACTGCTCGCGGCTCTGCGTGGTGGCATCAAGACGGTGCTGATTCCGGAGGAGAACGAGAAGGATCTCGCGGAAATTCCTGACAATGTGAAGGAAGGGCTGACGATCATTCCTGTCAGCCATGTCGATCAGGTGCTGGAAAAGGCGCTTACCGCCATACCTGCCCCTATCGAATGGACCGAAGCGGATGATCTCGCCAGCCAGCCGCACAATCAGGCGTCAGGCGCTTCGGCTGCTACGACTGCACATTGAATCGGGTTGCCGGACTTGGCGAGTGATTCGCCGTCCAGCAGCGATCTTTCGGAAATTCCCCCGTCAGGGGCTGCAACTGGTATGACGGACGCATGTTTTTGGCGCTTCAACGGAAAAAACGTCGTGCTGTGCGGGAATGCCTTTGACAGCGCCGGGAAAACTCGCTCAATTCCCACCAATCGCGCTGTGATTCAAATTCGCGGCCAATCACTTCACGTGAGGGGGTCTTCCTTAATATGAATAAGAACGAACTGATCGGAGCGGTCGCCGACTCAAGCGGCCTTTCGCGCAACGACGCGACAAAAGCTGTGGAAGCTGTGTTCGAAACAATTACCGGCACGCTTTCGAAGGGCGATGAAGTGCGCCTGGTCGGTTTCGGCACATTCTCCTGCGCCAAGCGCAAGGCTTCTACTGGCCGCAATCCGCGTACCGGTGAGCCGATGGCTATCAAGGCTTCGACCCAGCCAAAGTTCAAGGCGGGCAAAGGCCTGAAGGACGCAGTCAACTAATTCACTTGCGTACGGGGGGATGTCCGGCGGCTGGATCGCCCTCGGACATAGAGAAGGGCCGTTCCACTGGAGCGGCCCTTTCTTGTTGCAGCGTTACGCCCGTGTCGCGATGGCGTAGAGCGCGATCGCACCGGCGTTGGAGACGTTCAGGCTTTCCATTTCCGAACTGATCGGCAGTTTCGCAAGGGCATCGCAGTGCTGCGCGACATTGTGGCGCATGCCTTCGCCTTCGGCGCCGAGCACCAGCGCCACCGGTCCGGCAGGCAGGGCCTCTGCAAAGGTTGCATCTGCTTCTCCGGCAAGTCCGATTCGCCAATATCCAGCCTCCGCCATTTCCTCCAGCGCGCGCGCCAGATTGACCACGCGGACCCACGGCACGATTTCCAATGCGCCAGAGGCAGATTTTGCAATCACACCGCTTTCGGGCGGGGCATGGCGATCCTGCGTTACAATCGCCGCAGCATTGAATGCAGCGGCAGAGCGCAGCAGGGCACCAACATTGTGGGGATCGGTCACCTGATCCAGTACGACGATCGGGCGCGTTGCTTCGGCGTCCAGCACATCGGCCAGGTGCAAATCAGGCAGGGCCTCACATTCCAGTACCAGGCCCTGATGCGGTGCATCCTTTGCCACAAGCCGGGCAAGGTCTGCCACTTCAGCGCGTTCCAACGGGAAACCTGGTGGCAATTCACCTGAAAGCGAATCGATTCCATCCAAAGTTGCCCACAATTTGCGGTGCTGACGGCGCGGATTCATCAGCGCAGCTTCCACCGCGTGACGGCCCCACAGGCGTACAGTTCCCTTGGTTGCACGGCCTGAACCGCGTCCGCCCTGCATACGTCCGGCGCGTCCGCGCAGGTTCTTTTTGCCAACCTTGGCCATAGTTTGTGCCTTTCTCTGGCGCGCTACTGCCAGCAGCCCCATTGACAGGCAAGCAGTGCTTCGCCAAAGCGGCGCCTCTCGGCTGGAAGGTGGCTTTTTTAGACACCTCGTATCGTGGGCCCAAAAGCCCACATTGCGGCACCGGTGTGGACAGGTGGCCGAGTGGTTAAAGGCAGCAGACTGTAAATCTGCCCGCGCAAGCGTACGCTGGTTCGAATCCAGCCCTGTCCACCACCGCCGTTGCTCGCATCATTCCCCGAGATGCCCTGAAAATCCCAGGGAGCGAACGGTATTATCGCTGCCGCCATCGGCACGGTCCTCACGTGATAAGGCAGGACATCCCCGAAACCGCTCGCCAGCTTCGCAATCGGAAGATCGCGGTGCTCAGATACTGGCGCAAGGGAATGCCTCATATCGCTTTCTACTGGCATTTGGCCTTGGCCCTCCGGCGTAAGGGCGCCGGGATGGCGTTCCCGGGCGCGCCAGGGCAGGCGTTGGAGGGTTGACGCGTTCAATCTGGCAGAAACCTCGTGCCGCATTGAATACGAGTCGTCAGGGACAGAGTTTTGCCAGATCTTCTGCCGTATCGACGTCACCCAAGGATGCATGATAGCGGGGTTCAATTACAGTGACATTCGCAAGGGCCAGGGTTTTGGCCCCGGCCTCTCCTGCAAGGCTGCGTAGCTCGCTAAAGACACTCGCCGGGAAAGCGGCAGGGCTACCCGTTTTTGCGTCGCCGTAACTGGTGAATATCGTTCCGCTTCCAAGCGCGAGCCTGGCGAGGTGTGAGGGTTCTACAAGCGGCATATCCGCAAGCGCCAGCACAAGGCGCGAACACGTTCGTGCTGCTTTGACCCCGGCAGCGATGGAGGTGCCCATGCCTTGGTGCGCGTCGGGATTGATGACTTCCTGCCATCCGTCGCGCAATTGCGCCGGAGAATGAGCCGCGCGTACGATATATCTCCTGGTAAAGCCTGCGTCTTCGGCTGCTTTGGCGGCCCAGATCCACAGCGGTTGATCGCCATAGACCTCCTGCAATTTATCACGGCCAAAACGTCTTCCCCGGCCGGCCGCGAGTAGGATGATACCGGTATTTGAATCAATTTCTGGCACGCATACGCTCATATTCGCCTACAATTTCAGCCAGCGCCGAAAGTGCCAGCGCCGAAGGCGTCTTACAGCCGGGGATCAGTCCGACGGGGCTTCGAACTCGCGCAATATCCGTCTCGGAAATACCGCTTGAAGTGAGCGACGCGAAGCGGGCGATGCGCGCGTTTTCGCCTCCCTGCGCCCCTACGTAAAATGCGTCACTTTTCAGGGCATCTTCAAGTATGGCTCGCTCCCACTCGTGATCGTGAAACAGGAGTAACACAGCTGTCCATTGGTCAAGCACGCCCGTTTTCGGGCACTCGCTCAATGACATTGTATCTGTGGAATGGATTTCGATGCTTGCGCCAGCGGCTTCACCCAGCCTTTCGAAAGCTTCCAGCTCCGGCCCTTCGCCCAGCGCAGCTATTTTCAATTGCGGAAGATATTTTCGTTCAGCAAGAAGCGATGGCGCGGGCAGCACGAGCGATACGGGACGGCGATCCTCCAGTGAATTGAAAACCTGCCGGCAAGCTTCACGATCCGGCTGCGGGTCGAGAAGAATGTCCAGGCCGCCGCCGCACGGAAGGCGGAAATCGATATTTGTTGAACCCTGTCCGTAACGAACCACTTTCGGCGCCGCAGCTTCGCGGATGTCGGAAGCTAACTGTGCTTCCAGGCAGCCGTCCGCAAGGCTTCCGACCACCGAGCCATCCGGCAATATGGCAAGCTGTGCGCCCAGGCGCCGTGAGAAACTGCCATCGATACCAACGATCGTGCAAAGTCCCACGCCAGCGTCACACGCGGCATACAGGGCCGCGTGATCTTCATCCCCGCAAATTCGGAACAGGCCTTCGACCAGTGTCATTCAGGCATGGCCGCCAGCACCCTGTCCGGTGTCATGGGATATTCAAACAGGCGCGCGCCGCATGCATTGTAAATCGCATTGGCAATCGCGGCTGCACCGCCGCACATGCCCAGTTCGCCAATACCTTTGGCCTGAATCGGACTTGCAGCAGGATCACGTTCGTCCACCAGTACAACCTCCAGTTCTGGTAAGTCCCGGTGAACAGGGACGTGATATTCGGCGAGGTCACAATTCACTAGGTGTCCGTCGCGAGGATCAAATTCCAGCGCCTCGGTCAAGGCAACCCCGATGCTCCAGGTAATGCCGCCCAAACATTGCGAACGTGCAGTCTTGGGGTTCAAAACGCGGCCAAAGCCGAACGCGCCAAGCATGCGGTCGATCCGGGTTTCACCAGTGAAATGATTCACGCGGACCTGTGCAAAGAAGGCTCCGAAGCCGGAAGCGGTGTAGTCGTCTTTGATGTCGCCGGGTTCGTAATGGCCTTCTTCCGAAATTTCGTCTCCGTCCAGCAATGCGGTCAAGGTTTGCCCTCCGACTACGCGGCCCTCGGCCAGTTCAAGCTCGGCTTCGGAAGTGCCGGCGCGGGTGGCCAGCTCCTCTCGTATAGCCTTGCACCCCACATAAACTGCAGAGCCGATGGAAGCGGCGCCCCAGCTTCCCCCTGAACCGGGGCCTCTGGGGTGCTGCGAATCGCCCAAATCGACCAGCACTTTGTCGATTTCGAGTCCGAGCATTTCTCCGGCGATCTGCGCCAGGATCGTGTAGGTCCCGGTTCCGATATCGGTCATGTCGGTTTCCACCAGACATGTTCCGTCGGGCTTCAAGGTGACGCGGGCTTTCGCTTCGGAGACATTATGCACCCGTGCAGCGCTAGCCATGCCGGTGCCTACCCACCATTCTCCCTCACGCTTCACGCGGGGCTCACGGTGGCCGCTATCCCAGCCAAATGCTTCAGCACCTTGTTTGAGGCACTCCGCAAGCTTGTGGGAAGAAAATGGCAGTCCCTGTTCTGGATCTTCCTCGGGAATGTTGATGAGCCGCAGCTCCACCGGGTCAATCCCGATCTTTTCCGCAAGAACATCCATCGCTCCTTCCAGCGCTGGCATACCTACTGCCTCTCCAGGCGCACGAACCGAACCTGCTGTCATCTGGTGAATGCGGGCGACGTTAAGTTTCAGCTCGCGGCTTTCTGCAGCATACAAGAAATGTGACGACTGCAAGACTGGCTCGGCGAAGGTTTCACCAGGCAGGTTGGACACCAGTGCTTGGTGGCCAAAACCGGTCAGCTTGCCGTCCTTGTCTGCAGCAAGGCGCAAGCGCTGGGTCGTTTCCGAGCGGCGCATGACGCATTGAAAAACCTGCTGCCGTGACATCACTACGCGGACCGGCCGTTCAAGCTCCATTGCCGCAAGCGATGCGGCCACAGTTTCTTCGCTTACGCCAAGCTTTGACCCGAACCCGCCGCCTACGAACCGCGAGACAAGCCGGAGCTTGTCTTCATCCATATCAAGCGCATCGGCAAGTTCCGTAATATTGAAGTTGAGCATCTGAAGCGACGCATGCACGGTCAGTTTCTTGCCATCCCATTCGGCAACCGCAGCATGCGGTTCCATTGCAGCAGAAGCATGGCCCTTTGTCGTGTAAGCGATATCGACGCTATGGGCAGCATCAGACATCGCCCTTGCGAGGTCGCCCTGCCGAACGGTCTCGTCTTCATGCTCTTTGGGTTCGACTAAATCGGGCGAAACCGGTGCTGCTTCGTTCTCGCGGTATATGACCTTCAAATGCTTTGCAGCGTCGCGCGCCTGTTCGAAAGTCTCGGCCACAACCAATGCGATCGGCTGACCCCAGTAGCACACCGTTCGGGGGGATTGCTGCGGAGCTTCGTCTGCCGTGCCTTGGGCGGCCCGCGTCGTTAGCCGCGCGTCATCGATTACTGAGATAACGCCGGGCATGGACAGCACGCTGTCCTTGTCGATCCGGGTCACCACCCCGCGCGTAATCGTGGCGGTGACAAGCACGCCTTCCGCGCAGTTTTCCGGAGAATATTCAGCGGAATAGGTGGCAGTGCCTGTCACCTTGGCCAAGCCGTCGATGCGCGATAGTGGCTTGCCGAGCACGCCCTGCCTCATATTATCGAGCCGGTTGCTGGTATCAGGCTCGTCCTGCTTGAGATGTGCGCTCATGCCGCTTGCTCCACTGCTTGTGCCAGGACGGCGTGGAGGGTCCGGCGCGTGAGCGGGATTTTGAAATCGTTCTCTCCAAAGCCCTGCGCTCCGCTCAGAAGAATATCAGCCGCTTCGTCAAAGAGTTTCTCGGATGGTACCTGGCCGATCAGAACGTCGGCGATGCGCGGGTCATGCCAGGGTTTGTGAGCCAGACCGCCGAAGGCAAGGTCTGCCCTGGAGAACAGGCCGTTCTTTATCTCGACGATAGCGGCAATGGAAACGAGAGCAAACGCATAGGAAGATCGCTCACGCACCTTGCGGTATATCTGGGTGCCTGCCACCTTGGCAGGCAGCGAAACGGCAGTGATGATTTCCCCGGGTTCAAGCACATTTTCGCGCCACGGCGTATCGCCGGGCAGGCAATGAAAATCGGCTACGGGGACTGTGCGCTCTTCCCCGTCCTCATGCGCGATATGTACGACCGCACCTAGCGCACTCATCGCCACTGCCATGTCACCAGGATAGGTGGCGATACATTGGTCGCTTGTTCCCAGCACTGCATGCAGCTTGGCGATGCCATCTATCGCACCGCAGCCGCTACCCGGTTCGCGCTTGTTGCAAGGTTGGTCGACGTTCGTAAAATAGAAGCAGCGCGTGCGCTGGCACAGATTCCCGCCCGTTGTCGCCTTGTTGCGCAGCTGCTGCGTCGCCCCTGCCAGGATAGCGCGGGCCAGCACAGGGTAGTCTGATCTCACGCGCGGGTGGACTGCCGCTGCGGTGTTGGTGGCAAGCGCGCCAATCCGCAATCCGCCGTCTTCAGTGTCTGCGATCTCTGCCATGCCCAGATGATTGATGTCAGCCAGCTGTTCAGGAATTTCGACCTGCAACTTCATCAGATCCAGAAGGTTTGTACCGCCTGCAATTGCCAGCGCGCCTTTATCGCTAATGATTCCCGATGCATCGGCCAGGGAACGCGCCCGGTTGTATTGAAACGGCCTCATGATCCCTTCTCCGTCGCGACTGCCTGAATGGCTGCGACTATGTTTGCATAGGCACCGCAGCGGCATAGATTGCCGCTCATCCGCTCGCGAATTTCCTCTCCGGTAATCTCGATCTTGCCTTCAAGCTGTCCGCTTGCATCACTTGGCCAGTTATTCGCCAGCTCTTCGAACATCGCAGTTGCGGAGCAGATTTGCCCCGGCGTGCAATAGCCGCACTGAAATCCGTCATGCTCCATAAACGCGCGCTGGAGGGCGGATGGATTGTCGGTGGTCCCGATCCCTTCGATCGTTGTAACACTGTCGCCGTCATGCATCGCAGCGAGCGTCAGGCAACTGTTGATCCGAATGCCGTTCACGATCACGGTACAGGCACCGCATTGACCATGGTCGCAGCCTTTTTTTGTTCCGGTCAGTCCTGCATCGTGCCTGAGGAAATCCAGCAGCGTAACGCGGGGGTCATTCGGAATGGGGTGCTGCGCACCGTTTACGGAAATCGATTGGGTCAAGTTGGGGCCTCCTTATCCCTTTCAACTCTCAATGGTCGATTAGGTGTCCAGAGAATATTGGTCGGATGCTCAATAACATGATTGGCAGGCTGTTCGGAAAGCCAAGCTCTCCAGTCGCTCGCTCGGCGATGATAACTATCGGACGTTCGACTGCGCTATGGCCAATACCAAACGCATCATTCCATCACCAAGAGATACGCACAGGAATGTGCCAGGGCGATGTATGGAGGAGTAGGAGGCAGGACCGCTGGGGCAATCCTGCGCATAATTCGCATCCGCAGGCTTGGTAAGTGGCAGAAATCCGCCGGATACTTGCAACTCGCGCCACAATCTATCCGGCAGTTCATCCAGGTTCCACTTAGCCCATCGCCGCCTTGGCGCGTGCTCTTGCCCGGTGCAAAACCGGCTCGGTGTAGCCAGATGGCTGGTGCGTTCCGGTAATAATCAACTCCCGCGCTGCAGCGAGCGCGATGGAGCTACGCGGGTTGCTGGACATGGGTTGATAGGACGGATCGCCCGCGTTCTGGGCATCGACAATGGCCGCCATTTCATGCAACGCCTCATCAATATCAAGCCGGGTGACAATTCCGTGCTGTAGCCAGTTTGCAATATGCTGGCTTGAGATGCGCAAGGTCGCGCGGTCTTCCATCAGGCCAACATCGTGGATATCGGGCACTTTGGAACAACCGATCCCGTGATCGATCCAGCGCACCATATACCCCAGAATGCCCTGCACATTGTTGCGCAATTCCTCGCGGATGTGTTCGGCAGACCAGCTTGTGTCGGTTGCCAGCGGGACGGTCAGCAGCTTGTCGAGTGAGGCAATGGGTTCGCGGCTGCGTTCCTGCTGGCGTTCTGCCACCTGGCAGCGGTGGTAGTGGGCCGCGTGGAGAACGGCAGCGGTAGGCGAGGGCACCCACGCCGTGCTGGCGCCGCTGGCGGGGTGACTGGCTTTCTCGGTCAGCATCTGGTGCATTTTGTCAGGCGCAGCCCACATACCCTTGCCGATCTGCGCGCGGCCAGCAAAGCCGCAGGCAAGTCCGATCTGTACGTTGCGATCTTCATAGGCAGTGATCCATGCAGCCTGTTTGATTTCTGCCTTGGGCAGCATCGGGCCTGCGAGCATGGAGGTGTGGATTTCATCGCCAGTGCGATCCAGAAAACCGGTGTTAATGAAGAAAATGCGGTCTCTTACCGCGTGAATGCAGGCGGCAAGATTGGCACTTGTGCGCCGCTCTTCGTCCATCACACCTACTTTCACCGTGTTTTGAGGGAGCCCAAGCATTTCCTCAACTGCGTTAAATATATCATTGGTAAAAGAGCATTCTTCCGGTCCGTGCATCTTGGGTTTGACGACATATATGCTGCCGGCAAGGCTGTTCTGTAACCGGCCGAGTCTGCGCAGATCGTGCATGCCTATCGCAACAGTGATCGCGGCATCGAGCAAGCCTTCGGGTATTTCGCTTTCGTCGGGCAGAATGATTGCGGGCGTGGTCATTAAATGACCGACATTGCGCACCAACAGCAGGCTGCGGGTGCGCAGAGCACACGCGTTACCCTCCATATCAATGAAAGTGCGGTCAGATTTGGCGCGGCGCGTCAAATGCTCGCCGTCTTTGGTAAAGCTCGCCTCCAGGTCGCCGCGCATGGCGCCCAGCCAGTTGCGATAGGCTGCAACCTTGTCAGCCGCATCGACGGCGGCGACAGAATCTTCCAGGTCGACGATGGTGGATAGCGCCGCTTCCAGCCGGATGTCTGCGATACTCGCAGGGTCGGTGCGACCAATTGGGTGGTCAGCATCGATAACAATTTCGATGTGGAGTCCGTTGTTGACCAGGATCAGGTTTTCGCCTGTCGTGCCCAAAAATTGGTCAGGATTAGCTAGAGGAGGGATGCCGCCTGTCCAGTCCGCCCATTTGCCACTTTTTAGTGGGACTGCGTCATCCAGAAAGGCCTTTGCGCGCGAAACAACCTGCGCGCCGCGCGCGGTGTCATAATCGCCGGTGGGTGGTGCCTCGCCGTCCATTGCATCGGTGCCGTAAAAAGCATCATACAGGCTGCCCCAGCGCGCATTAATCGCATTAAGCAGGAAACGCGCATTCAGTACTGGCACAACCAGTTGCGGCCCTGCGATTTGTGCGATTTCTTTATCGACATTCTGCGTGCCGATGGTGAAGCCTTCCGGCTCTGGCACAAGATATCCGATTTCACGCAGGAAGGGCACAGGAGCGCCGCTGGCGGTATCGGGATGGCATCTGTGCCATTCGTCAATCGCGCCCTGCAAAACAGCCCGCTTTTCGAGCAGGTCGCGGCCACGCGGCACAAAAGTATCGGTAAGGGATGCAAGGCCCTGCCAGAATTTTGCAGGCGCGAGTCCAGTGCCCGGAAGCACCTCGTCCTCGACAAAAGAAGCCAGTTCAGCCGCTACGCGCAATTGCGCGTGCTGCTGATAACAAACGTCTTTTTCCGCACCGACGTCAGCACGGTCGAGCTCTGCCAGGGCCGCTTCCGTCATCGTGCGAACCGCCCCAGCCGGTGGTGCAGATTGACCAGCTTGCGCGTCTCGGCAGTATCGTCGCCATTGCGAATGGCGATAGCGATTGCGTTGCGAATAAGGCCGAAGTCCTCGTTGGAGAACACGGGGCGAGCGAGTGTTGGTGTCGGCATTGTCATTACTCCTTCAGTTGATGTCTTGGGTCTGATTAAGCCGCAAACTGGTTCATCGTATTGTGCTTGCCGCCAGCTTTGAGTGCTGCTTCCCCGGCAAAGGCTTCCTTGTGATCGTCACCGATGTCGGATCCCGACATGTTCTGATGCTTCACACAGGCGATGCCCTGGCGGATTTCTTCTCGCTGAACCTGCTTTACGTAGCCCAGCATTCCTTCCTCCCCGAAGTAGCGTTTGGCCAGATTGTCCGTACTCAGCGCTGCCGTGTGATATGTTGGCAGAGTAATCAGGTGGTGGAAGATACCTGCACGTTTCGCGGAGTCGGCCTGGAAGGTCCGGATACGTTCGTCGGCTTCCTTGGCCAGCGGTGTGTCATCATAGTGCTGGCTCATCAGCGCATCCCGCTCGAAGTGGGACACATCACGGCCTTCTTCTGACCATGCATCATACACTTGCTGGCGGAAGTTAAGAGTCCAGTTGAAGCTGGGCGAGTTGTTGTAGACCAGCTTTGCATGTGGCGCGACGGCGCGGATACGGTCAACCATTCCTGCGATTTGCTGGATATGCGGCTTCTCGGTTTCGATCCACAGCAAGTCGGCGCCATTCTGCAAGGCGGTAATGCAGTCGAGTACGCAGCGATCTTCCCCGGTGCCAGCGCGGAACTGGAACAGGTTCGAGGGCAGGCGTTTTGGCTTCAAAAGCCTGCCCTCTCGGCTGATCAATACCTCTCCCGTACCGATGTCAGCCGTATCGACCTCCTCGCAATCAAGGAAGGAATTGTACTGGTCGCCAATGTCGCCCGCCTCTTTGCTGAAAGCGATCTGTTTGGTCAGACCTGCGCCAAGCGAGTCGGTCCGGGCAACAATGATTCCTTCGGGCACGCCAAGTTCAAGGAAGGCGTAACGGATTGCGCGGATCTTCTGCAGAAAGTCTTCATGCGGCACGGTGACCTTACCATCCTGGTGACCGCACTGTTTTTCGTCGGACACCTGATTTTCGATCTGGAGCGCGCAGGCGCCAGCTTCGATCATCTTCTTGGCCAGCAGATAGGTTGCCTCGGCATTGCCAAAACCAGCGTCGATATCGGCAATGATCGGCACGACATGTGTCTGGTAGCCGTCAATGGCCTTCTGCGCCTGCGCGGCTGCGGCTTCATCGCCGGTCTCGCGGGCGTTATCGAGTTCGCGGAACAGGCCGCCCAGCTCACGGGCGTCTGCCTGCCGCAGGAAAGTGTAAAGTTCCTCGATCAAGGCAGGAACTGTCGTCTTTTCGTGCATGGATTGGTCGGGCAATGGGCCAAATTCGCTGCGCAACGCGGCGATCATCCAGCCCGACAGATAAAGGTATTTGCCCTTGGTGGTGCCGAAGTGCTTCTTGATAGAAATCATCTTCTGCTGACCAATAAATCCGTGCCAGCAGCCCAGCGACTGGGTGTAGGCAGCGGGGTCACGATCATAGCCTGCCATATCTTCGCGCATGATTTTCGCAGTGTAACGCGCAATGTCGAGACCGCTCTGGAAGCGGTTCTGGGTACGCAGACGAGCGGCAAATTCAGGGTCGATGCCCTGCCAATTTGCGCCCTCGCGCTGCTTGATACCGGTTTGGCGGTGGATTTCGGCAAAATAGGTCATGTGTGCTCCGTGGGGAAACAATGTTGTTCTGGAAGCCTTTATGACTATGCAAATTCACCCTGTCGCTTTCCGAAGTGTCATCTTGTCAAACTTTACAAGAAATGCTTGTAAGGATGTAATGAAGATAACAGCGATTGTTGTGCAGGAGATCAGATTATGGCCGGAAAAGCTCTATACCTCGGCCCAAGGTTGAAGAAGCTTAGGCGTGACCTCGGCCTGACGCAGGCGAATATGGCCAGCGATCTGGACATATCGTCCAGCTATATCGCTCTTATGGAGCGCAACCAGCGCCCGGTAACTGCTGAAATGCTGATCAAGCTCGCGTCCACCTATCGCATCGATGTCGGTAAACTGGCCGACGAGGATGCAGACGAGACTTCGGCCCGCCTTCTGGGCGCGCTGCGCGACCCGATTTTTGCGGACATTGCTATTGAGCCGCTCGATATCGAAGACATTGCCACCAGTTATCCTGGCATCGCAGAGGCGCTGCTGCGGCTTCACACAGCCTTCGGTGAAGAGCAATTGGCCTTGGCGGAGCGGCGCGAAGGTGGCGATGTTATTTCAGAAGCCGGCGCCGGGGCCAGCGATCCTGTCGGGGAAGCCCGCGCCTTTCTGGCTGCCCGCCGGAACTGTTTCCCGGCATTGGACGATAGTGCCGCCATGCTGGCCAAGTCGCTCGATTCATTTGCCGCCATGAAGGATCACCTGGCCGAAAACCACCAGCTCGATTTGCGGTTGACTGATGATGGCCTGCTGCGCGGCGCGCTACGCTGGCATGATTATCACCGCCGCCGCATCTACATATCGGAGCGGATCGATCAGGCTGGGCGGCGATTTCAAGCCGCGCTGCAGATTGCCATTCTCGAACAGGAAGAGCCGATTGCCGGACTCGTCGCCGAAAGCCGCCTGGTCAGTGAAGATGGCAAGCGTTTGGTGCGCCGCGCGCTGCAATCCTATTGGGCTGCCGCACTGCTGATGCCCTACCGCGCCTTCGCCCGTGCAGCGGAAGAATCGCGCTATGATGTGGAGGCGCTGTGTTCGCGCTTTGCCGTAAGTTTCGAGCAGGCGGCACACCGGCTCACGACGCTCCAGCGGCCCGGAGAAGAGGGCGTGCCGTTCTTCTTCCTCCGGGTGGACCGGGCTGGCAATGTTTCCAAGCGGCTGGACGGCGCGGGCTTCCCCTTGGCGCGGCATGGCGGAGGATGCCCCTTGTGGAACGTGCACACGGTTTTTGATCGACCGGCAGTCGTCGATGCACAGTTGATCGAATTGCCCGATGGCGAACGCTACGTCTCCATAGCGCGCACTGTGCGCGGCGGTGGCGGCGCTTATGGTGTGCCAAGCGTTACACGTTCAGTCGCTATTGCGTGTTCGGCAACCCATCTGGACAAACTGACCTATGGAGATGTGGTGGCAAGCGGCGACCCGACGCCTATCGGTGTCGCCTGCAGAATGTGCCACCGCCCGCGTTGTATTGCGCGTTCGGCCCCGCCAGTGGGCCGCGAGATCGTGCCAGCGCGGTTCCGAGAAAGCGGTGTGCCATTCGATTTTTCGATGGAGTAATCCGGGCGAGGCGAAGCCAATTTCCACTATTAGCGCCCATTAGCGCGCTTGTGGGCAGGGGGAGCAGCGCCTAGGTATCGGTCATGGCCGGTGAACTAAGAGATAATCGCGGACGCGGAGATGCAGAGTGGGGACTTCCCGCAATCCATCCCGAAGGCCGCAAGTTTGGAATGATTGCGGTAGGGGTGGCCCTGCTGTTTCTGCTGCTGTTCGAAACCGCGTGGCTTGGTTGGCCGCTGCTGGCGTTGTCGGGCGGCGTGTTTGCTTTTTTCCGTGATCCTGAGCGTGTCGTACCGCAAGAAGACCGCCTGATTATCTCTCCGGCGGATGGGCAGGTTTCGCTGATTGCACAGGTTCCGCCGCCAATTGAATTGCAGGGCAGCGATGATGATGGCGGACCGGGCCTGGGGACACAGCCCGTTGTGCGTGTATCGATCTTCATGTCGGTGTTCGATGTCCACATCAATCGCTCCCCCATTGGCGGCACTGTTCGCCGGATTGTCTACATTCCCGGTGCATTCATGAATGCTGACCTTGATAAGGCGAGCGAAGAAAACGAGCGGCAGCATATTCTGGTGGAGCGGGCCGACGGGACGCGGATCGGGTTTACCCAAATCGCCGGTCTTGTTGCGCGGCGCATTGTGCCGTTTATCAAGCCGGGCGATATCGTCGCAGCGGGACAAAGGGTCGGGCTGATCCGGTTTGGCAGCAGGGTCGATGTATATTTGCCGGCTGGGACCGAACCCAAGGTGCTGTTGGGTCAGCGTGTGATTGCGGGTGAGACGGTGTTGGCTGAAATTGGCTCGCAGGGCCTTCTGGAAGGCGTAAATCAATGAGCGCGGATCAGTCCGGCAACGGTAACGGTAATGGCGATTTCGATGACGATCACGATTTCGACGAGGATGCGACAGCAACGCCTGGCCCTGCATGGCTTGGCCCCAAGGCGAGCGAGCATGAGCGCGTAACCCGCTCCAGGGGCGGAAAAGGCCTGTCGCTGCGCGCTATGGCGCCGAATGCCATCACCGCTGCCGCACTATGCTGCGGCCTGACGGGAATCCGCTTTGCGATCGAGGGCGAGTGGGAAAAGACCATGTACGCAATCCTGATCGCGGGCGTGCTTGATGCCATGGATGGCCGCATTGCGCGGCTTCTCAAGGCGCAATCCCGTTTCGGGGCAGAACTGGATAGTTTGGCCGATTCGCTCAGTTTCGGCATGGCACCTGCCATTGTCCTGTTTCTGTGGAGCTTGCAGGACCTGCAGCGCCTCGGGTGGTTCGCTGCGTTGGGCTTTGCAATTTGCTGCGCTTTGCGACTGGCGCGCTTCAATGCGCAGATTGATGTTGAGGAGCAGCCGCACAAATCCGCAGGCTTTCTGACCGGCATCCCTGCGCCGGTAGGGGCAGGGTTGGTATTTCTTCCGATTTTCCTGTGGCTTGCCAGTGAAGGCGAATGGGAAGCGATCAGGGAGCCTTGGCTGGTGGCGATCTGGGCCGTTGTGATTGCGGTTCTGATGATTTCCAATATCGCGACACTCAGCTGGAATTCGATCCGTCCCTCAAGCGATCTACGGATCGCGGCAATCGCGGGCATAGCCATGATCGTGGCCGGATTGCTCAGCGAGCCGTGGTGGACGCTGGCGGGGATTTGCATCGTTTATCTTGCGATGATGCCGCTCGGCCTGATGCGCTATGCCAAGGTGAAAACGGCCCGGCGTGCGAAGCTCAACCCAGTATCGCCCGAGCGAAAGCCTCTTGGGGTCGACGAAGTGGAGAGATCACTGTTGGACGCTGATAAGAACCATAGCGATCCAAGGCTGTAAGTTCGGCCCGAATAGCGAGGTAATGACCAAAGGCCTTGCGCAACGACGATTGACATGACGCAAGCGACACTGCGGCGACGAAGCCGAAGAAGCATGAAATCACAATTGCCAGTGTCATCTTGAACGTCCTTGTAAGGTAGCGCGGTAACGCTGCATAAATTCAGAAAGCGCCAGCGGGTTCCCGTTTTCGCCTTCCGTGACCCTTTTGTTCCACTGATGTTCCGCCGCGTCAAGTACTTTGTTCTCATTGTGTTCTTATGATTGCCTAGCCGGACGGGTATGTTCAGGTCATGTCGACGGCGATCCGAGAACTTTGCACTGGCTTTCTGGCTCCGCCTCCGCTAGCTGCGCGTCCGCCGGGAGACTTTCTTCGAATCCTCGCAGGGGTGACCGCTCGGCAAATTCACATGGATGGCACACATACCGGTGCCGCCTGCGACCACAATGTCGCGGCCGGTTCCCCGCCATCCAGAGGTATAACCGGAAGGAATTACTTATGGCGGGTCCTACCGTCACGATGCAGCATTTGATTGAGGCCGGCGTACACTTCGGCCACCAGACCCACCGCTGGAACCCGCGGATGAAGCCGTATATTTTCGGCAGCCGCAACGGTGTCCACATTATCGATCTGTCGCAGACCGTGCCGCTTTTTGCGCGCGCTCTCGATTTCGTTCAGCAGACAAGCCGTGCAGGCGGCAAGGTTCTGTTCGTGGGCACCAAGCGTCAGGCGCAAGAGCCGATTGCTGAAGCTGCGCGCGCTTGCGGCCAGCACTTCGTCAACCATCGCTGGCTGGGCGGCATGCTCACCAACTGGAAAACGATTTCGGGTTCGATCAAGGAACTGAAGTCGCTTGAAGAGAAGCTTTCTGGCGGCGCTAGCGGTCTGACCAAGAAGGAAATCCTTCAGCTGACCCGCAAGAAGGACAAGCTGGAGCTTTCGCTCGGCGGTATTCGCGATATGGGCGGTGTGCCTGACGTGATGTTCGTGATCGACGCAAACAAGGAAGACCTCGCCATCAAGGAAGCCAACGTTCTTGGCATTCCCGTGGTCGCTGTGCTCGACACCAATGTCGATCCTGAAGGCATTTCCTTCCCGATCCCCGGTAACGACGATGCGAGCCGCGCAATTCGTCTCTATTGCGATGCGATTGCCGATGCCGTTCGCGCTGGCAAGGAAAAGGGTGTTGTCGATTCCGGTACCGATATCGGCGCCATGGATGCACCACCTGCCGAAGCCGCAGCTGTTGAAGCTGCACCAGCACCGGCAGCGGAAGCACCAGCCGCTGAAGCCCCCAAGGCTGACGCCTGAACTTTGTGATGCGCGCGGTTGACCAGTCAACCGCGCGTCACAACTTCATTATATCGCGCCGGACCTCATCCCAGAGGCCCGGTGCATAAGCAATTTCAAAAAGGACAATACTATGGCTGCTTTTACCGCATCCGATGTGAAAGCCCTGCGCGAGAAAACCGGCGCGGGCATGATGGACGCCAAGAAGGCGCTCGTCGAAGCAGAAGGCGATATCGAAGCTGCGGTTGACGCGCTTCGTGCCAAGGGTCTTGCCACGGCACAGAAGAAGTCCAGCCGTACGGCTGCTGAAGGTCTGGTCGGCGTTGCTGTTTCCGGCACCAAGGGCGTGGCTGTCGAGGTCAATTCCGAAACCGACTTCGTTGCCAAGAACGACCAGTTCCAGACTTTCGTCCGCAACACGACCGCTGTAGCGCTCGAGCAGAGCAGCGACGATGTCGATGCGTTGAAGGCTGCTGCCTATCCAGACGGCGGCACTGTTGCAGACAAGTTGACCGACAATGTCGCCACCATCGGTGAAAACCAGCAGGTTCGCCGGATGAAGACGGTGTCTGTCACAAACGGCATGATCGTGCCCTATATGCACAATGCGCAGGCACCGAACCTCGGCAAGATCGGCGTCCTCGTGGCGCTTGAAAGCGAAGCGGTTGCAGACGTTCTTGAACCGCTGGGCAAGCAGCTTGCCATGCACATCGCCGCGGCATTCCCGCAGGCGCTGACCGCTGAAGATCTGGACGCGGAAGTCATCGAGCGTGAGCGCAAGGTTGCTGCCGAAAAGGCTGCCGAAAGCGGCAAGCCCGAAGCTGTCCAGGAAAAGATGGTTGATGGTGCGATCAAGAAATACGCCAAGGAAAACGCCCTGCTCAGCCAGGTTTTCGTGATGGACAACAAGACGCCCATCGCAGACGTGGTTGCCGCCGCTGGCAAGGAAGCCGGCACCGCGATCACACTGGTCGATTACGTTCGCTTCCAGCTTGGTGAAGGCATCGAGAAGGAAGAAAGCGACTTCGCAGCAGAAGTTGCCGCTGCCGCTGGCGTTTAATCGCCTGTAGTTCAGCGAACCTGTAAACAAAACGGCCAGGGTGACAGTGTCACCCTGGCCGTTTTGCTATCCGCTTGGTTTTGCGCGGTTTTGGGTCAGTGAATAGGGTGACACTTTGCCGAATGCGTCTCACATGACGCATCTCAGGCAGAGAGAGGGGAGCCAACGATAACAAAGAGCCGCCGCGACACTGGCGAAGGGGTGGCGATGTAGGAAAGCGGTAGGCTGTCGTAGCTTGTGTCGGCTTTTGTATGGTTGTTATCTAATGTCTGTTTGACGGGCCTTTACAGCAAGATACTTTCGCGTAGACTTGGCCTATGTACGATAAAAAGCTTCCCCTGCTTTCCGTAACTCTCTGCATATTCGCAGCCGTCCTATCATCCCCGGCGCAGGCCCAGCACGCGGATAATGATTACGACTATCGTGAACGCACCAGAGAGCTGGCTTTCGATCCACAGCGTTTCTTTCCTGAAGGCACAAGGCCATGGATGGAAATTATCTATTCCGGTGATGATTACGGCTTCCCGGTCTATTCTATCGCTATCCAAAAAGGCTGCACGAGCGATGATACAGGCGAAGCCCGAAGAAACTGCGGCAATCGCTTGATCGCCCGCATGGTGCGCGCGCCTTTTGATGGGGAACCATTACGCCCCCGAAATCGGGGCCAGGTATTGTTCGGCTATCTGTTCGACGAAGGCGTTGGTGATGACTTGGCCCTGCGCGACGCGCTGGCCCGCTATCAGCTTGAGTGGCTGGAGACAGATGTGTCCGGCTGCGAGCCCGCAATGGCCTTGTTGGAAGCAGACCCGGTGTTGTCTTTCTTTGCCACACAACTCACGCCGAGCGAGGGTATACCGCAGCTGGCGCTTCACGCGGACAAGATTCGCTTCGTTCACAGGGGCAGCTATCTTTCTGAAACAACATATTATGGGTGGGCTGCTCCCGAAAGTCCGGGTGAATGGGCTGTCCAATTTGCACAGTCATTGGAGGCGTGCTGGCGGCCAGCGTCCAGCATCGCCCCTTGGGAGCGAGACTAAACCCCGCTCAGTTCCACCAACCAAATCTCGGCTCGCGTGCCGAAGCGGATCGGCAGAAGGCTCGTCCCCAGTCCTGCGCCCACGATAATTGTGCGCCCGTTTTCTACCATCGCACCACAAGCGTAGCGGTCGCCATATTGCGACATATAGGCAGGCGCGCCGATCAGCGGCAGGCTGATCTGGCCGCAATGGGTATGGCCTGCCAGCACCAGTGAAATTTCTGCTGGAACCTGCGGCGTGATGTCCGGGCTGTGTGTCACGATCAGCCGCCCGCCGGTAAGCTCGCGCATTTGATCCAGCACGAGCGAGAGATCATCGCGCCTCGTGTAGGCATCATCAACTCCGCCCACGGCCAGCGGGCCAATCTGCGCGGCCTCGTTCTGCAACACGCTGATCCCGTGGGCTTCCAGCTCTGCTTTCAGCGCGTCCCATCCGAACCAGTGGTCGTGGTTGCCCGGCGTGATCACTACGCCAAGCGGGGCGTGAAGCTGGCCCAGCGGCGCGACGATCTCCTGCGGCGTGTAGATATGCGTTCCGGTGCGCTTCTCGCTAACAAGGTCGCCTGCGATGAAGATGATATCGGGTTCCAGCGCGTTGATCTGCTGCACAATCCGCGCCAGCCGTTCAGGCGGCATATCCGGTCCGGCAACGTGGATATCGGATATCAGCGCGGCGGTAATCGGCTCTCCGCCAGATGGTAGACCGGGGAGGGCAACCTGCGTGCGCAGGACCACCGGATCGTCCATCGTGTCCGACCAAGCCTTCCAGCCAAGCAAAGCGGTGCAAACCAGCACAAACATTGCCACCAGCTTCCAGCGCCGCACCAGCCATGTATGTAATCGCCCCATGCGCCAAAGGCATAGGTTAGCCAGCGGTTCTGGCAAGCCGCTCGCGCAAAAGCCCAGTTTCGCAAAAGCATCGCGGAGCCCTTGGCTTCGCCGTCGCCCCGTTCTAAAGCCGCGCGAACCGCCACCTGAGAGGATGCTACCCGAAATGCTGCTGCCCAATTCCAAGCGTATCCTTCTCAAGCTTTCGGGCGAGGTGCTGATGGGGGAACAGGATTACGGGATTGACCCTGCATATGTGCTGCGCCTTGCCGAAGAGGTGAAGGCTGCGCGCGATACCGGCCTGCAAATCTGCCTTGTCATTGGCGGCGGAAATATCTTTCGCGGTATGGCCGGTGCAGCCCAGGGCATGGACCGGGCGCAGGCTGATTACATGGGCATGCTTGCCACGGTCATGAACGCGCTGGCGATGCAGAGCGCGCTGGAACAGATAGGCGTCCACACCCGCGTACAAAGTGCCATCCAGATGGATCAGGTATGCGAGCCGGTGATCCGCCGCCGGGCGGAACGGCACCTGGAAAAGGGCCGCATCGTGATCTTCGCTGCCGGTGTCGGCGCGCCATATTTTACCACCGATTCCGGCGCTGCCTTGCGCGCTGCTGAAATGCGCTGCGATGCCTTGTTCAAAGGCACCAGCGTGGATGGCGTTTACGATTCCGACCCGAAGAGCAATCCGGATGCCAAGCGGTTCGATATTGTCACTTATGACAAGGTGCTGGCAGACAATCTGAAGGTGATGGACGCTTCCGCCGTGGCACTGTGCCGCGATAATGATATTCCTCTTGTGGTCTTCTCGATCCGCGAAAGGGGCAACGTTGCGCGCGTGCTGGCGGGCGAAGGCGTGCAAACGATAGTACAAAAGGACTGAGACTATGCCGAAGTATGACAAGGCCGATGTAGAACGCCGGATGGCGGGCGCTGTGGAAAGCCTGAAAGGCGATCTGAGCGGTTTGCGCACGGGCCGCGCCAATGTCGCGCTGCTCGATCCGGTTGTGGCCGAGGTTTATGGCTCCATGATGCCGATCAACCAGATCGCCACCGTCTCCGCCCCTGAATCGCGCATGCTCAGCGTGCAGGTGTGGGACAAATCGAACGTGAGCGCGGTGGAGAAGGGCATTTCCAAGGCTAACCTCGGGCTGAACCCGATGACCGATGGCCAGACGATCCGCCTGCCGATGCCCGATCTGAACGAGGAACGCCGCAAGGAACTGGCGAAGCTGGCGGGCACTTATGCCGAAAAGGCCAAGATCGCCATCCGTAACGTCCGCCGCGATGCGAATGAAGCGCTGAAGGAAGACGAGAAAAAGAAAGAAATTTCGGAGGACGACCGCAAGCGGTTAGAGACCGAAGTGCAGGAATTGACCGACAAATATGTCGCCGAAACCGATGTTGCGACAGAAGCGAAGGAAAAGGAAATCATGACGCAGTAAGGCCTGCAGGATTTCTTTTGATGTCTGAACCAAACTATCCCCGCCATGTCGCCATTATCATGGACGGCAATGGCCGCTGGGCGAAGAAGCGCGGTATGCCGCGCGCTTTCGGCCATCGGCAGGGCGGGGAGGCTGTCCGAAAAACCGTGCAGGCAGCGGAAGATCTCGGGCTTGAATGCCTGACGCTTTATGCATTCTCCAGCGAGAACTGGAAGCGGGAGGAAGGCGAGATTTCAGACCTGATGAACCTGATGCGCAGGTTTATCGAAGCCAATCTGAAGGATATGATCCAGCGCAAGGTGCGGCTGAAAATCATCGGCGATTACAAAGCTTTTGCCCCCGACATTGTCGAAAAACTGGAAGACGCGCTGGAGCGGACAAAGGATGGGACGCGCACGTTGGCCGTGGCGCTGAATTACGGCGCGCAAGCCGAAATCGCCCGCGCGGCGCGCCTTGCAGCCGAGGAGGGCACGATTGACCCTGACAGCATCGCAAGGCATCTCTACACTGCCGACCTTCCGCCATTGGACCTGCTGATCCGCACAAGCGGTGAAGTGCGGCTTTCCAACTTCCTGCTGTGGCAATCGGCTTACGCCGAAATGCTGTTCATGGATGTGCTCTGGCCTGATTTCAGCGAGGACCATTTGCGCGAAGCCTGCGAAACATTTGCCACACGGGAGCGGCGCTTTGGCGGACGGTGACAATATCCATGACGAACGTCGGCGTGACCGGCTGAAAGCGGGCGTGAAGAAGCTCGCCGCAGTGCCATTGTCGGTCCGCACCGGGGACCTTCCGAAGCGCGCGGCCAGCGCTGTGGTGATGATCGCAGTTGCGGGCGGAGCGTTGTGGATTGGCGGCTTGGTCTGGCAGATCTTTATCGCGCTGATTGCGCTTGCCGGCTTCTTTGAACTGGTCCGCATTGCGGGCCGGATGAGCCAGAACAAGGCGGTCCAGGCTGCCACATTCTTCATTGGCGGCGTTTACATCGCATGGGCGGCATATCGCCTCGGGGGACTGCCGCAGGAGGTCGTTCTCGGCATCGTCGCGGTCGTGATTGCCACCGATACGGGCGCCTATTTCTCGGGACGAACCATAGGCGGTCCGAAAATTGCGCCGCGTATCAGTCCGTCAAAAACATGGGCTGGCCTTGGCGGCGGCATGTTGGCGGCTGGCCTCGTGTCGCTCGGCTTCTTCGTGTCGAACGGCGGCGGGGCGTTCACGGTTATCGGATTGGCGGCGTTCGCAATCGGCGCCGTGCTAGCCATTGTTGCGCAGGCAGGCGATTTTCTGGAAAGCTGGTTGAAGCGCCGGGCGGCGATCAAGGACTCCAGCAATCTCATACCCGGACATGGCGGCATTCTTGACCGGATCGACGGTTTGCTGCCGGTTGCTATCGTCTCGGCCGAATTGTGGTACCGTGTCCATCCATGACGCGTTCTATCTCTCTCCTCGGAGCAACCGGCTCCATCGGTGATTCCACGCTGGACCTGATCCGCAATGATCGTGACCATTGGCGCGTCATTGCGCTTACTGCCAACTGTTCGGCGGAAAAGCTGGCCAGGTTGGCGATCGAATTCGGCGCAGAAATTGCTGTCGTGGGCGAAGAGGGTTGTCTGCCCGAGCTTCGCCAGCACCTGTCCGGCACGGGTGTAGAGGCCGCTGGCGGCGCGAAGGCGCTGTGCGATGCTGCTGCGCGCGGCGCTGACATTACCGTGGCCGCTATCGTGGGCTGCGCGGGACTTGCACCCACGATGGCAGCCATTGCACAGGGCAAGACCGTCGCGCTCGCCAATAAGGAAGCGCTGGTCAGCGCAGGCGGCGTGATGACGCGGCTGGTGGACAAACACGGTACCACGCTGCTGCCCGTCGATTCAGAGCACAACGCCATTTTCCAGTGCCTTCAGGGCAACGACATTGCCGATGTGCAGTGGATCACGCTCACTGCCAGTGGCGGACCACTGCGCACGAAGACCTACGCCGAGCTGGAGTCGACCACGCCTGCGCAGGCGGTGGCGCATCCCAACTGGGATATGGGCGCAAAGATCAGTGTCGATTCCGCCACGATGATGAACAAGGGGCTGGAATTCATTGAGGCGCACCACCTGTTCCCCGTGGGGCTCGACCGGCTTCGCATCATTGTCCATCCGCAAAGCGTCATTCATTCCATGGTCGAATACCGTGATGGTTCCACGCTGGCGCAGCTTGGGCCAAGCGACATGCGCGTACCCATCGCCTCTGCGTTGGCCCATCCGGCGCGAATGGGCACGGACCTCAAGCCGCTTGACCTTGCGGCCATTGGGGAGCTGTCATTTTTTCCGCCTGACGAGGAGCGCTTTCCCGCCACCAAATTGGCGCGAGAGGCGGTCCATGCGGGCGGCGCTGCACCTGCTGTGCTCAACGCTGCAAACGAGGTAGCCGTGGCCGCTTTCCTTGCCGGTCAGGTAAAGTTCACGCAAATTTCGGCAATTGTTGCCAGAACCCTGGAAAATTATGCGCCGTCTGCGCCCGAGACACTCGATGCCGTGCTGGCTGTCGATGCCGAGGCGAGGGCGCGCGCTGCGCAAATGCTGGAGCCTGTCTGAGTGGATATCCCAAGCTTGCCTTTCTGGATGTATATTGCCGGCTTCCTGTTGATGCTGGGCCCGCTCGTGGTTGTGCATGAACTGGGCCATTATCTGGTCGGGCGATGGTTTGGCGTTGGTGCAGAGGCTTTCTCTGTCGGTTTCGGCAAGGAAATCGCTGGCTATACAGACAAGCGCGGCACCCGCTGGAAGCTGTCCATGTTACCGTTTGGCGGGTATGTTCAGTTTAAGGGGGACATGAATCCGGCCAGTATGCCCGATCCAGACAATCCGCCGCCGGCCGACGCTTTCCAGACACGGCCTCTCTGGCAAAAGGCGCTGATTGTCGCTGCCGGGCCGGTAACGAACGTGCTGGTGGCAATTGCCATTTATACGGCCTTTTTCATGTCTTTTGGCCAGCCGTTGCCAGCTGATCCGAATGACGAGAATTATATCGCTGCCTTTGCGGAAGAATCCGCGGCGCGTGAAGCCGGGCTTGAAATCGGCGACCGTGTTGTGGCCATAGATGGCGAGCCGATGAGCGCTTTTCGTGAATTGCAGCAGGCCGTCATGCTGCACCCGAGCCGTACTTTTGCTGTAACGGTCGAACGCGGCAGTTCGCAGCAAACCTTCGATGTCACGTCGCGCCCCACCGAAATAGAGGATTCGTTCGGTAACAAGGCCATAATCGGCCGGATCGGGATCGAGACAAATCCTACCGAAACACGATTTGAACCCGTAGGCCTGTCATCTTCTGTCGGGCTTGCCACGCAGGAAACTGCAGACATGTTCCGCATCATTGTGCTGGGCATAAAGCAGATTTTTGCAGGTGAGCGATCGGTTCAGGAGCTTGGGGGGCCGATTACGATTGCAAAGGTGTCCGGAGAACGGATGAGTTTGGGCTGGCTTGAATTCACCTCTTTTGCCGCTCTCATCTCAATTAACTTGGCATTCATTAACCTGCTGCCAATCCCGGCGCTCGACGGCGGGCATCTGGCGTTTTACGCGGTTGAGGCAATTCGCCGCAAACCCGCCAGCCCCCGCAGTCAGGAACTCGCGTTCCGCACTGGTATGGCCATCGTTTTGGCGCTGATGTTGTTCGTGACGGTTATCGATATCGCCAAATTGCCCCTGTGGGGCGGTTAGGCGTGGAAAGTTAAACGGCATCGGCGCAAATTCGGGGCGAAATTCCGGAAGGTCGCTTGATTGCCACGCTAGCATCGGGCAATGGCGCTTTTTCGCGCTGATGACCGATCGAACAGACCGATTGCAGGCCCGAAGCAGGCAGGACCGGACGGTTTGATCGCTTCGGGCGCTGGTGTCGACTAGAGTGGACGGATAATGGGTTCCAATAAGGCCAAAACTATCACTGCATCACGCTATGCTGCCACCCTCTTGGGGTGCACTATGTTGGCGGGTCTCCCGCTGAATGCTCACGCTCAGGATGGCAGCGCGCCAGTGCCGCCGCCCGGACAGGATGTTCCTGTGCCTGTAACGGCACCGGCACCCGAGCAGGGGCAGGTGATACGCTCGATCGCGGTTCAGGGCGCACAGCGTCTGGAGCCGGAGACGATCGTCAGCTACATTCAGCTGCGTCCGGGGGATGTGTACAGCGCTGCCGCGGCTGACTCCGCGTTGATCGCGCTTGCCAATACGGAATTGTTTGCCGATTTCGGGATCACCTTCAACGAAGGTACCGGTGCGATGGTGATCGAGGTTGAGGAAAACCCGATTATCAACCGCATCATTCTGGAAGGAAACCGCCGCGTAGACGCGGACGAGATTCTGCCCGAAATCAACCTTTCCCCGCGCCAGATTTTCACACGCAGCCGGGTGCGCGCCGATGTTGCCCGCATTATCGAACTTTACAAACGGCAGGGCCGTTTTGCAGCCACGGTAGAGCCGCAGATGGTCATGCTTGACCAGAACCGTGTGGACGTGATTTTCGAAATTTCGGAAGGGCCGAAGTCCAAGGTCCGCCAGATCAACATCATCGGGAACGAAGTGTTCTCCGACGGCGATCTGAAAGATGAGATGGCGACGCAGGAAGCCAGCCTGCTTGCGATCTTCAGTTCCAACACCAGCTACGATCCCGATCGTCTGGTGTTCGACCAGCAAAAGCTGCGGCAGTTTTACCTGACAGAAGGCTATGCCGATTTCCGCGTGATCTCTGCCGTCGCAGAGCTGACACCAGACCGGGAAGACTTCATCATCACTTACGTGGTGGAAGAAGGCGAGCGCTATACCTTCGGTGATGTCGAAGTTGTCAGCCAGCTGCGTGATTTCTCAAGCGAGGCGCTGTCCGCCGGCCTGTCGATGGCAAACGGCGACTGGTACAATGCCGAAACGGTCGACGACACGGTTGAACGCCTGACGGAAACCGCCGGTGCATTCGGTTACGCTTTTGCAGACGTGCGCCCACGCATCATCCGCAATCCCGAAACCCGCACGATGGATGTGACGTTCACCGTCGCCGAAGCGGACCGCGTTTATGTCGAGGCGATTGAAGTCAACGGCAACACGCTGACGCAGGATAAGGTAATACGGCGCGAATTCCGTATCGCGGAAGGCGATGCTTTCAGCACCTTGCAAGTCCGCCGGACCACGGCCCGGATCAATTCGCTGGGCTATTTTCAGGAAAACTTCGAAGTCGAACAGGTGGAAGGTTCCAGCCCGGACCGCATCATCCTGCAGGCGAATGTTCAGGAAGAACCGACTGGCCAGCTCACGCTCTCCGCCGGCTTCTCCAGCCTGGAAAGCTTCATCTTCAACGGCTCCATCCAGCAGAACAATTTCCGTGGCCGTGGGCAGACGGTCGCGCTGGGTGTGAACTATTCACGCTTCTCGCGCTCGGCAAACATCAGCTTCACCGAACCGAAGGTGTTCGACCGCGATATCGCGCTGGGTTTCGATATTTACCGCCAGGATTTCAACAACGGGTATTTCGACCGCGACCAGGCGACGTACGAACAGACGACGACCGGCTTCGGCGTGCGTGTGGGCGTGCCGTTGACCGAATATGTCAGCTTCCTGGGTCGTTACACGCTCAATTATCAGCAGATTACGATCGACGAGAACCAGTTCTTCGCCGATTTCGATGGTGACGGCACATCACAGTGCGAACCGCTGCTGGCGGGCCGTTATCTGTGCGATGCGCTGGGTGACCGGTTGCAATCCATTCTCGGCGCGTCGCTGTCCTACAACAACCTCAACAGCCGGGTGCGCCCGACAAGCGGCAGCAACGCTGCGCTGTCGGTCGATTGGGCCGGTCTGGGCGGCGATACGCAATATGTGCGCGCCCGCGTCAATGCGGCGCGTTACTGGAACCTTGGCAGCGGCTTCATCGGCTCGCTCTCGCTCGAAGGTGGTTACATTTACGGTTATGGGGACGAGGGCGTCCTGCTGACAGAACGTAGTTTCCTTGGCGAAGGGCAATTCCGCGGCTTTGACATCCGCGGCGTTGGCCCGCGCGTGGTGCGGCGCTTCTACGTCGACGAAAATGGCGACGGCGTTCTGACAGAAGATGATCTGCTGGACCTGGGGGATGAACGCAATCAGGATGATGCGCTGGGCGGTAATGCATATTACCTCGCACGTGCAGAAATCGAAATTCCGCTTGGGGCGGGCGCGCGTGAACTTGGGCTGAGGCCATCGGTTTTTGTCGATGTGGGTTCGGTGTTCGATGTCGATCGGCCGCAACTGGTGCAAAGCCCGCTGCCCAACGGTTTGTTCATTCCGCAGCGTGATGGCGACGGCAACGCCCTGTTCCAGCAGTTCATCCGCGATTCGACCGGCACAGTTGTCGGACAGCAGATCGTGACAAACCCGATCGGGCCCGATGGCTTGAACAATCAGCCTGTCGGTTCGCAACTGCCACCATTCGTCGAGGAATTCGTCGGCGATTCGCCTTCGCCGCGTGTTTCGGTCGGGATTGGCGTAAACTGGAACTCACCCTTCGGTCCGTTCAGGATCGATGTCGCCACGACTCTGCTAAAAGAGCGCGGTGACGAAACAAAACTCTTCTCGTTCAACGTAGGAACACAATTCTAATGAAAACTATTCTGAAGCCGGCGCTTGCCGCCGCTCTCGCCGTGACGGCATTTGCCGCACCTGCGATTTCTACACCTGCGATGGCCCAAGCGGCCCCGCAAATCGGCGTAGTCAATATTCCGGCAGTTGTGGTCAACTCCACCGCTTACCAGACTGCGCAGACCCAGCGACAGACGACATATGCTCCTCAACTGCAGCAGGCCGAAAGCCGTCAGACCGCGCTGAACGCGCAGATCCAGCCGCTGATCACCGCCTTCAACACCGCGCGTCAGCAGCCCGCTGCCGATCAGGCCGCGTTGCAGCAGCAGGCTTTGCAGATACAGCAGCTGCGTCAGCAGGGCGAAGCAGAACTGCAACAGATCCTCGGCCCCGTGGCTTTGAGCCAGGCCTATGTCGAAGAGCAGATCCAGGATCAGCTCCAGGCAGCCATCCAGAACGCGGCACGGACACAAGGCGTGACCCTGGTGATCAGCCCCGACGTGGTTCTTCACGCCGAAGCGAATCACAATTTGAACGAAGCTGTTTTGCAGCAGCTCAATGTCCTGATCCCTGCCGCACAGCTCGTGCCCCCAGCAGGCTGGCTGCCGCGCGAATTGCGTGAACAGCAAGCTGCCGCCGTCGCCGCACAGCCTGCACCGGCTGCGACTGGCCGTTAAGCACACCAAGATAGAGGCAGGGCCATGAGCGACGCTTACGACATTCCGCGTATTCTCAAGGCTCTGCCGCATCGCTACCCGATGCTGCTGGTCGACCGTGTCACCAATCTGGTGAAGGGCGAAAGCATCAGCGCGGTCAAGGGCGTGACTTTCAACGAAGGTTTCTTCCAGGGCCATTTTCCCGGTCGACCGATTATGCCCGGTGTCCTGCAGATAGAGGCGCTGGCGCAGGCTGCCGGCATTCTCGGCATTGAAACGCTCGATCTGGCCGAAAGCGGCAAGCTTGTGTATTTCATGGCCATCGAGAACGCGAAGTTCCGCGCACCGGTGGAACCGGGCTGCCTGCTGGCGCTGGACGTGGAGTTCACGCAGCAGCGCCGGAATATCTGCAAATTCGCAGGCAAGGCCAGCGTTGATGGCAAGGTGACATGTGATGTCAGCTTTACGGCGATGATTGCCGACCCGCCCGAATAAGGTTGATCTTGGCGCACTGCGGCGCTAACCGCGCGCCATCTCATTTAACAGCTTGTCCGGTCGGAACCGGGCCTATGCTTAGAAGGACAATACGCCATGAAGGCCGATACGCATCCCGAATACCATATCATCAACGTCAAAATGACCGATGGTACCGAGTTCCAGACGAAGAGCACCTGGGGTAAAGAGGGCGATACGATGAATCTTGAAATCGACCCCACCAGCCACCCGGCATGGACCGGTGGCCCGCAGCGTCTGCAGGACGGTGGCCGCGTTGCCAAGTTCAACCAGCGTTTCGGTGGCCTCAAGATTGGCGGCAAGAAGGAAGGCTAATCAGCCACCTTCAGGGCAAATTTCAAAAAGGGCGGTCCGATCGGGCCGCCCTTTTTCGTGGTCAGTCGTCGGCAGTAAGACAGACGAACAGCATCACTACGGCCGATGCCACGCCATACATGAAGGCCCCTTCCATGGAGCCTGTACCTACTTCGGTTTGCCACATCTGGAAGAAAGCTGCGCCAAATGTCATGAACAGGCCGAACCAAGTGAGCAGGGCGATACCTGCGGCGATGATACCGGCTTTTTTCGCGGCGTGAAATGTGGCCGGATCGGCAGTACGTGCACGCAGCAGGTCCCAGCCGCCTTTGATTCCGAAGAAGCTGACGGCAAATTCGCCGATGAGTACCGCGCCAAGCGCGAACCATGCCAATGCGGGATTGGCGAGCGCGAAAAATGCGGTGCGCGGATAGACTTCATGGTCTGCCAGAGAGATTACATAGAGCAATGCCCCATGCGCCTGTGCAAGATTGGCGATATTCTGGATCGCGTAGAACAGGGCATGCAGCCCGATGAATGCCACCAGTGCGGCCTTTATTATGCGGATCATTGGTTCCCCCCCAACTCTAATGTGAGGAAAAGCTACGCCGGTTATGCGGTTTGCGCAAATGCGGCAGTTCAGCCCGGCGTCCGTTCGAATTTCATCACGCCGATGTACTGATACTGGCCTGTGTCGGCAGGATGGTTCTGTCCGTCAAAAACCGGAGTTTCCTCAAAGTCATAGATCGACATTCCGTCTATGCAGGCAACATTGATCCCGTAGTGATCGGGTTCAGAGCGCAGTTGGTGGAACGTGTGGATACCGCATCTGGAACAGAACCGGTGCCGCGCCTGACCAGAACCGAAAGTATAAAGTGAAAGCGAATCTTCGCCTGCGGTAATCGTCAGTGAAGTCATCGGCGCATCCAGCATTACCACGCCCTTCATCGCACAGATGGTGCAATTGCACCGCCGGATCACGGGGTTTTCCGGCATATCGAGCGTGAAACGAACGGCACCGCAATGGCACCCGCCCTGGCGTTGCTGCGTCATGATAGGATCACACCCACGGTTTTTCCCGATACCACTTGGTAATCACATATTTCACGCCTTTGCGCACTTTCATCCCGTGATGCAGCGTAGCCGGATTGAGCGAGCCGTCTTCGCGGTGGT
Organism: Aurantiacibacter marinus; assembly: GCF_001021555.1. Lineage (GTDB taxonomy): Bacteria > Pseudomonadota > Alphaproteobacteria > Sphingomonadales > Sphingomonadaceae > Alteraurantiacibacter > Alteraurantiacibacter marinus. The sequence goes on from NZ_LDCP01000003.1 coordinate 306,378, forward strand.
TGTCCCAGCAGATCAACTTGCCGGTTTCTGGCTGGAAAGTCTTCTTCGCCACTTTGAAGCGGGTTGCGCCGCCAGCCTCCACCGCATTGAGATAGATCATGAAGGTCCACGTGCGATTGCCTGCAGTGCTGCAATATTTTGCGAAGTCGACACCGTTCGGCTCGAAGAAATCTGTGTGTGCCTTGAACTCCTGCCCTTCGGCATAGCGCTGGCCCTGAACAGGTTCCCCATGCGCAGGGTCTATACCGTTCAGCGCGAGCAGACGGGCCTCCAGATCCTGCACGGCGGGCTCGCTCGCCTCCAGGTCGCAGGTCTCGCTGGTGCGGAAATAACTGTCGCCGTCGCTATCCGCGATCGTGGAAGGGCGGCGGTCCTTGTCGATCAGGGTGATGAGGTCTGCGCACAATTGCGGCGGGAGAAACCCGGGGCAATCGAGCAATGTCAGTCTCGGCGAGGGGAACTGGCGCATCCCCTGGTGGCGCAAGAGAATCGCTGCGCTGCTCTCTCCCGGAGTCGGCTTGGCACGTGAGGCGGCACTTGGTGCCGGATTCGCGGCCAGGTTCGGAATTGGCGTCGACATGAAGATTTCGATAGAACGCAGCGCGCTGCAAAAAAAGGGGGCGCGTAACAATCTTTCGCGAATTCCGTCTGCGCGAACTTTTTGCTTTGCATCGCGGCCTGCTTGTGCAATTGGCCCGGTCCCGCGTTGGAAGCCGCTTGACCGGCAGGCGCAGGTCCGTACAGCCGCGCATCTTGGCATGCGTGCTGTTGGTGTGGCGATCGTAGCTCAGTTGGTTAGAGCGCCGGTTTGTGGTACCGGAGGTCGGGGGTTCAAGACCCCTCGATCGCCCCATTTCCTCCAGCTTCCTTGCCGCTGATTATATAAGGGCAGGGCATATATGTCGGCATTTTGGACCGAGCCGGATTGGGACGAGCATGAGCGCGTAGAGGTGGTTCACCACCGCGCATCGGGCCTGACCGCAATTATCGCGCTGCATTCAACCCATCTCGGCCCTGCTGCCGGCGGCACCCGTTTCTGGCATTATGCGGAACCTTCCGGTGCAATGCGCGATGCGTTGCGCCTGTCACGCGGGATGAGCTTCAAGAACGCGATGGCTGGCCTGCCGATTGGCGGCGGCAAGGCTGTTGTACTGCTCGACAAGGACGGAACGAAGACTCCCGCCATGCTGGAGGCCTTCGGCGATGCAGTAGAGGCATTGGCTGGACGTTATGTAACTGCCGAGGATGTCGGCGCGAGCGAGGCCGATATGGTCGCCATTGCCAAACGCACCGCGCATGTTTGCGGACTGCCCGCGCTGGAAGGCGATGCAGGCGGCGATCCTGGACCGTTCACAGCGATGGGCATTTATCACGGCATCAAGGCAGCTGTGGCGCACAAGCTGGGCAAGGATTCCATGCAGGGCGTGCGCGTTGCAGTTCAGGGCTGTGGATCTGTTGGCGGCGGCGTTGCACGCCTTCTGGCCAAAGATGGCGCCGATCTGATTGTGGCCGATATCGATGGTGGGCGGGCTCAGGCACTCGCCAGCGAAATCGGCGGCGAGGCTGTCGAATCGGATATGGTCATTGGCACCGCTTGCGATGTGTTCAGCCCCAATGCGCTTGGCGCGATTCTGGATGATGAAAGCATCGCGCGGCTCGATTGCGCCATTGTGGCGGGCGGCGCGAACAACCAGCTCGCGCGGCCGGAGCATGGTCGGCAACTGCACGCGCGCGACATTCTGTATGCGCCGGATTACGTCATCAACGCTGGCGGCATCATCAATGTCAGCCTGGAATATCTGTGCCGCCAGGACGGCAAGGCCTGCGATATCAACGAAGTGCGCCAGCGGATTGCGCAGATACCGGGCCGTTTGCAGACGATCTGGGATGCCAGTGCGGCGCAAGGTCTGCCATCGAACGAGGTGGCGGACGCGATGGCAATGGAACTGATTGGGCGCGGATAAGCTTTCGGCGCAAGAATTGGTGTGCTGGACCTAAGGGAAGGCTTGTCGCCCGCCGCCCCACCTGCCATTGAAGGCGGGTGGTAATTATCCAAGCCTGACGATGCATATTTACGCCAATCCCGCCCGATTCTTGCGGATCGCGAAGTGGCTCACTCCGCTGTTGCTGGTGAGCGGGCTGGTCTTGACTGGCAGCGCGCTGCTGTGGGGATTTACGCAGGTTCCACCTGACCGGCTGATGGGCGATACGGTCCGCATCCTGTTTGTGCATGTGCCCGCCGCCTGGCTTGGCATGGGCGGATGGACTGCAATCGCCGTCGCCAGCCTTGTCGAATTGGTGTGGCGCCATCCGCTCGCCGCCATTGCGGCTAGAGCTACCGCAGTTCCAGGTGCGGTATTCGCCGCCATATGTCTTGCCACCGGCTCCATTTGGGGCCGCCCGACATGGGGAACCTGGTGGGTTTGGGATGGCCGGCTAACGAGCATGCTGGTGCTGCTGTTTCTGTACTTCGGTTACATCGCCTTGTCCTCGTCGCTTGCGCGCGAAGGGCAGGCCAGTCGCATCGCCGCCATCTTCGGGCTTGTCGGCGCAATCAATGTGCCGATTATCAACCGTTCGGTGGTGTGGTGGAATTCGCTTCACCAGCCGCCCAGCATCACCATCGGACAAAGTTCGATTGATCCCGTTTTCCTGTGGCCGCTTCTGGCGGCAACGATCGGCTTTTCGCTGCTGTTCGGCGGCGTGGTGCTGGCGCGGATGCGCACAATTCTGGCCGATATCCAGGCAGAGGCGCGGTTGCGCCGAAAGGCCCAGAAAGCCGACATGAATGCCGATCTGCAAAGTGATGGAGCGACGGCGTGAGGGAAGCACTCGACCAGATGCTGTTCGTTTATGCCTCTTACGGAGTGACCGTGGTGGGCACGCTGGCGCTGGTGGCGCAAAGCTGGTTCGCGATGAAGGCCGCAGAGGCGCGGCGTGACAGGGCAAAGAACAAATGACCACGGGATTGAAGCCGAAGCACCAACGCCTGGCGTTGTTGGTAGTGGCGCTGCTTGCGCTGATCGGGGCAACTCTGCTGGCGGTTTATGCGCTGCGCGATCAGGCGAGCTATTTCTACGTTCCCGCCGACGTCGCGGCCAACCCGCCGGAACCAGGCCAGGCGATCCGCCTTGGCGGCATGGTGGAAACAGGCTCTATCACGACGCAGGCAGACGGGGTCACGGTTCAGTTCATCGTCGAGGACGGAGAGGCGCGCGTTCCCGTAAGCTACACCGGCATCCTGCCGGATCTGTTCGTTGAAGGATCGGGCGTGGTCGCTGATGGCCGTATGGACGCCAACGGGACATTCGTTGCCGACAATTTGCTGGCCAAGCATGATGAAAATTACATGCCACGCGAACTGGAAGGTATGACGACCGCAGAAATGCGCGAGGAAATGCAGGATACGGTATCAGGATCGAGCCAGTGATTGCTGAAATCGGACTTGCCGCCCTGTGGCTTTCTGCCGCACTTGCCGTCTTGCAATTGCTGGGTGGATTTGCCGGCGCACGCGCTGCCGATGGTGTAGCTCCTCTCTCCGCGCTTGTGCGGCCTGCCGCGACCTTGCAGGCCTTCTTGTGTTCGATTGCGTTCCTGTCGCTGGTTTATCTGTTCGCCGTCACCGACCTGTCGGTAAGGCTTGTCGCGATCAATTCGCATTCCATGAAGCCGATGATTTTCAAGCTGTCCGGCACATGGGGCAATCACGAAGGATCCATGCTTCTGTGGGTGACAGTGATGGCTATGGCGGGAGGCCTGATCGCCCTGATCGAGCGGCGCCTTGCAGAACGCACCATGATGGCGACGCTGGCGGCGCAGGCCTTTGTCGCCCTTGGCTTTTACGCTTTCCTTATCCTGTCCTCCAATCCGTTCGAGCGGCTGACGGAAGTGCCCGCAGAAGGCAACGGACTCAATCCGCTGTTGCAGGACATCGGCTTGGCCTTTCATCCGCCAACCCTTTACATTGGCTATGTCGGTCTGTCGGTCGCTTTCAGCTTCGCGGTTGGCGCATTGCTGACACGCGCCGTGACGCCAGAATTTGCGCGCGTGATGCGCCCATGGGTCTTGGCTGCGTGGATATTCCTCACCATCGGTATCACCGCCGGATCTTACTGGGCGTATTACGAGCTTGGCTGGGGCGGCTGGTGGTTCTGGGACCCGGTCGAAAATGCCAGTCTGATGCCGTGGCTCGCGGCTACCGCTCTGCTGCATTCCGCCAGCGTTCTGGCTGCGCGTGACGCACTGCGCACGTGGACAATCATGCTGGGCGTGATCGCCTTTTCAATGAGCATGGTCGGCACATTTCTTGTACGTTCCGGTATTCTGACCAGCGTCCACGCCTTTGCTGTTGACCCGGAGCGAGGCAGCTTCATCCTCGGGTTGCTGATACTTTACATTGGCGGCGCATTGGTGATCTTTGCCCTGCGCGCCAATACCATCGCAGAGGGCGAGCGGTTCAGTCTGGTGAGCCGTGAAGGCGCGCTGGTAGTGAACAATATCGCGCTGTCTGCGATTCTTGGAATTGTCTTGCTGGGCACGCTTTATCCGCTGCTGACAGAGGCTTTTGATGTGCGCGTTTCCGTAGGGCCGCCGTATTTCAATCCGGTCGGCGCGATTTTCTTCTTGCCCATGGTTCTGGTGCTGATGGTCGGCCCGCTGCTGCGGTGGCGCAGGGATGAATTTTCGCGCATTATCAAGCCTGTGGCATTGGCCGGTACGATCGTTCTGGCTGTTTTGGTCGGCGTGGCGTTGCTCAATGACATCGGCATTCTTTCGGTGCTGGGTCTGGCGTTGGCGGCAGGTCTTGCCATCGCCAGCTGGGCACCGCTGTTCAAACGCGCACTGCTGCGAACTCCGTTGGCGGTCTGGGGAATGTGCCTTGCACATTTCGGCGTGGCGGTGGCGCTGTTCGGTATGGCAGCCGACAGTGCGTTCCAGAAGGAACGGCTTGTCGCGGCCAGCGTGGGCGATGTGGTTGAAGTTGGCCCGTGGACCGGCCGGCTCGATAGTGTGAACGCACTTGCCGGGCAGAACTGGACTGCGATGCAGGCGAATATGATGATTTCGTATGATGGCGGGCCAGAGCGAGAGGCGCGGCCACAATCGCGCAATTTCTGGACGCCGCAGATGGAAACGAGCGAGGTGGCCTTGCTCACCCGCTGGAATGGGCAGCTGTATGTGGCAGTGGGCAATCAGGCGGAGGATGGCCGCTGGCAGCTGCGGCTGTGGTGGAAGCCGTTTGTGACATTCATCTGGTATGGCGGCCTACTGATCGCTCTTGGCGGTGCTCTTGCGCTGGTTGGTCGGGTCATCGGTGATCTGCGCCGTCGCCGCTATGCAACCGATGTCGATGATCACGATGAATTGCCGTTGGAACCAGAGGTTCAGCCCGCGTCATGAAAACCCTGCGCATCCTGCTCTGGGCAGCCGTTCTCATCGCGTCGGGCCTGTTCGGCCTGTTCGGCTACCAATTGACCCAACCGCGTGACGAATTTGTGCAAAGTGCGCTGGTCGGGCAAGAAATCCCGCCTTTTGATTTGCCCGCAGCCACCGCGTCGAGGCCCGGACTGACAAGCGCCGATCTTGCCGATGGCAGCCCCAAACTGCTCAATGTCTTTGCCAGCTGGTGCGTACCTTGCGCGGCAGAAGCTCCGCAGCTCGAAGCGCTTGAGCGTGAGGGCGCGCAGATCGTTGCTGTTGCCATCCGTGACCGGACCGAAGACGTCGACCGCTTCCTCGAACTTTACGGCAACCCTTTTACCCGCATTGGCCGGGATGACATTTCTGAAGTGCAACTTGCGATCGGTTCGTCTGGCGTGCCAGAAACTTTCGTGATCGCTGGCGACGGTACGATTACTTATCAGCATATCGGCGATATCCGGCCCGAACACGTGCCGGAATTGCTGGAAGAACTGCGGAAGGCGGGGGCATGAAGACTGTTCTGACAGCTTTACTGGCCCTGTTTTGCGCTGCGATTTTTGCTGCGCCTGTGGCCGCACAGGATACGATGCCGCCTGCGCCTTACGCTTATCAGCAGCTTGATGACCCGGCTCTGGAAGAAGCTGCCCGCGTCCTCATGGAAACGCTGCGCTGCCTCAAGTGCCAGAGCCAGTCCATTGCCGATAGCGATGCGCCGATGGCGGGCGATATGCGGCACCAGGTCCGCAGCCGCATTCAGGCAGGTGAAACACCCGATGAAGTGCGCGATTGGCTTGTGGAGCGTTACGGCGATTATGTCAGCTATGATCCGCAAGTCAGCGCGACAACGTGGCCGCTGTTTGTTGTACCCCTGCTGCTGGTATTATTCGGCGGCCTGATGTTCTGGCGCCGTGTCGGGCGCAAAGGTGAATCCGCATGACCTGGATTTCCGTGATCCTGCTGGCGCTTGTCGCATTCGCCATCGCAGCAGTTGTTTTCCGGCTTGATCGCAGTTTGTGGACAAGCCTTGCTGCGGCATTGGTTTTCGGGCTTGCCGGTTACGCCTGGCAGGCGAATCCCGATCTTGCTTCTGCCCCCAAATCGGCAGAGCGTACCGCCAATGAAGGCGATTTCGATATTGTCGAGCAGCGCCGTGAATTCATTGCAGAGCGCGAGCGTAGCCGGGCGAACGGGTTGATAACGGCGGATGCCATGGCGCGGCGCGGCCGCTACGTGGAGGCGTCGGAATTTCTGTCCGGCGTCACCAACGAGAATCCGCGCGATCTGGAATCATGGCTGGCGCTAGGCAATGTCCTTGTCGAACATTCAGACGGCGTACTTACCGCGCCGGCGCTCTATGCCTATCGTCAGGCCGCAACGTTGGCTCCGGCGCATCCGGGTGCGGGCTATTTTCTTGGCGTGGCGCTGATCCGGCAGGGCCGTTTTATGGAAGCGCGCGGAATCTGGGCAGAAGCACTTGCCAATGCCCCGGAAGATGCAGCGGGGCGAGAGGGCCTTGAAGAGAGGCTCAACCGCCTCGACGGAATGCTCGGCGCGATGGGTGAATTGCAGGCGACGCAGGGCGGACCTCCTGTTGCTGCACCAACTGAATAGACGTTTGTGCGCCGCACCATGTTGCTAGGCGGTTGCCGCGCTGCTATCGCGCGCGTTTCGCCGCTGGGCGATTAAGCGAAATGGGCCGAAAATCCATATGAGCGCAGCCACACAGGACCGCGATTCTGCCAAGTTGAAACTCGCCGCCGGTGCCATTGGCATCGTTTTCGGCGATATCGGCACGTCTCCGCTATACGCCTTCCGCGAAACCTTTCGCGGTGCGCACCAGATGCCGATCGATGATCTGCATATTCTGGGCGTGGTGAGCCTGATCTTCTGGTCCATGGTGCTGGTGGTGGCGTTGCAATATGTCACTATCCTGATGCGTGCCGACAATAACGGGCAAGGGGGCAGTCTTGCGCTGGTTGCGCTGCTTTCGCGCAGTGTCGGCAAGACAAACTACGGCTGGCTGATCGTTCTGCTCGGCGTATTTGCGACTGCGCTGTTTTACGGCGATTCCATGATTACGCCGGCAATTTCAGTGCTGTCTGCGGTCGAAGGGCTGACGGTCGTTGACCACAGGCTCGACAAATTCGTAATCCCGATTGCCCTCGTACTGTTGGTCGGACTGTTCGTTTTGCAGAAGAGCGGGACGGCGAAAGTGGGTGCGATGTTCGCGCCCGTGATGATATTCTACTTCGTCACTATCGCCATACTGGGCGGCATTCAGATATTCGGTTCGCCAGAAATCTTGTGGGCGCTCAACCCCTGGTACGCGGTGCAGTTCTTCATCACGGACAAATGGTTTGCGTTTCTCGCGCTCGGCTCCGTGGTTCTGGCAGTCACCGGCGCAGAGGCGCTGTATTCGGATATGGGCCATTTTGGGCGCGGACCGATGAAGCTCTCCTGGTTCGGCTTTGTCATGCCTTGCCTGCTGATCAATTATTTCGGCCAGGGTGCCTTGATCCTGAGCTTGCCACCAGCTGCGGCAGAAGAAGCAATCATGAACCCCTTCTTCTTCCTCGCCGACGAGGCCTACCGCCTGCCACTGGTGATCTTGGCGACTTGCGCCACGTTTATTGCCAGTCAGGCGGTTATTTCCGGCGCGTTCAGCATCACCCATCAGGCGATCCAGCTTGGTTTTGTGCCGCGCCTGTCGATCCGTCACACAAGCGACGAACATTCCGGCCAGATCTATATCCCCTTCGTCAACTGGGCGCTGATGGTGGCGGTGATCATTCTGGTCCTGACCTTCCAGAATTCGTCCAACCTCGCCAGCGCATATGGCATTGCCGTAACCGGAGCAGTGACGATCGATACCCTGCTGATGGCGGTGCTGTTCATCGGTGTGTGGAAATGGCCGAAGTGGATTGCGATCCCCATTGTGATGGTTTTCCTGATTGTGGACGGCGCGTATTTCGCGGCGAACCTGACCAAGGTGCCCGATGGCGGCTGGTTCCCGCTACTGGTCGGCGCGATTGCCTTCACTCTGCTCACCACATGGGCGAAGGGCCGCGGGCTGATGCGGGCGCGGATGACCGAAATGGGACTGCCATTGGATATCTTCGCCAAGTCTGCCCGGTCCAGCACGGCCCGCGTTCCGGGCACGGCTATTTTCATGAATTCCGGTTCCAGCGGAACGCCTTCTGCATTGCTGCACAATATCAAGCACAACAAGGTCCTGCATGAGCGGATCGTGGTGTTGACAGTCGATATTGCCGACGTTCCCTATGTCGATCCGTCAAAGCGGTGCGAGATCATGGAGCTGGGCGACGGGTTCTTCCGTGTGATCCTGCACTATGGTTTCATGGAAGAAACCGATGTGCCCAAGGCGCTTGCCAGCCGTGAAATGTGCGGCGGGCCATTTGATATGATGAACACCAGTTTCTTCCTCAGCCGGCAGACACTTCTGAGCGCAGACAAGCCTGGCATGGCGATCTGGCGAGAGCGATTGTTCGCATGGATGATGCGCAATGCAGCGACGCCTATGGAATTTTTCCAACTGCCCACAAACCGCGTGGTGGAATTGGGAAGCCAAGTGGAAATTTGACCAAACCCTTACGCTGACATAGCATCCCGCCGTGGCACACGATCTTGTTGTGCCGATGGGGGGCCATCAATGAATCAAAGTAAAGAGCAGGGGGCCATGGGTCCGCTGATGAGTATCTCGCTTGTCGTCGGCACAATGATCGGCGCGGGGATATTCTTTCTCCCGTCATCGCTCGCGCCGCTGGGCTGGAATTCTGTCATCGGCTGGCTTGTCAGCGGGACCGGCGCGCTTTGCCTTGCTGCGACATTCCGGTTTCTGATGGATGGCACGGGCGAGGGCATCCAGCACAATATCGAACGTGTGGTTGGCGAACTGCCGGGCTTCATTGCGCTCTGGGCATATTGGGCAGCCGGTTTCGCTTCCGTTGCGGCGCTCAGTCTGGCTGGCGGATCGATAATCGCCGATCTCGTGTTTGACGATCCGGAGCCATATGTCAGCATCGTCGTGGCGTTGTGCCTGCTGTGGGGCGTGGTGCTGGTCAATTTGGCGGGTACGCGTTCCGCAGGGCGATTTCAGGTCATATCGGTTGCAATAAAGTTGGTCCCGCTGGTTCTGGTTGCAGGCATCTTCGGCTGGGCCATGACCGGCGCTGAACAACTGCAGCCGATGGCCAGCACTCCGGTGAATCTGGATAATATCTCTGGCGCGGTGGCGCTGACGTTGTTCGCGCTGTTAGGTTTTGAAGCGGCAAGTGTTCCCGTCAACAAGATCCGTAATCCGGGCCGAAATATCCCGCTGGCGCTGATCGGCGGCACGCTGCTGGTCGTCACGCTATATCTCACCGCGAGCACGGGCATGGTCATGGTCGTGCCGTGGGAAGAAATCGCCGCGTCCAATTCGCCATTTTCCGACATGTTGAGCGCTTTCTTCGGTCCCGTAACGGGCACCGTGATGGCGCTGTGTATCCTTATCAGCGTAACGGGTTGCGCGAATGGATTGATCCTTGTCGGCGCTGATTGCAGCTATTCCATGGCACTGCGGCGCGAATTGCCAAAGGCACTGGCGCATACCAACGCACGCGGGGTGCCCGATATAGGAGTGCTTCTGACCGGTGTAGTCTCAACCCTGCTTATCCTGGCCAATCTGTCGCGCGGGCTGACCGGAATGTTCACTTTCATGGTGCTGTTGACGAGCGGCGGCGTGCTGGTTTTCTACCTGATGGCCGCCTTGGCGACGATGAAGGAGAACCAGAAAGCCGCGCGGTGGCCTGTGTTGGTGCTTGGCCTGTTGTTCATCGCCTATGCCACCTATGGGTCGGGTGCCGAGACGATCTTCTGGATCGGAGTGTTGCTGGTTATAGGGCTGATAGTCCGCTGGTTTTGCAGACGTGCAGCAACTGGCGAAGATTCTGTTATCAGCGCTGCCGGGTGATGCGCGTCAACCTGTCGGTGGCTCGTTCTTGACTGCTTCCTCAATCGCATCGTCTTCCTCTCCCAGCGCCAGTCCGTGCCGCATCAGCATCGGCACCTGGGTGAAGGTGAACAGGAACGTCAGCGGCAGGAACAGCCACAACTTCGCCGCCAGCCATGTTTCGAAGCTGACGAACCAGACCAGCGCGGAATTCAGCACGCCGAGGAAAATGAAGAACACGCCCCAATTGCGCGACAACTTCAGCCAGCCTTCGTCGTTCAGCCCTTCAAACGCGGCCTCCAGCAACAGTTTCAGCAGCGATTTCCCGCGGTAATAGCCGATTAGCAGCACGACTGCGAAAATCGCGTAAACAATGGTCGGCTTCCACTGGATGAAGCGCTCATCCTGAAAGTAGATGGTCAGCGCGCCAAAGCCCACAATCAGCGCGGTCGACAGCATCAGCATAGGGCTGACCTTGCCAAGCCGCCATTTGCTGACCGCGAGTGCGATAACGGCCGCCACAATAAAGGCGCCTGTGCCCCGGATGACGGCGAAGATCTCGCCGCTCATGTCGCCGCTCTCTTCAGGTGAAAAATATTTGTAGACGAAGAAGAACACCAGCAGCGGGCCGTAATCGACTGCCACATTCATCCAACCGGATTTGGGCTTGTCGTTTTTCTGCTCGGCCATCACGCTACTCCTGCAATCACGCGTGCGACCAGATCGGGATCGAAGGGCCGTAAATCGTCCAGCGTCTCACCAACGCCGATGGCGTGGATGGGAAGGCCGTATTGTTCTGCCGCCGCCACCAGCACGCCGCCACGTGCGGTGCCGTCCAGCTTGGTCATGATCAGGCCGGTGACGCCTGCGACTTCCTTGAAAATCTCGATCTGGCCGAGCGCATTCTGGCCGTTGGTGGCATCCAGCACCAGCAGCACATCATGCGGAGCCTCTGGATTGAGACGGCCCAGAACTTTGCGGATCTTTGCCAGCTCATCCATTAGTTCGCGCTTGTTTTGCAGGCGGCCTGCGGTGTCCACGATCAGTGCATCGGTGCCGATATCGGTCGCCTTCTTCACCGCATCGAACACAATGCTGGCAGGATCGCCACCTTCGGGGCCGGTCACGATGGGCGCGCCGATGCGGTCTGCCCATACCTTGAGCTGTCCGATGGCGGCAGCGCGGAAGGTGTCCCCAGCGGCCAGCATCACTTCATAATCATCTTCCTGCAACCAATGGCCCAGCTTCGCGATGGTCGTGGTTTTTCCGGAGCCATTGACCCCGATCACCAGAATGACTTGCGGGCGAGGGAAGGCGGTAACTTCCAGCGGAATGGCGACAGGCCGCAGGATTGCGGCGATTTCTTCGGCAACCGCCTCTTTCAATTCCCGTTCCGTGATCGAGAGGCCGAAGCGCTTCTCAGTCAGTTTTGCACGGATACGCGCGGCGGCTGCCGGGCCGAGGTCGGACATGATCAGCGCGTCTTCGACATCATCCAGCGTCGCATCATCCAGCTTCGCGGTGCCAACAACGCTGGTCAGATTGTCTGACAGGCGATCGGATGTCTTGCGGAAGCCGCCGAACAGTTTGTCTGACCAGGTGGGTTCGCTCACGTGAGAAGGCCTTGTTCGATAGCTTCGGGAGTGATGGAGATTATGCTGCCTACCTGCGTACCATCCGGCAAGGCGACACGCGCGAAGTTTTCCGCATAGCCCGCGCCGTCCCGTTCGGCGAGGACCTTAAGCGGGCTGCCCACAAGGCTCGCCAGCCACTTCGCACGGACTACGCCAACGGCGGCGCGCAATTCAGCAGCACGTGCCTTGATTATGGGTTTTTCCAGCTGCGGCATACGGGCGGCAGGCGTGTTGGGGCGGGGCGAGTAGGGGAAGATATGGCCGTGCACGATGGGCAGGTCGGCGATGATTGAAAGATTGTCCGCGTGATGCGCGGCATCCTCTGTCGGGAAACCGGCGATGATATCTGCGCCCACGGCAAGATCGGGGCGAGCTTCGCGCAGGCGCTCAACCAAATTAACGGCATCCGATCTGCTGTGGCGGCGCTTCATCCGCTTCAGGATCAGGTCTGCGCCATGCTGCAGACTTAAGTGCAAATGCGGCATCATGCGCGGCTCATGCGCGAACAGATCGAACAACAGCGGATCAATTTCGACCCCGTCCACCGATGACATGCGCAGGCGCTGCAATTGCGGAAATTTGCGGAGCACGGCGGCGACCAATTCGCCCAGCGCTGGCGCGCCGGGCAGATCATGCCCCCAACTCGTTACGTCCACGCCGGTCAGCACCACTTCAGGGGCGCCGTGTTCCAGATGGCGCTCAACCTCTCCCAGTACCCGGGCGATCGTTAACGAACGGCTCGGTCCGCGGCCTTGCGGGATGACACAGAACGTGCAGGCGTGATCACAGCCGTTCTGGACGGCGATGAATGCGCGGGTGTGGGTCTTGGGCGCAGGGTCTGCGCGTTCCGGCACGTTCCATGCGCGCGCATCCAGTTTTTGCGTGTTCGGTACCAGCCCGTCAACCTCTGGCATCGCGGCGATCTGTTCACGTTCGATATCGGCTGCGCAGCCAGTCACCAGCAGACGCGCATCGGGCCGCGCGCGGCGGGCCTTGCGGATTGCCTGACGGGTTTGCCGGACTGCCTCCATAGTGACCGCGCAGCTATTGACCACAATGACATCCTCGCCTGCAACCAGCGTACGAATGCGCTCGCTTTCAGCGATGTTCAGGCGGCAACCAAGCGAGATAACTTCCGCGCGGCTCAAGCGTAATCGCCCCACTCGAAGGTGCCACGAAAGCTTTCTGTTGCAGGGCCTGTCATCGTGATGCGGTTGTCTTCACCCCAAGTTATGAAGAGCGGGCCGCCGGGCAAGTGCACTGTCACCTCACGGTCAACCAGACCCCGCCGCATGGCTGCCACCGCCGTTGCGCAGGCGCCGGTGCCGCAAGCACGCGTCAACCCGGCACCGCGTTCCCACACGCGCAAGCGGATTGTGGAGCGATCCTCAATGCTGGCGACATTCACATTGATACGCTCTGGAAACAGCTCGTCATGCTCTATTTGCGGACCGATCTGATCGAGCAGCACTGCATCATTGTCTTCCACGAAAAACACCACATGCGGATTGCCTACATTGACTGCGGTGGGCTGTTCGAGTTCTTCCCAGCCAAGCGGCATGGCCAGCGTGTCCATGGCATAGGCGAGGGGAATGGCATCCCATTCAAAGCGGGGCTCACCCATATCGACGGCAATCCCGCTGTCGTCGGGGCGGGTATTGATCATGCCGGAGTTTGTCATAATGCGGGCCGGTTCGCCCAGCAGCATCCCGACTGCGCGGGAGGCATTGCCGCAGGCTTCTACCTCGCCGCCGTCCTGATTGTAGATGCGCATCCGGCACGCCGCGTCCGCGTCCGGTTCCAGAACGATCACCTGATCGCAGCCGATGCCTTCGTTCCTGTCTGCAAGTGCGCGCACGCTTGGCGGAGATAAAGGCGGCAGGGGAGTAGCTCGCGCATCCAGCACGATGAAATCATTGCCCAGACCGTGCATTTTGACGAAGGGAATGCGCATGCTTGCCAACTAGGGGCGCACACAGGGAACCGCAATGGTGCATCCGTATTTGTGCGGGACTTCCTATCCGGCCTTGCGGTCGGCTTCTAAAGGTTTGGTCGCAGGTTCCGGGCTGACGATGGCTGGAATCTGGGCTTTGACCAGGAGATCAAGTTTGGCGAGGCGTGACAAAGTGGTCTCTGCGTCTTCCGGTCGGCCATAAAGATAGCCTTGACCCTTGATCTCTCCCAGACCCCTGAGCTTGTCCAGCACGTGGCCGTTTTCGATGCCCTCTGCGGTGACAGGGATTGAAAGGCCTTTGCCGAGCGAAACGATGGCGCGCACCAGCTCTCCGCTGACATCTTCCGAAGCAATCTCGGTAACGAAGCTGCGATCGATCTTCAGCCGGTCGAAAGGCAAAGATCGCAATTGCGACAAGCTGGAATAGCCGGTCCCGAAATCATCAAGGCTGATGCGGATGCCCTGGTTTTTGAGGCTGGAGACAATCGAGCGGACTGCGCCGATGTTTTCGTGCAGACAGCTTTCGGTGATTTCGACTTCGAGCCTGTGCGGGGAAAACCCGCTTTCCACGATCATCTGGAGCAGCTTTTGCGCAAACCACGGATCGCGCAATTGCAGCGGTGAAATGTTTACGGACAGCGAAAGTTTCGGGTCCCATGCACTCGCATCCTTCAGGGCCTGACGGATCAGGCCTTCTGACAGAACTCCGATCACGTCGATTTCTTCGGCAATGGGAATGAAAACTTCGGGGCTGACGAGACCGTATTTCGCCGAATGCCAGCGTGCCAGCATTTCGAAGCCGACCAGATCGCCTGTCTCCAGATCGATCTGCTGTTCGTAATAGGGCACGAATTCACCCGTCTTCAAACCTTCGCGGATGCCGGTCTCCAAGGCGCTTCGGAAACGCAGTTCATCTTCCATCTGCGGTTCGAACCAATAGTGACGGTTTCGACCGCGTTTCTTGGCATGGTACATTGCAATGTCGGCGCGGTGGATCATGCGGTCAGCGGAAAGGGTATGTTCGCCGTCGTCAGCGTTATGGACAATGCCGACCGAAATTGTCGTTTCGATGCGAGCTTCGCCGTCCTCTATCGAAGCGGAAACACTGCGGATGATGGAATTTACCAGAGCATCGACCCGGTCTTGCGCGCTGCTGGAATAAGGAATGGCGCAGGCAAATTCATCGCCGCCGATGCGAACCAGGACGCCATCTTGTGGCAATTGGGCGCCGATACGGTCGGCGATGGTTGTCAGGACCCGGTCGCCGGCACGGTGGCCGTTCAGATCGTTGATCTGCTTGAAATTATCAATGTCGATCATCAGCACCGCAATTTGCTGCTGTTTTTCGTGCGAAGCGGCGCAAAGCGCATCAATTGCAGCAGGGCCGCTGCGACGATTGAGGCAGCCGGTGAGCGGATCGCGTTCTGCCAGTTTCCGGGCGCGGTCTTCAGCGCGGCGGCGTTCTTCTACCTCGCGGCGCAATTCATTGTATCGGCGCCAGCCAAATATGATCAGCGCAACATTCAGCAATACTGCGTTGGTCAGCAACAGGTCGGGCGCATCGCCCAGGCCCATCCATGCGCGCACGATTTGCGGCATGATCGTTCCCCCTGTCCCAACAAACAGGATCACCGCTGCAATCGCGATGCCGAGCGTAAGAATATCGCGGTCTGCAGGCATCAACGCCTTGCCAGACGTTCCGCTCTTGTCGTCCAATGCTTTTGCCAAAGTTTCGCCGTCCCCTGTCATGTAACGGGCTTATCGGACATTATGATCAATGTTCGGTTAATTGCCGGCGACGATCTGACACGCTAGGCGGGTGGCGAAAAATCAAGGAGGAACTTTTGCCCAATCACTGGCTGATGAAATCGGAACCGTTCAAATATTCATGGGATGATCTGGGCCGCGACGGAGAGACAATCTGGGACGGGGTGAGAAATCACCGTGCGGCGAACAATATGAAGGCAATGGAGGTGGGGGACCAAGTGTTCTTCTACCATTCCAACAAAGGTCTGGAAATTGTTGGCATCGCTTCTGTAAGTGAAGCCGGATTGATCGATCCCACCGATCCCGAAGGCAAATGGCCGACCGTAAAGATCAAGCCTGTGGCGGCAGTCGATAACCCGGTGACGTTGAAAGCGATCAAGGCCAATCCAGACCTTGAAGGCATCGAACTGGTTCGCCTGTCGCGTCTGTCGGTCGCCAAATTGACGCCAGAGGAATGGGACAAGATTATCGCCATGTCCAAAGGGTAGCGCGGCCACCCGGCAGGCTTGGATTACCTTTTGCGAAGGCCGCTGATTGTCGCGCCGCCGGCGCTCAATTGTTCGATATCGGTGATGCAGTGAAGCAGACGAATGCCGTCCATCGTCATCGCTTTTTCCAAAGCGGCGTCAAATTCGGCATTGGTGGTGACGCGTTTGCCCCAACCGCCATAACTTTGCGCCATCATGGCAAAGTCCGGATTGGCGAGGCGGGTGGAAGCTTCCCTTCCCGGGTACTCGCGTTCCTGATGCATTCGGATTGTGCCATAGGTGGAATTGTCGAACACGATCACCAGCAGGTTCAACCCATACTGTGCGGCGGTGGCCAATTCCTGCCCGTTCATCAGGAAGCAGCCGTCTCCCGCAGCGGAGACAACGCAGCGTTCCGGATAGCGCGCAGCGGCAGCGACAGCGGCAGGTACGCCGTACCCCATCGCACCGGCGGTAGGGGCCAGTTGTGACGGAAAGCCGGCATAGGGCCAATACCGGTGCCACCAACCAGCATAATTGCCCGCACCGTTGCAAATGATTGCGTCCTGCGGGATCATCCTGCGCGCTGTGCCCATGGCAACCGCCAGATCGAGATCGAATTGCGGTTCATCGCGGGGTGTATTCCATTCGAGCCACTCGGCATGCGCCTGCGGCCCGGCGTCGAACGGTATAATGTCGTCTGTGTCCCACAAAGCCGCGCTTTCAGCGAATTCCGCCATATCTGCGCACAAAGAAAGATCGGTGCGGTAAACCCGGCCCAGTTCTGCAGGATCGGGGTGAATGTGGATCAAAGCCTGATCGGGATGGTCAGGAGTTACCAGCGCATATCCGTCAGTGGTCGCCTCTCCCATGCGCGCGCCTACGACCAGCAGCAAATCGGCATCCTTTACGCGCTGCGTCAGCTTGGGATTGGGGCCGTAACCAAGGTTGCCGGCATAGATGCCGGAGGAAGGCGGTACAGCGTCCTGTCGCCGGAAAGCGGTCGCGACAGGGAGTCCGATCTTCTCGGCAAATTCGGTGAAGTAATGACGGGACCGCGCGTGCCAGCCCGCGCCGCCGACGATCGCCAGCGGGGCAGCGGCATCGCCAATCATGCGCATCATCGTGCCCATGGCATCGGGGCAGGGCGCCTGGGCCGGCCGGGTTACCGCTGGCCGTACTGGAGACAAAACAGCGGCTTCGTGCAGCATGTCTTCCGGCAAGGCGAGCACGACCGGACCAGGGCGACCGGAAATGGCAGTCGACCATGCGCGGGCGATGTATTCCGGAATACGCGATGCATCGTCGATCCGCGCTGCCCATTTGGCCAATGGCGTGAAAAAGGCTGTGAAATCGACTTCCTGAAACCCTTCGCGGTCTTTCATGCCGCGATCGACATCACCGATGAAAAGGATCATCGGCTGGGAATCCTGCATCGCCACATGCACGCCGATGCTGGCGTTGGTTGCGCCCGGACCGCGCGTGACGAAGGCCACGCCCGGCTTTCCCGTCATCGCGCCGTCGGCGCACGCCATGAACGCAACCCCGCCTTCCTGACGGCAGGTTATGGTCTCGATCTCCGCGCAATCGGCCAATGAATCGAGGACGGGAAGAAAACTCTCTCCCGGGACGGTGAAGATACGGTCACAGCCTTGTTCAACAAGACAATCGACGAGCAGGCGTGATGCGGTTCTGGCTTCTGGGCTGGTCATGGCTTCAGCGTTAGCGCCGAGTGGTTGCAGCAGCAACTGGTTGTGGATTGTCTGATACCGTCCCGTCTGTGGA
The DNA here is from genome assembly GCF_001021555.1 of Aurantiacibacter marinus. Taxonomy (GTDB): domain Bacteria; phylum Pseudomonadota; class Alphaproteobacteria; order Sphingomonadales; family Sphingomonadaceae; genus Alteraurantiacibacter; species Alteraurantiacibacter marinus. The sequence goes on from NZ_LDCP01000003.1 coordinate 324,357, forward strand.
CAGGCCTGATAGCGCGATTTCGCATTTGGTTACCAAAAGCTTAAAACCCTGCCCATGAGACGCGCACTGGTTCTTACCGATGAGTCGGCCCGGCATCCGTTCCGGGCCTCCCTTCCGCCCCACGTTCTGCTTCGTGCGAACGAGATTGAGCGGACGGTGCCCTGGCGACTGCGCCTCAGCCTGACGCGCAAGGAAATGGAAAGCGTGGCAGCAACCTATGCCGCGGGATTTATCGCGACGATGACCTTCATCGCCTGATTGTTCTAAAGCGCTACATCCGATGCCACTTCGGCGTTGGTTTCTGCCCGATAAAGCCGCTGGCCCAGCCAGGCAGAGATCAGACACATCGCCGCACTCAGCAGCAATTGTTCGGCCAATGGCACGCCAACAGCGCTTAACCCCAAGGCGAACAGCGAACCCGTAACCATCGCCCCGGAATTGACGATATTGTTTGCCGCCACTGCCCGACTGGCCTGCGATGCGGGGACCTTGGTGGTAAGAAAAGCGTAAAGCGGCACCACGAACATCCCGCCGAAAATCGCAATCATCAGCAAGCTTCCCAGCACGGCCCACGCCAGCGGGTAGGACAGGAATGTAGTGATATCCATCAGCGTGTCGTCCACCAGCATGGCGTTCCACGCGCGGCAGACGAAGTAAAAAAGCGTCACCATCGCGCCCATGCCGAGCACCGAGACCGGAGAGTAGCGCGCGGAGACACGGCCTTTCAGCAACATGTTCACGGCGACAGAGCCGATCGCGACGCCGATCGAGAAGAACACAAGAAACAGGCTCGCGACCTTTTGGTCAGCCATCAGCACATTCTTCGCAAGCGGCGGAAACTGGATGAACAACACCGAACCGATGGTCCAGAAGAAGCTGATCGCGAGGATAGCGTAAAACACTTCGCGGTTATGCGTGATGTCCCGCACCATCCGCCAGGATGAAGTGAACGGATTGAAGTTAATCTTCTCGGGTTCGCCCATTGGCGGCGCCGGTGGCACCTGACGGCTGGTCAGATATCCGATAATCGCGAAACCGACTACCGCGACTGCGGCGACTTCTATCATTTCTGCAAGGAACCCGGCCAGGATCGTGCCGGTCATGATCGCCAGGTAGGTGCCTGCTTCTACCAATCCGGTACCTGCCAGCACTTCATCTTTTTCAAGGTGCTGGGGCAGGATCGCGTATTTGATCGGTCCGAAGAAGGTGGAGTGCACACCCATCGCGAACAGCGCCAGCATCAGCAGCGGAATGGCAATCACCTCCACCGCCAAACCCTTCCAGGCGAGAAAAAGTCCGAATGCGCCGACGGTCATGATGCCGATTTCGGCTGCCTTCACCATGCGGATGATCTTTGCCTTGTCGCTCAAATCAGCCAATTGCCCGGCTATTGCCGAAAACAGGAAGAACGGCAGGATAAACACCGCCGAAGCCAGCCCGGAGAACATCGTTTCCGCGTCAGCCGAGTTGTAAACCGCGTATACGACGAACAGCACCATCGTCGTTTTGTACAGGTTATCGTTGAACGCATTCAGCAACTGGGTCACGAATAACGGCAGGAAACGACGCTGCTTCAGCAGGTGGGTCGATGTGAACATATGGTGCTTGGCGCGGCCTTTTTCTTCACCCTGCGGGCAATCTTTATGGGGCTTATCGTCAATCCAGTAGGTAAGCCATGCTTTTTCCCGATGCATTAACGCGCTAGAGAGGCCCCATGTGGAGCCTTCCCAACATCCTCACCCTTTCGCGGATTCTCGCGCTGCCGCTGCTTGGCTTCCTTTTGTGGTGGCCGGGATGGGAGGTGGGGTACCTCGCAGCATTCGCGCTCTATTCGCTTATGGGCATCACAGATTACTTTGACGGTATGCTCGCGCGGTCCAGCGGGGCAGTCAGCAAACTGGGTATTTTCCTGGATCCTATAGCGGACAAGATCATGGTGGCGACCGTCATCCTGATTCTCGCGGCACAGGGCATTTTGCGCGGTCCCTACGTGGGTGACATGCACGTGATTGCCGGCCTCATCATCTTGATCCGCGAAATTGCTGTGTCCGGTCTGCGAGAATTTCTGGGCGGGCTGCAAGTTTCCATGCCGGTCAGCAAACTGGCGAAATGGAAAACAACTTTCCAGCTGATCGCCCTGGGCGCACTTATTCTGGGTGAAGGCCTGCCTGGCTGGACAATCATGATAGGCAGCCTTGACGCGAATGTCCCGCACACAGTCGGTCTCACAACCCTGTGGGGCGCGGCGATCCTGACGGTGATTACAGGCTGGGATTATTTGCGGGTCGGCCTCAAACACATGGATTGAGGCCGATACCCTTTCTAACCCTGGTCGAGCGCAAGCGAGCCCATGTCGATAACAAAGCGATAGCGCACGTCGGAATTTTCCAGACGTTCGAACGCAGTATTCACTTCATCCATGCGGATCATCTCGATATCCGGCATAACTTGCTTGTCGGCACAGAAATCCAGCATTTCCTGTGTTTCGGCAATTCCGCCGATGAAAGAGCCTGAAATACTGTTTTTGCCGAACATCATGAGCGCTGCGTTGGGCTGCTCGATCGGGCCAACCTGGCCGACAATCGAAATTTCGCCCCCGATATCCAGCAAGGGGATGTAAGGGTTGATGTCATGGATGACCGGGACGGTATCCACGATAACGTCAAAGCTTCTGGCAGCCTTTGCCATGGCGTCCTCGTCTGTTGAGAGGAGGAAAGCATCCGCGCCAAGCGAATCTGCATCTTTTGCCTTGTCTGGTGTTCGTGAAAGAACGGTCACATGTGCGCCCATGGCCGATGCCAGTTTGACCGCCATATGACCCAGGCCGCCGAGGCCGATGACAGCAACGCGGCTGCCCTCCTTTACGCCGCAGGCCTTGAGCGGCGAATAGGTCGTGATGCCGGCACAAAGCAGCGGTGCGGCCTTTGCGGGGTCAAGATTCGCCGGGACTGTCAGGACGAATTCTTCCCGCGCGGTAATGTGCTTGGAAAAGCCGCCATGGGTCATGCCGCCAGAATGGGCGTCGGGCGAACCGTAGGTCATCGTCATGCCTTCACGGCAGAACTGTTCCTGGTCGGCTTCGCATTGGTCGCAGTGCTGGCAACTATCGACCATGCAGCCGATCGCTACAGTATCGCCCACGCTGTGCTTTGATACATCGGTGCCGGTTGCAATTACCCGCCCGACGATCTCGTGTCCGGGAACAACCGGGTAAGTTGTCATCCCCCAATCGTCGCGGGCGAAATGCAGGTCCGAATGGCAGATGCCGCAGTAAAGAATCTCGATCGCGACATCGTTCGCCGCCAGATCATCCCGCCGATCAAATTTGAGCGGCGAAAGCTCTCCGCTTGTGTCTCTTGCGGCATATCCGATAGTCTGCATGGTGATGTTCCCCCCAGGAAGTAATTTCCAATTGAATGACTATGCCAACACTTCGCAGCCGGGCACAAGTCATTAAAATCGCTATCCGGCAACTTATCTAGCTGCTTCGATTTTCCGCGAGAGTGTTGTGATATTCCGCAACCGCGCGCGCTACGCCTTGCATCAATTCCATCCGGTCCGGCGTTTCGCGGCGTGTTTCTCCGATCATCACGGCCACGGCATAGTTGCAGCCATCAGGTGCTAACAACAATCCAACGTCGTTGTATCCCGATTGCCGGCCATTCCAATATTGCCCGGTGCCGGTTTTGTGGGCGATTTCCCAACCATCGGGTACGCCAGCCTTAAGCCGGTTCGGGCCGCTTTTTGTACGGCGGAGGACGGATATCAGCCAGTCTCTGCTGCCTGCCGATAAAATCTCCGCGCGAGAAAGGCGCGCAAGTGCCGAAGCGATGGCGAGCGGTGTCGCGCCGTCGACCGGATTGGATTGATAGCTGTTGAAGGCGATTTCGCGCTCATTTGCCGGCACCAGTTCCCGAGCGTCGAAAAAGCCCATGCCTGTGAAGGCATAGCTTTGCCGCCACGTCAGTCCAGCAATTGCACTTTGCATCATGCGTTCGCCGGGGCCGAAGCGAATCCCGATCATCTCCTTCTTGGCCAGCATCGCGCGGACAGCGTCAGGGCCGCCAATTGCGTTCAGCACCGCATCATTGGCCGTGTTGTCGCTTTCGGTCAGAGCGCGTTCGATCAGCTCTGCGATGTCGATTTCGACAGCTACTTCGTTCAGGATGCGGGCGCGGATTGGCTGGTGGAAAACGGCCAGATCATCGCGCGTAAGCCGGACTTTGTCTGATAGGCTCAATTCACCGCGGTCGGCGTGTTCAAGCGCTGTGATGGCGACCCACAACTTGCTGACGCTTTGTTGGGGCAGGATTTTTTCTTCCTCGAATCCGGTGCTCCAACCGTTCTTGATATCGATGACGGCAATGCCGGTCGAACCGCCGAATTCCAGTGCAAGCCGGTCTATCTCCGTCGCCAGCACATCGCGCGACAGCGCCAATGCCCAGTTGATTTCAGCGTTGATTTCAGGGTTGATTTCAGGGTCAGTTTCCGCGGAGTTCTCTCCAGCAAGGCTATCGCTATTGACCTGCCGACCATCAGCGTCCGGCGCATTGCAGCCGGACAGTGTCAGAGCGCCTATCAATAAAGGTATCAGGTATCGGATCATTATTGCCTATTGCCGCAAGGCCATTGTTTTCGCCGATAAACTGGCAAAAAATCAACCTGCGCGCAATTCATCGGCAAGCAGGCGGAATTCGTCGGAGCGGGGCGAGTTTGTGCGCCAGACCAGCGCAATTTCTCGGTGCGTGTTGCCACCTTTCAACGGCCGGGCGACCACATCGGTTTCGTGCAAAATGCCTGCATCGATCGCCATTTTCGGCAGCATAGTCAGGCCAAGACCGTTATCCACCATCTGCACCAGCGTGTGCAGGCTTGTGCCGATCATTGTCGCGCTTGCCCGCATTTCGGGGCGATTGCAGGCGGCAAGGGCATGTTCTTTCAGACAATGCCCGTCTTCCAGCAGCAGCAGGCGACCTTCGTCGATCATTCCGGGCGGGATTTCTGCAGGTGGATCGCGCGGGTCGTCTTTGGGGAAGGCGACGAAAAGTTCATCCTTTGCGATCACCTCTACCTCCACTTCCCCAGTGGCGAAGGGCAGGGCAAGCAGCACGCAATCCGCGCGGCCATGATGCAGCGATTCGATGGCGTGATCCGACGTTTCCTCGCGCAGGAACAGCTTCAATTGCGGGCGCTCCCTGCGCAGGCGCGGCAGGATGCGCGGCAGCAGGAACGGCGCGATGGTGGGGATTACGCTCATGCGAAGCTCCCCCGAAAGCGGCTTGCCAGCCGCTTGTACCAGTTCTGCCAGCTCTTCTGTCTCACGCAGGACTCGGTGCGCCTTGGCCACCACATTATTGCCCAGCGGGGTGAACCGCACGACGCGGCGGCTGCGTTCTACCAGAGTTACGCCGAGCAGCGATTCAAGTTCGCGGATGCCGGCTGAAAGCGTGGATTGCGAAACGAAGGACGCCTCTGCCGCACGGCCGAAATGACCATACTCGTGGAGTGATACAAGATATTGCAGTTGCTTGATCGTGGGGAGGTATGTGGACATGCCTAGTCCTGGCTCTCGGCCCCGGCCTGTTCCACCGTTTCCTCCGCCGCAGACTTAGCGTCCGCTTCAGTCCCATCTTCAACCTCAGATCCAGCCGCTTCGGCCTTCACATCATCGATATGGGTCATTTTCAAACGGCCCTTTTCGACGGCAAAGGCCAGTTTGCCCTCGACCAGATCGAGCGCGTCCTTCCCGAATATCTCGAATCGCCAACCTTCCAGAATTGGCAGCTTGCGAATGCCCGCAGCCAATGCCTCAAGCTCATCGGACTTGGTCAGCAGCCGGCTGGCCACGTCGATTTCGCGGGCGCGGATTTTCAGCAGCAGTTTCAGCAGGTCGGCCACCAATGCGCCTTCCTTGCCCAAAGGCGCTCCGCGTTTTGCCTTGGCAGGCAGTTCCTCCGCGGGCAACGGCTCGGCATTCTTGATAACGCGCATCAGGCGCTTGCCGATATCGTTCTCTTTCCAAGCGTTGGAAAGCCCGCGCACCTTGGCGAGATCTGCCTGCTGTTTCGGCGGGTGGCTGGCAATGTCGGCCATCGTTTCATCACGGATAATGCGGCCACGCGGAATGTCCTTATCCTGCGCCTCGCTTTCCCGCCAAGCGGCCAACGCCTTCAGGCGACCCAGCACAGCTGGGTTGCGGCCCGGTGCACGGATGCGGCGCCATGCCAGATCAAGATCGTTGGCGTAATTGGATGGGTCCGCCAGCTTGTCCATTTCCGCATTCAGCCAGTGGCCGCGATTGGTCTTGATGAGCTTTTTCAGCATTCTGGGGAAGATTGTTGCCAGATAGGTAACATCGCCGATGGCATATTCGATCTGTCGTTCGGTCAGGGGGCGGCGGCTCCAGTCGGTAAAACGAGCGCCCTTGTCGATGGTCTTGTTAAGCCAGCTTTCCACCAGATTGGCATATCCGATCTGTTCGGACTGGCTGATCGCCATCATCGCAATCTGCGTGTCGAAAATGGGGTAGGGCGTCTTGCCGGTAAGGTTGTAGACGATTTCCACATCCTGGCCACCAGCATGGAAAATCTTGAGCACCTCGTCATTCTCGCACAGCAGATCAAGCAGCGGAGTAAGATCAATGCCGTCTGCCAGCGGATCGATCGCAGCAGCTTCTTCTTCATTGCCGACCTGCACCAGACATAGCAGCGGATAATAGGTGTTTTCGCGCATGAATTCGGTGTCGACACACACGAATTCATGTTTCGCCAGCCGTTCACACAGCGCAGCCAAAGTTTCGGTATCGGTAATGAGGGGATGAATTTGCATGTCCGTCTTTTCTGTTCTGGCCGGTTCACCGACCTGCGCACGTCACTGTGTTCCTGATTTACAGATTCGGGCCGTAAATCTTGACAAAGCGCCGTGCATACCCTGTTAGCGCGCGCATAAAGCAGAAAGCCTTGTGCGGCGCGCTGACGCGCCCCAGAGCGCTTCATTGCGCCCCATAGCTCCATAGCCTCCGAAATGGAAAGAGTCCTCATGCACGCCTACCGTACCCACAATTGCGCACAGCTATCTCAAGGTAACGTCGGTGAAGCCGTCCGCCTGTCCGGCTGGGTCCATCGCAAGCGCGACCATGGCGGCGTGTTGTTTGTCGATCTGCGCGACCATTACGGCATCACGCAGATCGTGGCGGACGAAGATTCGCCCGCGCTGCAACTGCTCGATTCGCTGCGGCTGGAAAGCGTCATCACTATCGATGGCGAAGTGAAGGCGCGCGATGCGGAAGCGGTCAATGCCAATCTGCCAACGGGCTCCATCGAAGTGTTTGCGCGCAGTGTAAATGTACAAAGCCATGCCGACGAACTGCCGTTGATTGTGAACTCTGCCGAAGACTACCCGGAAGAAACCCGCCTGAAATATCGCTTCGTCGATCTCCGGCGGGAGCGGGTTCATGCCAACATCATGCTGCGCAACCGCGTCATCACAAGCCTGCGCGGCCGGATGATCGATCAGGGCTTCAGCGAATTCCAGACCCCAATTCTGGGCGCATCCAGCCCCGAAGGCGCGCGCGATTATCTTGTGCCAAGCCGCCTGCATCCCGGCCGTTTCTATGCGCTGCCGCAGGCCCCGCAAATGTTCAAGCAGCTGCTGATGGTGGCGGGCTTCGACCGTTATTTCCAGATTGCACCATGTTTCCGCGACGAAGATCTGCGCGCCGACCGTTCGCCGGAATTCTACCAGCTCGATTTCGAAATGAGCTTTGTGACGCAGGAAGATGTGTTCCAGACAATCGAACCTGTCCTGGCTGGTGTGTTCGAGGAATTTTCCGGCGACAAGACTGTCACTCCGGCGGGCGAATTTCCGCGCATTCCCTACGCCGAATCGTTGCTGAAATATGGCACCGACAAGCCTGACCTGCGCAACCCGCTGATCATCAGCGATGTGACCCATCACTTCGAAACATCAGGCTTTGGTATCTTTGAAAAGATCGTGGGCGGCGGCGGCGTCGTTCGTGCAATCCCTGCGCCGAACACGGTCGAGAAGAGCCGCAAGTTTTTCGACCAGATGAATGATTGGGCACGCCGCGAAGGTTTTTCCGGCCTTGGTTATGTCACCCGTAAGGGCGGCGAATTTGGCGGGCCAATTGCTAAGAACCACGGCCCTGAAGAAATGGCGAAGCTGTACGACGAACTGGGCCTTGGCGAAAACGATGGCCTGTTCTTTGCCGCGGGCAAGGAAAAGGATGTCATCAAGCTGGCCGGTGCCGCGCGCACCCGCGTTGGCGAGGAACTGGAGCTGATCGAGCAGGGCTGCTTCAAATTCTGCTGGATCGTCGATTTCCCTATGTTCGAATACGACGAAGAGCAGAAGAAGGTCGATTTCAGCCACAACCCGTTCTCCATGCCGCAGGGCGAGATGGAGGCGCTGGAAAATACCGATCCGCTCGAGATCAAGGCGTGGCAGTACGACATCGTCTGCAACGGCTATGAGCTATCGTCGGGCGCAATCCGGAACCACCGTCCGGATATCATGTACAAGGCTTTCGAAATCGCAGGCTATTCCAAGGCCGACGTGGACGAGAACTTCTCCGGCATGATCGAAGCATTCAAGCTGGGCGCACCGCCGCACGGCGGTTCCGCACCTGGCATTGACCGCATCGTGATGTTGCTGGCGGATGAGCCGAATATTCGCGAAGTCATCGCGTTCCCGCTCAACCAGAAGGCGCAGGATCTAATGATGGGCGCGCCCAGCGAAGTATCCGCCAAGGCGCTCCGCGATGTGCATATCCGCACGATTGAACCGTCTAAAGAACAGTCCTAAACGCAATTTTGTTCAGGTTTTGTTGAGGTAAACTGAACGAATGTGATTCCCGATCCATACCAAAAGGGGGAATCGGGATGAAGAATTGCGGGCTTTTTGCACTCGGTGCAGCACTCTTGTTCTCGGCAACGGGCGCGCAGGCTGAAACCTTGCGTGTCGCCGGCGTTTATCCGGCGGCCAGCGATGGCGCGATAGAAATCGAGGCCATCAGTGTCGAGCGGTTCGCCGGTTCTGATGGCCCGCGCCTGTCCTATCTGATTGAGGATAGATTGCGTGGAGTCGATATCGGCGGTGAGCCATGGTTCACCGTGCTCGCGCCCCAATTTGCCCAAGACGCGGACGGTGTTCTGGACGGCTATGCTGAGGCGCGCTTTTCCGAATATCGCTTTCCCGCGACGCGCACCATCTGCAGGCGCAGGGATGCGGAAAACGTCTGCATCGAATATCGTGATGTGGAAACAGAGTGCATTCGTCTCAGCGTCAGCCTGGAGCCGCAAATGCGTCTGGTGACGCTGGATGGGCGCATGCTCTGGTCCAGCAATATTCGCCGCAGCAGCGAAACCAGCTTTTGTCCTGAATTCGATCAGGCTCCTGATTTCGAGCCTGTCATTGCCGGCTGGGTGGATGAGTTCGTAGCGCATGTCCGGTCGAGCCTCGCCCCCCGGTCCAGCGCCAGCAATGTTAGGATCATGGAAGGGCGGCGCGGCCTTGATGGAGAATATCGTGCGCTGTTCCGCACGGCCGTTGCGCTAACCGATACTGACGAAAACGCGGCCTGCGACCTGTTTGAAACTCTGCGTGCAGACAATCCGGATCAGCCCTCGCTGGTGTTCAACGCTGGCCTTTGTGCGGAACGAGATGGTGATCTTGCCGCGGCGCAAGACATCTACCGCGTGGCGCTGTCCTCCAGCCGGTCGGATGACGAGGCACAAGATGGCCTTCGCCGCCTTTCGCAGCGGTTGCGGGCGGAGCGGCAGCTGGACCGGCGTGAAAGGCTCCTCGCGCTCCGCTATCCGTCGGCACCTTTGATCGCCGCGTCTCGCTAGAGCTACACCGGCGAAAAGTTTACTCGCGTTTGGCGCAAAGCGGGTACTTGCGCTTGCCCGCTGCGTTCATTAGGGCGAAAGCATCAAGCCACCCCCAAGAGGAAGAGGGATTACATGAGCGATATTGCCGCACGCGTGAAGAAGATCGTGGTCGAGCACCTCGGCGTTGAGGAAGACAAGGTTGCCCCAGAGGCAAGCTTCATCGACGATCTGGGCGCGGACAGCCTCGACATTGTCGAGCTGGTCATGGCCTTTGAAGAAGAATTCGGCGTTGAAATTCCGGACGACGCTGCCGAGAAGATCAATACGGTTGGCGATGCCAACAAGTATATCGAAGAGAACGCCAGCTAAGACTGGATTGGCCCTGTTCGCGAACGGTCCCGCCAGACGCGGATGGGCATGGAAGGCTCAGCCAGATGGCTGGGCCTTTCTTGATTGCGGAGAGATAATATGCGGCGTGTCGTCGTAACCGGCCTTGGCCTTGTCACCCCACTTGGCGGTGATGTCGAAACAACCTGGTCCAATCTGATCGCAGGCGAAAGCGGCATCGGACAGATCACCCATTTTGACGCTTCTGACCAGAAATGCACCATCGCGGGCGAGGTAAAGCCCGCTGATCATGCATGGGGCTTCGACGCGAACAAGCGCGTGGACCACAAGGTGCAGCGGCAGGTCGATCCGTTCATCGTGTTCGGTATCGATGCCGCAGGGCAGGCGCTGGAAGACGCGGGCCTGACCGAAATGGACGATGCGACAAAACTGCGCGCGGGCTGCTCCATCGGATCGGGCATTGGCGGTCTGCCGGGTATCGAGAGCGAATCCAGGGTGCTGGCCGAAAAAGGTCCGGGCCGCGTGTCTCCGCACTTCGTCCATGGCCGCCTGATCAATCTGATCAGCGGACAGGTATCGATCAAATACGGCCTGATGGGCCCGAACCATGCCGTCGTGACGGCATGTTCGACCGGTGCCCATTCCATTGGCGATGCTGCCCGCATGATCCGCGACGATGATGCAGACATCATGCTGGCTGGCGGCGCAGAGGCAACCATTTGCCCGATCGGCATTGCCGGGTTTGCTCAGGCGCGCGCGCTGAATACCGGCTTCAACGATCGCCCGACCGAAGCCAGCCGTCCTTATGACAAAGACCGTGAAGGCTTTGTGATGGGTGAGGGCGCAGGTGTTGTCGTGTTGGAGGAATACGAACACGCCAAGGCACGCGGCGCGAAAATCTACGCCGAAGTGGTTGGTTACGGACTGTCAGGCGATGCCTATCACGTCACCGCGCCGCATCCTGATGGCTTGGGCGCGGAAAACGCCATGCGCATGGCGATCCGCAAGGCCGGGATGGAACCGTCAGACATTGATTACGTCAATGCCCACGGTACCTCCACCATGGCAGACACAATCGAGCTTGCAGCGGTAAGGCGTGTGCTCGGCAGCGATCTGGGCGGTGCCAGCATGAGCAGCACCAAATCGGCCATCGGGCACCTTCTGGGCGGCGCTGGCGCGGTAGAGAGCATTTTCTGCGTCCTCGCCATCCGCGACGGAATCGTTCCGCCCACGCTGAACCTGCACAACCCCGATGATGGCACCGAAGGCGTAGATCTCGTTCCGCTCACCGCGAAAAAGCGGGAAGTGAACGCAGTGCTCAACAACAGCTTCGGATTTGGTGGCACCAATGCATCCCTGGTGATGAAGCGGGTCGACTGACATGAAAAAATTGCTCGCGGGCATAGTCGCGCTGGGCTTGCTGGCGGTACTGATCGTGGGCGGCTGGTTCGCTGCGGGCTGGTATGGCGGCTCCGAGATTGAAGAGGAGACGGCCTTCATTGTCCCGTCCGGCTCCTCGCTGACTTCGGTTGCGCAAAAGCTGGAGGAAGAAGGCCTCATTGCCTCTGCCGATGGCTTCCTGCTGCGCGCAAAAATTCTTGGCGGCAGCGATCCGATCAAGGCTGGCGAGTTCCTGCTGGCAGCAGGGGCGAGCGGGTCCAAGATACTCAGCACATTGCAGAGCGGCGACGTGATCCGCAGGTTTGTGACCATTCCCGAGGGCACCCCTTCTGTGATCGTGCATGATCTGCTGATGGCGGAAGACCTGCTGGTGGGCGAGATACCGGTGCCGGACGAAGGCTCAGTCCTTCCCGAAAGCTACGACTTCGAACGCGGGGAAGAGCGCATTGCAGTGCTCGCCCGGATGCAGCGCGCAATGGACGAAACGGTTGCGGAGCTGTGGCCAAACCGGACATCTCGCACAGTCGCGACAACGCCGCAGGAAGCCGTGATCCTTGCCTCTATCGTGGAGAAGGAAACCGGCGTCCCGGAAGAACGGCGCATGGTTGCAGGCCTCTACTCCAACCGCATCCGGCAAGGGATCATGCTGCAGGCTGACCCGACTATTATCTATCCCATCACGCGCGGCCGCCCGCTGGGTCGCCGTATTCGCCAGTCCGAAATTCAGGCGATCAACGGATACAACACATATCAGATGCAGGGCCTGCCCAATGGCCCCATCGCCAACCCTGGTCGCGCCAGCATTGAAGCTGTGCTGAACCCTGAAGAAACCGATGCGATCTATATGGTTGCAGACGGTTCCGGCGGGCATGAGTTCAATTCCACGCTCGACGGGCATAACGCCGCAGTCGAACGCTGGTTCGCCTTGCGACGTGAACGCGGCGAGATGTGACCGGGGAGCGATCTGGTCCTGCTCCGCTTATCCTGACGGCAATGCTGCCGGACGATCTGCACAGCTGGGCCACCGGCCTGCGGCGCGATTATTTTCCGCCCGAACGCAATCATCTTGAGGCGCATGTGACGCTGTTCCACGCGCTGCCGCCAAGCAGCGAGAGCGAGGTGCGTGATTGCTGCGCGGCGTTTGCCCGCGATTATCCGCCGGTCCCAGCGCGGCTGTGCGGCATCATGAAGCTGGGGAAGGGCACTGCTCTGAAGTTGGAGAGCGAGGCGATGCTTTCATTGCGTGACGAGCTGGCAGACCGCTTTCATGGCCTGCTGACGCCGCAGGATGAACATACGCCGCGCCTTCATGTCACGATTCAGAACAAGGTCAGCCTTGAAGAAGCGAAGGCTTTGCAGGCTGAATTGGGCCCGCTTGTAACCCCGCGTGATTTCGCCTTTGCAGGTCTATCATTGCATACCTATCGCGGCGGACCGTGGGATCACCTGAAGAGCTGGCGTTTTCGCGGTTGACCCGCGGCGCACGGCTGCTAAATGCGCCGCCTTGCCCCGCGCTGCGTAGCACCGCCGGTCAATGCCTTTCGGGGCGGAGTAGCTCAGGTGGTTAGAGCAGCGGAATCATAATCCGCGTGTCGGGGGTTCGAGTCCCTCCTCCGCTACCAAATTTCCTAATCTCGACAAGCAGCTTGCCCATGACATGGTGCTGCAGTGTCAATTTTGCGCCAGGCGTGATAACTTCTCCGCAGGGTCGCTGATTGGGAGTCAGCGAAAATGACGGAGCAATTAGACGATACGAAGCTTGAGGCGCTTGCGGGAAAGGTCATAGGCGATGTCGCCGGTGCCTTAAGCCTCTTCATGGCGTATATTGGCGATCAGGCCGGGGTATACCAAGCTCTGGATGGTGCGGGCCCCGTGACCGTCGATCAGCTCAGCGCAAAGACGGGCCTGAACGCAAAGTACCTTTTGCAGTGGCTCGGCTCCAACGCGGCGGCGGGCTATGTAACCTATCACCCGGAAGAGGAGCGGTTTTCGCTATCTCCGGAGCAGGCGCTTGTCTTTACCCGAGAGGGCCAGCCAGCGTGCATGCAGGGATTTTTCCAGGCTGTTGTTTCACAATACGAAACTCAGGCGAAGGCTGTCGAAACCTTCATGTCCGGCGAAGGAAGGCCTTGGGGCGATCATAGCGATTGCTGCTTCTGCGGGACGGATCGCTTTTTCAGGCCCGGCTATGCCGCGAACCTGATTGAAAGCTGGATACCATCACTGGGCGGCGTGGAGGAAAAGCTCAAAGCGGGTGCAAAGGTTGCCGACATCGGCTGCGGACACGGATCATCGACTATCCTGATGGCAGAGGCTTATCCGCAGTCCACAATTGTCGGCATAGATTTTCATGCGCCATCGATCGAGAAGGCCAGGGCCAAGGCCGCGAGTGCCGGCGTTACCAATGTCGAGTTTCAAGTTGCCAGAGCGCAGGATTTTGAAGGGACAGGATTTGATCTTGCCTGCATATTCGATGCCCTGCACGATATGGGCGATCCAGTGGGGGCGGCAGCGCATATCAGGCAATCATTGTCCCCGACGGGTACCTTCATGCTCGTTGAACCGGTTGCCGGAGACAGCATGAGCGAGAACATGCACCCTCTCGGCCAGATATATTATGCGTTCTCTACCACCGTTTGCACACCGACATCCCTCGCGCAGGAAGTGGGATTGGGCCTGGGCGCACAGGCGGGCCAAAGGCGGCTGACAGAGGTGCTCAATCAGGCTGGCTTCGCCAATGTGAGGCGGACTGCGGAAACGCCGACCAACATGGTCCTCGAAGTGACCAACTGATCCGGAGAAGAATTTGTGTCGGAGGATTAGTCCGCGTGTGAGAGGGGCGTGCCCCTACCTTGCTGCATATCTTTGTCGGACAGACCGGACCCAGGTGCGCTCCTGCGCGGCAAAAGAAAACGTTTGGGTCGTTTTCTTGAGAGTGTTAGGCTCTGCGCTCAACTAAATGGGGGCTCCAATGAAGAAATTAATTGTCATCACCAGTGCCGCGATGCTCGCTGCTTGTGGAAGCGCGGAACCGGCAGAAGAAACCGTAGCGGTTGCCGATGCCGAGGCACCTGCAGAAGTCATGTCGCTTAACGAAACGACTTGGACATTCGTAATGGATGACATGGAAATCATGGAGTCAATCGACGCGAGCGGCAACTACATCGCAAATGCCGGAGATGAGCATTATGATCACGGCACATATGTGTTGGCGGACGCAAAGCAGTGTTTCACCAGCGCGATGAACGATGAGGGCCAGATGTGCTGGACGACACCGGCCGAGATTGCAGTGGGTGAAAGCGCGGACATTACGAGCGACGCAGGCGACCCGCTTACCGTCACTCGCATCGAATATACGCCGTTGACCATGTAGCACGGCTTCGCAGCCTTTCTGACCTTACGACGCTGCTGTCCATTGCCTTCGCAACTCGAGTTCGGGGTGCGGAGGCAAGGCAGCGGTTCGATCCTATGCATATCATCGGCATCAGGCGCCGAGCCCGTCGAAGCGTCACCGATGAACGGCTTTGGCTACGCATCAGCCAAGGCTGCGCTCAACGCTTATGCCAAAAATCTCGCCATTCGTGGGGGTTACCGGAGCGCGCCCGGCATCGATGGCGGGCAAGGGGAAAAGCACCCTCTGGCCAGCGGAGGTCGGATGGTAGCTATCCGATCATACCCCCGTGTCGAGGGATCGAGTTCCTTCTCCGCTATCAATATCCCTTCAGCGTGAGAACACCGCACCATGCGGTGCGCCTTCGCCGGTCCAGCCATGGGGCCAGTTTCGACTGCCAAAGCTGAACCCGATCTCGCCGTCTTCGCCGCGAAAAGTTTCGTCGATTGTCAGTGCACCTGTCGTTTCATTGAGCTTAAGCAGATACATCCGTTGCCCAGCTCTGCCGGGGGTGACCACGAGCCTGCGGGTTTGGGGGTCCCAAGCTGTCCAATGCGGATGGAAATCGTCTCCCATCTCGAGGCGCGAGACCTCCACTGGCGTGGCGCCTTCAGAAATGTCCAGGACAATGAAGGCGTGGATGTCGGGTACGGCCTGCACCATGTAACGTCCCATAATCGTGGGCACGCCGCACCAGTTTCCCGGATATTGGTGTACCAGCTGCGCTTGTGGAACTGGGCGGTCGAGGCCGGTCACGCGCTGAACTCCGCATGACAAGGTGTGGACATAGACTGTGCCATCTGGTCCGACCCGCGGCTCCTCCGGAGACATATGTCCATTGAGACGTGGGCCGGGATCGAGGCGATACGTTCCGAGAAGTGCTAGATTTGACAGCTGGAAGACTTGGTAGGTGTTGCTTGTCATCAGCCAGTCGTCGCCCATAGGCGAGTTGGTGACGAGCACCCGATCAATCTCCGGGAGGATCGCCAGGCCATAAGGTAGCAAGCCTTCTTCGGCGAATGCAGGATCAGCGTTACTGACCGCACGGACCATCTCGCCCTTGTCGTTGATTTCCACGATGCCGCCGCTCATGACCGGCATGTTCATCCCCGCCTGGTGTTCGGCGTGCTGGAAAGTCGCGAGGATATTGCCATTCGGCAGGCGAACGAAGCTGTGCGGCATGCTGTAGCCGCCAAGGTTCATAAATGCCGCGGCCTGGCGTGGCTCCAACGGGTTCGTCAAATCGAGAATGATCGTCCTGTTAGCGTCATGATCATTGGCGAACAGCATGCCGCTCGCCGGCATCTCGTATTCGGTATGATGCGCGTTCACGCTCCGTTGGTCAGTGGCTTCGCTTGTGACAATCCTGCCGTAGTTCGCCGATTCCGGATCGGCATCAATGACCGTGACGAAGTCGTTTCCCTCACCGGCGCGATCACCGACCCAAACGTAAAGATATTTTCCGGCATCATCCTGGGCGACAGATTGCCCGCCGACGACGAATGCCGACAAAGCCCCCAAAATCGCGAGAAGTTTTCTAAACATTGCAATGTCCCCAAGCTAGCGATCCGGTGGAACGTGCCTAACATCCAAACCGTGGATTTGCCAATCACTGCACCTTCGCCGGTTTACGGGTTAAAGATGCGTGCCGCCGATAAATTTTCCCGTGTCGGGGGTACCAGTTCATCCTCCGCTACCATTTCACAGATTTGCAAAGTCAGAGAATGCCGACGGTAAGCAGCCTGTTCGGACAGTCTTGCCGATTGCTGCGTTGGGAGTTCAGGCAGGCATGACCAAATCGCGGACTTGCAGGCTCCAGCCTGGTTGCATGCCTTGGGCACACAACAGCGTACAAATTTTTCACGTCGATAAAATAAAATTACGAAACGTCTTAATTTATGTTAGCTTTGGCGGCCAATCTCGAGGGGGGAATAATGAGAATATTAGTATTTGTTTTATCGATGTTTTTGGTATCTGGGACGGCGTCGGCGCAGCAGACCAATCCGTTGACATGTTGGTACAATGATTCCGGACAGTACACAGGGGCCGATACGGGTAATCCAGCCGGGATTTCACGCGCCAATGAAATCCGGCAATACCGGACCGGGGATTATGCCTTCGGGTTGCGGCTCGATATATGGCAGAGCGGCAATGATTGCCCTGCGACAATCGAGTTCAGCCCTGACCTTGAGCCTGCCGGCGGCGGTCTTGACTGGACGCTTCCCGCAACATTCGGATCGGTCAAGCTTGTGGGCGGCAATTTGTCGGCACCTAATGGCACGGCTATCGAGCAATTATTGACTGCTGGTGGTAGTATCGCAGCTGGAGCAGCCACTGATGCGGAGTGCTACGGCATGATTGCGCGGGCTCCTGACTATGATGTGTATTATGACAGCACACGTTCGCGCACAACGACAACGCTGATGATCACAACGCTCTCGCAGGCCGATACAACTCTGGTTATCAATGGCCCCAACGGCGAATGGTATTGTGATGATGATTCAGGCGGCAGTTTCAATGCGCATGTTGCGTTCGCTGCTCCCGTCTCTGGTCTCTACAATATCTGGGTGGGCACTTTTGACAGCAGCACGGCGCCAGCCACGCTTGTAGTTTCGGAAGCTCGCAGCCGCTAATTCGGTCGCTTGCCGGTCATGCTCGATTGGGCCGTATTCGATCGGGCGGGCATATCTTCAGGTCGTATCTTCAGGGCAAACATATAGGGCAAAAGCACATGCTGCTTTTATTCCGCTCTGAAGTACGCACCAATTTGCAGCCACGGTAAGCGGAAGCTTGCCGTGGCTGTTTCTTTAACTCTCCCGCTTCCTTGCGGCAGGCCAGCCCGGATTGTTTCTCTGTCTCGATCCTGTTCGCGTCAGGATTGATCAAGCGATCACAGCTCCAGCCATACTTCTGCAGATTCCGCTTCGCTCAAAGTGAAGCTTCTGATTTCAAGGCCGGGGATCAGTGCGCCTTCGATCTCTGTTGCCCTTCTGACCCAGTCGGAATCGCTCAGCACGGCGCACTTATCGTATTTTGCCAGAAGGCCGAACAGCCTGGGCAGCATGCTGAATTCCACAGCGAGTGCTCCCAGCGTCGGCATCTTGAAATCACCGATCCGATACAGCATTCGGCCATTTTCCACGTCTTGTGATTTCGCAAGAAGTTCTTCCATCGCGATCCGCATGCCGTCGGCATCAAGTGGACCATCAAAATCAATGTCGACCCTGTTATCTGATCGCTTGGTGACCTTGAACATAATCCGTCTCCTTATTTCCAGCGTCGAAAAAGCGCTGATTGCCACAATGGGATGTTTGGCAAATATGCCTGATCGGGGGCGCCGGCATTGATCTGGATCAATAATCGTACCGGATGCCGTGGGCCCAGCGGCTGACATCTGATGGAGCAGGGCCAGCATTTCTGATAACCATTGTGATGGGAGGACGCAGTGATGGCGACACCGGAAGAACAATTGGCCACCATGCTGGCGAACTTGCCGCAGAAGACTGGCAGGCCGCTCGATCGATGGCTTGAATTGCTATCGGCGCAGGGCCTCGAAAAGCACGGTCAGATCGTGAAATTTTTGAAAGCGGATCACGGCGTAACACATGGCTTTGCCAATCTGATCGCGAGCAAATCACTGGAAGGTGCGCAGCCCGCCGATCCGGTTGGTGAACAGTATTCCGGTGCCAGGACGCAGCTGAAGCCGATTTACGACGCCATCATTGCGTTCGCGGCAAGTCTAGGGGCCGACACCGAGGTTGCGCCAAAGAAGACGAGTGTGAGCCTGCGAAGGAAAAAACAGTTCGCCCTGATTACCCCTGCGACAAAAAGCAGGATTGATCTTGGGCTGGCCCTGAAGGGCAATGAGTTTGATGGTCGATTGGAAATGTACAACGCGATGTGCAGCCACCGTGTCCGACTAGAAGCGGTTCAGGATTTTGACGATGAAGTGAAAGGCTGGTTGGCTAAGGCCTATTCCCGCGCAGGTTAGCCCCTTAGCCAGCAGGATTTGACCTCGCCGCCGCCATCGTCCAACCGTTGCGGCAATGACCATGCCCGATCTCCTGCCGCCGCCAGATCCGGTGATGCTCGCAGCTGACGGGCCGATATCGCTGTTTCTCGATTTTGACGGAACGCTTGTCGATATCGCAGCGACGCCCGACAGCATTCATGTGCCGGCTGACATGGCTTTGCGTCTTGCAGCGTTGGCAGAGCGGTTTGATGGCCGCGTTGCGCTGATAAGCGGCCGCGCGATTATCGATCTGGAGCGGCATCTTGGCCCTGTTGAAATCGCCTGCGCTGGATCGCATGGCAGCGATTGCCGCAGCGCAGACGGCCTCTCTATTGGCGATACACCGGGTGCACTGCCAGCGGAGGTGCTTGAGAGAATTGCTATGTTTGCGGCCGAAAATGATGTTGCGCGGGAGGATAAGCCGCACGGCGCTGCTTTGCATTTTCGCGCCAATCCCTCTGCCGAAGAAAACGGACTGATCTTTGCACAAGCACTTGCAGGCAAGTACGATCTCCAGGTCAAGCGCGGCAAATGCGTAATAGAACTGGTCGCGCGGGGGGCTGACAAGGCAGGCGCTGTACGGTCATTCATGCAAACTGCGCCTTTCGGTGGCTCGCGTCCCATCTTCGTTGGCGACGATGTTACCGACGAAGACGGCATGCGTGCGGCGGGAGAATTTGGCGGTTTTGGCGTCGCCGTTGGTGAAAGGCCAAGCGACCATGCGAAATATGCCCTTGCGTGTCCTGCTGCAGTGCACCATTGGTTGGACCTGTGAGCACAAATGAACAAAGCGAGCATGTCAGCAGCCTAGAGCTCTGGCCCATTGGGAATTGTCAGGTCTCGGGCCTGATCGACAGGCGAGGGGGTCTCGTCTGGGGCTGTGTCCCGCGTGTCGATGGCGATCCGGTATTCTGTGCGCTGATGAATGGCGACAATCAGGATGCGGGCGTTTGGCGATTTGAACTGGATGGCCAAACCAGCGCTACGCAGGAATATATCCGCAACACGCCAATCTTGCTCACGCGGCTTGAAGCTGAAGATGGCAGTGCCGTCGAAATACTCGACTTCTGCCCCCGCTACGAATCTACAGGCCGTATGTACCGGCCAGTTGCGTGGTCGCGCATTGTAAGGCCCGTCGCGGGCAACCCGCGTATCCGTGTGATCCTTAATCCGATGAAGAATTACGGTGCATCGCTGGCGGAAACGACCACCGGTACCAACCACATTCGCTATCTTGTCGGTCCTCAGGCGCTGCGCCTCTCTACCGATGCGCCCATCGGCTACATTGCCGAAAACCGCACCTTCCGCATCGAAGGCGATACGCATTTCTTCCTCGGCCCTGACGAGCCCTTTGCCGGCAATCTGCGTGAAGAAATCCGCCGGATGGAACAATCGACGCGCAAGTATTGGCAGCACTGGTCGCGGGGGTTGGCAACCCCGTATGAATGGCAGGACGAGGTTATCCGCTGCGCCATTTCCCTGAAGCTGTGTCAGCATGAAGAAACCGGCGCGATTGTTGCGGCTTTGACCACGTCGATTCCGGAAGCTCCGCATTCGGAGCGCAACTGGGATTACCGCTACTGCTGGATCCGTGATTCCTATTACACGGTGCAGGCCCTGAACCGGCTCGGTGCGCTGGATGTGCTAGAGAAGTATCTGGGATATTTGCGAAATATCGTCGATGCATCGAAAGGCGGGCAGATCCAGCCGCTCTATTCGGTGATGGGCGAAAGTGAACTGAATGAAACCACCGCGGCCTATCTTGCGGGATACCGCGGGATGGGGCCGGTGCGCGTCGGCAATGCCGCATACAAGCAGATCCAGCATGATTGTTATGGCCAGATCGTATTGCCAACTGCGCAGGGGTTCCTGGACCGCCGCCTGCTTCGGATTGCCGACGAAACCGATTTTGCCAGCCTTGAAGAAGTCGGTGAAACCGCCTGGAAGATGCACGATCAACCTGACGCCGGCCTGTGGGAATTCCGCACCCGGCAGGAAGTGCACACCTATTCAGCAGTGATGAGCTGGGCCGCATGTGACAGGCTTGCCAATGTCGCAGAATTTCTGGGCAAAGCGGACCGTACGAAGCTTTGGCGGGACCGCGCGAGCACGATCCGCACGACGATCGAGAGCAAGGCATGGAAGTCGAACGGGAAGGGCGGCCATTTCGGTGCCAGCTTCGAAAGCGACTATCTCGACGCCAGTTTGCTGCAATTGCTGGAGCTGCGGTTCATTGACCCCGATGATGAGCGCTTCCAGTCCACCTTCGCCATGATCGAACGTGATCTGCGCCGCGGTGAACACATGCTGCGGTACGCCGCTGAAGACGATTTCGGCGCGCCTGAAACTGCGTTTAACATCTGCACATTCTGGCTGATAGAATCGTTGGCACTAATGGGCCGCAAGGACGAAGCGCGCGAGCTGTTCTGCACCATGCTCGGCCACCGCACAGGCTCCGGTCTGCTATCTGAAGACATGGACTTTGAAACGGGTGAATTGTGGGGCAACTTCCCGCAGACCTATTCCCTGGTCGGAACAATCAACTGCGCTGGCTTGTTATCTAAGAGTTGGAACACCGTCCGCTGATACAAGCGGTCAGTCAGGGGAATTGTGCCTAGATTAGTCGTTATATCGAACCGCGTGGCCGTACCGAAGGCCCGCGGGGTTGCCGGTGCGCAAGGCGGACTGGCAGGCGCTCTGAACGCGGCCCTGAAGGCCAACGGAGGTATCTGGTTTGGCTGGTCCGGGCAGGAGACAAGCGATTTTACCGGCAGCATCAATTACGTGCGTTCTGCCGATGGCGTGACGACGGCAACCATCGATCTGGAACCCCAGGATGTTGAAGAGTATTACAACGGCTACGCCAATTCCACGCTCTGGCCGCTATTCCATTACCGCATTGATCTGACGAAATTCGAACGCGAATTCGGCAAGGGGTACGAACGGGTCAACGAACGTTTCGCTGACAGCGCGCTGCCGTTGATCGAGAAAGAAGATCAGGTCTGGGTCCATGATTACCACCTGCTGCCACTCGCAGAGCGGCTAAGGTCACTGGGCCTGACGAACAAGATCGGCTTCTTCCTCCATACGCCATGGCCGCCAACCAATCTGTTTGTTTCTTTGCCCTATCATGAGCGGCTGGTGCGGGCGATGCTGCACTATGATCTTTTGGGATTTCAGTGTGATGCATGGCTCGAAAGCTTCTTGCATTATTGCTGGAAAGAGCTGGGCGCGACCGTCGATTACCAGACCGGGGAAATTGACCTGGACGGGAAGAAGACGATTGCGCGGGCCTACCCTATCGGTATCGATTACGAATTCTTTTCCAGCAAGATCGATACGCCGGAAGCAGATGCAGCGCAGCAACGGCTGATCGCCTCAACGCGAAACCGTACCGCGATGATCGGTGTTGACCGTCTCGATTATTCCAAAGGCCTGCCTGAACGGCTTGACGGGATTTCCCGCTTTTTCGACCGCCATCCTAGCAGAGTTCGCGACCTGGTTTATATCCAGATCGCACCTCCCAGCCGGGAAGATATCGGCAGCTATCAGGACATTCGCGCGACGCTGGAACAGAAGGCAGGGCAGATCAACGGAGCGCAGTCGGATGTCGATCTGGTGCCCGTACGTTACGTCAACCGCGGCTATAGTCAGGAAGAACTGGTGGGTTTTTACCGCGCTTCCAAAATCGGGCTTGTCACTCCGCTGCGTGACGGGATGAACCTGGTCGCCAAGGAATATATCGCTGCGCAGGATCCCGAAGATCCAGGCGTATTGATCCTGTCACGCTTTGCCGGTGCGGCGCAGCAAATGGATTGCGGCGGGGAGGGGGCTTTGCTGATCAATCCGCACAGCGCCGATGATCTGGCACACAACATCAACCTTGCGCTCGACATGCCATTGGCAGAACGCAAGACTCGGTATGAAAAGCTGATCGCTACGGTGCGGGATGAAAACGTCCAGCGCTGGACAGAGAATTTCATCGCAGACCTGTCTGAAATCGCGCGTTAGCTGACGGAGCAATTCAAACTATCCGGACCGGGCGCGCTTGCTCGAGCGGTTGGTCTTCATACTCTGTCATCCTCGCCCGGATGCTCTTCCGGGCACGCCCCTCTCGCGAGCGGAGCACCTGCCTTACGCGAAATGTGAGCATCTTGTCGCTGAAGGGCTTGCGGATATAGTCCTGCGCACCGTTGTAATAGGCTATCTGTTCTTCGCGCACGCCTTGCACACCTGTCAGCATGACGACCGGAATATCGTAAAGGCGTGGTGAGTTGCGCAGTTTGCGCAGCAATGCCGTACCGTTTTCGCCCGGCATATTCTGATCCAGCAGGATCAGGTCCGGCTCCCGTTTTTCCAATACGTGCATGGCTGATTTTGCATCGCTCACCCAGCCGCAGGCATGGCCTGCATCCATAAGGATTTTGGCGGCATGCTCGGCCACTATATCATCATCATCTACAACCAGAATGTAGGCCATTGTCGCTTCCTCCGTGGGCCGGCTTGCACACAGTTATGGCAGGCTGGCGTCAGAGATGGCTGAAGCGAAGCGTAGGGATTAGCACCTATAGTCAGTATCTTAGATCAGGCCAAACGCAATGAGAACCGCGATTAGGATTAACGCCGATAGGGCGGTTTGGGACAGGCAGAACAGAACAAAGCGCACCGCCACCTTATTGATAGTTGCCTGCACCAGCGAATGGACGATGCGCAGCCCCGCATATGCCCAGGCGAGCCATGTGGCGATGTTCAATCCCGCAGTAAGTTCGCCGCTTGAGTAAAGCAGCGCAAGCCCCAGCATCACTGCGTAAAATACTGTCGGCGCTTCATGCAGGTGATTGAAGTTATGTGCCTTCCACTGGACATCAGGTGGCAGCACGCGGTCCAGAGACATGGCCGGGTCACGTGCCAGACTGTCCGGGTCTATATTGGCCTTGGACATTGCCGGCAGTCGCGCCGCGTACATCCACAGCCACATGACCATGGTCCAGCCTGCCAGAACAACCAGAGGTTGGAGCAGAGCAATCACAGCGTCACCATCAAGGCACGGATAGCGAGATAAAGCAGGGCGAGGCTGCCCAGCGTAAAGAGGCCAATGCGCCACGGGATCGTGTTGACGAGCGACTGCCAGAAGGAATGAACAATGCGCAGGATGGTATAAAACCATGCGGCAATCACGGTGTCCTGCGTCGGGCCAAGAATGGCCAGAATGGCAACAACGGCATAGAATAGCGTGGGCTGTTCCATCAAGTGCGCGTAATTGTGGGCTTTCCAGTTCACATGATCGGGAATGCGGCCCTCAAGATCCTGTCCGCGTCCACCCCGCATGGTCTTCCCTGAGCCGCCGTTCTTCTTGAGCTTGGCCAGTTCTGGCAGGCGTACCGCCGACATCCAGATGAGCATCACGAGCGACCACAGGATTAGCACCGCCGCCGGTGCAAGTATTTGTGAAGCCATCCAAACTTTCCCTTTTGATTTACGTACCAGTGTCTTTTGCGAAGCAGCTTTTAATTGGCAATCTAATTGCTGTTATCCAAAACCTGCGCAAAACTGGCCGCGTCGACATTTCCACCGGTGATCATCACTGCCGTTGTATCGTCTACTGCGACCTTGCCCGCCAAAACCGCGGCCAGCGCTGCGGCACCGCCGGGTTCGACTACAAGGCGCAGATTGGCGAATGCGAAGCGTTGTGCTGTGCGAATCTCCGCTCCGGACACGCGCGCCCATTCGGGGCAATGCTGTTGCAGAATGCCGAAGTTGAGCGGGAAAGTCGCGAAGGTCTGCAAGGCGTCACATGCCGTGGGTGGGGGTGTCTTGCCGACATTCTGGATCGCGCCGGTTTCAAGACTGCGGCAGATATCGTCCCAGCCCTCAGGCTCGACCGGAATGACTTGCGCCTCAGGGCAAGCCAGTGCCAACCCGGCTGACAGGCCGCCGCCGCCGCAACAGGCGATGATCCTTGTGGGTTCTCTGCCAGCTTGCACTTCCATCTGTGCCGCAATCTCAATCCCGGCGCTGCCTTGCCCTTCTATCACCCACGGATCACCGAAGGCGTGGACATAGGTTGCTCCCTTTTCGCTGGCGATGCCTTCGGCAATCGCTTCACGATTTTCGGTCAGCCGGTCGTATGTGATGACTGCCGCGCCGAATTCCTTTGTGCGTTGCAGTTTCACCAGCGGGGCATCCGCCGGCATGACGATAGTGGCCTCAATCCCAAGCCTGCGCGCGGCCCACGCAACGCCTTGCGCATGATTGCCGCTGGAAACAGCGACAACACCGCGAGTCCTCTCAGCATCAGAGAGAGCGGATAACCTGTGCCAGGCCCCGCGGATCTTGAATGCGCCCATCGGTTGCAGACATTCCGCCTTGGCCCAGATCGTTCGCCCGTCATGTTCAAACGGCAGCAGAGGAGTTGCCGGCAGGATCGCAGCGACCTTGTTGGCCGCATCCAAAACGCCAGCGCGAGTGGGGTGGTAAGTTGTACTCATTTGCTCCTAATTGCGCCTTTCCTTCAGGAGGGGAAGAGCGAGCTTTCGCAAAGCTGCGCAAATTCCCGGCTTCCAATTCGCAGCGATTTGGGGGAACGGGGAAAGCAGAGTGCCGTTATACGGACCACACGAACAGGAGACCCATCGACATGAGCAATTCGAAGATCAACGACATGCGCAAGAAGGAACTGCTTTCAACCGAGGTCGAACATATCGACATCACCAGTTTCGATGCGCGCCCGATCATCGAATCCATGGGCAAGATGAGCTTCACCAGCCGCGATCTCGGCCGCGCTACCGGCATTTACAACCAGATGCTGGAAGACAAGGATTGTACAATCTTCCTCGTCATCGCCGGTTCTACCAGCGCTGGCGGGTGTATGGATTTATACGCCGAACTGATCCGCTCCAACATGGTAGATTGTGTCGTTGCGACAGGCGCCACCATTGTCGACATGGATTTCTTCGAAGGGCTCGGTCACAAACATTATCAGGCCAATGAAGTGCCCGATGACGATACGCTGCGGAGCCTGTATATCGACCGTATTTACGACACATATATCGATGAAGAGCAGTTGCAGGATTGCGATTTCACCATCAATGCGATTGCCAATACGCTTGAACACCGCGGCTACTCCAGCCGCGAATTCATCAAGGAAATGGGCAAGTATCTTGTCGAACATGGCAAGAAGGATAACAGCCTCGTGAAGCTCGCCTACGAGCATGACGTGCCGATTTTCTGCCCGGCCTTCGTGGATTCGTCCGCAGGGTTCGGCCTGGTGAAGCACCAGGTCGATCAGATGGCCAAGGGCGAAGCCTATATGATGATCGACGCGGTGGCGGACTTCCGCGAACTGACCGATATCAAGATCGCCTCTGGCGATTCCGGCCTGCTGATGGTGGGCGGCGGCGTGCCTAAGAACTTCATCCAGGACACGGTCGTCTGCGCCGAAATTCTCGGCCATGAAGACGTCTCGGTGCACAAATATGCGGTCCAGATTACTGTTGCCGATGTGCGCGACGGGGCGTGTTCTTCCTCCACGCTGCAAGAGGCGGCGAGCTGGGGCAAGGTCAACACCGGGATCGAGCAGATGGTGTTTGCCGAAGCGGGCAGCGTGATGCCCCTGCTGGCCAGCGATGCGTACCACCGCGGCCACTGGAAAACCCGCGACAAGCGCCGCTGGGCAAAGCTGTTCGCTAAGGCCTAGGCGCGCATGGGATGGAGATGGGCAGCCAAATCGCCGCAAACTTGAGCGATTGCCGCGCTGGCCATCTCCACCCTCGCCATTGAAACACTAGTATCCCGTTAGCGGTTCGCGGCTGTTCAATTCCTTGGCAAGATCCGAAAGGCGCACGAACTGGTCGATCGTAGTCTTGATGCGCATGCGATCATCGCGGGCCTCGATGCTGCCGCTTTCAAACATGTTGCCTGCCTTCAGCGTCACGACCAGGTTCCCTTCGTGGAAGATGGTGGTGACATCGTCCCCTTCGTAACTGCGTTCCAGCGCGATCAGGCGTTCCACATACAGCGGATCTATCAGATGCCGCGCCTCGGTCTGGTCGGTGGTGTAAATATCAAACCGGTCTTCAAAATCGGGGTGGACCATTTCAGCGTAGTCGAGTTGCTTGCCGATCACCTTGATGGTGGCTTTTTTGCCGCTGAAGAAACCGCGGTGGGCGTTGTTGCGAAGCAGCAGCGTTGTGCCGTGAAACCGGCGCGAATAGCCTACGCTCATCACGATACCGCGAAATACAGTGACCCAGTGCCGGTTCTTGCCTGACCCGCGCCGTTCCTCCAGCTTGCATTCGTGCAAGCTGAAAGGGATATCACCGAAATTGCCGTTCCACTGATCTTCAAACCGGGCGCGGTCGTGGCTGGGCAGCAGCTTGCATTCCTTGGCCAAGGCAAAGGGCTGTCCGGCCTTGCAATCATGCGTGTAATCCAGTTGCAAGGCTTCAGCGATGGCATCGTTGATACCGACCTTTACGGTTTTCACTGCGCGGCTGACCGGCAATTGGGCCCATGCGAAGCCGATTCCGCCCAGGACAAATGTGCCCCAAGCCAACGGCATCAATTCCAATCGAAACGTGATCCAGACAAACAGAGCAAGCGGCAGCAGTATCAGCAAGACAATGAATCGCCGGTTCCAGGTGGATGTCTTTGCCGCGATCCGCACACTTTCCTGCTCGGCAAGCCATTGCCCCAGCGGACCTGCCATCAGCGCGTCGATATCCGGACGCTCGATCATCTGTTCCCCCTATCGCCCCTTTTCGCGGTGCCCCATTCATGGCACACAATGGTGCAACAGGGGTAGGGGGAGGATTTCATCCATGGAACTGATCATTCTGGCCGTAATCATTGGCGCGCTGTTTTTCGTCGCTATCGGTATCTACAACCGGCTTGTCGCATTGCGGCAGAACGTCAATCAGGGCGTGGCCGATATCGACGCGCAATTACGCCAGCGGCACGATCTGGTCCCCAATCTGGTGAATACGGTGAAGGGCTATGCTTCGCACGAGGCAGACACGCTGGAATCCGTGATCGCAGCGCGCAATCAGGCCGCCAGCGGCCCCATGAATTCGCAGGACGAGGCGGCCTTGCGCGTGGCCCTGGACAAGGTGCTGGCACTGGCAGAGGCCTATCCGGATCTGAAGGCCAATACCAATTTCCAGGAACTCCAGCGGGAGCTTTCCAATGTGGAAGACAAGCTTGCCGCATCACGCCGCGCCTTGAATGCTGCGGTGTCCCGCTACAACACCGGGAGGGAGAGTTTTCCGGCAGTGCTGTTTGCAGGCGGGATGGGTTTTCAGGAAGCTGACTTCCACCGGCTGGATGACAGCGAGAAGGGCATTGTCGACCAGGTGCCAAACGTGGATTTTTCCTGAGACGCAGGAACAAGCATTTTCACTTGCAGTTCAGACTTTGCGCTATATATGCGCGCTTCTCGCTGCCCCATGGGACACCCTCCGCAAGGCAGCTACTTGTTGGTTTAATGCCTTAGGGGGTCCCTTGAATTGCACGAATTTCCTGACGCCAAGGCTGTAGTCCGCGCTCTGACGCCGGACGAACCCGTAATCATCACTCGCCCGCATGCCGCGGCGCGCGCTGCCCGCTTCTTTGCAGAGAAGTTTCCGGGTAAATCAATGTATGCGGTAAAAGCCAATCCGTCGCCCGATCTGATCCAGATCCTGTGGGAGAACGGGGTAAAGCATTACGATGTAGCATCCATTGCAGAGGTGCGGCTGGTGCGCGGCATGTTGCCTGATGCGGTGCTGTGTTTCATGCATCCGGTGAAGACCGCTCGTGCCATCCGTGAAGCCTATTTCGATCACGGCGTGAAGACGTTCAGCCTCGACACCCTGGAAGAGCTGGAAAAAATCGTCAGCGCGACTACCGACGATGCCGGTACTGCAGCTGCGGACCTGAGCCTGCTGGTGCGCCTGCGTGTTTCGTCTGAACATTCAGAGCTTTCGCTGGCTGCGAAGTTCGGCGTTGACCTGGCCGATGCAGCGCCGCTTTTGCAGGCCACGCGCCAGCATTGTGATGCGCTGGGCATCTGCTTCCACGTGGGTAGCCAGGCAATGACGCCGTTTGCCTATGTCCAGGCGCTGGAGCGTGTTCGCGCTGCCATTGCAGAAGCTGCGGTGACGGTTGATATCGTTGATGTGGGCGGGGGCTTCCCCAGCATTTATCCGGGCATGGAACCACCGCCGCTGGAAGATTACTTCGCGCTGATCCACCGCCATTTTGAATCGCTGCCGATTTCCTATTCCGCAGAATTGTGGGCGGAGCCGGGCAGAGCGCTGTGCGCCGAATATTCGTCCGTTGTCGTTTGCGTGGAAAAGCGCCGCGACAATGAGCTGTACATCAATGACGGTGCCTATGGCGCGCTGTTCGATGCCGCACATGTCGATTGGCGTTTCCCGGTGCGCGCGCTGGAAGATGATCTCATCAAGCCTCTTACAGAATTCGCATTTTACGGCCCCACTTGTGATGATGCTGATTACATGCAGGGTCCCTTCATGTTGCCGGAAGATATTCAGGCTGGCGATTACATCGAAATCGGGATGCTGGGCGCTTATGGCGCAGCGATGAAGACTGCTTTCAACGGCTTTGGCGCGACCGAATGCGCGATTGTCACTGATGAGCCGATGGCGAGCCTGTATCGCGGAGATCGCGCCGATCCGCGCGCTAGCGATAATGTGGTGAGCCTGCGCTGAGGCCTGGTGCCGCGTCCCCACTGCCGCCTGTGTGGCGGGTGTGTGGCGGGATACGCACACCCAGGGACCTTTACCGGAGATAACCGCATTAAAAGGGCAGCGATTGCCCTGATCTCGGATGCTGTCCAGGCGCCCCCGCCGTTTCAGCCTCGCTGGACACTGACCTGCAGGAATTGCGGCGTGCTTCTGGGTTTGTCTGCGTCGCCAATCTGAAGGGGGTAATTGCCCGGGGGAAGGGCAGCCAACGGCATTCCGGCTGCCGCCAGTGCATAGGGTGATACCCTGTGACGGGTCACAAGTCCGCCAGCGCCATCACTGACCAGCGGTTCTTCGAATTCAACGCCGATCATCGCATCCTGCGTGCGGCGAACGCGGGACACCACCAATTGCCCACCGCCAAGATCAAGCACAAGCCCCGCACCCAGCGGAACGCCTACCAGGCCTTCGATCCTTGATCCCGTTTGTGATAAATCGCGCATCACCGCGTCATAGCGGTGGTCTTCGTGAATAATGCCGATGCGGCGGAAAACCGAACGTCGTTCCGGGCGGTAGGTTTCTGGTCCGGCCGGTTCGATAAGGAAGCCGCCACTGGCGATCTGGCCGAGGATCTCAGCTTGTGGGCGGGCTTTGGAATAGATCCACCCCTGGATGTATTTCGCGCCTTTTTCGCACACCAGATGAAACTGGTCGAAGGCTTCTACGCCCTCAACTGTCACTTCCATCCCCAGCGCTTCGGACAAGCCTATAATCGCGGTGATTATCTTGGCGCTGTTTTCATTCTTCTGGGTGCAGGTGTCGACGAAGCTCTTGTCCACCTTGATCTTGTCGAACGGAGCATTGCGTAAATAGCTGAGCGAGGAATACCCGGTCCCGAAGTCATCAAGGGCTAGTCGCACACCGATCTTTTTCAGCGTCTTGAATGTGGCTGTTGTGGCGTCTGTGTCCCCCATGAACACTGTTTCGGTAAGCTCCAGCTCCAGACGGTCGGGGGTAATGCCCGTTTCTGCCAGAACTTGTGTCACAACCGCGGGGAAACCCTTGTTACAGAATTGCTTGGCGGAAACATTCACCGCAAGCCGGATGTTTTCCGGCCATTCAAGCGCATCCCGGCAGGATTGCTGCAAAGCCCATTGGCCAAGTTGATTGATGAGATCTGTTTCTTCGGCTGCCGGAATGAAGACGCCGGGGCTGACATGGCCGCGTTCAGGGTGTTCCCAACGCATCAGCGCCTCAAACCCGACAACAGCGTGATCCTTCGTTCGGACAACGGGCTGGTAATGCATCTGCAGCTGGCCGTTTGCCAGTGCTTCGCGCAGATCATCCAGCAGCAGCTGGCGTTCCTGCTCAACGTCTTTCAGATCCGCCGAATAAAAGCGATAGGTGCCCCGTCCGCTGTTCTTTGCGGCATACAGAGCCAGATCGGCGTTGTGGATGATCTCGTCGGCTTCAATGCCGTCATAGGGGGCAACAGAGATGCCAACCGATGCTCCGATGATCGCTCGTTTTCCGTCAATCTGATAGGGCGACGTGAGCATCTGGATGATCTTGTCCGCCAGATCTCCCAATCTGCCGCGATCATCCTCGTCCAGCAGGATGATCTGGAATTCATCACCTCCCAGGCGTCCGATCTCGGCTTTGCTGCCAATGATGGCAGTCAGACGATCCGCGACCTGTCGCAACAGATCATCGCCCGCCTGATGGCCCATCATGTCGTTGACCTGTTTGAACTTGTCGAGGTCCAGCATCATCAGCGCGCAAGACCGTTTGGCAGACCTGAAGGCTGAGAGAGTGCTTTCCAGCTTGCGGTTCATGCGATGCCGGTTCGCAAGACCTGTCAGCGAGTCATACTCCGCCAGACGCGAATCCTCCCGCTGACGCTGATAGGCGGTGGTGATGTTCTTGGCGCTGCCGCGATATCCCAGAAACTTGCCGCCTTCGTCGAATTTGGGGTGGCCTGAGAGGGCCCACCAGCGCTCGGCACCACTTTTTTGCGCTGCTTCCTTGATCAGCCGCACCGGCAGTTCGACAATCTTGTTACGCATTTTAAGTTGGAAGTTGAGCGGCCTGTCAGATCGTTCGCCGTTCTCCGGGTCTATCTCGAACAATTCGATCAGGGGATGATCGACCAGCTGGCCAACGCCTTCATCAAGCTCACCGTCAGCGCTAGGCGAAAAATAGATGAGGTGATCGTCCTTGTCAGTCGCCCAGATCCAGGAAATCCCTGTCTGCTCGAAATCGTCCAGTATCTCCAGCCGGCGCACCGTGTCGTCGGCGGAAATAACCCGCGAGGTTCCCCGGGGAGCATTGCCCCGTCCAAACCCTTTGAGAAGACCACTGACTGTCATGTACCGTCCTGGTTGCTGCGCCTAGACCGATTAATCCGGCTTTTCACGATGCAGCTATGCCAGAAGTTTGGTTACCAACGCGCTAACGGTTACAGTTTTTTTGCCTGTCCAGACGAAAGCAAACTAGGCAGCTTTGCGTAATTCCAGCTCCAGCCGGTCCCAAATTTCCACCAGGGCATTGGTCAATTCGACCATCATGGCTTCGGTATGCGCGGGGCCAGGCGTAAAACGCAGCCGCTCCGTGCCGCGGGGAACGGTCGGGTAATTGATCGGCTGCACATAGGCGCCGTATTCAGCCAGCAGGATATCGCTGATCTTCTTCGCCCGCACAGGGTCACCGACCATCAGCGGCACGATATGCGTCGTCGATTCCATTACCGGAAGACCAGCTTCGCGCATGTGACGCTTGAGCGATGCCGCGTTCGCTTGCTGCGCGTCGCGTTCATCGCTGCAACCTTTCAAGTGACGAACAGAGGCCAGAACGCCAGCGACCAGCACCGGGCTGAGAGATGTGGTGAAGATGAAGCCGGGCGCATAGGAACGGATGCAATCGATTACCTTGCGGCTGGACGCCACATAACCGCCCATCACACCGAATGCCTTGCCCAGCGTGCCTTCGATCAGGTCAAGCCTGTCAGCCGCATCGTCGCGTTCCGAAATGCCGCCACCGCGCGCGCCATACATCCCCACGGCGTGCACTTCATCGACATAGGTAAGAGCATTGTACTTGTCGGCCAGATCGCAAATCGCATGGATCGGCGCGACATCGCCGTCCATGGAATATACGCTTTCGAAAGCGATCAGTTTTGGCGCCGCTTCATCCTCTGCCGCCAGCAACTCTTCCAGATGGGCAAGATCATTGTGGCGGAAAACGCGCTTTTCGCAGCCGGAATTGCGAATGCCGGCAATCATGCTGGCGTGATTGAGCTCATCCGAGAATATCACGCATCCGGGGAGCAGCTTGGCCAAGGTGGAAAGCGTTGCGTCGTTGGAGACATATCCGCTGGTGAAAAGTAGCGCGGCTTCCTTGCCGTGCAGATCGGCAAGCTCATTCTCAAGCTGGATATGGTAATGGGTGTTGCCACCGATATTGCGCGTGCCGCCGGATCCGGCACCTACATCGTGCAGCGCTTCTTCCATTGCCTCTACCACCTTGGGGTGCTGGCCCATGGTAAGGTAATCGTTGGAACACCAGACGGTGATCGGCTTGGGTCCGTTATGCCCGGCAAAGCAGCGTGCATTCGGAAACGCGCCCTTGTTGCGCAAGATGTCGATGAACACGCGGTAGCGGCCTTCGGAATGAAGCCGGTCGATTGCCTGGTCGAAGATCTGGTCGTAATTCACAACATCCGCCCGCGCTGCGCCGCGCCCCAAGGCAAAACGGCGTTCTGTTGCGGGCGACTTAGTCAATTGCAGCGTCCGTTTGAAGAGCGAAGTTTGCGAGGGATTCGCAACAGCTGCATCGCTAGAGGGAAGCTACCGTCCTAAGCCCGTAAGAGAAAACGGCTGCAGAAAGCGCAGGATCGACCGGCCCTGTTACAATAGCGCTGTCATCGCGGTCTCGCCCGAACTCCTGCCCGATGGTCAAAGACCGGATTCGGCGGGCGATTCCTTCCGCTCCGTGAACGAAAGAAATATCGGGGCCCATCGCGGCGCGCAGTTCGTCGGCCAGCAGCGGGAAATGTGTACAGGCCAGTACGACTGTATCTATTGCTTCACCGCCAGCTTGCGTGCGCAAGCCCGCGACCGCCTTGGCGAAAACGGCATCATCGGGCCTGCCGCCGCGCAGTTTGGTTTCGGCGGCGCCTACCAATTCCGGCGCGGCGTAGCGGATCAGTCGTTTGTCTGCGGCAAATTGCGCTTCGAGATCATCGACGTAAGACTGCCGGATTGTCGCGGCAGTTCCCAAAAGGCCGATCGTTCCGGTCCTGGTGATGACAGCGGCGGGCTTGATCGCGGGGACTGTGCCGACAATCGGAACCTGCAAGACCGACCTTACCATCCCAAGCGCGATGGTAGAGGCCGTGTTGCAGGCGATGCAGATCAGGCGCGGTGCATAACGCTCACTCATGCGGCCAAGCAGGCCCGCAACACGTGCAGCAATTTCCGCCTCGGTCTTCTCGCCATAAGGCAGGCCAGCTGTATCAGCAGCGTAGATGATCGGCGCATCGGGCACCGCCTTGCGCACTTCCTCAAGTACCGACAGCCCGCCAAGGCCCGAATCGAACAACAGGATTGGTGAAGATGGTAGAATGTCCATGCGGCTGCGGCGGTTATCGCGTTCATCCACTTTGGACAAGTTTGTGCTTTCCCAAGGCTCTGACCAGAGGCTAGGGATTGCAGCATGGATTACGCTCTTGCATTGCTGATCGGGTATTTGTCCGGTTCCATTCCTTTCGGCCTTCTGCTGGCTATGGCAGCGGGGAAAGGCGACATCCGCTCCATCGGATCAGGCAATATCGGCGCGACCAACGTCTTGCGCACAGGCAGCAAGTGGCTGGCGGCTGCGACATTGCTCCTCGATTTTGCCAAGGGGTTTGTTCCGGTTTACTTCGCCTGGACGTTGTTTCCCGGCACACCGGACGCGCCGCTCTGGTATCCTATGCCGGTCGAACTGGCTGCGCTGGGCGCTGTGCTGGGGCATTGTTTTCCAGTCTGGCTGAAGTTCAGGGGCGGGAAGGGCGTTGCCACGAATGCGGGCGTCACCTTCGCGCTAGCATGGCCGCTGGGCGTCGTTTACGCATTGGTGTGGATCGCCGTGCTGGCGATTTTCCGCATCAGTTCAGTTGCGGGGATGAGCGCGGTGGCGGCTGTTGCCATTGCTGCGGTTGCGATGGGATTCTGGTCAATCGCCGGAGTGCTGATCGTTATCGCAGTGCTGATCATCTGGCTGCACCGCGCCAATATCTCCCGCCTGATGAAGGGTGAGGAACCGAGGGTCGGCAGCAAGAAGTGAACGAGACAAAGCTGACACAGGACGAGGCATTTGCCCGCATCAGGCTGCTGCGCTCCGCCAATATCGGCCCCGTCAGCTATGCGCAATTGCTGCGCCGGTTCGGCACTGCGATTGAGGCGCTGGAGGCCTTGCCAGACCTGGCGGCGCGCGGTGCCAAACGCAATTACACTCCCGCCGCGCGGAACCGGATTGAAAGCGAGATTGCCGCCGCCCGCAAAGCTGGTGCTCGGTATGTTTTCCACGATATGCCTGAATATCCCGCGCTGCTGGCACAGATGGACAGCGCACCGCCAATTATCACCGTGCGCGGTGACATGGCGCTGGCGAGCAAGCCCTGCGTGGCCATGGTCGGTGCGCGCAATGCCTCTGCCGCTGCGGTGAAGCTGGCGCGCGATTTCGCACGGGCACTGGGCGAAGGCGGTTTTACGGTAGTGTCGGGCTTGGCGCGCGGCATCGACGGCGCCTGCCATGAAGGATCCATGCCGCACACCATCGGCGTGATCGCCAGCGGCATAGACATCGCCTATCCGCCGCAGCACACCAAACTTCAGGAACAGATCGCCAATGACGCGCTGCTGATCGCGGAAGAAGCGCCGGGCACAGAGCCGCGCGGACAGCATTTCCCGAAGCGCAACCGCATCATCGCAGGGCTCGCGATGGGAACGCTCGTGGTGGAGGCCGCACCCAAGTCCGGCTCGCTTATCACCGCGCGGCTGGCTGGCGAGGCGGGGCGCGAAGTCATGGCGATCCCCGGTAGCCCACTCGAAGCGCGCAGCCATGGCTGTAATCACCTGATCCGCGAAGGTGCCATGCTGGTGCAGGAACCGGATGACGTGATCGAATTGCTCTCAGGTTTTGACGGCGTACCGCGCTCGTCATTTCGCGAAACTACGTCTGCATGCGATTATTCGACTGAAGACATGACCGGGGCAGAGTCCGCCGATGTTGAAAGCCTGCTTACCAACGCGCCCGTTTCTGTGGACGAACTGATCCGGCAATCGTGTGAAAGCGCGGGGGCTGTGCAAATGGCGCTGCTGGAGCTTGAGATCGCAGGACGTTTGGTGAGACATGCCGCGGGGCGGGTCAGCCTTTGCTGAGATCGAATTTTGCCGCATGCCCATCTGCTGGGCTTCAGACTCACGCTCCCCAGAACAATCGAAGTCACTTGACCTGAAGCCTCCGCACAATCATCGGCTTGACGTATCCCGTGAAGGCTCCACCCTCGCGCACACGTACACACGTAAGGGACTGACTTCACCACTATGCAACTTGTCATCGTAGAATCGCCGGCCAAGGCAAAGACCATCGAGAAATATCTGGGCAAGGACTTCAAGGTCCTCGCATCCTACGGCCACGTTCGCGATCTGCCGCCCAAGGATGGCAGCGTGCGGCCGGACGAAGATTTCGAGATGGACTGGGAAGTCTATTCCGACAAACGCAACCGCGAACAGGTGAAGGCAATCGCCGATGCGGCGAAGAAGTCCACCCGCCTCATCCTCGCGACCGACCCTGACCGCGAAGGCGAGGCGATAAGCTGGCACGTGCTGGAGTTGCTCAAGAAGAAGAAGGCCCTCCCCGAAAAGGTCGACCGCGTCACTTTCAACGCTATCACCAAGGCCGCTGTGACGGAGGCGATGACCAAACCGCGCGGGCTCGATACCGATCTGATCGACGCCTATCTCGGCCGCCGCGCGCTGGATTATCTGTTCGGCTTCACGCTCAGCCCGGTGCTGTGGCGCAAGCTGCCCGGTGCAAAATCGGCTGGCCGTGTCCAATCCGTCGCGCTGCGCCTGATTTGTGAGCGGGAGCGGGAAATCGAGGTCTTCAATCCGCAGGAATACTGGTCCGTTACCGCCAAGATGGAGCATGACGGCACCGCCTTTGATGCACGGCTTGTGCGTTTCGACGGCCAGAAACTCGAACGCCTGACCATCGGCGAAAAAGGCATGGCCGATGCTGCCAAGTCTGCCGTGGAGCAGGGACGCTTTACGGTCGAGGATGTCGAGACCAAGCCGCTGAAGCGCAGCCCGGCACCGCCTTTCACCACTTCCACACTGCAACAGGAGGCCGCGCGCAAACTCGGCTATTCCGCCAGCCACACCATGAGGTGTGCGCAGTCGCTGTATGAAGCGGGCGCGATCACTTATATGCGTACCGACGGCGTGGGCATGGATATGAGCGCAATTCTGGCCTGTCGCGATGCCATCGATGCGCGGTATGATACCCAGTACAAGCCGGAAAAACCACGCTTTTACAAGACGAAGGCAAAGAATGCTCAGGAAGCGCACGAAGCCATTCGGCCGACAGATTTCCGCAAGGATCGCGCCGGTTCGGGCGACGAGGCAAAGCTGTATGATCTGATCTTCAAGCGCGCCATGGCCAGCCAGATGGCGACTGCCCAGCTTGAACGCACCACGATCACAATGCGCGACCCGACTGGCAAGCATGAATTGCGCGCAACCGGACAGGTCGTCAAATTCCCCGGCTTCCTGGCGGTGTATTCCGAAAGCTTCGACGATGCGGCCGACGGGGATGACGACAATTTGCTCCCCATCATTCGCAAAGGCGACGCGCCTGCAAAGAAGGATGTGGAAGCGATCCAGCATTTCACCCAGCCACCGCCGCGCTTTTCCGAGGCATCGCTGGTAAAGCGGCTGGAAGAACTGGGCATTGGCCGTCCTTCCACTTACGCCTCGACCATCCAGACCTTGCGTGACCGTGATTACGTGAGGGTGGAGAAAAACCGCTTCTTTGCAGAGGATTCCGGCAGGCTCCTCACAGCATTTCTTGAGCGTTTCTTCCCCATTTATGTCGCCTATGACTTCACCGCGAGCATGGAAGACGAACTGGACGAAGTCAGTGGCGGGCGGGCCCAATACAAAACGTTGCTCGAAAACTTCTGGCGCGATTTTAAGCCGAAGAGCGACGAGGTGATGGAACGCCAACCTTCGGAAGTGACCGAGGTGCTGGACGAATTCCTCGCCGACTTCCTGTTCCCCGAACGTGAAGATGGTGAAAAGCCGCGCTTCTGCCCGCTGTGTGCGGAGCAGGGCCGTGATGGCGGTGAACTGCATTTGCGCGGTGGCCGGTTCGGCGCATTCATCGGCTGCGTGAACTATCCGGAATGCAACTTCCGCCGCAAATTCGGCCAGCCCGGCAGCGAAGATGGTTCCGACGATGGCAAGATGGGCGATCACCCGGAAACCGGCGAGCCGATCGAGCGCAAGTCGGGCCGTTTCGGCCCCTATGTGCAGATGGGCGAGGGCAAGGAAGCCAAGCGCGCCTCCATCCCGAAGGACGTGGACGATTTCGACATCGAATGGGCGGCCAAACTGCTCGATCTGCCGCGCATCATCGGACAGCATCCCGAAACCGGCAAGGATATCGAAGCGGCCATCGGTCGTTACGGCCCGTATCTGCGGCATGACGGCAAATATGCGAAGCTTTCCAGCACGCAGGATGTGTTCGACACGGGCATGAATGCGGCCGTCACGCTGCTGGCAGAAGCTGCCAATCGCAAGGGCGGCGCGCGGGGTGCCCGTGAACCCTTGAAGGTACTCGGCAAGACCGAGGCAGGGGACGATGTGAAGCTGATGGAAGGCCGCTACGGCCCCTACATCACCGATGGCAACGTCAACGCGACCATCCCGAAGGACAAGGACAAGGATGCGCTGACGCTGGAAGAGGCGCTGGTCATGATCGCAGAAAAAGCCGCGAAAGGACCCGTAAAAAAGAAGCGCAAGGCACCGGCGAAAAAGAAGCCAGCAGCGAAGAAAAAGGCACCTGCGAAGAAGAAAGCTGCGGCCAAGAAGGCGGCGCCTGAAACAAAGGCGGAGGAAGCCTGATGGGCAAGGAAAATTTCGAGCGGCACAAGCAGCCATGGAATGGCGAGGAAGCGGGCAAGCTGAAACTGCTCGCTTCCAAGGGGCAAGGTCTTAAGCAGATCGCCAAGGCGCTGAATCGAAGCGAGGAATCGACGCGCGATTTCGCCAAAAAGAACAAGATTGCAGTGGTCAAAAAGCGTTGAGCAGTCGCGGTTGGTCAGATCGCCCTGTCGTGGCCCGCGCGTTACGGATGGCGGGACTTGCTTTTCTTGGCCTTCTCGCGGCGTGCACAACACATCATCAGAA
The DNA here is from genome assembly GCF_001021555.1 of Aurantiacibacter marinus. Classification (GTDB taxonomy): domain Bacteria; phylum Pseudomonadota; class Alphaproteobacteria; order Sphingomonadales; family Sphingomonadaceae; genus Alteraurantiacibacter; species Alteraurantiacibacter marinus. The sequence goes on from NZ_LDCP01000003.1 coordinate 363,500, forward strand.
TGTTTTCAGAGACACAGCGCAAAGGCCGCTTGTTGTCCTGAAGCTGGATGATTTCCGCGCAAATACTTCGACCAACCCGGGCTGGGAGCAGGCGTTCGTTTTCCTCAACGAAAATGATGTGACGGCCTCGATCGGAGTCATCGGCGACGGTCTTGAGGACCCTGCTCCAGATGCGATAGCTTGGCTGCGCGGCCAGCAAGCTCTCGGGAACGAGCTTTGGAATCACGGGTACTGCCATTGCCGATCAGGTACTGGCGAGGATGAGGTGAGGGAATTCCGATACTCTGGATTTGCCACGCAACTGGACGGTCTGCGACGCACACAAGAGCTCGCTCAACAGCACTTCGGGGCACCATTTGCCGCGTTCGGAGCCCCCTATAACAGCACAGATGAAGATACATCCCGTGCTCTTGATCAGACGACCGGAATAGCGATCTGGATGTTCAAGGACACGGACGACGAACGCGTTCCCAGCGCGCTGGTCCAATTGCGCCGAATACCGGGGCTCGGCCTCGAGGACCCGGTCCATGAGCCAGATTTTGATAGCTTTCTGGCCGGCTTTGAAGCCGCGTCGCCTGCAGATGTCCTGGTGCTTCAGGGCCATCCACAAAGCTGGGTGCAAGATCCCCTTAGATTTGAGGAATTTCAGCGTATCATTCGCTTCCTGATTGCTGAGAATGCCCGATTTCTGACACCATCAGAGGCCGCTGCCCTGCCGCGTTAGCGAACCCAGTCCAATCCCATTTCCTCATAGACTTCGCGGTTCTCCGACCAGCGATCGTCCACCTTCACGTGCAGGAAAAGGTGCACCTTCACGCCAAGAATTTCGCTGAGTTCCTTGCGCGCAAGCTCGCCGATTTCCTTTATCCGGCGGCCGCCTTTACCCAGCACGATGGGTTTCTGGCTGTCGCGCATGATCACGATCTGCTGGCGCACTTCCACGCTGCCATCGGGCTTCACGGTGTAGCTTTCGGGGCGCACAGCGGCGTCGTAAGGCAATTCCTCGTGCAGTTGCCGATACAGCTGTTCGCGCGTCACTTCGGCGGCCAGCAGGCGTTCAGACGCGTCTGACACCTGATCTTCGGGATAGTGCCACGGGCTCTTGGGCATCAATTCGGCCAGACGATCCTTCAATTCCGGCACGCCGTCACCTGTTAATGCGGAGACGAAGAACACTTCGTCGAAATCGACAGCCGCGTTCAATTCCTCGGCCAGTGCGAGCAGCGGTTCTTTCACCGCGACATCAACCTTGTTCAGCACCAGCAGTTTGCGCTCGGGCCGGGTCTTGAGCACTTCCAGCAGCGGAAACAGTTCATGCCTCCGCTGTTTCACCGGATCAACGAGCAGTATCACCGCATCCGCGGCCTGCGCGCCTTCCCAGGCGGCGCTCACCATCGCGCGGTCCAGCCGGCGCTTCGGTTCGAAAATGCCGGGGGTGTCGACCAGCAGAAGCTGCGTTTCGGCCTGATCGGTCTTGTGCAGGGCAACGCCCAACAGCTTCGCCCGGGTGGTTTGCGCCTTGGCAGAAGTGATCGCGACCTTCTGGCCGACAAGCTGGTTGACCAGCGTGGATTTGCCCGCATTGGGCGCACCGATCACGGCGACCAGACCACATTTCGGGTCAGGCTTCGCGCCAGTTTCGGTATTGCTCTCAGTCACCCAAATTTCTCCATAAATAGCCGAGCGGCTTCTGTTTCGGCATCTTGCTTGCCACCCGCTGTTGCTTCGACTTCGCCGACTTTGTGGACCCTCACCTGCACGGTGAAGCGGCGCGCATGGTCAGGTCCGTCAGTCGAAACGACCTGGTATTCCGGCGGACTGCGGCGGTTGCCCGCAGCCCATTCCTGCAATGCACTTTTGGGATGTTTGGATTTTCCGTCCGCACCGTCGACCGCGCCTTGCCAGAAACTGCGGATAAGGCCCTGCGTTGCATCATAACCGGCTTCAATGAAATTCGCGCCGATCAGCGACTCCATGATGTCACCCAGCACGTTGTCGCTATCCTGCGCGCCATCCTCACGTGCCTGCTTGCCCATCAGGACATGCGGCGCGATGCCGATTTCCCGGGCTCGCGTCGCGCAGGCACCTTTGGATACCAGCGCGTTCAGGCGCTGCGCCATCTTGCCCTCATCCGACTTGCCATCGGCGTATAGCCAGTTCGCAATGGTGAGGCCCAGAACACGGTCGCCCAGGAATTCCAGACGCTGATAATCGCGCGGCGCGCCAATACTGCCGTGGGTAAGAGCTTCGCACCAAAGGGCTTCATCGCTTACCGCAAAACCATGCCCCGTCAGCCAGGCCCGCGTTTCTGCATCAAGGACGTTCATATCCCGCGCAGCATCCGGTTCCAGCGCGCGGCAGAAAACCATGTCCAGGGCAGCGCCCATTCGGCGCTTCCATCGGTAGACCAATACATGAAGCTGGCTTCTGCCACGAGATTGTCCTGCCCCACCAATCCGATTCCGCCGCCCGGTTCTGCGCGGAAACGGCTGTCGAGCGAATTGTCGCGATTGTCGCCCATCAGGAACAGCTTGCCTTCGGGGACTATCACAGGCGCTGTATTGTCCTGCGGAAGATCGCCCATGTCGAGAATATTGTATGACACGCCGCCAGGCAGAGTTTCACGGAACTGCGTGTAGGTACAGACCGGGCCCTCGGGGCCGGAAATACGTGTACCGCGGCAGTCATCACCAAGGATCATCGGTAGAGTGAAATCCTCGATTCGCTCCATACCAACCGGCTCACCGTTCAAATGGAGCACACCGTCCACCATCTGCACGCTGTCGCCCGGCAGGCCAATAACGCGTTTGATGTAGTCCGATTGGTCGATCGGGTGTTTGAAGATCACGATATCACCGCGGTCCGGTTCGCTTGCCAGAATCCGCCCGTCACCCATGTCTACGTCAAACGGCAGCGAGAAGCGGGAATAGCCGTAAGACCATTTCTGCGAGAACAGATAGTCGCCGACGAGAAGGCGCGGCATCATGCTTTCCGATGGAATGTTGAAGCTGGTGAAGAAGAAGGTGCGGAATATCACGACCACAATCACCAGCTTGATCAGGAAGGCGCCAAAGCTCCTCCAGTCTTCCTTTTCCTCCGGCTTGTCCGCCACGGCAGCATTGGCCCCGGCAGTTTGAGTTTTGCCAGAAGCGGGCTCTTCGATCTCTCTGATATGGTCTTGCGTCATCGGGCAAAGGTCATGTTGCGCGAAGTGGCGCGCGTCAAGCAAATCGGCAGGGACGAGCGAGAATTTGCGGGGTTGCAATCAGGGCTACAAGGGGGCAGCGCGTGAACACGACAACGCCCGACAAAGAGGACTTACCGGTGACCCTGACACGCGACGAAGCATGGAACAAGCTCGCCCTGCATACAGATCCCACACTGGAAGATCTTTTTTCAGAGGATTCGGACCGGGTAGAAAAGTTCGCCAAACGGCTTGAACTGACCACCGGGCTGGCTGGGGGCGATGCCGACTGCGGTATCCTGTTCGACTGGTCCAAAACCCATCTGACCGAAGATTTGCTGACCGATTTTGAAGCGCTGGCAGAGGCCGCTGGCTTTGATGACATGCGGGAAAAGATGTTTGCCGGCGAAATGGTCAACCCGACCGAGGGACGCGCGGCTGAACATACCGCGCTGCGCGGCGTGGGCCTCGATACCAGCGTTGAAGAAGCGGATGCCTTGCGGGAGCGGATGAAGCTGCTCACTACAGCGCTGCACGAAGGCGCGTTCGGAGAGATCAAGCACCTCATTCACGTCGGCATAGGCGGCAGCGCGCTGGGCCCGGCGCTGGCGGTTGATGCTTTGGCGCGTGATCTGCCGGTAGTGGATGTGCATGTCGTCTCCAACATCGACGGCGTGGCTTTGGAAGAAGCGTTTGCAGCGTGCGATCCGGCGACGACCTTTGTGGCCGTCGCTTCCAAGACTTTCACCACCATCGAAACCATGACCAATGCGCAAAGCGTGTTGAAATGGCTGGCGGACAGCGGCGTTGATGATCCCACGGGCCGCGTTATCGCGCTCACCGCCGCGCCTGAAAAGGCCGTGGAATGGGGAGTCGATGAAACGCGCATCCTGCCGTTCGCGGAAAGCGTGGGCGGGCGGTATTCGCTGTGGAGCTCTATCGGCTTTCCGATAGCAGTGGCCGTGGGCTGGGACGATTTTCAGGCGATGCTGGATGGTGCAGCGCGTGTGGACGCGCATTTCCGTGACGCAAACGGACGCGAAAATCTGCCGCTGCGTGCGGCCTTTGCGGATCTGTTCTACTCTCGCATCAAGGGCGCGCAAACCCGCGCCGTATTCGCCTATGACGAACGGCTGCGGTTGCTGCCTGATTACTTGCAACAGCTCGAAATGGAATCGAACGGCAAAAGCGTGACGGTGGACGGCCATCCTGCTGGCCCGACGGCGCCGATCACATGGGGCGGGGTGGGCACCGATGCGCAGCATGCGGTGTTCCAATTGCTTCACCAGGGCACGCATCTGATCCCTGTCGATTTCATCGCGAGTGTGGAGGCGGGCGACACTTTGGACGCGGCGCATCACACGATCCTGCTGATGAACTGCTTTGCCCAAGGCGCAGCGCTGATGGCAGGCAAGCATTCCGACGATCCGCATCGCAACTACCCCGGCAACCGCCCATCGGCCACGATCCTGTGTGATGATCTTGACGCGATGACTTTCGGCGCGCTGGTGGCTTTCCACGAACACCGCACCTTTGCCAATGCCGTGCTGATGGACATTAACCCGTTCGACCAGTTCGGCGTGGAACTGGGCAAGGAAATCGCCAACAAGATTGAAAAGGGCGGAGAGCGGTTTGATGCTAGTACCGAGGCCTTGCTGAAGGCTGCTGGGTTGGGTTGAGTGTGGTCTAAAATTTCGCGGGCCTCTTACGACGTCCGTTCGCCCCCAAGCTTGTTGAAGGGCGAACGGCTGGAGGGGCGTGACGTTACATTTGCCACCGGTCTCAACACCACCTAAGCCTCCCAAATGACCTTCCAACTCACCTTTGCCATCGTCTGGGCCATCATTCTGGCTATCGGGGGAGGGCTGCTTACGAAAATCGAGCAGTGGTATTTCGACCTCAATAAGCCAAGCTGGCAGCCGCCTGACTGGCTGTTTGGCCCTGCGTGGACCACGATCTTCCTGCTTTCCGGCTGGGCCTTCGTGCGCAGCTATCCTGCGGCAGAGGCGGCGGGTGAGGCCAGCTTCCTCATCACGCTCTATGTTATCAATGGCATCGCCAATTTCGTGTGGTCACCGGTGTTCTTCACTCTAAGGCGGCCTGATTGGGCATTGTGGGAAGTGCCGTTCCTGTGGCTCTCCGTCCTCGCGCTTACGGTGTTCCTGCGCCAGTGGGATGTGCTCGCCAGCTGGCTGATCGTGCCGTATCTGGTGTGGGTCAGCTTTGCGACGATCCTGAACTGGAAAATCGTGCAGCTGAACAAGCCTTTCGGCGGACCTGTTAACACCTGACACGCGAAATGCTTTGACATTCATGCTGCGCTGCACCACATGGGCGGCATCGAGGCGTGCGCTAGCGTGAAGCGGCAGTAGTGAGAAAGCTACAGTCCCCAGCAGCCCTTCGGTTCTTCTAATGGACTTCCCTTTTCACGCGGGTCGTTTGACACCCGCGCCGCGAGAGCTGTTGCTCTGCGCGCCGCATATTATGCGAGTTTACTACACAACATGACTATTCAATTCACAGACCTCGGTCTGTCGCAGCCCATCCTGCAAGCGCTGGATATGAAGGGCTATAAAGAGCCTACGCCAATTCAGGCGCAGGCCATTCCGGCGGTTCTTCAGGGCCGTGACCTTTTGGGTATTGCGCAAACGGGCACCGGCAAGACCGCTGCTTTCATGCTTCCCAGCATCGATAATCTGCGCAAGTCCGACAACCAGATTCCTTTCAAGAGCTGCCGTATGCTTGTTCTCGCCCCGACGCGTGAACTGGCCGGGCAGATTGCCGAATCCGCCAAGGATTATGGCGCACTTGCCGGTATGAAGGTCCATTCAATCGTTGGCGGAACCTCCGTCGGCAAGGATCGCAACAAGCTGCACCGCGGCACGGATATTCTGGTGGCGACACCGGGCCGTCTGCTCGATCTGATCGACCAGAAGGCATTGAACCTTTCCGGCGTGGAAGTGCTGGTATTGGACGAAGCCGACCAGATGCTTGACCTCGGCTTTATTCACGCCCTGCGCCGCATTAGCGAGCTGGTCCCTGATAGCCGCCAGACCCTGTTCTTCAGCGCCACCATGCCGAAGCAGATCAAGGAACTGGTCAGCAAATATTGCAAAAACCCGGTCACCGTTTCGGTAACCCCGGCTGCCTCCACCGCAGAGCGGATCGACCAGTATCTGTATATGGTCCAGCAGGACGAAAAGCAGGCGCTGCTCGAAATGATCCTGCTCGAACGTCATCCCACGCCCGGCAAGTTCGAACGGGTGCTGATTTTTACCCGCACGAAGCACGGTGCAGACCGGTTGGTGAAGAAGCTGGCGACTGCCAACATCCCCGCCAATGCAATCCACGGCAACAAGAGCCAGCCGCAGCGTGTGCGCGCCCTGGATGAATTCAAGCGGGCGAAAACCCCGATCCTTATTGCGACCGATGTGGCCGCGCGCGGGATCGACATTCCCGGCGTTAGCCACGTGATCAATTACGAACTGCCCAATGTGCCGGAGCAATATGTTCACCGCATTGGCCGGACCGCGCGCGCTGGTGCCGATGGTATCGCCATCGCATTCTGTGCAGAGGATGAGCGTCAGTATCTGAAGGATATCTGCCGCAACACCGACGCCGAGTTCGAACGTTTGGACTTGCCGGAAAACTTCCGCGCAGTTGTCGAAGGTGTCGGCCCGACAAAGCCTGCCGCCAAGCAGCAACAGCAGCGCGTAAAGCCCAAGCCGCGCGGTGGTTCATCCGAACGTAGTCGCCATTCCGGTGCCAGCGCCGGTGGCGGTGGACGTCCGCAGGGCGGCCGCAGCGGTGGTCAGGGTGGCCAGCGCAGCGGTGGTCAGGGTGGTCAGGGCGGCAATCGTCGTCGCAGTGGCGGCGGCGGTGGCGGTCGTCCCGGTGGCGGCGGCGGGGGCGGTCGCGGCCGATCACAAGGCTGAGCGAAGCAGCTTTATGTCACTTGGCGGGGCGCAAGGTTGCTCTGCAAGGCTTAGGCGCCTTGCCCCGCTAGGTAGCTGCCCTTGCGCCAGCGCGGATTGTTGAAACCCGCAAGGCGGGCATCGGAAGCTTTTCGATCCGGCCTGCGATATGCCAGATAGGTACAACCAGAACCAACGCCACAATCGCGTCTAGCGCATAGTGCCACCCAAGATGCACCGAAGCTACGAAGACAAGACCTTCGAATGCGATGGCAATCCAGAGCTGCCAGCCGTTTCCGAAGCGGTCATGCACCATCCAGATCAGCAACAGATAAAGGGCGTTGTGCATAGACGGCATTGCACTGATGCCCTTTCCAAATCCGGGTGAGCCGAAACTCTCGAGCAGGTACTCCTGCGTGCGTGCAGCTATCAGATCGGGCGGTAGTATTGCTGTAAGATCGGCGAAACGGGGATCGCCATAGAAATGCTGCATGTAAACCGGCCCGGCCGAGGAAAGAAGCAATGCGGCCCAAATTCCGATGACGAACCAGCACATCATGATTGCCAGCGTGGATCGTCTGCTGAACGCCCTATCCTTTGAAAAGCACACCCACAGGGTCATTCCAACCGTCACGACCATACAAGGTGTGACATAGAACATATCCAGGAATCGCGTAGCATTTTCACCCAGAAGCGCATGGGTAATACGCCATGGGTCCTTGCCGAACAGCAATGCATCCGCATCGGCCAGCCATGGATCGGCGTAAAATGGGATCAGGGCCGGAATGGACACCTTCAGGACCATGTACACCTGCATCATGAGGCTGAGCGCGACGAGGAACAAAGCGCCCTCCACAAGGTGGGCGCGGTTCATTCTCAGGGTACGCAAAATGATTGCCGTTGGCCGCTGCATGCGCTTGCCTGCAACTCGCAAGAACAGCAAGGTAGCAGCAATCAGGAAGAGCCACACAAGCAATAATGACTGCAGATATACGGCGTAAATAACCCCGCCCAGGTCAAACGACGGTGTGACCACCGCGAAGCCGAGGTGGAGCGCGAGAAATAAGCCAAAAAACACCCGAGTATCCATTCCACGTGATTGGCCTAAATTGGTTAATTTGCGCTTTCCGGACCCAGATCGCTATCATAGCCAAATATTAAGCATCGAAGCCCAAGGCTTCCCGTCATGTTTCATGCCGGGGAGCTTTTGGCGTTATGATCAGAACCAAGACCACGTTGGTTGTCGGCGCGGGCGCCAGTTGTGAATTGCAATTCCCTGATGGCCGCGAATTGCTGGCACGTATTGCTGCGGGATTTGACTTCCAGCGCCTTGGCGGCGGTCTTGAAAGCGAAGATATCGCCGCCATGGACGCGCAGATCGGCGCTATTGCCAAAAAGGCCCGCGTAAAGAAGAATGACTTGCTCGAAGCAGGGCAAGTGATCCGATCTGCCGCGCGCATTTCCCATTCCATCGACGCAATCCTTGAACAGCACGGCGACAATCCAATGGTGTTGGCGGTCGGCAAACTCGCCATTGCGCACTACATTCTTGGGGCGGAGGCGGCATCTCCGCTGGGCAGTGAGCCGCGCGATCCCGGCGATCTGCCCGTGCGTGGCACCGAAAACTGGCTGTTCCAGCTATCCCGCGCGATTTTCAACGGCGTGCCCCGTGCAAAGGCGGAAAGCTGCTTCGACAATCTCTCCGTCATTTCGTTCAACTACGACCGGTCAGTCGAAAATTATCTGCCGTGGGCGATGCATATGGCTTTTGGCATGAGCCTGACCGAAGCACGCGCGCTGGTCGCGGAAAAGCTGCGGATAATCCATGTCTATGGTGTCCCCGGCAAACTTGAATGGCAGACGGACGAAATGCCCATTGCCGATTGGGGCGAGGTTGCACCGGAAGACTTCCCATCTGTCGTGGAACAGCTTCACACCGCTACGGAACGCGCTGAACAGCGCGGTTTCAAGCGGCATGTTCTGGGCGAAGTGGTACAGGGCAAGCGGCTTGTATTTCTCGGCTTTGGCTTTGATGCGATGAACTGTGCGATGCTTTTCGATGCGCCGTTCGAACACAATCCCGATGTCCTGGTCACCATGCCGGGAGCCAGCGCGACGGAGCGCAACGCTGTGATGCGGCTGCTCAAGCGGCAGGCAGGGATCAAGGATGAAAGCCTCATCACACTGGAGGACCTTCGCGCGTGGCAATTGATGCGCGATTACGCGCCTTTCCTGGAAAGTTAGAAACCATGCCCGGTTGCGGGACGTATAGTGTTGGACCATAGCGCAAACCTCGCGCCAAAGGAGCCAGCTTGCATGTCCGACACTTACGACTTCGACCTTTTCACCATCGGTGCCGGATCGGGGGGCGTTCGCGCCAGCCGCGTATCTGCTGCGCACGGCGCAAAGGTTGCAATCGCAGAGGAGCACCGTGTTGGCGGCACATGCGTCATCCGTGGCTGTGTGCCGAAGAAGATGCTCGTCTACGGCGCCCATTTCGCGGAAGACCTGGAAGACTGTAAGCGGTTTGGCTGGGAGATTGGCGAGCGCAGCTTCGACTGGAAAGTGCTCCGCGACAACGTACTGGATGATGTGAAGCGGATCGAGGGTGCATACACGGAAACGCTGGACAACCACGATGTCACCATCTTCAAAGAACGCGCAGAGCTTACCGGACCGCACGAAATCACGCTGGCTAGCGGCAAGGTCGTCACGGCGAAATATATCCTGATCGCTACCGGCGCGAGGCCCCGCCTGCCCGAATGTCAGGGCGCGAACCACGGCATTACATCCAACGAGGCATTTCACCTGGATAAGTTGCCAGAGCGGATCGTCATCGCGGGCGGCGGTTATATCGCCAATGAATTTGCCGGTATTTTCAATGAATTCGGTTGCAAGGTTACCTTGGTCAATCGCGGCGACACATTGCTACGCAGTTATGATGAGGCGGTGCGTGACCGTCTGCTGCAAATCTCTATGACCAAGGGCATCGACTTCAAATTCAACACCGTGTTCGAAACCGTCAAACCGTGCGATGACGGCGGCTTCCTGGTCAAAATGTCTGATTGCGATGAAGAACGTGTCGATCAAGTGATGTGGGCGGTGGGACGCGTACCCAACATTGAAGGCCTCGGGTTGGACAAAGCCGGGATCGAAGTAGGCGAGGGCGGCGAAATCAAGGTCGACCGGTTCAGCAAGACCAACGTCGATCACATCTATGCCGTCGGCGACGTAACAGACCGCGTGCAGTTGACGCCTGTTGCAATCCGCGAAGGACAGGCCTTTGCAGACACTGTTTTTGGCGGGCTGGAACCTGTGGCAGTAGACCATTCCTGTGTTCCAAGTGCTGTGTTCAGCCATCCGCCAATTGCGGCTGTAGGAATGACGGAAGGCGAAGCGAAGAACGCGCTCGGATCTGTGAAAGTCTATCTGTCCGATTTCCGGCCGATGAAAAACGTGCTGGCAGGCCGTAACGAACGATCACTCTTCAAGATGATATGCGATGGCGATAGCGGCCGCATCGTGGGCATCCACATGATCGCGCCCGAAGCTCCGGAAATGATGCAGGCAGCGGCTATTGCCGTGAAAGCTGGCCTGACAAAGGCCGACTTCGACGCGACAGTCGCGATCCATCCGACTATGGCGGAAGAGCTGGTTCTTATGCGCTGAACGGCACATTCAGGCCTTCGCAATTCGCAAAATGGAATGATCGCGCATGGAGATACTCATGCGCCAGATCATGCTTTTACCACTGATTGCGATTGCTGCCTGCAGTGCTGGTAATGGCAACAAGCCGGGTTCGGATATTCGCCAGTATCCGACACAAGCGGAAGCGCCCAGTCCGGACTATGCTGCCTTGCTGTCCAATAGACCGCAGTCGGTGCAGGCCGAATCCCTTCGCGAACCGACTGCGCCCCAGCCTGCAGACGCGAAGGAGCTTGGCGATTTGTGGGTTGCCCGGCTGGAAGAGCGCGGTGCTCTGATGGGCTCTGGCCTTGCAGGCAAGGACGAAGACTCGCCTATCCAAAGCATCGACACGCTACTGACTGCCGAAGAATTTGACACTTGGCTTGCGGATAATGTCTGGACCGCTCCGCCGCATATCCGCTGGTACTTCCAGCAGCCGTTGATTGCACCGTCAGTAAGCGAAGCGGCGCTTGCGGGAGTCCGCGTTTGGCCTGCCACGGAAACCCGTACGGGGTGGCAAATGGAGGCGGCATTTTCGGGCCGGATATTCTTGCGCGATGGATGCGTGTTCATGCAGGGCTTTCGCGACGGCGATCCGGAAAAGCTGGCGTGGTTCCATGCAGAGACGGGTCTCGATGTCGATGCAGAGGGATATTTTGTTCTTATCAACCGGGTGAGTGGCGAGATTGCCGCTCGCCTTGGCGAAACCATGACCTGGGCCGGGCCAAACCCGCTTGATCAGGATAATCCGCAAATAATTGCCTATCGCGAAGCATGCGGCGAATTCGAAGTGGAGGGCGTCGGCAATCCCGAAGCCAATGAGAGATTGTATGTGATCTACCCCCACCTGCGCGAGGCACCTGATCGCGCACCGCCACCGGGGATTGAATGAACGCGCTTTCGTACGCGTGAAGCGGGGTGCTGGCATTGCGCCTCGCATCATACTTGAATCCTCTGCCGCTTGCCCGCAGAAGGACGGCAATAAGAGAATTGGAGAGAGGAACTTCCATGTTACTCCGCGCATGTTTTTGTCGCTTCCTGTTGCCCCTTTTAGCCTTGGCGCTTCCTGTCAGCGTTGCCGCGCATGATCCGGTGGAGGCGGAATGGTCGATTGCAATTCATGGCGGGGCAGGAACGCTGGACCGCGCGGCCATGACGCCAGAGCGGGAAGCGCAGTACACTGCCTCTCTCCAGACGGCGCTGGATGCGGGCGCCGCGATCCTGCGTGATGGCGGCACATCGGAAGACGCGGTGCTGGCCGTCATCACCGCACTTGAGGACGATCCCCTTTTCAACGCTGGCCGGGGCGCAGTGCTGACCTGGGATGGCGGGATTTCACACGATGCTTCGCTCATGCTCGGCGCTGATCGCAGTGCGGGTGCAATCGCGGGCATATCCACCGTGCGCCACCCCATACTGCTTGCCCAGGCGGTGATGCAGGATGGCAGGCATGTCATGCTGAGCGGCGACGGGGCAGAAGAGTTTGCCGATGGCACCCGCCTTGAGCGAGCTGAAAGCGAGTGGTTTGTCACGGTCCCCCGTCTCGAAGCGTTGGAGCGTTACCGCGCGCGTGCAGTGGCTGCGATTGATGATGAACACCGCTTTGGTACGGTCGGCGCAGTAGCGCGTGATCGCGCAGGTAATCTGGCGGCAGGCACTTCCACCGGCGGGATGACAGGCAAGCGCTGGGACAGGATCGGTGATGCCCCGATCATTGGCGCTGGCACCTACGCCGATAACCGTGCCTGCGCTGTTTCAGCGACGGGTACAGGAGAGTATTTCATCCGTGCCGTGGTTGCGAAATCCATCTGCGATCTGATGCGCCTTTCAGGCATGGGACCGCGTGAAGCGGGCGATAATCTGATGGCTGAAGTTGCAGAACTTGGCGGCAGTGGCGGCGTAATTGTCGTGTCGGCGCAGGGGGAGACGGCGTTTTCCTTCAACACCTCAGGCATGTATCGTGGCCGCGCCGACAGCAACGGCGTGAACGAAATCGGCATTTTTTCGGACGAGGACTGAGCGGGGCCTAAGCGGCTGCAAGCTGTTCTGACAGAAATGCAGCAACGTCTGACAGTGAAACTTCGCGGTCGAGGAAAGCGTCGCCAATTCCGCGCAGCAGGATGAAGGGCAATGTGCCGCCGTCCATTTTCTTGTCATGCAGCATGTGATCGGCCAGCGCCTGTCCGTCGCATGTCATCCCAAGCGAAGAAATTTCCGTAGCGAGGCCCGCTGCAGCTATTGCAGAGGTAATCCGCGCCGCATCATTTTCAGACAGAAACCCGCGCTGCGCCGAATATCGTGCGGCCAGCACCATCCCCATTGCCACTGCTTCGCCGTGCAGCAAGCGGTCCGAATATCCGGTCTCCGCCTCCAGCGCGTGGCCGAAGGTATGGCCAAGGTTCAGCAGCGCCCGGGCGCCCGAGGTCTCCCGCTCATCCTCCGCCACAATCCGCGCTTTGGCGGCGATGCTGGAGGTTACAGCGTACTTCACGGCCTCGCGGTCATGATCCAGCACCTTGGCGCCGTTTTCCTCGCACCATGCGAAAAAATCTGCATCGCCGAGAATGCCGTATTTGATAACCTCCGCGTAACCGCAGCGCAGTTCGCGAAGGGGCAGGGTTCGCAAGGCGGAAGTATCGGCCAGCACCAAAGAAGGCTGATGAAATGCGCCGACAAGATTCTTGCCCGCCGCCACATTGATCGCGGTCTTGCCGCCAACGCTCGAATCGACCTGTGCCAGCAAGGTGGTTGGCAACTGCACGAATTTGCAGCCGCGTTTCAGGATCGATGCAGCAAATCCGGTGAGGTCACCGATCACGCCTCCGCCAAGCGCGAAAATTGTATCACCGCGCTCAACGCCGCGTTCGAGCAGCCAGTCGATCAATTCTTGCAACACCTCCCAGCTTTTCGCACCTTCGCCCGGCTCGGTGATGAACCAGTCGATTTCGTAACCGTCAGATGCGAGCGAATGGGCAACAATTTCGCCGTGATGCGCGAACGCATTCTGGTCGGTTACAAAGGGGATCTTGCGCCGGCTGTCATATCCACCTGCGTGATAGCGTTCGATGAATTCACCAGCTTGCACGACTGTGTCGTCCAGCAAGCCATCATCCACCCGCACCATATAGCTGCGACCGGCGAGATGGACTTTTACGTCAGCCATTGATCAAGACTTTCCACAATTCTCGCGACAGCCACGTGATGCGGGCCGGTATCGCTTTTCACATGAATAGGCGCCTGCGAATAGGCGTGCTCTCGCTCCGCCTTCATCTTGGCGACCTTGGCGGGAATATCTCCGGTGCGCAGCAGGGGCCTGCGATCATTCCGACTGACCCGTTCGACCAGGGTTTCAAGTTCCGCATCAAGCCATATAGCGACGCCCTGCTGAAGGATAAGGTCACGCGTTTCGGGTTGCAGAAAGGCACCGCCGCCAGTTGCGATCACGCTGCCACTGCCGCTTTCCTCCATCAGCCGCGCGATCACGCGGCGTTCTCCATCGCGAAAGTAATCCTCTCCGAATTTGTCGAATACTTCGGCGACGGACATATTGGCGGCTTCGACGATCTCGTCGTCCGCATCAGTGAAATCCATTCCCATCGTCGCAGCCAGCTTGCGGCCGACGGTAGATTTGCCCACACCCATCATACCAACCAGCACCAACGGCCCGCGCAGGCGCGCACGGACGGAGCTGATCAAAGTCTCATCAGGCAGATCACGGGCAATGGTCATTGCCGCATGGCCTATAGTTGGGCTAACCGCGCTGGCAAGGTCGTCCCGAATTTTGTCCGGATGGCGATGTGAAAATAGGGAAGCGGTTACACGGTGTCGAAACGCCTGTTGTTCATTCTGATTGCCTTCGGCGGTTTGCTGTTTTTGCTGCTAGTGGTAGCTTGGCTGGATGGCGGACGCGTGGAACAGCGGCAAATTGTGGAGCCTGTAAGCGTGCCGGAGAATAATCTGTGAAGCGAATTACATTTCTGCTGGGTAGTGCAGCGCTTGCGCTGACCGCCACCGTTCCTTTGGCGGCTGGCGCGTTGGCGACCGGTACACTGGCTACTGGGCCGGAAGACCTTTTGCCGCCCGCTTTTCGCAATCCGCCTCCGCAACCAAGATCAACGCCGAGTCCTGCGCCTGCACCCGCGCCAACCCCTACGGCTTCTGCTGCGCGGCCCGCTACGCCGTCGGCGCCGGCAGCAGGGTCAACGTCCACGCCCGTCGTGCAGTCTGTCCCTTCCACCGGAAGCAGCACCAGCGGCAGCTCAAGTGAATCTTCCGGAGATTCGCCCTTGCCGAGCAGTTTCCCGAGCCTGAGGGAGCTGGAATCGATGGAGGCGGACGAGATCAACGAGGTCCTCGGCCTGCGTCCCAAATTTGATATTCCCGCTGCCGCGCGGCGTTCTGCGGCCGAGGTCGGGGTAATTTCGGAAGCCGAGGGCGGTTTTGCGGCGGGTTCGCTTGCCGGGCAGCCTGCGCGGCTGGTGCTTGCTGCACTCAGAGCCAGTGATGGTCCTGTTGTGTCGCGCTGGGGCCACATTCTGTTGCGCCGCGTCCTGGCGAGCCGGTTGGACACGCCACGGGGTCTTGATCCTGTCGATTTTGCTGCTCTTCGCGCACGCGCCTTGAACGGTATGGGCGAGGCCGTTGTGGCCCGCGCGCTGGTGCAGGATGTCGATGGCGGCAATTACAACAACGCGCTGACCAATGCGGCCTTCAATTCCTATGTCGCCTCAGCGGACCTGCTCGGCATGTGTCCGGTTGCGCGGTTGCAACCCAGCCAGCGTGACGATGGCGAGTGGGAATTGATGCTGGCAATATGCTCTGCCTATCTGGGTGAAGCGCGCGGTGCAGATCGCAGATTGGGCAGGGCGCTGGGCAATGGCATTGCACCGGAAATCGATGTTCGACTGGCACAGCGTTTTGCAGGCGCAGCTGGCGAAGGCGGCCGCGCGGTCAATATCGAATGGGACGGCGTTGAAGAGCTCACCCCATGGCGGTTCGCTCTGTCGCGTGCGCTCGGGGTGGAAATTCCCGCTGGATTGCGCAGCAGCGGTTCCGCCATGCTGGATTACAGCGAAGTTTTGATCCCCGCGTCTCCATTGCTGGACCGTGTGGCGGCATCGGATCGTGCTGGTGGGCAAGGGCTTATGTCATCTGCTGCAATGGTCGATCTTTACGCGCAGTTCTGGGCCAGTGATGAATATTCCCAGGAAGACAAGATCGCGGCGGGGCTGCTACGCCAGGCCTATGCTGCCAGAACAGTAACCGCGCGCGTCGCCGCAATGCGTGAGCTGTGGGAAGGCGATGAGACTTTTGGGCGGCACGTGTTGACGGCCTATGCCGCAGCGCGCCTCCCGGTGAGGCAGGACCTGGTCGAAGATGCCGCTCCGCTGATCGCCTCCATGTTGTCCGCCGGTCTCGATCGCAGTGCAATGCGATGGGGTTCTGTAGTATCCGAGGGCACCGAAGGCTGGGCCTTGCTTGCGATTGCGCAGCCAGAACGCAGCGGCCCCGTAAGCTCTGGCGCGGTCAGTGATTTTATCAGCGATGACCTGAGCGAAGGGCAGCGCAAATCTGCATTTCTGGTGGCAGGCCTTGCTGGTCTTGGACGGCTCGAAGCAGATGACTTTGCGGATCTCGCCGATGATTTGGGCGTGAACTATTCGCGGTCGAGCGCCTGGAGTGACAAGATTGGTCGCGCGGCCCAGGTCGATAATCAGGCGCTGGTCGCGCTGCTCGCCGGTGTGGGGATGCAGGGCACAAGCTGGGATCAGATGACCCCGCGCCAACTCTATCACATCGTGTCCGCTCTTACCCGGGTGGGTCTTTCAGCCGAAGCGCGCATGATCGCCGCAGAGGCTGTTTCGCGCGGGTAGAGCCGGGCGTGCGCGCAATGCCTTCCACAATAGACAGCTTTCTGGCGATGCTCGCTGCCGAACGCGGCGCGGCGGCCAATACCTTGCAGGCTTACCGGCGTGACCTTGATGGCAGCGAAAATGTTGTGGGCGATCTTTTGACAGCTTCGCGTGACGATTTGTCCGGGCTTACCCGGGCATGGGCCGATCTGGCCCCCTCGACTGTCGCCCGCAAGATTTCGGCCTTACGTCAGTTTTATGGCTTTTGCGCGGATGAAGGTTTGCGCGATGACGATCCTTCGACCGCGCTTTCGCGCCCGCAAGCGCGGCGGCCCTTGCCGAAAATTCTCTCGCATGATGATGTCGGACGCATGTTCATTCGCGCCGAGGAAGAGGCTGCTGGCGATCGACCGGCAGCGGTGCGGACGCTGGCACTGCTGGAATTGCTTTATGGTTCGGGCTTGCGCGCGAGTGAACTGGTTACGCTCCCGGTCAGCGCAGTCCCGCGTGATGCGCCGTTTCTGACGATTACGGGCAAGGGTGGGCAGCAGCGCATGGTCCCTGTGTCCCGCCGCGCGCAGTCGGCCATGGCCCGGTGGATGGCCGTACGGGCGGAGGATGGCTCGCCGCAGCTCTTTCCATCTCGCAAAGGGCACATCAGCCGTATTCGCCTGTATCAACTGGTGAAAGAACTGGCCGCGCGCGCCGATCTTGATCCTGCCAAAGTCAGTCCGCACGTCTTGCGTCACGCCTTTGCCACGCATTTGCTGGAAGGCGGCGCAGACCTGCGCGTGCTGCAAACATTGCTCGGTCATGCCGATATTGCGACGACGCAAATCTACACGCATGTCGATTCCGCGCGGCTGGTTGCGCTGGTGAACGAGCGACATCCTCTTGCAGGCAAGGGCGCGGGGGGGTAGCGGCAGGAAATGGCTTCATTCCTTGAATTCGAGAAACCGGTCGCCGAACTTGAAGCGAAGATCGCTGATCTGCGATCTGCCGCTGGTGAAGATGGCGATGTCGATATTTCCAACGAACTGCAGCGGCTCGAGCTGAAAAGCGCGCGGCTGCTGGAATCCACCTATGCCAATCTGTCACCGTGGCAGAAAACGCAGGTTGCCCGGCATTCCAGTCGGCCGCATTTTCACGATTACGTGGCATTGGGCTTTGATCATTTCATGCCGCTTGGCGGGGATCGTCTCTATGGCGACGATCAGGCGATCATGGGCGGTTTGGCAACGTTGAGGGGCCGCAAGGTCGTTCTGATCGGCCATGAAAAAGGCAATGATACCGAAAGCCGCATCCGGCACAATTTCGGCATGGGCAAGCCGGAAGGCTATCGCAAGGCGATTCGCCTGATGGAATTGGCGGACCGATTCGGCCTGCCGGTTGTGACCCTGGTGGATACGTCTGGTGCGTTTCCAGGAATCGAAGCGGAAGAACGCGGACAGGCTGAGGCGATTGCGCGCTCCACGGAAGCCTGTCTTGGCCTTGGTGTTCCTATGGTGGCGGCCATTGTGGGCGAGGGCGGTTCCGGCGGGGCAGTGGCACTTGCCAGCGCGGAACGTGTGCTGATGTTCCAATATGCGGTCTATTCGGTAATCTCTCCGGAAGGGTGTGCGTCGATACTATGGCGCACGGCGGAAAAAGCTCCACAAGCGGCAGAGGCGATGAAGCTGACGGCGCAAAACCTGCTTGATCTCAAGGTGATAGACCGGATCGTTCAGGAACCGATTGGCGGTGCACATCGTGATCCCGCCGCTGCTGTGGCTAGCCTTGCAGATGCCATTGATGACGAGTTGGAGGCGCTGTGCGTGCTTCCGGCGGAACAGCTTCGCCGGCAGCGCGAGGACCGCTTCCTGGCCATCGGGCGCGATTTGCCAAATTGACCTGCAAACGCAGGATTGCAAATTGTATTGGGAACATTGAACGGGACTGATGGGTTCACACTCTGATCATCGGGCATAAAGCATGTTCGATATGAAAGGGTTGGAGGAAATACCTATGCCGCATCCATTGTCTCGCAAAATCAAGGCCGCCGCTTTTGCTGGCGCCGCATCGCTCGCGCTTTCTGCTTGTGCCACGGTGCCCGGTGCCAACGTTGCACCAGGATCGCCGATAACGGCAGAAGAAGCCGCGCAGGGCGCGCAGTATCACCCGCAATTTGTGGCCGAATTTGGCGGCGAAATGACCGGACCTTATGCCAGCTATGTCCAGCAGGTCGGCGCCAACGTGGCCGTCCAGTCCGGACTTGCGAACAGCCGTGATGCTTTTGACGTGACCCTGCTGAATTCCAGCGTTAACAATGCCTTCGCCGTTCCCGGCGGGTATGTGTATGCCACGCGCCAGCTCGTCAATCTGATGAATAACGAGGCAGAACTTGCAGCCGTGTTGGGCCACGAAGTCGGCCATGTCGCCGCACGTCATTCCGCCCGCCGTCAGGCAGCCGCGCAGCGCAACCAGATCCTTGGTGTTGGCGGGGCGATCCTCTCGTCAGTCTTGCTTGGTGGTAACAACCCGCTTGGCCAACAGCTCTCGCAGCTTTCGTTACAGGGTTCGCAGCTCGCCACGCTGAGTTACTCGCGCAACCAGGAACTCGAGGCCGATCAGCTCGGCATCCAGTATCTGAACCGTGCAGGATATGATCCGCGCGCAATGGCAACGCTGTTGCAAAGTCTTGCCGCACAAAATCAGCTCGATGCGCAATTGCAGGGCCGCGACAATGCGACAATCCCGGAATGGGCATCAACGCACCCCGATCCAGCCAGCCGCGTGCAAAGTGCGGCGCAACTGGCCGGCAATGCCACCGGCGTAACCAATCGCGAAACTTTCCTCAGCCGCATTGACGGTATGGTCTACGGCGATGATCCTGCGCAAGGCGTCATCGAGGGCCGGCAGTTCATTCACCCTGAGCTGCGTCTTAGCTTCACGGCACCGCAGGGCTTCTACATGGTCAACGGGACCCGTGCAGTATCGATCAATGGCGATGCAGGCAGGGCGCAGTTGACGACCGGCCCGTATAACAATGATTTGAATAGCTATTTGCGGTCGGTTTTTCAGTCGATTGGCGGTGATCAGCAGCAACTTGCCCCGGCAAATGTGCAGCGGACGACGATTAACGGACTGCCTGCAGCCTATGGCACGGCAACGGTCAACAATGGGCAGCAGCAAGTGGATGTGACCGTATTTGCATACGAGTTTTCACCAAACCAGGCCTTCCATTTCCAGGCAATTACGCCTGCGGGACAGGCCGGGACGTTCAATTCGCTGTTTAATTCGATGCGCCGCATCACGGCAAGCGAAGCTGGCAGCGTAATTCCGCGCCGGATCGACATCATCACCGCAGCGCGAAGCGATACTGTCGCGTCTCTGGCACGCAGAATGGCTTACACCGATGGGCAGGAGGCACGTTTCCGCGTGCTGAACGGGCTCGGTTCGGGGGGGCAGATTGTGCCGGGACAGCAATACAAGATTGTTGTTCGCGCCAACTGACGGCGGATTCGCGCCTTGATGAACTACAGGAGGGCTGCTCTTTACCGGGTGGCCCTTCTCGTATCTGCAGCCTGTCTGTAAATAGCGGACACAGAAAAGGGCGACAGGTTTCCCTGCCGCCCTTTTTTCTTGCCGTGAGGCGAAGCGATTAGCCTGCTGCGTCGGCGTTGGCAGTGTTCGCTTCGGTCAGCTCGGTCTTCACGTTGTTGAAGGTTGTGCTGAGTTCTTCGCCGAGGCTCTGCAATGCGGTGATAGCAGCAACGGCGATAAGGGCAGCAATCAGGCCATACTCAATAGCGGTCGCGCCTTGCTCGTCACGGATGATAGATTTGAAGAAAGCCATTTGTCGTCTCCTGATTTTGGTCTTCAATACCCATTTCGACTAGGTGTATTTATTCGACGCAACCCGACTAAGGGTTTTTCCTTGAAAAATTCCTAACGCACCTCGCATTGTTTGCGGCGGATCAGTCGTGCCAAAACATTGGCTAAAATGACCATGTCTGCGTGTGCGCTGCAGACAAAAAGAAAGGGCGACAGGTTTCCCTGCCGCCCTTCTTTTCTTGCCGTGAGGCGAAGCGATTAGGCTGCTGCGTCGGCGTTGGCAGTGTTCGCTTCGGTCAGCTCGGTCTTCACGTTGTTGAAGGTTGTGCTGAGTTCTTCACCGAGGCTCTGCATTGCGGTGATGGCGGCAACAGCGATAAGAGCGGCAATCAGGCCATACTCGATGGCGGTTGCACCCTGCTCGTCACGGATCATGTTCTTGAAGAAAGTCATTTATAGTCTCCTGGTTAAAGTCTTCGGTACCCGGTTCGCCTGGTTTCCCAGATTGAACATCTCCCCAATTAAGGGACATTCCTTGAGAAAGTCCTAATTCGGCCTCAAGATTTTGGATCGCTTACTTTGGTCGAAACAAATTCCCACATCGCAATCGTTTCGGTTGCGAGTCCCTGAAGAGCCGTAATCATGGCAATCACGATCAATGCAGCGATGAGACCGTATTCGACAGCCGTCGCGCCCAGATCATCTTGCAATAGCTGCTTCAGGAAATTCTTAGCCGACACAGGATTGTCCCCTATTGGTAGAGCGCGATGATGCCGAATTGCATGGCTAGGGGTTAAGAATTGGTTGATGCGGAGCATGGAAGTGGAAAATAATCCGACATGGATGGCAGTCGTCGCCCTGGCTTTATTTGACGAGGCGGGGCGCATGCTGATGCAGCAGAGACCTATTGATCGGCATCACGGCGGGCGATGGGAATTCCCGGGAGGGAAGGTGGAAAGCGGCGAAACTCCGCGGTCCGCGCTGGTGCGGGAGATTGAAGAGGAGCTGGCACTTTCGTTGAGTCCAGCGCTGCTCCAACCAGGCCCATTCGCGGAAGAAGTGGGCGATCGGCACATTGTCCTGTTTCTTTACACGTCGCGCCAGCTGTGCGGTGATCCTGTTGCACATGACGGACAGAACTGGGGTTGGTTTGCGCCAGCCAAGGCCGAACAGCTCGATTTGGCTCCGATGGACCGGGCATTGCTACGACAAATCGCGGCTTTCGCACCATAGGGCCTTGCCAAGCATAGCGGCCCCCCTTATGTGCCCGCCTCTCAAGTGCGCCCGTAGCTCAGCTGGATAGAGTACCTGACTACGAATCAGGGGGCCGGAGGTTCGAATCCTTCCGGGCGCACCAATAAAGGCCATCCTTCGCCAGAAGGGTGGCCTTTATTGGTTCTGCCAAGCAGATATTCCCTGATCCTGTCGGCTTCGGTCTGTAAATTCCCAGCGTATGGAACTTTGGTGCGGGCAAACCCGTTGGTTAGCCAAACACAGATCAGGAGAATTTTATGAGCACCGACATTTTTTCCCGCCTCAAGGAAGATCACGAAAAACACCGCGCAATTCTGGACAAGCTTGCCGAAACCAGCGGCGACACTGAAGAGCGGCGCGAGCTGTTCGAGAAGTTTACGCTGGAAGTAAAAGGCCATGCCGCTGCAGAGGAGCAGGCGCTGTATTCGACAATGCTCCGCAAGCCCAAATCGACAGATGACACGCGGCATTCTGTCGCAGAGCATCATGAACTGGAAGAACTGCTGAATGATCTGGCTGCGACGGATATGTCGTCGCCCGCATGGATGGCGAAGTTCAAGACACTAGACCATGACTACCGCCACCACATCAACGAAGAAGAGGAAGACCACTTTCCCGACTTCGACAAGCTCTTGACCGACGAAGACCGTGAGCACATGCGCAGTGTCTTCGATCGCAGAAAAAAGGCGGAAAAGGCAGATGCCGAAATGACGCCAGAAAAGATGGAAGACGCCAAGGACTGATCCTTCGCGTGTTTGAATTATCGGTCCGGAGGGGCGTTTGAACGAAATCGCAGACCGGGTCGAAGGGTTCGACGATGAATCGACAGAGGCGGGCGTGTGGCGGTATGCTCACGCCCGCCGCGTTCGTGTGGTGATCGACGGGGAAGACTATTTCGATCTGATCCAGCAGGCCATGTTGAAGGCGCGCCAGCGAATACTGCTGATCGGGTGGGATTTCGACACCCGCATCCACCTCAGTCGTGGCCGCCGCTGGTGGCAAAAGGGCTGGAAGCGGGATTATCCCTCTCGCCTTGGCAGCTTCATCCTCTGGCTCAACCGTCATCGCCCCGATCTGGAAATCCGGATTCTGAAATGGAGCTATGGCGTCCTGAAGTTCCTCGGGCGTGGCTCCATGATGATTGATCTCGCGCGGTGGTGGCCGCACCGGAAGATCGATTTCAAATTCGATACCAATCATCCCGTTGGCTGCTCCCACCATCAGAAGATCGTAGTGATCGATGATGATTTCGCAGTGTGCGGCGGAATCGATCTGACTGGCGGACGCTGGGACACGCGTGAGCACCAGGATAATGATCGGCGCCGGAAACATCCGAACAAAGCCCCGTATGATCCCTGGCACGATGTGACGATGATGATGGAGGGCGACGTGGCAGGCGCGCTTGATCAGCTTGGCCGGCAGCGCTGGATTGCTGCCGGAGGTGAAGCCTTGAAGCCTCCTGAATCCGATCCGGGCAGTGCTTGGCCGGATGGACTGGAGCCGCATTTCGAGAATATCGAAGTCGGTATTGCCCGCACTCGCGCTGCGCATGACGGGATGCCCAAGATAGACGAAGTGGAGCAGCTTTTTGTCAAACAGATCGCTGCAGCGAAGCAGTTTGTTTATGCAGAAAACCAGTATCTGACTTCGCGAACGATATGTGAGGCAATTGCGAAGCGCTTGCAGGAGGAAGATCCGCCGGAGTTCATCTTCGTCATGCCGAAAGCTGCCGAAGGCTGGTTGGAAGAACAGGCCATGTCACCGGCGCGTGCGCAGCTGGTGCAGGCCCTGGAAGAACTCGATTCCAAAGATTGCTTTCACCTTTATGTGCCGTACTCCAAAGAAACGCCGATATACGTTCATGCCAAGCTGACCATAATCGATGACCGCGTGCTGCGGATTGGTTCTGCGAATATGAACAACCGGTCTATGGGGCTGGATAGCGAATGCGATGTATTCATTGATTGTGACCGGCCGGGCAACGACAACGCCCAGCCGACGATAACCATGCTGCGGCATTCCTTGCTCGCCGAACACCTGGGAATTCGCGAAGAAACCGTGCCGGAGCTGGTAGAACGATATGGATCGATGGCGGCGATGATTGAGGCTGCCGGTGATAGGGCTCACCGACATCTGGAGCCGTTTCACCCGCATGTGGACGAAGGCTTTATGGCTGATCTGGCAGGGCGCCAGACCTTTGATCCGGAAGAGCCGGAAGAGCTGTTTGAAATCCGCAAGCCTCGCCATGGCCTTTTTCGTGCCGGCAGCCTATTGGCAAAAGCCCGTACGAAATTGAGCAGAAAGTCTAAGCGCTGAAATGACAAATGTTGTGGACCCCAACAGCGATGAAGCGCGCGGCAAGTCGCCGGTACCAGAGCATGTGCAGGACGCGATCCGCACCCTCATCAGTTGGTCTGGCGATGACCCCGAACGTGAAGGCCTGATCGATACGCCAAAGCGGGTTGCAAGGGCTTGGCTGGAGTATTGTCAGGGCTATCAGGAAGATCCCGCTGTTCATCTGTCCCGCGTGTTCAATGAAGTGGGTGGCTATGACGAAGTCGTCCTGCTCAAGGACATTCCTTTTCAAAGCCACTGTGAACATCACATGGCGCCGATCACCGGCAAGGCTGCCATCGCCTATTTGCCGAAAGACAAGGTTGTGGGCATTTCCAAACTGGCGCGGGTGCTGAACGGCTATGCACGGCGTTTGCAAATCCAGGAAAGACTGACCGCCGAAGTGGCGCAGTGCATCTGGGATAACCTCCAGCCTCATGGTGTTGCCGTAGTGATCGAGGCGCAGCATGGCTGCATGACCGGCCGCGGAGTTCGCACGCCCGGGGTGGGTATGATCACCAGCCGCCTGCACGGCTGTTTCCTGGAAGACCACCGGAGCCGCAAGGAAGTGCTCAGCCTGATGGGCTATTGAGAGTAACTTCTTCTGGCGTAAAGATTTAGAATTGAAGGAACATACATGACCGCTTTGTACGTAAGGGGTGGGCAGAAGCTCAAAGGCAAGATTGAGCCATCGGCAAACAAGAATGCCGTCTTGCCCGTTTTGTGCTCCACACTTTTGAGCGATGCGCCGATAATGCTGCGCAACGTACCGGAGATCACCGACGTTACGCGTATCCATGCGTTTTTCAGCGATCTTGGCAGCACGGTAGAGTGGGACAAGGACGCAAAAACGTTCAGGATCGATCACTCGACCATACCTTCGGGCGCGAAGGCCAAATTGCCGCAGGCGATGCGCGCTTCGATCATGATGATCCCCGGCCTGCTGTCGCGCTTGGGCGAGGCGCGGCTGGAACATGAAGTGAAGGGCTGCACACTCGGCGCGCGCGAGATCGACCCGCACGTCGCCGTGTTCAAGGCCTTTGGTGCTGAAGTGTCCTACGAACAGAAAGACATCGTCTTCAGCAATGCACGGCGCGGCGATGGCACACGCATGTGGCTGGAATACGCTTCTGTCACCACGACCGAAAACTTCATCATCAGCGCGTTGACGGCAAATGGCACCAGCCAGATCGTGAACGCTGCGTGTGAGCCGCACGTGCAGGAAATGTGCACCTTCCTGGAAGCGATGGGCGCGGTGATCCGGGGCAAGGGCACTTCAATGGTGTCCATCGACGGCTGTAAGGAATTCAAGCCGGTCGATTACACTTTCGTCGAGGATTTCCACGAAATTGCTACATTCATGGCGCTGGCGGCGGTGACTGGAGGCGATATATCCGTGCGTAATACGCGGCCAGAGGATTTCATGCTGATCGACCGCACGTTCGAGAAATTCGGCGCGCATGTGGAGCATAAGGATGGCTGGTCGCGACTTGATGCGCCGGAACAGCTGGTTGTGCAGCAAAACTTTACCAGCCACATCACAACCAAGGTGGAGGCCGCGCCTTGGCCATATATCCCTGCCGATTTGCTGCCGATTTTTATTGCACTGGGTGTGAAAGCACGCGGACAGACGATGTTCTGGAACAAGGTGTATGAGGGCGGGCTGACATGGCACACGGAACTCAGCCTGTTCGGCGCGCACACTTTGCTTTGCGACCCGCATCGCCTGATTACCTTCGGCGGGGACAAGCTGGTCCCGGCAACTGTGACCAGCCCGTATATCATCCGGGTTGCGATCGCGATGCTGATGGTGGCTGCATCCATCGATGGCGAGTCCACCATCCTTGACGCAGACCCGATCCGCCGCGCGCACCCAAACTTTGTCGACAATATCGACAGTTTGGGCGTCGATGTCCGGTGGGAGGACTAAGGCGCGATCTAAATTACTGCAATTGCAGAGATTTGCATTCCTCTTTTGCTGCGCCAATTTGGCAGGTGATTGGTGAGCCTTGAGTATTTTTACTTAAGTGGATATTCGTACTCCTCCAAAACAATAGGGGGAATAGTTATGAAGAGAATTCTTGCATTTGCTTGCATTGCTTCGCTTGCGGCCTGTTCGGGATCTGAAGAGGCGGCCGAACCTGCGGCGCAAGAAGAAATCGCGGTAGAAGAAGTGGCTTTCGATCCAGCCGCACTTTCTACAGCGGAGGAATCAGCTGGCACATATGATCTTGTGTATGCTGACGGTTCGATTGGCGAAATCACCTTGACCGGCGATGGCAGCTTCTCATTCACAATGGGTGACGAGACTTCGACTGGCACGTTCGAAATGCCGGGAACGGGCAAGTATTGCTACACTGTCGAAAGCGGAAGCGCGGCAGATGGCTGCTTCACAAATAGCGCCCTGAACGAGGATGGCACATGGCTATCAACCAATGACGAGAACGGTGACGTAACGATTGTCTCGCTCCGCGAGGGCTGAGTAATCTGTTTCGCGCATGAAAAAGGCCCGCAAGGATTGTTCCGTGCGGGCCTTTTCTATTATCGTTCGTTGCTTGATCAGAGCTGGCCGAGCATCGTTTCCGCGTTGGAAACGCTGAATTCGCCGGGGCCTTCGACATTGATCTCGCTCACGACACCGTCATCGACGATCATCGAATAACGGTTCGAACGTGTACCCATGCCGTAGGCGGAGAAATCGGCATCGAGGCCGAGCGCCTTGGCGAAATCTGCGCTGCCATCTGCAAGCATCGTAATGTCGCCTGCGCTGTTGGATTCCTTCCATGCGTTCATCACGAAAGCATCGTTCACCGCGGTGCAGGCGATTTCGTCTACGCCCTTGGCCTTCAGATCAGCAGCATGATCGACATAGCCAGGCAGGTGCTTGGCCGAACACGTCGGTGTGAAAGCGCCGGGTACGGCAAACAGCGCAACCTTGCGGCCAGCGAAAAACTCAGCCGAACTGACCTTTTGCGGGCCTTCAGCGGTGGCCTTCACCAAGTCTACTACGGGCAGCTTGTCGCCTTTTGAAATCGTCATACTGTGTGTTCCTCCACATCATTGGTGTTGCTCAGATAAGCGTGGAACGATGTTACGCAAGGATAGTGCCCGTTGCACCGCACAAAAGTGGGGGTTTACGGTTTGATCCGCCCCGACTATGGCCCGCAGTATATCGGCGTTGCACGGAGCCCCGGCGACGCTTCATCCGAATAGACAGGAGAAGTGCCCGTGGCTGACGCTGCATTCAACGACTATATCATCAAGGATATCACTCTGGCTGATTATGGCCGTGCTGAAATCAACATTGCCGAAACCGAAATGCCGGGGCTGATGGCCACGCGTGAGGAATTTGGCGAAACCAAGCCGCTGTCCGGCGCGCGGATCACCGGTTCGCTGCACATGACGATCCAGACTGCGGTACTGATCGAAACACTCACCGCTCTGGGTGCAGAAGTACGCTGGGCAACCTGCAACATCTTTTCGACACAGGATCACGCTGCCGCCGCAATGGCCGCTGGCGAAATTCCGATTTTCGCGGTGAAGGGTGAAAGCCTTGCCGATTATTGGGATTATGTCGGCAATATTTTCGATTGGGAAAATGATGGCGATGGCACGACCGCCAACCTCATCCTGGACGATGGCGGCGATGCGACCGCGTTCGCGCTTTGGGGTGCCCGCATCGAAGCTGGCGAAGAAATGCCGGATCCGACCAATGACGAAGAAATCGAAATGCAGCGCGCGCTGAAGGCGTTCCTGAAAAAGAAGCCGGGCTACCTCACGGCCACGGTGAAGAACCTGAAGGGTGTTTCGGAAGAAACCACTACGGGCGTCCACCGCCTCTACTCGCTTTCAAAGGCGGGCAAGCTGCCTTTCCCGGCGATCAATGTGAACGACAGCGTGACCAAGTCGAAGTTCGACAACCTTTACGGCTGCCGTGAATCGCTCGTCGATGCCATCCGCCGCGCTACCGATGTGATGTTGAGCGGCAAGGTCGCTTTCGTTGCCGGATACGGCGATGTCGGCAAGGGTTCCGCACAATCGCTGCGCGACGGCGGCGCTCGTGTTCTGGTCAGCGAAATCGATCCGATCTGCGCCTTGCAGGCGGCGATGGAAGGTTATGAAGTCACCACGTTGGAAGACGCTGTGACCCGCGCTGATATCTTCGTGACCACGACGGGCAACGAAGATGTCATCACCGCCGATCACATGAAGGCGATGAAGCCCATGAGCATCGTGTGCAACATCGGCCACTTCGATTCCGAAATCCAGATCGGCGCGCTCAGCAATTACGAGTGGACCGAACTGAAGCCGGGTACGGATCTGGTGAAGTTCCCCGATGGCAAGCAGATCATCGTGCTCGCCAAGGGTCGCCTGGTGAACCTTGCTTGCGCAACTGGCCACCCCAGCTTTGTGATGAGCTGTTCCTTCACCAATCAGGTGATGGCGCAGATGGAACTGTGGGACAACGCCGACAGCTATAAGAACGACGTTTATGTTCTGCCCAAGCATCTCGACGAGAAGGTCGCTGCGCTCCATCTCGAAAAGCTTGGCGTGAAGCTGACCAAACTGAGCAAGCAGCAAGCCGATTACATCGGCGTGCCGCAAGAAGGCCCGTTCAAGCCCGAGCATTACCGCTACTAATCTGATTGGCCCCTCCCGTAATTGGGAGGGGCTATTCATACCGCGCCCATTGCATCCCGGCGCGCGCTCACATAGCTGACAAAGCAATGGAAATGTCGCCCACCGCGTTGGCCTTGCTGGGCCTCTTGCTAGCTGCTTGGACAGCGGGGGCAGTGTGGCTGGTTATCGGCTCACTACGGCGCGCACGTGCGGCGCGAAATGCCCGCAGTACGGTCCGCCGCCTTTCCCGCATGATAGACGATTCGCCAGCAATACCGCTGCTGGTAAAGGCTGATGGCAAGATAGAAGGACCGGACAGGCTGGCTGCCTGGCTTGGACTGGACAGTCTACCGGGCTTCCTCTCCGAACTCGATACCGGCAAGGCCGGGTTGAGCGAGGGCGATCTGGAACAGCTGCGCGATGCTGTACGTCGCACCCAGAAAACCGCTGCACCGTTCCGGATGATGATCACCCCGCGCGGATCTGAAAAGAGCCTCGCGCTGCGCGGGCAACTCGCCAATGCAGCGGTTGCCGCGGGCGGCGCGGTTATGATCTGGTGGTTCGATTTTTCCGAAAGCCAGGGCGAGCTGTCACGGCTCAGATCCGAGACTGCCAGAGCACGGAATGATTTTGCGGCTTTGGTTGGCCTGATCGAGGCGGCGCCGATGCCGATGTGGTTCCGTGGTCAGGATATGAGCCTGCGCCTCGTCAATTCCGCCTATGTAGAAGCCGTGGGTGCGAAAAGCGCTGCGGAGGTGGTAGAAAAGCAGGTTGAGCTGGTGGAGGTCGTGGATGGCCTTTCCGCTGCGCAAATTGCGAAGCAGGCGCTCGATCATGACATGCCGATAGAGCGGATCGTGCAGGCGACGGTCGGCAGCCAGCGCAGGACATTGCGAGTCAGCGATCTGCCTTTGGGGACAGAGGGTGTTGGCGGTTACGGCATTGATATCGAGGAATTGGAAGAAGAAACCCGGGCGTTTCGTGCGTTCCGCGCTGCACAGCGATCCATGCTGGATCAACTTTCCGTAGGCGTGGCGCAATTTGATGAAGAGCGGCGTCTGACATTCGCCAACCAGCCTTTCCGACGGATATTCAAACTACCAAATTCTGCACAACTGGAATCTCCGCGCTTCGAACGTTTCCTCGATATGGCCCGTGACGCATCGCGGCTGCCCGAAGTTCGCGATTTCCCGGAGTGGCGGGAGGAACTAGCCGGATGGTTCCAGGCGAGCGCTCCGATCGAGGAATCCTGGCCTCTGCCGGACAGCACCCATTTGCGTATCGTCGCTCAGCCTATGCCTGATGGTGGCCTTGTTCTTGTTGCAGAAGACCGCTCCGAACAGCTTGCCCTGTCGGCCACACGCGACACTTTGCTCCGCACCCGGACAGCGACGTTTGACTCGCTGTTTGAATCGCTGGGGGTATTTGCTCCCGATGGCCGTATGCAGCTGTGGAACCGCAGCTTTCCCGCGATCTGGGGCGTTCCAGAAGAGTTTTTTGACGAGCACCCGCACGTCGATCAATTGCTCGACCGGATATCGAATCGTCTTGCCCGCCCCGGCCAGCGCAAGGCTATTGGTGAAGTTGTGCGCGCTGCAACGCTGGACCGGAAAGGGCAGGGCGGGCGCGTGGTTCTATCCGATGGGCGCACGCTGGAATTTGCCGGAGTTCCGTTGCCTGACGGCAATGGCCTGCTGACTGTTATGGACGTAACCGATTCGACCAAGGCCGAAGAGGCGCTGCGGGAACGTGCCTCCGCACTGGAAGAGGCGGACGCGGTGAAGACCAGGTTCCTTGCCAACATGTCTTACGAATTCCGCACGCCGCTAACTTCTATCGGAGGTTTTGCGGAGCTGCTGCAATCCGGCATTGCCGGTGAATTGACGCCGCAAGGCAGCGAATATGTCGATGCAATCCTTTCTTCGGTGGAACGCCTCTCGACCCAAATCGAAAGTGTTTTGGACCTGACGCAGAGCGAGGCCGGATTACTACCTATTGCAACGGAAGCCGTCGATCTGCTTGAATTCACCACCCATGTTGCGCGTAGCCGTGAAGAAGCTCTCGAAGCCAAGAAGCTAACTCTTGATCTACGCGGCGACAAGAGTGCAGGCAGTGTGAATGCAGACCGCCGGCAATTGGGCAGGGCGGTAGGAAATCTGCTCGACAATGCCATTGGTGCAACGCCTGATGGCGGGCGCATTCTTGTGGCGCTGTCGCGGCGCAAATCTGGTGCGCGGATCATCATTTCGGATAATGGTGATGGCATGAAGCCCAGTGAACTGGCACGCGCGCTGGACGGTTATCGCCTTGCCGGTAGCGACGGCAGGGACGGCAAGCGCGGGCTTGGCCTGCCATTGGCGCGGCAATTGATTGAGGCGCATGGCGGACGATTGGAAATCCAGTCCGAAAAGGGTGTAGGCACGACGGCAACGGTGATGCTTCCGTGAAGCTGCCTGACCTTGCGTCCATGTCAGACTTCGGAGCGCGCATCGCAGTACAGCTTCGCCCAGGTGATGTGATAGCTCTGTCTGGCGGTTTGGGCACAGGCAAGACGACGCTGGCCCGTGCAATTCTCAGGGCTCTTGGCCATGAGGGCGAAGTGCCGTCGCCGACTTTCACCATAATTGAAACTTATGACGCGCTTGATCCGCCCGTTGCACATGCAGATTTCTACAGGCTTGCAGACCCGTCCGAGGTCGAGCAACTTGGTTTGGATGACTACCGCGAGGGTGCCGTATTGATCGCAGAGTGGCCGGATCACGCTGGCGGCTTCGCGCATGAGGCGGGATGCCTTCAAATTGCGCTGGAAATTGCGGAAGATGGCCGGAAGGCAATTGTCACTGCGGGCAAGGACTGGTTAGAGCGGTTGCCATGACACGTGAAATGCCCGCCGGGCTGAATGAATTCCTCGAAAATGCAGGTTGGGGCGCGGCGCAGATCGAGCCGCTGGCGGGCGACGCCAGTTTCCGGCGCTATTTTCGCATCCGCCGCGATGGCCAAAAAGCCATGTTGATGGATGCCCCGCCTCCGCATGAGGACCCTCGTCCCTTCATTCATGTGGGGAAATGGCTCGCTGAACACGGTCTTCGCGCGCCAAAGATTTATGCAGAGGATGCGCAGAGCGGCCTCGTACTGATCGAGGATTTCGG
Organism: Aurantiacibacter marinus; assembly: GCF_001021555.1. GTDB lineage: Bacteria > Pseudomonadota > Alphaproteobacteria > Sphingomonadales > Sphingomonadaceae > Alteraurantiacibacter > Alteraurantiacibacter marinus. The sequence continues at coordinate 395,307 of NZ_LDCP01000003.1, forward strand.
CAATGATCGCATGCGCGACTGGCTGGATGATCATCCAGCCGAAGAACAGCGGGCCTATGCCGATGCAATTGATGCACTCGTGCAATTGCACCAGAGCCCGCCTGGGCCGTTCGATCCCTATTCGCTTGAAACTTACTTGCGTGAGGTTTCCCTCTTTTCCGATTGGTTCTGCCCCGCTGCAGGGCTTCAGGTAGATTCGATGGGTTTTCTGGCTGCATGGCGCGAGGCGCTTGGCCCGCTGTTGATGCGCCAGCAACCCGGTGTAACGGTTTTGCGGGACTATCATGCAGAAAACATCATGCTGCTCAGTCCGGCAGGCGAGTATCGCGGAGAACAGGGCCTGATAGATTTTCAGGACGCATTGGTCGGCCATCGTGCTTATGATCTGGTGTCGCTTCTGCAGGATGCGCGGAGGGAAGTTTCCGAGGAACTGGAAGGAAAGATGCTGGAACATTATCGGTCCGGCATCGATTGCGATACCGAATTTGAAGGCGATTACGCCCGCCTCGGTGCGCAGCGTAATGCCAAGATTGTCGGCATTTTCACGCGCTTGTCACAACGTGATGGGAAACCGCATTACCTTTCCATGATCCCGCGCGTTTGGGCTGCGATGGAGCGAGATCTGGCGCATCCCGTTCTGGCCCCGGTTGCCCGGTGGTTCGATGCCAATATTCCTGATGAGGTTCGCGCTGCAAAGGGCGGCGCTTTTCAATGACCGGGCTCGCCTCAGACACCGCCATGGTTCTTGCTGCCGGCATGGGCAAGCGTATGCGCCCGCTGACGGCAACCCAGCCCAAGCCGATGGTGCGAGTGGCAGGCAAGCCCCTGATAGATCACACGTTGGACCGGCTTGTAGAAGCGGGAATCGACCGTGCGGTCGTCAATGTTCATTACCTTGCCGACAATCTCGAAGCGCACCTGAAATCGCGCAAGGCGCCGCAGATCACTGTGTCGGACGAGCGCGCGCAACTGCTGGAAACCGGCGGCGGAATGGTCAAGGCGCAAGGCGATTTGCCTGACCCGTTCTTCTGCCTGAATTCGGACAACATCTGGCTTGATGGGCCGCGCGATTGCTTTACTGATTTGTCGGCGATGTGGGACCCCGATATGATGGACGCGCTGTTGTTGGTTGTCCCGCATAAGAAAGCCCACAATTTCCGCGGTCTGGGCGACTTCAATCTGGACGAGCTGGGCCGCGTGAGCCGCCGCACTGAAGCGCGGCTTGCGCCTTTCATCTTCACCGGGATCCAGTTGATTTCAAAGCGTTTGCTGCGCGAGGCGCCCGAGGGACCATTCTCCACAAATACGTTGTGGAGCCGCGCAATCGAGGAAGGCCGTTTGTACGGCGTACCGTTCACAGGCGAATGGTTCGAAGTTGGTACACCCGAAGCGATCCCGCCCACCGAGGCGGCACTGCGCGATGTCTGACGGGCGCAAGCCGCAGGTTTATTCCATTGCCGCCCATCGCGGTTTTGCAGATGCTTTGGTGGCCGGATTGGTGCCGCGCTATTCTGAAGACAGTTTTGGCCTCGCCCGGCTGACTTTGCTGCTGCCTTCTGCCCGTGCGGCTCGTACATTGTCAGACGCATTCGTGCGCCATGCCGGGGCAGCGGGCAACGCCGGGCTGCTCATGCCGCGCATGGTGATGGTCGGCGATCTCGATCTGGATGAGGCGCTTGGCCCCCTGTTTGATTCCCTTGGGGCCGGAGCGGCAATCCCGCCGGCCGCCGATCCTACGCGGCGGTGGCTGCGCCTTGCACAATTTGTGGGTGAGGCCGGCCAGCAATTGGGGCGGCAAGACATGTCGGCCAATGCGCGGCTCAGGCTGGCACGAGATATCGGCACTGCGATGGACCGTCTCTCGGTCGAGGAAATAGATGTCGAAGAACTGTGGGAAGAGCGGGTGCTGCAGGCGCTTGAGGCCAATGCCGATCACTGGCAGCAAAACACCAAGCTGTTCTACACGGTCAGCAAGATGTGGCAGGCCGAATTGGCGGATCGCGGAGAACTGGACGCGTCAAACCGCCGCAATCTGCTGTTTCGTGAAGCTGCGCGACGGATGCAGGGCAATCCCCCGGAAACACCGATTGTTGCCGCAGGTGTGACCAGTGCCGCACCGGCACTTGCCCGAATGTTGCGCACGGTTTCAGAACTGCCGCAAGGCGCGGTTATTCTGCCTGATCTTGATTTGTCCATGTCGGCAGAAGTCTGGGACGAATTGGGCGCAGCGGGCAATCCTGAGGCGGAGATGCCATTCGAAAAGGGTGATGCCGTTACCCATCCGCAATATCATTTGAAGCTGCTGCTGGCCCGCATGGGTTTGGCGCGTGAAGAAGTGCAGCAGTGGCACAGGGCTGGCCTTGCAAAGGGCCCGCCAGAGCGCACACATGCGATTTCCAGCCTGTTCCTCCCGCCAAAGGCAAGCAAGGCATGGGTTGATCTTCCCGCAGGTAAGCGACGCCTTGCCGGTGTCTCGCTGGTAGAAACAGCCAATCCCGAGGAAGAAGCGCAAGCGATTGCGTTGCAGGTGCGCGAAGCTCTGGAGGAGCCCGAGAAACGGGTCGCCGTCGTCACACCGGACCGCGGTCTGGCGGGCCGCGTGGCGCAGCATTTGCGGCGCTGGAACATTTCAGCCGATGATTCCGCAGGGCAACCCTTGTCGCAAACAGCTGCTGGTCGCGTGATCCTGCTGTTGAGCGAAGTTGCCGCAGAGGCAGCACCTCCGGTTCCGTTGATTGCGCTGCTGGAGCATCCGCTCGTAGCATTCGGAGATGGCCGGGCGGACTGGCTCAAAAATGCGCGCAGTTTTGAAGGCGAGCTGCGGGGGCCGCGCAAAGTGCCCGGTCTTGCAGCGCTGCGACCTGTGGCTGAGAAGGCCAAGGTTGCGGAATGGTTCAGCGAAGTCGAGACTATCCTGAACCCGTTGCTGGAACCTGCCGCGCAGCGCGGCTTTGCCGATTGGCTCGATCTGTTGGCAGCATCTGGAGAGGCAATGTGCGGAGAGGCCTTGTGGTCACGTGAGGATGGCCGTGCCCTGTCTGCCTTTGTAGAGGAACTGCGCTTGCACGCCCGCGACGTGCCAGTTGCTCTTGAGCCTGCCGATCTGCCTTCGGCCTTGCGCGATGCGATGGACCGGGTGGCGGTGCGTCCTTCCTATGGCGGGCATCCGCGCGTGGCGATTTACGGCCTGCTGGAAGCGCGCATGACGCGGGCCGATCTGGTGATTTGCGGCGGCCTTAACGAAGGTGTCTGGCCTCCGTCACCATCCACCGATCCGCTGCTGGCGCCGGCAGTGCTGCGGGCGCTCGGCGTACCCGGCGCAGACTTTCGCATTGGCCTTGCTGCGCACGATCTGGCGGGCGCATTGGGCGCGCCTGAAGTCATCCTGAGCCGGGCAAGGCGCGAGATATCCGGCCCCGCGATTGCTTCCCGCTTTCTCTTGCGTGTTCGTGCTCTGCTGGGGCAAGCGATGACCGACGATGCGACCAACTCCGGCTTGGTCGACCTTGTTCGCGCGATTGATGATGGCCGCGGCCAAGACGAATCGACCCATCCGCAACCTAAACCCATGCCAAGCGCGGAGCAGCGGCGGGAGGATATCAGCGTTACTTCGCTCGATCGTCTGCGCTCCGATCCGTATGAATTCTACGCGAGTAAAATCCTGAAGCTGTCGGAACTCGACCTGCTTGATGCCGATCCCGGACCAGCGTGGCAGGGAACGCTGGCCCACTCGATCCTTGAGGACTGGCACGAAAATGGCGGCTCTCTCGAAGATCTTGCGGACAAGCACCTGGCCGAGCTTTCGGCGCATCCTTTGCTGCGCGCCTTATGGCGGCCGCGTCTGTTGCGGGCGCTCGACTGGGTGAAATTGCAGCTTGCCAGCGAGCCAGGACGTGATCCGGTGAAGTGGGAAGCATGGGGCGAAATGCATGTTGATGGCATCCGCATTTTTGGGAAGGCTGACCGCATTGATCGCTTGCCCGATGGCTCTTTCGCTGTGGTCGATTACAAAACCGGCTCCCCGCCTACCGGTGCGCAGGTCGAGAATGGCTATGCACTGCAATTGGGAACTATCGGTTTGATCCTACGCGATGGCGCGTTTGGCGAAAAAGGTGACGATCCGGTTTCCGGCCACGCCACGCGCTTCGAATACTGGTCGTTGGGACGCAATTCCAAGAGCGAAACGGGCTTTGGCTATGTCACAACGCCGCTGCTTGAAGGCGCCAAGCGTAGCGGTATTCCGCCAGATGACTTCCTGCCTGAAACAGAGCGGTTTCTGGAAGAAGCATTAGCCAAATGGATACTGGGTGATGAACCGTTTACCGCTCGGCTCAATCCCAATGCACCAGGCTATTCAACATATGATCAGCTGATGCGCCTTGAAGAATGGCAGGGCCGCGAAGGAAGCGGGGCATGAGCGGCAAGGTCTTTCCCCTAAAAGACAATCAGCGTGATGCTGTAGCGCCGGATGACAGCGTTTGGCTGTCTGCTTCAGCCGGGACGGGCAAGACACAGGTCTTGTCCGCGCGCGTGCTGCGGCTTTTGCTGACCGAAGGCGTCAGCCCCGATCAGATCTTGTGCCTTACCTTTACCAAGGCGGGCGCCGCCGAAATGGCCACGCGCGTGAACGAAGTGCTGGCCAATTGGGTGCGGATGAAGCCGGAAGCGCTGGCCGCTGACCTCAATGCCATTGGTGCCAAGGGTGACGATGCAACCATTGCGCGTGCGCGAACCCTGTTTGCCTCTGTACTCGATTGCCCCGGTGGCGGTTTGCGCATCGATACGATCCATGCATTTGCCCAGTGGCTTCTCTCCGCCTTTCCGGAGGAGGCGGGACTGACGCCTGGCACGCGGCCAATGGAAGATCGTGACCGCATTCTGTTGGCAGGCCGTGTTCTTCGCGAATTGCTGTTGGATTGGCAGGAGAGTGAACCCAGTGCGGTGGAGGCGCTGGAGATGTTATCACTGCGCATGGGGCCGGACGGCGCACGCGGTTGGCTGATGCGCTGTGCGATGGCGCGGGACGCGTGGTTTGGGCCGTCGGCGTGGCAGCCGCCCATGCAGGCCCGTGTGAAGCAATTGCTGGGTTTGCCCGCCGATATCACTGCCTATGCTCTGGCAGGCGAATGCGCGGAAGGTACACCGGGTATTGAGCTTATCCGGCAGGTAATGTGGTCGTATGACGAATGGGGTACCAAAAGCGGGCAGAAATTTGCCGGCCTCATCGGTGAATGGTTGCTGGGTTCGCCTGAGGAGCGATTTGCGGGCAGCGGCGCTTTCCTGGGCGATCTGTACAATGACAAGGGTCTGCTCAAATATCAGGGCAATCTGGAAAAGCAGAACGCCGCAATTACCGCTTTGGCCGAACAGGTACGCCTTTGGTTGGAACAGGTGGCGGAGAAGGCGACCTTGCTGGCACTGGTCGATATAATCACGCCCGCGCTGGAAATCGGGCGCAAGTTTGCAATTGGCTGGGACGAGGCGAAGCAGCGCGAAGGGTTGGTCGATTTCGACGATCTGATCCGCCGCGCCGCCACTCTGCTCGGCGACAACGATATGTCTGCATGGATTCGTTACAAGCTGGATCGGCGTTTCGATCATGTGCTGGTTGATGAAGCGCAGGACACCAATCAGGAACAATGGGCGATTATCGGCGCGCTGACAGATGATTTCTTCTCTGGTGAAGGCCAGAAGGGCGATCGGCAGCGCACACTGTTCGTGGTTGGTGATTACAAGCAGGCTATCTTTGGCTTTCAGGGCACCAGTCCGGAAAACTTCAGGTCAGCGCGTGATAGCTATGCGAGCAAATTGCGAGCGCGGCGGGAAAACGCAGCGCAGTCGCGGCAAAACGTCAGCGCACGTGACCTGCAGGAGCTTGGGCTGGGGAGGTCATACCGTACCGCGCAAAGCGTGCTTACCTTCGTCGATGCAGCGATTGACGCGATTACTCCGGCAGCGTTTGGTCTGGATCGACAGCCCGATCCGCACGAGGGTGATAACCGCCCCGGGCTTGTTACCTTGTGGAAGCCCGTTCCGGGAAAGCCCGAAGATGCGGACGAGGAAGACGGTCTGGAAATACGCGTGTCGGAACCGGAAAGGCGCATGGCAGACGCTTTGGCGAAGCAGGTCAAGGGCTGGATCGACAACGGATTCGCGCTTTCCAAAGGCAAGCCGCGCAATGCCGGACCAGGTGACATCATGGTGCTGGTGCGCAAGCGCAAGGATCTTGCCGGCCTGATCGTAGCGCGTCTGCATGCTGCGGGTGTTCCGGTGGCCGGTGTTGACCGGTTGCGGCTTGGCGCCCCGCTGGCCGTGAAAGACTTGATGGCAGCGATCCGCTTCGCCGCGCAGCCAAATGACGATCTGGCGCTCGCCTGCCTGCTTGTCTCGCCTATCTTCGGGTGGTCGCAGGAACAATTGCTGGAGCATGGATACCGCCCCAAGGATCGCCGTTTGTGGGATCATCTGCGGAGTAGCAAACATGCAGAGGCAAGGGCCGCGGCAGACAGGCTTCGTGATCTGCTCGCCCAGGCGGATTTCGAACCTCCGCAGGCTTTACTGCACTGGCTTCTGGTCGGCCCGTGGCGGGCGCGTGCCAAGCTGGTCGCGCGTTTGGGCCGGGAGGCGAATGACCCGATTGACGAATTGCTCAATGCCGCGCTGCAATTCTCCGCCGCCAATACTCCTAGTTTACAAGGATTTATCTACTGGTTTGATGCCGGCGATGGAGAACTGAAGCGCGAAGCAGAAGGAAGCGGGAACGAGGTCCGTGTGATGACTGTCCACGGCTCCAAAGGATTACAGGCTCCGATCGTGATCCTCGCCGATGCTTGCGGTGATCCAGATGCTTCGCGTACTTCCGGCCTTGACCTGGTGGAGGACAAACCAGGCAACGAAATTGGCCTCACATTGCCGCTACCGCCGCTTTCCGGTGACGAGCGGGTTGGCCGGATTGCAGAAGCCGAGGAAGCTGTGAAGGCCTCTGACCGGCAGGAGCACTGGCGGTTGCTGTATGTCGCCATGACCCGCGCGGAAGAAGCGCTGTTTGTTGGCGGATCACTTGGAAAACGTGAAACAGAGCCCAAACCCGATAGCTGGTATGCGCGTCTGGAGCCGCTGTTTGGCGGCGATTGGCTGGACGATCAGCACTGGGGCGCACGGATGGAACACGGCGAACGCGGCGTTCCTGTTGAAAAGCGTTTTCAGACCGATCTGTCTCTGCCGATGGTTTTGCCGGCATGGGCCACGCGGCCTGTGGGCGAAGAACCGCGCCCGCCGCGTCCGCTGGCGCCTTCTGCCAGTACGGACGAACAAGGCAGCGACCCGCCGCTTCCAGCGGAACAGGCCGCCATTGCCGCCCGGCGCGGAGTGTTGATCCATTCGCTGCTGGAACGGCTGCCGGATGTGCCTCCTGCGCTGCGCGCTGCCGGGGGCAGGGCATGGCTTGAGCGGCACGGCACAGGCCTAGACCCCGCAGAGCGAGAAGACATGCTTTTACGCGCGTTGGCAGTGCTGGACGATCCGCAATGGCGTGAACTGTTCGGGCCGGATGCTTTGGCCGAAGTACCGCTCGTCGCGACTGTGGGCGAGCAGGTTATTGCCGGTACGGCAGACAGGCTGTTGGTGACGGAAAGCCGCATCATGGTCGCTGATTTCAAGACCGCACGGCGTCCGCCGGTGTCGTTGGAAAGCGTGCCCCTCTCCACGTTGAAGCAGATGGGAACCTATGCCGCTGCGCTGGCCGTGATCTTCCCCGGCAGGGAAATTGAAGCGGCGGTATTATACACCCAGACACCCCGCCTCATCGCCATCCCGGCAGAGGTTCTGTCCGCCCATCATCCGTCTGCAAAAGCGCAGCTGGGGGCAGACTAAGGAAAGCTATCGCGCCTCAGGCATTGAGGAATTAGAGTTCATGCCCAGATAGGGCACCAAGCAAATCAGGAGACGCCATCATGGCTACCAAGAATGTTACCGACGCAAGCTTCCAGGCTGACGTGCTCGATTCCGATAAGCCCGTCCTCGTGGATTTCTGGGCGGAATGGTGCGGCCCGTGCAAGATGATCGCTCCTGCGCTGGAAGAGATTTCGGACGAGCTGGCCGACAAAGTGACAATCGCCAAGATGGATATCATGGAAAATCCCGAGGTGCCCGGGAAGATGGGCGTCCAGTCAATCCCATTCCTCGTATTGTTCAAGGACGGCAAGCCCGTCGCGCAACAAATGGGCGCAGCACCAAAGAACGCACTGAAAGGCTGGCTGGAAGGCGAGCTTTAAGCTTCCAACGCATTTAGCCGCTCTACCATGTCCTCCCACATCGCTGGCGAGGCCGCGCCGACCAGACCTTTACGGTTCCATTCGTCTACCCTGTAGGCGGAACCATCCAGTCGCGCGGCCTTTCCGCCTGCCTCATTCAGCCACAAAACGCCCGCTGCATGATCCCATGCCAGCGTGCGCTCGAAGATTGAAACATCATTCGTCCCCAGAGCAAGCCGCGGATATTGCTCGGCCGCGCAGTAAGGTATGTCGGTAAGGCGATAATGCGGCATGATGTGCGCCTTCATCGCCTCGCGCTGCGCATCGTCCATGAAAATCAGAGAGATTGCGGCGACGGGCGGTGTCTCTCCTGTGGGAATGGCAGTGACTTTCTCGCTACCGATGAATGCGCCTTTGCCGCTGTGCGCCACGCAGAAACGGCCTGACAGACAATCATAGATCCAGCCCGTGTGCGCCTCTCCGCCAGAGGCCATGGCGATCAGAATGCCGAACGGCGGCTTCCCGGCGGCGAAATTGCGCGTGCCGTCGATCGGATCCACAATCCAGCAATCGCCTGTCAGTCCGTCCAGTGCTGAGGGATCGACGTGGACCTGTTCTTCCCCCACGAAGGCGAGGCCGGGAATGATCTTCTCCAACCCTTCGCGCAGCATATGTTCGGAATCGCGGTCTGCCACGGTAACAGGATCGTTGCCGCCTTTGTCCTCGATCTCGCCTTCGGCCAGATTGCGAAAGCGCGGCATGATGGCTTTTTCGGTCACCGTGCGAAGCAAGTCTTCCATTGCGCGATGAAGCGCCATGACGTCATTCATGACCGGTAATCGGCATTGATGCTGATGTATCCGTGGGTGAGGTCGCACGTCCAAACCGTGGCACGGCCTTCGCCAATGCCCAATTCAACGGTGATGTCGATTTCTTGCCCCTCCAGGTGTTTCGCAACCGGCGCTTCATCGTAATCCGCAACGGGCAAGCCATCACGCGCCGCCCAGGTGCCGCCAAAGGCTATGCCGAGTTTGTCCCTGTCGGCAGGTTCTCCCGCTTTGCCAACCGCCATGACAACGCGGCCCCAATTGGCATCTCCCCCCGCAATCGCCGTTTTGACAAGCGGGGAATTGGCAATCGCAAGGCCGACGCGGCGTGCGCTGTCATCGTTTGCCGCGCCCGACACATTCACAGCGATGAATTTGCTCGCCCCTTCGCCGTCGCGCACGACCAGTTGGGCGAGGCTGCGGCAAACATCCTCCAGCGCGGCCATGAAGGCATCCGCGCCGGGATCGTCGAAGGAGGATAGCGGGACATTTCCCGCTTTTCCCGTCGCGAAGGCCAGTACGGTATCGCTGGTGGAAGTATCGCTATCTACGGTGATGCAATTGTAAGTGCGCGCATTGGCACCAGAGAGGCATTGTTGCAGGAAGGCAGGTTCTACTGCAGCGTCGGTGAAGATGTAGCCGAGCATCGTCGCCATATCGGGCGCAATCATGCCGCTGCCTTTGATAATTCCGTTCAGGACGACGCGCGTTTCGCCGATCATCGCGGCGGAAGCCGCGCCCTTCGTAAAGGTGTCCGTGGTGCCGATAGCGCTTGTGGCATCTTCCCAACTGCAAGGCTCTGCGTGAAGTGCCGCCGCAACGCCTTCCTGCGCCTTGTCTTTGGGCAAGGGCACACCGATTACACCGGTGGACGACACCAGTACATCTGACGGCGCGCATTCCAGATGATGCGCCACCTGCGCCATAATCTGCTCCACCGCATCACGCCCGCGATAACCGGTAAAGGCGTTTGAATTGCCCGCATTGACAATCAGGGCGCGCGCCCGGCCCAGCTTCACCTGCTCGCGCCCCATTTCAACCTCGGTAGAGCAGCACACGTTTTGGGTGAAGACGCCCGCCAAGGTCGTCCCCTCTGCCAGCTCGGCATATGTCAGGTCGGCTCGGTCCCAGTTCTTGTACCGCGCGCGGGCAACACGCATGGTCACGCCTTCGACAGGCGGCATATCGGGGAAGGGGCGGGCGAGCGGAGAGCGGGTGAGGTCCATGGGTTTGCTCATAACGAGCCTGCTTTGCGGCTACAACGCGGCAATTTCACCGCATATTCACGCATTCCGGCATAGACTTCGCTGTATCAATCGCTATCTGACAGGCCTTATGCTTCGCCAATTGCTTACTTTGCTTGCCGTAATTTCGGGCTTTACGCTCGCGGCGGAGCCTGTGTCTGCGGCGGATGCAAGTCTGATAAGCATAGCTGCGGCAGAGCAGGCGGATTGCATTGCAGTCGTCAGCACTCCGGTCCAGCTACGTCAGAAAAGCCCTGTTGGCGATGTGCCGCAGGCATGGCCTTGCGCCACAGAGCCAGCGATTGAGCCGGTTCCCAGCGTCCGCATTCAGGTAGACCGCGCGCGCGAATAGCGCCGCAACCCCTTTACATCGCCTGACTTTTCAGGCCGCGCTGATATGCGCGGTCTCATCCCATATTATCCGAACAGGAACAGCCCGCCATGTGGCAGACAATCGCCAAAACCGTTTTCGGTTCTTCGAATGACCGTTACGTCAAATCGCTCGACAAGCTCGTTGCGCGTATCAATTCGCTTGAAGATCAGCTGGTCGATTTTTCCGATGACGAGCTGAAGGCACAAACAGCCAAATTCCGGATCAAGCTGTCGGAAGGTGCCACGCTCGACGACATTATGCCGGAAGCGTTTGCCACAGTGCGTGAGGCTTCGAAGCGTGTGCTGGGTATGCGCCACTTCGATGTGCAGATGGTAGGCGGTATCGTCCTCCATCGCGGCGAAATTGCCGAAATGAAGACGGGCGAGGGTAAGACCCTGGTCGCCACGCTTGCCACCTATCTCAACGCGATCGAGGGCAAGGGCGTGCACGTTGTGACCGTCAATGATTACCTTGCCAGCCGCGATGCCGGCTGGATGGGCCAGCTTTATAATTTTCTTGATCTGACCACGGGCGTGATTGTGCCGAATCTGCCCGAAGCACAGCGGCGGCAGGCCTATGCGGCTGACATCACTTACGGCACAAACAACGAATTCGGTTTCGATTACCTGCGCGACAACATGAAGCAGGAACGCCGCCAGATGGTGCAGCGTCCCTTCAATTACGCAATTGTGGATGAGGTCGATTCCATCCTGATTGACGAAGCGCGTACTCCGCTGATCATCTCCGGCCCGACAGAGGACAAGAGCGACATGTATGTCGCTCTGGACGCGATCATCAAGCAATTGGTGATCGATCATGAAGCTCTGGAAAAAGAGAATGGCGGCCCTCTGGGCGAGGAAGAAGGTTTCTACACCAAGGATGAAAAATCCCGTAACGTCTCGCTGACCGAAATCGGCGCGGAGGAGCTTGAGCAGCGCCTGATCGCATCGGGTTTGCTGGAATCGGACAACCTCTACGATATCGAAAACACCCAGGTTGTGCATCACATGGATCAGGCGTTGAAGGCCGTGGTCATGTTCAAGAAAGACACGGACTACATCGTGAAGGACGACAAGGTCGTCATCATCGATGAATTTACCGGCCGCATGATGGACGGCCGCCGCTGGTCGAACGGGTTGCATCAGGCAACAGAAGCCAAGGAAGGGGTGGAAATCCTGCCCGAAAACCAGACCATGGCCTCGATCACCTTCCAGAATTACTTCCGTATGTATCCCAAATTGTCCGGCATGACCGGTACCGCAGCCACCGAGGCGAGCGAATTCTGGGATATCTACAAACTGAACGTGGTGGAAATTCCTACCAACGTGCCAATTCAGCGCGTTGACGAGGAAGACGAATTTTACAAGAACACGCTCGATAAATTCGCCGCTATTGCCACGGCAATCCGGGAAAAAAGTGAATTGGGCCAGCCGGTTCTGGTCGGTACGGTTTCGATCGAGAAGTCCGAATTGCTCAGCCAGTTCCTTGATAAGGAAGGTGTGAAGCACGCCGTCCTCAACGCGCGGATGCACGAACAGGAAGCCCACATCGTGGCGCAGGCAGGTCGTACGGGCGCAGTGACGATTGCCACTAATATGGCCGGTCGCGGTACTGATATCCAATTGGGCGGCAATGTTGAATTCCGCACCAATGATGAACTTGCCGATATGGAAGATGGCCCTGAGAAGGACGCTGCTATCGCCAAGATCAAGGCTGAAGTTGCTGAGGAAAAGCAGCGGGTGCTGGACGCGGGCGGATTGTTCGTCCTGGGTACGGAACGTCACGAAAGCCGCCGCATCGACAACCAGTTGCGTGGCCGTTCAGGCCGTCAGGGCGATCCGGGCCTGTCCCGCTTCTACCTGTGTCTTGAAGATGACCTGTTGCGCATTTTTGGTCCGGACACGCTGTTTTCCAAGATGATGAATGCCAATCTCGAAGATGGCGAGGCGATCGGCTCCAAATGGCTGTCCAAGGCGATTGAGACGGCACAGAAGAAGGTTGAGGCGCGCAATTACGAAATGCGTAAGCAGGTCGTGCAATATGATGATGTGATGAACGACCAGCGCAAGGTCGTTTACGAACAGCGCAGCGAAATCATGGATTCGGAACGTGTGGACGACGTGGTCGAAGACATGCGCCGTGATGCCATCAATGCGATTGTCACCAAGGCATGCCCTCCGGGCTCCTACCCTGAACAGTGGGATGTTGCGGGCCTGTCGGAAAAGATCGACGAAGTCCTCGGGCTTACTGTCCCGTTGGACGAGTGGCTGCAGGAAGATCAGGTCGAACCCGACATGATCGAAGAACGTCTGCAAAAACTTTCCGAAGAAAGCCTGGCTTCCCGGACCGCCGATATTCCGGAAGATTCCTGGCGCCGGGTGGAAAAGAGCATTCTGCTTGAACGGCTCGACTATCACTGGAAGGAACATCTCGCGACGCTCGACGCGCTGCGTCAGGTTGTGTTTCTGCGCGCCTATGCGCAAAAGCAGCCGATCAATGAATACAAGCAGGAAGCCTTCGGTCTGTTCGAGACAATGCTCGATACGCTGCGAGAGGACGTGACCAAGGTTCTGCTCACGGCAGAGTTCCGTCCCGCCGCGCCGCCTCCGCCGCGCACACTGCCGGATTTGCCGGAATTCCTGACGGGGCATATCGACCCGTTCACCGGGGAAGATAATTCCAATGATGGTGATGGCTCGGCAGCACGCGCACCTCTGTTCGGAACGCTGGCGGGATCGCCGGTGGCCTCCACCGGTTCGGGCGGCGCACAGTCGGCAGATCCTTATGCCGGCCAGAATGTCAGTCGTAATTCACCCTGCCCCTGTGGCTCCGGCAGCAAGTATAAGCACTGTCACGGTGCACAAGCATAATTGATGTCCGCGCGCCGTCACGGCGCGCGGACATCGGCCGTGATCCGTCACGCATCGATCCGAAGAAATTTGAACGGGTGGCTGTCTGCAAGCAGGAACAGCTGCATGGCTGAGCTGCAAACCTGCCGCCGCACTTGCGGGTGCAAAAGCCTCAAGTGGAAAAAATGGCTCCCCGAGTAGGATTCGAACCTACGGCCAAGTGATTAACAGTCACCTACTCTACCGCTGAGCTATCGGGGAGCAGCCCCCAAGCGGTGTTGAGGGGGCAGGGATGCGCCTATATGGGCGGCGATTTGGTTTGGCAAGGCCCTGTTTTAAGGACTTCGTCTATTACATGCGGTCAGGTGATAAATTGCTCTGCCACGATGCGTTCATCCAGCGCATGTCCGGGATCAAATAGCAGGGTCATTTTCTTGTCGCGCGCAATTTCCACATGGACTTCTGCAACATCGCGTACCTCTTTCTGGTCCGCCACCACGGCGACGGGCCGTTTGGCCGGTTCGTGGACGCGGAAAGTCACGCGGCTGCTTTCCGGCAGAATGGCGCCAGGCCAGCGGCGCGGGCGGAATGGGCTGATCGGAGTGAGCGCGAGCATCTGCGAATCGAGTGGCAGGATCGGACCATTGGCGGATAGATTGTATGCGGTAGAGCCAACCGGGGTGGCCAACAGGACACCGTCGCCTGCCAGTTGCGGAATGCGGACCCGGCCATTGACCGAAATTTCAATCTTCGCTGTTTGCCGTGTTTCGCGCAGCAGGCTGACTTCATTGATCGCGCAGGAACTGACGCTTTCCCCTGATTGCGTTATCGCCTCCATCCGCAACGGTGAAACGATAAGCGGTTTCGCCCTTGCTATCCGGGAAGTGATGTCTCCGTATCCGTAATATCGATTCATCAGAAAACCGACTGTACCCAGGTTCAGCCCAAAGACAGGTAAGCTGCGATGGCTGTCGAGCATGTCATGCAAGGTATCCAGCATGAACCCGTCGCCGCCGAGAGCGACCACGGCATCAGCGTCGTCCAGCGATACAAAATCCGCGCGCTCTGCCAGTTCTTGTGCTGCCTTGGCCGATTTCTCCGTGTCTGAATGCAGCAGGGCGAGCCGCTGATAGCCCGGTTGCTGTTCCCCAGTCTGCATTGCGTCTCCCATCGCAGGCGACACTATGGAGCGCCGTCCCGATTTGCAACGCGCCATTATCAGTGAGAGACTACACCCGCCACGTTTGGCAGGAGGCTGCAATGTCAATTCCAGCACAAACTATCGATCGCAGGGCCAGAACGGATCGCAGGCGGACAGAACCGCATCCGGTTACAGAAGACCTTGCGGACGCTTTGACGGCCGATGAAATCCAGTTGCTGTTCCAGCCGCAATATCGCAGCTCCGATGGCGCGTTGGCTGGGGCTGAGGCGCTGGTCCGTTGGGAACATGAAGACCACGGCGTACTTGCAGGAGATGCCTTGGTGGCGATTTCTCAAAGCGGGGGCATTGCCCGCCGCCTGTCCCGCCACATTGCGCGTGCGTCACTTTCAGCGGCGGCGCATTGGCCAGGCCATTTGCGTTTGTCGATCAATGTCACGGCGATGGACCTGTTCGATCGGACTTTCGGCGAAGAATTGCTAGCCATGATCGCTGATGCGAACTTTCCGGCAGAGCGGCTGACATTGGAAATCACAGAGCAGGCGCTGGTGGCCGATCTCGACCGGTCTGCAGAACGGCTGAATTATCTGGCCGGCAAAGGGATCCGGATTGCGCTTGATGATTTTGGAGCCGGTTTTTGCAACTTCCGGTATTTGAAGGTCCTGCCATTACATGCGCTCAAGCTTGATCGCTCGATGATTGAAGGCGTGGCAAATGATTCGCGCGACCTGGCCGTATTGCGCGGTATTATCGCGATGGCCCGTGCGCTTGACCTGTGCGTGATTGCAGAAGGCATCGAAACGGAGGGCCAGCGCGCTGTTGCCATGCGCGAGGGGTGCGACATCATCCAGGGCTATCTTGCTGGCAGGCCCATGTCGTCCGGGCGATTTGCCACACTGGCCGCGGTTACGGCATAAAGCGCAACCGCGGTCATTTGGTCATTCTGATGCAGACTGTTCGGGCGTCGGCCCGGCGTTCTTAACGTGGACGTCAAACCAGTCGATCATCTCTGCCAGGGTATGCAGCACCGATTCCCGGCCGCGATAACCATGACTTTCGTATGGCAGCATAACCAGTCGCGCAGTGCCTCCAGTGCCCTTTACAGCTGCGAACATGCGTTCTGATTGCTGCGGGAAGGTGCCGGAATTGTTGTCGTTATTGCCGTGGATCAACAGCATCGGCTCATTGATCATATTAGCCGCCATGAAGGGCGACAGTTCATAATATGTTTCCGGCGCATCCCAGAAAATGCGTCGTTCCGACTGGAAGCCGAAAGGTGTGAGCGTCCGGTTGTAGGCACCTGAGCGGGCTATCCCGGCGCGGAAGATATCGCTCCTGGCCAGTAGGTGCGCTGTCATGAACGCGCCGTAGCTGTGCCCGCCAACGCCTACGCGGTAGCCGTCGCTGATCCCGCGCGTCACAGCAAAATCGACCGCTGCCTGACCGCTGGAGACGACCTGTTCGATGAAAGTATCGTTTACCGTCTCAGGATCATTGCCGATCACCGGCATGGAAGCATTGTCCAGCACGGCATAACCTTGAGTCAGGAAGAACAGGTGCGAATATCCGCCGATGCGCGTGAAGCGATAGGGCGAATCGCGGTTTTGCGAAGCGGTACCAGCGCTGTTGAATTCACGCGGGTAGGCCCAAACGACCAGCGGCACTTGCCGCCCCTGTACGTACCCGGAAGGAAGATAAAGCGTCGCGGTCAGCTCTGTTCCGTCTTCCCGTGTGTAGGTAACAAGTTCACGGCTGATGCCGGTCAATTCAGGATGCGGATCTGGGAATTCGGTGAGCGCTGTCATGATGTCACCAACGCGCAGCCGGTAATTGCCCGGATCGGTAGGGCTTTGGAAATATGTGACGAAGGCGCTGTCGCTGTCATCCAGCACATCGACGACGCTCTCCAAATTTTCGCCTGTGTTGCGCCAGATTTCCTGCGTGTCCAACGTGGCCAGATCGAAGCGCCGCAAGAACGGTCTCAGTCCTTCGGGCGTGGCCCCGCTGCCACTGAGCAACAGCACGCCATCATCATTGCGGGCCACGTTAAAGCCCGATGCGGTGGTCACAGTAACCGGAGAGCCGGGGTCGTTATAGGCATCCTGCGAATCGCGCAGATTGATCACACGGTCCGGGTTGTCGCCTGTGACATCGACATGGGTCAGGCGAATTTCGCGGCTGTCGCGGTCGTAATCATAGGCGATGACATCGTCTGTATCTTCCATACCAACGAAGCCGGAAAAACGGTCTTCGAAGCGGGCAATTTCAATCGGCTCGCCAGAAAACGGTGCGGCAAGGCCCATCATTGCATCGCGCACATCGGCTTCAACGCGCGGATCGCCGCCGTCCTGCGCCTCGGCCCAAACGAGCAGCGAGTCCTCTGTCGGATGCCAGGTTATCGAGCGGCGGCCGGTTGGAACGCCCTGAACCGGAAGATTGTCTGCCAGTGGCTGCTCGGCAATGGTTACTATGAGTTCCCCTGAAGCGTCAGTTACAACAGAGGTCTGCGGGAAGCGGCTGTAAGGCACCTGATAGCTGAACGGCTGTTCGAGCCATTCCATGAGCATATATCCACCATCCGGCGATGCTCCGGCATAGGTGTAGATGCGCGGCTCACCCAGAATTTCCGGCGCGCCGCCATCCAGCGAATAGGCAACTGGCTGACTTGTGGTCAGCCATGTAAACAGCGCCTCATCATGGGGGTTTTCCAGCAAGTCCTGATAGGTGCGCGTCTGCGCTTCCTCGCCTCCTGATGCATCCTGGATTGCAGGCCCCACAGGGGTGGGCGATGCAACGGGCATAGGCCGGCGATTCGCAGGCGATGCGAGGATCAGCAAGCGGCCATCGGGCAGCCAGCGCGGTCCCTGAAAGATCGGATTTATGCCGCGTTCGCACAGCGTTGTTGCCTCGCCGCTGGCTGTATCCAGCACCATCAGCGCCATGCCGTCTGCATAGGTGTTGGTGAACGCAACGTGGCGGCCATCGGGCGACCAGCTGAGGTCGGACACGTCGGCTTCCGCGGGCAGAGCGACCTGCCGCTCTGCCCCATCGGCTATGTCGCGCAAGGCCATGCCGACAAAGGCGCGGGTTCCGTGGCGGTCGTTAATAGCAGCATCAAGCCGCAGTCCGGCCAGCTTTTCCATCGGACGCGCGAGTTCGGACACTGGCGGGAGGCTTTCCCGTTCCAGCAACAGAACCGTGTCACCAGCGGGCGAAACGGAAACGCTGGGGGAGGGTGCGCGCGTTACGATGTCGGCGACATCGGCGGGCGGCTGACGGTAGGTTTCTTGCGCCGCAACGGACGCAGCGAGCGGGCCGGCAAGTGAAAGGGCAAGGCCGGTGGAAAGCAGCAAACGCATTGGTTGATAGTCCTCCTGTTGAGCGCACTATTGAGGCGCGTCGGCCGGATGACAAGTGCGCTATGCCGCTTTCTTTGCGGCCCTTTTTACCACGCTACTCAAACCCTTGGTCAACTGGAACAGGCCATTGAGGCGGCTTTGCGGATCGCCCCATGCACGGTTGATGACCAGCTTCATATCGGGCCGCAGCTTTGCGGTACCGTTGAGCCTGTCGACATAGGCGATGAGGCCCACGGGATCGGGGAAATTATCCTCATGGAATGTCACAAGCGTGCCGCGCGCGCCAACATCGATCTTGGCGATATGGGCGGTAATGGCCTGCGCCTTGATCTCGATCAGGCGGATCAGGTTCTTTGTGGGCTGCGGCAGTTCGCCAAAGCGGTCGATCATTTCGGCAGCAAGACTTTCGATCTCGGCCTGTCCCTCTGTCTGGTTGAGGCGGCGGTATAGCGCCATGCGCACGGCCAGATCGGGCACATATTCTTCCGGGATCATGATTGGCGCATCGACGGTAATCTGCGGAGAGAACCCGCTGCTGTCCGGTGCAAGACCTGCTTCTCCGGCCTTTGCCGCCAAGATCGCATCTTCCAGCATGGATTGATACAGCTCGAACCCGACTTCGCGGATATGGCCGCTCTGTTCGTCCCCAAGCAGGTTCCCCGCGCCGCGAATATCGAGATCATGGCTGGCAAGCTGGAAACCTGCGCCCAGACTGTCCAGGTCACTCAGCACTTTCAGGCGCTTCTCCGCCACTTCGGACAGCTGTGTGTCGGCAGGTGTCGTCAGATAGGCGTAGGCGCGAATTTTCGCGCGGCCCACGCGCCCTCGCAACTGGTAAAGCTGCGCCAGACCAAACCGGTCTGCGCGGTGGATGATCATGGTGTTGGCGGTCGGCAGATCCAGCCCGCTCTCGATGATCGTGGTGGACAGCAGCACTTCGTATTTGCCTTCGTAAAAGGCGCTCATCCGTTCTTCGATTTCGCCCGCGTTCATCTGGCCGTGAGCGGATACGACCTTCACTTCGGGCACGGTATCGCGCAGCCATTCCTCTATCGGACCCATGTCGGAAATGCGCGGTACCACGATGAAGCTCTGCCCGCCGCGATGGTGTTCGCGCAGCAGTGCCTCGCGCACCACCATATCGTCCCATTCCATCACATATGTCCGCACGGCCAGACGATCGACCGGCGGGGTCTTGATGGTGGAAAGCTCCCGCAGCCCGCTCATCGCCATCTGCAGGGTACGCGGGATGGGCGTTGCGGTGAGGGTGAGGACATGCACATCGGCACGCAGGGCCTTCAGCTTTTCCTTATGCGTAACGCCGAACCTTTGTTCTTCGTCCACAATTACCAGTCCCAAATTCTTGAACTGGGTGTTCTTTGACAAGATGGCGTGTGTGCCGATCACGATGTCGACGGTGCCGTCTGCCAGCCCTTCGCGCGTCTCCTTCATCTCCTTGGCGGAAACGAGGCGCGAAAGGCGCCCGATATTCAGCGGGAAACCTGCGAAACGGTCACAGAAGTTCTGATAATGCTGGCGCGCAAGCAGAGTGGTTGGCGCGATCATTGTCACCTGCTGGCCATTCATCGCTGCGACAAAGGCGGCGCGCAGGGCAACTTCTGTTTTGCCAAAGCCAACATCACCGCAGACAAGGCGATCCATTGGTCGCCCGCTTTCAAGGTCGCGCAGAACGTCGGCAATGGCAGCTTCCTGATCGTCGGTTTCTTCATACTGGAAGCGGTCCAGGAACTGGTTGTAGCTGGCTTCGTCAGGGGCAAGCACTGGCGCTTTGCGCAAGGCACGCTGGGCGGCGATTTTCATCAGTTCGCCTGCGATTGCCTGAATGCGTTCTTTCAGTCTGGAACGGCGGCGCTGCCAAGCTTCCCCTCCAAGCCGGTCCAGCTGAACATTGTCTTCGGAAGAGCCATAACGGCTAAGAACGTCGATATTCTCGACAGGTATGAACAGCTTGTCACCGCCAGCATATTCCAAACGCACACAGTCATGCTGGCTTTGGCCGACGGGAATGGGTTCCAGCCCGATATACTTGCCGATGCCGTGGTCCACATGGACGACCAGATCACCTTCGCCAAGCGCCTGCAGTTCGGCCAGAAATGCATCGGCATCTTTCTTACGCTTTTTGCGGCGGACCAGCCTGTCACCCAGCAGATCCTGCTCTGTAATCAGTTCCAGCTCATCGTTGGCAAAGCCAGTGTCGAGCGGCAGCACCATAGCTGTAGGCGTGGCTACACCCCCTTTGGGGGCTGCTGCGCCGAGCGCTTCTTGCCAGGTGTTCGCAATCTGGACCGGCGTTCCTGCCTCCCCGATGATCGAAGTTATCCGGCTGAGCGACCCTGCTGTATAGGCTGCGAGAAGTGGACGTTTGCCGGCCTTGGCAAGTGCAGCAAGATGTTTTGCCGCCGCTTCATAAACATTCGCGCCTTGAGAGCGCTCCGGCGAGAAATCGCGAGCTGAACGAAAGCCGAAATCGACCGATTTTTCGCTTTCCGGCTCGGGGAAAATCGATGCCTTGTGAATGGGCCATGCGGCCATTGCCTGCTTGAATTCCGTATCGGTCAGATAAAGCAATTCGGGATCAATCGGGCGGTAGCTGCCTCGGCTCTGGCCGGAAGTTTCGCCGCGCTGGCGATGGTAGTCGGCAATGTCCGACAGGCGTTCGTCTGCGGCTGAAAGCGCCCCGGAATCGATGATAAGCGTGTCTGCCGCGTCAAAATGATCAAACAGCGTTGACAGCTTCTCCTCGAATAGGGGCAGCCAATGCTCCATGCCCGCAAGTCGGCGACCATCGCTTACGGCTTCATACAACGGGTCTTGCGTGGCGCTGCCGTCAAAACTCTCGCGGTAACGGCTGCGGAAACGCTTTATCGAATCTTCGTCCAGCAAAGCCTCGCTGGCTGGCAGCAGCAGATGGTCTTCGATGGTCGCAGTGGTGCGCTGCGTGCTGGGGTCGAACAGGCGCAGGCTTTCAAGCTCGTCTCCGAAGAAATCCAGCCTCAAGCCTGCCTCAAGCCCGCTGGGGTATATATCCACGATGGAGCCGCGCATGGCGAATTCGCCCGTGTCCACCACAGTATCAACGCGGGTGTAGCCCTGCTTTTGCAAAAGCACCGCGAGGCTTTCATGACCTATTACCGTGCCAACCCTGAATTCGCGGACCGCTTCACGAATGCGGAACGGGGTCAGGACGCGCTGGAGCAGGGCGTTGACGGTAGTGACGACCAACTGGCTTCCGGACTTACCGGTTTGCAGTCGATGCAGCGCTGCCAATCGTTGTGCACTGACCGACATGGCCGGGCTGGCGCGGTCATACGGCAGGCAGTCCCACGCCGGAAACTCGATCACCTGCAATTCGGGCGCAAAGTAGTGCGCTGCGTCCACTACCGCGCGCATCGCTGTATCATCAGGCGCGATAAACACCGCGCGGCCTTTCGCAGCGCGTGCCAGATCGGCCAGCACAAGCGGCTGCGCACCGCGCGCCACTTGCGAAAGGATGCGCGCCTGATCGGCGTTCAGGATACGGGAAAGATCGGGCATAGGGGCTTCAACTGTTGGCAAGCGAAAAAGCCCCCAGCTCGAAAAGAGATGGGGGTCAGATCACCTAGATGCTCACATAGTCGAGCTTGCGCAAGACCTCCATTTGGTCACCTGCAAGATGCTCTGGCGGATCGCCGCGGCCCATTGCCCACGCCATGACATCAACATCGTCTTCATCCAGCAAGGCTTCGAACCAGACAAGCGCTGCGTCGTCCCACTGCGCATGGTACGTGTCGAAATAGCAGCCGAACATATAATCGGCTTCGCGTGTTCCGCGATGCCACGCCCGGAATTTCGCCCTGGCGAGACGGGTGGCTAGAGGGTTCTCGGTTGTATCGGTCATAACAAAAGGGGCGCCTCATTGAATGAAGCGCCCCATGTGTGCCTTTAGGCAGACCCGATCAAGGGTGGGTGTGGGTGAACAGGACCAACTCGTCTTCGATCAGTTCGTCATATTCTGCGCCAAGCGCTTCCATCGCCTCATCGCTTCCGGCCATACGCGCCAGTTCCGCGAAGAAGCTTTCGCGTTCAGCATTGGCGTGGGTGTCGAAAGTGGACATACCGCGTGGCAATTCCATCACGAGCATCAGATCGTAATCGGGATTCATCATGACCCAGTGCACTGTTACAGGAGCCAGGCCAGCTGCCGCACGCGCTGGTGCAAACATCGTTTCTTGCAATTCGGCCCAACGATTGTCTGCTCCATCGGCAAGGTCGATCATTGTGATCCGATAACTGGTCCGAGCCTCTTCAGCTTCTTGCGCCTGAGCAGGCGTCGCAAGGAGCGCCAAAGTTGCAGATGCGGCCAACAATTTCGTGAATTTGAACATAGAAGTCCCCCAAAAGGTTCGTGAATACGACCCCGGCTGCGACCCCGGCCGAAGCAATAGCATTGTTGAGCCAAATCAGGAAATCCCATTTTTGTGCACGGTTGTGTCGGTGGCTTCGCAACAGCGAAACTAGACGCTATGGGGACAGGCAATGCGGCCCGAAATCCTCAATCCCCTGTTTACAGAAATCGACAGTCTGGAAGGCGTGGGCCCTAAGCTGAAGAAGCCGCTTGCCAAGCTCTGGCTCGAACGGGTGCGGGATGTGCTCTATCACTTGCCAGAGCGGTTCGTGACGCGGCGCGCGGTCCAGGATCTGGACGATGCGCACGTCGGGGAGCAAGTGGTTGTCGCGCTCACCACGATGGAGCATCGCAGCCCGCGCAATCCCGGGCGCGGGCCGTACCGGGTGCTGACGCAGGACGCGCAGGGCAATGTCTGCACGCTCACCTATTTCGGACGCGCCAGCTACACTGCGAAAAAGCAGCTGCCGGTGGGCGAAACGCGCTGGGTGGCGGGGCGGCTCGATCAATATGACCAGATGCTCCAGATCGTTCATCCTGATCATGTGGCCGAGAAAAGCGCGGATGCGATGGGCAAAATGGTGGAGCCGATTTACCGCCTTGCCGAAGGTCTGACGCAGCCGCGCATTGGTTCTTTCGTGGAGCAAGCGCTCGCCCGCGCGCCTGAGCTTCCAGAATGGATCGAACCGACTACGCTGAAGCGCGAAGGATGGCCAAGTTGGCGTGAGGCGCTGGCGTTGGCGCATCAAGGAGAGAATGAGAAAGCGCGCGACAGGCTCGCCTATGATGAATTGTTTGCCAATGCGCTCGCCCTGCTGCTCGTGCGGCAGAGCAATCGGGCGCGCAAGGGGCAGAGCCTTCAGGGCGACGACTCGCTGCGAGGCAAGCTCCAATTGCCGTTCCCGCTAACGGGCGCGCAGGAGCGCAGCATTGCCGAGATTACCGGCGATATGGCACAGGCCAGCCCGATGCTTCGATTGCTGCAAGGCGACGTTGGCGCAGGCAAGACAGTCGTGGCGTTGGAGGCGATGCTGGTTGCGGTGGAGGCAGGCGCGCAAGCCGCGTTGCTGGCTCCGACCGAATTGCTTGCCCGCCAGCATCTGGAAAGCCTGCGCAATCTCTCCGCGTCCACCGGAGTTGAAATCGCTCTGCTGACAGGGCGTTACAAGGGCCGCGCGCGGGAAAGCATTTTGATGGGCCTGCTTGATGGCAGTATCGACATTGTGGTCGGCACCCATGCGATCTTCCAGCAAACCGTGAACTACAAGAACCTGGGTCTTGTAGTGATCGATGAACAACACCGCTTCGGTGTGTCGCAGCGCCTGTTGCTCACCCAAAAAGGTAAGGTGACTCCGCATACGCTGGCGATGACAGCGACGCCGATCCCGCGCACGCTGGTGCTGGCCAATCACGGCGAAATGGAAGTCAGCCGCCTGGATGAACTTCCACCAGGCAGGCAGGCGATTGACACCCGCGTCTTGCCGCTCGACCGGCTCGAGGACATTGCCGCCGCTGTGGGCCGCCATGTGACCAGCGGACAACAGGCCTATTGGGTGTGCCCGATGGTGCGCGGCACTGAAAGCGAGAATGAAGACCTCGCCGCTGCGGAAGCGCGCTACGCTGCCTTGAAAGAGCGCTTCGGTGATGATGTGGTGCTGGTCCACGGACAACTCGCGCCCGAATTGAAAGACGCCGGAATGGCACGCTTTGCCTCTGGCGGCGCAAAGATATTGGTCGCAACAACCGTGATCGAAGTGGGTGTGGACGTGCCCAATGCCACGCTGATGGTGATTGAACAGGCAGAACGCTTCGGTCTTGCACAGCTCCACCAGCTGCGCGGCCGTGTCGGGCGTGGTGCGGAGAAATCGACCTGCCTCCTGCTACGCGGCAATGAATTGTCCGAAACGGGCAAGAAACGCCTCGAACTGATGAAAAGTTCGCAAGACGGGTTTGAACTGGCCGAGGAGGATCTGCGCCTGCGGGGCGGCGGCGAATTGCTCGGCACACGCCAGAGCGGCGACGAAGGCTTCAACATCGCCTCGCTGGAGCAAGTCACGCGGTTGATCGACACTGCCAACAATGATGCCAAATTGCTGGTGGAAAACGAGGGCGGCCTCGAAGGCTCGGGCAGAGGCGAAGCCGCGCGCACGGTGCTGTATTTGCTGGAACGCGACTGGGGCGTGCAAACCTTGCGGGGCGGCTGAACAACTATGCAATTGCGCGGACTGAATTTTGGAGTAAATCTGGGCGCACCGGCTGGTCGGGCAGGGAAGTCCTGCTGCAAGCCTGGGGGAAACCTCCTCAATGTTTCTAGATCGGGTCAAGCCTCTGGATGCCATACTGGCAACAGCGGAACGTAAATCGCTGCACCGCACTCTTGGTGCTTTCCAGCTTATGTTGTTCGGTATTGGTTGCATCATCGGCACAGGGATCTTCGTGCTGACGGCTGCTGGCGCGCAAAAGGCTGGTCCGGGCCTGATGCTGGCTTTCGTCATAGCGGGCACGGTCTGCATAGTAGCTGCGCTTTGTTATGCGGAAATCGCTTCCATGATCCCGGTTGCCGGGTCTGCCTATACTTACAGCTATGCGACCGTGGGCGAATTCATCGCATGGACAGTTGGGTGGGCGCTCGTTTTGGAATATGCGATTGCTGCCTCCGCAGTTTCGGTCGGTTGGTCGGGTTATTTCGCAGGCACGATTCTTGGCGATACATTCGGCATTTCGCTGCCCGTATCGTTGACAGCTGGTCCATTGGCGTTGGGCGGTGCACCTGGCGGGTTCATCAACCTGCCTGCAATGGTGATTGCCCTGCTCGTCACATGGCTGCTGATGATCGGCACGTCCGAAAGCGCAAAGGTAAATGCGGTTCTGGTGCTGATCAAAGTGACTGCACTGACAGCTTTTATCGCTCTGACGCTCACCAGTTCGGAATTTGATGTGGCGCGGTTCAATCCGTTTTTGCCAGCCGGCGTCTTCGGCGGGTGGGGGACAGGCGTAGGCGCAGTTGGAGCAGCAGCGACGATTTTCTTTGCCTATGTCGGCTTTGATGCGGTTTCGACCGCAGCTGAAGAAACCAAGAATCCGCAGCGGAACGTTCCCATCGGTTTGGTCGGATCGCTGCTGTTCTGCACCGTGTTCTACATTCTTGTCGCAGCAGGTGCGATTGGCACAATTGGCGGCCAACCGATCATGGGGCCAGGTGGCATTCCCTTTCCTGCAGGATCTGAAGAACTGGCACGTCAATGCGCGCTACCGCAGTTTTCCGATGCTCTTGTCTGCTCGAACGAGGCGCTTGCCCACGTTCTCAGAGAGATCGGCTTTGGCGCAATCGGGAATGTTCTGGGCTACGCCGCCATCCTCGCCTTGCCTTCGGTCATTCTTGTGCTTCTGTTCGCGCAAACGCGGATTTTCTTCGTAATGAGCCGGGACGGGTTGCTGCCTGAAGGCCTTTCCAAAGTGCATCCCAAGTGGAAAACGCCGTATGTTGTGACTGCCATCACCGGCGTGATCGTGGCAATCGGGGCGGCCTTCTTCCCCGTGGGCCAGTTGGCAGATATCGCAAATGCGGGAACACTGTATGCCTTCGCGATGGTTGCGGTTGCGGTAATGGTTCTGCGCCGGACCGATCCAACCCGAACGCGATCATTCCGCGTGCCTGCGCTGATGATTATCGGGCCTGTAACTGTACTGGGCTGCGTCTTCCTGTTCCTCAATCTGCCTTTGGAGGCGATGCTGGTCCTGCCGGTCTGGACCTTGATCGGCTGCGTAATCTATTTTGGTTACAGTCGTGGCAGCAGCCATCTGGGCCGCGGCATTATCGAAGTGCCGGAAGTGGAAGTTGCAACTACACTGGAACCGGATATCCCGGGCATCGCTGATCGCAACCGGGATTGAGACAGAGCGGTATTACGACTGACGGTCTTGCCATCCCGCGCCAACGGCCTAGTCTCCGGCGCAACCAATTGACGCTGGAGACACCGCCGTATGACACGCCCGCTTTTCGCCGCTTCTGCCTTCGCACTGGCCATAGCCGCAGCGCAGCCAGCATTCGCTCAGGATGCCGAGGCGGAGTTTGTCGAATTGCGGGAAGAGGTATGGGAGTGGACGCTCGACAATTCGCCTAATCTAGCGACCAGCATTGGTGATCGGCGCGGGGATGCGCAGCTGGGTGACAATTCGCTGGCCGGGTCCGATGCGCGGCTGGCCCAAACCCAGGCGTTTCGCGAGCGGCTGGAAGCCATCTCGGCTACCGACCTGCCGCAAAATTTGCGCATAGATCACGCACTGATGGCGCGCGACTTTAATGATACGCTGGAAGCCGCGCAGCATAATCATACGCATTTCATCGCCTTTACCAATCGCGGCGGGCCGCAAGGCGCGATCTCCGGGCTGGCATACGGCTCCCCGCTGTTCACTGCCGCTGATTACGAAAGTTACATTGGCAGGCTGGAGGCATTCCCGACCTATGTCGCAAATGTGATCGAGCGGAGCGACAACGCGGTTGCGCTGGGTCTGACCCAGCCTTGTGAACCGATGCAGGGATACGAAAATTCGATCACCGGATTGATCGCGGAAACGCCAGAAGATTCGGTCTGGTGGAGCGCGTTTGAAACCCGCCCCGGGACTATATCCGACAGTGAATGGGCGGCCCTGGAGCAGCGCGGACGCAGCGCCATTACCGAGGGCGCATTTGCCGGACTGCGCAGCTTCGCCGATTTCTACACGCAGGAATATGCGCCTGCCTGCCGTACCGACGAAGCGCCGGGCATTGGCGGCACGCCGGGCGGACAGGAATACTACGCCTACCGCGTGCGCAGCTTCACCACCACTGAGATGACGCCGCAGGAAGTGCACGATCTCGGCCAGTCCGAAGTCGCGCGTATTCGTGCCGAAATGGAAGCGGTGGCAGCGGAAGCGGGCTTTGATACGCGCGAGGCGTTTATCGAGCATCTGCGCACCGACCCGCAGTACTATCCCGAGGATGAAGAGAGCTATCTGCAATATACGCAGGCTTTGGCGAAGGAAATTGACGGCTGGATGCCGCGTTTGTTCGGAACCTTGCCGCGTCTGCCTTACACTGTGCAGCCTATTCCTGCGGCGAACGCTCCGGGCAACACCACCGCCTATTACGAGCGCGGCTCAATGGCGACGGGGCAGGCGGGCATTTACCGCCTCAACCTGACCGAACTGGATCAGCGGCCCTTGTGGGAATTGCCCGCACTGGGCGTGCATGAGGCCGTTCCGGGCCATCACCATCAGATTTCCTTGCAGCAGGAACTCGATATCCACCCGCTGCGCGCCAATGGCACCTTCTTCACAGTCTTTGTCGAGGGCTGGGGACTGTATTCGGAACGGCTCGGGATCGAGATGGGGCTGTATGACACACCAGCAAAGGAAATGGGCCGTTTGAGTTACGAAATGTGGCGCGCGAGCCGACTGGTGGTGGATACTGGCATTCATGCACTGGGCTGGACGCGGCAGGAGGCCGTCGATTTCATGCTGGCCAACACGGCATTGTCCGAAGGCAACATCAATGCCGAGGTCAATCGCTATATTACTTGGCCGGGGCAGGCGCTTGCATACAAGCTGGGTGAGCTGAAAATTCGCGAGCTTCGGGCGCGTGCTGAGCAAACGCTTGGCGCAGACTTCGACCTGCGCGCTTTCCACGATACAGTGCTTGAGAATGGCTCTGTTCCGCTGGATGTGCTGGAAGCGCATGTCGATGCGTGGATCGCCAGCGAACTTTCAACTTAAGCCAGAGGATCAGGCTGCCAGGCGCACCTGATCGCGCCCGCCCTCTTTCGCCTCATAAAGTGCCTCGTCCGCGCGGGCTATCAATGAGGTACGGTCGTCGCCCTTGCCAAAGCGCGACACGCCAAAGCTCAGGGTAACCGTGATCGCAGCACCGTCTTCTATAAGGACCGGCAAACCAGCAATCGCGCTACGCAGTCTTTCACAAGCGGCCAGCGCCGCATCGGTATCGCAATCAGGGAAGATGATAACAAATTCTTCGCCACCAAGTCTGCCAATGACATCCTGATCGCGCATCATTTGTGTGGCCACCTGGCCCACAGCCTTGATGACTTCGTCGCCGGCAGGGTGGCCGTAGGTATCATTCACTCGCTTGAACCGGTCGATATCGAGTATCGCGATAGACAGCGGCCTGCTGGATCGTTTGGATGCACCAATCATGCGATCAAGAGAGCGCAACAATTCCCGGCGGTTCGAAAGGCCGGTTAGCTCATCAGTCTCGGCGAAGCGGCGGATTTTGTCAAAAGCGGCAGCTTCACGCTCTAGCGAACGGCGTAGAGCCATCGCAAAGACACTGCCTACAGCCAACAACAACAGACCGACAAGGCCCAGCAATTCGATAAAACGGTGGGTGCGCAAGGCCGCGGCGTCGGCGCGCTGCATGCGCTGCTCCAAGATCGCGTGCGCCTCTTCTTCAAGCAAATCGATCTGACCCATGATCTCTTCGATTGCATTGCGGCCCAAACCAGAACGGACACGATCTACCGCTGCCTCACCTGAGCCTTCGCGCATCAAATTGATTACGATCGCTGAACTTTCGAGATATTCGCGAACGTTTGCGCGCAAAAGAGGCTGCCGGGCCGCTTGCGCTGGGTAATCGGCAACCAGTTGTTCAATTCTGTTTACAGTCTTCAACGCGTTTATTCTGCCTTCGAGATATGGCTCGAGGAAAAGCTCGTCCTGTGTAAGCAGATAGCCGCGTTCACCGCGCACCACGGAAAGCGTCGCGAGCTTCAGCGCCGAAGTTTCCGTGAGCACCTGGCGCGTCGCAGCCTCTTGAGCCTTGGCTATCGCCTCTTCTCGGGTAGAGTCGAAAGTCATCACGCTTGCGGCCACAAGCAATCCTGCCAGCAGCAAACTTGCCACGATGGCCACACCGCCGATCCATGCTGACGGTTTACGATGGAATTCCCGCAAGGCTATCTTTGGCGAAAGGGATAAACCGAAAATCATGCGGCCGGATACCAGCAAGTGGTTAACCCTTCGCTCATACCAAACATGTTGAATAAGCACGCAGGGCCACCTAAGCCGCAATCCCGTCAGTCTAGATCCGAGAACCCCTTTTCCGTGATCCTATCCCCATTCGAATGGTCCATCGCCAAACGGTATATGTTACCGGGCCGGAGCGAGGCAGTCATTGCGCTGGTCGCAGGCATTTCAATCACCGTGGTTATGCTGTCGGTTGCCATGTTGGTAATCGTGATGAGCGTAATGAATGGGTTTCGCGCCGAACTGCTCGACCGTATTACCGGGCTTAATGGCCATGCCGTGGTGCAGGCCTATGGCGGACGGCTCGAAAATTGGGAAAGCGTGCTGGAAGAAGTGCGCGAGACGCCGGGCGTAACCCGTGCCTCACCGCTGATTGAACAGCCCTTGCTGGCCAGCTTTAACGGCAGGGCAGAGG
This sequence comes from Aurantiacibacter marinus, assembly GCF_001021555.1. Lineage (GTDB taxonomy): Bacteria > Pseudomonadota > Alphaproteobacteria > Sphingomonadales > Sphingomonadaceae > Alteraurantiacibacter > Alteraurantiacibacter marinus. The sequence goes on from NZ_LDCP01000003.1 coordinate 425,210, forward strand.
CAGTTTTCGTTCGCGGGAACACTATGGAAGACATTGAACGGCTGGAAGTCAATCTGGTCGCAGGCAGTCTTGATACGCTGGTGCCGGGCGAGCGCAACGTAGCGATTGGTTCGCGACTTCAGCAGAATCTTGGTTTGCGCCTTGGTGAAACGATAACGATCATCAACCCGCAGGGCCGAACCACTCCCTTTGGCACAGTGCCGCGGCAAGTTGGCTACACGGTCACAGCAGTGTTTGAAGTCGGTTTGTACGATTTTGATGAACGCTTCGTGGTCATGCCCATACCCGTCGCACAAACGCTGATGATGACCGGCGATTCCATCAGTATGATCGAAGTGCAGACAGAAGACCCCGACCGGGTAAATGAAATACTCGCGCCGATCACGGAAAGCCTTTCTGGCCGCGCCATCGTAACCGACTGGCAAACGATGAACGCCTCGTTGTTCGAGGCATTGCAGGTCGAGCGCGTGGCGATGTTCTTCGCGCTGTCGATCATTGTGCTGGTGGCCGCTTTCAATATCCTGTCCTCGCTGGTGATGCTGGTGCGGTCCAAAACCCGCGATATTGCAATCATCCGGACAATGGGCGCAACGCGCCGCAGCCTGATGAAGATATTCGTGACCACCGGTTCTATCGTGGGCCTGGTAGGAACAATGGCCGGGTTGGCTGTGGGCTTTCTTGTGCTGTTCTTCCGCAATGGCATCGTGACCGGTCTCAGTACCGCATTCGGGATTGAACTGTGGGACCCATCGGTCCGTTTCCTGACGGAGTTACCTTCGAAGACCGATCCGGGCGAAGTCATGATGATCGCGGGCATGGCACTCGGACTCAGCTTCCTTGCGACGCTCTACCCGGCGTATCGCGCATCCAATACCGATCCGGTGGAGGTCCTGCGTTATGAGTGATCCAGTTGTAAGGTTGACCGAACTTGCCCGCAGCTTTGAACAGGGCGGCGTACGCATCGATGTGCTGAACGGTGTCAATCTGACGATTGAACCGGGCGAGATCGTGGCGCTTGTCGGCCCGTCCGGCTCCGGCAAATCGACCATGTTGCAGGCTGTCGGCCTTCTTGAAGGCGGCTTCTCCGGTAAGATAGAGATCGCTGGCCAGGATGCCAGCACTCTGGACTCCGCAGAGCGGACGACACTGCGCCGCGATCATCTTGGGTTCGTCTACCAGTTCCACCATCTGCTGCCAGACTTCACCGCTCGCGAGAACATCGTCTTGCCGCAGCTATTGCTTGGCGTCAGCCGCGCGGATGCCGTGGTGCGGGCAGAACAGCTGCTTGGCGCGCTGGGGCTGGAACATCGCATGGATCACCGCCCCAGCAAGCTGTCCGGCGGAGAGCAGCAGCGTGTTGCCGTGGCGCGCGCGCTGGCGAACAAGCCGCAACTTGTCCTTGCGGATGAGCCAACAGGCAATCTGGACGAGAAAACATCCGAACGCGTGCTTGGTGAATTCCTCGAACTTGTGCGCGGACAAGGCAGTGCAGCGCTTGTTGCGACTCATAATGAACGTCTGGCTGCGCGCATGGACCGTGTGGTACGATTGCATGAGGGACGTATCGAATAGGGAAATATCATGCACATGATCGCTTCCACACTGGCTGCACTGATGCTTTTGCAGGAGGCGCCGGCACCCGCTGTGCCAGCTGCACCTCCTGTTCCAGCATGTGCCGCGGAGCAGTATCAGGCGTTTGATTTCTGGGTTGGCGAGTGGAATGTCAGTGCCAACGGTTCCGATCAGCAAGTTGCTACAAGTGTGATAAGAAAGCTCGCCAATGGCTGCGCTATTCATGAAACCTGGATGCCGCTGCAAGGGGGCGGCGGGACGAGCGTTTCGACACGCGATCCGAACAGCGGGACCTGGCATCAGTTGTGGGTGGGCAGTGTGCCTGGGCGCGTGTTTTTTGAAGGTGGCCCGGTTGAAGGCAATATGGTGCTGACCGGCTATTGGGGCACAGACAACAACGGTGTCGCGCAGCTCATCCGCATGACTTACACGGCGCAGGAAGACGGCACAGTGCGCCAGTACGGGGAAGTCAGCACGGATCACGGCGCGAACTGGTCAGACAGCTTCGATTTTATTTATTCGCGGCAAGCCGGGTAACCGCGTGCCTGCCTGATGCGAATTGATCAGGTAAAGGAGACATTGGCATGATCGAGGCGTTTTCGGACTGGTTCTTATCACTCGGCGTGGTCTACGGTGTGAATCCGTGGATATTTGGTGCGATCTATGTCGGCGCGATCCCGTTCTTCCTTCTGAGCATCGGGTGGCTGATAAGAAACGCACGCGCTGGAAAATCGACCATCTTGCCGACGATGCTGGCAGGCTTTTTCTTCGTCTCTGCCTACATCTATCTCGCGATTGCAGGACGCAATATTCCGGTCTGGGTGTGGGTATTCCTCGCTGCACTGGTTGTTTATGGCGCCATTTCGCAAGTGCGCCAGACGCGCAAGAAGGTCGCGGCCGCGCGGGCGGAAAGTCTCGGCCCTTCGGAATAGGGGATAGGGGTAAAATGCCCCCTTCAATCGGGGCTATTCCGCGCGCATATTGGCAACATGCCTCATGCCTCCTTCATTCCCCTGCGCGTTGTCTCAAGCTATTCCATGCTCGAGGGTGCGATAGACCCCAAGGAAATAGCCAAGCTCGCCAAAGAACGGGGCTTTCCCGCCATCGCCATGTGCGACCGCAATGGCCTGTACGGGTCGAGCATGTTTGCAGGGGCCGCCAAGGGCGAGGGTGTACAGCCGATCATCGGTTGCCTGCTGGGCGTGATCCGCGGCGAGGGTGAGCCGGTCGATTACCTGCCGCTCTATGCGCAGGACGAGGAAGGATGGAACAATCTGTGCCATCTTGTCAGCCGGGCGCATCTTGATCGTCCGCTTGAGCTTGATCCACACGTCACTTTCGACGACTTCACCGGACATACAGGTGGCCTGATTGCGCTGACCGGTTCCAGCGAAGGCGCGGTGACGCGGTTGCTTGCAGATGGGAAAGAGCGCCGCGCACATGACATGGCAGAACGGCTCTCCACGCTGTTTCCTGGGCGCCTGTACGTAGAACTCGCCCGTCGCGGCAACCCTATTGAGGAAGCCGCGGAGGAGGGCTTGCTCGATCTCGCCTACGCGCAAAACCTGCCGCTGGTCGCCACCAATCCGGCCAATTTTGCAGAACCGCACATGCACAGCGCCCATGACGCGATGTTGTGTATCGCCCATTCCTCTCAGATCGACAGCAGCGATCGGCCAACATCCAATCCGCAGGCCTTCGTAAAGACTGCCGCAATGATGGAGGAATTGTTTGCCGATTTGCCAGAGGCGACTTCAAATACGCTAGTAATCGCGCAGCGCTGTGCATTTTCTCCGCCACGCCGCAAGCCAATCCTGCCCAGTCTGGCTGGTGACCTCGAAGGCGAATCCAGATTGCTGGAAGAGGACGCCAGAAAGGGTCTCGCTGCTCGGCTAGAGAAGTATGATGACCTGTCCGACGAAGAGCTCAAGATCTATGTCGACCGGCTTGACTATGAAGTCGGCGTCATTCGCAACATGGGTTTTCCCGGTTACTTCCTGATCGTTGCCGACTTTATCAAATGGGCCAAGGCGCAAGGGATACCGGTGGGGCCGGGACGTGGTTCGGGGGCAGGATCGCTTGTCGCATGGTCGCTGACAATTACTGACCTTGATCCAATACGTTTGGGCTTGCTGTTCGAGCGGTTTCTTAACCCCGAACGTGTTTCCATGCCGGACTTCGACATCGACTTCTGTGAAACGCGGCGCGGCGAAGTAATCCGTTATGTGCAGGACCGCTACGGCCACGACAAGGTCGCGCAGATCATCACCTTCGGTAAGATGAAGGCGCGCGCCGTGCTGCGCGATACCGGTCGCATTCTGCAAATGCCCTATGGTCAGGTGGACCGGCTGACCAAAATGGTGCCCAACCACCCGACAGACCCGTGGACGCTGCCGAGAACGCTGAACGGAGCAGCGGATTTCCGGCGCGAGTATGACAATGATAACGAGGTGAAACGCCTGGTTGATTTGGCCATGAAGCTGGAGGGTTTTCCCCGCAACTCCTCTACACATGCGGCGGGTGTTGTGATCGGTGATCGCCCTTTGAGTGAGTTGGTTCCACTGTACCGTGATCCGCGATCAGACATGCCAGTCACGCAATTCGACATGAAGCATGTCGAGGATTCCGGACTGGTCAAGTTCGACTTCCTCGGCCTGAAGACGCTCAGCGTATTGCGCAAGGCGGTCGATTTGCTCGATCGGCGCGGTGTGACGGTCGATCTCGACACTTTGCCGTGGGACGACGATGCAGTTTACGATCTGATGAAGCGCGGTGACACTGTGGGCGTCTTCCAGCTTGAATCCGAAGGGATGCGGCGCACGCTGACGGCGGTAAAGCCGACAAAGTTCGAAGACATCATCGCGCTCGTCTCACTTTATCGTCCCGGTCCGATGGACAACATCCCGCTGTTCGGGAAACGTAAGGCTGGCGAGGCAGCAATCGAATATCCGCATGAGAAACTGAAAGGCATTCTCGAAGAGACCTACGGCATTTTTGTCTACCAGGAACAGGTCATGCAGGCCGCGCAAATCCTTGCGGGATACTCGCTTGGCGATGCCGATTTGCTGCGCCGTGCAATGGGCAAGAAGGTCCAGGCCGAAATGGACGCGCAGCGCCAGCGCTTCACCGATGGCTGCGGGGAGGTTTCGGGCATTCCGCCGAAGCAGGCGAACGAACTGTTCGATTTGATCGACAAATTTGCCGGATACGGTTTCAACAAATCTCACGCCGCTGCCTATGCCTTGCTAAGTTACCAGACCGCGTGGCTGAAAACCCACTATCCCGAAGAATTCTACGCCGCGTCAATGTGCTTTGACATGCATCAGTCTGAAAAATTGGCGATTTTCGTGGATGATGCGCGCCGCAACGGCATTGCTCTGCTGGCGCCGGATATCAATTCGTCGGAAGCTGAGTTCACTGTCGAACAGACCGATGAAGGCTGGGCCGTCCGCTATGCCTTGGCGGGCATTCGCAATGTCGGCGAAAAGGCGATGGAGCAAGTCGTGGCGGAGCGACTGGCGCATGGCCCTTTCGAAACGCTGGAAGACGCACTTCGCCGATGTCCGGCGGGCTGCATGAATCGCAAACAGTTGGAAGGGCTTGCCGGAGCAGGAGCTTTCGACAAGCTTGAGCCTAACCGCGCCAAGGTGATGGCCAATGCGGACATGCTGCTGGCTGTTTCCGACGCAGCGAACCGCGAGAAGGCAAGTGGTCAGGCAGCGCTGTTTGGCGGCGAGGATCACGCAGAACCTTCGCTGAAGCTAGCCGAAGCTGCGCAATGGACCCGGCCCGAACAAATGGCGGTTGAGCGAGAGACATTCGGCTTCTATTTCGCAGCGCATCCGGTGCAGGAACACCGAATGATTGCCTCTGCGAATGGCGCCCGCAGCTATTCCGCCTTGATGGACAGCGGCGTGACTGGTGGGCGACAGCCGGCTGTAATGGCGGCTCTGGTGGAAAGCGTAAACAAAGGCCGCACCAAAAGAGGCGCCGAATTTATCCGGGCCGATTTCTCGGATGCAACGGGGCAGTTCAGTGCTGCCTGTTTTGAAGAATCACTAGTCGAAAGTTTCCAGAAATGGGCGGCGGAGGGAACCTGCGTGTTGCTCAATGTCGAACTGGATTCTCCCAATCCCGATGATCCTCCGCGCGTAACTGTGCGCGGTGCCAGACCGCTGGCGGAAGTGACGAGCACTGCCCGCATGCAGATCACTGCTGATATTAACAACATTGCCGGATTGGCAGCTTTGCGTGATGCGCTGACCATCGGGAGGGCAGGGCACGGTGAAGTATTGGTGCGGCTGTGTATCGGAGAGGACGCCGAGCCGCAGCTACTGCTTGGTCGCGATTTCGCGCTGGGAAGTGAGCTGGCGGAGCAACTGGCGGACATGCCCGGCCTCGCCAATGTCCGGCTCGTGCCGATCAAGGGCATTGGCCATTTGCGTCTGGTGGCTTGATTCACGCCATAGCCGCCATTGCCCAGGTTTCGGCAGTCGGCAGTTTTGTGCAGGGACGCCCGGTGTGAACTGTCAAAGCCGCGCGACTTTCAACAATCGCTCAAGCCGCCTGCAGGGCGCACGCGCGCAGACGCGTAATTGCGTCGCATGAATCGATCAGGCTGACGGTCAAGTGGTCAGAGCAGAGTGTTTAGAAAGCTAACTCTCAACACAAATTTGCGGACAGGCCGATGGTGAGCGAAAGCTGCGTTATGGAGCGCGTTGCCTGTGCTTGGTTATCAACTGCTCCGACAGCTTCTGCGCCAATCCCAGACAAACAAAAGGGGCCGGGAGATTGCTCTCCCGGCCCCTTTTTTTGTCTGCCGCTAGGCTGGACTTACATGCCCGAACCGGGGCCGTAGGTCACTTCAACGCGGCGGTTCTGCAGTTCGCGGACGCCGTCTGCCGTAGCAACGCGTGGCATGCTTTCACCGAAAGCTTCGCTTGCGATGCGAGCAGCTGGAATGCCGCGGCCTGTCAGATAAGACTGAACAGATGCGTTACGACGCTCTGCCAGGCCCATGTTGTAGGTTACGCTGCCCGAACGGTCTGTGTGACCGGCAAGCATGACGCGTGCAGTTCCGCAATCGCCGTAGGCTGTGACAGCGCTGTTAAGCACGGTCGCTGCTTCTGGCGTAATGTCCGACTGATCCCAATCGAAGAATACGATGTAGGGGCCCGTGTTACACTGCGCCTGCGGAGGAGGCGGAGGTGGTGGGGG
>NZ_LDCP01000004.1 GCF_001021555.1 Aurantiacibacter marinus
CCCCCACCACCTCCGCCTCCTCCGCAGGCGCAGTGTAACACGGGCCCCTACATCGTATTCTTCGATTGGGATCAGTCGGACATTACGCCAGAAGCAGCGACCGTGCTTAACAGCGCTGTCACAGCCTACGGCGATTGCGGAACTGCACGCGTCATGCTTGCCGGTCACACAGACCGTTCGGGCAGCGTAACCTACAACATGGGCCTGGCAGAGCGTCGTAACGCATCTGTTCAGTCTTATCTGACAGGCCGCGGCATTCCAGCTGCTCGCATCGCAAGCGAAGCTTTCGGTGAAAGCATGCCACGCGTTGCTACGGCAGACGGCGTCCGCGAACTGCAGAACCGCCGCGTTGAAGTGACCTACGGCCCCGGTTCGGGCATGTAAGTCCAGCCTAACGGCAGACAAAAGAAGGGGCCGGGAGAGCAATCTCCCGGCCCCTTTTGTTTTGCGGGGTAGTGCTTTCAAAAAAGGCGCATGGGCGCATGCCTGCGATTGCAGCCGGGCCAGTAGGGCGAAGCCCAATCGCACCAACCCACCGCGAGGTGATACGCGCAAGGCATGTGGGGTAAAATTTCGGCGCCGCGGCAGATCGGAAAATGGACAGCCGATCTCAGGCCAAGGCTTTACCTGTCGTTCGCAGGCAGAACCGGTGAAGCTTTCCCGATCGCCAAATTCGAATCAGAAAAGCGGATTGGCGTGCGCAGGCCCTTCAACCCTTCCTCCAGTTCCACCACCATTCCGCGCGCGATTATCTGCGGATCGGTCAGAGCCTGTTTCACGGTATTGATGGGCCCGGCGGGCACTTTTTGATCTTCCAGCTTCGCCAGCAATTCATCACGGTTCCACTCGCCGATACGGCGGGTGATTGAGGCGGACAGGCTTTCCCGGTTCTTCACCCGCCGCGCGTTGGTGGACCATTCTTCGCGCCGCGGCAGGTCGATGGTTTCGCAGAACCGTTCGAACTGGCGATCATTACCTACGGCCACGATCAACCAGCCGTCCTTGGCGCGAAACGCCTCATACGGAGCGATATTGGGGTGCGAATTGCCTTGCCGCTTCGGATTGCGTCCGCTGCTGAGATAATTCATCGCCTGATTGGCAAGAGTGCCCACCATCACGTCGAACAAGGCCATATCAACCAGCTGGCCGCGCCCGGTGGCCTCGCGGTGCCGAAGGGCTGCCTGAATGCCGATCACAGCGTATAGCCCCGTCAGAATGTCGGCATAGGCAACACCGATTTTCTGCGGCGCACGATCGGGCTCGCCGGTCAGATCCATTATCCCGCTCATGCCCTGGATGATGAAATCATATCCGGCGCGTGCCGCATATGGCCCATCGTGTCCGAAGCCGGTTATCGAACAATAGACAAGGCGTGGATGGCCAGCGTGCAGCGTTTCATAATCCAGACCGAATTTCTTGAGGCCACCCACTTTGAAGTTTTCAATCACCACATCCGCATCGGCAATCAGCGCCTTTACGCGGGCCAGGTCCGTTGCATTTGTAAAGTCGGCAACAATGCTGTCCTTGCCGCGATTGGCGGCGTGGAAATAGGCGGCATCCTTGCTGCCATCGTTGCGGTCAACAAACGGCGGGCCCCAGCCGCGCGTATCATCGCCCGCCGGGCTTTCGATCTTGACGACATCTGCGCCCAGATCGGCAAGCACCTGCCCTGCCCATGGCCCCGCCAGAATGCGGGCCAGTTCCACAACCTTAAGGCCTTTGAGCGGTGTATCGTTCACTTTTTCAGCCGCCCTTGCGGTAAACGCAGATCATGGATTTCGCGAGCTGAGGGATACGCCCGGCCCGTTCAAAGCCGATCTCTTCCATACCGACGCGGTTGAAAAGCGTGCCCAGCGTCTGCCGGCTGAAGAACTTGATATGGCCACCTTCCCAAAGCGCAGTGAAATGACCGTCCATCTTGCCTGTTACCGCCAGCGCGAGGTTTTTGAGGTATCCGTGATAGGGGGTGGAAATGATGGCAACGCCGCCAGGTTCCAGCAAATCATGCACCCTTTCGGCATAAAGCTTGGGCGAAAACACATGCTCGACCACTTCCAGGCTGATGACGACTGGAAAAGTTCCGAAGCGAGCCGCCAGATCCTCCTCGGTCGATCCTTGATGCAGGTCCAGCCCACGCTGTGTTGCTACCGCAAGGCCGCTAGCCGATGGATCGACCCCGGTAACCGAAAAGCCCTCGGCGTGAAGACGGGCAGCGGTGGAGCCGTTGCCGCAGCCAAGTTCAAACACACGCTTCGAAGATGCATGCGTTTGAAGCAAAGGCATCAATACAGGCATCAAATAGCCGTGTGAAGCTGCTGCCTCGCTCGTTTTGAAATCGTAAACCGATACGTCCATTGAATAAAACTGCCTTTTGGGATCATTCACATGGTGAAATGCATGAAAAGCATTTTGGCATAGCGTGATCACGCCGTCACCTGTGCAATTGTAACCCGGCCAACCGTTTCCGCGATTAATGGCGAGGTGCGTTATCAAATCACTGGCTGCGGACTGGTGCCAACAGGTGCAGTGTCAGGCGGCAATGGCAACCTCTCCCGGTCGATCATCGTCATTGGCTGGGACAGACTTTGTCCGGTTGGTGGACGCAGCCCTTTTTCGCCGGGCACTTTTGATACGCAGCGGGCGGCGAAGCAAATGTGTCACCTTGCTTGTTGCCGACCGGACAGTTTCCCACACCGACATAGCCAGACCGAAGATCACTGCGTCGATATAGATCGCCAGTTCCATGGCATAGGCTGCGAAGAATTCCGGCCCGAGCAGTGCCAGAAACTCGCCACCACTCAGCATTAGCGGCACAAGAACAATAACGTAAACCAGATGGTGCGTGCGGAACCGTGAAAGCCAGAAAACCGGTCGGTCGATCAACTGTTGATGACAAAGCCGCGCGAAGTCCGTTTGTGGAAACATCAGCATGGCGACAAGGGCGCAGAGCAAGAAGCCGGTGAGTACGATCATGCGCCAGTATTATATACCGATGGAAAAAAGGAAAGACCTTGCCGTGATGGCAATCGACCGCCTAAATCCCGGCACCACAGCTCAGCAGGATACAGACTTTCCATGAAATTTGTCCTCGCAGGAATTCCTGTTCTGGCACTCGCCGGGGTCGCGATATCCTATTTCATCTCGCCACTGCATACCTTCAACACGCTGGTACCCAAGGATAGCGACAGTCGTTTGGCAGCAGAGGGTGTCGCCTATGGCGATAACGCCCGCCAGCAACTTGATATCTACGTTCCGGAAGGTGCGGCAAATGGCCCGCGCCCGGTGATCGTGTGGTTCTATGGCGGCAGCTGGAACAGCGGTTCACGTGAAGGATATGCCTTTGCCGGACGCGCCCTGGCGGCGCGCGGTTTTGTGACTGTGGTGGCTGATTACCGCCTGGTGCCCGAAGTGCGCTTCCCAGGTTTTGTGGAGGACGGCGCAGCTGCCGTTCGCTGGGTGCGTGCCAATATCGGCGAATATGGCGGAGATGGAGACCGGATCGTTCTCGCGGGTCATTCAGCAGGTGCTTATATCGGGGCAATGCTGGCCAATGATCCGCAGTGGCTGGGCGATGATAGGGCGGCGGTTGCAGGGTTTGCAGGTTTGGCCGGACCTTATGATTTCTATCCCTTCGACACATCTTCAACGGTAGAGGCATTTGGTCAATGGCCGGATGGCGCCGAAACTCAGCCTGTGACCTTTGCAGACGGCAGCGCCCCGCCTGCGTTGCTGCTTACCGGAACAGACGACACCACAGTCAAACCCCGCAACTCGGAAGCACTGACGGCAAGACTCGGAGAGGCTGGCGTCGAGGCAGAATTGATACATTATGCGGAAGTTGATCACATCGATATCGTGATCGCGCTGGCCCGGCCCTTGCGCGGCAGAGCGCCCGTGCTGGATGACATGGCAGGCTTTGCCGCGCGCGTTACGGCGCCCGCGCAATAGCAATCTGCGCGCGCCTGCGTTAGGTATTGCCGATGGCATCTCTCGGTTTCTCGGTTGATGAATTGCTTCCTCGCGCGCGCGGCGGCGGGGCGCTGAAAATGGGACTGACAGCACTTTCCGAAAGAGAATGGCTGCAATCAAATCCTGACCTTGCTGCACGTGCTGCTGCGTTCGATAACCATCCCGCCAGCGTCCAGCTTACACCCGCTGCATGTGCGGCAGGCGAAGAACTGGCAGCCATGCTGGGCGTCGAGGGAGGGCTGGAAGGCGCTGCACGTTCGGTGTGGGAAGATATCTGCCTGCTTGCGGCTAACAATGACGACGGACCATATCGCCTGATCGGTGCCGCGGTTGCATTTCCGACTGACTGGCATCCCGCCGATAAACTTGGGCAACCGCTGATCGGCCTGCACAAACCAATCCATGGCTATGCAGAGCAGCTTGCCACCGGCGTGGATCACTTCATGGCGAAGCTGAAGCCGGGACGGATTTTCGGGCGCTGCAACTGGTTCGTCAGTCCGACGCCCGCGTTGCGCTGGATCGACACTGAGCCCCCTGCGCTGACGTTTGCCCATGTGACGCACGAAAATGCAGGCCTATCGCTGTTCGTGCGCAGCGAACGGCAAACATTGCGTCGCCTGCCAGAAACGGGTGCGATAGTGTTTACGATCGGCGTCTATGTTACCGCGCTGGGCGAGCTTTCAGCCTCGAATGTCGCACGCATGGCAGAGGCACTGGCGACAATTCCGCCGCAGGAGACAGAGCGGCGCGGTGCGGCATACTTCGCTCCGCAACTGCAAGCCTTTGCCGCTGACATTGCTGCAACTGCTGGTGAATTTTCTTGAGCCAAGGGCTGGGAGATGTTTCCGCCCGCTCTGATTGCCCGCTCTGATTGCCCGCGAGCATTGCAGTCAGCCCGATCTTGGCGTATTGCTGCGATAATACACTTTGGTCGATGTGCATCGGTGGTTCCTCGATAGGCGGTTCCGCTTGCGCGTTTGCTTCACGACACAGAAGCAGCAATCGGAATAGCCCGGCAACTGGCCCATTTTATCGAATGGAAACAAAGCAATTGCGTATGTCACAAGGTTGCGCATACATCAGTAGTGAGATGCTTCGGGTGTTGGTGACAAAGTCGTAATTGGAACATGCAGCGCGTCTGGTTAAGACATTTTTGGGATGCGCATAGGGGACGTAACATCAGGGGACTGCATTTCATGCAAAGGATTGGCGGACAGGCACGCCTTTGGGCTGTTGCTCCTGCCATGATGGCGCTTGGCGCTTGTACTACGCCGCAGGTTGATGTTGTCACCCCGGCTATAGCTGTGCCGGTTGAATGGGCGCAACGTGATCCTGCCCCGGTTTCAACCGATCTCACCCAGTATTGGGATCTGCTAGGCGACCCGCTCCTTGCCGAATTTGTCGAGCAGGCCATCATAGAAAATCGCGACCTCGCCGTAGGCGCCGCGCGCCTTGATCAGGCGCGGTCTTCGCTTGTGCAGGCGCGCGCAGGCTATCTGCCCGGCGTATCCGCCTCTGGAGGTATCAACCGCGATGTCGGTGATTTCGCCCGCAACGGCGTGCAGTTCTCGCTTGGCGCTGATGCAACGTGGGAAGCCGATCTCTTTGGCCAAATTTCCGGCAGCGTACGGGCTGCAGAGGCTGATCTTGCGTCGTCTGGCTATTCACTCGCGGATTTGCAGCGCCTGATCGTAGGGCAAGTCGCCATCGCCACGATCAATGCGCGCGCCACGGCGCAGCAATTGGAAATCGCCCGCAGCACGCTCGCCTATCAGGAGGACAACCTCCAGATCGCGCACTGGCGCAACCAGGCTGGACTGGTGTCCAGTCTCGATGTGGAGCAAGCCCGCACCCAGCGCGCCCAGACCGCCGCAAGCATTCCACTTCTGGAGAGCAGCCTGACGGCCACTGCCAACGCCATCTCCACGCTAATCGGTGAACCGCCGGGCCGCGTATTGGATGCGATTATCGAAACCGAACCCGCGCCTGTGCCCGATCCGCAAATGCTGATGGGTTTTGAAGCGCCAGCAGAAGTTTTGCAGCGCCGTCCGGATGTACGTGCAGCGGAAGCTTCTCTGGTTGCAAGCAGCGCACGCATTGGCGTTGCCCGGGCGCAATTGCTGCCGCTGGTTCGCCTTTCCGGCAGCATCGGGACGGGCCAGGCGAACCTTGGCAGCCTGTTCGATATTCTCAGCGGCAGTCTGTTTGCAGGCGTGAGCCAGCTGATTTTCGACGGTGGCCGCACGCGGGCACAGATTGATAACGCAGAAGCAGGCGCGCGCGCTTCGCTTGCCAGCTGGGAACAGACAATCCTTGGCGCGCTGGAAGACGTGGAAAGCGCCGCCGTGGATCAGCGCACCGCAGACGAACGGGTCGACATCAATCTGGAAGGCCTTGATGCGGCCAGCAATTCCGCGCTGCTTGCGCGAAGCCAGTATCAGGCAGGCCTCACCGATTTTCGGACCCTGCTTACGGCGGAAAACCAGCTTCTTTCCGCGCGCAACAGCCTGGTCAATGCGCAGGCCGACCGCGCTACCGCCTTTGTCCGCCTGACGCAGGCGCTGGGTGGCGGCTGGGCCGGTGCCGATTACAATTTTCCGCTGCGTGACGCTGCAACCAGCCCAAGCACCGCGGATAGCCAAGCCGACAGGGATTCCGAATGAGCCAGACCGAAACTGCAACGCCCGCTGACGGCGACATCGAAACCTATCTCGATGAAGGCAAGCCCAAGAAATGGTATAAACGCAAGCGTTGGTGGGCATTGGCACTTCTCATCATCTTGGCGGTGGTGGGGGTAACCCAGTGCTCCGGCGGCAAAGAAGCGCCCGATTACATCACTGCCGAGGTGGAGACGCGATCGCTTGATCTTACCGTAACCGCGACCGGTAATCTGCGCCCGACCAATCAGGTTGAGGTCGGCTCCGAAGTTTCGGGCCGGATCGATCGCGTGCTGGTGGATGTCAATGACCAGGTCAGCCGCGGACAGGTTCTGGCGATTATCAACACCGAAGTCATCAGCGACCAGATCCGCCAAAGCCGCGCCAATCTGACCGCGACCCAGGCGCAGGTTGCGCAGGCCCAGGCCACGCTCGATGGCGATCAGGCCCAGCTAGGCCGGCTTCTGGAAGTGCAGCGCCTGTCAGGTGGCCGCGTGCCGAGTGCCGCCGAAATCGATCTGGCCCGTGCCGCAGTCAATCGCGGCCGCGCCAGCGTGGCCGCGGCGCAGGCCAATGTCAGCGCAGCCCGCGCGCAGCTTTCTTCCTCTCAGGTCAGCCTTGACCGCGCCACGATCCGCTCTCCTGTTTCCGGCGTAGTGCTCGCCCGTCAGGTGGAACCTGGCCAAACCGTTGTCGCCAGTTTCAATACGCCGACCCTGTTCGTGCTGGCCGAGGACCTTGCCACAATGCAGCTACGCGTCGATCTGGACGAGGCCGATGTCGGTCAGGTCGAAACCGGACAAACCTCCACCTTCACCGTGGATGCCTACCCGGGCCGCCGCTTTCCTGCGACAGTAGAGCGGGTCGATCTTGCCTCCAACAACATCGCGCTGCAAAGCCAGCAGCAGCAGGGCCAACAGGTCGTCAGCTATGAAGCGCGACTTACCGTTGGCAACAATGAAGGCCTGCTGCGCCCTGGAATGACAGCAACGGCCACCATCGCCACACAAAGCACTGGCCAGCAAATGCTGGTCCCCAACGGTGCACTGCGCTTTGACCCTGACGCAGAAGACGACTCCGGCGGCATTTTCCAAGACCCGGATTTTGGGCTGGAACAGAACGATGACGCCACCATCGGGGTCGGCAGTCGTCAGATGGTCTACGTTGTCCAGGCCGATGGCACGTTGCGCGGGATAGAGGTCGTGACAGGCGAGAGCGACGGCCGGTTTACCGTCGTTACTTCAGATGACTTGACCGAAGAGATGAAAGTCGTGACCGGCATTCGCGCAGGCGGGCAGTAAGCGCGACGTGACGCAGCACAAACTCATCGAATTGGAAGGCATCACGAAGACCTTCGGCAAAGGCCCGGCGGCGTTCCAGGCGCTGAAGGGCGTGGACATGAAAATTGATCGCGGCGATTTCGTTGCGATCATGGGTCCGTCCGGATCGGGTAAATCCACCACGATGAACATCCTGGGCTGTCTTGACGTGCCTACAGATGGAATATTCCGGTTTCGGGGTATCGAAGTCCAGGCGCTCACCCGCGACCAGCGCTCGCTCCTGCGGCGGCGCTATCTCGGTTTCGTCTTTCAGGGCTTCAATCTTCTGGCGCGCACGACCGCGCTGGAAAATGTGGAATTGCCGCTGCTGTATCGCGGCGAGACCAAGAAACAGCGCCGCATCGCTGCCGAACGCTCGCTCGACAAAGTTGGCCTGTTGCCCTGGGCCTCGCACACACCGGCTGAATTGTCCGGCGGTCAGCAGCAACGCGTTGCGATTGCCCGCGCGCTGGTGACTGATCCCGACGTGCTGCTGGCGGACGAGCCGACAGGTAACCTCGATACTGAACGATCGCTGGAAATCATGGAACTGCTCACCGACCTCAGCGATACCGGCATCACCGTGCTGATGGTGACGCACGAGGAAGAAATGGCCGAATATGCACGCACCATCGTGCATTTCCGCGATGGACTTGTCGCGCGAATTGATCGCGGCCACAAATCGGGCGCGCCATTGAAGGAGAAAGTCTGATGCGCATGATAGGCGCTACTCTCCTGCTCGCATTCCGCGAAATCCGGCGTCATTTGTTGCGCAGTTTCCTGACAACGTTGGGCATAATTATCGGCGTGGCGGCGGTCATCACGATGGTGACATTGGGACAGGGTCTTACTGCCGATGTCCAGAATGATATTTCGGGCCTCGGGTCTGACGTATTTATCGTTTTCCCTTCTCGCACCGACCCCAATGTCAGCCCGCCACCCTTTGACGAGGCCGATATCCGGGCAGTGAGAAACCAGATTGCCGGTGTCGAATTTGCAGCTGGATCGGTAACGTCCTCAGCCACCGCTTTTCACAACGGCCAGGATTGGCAAACGGTAATCCAGGGTGCGGATGGCGAATTCTTCGACGCACAGAACATAGAGATCGCCGAAGGGCGCGGATTCAACGAAGAGGAGGAAGATAGAGGCGAAAGCGTTTGTATCGTCGGCCCCACGGTGGTCGAGAAAATCTTCGTTGAAGATCAGGTTCTTGGCGAGGAGATGCGGCTGGGAAATGTATCCTGCCGCGTCATCGGTATCGCAGAGGATAGGGCCTCGTCTCCCGGTGGTGGTGGCGGCAATGATGCGAACGATATCGTGTTTATGCCGCTCAAAGCTGTGCAGCGCCGATTTATCGGAAACGACAACATTCAATATTTCGTCGTGAAATACGATCCGAGCTACAACACGCTGACCATTCAGAACCAGTTGGTTTCCCTGCTGCGCGAACGCCGCGTGATTCAGGAGGGCGAAGACAACGATTTCAATCTGGTGGATACTGCCGAAATCAGCGACACGATCGGACAGGTGACAGGTGCCATGACCGCAGTCGTCACTGTGATTGCCGCAATCAGTTTGCTGGTAGGCGGTATCGGCATCATGAATATCATGCTGGTCAGCGTGACAGAGCGCACGCGAGAGATCGGCATTCGCCTTGCTATCGGCGCGCTGGCCAAGGAAGTTCGCTTACAATTCCTGACAGAAGCAGTCGTCTTGTGCTGTTTTGGTGGAATGCTTGGCATTCTGCTGGCACTCGGGCTCTCGATTCTGCTGGCAAATGCGATCGACCTTCCTTTCCTGTTCAACCCAGCGCTGAATGTTGTCGCTTTCGTATTTAGCGCGGTGATGGGAATTATCTTCGGCTATTACCCGGCGCACCGTGCCAGCAAGCTCGACCCAATTGACGCGCTGAGGCACGAATAGAAATACGGCCGCGCGCTTTTGAAGCGCGCGGCCCTTTGCATTCAGGCCGTTTCGACCAACACCAATTCGCTGTCTTCCAGCGCAGTGACCGTAATGGTGTCGACGTCAGCAACGGCCACGCCATCACGCGCGCCTGCAGGAACGCCGTTCACTTCGATGCTGCCAGTTGCGGCCACCAGATAGCCCTTGCGGCCATTCAGCGCGTAATCAATCGTCTCACCCGCTTTCACGGTCGCGCCCACAACGCGCGCGTCGGCGTTGATGGATAGCGCGTCTGCATCTGCCGCATGGCCGCTAGCCAGGATTGCCCAATCGCCTGCGCGGTCGCTTTTCGGGAAGGGTTTTGCGCCCCATTTCGGCGGCTGGCCCAGCTTGTCCCGGTCTGGCATGATCCAGATCTGGAACAGCGTCGTGTCCTCGTCTTCCACATTGTATTCGGCGTGGGTGATGCCCGTACCTGCCGACATCACCTGGACATCGCCCGCCTCCGTGCGGCCTTGGTTGCCGAGGCTGTCCTTATGGGTAATCGCGCCGGTGCGAACGTAGGTGACGATTTCCATATTGTCGTGCGGGTGTGGGGGAAAGCCGCTTTTCGCGGCAATCCGGTCATCATTCCATACGCGGATTGCGCCCCAGTGCATGCGCGACGGATCATGATAGCCCGCGAAAGAGAAATGATGTTTGGCATCAAGCCAGCCGTGATTGGCACCGCCAAGGCTTTCAAATGTACGAACGTCGATCATCGCATGTCTCCTTTGGCCACCAAGATGGTGGCGATCCTCGCCCTCACAATATTGACGTTTCTTGAGCCAGTTAAAGCTGGCCTTTCAGCCCTTGATGGTGGCCCGGCATTCGCCGAGTCCAATCCGCGCAAAGCCGTCCTTTTCAGCGTAGGCGGTCATGATGACCTCATCGCCGTTTTCAAGGAACTTGCGTGTCTCGCCATTGGGGAGCGTGATGTTCTTCTTGCCGCCCTCGGTCAGCTCTATCAGGCTGCCCTCGCCGCCCTCTTCGCCGCTGGTCAGCGTACCTGTGCCAAGCAGATCGCCGGGCTGAAGATTGCAGCCGCCAACCGTGTGGTGAGCAAGCAACTGCGCAGCGGTCCAATACATGGCTGTCATCGGACCCCTGGAAAGCCGGTGCGGCGCGTCGCCAGCCTCGCGCATCTTGGGCGTGGTGATCAAAACTTCCATCGTGATGCCGAACGCACCATGAGCCTGGTCGCCTTCATCCAACAGGTAAGGGAGCGGCGCAGGGTCGCCTTCGGGGCGCGGCATTTGCGCTGTGCGGAAGGGCACAAGTGCGTCCATCGTCACGACCCAGGGCGACACACTGGAATGAAAATTCTTCGCCAGAAACGGCCCGAGTGGCTGATATTCCCACGCCTGCAAATCGCGCGCGGACCAATCGTTCAGGATCGAAATTCCGGCGATATGCTGTTCAGCGTCACCAATGGAAATAGGCTCACCCAGCTCATTGCCTTGCCCGACCCAGATCGCCATCTCCAGCTCGTAATCAAGCCTGGTTGATGGCCCGAAACCTGGCATACCGCCATCTTCGGCAGGCTTGGTCTGACCGGTCGGACGCTTCACATCAACGCCGGATGCACGGATGGACGACGACCGGCCATGGTAGCCGATCGGCACATATTTGTAGTTCGGCAGAAGAGGATTGTCGGGGCGGAACAGGCTCCCGATGTTCATCGCGTGATGAATGCCGGTGTAGAAGTCGGTATAGTCATGGATGAAGAACGGCAGGTGCAGCTTGCAATCGGCAGCACGGTGCAGGTGCGGCTCGACTTTGGCGCGATTGCTCTCATCGGTCAGCAAGCCGAATACCGCCTGACGCAGCGCAGTAATTGTGGCGCGCCCGCCAGCAAAAAGCGCGTTCAGGACTGGCGCGTTGGCCGTCAGGGCAGCGTCTTCTGCGGGATCCTCCATCAGCATGGCGACAGCAGGCAGATCGAGAATGTAATCGCCAATAGCAATGCCGCCGCGCGGCGGCGAGTCACCGACCGAAAACACGCCCAGCGGCAGGTTCTGCACCGGGAAGTCAGGATGGCCAACTGCGCCCTCGACCCAGCTGGTTGCGGATGCATCATGGGTGAAATCGGTCTGGGTCATTTAGGGCAATCTCGCTTTCGGGAAGCCAGTCCAGCAGGCATCGTAATCGCTTTGCAGCAGCCCGCCGGTCATGGCGAATTGGGTGGTCTGAATGATGGCACGGCTTTCGAACATGAAAGCCAGCGTGTTATCGATCTTGGTCGGTTTCAGGTCTGCCTGCATCGCCTTTGCGGTGCTTTCGACATCGGGGCCGTGGCCGTTGAACTGGTTATGCAGGCTTGCACCGCCGGGGGCGAAACCGCCCCCTTCCTTCGCGTCATACTCGCCGTGAACAAGCCCCATGAATTCGCTCATTACATTGCGGTGGAACCACGGCGGTCGGAACGTATCTTCCCCCACCATCCAGCGCGGCGGGAAAATCACAAAGTCGCAATTGGCGGTCCCCGGCGTGTCAGACGGGCTGGTGAGGACTGTAAAGATGGACGGATCGGGATGGTCGAAACTGACCGTGCCAATGGTGTTGAACCGTGCCAAGTCATAGCGATAGGGGACGGAGTTCCCATGCCATGCAACCACATCGAAGGGAGAGTGATCAATTGTAGTCGCCCAAAGCGATCCATTGAACTTCTGGACCACTTCGAACGGTTCATCGCGGTCTTCGAACCAAGCCACTGGCGTTTCAAAATCGCGCGGATTGGCAAGGCCGTTCGCGCCAATGGGGCCAAGGTCGGGCAAGCGAAACGGCGCGCCGAAATTCTCGCAAACATAGCCGCGTGCCGTATCATCCGTCAGCTCGACCCGGAAACGCATTCCTTTGGGAACGACACCTATATGGCCCGGCGCAACGTCCATGCGGCCAAGCTCTGTGGTGATCAGCAGCGCGCCGTGCTGCGGCACGATCAGCATCTCGCCGTCGCTGTTCTGAAAGGCCCGCCCGGTCATGCTGGCGG
The DNA here is from genome assembly GCF_001021555.1 of Aurantiacibacter marinus. Classification (GTDB taxonomy): domain Bacteria; phylum Pseudomonadota; class Alphaproteobacteria; order Sphingomonadales; family Sphingomonadaceae; genus Alteraurantiacibacter; species Alteraurantiacibacter marinus. Next base: position 12,882 of record NZ_LDCP01000004.1, read on the forward strand.
TGGCTGCATAAAGATGGATGCCGATGCCGCCTTCGGATGGTCCGCCATTGCCGCCATAGGTCACTAGACCATCAACGAAGTCCACCGCGCTTGTGGACAAGGGCAGCGGATCCCAGCGCAGGCGGTTGGGCGTGGTGTGCGATCCGTCCGCAGCAGCGAAATTCGCCGCGCCTGAATACGGCTTAAACGCACCATGCTCAGTCGTCGGGCGCATGCGGTACAGCCAGCTGCGGCGGTTTTCGCTGCGCGGCGCGGTAAAGGCACTCGTGCTAAACTGTTCTGCATAGAGGCCGAACGCTGGCCGCTGCGGACTGTTACGCCCTTCTGGCAGCGCGCCATCCACGGCCTGCGTGGCGAAATGGTTGAGAAATCCCGTTTGATACTGCATCGTGATTTAGTCTCACATGAAACCTGTTAGTCTCATGCCCCCCTTGGCCCCTTTTCGCAATGGTCTTACAGGGGGGCAACGAGCGAAGCCACACAAGGTGCCGAAATGAAGCTTTACGGATATTGGCGCAGTTCCACCAGCTACCGGTTGCGTATCGCTCTGGAGCTCAAAGGCATTACCTATGAAAATTGCCCGGTAAATCTGCTTGAAGGTGCGCAAAAGTCTGAAGGATTTGCCAGCCGCAATCCCTTCGCAACCGTACCCATGCTGGAGGCCGATGGCCGTGACCGCGCGCAGAGCATGGCGATCATCGCATGGCTGGATGAGAAATATCCCGATGCTCCGCTGCTACCGTCCGATCTGGAGCAGCGCTTCACCGCGCGCGAATTGGCCTATGCCATTGCAACTGAATTGCACGCGCCGCTCAATCTGCCAGTGCTCAAATATCTGAAGAATGAACTGGGCCACGATCAGGACGCCATCGATATCTGGTATCGCCATTGGCTCGCCAAAACGCTGCATCCTGTCGAGCAGCGGCTTGAGCAGCTTGGCGCTGGCGATTACCTGTTCGATGCGCCCGGACTGTTCGAGACGGTACTGGTCCCGCAGCTTTACAATGCGCGTCGCTTCAGTTTCGACCTAACGGAATGCCCGCATCTCGTGCGCATCGAAAGCGCTTGCAACGCCCTGCCCGCCTTCCAGCGCGCTCATCCAGATAGCCAGCCGGACGCACATTAAAGCACGTCAGAAAGTGTCTGGTCTATCACGCTGAAAATACGATCCAATTGCTGCTCTGAAATGCAATAGGGCGGCATCAGATAGATCGTGTTGCCAAGTGGCCGCAACAGGATATCGCGGGCAAAAAATCCCTCGCGCATTTTCAGGCCGATATCGGCGAGATAGCCCGCGTCTTGCGCCTCTACATCCATCGCAATGATGCTGCCCATTTGCCGCACATTGCTGACCGGGTGTTTCGCAGCGAGCAACTCAAAGCCCGCCGCCAAATTCTTTGCCAGCGTAGTGACCCGCTCCCGCACAGGCTCTTCCCGCCAGATTGCCAGATTGGCATTCGCAGCAGCGCAGGCAATGGGATTGGCGGTGAAGCTGGAGGAGTGAAAGAAGAGCTTGGATCGGTCTGTAGAATAATGCGCATCGTAAATCGGGGCGCTCGCCATCGTTACCGCAAGCGGCATGGAGCCACCCGTCAGCCCTTTCGCAAGGCACAGGATATCGGGAACTACATCGGCCTGGTGGCAGGCCAGCAAAGTGCCGGTGCGGCCCCAACCGGTCATCACTTCGTCAGCGATGAACAAGACATCGTGGCGTGAGCAGATGTCCCGCATCGCTCGCAGCGTCTCAGGCGAATACATCAGCATCCCGCCCGCACCCAGCACCAGCGGTTCAACAATGAAGGCAGCCGCCTGGCCTGTCCGGCAGGCAGCCTCAAGCGCATCGAGCGTATGCTGTTCCTGCCCTGCATTGGGGAAGGGAATGGTCTCAACATCAAACAGCAAGGGACTGTAAGCACGATTAAAAACACCGCGCTCTCCCACGCTCATCGCGCCGATCGTGTCCCCGTGATAGCTGTGTTCCATGACCACAATCCGGTCGCGCGGGGCGCCCGAATTCGTCCAGAAGCCCAGCGCCATCTTCAGCGCGACTTCAACTGCGGTCGAGCCGGAGTCGGAGAAGAACACATATTCCAGCTCTGCCGGCATGATCGCCGTCAGCCCGCGCGCCAGATCTTCCGCAGGCTGGTGCGTCCACCCAGCGAATATGAGCTGATCGAGCTTTGCCGCCTGATCCTGTATCGCGGCGACAATGTGCGGATGATTATGGCCGTGCGTAATGACCCACCAGCTGCTGATCGCATCAATGACATCGCGCCCGTCAGAGGTGTGCAAAGCAGCCCCCTCGGCGCGCTCGACCAGCGGGATATGTTCACCAAGGCCGTGCTGGTGGAAGGGATGCCAAACGGGCGACTTTTCGCTCATGCGAGCAGATCCAGCTGAATATTCGCAGCGAAGGCTGTTTGCAGGGTTTCTACCGTCAGCGGATCTAGCAAAGGCAGACGCCCGAGCATTGGCGCTTGTCCAAAGTGCGCAATGGCTGCCTGTGCCACCGGTTCCTCTTCACCCACAAAGGCCACGCCAGCGATGGGAATATCCCGCATCCGCAAGGCTTCGAGCGTCAGCAAGGTGTGGCTGATCGTGCCGAGAGCCGTGCGCGCAACCACGATCGCCGGCAGGCCCCATTTCGCGAACAGGTCAGCAGCCAGCAGGTCATCTGTGTAGGGCACCAGAGCGCCGCCAGCACCTTCGACAATCAGCGTCCGCTCCGTCTTTGGCAGAGCGAGGCGAGCAAGATCAATTGCAACGCCATCTATTCGGGCGGCTTCATGCGGAGAGCATGGTGTGACCAGACGATAGGCCTCACGGATAATGGCCACATCGCGGCCTGCATTGAGGCGCGCAATCGCTTCTGTATCGGTTTCATCTTCAAGACCGCTTTGCACAGGCTTCCAGTATGCTGCGCCCAACGCTCCGGTCAGGCCAGCCGCAAACACGGTCTTGCCAATCCCGGTATCGGTCCCCGTGACGATAAATCCACGGCTCATCGCCATTCCTTCATGATGTCGAGCACACGGTCCACATGTGCCTCTTTATGCACGGCTGAGAGTGAAAACCGGATGCGGCTTTCTCCTGTTGGAACGGTCGGCGGACGGATCGCCACGCCGAGCACGCCCGCCTCTTCCAGTGCGGCGCTGGCTGCCAATGTGTCCGCTTCACTGCCAATCGTCACGGGTACGATCTGCGTATTGGATGCGCCAGTGTCAAAGCCCAGATCATGCAAACCGGCGCGCAGATGATCCGCAAGCGAGGCAACAGCCGCGCGTTCTGCATTCATGCCGGGGACAAGATCCAATGCCGCATCCATAGCTCCCAGAACGGGCGGAGGCGGCGCGGTTGTGTAAATGAAGCCGGACGCGGCGTTGACCAGATAATCGCAGATTTGAACCGATGCCGCGATATAAGCGCCAAAGCCGCCCAGCGCCTTGCTGAAAGTGCCCATGACGATGTCGGGCTTGTCCGTCATGGCAGCAGTCAAGCCCGCTCCGCCCTCGCCCATCACGCCCGTCGCATGCGCCTCATCCACGATAAGCAGCGCGTCATGCCCTCGCGCAATCTGCACCAGCCGTTCCAGATCAGCGCGGTCACCGTCCATGCTGAACACGCTTTCGGTAACAATAATCCGGGCGGGCGCGCCGCGGCCATGCTGTTCCAGCAATTCTTCAAGGTGGTCCAGATCATTATGGCGATAGCCGTGATGCTTCGTTCGTGCCGCCGCGATCCCGTGATGAATGCTTGCATGGATCAGCCAGTCGGCAAACACCGCCGCTTTAGGCTCCAGCTTCAGCAGAGCGGGAAACAGTGCCGCATTGGCTTGCCAGCCCGTCGCAAAAAGCAGCGCGCTTTCGGTGCGCTTGAAGGCGGCGACCCGCGCCTCGATTGCCGAGTGCTCTTGCAGCGTGCCGGACACCAGCCGCGATCCGCGCGCGCCTGTCCCCAACCGCTCAGCCCATTCGCCAGCGCGCCGTGCCAGTTCCGGATGGCGCGCAAGGCCGAGATAGTCATTGCTGGACAGATCGAGCAATTCGCGGCCGCCGCGCATTACACACCCCGGCGGACCGGGCGTGATGGCGCGCAGGGATCGGTAGCGGTCAGCCGCTTTTCGGTCCGCAATCGCCTTGGCAAATTGTTCGCGCACGACCGACCTACTCGGCCGGAATGCTTTCAGGCGCGCACGCTCCGCCGCAAGTGCCAGCAGCGCGCATAGGTTCCTCACCTTCCATCGCCTTCAGCCCAAGCCGGGAGAACAACGCCGCATCGCTATCGTCGCCAGCATTGGGCGCGGTCAGCAGTTTGTCGCCAGTGAAGATGGAATTGGCACCCGCCATGAAACACAAAGCCTGAGTGGCATCGGACATGCTCTCGCGCCCGGCGGACAGGCGCACCATGCTCATCGGCATACAGATACGCGCGACCGCAACCGTGCGTACGAACTCGATATCGTCAATTTTCGCCATGGGTGTATCGACCAGCATATCTCCCAATGGCGTGCCTTTGACCGGCACCAGCGCATTCACCGGCACGCTTTCGGGATGGCGTTCCAGTGTCGCCAGCGTGTGCACAAAGCCAACCCGGTCGGCGCGCGTCTCACCCATGCCCACGATACCACCGCTACATACATTAATGCCCGCGCCGCGCACATTGTCCAGCGTATCTAGCCGGTCCTGATAATTGCGGGTTGTGATCACCCGGTCGTAATATTCTGGCCCGGTATCGATATTGTGATTGTAATAATCGAGACCCGCTTCGGACAACTGATCTGCCTGTTCCGGCGACAACATTCCCAGCGTCATGCAGGTTTCCAGGCCCATTTCGCGCACGCCCTTCACGATCTCAACGATCTTGGGCATGTCGCGTTGTTTGGGATTGCGCCATGCTGCGCCCATACAAAAACGCTGGCTGCCGGCATCCTTGGCCTGCGCCGCGGTTTGCAGCACTTGGCGCACATCCATCAGCTTGGTCGCTTCCACTCCGCTATCGGCGTGCGCGCTTTGGGAACAATATCCGCAATCTTCGGGGCAACCGCCTGTCTTGATGGACAGCAACGTGCACAATTGCACTTCGTCTGCGCGGTGATGCGTGCGGTGTATTTGCGCCGCGCGGTATAGCAATTCGGTAAATGGCAGGTCGAAGAGATCGGCAATCTCCTCCCGCGTCCAATCGGTGCGAACAGGGCTTGGCTGGGTGTCGGTCAATTGCATGAGAATCGCATGGCGAAAAACCGGCCAGAGGTAAAGCGGGCGCGCATCATCGCTTGAAGGCAGCACAAATGAAACTGGCAACAGCGGCCGACAGAGGCTGGACAGGTACGTGTCGGGACAGATGTAAAATCAAGTCAAAACAGCTCCATTTTGGCGGCAAAATCTAGCGTTGTTTACAAAACAGCCATATCACCAAGCTCGAACTGAAAGCAGTTAAAAAGTGGGTAAAGACATTGAGAATAGCAATTGCAGACGACGACCGCGAAGTTCTCCAGCAACTTTCTTCCTATCTGGAAAAGGCAGGTTACCTGTTCGATAGCTTTCGAAATGGAAAAGACCTGCAGATCGCTCTGCGGCGCGAAACCTATGATGTGGTGCTCGTAGACTGGAACATGCCTGGCGCGACCGGGCTTGAGGTCGTGGCCTGGGGCACCGAAAATCTTGAACGCCCCCCTGCTTTCATCCTGATCACGAGCCGGTCAGACAAGGCCGATGTTGTCGCCGGTCTGGAAAAAGGCGCCAGCGATTATATCGTCAAGCCAGAAAGCGAAGAGGTGATTATTGCGCGCATAGAGGCAGCGGCGCGCCGTAATGCCAGCCCCGCACAGCCCGAACGTTACCAGAGCTTCGGCCAGTATCGCGTCGATCGTCTTAACGAGGCGATCGAGCGTAACGGCGAACCGATCAAGCTGACTGCCAAGGAATTCAAAGTGGCCGCGCTGTTTTTCGAAAATCTGAACCGGCCGCTTTCGCGCAGCTACATCTTCTCGCAAATCTGGGGCAATATCGGGGATATCACCACCCGTACGCTCGACATGCATGTCTCTCGCGTGCGTTCAAAGCTGGAATTGCGCCCGCACAATGGCTTTGCCATTCAAACCGTCTTCGGTTTCGGCTATCGCATGGATGCGTTTTTCGAAGAGGCCGTAGAAAATGAGAAGGTTGCCGTGCAATAAACCCTTGGGTTTCCTGAGAAGTCAGGTGCGCGGACCTGTATGTACAGTAATCTTTGCCGCTGCGCTCTCCACCACTCTGGCAGCGTGTTCTGTAGCCACTCCGCCGCAGATCACATCTACGACAGGGCAATTACCACAGGGCCAACCGGTACAGCTTGCACCATTTTCACAAGACGGATCACTACGCAGCATGTTTGGACAGATTCTGGCAGAAAAATTGCCCGGTCATTCCATTCTGCTGACCGATACTGCGCCAGTTATCGCTGAATTCGCGATTTCTGCGCGCGATGCCGGCGGGGGTCTGGCTGATCCCGCTGCCTCAACCGGCGATACGGTCGCGTGGGAATCCCGGCCGCGCAATCGCGGCAGGTTTGACAATTGCGAAGCCCAGCGTCTGCGCGCCACGCTCCTTCTGGTAAGCCGTGTCGACGGCTCCGTCGTTTATCGCGGCGTGGGCGAAAGTGAAACGTGCGCCGCTGGTGGTCAGGAAATGGCCGATCTGGCAGACATTCTTATCAGCGATGCGCATGGGGCCTTGTCCGCCGATTAGGACCAGATTCCGCCTATCGCTGGCGCGGTAACTGGATTGCGAAGCGTGTGCCCTGCCCCTCGCGGGACTCCACACTGATTGTACCACCATGCTTGTCTACAACGCGTTTTACAAAGGTCAGCCCAAGTCCAACACTTGGCCCCGCCTTTCGTTCATGCGCACCAAAGCGAGCAAAGGGGCTGGCAAGCCGTTCCGGCGGCAGGCCCGGCCCTTCATCCGCGACAGCCAGCACGAAATGCCCAGGTGAGGTACCTTCCAGCGCAATTCGCACAGTGCTGTTTTCAGGGCCGAACTTGATCGCATTCCCGATCAGATTGTCGAGCAGCCGCGCGACGAGGGACGCATCCACTTCGGCAAACAGCGGATCGTCTGGCAAATCCGGTTGCACCACAATGCGCTTGCCCCGCGCTGCAGTATAGGCACGGTCGCAGGCCTCTTCTACCAAGGCAACGCAATCCGTATCCTCAAATTCCAGCTCGGCTTCATCCAACCTTGCAAGTTGCACGAAATCGTCGGCAAGCTTGAGAGTCCGCTCGGCCTGCAAACGGATCCGCAAGGCCACATCGTCCCCGCGCCCCTTCTCGGGTGAAATCGCCGGGAGCGACGCCACTCGCTTCGACAAACCGATGATCGCCACTTGCGGCGTGCGCATATCGTGAGAAAGAAACTCGAGCATCTCGCGCCGCTCTTCCTCGCGGCGGCGACTTTCGGAGATATCGCGCAAGGCCATGATCTCTCCGCTCTTTCCGTCATCTTCCAGTTCAAAATCTGCGCGGGCAACAAGAAATGTCCGGCCATCTGCAAAGATTATTTCGCGCCGCTCATCATCATGTGTCGCCCTGCTTTCAATTAGCAAGTCGCCAAGCGGCCCCGGCTGATCTTCACTAAAGCCGGGAAACAGGGCTTGCGCCTTGCCGTTGGCCATCACGACATCACCTTCGCGGCCAAGCACCAGAATCGCATCTGGCGCGGCCTCGATCACCTTGCCGAGAAATGCGAAGCTGCGGCTTACGTGACTGACAAGCCGGCGCATCCGGGCAACTTGCCGCGCGATCTGATCAAAACCTTCGACGTCGGCGCGCTTCGCCCCGTCTGCACGCAGAAACGCGGCCTCTTCTTCCAGATATGCGCTTACCGACGTGAGCCGCCGCCAGCTCCAGAAGGGATAGGCAAGGGCAATGGTGAGCAGCGCAACGCCCGGTGAGATCCATATCCCTATGAGCGGAACAAGCGCAATTGCCAGCCCGGCAACTGCCACAGCGATCACCAGCGTCGCAACCAGGCCGGCGCGTGGCGACATCTTCCAGAAAACCAGAAATTGCAGAAGCAGTGCGATCCCGGCCAGCAGACCGGACCAGAAAGGCCGCCAGTCATTCACCAGTCCGCCGCTGCGCAGGGCATCATACAGATTGGCCTGTGTCTCCACGCCCGGCATTACGGCCACTTCCCCCGCGCCGACCGAATAGCGATCGCCCATGCCCTGGGCTGTCGCACCGATCACCACAACCTTGCCGCGCAGGAATTCATCTGGAACCGTGCCGGCAATCACTTCGGACGCGGAAATCTGCGAATAGCTTCCGGCCGGATGGAAGGACAATACCGGGCGGATGGGCCATTCCCGATCACCCAGTCCTGCCATACGCGCAGCAGACAGGGCGAACTGCGGATATGACGCCCCTGCCATCTCGACCTCAAGGTCGAACCGTCGCAAGACGCCATCGGCATCGGGTATGATCCCGACATGGCCCAGCGCGGCTGCGTTTTCGCGGAGCACAGGTATCGGAAACGCTGGAACAGTGCCGCCCACAGAATTGGGCCGCGGGGCGAAACTGTGCGGCAAGGCAATTCTGCCATGCCGCGCAATCGCCGCCGCCAGCGCTTCATCATCGGCGGGTGAGGAAGATTCCAAGAACAGCACGTCGAACAGTACAGGTCCGCTCTGAGCGTCCGCCAACCGGTCGATCAGCCGGGCATGATAAGATCGCGGCCACGGCCAGGCACCAAGCTTTACCAGACTTGGATCATCAATACCGACAATGACGACATTCTCCGAAGGAGCAGCGCGCGCCAGTGCCGCTGCACGGTCGAGCATGCGAGCATCAAGCCGGTTGGTTATTTCTCCACGCGCTGCAAGAAATGCCAAAGCGATGCCGAGCGCAAGCAGCACGAACCATTCAGTAAATAGCCTGCGGACGACCATCGGTGTGCTGTCCTAATCTTGGGCCTAATCTTGGGCCGAATCTTGGGCCGAATCTTGGGCCGAATCTTGGGCCTAGTCTCTGGTCTAGTCTTCGGCTCGTGCTTGGGATGAATTTTGGCGGTATGTTGAGTTTTTTTGTGGGGCCGCGACTTACTCTTCTGAAACGATAAGGCTCTGTTCCGGTCCCCACACTTTCAACAATCCGTCTTCGGCATCGGCCTGGATCGCTGCTATACGCCAGACGTAAGTACCCGGTTCAAGGCCGGTAACAACCGTGGCGCTGCCGGGCAGTGCGATTTCATCATACAGCGGCGTACCCGCTGCGCCCTGCTGCCACAGCTGGAAGGCAAAATATGTAATGCCCTCTCCCTGCGGCAACCATGCAAAGCGGAAGCCATCGGCAATGGGTGACGCTTCGACAGCTGCCTGGGCGCCAAGGCGCTTGCGCCGGAAGGAAAAGGTGTCCGAAAGGCCTTCGATGCCGTTGCTTGAAATCGGGCGGGAACGGATGAAATAGCGTCCGTCCGGAAGTCCTTCGAAAGTGGCGATGCCGTCTCCGCTCACATCCTGCGCGATCATTTCAAGGAAGCCCGCATCGCGCGCGATCTGGGTACGAGCGCCCATCGCACCTTCAGGCGGCGACAAGGCAAACGATACGATTTCTTCAGTCTGGATGGCCCCCGGCTCCGTGATCGTCACGGCAGGAAGTAGTTGCTCGAGCCCGCCGATGCCCGCTGATGTCACTGCCACGCCAAAACCTTGACTGGCAAGTTGCGCGGAAGTCTCGGTTTCGACCGAAACAGTGCCTTCGACAATTTCGCTGATGCTGCGTCCGGTCGTTTCGTCATAGGCGACACGGTATTGCGTGCCGCGCACAGCCGTTACCGCGACCGGGGTACTTGTCCGAAATCGCTCTTCTTCCCGGAGAACCGGTGCCTGGACAGCACCGCGCCCGCCAAGGATACGGAATTCTATGTCGCGCAGGTCGCGCAGACGATAAATCCTGGCGCGTTCGAGGCGCGCGTGGGAATTGGAAGGCAATGCAACAGTCGCTCCATCCGCGGACTGAAACGAAACGAAGCCGTTCATTCCCGTACGGATCACCGATCCCTCTTGCACAGACATGCCAACCTGCGGCGCCGATCCATCGATATTCACCGGTCCGGAAAAACTCCGCACAACCAGCCCGGCATTGCGCCACGCGAGCATGTCGCGCGGCAAGCGGATGACTGTGCCAACAGGAATACGGTTAGGGTTGGTTATGCCGTTGATGCGCGCGATCGCAGCGATACTGTCGCCGCCGCTCAAGAAGCGATTGTCGATGGAATACAGAGTGTCCCCCCTGACCATGCGATAGGTGACAACGCTATTTGCCGATTGCGCATGGGCCGCCTGCGGCACAGTCATGGCAAGCAGCAGCAGGCAAGCGATCGAAAATCGCCAGAAACCCGCATTATCCATCATCCGCATTTCCGAACCTTTCGCTTCAAGGCAAAGCTATGCCCTTTGTTCGCCCTTGCGCAAGCCTTGCAGAGGCGAACAGGTCTGTCCTCAAAAAAGTGCCGCGCCGGAGGCTTCGCTTTGCCCCCAGCGGCTCACCTTTGGGCGATGCCATGAGAGCGAAGCGCTCCGACGCGAACAGGCATATCCAGCTTTCGCAAATTCCCCGCTGGCAGTTTCAGGTGCGACCCTGAAGGGCTCGGGCAGGGTTTCCTGCATGATGCCGTCAATCACCAGGGGGACTGGCGATTATCGGCATCTACTGGATAGAGGTCACCTCTTCAGATGATCCGGCGGCCTCTGCAGGACCGCTTGATAATGTGCCGGCGGCAAGAAAACATACGGCAGTTGCCATCGCGGCGAGAGCTACGCCGATTTGCTTCGTGATGGCGGAGCGTTTTCCGCCCGCTACAATACTTGCCATTCTGCGTCTCCCCGGCGCGCATCGATGTTCGCAATTGCATTGTTAACACGAACACACCGGGCCGCTCAGTAAACATTTGTAAAAATGGTGCGCCTGTATGGCTGCCTTGATTAACCAGGTTCAGGCCCGTCCAGGCGCATTCAGGCGCGTTCGGCCAGCATCACTTGAGACACGCTGCGGCGTCCGTTTTCCCGCGATAATTGTACGAATACGTCAACGCTTTCGCGAACGTAATGGCGCACATCATCGCGGCCCAGGCGAGAGCCTGCCTGCAGCACCAAAAGTACCAGCTGCTCGATAGCGCGCGTGGGGGTATCCGCGTGGATCGTGGTCATAGAGCCAGGGTGGCCGGTATTGACGGCGCGCAGGAAGGTGAAAGCTTCTGCCCCGCGCAATTCGCCAAGAATTATGCGATCAGGTCGCAGTCGCAGAGCCGCGATCAGCAGATCTTCTGCCGACACATCCGCCTCGCTCATCGCGCCGCGCGCCGCGATCAGGCCGACAGCATTTTCATGCCGCAGTTTGAGTTCTTCTGTATCCTCGATCAGGACCAGCCGTTCCTCTGCCGGTATCTCTGCCAGGAGCGCGTTGAGAAATGTGGTCTTGCCGGACGACGTACCGCCGGAAACAAGAATATTGCGGCGTGCGCGAACCGCCTCTTTCAGCACAGCCGGTGCCTCATCGGGGCCGACCATGCGATTGGTAATGCAGCTTTCCAACGATGCCTTTCCCGGTGCCAGTCCTTCAAAAGCGCCAGCTTCTCCCCATTGATCGAGCGATAGATCAGGCGACACATGTTTGCGGATGGCAATCACATGCCCGCCCCGCGTTGCTGGCGGCCCGACAACCTGCACGCGGCTACCATCGGGCAGAGACGCAGCAAGCAAGGGCTGCGCGCGGCTAACACCTTGTGCAGAATGGGCTGCGACCTGACGCGCCAGACGGCCCAATGTCGCCTCGTCCAGCCCCTCCACGGCCTCTCGCGAGATACCGCCACCCAGCGTTTCAAACCAGATTTCGTTCGCGCGGTTTATCCAGATGTCGGTAATGTCCGCACGGCCCAGCCACGGTGCCAGCGGTGCAAGAAAACTGTCGAGATAATATCCGGCTTCCACGCCAAATCAGCTTTCTACGGTCGAAAAATCAAGATCGCGCGCGACATGTACCGAAACGCTTGTCCCATGGTCTATCTCCAGCACCGGGCGCGGTTGCTGGGAATTGCCGCCTTGCACCACATTCTGTGTACTGCCCGGAAGGGCAAGAATTGTACCTCCGTCGGAGGCCGAGCCAACTGCCACACCGACGCCAATATCCAGCACGGTCTGGAGCAGCGCGCCGCCAAAGCGCGCCCAAAAGCGCGAATTGACATCGCCTTCAACACCGCCTCGGCCCAGTGGATCGGATGCAGGGCTATCAAGTGCGATGCTCACCCCATCGGGGCGCAGAAGCCGCGTCCATGTTATCAACGCGCGGCGTTCTCCCGGGCTGATGCCAGCATCATATTCGCCAAACAATCTACTGCCGCGCGGCACCAGAACACGGGTGCCATCAAAAGAGTGAACGTCGCGCTGCACAAGTGCGCGCACGCGGCCGGGCCGGGTGGAATCGAAGGCGGTTTCCAGCACGGCGGGAATGATCGTGCCCTGCGTGACGGTGAAGGATGGATTGCGCAGCCTGCTTGCCAGAACACGGTTCGCATCATCGCGTTGCAGTGCCTGCGGCTCCGCACTGCCGGTTTGCTGCGCTCGATCGAAGATGACACTGGGTATAGGCGGCTGGTCGGCGAACGGCGAGCGCGGCGGATCGTTGAACACAGGCGGAGGAGACGGCTGCGGCGGTGCGACAGGCGGCGAATAGAATGTTTGCTGTGTCGGCGCGGGCATTGGTGGCGGCGCGCCCTCCACTTCGCCAATATCAACTGGAAGCACCCGCGCCCGCTCTGGCAAGGATAGCGGCTGCGGAGACGTGATCTGGCCCGCCCCGTTATCGGTCGCAAAGGTCGTGGGGGCGCTGGCAGTCTCTCGCGCCGCATTCAGCGCGGTAAAAAGCCAAACGCCGCCAACCAGCAGAATCGCGATGAAGGCATAGAGCCCGTAATTGCTTGGCGGCGCAGTCCGCACGACCGGACGGCCGCCATCCTCTGGAAGATCTGCTTTTTCGCTCATCCTTCGCCATCCGGCCGACTGTTTCGGCGGGCACGAACCCGCTCCTCATCAAGGCGGAAGACCAATTCCGAATAGACCCGGTCGATCACGAAAACATCGCCCCGCATATGCCCGTTGACCATTTCCTCATCCCCTGTCTGCCCGATCGCAAAAACGGCTGGCAGGGCCTGATCGGGATCATAGGTGATGTAGGTTCGCATGCCGTCATCCCGCACCGATTGCGGGCGCACTTCGCTGTCGCCGCGCAAATTGTATGACCAGTTCGCGCTGCTGACCGCCTGAGTATCGGCAGACACGGAGCGAACAGCCACGGGTGTGCTGCCATAAGTGAAACGCACCAAATACGCTGCTGTCAGCCCCTCCCCGGTACGCACGGTAAAGGGATAGCTGCGGCGGTCTGTATCCACCATCATGGTGCCCGCAATATCGGCTCCATTGGGAAGCAGCAGCAGGCTATTGCCTTCAGGCGAGACCCGCACGTCGAAATCTGCGGGATTGCTCAATGTCACACGCTCGATCCGCTCGCCTGTCTCAAGCATAACCGTCACCCCGGTAGACGGCATGACGGTAAGCAGCACATCCAGCCCGTCTTCCCATTGCACGGTCTGCAGGCGCGGATTATCCAGCTCCAGATTGGGCACGACCTGCGCCGTTGCTGCTGGGCTGGCTGCCGGAACGACCGCGAGTGCAAGTGTCAGGGCGAGCAGGCGCATCACTGCTCCGGCTGCTCCTCGGCAGCGCGACGTTGAGGGGCAGCTTGCAATTGCACAGCCTCTTGCGCTTCCATCACTTCGGGCAGTGTTTCCGCATCCCGGCGATAGCGTGTCACCTGAAAGCCGAGCGGATTGAGATAGCGGTCCTGCTCGCTCATCTGCGCTCCCGTAAACGTGTAATCCACCACCGCTGCCCAATGCTGGGCGACCTGTGGTTGGCCGCCGGTATCGGTCCGCGTCGTTGAAAATCGAACAAGCGAACGATCTGCCGAAAGCGATGAAACGCTGCGCACCTCGACAGAAATTCGCGATCCGGGCGAATAGGCGCTGAGAGGACCGCCCGGCGTGCTGGCGCGCATCAGGTTTTCGTACCGCCGCCGCGCCTCGCCCGTGGTCCACAAGGCGACCTTGGCATAGTCCTCCTGCAAATCATCATAATCGAAGCTCTCGCGAGCAATGACATATTGCACCAGGAAGGAGCGGGTAAGCGCTGCATCGGGCGCAATCAATTGCTCGTCCAGCGGCGCAAGCGCTTCCACATTGCCCGTCTGCCGGTCCACCAGCAGCGTGTACGGCTCGACTGTTTTGAGCGGCAGCAGGATGACCAGCGCGATGGCCAGCAGCAGCGCAATCGCGGCGGAAACGCAGGCGACAATCCATGCGGTGCGGCGCGATTTCTCCAGCTCATCCGTCACGCTGACAGCCCAGCTGTCCGCAACCTCAAAATCGTGGTCATCAATGGAATCGTGAGCGGTCAACCGTCTCTCCTGCTGCTCGATAATGAGCGCGAATGCGCCGTGCGGCGATAGGAATTGCCTAGCCGCTCAGGCGGCTGATACGAAGCGGAAGCTCGACCAGTGCTGGTGGTGTTGGCAGAAGCGCCAGAAGCACCAGAAGCCCCCGCGGCGCCGCCTACTCCGGCAGGTGCTGGCAGGCGCATGAAACGGTTCTGCTCAAGGCTCATCCGGTTTTCGACAGCTTGCGAAATGCGTGTCGCGCGATTGGCGTATGGCGCAGATCCGGACGCCGATAATGCCGCGGCAGAGGGGCTTTGCCAAAAACTCGGCTCCGGCATGGCAGGCAAGCGCAAAGTGGCGGGCCAGCCGCGCATAAAGGCGACTTTCGCCAGCAGCCAGATCGACAGCAATTGCACCAGCGTAAAGCCGGTCATGATGGCAAACAGTTCTATCGGCGCACTCGGCGCGGCATATCCTGCGCTGCGAACGTAAAGCGCATCGCGCAGAAACGGCTCCAGCACGGCTAGCTCGACCGCAAGGATCACGGTCACGGCGACCGATCCGAGCAAGGTCAGCACCAACCCGCGCAGCCATCCGGCAAACAGGCCGCGCGTCGCCTCGAACAGCAGCATCCCTGCCGCCAGAGGAGCAAGCGCAAGCAGCAATCCGGCAAGCAGGCGCAGCAGGCCCAGCGATCCGATCAGGCCTGCAAGATATATCAACCGGCCCCAGCCAAGCGCAGTATCATCTTGCAGCGCAGTTCCGGCAAATGTGGCATTGCCCGATTGCCCGTCGAGGAATTGGCCGGACCAGCGACCGGTACCCAGATCAATCAGCGCAAGGATACCATCGTCCACGCCCTGCAACCGTTCCACAAAACCGCCGCTGGTGGTGGCAAGCCCCGGATTGGAAAGCGCGGCCGCAATCTGCGCAGGGCCATTCAACGTGACATCATGAACCACTGTGCGGAAGGCAGGCCAGGAAAAGGCTAGCGTCAGCACGATGCCGATTTTCAGGACATCACTCACCACATCGCGGCCATCGGGTGCTTGCCCGAACAGCAGGCGAAAGCCCCAAAGCGCGATGAAAAGCGTGAGCAGGCCGGTCATGGCAATAGCTGCAATCGAACCAGGCTGGCCAAGCGCCTCGTAGCCATAGCTGCCGAGATAGCGCGACTGGCAATCTATATGCGTCACCATGCGGGTTACAAATTCACTGCCCGTCAGGATTTGCGGACACGCCATCAGGCCGCTCTTTCCAGCAGCTTGCTCATCCAGTTTTTCGGATCCGGCCCGGTTTCCTCGACCAGTTCGTCAAACAGGCGAACGGTGCTTTCGCGGCCCGACAGAATGGTCAGCAAATCGCTTTCGCCCGACAGATCAAGCCGCGCCACGACGCTGTCATTGCCGTGCTTTATCAAGAAGCAATGCGAATTGTCGGGCAGGGTGCGCACCAGATCGAATTCATGGCGGGTCAGGCCAAAGCCGTTGATGTAATCTTCCGCGCGCGCCTTGGGATTGATCATGAATATCTGCGTCGCCGCCTGTTCGATGATCGCGCTGGCGATTTTGCTTTCAAGGGCATCCTGCGCGCTTTGGGTGGCGAAGCCGACGATGCCGTTGCGCTTGCGGATGGTCTTTTCCCAATCCTTGATGCGCCGCACGAATACCTCGTCATCCAGCGCCTTCCATCCTTCATCGACCACGATAATGGCGGGCGTGCCGTCCAGACGTTGTTCAACGCGGTGGAAGAAATACAACAGCGCGGGCGTGCGTGCGGCGGGATCATCCAGAATGGAAGTCATGTCAAAGCCGACGGCCTTGGCGTCCAGATCAGTGCGGTCCTGCGCATTGTCGAACAGCCAAGCACGCTCGCCTGTACCCCACCACGGCTTCAGCCGCGCATGTAGATCGCGGGCGTGCGGACGCGCGCCGCCGCGAAACAGCTCTACCAGATGGCGCAGACGGCGGCGGTCCATCGGCTGGGCGAAATTCGTATCGATCGCATCGCGGATCTGGTCCAGCTCCTCCTCATCCACCTTGCCCGCTAGCAGGGTGAGCCATTCCATCAGGAACTGCCGGTTGGCAGGCGTATCGTCCAGTTGCAGCGGATTGAGGCCGGAGGAACGGTCTGACGAGAGGCGATCATATTGGCCGCCGATGGCGCGGATAAACAGCTCCGCCCCGCGGTCCTTGTCGAAGAAGATGATGCGCGGATCGAACCTGCGCGCCTGTGCCAGCAGGAAATTCATCACCACCGTCTTGCCGCTGCCGGATGGGCCGATAACGGTGAAATTGCCGAGATCGCGCTGGTGGAAATTGAAATAATATGGCCCCGCAGCCGTCGTCTCGAACAGAGTGACAGCATCGCCCCAATGATTGCCGCGCGCCTTGCCGGTGGGGAAATTGTGCAAGGATGCCAGTCCTGCGAAATTCGTCGTCGAGACCAATCCGCGCCGGGCGATATAGCGGAAATTGCCGGGGAAGCGCGCCCAGAAGGTTGGCTCCAGCGCAAGATCCTCCCTGACAGCATTAATGCCGAGATCCGCGAGCAGTGCGATGATTTCCGCGACCTGCCCGTCCAGCGATGCCAGATCGTCGGCATGAACGGCGATGGTCGTATGATGTTCGCCAAAACCAGCCCTGCCGGCCGCAACTTCGTCCTTGGCGAGAGCAAGCTCGTCACGCAGCGAAATCGCCTCATCCTCGGCAGAGCGCATGCGCCGCAGGGCAAGGTTCATCCGGCCCAGCGCCGCTGCGCGTTCGACAAAGGCAAAGCTCTGCGTCACGTCCAATTCAAACGGCAGGCGGTACAACTCGTCGAACATGCCGGGCATGGTGCGCCCCGGATAATCCTTGATCGACACCAGCGCCATGAAACGGCGCTTCATCGGCCCAGCCGGTGCCAGTTCCACTGTGTCCAGACCAAAGCTTACGCGACGTGCAGGAATGTGATGGCCGCAGTCACCATGCGGAACCGTGACCGGACGCATGTCGGCATTATAGAGATAGCCCAGGAATTCGAGCAGTTCGGAACGCTGCCCATCAGGCGTGTCATAGCGCGTCAGCAGATGCGGATCATATTGTCGCAAGGCTGACACCATTGCCTCTCGCGCATTGTCGAGCGCGCTCTTTTCCGCAGCCACCAGCGCAGCATTGCGGCTGGATTTCCTGGTTAGCCAGTTGCGGGCCCGCTCTACTATACCGATATTGCCTTGCAGCGGGCGGCGCACGATGGTGACGAACAGATCGTTCACATAAAGGTTCTTCGCGCCAAGCCGCTGCCGCCAGCGCGCATCCAGACCCTGGCTGAAGCGGTCCTGATACTCGCCTTCCAGATACACATCGGCCCGCCGCCGCACGACATGGTGATAGACGGCAAAACGCGAATTGCCGAGCGACCGCAGCATCGCATCGCGCAACTCTGCGCGGTAGTTCAGCTCTTCACTGTCAGCGGTTTCGAAGTGGAAGCCCGCAATGCGGATCACCTGCATCAACAGGCCGTCGCGGGTTTCCAGCGTGGCGTCATCCAGATGGCGGGCATAGGGCAGATGCGCGCCCGCAGACACTTCCTTGCGGGCCAGCTTTGCCCGTGTCTCTGTGCGCAATCTGCTCATGGCCGGTACGAATTACAGCGCCAATGGGCGTGGTTTTTCACACGCGGGCAATGCCGCATGCGGGTGAGCCACAGATCAACGATCCGTGGCTCTCGCAAGCTCGCAATCATGCCGGCGCCGTGGATGGCAAGCGCGATCGGCACGGCCCAGAAGCTTTTGAAAATCAGGAACAGCTCAACCGCGACGATGGCGTTGATGACGAAAAAGGAAAAGGTAACGCCCGCAAACATTTGCGGGCGCGTGAGAGCAACGAACAAAGTGTCGCTTCGCAATTCCTCCGCCATACCTCCCCCTTCGCCAGACTCAGTGTGTCAAGCAATCATCCTGACACTTCAGCCTGCAATAGCAATGGAGGATGGCGTGCCAACAAACTCAATTCATTTCCGAGGTTGCCCGAATTTCACTCTCGTAAAGTCGCCGAAATCCAATCAGCTCGCCGACAACATCGAAAGACCAGCATTGCCATCGGTACCAGCCTGAAGCCCGTTTTTGACATCTTCGGCATCTTGATCAAGATCGACAATAGCTGGAGTGCACCATGCAGCTTTCGAGGCAGTTTCGGTAATTTTCATAGGAACATCCTTCAATATATCAAAAAAGTCACGACGATCGCTGACCAACAAAACCATGCAGTTTTCGCCGCGACCCTCAATCGGAATTAACTGCGGCTTGGATAAATGCCTTGCATCGCAATACACCAGTACATCGCAAGGTAAGGCGAGCGCTTGTTCACCGACTGATTGCCACCGGTCGGGAAAATCTCAAACGCGTCGGCAGCCATGAAATACGGTGGCCGAGTGCCGCGGTAATACGTGTTCGTGCCAACAGGCCCAACAGCAGGATAACTGCGTGCAGGTTGGTTCGTATTGCTTTCCAGTGCGTTAACGCTGAGCCCGGCTGTGTGCCTGTGTGACGGCATCTGCGCTTCAGTAATGGTAAAACTTTCCGATCCGCCGCGCTGGCCCCACCTCTGGTCCGCAAGGCCTGGCCCGCGGCCCTGCCCAATAGGTGCACGGCCCCGCAGATCTGGCAGACCAAACGAGCTTTCCCCATCGCCGCCATAGGTCGTTCCCAAAAGAGAAAACAGCGCCGAGTTCGACGAAATAGGCAGCAATTGCCCTTCGGCGTTAGCCCATCCACGCGGGCAGAAATTGGCTCCCGTCAGCATCAACTGACCAATAAATGGTTCCGATTGCGCTTGCGCCGGAGCAGCGAACGACAGCGAAGCTGCCATCGCCACTGCGCTTGCCGCCGCCGTAATTGCACGAAATTTCATAAGACCCCCAACCCTGTTAAAAAAACACGTCTGTTTCGAAAAATATACCTGCACCCGCGATCGCGTCAGTTACGGCTCGGGAAAATACCTTGAGTCACAACACAATAGTTCATCGTGAGGTATGGCTGCATGTTGTTCACTGACTGATTGCCACCAGTTGGAAAAATAGTGAACGCGTCAGCCGCAAGGAAATAGGGCGGCTTTTGGCCACGATAATAGGTATTCGTGCCCGCAGGTCCAACTGCGGGATAGCTGCGCGCAGGCTGGTTCGTGTTGCTTTCCAGCGCGTTCACGCTGAGCCCGGCGGTATGCGAATGCGACGGCATTTGGTTTACCGTCAGCGTGTTGGTTTCAGTTCCGCTGCGAGAGCCGATTTGGTATGTTGCACCGCCTTGATTCGTACCCCGATGAAACGGCACGCGCCCGCGCAAATCGGGCATTGCAAAAGTCGTCCGCCCGTCACCGCCATAAATCGTTCCGAAAAGCGAAAACAGCGCTTGGTTCTGTGAAATCAAAAGGAGCGCGCCGTTGGCTTCGACAGTCCCGCGCCGGCAGAAGTTGTACCCGGAAAGCTCTACTGTTCCGAGATATGAATCCTGCGCCTGCGCAGGTGAAGATACGTAAAATGAGCCAGCCAGAGCAAGTGCGCTGGTGGCGGCGAGTGAACGAAACTTCATGTTAATCCCCCGGTAGATTTTGTGTGGTAAGAAGTAACAAACTTCTGAAAAACATGCAATCGCCGGATATATAGTCAGGCCTGTTCGGCCTGCCGCTTTCCGAAACTTTCGATGTTATTCTGCTGCGTTTAGCGGAACTTCCGTGCCGATCAGATTGTGAAAATCAGTCGCGTTCTGGATGAAATTGGAAAACTCGGACAGCACATTGCCTTGCTGGATGCCATAATCGGCGATCACGAAGCGCAACAGATAGGGCTTTCCGTCCGGCAAGAACCCGGTTGAGACAATGGGCCGTTCCATCTGAAAATTATTGGCCAATGCCTCCATCTGCTCTTGCGCATCCGGAGATACGGCATCCCACCGCGCTATCAGATACATCGCCTTGCAGGCCTGCGAAAGCTCTTGCTCACATGAGGCAAAGTGGATTTCAAACGTCAGTCCATTGCCAACAGTTGCAGTCATGAATTGATTGCCAGCTTCATCCATCTGAGCAACCGCATTCACCGTTACCACGGCCAGTGCTGCGTCAACCGACCCTGCATCTAGCGCGCTGAGCATTTCTGCCGGATCAATCGTATCCGGTGATCTGGTCTGTGCAAATGCCGTGTTTGCCGCAAATGGAGCAGCCAGAGCCAGCATTCCCATCAAAAACCTGTGATACATACTATAAATCCCCAATCCGGCTGATCGCCAGTTCATGTTTGCTGCCTATCGTCCAGACAGCTCGATTGCAATTTCCACTCGTCTGCAAATTGAAGCCGTATCAGCGAGCATCCTCGACCGGCTGCAATGGCTCACGCGGTCCGGCCTCGTAAACGACTGTGTCCGCAGGGCCTAAGCGGGAGCCTGTTTCCGGCAGCAGCAAACCCAGCATTCCTGCAGCAATTACCGGTGCGCCCAGCAACACAAAACAACCCAGGATAACTTGCAGTCCGCGCCGGATCGCGATGCGGCCGGTCAGCATTGAAAAGCCGACAAAGGCAATCGCGAGCACGCAAATCGCGGCAGCCAGATCGCCAACCAGCGTGCCGGTCAGCCATTGGACCGATCCGGTCAGCGGATCTGTGGCAGGGCGGTCGAACATGCGCCGCTCATGTCACGCAGGGCAGCCAATGGCAATCGGCACAAACTTCAACCTTTTGGCTTGCCCTGACGCAGGCACTTGTCCAGATTGGCTGACACGTGAGCAGATTTCCTTTCTCCGCCATTGTTGGCCAGCACGAAATGAAGCTGGCGCTGCTGATTGCGGCGGTTGATCCGTCGATCGGCGGCGTCATGGTGTTTGGCGACCGTGGGACGGGCAAATCCACTGCGGCGCGGGCATTGGCTGCGCTGTTGCCGCCGATTTCCGTGGCCGAGGGATGCCGTTATGGCTGCCGCCCTGACCAGGCTGGCACCTGCCCTGATCCCTGCACGTCCAAGCGCGCCCGGAAGCAGGCGGTGCCGTTTGTCGACATGCCATTGGGCGCAACAGAGGATCGCGTGCTGGGCGCGCTAGATCTGGAGCGGGCGCTGCGTTCGGGCGAGAAGGCCTTTGAACCGGGATTGCTGGCAAAGGCGCACCGGGGCTTTCTTTATATTGATGAAATCAACCTGCTTGAAGATCATCTGGTCGATCTGCTGCTGGACGTGGCGGCATCGCGCGAGAATGTGGTCGAGCGGGAGGGCCTGTCCGTCCGCCACCGCGCCAGCTTCGTGCTGATCGGAAGTGGCAATCCGGAAGAAGGCGAACTGCGTCCGCAATTGCTCGACCGTTTCGGGTTGAGCGTCGAAGTGCGCACGCCCACACAGATTGAAGACAGGGTGGAGATAATGCGTCGCTGCGCCGCACAGGAACGCGATGCGGCAGGCTTTGCCAATGAATGGCAGGCAGAGGAGAACAAGGTCCTGCGCCAGATCGCGCGCGGTCAGACCAAGCTCGCCAAATTGGAAGTGCCGGACGATGTGCTGACCGACGCAGCGAACCTGTGCATGGCTGTTGGTGCAGACGGCTTGCGCGGCGAACTCACGCTGATGCGCAGCGCAAGAGCGCTGGCGGCTTTGCGCGGTGCGAAATCGGTACGGCGGGAGCATGTAACAGATGTTGCGCCCCTTGCCCTGCGCCACCGCCTTCGCCGTGATGTGCTGGACGAAACAGGCTCCACCGTGCGGATCGAGCGCTCGATTTCCGAATTGTTCGGATGACCGGCGCGGCCCAGCCGCCGGACGGGTTGGCCGAAGCAAAGCTGGCCGCACAGCTTTTCATTCTCGCACCCCGTGCATTGGGCGGCATTGTGCTACGCGGTGGAGGGCCCGCACGCGATGCGGTGCTGGACATGATCCGCGATACAATCCCCTCCCGCCGGATGCCGCCCCACGTGGACGAAGCACGGCTGCTAGGCGGAGTCGATATTGTTGCCAGCCTGACAGCTGGCAAATCGGTGATGCAAAGTGGATTGCTGACTGAAGCAGAAGGCGGCGCCCTGATCGCCCCGATGGCGGAGCGGATGACCGATGCGCTTGCCGGACGGCTGGCGCAGGCCATGGATAGCGACGCAGGCTTTGGGCTGGTGTTGCTGGATGACGGGATCGAAGCCGACGAACGCCCGCCCGCAGCCTTGACCGACAGGATCGCTTTTGCCTGCGATCTGAGCGGCGTCACATCATTGGACTACGAATCTCGCCTCTGCCCTGATCAGGTGCCCATAAGTGCCGTTGAACCCGCCTCCGACGAAACACTCACCGCTCTTGCCGGTGTCGCAATGGCGCTGGGTGTAGACTCGGTCCGGCCGCTGATTTTTGCGCTGACAACGGCCCGCGCACACGCCGCCCTAAATGGGCGGACGGCGGTAGCGCAGGAGGATGTGCAAGCCGCTGCCCGCATGGTCCTGGCCCCCCGCGCCACGCAGATCCCGGAGCAAACGCCTGAGGATGCTGAAAGCCCGCCACCACCTCCGCCAGACAACCCGGACACGCCCGTTGATAGTGACAGCAGCCAGTCTACAGAGAGTATTCCCGAGGATTTGATATTGGAAGCCGCGCTGGCGGCGATACCGCCGGATGTGCTCGATCTGATTGCCGGGACACGCGCTGGACGCAAAGCGCAAGGCGGCGGAAGCGGGCGCCGCGCCAAGTCCAAACTGCGCGGAAAGCCGTTGGGTGCGCGCCCCGGAATGCCCCGCGATGGCGCACGGCTGGCGATCATAGATACCTTGCGCGCGGCGGTGCCGTGGCAACCCTTGCGCCGCCTTGAGCAAGGGCGTGAGACAGCCACCGGCCACCTTCAGGTCCGCAAGGAAGATCTGCGCATTCGCCGGTTTGAGGAACGCGCTTCAACGGTCACCGTGTTCTGCGTGGATGCCTCCGGCTCTGCTGCCGCTGCCCGGCTCGCCGAGGCGAAAGGCGCGGTCGAAATGATCCTCGCTCAGGCTTACGTCAAACGCAGCGAAGTCGCGCTGATTGCCTTTCGCGGAAACGGCGCGGAGCTGCTGCTGCCCCCCACACGATCGCTGACCCGCGCCCGCCGCGCACTGGCCGGATTGCCGGGAGGTGGCGGGACACCGCTGGCCAACGGACTAACGCTCGCACGCGAGCTTGGCGGCAGCATTCAGTCACGCGGCAACACACCGTTTCTGGTCTTCCTGACCGATGGCAGTGCCAATATTGCTGCCGATGGCACCCCGGGCCGAAAGCAGGCGCGCGAGGATGCCCATGCCGGTGCCCGCGCCCTCGCCGCCAGCGGATTGGACGCCTTGGTGATCGACATTGCCCCGCGACCAAGGGAAGACGCAAAGACCATCGCCCGCATTATGCAGGCGCGCTATCTCCCGCTGCCCTTCGCCGACGCAAAGGCGCTGAGCAATATCGTGATCGCCGCCCAGCCTGACGCCCCTTCGAACGCCCAGCCAGCATGAGCGCCCAGTTGAATTGGGAGCGTGAGGGACGCGTCTGGCCGCACCGCGACGCTTCCCGGTTTGTAAAAGCCGGCGGGCTGGACTGGCATGTGCAGCGCATGGGAAACGGGCCAGAACTGCTGCTGCTCCACGGCACCGGAGCCTCCTGCCACAGCTGGAGCGCGATGATGCCCCTGCTGGCGAAGCATTTCACGCTGACCGTGCCTGACCTGCCCGGCCACGCCTTTACCAGCGGGCGGCTGCGCGGCGGGCCGAGCCTGGCAAATATGTCCGGTGCCATCGCTGCGCTGCTGGAAGAGCTGGAGGTCAAACCGGCGATATGCGCCGCTCACTCCGCAGGCGTCGCCATTGCTCTGCATCATGCACACCAAACAGACGCCGCGCTGCCCATCGTCGGTTTCAGCCCGGCCATCATGCCGTTCCCCGGCCTTGCCGCAAAGCTGTTCCCGGCGATGGCCAAGGCATTGTTCGTCAATCCATTCGTCCCACGCATTTTCGCTGCCAGCACGCGCATTCCCGGAGAAGCCAAGCGGTTCCTGCGCCGCGCCACCGGATCGGAAACCTCGCCCGAGAATCTCGCTTGCTACGAGGCGCTGCTCGGCAATCACCGGCATTGCGAAGGCGCGCTGGCGATGATGGCGAATTGGGATCTGGACAGCTTTTCCGAAAGCCTGAAAGACATCGCCAATCCGGTGATGCTGGCGCATGGCCGGCACGATAAGGCGGTTCCAACTGGCTCGGTCGAGGCAGCTGCCGCAAGGCTGCCCAGTGCGCGGCTCGAACTGCTTTTTGATCTGGGCCATCTGGCGCATGAGGAAGCGCCCGAGACTGCCGCGCAGTTCATCATCGACTTCGCGCGCGAACAGGGCGTGATCGACGAATGATCGAGATTGTCTTCTTTTACGCCATCGCGCTGGGCTTCGGGATCTACCAGATCTGGTCAGTCAACCGCGAGATCAAGAAGGACAGAGCAGCGAAAGCGGCAGCCGACAACGAAACGTCAGGAACGGGATCGGGGCATGCGGAAGGGAAGCATGAACTGGACGATCGGTGAGGCATAACGGTCCAGATCGAGGCTTTCCTGCACCGCCATCATCCGCTCCCCATAAAGCTGCGTCGACAAGGTGGAGCGCGCATAGAATGGCGCATCTTCCCAGGTTTTGATCACGCTGGCCTCGCCCTTGTCCGCGCGGGTTTTGCGTTCGACTTGCCAGAACGAGTTGGGCAGCGGCGCGACCATCGTCAGCTCTGCCGGTTCAGGCGTGCCATCGCGGGCAAAACGCAGGGCGCTGGCGAAATGCGATCCATCGCGCCGCACACCTTCGTAATTCACTACGCTGCCGCTGGCCGCATGCGCGCGGGACCAATGCCACAGGCGAAAACCCTCTTCCAGGGACTCGTCGCCAAAATTGGAATCGCAATAGGCCCCGCCTTTCCAGCTAAGAGCCGGCTCCTTCATCTCGACTCCGATGCGGGCGCGCGGGGCAAGGCAGTGCCAGCGGTGGCGCGCAGCCGGATCAAGCCCGAAACTGACTGTATTGAGCGCCTCCGGCATCACCCTGATGGTGCCGCGGACCGGGCGCCGATATGGATTGAACAGGCGCTTGTCGCGTTCATCAATATCTATTTCCAGTGCATCGCCAGTCCAGCGCATGGCGCTTGGCCCAATGCTTAAGGTATCGCGTTCCTGCACCACCGCGCCGCTTGGCCGTTCCGTCATCGCCCAGCGTCCGCGCGGGCCATATAGTGCGACATTGAGCGAGGAATGATTGAGCGGATCGCCCCGCGCGCTGCGCTTGTAATAGGGTGAAAATACGCTGCCGATAAAGGCGATGATCGTCAGCCCGTGTTTTCCGTCGTCGCTGAGCGCATCGATGTACCACCAGGCGTAGCCACCGGGTGGAACTGGCGCGTCGAAGCGAGGTCCTGCATGATCGTGCGCGCCGCCAATTGCCCGGACAAGGCCGCCATCGGCATTCCCGCCCCCGGGTGCGTGCTTCCACCCGCGCAATAAAGCCCAGGGATCCGGGTCCGCGTCCCCTGGCGCAGGAAGGACGCCGCCCATCCGTGCGAGGCCCGTCCATAGATCGCTCCGCCGGTCGAGGGCAAAAACTTCGCGAATTCGTTCGGCGTCAGCAGGCGATGCGGCACCGGCTCCTCCAGCTCCAGCCCGCAATGGTGCAGACGGCGGATCATCGCTTCCGTGCATCGATCTCTCTCCTCGGCGGAATATTCGTGGGTGTCGCCATTGGCCGGCGCGTTGACAATGATCTGCAGGCGTTCGCGGCCCAGTGGCGCTTCAACAGAAAGGGTCTCACGGTCCTGCGCGCAGATATATGTTGTGGGATCGGTTGGTGGCGCGCCTGCACCAATGTCAGCAAATTCGCGGGCGTAATCAGGCGAAAAGAACACATTGTGCCGTTTGAGAGGGAGGCCGCTCGTTTTTGCATTTGCCAACCATACCATGGCGGAAAGCGA
Organism: Aurantiacibacter marinus; assembly: GCF_001021555.1. Lineage (GTDB taxonomy): Bacteria > Pseudomonadota > Alphaproteobacteria > Sphingomonadales > Sphingomonadaceae > Alteraurantiacibacter > Alteraurantiacibacter marinus. Next base: position 39,286 of record NZ_LDCP01000004.1, read on the forward strand.
CCGCGCATTGGGCTTTAGTCTGCCTGCGGCCCGCGTCACATCCGGCCCCAGCGCGCCATCGGCCAAGGCGGCAGGATCAGCATTTACGATCACCCGGTCGGCGGCGATGTGCTCGCCATTGTCCAGCGTGATGCCGGATACGCGGCCGCGGTTCGTTTCGATTCTGGTGACGGCATGGCCGAAGCGATAGCTGGCCCCCTGCGTCTCCCCCAGTTTCTGCAATGCTGCGCCAAGCGCGCTCAAGCCGCCGTCGATCAGCCACACCCCTTGCGCCTCCACATGGGCGATCAGCATCAGCGTGGCGGGCGCATCGAAGGGCGATGACCCGCAATAGGTGGCGTAGCGGCCATACAACTGGCGCAGGCGCGGATCGGTGAAATGTTCGCCCAGCACGGTCCACATTTTCTCGTACGGGCGGATTGCGGACATCTCTCCGATGCGGGACAGGCCAAGACGCTTGATGAACTGCGGCGGCCAGAAGACCTTGCCTTGCCGCAGCAGGGTTTGATCGAGCAGTTCGAAGATATGCGCAGCTTCCGCACGAAAGCTGCGATAGCCGCGCGCCGCATCTGCTCCGGCAAAGTCACCGATCGCCTCTTCACTGCGGGCTGGATCGGCAAACAGGTCAAGCCGTTCGTCTGCATTCCACGCATGGCGGGCGAGCGTTTCTGCCGGGCGGACGCGGACATGATCGTCCAGCTCCGATCCGCAGGCGCGAAAGATCGTGTCGAACACATCGCGCAGGGTAAAAACAGTCGGCCCGGCATCTACCCCGACGCCGTCCACCGGCAAACGCCTCGCCTTGCCGCCGGGATGCGCCTCTTTCTCCACCACTGTCACGCGGCACCCTTGCGCCGCCAGCAAAGCAGCTGAACACAGCCCACCCATGCCTGCGCCGACAATCACGACGTGGGGCGTTGCTGACATGGTCTGGGTGGGCTTGGACACAGTCTCTCCTACTGAAGATGATTGACGTTTACACACCTTCTGTCCAGTTGATTGGACATATGGTCATCGAAAACCTTCAATCTGCAAACACACACCCGCCCGAATGGAAGCGGCGCTGGATCAATCGGCGCAATCGCATATTTGCCAATCCCGCATTTCAGAAATGGGCGTCTGCGCTTTGGCCCTTCAGCCGGGTGGCGCGCAAGCATGCATCCCATCTGTTCGACCTTGTGGCCGGGTTTACCTATTCACAGACCCTGCTGGCCGCGGTTGAAGCCGACCTGCTTGGCCTGCTGGCACAGGGCCCCAGCGATGCCGATGCCATCGCGGCGCATTGCGATTTGTCACGCGATGGCGCGCTGCGGCTGGTGCGAGCAGCGGCGGCTCTGGGTCTGGCTGAGGAAGTGTCACCCGGCTGGTGGATGCTCGGCGAGCGCGGCGCACCGCTGCATGCCAATGCCGGCGCACAGGCGATGATTCGTCATCACAAACTGCTCTACGCCGATCTGGCGGACCCTCTCGCCCTGCTGCGTGCTGACCGGAAGGCACAAACGCAACTCTCCCGCTTTTGGCAATACGGTGTGCAAGGAAACGACGAAAAGGCTTCGGCTTATTCTGATCTCATGGCGGTTTCCCAGGCGATGGTGGCCGAGCAGACTCTTGCCGCGCATGATTTTTCGCGGTGCCGCAGCATCCTTGATATCGGCGGCGGTCATGGCGCTTTCGTCAGTGCGGTCGCGGTTCAGCACCCCAATGCACGACTCGGCATTTTCGATCTGCCTCCAGTGCTCGAAGGAACTGCAAAAAGACTCGAGTCGGCAGGATTGAACGGCCGCGTCACGCTGCATCCTGGCGACTTTTTCCACACCCCGCTGCCCACAGGTTACGACTGCATCACTCTGAACCGTATTCTGCATGATCACGATGATGACGCCGCCCTGGCCCTGCTCAAATCCACCCACAAAGCGTTGAAGCCAGGTGCCCGATTAGTCATTGCCGAGCCTATGGCGGACACTCCCGGAGCGCAGGGCATGGGGGATGCGTATTTCGGATTATACCTGTGGGCGATGAATTCAGGGCGGCCTCGCTCCATAAGAGAGATCGGCGCGATGCTGCAAGAGGCCGGATTCCAGAGCTGGCAGTCCGCCACTACCCGTCAACCCGTGATCGCAAGTCTAATTGTCAGTCTGGCATGACAACTTAGATTGTCATGCTTGATTGACACTTAGGCAGCTTTCGCTAAGGTGAACGTCCGAAGAAGCATCTTGGGATGCCGTGGGCCCGCAAGGGTTGAAAAGGGATGGTTTAGCGAATGGACGCACATGCGGTCATATTGGAAGCTCCAAGAAAGCTGTCGCTGCGTCCGCTGACCTTGTCTCCATGTAGCCCTTCCGATGTCATCGTCGAAATCCATCACAGCGGGATAAGTACCGGTACGGAAAAGCTGTTCTGGACAGGCGAAATGCCAAGTTTTCCAGGCATGGGTTACCCGCTCGTACCCGGATATGAATCAGTGGGCCGCGTGATTGGTGGCGGAACCGATGTGGAAGATCGCATCGGTGAATGGGTCTTTGTTCCCGGTGCAACCTGTTACGAAAGCGCCCGCGGCCTGTTTGGCGGCACAGCGGAAAAGGTGATTCTGCCGTCCGCCCGCGCTCTGCCAGTTTCCGAGTCGCTGGGCCGCGAAGGCGTGCTGTTTGCGCTCGCTGCGACTGCACTTCACGCGATTGCCGGTGGCACAGTTCCCGACTTGATCGTTGGACACGGCACGCTCGGCCGATTGCTCGCCCGCATTACCATCGCGATGGGCGCACCTGCCCCCGTCGTATGGGACAACAAGGCCAGCCGCCGTACCGGCGGCGCGGGTTATGATGTTCTTGCACCAAAGGATGATGACCGCCGCGATTACACCTCGGTCTATGATGCCAGCGGTTATGCCGACGGGATCGACGCACTGATCGGGCGCCTCGCCCATGGCGGCGAGATTGTTCTTGCAGGCTTTTACGCCAATCGCCCCAGCTTTGCATTTCCCGCCGCCTTCCGCGCCGAAGCCCGCTTCCGTGTGGCCGCAGAATGGAAGCCGGAAGACCTTTCCGCAACGCGCGACCTTATCGATAGCGGCGCGCTCGATCTGAGCGGCCTGATTTCGCACACAAGCCCCGCCGGGGACGCCCTCAAGGCCTACCCCACCGCCTTCAACGATACCGATTGCCTGAAAATGGTGCTCGACTGGAGCCAATCAGAATGACCATGCTCGACGCCGATACAGCCTTGCGGGACGAAGCATCGATTGAACCCGATCCCGTTCACACCGGCGAGATAAAGTCCGAAACGCAGATCATCGCGATCTATGGCAAGGGTGGATCAGGCAAGAGCTTTGCCCTGTCCAACCTCAGCTACATGATGGCGCAGCAGGGCAAGCGGGTGCTGCTGATTGGCTGCGATCCCAAGTCCGACACCACCAGCCTGCTGTTCGGCGGCAAAAGCTGCCCGACCATCATCGAGACCAGTTCGGCCAAGAAGCTGGCTGGCGAGGAAGTCACCATCGAAGACGTGTGCTTCCAGCGTGACGGTGTGTTCGCCATGGAACTTGGCGGCCCCGAAGTTGGGCGCGGCTGCGGCGGACGCGGTATTATTCACGGCTTTGAATTGCTCGAAAAACTGGGCTTCCACGAATGGGGCTTCGACTACGTCCTGCTCGATTTCCTGGGTGACGTGGTGTGCGGCGGCTTCGGCCTGCCGATTGCCCGCGACATGTGCCAGAAAGTGATTGTTGTCGGATCGAACGACCTGCAATCGCTCTATGTCGCCAACAATGTCTGCAAGGCGGTGGAATACTTCCGCAAGATGGGCGGCAATGTCGGCGTGGCCGGCATGATCATCAACAAGGATGATGGCACGGGTGAAGCCCAGGCCTTTGCCGATGCCGTTGATATTCCAGTGTTGACAGCCATTCCTGCGAATGAAGATATTCGCCGAAAATCAGCCAATTACCAGATTATCGGAACGCCGGACAGCGAATGGGGCAGTCTTTTCGAAGAGCTCGCACAGAACGTTGCCGAAGCGCCTCCGCGCCAGCCCACCCCGCTCGATCAGGACGGTTTGCTCAATCTCTTCTCTCCTGAAGACACAGGCCGGGACATCCGACTGATGCCCGCCACTCAGGCAGACATGCGCGGCGGAACTTTTGAAGAAAAGCCATCGCTCGAAGTGATCTATGATGAGGCATGATGCATGAGTGATCTGGCAACAGACATGGCGCGCCAGCCTGACCGGATCGACATCGATACCGGAGCGGACACTGGCGGCGGCTGCCATGGCGGTGCAGACACCATGCGCGAAGCTGCGCGCAAAGCTGGTAAGAGCGAAATTCTCGATCGATATGCGGCAGATTATCCGGTTGAGGAAAGCAAAGGCCCGCACGATCAGCCGCAAAGCATGTGCCCGGCCTTCGGGTCCTTGCGCGTTGGCCTGCGGATGCGGCGCACGGCCACCGTTCTGTCTGGTTCTGCCTGCTGCGTTTACGGCCTGACATTCACATCGCATTTCTACGGCGCGCGGCGGACAGTCGGCTACGTCCCTTTCAGTTCTGAAACGCTAGTTACCGGCAAGCTGTTTGAAGACATCAAGGAAGCGGTCGAAAACCTCGCCGATCCAGAGAATTACGACACCATCGTCGTCACCAATCTGTGCGTTCCAACGGCCAGCGGCGTGCCGTTGCGGTTGCTGCCGGACCAGATCAACGGCGTGCGGATCATCGGGATCGATGTGCCTGGATTTGGCATCCCCACCCATGCAGAGGCGAAGGATGTGCTGGCCGGTGCCATGCTCAAATATGCCCGCGAGGAAGTGGAGCAAGGCCCCGTAGCTGCGCCCCGCGAAAAGAGCGACAAACCCACAATCACCCTGCTGGGAGAAATGTTCCCGGCTGATCCGGTAGGTATCGGGATGTTGCTGGAGCCGCTTGGCCTGGCCGCTGGCCCGGTTGTTCCGACACGCGAATGGCGCGAACTTTATGGCGCGCTCGATTGCGCGGCTGTTGCTGCCATCCACCCCTTCTACACCGCCAGCGTCCGTGAATTCCAGAAAGCTGGCCGCAAGATCATCGGCTCTGCTCCGGTCGGCGCGGAAGGCACTGCTGCATGGCTCGATGCCATCGGCGATGCATGCGGCGTAAAGCAATCGCAGATCGATTCCGCCAAGGACACTTTCACCGGAGCAATCCGCGGCGCACTGGCTGCCAATCCCATCAATGGCCGGATTACCGTATCGGGCTATGAAGGTTCTGAATTGCTGGTCGCGCGGTTGCTGATCGAAAGCGGCGCGGATGTGCCCTATGTTGGCACCGCTTGCCCCAAAACGCAGTGGTCCGATCCCGACCGTGAATGGCTGGAGGCCAAGGGCGTGCGCATCAATTTCCGCGCCAGCCTGGAAGAAGACATTGCCGCGATTGCAGAATTCGGCCCCGATTTGGCCATCGGCACAACCCCGGTTGTCCAGCACGCCAAACAGAAGGCTATCCCTTCACTATACTTCACCAATCTGATCTCCGCCCGCCCGCTGATGGGTCCGGCAGGAGCGGGCAGTTTGGCGCAGGTGATCAATGCGGCGATGGCGAACAAGGCGCGCATGAACACCATGAGCGAGTTTTTCGAAGGCGTCGGCACCGGTCACACCAGCGGCGTCTGGGAAGACACGCCGATGGACCGGCCCAAGTTCAAAGCGAAATACGCTGCGCTGAATGAAGCTGCGCGCAAAGCGGCAGAGGCTGTAGGATCATGAGCCTGATCCTCGATCATGACCGCGCAGGCGGATACTGGGGCGCAGTCTATGTCTTTACGGCGATAAAGGGCTTGCAAGTCATCATCGATGGCCCGGTTGGCTGTGAGAACCTGCCCGTCACATCGGTGCTGCATTACACAGACGGTTTGCCGCCGCACGAGCTGCCAATCGTTGTCACCGGCCTTGGCGAGGAAGAGCTCGGCAAAACCGGGACAGAAGCTGCCATGATGCGCGCCTGGAAAACGCTCGATCCGGAATTGCCGGCAGTGGTCGTCACCGGCTCCATATCGGAAATGATCGGCGGAGGGGTTACTCCGCAAGGCACCAATATCAAACGCTTCCTGCCGCGCACGATCGACGAAGATCAGTGGCAAAGCGCCGACCGCGCGATGAGCTGGCTGTGGACCGAATTCGGGCCGAAAAAAGTGCCTGCCATGAAGCCGGTGAAAGATGGCGAGAAGCCCAAGGTCAACATCCTCGGCCCCGCTTACGGCATGTTCAACATGGCATCCGACCTCGCAGAAATCCGCCGCCTTGTCGAAGGCATTGGCGCAGAAGTGAACATGGCGTTCCCTCTCGGCAGCCATCTGGCGGATGTTCGCCGCCTTGGCGACGCGCAGGCCAATGTTTGCCTTTACCGCGAATTTGGCCGCAATCTGTGTGAACTGATGGAGCGGCCCTATTTCCAGGCTCCTGTAGGCCTCAGCTCTACCACGAAATTCCTCCGCGCCTTGGGTGCAGAACTGGGGCTAGACCCCGAACCGTTTATCGAGCGTGAGAAGCACACTACGATCAAGCCTTTGTGGGATTTGTGGCGCTCCGTCACGCAGGATTTCTTCGCCACGGCCAGCTTCGGCATCGTCGCGAACGAAACCTATGCGCGCGGTATCCGCAAATTCCTCGAAGATGACATGGGCCTGCCCTGCGCGTTTTCCTTCAGCAGGTCTGCTGGCGTAAAGCCTGACAATGCTGCCGTGCGCGAGGCGATCCATACCAATCCGCCGCTGGTGATGTTCGGATCGTACAATGAACGCATGTACATGGCCGAATGCAAATCGCGCGGGATTTATATCCCGGCCAGCTTCCCCGGCGCAGCCATTCGACGCCATCCGGGTACGCCTTTCATGGGCTATTCCGGCGCGACGTATCTGGTGCAGGAAGTGTGCAATGCGCTGTTCGACGCCCTGTTCCACATCCTGCCACTCAGCACCGATCTCGACAAAGTCGACCCCACGCCCGCGAAACAGCACCGCGAGATGGCGTGGGATGCAGACGCCAAGGCCAAGCTCGATACGCTGGTAGAGGCGCAGCCCGTCCTGATCCGCATTTCTGCCGCAAAGCGCCTGCGCGATGCCGCTGAACGCGCCGCGCGCCGTGCTGGCGAAGAACGCGTATCTGCCGAACGGCTCGCCGATGCCCTGCTTGCAGGAGAAGGCGCATGACCGCCGAAATTCAAGAGATTGCCCGCGCTGCCGGGCTCCAGCATTCGGACAGAGAAATCCGTCCGGGTACCAAGGGAGGCACGACGCCTCTCGCACAATCAAGCACATTGGAGAAAAGCTATGAGTGATCCTGATGATCGCTTCGGCCTGAGGACATACCTTACGCCGGAAGAAGCGAAGGAATTCCACAAGCTGTTCATGGCGACGTTCGTCGGCTTCGTGGCAATCGCCGTCGTTGCTCATGCGTTGGTATGGATCTGGCGGCCCTGGCTTCCCTGATCGTCATCTGACGTTCGTGACCGAACAATCGGTCAAATATTGAATCACATGAAAGGAATTTCACATGTGGAGAGCTTGGATGATGTTCAATCCACGTACTGCGCTCGTCGGACTTCACGTCGGACTCGCCGTACTGGCATTTTCAATCCACTTCATTTTGCTGAGCACGGATACGTATAACTGGCTTGATGGCCCGAATGCATCCGCGACAGCACAGCTTGCGTCGAACTGACACCAGCTAACGAAGTGCAGATCATTCGACTGTGCGAGAGGCGCGGCTGGTAGTGCCAGCCGTGCCTCACGGTCGAAATACTGACTAACCATTGTCCCGTCGATAGCGGCGGGGGAGGATTGGGCTATGGCGCTCCTCAGTTTTGAGAGAAAATATCGTGTGCGTGGCGGCACTCTGATCGGTGGAGATATGTTCGACTTCTGGGTCGGGCCCTTTTACGTGGGCTTGTTCGGGATAGTAACGGCCATGTTCGCCACCCTGGGGACGATGCTGATATTTTATGCAGCATCGCAAGGTCCAACCTGGAATCCATGGCTGATTTCGATCGCTCCGCCGGATTTGTCCTACGGTCTTGGCTTCGCGCCATTGGCCGAAGGCGGGTTCTGGCAGGTGATTACAGTCTGCGCGCTGATATCTTTTGTCTCGTGGGCGCTACGCGAGGTGGAAATCTGCCGCAAGTTGGGCATGGGTTATCATGTGCCCTTCGCCTTTGGCATGGCCATATTCGCCTATTTCACATTGGTGGTTATCCGCCCTGTTCTGATGGGCGGCTGGCACTTTGGCTTCCCGTACGGGATATTCAGCCACCTCGACTGGGTATCGAACACCGGATACCAATATCTGCACTTCCACTATAACCCGGCGCACATGCTGGCGGTGAGCTTCTTCTTCACTACCACCCTCGCGCTGGCGCTGCACGGCGCACTGGTTCTCTCGGCCACCAATCCGGCCGCAGGAGAAGAGGTGAAGACACCGGAATATGAAGACACCTTCTTCCGCGACTTGATCGGATATTCGGTCGGCACCTTGGGCATCCACCGTGTGGGCCTGCTGCTGGCGTTGAATGCCGGCTTCTGGAGCGCGGTTTGCATTGTCATCAGCGGCCCCCTTTGGACCAAAGGCTGGCCCGAATGGTGGACCTGGTGGCTCAACCTGCCGATCTGGTCGTGAGGGAGCACTGAAACATGGCGCAATATCAAAACATCTTCACCCAGGTTCAGCTCCGCGCTTCTCCGGAAATGGGAGTTCCGCTGCCGGCAGAACAACAGGGCTCACGAACACAAGGCACGACATTCAGCCACATCATGGGGCTGATCGGGCAGGCGCAGATCGGACCGGTCTATCTGGGCTATCTCGGCGTGACCTCGCTCGTCCTTGGTCTGATCGCTTTCGAGATAATCGGGCTCAACATGCTGGCTTCGGTCGGCTGGGATCCTATCCAGTTCGTGCGCCAGCTCTTCTGGCTCTCGCTTGAGCCACCAGGCCCTGAATACGGGTTCTCTCCGTTTGTACCGCTTGCCGAAGGCGGATGGTTCATCCTTGCAGGGCTTTGCTTCACGTCATCAGTCATCCTGTGGTGGATCCGGTCTTATCGCCGTGCATCTGCCCTCGGCATGGGCAAGCATGTGTCCTGGGCCTTTGCATCTGCGATATTCCTGATGCTGGTGCTTGGCTTCATTCGCCCGATGATGATGGGCAGCTGGGCAGAAGCCGTACCCTATGGCATCTTCCCGCACCTCGATTGGACCGCTGCATTCTCGATCCGGTACGGCAATCTGTTCTACAATCCATTCCACGCCCTCTCGATCGTGTTCCTGTATGGCTCAGTCCTGCTGTTCGCGATGCACGGTGCCACGATCCTTGCTGTTGGACGTTACGGCGGAGAGCGTGAGATCGAACAGATCACCGACCGCGGCACTGCGTCCGAACGGGCTGCATTGTTCTGGCGCTGGACCATGGGCTTTAACGCCACGATGGAATCCATTCACCGCTGGGCATGGTGGTTCGCCGTGCTGACCACGCTGACAGGCGGGATCGGCATTCTGCTTACCGGAACCGTAGTTGATAACTGGTATTTGTGGGCACAGGAGCATGGCTACGCCTCGCTCTATCCTGACAGCAATGTTGCGGATCCCGCGAGCATGGGGAGTGCAGGAGAATGAGCAAGTTGAAAGCTTATCACGTAGCGCTGCTTGCGCTGCCGCTGACACTAACTGCATGTGAATTTGCCCCGAAGACCACCGAGCAGAATGGCATTGCAGGAACCGGGATGAACCGGGTTTACGTTACCGATGCCAATATCCCTGCCGATGTTCCTGCGCCGCCTTATGAGTTGCCCCCTCCCGGCGGGCCGCTCGCTTCGGAAGTGTATGAGAACGTGCAGGTGCTGGGTGACATCTCGGCCGATGAATTCAACTATCTCATGGCGGCGATAACGGAATGGGTCGCACCCGAGCAGGGCTGCAATTATTGCCATAACCCTGCCAACATGGCGTCGGACGAGATTTACACCAAGGGCGTCGCGCGCTCCATGATCCAGATGACGCAGGACGTGAACCAGAACTGGTCCAGTCATGTTGCGCAAACGGGTGTGACTTGTTGGACCTGCCACCGCGGCAACAACATTCCGGAAAATGTGTGGACCTTGCCAGAGGAACTCACGAGCAATTCGATCAACGGCAATCGCCGCGGCCAGAATGAGCCGATGGAATTGACCGGGAACACTTCACTGCCAAACGTCGCAATCGCGCGATACCTTTTGAACGGAGATGATCCAGCAGAAATCCGCGTCGCATCCAGCACGAGTCATCCCTCGGGCAATACGACGACGACAATGGAAACCGAAGCTACGTTTTCACTCATGATCCACATGTCGAACTCGCTCGGTGTGAACTGCACCTATTGTCACAATACGCAGGCTTTTGCGGAATGGAACCGGAGCACTCCGGCGCGTGCAACAGCGTGGCATGGCATTCGCATGGTCAGGAACATCAACAGTGAATACATCACGCCGTTGACTTCGGTTTTCCCGGATAATCGTCTGGGTCCGGCTGGCGATCCTTACAAGACCAATTGCACAACCTGTCACCAGGGCCAGAACCTGCCGATGGGCGGCGTGCGTATGGTTGCGGATTATCCCGCCCTGCAGTCAGTGTTGGCACCGGCAACAACCGATAGTGTTGCTGCGGGTTCGGAAATGACAGATACGAATTGATGCTTTCCTGTTCGCAGGAAGCATCAATTTCTCAAGGTTGGAAGTTGTACCCCTGACAGGGACAGGGCCCGGATCAATCGCGCCGCGCATTGCGGCGCGAAAGATCGAGCAGGTGCACAGGAAATGACAGTGCAAGTGGCACTGCAATCCACGGCCATGGAGCACCCACCAGCGCCGCTCGCAGCGCGATCAGCATCAGCACTGCTGGCAAAAGCAACAAAGCTACATCGCTCAGACGCCAGCCGCGCCAGAGAAGCCAGATTGTTTCGAGAACGATCACGCCGAGCACGACATCGATTGCGTGTCCGCTGGAGAAAAATACTTCCATCAGATCATTCGCAGACCAATAACCACCTTAACCGAACGGTCCGTTCAACTGGACGATTTCCCAATTGAGCGCTCCCGCTATCGTCACCCAGACCAGATACGGGAGCAGTAACAGGCTCGCGAACCGTGATAGCCGCCAGCAATAGATGATCACTGCCAGGATCGAAACCCATAGCAGGATCAGTTCAAAGAAAGCCCAATCCGGCCGCTGGAGGCGGAAGAAAATCAGACTCCAGACGATATTGAGAAATGCGTTCGCTGCAAAAAGGCCGATTAGCGTGTCGGATACCTTCGTACTTGGAGATTTGCGCCAAGCGGAGACAAAAGCGATAACAGCCAGAGCAAATATCGTGGTCCAGGCGATCGGAAAAGCGGCGCGTGGAGGATTCCAATCAGGTTTGTTCAACCCTTCATACCAAGGTCCCAGATCGGTTATCGTACCGCCAATCGCAGCGACACCCAGTGCCGCCAGCCCGGCAATAGTAACGGGCAAAATCCAGCTTTTGCTCATGCTCATCGTGTGGCAGGTCTCAAGCCCAGCAGATGCGCGGTATCCTTGATGAAAATCTTCAGATGGGCAAGCGGGCGCGCGCGCACCAGACGCTTGTTCATATAAGCCTGCCAGGTCAATTCCTGCACATCCTTGTCCGCACACATCGCGACGAAACGTTCGCGCCGCTTGTCGCTCGAATACCAGAAATGCTGCATGATACCGAGTATCCAGAAAACCTTGCCATGTTCGCGCATGAATTGCTTGCGCGCCTGCTTCAGCGCAGCGGGCTGGCCACTGGCAACAAAAGCGTCCGCAGCCTGGGCAGCGATCCGCCCGCAGGTCATGGCGTAGAAAATGCCCTCACCAGATGCCGGTGCGACAACACCCGCAGCATCACCTGCCACAAGAACATCGCGCCCGTTATCCCATTTCTTCAAAGGCTTCAGCGGAATGGGCGCGCCTTCGCAGCGGATCGTTTCGCAATCGGCCAGTCCCATGTCATCGCGCATGGTTTTCACCGCTCCACGCAAGGAAAAGCCCTTGTTCGCGCTACCAACGCCAATGCTGGCAGAATGGCCGTGCGGGAACACCCAGGCATAGAAATCTGGCGACAGGTGCCCCTGATACAGCACATCGCAGCGGCTTGCGTCGTAACCTTCGGCGGTGCTTTCCGGCGACTTGATGACTTCGTGATAAGCGAAAACACAGTGCATGTTTTCCGCACCTTCAATGTTTTCCTTCGCCACGGCAGACCGCGCGCCATCGGCGCCGATCACCAGCTTGGTACGCACTTTGCGCAGTTCGCCGCCGCGGCTCTCGCGGAAGCAGACCAGCGGGCCGTCAGCGTCGTCGCGCTCGATATGATCGAAAGTGCCCTTCTGGCGCGTCGCTCCTGCGGCTTCAGCGCGGGCACGCAGCCATTCGTCAAACACGTCGCGGTCGACCATTCCGACATATCCGATTTCGCCAACAGGCATGTCCACATGGCGATTGGACGGTGCGACCATTCTTGCTGACCTTGCCTTGGCGACCAGTAGAGATTGCGGAATTTCGAATTCTTCCAGCAAGCGAGGCGGAACTGCTCCACCGCAGGGCTTGATCCGGCCTGCCCGGTCCAGCAGCAAGACGCTGCGCCCAGCCCGCGCGAGATCCCACGCAGCTGTTGCGCCCGAAGGTCCGCCACCGACCACTACGACATCGAATTGTGCTTCGCTCATGCTGATACCAGCTCCCTTGCTGACCGTGTTCGCCGCCCGGTCGCGCGGATTGCCAGGATGGCGGCAACCACAAAGAGCGCCGCTTCCAGTGCAAAAATCATTTGAAAAGCTGCGCCGTCCTGTCCTTGAACCCGGCGGGCAATATCAACGCCAACGGCCCCCAAAAGTCCGCCTGTGCCGAATGCAATCGCCTGCGACGCGCCCCAGACCCCCATGCGCACGCCCTCGCGGGTGTTCTCACCAGCGCCGGCAAGCCCCATCATCGCGCCAATAGCGGCCACGGCGAACACACCGTTACAAAAGCCAAGCGCGAAGACATTGGCCGCCAGCGGCCAGCCAGTTCCGACCTGCGCCGCAATAGCGAGACCGCATAATGCGATGGCTGAACCAGTGCATCCGGCCACGATCCACACGCGCAGCTCTACCGGCATGCGTCCGGCAAAGGCGCTGCCGCCAATGCCTGACACGATCATGCCAAGCAGGACACCGCCGTGCTGCATACCGGAAAGGCTGGTTGATTCCCCTGGCGTCATCGCGAACACCAGGCCTGCAAATGGCTCCAGGATCAGATCCTGCATCGAATAGGCAAGCATCGACACGAAGATGAAAATAGTGAACCGGCGCGCCTCCGCTTCCTGAAAAATCTCGCGAATGGCAGTAGCAAAGTCTGGAACCGTTCCTCCCGGATCACGAACCCGCGCGGAGAGCCTTGGCGCCTTGTCTTCCAATCCGAAAATAGCCGCGCAGCAAACCAGCAGCGCCGCGATCACAACACCGCCACTGACCAACGCCAGCCTTTGCGGAGTAAACGGATCGAGCAGCGCACCGGCAATTCCGGCAGAGATGACTATGCCTGCCACCATCATGATCCAAGTCACGGCAGCGGCGGCCGCACGCCGTTCCGGGGCAACGGCTGATGCAAGCAAAGCCAGCAGCGTCGTTCCTCCCGCGCCAACACCCGCACCGATCATCGTGAAGGCCAGCATCGAAAGCAGGATGCCTGCCATCCAGTTGTTCGACAGGAGGATTGTGGCATTCACCGCCAGCAAACCGCCAACCCCGAGCATGCTGACGCCGCCCAATATCCAAGGGGTGCGGCGGCGGCCCATGTCGGAACCATGGCCCCACAACGGGCGGGTCAGCTGCACGGCATAATGCCACGCCACAAGTCCGGCTGGAATGGCGGCTGCCAGCGCATATTCGACCACCATCACACGGTTCAGCAGCGAAGTCGCCAGCATCACGATCGCGCCAATAGACGCCTGCACTGCGCCAAGGCGGACAATAGAACCCCAGCCAAGGCCGACTTGCGTCATATATACCCCCCAAGGCCTAGCGATGCAGCCAGCATTCCCAGCACATAGAGCGTTACGCCAGTCGCATTGTACCAAGGCGCATGGCGCGCCGGATCGGATATCAGCCGAGGCATCAGGGCGAGTTGAACGGCAAGCAATACACTCACCGCCAGTGCCGAAATCGTCATGCCCCAGATGGCGAGCAAAGCGACGACCGCGATTTGCGGCAGCGCCATCACCGTGCACGCCAGCTTGGCAGCATGATCGACGCCCAGCGTAACGGGAAGGGAGCGCAGGCCGGTCGCACGGTCACCTTCGACGGCCTTGAAATCGTTCAATGTCATGATGCCATGAGCGCCAAGGCTGTAGAGCCCCAACACCGCAAGGACCGAACCCGGCGGCAGTGCGCCTGCCATCACGCTTGCCCCGGTAAACCAGCTCAATCCCTCATAAGTCAGTGCCACAACCGCCGGCCCCCACCAACCGCTCGTCTTGAAACGGAAAGGCGGCGCGCTGTAACCCCAGGCACAGGCAAGCCCTAACAACGTCGCGGCAAACACCCACGGACCAGTCAGCCAAGCGACCAGCATAGACAGCATCGTACCGGCGATGGCGATCCGCAGACCCCAATTGCCCGCTATCCTGCCTGATGGGATCGGACGATCCGGTTCATTGATGGCATCGACATGCCGATCAAACCAGTCGTTCACCGCCTGGCTTGTGCCGCAAACCAAGGGTCCGGTGAGTGCGATACCAGCAATAAGAAACGGCCAGCGTGTATCAAGCGACATACCGGAGGACACCACGCCGCAACCAAAGGCCCACATGGGCGGAAACCAGGTTATCGGTTTGAGCAGCGCAAGCACGTCCCGCGCCGCGGGAGGCGACACCACATGAGTCGAAACGGTCGATTGCGTCATCAAGCAACGCTATGCTTGACAGTTAGGTGCGTCAAATTTTTTTGACACTTTATCGCTCAAAGCGCGAAACTAATCGGAATCCGACACCAAATTGCCCAATCCATGGCGGTGGAGCTTGGAGTAGAGGCTCTGGCGGCTAAGCCCGAGAATTTCCGCGGCAGAGGCCCGGTTGTCCGAAGTATGCGCAAGTGCGGCTTCGATGCACAATCGTTCAATCAGATCGGTACTCTCACGGACGATGTCCTTGAGAGACATACGACCGACCAGTTCGGTCAATTGTTCAACCGAGCGCGGCAATTCGTTCGTCGCCGATGGCAGATCACGAATGCGCCTGCCAACAGGACGGATAACGAGGCCGAGATGCGGATTTTCCTCATCGGTCTGCACAGCCGAAAGCTCCACCGGCTCACCTTCGAAGCCATCTGTCGCGCCAACCACCGTACTGACGTTGCGGGCGACACCATGCTTCGCAAGTTGCCCCTTGACCAGTTCCAGATCAATGCCCGGCCGCCCGATGTAATCTGCAAGCGATTGACCAAGCAGGTGATCCACGCTTGCTGCACCCACCAATTCGGCAAATTCGGCATTGGCGGTAACGATCACCATTTTGGAATCGGCCAAGACGAACGCATCGGGCATCCGCTCCACAACGCTCAGCACAGGCAGAGCGACTGCGCCGTCGGCGCGCTCTTCCGCCAACATCCGCACAAGCAGATACTGCTTGCCACGCTGGCGGAAACTGGTGGCCTTTAAAGTCAATTCAGTGCTTTCATCCGCCAATGCAATATGCAGTGGCGATATGCTGCTGGAAGATGCAGCGGACCCGAGAAAGCCGATCAGGGCATCGCGTGAAGAACGGGCGAACAGGCCGGAAAGCTTGCTTCCCTGCAAATCCCCTGCGCTCGCTTTCAAAAGGCGGTGCGCAGCGGGGTTTGCTTCCCGAATGCGGAAAGTTTCCCCTTCCACAACCAGGACAGCTTCGGACACTGTATCGAACAAATGGCGATAGCGGTTTTCAGCTTGGCGCAGCCGCATATAATCCCGCTCAAGCGCCTGCTGCGCCTGAAGAAACCGCTGCTGCAGGCCGCCTTCTTCACGCATATCGCGACCAAGCGCGAGGCAGCGGTCGGAATTCTGAAAACCAACCAGGGCATAACGGACTGGAAGATCTGCATCGTCACCCGGGTGGTTCACCTGGCGCCAGCGTTGCGGCCGGCCTTCGCGCATGGCCCCCATCAGTTCCATGACCTTGGGCTTGCTTTCGATTGTGACGACATCGACCCAGTCGCGCCCGATCCAGTTCTCCAGTTCAGGGAATTGCTCCGGATCGCCGCTACCGCCAACAATCACGCCCTGATTGTCAAGAACCAGACTGATGTCGCCGCCAATGAGGGCAAGTTTCGCTGCCGCTTCCGGATCGGAATCGTCGAAAATTCCGGCGAAATCGCCGAAATGCAGCTTGCCTTCAATGCTGTGTTTTCGGGTGAGCATCATGCTTTCCAGATTAGGCTTCGAAGCAGTCGAGCCGCTTGGCCACCGGGACAATCCCGTCGGCCAGGATCAGGGCTGAATTGGCATCTTCTGCCGTGCCGTCCGCTCCTGCCAGATCGGCGAGCTGCGGATTGGCATTCACTGCGCGGCCCCCCATAATGATTTTGACGGACCGACACCTTGAAACGCTTCGTATGGCTGTCACCAAACTTGCGAGTTCGCCGCTAGAGCAGTCATTGCTGACGGTCAATCCCACCAGTTCGAACTCCCGTTCAGAAACGATTTTCAACATTTCGGATCGTTGCGGTTCTATAAGCGCTTCACTGTCCCAGCCTGCTCGGGCGAACACTTCCTCGACCATCAGTGTGCCGAAACAGTGCTGCTCCCCGGGCAAGGGCGAGAACAAGGCGCTGCGTGCCGGACCGTGGCCGCTGTGAAGTACAGGAGACCGCAGCGCGACTTCACGCATCACTTCCTGAAGGCGCCAGAGCCCCATCGTTACATCAACAAAATCGCACCGATCTTCTTCCCAATACTCGCCCAATTTACGCGCTGCAGGGGCTAGCAATTCGATAAAGACTGCCTCTGCTGTAACGCCGCGATCCAGAAAGCATTCGATCTGCGTCATCAATTCCTCAGCCTCGAGGCCAAGTGCGAGGGGTGCAAAGGCATCGGTTTCGAAGCTTTGCACAATGTGCGGGGATTCGTTCGCGTCTTCAGCGTTGGTATCATTGGCAGCGCCAGCAATGCGTGCATTGGCAAGGGCAACAAGCAGGCGAGGAAGTATCTCATGCTCAACCAGCTCATCCACCTTGTCTTCTGTGACCATTTCAGGGCCTGAACCATTCATCGCGGATTTGGCACAAGCTTGGCCCGACTGCCCGAAGCCGTTGTGTGTACCAGCGTTTCTCGTGACATTCTGGCCCGGCTTCCTGCCAGTACCCAATACCGAAGCCATGTCAGACTCTCCCGTCTGTGAGCGGCGCAGATCGCGCGGCGCCCCGTCAAGAAACCTTACAGTCTGATTCGACAAGGCGACTGGACGCTAGGCTGAATGGTGCTGACTTGCAAACACAAACTGTCAACTCGAATTGTCGTCCAGTTTGGTTGACACTTTGCCAGATATGGGAGTAGGCTCCAATTATGAACTGGCGAAAAATATCGCCGCATAGCGGAGGGGACAGCACTGAAATGCAGAGCGCCGTACATGGCCGTGAACTGCCCCGGAAAAGCCGGGCTCTTTACACGCCGGAAGAGCGCTGCCGGCGCGATGCGTCCCGCTGGACCATCGTTCAAGGTGTGCTCGCACCGCTGCAATTCGTAGTCTTCCTGACCAGCCTCATATTGGTGTTGCGATACCTTGCAAATGGCGAAGGTGCCTTCGCCGCAGATGCCTCCATCGTTCTGAAAACAATCGTTCTTTATACCATCATGATCACAGGCTCGATCTGGGAGAAAGTGGTCTTCGACAAGTGGCTTTTTGCTCCCGCGTTCTTCTGGGAAGACGTGTTTTCAATGCTCGTCCTGGCGCTGCACACAGCCTATCTTGTGATGCTGTTTGGCGGCATCGGATCGGCTGAGGAGCGCATGCTTGTCGCGCTTGCAGCCTACGCTGCCTACGTCATCAATGCGGGTCAGTTCCTGTTGAAACTGCGCGCCGCGCGACTCGAATCAAATTCGCGTGCGGTGACGGCATGAGCATCACCCAGACACTCCCCGCCAACGGTTCGGACTGCGCGCCGGTGCTGAACAAAGGCGTGCTACGGGAACGTGGCCAGCGCGAGGTATTCTGCGGACTTACCGGCATCGTCTGGCTGCACCGCAAGATGCAGGATGCCTTTTTCCTCGTCGTGGGCTCGCGCACCTGTGCACATTTGCTGCAATCCGCAGCCGGGGTGATGATTTTCGCAGAGCCACGCTTTGCCACAGCTATCATCGAGGAACGCGATCTTGCCGGCATGGCCGACTGCCATGACGAACTCGACAGGATCGTGGACAAGCTGCTCACCCGCCGTCCCGAAATCAAAACGCTGTTTCTGGTGGGATCATGCCCTTCCGAAGTCATCAAGATGGACCTTGCGAAGGCCGCACAGCGCCTTGGGACCGAATATGCGGGGCAGACGCGCATCCTCAATTATTCCGGAAGCGGGATTGAAACGACTTTCACCGAAGGCGAAGATGCATGTCTCGCCACTCTGGTGCCGGAAATGCCGGTTGCGAGGCCTGATGCCGCGCAAGAGCTCCTGATTGTCGGCGCATTGCCGGATATCGTAGAAGACCAGTTCCTGCGTCTGTTTGCCGAACTCGGCATCGAGCCAGTGCACTGTCTGCCAGCGCGCCGGGCTTGCGACCTCCCCTCGGTCGGCCCGAATACGCGCTACCTTCTCGCGCAGCCCTTCCTTACGGAAACGGCTCTGGCGCTGGAGGATCGCGGTGCGCAGCGGCTCGATGCCCTTTTCCCTTTCGGCGCAGAGGGCACAACCGCATGGCTCCGCGCTGCTGCCGATGCTTTCGGCGTGGACGAAATGCATTTCAACCGCGTGGTCGCGCCGGGCCGCGAACGCGCCAAGCGTGCGATCGCCCACAGCCGCGAACGGCTTGAAGGCAAGCGCATTACTTTCCTGCCGGATTCCCAGCTGGAAGTGCCACTTGCCCGCTTCCTTGCCACCGAGGCAGGTATGATCCCTGTGGAAGTCGGCACGCCGTACCTCCACCGCCAGCACACCGCACGCGAGCTGGAACTGCTGCCCGAAAGTACCCGCATTTCCGAAGGCCAGGATGTCGACAAGCAGCTGGACCGGGTGCGCGAAGACAAGCCCGACCTTACCGTTTGCGGTCTTGGCCTTGCCAATCCGCTGGAGTCCGAAGGCTTCACCACCAAATGGGCAATAGAGCTCGTTTTCTCCCCTATTCACGGCTTTGAGCAGGCAGGCGATCTGGCTGAACTCTTTGCCCGTCCGCTCCGGCGGCGTGACGTGTTGAGGGTCTAGGGCGATGCAGCTTTCCGTCTGGACTTATGAAGGCCCGCCCCATGTCGGCGCAATGCGTGTCGCAACCGCGATGGAAGGTATGCATTATGTGCTGCACGCGCCGCAAGGCGATACATACGCGGATCTGCTGTTCACGATGATCGAGCGGCGCGGCAAGCGTCCTCCTGTCACATACACAACCTTCCAGGCCCGCGATCTGGGCAAGGATACAGCCCAGCTGTTTCAGGACGCTGCGCGCGACGCCTTGGAGCGGTTCAAACCGCAGGCGATGATGGTCGGCGCAAGTTGCACCGCAGAACTTATCCAGGACGATCCGGCCGGCCTTGCCGAAGCAATGCGCCTGCCCTGCCCTGTCATCCCGCTGGAGCTGCCAAGCTATCAGCGCAAGGAAAACTGGGGCGCTGCGGAAAGCTTCTACCAGATCGTTCGCAAGCTGGCCGATACTGCCATCACGCCGCGCGGTGAAAAGCGCGCACTGGTCAATATCCTCGGCCCTGCTGCACTCGGCTTCCGTCACCGCGACGATGTGATCGAAGTGCGCAAGATCCTCGATACGCTCGGCATCGAAGTCAACATGGTCGCCCCGCTCGGCGCATCGCCAGCAGATATCGCCCGTATCGGCGCGGCTGATTTCAACATCGTGCTGTATCCGGAAATCGGCGACGAAGCTGCGCGCTGGCTGGAAAAGACATTCCACCAGCCTGCCATTCGCACAGTGCCGATCGGTGTCGGCGCAACGCGCGAATTCATCACCGGTGTAGCCGCTCTCGCAGGCGTTGATCCAGAACCTGCTTTGGGTGACAGTAGTTCACGGATGCCCTGGTGGAGCCGTTCGGTCGACTCGACTTACCTCACGGGCAAGCGTGTGTTTATCTTTGGCGATGCGACCCATGCCGTCGCCGCCGCCCGGATCGCGCAGGAAGAACTGGGCTTCGTGGTCTGCGGCCTTGGTTGCTACAACCGCGAATTTGCCCGCGATGTGCGCGCTGCTGCCAAGAAGTACGGCGTCGAACCGCTGATCACCGACGATCACATGGAAGTCGAAGACGCGATTGCCGCAGCTTCGCCAGAACTGGTTCTGGGCACGCAGATGGAACGGCACATTGCCAAGCGTTTCGGCATGCCCTGCGCCGTGATCTCCTCGCCGGTCCATGTGCAGGATTTCCCTGCACGCCATTCCCCACAAATGGGTTTCGAAGGCGCGAATGTGATCTTCGACAGCTGGGTGCACCCGCTGGTGATGGGCCTTGAAGAGCATCTTCTGGTCATGTTCCGCGATGATTTCGAATTTTCGGACGAAGCTGGCCCCTCCCATCATGCAGCGCATTCACCCAAGACTGCAGCGCCAAAAGTCGAGATTGAAGAACCGGCGAGCGAAGGCGAATTGTGGACTGAAGAGGCATCGCGCGAACTGAAGAAGATTCCATTCTTCGTTCGCGGCAAGGCACGCCGCAATACAGAGGCCTTCGCCGCTGAACAGGGCCGCGCCGAGATCGACATTGCCACACTATATGACGCGAAAGCGCATTATGCACGGTAACCGCAAGCCTCCCGTGCGCGTCGTTTTCGTGACGCTGGACAATCACCTGAAAGGTGCAGTCGAGCGTGCGGACCGTGCGCTTTGCGGTGAGAATATCGATGTGACGCTGTACGCTGCCGCCGACTGGGACCGCGACAGCAGCGCGCTGGACCAGACCAAGGCTGCGATCGAGAAGGCCGACCTGGTCATCGTATCAATGTTGTTCCTGGACGATCATGTTCGCGCGATCCTGCCCACGCTGGAGGCGCGGCAGGAAAATTGCGACGCGATGGTTTGCATGATGTCTGCCGGGGAAGTCGTGAAGTTGACCCGCATGGGCGCTTACCGGATGGATGCCCCTGCAAAGGGGCCGCTGGCGCTGCTGAAGAAATTGCGCGGATCGAAGAAGCCCGGCGCAAGCTCGGGCGCCAAGCAGATGCGCATGTTGCGCCGCCTGCCCAAAATCCTGAAGTTCATTCCTGGCACTGCGCAGGATGTGCGCGCCTATTTCCTCACCCTGCAATATTGGCTGTCAGGTTCTGAAGAGAACGTGGTGGCCATGGTCCGCTCGCTCATTGATCGTTACGCCGCTGGCGAGCGCGAAGAGCGGCGCGGGGCAACGCACGCGGATGCGCCGCACGAATATCCTGAAGTCGGCGTCTATCACCCGCGCACCGATCAACGGATCAGCGAAAGCGAGCGCCTTCTGCCGCGCAAGAAGGGAGCTAACGGCACTGTTGGGCTGCTGATGCTGCGCTCTTATCTGCTGGGCAATGATAGCGGCCATTATGACGGCGTGATTGCTGCGATGGAAGCAGCCGGCCTGCGCGTGATCCCCGCTTTTGCCAGCGGCCTTGACGCACGGCCCGCGATTGACAAATTCTTCGTCCGGAACGGCAAGCCGCAAGTTGATGCGGTGATAAACCTCACCGGCTTTTCGCTGGTTGGTGGCCCTGCGTATAATGACGCCGGTGCTGCGGCGGAATGCCTTACCAAGCTCGATGTGCCATTCATCGCGGCGCATCCCATTGAATTCCAGTCGCTTGAAGAATGGGGCGCGCGCCATCAGGGCCTGCTGCCGCTCGAAACGACGATCATGGTCGCCATTCCGGAACTGGACGGTTCGATTGTCCCGATGGTGTTTGGCGGCCGTTCGAATGGTTCGGGTGAAGCGTGCCAGGGCTGCAGCCGCGCTTGCGTGTTTGAACCTACCGGCTCGGTCCGGGCGATGCGCAGTTGCCCCGAACGCGCCGAAATGCTGGCTGCAAAAACGGTCAGGCTGATCGCCAATCGCAATGCAGAACGCGCCGAGCGCAAGCTGGCGGTTGTCCTGTTCAACTTCCCACCGAACGCAGGAGCGACCGGAACCGCTGCTTTCCTTGCCGTATACGAGTCTCTGCATGCAACGCTGCTGCGCCTGGCCGATGAAGGCTATAGCGTGGATGTGCCGGAAAGCGTCGATGCGCTGCGCGATGCCATCCTTCACGGCAATGCCGCGCGCTACGGTTCCGAAGCCAATGTTGCTGCCCGCGTCGATGCTGACACCCACGTCCG
Source organism: Aurantiacibacter marinus (assembly GCF_001021555.1). Classification (GTDB taxonomy): domain Bacteria; phylum Pseudomonadota; class Alphaproteobacteria; order Sphingomonadales; family Sphingomonadaceae; genus Alteraurantiacibacter; species Alteraurantiacibacter marinus. The sequence continues at coordinate 61,770 of NZ_LDCP01000004.1, forward strand.
CCGCGAACCGCATCTGGCCGAAATCGAAGCGCAATGGGGCCCTGCACCTGGCAAAATCCAGAGCGATGGCTCGCATATCCAGATATTCGGCGCGCACTTCGGCAATGTCTTTGTAGGGGTGCAGCCGGCCTTCGGGTATGAAGGCGATCCGATGCGCCTGATGTTCGACGGCGATTTCGCACCGACACACGCCTTTGCCGCCTTTTACCGCTGGATCCGCGAAGACTTTGGCGCACATTCGGTGCTGCATTTCGGCACGCATGGCGCGCTGGAATTCATGCCCGGCAAGCAGACTGGCCTGTCTGCCGATTGCTGGCCGGAACGCCTGCTGGGCGATCTGCCGAATTTCTATCTCTATGCGTCGAACAATCCGTCCGAAGGCATTCTGGCCAAGCGCCGCTCTGGCGCGACGCTGATCAGCTATCTCACGCCTTCACTGGCACAGGCTGGCCTTTACAAAGGCTTTGCCGATCTCAAGACCAGCGTTGAACGGCTGCGCAATACCAATGATGCAGAAGAGCGCGCCGCGCTGGAGGCAATGATTGCCGACCAGTGCGACGCGCTGGATATCGAAGGCGGCGATGCCAGCGATTTGGCCGCGCGCCTGTATGAACTCGAACGCACCTTGATCCCTCACGGCCTGCATGTGCTGGGCAAGGCACCTGTGGGCGAAGAGCGCGTCGATATGCTCGACGCAATGATGGGCGCAGATCCGGACGCAGACCGCGACGAATTGAACGCCCTGCTCGACAGCTGCAATGAACTCGGCTCGCTCGTCCATGCGCTGGATGGCGGCTACGTTCGCCCTGCACCCGGGGGCGATATTCTTGCCAATCCGGCTGTGCTGCCGACGGGCCGCAACATCCATGGGTTCGACCCGTTCCGCATCCCCACGCGCTTCGCCTGCGAAGAAGGCCGCAAGCAGGCAGAGGGGCTGATCGCCCGCCACGTGGAAAGCGGAGAGCCTTATCCCGAAAGCCTCGCCATGGTGCTGTGGGGCACGGACAATATGAAGAGCGAGGGCGTGCAGATCGCCCAGGTTCTCACCTTGATCGGCGCGCGCCCACGGATGGACAATTATGGCCGCCTTGCTGGTGCCGAACTGATCCCTCTGGAAGAACTGGGCCGCCCGCGCATTGACGTGGTCGCCACCCTGTCCGGCATTTTCCGCGACCTGCTGCCACTTCAAACGCGCATGCTGGCCGAAGCTGCCCTACTGGCCTCACAAGCAGACGAGCCGCTGGAAATGAACTTCGTGCGCAAGCACAGCCTCGCCCATCAGGCGACGCACAATTGCGATCTCGAAACTGCATCGCTGCGGGTCTTCTCCAATGCCGAAGGTGCCTACGGCGCCAATGTGAACCAGTTGATCGACGGCGGCGTGTGGACCGATCAGGATGATCTGGCCAACGCTTTCGAGAACAAGAAAGGCTACGCCTACGGGGTTTCCGGCGCGCCGGTGAAGCACAGCGCATTGCTGCGCAGCGCGCTAGCCGATGTCGAATTTACTTACCAGAACCTTGAAAGTGTCGAGATCGGCATCACTGACATCGATCAGTATGTCGATGGTCTGGGCGGCGTCACACGCTCTGTTGCGCGGGCGCGCGGCAAGAACGCCCCGGTTTATATTCTCGACGCGACGCAAGGCGGCGCTGCGAAAGTGCGTACGCTGTCCGAACAGGTCGCGCTCGAAACCCGCAGCCGCACGCTCAACCCCAAGTGGTACGAAGGGATGCTGAAGCACGGCTATGAAGGCGTGCGTAGCATCGAAAGCCACGTGACCAATACCTTTGGCTGGTCTGCCACTACCGGCCAGGTCGATCCGTGGGTCTACCAGAAAATCAGCGAGACTTTTGTGCTCGACCCCGAAATGCGTGAGCGGCTCTCCGCTCTCAACCCGAAAAGTTCGGCGCGTGTCGCAACGCGCCTGCTCGAAGCCTGCGAACGCAACCTTTGGGAACCGGACGAGGACACGCTGGAGGCACTCCGTGCTGCAAGTGATGATCTGGAAGACCGGCTCGAAGGCGTGATTGCGGCTGAATAGGAGAATATAATGAACCTGCTAGATCCCCGTGCCAAATTCAGTGCTCCCGATGGCGAGGGTTCGGTTCAGGTCGCGCTTGATCCGGAAGATGCGATCAAGGGGGCCAAGGTATTTGCGGTTTATGGCAAGGGCGGGATCGGCAAATCGACCACGTCTTCCAACTTATCGGCTGCCTTTTCCAAATTGGGCCACCGGGTGTTGCAAATCGGCTGCGATCCCAAGCATGATTCCACTTTCACCCTCACCAAAAAGCTTATGCCTACGGTGATCGATGTGCTGGAATCGGTGGAATTCCATGCAGAGGAACTGCGCCCCGAAGATTACATGTTCGAAGGCTACAACGGCGTGATGTGCGTCGAAGCTGGCGGCCCCCCTGCGGGCACAGGCTGCGGCGGTTATGTGGTAGGCCAGACGGTGAAATTGCTCAAGCAGCACCACCTGCTGGAAGACACTGACGTGGTGATCTTCGACGTGCTGGGCGATGTGGTGTGCGGCGGGTTCGCCGCACCGCTGCAACATGCAGAACGCGCCGTGATTGTCGCGGCCAATGACTTCGACAGCATCTTCGCCATGAACCGCATCGTCGCCGCGATCGGTGCGAAGGCCAAGAATTACGAAGTTCGGCTGGCAGGCGTGATCGCCAATCGTTCTGCCGCGACTGACGAGATTGACCGCTTCGCGAATGAAATCGGCATGCAGCGTCTGGCGCATTTCAAGGATCTCGATGCCATCCGTCGGAGCCGCCTGAAAAAATGCACCCTGTTTGAAATGGGAGAGGATGATCCCGAAGTGCTTGCTGCACAGATGGAATACATCCGCCTTGCCCAGCTCCTTTGGGACGGTGTCGAACCACAAGAAGCGCGCCCGATGAAGGACCGCGATATCTTTGATTTCCTGGGGTTCGAATAATGGCCAGTCACGCCCAAACTCACCAGGCCCACACCAATCACGCTCCTACGCAGTATGATACGCAGCGCGAAAAGCTGGCCGAGTATTTCGACCGGACCGCACAGAAAGCATGGATCGACCTGACATCCGACGCCAAGGTCAGCGGCATCCGCGCCACTGTTCGTGCCGGGCGTGACGAGATGCGCGGCACCTTGCTCAGCTGGCTGCCGCAAGATTTGCGCCGCCAACGCATGCTCGATGCAGGCTGCGGCACAGGCGCACTCAGCATGGAAGCTGCCTGCCGGGGAGCGGACATCACCGCGATCGACATTGCTGGCGGCCTGGTGGACATCGCGCGCAAGCGGGCGGACACATTCCACGGCCATGGGCGGATCGACTGGCGCGTGGGCGATATGCTTGACCCGGCACTGGGTGAATTTGACCATGTGGTCGCGATGGATTCGCTGATCCACTATTCGCTGGATGACATGGTCGACACGATCACATGGCTTACGCAGCGCACCAACCGCTCAATCCTCTTCACTTTCGCGCCCTACACTCCCGTGCTCGGCGCGATGCATACGGTGGGCAAGCTGTTCCCGCGTTCTGACCGGTCCCCCGCAATTGTGGTCGTTTCCGAAGAGCGCCTGCGCGAAAAGCTGGCCGGTATCGGTGAATGGCGCGTGGCCCGCAGCCACCGCGTCTCCAGCGGCTTTTACAAATCCCATGCAATGGAACTGGTGCGCCGCTAATGGAACAAGGCCCTCCCCAATCTGCGAACTGGCGCGCGGTAGCAACCGCGTGGCTGCCGTTTGCGGATGCGGCGAGTGCCGACCTGCCATTGAAGCAATTGCTGCGCCTTTCACTTTTCCAGTTCAGCGTCGGCATGGCGTTGGTACTGCTCAACGGCACGCTCAACCGGGTCATGATTGTGGAACTTGGCATTCCCGCCTGGCTGGTCGCGCTGATGATCGCCGTTCCGCTGATGATTGCGCCATTTCGTGCCGCATTGGGCCACCGCTCCGACACGCACCGTTCAGTGCTCGGCTGGCGGCGCGTGCCCTACATCTGGTTCGGATCGCTGATGCAGTTCGGCGGGCTGGCCATCATGCCATTTGCGTTGTTGCTGATGAGCCGCCCGGATGCCTTTATCCTTGGGGTGGCCGCCAGCGCGCTGGCGTTCCTGCTGGCGGGTGCTGGCATGCACACGGTCCAGACAGCGGGCCTTGCGCTTGCGACAGACCTCGCCCCTGAGGAAAAGCGCCCGCGCGCCGTGGCCCTGCTCTATGTCATGCTGCTTGTCGGCATGATGTTTGCAGCGCTGGTCATTGGCGGTCTGCTGCGTGATTTCACGCCGACACGGCTTGTTCAGGTCATCCAAGGTGCAGCGGTCCTCACCATCATTCTTAACATGATCGCCCTGTGGAAGCAGGAGCCGCGCAACCGCGCCCTGACCGACACCAGCGAACCGCGCATTCCTTTTGCGCATGTCTGGAAGGGCTTTACCGCGCAGCCAAACACCGTGCGCCTGCTGGTCGCCATTGGCCTGGGCACAATGGGCTTTGCCATGCAGGATGCGCTGCTTGAACCATTTGGCGGCGAAATTCTGCACCTTTCCGTAGGCGCAACTACCGGCTTGACCGGTGCATGGGCCTTTGGCGCGCTGCTGGGCTTCGCATTTTCTGCCAGCCACCTGACGCGCGGCACCGATCCTCTACGGCTTTCCGGGACAGGCGTGGTCATCGGCATTTCCGCCTTTATGATGGTTTTGTTCGCTGATCCGCTTGGCGCGCCCGCCTTGCTGGGTCTTGGCGCTGTTGCCATCGGTCTTGGCGTCGGCCTGTTTTCAGTCGGCACGCTGGTTGCCGCCATGGCGCTGGCGCCGAAGGAAAGTGCTGGCCTGGCTCTGGGCGCATGGGGCGCTGTGCAGGCAACGGCCATGGGCTTTGCCATCGCATTGGGCGGCATCATCCGCGACGTGGTTGGCAGCTTTGCTGCTGCCGAGGGTCTCGGCACAGCACTGGCGGACCGCGCAACCGGCTATACTGCGGTCTACACACTCGAAATCATTCTCTTGCTTGGCACATTGATCGTGCTTGGCCCCCTCGTTGGACGCACTCGCTCCGGCGGATCTGACAATGCAGCCACACCCTTCGGCTTGCAGGAATTCCCGACATGATACCCGCGAAAGGAAACACCCATGGCTAATGGCAATATCGACGTTGCGGAGCTGGCGCTCCTTTTATTCGTCCTGTTTTTCGTAACGCTGCTTTTCTACCTGCGGCGCGAAGACCGGCGGGAAGGTTATCCGTTGGAAGACGCCATGACGGGCCATATCAATCCACCGGGCGGCCCGCTCAATACCGCTGAGCCCAAGACGTTCAAACTGCCATTCGGCAAGGGCACAGCGACTGCACCGCATAACAATCGCGACGCGTTTGAACTTGCCGGCGAGCGCCGCGAGCCCTTTGACGGCGCACCCTATTTCCCCACCGGCAATCCGCTGGTCGATGGCATGGGCCCGGCAGGTTACGCAGACCGCGCGAAATATCCTGATATGACCGCGCACGGCACGGCGCGCATCGTGCCAATTTCGCAGGACGATGATATCACCGTCGCACCGCTCAGCACCGATCCACGCGGGCTGAAGCTGGTCGCGGCAGATGGCAAGGTGGCTGGCACTATCACCGACCTGTGGGTCGACCGGGCCGAGCACATGATCCGCTATCTGGAAGTCGACATCGGCGAGAAAAAAGTGCTCGCACCAATGGCGATGGCCGTTGTTCGCAAAGACCGGGTGATGATCGATGCGATCAACGCTGCTGACTATGCTGGCGTGCCTGCGCTGGCATCGGGTGAAGAGATCACCCGTTACGAAGAGGAGCGCGTCGTCGCCTACTTCGGCGGCGGATATCTCTACGCCAAGGAATGCCGTCAGGAGCCATTCGTATGATCGAATATGATCATGAGCCTGTTCGCGGCCTGCCGGGTGACTTGCCTGCAGGAGAGGAAATCCTCTGGCAGGGAGCACCTGACTGGCGGGTCTTCCTGCGATCTGCACTGAAATCGCGGTGGATCATCGGCTATTTCGTCGCCATCGCGCTTGTCGCATTGGCAAGCGGATCGTTCGGTGGTGCACTTGCCAGCGCGATCAGCGGTGTGCTCGCCGTGGGCCTGCTCGCGGTCTATGCCGTTCTGGTGGCCCGAACCACGGTCTACACGATCACCAATCGCCGGGTTGTGCTGCGTATTGGCGTGGCGCTGAACAAGTGCATCAACCTGCCGCTCAAGCTGATCGGCGCTGCCCATCTTCGCCCACAAGGCGGTGAGTTCGGCGATATAGCGCTGGAGCTGCTGGGCCGCCACGGCCTTGGCTATGCGATGATCTGGCCGCATGCCCGCCCACTCAAGCTGCGCTCTGCCCAGCCGATGATGCGCGGCCTGCCGGATGCACAGAACGTTGCAGGCCTGCTGACCAAGGCTTGTGCAGCTGTGGTTGCCAACGCTCCAGTCAATGACGCTCCGAAGCAGGCAGGCGCAGCTGTACTTCCGGGCCGGTTTGAGGAAGCCATCGCATGAGCCACGCGCATAGCCATGAAAACACCGTCCCGAAGCCTGCCCTTGTCGCAGCCGGGCTGCTGGTTGGTGCCTGCCTGCTGATGACGTCCGCCGTTTCGCTCGGCTTCATGGACAGACAAGCCGTGCCGACCGTAGCGCGCGCAGAAGCCAATGTTGCGCCCGTCACGCAGCGCTCGCTGCAATTCCTCGACCAGGAAGACGGCACTGTATTGATCGCCGATGTCAGCACTGGCGAAACGGTCCAGGTAATCGACATGGAAACGCAAAGCGGCGGCTTTGTGCGCGGCGTATTGCGCGGTCTTGCCCGCGAACGCCGCCTTAACGGGATTGGATCTGAGCCTCCGTTCGACCTCACCCTGTGGGAAGATGGCGGAATTTCGCTGACCGACAGTGCAACGGGCCGGATCATTGAACTCGGTGCGTTCGGACCGGACAACCGCGCCGTTTTTGCCGCGATGCTGTCCGGCGGAAACATCACATGATGCCGCAGACTTTCGACATGCCTTGCCGCATCGCGGTCGAACAAAGCGACGCGCATTTCCACGCGCATGTCGAACTGGCTGACAATATCGCCATCTATCCGGGAGACCGCGTGCGGGTTCACGGCGATCCTATCAGCGTCGATTTTGGCGAGAGTGCCACGTTTGAACGCATGGCCACCGTCACCAGGGCAGGCCCCATGCGGCGCGGCTGGACCAAGATTGCTGCCTATTTCGATTTTGCCGAACTTGTTGAAGTTAGTTTCAATCCAGGGAGGGTGCGATGAACGCCCACACGCCGATCACCAGCGAAGACACCATGGAAATGGCCAAGCACGAAACCGTGCTCAGCCCGCGTTTTTATACCACCGATTTCGATGCGCTCGACGCGATCGACGTGTCGCTGGTGCGCACCGAATGGGACTCGCTGATCGAGGAAATGAAGGGCGATCCGAACAAGCAGCACTTCAAGAAGGACGACAGCTTCAAGGGCGCGATTGACCGGCTGGAGCCGGAGCTGCGCGCGGAGATGATCGACTTCCTGGTCAGCTCCCTGACGGCGGAGTTCTCCGGCTGTGTGCTGTATGCAGAAATCGCCAAGCGGACCAAGAACCCGGATGTGAAGCAGCTGTTCAAACTGCTTGCCCGTGATGAAAGCCGCCATGCCGGCTTTATCAATGAATCGCTGAAAGATGCCGGGATCGGGATTGATCTGGGCTATTTGACGAAGACCAAGAAATACACCTTCTTCAAGCCGAAATTCATCTGGTATGCCGTCTATCTGTCTGAAAAGATCGGCTATGCGCGCTACATTACGATCTACCGCCATCTCGCCGCCAATCCGGACAAGATGATCCACCCGATTTTCAACTGGTTCGAAGAATGGTGCAATGATGAATTCCGCCACGGCGATGCTTTCGCGCTGCTGATGCATGCCGATCCCAAGCTGCTGAAAGGCCATAACAAGCTGTGGATCCGGTTCTTCCTCCTGGCTGTATATGCCACCATGTATGTGCGCGATCACAATCGTCCGGTGTTTCACGCCGCGCTGGGCATCGATCCAACCGAATATGACTACAAGGTCTTCTCGATCTGCAACCAGATCAGCCGCCAGGTCTTCCCGGTAGAACTGGACATTGATGACCCCGCCTTCCGCCGCAAGATGGAGGCACTGCTTCAGGCCAGTCACAAGATCGAAGACGGTAAGGAACGCGGCGGTATCGTTGGCGGCTTGATGCGGCTCAGTGGCATGGCCGGTGCAGGCTGGAACTTTGCGCGCATGTATTTCCACCGCGCCAAGCCGAACACTCTTCCAGAAACCGTCAGGCTCCAGCCCGCATGGTAAGCTGGAGCGGCCATATCCTGCCTGTTCTGGCGACGATTGCGATCTGGTTCATCGCCACGGGGCTCGTCGCATGGATCGATAACCGCGAACGCCGCACTTTTCCGCGCAGTCTTGCGCTGGGCGGTATTGCTGGTCTCGTCGGATTGACCGCGATTTTCCTGACCATGGGTTCAGCCTCGCTCTGGTCTGCCTACATCGCATTTGGCGGCGCAATTCTGGTCTGGGCATGGCACGAAATCGGCTTCCTGACCGGTGCGGTTTCCGGGCCTCGCCGGGAAAGGTGCGATCCTTCAGTCAGCGGCTGGGAAAGATTTCGTCAGGCCAGTGCAACGCTGATCCATCATGAAATTACTCTGGCAGTAACAGCGCTTCTCTTGATCTCGATCACCTGGAACGAAGCCAACCAGATCGCGGCGATGACTTTCACGCTGCTGTACGCAATGCGCCTATCGACCAAGCTCAACATCTTTTACGGCGTGCCCAATTCGGCAACCGACATCCTGCCGCCACACCTGGCCTATATGAAGAGCTACTATGGTCCTGCCCGCCTCGGCTGGCCTTTGCCACTATCAATCGCCGCGGCTGCCGGACTTACAATCTGGCTCGGCAATGTTGCCATGGCATCGCCCGCTGGTAGTGCAGAGGCGGTAGGCGCAAGCCTTTTGTTCGCATTTGCCGCGCTGGGCACAATTGAACACCTTTTTCTCGCCCTGCCGTTTCGCGACGGCGTGCTGTGGGGCTGGGCCTTGCCCAGTGCGCGGCGCAAGAAAATTGGGCGAAATCCGATTACCGAAGGGGATAGCTGACCATGAATTTTGACGGGTTTTTCAAAGCTGAACTGGAAGCTGTCCGCGAAGAAGGGCGTTACCGGGTCTTCACTGAAATCGAGCGGCGACGAGGCGCATTTCCACATGCCACGCGCTACGTTCAGGACGGCACGCAGGAAGTAACCGTCTGGTGTTCCAATGATTACCTGGGGATGGGTCAGCATTCCATTGTTATCGATGCGATGCACAAGGTCCTTGACGAATGCGGAGCAGGTGCTGGCGGAACGCGCAATATCTCCGGTACAAATCATCACCACGTGTTGCTGGAACAGGAATTGGCCGACCTGCACGGTAAGGAAGCTGCCCTACTGTTCACTAGCGGATACGTCTCCAACTGGGCGGGCCTTGGCACTTTAGCGAGCCGTATTCCCGGCTGCGTCGTGTTTTCTGACGCGCTCAACCACGCCTCCATGATCGAAGGCATTCGCCACAGCCGCGCAGAATACAAGATCTGGAAGCACAACGATCCCAAGGATCTCGATCGTCTGTTGTCGGCCTACGGTTCTGATGTGCCCAAGCTGGTCGCTTTCGAAAGCGTATATTCGATGGACGGCGATATCGCCCCCATCGCCGAGATCCTCGACGTGTGCGAGAAGCATGGCGCGATGACTTATATCGACGAAGTGCATGCCGTTGGCCTGTACGGCCCGCGCGGCGGCGGCATCGCCGAACGCGAAGGCCTGATGGACCGCATCACCGTGATCGAAGGAACGCTGGGCAAGGCATTCGGCGTGATGGGGGGCTACATTGCAGCCTCCGCCGACCTGGTGGATTTCGTGCGGACTTTCTCAAGCGGCTTCATCTTCAGCACGGCGCTTCCACCTGCAGTGGCTGCTGGCGCATGCGCCAGCATCAAACACCTTAAAGCCAGCAGTCATGAACGCGAAATGCAGCAGGACCGCGTGGCGACGGTGCGGCGCAAGCTCGACATGCTCGGCATCCCGCATCTGCCGAATCCCAGCCACATTATTCCAGTGATGGTAGGCGATGCGCACAAGTGTAAGATGATCAGCGACTGGCTGATGGACAATCACGGTATCTATGTTCAGCCGATCAATTATCCGACTGTGCCGGTCGGGAGTGAACGACTGCGGATCACGCCCTCTCCTGTGCATGGCGATGGTGATATTGACCGGTTGATCAACGCGCTGAGCGATATCTGGTCTCAATGCGAATTGGCCCGCGGGTCTGTCGCCGCCTGACATCTAAACCTTCGCCGGACACAAAAAGGGGCGCGGACCATACGGTACGCGCCCCCTTTTGTTGGTCGTTAAAAAACCGCTTATTGAGCGCCAGCGCCCTGAAGATAGGCGATCACATCAGCGCGGTCCTGTCCTTCGGGAAGCCCAGCGAATGCCATCTTGGTGCCCGGCACGACGCGCGCAGGATTTTCAAGATACTGGAACATCTTCTCAGGTGTCCAGGTGATGCCGCTGTTGGCGTTTGCCGGCGTGTAGTTAAAGCCATCTACCGTACCAGCTGCACGGCCAACGATACCAGCAAGCGATGGACCAACGCGGTTCACGCCTTCTTCAAGTACGTGGCATGTCTGGCACTGGGCGAAAACCTGTTCGCCATGCGCCACGTCCGGTGTGAAGGACGCAAGCGTTGTGCCGTCGAGCGTGTCAGTTGAATCGGCCGTGGGGGCAGCCGCTTCTGCAGTATCGCCAGCATCAGCGGTTTCGCTGGTTGTAGCTGGTGTGTCGTCCGCAGGTGGCGGTGCATCAGAGCCGCCACAGGCAGCGAGCAAACTGGCACCAGCGATGGCCGAAAGATACTTCAAACGAGTATTCATCAATTCAAACCCCTCTTCTATTTTTGTCGTATTACTCACGAAAAATATCGCGGATCTGTTTCTCAACGCACAAATGCGAAACACGTGCCCAGGAAAATCTGCTTTTGAATTATAACTCACCCGTTTGCAAAGCAAAAGCTTGGTCTTTGGGCGGTGTTGGGGAGACCTGCGCGCCGTTATCCAGGATCAGACATCAATACAAAATAACAAGCAGACCCGCTGCCTTGCGATGTTCACCCATTGAAATCCGGTTTGCGTTTGCCAGCGAAGGCCGCGGCACCTTCTGCAAAGTCGCCGCGCATGAAGGCATCGGTAAAGATCGCCAGCGTCTGGTCGTCATCGCCGGTCTGACCATCGAGAACGCGGCGCACGAACATCTTGATTTCACGGATTGAATGCGGACTGGCAGAAAGGATGTCATTCAACAAGCCGCGTGGACTGTCGGCGATCATCTCGACAAGTCCGATGCGCTGCGCTTCGGCGGCGTCCAGCAGTCCACCGGTGAATAGCATCCGCTTAGCCTGGCCCGGCCCGACAAGATCAGTCAGCAATTTCACATCATGCAGCGGGTATACAATCCCCAACTTGCCCGGTGTAATTCCAAAACGCGCCTTGTCGGTTGCGACGCGCAGATCGCAGGCAATGGCGATCCCGCAGCCACCGCCCACACAATCCCCTTCGACAAAAGCAACGGTCGGCAGGGTCAGCCGCGCCAGATCATGTTGCACACGGTTGATCGCCGCCTGATTGGCCGCGAGCCACGCGCCATCGTCCTTATGCAGGAGCATTTCCTTAATGTCGGCACCAGCACAAAACACACCGCCTGGCTGCGCGGAGCGAATAACCAAGGTCCGCACGGCAGGATCAGCCCGCGCCTGTTCCAGCAAGCCCGGCATAGCTTCCCACATGGCCATATTGAACGCGTTGCGCTTATCCAGTCGGTCGATAAGCAAATGCGCGACGGGGCCATCGAATTCGAGGCGAAGGTTCATGCTGAATGGCTTTCAGGAAGTGGTCTGCATTGGTCCACATCTTCAAAGCCTGCATGTCAATCCCTGCGAAGACAGCGAGGCCTGGAAAAAAAGCGAGTAAGCTGCTCAGCGAGGCTGTTTCAGATAATGTAGCTCCAGCCGTCGGGCAGCTTCGTCCGGTTGGCGACCATTCGGTCATGCAGATGGGCGATCTGCTTACTGCCCGTTTTTATAAACAGGAATGGGAATACGCCGTGCAGAACGCAGGCCAATCCCGCCCAGATCATGCGGAACCCGAAACCTGATGCGTGAACAAGATGCTCACCATAGGTCTCACCGACGTCGGCGGGGTGCTGTGTGAAGGTCTTCAGGATCATTTTTGCCTATCCATTCTGTTTGCAGGACTTATATGCTACTGTCTGCTGAAATTCTTCCCAAATTTATCGCTTTTTTGCCTCATGTCAGTTAGTGTATCTCATATATGATCGATAAATTGAAACTTGATTCCATAGACTGGGCCATCCTGGGCCAATTGCAGCGCGATGCTTCGCAAACAGTCCAGGCAATCGGCGATCAGGTCGGTCTGTCGTCCAATCCCTGCTGGAGGCGGATCAAGCGGATGGAGGATGCAGGAGTAATCGCCAAACGCGTCGCCCTGCTTGATCCGCACGCGGTGGGGCTGGCCACAACCGTCTTTGTGGCGATCCGTATAAACCGGCACGATTCCGGATGGCTGGAGACTTTCGCCGCAGCCATCAATGCGCTCGACGAAGTGATAGAATGTCATCGGATGGCAGGAGATATCGATTATATGCTGAAACTGAGGGTCCGGGACATTGCCGATTACGACCGCATCTATCAGCGCTTGATCGGGCGTGTTGCGGGCCTTTCGGATGTCACAGCCAGCTTCTCTATGGAGGAGATGAAATTCACTACCGCCTTGCCGCGGCCTGACTAACGCAAACTGGCTCCGGCTATTGTCCGCACGGCAGTACGCAGCTGGCTAGAGCAGCAAGCTGGCTACAGCGAAGGCGATTGCAAAAGAGGCAAGCGTCGCACCGATGACGGGAAGTAGTGTGGACCATCCCGCCTCCAGCAAATCGGACAAGCGAGAGCGCATTGCGGTGGCCGTCACTGCAAGCAATAGCAGAGCCTTGGAAGCATCCAGTGCGCCGCCGCGAACGACCGCCGGCACATCAATCATGCTGTTCGCTATCAGCAAAACCAGAAACCCGATGATGAACCAAGGCAGAAATGCGCGGCCCCTGCTGGCAATTCCCTTTGCGCCCGATCCGCCCAGCCAGACAGCAACCAGCGCCACAATCGGACCAAGCATCGCAACACGCGCCAGTTTCACCACTGTTCCGTCGCGCCCGGCGGCGTCGGAATAGGCGAAGGCACCGCCAATTGCCTGCCCTGCATCATGCACCGATGCGCCGATTAGGAAGCCTGCCTGCCGGTCTGAAAACTCCGCCAGTTGCGCAAGCGCCGGATAGGCGGACATGGCAATCGCGCTGGCAACTGCCACCCCGACCAACGTGACGGAAAAGCGCGCCTGATCCAGCCGGTCCTTGCCAATAACGCCGTACAGCGCGAGTGCGGCGGAGGCACCGCAAATCGCGGTCGCTCCGCCCGCCAGCATACCTGCTTCACGCGATTGCCCACTTAGGCGCGCTGTAATCATGGCTGCACCAAATGCGCCAAGCATCACCAACAGCAGGCCGCCAAAGGCCACCCAGCCCAGCGCCATGACTTGCGCGAAAGTGACTTGCAGCCCAAGCAATACAATACCGAATTGCAAGAACCGTTTCGCCGCAAAATCCAGGCCAGGCGCAGTCACCTCGACTTCCGATACAAAGCTCAAAGCCAGACCGATAAGCAAACCCAGCAGGATAACCGGGAAGCCATATTGGCTCGCTAGCCAGGCCGCCGCCAGTGCTGCGGTCCCGCAGAGTAACAATCCCGGAACATATTCGCTGAAAGCCCGCTGCGCAGCGGGAGCCGCCGTGTCTTCGGCAAGATACAGTTCCCCGAACAGATCGCCAGCGTTGTAGTCGGATGAGCGCCGCGTCATTCGAGGATAAAGGCGTTCGGAAGAAGTGTGCTGATATCTGTGTGCAGGCGGTCTTCACCCGCCGCATCGCAGCAGATAATCCGGGTATTGCTCTTTGCCAATTGCGCGGCCTCCGCAATCGCCTGCCTGCACCCTCCGCATGGCGTGATCGCGCCATTACCGCCTTCGGTATCGCTACGGTGTCCGCCAACGATTGCAATGCGCGCAACATTTTCGAGGCCGAAGGCCTGCTGTGCCGCGGTCAGAGCGGATTGCTCTGCACACACGCCCAGCCGGTAACAGGCGTTTTCCATATTCGCGCCCACGGCAATCCGGCCATCGGTGCTTTCCACCGCACAGCCGACCAGGAAATTCGAATAGGGCGCATGGGCCCGTGCCCTTGCCTCGCGCGCCATGGCGATCAGCGCGTCCTCGTTCTTCATGCTTCACGGTCCAGACGTTTCGCCAGGGCAACCGCGCCAGCAATCAGGAACGGCACCAGCACGAAAGAAAGCACAACCTTGGCGATGGCTTGGCCGACGAGCAAATTGCCAATGGGGAATTCGCCATAGAATGCCAGCGTTATGAAGATCAGCGTATCGACCGCCTGACTGATGGCAGAGGCAATCGCGCCGCGCGCCATGAGCCAGAAGCCGCCCCCATCGCCCTTGCCGCGCAGTTTGTTGAATATCCAGACATTCAGCAGCAGTGATACACCATAGGCGACCGGCCCGGCCGCCATGATCCGCGGCGTCTGCCCATGGACCGTATCAAATGCTGCGAGATTTTCGGCAGGCATTTCTGGCGAAGCCGGCAACGCGAGCACCAGGAAAATGAGGCCGATGGAAAAGGCGAGCGGCAAAAAGCCCCACAGCACCAACCTGTCGGCAACTGGCTTGCCATGCTGCTGCGAAACAACGCTGGAAATCACAACCAGCAACAAGAACGCCAGAATGCCGCTTTCGACCACAATGGGCCCGATCGCGAACTGTTTGAAAGCCAGCACCCCCGCGATCACGGTCATCCCGCCATACAGCAGGGTCATCACGAAGAGCGAGCGGGCAATCGGCACGGTGCCGGCGGGCAATGGTGGGTTGGTCATCCACGATGGCTATGGCCCGAAGGCAGCGATTGGCAAGTCCTCGTGCGGGATAACTCCCAATTTCCGTTTGTACACGGCGGGGGAATCGGCAAGGACCCAAATCGACTGCATGTTAGGAGAAGCCGTGCCTCCCCAAATCGTATCACTCGCCGGGATCGCTGTGATCCTGTTGATCGCATTCCTGTTATCAACCGGAAAGCGCCGCATCAAATTGCGTATCGTCGGGGCGGCCTTTGCGCTTCAGGCGCTGATGGCAGTTCTTGTGCTCAGTACGCCTTGGGGCGTGCAGGCGATCCAGTTTCTGTCCAATGGCGTCATCGCGCTGCTGGACTATTCCAAGGTCGGGATCGAAGCCGTGTTCGGCTCCATGGATGCAAACCCCTTCACCAACACCTTTGTTATCGCGGCGTTGCCTGTGATCGTGTTCTTCGCAGCGATTGTTTCGATTCTGTACCATTGGGGCATCATGCAGCGGCTGGTGCGCTGGGTTGGCGGAGCGATTGGCTGGATTACCGGCATCAGCAAAGTGGAAGCGCTGGGCAGTGCAGCCAATATCTTTGTCGGCCAGTCGGAAAGCCCGCTTGTCGTGCGGCCATATCTTGCAGCTCTCTCTCCGAGCCGGTTGTTCACCTTGATGACCGTGGGCATGGCCGGGGTCGCAGGGACTATTCTTGCGGCATACGCCAGTTTTATCGGTTCAGAAGCTGTCCCGTTCTTGCTGGCCGCTGCCTTCATGTCCGCACCTGGCGGTATCCTGATGGCCAAGATCATCATGCCCGACGATGAAAGCGATCTGGCGCGCGATGCGGCCATATTGTCCGGTGTCGAAACCGAAGAGATCAAACTGCCTGATGCGCGTATCAGCGCGGAGGGGCCAGCTGCACTTACCGAAGGCGGAAAGGCGCATGAGGTCGAGGTCGCCGAAACCTTTGAAGAAGGGCACAAGCCCGCAAACGTGATCGAAGCTGCCGCACAGGGTACACAGACGGGCGTAAAGCTGGCCGTGGCAGTAGGCGCGATGGTGATGGTCTTTGTCGCGCTGGTGGCGCTGGCCAATGGCATCCTTGGCGGCGTTGGCGGCTGGTTCGGCTATCCCGATGTCAGTTTCCAGCAGTTGCTCGGCTTTGTCTTTGCACCGGTGATGTATCTGATCGGCGTGCCTTGGAACGAGGCCGGAATCGCCGGAGGTTTGTTCGGCACCAAGATCGTTCTCAACGAATTTGTGGCGTTCATTGAACTGGGCAGCCTGAGCGAGGGCACGTTTTCGGTACGCACAACTGCCATCGTGACCTTTGCACTATGCGGCTTTGCCAATTTCAGTTCGATTGCCATCCAGATGGCGGTGACAGGAGGCCTTGCGCCCAATCAGCGTCCGGTTATTGCAAAGCTGGGCCTGCGCGCACTGGCGGCAGGCTCTCTTGCCAATTTGATGAGCGCGGCACTGGCCGGGCTCTTGCTGCCCTACTGAGGACCCGGGAAATGGCCGAGCTTGCATCCATATCACTCGAACAGCCGCTGGAAGAGATTTCAGACGAGCTGGGTAACAGCTTTGCCGAATTCGGTTTCGCTATCGTCCGCGATCACGGCATTCCGCAGGATCTGATCGATCGAGCAGAAGATTTGGCCAAAGCCTTTTTCGCGCTCCCGGAAAATACGAAGAAAGCGTACCATATTGCGGGCGGCGGCGGAGCGCGAGGCTACACTCCCTTTGGAACAGAAATTGCCAAGGACGCAGAGGTCCATGACCTGAAGGAATTCTGGCACGTCGGGCGTAGCCTGCCGGAAGGCCATGCGCTTTCGGATTTCATGGCACCCAATATCTGGCCATCCGAAATCCCGGGCTTTCAACAAACTTTCGAGCAGCTTTATACAGAGTTCGAAAAAGCGGGCGACACGATCCTGCGGGCCATCGCGATGCACCTTGGTCTGGCAGATGATTACTTCGTACCAACGGTGGAGGACGGCAATTCGGTAATGCGCCTGCTGCATTATCCACCACTCGCCAATGACGTGCCCAAAGGCGCGATCAGAGCTGCCGCGCATGGTGATATCAACACCATCACGCTGCTGCTTGGAGCCGAAGAAGCAGGGCTGGAACTGCTGAACAAGCAAGGCGAATGGGTGCCTGTCTCGCCGCCCAAGGGCGCGTTGGCAGTCAATGTGGGGGACATGCTGGAACGGCTGACAAACTGCCGCCTGCGGTCAACGACGCACCGCGTCGTCAATCCCGGCGGCGAGGCAGCGCGCCGCTCACGTTATTCCATGCCGTTCTTCCTCCATTTCCGGCCAGATTTCGTGATCGAGCCGCTGGAACAATGCCTCGCGCCAGGTGACAAACCTGCCCCGCCGATCACCTCCCATGAGTTTTTGCTCCAGCGATTGCGGGAAATCGGCCTCGCCTGACAGGCTCAACCGATTCGCAGGGAAATTGACGGATTGCACCGCTTGGGCTCGCCAGAATGTTGCGATGCAGCAACAGTTGCTTCTGAAACCATGCTCAACCCACAAGAAATAGCCCGAATCTGACCCCTAGAGATTGCAGTGTCACATCTCTGTAAGAAAAGTGCCGTTGAGCACGGCTATCCAGCCAATCACCCACTCTCAGGGCTAAGCGTTCTCCAGATCAAGGATTTCCAGGGACATGAAAATCAGATTCCTTCTTGCTGCCAGTGTGGCAAGCATCGCCAGCGCCGCAATGCTGCCGCAAATGGCACAGGCCCAGCAAATTACTTCCGGCGTTCAGGGCGAAGTCACGGACTCCGAAGGCAACCCGCTTCCTGGCGCGGTTGTTACCGTCACTGACACCCGTACTGACAATACTCGCACACAAACTGCCGATGTCGACGGGTCCTTCCGCTTCGGCTCGCTGGTTTCGGGCGGTCCCTACACCGTTACCGTCACCGCGCCGGGTTTCGAAGGCCAGTCGGTTGAAGACCAGTACATCAGCATTTCGGGCAACACGTCCTACACCTTCGCTCTGACATCTGCTGCGGCCGCCAGCGAAAACGTGATCGTCGTCAGCGGCGCGCGTGTGAACGTGCAGCAGCTTGCCGTCGGGCCGAGCTTGTCCTTCGACCAGCAGACACTGGAAAGCTTCCCTTCGATTACGCGTGACGTGCGCGACATCATCCGCATCGACCCTCGCGTCAGCCTCGACCGCGACAACGAAGTTGACCGCATTTCCTGCCTGGGCGGCAACGATCGCGGCAACACTTTCACCGTTGACGGCACCATTCAGGCTGACGTTTTCGGCTTGAACGGCACGCCGTTCGCAGCGCGTAACGCCCTGCCCCTGCCGTTTGACACCATCCGTGAAACATCGGTCGAATTCGCTCCGTTCGATGTGGAATACTCGGACTTCACCGGCTGTCTCGTGAACGTTGTTACAAAGTCGGGCACCAATCAGTTCCACGGCAGCGCGTTCTTCAATTACCGCGATTCCGCATTGCGTGGCAACTCGATCGATGGCGACGATTTCAGCGTCGATCCTTTCCAGGAAAAGCGTTGGGGCGCGACACTGGGTGGTCCAATCATCCCTGATCGCCTGTTCTTCTTCGCCGGTTACGAAGAAACCGACCTTGGCGGTGCCAATGATTTCGGTCCGTTCGGCGCCAACTTCCCGAACGAGGCACTTTTCGTAACGCAAGGCCAGTTCGACGAATTCTCCCAGATCGCAAGCAGCGTCTATGGCCAGGAAACCGGCGGCTACCCCCGCACACTGGCAGAATCTTCGGTCCGTTATTTCGGTCGTCTCGATGCTTACATCACTGACGGGCAGCGTCTGGAAGCGACCTACCAGCGCCTTGAAGAAACCAATGTCGAAAGCGATTTCGGCGGCGACAATCTGACCGGCCTGAATTCGTTCGAAGACGAAGGCACGATCTCCGACTATTATTCGCTGCGTCTGTATTCCGACTGGAATGACGTGCTTTCTACCGAAATCCGCCTCAGCCGCGCAGACGTGGCCGATCAGCAGGGCCCGTTCGGTGGTGGTGAAGCCCAGTCGGACAATCCGATCCCGCGTCTGGTCGTGGGTGTAACCGGCCCCGGCGCTGATGGCGTCATCGGAACTGCCGATGACCGCAATGGCGTGCTGTCCACCGGCCCGGGCATCTTCCGCTCGGCCAACCAGCTCAACACCAACATCGACCAGATCAAGGTTCAGGCGAACCTCAATCTCGATCGTCACCAGATCAAGTTCGGTGCGGACATAAACGATCTGGAAGTGTTCAATCTGTTCGCAATCAACGCGACGGGTTCGCTCTACTTCCAGAGCCTGGCGGACTTCCAGCAAGGCCTGCTGTCTGACGGTAGCGAGCTGTTCCCGGATGCAGACGAAGTTGTTGCCGGCCTTGCATATGGTGCTGACATCAACGCTGCGTCGGGCGGCGATATCAACAACGCTGCCGCAGCATTCAGCCGCCGCATCTATTCCATCTACTTCCAGGATGAAATCCAGGCGACGCCGCAGCTTAGCCTTACCGCAGGTTTGCGTCTGCAATGGTATGATGGCGACGAGCCGACTGAAAACCCCAATTTCATCACGCGTTATGGCTTTTCAAACGCCACATCGTTCAGTGATCTGGGCAAGCTTTGGTTGCCGCGCCTTTCGGCCACTTATGAGCTGGACAACGACGGGTTCCTTTCCAACTCCAGCCTTACCGGCGGCATCGGCCGCTTTGCTGGCGGCGATCCGGTCGTATATTTCTCGAACGCATTTTCGAACAACGGCTTCTCGTCCGCACTTGGCGCACTTACTTTCGGCTGCAACACGCCGAATGATGGTGTCCAGGCCGATGTTGTCACCAACGGCACCTTCACAGGCTTCCCGCAGTGCGTAATCGACAGCGGCGCGAATACCGCTGCTGCCGGCCTGGCCGACACCCAGTCGACCGATCCGGAATTCAATGTACCAAGCGTGTGGCGTGCCAACATCGGCTTCGCCACGGAAATTGGCACCGAGGGAGGCTTCTTCAGCAACTGGAACCTGAATCTCGATTATATCTACAGCCGGTATATCGATACGCTAAACTTCGTCGACCTGTCGCAGACGCCTAACATCACGCGCGGCCTCAACGGCTTTACCGTAGATGGCCGTCCGATTTACGCGGCAATCGATCCGACCGATTCAGATGCGGCAGGGTGTAACGCAAATCTGGTCTATCCAGGTGGCACTCCGCCGGTTTGGAACAACGTGACCGCACAGTGTTTCAACCGCATTGGCCGTGATGATGAAATCCAGCTGACCAACGGCCCGGATTATTCCAGCCAGACCGCATCGGTGATCCTGAACAAGCGCTTCGACGGCGGACTGTTCACGCAAGGCGGCAGCACACGTATGACCTTTGGTTATGCCTGGACTGATGCCGACAACAACCGCAACGTCGGTTCTTCCACCGCGACTTCGTCCTATGACGTGACTGCGGCGTTCGACCGGCAGAACCCGGCAATTTCGCGGTCCAACTACGAAACGCGTCACAATTTCACTGCTGCGCTCTCGCTCCGTGAAGAATTCATCGAGGACTATTCCACCAGCCTCGGCATCTTCTTCTCTGCACGTTCGGGCCGTCCATACAGCCTGACATTCAACGGCGGCGGCGTGTTCAACGACAGTTCTTCGGGTAATGACAACGCACTGCTTTATGTGCCGACCGGCCCGAACGATCCAAACGTCGTTTTCCGCGATTATGTCGTAAGGGGCAATGTAGTCCAGACGGCACAGCAGGCTTCGGATCGGTTGTTCGCCTATCTCGACGATAACCCTCTCAATTGTGACATCCCGCGCGGTCAGACGATCGAGCGTAACACCTGCAGCAATGACTGGTATTACGACGTGGATCTGCGCATGAGCCAGGAACTCCCGTTCCTCGGTTCGGTCACAGGTCTGGTGCAGGACAAGATCGAGTTGTTCTTCGACTTCGACAACTTCCTGAACTTCGTCGATGATGGTGCGAACCTGTTCACCCGTCGCGGCGGCTTCCAGCAGACTGTCGAATTGATCGATACTTCCGTTGATTCGCAGGGCCGCTACGTGCTCTCCAACTTCAACGCGAATGACTTTGAATCGCTCGGTCTCTCGGCTTCGATCTGGCGCATCCAGGTGGGCGTCCGTTACGAGTTCTGATCGCTTCGATCATAACGAATAAAAAGGCGGCGGCGTTCGAAAGAGCGCCGCCGCCTTTCTTTTGTCACAAGCTTGGGCATAAGGGATGGCATGAACACGAAACTCTGTGCCGCGCTGCTCGGCAGTCTTTCACTTTCCGCCTGTGCGACGGTGCCCGCCAATGTCCTTGGCGCGCCATCCGAAAGCGCTGCCGTGACTGTGCAAATCCTCG
This sequence comes from Aurantiacibacter marinus, assembly GCF_001021555.1. Classification (GTDB taxonomy): domain Bacteria; phylum Pseudomonadota; class Alphaproteobacteria; order Sphingomonadales; family Sphingomonadaceae; genus Alteraurantiacibacter; species Alteraurantiacibacter marinus. The sequence goes on from NZ_LDCP01000004.1 coordinate 83,188, forward strand.
CGATCAACGATTTCCACGGCAATCTGGAAACGCCGCAAGGCACCTACACATTTGTCGATTCAGGCGAGACAAGACGCGCCCGGCTTGGCGGTGCAGCGCACCTTGCCGCCGCGCTAAACAATCTGCGCGAAGGCAATTCAGTGACGGTAGCCGCTGGCGATCTTATCGGTGCAAGCCCGCTTATTTCGTCACTTTTCCTTGATGAACCATCGGTCCGCGCATTGTCGGAAATGGGTCTAGAGATAGCTTCTGTTGGCAACCACGAATTTGACCGCGGCACGCAGGAATTGCTGCGGATTCAGCAAGGCGGCTGTGAAAAGTTCACCTTGCGGGAGCCATGCGCGGTGGAGCCATTCGCAGGTGCCGGATTCGCTTATCTCGCCGGCAATGTCGTGGACAGCACCGGCAGGACTTTGCTTCCCGGCACATCCATGCGCGAAATCGACGGTGCGCAGATTGGCTTCATCGGTCTGACGCTGCAAGATACCGCCAATCTGGTGGCTGCCCAGGCGACCGAGGGATATGATTTTCTGGACGAGGCAGACACTGCAAACAGGCTTGCGATGGACCTGCGCGAACAGGGCGCGGATACTGTGATCTTGCTTATCCATGAAGGCGCAGATGTTGAAGGCCGGTACAGTCTTGCCGGTTGCCCAGAGGTGTCCGGTCCAATTGTGTCGATTGTGGAACGGCTCGATCCGTCGATTTCGCTAGTCGTCTCAGGCCACACCCATCAGGCTTATGTCTGTAATGTCGCTAATTCTGCGGGCGGAGAGACATTGCTGACCTCTGGAGGAAGTTTCGGCGGCTTCGTGACAGACATCACCATGACGATTGATCCGGTCAGCGATACGGTCTCGTCCGTCAATGGCCGCAATGTCGCAGTCGACGGGAGCGCCGGCAGCGACGCTGCGATCGAGAGCCTTGTCGCGGTTTATGCAGAGGCATCGGGACCAGTGACCAACAGGGCCGTCGGCACAATCACCGACAATGGCGAACGCGGAGAAGACTGCGCAGACAATTCCGCCCAGGGTCTGGTTGCAGATTCCTACCTCGCCGGCGCAAACGCTGCCCTGACGGAACCGGTTGATCTTGCTTTGGTCAATTCCGGCGGCGTCCGTGCAGATCTTTCGGGCGCTGATGACGGCTTGCTGACCTTCGGAGAGCTTGCCGCTATTGCGCCGTTCGGCAACGCACTGATCGTATTGGAAATGTCAGGCGCAGAAATTAGCGCTGCGCTGGAGCAACAGTTTTGCGAAGAGGGGCCGGCAACCATCTGTACTTCGCGCATTATCCCGTCTGCCGCCATGCAATATACCGTCGATCGCGCGCTTCCGGTCCGGCAGCGCGTTACGTCGATCACGCTCGGCGGAGAGCCGCTGGATGAAGCGCGCAAGTACCGCGTCGTCACCAACAGCTTCCTTGTCGGCGGCGGTGATGGCTTCGTCCAGTTCACGCAGGTCCCAGAGATCGACAATGTCGGCTTCGATATCGACGCACTGGAAGCGTATGTAGCAGCGGGCAGCCTGACTGTTCCCGTGTGTGGGCGCGTGCGCGACCTTACGCCCCGCAGCTAACTGATCAGCAGCTAACGCAAAGGAGGTTCGTCGAAGCTGCGCAGCTTGCGGCTGTGGAAACTGCCGCCGACCTTACTCAGCAGGGCCAGAGTCTCGATCCCGATCCGCAGATGCTGGCTAATCGACGTTTCGTAGAAACTGTTCGCTTGTCCCGGCAGCTTTATCTCACCGTGCAGCGGCTTGTCAGACACGCACAGCAAGGTGCCATAGGGTACCCGGAAGCGATACCCCTGGGCAGCCACAGTTGCTGATTCCATATCAATCGCCACGGCGCGGCTCTGATTGAACCGCAAGGCCGAGCGGGTGTAGTGCAGTTCCCAATTGCGATCATCGGTCGTTACTACCGTGCCCGTGCGCAGGCGGCCCTTCAGCTGCTCGTCGCTATCGCTGGTAATGTTACGAGCGGCATCGAACATCGCTGTTTGAACCTCTGCAATCGGAGGTATCGGAATTTCGGGCGGGATTTCATTGTCGAGCACATTGTCATCGCGCAAATACGCATGGGCCAGCACGTAATCGCCGATCTTCTGACTGGGCCGCAATCCGCCGCAATGGCCGATCATCAACCAGACCTCCGGCCGCAATACTGCAATGTGATCACAAATGGTTTTCGCGTTGGAAGGACCCACACCGATATTGACCAGCGTGATGCCCGAATTGTCTTTGCCGACCAGGTGATAGGCAGGCATCTGGTGCTTGCGCCAGGTGCCCTCCGTAACTTTCGCGCGCGCGCCTTCCAGATTGCCGCGTTCGATCACCACGCCGGGCGCGGAAAAACTGTCATAGCGGCTGTCAGGATCGGCCAATTGGGCCAGTGCAAAATCAATGAATTCTTCGACATACCGGATATAGTTTGTGAACAATACATAGCGCTGGAAATGCTGCGCCGGCGTGCCGGCGTAATGCCGCAACCGGGCAAGGCTGAAGTCGGTGCGAAGCGCGTCAAACAAGGACAAAGGCCGCTGGTCGGACCCGTCACTGATCCATGTGCCATCGACCACTTCGTCGCCGATCTTTACCAGATCGGAAGCCGGAAAATGGCGAGTCAGCTCGGCGCTGCTGGCGCCCTGCAATTCAAGCGCGCCGCCATCCAGCACATATTGATAAGGTATTTCGTCAGCGGATCGGCCTACTTCCAGTTCGACGGGATAGTCATTCACCAGATGCTGCAACTGCTCTTTCAAATAAGGCCGGAAAAGCCCCGGTTCTGCAATGGAGCTGCAATAAGTGCCGGACTGGTTCAGCCGCGCGAAAGAACGGGCCGGATGGCTGGTCCGCTCGTCATCGGAATACCGCAGTGTCAGTTCAGGATAGGCAAAAATGCCTTTCGCCCTTGCAGCGGGATCCGGCGGTGTCCGGTCCTCCGCATAGCGGCGCACGGCCGCTACCAGATTGGCGCGGGAGGAATTCGAGATTTCCTCCAGCTGGTCCAGAATACCGTCAATTTCGCCTGCTGTTGTCGGCACAAACACTCCATTTTCAAAACTGCTGATTTCGATGGCCTAGCCTACCTTTCGGCAAACACCCAATCGAGATAGGCTGCCAGTCGAATGCCCGATTGGGCGAGGCGTTCCTCTGCGGACGGCATCCATGTCCAATAATAATCATAACGGATTCTCACGGGCGATTCCCGTGTGCCCATGCCCAGCTCCGGCCCGGTCTCGGGATAGATGCGATCGCGCAGTGCACTGCTTTCGGCAATCCAGGTGACCGGATCAGCATCCCACCATCCCAGCACTTCTTCCGATCCGATCCGCCGTTCCAGCCGGTCTGCATATTCAGTATAGGAAAGCTGCTGTTGCAGGATCATTCCCGAATCCCAGACCGAATGCAGATTGGTCGTTTCGTCAAACCATCTGACGATCACGTTATTGCCGCCGCGATCAGTGCCGTTCCCGGTATGCAACGGCTGATGCAGGTCGGACACGATGTGCACGATAAAGCGCAAGGCCAGCGCCTTCTCTTCCCGGGTGGCCGTTTCGTCCCGCAATGTAGCCGTAAACCGTTCCAGCGCCGTTAGTGCATCGCCTTCGGGGGGATGCTCCAACTGATCGGCTGATCGGCCTTCTGGCAGCGTGACATAGTGGAAAGGACCAGCCTCTTCCTGCCAGAATGGTGCCGGATTGGAACGCTGTTCATCCGGCCAGGTGCTGCCTTCTGGCAATCCTTCGGTGCCCAGGATCGCTGCAATCTCGGCGCGCGTTCTCCCGCTGATATTGTCTTCGGCGATTTCGGCCGTGACCCGGTGACCGATAGGCCCCCAGGCAGCGGCAGGGATCGACGAGAAGAGCGCGGTAGCGGCGAGCGAGAATGCGAGTGTTTTGATCATCATGCGCAATTAGCTACACGATATGACATCGCTGTGAATACCGAACTCAACGTTTCTGGGGATGCCGCAAGCTCTATAAAGAGTGGGTGCGGCTGAAGGCACACTTGCAAAATGCATGGATAAAGGGGCAGCGATGCATCAGCACCGCTACCCCTCTGTGCGCGTAATTCCGATTATGTCGGATTTTTTGCGGTTAGCGCTGGACGCGGCCCGATCCGTCACCAGTCATCAGTTTTTCAACTTCCGGAACGCTTACGCGATTGAAGTCGCCCATGATTGTGTGCTTGAGCGCGCTGGCTGCCACAGCAAATTCAAGGCTTTGCTGGCGATCTTCGTAGGCGTTGAGGCCGTAAATCAGCGCCGATGCAAAACTGTCACCACCGCCAACACGGTCTACAATATCGGTCAATTCATAACGCTTGGACAGCATGAAGCCGTCATCGCGCGTGCGCAGGCAGGCGGACCAATTGTTGCGGTCAGCGCTCAGGCTTTCACGCAGAGTGATCGCGATTGTGTGCATATCGGGGTAAATATCGAGCACCTTCTGGCCCAGCGCTTCATATTTCGCCGTATCCAGTTCGCCCGATTCCACATCGACATCGACAGAGATATCGAGCGACTTCTGGCAGTCTTCTTCATTGGCGATGCCGACATCGACATATTTCACCAGTTCACGCATCACTTCAGGCGCGGTCTTGCCGTACTTCCACAGCTTCCCGCGGAAGTTGAAGTCGCACGATACGGTAACGCCCGCGTCTTTGGCAGCTTTCACGCAGGCCATCGAAAGATCGGCCGCCGACTGGCTGAGCGCAGGAGTAATACCGGTAATGTGCAGCCACTTCACGCCGTTGAAGATGGTGGGCCAATCAAACTCGTCTGCACTGGCATTGCAGATGGAGGAATTGGCGCGGTCGTAAACAACCTTCGAGGCGCGCTGGTTGGAGCCCGTTTCCAGGAAATAGATGCCGACACGGTCGCCGGAACGGCTGACGTGGGCGGTGTCCACGCCAAACTTGCGCAGTTCCATGATGGCGTTTTCGCCAATGTCATTGTCGGGTAACGCGCTGACAAAACCTGCATCGAGGCCGTAATTGCACAGTGCTACCGCGACATTGGCTTCGCCGCCGCCGAAAGTCGCTTCGAAACCGGGCGACTGGAAAAACCGCTCGTGCCCCGGTGTCTTGAGACGCAACATGATTTCACCGAATGAAAGAAAATCCGCCATAGTCTTAACCTTGGTTCCTTGATTTGCCTGCGATCGCGACAGCTTCGCGGGCGAGTTGTTCGACAGCGGCGAAATCACCACCATGCGTTGATTCTTTTGGTGTCAGCCAGCTTCCGCCACATGCCAGGACGTGCGGCAGGGCCAGAAAATCAGGCAGGTTGGCAGCGCTGACGCCGCCGGTTGGCATGAACCGCATGTCGCGGAACACCGATCCCAGCGCTTTCAACATGGGAACGCCCCCCGCCAGGGTTGCCGGGAAGAACTTCACATCGCGCAGGCCCAGCGCATAGGCGCGCTGCACTTCGCCAGCGGTCATGGTGCCGGGATAGACCGGGATATCCTCACCCATGCAGTATTCGACGATGTCATCGACAAGGCCGGGGCAAACCGTGAACTGGCTGCCAGCCTTCTGGACCGCCTGTGCCTGCTCGCGCGTCAGGACGGTGCCCGCCCCCACGATCAGACCTTCGGTCTCGGCAATGATGGCTTCCATGCCTTGCAATGCCGCATCGCTGCGCATCACCACTTCGATAACGGTCAGGCCGCCAGCTTGCAGCGCCTTTGCCGTCTTTACCGCGATAGCCGGATCATCCTCTGCGATAAGAGGGACGACCGGGGCTACCGCGAGACGGGCGGCCAGATCTTCTTTAATTGTCACTTGTGTCCACCTGCATCTGCGATTCGGGGCTTAAGAGTAGCCGAGGCCCCCGTTTATATCCAAATTGACACCGGTGACAAATGAAGCTTCGTCTGATGCCAAATATGCCACGGCATCAGCGATTTCCTCGGCCTTGCCCTGACGCTTGAGAGGAGTTGCATTGGCGACGTTTTCCCGGGCTGCATCGGGCGTAAACGTATCGTGGAACGTGGTTGCGATCATGCCGGGGCACAGGGCGTTCACGCGAATGCCGTCCGGGCCAAGTTCCTTTGCCAGACCTCGTGTAAAGGTCATCACAGCGCCCTTGGACGTGGCATAGGCAATCGCGCCGCCGCCGCCGCCATCACGGCCGGCCAGAGAGGCAAGGTTCACGATCGCGCTGCCTTTGGACATATGCGGCACGACAGCCTTGCACGTCATGAACGTAGATGTGAGGTTGAGCTGCATGACATGGTTGAAGAATTCTTCGTCCATTTCACCCAGCTTCTTGCGTGCGACCATACCGCCAGCATTGTTCACAAGGATATGGATGTGATCGCCAAAAGCGTCGCGCGCGGCTGCCACCAATGCATCGACATCGGCAGATTTGGTCACATCGGCCTTCACCTTGATCGCCTTGCCGCCTGCCGCTTCGACAGCTGCTACCGCTGCATCGGCATCTGCTTCATTGCTGTTGTAGTTGATGACAACGTTGGCGCCTTCACTTCCCAGCTTCACACACACGGCCCGGCCGATGTCGCGACTGCCGCCAGTGACGATGGCGGTTTTGCCTGCAAATTTCATGATATTATCCCTGATTATCCGAGTTGGTTATTTGGTTTATTTGCATTGAGAGGTTTGATTTCCGGGCACAGAATGAAGATCGACAGAACAGTCAGGATCGCCAGTGCCGCGCCGACCACGAATGCCGGAGTGTATGAATTGACCGTGATGACCGGGATCAGGAAATTGAGCCCGACCACCGCCAGCTTGGCCGCTGTCCCTGCGAAGCCTGCCAGCGAGCCCACGGAAGCGCCGCTGTAGAAATCACTCGGCAGCGTCTGGATATTGCCAATCGCTGTCTGGAACCCGAACAGGATCACCGCCATGATCAGCACCGCGGTCAGCGGTGTGGCTGCCTGCGTTGTGAGCAATAGCGACACCAGCATGATCAAACCGCCAAGCGCGATCACGGTTTTCCGCGTGCGATTGACTGTCCAGCCCGATTTGATCCGGTTGCCTGCCAGCCAACCGCCGAACCATGCGCCGAACATCGCGCCAACATATGGTACCCAGGCGTAGGTCGCGATTTCTTCGACGCCGAAGCCATAGGTGTTGAACAGGTAGATCGGCAGCCAGCCAACGAACAGCCACCAGATCGGATCGATGAAGAAGCTGGCGAGAATTACACCCCAGCTTTCCTTGCGGCTGAGGATTTCGCCGGTCTTTGGCGCATAGTCGGCGATCTCGTTGGTTTCTGCATTACGCTGGCCTTTGAGAATGAACTGCCGCTCTTCCTCACCAAGCCACGGGTGCGCCTCAGGTCCTGATTTGTAGACGATCAACCAAGGCACGAGCCACAGGAAGCCCAGCGCACCAACCGCGATGAAAGTTGCCTGCCAGCTGCCAAGAAATACGAACAACAGGCCGATGATCGGGGCTGATACGATACCGCCAATGGCAGCACCGGAATTGAAAATTCCTTGTGCCAGCGCGCGTTCGTCAATCGGAAACCATTCGGCATTTGCCTTGGTCGCTCCTGGCCAGTTGCCCGCTTCCGACACGCCCAGAAGCCCCCGGAATAACGCAAACGTCATCAGGGAGTGAGCGACCGCATGAAGCATTGTGGCTGCCGACCAGACAACGATGGACAGGACAAAGCCCAACCGCACACCGATCCAGTCGAATATTTTCCCGAAAATCGATTGGCCGAATGCATAGGCGAACGTGAACACATTCAGGATGATGGCATAATCCGTTTCGGTCAGCCCGAGCTCGGAAGATATTTCCGGCCACAAGAACCCCAACGCCCCGCGATCAATATAATTGATGATGGTTGCCAGAGCGACAAGCCCCACAATCCAGAACCGGAATTTACCCTTCATCATGTGTCGTCTCCCCCTCCCAGAGGTACACGCGCGGCATAGCCCCGCCAGTTGATTTCGCGCCCTTCAATCGTGACGCTGTGTTGTGCTGCGGGATCATTGTCCCACGATATGGCGACAACCACTTCCTGACCGGCAAGCGTCTCGATAAAAACAAGGTCATACCCGTGGGAGCGGACATGGTGCAGCGATGCGATCTGGCTGTTGCTGCCAATCGTCTGTTCAGTTGCGCCGTCATAAAGACCGTGCGATTCCAGCACACTGACGAAGCTTGCACTGTCCGTACCGCTGACCCGCTGGATCACCAGCGGTTCGCGCCGCAGGTTGAAGTCCGGATCGTTTGCGCCGCTTTCGCCCAGGATCACTTCCATGCCCGCGCTCGGTACGAAACGGTAAGTGTAAAACCGGCCATCCAGCAGCCATGTCATAAAACCTTGGTCAGGCGCAGGCGTGGCGCTGCCATCGACCCAGATGTGCTGATAGCCATTGTCAGCGCCAAGAACCGGGCGACCCGCAATGTTGCGCACAGGATCAAACCCCAGCCGCATGATGTGGCCCGAATAATGCAGTGGCAGGTCGAATTGTACTTCGCTTGTGCCCTGCGCCCGCAGCACATCGAGCGCCAGCGGCTGTGACAGGCCTTCGATATCAACCATAGCCAGAACGCGCGTCATGCTGACGCCTTCATTCGGATAGGCACTGTCGATCCCGGCCGCGCTGACCTGGAACCCATCTTCAACGTTGAAGTAATGCTGCGTAGGCCACGCTGTATCGGCCAGATCGCGCACGCCGTAAAAATGGCTCTGCTCGTTCACGACCAGCGCATTGTGAGCGATGGTCTGCTTGGCCCAGGTCTCGTTTTCCGGCAGGTAGCGACCACCCTCCTTCGCCTCGATATTGAGGAACCGTGCGGCACCATAATCACGCACGATTTCATTGCCGCGATCATACAGCTGCCAGCTCAATTTATCGAAATGGCCGTGCCCCATCCCTTGCGACGCATTTTTGGCGACCATTGCCATGTGCATCGGGCCCTGCCCGCTGCGCATCACTGCAACAGCGCCCTGATCACCGTCAGGCCCGTCGCTGAACAGCATGGAACGGAACTGGAAGGGTTCCGCTTCGTCAGCTGCCAGCGCACGCGACATTTCCAGCCCGGCAGGTGTGATAACTGTGCGCCCCTGCTGGCGCGCAATATCCAGCAGGGCAGGATCACGGGTTACCGAATATCCGATGGCAACGCCTTCATACAGCTCGGCCGTATTCAGGCTCTTGTCGCGGATGGCATCGTTGAACGGGAAGAAATACCCGTCATAGGTCAGCTGGATCGTCGCGTTGAGCGCCTTCACCAGAATGCCGCCGCGATGTTCGAATATGCGCAAGGCCGGATCATTACGCTGTATCGCGCCCGCAAATACCATAAACGGCAACATGGCGAAGCGCTGGTAATAGGGGCCTTCGGTATAATATCCATCCGGCGAGAACAGCAGTTCGGTCTGGCGGACAAAGCCAGCCTCGCCGTCACCCGCGCTGCCATACAGCGCGCGGTGAACCAGATCATCATCGCCCAGCACATAACCGGCCATGCCCACACCTGCTGTTGCCCACGTGGCGTGATTGTGGATGAGGTTGAAGGTCGCTTCTGAATCAACCGACAGGAATTCGGCTGCGCGGCGGAAAACGTCATCATCGATGCGCTGGCGGTCCGCCGTATCAAGGTCATCGCGCACGGTTTCATATGCCTGCACCGCGTGCACCATCCACATGGCATCATTCAGCACCTGCCAGAACAAGCGCCCGACGTTCTGGTTGGCACGCGCGGGATGATCCCCAAGTGTAGGATAAAGGTCCGCATATTCGAGCAGCATATCGCGCACGAATGCCAGATAGCGTTCTTCGCCTGTCAATTGATAAAGATGGCCGGCAAGGTACATCGCGCGGTAATTGCGCTTGTGCTGTTCGTGGGTGTAGCCGCCGCCCGGATCGGCAGGGACGGGCACAGTTATGCCCGCCGCGATCATGCCGTTTACGAATTCCTCTGCGAGCGCCATTTCGCTGGCGAACAGCTGTGGATACGCCATTGCTGACGCGGATTGCCCGGCAGCATCAAATTCCTGTGCCGCAGCGGGCAGCGACAACGCCAGTCCAGTTGCAGCAAGAGCGAGTGCGATAGAGCGCTTCATTGGGCGGAGATTTCGGTAGTGAGGTTTTCGCTCATTTCGACACGCGGTTCACCCGCATAGTTCAGCTCAGTCAATTCCGGTCCGGGCGTCGCAGCGAAGGTATTGCGAGTTATGGCGGTAACCGGCGTCCCGACGGTATGTGTGATGCCAATAGGCGCTGAAGAGACAAACGCATTCTGGCCGATCATCGTGCGCTGCGCGCCATGCAGGTCGATGGAACTGCGCGACCCCGATCCAACATTCTCAAAAATGGACCCAGCAATGTTCACGTGCGGACCAAAAGTGCTTTCGTCGCGCCCGCCGCGATATACTTCTGCCGCAGAGCCGGTGACGTTCCGGACGATAGAATCCTGAATATCGAGATATTCGATATTGTACTGGCCCTGGTCATCATATTCGGATGCCGCAGAAACAACCGCTCCGCTGATATTTTCGAATATACTGTCACGAATATCGACCCGGTCTGCGAGCGTGGACTTGCCGAAATAAATGACGTCGAAATCGCGGTTCACATCGAGATTGCGGACGACGACGCGCTCCAGCTCAATCTGCAGATTGCCGCGGATCGGGATGCTGGCTGTGCGGATTACCGCGTTGCCGGATGCGTCGTCCGCCTCTGCGCCGTCGATTGTCAGGTCCTCCAATCGCAACCGTCCACCTTCGCGCATCTCGAACAACGTGGGCCGCACGAATGTAAGTATCGTGTCGCTTTCGCCCGTGATCGTCAGCGAGCGGCTGATGGGAATGATCCGATCAACCACATAGTGGCCCGGCGAAAGCTGCAATGTATCACCGTCATGGGCATCAGCTATTGCGTCTATAAGTGCAGTGCCGGACATTTCGACTTCGATCGCGCGCCCTGTTCCGAATGGCTCCTGCGCGCCCGGCTTCGGGTACCAGTCCACGCCAACTTCATCCAGCGACATGACCCGCAAGTCACGCGGGGCACCTACTGCGGCAAGCGAAGGGTCTACCGGATAGAGCAGGCCGTTCCCGCCCCGCTCCATTGCCGTGTCAACACGCCGGACCGCGTCCAATGCGCTGTGGAGCTGCCCGGAAACTACCGCATTTCCAGCGAACGCGATGCCGGAGATATCGGCATCCACTTCGAGGAATGTCCCCTCCTCGCGCCCGCCAAGAAGGTTGGAATAGAAATAACTGTCTGACGGTGCAGCAGAGCGTTCTTCATCAGCACCTGCGCCAAAGGTTATCCTGTCACTGTCGATAATCGTGTTGCGCAGGATCTGTGCATATTGCACTTCAACATAGCGGTTGGCGGGCGAGTTGGGCACGCCGTTCATCACGGTCAACGCGCTGGCAAAGCCATTGCCGCGCAGGCCTTCCATATAATTGTCCTGCACTGTCTGACGGCGATTGATGACGCGGATCCCGCCAGTGTGGTCTTCACCATCGCCGATAAAGACATTGCGCTCCACCAAATTACCGTCGCCGTGGCGCAGCGTCAGCGCCCCGCGTGACCGCAGGAACAGATTGCCCCGCACGGTATTGCCACCAGCCTTGACCGAGATGATTTCCACCTCACCGCTGCAGCGATCAAAGACGTTGTTTTCCACCAGCGTATTTGAATCAAATTCTGCAAAATGGCTGGTCCCGATGCGCAGGGTTTCCCCCCCATTGGAACCAAGGTTCGGGCGCGGTCCGAAATAGTTGTGATCGATGCTGTGGTTGTTTTCACGGCTGCCTTCGGTGTTGAGCCGTACCGCCAAAGTCACACCGCGATTGGTCTTGCCCACCAGATGATTGTGATCGAAACGGTTGTCTTGCCCGTAGATGCCAACCCAATAGTCAGTTTCATTGCGGTCCGGCTTGCTGAAATGATCAATTACAGTTTGCGTCACACGCGAATTGCGCGCCAGATCTTCGCTGTCGCGGCGGAAGGAAATCACTTCCCCTGTGGGGCTGAAACCATCGCGGAATACAAGCCCTGACACGATAATGTGCTGGCCACCGATACGCAGATTTGATTGGCCAGTCAGGACAACTTCGCCCGGAGTTTCCGCCGCCAATGTAATCGGCGCATCGGCACTGCCTTGGCCAGTAATCACAATTTCAAAATCGCGCCACTCGCCATTGGCCAGGGTGATCGTGTCGCCTGCGCTCACTTGCCCTAGTGCGGCCGCGTATTCATCCGGATTGCTGACAAAGCGATCTTCCGCGCGGGCTGGTGCGACCCAAAGGGAAAGCGCCGCAACGCAAAGGCCCATCCTGCCGAACATCCGTCATCCCTCTCATTATAGTTTGAGAAGGACAATACGGTTGGCGGGCTCTGTGTCAACCAGATTTCTATGCCAAATCTAGATAACTGTCATACCAGTTTACCAGGTGTGACCTAATGTAGCTTTGCGGCAGAAAGGAAGCGTTCGCGGCTCGCGCTGGCACGCTCCTGCACCTCTGCAAGCGCCTGCCGCTCGGTCGCATCAAGCATCGTTTCGATCAGTCGTTGAAAATGTTCGCGCATTGCCGCGCGCGCTGCGCCCGAATCGCGTGCCTTCAAGGCCTGAAAGACGGCGCGGTGCTCTTCCGTGCGGATATGCTTATCGTGGTTGCAGACGGATTCGTAGACAGCTTTTACCTGCGGTATCGAATCACGCATCCGCCACAATTGCTTCACGCTATGGAGGATTGCCGCGTTCCTGGAAGCCGATGCGATCGTCTCGTGGAACATCTCATCGGCCAGGTCTGCTTGTTCTTTATTGCCAACCGCCATGCGATTGACGAGGTCTTCTATCTGGTCGATCTGTTCATCGGTGATGTGGTGCGCTGCCAGCGCCGCAGCCTCGGATTCGATCAGCATGCGCGCTTCGGTAACTTCAAATGCGCTAACGCTTGGCAGCCGCTCTTCGGATTGGGGCATGCCTTCGCTGACATATACGCCGGACCCTGTCTTGATTTCGAGCCGGCCGATTGCCTGCAGCGCGATTTCCGCCTCGCGGATCGTCACGCGGCTGACATCGAACTTTTCGGCAAGCTCACGCTCACCGGGCAAGCGTGAGCCGATAGGGAAGGCTCCCTCGTCGATCATCTCGGCAATTTGCCTTGCGATGGATTGGTAAAGTCTTTTCGCAGTCATCCCCTGCCCCGAATTCATGTGCACAGATGCGCGCTATGTTAAACTCCAGACTAATTGGTTTTGCCACTGATCGCAACTGAGTGAAATTGAGAGGTGCCCATAACGCGGTACGGGCACCTCTCAGGGAGAAATCAGAAGCGGAAACGCACGCCGGCAAAGAACCTTGGCCCATATACCGAAGCTGATGAGAAATCGTCCGGTGCGCCGCGATAATCGATGCGCGGCTCGTTGAACAGGTTGATCCCTTCGAGACGAACTGTGACATTATCGGCCACACGCAGCGATATCCGCGCCTCGAAGACGCTGGTATCGTCAACGTAACGGATACGGCCTGGTGTCGCCACGAACTGCTGGAAGTAGTTCGAACGATATTTCCACACACCTTGCAGCTCGATCGGGCCAATTTCGTAATATGCCTGCGCCGATACAACGTGCTTCGACAGACCGAAGATGTTTGCCGGAACGATGAGGCCCTCCTGCACTCCGGCGATCGAACCATCATCGTTGAAGTTGGTTACCGCGCCGAGCGTATCGTCCTCGAATTCGAAATTCGAATTCGCGTAGTTATAGCTCAGCTTGAAGCCCAGCCCGTCAAGCGGCGCAGGCAACCAGCTGAACCGGTGTGCTGCGGTAAGTTCCAGCCCATAGATGTCGCTGCTTTCGCCAGTGACATTCGTGGTGGACACGATCGTTTCCAGATCGATGCCATCGACATTGAAGATTTCGGTCTGGCGGGAGTTTACGAAGCCACCATCGAAGTTCTTGTAATACACGCCGACCGCCAGGATCGAATCTTCGTCCGGATACCATTCAAGCGCAACGTCCGCGTTCCATGACAGAAGCGGTTGGGTGAAAGGATTACCGGTTGCGCCCGCAGAACCCAGCGCTTCTTCGACGGAGAACACCGGTGCACCTTCGTCAACCAGGGCGTTGAAAGTACGCCCAAAGCTAAGCGAAGACGGGTCCGGACGCGAAAGCGCGCGATAGACTGCGAAGCGTCCGAGCAAATCGGGAGTGAATTCGCCAGTCAAGTTGAAGCTCGGCAAATATTCCGTGTAGGAGCCACCGCCCGAGACGACGACGAGCGAATTTTCGTCCGAAACGATGTCGATCAGTTCACCGGTCGTATCATCAAACACAGCGTTCAGTGTTCCGCGGAAACCGCGCGAGTCCACTTCAGTATGAACCACGCGGACACCGAGGTTCCCACGCACCGGAAGCGAACCGAGATCACCGTTGAAGTTGGCCTGGACGTAACCGGCCCAGGTACGCTCTGTAACATCGCTGTTCTGGATTGAATCGAAATCGCCGGTCGGGAAAATCGGCACGCCATTGTTGTCGAAAGAGAGGCCCGAGGGGTCTTCACGCTCCAGCACCTGCACCACGCAAAGCGCGTCGAACGTGGCGTAAGAGTTGGCAGTGCCAATCACATTGCCATTTTCATCAAGGTTCGTGATCAGCGGATTGCCACCCGATACCGAGGACAGGAAGCCGGAAACCGGGAAGCTGGTCCGGCATTCACGGTTGGCTGCGGCCAATGCGCCTGTATCGTCAGTGTCGTTGTAGTTGTTTTCAAACCGGCTTGAGCCAGAGGCACCCGGGACGTCGCGATAGTTCAGATCCTGGTAGCGCACACCGGTCATGATGGATGAAATGAAACCATCCAGTTCATATTCGGCATCCAACCGTCCGGCCCAGATCGAATTGTACCGGTCCTGTTCAAGATCGGCGCGCACGCGTGGATCGTTTGCGAACAGATCGTGGTTGGTCACGTCGAAATTCTGGGTGAAGAAATTCAGCGCCTGCGAACCATTTTGCATGATCTGCACAGCAGTTTCGACGCGGTCGTTGGTCGAACTGCCATCGCTTTCGCGGGCGTCGGGCCACACTGCGGCACCCGTGATATCTTCGTTATCCTCCGTCCGGAAACGGACCTGCACGGCCTGTTCGATCCGCTGTGTTTCAGAATAGGAAACGTCACCCGAAATGGTCAGGCGATCACCAGGCGAAGCGACAAAGTTGATGCCGCCACCGTAATAGTTCTCCTCACGCTGGAGATATTCGCTGATTGCTTCGATACGCTGTTCGCCAGTGTACTGACGCAGGGCGCCGCTTTCGGTGTAGATCAGGGGCAGATCGATGCGGTTCGGATCACCCGGCGCATCCACGCGGCGGCCTTCCACAAAACCAAGGTCGCTGCGCTGCTCCCTGTAGAAACGCTTCGCATACTGGAAATCGGCATTCAGCTCGAAGGTCGGCGAAGGCCGGTACTGAAGCGCAGCGAAGAAGGAATCGCGCTCGTCATCGGTAATGTTGGTACGCAGGCCATAACTGTTACGCGCGATGATGAAATCGTTGGTATTCGTGCCGTCGCGCAGCGCGTTGACGACGTCTTCGTTGGAGTTGCAATTGCCGTCATCATAGACCCCTGCGTTCGGCGTTGTCGGATCAAGGACACACGCCTGGATCGTATTGCTGACATTCGCTTCGCGTTCCGGGTTGGTGGAGCGGTTGGTCTGGTAGCCGAGCGAAATTCCCAGCTCGCCAAACCCGCCGAGATCATACTGATCGACATAGCTGAGCGTAATCCGGTGACCGAAATCACGGAAACGCTGGTCTTCATCAACGTTGAAATTCTGCGGATTGTAAGGAAGTTTGTACTCGGCCTGGAACCGTCGGCGGCCGTAATCGAGCGGCGCTACGGTTTCCAGCGCGATCTGGCCTGCCACACCGCCTTCAATCAGGCTGGCAGACTGGGTTTTGTAGATGGCCAGCGTGTTGAACAGTTCCGAAGGGAACTGGCTGAAGTTAACCGAACGGTCGCCACTGCCGTTTGTGGCAATGCGGCCGTTGATCGTGGTTGAACTGAGGAACGGCCCAAGGCCGCGAAGTGCGATTTCCGTGGCCCCGCCCTGTTCGCGGTGAGAAGCTGCACCGGTAATCGTTTCAAGCGCTTCACCAATGGACAATGCCGGAAGATCGCCGATTTCATCCGATGTCAGCACGTCGACAATCAGATCGTTTTCGCGCTTTTCCTCAATGGAAGACTGGATTGTGCCGCGAATACCCGTGACGACGATGTCACCCCCCGGTGCCGCGCCTTCGTCACCAGCATCCTGCGCCATGACCGGCACTGCCGACAAGACCATTGCGCTGGTGGCAAGCAAACCCGCCATCATGTGCTGCTTCTTATTAGAGCGGCGAGCACCGTCCATACCAAAACCCATCATTACTCTCCCAGAGTCGTTGTTATGGGTTCAGGGTACGCTGGGAGGCAACTATGTCAACCTAACGGACATGCCAATATGGGTTATCCTGTAATACCAATTGGTGTGTTGTAAATATGATACATTTTGCGAGTTGGTATGGATGTCCATAAACCACAGCTGCTTTCTCCCATTGCGCAGGGGCTTGGCCTGGAGGTTTCACATTACCTGCCCACAACGAAAAAGCGCCCCACAATCGTGAGACGCTTTTCCTTTGTTCGGTGATGTTACCGCGAGCGTTAGAAGCTGAGCGTAGCACCAAAGGTGAGGCGGCGATCTGGCAGACCCTGGAAACAGAACAGTCCGCCTTCGTTCACGCATGACTGCGTAATGTCGGACTTGGTCAGGTTCACACCTTCAACACCAAAACTCAGGTAATCCGTCACATTGTAGACCACACTGGCGTTAAGCTGCCCCCTTGCTTCCGTAACGACCGGGAAGCCAAGGGTACTGTTTGTTGATGCACCACCAGCTGTATCGAGCGTGCGGAACGCGTCACGCCAGGTGTAGCGTGCACGGGCCGACAGTCCGTACTTCTCGTAGAACAGCGTCACGTTGTACGCATGCGGCGAGAAGTCGAGCAAGCCCTGGACGGCAGTGACTTCAACGAAGTCGACAATGTTGTAAACGCCATTGATCGCGTTGAAAATATCCGTGCCGCGGTTCGCAGAAGTGTTGAACGCCTCACCACCACCAAATTCCTGGTAGGTGTAGTTGGCAATCACACCAAAGCCGGATGCGAAGCCCAGAGTATCTTCGAAATCGGACAAATCATACTGGAACGCCACTTCGATACCGGTCTGCGTGGTCGATGCAGTGTCGTTAATCTGCGTGATGATATCCACGCAGATACCCGTGCCCTGGATATTGGAAGATACATTACGGTTGGCGATCGGGTTGAAGATACCGCCGGCTTCGCAAGGCGCGGTGATATCCCGGAACCCGTTCCCATCTTCTGCAGCCTGTTCAAGCTGCTCCACAAACAGATTGTCACGCACCTTGTGGAAGACACCTACGCTCAACAAAGCTGATGGCGCGAAGTACCAGTCAACAGAAGCATCATAGGAAGCCACGGTTTCCGGTGCCAGGCCTGGGTTGCCGATCCGGATGGCAGCCTGCGAACTGGTGCCGAACACTGTCGACGTGGACAGCGAGTTGAAATCGGGACGGTTGATATCCTCTGTATAGGATGCCCGCAGAACAACGTTTTCGATCGGTTCTGCAACCAGGTTTACGCGCGGCAACCATTCGTCATAATTGCCGGTCGTCGTCTCCCGAGTGACACCCCCGGTATCCTGGTTGATGTTGTTGCCGGTCGAATCCACGGAGGTCCCGAGATAGCGTAGACCGATATTGCCGCGCAGGATTCCGAAATCGAAGTTCGCCTGGGCATAGGCTGCTACAGTTGTTTCATCGATATTGAAGAAGCCCGTTGGGACTGCCTCTGCATCACCGATTGTCTTCATTCCCGGCACCGTCAGAAGCGCAGCTCGCAAAGCGTTCAGCGTGCCTTCCGGATCGTTGAAAGACCTGTCTGGATCGATCAGCAGGAAGTCCCGGAACGCCAGTTCACGCCCGTCGAAATCACCGGCGAAATCAGGCCCCGGTACAAGCAGGTCCGCAAAGGCGGTGCCGCGAGGACTATCGCTCAGGCGGGTCAGGTTGAGGTTGGACGCAACATCCTGGAAGTAGCTGTTCCGATTGTTGTAACGCACACCGAAGTCGAGCGATTCAACGATCTGCAGCCAGTCCGAAGTATCGTAAGATACGTCGACACGGAAAGCATCTTCGCTGTTCTCGATTTCGTCATTTCCGACCGTAATCGACTGCAAAACGACGTTCGCCGGATTCAGCAGATCGGCAATCGACGGGGCAAAAGGCGACTGGGTATCAATGCCGAACGTCAAGCCGTTGCTCAGATCGTAGCGGAACGGCACTGAGTTGTCGTTCAGCGGATTGTTGCCGCCATCAAGCGGGGCATTTGGATTGATGAAGTTGAGCGTGGTGCTGAGATTGGGGTTGCGTGTGTCCGAACGCGAAGTCGAACCTTCGACGCGGATTGAAACGCGGCCAAGTTCCCAATCGAAGCCGGCGCGGTAGAGCTGGCTTTCGGTCAGGCGAGCGCCGGTGTCGCTGGAGAAGCGCAGGTTCGGATCGTCATCATCGGCAGTCAAAACCACATCAACGGTCCCCGTAAGGGCGGCCTGGATGCTGCCCAGCTCAACACCGTCGAGCGAACCGAAGTTCACGGTTTCGAACGTGTCGGGCACGTTGAAGTTGAGAACAGAGCTTACGCCTGATCCCTGGATGCGGCTGCTTTCCTGGCGACGCTGCTGGTCGTTGTAGAAGGCATCAAAGAAGAACGTCAGATTGTCAGCAGGTGCCCACTCGACGGAACCGGCGAAGTTCACGGTCTCATACTGGAAATTTTCCAGTTCCTGGTTCAGGAATTGAATTCCGAGGAAATCAAAGCTCTGCGCTGCCGGACGACGTGTTGCCTGATCTTCCAGGGTCAGTTCCGGCGGAGTTGCATTGTTGAACCGAAAGACATCGGCATTCACATTTTCCACAAGGCCGCCATCGCGGTCAACGCGTGGACGCAGCGAAAGGGCGTCTTGTTCGGTATAGCTGCCGGATACCACGATGCCGATGTCACCAATTCCGGTCTGCCAGTTGTCACCGAAGCTGGCGGCGACGCGCGGTGTGATACTGTCCGCAAATTCGCTGTACTCACCCTGCACCCGGAGTGATGCAACGCGGCCGACGATTTCGAGCGGGCGAATGGTGCGCAGGTTGATCGTACCGCCGACCGACCCTTCGATCGTGCGGGCTTCCGGCGCCTTGATCACTTCGAGCGAAGCAATGATGGCGGCGTTCACATCTTCAAAGTTGATGCCGCCACGGCCGGAGCCTGAACCCACGGTCGAAACGCCGTTGATTTCTGTGCGGTTGTCGTTGGTACCGCGGATCTGCACACCGCTGCCGACACCGGCGCGGCGAGTGATCTGGACACCGGGGATGTTTTCAAGAACTTCTGCGAGGTTCTGATCGGGCAGTTTACCGATGTCCTCCGCCTGGATGACCTCAATCAGACTGCCGGCATTGCGCTCTTCATTCAGGGCGCTCTGAAGCGCGCTGCGAATGCCGGTTACGACAATCACTTCGCTTTCGTCAACTGCAGGGTCTTCGCCTACGGTTGCGGCGTCCTGAGCCAGAGCGGGCGCGGTGCTGATAGCGAGAGCACTTCCGGCCAGAAGACCAGCGACAATACGATCACGACGGCAAAAGCCGCCCTTAAAATTCCTCACAATTTCTCTCCCATTTAATATTCTTTACGCAAAACTAGATTTGCATACCTGTTTGTCAACCCCAATTCATACCTCTTGGGGTTAAACTGTCATACCAATTTGCCGATTCTTCGCTGGACCCTCTTGTCGCCGTTACGTCCAAGAGCCGGATCAGGATCGGCATCTCTCATTTGCCTCTCTCGCCACGCGGTTCCGCAGCTCAAGCTCTTCCCCCTTAAGTACAAATTATCGAAAATGACAGCGGTGTCATTACGGCAGGCAATGATCGTGCTGGCGTAGTGGCCATTTTGACACAGTCGTGAGGGAATGATGATTTGTGAACGAGCTGGTATGCCAAAGCTGACGAACACAATCGCCTGCGGGGCGTTGGGTCGGGGCGCTGGGTCGGGGTGCTTATCCGGATTGGGGTGCGGTCGCGTAGGCGCGGCAGAAGACCTCTACCGCCTGTTCGATGCGCTGGCGGTTTCGGTTTTCATCGATCGGCTTGCCAAAGCGCCGGTCCAGATCTCCCATACCCTTGCACATACTGGCAAACTGCTCGGCTGCCAGTTCCGGATCATCAACTACCAGTTCCCCCGCCTCCACCATCGCCAGGATGAAAGCGGTAAACGCAGCCTTCATCCTGTGCGGCCCTGCCGCAAGAAAGGCGGCGCCTATTTCGGGCTCCGCTTCTGTTTCGGCAGCGATCCGGCGTTCGAACTGGACCATTTCGTCCCGCGACAGGAATTGCACCATCGCTTCACCAATCGCGGTCAGCCTTTGGCGCAGAGTGCCGCGCGTGATGTTCTCTATGGAAAAATGCTCCCGCATCATCTCGCACTGGCTTTCTACCGCAGCCACAAACAGGCCGCGCTTGTCCTGGAAATGGTTGTAGATGGTAACTTTGGAAACGCCCGCGTCGGCAGCAATCTGCTCGATAAAAGACCCTGCGAAACCTTTGTCGAAAAATGCCGCAGTGGCAGCGGCGATAATGGCCGCCCGCTTTGCCGCGTCCGCTGGTCTGCCGATACGTCTTTCAGGCTGGGTTGACAAAATGAACGGCTCCGTACAATTAAACGCGACCGTTCAATAATGAACGTATCGCGTCAGCATGGCAAGGACGTCAGCAAGGCCGGGGCGTCAGCAAGGCCGGGGCGTCAGCAAGACAGGGCCGTCAGCAAGACAGGGGATACGCATGAACTGGATTGCCATTCGCATGCTCACCGGCGACGCGCAGAAATTCTACGGCCTGCTGTTCGGCATTGCTTTCTCGACTCTGCTGATCACCCAGCAATTGACGGTTTTCGTCAATCTGATCGAGCGGGGGGCGAGCGGTGTTTATAACGAACCGACTGCGGATGTCTGGGTGATGGATGAAGTCAGCCGCACAACGGATGTGAACTTCCCGATGCCGTCTACTGCGCTGGATTCGGTTCGCGGCGTGGAAGGTGTTGAATGGGCCGTTCCGCATTTGCGCGCCAATGCCTCTGTCAGAACGCGCGAAGGTGATCTGGAAGGCGTGACTGTTATCGGCGTCGATGATGCGACATTGATCGGCCTGCCGGCCCGGATGGCCGAAGGCAGTGCCGATGTGCTGTCGCAGCCCGATACGGTGATCATCGATGATGTGGGTGTGGGCAATCTGTTTGAAGCCGGTCAGTCGCCCATCGGTGTCCGGCTGGAACTCAACGATCAGCGCGCAGTGATACGCGGCGTTGCAGACGCAATACCCAGCTTCACCAGCCAGGTCTCGCTTTACACCAAATACAGCCAGGCGCTGCAATATGTGCCGGGTACGCGCAATCGGCTGTCCTTCATTCTGGTAAGCGCCGCAGATGGTATCACCCCGCAGCAGCTTGCTGACAGGATTCAGGCCGACACTGGCCTTCGCGCGCGCACCCGCGATCAATTCGCCCGTGACGGTGTGGATTTCATTATCGAAAACACCGGCATTCCCATTAACTTCGGGATCACAGTTGTGCTTGGTTTCATAGTCGGGGTTGCGATTGTCGGGCTGACATTCAGCCTGTTTATCCGCGACAACATCAAACAGTTCGGCGCGCTGAAAGCGATTGGCGTTCGCAATGGCAAGATCCGCGGCATGGTTGCCACGCAGGCGGGAATGGTCGGGTTGATCGGATATGCGCTCGGCCTGCTGGGCACAGTAGGCTTTATCTGGGGCAATTCCGGCAGTGCTTTCTTCAAGGGCTTTTATATCCCTTGGGAAGTGCCGTTGATCAGCCTTGTGGCGATGATTGTCATTATCACCATCACTGGCTGGCTAGCCCTGCGCGGCGTCATGAAGACAGAACCGGCGGCGGTTTTCCGGTGAGCGAGACCAGGCCCATTACCGCCACGCGCACCGGTCGCGCCGCAATTTCGGCGCGCAATATCTCGCGCGATTTCGAGGCAGGTCAGGAAACGATCCGGGTGCTGCACGGCATCGACCTTGATGTGTGCCCGGGTGAATTGACCTATCTTGTCGGTGAAAGCGGATCGGGCAAGACGACACTTATTTCGATAATGTGCGGCATTCTGTGGCCGACAGAAGGCTCGGTGGAGGTATTCGGCACCGATATCTACGGGCTGACGGATGATGATCTGGTCGATTTCAGATTGCAGAACATCGGCTTCATATTCCAGCAGTACAATCTGATCCCGGCCATCGATGCGGCCAGCAACGCTGCGGTGCCGCTGATTGCGCAAGGCATGGACCGCCGCAAAGCCCGCGCCAAGGCGGCTGAAATGCTTGACGCGCTAAATATCGCCGATCAGGCCGACAAATTGCCGAACCAGCTTTCCGGCGGCCAGCAGCAGCGCGTCGCCATTGCCCGCGCTCTGGTGCACGAACCGCGCCTTGTCGTGTGCGATGAACCGACCGCTGCGCTTGATGCCAAATCGGGCCGCCGCGTTATGGACCTGCTGCGCGATGTCGCTCTGGCAGAGGATCGCAGCGTCATCATCGTAACGCACGACAACCGCATTTTCGATCTCGCCGACCGTATCCTTGTTCTGGAAGACGGCCGCATTACCCATGACGGCACCGACGTGCCGGACGATCACTAGACTGGATGCATGATGGCCAATCCGTTCAAGAACCTGTCTTTCTCGCGCCAGATCCTGCCTGCTTTGGCGGTTCTCGGGCTGATCGTGGCAGCTGCGTTTATCTCGGGTACATTGCCGAACCGGGAACTGACCGAGCCCGAACGCGAACCTCCCCGCGCTACAGGTGATCTGGCCAATTCCGCACGCATTGCAGGGTCCGGAGTGGTTGAACCGTCAAGCGAGGTTATCGCCATTGGCACGGCGCTTTCAGGGCTGGTGACAGACTTGCTTGTGCAGCCCGGAGATTTCGTTTCGCAGGGTCAGCCGCTCTTCACAGTAGACACGCGCGCCATCCGTTCGCAGCTTGCCGAAGCCAATTCCGCGATTGCCGAAGCACAGGCCGCAATTTCGGAAGCGCGCACTGCACAAACTACTGCCATCCGCCAGCTTGACCTGTATCGAAATGTGTCGGACCCGGCTGCGGTCAGCCGCGCCGAAGTCATCCGGGCTGAAGGCGATGCGATGGCGGCCGGGGAACGGCTCAATCTCGCTCGGGCACGTTTGGGTGCCGCTCAGGCCCGGGCAAGTTCCATCCAGACAGAACTGGGCAGAGCAACCGTGCGCGCGCCGATGGCCGGGCAGATTCTCAGCGTGGATATCCGCCCCGGCGAGTTTCTTTCTACCGGCGGCGGCGGATCGCAGAACATCATCGAAATGGGCGAAACCCGTCCGCTCCATATCCGCATTGACGTTGACGAAGAGCAGGCACCGCGCGTCGATCTTGGAGCGCCAGCGATCGTATCCCCGCGCGGGGCGGCAGAAAATCAGGTCAGCGCCAGCTTTGTGCGCGCCGAACCGGTTGTGGTGCCCAAGCGGCAGTTGACCAATACGGCGGCCGAGCGCGTGGACGTGCGGGTGCTACAGATCATTTACGCCCTGCCCGACAGTGCCCGCGAGAATTTCCGCGTAGGGCAGCAGGTCGATGCCTTCATCCCGGCAACCGGGGACGAGGGCTGAACCTATGCGCACGCCTGCCATCCTTTCCGCTCTGCTTCCTGCAATGGCGCTCGGTGCCTGCGTTGCCGGTCCTCCGCCCGAAATCGCAACCCCTGCGCCAGCGCTGCCTGCCGAGTTCCTGTTCGCTGCCGGATCCAGTACGGATGCAAGCGTAGCGCAGTTGCTGCCGCATGATGACCCGGCCTATCAGGCACTTTCCTCACAGGCGCTCTCAGGTTCACCATCGCTGGCTGAAGCTATCGCTCGCATTGATCAGGCCCGGGCCGGAGCCGCACGCGCAAGCGCCGGACGATTGCCCGAAGCGGGGATGAACGGTTCGGTCACCGGAAGCCGCCAGAACATCAACATTCCCGCCAATTCGCCATTCTCGATCGAAACGGAGCAAATCAGCTACTCGGCAAATCTGGTTGCGAGCTGGGATCCGGACATCTTCGGCGTATTGCGCGAACAGGAGCGCGCGGCGGTCGCCCGCATTGATGCTGCCCAAGCTGGCGCGGCTGCAGTGCAGCTGGCGTTGCTGGCGGAAATCGCCGGAACGGTCATCGACTGGCGGACCATTGAAGCGCGCGAAACCGCATTGCAGCGTGACCTTGAGGCCGCGCTTGAATTGGTGCGCCTTTCGCGGGTGCGCGAAGATGCGGGCATCGCGCCCGGATTCGACCGTGTTCGCGCAGAAAGCGCCGCAGCTTCTTCCCGCAGCCGTCTGGCCAGCCTTGCCAGCGAACGCAACCGGCTGGCCGGCAGGCTGGTTACCCTGACAGCCCAGCCCATGCGGCAAGTGCTGGACGCCCTCGCCCTGCCCGCACCGCTTCTAACCCTGCCCGCTGTGCCAGCGGCCGCGCCTTCTTTGCTGCTGACCAACCGGCCTGATGTGCTGCGAGCTGCTGCCAATCTCGCCGCCGAAGATGCGGAGCTTGCCGCAACGGTCCGCAGCCGGTTCCCCAAGTTCGATCTAAGCGCCGCGCTCGGCCTGCTCTCTTTCGATCTGGGCGACCTGCTGGACGAAGACAGCATAGTCGGTTCGCTTGCTGCGTCTGTGGCCGCACCATTGCTCGATTTTGGTCGCCTTGAAGCGGAAATTGACGGTGCTGCCGCGCAAAAGCGAGCGGCATTTCAAGCCTATCGCGGCGCTGTCTACAACGCGCTTGGGGAGGCAGAGACGAGCTACGGCCTTGTCGCCTCCACTGATGCCGAGGCAGGATTTGCCATCGCAGAGCGGGACAGCGCGGAGCGTAGCGCAAGACTTGCCAACACCCGCTTCGAGGCTGGACTTGCCGATTTCCTCACCGTGCTGGATGCGCGCCGCGTTGCTGATGCCAGTGGAGAACGCGCCGCTGCCGCCATAGGCCGGGCACGCCGCGCGCGGGTGCTGTTGTGGCAATCCTTGGGCGGAGACCGACAGACTGATTAGGTTTCATTGCGATCCGACCTTTGTTTGGAGGGCGTGCGGCGCTAAACAGTCCCAAAGACTGCAAAACCCCAAGAGGATCCGATGATGCGAGACCTGGTTCAACGCCCAGAAGGCACCGCAAGCACCCATTGCACGGCGGAGCAATACGACGCGATGTACCGCCAGTCCCTCGCGAACCCTGACGCCTTCTGGCTGGAGCAAGCGCAGCGGCTGGACTGGTCTACTTTTCCGACCAAGGCTGGCGAATGGTCCTTCGATCCGGTGGACATTGCCTGGTATTCCGACGGCTCGCTGAACCTGTGCCACAACGCGGTGGACCGGCATCTGGCGGACAATGGCGATACCGTCGCTTTCATATTCGAACCGGACAGTCCGGACAGCCCCTCGCGCAGCCTGACTTACCGCGAACTGCACAGCGAAGTCGTGCGCATGGCCAATGCACTGAAAGCCAT
The DNA here is from genome assembly GCF_001021555.1 of Aurantiacibacter marinus. Lineage (GTDB taxonomy): Bacteria > Pseudomonadota > Alphaproteobacteria > Sphingomonadales > Sphingomonadaceae > Alteraurantiacibacter > Alteraurantiacibacter marinus. The sequence goes on from NZ_LDCP01000004.1 coordinate 108,813, forward strand.
GGGTGTTACGAAGGGTGACCGCGTCACGCTGTATATGCCGATGATCGTGGAAGGGGCCGCAGCGATGCTGGCCTGCGCGCGCATTGGCGCGATCCACTCGGTCGTGTTCGGCGGCTTTTCGCCAGAGGCTCTGGCAGGCCGGATCGAAGGCTGCGAAAGTCGCTTTATCGTGACCGCCGATGAAGGTCTGCGCGGCACGAAGCGCGTGCCGCTGAAAGACAATATCGATGCTGCCATCGCGCTGCTCGATGCAAACTCGCCCGTCGATGGCGTGCTGGTCATCCGGCATACCGGCGGCAAGATCGCCATGCAGGATGGCCGCGACCACTGGTATACGGATGTTGCCAGCGATGCCGATTGCCCGTGCGTGGAAATGCATGCGGAAGACCCATTGTTCATCCTCTACACCAGCGGCTCCACCGGAAAGCCGAAGGGCGTGCTGCACACAACCGGCGGATACGCCGTGTGGGCGGCGGCAACTTTCTATTACACTTTCGATTACCAGCCGGGCGAAGTCTTCTGGTGCAGCGCCGATATCGGCTGGGTCACCGGCCACAGCTATGTCACTTACGGCCCGCTGCTGAACGGCGGCACCAGCGTCATCTTTGAAGGCGTGCCCAATTATCCCGACCATGGCCGGTTCTGGGATGTGATCGACAGGCACAAGGTCAACATCTTCTACACCGCACCCACCGCGATCCGTGCACTGATGCGCGAAGGCAATGACTGGGTCACGAGCCGCGACTTGTCCTCGCTCCGCCTGCTCGGCACCGTAGGAGAACCCATCAATCCGGAGGCATGGCGCTGGTATTACGAAGTTGTCGGCAAAAGCAATTGTCCGATCGTCGACACATGGTGGCAGACGGAAACGGGCGGCCACATGATCACCACCCTGCCTTATGCGCATGACATGAAGCCGGGCAGCGCGGGCAAGCCCTTCTTCGGAGTGCAGCCGCTGCTGGTTGATAATGAAGGCAATCCGCTGGAAGGGGCGGCGGACGGTAATCTGTGCATCACCCATAGTTGGCCGGGGCAGGCGCGCACGGTGTACGGCGATCATGACCGCTTTATCGAGGCATATTTCAGCACCTTTCCGGGCCGCTATTTCACTGGCGACGGATGCAGGCGCGATGAGGATGGTTATTACTGGATCACAGGCCGCGTGGATGATGTGATCAACGTTTCAGGGCACCGCATGGGCACTGCCGAGGTTGAGAGCGCGCTGGTGCTGCATCCCAAGGTTTCAGAGGCGGCCGTCGTCGGCTTCCCGCATGATATCAAGGGCCAAGGCATCTATTGTTACGTGACGTTGATGGAAGGCGAAAACACCAGCGCCGCGTTGACGGCGGAATTGCGCCAATGGGTGCGCAAGGAAATCGGCCCCATCGCTACGCCGGACCACCTGCAATTCACCAGCGGCCTGCCTAAAACCCGCAGCGGCAAGATCATGCGCCGCATCTTGCGCAAGATTGCGGAGAATGATTACGGCGCTTTGGGTGATACTTCTACGCTGGCCGATCCCTCTCTGGTGGACCGTTTGATAGAGGGCCGGCAAAACCGCTGAGCTTTTCCGCTCACCCCTGCTCGTGAACCCAGTCCTTGCGCAGGAACGGCCCGGCAAGCGCCATAAGCAATGCGGCGAGCACATACAGCACCAGCGCATAAAGCATCGAATAGCGTAAGGCTTCATCACCATAAATGGGCTGAAGCAGGTCTGAAAAAGCTCCGAGCGCATAAATCCCGCCGCCAAGGCCGATGAGATTGTTGATCAGCAGGAACAGCGCAGATGCCGTGGAGCGCGCCGCCGGCACCACCAAATGCTGGATCGCCGAGAGCACTGGCCCAAGCCAGACATAGGCGAGCGCTTGCGGCAGGAGGAACAGCAGGAAGGCAAACTGCGCGTCGCTGCTGGTAATGCCAGCCGCAAACAGAGGCGCACCAAGCAGGAACGCGATGCCGGGCAACCATGCAAAATAGGCGCGGTCGCGGCCTCCCAGCCGGTCCGCGATCAAGCCGCCTGCCATCACCCCGACAACTCCGCCGATAAGCAGCAGAGCGCCGAAGAATTGCGATGCCTGCACCAGATCATAACCGAAGCTTCGGATCAGCAGGCTGGGTAGCCAGAAGGCTATGCCGTAGCCGAGCATGGACGATGTCGCTGCTCCGAATGAGAGCAACCAGAACGACGGCTTGTGGGCGAGAACGGCGGCGGTTTCTTTCAGCGTGGGCCGGATCGAAACCTCTGCCGTGGTATCTGCCACTCCGACTGCCAGAGGGGCGGATTTGGCCTTATCGCGCACCAGCAATTTGAAGATCGGCGCAATGATGACGCCGGACAATCCGACTGCGAAAAACGCCGTGCGCCAATCCACTGTCGCAGCAATGTATCCGCCAACCAGCACGCCAAGGCCGGAGCCGATGGGAATGCCCAGCGAATAAACAGAAAGCGCTGTGGCCCGCTGCGAGCTGGGAAAATAGTCGCCGATCAGTGCGTAGGACGGGGCAACGCCGCCCGCCTCGCCAATACCGACACCCAGCCGGGCGAGGAATATCTGCCAGAAATTGGTCGCCAGACCGCACAGCGCGGTAAAGCCGCTCCATGCCGCCAGCGATACGGTAATGACCCAGCTACGGCTCGTGCGATCTGCCAGAGCCGCCAGAGGCACCGCCATCGTGGAATAGAGGAGCGCGAACGCAATCCCGCCCAGCAGCCCCATTTCGCCGTCGGACAATTGCAAATCGGCCTGAATCGGCGCGGCGAGGATCGACAGGATTTGCCGGTCTACGAAATTGAAGATGTAGACCACCAGCAGCATCAACAATACCGTGTTGCGGTTGGGATCGCCTTTGGCCGGGGCACCTACCGCTGCTTGGTCAGAGTTCATCCGTAATGCTCCTTTAGGAAAGCCGTGATGCCCGAAAGCGCCGCTGGCTCATCCAGCATCGGAGCGTGGCCGCGATTGGGCACTTCTATGGCCGTGAATGGCCCCTGATGAAGCTCTTCCATCCGCCCTAGCGTACCCGGTGAAAGCAAGTCCGACAATGCACCGCGCACGGCAAGCACCGGCGTTTCGCCCAATGCCTGCCATAGCGGCCACAAATCAGCCTGCGGAGTATCACCGATATCGGCAAACCCCTGCGCTATGGCCGGATCATAGGCGAAGGCTATGTGGCCATCAGGCAAGGTGCGGCAGGTTCGCTGCGCCCACTGCTGCCAATCGGCCTTAACGAAATCTGGAAAGGCAGTTGCATTGATTGCGGCGCAGGCCCCCGCTGCATCATCCCAGCTTTCGAAAGTCGTGCCCCCGCCGACATAGCCCGCGATACGTGCAAGCCCCTCCTCCGCCAGTTCCGGACCCACATCGTTGAAGATGATTGCCGGAAATGCACTGGGTTGCATCGCATTCATCACCAGCGCGATCAGCCCGCCCATGGACGTGCCTATCAGCGCCGGGCTTTCAAGGCCCAGACTGCCGAGAAGCGCGAACATATCGCCGGCATAGATATCGGGTCGGTAGTTCGCCGGATCAGGATCGTCCTGCGACAGCCCCCGCCCTCGTTGATCGGGAACGATCAGCCGGTACTCGCTTGCCAGATGCACTGCCAGAGGCTCGAAATCTGCGCTGTTACGAGTCAGCCCGTGCATCATCAGCACGGGCTGACCCGCCCCCCCATAATCGCGCGCGAACAATTCAAGCCGCCCGCACGCGCTGGTATAGCGATGCTCAACGTAATCCGTCACGCCGTCCATTTCCTGTCCGCCGCGCAGGCGATCAGAATTCAATGGTAGCGGTGACGTAGACCTGGCGCGGATTGCCGTAGAATGCCGTCAACGTGCCTTCTGTCCCGAGGTTCGGTGTTGGCTGCCCGCCGGTCAGCACCGGCTCGCCGGTCACCGGATTGATCGCGATGAACGTATAGCCCGATGTGCGATACTCCTTGTCGGTCAGATTCCTGCCGTAAAGGCCCAGGCTCCAACCGCTGTCGTCATTGTAGACAATACTGGCATCGACAAGCGCATAGCCGCCTTGGTCGAGGAACGGGTTGGCGATCTCGAACTGCGTGGTGGAACTGCGGAAAGACACCGTGCTTCCCAGATACAGCTCTCCATTGCCGACCGGAGTGCTGTAACCCAGCGTCGCGCTGCCGCTCCATTCCGGTGTATTCTGCACTTCGCGGAATTCCGACACTTCGGTGGGCGTGCGGCCGATATCGGTGATGAACTGCGTGTATTCCGCATCGATCCAGCCGAGCGATCCGATGAAGCGTAGTTCATCACCAGAACCGAGAAGGTCGCGCGCCAGACGGGCATTGGTTTCCAGCTCCAGCCCCATGAACTCGGCGGCACCAGCATTGGAGACAACACCGCAGAACGATGGAGCGCCGTTGTCGGTACAAGCGACTGAACCCGGGATCTGGACATCTGTATAATCGGCGTAAAAGCCAGCCAGCGCGATATAGACGGCATCATCCAGCAAACTGCCCTTGTAGCCGACTTCGTAGCTGTCGACCGATTCCGGTGCGAAGCTCAGGAAGTCGGCGACTTCCGCGTCGGTTGGCGAGCCGGGAGTTGCCGCAGGGGCGTTCAGCCCGACACCGCGCGGATCGAACCCACCGCCTTTGAAGCCTTGGGAGAAACTCGCGTAAATATTGTGGTCCGGTGTCGGCTGATAGCTGAGCGAGACGCGCGGAGTGAACTTGTTGAAATTCTCCGACCCGTCAAAATCGGTGCTCGGCCCAGCGCCAAAGAACGGGGTGCCCGGGCCGCCGAATACCGGGGAACCCCCGCCCTGGTAATTCTGGCGCAGAATGGTCGCGGAGCGTTCATCCCAAGTGTAGCGGCCACCGACAGACAGGCTGAGTTGATCGGTAATGTCATAGGTAAAATCGCCGAAGACAGCGTAGGTCTCGGTATCGACATTGGCCTGCGTGAACGCGGTAAAGCCGCCGAATGTGGTGAACAGGCGCACATCGAACTGCGTATCGGCAGCGGCATTCAGATAGTACCCGCCGAGCAGGCCGGTGAAACGCCCGCCATCGTCCCAGATCAGCTGCAACTCCTGGCTTGTCTGCTCGTTATTGTAAAACGCCGGCACATCCAGGTCGACCGCAGGCAAAGCATCGAAATCAATTGGCGATGCGCTCTGGTCGGCGCGGTATGCGGTGATGGACCGCAAGGTCAGCGCGTCTGACAGGTCGATGCGGGCATTGATCGCAATGCCATATGCTTCCACGTCCTGATCAGGATCGACAAGCCCGCCGCGCGTGTCGAACACATTGTCCAGCACAGGCGCCCCCGATGCTACGCCGGGGATCAGGCGATGGCCGCCGCGCGCATTGCTGAGGTCGTGCGTGTAATCGCCGGAAATGCGCAGCAGATATGACTCGCCATTGCCGCCGACTTCGATCGTGCCGCGCGCAGCCCAGATGTCCTTGTTATAATTGTCCTCACCCGTGGTCAGGTTTTCACCAAAACCGCCGCGTGACAGGCGTGCCACCGAAGCGCCGACACGGACCGGATCGGCGATAGGGGCGGACACGGTTACCACACCTTCAGCGCGGTCAAAAGTTCCGTACGTCCCACGCAGCCGGACGCTGAATTCATCGGGCAATTCGCGGGTGACATATTTTACCGCGCCGCCAATCGTATTGCGGCCATACAGCGTGCCCTGCGGACCACGCAGCACTTCAATCCGCTCGACATCATAGATATCCAGCACGGCGGCTTGCGGGCGGTTCAGGTAAACATCGTCCAGATAAATGCCGACGCCCTGCTCAAAGCCGGAAACCGGATCTTGCTGCCCGATGCCGCGAATGAAGGCGGACAAGGTGGAGTTGGTGCCGCGCGATTCTTCCAGCGTGGTGTTGGGCGTGATCTGCGCAATATCAGTGATGTCGACCGAACCACGGCGTTGCAATTCCTCCGCGCCAAAGCTGCTGACGGCGACAGGCACATCGAGCAAGCGCTCTTCCCGGCGGCGAGCAGTGACGACGATAGAACCGCCACTGGCCTCCTCGGCTTGCACTTCATCAGGACCACCCTGTTGTTGCGCATGCGCTGGCACGGCCAAGGCACAAAGGACCAGCGCGGAGGCAGCGGACTGCCGCAGAAAGGCTTTCGACATCAATTCTCTCCCAGAGACTTCTTATTGTTGGATCGCCTGATATTGAAACATGAACCACCTTTCAACTTTAATCTTTGCACCTCGCTGCAATTCGGGTTAGCACCGTGTCATGGCCGCAACACAGAGCAACGATCCGGGAGACCACGCCAAAGTACCGCGCACCGCGCGCGGCCGGGAAACACTGCGCAAATTGCTTGATGCAGCAGCGCTGGAGTTTGGCGAAAAGGGATTCCACGAAGCCTCCATCAGCGGGATAACGCGCCGCGCAGGCACCGCGCTGGGCAGTTTCTACACCTATTTCGAGAGCAAGGACGCGATCTTCCGGGCGCTGGTGAAAGACATGAGCGCGCAGGTTGCGCGGCAAGTAGGGGAAGCAGTTGCGCCGGAAACGGCCGCGTTCGATATCGAGCGCGCCGCGCTGCATTCCTTCCTGGATTTTGCCCGAGAGCATAAGGAAATCTACCGCATCATTGATGAAGCAGAATTCGTCGATCCGACAAGTTTCCGGCAGCACTATGAAACAACCGCCGTCCGCATCCTCGATCGTTTGCACAAGGGCGAAGCAGACGGGGAATTTCGTGACGGTATGGAAGAAGCGCACGCCTGGGCGCTGATGGGCATGAACGTCTTCCTCGGACTGCGGTTTTCAGTCTGGTCGGAAAGCTGCGATGCGGAGCGGATCGCGGGCCTCGCCAACGACATGCTGAGGTCCGGCATTGGCCGCAGCGGCGACTGATCGGCGGCTTAGCGCGCCATCGCCAGCAGCGCTGGACGGTCGATAATCTCGACGGCGCGCCGGTTGGGCAACGCAATGACGCCTGAGCGGTTGAGCGCCATCATCTGACGGCTGACAGTCTCTATTGTAAGGCCCAGCACATCGCCGATCTGTTGCCGCGAAAACGGAAGATCAAACCCTTTGAGTGGTTGCGGATTGGCCCCGCCTTCGCAATCGGCAGGGGCCAGCCTTTCAGACATTTCGAGCAGGAAAGTCGCGACCTTCTCCTGAGCATTCTTGCGCGACAGCAACAGCATCCAGCGCCGCGTCCGGTCAAGTTCTGTCAGTGTACGTTCCAGCAATTTGTGTTCAAGCCTGGGATGCTCGCCCGCAAACCTGTCAAAATCAGACCGCGCGAACACACACACTTCCGCATCGGTCAGGGCGGTTACCGTGTATTCGGTCGATCGCCCGAAAGGGCGGCCAATGAAATCAGCCGGATAGACAACCCCGACAATCTGCTCTCGGCCATCCTCTGTGCCAGCGCTCAGCTTCAGCAGGCCGCTAATCACATTGGCGACGAGCACAGAATCTTCGCCTTCCCAAACTAGCGATTCGCCAGGTGCAAGCTTGCGCTGGCGGCCGATAGTACTGAGCAGCGCAATCTCTCCTGCATCAAGGCCGGAACAGATCGCAGTGTTGCGTACCACGCATGTGTCGCAGGATGACATAAGTCATGCCTTACCAGCGATACAGGCTTGCCTCAAACGTAATTGATCAATCGCAATTTTCGATGACCAGCGCGATGCCCTGCCCGCCGCCGATGCACATGGTAATCAGGCCATACTTGCCCCCGATCCGTTTCAGCTCATACATGCATTTGACCGTCAGAATTGCGCCCGTCGCTCCTACAGGATGACCCAGAGATACGCCCGAGCCGTTGGGATTGGTCTTTGCCGGATCAAAGCCCAGCTGCTTCGCCACGCCGCAAGCCTGCGCTGCAAATGCCTCGTTGCTTTCGATCACGTCGATATCATCGAGAGAGACGCCAGCACGCTCCAATGCGATCGGAACGGCATGCACCGGGCCAAGGCCCATCACTTCAGGATCGACCCCTGCGTGGCCCCAGCCAAGGATCTTGGCCATCGGCTTCAGGCCTTGTTCGTCGACTGCTTTGCCGCTTGCTAGCACCACAGCCGCCGCCCCGTCATTGATGCCGCTGGCATTGCCGGCGGTAACGGTGCCGTCTTTCTTGAACACAGGTCGCAGGCCTGCCATCGATTCCATCGTAGCATCGGCGCGGACATGTTCATCGGTATCGAAATGCGTCACGCCCTTGCGCGATTGGATTTCGACCGCGACGATCTGATCCTTGAAGTACCCTTGCTCGGTCGCATTCGCCGCACGCTTGTGGCTTTCGACCGCCAGCGCGTCCTGCTCTTCACGGCTGATGGACAGGCGCTCGGCCACATTTTCTGCGGTGATGCCCATGTGGAAATTCTCGAACGGATCGTGCAGCGCGCCCAGCATCCCGTCCTGCAAAGTCAAATCACCCAGCTTCGTGCCGTAGCGCGCGCCGTTCGTCATGTGCGGAGCGTGAGACATCACCTCCGCCCCAGCCCCGATCGCGAAATCGCACTCACCCAGCGCAATCGCCTGCGAGACAGAAACAATTGCCTGCAAGCCCGATCCGCACAGCCGGTTCACATTCATAGCCGTGCTTTCAACGGGAATTCCGGCATTTACCGAGGCAACCCGGCTGACATAGGCATCGGAAGGCTGGGTCGGGATCACAATGCCCATGGCAGTCTGCGAGATTTTTGCAGGAGCCACTCCGGCACGCTCCAGCGCTTCCTTGATCACGATCGTGCCAAGCTCTGCCGGGCGAAATTTCGCGAGCGTTCCGCCAAAAGTGCCGATGGCCGTGCGGGCGCCGGAGAGAATATAGATGTCTTGCATTGTCAGGGTCCACTGCCTTGGGTTGTCTTCAAATCAGCGCATGAGCTAAGTTGCTCTTTGCAATATCGGGTCGGCGCTTCCTAGAACCGCGCCATTCTAAGGCCAAGCTGCGATTAGCCGCTATCCTCTTGGTTCAGCCTATCATGCCTCTTGGTGATGGCCCATATACAAGGCAATAAAAAAACATTCATGATTGTTTTATCCGTTAGCCGCGTTATGGTCATTAACCCAAGCTGGAGGATGCGAAAATGGACGCGGCGCAGACGGCCCAGATAAAGCAGAACATGGAGATGGAGGCGGAGCGCAAAGCTCCGCCGAGCGGTTTTCCGCGCCTTCCTGCAATCCCCGCTGGCCGCTACGTAGATGACGAGTTTCTCGGCCTGGAGCGCGAATTCATGTGGAAGCGCGCTTGGCTGTATGGCTGCCATGCGGACCAGATTCCTGATCCGGGTGACTGGATGCTGATCCGCAATACCGGTTCCCCCATCATCGTCCTGCGCGATTTGTCCGGCGAATTTCGGGCCTTCTACAACACCTGCCAGCACCGCGGCGCGCCTTTGGTGACCGAAGATGCAGGCAATGGCCGCGGTTTTGTATGCGGCTATCACGGATGGTCCTACACGATGGATGGCAGGCTGGTCGCCGTACGTGACAAGCGCGATTTTGCCGATTTCGACATGTCATGCCATTCGCTCAAGCCTGTTCGCTGTGAAACTCTGGGCAAGCTGATCTTCATCAACGAAGACCCCGAAGCCGAACCGCTGATGGACCATTTCGGCCCGATGGCGGCCGAGTTCGAGCAGTTCGAATTCGACAAGCTCGATTTTGTCGAAAGCCGGTCTTACGAAGTCGAATGCAACGTAAAGGTACTGCTGGATGCCTTTCTCGAAGTGTACCACCTCAAGTCCATCCATCAAAAATCGGTCGACCGGTTCCTCGATCATCGCGGCATGACCGCTGTGCTATGGCCCAAGGGTCATTCGCGCATGGTAACGCCCAACAAGCGGCCTGATTGGCAGGACCCCGGCACAATCGGCATGCCCAAGCTGCCCCATGTCACAGAAATTCCACGCGACAATAACGTCAGCTACATGATCTATCCCAATTTCGTGATGCCGCCGTCCGACAGCGGCGTTCCGCTGCTGCAATTCTGGCCGACCGGGACCAATACCTGCCGGGTTGTCTCCACATGGATTGCGCCGGAGTATGATCCCGAAAATCCGCACCCCAAATGGGCGGAGCGCACCGCCAATTGGGAGCGTATCCTGTATGAAGATCTGCAATATGCTCCGCAAATTCAGGAATCACTGGAATCGCCGGGCTTTGTAGGTATGCCGTTGAATTATCAGGAGCGGCGCCTCTATCATTGGCATGAAGAACTGGACCGCCGTATCGGTGCGAACCGCCTGCCGGAAAACCTCGCGGTGGAGCCGGTTTTGCAAGATTGGGTGGACGCGTGAACACATTTGATCCGGTAACGTCCGCAGACCCCTCCACTTCAGAGAGCCGCCCGAAATTCGGCTTCACCAATGAACAATTGGCAGCGATGGACACGGTCTACCGTGATGGCTTGCTTGACGGTCAGGTCGTCATTGTCAGCGGCGGCGGCTCGGGAATTGGCAAAGGCATCGCCTTCCTGTGCAACCGCCTTGGCGCTGAAGTTGTGATTTGTGGGCGAACCGAAGACAAGCTGCTCTCCGCAGCTGACGGTATGGAAGCCGCGACCGGACGACGCCCGATGCACATACCCATGTCCATCCGCGAGCCGGAGGAGGTGGATGCCTTCTACGATGCCGTCTTCGAACGTTTTGGCAAAGTAGATCACCTTATCAACAATGCCGGCGGACAATTTCCGCAGGACGCGATAGACTTCAGTCGCAAGGGCTGGATGTCGGTGATTGACCTCAACCTCAATGGCACCTGGTGGATGACGCAGACGCTGGCGCAGCGATGGCGTGAAGCTGGCGCGCCAGGCAATGTGCTTTCGATTGTCGCCAATGTGGAGCGCGGCATGCCGCAGGCAGCCCATACATGCGCGGCGCGTGCGGGCGTAATTTACTTGTCGAAGACGCTGGCGACCGAGTGGGCTCCGCTCGGTATCCGCGTGAACTGCATCGCGCCCGGAGTGATCGAAAGCGAAGGCTTCCGCGTCTATCCGCCAGAAGCGCTGGAACGCTTTCACGACGCGAACCCGATGAAGAAGCGCGGCGATGTTTGGGATATTGCCGAGGCATGCGTCTATCTGATGGCACCATCAGGCGATTTCATCACCGGGGATCTGCTGGTCATCGACGGCGGGCAAGCCCAGAATGGCGCAGTATGGCCCGCAGGCCGGCCAGATTGGTTCGGCGGCACAAAGTCCGACCGGACCTGATTACTCCGGCCTGATTGGCTTCGCCTTATCAGCTTTCCAGGTCAAGTTCCCTGATCAGCTCGTCGCGCAGGCGGAATTTCTGAATCTTCGATGTCGACATCGGCCAGCTTTCCACGAAGCGAATATCGCGTGGCAATTTGAAATTGGCGATCTGGCCGCGGCAATGCTCGATCAGTTCCTGCGGGCTGGCCTGCTTGCCTTGCGCAAGCTCCACAAATCCTACCGGCACCTCGACATAACGCTCATCCGGAATGCCCACGACTTGCGCCAGCTTCACCGCATCATGCGTTTGAAGCGCGCCTTCAATTTCTGCCGCTGCGACGTTTTCCCCGCCGACCTTCAGCATATCCTTGGTGCGCCCGTGGAACATGATCGTTCCGGCCTCATCGAGCGAACCAATGTCGCCGGTGTGCAGCCAGCCATCGCGAATACTCTCTGCCGTCTTCTCAGGTGAGTTGTAATAGCCATCGAGCATATTCGGCCCACGCGCGCAGATTTCGCCGCGCTCTCCCGTCGCGCATTCGCGCCCTGTTTCAAAGTCGACGATGCGCAGTTCCCACTCATCCAACGGCACGCCGAGCCTGGTGGTGCGGCTTTCTTCGCTTTCATCCAGTGCGCTGGTGCAGATCGTACCTGCGGCTTCTGTCAAACCATATGTGCCGACATGGATGATGGACGGCATTGCTTTGATCATCGCAGTTTTGATCCAAGCTGGCTGGACGGCAAAATTGCTGTTCATCAGACGCATGGAGGACAGATCGGTCTTGGCGAAGCGCTCGTGCGAAATAAGGTCCTGCATAATCGTGACGAAGGCGGGATAAGCAATTGTCGCGCGCTCCCGCTCCAGCATTTCCAGCGCAGTACCGGCTTCGAAGAAGGTTACGGTGAGATATGCCCCGCCTGCATCGATCACCATCATCATCGGCAGAATTCCGGCGATGTGGTAGATCGGCAGCGGTGACCAGACTTTGTCATCGGCCGTCACTTGATAACGCTTGCCGAGATTGCGGCTGTTACCGACCATCGCCCGGTTGCTGATCATGCAGCCTTTCGGATTGGAAGTGGTGCCCGAGGTGTAGAGGATGAGGCCGATATCGCTTGGCTCGACGGCTTCGGCGCATTCATCAATGACAGCCTGAGGTATTTCCCGGCCAAGCTCCATGGCTTTGCTGCGCGGTAGAACGGAAGGGCTGCATCGCTCCTCCAGGCAGATAATCTGACGCAATTCTGGTGCTTCTGCCAAATCGAGAGCCATCGGATCCTGAGCGGACTGCAACGTTGGCAGAGCGGTGTGCAACCGCTCCTGAAAGTCCAGCGAGTCGGCGACCTTACCAGTCGTCACCATGATGCGGAGCGCGGCATCCTTAGTCAGATAGGCCAATTCCCCCGGCTGGTAGCGCGCATTGATGGGAACAGCGACCGCGCCGAGCAGTGCGCAGCCGAAGTAGACTTCCAGAAAGTCCGGGCAGGTCGGCAGCAATATGCCGATATGATCACCCCGTTTTACTCCCAGCGCGGTGAATGCGCGCGCCCAATCGGATGCTTGCTGGTAAAGCTGCGTGTAGCTTAGGCGCCGGTCCGGAAAGACCAGCGCGTCTCCATCCCCGATCGCATCTGCCCTGTCCTTCAGCAGCTTGCCGATCGTGTAGATTTCATCACTCATCGCTCTCTCCAATTGACGCGTTATCTCGCGCTCAAAGCTCGCGTAACAAGGTTGCCGGGTCGCCGTCCCAAGTGTCTCCGGCGCGTTCTATCGCGGCGAAGAAGCTGCGAATGGCGGGGCTGTCTTCCAATATCTCGACCATATGACCCAGCGCGCTGCGGCAATCGACGTAGCAGAACCTGACCGCGCCAAAGAGGCCGCTGCTGGCCACTTCAAAGCCTTGCGCGGTGTAATGCTCTAAAGCGGCATCGTAATCGCTCGCCATGATTGCGGTGTGGTGCATGCCTTCTTCGCCCGCCGGCACCATGTCGCGGTAGCAGGAGGGGTTGTCGTCATGCTGCTGCACCAGTTCCACCTGCACTGGCCCGGCCTGCGCAATGGCGGTTGAGAAGTCGATTGGGCCAGCCGTGCCGCGATACATCGGCTCTGCAATGGCGATGTGCCGGTTGACCAGAAACGGGCCAACGCCAGTCGTGCGATGCCAGCGATGCGCCGCCTCTTCGAGATCGGCGACCACCCAGGACATTTGAAAAATGCCCGGTCCTGATTCTGGGTTGCGCATCCGCTTTGGCCCTGATTGGTTATAGAAGTGCACAATAGCATTGCCGCCCGCCATGTAAACATACAGGCATGATTGTTTTTTTGTGACGAGGCCCTAGAAATGAGGTCAGCAAGGAACCCCATAAATGTCGACCAAGCGCCCCTTATTAAAGTTCGAAGATCTGGAAATCGGGCTGTCCCGAAAGTCCTCCAGCCGCACCATAACCGAAGCGGAAATCGTGGAGTTTGCGCGGCAATATGATCCGCAGTGGTTTCACACCGATCCCGAAGCGGCAAAGCAATCGACCTTTGGCGAAGTCGTGGCGAGCGGGGTGCATGTGCTGGCGATATGGCGGCAGCTTGATCACGAGATCAATTCGGACATCGACTACGTCTGCGGCATCGGATTCGACAATTTCCGACTGAAGAATGCACTTCGCCCGGGTGACACGGTGTTCGTGACGTCTCGTATACTGTCCAAGGAGCCATCAAAAAGCGGAAAGCCGCGCGGAACCTGTGTTGGGTATTACGAAATGCGCAACCAGAAGGACGAGATCGTGCTGCATTTCGAAAGCATCAATCTGGTTCACACGCGGCGTTAGCGTATTACCAATCGCGCGCTAGTGTCACAGCCTTTTCGCTGGCCGTATCCATCGCCTTCGCCACTTCATCTTCCGCTCCGAAAGTCGGCGATACATTCACCGTGTCGATTTGCGTAACGCCGATAAAGCCGAGCCACGCCTCCAGATACTTCGACTGGAAATCGAGGATGTCCAATCCGGCATCCTGTCCGAAAGGCATCGCGCTGGCAGCAACGATCAAGGCACGCTTTCCTGCGGCCAGCCCTTCAACATTGCCCGCCGCATCATTGCGGAACGTCATTCCCGGCTGGGTCACCACATCAACGAAGTGCTTCAGCCTGTAAGGAATGCCGAAATTCCACATCGGCGTGCTGATCAAAAAGCTGTCGTGATCCAGAAAGGACTGCGCAACAGCGCTGATTGCGCCCCATTGGTTCGACACATCCTCCGGCACGGGATTACCGTGCAGCAGATCATAGCGTCCTTCGATCATGTCACCTTCCAGTGTCGGCAGATTCATCGACCAGAGATCGGCATGAGTTACACTGGTTGAAGATGGCAACGCCGCCAGAAAGCGCTGCGCGACTTCCCGGGAGCGGGAACGGTTCGCGCGCGGGCTTGCATCGAGATGGAGAAGGCGCACGGCGCTAGTCCTCGGGCGGATCGAGCCGAATGGAAAGGTCGACGGCGATCCCCTCTTCCGTCTCCTCGCAGTGCCACGCCTTGATAGGTTTATCGGTCAATTTGCCCTTCGGACAGCCATTGCGCAAATCAAAGCCAGCGCCGTGCAGGGGACAGAAGATCATCACCTTCTTTACCTTGCCGCCGTGCAATTCCTGATAGGCATGGCTGCATCTGTTTTCGACCGCGAAGACGCCGAAGGCGGTCCGCGCCAGCAGCACTTGCTCACCGCCATGTTCCACAACGACGGTGTCGTTCAAAGGCACCTCTTCGGCCTGCGCGATCAGTTCCAGCGCCATGTCAGGCGCGCTGGTTGAAGCGGCGGCCCACCATGGCGCTGGCGATGTTGGTTTTCTGGATATCAATCGCTCCACCAGCAATACCCCAGCCCCATGAATCGCGCATCCGGCGCTCCATCGGGAAATCCTTGCTGTAGCCATAGGCGCCCATCAGCTGGACCGCATTGCCGGTAACTTCGCGCGAAATCGAATTGGCGAAGCATTTGGCGATGGAGCTTTCCTGGATTGAAGGAAGGCCGTCCTGCGCATTGGACGCTGCGCGCCAGATCAACAGCCGCGCCGCATCAACCTGCATCTGCATTTCCGCCAGCTTCAGCTGTACAGCCTGAAAATCGACAATCGGCTTGCCGAACTGCTTACGCTCCTGAACATATTCAATGACATCTTCCAGCGCGCCGGACGCCTGCGCCATGGACATGGTAGCATTGCCGCAACGTTCCAGATCGAAAGCTTCCATCAGTTTCTTGAAGCCGCCTGCGGGTACGACCACATTCTCTTTCGGCACACGGCATTCATCGAACATCAGGTCCGACGATGGGATACCGCGAAAGCCCATCAGCTCTTCATTAGGGCCGAAGGTCAATCCGGGCGTGTCCGCCTCTACGAATACCGCCCCAATGCCGCGCGCGCCGGGATCATCCGACATGCGGCAGTAAACGACATAGCCATCGGCGTGGCCGCCGCCTGAACACCATCGCTTGGTACCGGTGACGACCAGATGATCGCCATCATCTACCGCGCGGGTCGTCAAATCGGTAAGCGCGCTGCCAGCATCGGGCTCGGACATGCTGACCGCCACGATCATATCGCCGCTGCATACGGCAGGCACCACGCGCTGTTTCAGGGCATCGCCTGCAAAACGCTCAATCGCGCGGACCGGGCCGACTGCAGATTCGAAAATCGGAAATGCCACAGCAGAGGAAATCTTGCCGAATTCCTCCAGCACGAGCAGCGCCTCCAAATTGCCCAGCCCCATTCCGCCAAGTTCTTCGGGGATGTTCATGCCGAGAAAGCCCAGCTCCGCATATTGCTTTACCAATGCGCGCGAGGGCGGCTTGTTTGTTGCCTCCAGCTCGTTTGCAATGGCGGGCAATTCCTCGCGCGCGAAGCGCCGCGCTGCATCCTGCAATTCGCGCTGATCATCGGTAAGCTGAAAGTTCATCGGGTTCCTATTGCTTCTCGAACACGAGCAAGACGTTGCCCGGCAAATGGAAGTAAAGGCCATAGCCGCTGTTGGCGATGACATGGCCGTTGTAAACTGCTGGCCCGGGGCCGCTCATGCCGCCGCCGCGCCCGATTGCGCCGGTCACAGTGTCAACCTGCTGTCGGGTGTTGTAATTCCACAGCACCCTGCCGGTGCGCCTGTCATAGGCGCGCAAGCGTCCATCGAGGTGGCCAGCGATAACTGCGCCAGGAACGGAAGTGGCCGCCGCTGATATTCCCGGATCGCAATACAGCTCTCCATCGCAGATATTGTTCGCCTTGTTGCGCCACAAAATGCGCCCGTCGGCGGCGTTGATGGCATGAATGCCTGCGCCGTTGATCGACGTATCGTATTCGCGGCCATCATGTGTGTCGGCAAGGTCCGTAATGGGAACGTAGACCGTGCTGCCCTGGCTCGACATGCCGAAGTGGACGCCGCCCTGCGTGCCGCCGTGGCCAAGTCTGCGCTCCCAAACCTGCCGGCCTGTTTCAGGATCGACCCCGTGGACTACGCCGGATTTGGAACCGACCACGATCATGTCCCGGCCATTGCCGATCGGGACAAGCAAGGCCGATGCCGCGATATCGAGATCGGGGCCGTTTTCCTCAGGGCAATTTTCATTACCCATCATGCAGCCCACATTCCACGCGTCGTTTTCAGTGAATTGCACGTGCCATAGCTTGCGCCCGGTCCGGGCATCGACGGCAAATAGTGCATCAGAATTGCCATCTGCCGGGGATGAGTAATTTTCGCCTGACCCGAAATAGAACCGGTTGCGGGCCGGATCATAGGTCGGGCTGTTCCACACAGGAGCACCGGATGGGCCAAGTATGCGCGCACCCGCGCTGGTTTCGCCCTGCTGGGTCGGCGGATTGGGGACGGTATAGGTCTTCCACTCCCGCTCTCCCGTGGCGGGGTTGAGCGCAACCACCGCGCCGCGGAATGTGCAGCAGGAATAATTCGGATCAGCGGCCGATGTTACCTCCAGCGAGGATACCGGCACGGCCAGCATTCCGCCGCCCAGTGTCGGGGTGCCGGTGATGGTTGCGTTGGGGTGGTCGTCCACCGACACGCGCCAGATTTCCTCGCCCGTCATGGCATTGATGGCATAAACCCGGCCAAGAATATCGCCGAAATAGAGCCGTTCGTTTTCTGCGTCGGCAACAATTGCGGTGCGCACTTCGGCGCCTGCCCGGTATGTCCATTCAGCGCACCCGCTGTCGAGATCGAAGGCGTAAACCTTGCCATTCTGGCTGCCAACAAACACGGTATTCCAACCGACTGCCGGCTGCGAACGCGCCCGGATCGCACCTGGATAGGCAAACGCCCATTTCAGCTGCAAATCGCCAAAGTCACCAGCGTCTATTCCTCCGACCGATGCCGGCACGAAACGGGAATTGTCATGCCCCCATCCAACCGCAGCGGGCGGCGGTGCGCTCATGTCCAGCCGGGTGTCCTCGCATGCTGGCGGAGGTGCAGGAGGTTGATAATCGTCCAGCTCGATCCGCGCGAGATACTCCGCAATATGCAGCTGCTCCTCTGAGGAAAGATGTGCAGCCTGCTGCTGCATGATCCCTTCGCTCATCGAGGAAAGGACGATGTCAGGCTCCAGCATTTCCAGCCACACAATGGCAGGTGCCTTGGGCACCGTACCGTTGTGACATGACGCGCAGTTTTCGTTGAAGAGAGCTTGCCCCGGATGATTTTCAACGTTGATCGGCGTACCGACCCTCGTCACCAGATCATCCGTCGACTCTAGCTGGCCACCTGCCTCGCCGTCACCCGGAGCAAGCTGGTCGCATGCTCCGAGCAGACTGGCGGCAAGGAGAACCGAGAGGGAAAAGCCCTTCTTCACGAACCTATTCTCCCAGGCTGAACCCCACTTCAACGCCGAAGAACCGCGGCGGACCGAATTGGCTGTTGAGCCAGAGACCGGCCACATTCTGCGAGGCTGTGCGATACCGCTCGTCGGACAGGTTCTGACCGATCAGGCGGACATAATACGCCTCATCAGTGCGGCTCAGAGTGATCGACGCATTGAGCAACGTGCGCGAGTTGAGGAAGGTATTGCCAAGCGGATCATCGATCGCCTGCGTGAACAGGCTGCTGCTTTGGTACGCGACATTGCCGTTGAACGTCAGCTCGAAATCATTGTTCAGCTCGAAGTTGTAATTTCCGTCCAGGGTCCACTGCCATTCAGGCGCACGGTCCAGCGGCGAGGTCGATAGATCATAACCGGCATTGGGTGCATCATATTCGCCGTAGCTGGCATCCTGATAGCCAAGGATACCGCGAAGGGTGAGCCCGTCAGTCGGCTCTGCGGTGAGTTCGGCTTCGATCCCGGCCACCTCGGCACTGGCTGCGTTCACGAAAATGGTAACCTGATTGGGCGAGCCATTTACTTCGATAGGCACGTTCAGCTGGCGCTGGAGATCGTTGTATTCGACGTAAAAGCCGGTGAGATTAAACCGCAACCGGTTATCGAACAGCTCAGACTTTACGCCCAGTTCAAAACTGTCAGCAGTTTCCGGCCGGGTAGCCTGCGCCGCTTCGGCAAAGGCATCCAAATCGGCTCCGAACGCCGCGAAGCCGCCGATCTGGTCGTTGAAACCGCCAGCTTTGAAGCCATGCGACACCGTGCTGTAGAAGAACAGATCGGGCGTCGCCTGATAGCCGAGGCTTGCACGCCAGGTCAGTTCGCTGGCAGAATCTTCAACCTGGATGACATTTGCGGGGAAGTTGTAAACGCTGGCATCCAGTGCTTCATCAATCGAAATACCCAGATCGAAACCGCCTTCGAGTTCGGCGATGAAGGCCTGTTGGCGGCCTCGCCACGTCTTGTCTTCCCAAGTATATCGCAAGCCGCCCGTCAGGGTTAGTTCCGGCGTAATTTCGAACGTACCTTCACCGAATATAGCAGTGGATTCAGCCTCCTGCGCGTTACACAGGATGTACGGCGTATCGTTCCAATTGCCGAAAGGCAGAGGGCCGCCTGTCAGATCGAGGAAACCCAGAATCTGCGAGACGCAGAAATCGGTATCGTCAGTCTGGTAAAACGCGCCGACAATCGCATTGAAGGGGCCTTCGAAGTCAGTCGAGAAGCGCAGTTCCTGCTGGAAGGTCTCACGGTCGTCATCACGTGTCGCATCGAAAATCGACAGCGGATTGCCATTCACATCCAGCGGCGCATCGCCCGGATAACTGTTTGGCAGACGCGAGCGTTGGCTGCGCCAACCGGTCACAGACGTAAGTGTGCCGATGTCGAAATCGAAATCGATATTGGCATAAAGCCCGTCGACGTCGATCCGCTGACCACGGCCCGCAAACAGAAGCGCATCATCGCGCAATGTAATCCCGGCGTTATCCAGCGGATCATCGCTTGCGGGGTTTGGCGAACCGGTATTCAGCAGATCGGTAAGGAACGGCGTAGTGCCGGTAAAGCGGTCGTTTTCATTGACCGATGGCACCGAACCAGAGCGGTCGCGCAGGAATTCATACTGGAACAGCGCACTGATGTTGTCTGTTGGTTCAAACAGCAGCTTTGCACGCGCCGACCAAACTTCAGTATTACCGATGCGATCGCCGTTGAGGCAGCCCTCCGAATCCTGGAATGGATTGGCGACAAAGCCCGTTATCGGGCCATAGCATGCACCGTTACGGTAATAACCGTCGGTGGAATCAAGCCCGCCGACGATACGCAAAGCCAACATGTCATCGACCAGTGGAATATTCAGCGCAGCCTTAGCACTTGCCGTTCCAAAGCTGCCTGCCTGGACACGAGCATCAAGGCCGAACACGTTCATCTCTGGCCTGATCGTGCGGACCGTTACGGCCCCACCAGTAGTGTTCTTGCCGAACAGTGTTCCTTGCGGTCCGCGCAGCACCTCTACCTGCTCGACATCGAAAGTGTCGAGCAATTGGGTCTGGACGCTGGGGATTACAAAGTCGTCCACCAAAACGGCCACGGGAGGTTCAAAATAAACGATGATGTTGTTCTGGCCAACGCCGCGCATTGCGAAACTTGCCGCGTTGAAGCCGGTGATCGTCTCGGCAGAGAAGTTGGGGACGAATGTCGCCAGGCCGCCAATGTCACCGACATTGGACTGCTCGATCAGCGAACGGTCGATCGCAGACACAGCCACTGCGGTCGTTTGAAGGTCGGTATCGCGGCGGGTTGCTGTCACAACAATCCGGCCAATTCCTTCACCCTGTGCAGCCGCAGCCTCACCCTCAGGATCTTGCGCTGATGCATCTTGTGCGAAAGCAATTCCCGGAGCCATCCCGAGGGAAAGCGCAATTGCCGCAGCACCACCATACAAAACCGACTTTTTCATTTCTCTCTCCCAGCAACCTCTCGCAGCAGCGGCGTTCCATGCACCGCTTGCCAGTTGACATGACAGTCCTGCCACAGCAGAATATAACAATCAATCATGCTTGTTTTTTTATTGGTCAAATTGTTGCCGTAAAACCGCACCATTGGCCCGGGAGCTTCAGATGAACTTCGATTTCCGAAACTGGGACATTCATGTCGGCACCCCCCACCCCTTCAACGCAGAACGCCCGCGCCCCAACAATGGCACGGCCCGACCGGACCCTTCGCGGTTTTACACACGTGAAAGCTGGGAAGCGGAATGGGAAAACATGTTCACGAAAACATGGCTGCTGGCAGGCGTGGAAAGTGACATCCCGGACGAGGGCGATTGGCTGCGTTTTGAAATCGGACCTGAATCTTTCGTCGTGGTCCGGCAGGCCGATGGCGGGGTAAAAGCATTCTATAATGTCTGCCCGCACCGCGGCAGCCAGATCGCGCTGACAGACTTTGGATCAGCTGGCAGCTTCACCTGCCCTTTCCATTCGTGGAAGTTCGATCTGGAAGGCAAGAATGTGGAGATCACCGATGAGGAAACATTCAACCCCGATGTTCTGTGTCATGGAACCGACCTGACCGAAGTCCGCTGCGAGGCAGCGGCGGGGCTGGTGTTCATCTCGATGAATAATGATGTGATGCCCCTTGCAGAATTTCTGGGCGAAGTTGCAGACCACCTTGGCCTGTATGACATTGGCGAAATGGTGTGCGTACAACACAAGAAATCGGATTGGGCGGCAAACTGGAAAGGCGGGGTTGATGCCTTTTATGAAATCTATCACCTCCACGCCGTTCACCCGCAGACCCAGGCGGTGATGGATGATCGCACGCAGATCGACCTGTTCCCAAACGGGATGAGCCGCCAGTTCGTGCCCTTCGCGCAGCCAAGCCCGCGCTTTCCCGATCAGGAAACGGTCAACGAGGGCATCAAGATGATGCTGGCCGATGCGGGGATTGATCCCGATAGCTTTTCGGGCACTGCGCAGGAAAGCCGCGCTGCGATCCAGCAGGCCAAGCGCGCGCGCTCCGACAAATACGGTCTTGGATATGACAAATTCAGCGACACGCAGCTGAGTGATTCCACGATTTATGGCCTGTTCCCCAACATCCAGATCGGCTGCCATCCAGAGGCGGTGTTCATTCACCGCTTCCTGCCTGACCCGAAGGACCCGGAGCAGTTCACTTACGAAACCATCATCCTGTTCAAGCCGGAGGATATTCCCGGTCACAGGCCGCCTGCATGGATGGGCCTTGCCGCCGATGCCGATTGCAGCGGCATTACCCGGCCCGATATTGTGCACACAGGCATTGGCGAACCGCCGGAGCTTGGCGAAGTGCTGGATCAGGACAGTGAATTGCTTCCCATAGTGCAGAAGGGTTCACGCTCTCGCGGGTTCAAGGGGCCTTTGTGGAGCGAGCAGGAAGCGCGCCTACGCCATTTTCACGTTGAACTCGACCGCTACATCGGCGGCGAGAAATAGGAGCACCGGATGCCAACCACATTTCTATCACGCTTCAAGATCAAGCCGGAAAAGGACGCCGAATTCGTCAGCCTGATCGGGGCGATGGAAGACAACGCCAGCCGGGAGCCGGACACGCTGCAATACAAATTCTACCGGCTGGCAGAACCGCATGCTTATGCCGTGTACGAAAGTTTCACGAATGAGGCTGCCGATACCGCGCACCAGCAAAACCCCGAAAGCGCAGACGTAATCGCCAAGATGATCGACTGCATCGACGGCACATACCACCGGGAGTATCTCTACGATGTCAAAAGCTGAACGCGGCGGCGCGCCCGGCAAGAGCTTTATCGCAACGCTGCGGGTGA
The DNA here is from genome assembly GCF_001021555.1 of Aurantiacibacter marinus. Lineage (GTDB taxonomy): Bacteria > Pseudomonadota > Alphaproteobacteria > Sphingomonadales > Sphingomonadaceae > Alteraurantiacibacter > Alteraurantiacibacter marinus. The sequence goes on from NZ_LDCP01000004.1 coordinate 131,148, forward strand.
AGCCTGAAAAACGCGATGACTTTATCGCTCTGCAAACCGAACTGAAAGGCCTGGTCCACGATCACGAGCCGGACGCATACGTCTATGAAGTGCTTCAGGCGGAGGATGACGAAAACCTGTTTTACTGTGTTGCCACGTTCAAGGATGAGACGGCTTTCGATCACCACATGGGCATCGATTTTCATGACCGGCTGGTTCCGCCGATATTGGATTGTCTGGCGGAAGACATGCAGCTTACGTTCTTGCGGTCGCACGCATAGCGCCCTTCGGGATCGCCCCGGGCAAGAAGGGAAAGGGGGCCGGCATCTGTCGGCCCCTTTTTCGTTTCAGAGCCGCTCGGGGTTCTCGAGAAGTTCGGCCAGCGCCGCCAGGAAACGCGCACCATCCGCGCCGTCAATCGCGCGGTGATCGCAGCTGAGTGACAACTGCATAACCGGTGCCAGTGTGATCTCTCCGCCATCATCTATCGGCGCATTGCGGGCCTTGCCCACAGCAAGGATCGCGCCCTGCGGCGGATTGATAATCGCATCGAATGCGTCGACTCCGAAGCCCCCAAGATTGGAGATAGAGAAGCTGCCACCCTGGAATTCTTCGGCTTTGAGCTTGCCTTCCCGGGCGCGTGCGGCGAGGTCGGCCATCCGCTCGGCAATCTCTTTTACAGTCAGATCGTTCGCGTGTTTGACGATGGGCGTAATCAGCCCCTTGTCAGTCGCAACCGCAACCGAAATATCTGCATGGCTGAACCGGTGGATGGCCCCGTCATGGACCTGCACGTTCACTTCTGGAACTTCCAGCAATGCGAGTGCGCTGGCGCGGATCAGGTAATCGTTGATTGTGCCGGGCTTGGCTTGCGCCTGCCGCAGGGCGATGAGCCTGTCGGCCCGCACCGCGCGGCGCAAATAGATATGCGGGATGGCCTGCTTTGCCTTGGTAAGGCGGCGCGCGATGGTCTTGCGCATGGCCGTCATCGGGATGATTTCCACGCCTTCCTGGGCCAGCGGCGCGGCTTGTGCCTCCTCGCCGCCGCCAATCAGCGCCAGCACATCGGCTTTGCCAATACGGCCCCGTGCACCGGTGCCGGTGACCTGCGAGAGATCGACACCGTTCTGGGCGGCGATCCGGCGCGCCAGGGGGGAGGCATAGGCCTCTTCTTGCCCGGTAATTTCAATCGGGCCCTTCAGCGCAGGTTGCCGACTGCCGCGAATGGCCTTGTCTACGTCCTGCCGCGTGATGCGCCCGTGGCGCCCGCTTGGCGTAATGTCGGAAGGCTGCAAACCAGCCGCTTCCGCGGCAAAGCGTGCGGCAGGAGATATGGCGACATCCCTGGCAATTGTGCTGCGCTTGACCTGCTGCGCCGCGCCTTCATTCCTCTTGCTGGAGCTGGCGCTTTGAGTTGGGGCGGAAGAAGGCGTTTCACTTTCCGCCTCGGCTGCGCTGCTACCCGATGGTTTGTAGCTCGCGACAAAGGCATCCACCTCGCCCGCATCGACGCCGGTATCACCCATCACACCAAGTAAAGCGCCGACTGGCTTGGTCTCTTGCTCGCCTGCCAATATTCGCACGAGGCAGCCATCGGCCTCTGCCTCCACCTCGTTGGTGATCTTGTCGGTTTCAATCAGGACGATTACATCGCCCTTGGCGAATGGCTTGCCTTCTTCGACTTGCCACTGCGCAACCGTGCCTTCGGTCATTTCGATGCCCCATTTGGGCATGGTGAAAGGTTTGAGCGCGGCCATGCCTTCAGCCCCAATCCAGCGTGCGGCGCACCGCTGCTTCGATGGCTGGCGGGCCGGGAACGTAGGCGCGTTCAAGTTCCGGCGCGAAGGGAATGGGCGTGTGCGGCGCGGTGACGCATTCGGGCGGAGCATCAAGGCTGCTGAAAGCCTTTTGCGCGACCAGGGCGGTTATGTCGGTGGCAACGCTGCAACGCGGCGGGCTTTCATCCACCACCACCAGCCGGCCTGTCTGTTCAACGCTGTCCAGAATGGCCTCTTCATCGAGCGGGCTGGTGGTGCGCGGGTCTATTACATCGCAGCCGATACCTTCCTCCGCCAGCTTGTCCGCTACCTTCTCGGCGAAGCTGACCATGCGGCCCAACGCGACAATCGTTACATCGCCGCCTTCACGCGCCATGCGGGCGTGACCGAACGGCACACGGTGGAGGCCTTCGGGCACTTCGCCCTTCTTACCGTAAAGCGCCTTGTGTTCGAAGAACATTACCGGGTCATCACCGTGCAGCGCCTCGTTCATCAGGCCCTTGGCATCGGCGGGCGTGGTGGGCAGCACCACTTTCAGGCCGGGAATTGCGGTGAGCAGATTGTAAAAGGCTTGGCTGTGCTGCGCGGCGGAATTCATACCTGCGCCATAGATCAGCCGCACCACCACCGGGCAGCGCGCCTTACCGCCGAACATGTAGCGGAACTTTGCGATCTGGTTGATCAGCTGATCACCGCACACACCGATAAAATCAGCGAACATCAACTCTGCCACAGGGCGCATTCCGGCCAAAGCCGCGCCAGCCGCCGCGCCGATAATGGCGCTTTCGGAAATGGGCGTGTCGATTACCCGTTCAGGGCCGAATTTGCCGATCAGGCCGGTGCTGGTGCCCCAGATGCCGCCAATGGCTTCCTGCCCGCCAGCAGTGCCCGCCCCGCCCGCGACGTCTTCGCCCAGCAGAATAACGCTGGGATCGCGCTCCATCGCATCGTGAAGCGTCTGGTTGATCGCTTCGCGTATGTTCATCACGGCCATATCAGCGCGTTCCCTCAATATGCCGCATAGACATCTTCCTCGATTTGCGACGGATCGCATTTCTCGGCCTCTCGCGCCTCATCGACTGCTGCGTCGATCAAGGCTGTGACTTCTTCGTCGATGGCATCGAGCTGTGCCAGGTCGAGCATCTCATCTGTGGCTTCATGCGCGCGGAATATCTTCAGGGCGTCACGCTCCTCTCGCAGCCGGTCGACTTCACCCTTCGCCCGGTATCGCTGCGGATCGCCTTCGAAATGTCCGTAGAAACGCTCTGTATCGAGCTCAATCGCAGCGGGTTTTCCGCTCCCGCGCACGTGATCGAGCAGTTCGGCCATCGTTTCAAAAGTGTCGTAGAAATCGCAGCCATTGGCGCGCCAGACTTCCATGCCGAACGCCTTGGCGCGGCTGGCGATATCCCTGTCGGTCGCCACGGCGTATTTGTCGCCGGTGTGTTCCGAATAGTGGTTGTTCTCGAACACGAAGATGGCTGGCACGCTTATCACAGCAGCCATGTTCATGGCCTCGAACGTGGTGCCTTGATTGCACGCCCCATCACCCGAAAACGCAATCGCGACCTTACCCTTGCCCTCTGCCCGCGCAGCAATCGCAGCACCCACAGCTTGCGGTGCGCCCGCGCCGACAATGCCATTCGCGCCGAGCATTCCGATGGAGGTATCGGCAATATGCATGGAGCCGCCGCGCCCTTTGCAAAGGCCGTCGCGGCGGCCGTAAATCTCTTTCATCATCGCCTTCACATCGCATCCCTTGGCTATGCAGTGTCCGTGGCCGCGATGGGTGGACACGATCATGTCATCATTATCCAGATGCTCGCACACGCCCACTGCGGCGGCTTCCTGCCCTGCGTAAAGATGTGTGAAGCCGGGGATTTCACCCTTGGCGATTTCTTCGTGCAAGCGTTCTTCAAATTGGCGAATTGTGGCCATGCGGCGATAGGCGCGGAGCAAGCCATCTTGCGAATATTGCATCAGATATCCCCCTCGCCCGGGCCATTATTGCCGTAGATGTAATCGCTCAGCGTTCGGTGGAAATGGCGCAGGCGGATCTCCTGATCGCCCAGCCAAAGCCCTTCGAAAGCTTCACTGCGCATCCCCGCCTGCACGTGCGGCAGGTTGAACGCATCCTGATCGAGCACTTGCCCGATAGTCTTGTCACCATGCCTGAAGATCTGATGCCGCACGCGTTCGGGCCATTTCTCCCCCTCGGGCACCAGCTCGAACATCCAGATGTCATAAAACATCTTGTTCGGATCGGTCGGGTGAGGCCGCTGGCGGAACATCATCACGTCATCCGAATGCACGTTCAGCGAAACATTGGGGAAGATTGTGTAGTGATAATCATCCGTCAGCTGTTCGTCATTCAGCTCTGAATAGTCCTTGCCCTGCTCCGGCCCGTTCTCCCGCTTGAACTTCTGCAGAGCCTCCCGAATACCGCTGATCGGGCCTTCATATTCAGCCGGGTCCATTCCGGCAGCTTCCATCATTCCGGCGATCAGCGGCGGCATAATGGATGGCAATTGCACGCGCGGGCTGACGGCGGCGAAGGGGATGAGATAGCGGTTGTGCTTGTCGTAGCAGTCATACTGCACGTTCACATCGTCCAGATACCACTTCAGCTGCGGGTGAATGCCCTGGACGTGGTAGGTTTCACTGAAGGCATCGACGCTGGCCTTCCAGTTGCAATCCCATTCCACCGTCACATCGCGCGTCCACGCCATGCGTTCCATATGGTATGGGTTCAGATGTTGCGGAATGACACCGAGGTAATCCAGCAAAGGCTCAATATCGGAGTCGAGAGAGAACCACACGAAGCTGCCCCATTCGTCCGCCTTAACGGGCTTCACCCGGCCACATGGCGGCGCGCCTTGCGGAAAAGTCTCTCGGTCCGGAATGTGGAGCAGCTTGCCTTTCGAAGAATAGGCCCAGTGGTGATAGCTGCACCTGAAAACACCGTCTTCCTCGGCAACCGAACCCAGCCCTTCTTCGGGAATCAGTCGGTTTCCGCGGTGCAAACAGACATTGTAGAAGCCGCTGACAGAGCCATCCTTCTGCCGCACCAGCAGCACGGATTCCTTGCCGATATTGGTGCAGATGTAATCCCCTGCCTCAGGAATATCATCCGAACGCCCACCGAGCAGCCAGGTCTTGGTCCACACCCGGTCCCATTCCAGCTGCATGAACTCTTTCGAGGTGTAGCGTTCTGCCGGAATCAAATCATGGCCAAGGTCCGGATCGGGCGCCTTTTCAATGGGCGTGCCACCGGGCACAGCCTCGGCCGCGCGCTTTATTGTCTGCTGGCGTTTCACATCCATGACGGGAAGCCTGTCGCCTTTCTTCTAAAAATGCGTGTTCTTAGTGAAGCCGCCATCGACGACCAGATGCGAACCGTTGCACCAGCTTGCCGCCGGACTGGCGAGAAAGCCGACAGCGCGGGCGATTTCCTCAGGTTTACCGAAGCGGCCTTCAGGCTGCTTGCGGATGAGCGACTGGTAAAACTTCTCCATCGCGCCTTTCAGCATTTCCCAATTGCCGCCTTCAAATTCTACCGGGCCGGGCGACACCACATTCACGCGGATACCGTCCTTGCCGTGGGCAAGACCAAGCTGCTTGCCATAAGTGATGAGCGAGGCCTTCAGCGCGTTGTAGCCTTGCGGCCCGCCCATATCCTCCAGCGCAGAGGTTGACGCGATCAGCACGATCGAGCCGTGCTTGCGCTCTATCATGCCTTCGATCACTGCATCGACAGCGCGGACAGGGCCCATCACATCGACCTTGAAGTTCTTTTCCCAGTATTTGAGGCTGCCCAGACCGCCAGAGGCGGAGGTGACGGGGACAAGAATGTCCACACCGTCCAGCTCTTCATCGGCCCATTCCATCCAGGCTTTGAACTCATCGCCATCGGTGACGTCGCAGCCTTTGCCGATGACCTTGGTTTCGTACTTCTTCAGATTGGCCACCGCGTCCTTGACGGAATCGTCATTGCGGGCGGTGATCGCCACGTCGCAGCCTTCCCGCGCAAACAGTTCTGCAATCGCGTAACCGATGCCGCGCGCGCCGCCGACGACGATGGCCTTCTTGCCTTTAAGTCCCAGATCCATGCTTTTACGCCTTCCTCAATCCTCTGAATTCGGCAGCATTGGGCAAACGGCCCAACTGCGCCCCGCCAGAAACCTGCACGGTTTCCCCGGTGGTGAAACAATCATCGGCCAGTAGCCAGCAGGCGGCAGATGCAACTTCGTTTGGCAGCACAGCGCGCCCTTCAATCGGCACATGGCCGAGATATAATCTGGTCAATGCCGGATCGGCAAAGATCGCCTCTGTCATCGGCGTTTGCGAGAACCCCGGCGCAACTGCATTCACGCGAATGCCGCGCTCTCCCAGCTCAATTGCCGCCACGCGCACCAATTGCTCAAGCGCCGCCTTGGCACAGCTGTAAGATGTCAGCCCGGCCCCGGCGAGCGATGCAGTGACAGAGGAAAACAGCACAACGCTGCCACCATCGGGCATTGCGAGAATTGCATGCTTCAGGAGCAGCGCATTGGCAGTGAAATGCATTTCCATCTGATCTTCGATCTGCTCGCGTGCGATCCGCGAAATCCCGCCCGCGCAAGTCGTGCCAGCCGCATTGACCAGCAGATCGAACGGGCCAGCCGCATCGCACATCGCCTGAATGGACGCCTCGTCACGCATGTCGCAAACAACATGCGCACCGCCCAGCCGTTCAGCCAGAGAGCGCACTGCCTCCTCGCTCCGCGCAGCGACTGTCACATGGCACCCCTCATCAGCAAGGCGCAACGCCACAGCTTCGCCCAGTCCACCCGGACTGGACGCGCCGATCACCAATGCTTTCTTGACGCCAAAGCTCATGCGAGCACCCTAGGACATGCCGCACCATCTGCAAGAAAAAAGTCAGACATGATTGTTTTATGGCCGGATGTAGGCCCCGTTGTCGATCAGATATTCGCCGCCCGTCAGGAAGCGCGCATCGTCACTGCACAGGAACACGATCAGGCTGGCCACATCCGATGGCGCGCCGATTGCGCCTGCAGGCAGCACACCGGAATCCACTGCCTGTTCTTCACCCGGACGACCCATCGCGCCCTGTATCATCGGTGTTTCAATGGCGGAGGGGTGGAGAGTATTGCAGCGAACCTTATATCCCTTGTCCTGACAGTGGATCGCCAGCGATTTGCTCATGGAGCGTACCGCGCCCTTGGCCGCAGAATAGGCGAAGAAGGGCGGGAAGCCTTGATGGCTGGCGGTCGAACACATGTTGATGATCGATCCATTCTCGGACTTGGATAGCAGTGGCAGGCCCAGCTTGCAGCCAAGGAACACACCCTTGCACATAATGTCCATAGTCCGGTCGAATTGCTCGTCCGTCGTCTCTTCCGGATCAGCCACGACGACTATGCCGGCATTGTTGACGAGAATATCCAGCTTGCCATGATCCGCAGCAATCCGGGCAAACACGGCTTCCCAGTCTGACCGGGAGGACACGTCATGCTTCATCGCGACAGCCGTATCGCCAATCGCGTCGGCAACAGCCTTCGCCGCATTTTCATCAATATCGGTCACGTAGACATGCGCGCCCTCTGCCGCGAGCTGCATGCAGTCCTGCTTGCCCAGTCCTGACCCGCCCCCGGTTACCAGCGCGATGCGATTTTCCAGCTTACCCATTTCTATTCTCCCGTTGATTTATTTGACTGCGCTGTTCGCTAGTCGTTATGGAACTTGCAAAAGCAGACACATCTGCTTTTTTCGTAGATTGATGAAGGCCATGCCTACCCAAAAGATACCCTCCCCCGGCAAGACTGCCAGCATCGGCAGTGCGCGACAACTGATCGAACCGACGGCGCAGGCGTTGAAGAGCGCGAAAACACGCTCGCGTCTGATCGACGCCACGATCCGGTGCCTGGTCAAATTCAGCTATGCCGATACCACGACGCCGAAAGTGGCGGAGGAAGCCGGGCTGTCGCGCGGCGCCATGCTGCATCATTTCGAAAACGGTCGGCAGCTGATGCAAGCCACGCTGGTAGAATTGCACCGCAAGCGCCTGCGCGCGTTTCGCCGGGCTGCTGGCACGCTTGATCACGATGCGCGCACGCTGCTCCATGCCTATTGGGACCAATTGTTGCGCCCGAACTTCATCGCGTTTCAGGAACTCGCCAACGCATCGCGTACGGACAAGGAACTGGCCGCAGTGCTGGAACCGGTTCGCCGCGAATTCGACGAACGCTGGCACGAATTGGCGATCGAGCTTTTCCCCGAGTGGGCGGACGATCTGGCGGCATTCAAAATTGCGCTGGCGCTGACGCAGAATACGCTGGAAGGCATGGCGCTTAACCGGGTGACGCACGGCATCGACGAAGAGACGATTTCTCTGGTGCTGGATCATCTGGAAAAGGTCATCCTTGATCTTCGTCCCGACCGCAGAAGCTGACACTCAGCCGCGGCGCTGCCCCCACGCTATGCCGCGTCGCAAAAGCTTATAAAATACCGGATAATTCCAGGCACATCGCTCCGGATGCGGATAAAATGGCGCCACCGGCATAAGGTCATAATGGCCGCGGCAATGGCCCAGAGTCAGATAGAGCACAGCCCCTTTCCCCACTGGGCGCTCATACAGAACCGGCACCTCGGCTTCATCCCATTCACGGTCGCCGAAATCTGGACAGGTGCCTGTGAAACTTGTGTGGAGCAGCGTTTTGAAGTCCGCCGTTTTACGGGTCAGGTAAAGCTCATCAACGACCGAGAAATCGCGCAAGCCTCTGGTCATTTCATGATCGCTGTCCGTGACTTTGACCTTGTATGGACCGATCGGCGGATGGCCGGTGAACTGCGTGCCCAACAGCTTCATGAAGTCCGGCGCTTCATCAGGCGTTTCGACTTCGCCATTCTCGCCAAAGCGCAGGATGGAATTTGTGCCATGCAGGGCCAGCCAGCGTCCGCCTGCGCGCAGCCAATCAGACAGGACCGCGACTTCCTCCGGCTCGGGCACCAGGTCGCAGGTATAGGTTATAAGCAGGTCCGCCTGCCGGATAAGGCCTGTATCGGAATAATTCGCTGCCACGCTGGTGCGCAGCTCCGGCTGCTCGGCCAGCAGCTTGAGCAGTTCCAGCCGGGCAAAGTCGATATCGTGATATTTCCCAGCCGCCACCAGATGCACTTTCACCTGATTTCTCCCGCTCTTTTGAACCATCGTACCATCTCACCTTGCACTTCGGACATTCCTGCCGCAAAAACAAGCATGACTGTTTTTTTAATGAGGAATTCATGACCGCAGCCGGAGCCGGAAAAGGCCCTTTAAAGGGGGTCCGCGTCCTCGATCTCACCAGCGTGCTGATGGGACCATACACGACGCAGATCTTCGCCGATCTAGGGGCGGATGTGATCAAGGTAGAGGCTCCCTCTGGCGACACCACACGCTCCTTGCCCCCGGGGCCAGCGGATGATTGCGGCGCCATGTTCATGAACGTCAATCGCGGCAAGCGCAGCCTTGTGCTTGACCTGAAACAGGCAAATGCACGTGAAGCCTTGCTGCGCATGGCGGAAGATGCCGATGTCTTCATCCACTCCATGCGCGCCAAGGCAATGGGCCGGCTCGGCCTGTCCTATGCCGAGCTGAAAGCACGCAATCCTAAGATCATCTACGCCAATTTGTACGGCTATGGCCGTGAAGGGCCTTATGCCGATTTCCCGGCCTATGATGATATCGTGCAGGCCGCATCGGGCATTGTCGATCTGCAAGCTTCGCTTTCGGGAGGGGAGCCGACTTATCTGGCGACAGTCGTGGCGGATAAGGTGGCGGGCCTGACCGCCGCCTATGCCGTAATGGCCGCCCTGTTCGAGCGGGAGCGGAGCGGGCGCGGGCAGGAAATCGAAGTGCCAATGTTCGAAACACTGGCGTCATTTTCCATGGTGGAGCATCTGTGCGGCGCCTTGTTCGATCCGCCAATCGGCCCGACCGGCTACGCCAGGGCGCTTTCGCCGGAGCGCAAGCCTTACCGCACCAAAGATGGCTACATTGCGGTGATGATCTACAATGATCGTCACTGGAGCAATTTTTTTGACGCCATCGGCAATCCTGAATGGTCCAAAGACCCGATGTTTGCATCACTGCGGTCGCGCACGCAGAATATCACCAAGGTGCTCGGCCAGCTTTCCGAAGTTCTGGCGCAGCGCACGACTGACGAATGGATGGACTTGCTGACCAAGGCGCAGTGCCCGGCGATGCCAGTCCGCTCCATCGATGATCTGATCGACGATCCGCATCTTGAAGCCGTTGGTTTCTGGCAGCGCTTCGAGACACCGGACGGTCTGGTCCGCATGCCCGGCGTTCCTGTGCGCTTTTCGGAAACGCCCGGACAAGCTGGCAGGCCTGGCCCAAGGCTCGGGTCAGACAGCCGCGATGTCCTCAGTGAAGCAGGGTTCTCCGAAAGCGAGATTGACGATCTGGTGGTGCCGTCAAAAGGCGGTCAGGCCCTATGAAACACTACCTGCGGCCCGCTCTCAGTCTGCACTATTTGCGCGGAAACTTGCGTGCCGATAACGATCTTGTCAGGTCCGGATCCGTCCACACGGCTCATCATCCTCGCCCCTTCTTCCAGATCTACAAGAACCACGTTGTAAGGCTGCTGCGGCGGCTTCGGGTGAATGACCGACACCGAATACACCGTGCCGCGGCCGCTCGCCTCCACCCATTCCAGCGGCTGACCCTCCGGGCCGGCAAGACGCGGAGGAAAATAGCTGGTGCCGTCGATTGTATCACGCTGGATAAGGAACCGGCCGTCCGCAAGGGCGGCACGCCAACGCGCCTCGGGAGAAATTACGCCGTGTTCGGTCATGCACGGGGAATATGGCGCAGCCGCACGAACGTCAATCTCGCCGGGGTCAGTTATGGGGTCGTCCGATGAGCGAACCCTTCCCCCGTGCACGCTCGGCAATTGCCGGACTGGCAACATTCGGAATAGGAGAGATGCCTGGGTTCAGCTCGATTGAAATGGCGGCGCAGGCTGGACTGTTGGCCGTGCAGGATGCCGGACTTGCCATCAATCAGGTGGATGCGGTGTTCTGTTGCTTGCCCGATGACCTGTTCGGCGGCCTCACGCTGGCCGAGTATCTCGGCCTTCACCCGCGCTTTACGGATAGTAACCGGACGGGCGGATCGTCCTTTGCCAGCCATATCATAACCGCCGCGATCATGATCGAAGCTGGCTATATCGACAACGCCCTGATCGCCTATGGCTCGAACCAGCGCAGCAGTGGCGGCAGGCTGGCGACGCCTGCAAAAAGTTCTGTGTGGGAGCAGCCTTACAAGCCGATCTTTCCGCTTAGCAGTTACGCGCTGGCTGCGGCGCGCCATATGCATCAGTTCGGTACTACGCGCGAGCAAATGGCCAGTGTGGCCGTTGCAGCGCGCGAGTGGGCAAACACCAATCCCGAAGCCTTCGCCAAAGGTCCGCTCTCGATTGAAGATTGCCTGGCATCGCGCATGATCAGCTCTCCCATCAGCAAGGCGGATTGCTGCCTCGTGACAGATGGCGCTGCTGCCATCCTCCTGACGAGCACGGAGCGCGCCAAAGGCGGGCCGCGTCCTGCTGTGCCGGTTTTGGGAGCGGCAGCGGCAACCTGGCACAATTCGATCAGCTCCATGCCAGATCTGACGACGACCGCCGCGCAGGAATCGGGCGCAAGGGCAATGTCCGCAGCAGGCGTCACGCCTGGCGATTTCGATACCGTGCAACTGTATGATGCCTTCACGATCAACACGATCCTGTTCCTCGAAGACCTCGGTTTTTGCGCAAAGGGCGAAGGCGGGCCATTCGTGGAAAGCGGCGCGATCGCGCCCGGCGGCAGTCTGCCGGTCAACACCAATGGCGGCGGGCTAAGCTGTTGCCACCCCGGCATGTATGGCCTGTTCGCAATCATAGAGGCCGCGCGGCAAATCCGGGGCGAAGCGGCCAATCATCAGGAGGGCGCGCAGCTATGTCTTGCCCATACCAATGGCGGCACGCTGTCCAGTCAGGCCACCATCATTCTCGGATCGGAAGCAACGATCTGACCGGATAATCACAGGAGAGAAGCCATGCCCCGCATCACCATTCCGCAAGAGCACGCCCATGATCCCTTGGGCTACACATGGTCAAAATTCACGCCAGAAATTGGCGCAGCGGCAGCAGCCTATTCCCTTGCCGTGTATGAACATTCGCAGCTTTCCATGCGTGAAATGGAAGCGGCGCGAATGCGCACGGCGCATATCAACGGATGCAATCTGTGCCGCGATATGCGGGCGGAACGCGATCTGGCTGGTCATATTGAACGCAGCGGAGGCGATGCCGAAAAGGCCGCACAGGTGCGCGACAACACGCCCCCGGACGAGAAATTCTATGCCGATATTGCTGACTGGCGAAATTCGGACAGTTTCTCACCGCGCGAGAAACTCGCAATCGAATTTGCCGAACGATTTGGCGAAGCGCCGCAGTCGATGGACGAGGACGAGGATTTCTGGGCTGCAATGCATGAGCATTTCAGCGACACCGAAATCGTCGATCTGACCTTTGCCATCGGTTCATGGGTCGCGCTGGGCCGCTTCACCCACATCCTTGCGCTGGACGGGGTGTGCATGCCGACAATGCCCGATAATTAGGGTGCCGGAAAATTAGATAGGGGGCTACTCGGGCGGCGCGGCGGCCATCAGGTCCATCAGATTGCGAGCAGCCTCCCTGTCTTCCTCATGCTTGAAGGCCACATCCAGATCGGGCGCGGCATCGAACATCAACAACATGCTCCACAGCGCAAACTTGCGGTTGCGGTCCTGCTCCAGTCCGAAATCCACCAGCATCCGGTCAACTCCGGCGGGGAGAGCAACCGGGTCTACCGCCGCGAAATCCGCTGTCCCGAAATAGCGTTGCAGCATGTCTTGCATATCCATCGGGCCAGCTTAGCGGGGGCGCAGCGCGATGTCAGGCGGCAAAGTTACCTTGCACTGCACAATAGTTTCGTTTGGGCTAGCCGCAATGCGCTGCTATGGGGCCGCAAATGCTCACTATCGACGGTATCACCGTTCGGCTTGGCGGCCGGACAATTCTCGACCGCGCCAGCGCAACGGTGCCGGTTGGCGCGCGCGTTGGCTTGATCGGCCGCAACGGGGCGGGCAAGTCCACGCTGATGAAAGCCATGATCGGCGAACTTGAGCCGGACGATGGCGAGATTTCCAAGCCGACCAAGGCCCGTATCGGCTATATCGCGCAGCAGGCGCCAAGCGGATCGATGACACCCGAAGAGGTCGTACTGGCCGCCGATGTGGAGCGGGCGCAGCTGCTGGCCGAATCCGAAACATGCATGGACGATATGGACCGCCTGGGTGAAGTCCACGAACGCCTGCTCGCCATCGATGCCTACAGCGCACCGGCACGCGCGGCGAAAATCCTGAGCGGTCTGGGCTTTGACGAGGAAATGCAGAAGCAGCCCGTCGATACCTTTTCCGGCGGTTGGAAAATGCGTATGGCGCTGGGCGCGCTGTTGTTTTCCGAACCCGATATTCTGCTGCTGGATGAACCTTCCAACCACCTCGATCTGGAAGCAACGCTGTGGCTGGAAAACTTTCTGAAATCCTACCCCGCAACCCTGCTCGTCATCAGCCATGAACGCGACCTGCTGAACAAAGTTGTCGATCACATCCTGCATTTGCAGGGCGGACAATTGACGCTGTATCCTGGCGGATATGACGCGTTTGAAAAGCTGCGGGCAGAGCGCGCCGCGCAGCTCGCCTCGGCCAAGGCATCGCAGGATGCGCAGCGTGCGCGGCTTCAGGATTATGTCGCCCGCAACAGCGCGCGCGCTTCCACCGCGAAGCAGGCACAGTCCCGCGCCAAAATGCTGGCGAAAATGCAGCCCATTGCTGCTTTGATCGAAGACCCATCGCTCAGCTTCGATTTTCCCGATCCTGCTGAACTGCGGTCGCCGATGATCCAGCTGGAACACGCCGCGGTCGGATATAATGACGCGCCGCCGGTGCTGCAGCGGCTCAATATGCGGATTGATGCGGACGACCGGATTGCACTGCTTGGCCGGAACGGAAACGGCAAGACCACGCTGGCTCGGCTGCTCGCCGCGCAATTGCCTGCCGCAGAAGGCGAAATGCTCAGCCCGGGCAAAATGTCGGTCGGTTATTTCACGCAGTATCAGGTGGAAGAACTCGCCAGCGATGATACGCCGCTGGAACTGATGTCGCGGGCGATGGAGGGTAAAACGCCGGGCGCTGTGCGCGCACAGCTAGGCCGCTTCGGCTTTTCCGGCGCGCGCGCTGAACAACGGGTCGAGAAACTGTCTGGCGGAGAGCGCGCTCGGCTCGCGCTGGCGATCATCACCCGCGATGCCCCGCATTTGCTGATTCTGGACGAGCCTACCAACCACTTGGACGTCGATGCCCGCGAAGCTCTGATCCAGGCATTAAACGATTATTCCGGAGCAGTAATTCTCATCAGCCATGATCGCCACATGGTCGAGCTGACAGCAGATCGCCTCGTGCTGGTCGATAACGGGACTGCCAAGGAATACAAAGGCAGCATGGACGATTATATCGACTTCGTATTGGGCCGGAACCAGCCGAAAAAGGACGCCAAGAAAGCTCCTGCCAAGGCGAAAACGCCAGTGAATTCTCCGAAGGATCAGGCGAAAGAGCGCTACGTCCGGTCAGAACTGGAGAAGGCTGAAAAGTCTATGGCTCGTATTGCGGCAGACGTCGAGAAGCTGGATTTGGCGATGGTTGAACTCAACCGGACGCCTTCAGCGGATACAGGTTCCAAGATGGAAAAGCTGCTGGCAGACCGCGCACGGGCAAGCGACAGACTGGCAAAGGCGGAGGCCACTTGGCTGGCCGCCGGAGAACAGCTTGAGGAATTCGCCAGCTAGGCAGGTCTCCAACGGGCATGTTTTGTCGGCCCCTCGCGGCTGATCGAAAGACTCAGATTGGCGCTGTTCAAGCGATACTTGAGCACGCCGACTTCCTGCCAATCCCCATTACCCATCGGCTCGCCATTTGACTTCACCCATTCGCCCTCTTGCGGAAAGCTGGTGAAGAACGCCAACTGCTCTGCACGCGCTTTCGCAAGGTCTGCGGTGAAGCTTTCCAGCGCCAGATCGCGTCCTTTCCAATCGACCCAGCCGATTTCATTGTCCTGCGCATAGGCATTGTTGTTGCCGCGCTGGCTTCGTCCGAATTCATCACCCGCTGTCAGCATGATTGTGCCGGTAGATGCAAACAATGTGCTGAGCAGTGCGCGCAAATCAGCGTCGCGGCAGGCCAGCACTTCCGGATCATCGCTTGGCCCTTCGACGCCGCAGTTCCACGAAAAATTCTCTCCGTGCCCGTCACGGTTTGCCTCGCCATTGGCCTCATTATGCTTGTACAAATAAGCAACGCTGTCGGCGAGCGTGAAACCGTCATGCGCTGCGAGGAAATTGACGCTGCGGCATTGCTCCGGGAAAATGTCGGATGACCCGGCGATCCGCGTGACCACGTCGCCAATCGTCCCGTCACCGCGCCAGAAGCGCCGTACATCGTCACGGTATTTGTCGTTCCATTCGAGCCAATCTGCGGGAAAATTGCCGAGCTGATAGCCGCCGGGGCCAATGTCCCACGGCTCTGCAATCATCACTCGGTCAGCGAGCAAGGGGTCAGCCGCTATCTCGGCGAATATGGGCGCGTCAGCGGAAAAGCCGGGGCCGCGCGCCATGATCGGGGCCAGATCGAACCGGAAGCCGTCTACCCCGCAATTGCGCACAAAATGGTGCAGGCTGGCGACCGTCAATTCGCGGACCGCCGGATTGGCGAAATCGAGCGTATTGCCGCAGCCGGTGTCATTGATCAGGCTGCCGTCCGGGGCATGGGCATATCCGGCATTGTCCAGCCCGCGCAGGGAGATCACGCCGCCGTGAATGTCGCTTTCGCCAGTATGGTTGAACACCAGATCAAGGATCACACCGATACCTGCATCATGCAGCGCCGCGGCTGTCTTACGCAGCTCTGCCACGCCGCCGGGGCAAAGCCCGGGATCGAGCGCCATCATCGCCACGGGATTGTACCCCCATGCATTGCTGAGTCCGAGCGGGCCGAGGTGGCGTTCGTCAATCCATGCAGTAATCGGCATTAGCTCGATGGCGGAGACATGCAGTTTCTTGAGATGTGCGAGCACCGCCGGATGAGCGAGTGCCGCAACGGTGCCGCGAATGCCTTTCGGCACATCGGGATGCAGCATGGTGAAGCCGCGCACATTGATCTCGTAGATCAACCCGCCGCGCTGAAATTTTGGAGCTTCCTTCCGAACTGGCTCGCTGGCCATGGGCACAATCGCGCGCGGCACCAGATGCGCGGTGTCCACGCCAAACTGCGTCAACGCAGGGTCTTGCACAAACCGCCTGTCCAGCTCCACCGCGTAGGGATCAACCAGCAATTTGGCCGGATCGAACCACAAACCGTGTTCAGGTGCCCACTCGCCATCCGCCCGGTATCCGTAGGCGGCCCCGGCGTGCTGGCCCGCCAATTCGGCGAACCAATCATCGCCCTGCCGATCCATAGGGATGCGGCGTTCATCAGCGCCATCGAACAGGCAGAGCCAAAGTGCGGAGGCCTGCGGAGAGCGAACCCGAAAGTGGGTCACGCCGCCCAGACTGGTTGCACCGTAAGCTGGCGTCACGTCACCACATCGGGCGCAGTGCGGCCCGTGTGCTGCGCAATCCCGGCGATGCTTTCGGCAGCGATGATTATTTCGGCCAGCATATCAGGTGTTTCGCGGTCGATTGCGCCGTCGCCTGGTTCGTACCGCTCCAGATAAACGCGCAAAGTCGCGCCCTGCGTGCCCGTGCCCGAAAGCCTGAACACCACGCGGGAACCGCCTTCGAAGAGCACCCTGATGCCCTGGTTTTCGCTGACCGAGCCATCAACGGGATCGGTGTAGGAGAAGCTGTCCGCCTCTGCGACGGTCAGCGATCCAAATGCGCGCCCCGGCAAGTCCGGGAGCGCAGCGATCAGCGCAGCCATCAAGGCATCAGCCCGCTCTGTCTCGATCGCTTCATAATCGTGGCGTGCGTAATAATTGCGGCCGAATTGCGCCCAATGCTCCCGAGCCAGATCGTCAACGCTGACCTTTCGCACGGCAAGGATATTAAGCCACAGCAGCACGGCCCACAGCCCATCCTTCTCGCGCACATGATCAGAACCGGTGCCTGCGCTTTCTTCACCGCAGATCGTCGCCATTCCTGCATCAAGCAATGTGCCGAAGAACTTCCAGCCGGTCGGTGTTTCATAACACGCAATGCCCTGCGCCGCCGCCACCCGGTCTGCTGCGGCGCTGGTGGGCATCGAACGTGCGATGCCTTTCAGTCCGGCAGCATAGCCGGGCGCGAGATGCGCATTGGCGGCCAACATGGCAAGCGAATCCGATGGGGTGATGAAGCGACCTCGTCCGATGATCAGATTGCGGTCGCCGTCGCCATCCGATGCTGCGCCGAAATCGGGCGCATCGGGGCTCATCATCGTATCGTACAATTCCTTGGCATGAACCAGATTGGGATCAGGATGATGACCGCCGAAATCTTCCAGCGGCGTGCCGTTGCGCACTGTACCTGCGGCAAAACCAAGCCGCCCTTCCAGGATTTCCGTGGCATAAGGGCCTGTCACTGCGCTCATCGCATCGAAGGCCATGGCGAACCCGCCTTCCACGGCGGCGCGAATGGCCGGGAAATCGAAAAGGTTTTCCATCAGTTCGGCGTAATCAGCTACCGGGTCGATCACTTGAACCATCATACCGGCGACCTCGGTCTCCCCGTCGTTATCAAGGTCGACGTCAGGCGTCTCTACAGTCATCCAGCAGTCGATTGTCTGGGTGCGCGCGTAGATTGCCTCGGTAATCGCTTCTGGCGCAGGGCCGCCGTTGGCGATGTTGTATTTGATGCCGAAATCTTCTTCCGGCCCGCCGGGATTGTGGCTGGCAGACAGGATCAATCCGCCGCTGGCACCGTATTTGCGGATGACATGGCTGGCAGCCGGCGTTGACAGGATGCCGCCGCGCCCGACGATGACTTTGCCATAGCCATTGGCTGCCGCTATGCGGATGGCCTGCTGAATTGCCGTGCGGTTGTAATACCGCCCGTCCCCGCCGAGCACGAGGGTCGTCCCGGCTGGCCGTTCAACCGCATCGAATACCGATTGAACAAAATTCTCAGTGTAACCCGCCTGCTGGAAGACTCGGACCTTCTTGCGAAGGCCTGAAGTCCCCGGCTTCTGGCCTTCAAACGGCTGCGATGGTATTGTCTGTATCACGCTTTTTCCCCGGTAAGCTGGCGGTAGATCGCAGCATATTCAGCGCCGCTGCGCGCCCACGAAAAATCCGCTCCCATGCCGTTACGCTGGATTTTCTGCCATAGTTTGGGCTGGCGATAGAGTTCGACCGTCCGGCTGATCGCGGACGCGAGCGCATGGTAATGCACGCCGTCGAACTGGACGCCCGTGGCTACGCCTGCAGCCAGCGCCGCCGGATTGGCATCGATCACAGTGTCCGACAGTCCGCCAGTGCGGGACACCACCGGCACGCAGCCATAGGCAAGGCCGTAAAGTTGGGTCAGGCCGCATGGCTCGAACCGGCTCGGCACCAATATGGCATCGCCGCCGCCCTGCATCTGGTGCGACAACGCCTCGTCATAGCCGAAATGCAGTCCGACTTTGCCCGGATGGCGCGCTGCGCCTGCCTTCAGCGCATCGACAATCTCGGCATCGCCTGATCCCAAAAGCGCAAGCCTGCCGCCATTGCCCACCAGATGATCGAGCACTTCGGGAATGACATCGGCACCCTTTTGCCATGTCAGCCGCGTGACCATGATGAACAGCGGCCCGTCGCTTTTTTCGAGACCGAAATGTTCTTCCAGCGCGCGCTTGTTGGCCTTGCGCTTGGACAGGCTACGCGCGGTGTAATTGGCCGCCAGCGCGGGATCCGATTGCGGATCCCACTCCTTGGTATCGATACCGTTGACTATCCCGCGCACCCGGTCTCCGCGCGATGCGACCAGGCCTTCAAGTCCCATGCCGAATTCACTACGGACTATTTCCCGCGCATAGGTCGGGCTGACGGTCGTGACCATGTCAGCCAGTTGCAGCCCCGATTTAAGGAAGCCCACCCCGCCATAAGTCTCAACACCCTCGATCGACCAGGCCTTCTTGGGCAATTCAAGGCCGCCAAAAATCTTTCGGTCATACCAGCCCTGAAACGCCATATTGTGGATCGTCATAACGCTGGGAACGGGTGGGCCGGAGCCAAACGGCGCGAAGCGCAGGTAAGCGAGAGCCATGGCCGCCTGCCAATCATGGGCATGGACCAGATCGAACGAAAGCTTCTTGACAGCGCCAGAGGCAATATCCGCCGCCGCACGCCCAAATGCGGCAAAGCGCCGCCAATTGTCATCCCAGTCCTTGCCTGCGCTATCGCTGTAGGGATTGCCATCCCGCGCAAAAAATCCCGGCGCATCGAGCACCAACAGATCATGCGCACCGATTTTGGCGCTCAGCAACTGGGCAGGCTCGCCCAGCAAGGCATCCCATTTGTGCAGCCGCTTCGCCTTGCCGATTGCCGCGCCCACTGCGGGGTAGCCAGGCAAGAGGGTGGTCACTGCAATACCCTGCTGATCAAGCGCAGCGGGCAGTGCGCCCGCAACGTCGGCCAGACCCCCGGTCTTCACCAGAGGTACGGCCTCAGATGCTACCGAGAGAACCTTCAATGGCATTATTCACCCTGCATCTTGGCCATCATGGCCTTGGTAATTAGCGTCACGCCCTTCTCGCTTCGACGGAAATGCTTTGCATCAAGGACAGGGTCTTCGCCGACGACCAGTCCTTCCGGAATACGCACGCCGGAATCGACGATGACATTGGTCAGACGCGCACCGCGCCCAATATTGCAATGCGGCAGGATCACCGCGCGCTCCACGCTGGAGAAGCTGCCCATTTTCACGCTGCTATAGAGCAGGCTGTTGCTTACGGTCGCGCCTGAAACGATGCAATTCTGCGAGATAAGGCTGGAAACTGCGGTCCCCCGCCTACCGTCTTCATCATGCACGAACTTGGCCGGTGCGGCGACGATCTGGTCGGTCCAGATTGGCCATTCGCGGTCATATAGGTCCAGCCTCGGCACCACGTCGGTCAAATCGAGATTGGCTTCGAAATAGGCATCCAGCGTGCCGACATCGCGCCAGTATTCCTCAATCTCTTCAGCGGCCCGGATGCAGCTGTCGGTAAAGCGGTGCGCGACTGCCTTACCGTGCTTCACGATATAGGGGATGATATCGCCGCCAAAGTCGCGGCCAGATTCCGGATCGGCTGCGTCGCGGCGTAATTGGTCAAACAGGAAGTCCGTGTTGAAAACATAGATACCCATCGACGCGAGTGCCATTTCCGGGTCACCGGGAATGCCGGGAGGGTCGGCAGGCTTTTCAACGAAATCGGTAATTCCGTCTTTTTCATCGACATGCATCACGCCAAAGCCGGTGGCTTCCATACGCGGCACGACCAGACAGCCCACAGTTACATCTGCGCCGGAATCGACATGCTGGCGCAGCATCAGTTCGTAATCCATCTTGTACACATGGTCGCCCGCCAGAATGACCATATATTTAGGCGCAAGACTTTGAATAATATCGATATTCTGGAACACTGCATCGGCAGTGCCTTCATACCACTGGTTTTCCGAAACACGCTGCGAAGCGGGCAAAATATCGAAGCTTTCGTTGCGTTCGGGACGCATGAAATTCCAGGCGCGCTGCATGTGGCGGATCAGAGAGTGCGCCTTGTACTGCGTTGCAACACCGATGCGCCGAATGCCTGAATTGATCGCATTGGACAGGGCAAAATCAATGATTCTAGAGACGCCCCCGAAATACACCGCCGGCTTGGCGCGGTTATCGGTCAGTTCCATCAAGCGGCTGCCACGTCCACCCGCCAGAACATAGGCCATCGCGTCACGCGCAAGCGGCTGGTTCCTCTTTTCCTTCATCGTATGCTCTCCCGTATGTGTTTATTCGTCCCATTCCAGCATGACCGTAGCCAATGGAGGAAGGACCACTTCTGCAGCGCCGCTTTTTGCGGTCACCTGTCCTAGATTGCCCTTGCCGCTGCCGCCGTATGTCTCGCCATCGCTGTTGAGAATTTCGCGCCATTTGCCGTCATGCGGCAGAGGCACGCGGTAATTATCGTGAAAAGCGGGCGTCATATTGCTGATCACCGCAATCGGCTTTTCACCCGGCGCCTTGCGCAGAAATGCGAACACCGAGTTCTGGCTGTCATCACCGATCAGCCATTCGAACCCTTCCTCTTCGCAATCGCGCGCATGCAGCGCAGGTTTGGCGGCGTAGAGATGGTTCAAATCACGCACCAGATTGCGCACGCCTTCGTGCATCGGGGAACAGCGCAAATCCCAATCAAGAGCGCGTTCTTCAGACCATTCGCGCCGCTGCGCAAATTCCTGCCCCATGAACAACAGCTTCTTGCCCGGATAACCCCACATCAGGCCGTAATATGCGCGCAGATTGGCAAATTTCTGCCAGTCATCGCCGCTCATCTTGGTCAGCATCGATCCCTTGCCGTGAACCACTTCATCATGGCTTATCGGCAGTACGAAATTCTCGCTGAAGGCGTAGACCAGACCGAATGTGATATCGTCATGATGGAACTGCCGGTGGATCGGATCACGCGCCATATATTGCAGCGTATCGTGCATGAAACCCATGTTCCATTTGAACCCGAAACCCAGCGCGGTCGATCCCGGCGCATCATCATAGGCAGGCTGTGACACGCCCGGCCACGATGTCGATTCTTCGGCGATGGTCATGATCCCGGCGTGGCTGGCATAGAGCGCGCGGTTCATTGCACGCAGCAGGGCCACCGCCTCCCAGTTTTCCCGCCCGCCCTGCTCGTTAGGTATCCATTCGCCATCTTCACGGCTGTAATCGCGGTAGAGCATGGAGGCGACTGCATCTACGCGCAGCCCGTCCACGTGGTAATGTTCAGCCCAGAACAATGCGTTGTTAATCAGGAAGCTGGCAACTTCGCGGCGTCCAAAATTGTAGATCGCGGTGTTCCAGTCCGGGTGGAAGCCGAGCTTGGGATCCTCGTGTTCGTACAGAGCGGTCCCGTCAAACTTGGCGAGGCCATGATCGTCCACGGGGAAGTGGGCAGGCACCCAATCAATCAGTACAGAGATGCCAGCGCGGTGGGCACCGTCCACGAACCGGGCAAAGCCGTCCGGCCCGCCAAAGCGCGCAGACGGCGCATACAGCCCGGTGGTCTGATAGCCCCAACTCGGATCGTAGGGATGTTCTGACACCGGCAGAAATTCGATATGGGTGAAGCCCATGTCAGCGACATAGGGGATCAGCTTTTCGGCCATCGCATCCCAGCTCAGGAACCAGCCGTTTTCGTCCCGATCCCACGATCCAGGGTGGACTTCGTAAATGGAAATCGGTTCCCTGCGCGCATCGACCGAAGCCCAATGCGCGCGGTGCTCTGCATCGCCCCAGTCAGGCTTGCCCGGATCGGATGTGAGAGAGGCGGTTTTGGGCCGGAGTTCGGCAGCAAAGGCGAACGGGTCTGCCTTCAAAGGAAGTACGGTGCCGTCCGGACCGACAATGCGGTATTTGTAGGCGCGTCCAGCGCCCAGATCGGGAATGAAGATTTCCCACACGCCGATATCCAGCCGCTTGCGCAAGGGATGGCGCGTGCCATCCCAATCGTTGAAATCGCCGACCAGCGAAACGTGACTGGCATTGGGTGCCCAGACCGCGAAGTGAACACCTTTGGCCCCTTCGTGCTCGATCAGATGCGCGCCCATTTTGTCGAACAGCCGCTGATGCGTACCCTCCGCAATCAGGAAATCATCCATCGGGCCCATCACTGGACCAAAGCTGTAAGGATCGGTGACCCACCATTCATGCTTGCCAGCAGTGCAGCGATATTTGACCGGCTGACGCTTGCCTTTGACCTTGCCTTCAAACAATCCTCGCTCGTCAACCCGAGCCAGCTTGCCGAGCTTCTTGCCCTTCAGATCATGCGCCTCGGCAGTTTCTGCGCCGGGCAGGATCGCCCGGGCAAAGGCGCCTTCGGGCCCATCATGGATGCCGAGCAGCGAAAACGGGTCCGCATGAGTTCCGGCCATCAAGGCCTCTATCGCGGACCCGGATGGCTTCACATCACGCCCCAAATATCGCGCGCATATTCGGAAATCGTCCGATCGGAACTGAACCAGCCGACATTGGCGATATTGCGAATGGCCGCTGCCTGCCAGCCCG
This sequence comes from Aurantiacibacter marinus, assembly GCF_001021555.1. GTDB lineage: Bacteria > Pseudomonadota > Alphaproteobacteria > Sphingomonadales > Sphingomonadaceae > Alteraurantiacibacter > Alteraurantiacibacter marinus. The sequence goes on from NZ_LDCP01000004.1 coordinate 154,250, forward strand.
CCGTATCGCGCCAGCGGCGATCCACATCGCGCTGCGCTTCGCTGTAGCTTTCAAAATCGGCGGCAAGCATGAACCAGTCACTATCATAAAGACCGTCCATGAGTCCCGCGTAACGCTTGGGATCATCCGGAGAGAATACGCCGGATGAAATCCCCTGCACCGCCTGCCGCAGCTCCGGGTTGTTTTCGATAATCTCACGCGGATTGTAATCACCTGCGCGCTGCGCAGCTACTTCCTCTGCGGTCAGACCGAAGATCACGATATTTTCGCGCCCGACATGTTCCATGATTTCGATATTCGCGCCGTCCAGCGTACCGATTGTCAGCGCGCCGTTCAGAGCGAATTTCATGTTGCCCGTGCCTGATGCTTCCATCCCGGCGGTGGAAATCTGTTCGGAAAGATCGGAAGCTGGAATGATCCGTTCCGCCATCGATACATTGTAATTCGGCACGAACACGACCTTCAGCAGATCGCCCACAACCGGGTCGGAATTGACGCGGCGTGCGATGTCATTCGCCAGTTTGATGATCAGCTTGGCGTTATGATAGCTGGACGCTGCCTTGCCGCCGAAAATCTTGACGCGCGGCACCCAGTCGATTTCAGGATGGCTGCGGATTTGATCGTACAGAGCCACCGTCTCGATCAAATTGAGCAGTTGGCGCTTGTACTCGTGAATGCGCTTGATCTGCACATCGAACATGGCGTCAGGGTTCAGTGATATCCCCATCAAACCTTTCAAGTGATCGGCCAACGCGACCTTGTTCGCGCGTTTTACTGCCAACACGTGTTCGCCCAGCGCCGCATCATCAGCCAGCGCATTAAGCGCCGACAGCTTCATTGCATCGTCAAGGAATTCGTCGCCGATTGCTTCCTTTATCACACCGGTCAGGCCGGGATTGCATTGCTGCAACCAGCGGCGCGGCGTGACGCCATTGGTCTTGTTGTTGATCTTGTCCGGATAAAGCTTGTGCAAATCGGCAAAGACCGTGGTCTTCATCAGTTCGGTATGCAGCGCCGCAACGCCGTTTACGCTGTGCGCCCCGGCAAAGGCCAGGTTTGCCATGCGGATACGGCGGTCCCCGCCTTCATCGATCAGGGATATGGCAGAAACTTCGTCCCAGCTCATGCCAATTTCACGCGCCTGTTTCAGCACGCCGCTGTTTATCTGGTAAACGAGCTGCATGTGCCGCGGGAACAATCGTTCAAACAATGGCAGCGGCCAGCTTTCCAGCGCTTCTGGAAGCAACGTGTGGTTGGTGTAGCCAAAAGTTTCGCGGGTCACATCCCATGCCTCGGCAAATTCCAGCCCGTGATCGTCGATCAGCAGACGCATCAATTCGGCAACCGCAACCGCTGGATGGGTATCGTTCAGCTGGATCGCGGCCTTGTCCGGCAAGGTGCGGATATCACCGTGATACTGCACATGACGGCGCACGATGTCCTGGATGGAGGCAGAGGTGAAGAAATACTCCTGCCGCAGCCGTAATTCCTGGCCGGCGGGGCTGGAATCGGCGGGATATAGGACCCGCACAAGTGAGTCCGCGCGCAGGACGTCGACCAAGGCGCCAACGTGGTCGCCAGCATTGAATGCCTCCAGCTTGATGGGATCAAGCGCGCTCGCACTCCAGAGGCGCAGCGTATTGACTCGCTTGCCGCGCCAGCCGACGACAGGTGTATCGAAGGCCGTTGCCTCGACCTCCTCTGCCGGAACCCATTTCACGCCATCATCGGTAACCACCGCTTCGCCGCCAAAGCCGATCCGGTAGGCACTTTCACGGCGTTCGAATTCCCATGGATTTCCATGTGCCAGCCATGTTTCGGGCAGCTCGACCTGCCAGCCATCGTCGATGCGCTGGCGGAACATGCCGTTTACATAGCGTATGCCGTAACCGTATGCCGGGATATCAAGGCTGGCGAGGCTTTCCATGAAACACGCTGCCAATCGGCCAAGCCCGCCATTACCAAGCGCCGCATCCGGCTCCAGCTCTTCCAGCTCTGCCAGGTTGAGACCGTGTTCGCGCAGCGCGCGGTCCATTTCCTTGGTCAGCCCGAGGTTCGACAGCGCATCGCGCAGCAATCGCCCGATCAGGAATTCAAGGCTGAGATAATAGACCCGCTTCCCTTTCGCCTCATGCGTTCGAGATGTGGACTCAATCCAGCGATCGATAATTTCATCGCGCAAGGCCAACACGGCAGAGGCGAACCAATCGTGTTCCTTCGCGGCAGTCTCGTTCTTGCCGATCCTGTGGCGTAGAATGTTCATGATCCGCGCTTCGAGCTGCTCGGATTTAATATCGGAATTGGCGGGCAAGAAAATTGCACTCCTCATCTGGTTACGTTGTTACGTCCTGCTTTTGCCGGTCCGTGTGGTGGGTTGTGCACTCTCGCCACTCTATCCCTGGGGACAGCCTAGGGGTTTCTGATAGGCTTACGCAATCAATCATTCTGCCGTGCAATCGAATTCATTGATCCCGTCGTCATTTGCGCAGTTGCAAGCGGGACGCAGGTAGTCGATGCCCGCGCTATGAGCCGTACAGTGTCCTCCACCACTTCCCCAGAAATCCATCAGCTTGCTTCCGCTGCGGGACTGCAACGCGGCTGGCGTGACGTTGAAGGGAATGAGCAGGAGATTTCCGACATGGCGCTTGCCGGTGTGTTGCATGCACTTGGCCATGAAACAGGTTCAAGCCGCCAGATAGAGCGCAGCCTGGCCGGCATTGCGGAACAGACCCACGGGCTTCCTTCAATGCTGGTAACAGAAGTTGGCCTGCCAACGGCTCTACCTTCCAAGGCATCGTCTGCCGAGATCACCGGTGAAGACGGCGTAACGCAAAAGATAGCTGTCGAGAACGGGGTTCTCGGTGTGGTTTCCCAGCCGGGTTACTACGATCTCAAGCTGGGTCGACGTTGCATCAAGCTTGCGGTTGCTCCGCGCGAGTGCCCATGGCCCGCGCCTGATACGCGGCGGATGTGGGGGACTTCGGTTCAGGTTCCCGCCTTGCGCGGTGTCGTTCCGCGCGCGTTCGGCGGATTTGGAGAGCTTGCCGCTGCGGCCAAGGCGCTTGGCGCCAAAGGCTGTGATGCGATGGCAATCAATCCCGTCCATGCCCTGTTCCCCGGCACGGGCGAGGATTACAGCCCCTATTCCCCGTCCAGCCGCACCTTCCTGAACGCCTCGATGGCAGATCCCGCTTTGCTCGGCTTTCCAGCTTTGCCACCTGAAGCCTCGGACGAATTGATCGACTGGCCGGCGGCATTGCCAAAGCGGCTGGCAGAATTACGCGCAATCTTCGCGGGATTGGGCCCCCAATTGCGCGCGCAGATCAACTTGGCGAGTGGGGACGAAAGCGAAGCTCTTGGGCGCCATGCACTGTTCGATGCACTGGATTGCCATTTCCGGCCTGGCGGCGCGAAAGGATGGCGCGATTGGCCTGCGAAATTCCAAAGACCGGAAAGCGCAGCGGTGAAGCGCTTTGCCAAGGACAAAGCTGAAGAGATAGAGTTCCACCTGTTCGCCCAATGGATGGCGCGCGAAAGTCTGGCGGCGGCCCACCGGCAGTCCCGCGATGCCGGAATGGACATCGGCCTGATCACTGATCTGGCAGTTGGCGTGCATCTGGCGGGCAGCGACACTTGGGCCATGCGTGATGCGATGCTGCAAGGGCTTACTATCGGCGCGCCGCCCGATCCGCTTGGTCCGTTGGGTCAGAACTGGTGCATCACCGGATTTTCGCCGAAGGGGCTGCGCGCCAGCGGGTATCGCCCCTTTATCGAGATGATCCGTTCGGCTTTGCGTTCGGCAGGAGGCTTGCGCATCGACCACGCCTTCGGCCTCGCGCGACTGTGGGTGATCCCGGAAGGTGAGCCATCTTCGAACGGCGCCTATATTACCTATCCGTTCCTGGACCTCGTGCGATTGGTCACGCTGGAAGCGCACCTCGCCCAGGCCCTGATCATCGCAGAGGATCTGGGCACGAGCCCTTCTGGCTTCACCCATGCTGTGACGTCGCGCAAGATGCTGGGCATGCGGGTATTGTGGTTTGAACGCGCGATGGATGACGGCTTTATCGGCGCGCATGATTATCCGGCAAACAGCGTCGCGATGACTGGCACGCATGATACGCCAACTGTTGCGGGATGGTGGGCGGCACGTGATCTTGACTGGGCTGAAAAGCTGGGCCGGCTGGCGGAAGGAACCGACCGGACCGAAGCAGAAGAGAGGCGCGATTGGGACCGCGGATTGTTGTGGTCTACCATGACTGGCAGCAGCGAAAGACCTGCGCCCGGCGACACAGACGCAGTGGTGGACGCGGCGGTGAACCATATCGCCGGGTCATCGTCCGTTTTGGCGATCACCCCGCTCGAAGACCTGATTGGCGAAATGGAGCAACCCAACCTTCCCGGCACAACGCATGAACATCCCAATTGGCGGCGACGCCTGCCGGAACCTCTCGATGAAATTGTGCGCAAGCCGGATGTGGCCAAGCGGATGCGCGTGCTTTCAGTGAGGTAACGTAGGCGGCCGCAGATTTCCTCCACAAGCTCCATACTGGCGCAAGCCTGATCACTGTGGCATGTCCGCAATCCTATGAGGATCATCAGCTTTCTAAGTAACCGCCGAGCGGCAAGTTTGCTTGCCGCCGCGATGTTTGCCTCATCCTGCACATCTCCGGTTACACAAGGCGTAAGGATTGATCCAAATGCGCTACCGGTTTCGTCCGTCACACCGGAAATAGGGCAGCTTTCGGCTCCCGCTCCGAGCCGGATCCTGTTCGTTGGCAACAGCTATTTTTATTATAATGACAGTCTGCACAATCACGTCCAGCGCATGGTGGCCGAAGCCGGACTGATCGAGCGCAGGGACCTGACGTACAAATCAGCGACGATTGGCGGAGCGATGCTGTCAGATCATCCGATCGACCATCTGCTCGATCCAGACAATTTGAGAGTTTCGGAGCCTTTTCAAACCGTCATCATGCAGGGCATCAGTTCAGCAGCACTCACGCCGGAACGCCGCGCGAATTTTGCATCGACGGCGGCAGATTATGCGCAGCGGGTCAGGGCTGCGGGCGGAGAGCCGGTGCTGTACATGACGCCGGCATACGTGCCCCCACATGCACAATACCGACCGGACATGATCAGCGAAATTGCATCGCTCTATATCGCGACCGGCAACGAGATAGACGCGCTGGTCATTCCCGTGGGCCTGGCATTTGAAGAAGCCTATCGCCGCCGTCCCGACATTGTTTTGCACAAGGCTTTTGACGGATCGCATCCCAGTTTACTGGGCACCTATCTTGCCGCTGCGACGGTCTTTGCAAGCATTTATGAAAGCTCTCCCGTCGGTAATGGCTACGACTATTTTGGCGCGGTCAGCGAAGCAGATGCGCTGTTCCTGCAATCAGTCGCCGACGAAACCGTGCGCGAGTTTTATGGGCGCGACTAGCGCGGCCTCTTGGCTCCATTCCTTTCCTGAAAGTCCTTTGCCATGAGCGCAGACGCCCTTGCCGACAAACCGTCAGAAGCCAGCCCGAAACTGGTTGGCCTTGCCGCAGGTATCGCCGCATTTGTCGCGATACTGACATTCTTCACGCCAGAAGGTTTGGACTATCCGGCAAGATTTGTGGCCGCATCCGGCACGATGATGGCAATCTGGTGGGCCACAGAGGCCATCCCTCTGCCAGTGACTGCACTATTACCGATCATCGTTTTTCCATTGGCTGGTGTGGCGGGCATTGAAGGCGCTGCCGCCCCTTACGCCAACCCCATAATCTTCCTGTTCCTGGGGGGGTTTATCGTCGCATTGGCAGTTGAGCGCAGTGAACTTCACCGACGTATTGCGATGCTTATTTTCCGCGCGATGGGCAAAAGCGGGAAAGGCCTGGTGGCGGGGTTCATGCTCGCCGCCGCCCTGCTCAGCATGTGGATTTCGAACACTTCGACCACTCTGATGCTGTTTCCGATCGCGGTGTCTTTGGCACTGCTGGTTGGAGAGACTTCTCCCGGCCTGACCGACAAAGCCAAGCGTGATTTCCAGATCTCATTGTTGCTTGGCCTTGCCTATGGCGCGTCGATTGGCGGGGTCGCGACACTTGTGGGTACGCCCACCAACGCCTTTATGGTCGGCTTTCTGCAAAGCGAATATCAGATCGAAATTCCTTTCGCGCAGTGGATGTTGATCGGCATTCCCGTTTCGATCATCCTGCTGCCGCTCGGCTGGATGTTGCTGACCCGTTTCCTTTATCCGGTGTCATTCGTTTCTTCACCCGAGACACGGGAGGAGCTGGCGCGCCAATATGACGCGCTGGGTGCAATGTCGAATTCCGAAAAACGCACCGCGATGCTCTTCCTTCTGCTCGTGCTCGGCTGGGTTCTGCGAAAGCCGTTCGCCGATGCAACTGGCATTGAAGGGTTGAGCGATGCGGGCGTCGCCATGGCCGCCGCGCTGATCGCCTTTGTCATCCCCAGCGGCACCGATCGGCATGCTCTGGTGACTTGGGAAGACACCAAGCGCCTTCCTTGGGGCGTGCTGATTTTATTTGGCGGCGGACTGTCGCTGGCAGCGGCCCTGTCGGCCACGGGTATGACCTTGTGGCTGGGCCAGCAACTTGCACCGCTGGGCGCGATCAATCACATCCTGCTGGTCGTCGCGCTCACCAGTCTGGTAATCTTCCTGACCGAACTCACCAGCAATGTCGCTACCACGGCCACTTTGCTGCCAGTGGTTGCGGCGCTGGCGTTTGAGCTCGGGCTTGATCCGCTGATACTGGTTGTACCGGTCACGATTGCCGCTAGTTGCGCCTTTATGCTGCCGGTCGCAACGCCGCCCAACGCCATCGTATTCAGTACCGGCGAAGTGCAGATCAGGGATATGATGCGCGCGGGTTTTTGGCTGAATATCGTGGCAATCGTGCTGGTTTCCATCATCGCCGTGTGGCTTGTACCAGCCGTTCTATAGGCCAGCTATTCCGGCGGGTATGCGAGCAATGTTTCCATCATCGCGATGGCCGATTCACGCCCGATTCTGCGGATCAACGCCCTGTCGGTCTCATCGCCGATTTCGAATGTGACACCAGGCACGCCATAAGTATCAAAGGCATAGGCCTTTGAAATCGGCCTGCCCACTGTGTGGCGCGCATCGCGGTTCACATCGTAGCCGGCCATCCGGTCCTGATAACGCGCAAGCCAATTGCGGGTGAAAAGTTCCGGATCAGTCGGAAGCTCATCGGGAATGGTGTAGAACACATCCCTGTTGGTGGAATGGAAATCGAGAATCAGGCGCAGGTCTTGCCAGGGATCGGCACCGATGGCGTTCAACACATCGCGCATCAGGCGGGTCTCAGGCTGGCTGAACGGCCCCCAATCCCTGTTCAGGTCAACGCCGCCGGTATTGTGCCGCCAATATCCCCGCACCACCCCATCAGGGTTCAGCAGCGGAACTGCGGTCACGTGAAAGCGAGCCCGAAACTGCACCGCCAGCGGATCATTTCCAAGCAGTGTCTCCACGAAAGGAAACATCACTAGCGCGCCAGTGACTTCAGGCGGGTGCTGCCGTCCGATCAGAACGATCTGCTCACGTGCGTCGGCATTGCCGATGGACAGCGCTTCGATGGGGCGGCCCTCTGCCGAGGGCCCCAGCAAATAGCGGCCTGCATTGCCGCCTGTCAGCAAACCATCCATCCAGCCATCATAGGTCGCAGGCGCGATGATTTCCTGCGCCGATACGAACAACGGTTCCCCGGTGGTGGCAATTGTCAAATCAGCAAAGTCCATGCCCGCAAACTCACGCACCGCAACCTGGTCGGGATCGAGATATTCCCAGTTTACCCCGTCCGTGCTGACCTTGGGCCAATAGCGGTGCCCGCATTCAGTATAGGAAAGCCGGATGGAAACATCGGTAGCTTCGGCGGTGTGGACCCGGAATGCGTACCACGGACTGCAATTGATCGGCGGTGCATTCTCGGGCGCGATGGTGATGGCAATTTGTCCATCGTCGCCAATGGTGCAACTGGAGAGTGCGCCAGCGGGAAAATTCGTGTCGATAGCGAGCGATTGGCCAACACAACGAGCCTCAGCCGGAATATCCAGCAGCGGCCGCTCCGGCATCTCTGCACCCATTGATGTGCAACCCGCTACGCAAAGCGCGCTTGCGAGGATGGCTGCGTTTCGCAGGGGCATCAGTTTCTCCTATCAAGAGCCGCCGCAACAATTGCGGCGGCTCTTTGACTCAGAAGTTCTTGCGGATGTCGATCGAGAACTGACGGCCGCGTGCATTATGGATGCTGCCGTAATAGCCGAAACTCTCATCCGCGATCGGAGGATCTTCATCAAACAGATTGTTGATACCAAATCGGATTCGCGTGTCGTTTAGCGGGCCATCGTTCTCGATGGTGTAACTGATCGATGCGTTCATCGTGAACCAGTCATCAACCGGGAACAGCTCGGCTGTATCGTCCTGCTGCGCGCTATCATCGAAAAATGAATCGATATAGCGCCCGAACACATTAACCCGGACCGGACCGTTTTCCCAGGTCACAGAACCTGTTGCGCGCCATTTCGGTCGCCCGTCGATTTCCAGCAATTCGCCAAAGCCGGTCGGTTGCAGTGCTGCAATATCGCCAAGTGAGAGTTCGGGAATTCCAGCGAGTAGCGGATTGAGATCTTCGAATAGCGGCAAGGCATCAGGGCCTGCCTCCTGCTTGAAGCTTATCAGCCGCGCCCCGTTGAATTGCAGATCAAACGTGCCGAACGATGTATCGAAATTATAGAACAAACCGATATCCACCCCTTCCGAGGTGCGCCGGTCAAGATTGCGATACGGGTTTAGAATCTGGATGATATCGCCAGCGGGATTGATGCCAGTACCAGCATACAGATCAAGCTGTCCCGCATCCGGCGCTTCACGCAAGACATTGGGGTTAAAGCTGCCTTGCAAGCGCTGCACAAGATCAAGCAGCAAGGCATTGCCATTCCCGAAGATGCCGATGATGCCATCTTGCTCGACCTGCCAGTAATCTGCGGTGATTGTCAGCCCGGGGATGAAACCGGGCGTGAATACTACGCCCAGATTGATGCTCTCTGTTTCCTCCGGATCAAGAGTACGCGCACCTTCCCGGAAATCAATTGTGCCAACCGTGCCGCAATCAGGCACATCGTCCTCTTCACCCTTGATGATCTCGGCAACGCATTCGGGCGCCAACAACACGGAATTGGAGCGCGTCGTGCCTTCGTCATTAATCTGGATCAGGTTTGGCGCTCGAAAACCTTGTGACCATGCGCCGCGCAGCAACAAGTCGCCGAATGGACGCCAGGCGACCGCAGCGCGCGGTACTAGTGCACTGGAAGAGTCAGAAAACTCCTCGAAGCGTGCAGCCAATTGCACCTCCAGCTCATGGATAAGCGGGATGTCCATTTCGGGGGAAACCACGGGCACCAGCGCCTCGGCAAAGGCAGAATAGACTTCACGATTTCCACTTGTATCGGGCGACGGGCTGGAACCCAGCACATCACTGCCAAAGAAATCGCCATTTACCGCATTTGTAAATGTGATTGTTCCATCCAGCCGCGGATCGCGGTCATCAATAAAGGTTTCGCGGCGGAATTCGACGCCCGCTGCAACACCGACACCGCCGCCGGGGACGGCGAAGACATTGGCGTTGGAAACGCGGAAATCGGCTAACGCCAGGGTCGTCTCGCCCTTGCGGAATACATCCGTGGTGATCGTATCCAGCACGGCCTGCGAATTGGGAGTGCAATCGCCGTTGTTCGCGCCATTGACGCCCTCACCCGGGAAACAGCCGCCATTGAAGGGATTGTAGGCTGTCTCATCCGTGCGGTTGATCGCATCCTGAACAAGCGTACTGGAAACACGATTGCGGGTAAGATCATTGGTATTGGCCTGAGAATACAGCAAGCCAGCATCATAGTCCCAGGCGCCGATTTCTCCGCGCAGGCCCAGCACCATCCGGTAAACATCCTTGTCTACGCTGCCTTGCCGGGGGCCTGCATCGACGAAACGATAATCTTCAAGCAGCAATGCGCGCCCGCCGGCGCCCACTCCCGAACCGATGCCATTGTCGACGCGGTTCGGATTTGCCGAACCATCGGCAAGCGTTGTCGGGCCAAGCGGGTTCCAATAGGCCGTTGCTTCTATGCCAAGTGGCACCGCCGACAACATGGTGTTCTGTTCACGCTCGCGGTAAAATTCGGAACGATAAAACGACCCTTCAAAATACAGTTCCGCCGCATCGCTCAGTTCGTAACTCGCCAAAGCCTGCACGCTGTAGCGGTCCTTTTCGGAATAGAGCTGGCGATCACCCTGAAGGTCATAGCGGATGTCGCGATCAATCGTGCCGCCGTTGTCGGCGCAAATACCATTCCCCAGATCTATGACCCGTCCATCGCTATCCGCTGCACCATTGGGTCCGAATAAAGAGCATGGCTGAAGGTGGAAATCATCATCACGCAGCGCAGTGGTGTTGGATGATGTTGCGCTCGACCCCTGGATATCGAAGGCGCCCCAGGGCGAATTGATCGAACGGTTGTCGAACTGGGTATCGCCTTCAAAATCCGTGCCGACTAGGAAAGGGCGCAGATCGCTGCTGCGCGAATAATCACGCACCGATGCACTTACGCCGTTTTCGTGGAAATAGTGGCCATTTACGGTCAGATTGCCCCGGCCATCGGCAAAATCGAAGCCGTAGCCACCTTGCAGGCTGAAGCTGTAGAGCCCGATGTTATCGGATTCGCGGTAATTGGCTTGTAGAAAACCTCCGGTGCGGCCGCCGCGCAGTATCGTGTTGACCACACCTGCCACAGCATCCGCACCATAAACGGCCGATGCGCCATCGCGCAGGATCTCAACACGGCGCACCGATCCGGGCACGATCGTGTTCGTGTCCGGCGACACCACAGGAACGAAAAGCTCCGTCTGGAACCCGGGATTCAGCACCATCCGCCGACCATTGATCAGCATCAGTGTGTTGCCCGTGCCAAGGCCGCGCAAGTTTATCGATCCGATGTCGCCGCGCGCGCCGTTCACACCGCCCGCCGTGCTTTGTTCATTGAAGTTTACTGCGCCGGCCTGCGGAATTGCGCGAAACAACTCGTCGCCAGAGGCTGGATCAATGGCATCGATCAGATCTTCACCGACAACCGTTACAGGAAGAACATCATCAACCTGAGCGCCCTGAATTCTGGAGCCGGTAACGACGATCTCAATATCTGGATCAGAATCGTCGCCTTGCTCAGTTTCAGATTCGTCTTGAGCCAGCACCGGAGTAGCTGCGACCCCCATGAGGGCGGTCCCGCAAAGGAACACTGCAATACGCTTGCCCGAAAATTTCATATATTCTCCCCTGTTTGTGTGCTGCATGGCGTATTCGCGCCTGCGACATCTTGCGACAAACTGCAGCAAGTCTTCTGCTGCCGCAAGGGACGCATCGTAAACGCAATGCCTGTTGCCCTCTTGCCACAAATGCCTCTGGTGAAGTTCTCAGGCATGTAGAGAACCGCTGCTGCTTGCACGTGCCGCAATCGCAGGCCTAAGCTGCAAAACAGGGCCCGGGGGATGCAGTAATGTTTCAAAAAGTGCAGCGACTGCGCGGGCTCGGCCCGGAAATGGCGGGCGTCATCGTATTGCTGTTCGTGGCGCTGCTGCAATTTGCAGACTTTGGCCCGCTTGAACGCATTCGCTGGCAAGTCTTCGACAATTACCAGATGGCTTCGCCGCGCGCCCAAGCGGGCGAAGGGCAAGTTGTTGTCGTAGACATAGACGAAGCATCGATTGCGCAGCTGGGACAATGGCCATGGCCGCGCACCGACCTTGCCAAGCTGACCCGCAGGCTGGGTGAAGCCGGTGCCGTCGTCGTCGCTTATGATATCGTTTTTTCCGAACCCGACAGGACTTCACCAGCGGCAATCGCCGAAAGGTATGCCCGTTCTGGCGAAGGGGCGGCACTGGGAGAGGGGCTTGCGGGCCTGCCCAGCCATGATGCGCTGCTTGCAGAGGCATTTGCCACGGTGCCGGTGGTAACCGGCTTCTTCCTCGATTCCTCGGAAATCGGCCGCGATGTCGAGCCTGCCGCCAGCTTCACCATCAATGGCACTGTGCCTGACGAATATGTGCGTGAATATCCCGGTGCGCTTCTGCCTCTTCCTGAACTGGAGGATGCATCTGCCGGGATCGGATCGGTCACAATCGATCCCGATGCTGACGGCATCGTCCGGCGGGCCAGCATGGTGGCAATCCACCGCGGCGTTTTGGTGCCGGCGCTGTCGCTGGAAGCTGTGCGGGTTGCACAGGACCTTGGTTCGCCAAACCTGCTGGCAAGCGATGGTTCGGGACAGACGCTTTCAGCACCGGGTGCAGCGGTATCGGTACGCCTTGGCAACAAGGAGATACCGGTTAATGATGCGGGTGAAATGTGGATCCATTTTACGCCGCCAAACTCGGTTGCGATGATCCCTGCTGCGCCGATAATAACCGATGCCATAAGTGACGCTGAACTGGCCATCCAGGTGGCGGGCAAGATCGTCTTTGTTGGCGGTAGCGCGCAAGGGTTGCAAGACCTTGTCGCCACGCCGGTCAGCCAGTCTCAGGTTGCCGGGGTCAGCGTACACGCGGCGGCGGCCGAGCAAATCCTGGCCGGCGATTTCCTTGACCGGCCCGATTGGGCACTTGGCCTCGAACTCCTGCTGGTATTGGTGCTTGGAGGCGGACTGGTTTTGTTGCTTCCGCGGCTTGGTGCCCTGTCCAGCGCGCTGGTTGCCGGGGCAATTATTGCAGCGGTCATCACGGGAAGCTGGCTTGCCTTTACCCAGCTGCGTTATCTGCTTGATCCAACATATCCGATTGTCGCGCTCGGCGCGATCTACGTTGTGCAGACAGCGGCGGTGTTTTTCCGCGAGGAACGCCAGCGGCGCTATATCCACTCAGCCTTCGATCGCTATCTTTCGCCCGAAATGGTCCGCCAGATTGCCGCCAGTCCCGAAACGCTCGAGCTTGGCGGCGAAGAGCGCGACATGAGCGTGATGATGTGTGACATTCGCGGCTTTTCCCGCATTTCGGAACGCTATACCCCGCGCGAAGTCATCGAATTCCTGATCGCTTTCCTGTCTCCGATGAGCGAGATTCTGCTGAGCCACAAGGCCACGCTCGACAAGTATATAGGGGACGCCATTCTGGCGTTCTGGAACGCCCCGCTCGACGATCCGGATCACCACCGCAATGCGGCCCGTGCAGCACTGGAAATGATCAGGGCGACTCACGAACTCAATGCCGCCATGGCGGGCCGCACCGATGTGGTCTGGCCGGATGAGGTGAAGATCGGAATCGGCCTCAATTCAGGCGTGTGCTGTGTCGGGAACATGGGCTCTCGCCAGCGGCTGTCCTACACTTTGATCGGTGACCCCGTGAACGTCGCGTCGCGGCTTGAAGGGCTGACCAAGCAGTATGGCGTACCGATCATTGCGGGCAGCGCGCTCGCCAATCAGCTTCACGGTTTCGCGCTGCTGGAAATAGACCGCGTGCGCGTTGTCGGGCGTGAGACGCCCGAAACCATCTTTGCGCTGCTCGGCGACGAAGTTCTTCGGGATGATGATGGTTTTGTAAGGCTGTCCGCAAGCCACGTCGCCATGATGACCGCTTACAGAGGGCAGGATTGGACCGCAGCTGAACAGCGGTTGCAGGAAGGCGCGGCGCAATATGACGCGCTAGGCATTGCAGATCTGCACGTTCTGTACCGGGACCGGATCGCGCAATTGCGGCAAGACCCGTCAGACGACGATTGGGACGGGGTATTTCAGGCAACCCGGAAGTAAGCCGGGCTAATCGATTTTCGGATCGCCGCGCGGCGGTGTCTCTGCCGTATCACTCGGTGGTGTCTCTGCCGTGTCACTCGGCGGTGTCTCTGCCGTGTCACGCGGCGGTGTCTCTGCCGTGTCACGCGGCGCTTCTTCAGGCGGCACTTCCGCCGTTCCGGATACGTCATCCTGCGGATACTGCGGCTGACGCGGCGGAATGCCCACAACAGGCGGAACACCTGGTTGATCGGGACTGTCCGCGGTGGGCGTGCCCTGTACGTTATCATCGCCGCTTGTGAGCAGAAGACCCACCGCAACTGCCCCTACCGCTATGGGTATCAAGGTTTCCAGGAAGCTGCCGCCACTGTTTGCGCGGGCAACTTCTGGTGCAAGTTCTTCCTGCACATCGGCCAGGCCGCTGTCCGACATACGGAACGGTCCGATAGGCGGTGAACCATTGAAAGGTATGTAGGATGCCTGCCCGGGTTCACTGAGCACTATGGTAACCCCTGCAGCCTCTACCTCGACCAGCCCCAGCGTCAGCCCGCCACCTGTATTAGCGCCCGGGCCGCGCAAGATAACAAGCGTCGCCTCATCATCATCGCTGCGCATGCCGCCAACGGCATCTTCGTCCTCGGCGATATCCTCCGCATCCTCCCCAACAAGCACATCGAGTGCGGTGCCGCGAATGCCAATTCGGCCTGCCGGCGTGCGGATATTGGTGTCGTTCCCGTCGCTTTGCCTGCCAGAGAGGTACCGCAGGGCGCCCTGCAGGAACGTGACGACCGTGGAACTGCCCGCATCGGGGTCATAAACGTGCCGGTCAATGCGCACGCGGGAGCGGGCGCCGATGCCGTAAGACGAACGGTCCAGCAGCAGGATCTGCAATTGTGAACGGCTTTCGGTCTCGATCAGATCGCCCCAGGCGATCCTGTCTCTCCGACGCAATTCGCGCGGACGACGCAGACTGTCATTGTCGAGCGTGACCTCGCCTACGACTGTGGATGCATTGCCGATCTCGGTCCGCTGGGCATGTGCCGGAGAAACCATGGGCACGGCGGCAAGTATCGTACCGGTTGCAAGTAGGGCGAAAAGACGTTTGGTGCTGCGCATGATCTACCCCTTCTTGCCCCCGCCCTGCACCGGTGCGGCAGGCAAGACCCTGAATTCATTGCTCGCGGCCGGACAGCGAGCGCGCAGTTCGGACAGGTTCTGCCGCCCGAAATCGTCTTCATCCATATTGTTTATTTCAACACGGGCACCTTGCTGATCGTCAATCGCGCACAGGTAGAAGGCATGCAGCATTCGTGCGTTCAGCGATTCTGGATAAACAGCCATGACCCGCTCCAGCGCGGCGAGAGCTTCCAGCAACAGGCCACGCGCGGCCTGATCCTGCGCCGCAGCGATCCCGCTCTCTTCATTGACCGTCAGATCAGACAGCCGGTCCAATTCGTCGAACGATTGCGCGTTCACCGGATTGGATAGCGCCATTCCCGCAGCGCCAAGCAAAGCAAGGCAAGCGATCTTGGTCACGAATTCTGCCATTTAACGTCATCCCCCAGAAGACACACTTATGTCATGGATGCGCACCGCAAGGCAAACGAAGGGCTGATTTAATCGGTGCCCTGAGGTCATTTCCGGCAGCAACCACCTCGCCCTGTCAGCAGCGTTATTGATTAGGGTTTGCGCCTGCCCCAAGTTCATCTTGCCTAAATCCAGCGCCGCACACGCTGCCTGTAGCTGCGGAATTGGTCTCCGAAGATCGCCTCAAGCCGTTCTTCTTCCGGTATAATCTGGAATCTGGTGATGTATGCGGCGAAAATCACAATGATCGCAAAGCCGGCGGCAGAACCGAGCCAGACGGCCACACCCGACAACAGCACTACCATCCCGAGATACATTGGATTGCGGGTAAAATTATAAAGACCGCCGACGACCAGCTTTGACGCTTTCTCAGGCGAAAGCGGCGTCACAGTCGTCCTGGCCCTGCGAAATGCAGCGATAGAAACAAGATCGATCACAATCCCCGCAGCGATGAGGGAGCACGCCAGAACCGGCTGAAACGGAAATGTGAAATGCAATTCGGGTAAAGCTTCGTCAAGACTCCACATGGCCAGCCCGCAAAGTGCTGCAACGATAGGTGGAGGGATCAGCAACTTCACTTCAGTCTCCGAAATTCGGCATATTCAGATAAGCCCGCGCGCCGCGTCATGATCTGTCGGAGCGCGCGGCTCGCCTGTGTCCTTTGATGCCTGCGCAAATGCCTGATCCTGCGACAGGAACACCTTGCCGTTCAATTCATCAAGGAAATCCGTTCGCTTCAGGCGATCCATGACCGGCCCTTTGACCTCGGACAGATGCAGACAGATCCCGCCATCTGCCAGACGGTGGCTTATCGCCTCCAGACTTTCCAGGCCCGAAGCATCCACTTCATTGACCGCACTGCACATCAAAATAACGTGCCGCACCGCCGGGCGATCTGCCACTTGCTCAAGCACATATTCCTCAAGCCAGCGCGCATTGAGATACGTCAGCGCTTCATCGATACGGATCGACAGAACGTGCGGGACTGTGAAAACCTTGTGCCGCTCCACATTGCGGAAATGCTCCGTTTCAGGAACGCGCCCGACAATTGCGGCATGCGGGCGGCTGGCACGCCAGAGATACAGCAGCAAACCCAAAGCAACACCGGCGATAACCCCCAGTTCAACGCCGGCCAGAAGCGTGCAGACAATGGTCACGACATGCGCGGCAAAGTCCGCCTTCGAATAACGCCAAAGCTGTCCTGGCGTCTTGAGATCGACCAGGCTTAACACTGCGACAATGATGGTTGCGGCAAGGGTCGCGATGGGCAGATTGAACAGCAGCGGTGTGAGGAAAAGCGTGGCGAACGCTATGCCGATGGCCGTGTAGGCACCGGCGGCGGGGGTTTGCGCACCAGCATCAAAATTGACAGCGGAGCGGGCGAACCCGCCTGTCACCGGATATCCACCGGAAAACGCGCTGGCGATATTTGCCGCGCCCAATCCGATCAACTCCTGGTCAGGGGCAATCCTTTGGCGCCGCTTGGCAGCCAATGTTTGCGCAACAGATACACTTTCAACGAAACCGATGATCGAAATTAGCAATGCAGGCACCCAGAGCTTCTCGATCAGCGAGATATCTGTCGAGGGCATGGCGAAGGGCGGCAGGCCTTGCGGAATGGCACCGACAAGGCTGACACCGCGCCCATCCAGATCGAAGGCAAGCACGGCAAGGATCGTTAACGCAACAGCAGCGACGGGCCCCGCCTTGGCGACCATTTCGGCAGCGCGTGCTGGCAGCCCCATGCCCTGCAGCGCCGGTTTAGCGCCCTTTCGCACCCAGAAGAGAAAGAGCGTCGCAGGAATGCCAATCGCAAGCGTCCATGAATTCGTGTCGCCAAAAGACCGCGCCAGCGAGCCGAGCATTTCAGGCCAATTGTCACCGCCTGCACTTATCCCGAAAATATGCTTCAGCTGGCTTGTCGCGATCAGGATTCCCGACGCGGTGATGAAACCGCTGATAACCGGATGAGACAACAGATTGGCCAGGAAACCGGCGCGCAACAGACCCAAAACCGCAAGCATGATGCCGGAAAGGAATGCGAGCGTGATGGCCGCCTCCAGATAAGCCGCAGTGCCTTGATCGGCGACCGCTCCTGCAGCCGATGCCGTCATCAAGGATACAACCGCCACAGGCCCAACCGCCAGCGTACGACTGGTGCCAAAGATCGCGTACAAGACCAGCGGCAGGATTGAAGCGTACAAACCAACAACCGGCGGAAGCCCAGCCAAAAGGGCATAGGCAAGGCTTTGTGGTATCAGCATTATCGTGACGATCACGGCCGCCAGAAGGTCATGCGACAGCACTGAACGGTTGTAGGTTCGCCCCCATTCAAGAATTGGAAAATAGCGCGAGAGCATAATATTCTTTCCCAGAGACGAGCGCCTGTTGCGCGGTCAGTCCAAACCGGCCCCCAAGCCATTTACGTTCCTGTGTCGACAGAAACAATCTCGCAGGCTTCCTGACAACCATCGCCCGTGCAGGAAACCTTCAGCGTTGGTTTGAAATAGCCCGATTGGCCTGGTGGTTTGACCGGTCCGGGAATAAATGCGCCTGATCTTCGCCCGATCAAATTTCCAGCACCTGCGGTCGCTCTTGCAACACTCGGCTGGCAGCTGCGCGGACGATCCCCCCACAAACGGCCGCCCGCAATCAGTGCGAAAGCATCACGGCTATCGGCGGATCGTCCAGCAAGTCGCGGGTCACCCCGCCCAGCACCCATTCGCGGAAACGCGAATGGCCATAAGCACCCGCAACCATGAGCGGCGCAAGGCGCTGGCCGCTTGCGTCGAACAGCTTTTTCGCAATCATGCCGTCAGCGGGTGTGCCGAGCTCAATGTTTACAATTTCACATTCGATATCGTGCCGTGACAAATACACGGCAATGGCTTTGGCGGGCAGCAAATCCGGGTCCAGCCGGTCCTCTTCGACGCACAATACATGAACATCGCTCGCATCCCGCAGCAGCGGCATGGCTGCCTGGACGGCATGGCTGGCCTCGGCCGATCCGTTCCAGGCAATCGTCACCGGATGGTCATGAGCCAGACCCTTGCTGTCTTCGGGAATGACCAGCACGGGCGGCCGCACGTTTCCGACAAGATCATTGGCAAGGTTGGACGGCCTGCGATAAGCTCCGAAGAGGCTGTGCGCGCCCACTATTATTGCATCGGCGAGCGGCGCAAGGTGCATCATAGCCGATTTGGCCGATCCATCGCGCGTGTGCCAATCCCAGCGGACATCTTCCTTCGAGAGCCTCGCTTCGTACTTTTCTTTGACTTGCACCTCCTGGCGTTTGAATTCAGCAGTCATCTCCAGCGCCATCGCTCCCTGGAAATCGCCGGGTATGCTCAAATCGAAAGGTATGGCGTGAACAAAAGTGAGGTGCGCGTCGAAGCGTCTCGCGAGGTCGAGTGCCGACTGAAGCCGGGCTTCCATGCAAGGATCTTCGAAAACATGTACGAGAATTGATCGCATTACAGCCTCCCTCTGCGGTCAGCACGATAGTGCGACCGGTTTGGAATGGACCATCGCCGCCGAAGCGTAACTACGCATATATCCCGATGCCAGATCCGTGGAAATTCGTGTTTACAGCGCGCGCCGGCTGAATTCATCGACGTCCGCAAACGAAAGGTGCCGCAGTGAGCAACTGGCGATTGATCAAACTGGAACTCGCGCCGACCGAAGCCTTTCCCCATGGATCGCCGAGCAGGTGCTATCTAATGCGGTTGCCGCTGGATGCAGGCGGAATGATCGATGAACTGGCGCGCGCATTTGAACCGAAAAGGGCCACGCTCCGAAGGTTCTGGCCGAACGAACCCGATCAGTCTGGATATGTGTTGAAGGTGCCCGGTGGATGGGCTTTTTCCCATACCGCAGGCGAAGTCGATCTTGAACCTGTCTTGCATCTTGAAGACCATCCGATCCGCCAAGGGGAATATCTTACCCTGACCGAACCTGACGGGAGCCGCCTGCCCTTTCGTATCGTTTCGATAGCAAACGCCTAGTCGGCCGAGGTACGATCATTTTCACCGAGGCCGGCCCTGAACGCTATGCGCAGAAGATCCGACAGACTGTGAACACCAACCTTCTGCATCAGGTGGGCGCGGTGAATCTCGACCGTTCGCGGGCTGATCCCGAGATCATAGCCGATGGTCTTGTTGGGATAGCCTTTCACCAAACCTTCCAGCACTTCATGCTCGCGCGGAGTCAGGCCATTTAGAAGCACTATCGCATCGTCACGGCGCTTGTGCCGCCGATCATCGTCGTTCAGCCTTTCTTCGGCATGTTCAAGCGCCTGGATGAGAGTATGCTTTTCAAACGGCTTTTCGATGAAATCACAGGCGCCTGCTTTCATTGCGGTAACGGCCATGCCGATATCACCGTGCCCGGTCATGATCGTGACGGGTGACGTGATCCCAAGCTTCTTAAGCTCCGTCTGGACCTCGATCCCGTCAGTGCCCGGCATACGCACATCGAGCAGGATGCAGCCAGGTTCGAGCCGGGAGGCCGCCGCCAGGAATTCGTCACCGCTGGCAAATGTGTCGACCTTGTAACCCGATGTCTTGAGCATGAAGCCTACCGAACGCCGGACGCTATCATCGTCATCGACAAGATAAATCGTGCATTCAGCCATCAGCCTCGCTCTTTTCTGCAAGCGGGAGAGTGAAATGGAACTGGGTGCCGCCCAGATCGGAAGCCCCGGCCCAGATCTTGCCGCCATGCGCGGTCACAATAGTGTGACAGATTGACAAGCCCAGTCCCATCCCTGTTTCCTTCGTACTCACGAAGGGATGGAACAACCTTTCCGCGACATGCTTGTCAAGGCCCGGCCCGCTATCGGCAATGATAATCATTATGCTGCGTTCGCTGTGCAGGCTGCTGGTAATCTGGAGTCTTTTGATGGTGCTGCCTTGCATCGCTTCAAGTGCATTACGGATCAGATTGACAAGCACTTGCTGGATCTGGATCGCGTCAACCAATACGATTTGGTCATCGTGATCCAGCTTTATTTCGATGTCCACGCCTTTGCCATCGCCATTCACAAGCGCAAGCGCTGTCGCATCTGAAACCAGTCGGGGCAGGCTGGCCAATTGATGGTGCCCGTCGCCTTTTGCAATGAAGTTGCGCAATCGCTGCACGACCTGCCCGGCGCGAATGGCTTCTTTTGCTGTTTCAGCCACTGCCATATGCAGTTTTTCGAGATTCTCCCCTGTCGGGTCCTCCAGCAGATCGGTGGCGGCATTGGCATAGTTGGTGATTGCAGTGAGCGGCTGGTTCAATTCGTGGGCAATGGACGTCGCGAGCGTTCCCATCGTCGAAATGCGCGAGACATGGGCAAGCTCTGCCTGCAAGGCGTGCAATTGCTGTTCGGTTTCCCGGCTGTCCGTGAGATCCTTGATAAACCCCGCGAACAGGGTCTCGCCCTCTGCCACGAACTCACCGATCGAGAGATCGACCGGGAAAGTCGCACCGTCGCGGGCGCGCGCAGTGGTGACCCGGCCAATGCCGATAATCCGCTTCTCTCCGGTCTTGAGATAATGGGCAATATAACCGTCATGATGTTCGCGATCGGGCGAAGGCATGAGCATGCTGACATTTTCGCCGATGATCTCTTTTTCGAGATATCCGAACATGCGTTCAGCGCCATGGCTGAAAAATACGATCTTCGCGTCGACATCGATGACGATCATCGCATCGGGCATGGTGTCGATCAGCGCATGTAGTGTGTCACCGCCTCCCAACGGTGCCAACAAACCCGCATCTGAAGATCTCGCCATCCCGTTTCCTCGTCGCCGTCTGCGTTCCGAAGACGGTTTTCCTAGCATTTCGATGCCCGTCGTAAAAGCTGGCTCTTGCTGCGGGCTGGTGTCTGGTCGGCTTTTTCGTGAAACATGGTCTTGGCGGCCTCGATTTGCGCTTGCGGCAACTGCCATGCATCGTCGATCTGGCTGGTTGGATTTCACCGCAATGCCAGCAACAGTAGATATGCGCGCTAAGGGGATGTCCTTATTACCCGCGATCAGTTTGCACGCTTTACGCGGTTCCATGCGCATTGTCCTGATTGCCGCCTGCATATTCGTGATGTCGGTTGCCCCGCCAGCACAGGCCGTAACCATGCCGCCGGCAGATCGTTGGGATGCCGTACAGGCCGAGGCTGTCTGGCACTGGCTGCAACGGGCTGATCACGAAGCCATTACCATCGATCCCGTTTTGGGCACGCGGCTGCGCACGGCCATCGACAGCGGCGATCGCGCGAGCATCGACCAAAGCGCACAGGCCGCCGCGATGCGGCTGCTGCTGGCTTATCACGGTCAATGCTGTTCGGCCCAATTGCCGGGCAGCTGGCACATCTCTCAGCCCGTGACACCGGAAATGCTGGCAGATCGACTGAACCAGGCCGTGGCGAACGACCAGATAAGCTTGCTGCTGCGCGCCAGCCGCCCGCGCCATCCACAATACCTTGGACTGGCGCGCGCTTATGCAAACGAAAGTGACGCTGATCGCCGCGCCAACATCGCCCTCAACCTCGCCCGGTGGCGTAGCCTGCCGCTGCCCAAAGAAGGCCGCTATATCGTGGTGAACACAGCCGCGCAGGAATTGACCGTCTGGGACGGGGACCGGGCGATTGACAGACGCCGCGTAATCGCCGGGACACGGGCCACTCCTACGCCAGTCTTCGCCGCGCAGGTCAGCGGCGTAGTCCTCAACCCGTGGTGGAATATTCCCGCCAGCATCGCGGCCGAAGGGATCGGTTCGTTCGTCCGCCGCGATCCGGCAGGTGCCCGGGCACGCGGATACATCTACAGCCAGGGGCGATATCGCCAGATGCCCGGCGATAACAACGCGCTTGGCCGTATGAAGCTGGTGATGCCAAACCGTTTCTCGGTTTTCCTTCATGATACGTCAAACCGCGAACTGTTTGGCCGCGAAGAGCGACTGCTGAGCCACGGCTGCGTGCGGGTGCAGGGTGCGATCGAGTTTGCTTCGCTGATGCTGGAAGGCACCGACTGGACGCGCGCCGCAGTTGACGAAGTTGTCGATCTGGGTGAAACCACAACGATTCCGACAGCTGAAGTCATTCCGATATTCGTCGCATATTTCACTGCGGAAGCGGACGAGGAGGACACCGTCCAATTCCTGCCCGATGTCTATTCCCGCGACGGAACTGCAGGACTGATCCCGCGCGCCTTACGGAGGTTTGCGTATCCGGTGCAATCGGCGAATCCCATAGGCTGCAACGAGGCAATTCAGCCCGATTGAGACAGAGGACACCGTCATGAACGAACAATCCCTTGTGCAGCGTCGATCAGACGCTGCTCGCCAGTATTTCACCGATCATGTCGTCGAGCCTTTCACGCGGATGCGTGATGAGGTCGAGCAGATGATGGGCGACATCCCGACCCGCTGGCCATCTCCCTACCCCGCAAGCCGGCTTGCAACACTGGCCCCTTTTCCGGCGATCGAGATGACCGAGACGGATGACACTTATAAAGTATCGGTCGAAGTTCCCGGCGTCGCGCCTGGCGAAATCGACCTTTCTGTCCAGCAGGATATGCTGGTCATCAAAGGAGAGAAACGCGAGGAGCATGAGGAAAAGGGCCGCGACTTCAGCCGTTCGGAACGAGTGTACGGATCGTTCGAGCGGCGGCTCCGCCTGCCTGACGATGCAAGGTCGGAGGACATCGAAGCATCTTCACGCGATGGTGTCCTTACAATCGCAATACCGCGCGATTCCGAAAGCCGGAATGCCGCCCGGCACATCCCGATCAAGGGGCATGAAGCAGCGAAATAAACGCCGCTATCCGCAGCCTGCGTACAGTACGGGTTGCAGGTGATCGCATATGACAACCGGCAATCCTGCGATCATCATTGCCTTGATCTGCGCCCCGGTCAGGTTCTGCCTGCCCGGGGCGGTGGTTCCTCGCCCGCAGCAATCGCCGCCTCGCGCCTGTCAAGCCGTGTACGCAGGATTTCCAGCAGGGTCAGCGTTGCGGAAATTACCAACGGGCCGAGAATGAATCCGTGCGCGCCGAAGACAGCGATTCCGCCGATTATGGCAATGAATGCAATTACAGAATGCTGCGCCAATTGTCGCCCGACCAACATCGGATACAGGACATTGTCGATCAGCCCGACGATCAAGGTGCCCCAAACCGTGAGGATGAGGGCCGCTGACCATTGGCCGTCAAGCACCAGAAGGATTGCCGCCGGAAGCCAGACAACAAAGGCCCCGAGGAAAGGCACAATTGCCAGCAGCCCCATCACCAGCCCCCAGAATACCGGTGACGGCAGATCCAACCACCAGAACATCAATCCGCCCAGCAATCCTTGCACCATCGAAACAATGGCAATGCCCCACACGGTCGCAAAAATCGTATCGGTCATCCGGGTGAGCAATTTGGCATATTCGCTATCGGAAAGCGGGATCAACAGGCCGATGGCAGAAAGCGCATCATCGCTATCTCTCAAGAAATAAAACAGGAAATAGAAAGTCAGCAGCAATGTGATTGCACTGGTCAGGGAGCCGACAAGCAGGTCGGTCGCCAATTGCTGCATGGCTGCGGCGAAACTGTCGGCCAGATCAACGATGTCGAGATTGGCATCTATCCATGCAACTGCTGTTTGCCAGCCGGGCATACCATTTGCCGCGTTGCGCCAGTCCACCGACAAAAGTCCTTCAGCATCGGCAACTCCCGAAAGGACAGCATCCAGAACTGCACGCGATACCAGCAGGACGGGCACAACAACCAGCACCGTGATCAGGATCATCGTCAGAACGACGGAAAGGGTCGTAGAACGCAGGCGAAGGCGCATTTTGCGCTCAAATCCTGCAAACAGGACAGCCAGCGTGGCCGACCAGACAAGTGCGGCAAAAAACGGCTCCGCTATCAAGTAACACAGCACGATTCCGCCCAGCACAAACAGCGCCAGCAAAGCCCGCGAAAAATCCGGGGGGAGAGGAGAATGCTCGTTCATGCTGCGCGCCTCCGTGTTGCAGCACGAACCAGGTGTTTCGCCTGCATCAGGTCGTTATCGCGACTTTCAGCACGCCGCCGCGCTGATTGGCAAACAATTCGTAGGCATCCACGATTGAATCCAGCGGGAAACGATGGGTTACCAGCGCTTTTGTATCGATCCGTCCGGAAGCCACGGTAGCCATCAATCGCCGCATTCGTTCCTTGCCACCGGGACATAGTGTGGTGACGATGTGATTATCCCCTAGCCCTGCCGAAAAGGCATCGCACGGAATGGTCAGATCGCCCGAATAGACGCCGAGCGAAGACAGGGTGCCGCCGGGCCGCAACACTCGCAGCGCCCCCTCGAAAGTTGATTGCAGGCCCAGCGCCTCGATCGCGACATCCACGCCGCGTCCGTCGGTAATCTTCATGATTTCATCCACCGGATCGACTTTGGAAAAATCGACCACATGCGTCGCGCCCATCTGTCTGGACATTGCCATGCGAGCGGGAATGCTTTCGACGCCGATGATTGTTGTCGCACCCATCATGTAAGCCCCGGCAGTAGCGAACAGGCCAATGGGGCCCTGGGCAAACACGGCGACCGTATCGCCAATCCTGATCTTTCCTGATTCCGCCCCGCCAAATCCGGTGGACATGATATCAGGGCACATCAGCACCTGTTCGTCGGACAGACCATCCGGAATGGGTGCAAGGTTTGCCATGGCATCGGGCACAAGCAGATATTCCGCCTGAGCACCGTCGATCGTATTGCCGAACCGCCAACCTCCTATGGCCTTCCAGCCATGCCCTTCCTGCCCCCCGCATTGGGCGTGAAAACCGCACAGCGAAGCAGTGGAAGTGCCAGACGGCGTAATTGCCCCGGCGATGACACGCTGACCTTCGGTAAAGCCGTAAACGGCAGAGCCGAGCTTTTCGATTCTACCGACCGGTTCGTGTCCCACGGTCAGGCCCTTTTCGACCGGATACTCGCCCTTCAGGATGTGCACGTCGGTACCGCAAATTGTTGTCGTCGTGATCTTCATCAGGGCATCGAGCGGGCCGACATCGGGAACCGGCTTTTCTCCCAGCACGATCCGTCCCGGCTCGACAAATATCGCCGCTTTCATCAATTCCGCCACGCGCCATCCTCCCTATCGCCTGCGGCCGGAACGGTGGAGGATTTGCGAGATGGGGTAAGTACGCAAATGTTCGTAATCGCCGGTGCCAGCGCCTACTGCGGTACCGGCATGTGTTCCAGAAGCCGCTCCATGTCGGCAGGCCTGCAAAGATCGGTCCCTGGCGTCAAAACCGCGGCTGCTCCGGCAGCAACACCGTAGCGGAAGGCCTCTGCGGCATCGCTTCCTATGGCAAAGGCGTGGACCATCCCCGCGACGAAACTGTCCCCCGCCCCGACCGTGCTGCGTGCTTCGACTTCCGCCGCACTCAATCGCAAGGTCGCCTCTCGTGTAGCCAGCAGCGCGCCGCCCTCTCCCATCGTTACGGCAAGGTTTTCAACCAGCCCCTGATCAACGATCTCGCGCGCTGCAGCTTCTAGCGTCTTGTCATCGGCAAGCGGCCTTCCGACCATTGCTTCAAATTCCAGCCGTCCCGGTTTGGCGAGAAATACGCCGCCCTGTGCAATGCATGCTTTCAGCGGCGGCCCTGAGGTGTCGAGCACGAAGCGCGCCCCCTTCTCGTGGGCGATGCGGCATACCGAGGCGTAAAAATCGGTTGGCACGCCGGGCGGAAGCGAGCCGCTGGCAACCAGATAATCGCCCTTCATCGTGGCAATGGCGTCAAGGCAGGCCTGCCATTCTGCTTCCTGCAATTCCGGCCCGGTAGATGAAAAGCGGAATTCGTGCCCGCTCGATCGTTCAAGAATGGCAGTACTGAAGCGGGTCGAACCCGCGATGGGAATTCGTGTCTTCACCAATTGGTGCAAGTCGACAAGATTATCGAAAGCAACGCCTCCCGCTCCGCCCGATGGATAGAAACAACGGACATTGTTACCCAGCCTGACCAGAACGCGCGCCACGTTGATGCCGCCACCACCCGGGTCGACACTCGCATCGTCAGCACGAAGCTTGCGCGTGTGCTCCAGCTGTTCGACCGAGTAGGCTACGTCAATCGCAGGGTTCATTGTCAGCGCGGCGATCCCGTTCATAGGCTATGCGTTCCGGTAAGCGATTTGGGAGGTTCAACTACGGCGAGCGCCGCTTCGGCTTCTTTGACATGACGTTTGACATCGACGAAACTGTCGGGCGTTACCGAGATTGAATCGATCCCGCATTCCACCAGAAAGCGCGCGAATTCAGGGTGATCGCTAGGGGCCTGACCGCACAATCCGACTTGGCAGCGGTGCCGGTGTGCCTCGGCGATTACATGCCTGATCATCCACTCTACGGCAGGATCGCGTTCATCGAATTGATCGGCCAGCAGATCGGAATCGCGGTCTATGCCAAGCGTGAGCTGGGTCAGGTCGTTGCTGCCAATCGAAAACCCGTCAAATCGCTGTGCGAAATCTCCTGCCAGCACGACATTGGACGGGATCTCACACATGACGTAGATTTGCAGTCCGTTTCCACCCCGCTCCAGCCCCTCTTCGGCCATGACGCCAAGCACTTTGTCAGCTTCTGCAACTGTGCGGCAGAAGGGGATCATGACCGCAACATTGGTAAAGCCAAGCTGTTCGCGCAAGCGGCTGATGGCGCGGCATTCCAATGCAAAGCCTGCACGGTAAAGGTCGGAATAATAGCGCGACGCGCCGCGAAATCCGAGCATGGGGTTTTCTTCCACCGGCTCAAACGCGCTGCCACCGATCAGGCTGGCATATTCATTGGTCTTGAAATCACTCATCCGCACGATGACGGGTCGTGGATGCGCGACCGCGGCAATTCTCGCCAGGCCGCGCGCTAGGTGATCGATGAAATAGTCAGCCGCCCGGTCATATCCCTTGGTGAGCGCCGCGATTTCAGCTTTCGCCTCGACGTCTTCCAGTGCCGCAGGATCAACCAGCGCCATGGGATGCACCCGAATTTCGTTGGCAATTACGAACTCCATCCGTGTCAGGCCAATTCCGTCGATGGGCAGGCGCCACCATCGCATCGCTGCCGATGGCTCGGCAAGATTGAGCATCACCTTGGTGCGAGTATCCGGAACCTTGCCCAGGTCGAGAATGCGGACTGTGTAGTCCTCCTGGCCGTCATAGATCGCGCCGGTCTCTCCGCCGAGGCAGCTTACCGTGACCATTTGGCCGTCCTCCAGCAAACGTGTCGCATCGGTCGCACCGACAATGGCAGGCAGGCCGAATTCCCGCGCCACGATAGCCGCATGCGAGGTGCGCCCGCCATGATCGGTCACAATGGCCGATGCCCGCTGCATGATCGGCACCCAGTCTGGATCGGTCGTACCGGTCACCAGAATTGCACCATCGACAAACCTGTCGATATCGGCGGCGTTCTCGATATGGCAGACCGTGCCGCTGGCGATGCCATGACCGATAGCCAGGCCGGTCAGGATGGGCGCGGCGCTGGCTGACATTGCATAGTCTTTCAATGTCGCTGTCTTGGCTCTTGATTGCACCGTTTCAGGGCGTGCCTGCACGATGAAGAGATCGCCGGTCAGACCATCCTTTGCCCATTCCATATCCATCGCGCAGCCGTAATGATCTTCAATAGCGACCGCCCATCGCGCAAGCTGGAGCACCTCTGCGTCTTCCAGCACATAGCTGCCGCGCTCCTCAGGGGTGGTTTCGATATTTTTTGTCGGTCCGTCCGCTTTTTCGGCATAGATCATCTTGATCGCCTTTTCACCGCGCTGGCGGGCGATAATGGGCACGAGCGAAGTGTCATCGAGCAATGGCTTGAACACCTGCCAGCTATCGGGATTGACCGCGCCCTGAACGATATTTTCACCCAGTCCCCAGGTGGCATCGATCAGGACTGTTCCGGGAAAACCGGTTTCGGTATCGATCGAGAACATGACGCCCGAGCCCGCAAGATCGGCGCGCACCATCTGTTGGACACCGATGGACAGCGCCACCGCCGCGTGTGCGAAGCCATGCGCCTCGCGGTAACTGATTGCCCGGTCTGTGTAGAGCGAAGCAAAACATTCGCGGCAGGCATTCAGTAGCGCTTCTTCCCCGGCGATATTGAGGAAGGTTGCCTGTTGCCCGGCAAAGCTGGCTTCGGGCAAATCTTCTGCCGTGGCGCTAGAACGTACGGCGACCGGTGGCTCTGCCATTCTAACCCGCCCGGACAAGTTGCGGTAACCCGAACAGATGGCTTGTTCGAGTTCCTCCGGCCATGTTCCTCCCGCGATTGCAGCGCGAATTGCGTGACCAGTTTCTGCAAGGCTCGCATCACCACAGGACAGGGCCTCCAGATGGTCAGCCAGCAGCTGTTCCAATTGGTTGTGCGCCAGATAGAGGCGGAATGCGTCGGCCGTTGTGGCGAAACCCGGAGGTACTGCAACGCCCTTGGGCATTAGCGCACCGATCATTTCCCCAAGCGATGCGTTTTTGCCCCCGACCAGCGCGACGTCAGCTCTGCCCAATTCAGCGAAATCCAGTACCAGGGGTGACCCCATCATGCTTCTCCTGCTTGGGCGAGATCGCGGGTCCGCATCACAACCTTGCGGGTCTTTCCGGGACCGGGAAATTCCACGAAGGCACCATCGCATGGCTCGCCGTCCACGCTCATCGCGAAGGTTCGGTCTTCGCCTACGTGCTCCACCACAATTACGATTGCCGCATCTCCGCGGCGGAAAGTGGCCCGGTAACCTGGCCATGCAGTCGGTAGGGCCGGCGCGATATGCAATCCGCCTCCACGCATCGTAATGCCGAGTATTCCTTCTACGCCCAGCCGCCATGTCCATGCGGCAGCGCCGGTGTACCAGCTCCACCCGCCCATCCCGCGGTGCGGTTCCACACCGCCAATATCGGCGGCGATGGCATAGGGTTCGGTGCGGTAAGTCTCCGCGTCCTCCGGCGTTGCCACACGCTTCACCGGACTGAGCATGTCGAAAATCTCCAGCGCCCCGTCACCGTCTCCTTGCTGGGCGAAGGCAAGGCCGAGCCATGCGGCGGCGTGCGAATATTGCCCGCCGTTCTCGCGAATTCCGGGGGGATAGGCCTTGATGTATCCCGGATCACGCGGGCCCTTGTCGAATGGCGGCCACAACAGCCGCGCCAAGCCCGCTGTGTCGTCGATCAACTCCTCCTTGGCGCAGTGCAGCGCCCGGCTGACGCGTGCGGGATCAGCTCCGGCAAAAGCGGCCCAGCTTTGCGAGATCGAGTCGATCCGGCATTCCTCTTCCGTAGCAGAGCCCAGGGGGTTACCCGCATCGTCGAACGCGCGCCGGTACCAGTCGCCATCCCAGCCGGCATCTTCGGCATTTTGCCGCAACCGGTCCGCCCTGGCCTGCCAGAAATCAGCCTCCGCCTTATGATTACGTTGGCGGTGGATATCCGCCATCATCGCCGCAGTCAGGGAAACGAACCATGCTAGCCAAACGCTTTCACCGCGCCCCTCGCGGCCAACGCGGTCCATTCCGTCGTTCCAGTCACCGGCACCGATCAGCGGCAGTCCGTTACGGCCATAATCGACGCGCTCCAGCGCACGCTCGCAATGTTCAAGAATGGGCGCGCGTTGATCCGTGCGTTCAAATTCGGAATAGCGGTCCTCCTCGTCAGCGCGCAGCTCGGGTGCCGTCAGATAGGGCACCTTTTCTTCCAGGATGGAAAGGTCGCCCGTCGCGCGAACATATGTCGCGACAGCGTAGGGAAGCCAAACAAGGTCGTCGGAACAGCGTGTGCGCACGCCGCGCCCTGCCGGCGGGTGCCACCAGTGCAGCACATCACCTTCTTCGAACTGATGGGCGGCGCATTCGAGAATGTGAGCGCGAACTCTTTGCGGATCAAACGGCAGCAGGGCGAGCATGTCCTGCAATTGATCGCGATAACCGTAGGCACCGCTCGCCTGGTAAAAACCGCTACGTGCCAGAATGCGTGATGAAAGACTTTGATAAATCAGCCAGTTGTTGACCATCAAATCGAAAGCGGCGTCCGGCGTTTCAACTTCTACCCGGCCAAGCAGATCAGACCAGGCCTCTGCCACCTCAACGCCGGTTCCCTGCCACTTCGTGCCCTCGCGCCAAAGCTTTGCCAACGCGGCAGCTTCATCCCGATTGGCCCCTTCACCAAGGATGAACGCTATCTCCTTCATCTCTCCGGCCGCCAGATCGAGATGGATCTGACAGGCGCCGCACGGATCCTCTCCAGTCGCCTGCGTGCCCGCCAACCCCCAGCGCGACAGCGCCTCTGGCTGTGCCAGATCTCCTTCGCGCCCCAAAAATTCACAGCGATCCGTCGTGAAGCCATGTGGCTGAACAGTGGCCGTGAGAAAAGCCGCGCGCCCGGCAAATTCAGCGTTCCAATGACTCTGCGCAAGGATCGCCTGCGCGTCCGCGTCGAAAGTGCAGGTGATATGTCGCCGTGCAGTTCCGAACAGCGAACCCATCAACCATTCGGCATAATAGGTTGCCGTTATGCGCCGCGCTCGGTCGCTCAGATTGCGCACCCGGAGCCGGACGATCTTGACCGGGTTGCCGGGTACGATCCAGACGCTCTGCTCCTGTTCAAGTCCCTGCGCAGTGGTGCGCCATGTGGAGCAGCCCCGGCCATGACGAATCTCGCATGGTGCATCTGTGCGGGCTGCACCCGGTGTTATCGTCCAGACCAATGCGCTTTCCTCATCGCGCAGATAAAGCACTTCGCTAGGGCGATCATTGACGGGATCGTTGGTCCACGTAGTGAGCCGCTGCTCTCCGCTGTTAATGCTCCAGCTGAAGCCGCCGCCTGCTTCTGTAACCAAGGTTCCGAAATTTTCATTGGCCAGCACGTTGATCCACGGCGCGGGAGTGGTCTGGCCGGGACCGAGCCGGATCACATATTCCGACCCATCACAGCTGAATCCGCCAATGCCATTGTCGAACAACAGTTTTTCCGACGTATCGAGGACATTGCCGTCCTGCGATTCCGGCGGCAGCGTCGGGATGATCGGGGGCAGGCGTCCGCCTGTTTGCCGGCCTTGCTCCAGTTGCGCCGCGATAGACCTCCCGTCATCGTCAAGCACCACCGCTGCGACAGTTTCCAGCAGCCGTACATGCTGCGCTCCGACCTGATCGCTGAACAGCAAATGGATGCCGCCATTCCGGCCAAGCATATCATGCGCGCCGATGCTGGCGAGCAAGTCCGCCAGTTCTCCTGTGAACGAAGCGGCGTATGATGATCCGCTTGTTTGCAAAAGCACCAGATCTACCGCAAGGCCGCGGCTGCGCCAGAACTTGTGGGCGCCGCACAATTCCTCAACCAGCCTGTCTTCTACGCCGGTCACCCGGAGCAAGACAATCGGCAGATCGCCCGATAGCGCCATCGGCCACAATTGCCGCTGCCCCCATTCATTCGCCCGCAGCAAATGCTGGCCAGAGCGCAAGCCGGAATGCGGATAGACAAGCGCGGAAGCGAGCGACTGTATAACCGGAAGCAAATCCGGCGTTATGCGCGCCCCGTGGGCGGAATGTGCGGCATCGATGGCAGCATCCCGCATGAGCCAATCCACCGCTCCGAGTGACGCATACCGCGCCGCGATTTCGAGCGCGGAACTGCTCGAAGCTCCGGCAATCGTGATGAAGCACATCTCGCGCCGTTCGCCGGGCGCCAAAACAATCTCGGTCTGCAAGGCCATGATCGGATCAAGCGTGAAGCCGATTGACCCATCAAGCGGTTCGCAAGCGCCACGCGGATCAGAATACGTTCCCCCGCGCCCGAGGAAAGCCCGCCGGTCCGCACTGTAGCTGAGGTTATCAAGCGGGCCATCACCGTCGATGGCATAATGCAGGATCACAGGCGGAGTATCTTCGGGCCGGCGCGGGCGCCGCCGGATCATCAGCCCGCCAAGCCGCTCGATAAACTGGCTACTGACGAAAAGCTTGCTGAACGCAGGGTGCCGTTCATATTCGAGCGGCGGCGCAAGCACGGTTTCAGCATAGCTGGTGACCCGCAATTTGCGCAGTCTGTCGCTTTCATTGACGAAGCTGACCCGGCGAACCTCGATATCGTCACCGCCGCCGATCGCGATTTCAAGCTTGTGATCAATCTGGCGGATCCGGCTGTGGAACTCGGCGCAATGGGGCGAAAAAATTATCTGGCTTTCATCTGCGACCTTGCCTGTCGGTTGACGGGTAATGGACCACGTCGCTTCTGCCTCCTCCTCGTGAATATAAATCCACAAGCCTTCCGCGTCGCGGGTCGAGTCAGGAATAAACCGCGTAAGTGCCTGCCCGTGCCATCCAAGACCACCACCGCCGCTATCGGAAATGCAGCTCGACAGCCTGCCATTGCCCAGCACAAGCGCCTGCGGATAAGCCGAAAGTTGCGGGGTCCATACATGGTATTCTGCCACCGGTGTGGACGGACCGGTATTCTCTAGATTGTCCAGCCGCGGCAATTCGGGTGGCAAGTCATGCGGGATGCGTTCGCTCAGCAGCAATGACACCAGACGCATTTGCGGATCCCGGGAAAAGCGGGCAACCATCACATCATCCGTCAATGCATTGGCAATTGCACAGAGCAGCATGCCTTGGTGGTGCGCCATATATGCGATCACAGGCGTGAATGCCGCGTCTTCGCGTTTGCGCTCAGGCGTGAAATCCAGCGCTTCCCACAGGCCGTAACGCCCCTCCGCACCAAGCGCCGAAATTGCCCGAAGATTGGCGGCGGCCTGTCGCGGCGCAATCGCCAGAGCCAATGCGGACGCGTAAGGCGCGATGACGTGATGGCGTGCAAGACCGCGTCTCAGCCCGAGACCCGGCGTGCCAAATGCCTGATAGCGGTACCGGTGTTCTGGGTCACGTTCGGCATAGGCGGATTCAGAGACCCCCCACGGCGTTCCATTTGCGCGCCCCTGAAGGCGCTGCACCGCAACGGCTATACGCTCGCTTTCTTCCAGCAGGCTGTTCGAGCCGCTGCGAAGAAGCAGTCGCGGCATGAGATATTCGAACATCGATCCATTCCACGACAGAAGCGCCAGCCCGCCAGCCGCCCGTGTGACCGGGCGTTCCAGATGGAACCAGTGTTCCAGCGGCACATCGCCTTTCGCGATCGCAAAGAAGCTGGCCAGCCGCGCTTCCGATGCCAGCAGGTCGTACCGGTGCATGTCGATCTGACCGGTGCTTATGTTGTAACCGAGGAAGAACAACTTCCGCTGCCTGTCGTAAAGCCAGGCGAAGTCCATCGACCATGCGAGCGCTTCAACCTCGGCGGCCAGCGCGTCGAACTCGCCATTTGCGTCCCCGTCCGCTGAAAGATCACGCTGCATATCGGTGATATGGTCGCCAAGCCGCTCTAGCCATCCGACCAGATCGCGTGCGCTTGCAGGGTCGAGACCCCCGTCATGCTCGCAGATCAATTCCGTGATCTCTTCAAGCAAGGGCAGCTCGGATAACATGGTATCGAGCTGCCGGGCCTGTTCTTCCGCTGTGGGCACCTCGGATTTGGTAAGTGCTTCCCACTGCGCCAGTACAACTTCCAGCTCGTGCGCATTTTCAGACCTGCTCGCGCTTGCGCGCATGAGGTCGATCAGATCACGCAAACCTTCCCATCGCTGCGGTTCCAGAGCGGTGTCCGTACCTGCCTCGCGCAGAGTTTCCGCAAAGGCGATCAGCCCGACTGCCAGATTGCCGCTGTCCACCGTCGAAACATAGCGCGGCTCCAGCGGGCGCAGATGGAGCGTTTCGTACCAATTGTAGAAATGCCCGCGATACCGTTCCATGCGGGAAAGTGTTTCCATTACATTCCAGCCGCGGGCCAACAGCTCAATTCGCCCGAGATAACCCAGATCCCATGCCGATGCGCTGGATGTGAGCAACATGCCGATGTTGGTCGGCGAGGTCCGGTGACCGATTTCTTCATGCGGTGGCCCTTGGTAATTGTCAGGCGGCAGCCAATTGTCCACGGGTCCGGCGAACTGTTCGAAGAAATACCAGGTGCGGCGAGCCAGCAGGCGCAGATAGCGGATATCTTCCGGGTTCAGCGGATCGACAGCTGGCTGGCGAGGCTGGCTTGCGCGCAGCATGATTTCCGGCGCCACCAGCCACACGGCGAGCAGTGGCAATCCGGCAGACAAGGCCGCAGGCCTGACGAACAGCAAGACACACGCGATCACCGCTGCCACAAGCACGCTCGGGCCCATTTCCCGCCAGATCGCGCGGCGCGCGGTCTCGCCTGAATGCCGGGCAGCAACTTGGGCCGCGGCAGTCCATTCCAGAAGATGGCGATGGCTGACGAAGCTGCGCCACAGTGTCACTGCAATAGCGTGTAGTGAAAGCAGCGCCTCGTGCAGCAGGCACACCATCGCCAGCAACCACCGGCCCGCCTGGTCTTTCAACCGGGAAACCAGGCCATAGCTGGCACCAATCCGGCGGCCCCGGGCAAGGCCGCTGACAAGATCGGTGGCCAATTGCCCTCCTGGCCCAAACGCGACCAGGAAAGTCCAGAACCATGGACTGCCAGGGAGAACCAGCCACCCGGCCATAGCCATCGCAACCGAACCCGGCGCCACCAGACTGCGGCGCAGATTGTCCAGCATCTTCCATCGATCGATGCCGGCAATCCGTGTTGGCAGTCGCTTTCCATTGGGGCCGGGCACGCGCCGGCCAAGCCAGCCGAGCAATTGCCAATCGCCCCGTATCCAACGGTGCAAACGGCGGGCATATTCGGGATAGGTCGCAGGGAAATTCTCATAAAGCACGATGTCCGTGGCAAGCCCCGCGCGGCCATGCGCGCCTTCCAGCAGATCATGACTGAGGATGCGATTTTCCGGCATCCGGCCATCCACACTTGCGTGAAATGCGCGCAAATCATAGGCGCCCTTGCCGACGAAAATGCCGGCTCCGAAAAGGTCCTGATAAATGTCGGAAACCGCGCGGCTGTAGATGTCGATCGCCGTATCTCCGGTGAATAGGCGGGCGAACAAGGTTCGCATCCCGGCAGCAGGAGAAATTTCCACCCTTGGTTGCAGCAGGGCAAATCCCCTGAGCACACGGCCTGTACGCCGGTCAAAGCGCGCGTGATTTAATGGATGCGCCAGCGTCGCGACCAACCTCGCCACCGATCCCGGAGGCAGGAGCGTGTCGGCATCGACTGTCACTACATAGCGAATGCCGGCCAAGCTGCGCGGATCGCCTTCGTGAAGTGAAAAACTGCTTCGGTCGTCGTCCACAAGCAGCCGGTTGAATTGCTCCAGCTTGCCGCGCTTGCGTTCCCACCCCATCCAGCAGCCTTCGCTTTCGTTCCACAGCCTTGACCGCAAGAGCAGATGGAACGGGCCACTTGGCTGATCTGTTTGCTCGCCTTCCGGTAGCGTGCGTGGGTGTCGCCTATTCTGATCGCGTATCACCTGTACCAGGGCTTCGCGAAGCGTCTCGTCCGAAGGCATTTCCTCGCTTTCGGCATCGGGCAAATCTGCCAGAAGGACTACGCAAAGGCGCGGATCCGCATTTGCAAACCAATGCGTCTCCAACTGTTCGGCAAGGTTCGCAATATCGCTGACCGAGGAGACCATGGCAGGCACGACGACGGCGCTTTTGGCATCGCAAGGCATTCCGTTGTCGAAATCCATCTTCGGCAGAACCGATGGCGGCAATAGCCGGGTTACTCCCCAATGCACGGCGGTGAATGCAAGAACGGAAGCTGGCAAAAGGCTTACAGCCAGCCCGAGCATCCATTGTGCCGGCGCTGCGTCCATCCACCACAGATATGCGGCAGGCAGCAACAGCGAGCCTGTCCCGGCGATTATGATCGCGAAAGCATAAAACCAGCCCGGATATGTGCGGACCAGCCGTTGCAGCCTGACGGGGAGTTCAAGATGTAATCCGAGTTCACGCTCGAAGATGTCGCGGCCGCCATCGATTAGCCAGTACCCTATATGCTGCTCAACCGTGTGACCGGTCTCGGCCGCAGCCCGTTTGACTGCAATTTGCGCGACCGAAACTTCATCCCGCATGGACGCTGATGCCATGCGCTCAACAGCATTGCGGTATGTATCGCGGGTGGCGAAATCCATGGCCGCATATGCACCCGATGGATCTTCGCGCAAGGCGGCCTCCACCAAGCTCACCTCGTCGAAGAAATCGTTCCAATTGATCGCCGCAATAGTCGCCAGATTGGTGATGCAGCGCGCCACGCGCTCGGTTGCTTCAAGCGAAGCAGATTCGCAAGAACGCGGCGAAATCTCGACAGGCTGCGCTAACGCATCTTCGAACAATTCCGCCATCGCCATGATCAGCATCTCGATGCAGGCGATGCGCAGCATGGTCGGCAATGCCCATAACTCGGCAATCGTCAGATAATCATGGCGCTGATATGCTGTGACAAAGTCAGTTGCGATGGCGTGCGTCAATTGCAGGTGGCTCGCTATCAACAGCTCGCGCGCTACCATGGCGACACGTGGTTCGCTGCCAGTTACAGGGCCAGTTATCGGGCCAGTTACCGGGCCAGTTTGTGGGCCCGTATCTGGACCCGTATCTGGGCCAAGTGCAGGCAGCCGGCGATAAAACGCGGCAGGCAAATCCTGCTCGATCTGGCGGATCGCACGGTGCACCTGGTAATCATTATCCAGAAACCATTCGGCAGCCTTGGTTGCATCTGGAGGAGGATCGACACTCGCTCTCCGGGCGCGCTCCAGCCAGCGGCGAACAGCGCCAATCTCGGACCAGACGGGCATCGCTTGCGGTGGTCCTGAAACGATCCTGTGCCGCTCTGCGATTGCAGCCGTAACACTTTCGAAGCCAAGCGGACTTTGTTGGTCCAGCGCGGCGTGCATCAGGGAAAGCGAAAGGCCGACGGTGCCACGCAGCTCACTGGCTCTGGGCCAAAGCGGCATTCGATATTGGGCCGCACGATCAGTACCGGAATGTCGCTATGTCCCGCGACATAGTCGGTTACGCTGCCACAAGGGATATCTTCCAGCCCGGTACAGCCGTGCGATGACATTACCACCATGTCCGCCCTCTGGTCGCGAATGATCCGGCACAGTTCCGTTCGCGCGTCCGCCGGCCCTACGGTCATCACGCGGACCGGAACGCCATCCTCAACGCTGCGGCGGCGCAGCGTTTCCATTTTTGCACGGGCTCCTTCCTCGCAGCTGGCCTCGAATTCAGCGACGAGGCCAGGATGACTGGATCGCCGGGGCTGCAATATCTCTTGGACCTTCGGCACGACATGGACGAGGATCAGGGTTGCACGATGAGTCCGTGCGATCCGGCGAGCGAGCGGCATGATGCTTTCCGCGCGGGCCGAGCCATCAATCGGCACCAGGATGCGCCGGTATCTGGCATCCCCAAGCGATTTGGGCGGAACCAGCAGCAGCGAGGAATTGCCATCGTTCATCAATGCCTGCGCAGTCGCGCCCAGCCCTGGCCCGTTGTGGCTGTCGCGGCGGTGCATCGCGATCACGGACGTATCATGCGCTTTCGCCCAATCTGCCAGCTCCTCCCCAGGATTGCCGGCAAGCAATACACTGTCGATTGCCTGATCGGTGCCCGACCGGGGTGCAGGCAATGCGCCACCTTCCGCAGGCTCTCTGGATTGTCCGGAGACCAGCTTGCGCAGGTTCTCCCGTTCGGCACATTGCCGGGAATGCCATGTAATCGGGTCCGCCGGGGACGAGAAATGGCGCCGCAATTCAATAACGCGGGCAAAGGTGACTTTCAGGCCGAGGCTACATGCCACTGCAAGGGCGTGCGGCGCGAGTGAATGGACTCCGTCAAGATCATCGATGCACGCGAGCAGGCGCGGCTCGTTCGTTGACTGGCCACGGCGATAATTTTCATCCGAAGCCGAAAGGGTGAAACGGCTCTGTTCGCTCTTGGCTTCGGAGAATACTCTGGCGTTGCCAAAGACCATGGCTCTGTCCTCGACTGAGCAGTGAAGGGAAGTCTTCACCTCTTTGGCAAATATGCTCGCGCACCCAGATCGAGCCTATAGGTGACTCTCCGTATCAGGCCGTATCAGGCCGTATCAGGCCGTATCAGGCCGTATCAGGCCGTATCAGGCCGTATCAGGCAGTATCATGCGGTATCGGGGAGTATCGTGAACCTAGGATCGGCGCGGCTCCTGCCAGGCAGTCAACTTGGCGCGCTCTTCTTTCAGTAATTGCCGCAAAGTGCGACGCTTCGCCGGATCTTTTTCGGATGCCAGCCTGCTCGCGAAGTTTGCTATGTTCCGGTTGGCCATAAATACTGCATCTTCCGCTGACATAACCTTCAATCGCCTTTTCAGCTCCTTCCACCACAGTGTTT
Organism: Aurantiacibacter marinus; assembly: GCF_001021555.1. Classification (GTDB taxonomy): domain Bacteria; phylum Pseudomonadota; class Alphaproteobacteria; order Sphingomonadales; family Sphingomonadaceae; genus Alteraurantiacibacter; species Alteraurantiacibacter marinus. The sequence goes on from NZ_LDCP01000004.1 coordinate 192,955, forward strand.
TACAACTCTCAGGCCATGATTGTAAAACTTCCGGGAATTTTGTCTTGCTTTCAGGCTATTGCGTCGCGAATGGAGGCAAATAACCGGGCGAAACGCGGCTCGCGGCGAGCCGATCAATATCCAGCCGGACGATCTCCGCGACTCGATTCGGCTTGGGAAAAGCCGCTCTGGTCAGATGGTTGCGTCGCAGATCATGCGGATCAGCAGCGCGGTCGATAAACGATGCGTTTGGTGGTCTCTGTCACGACAAGCACCAGCACTCCGCCGGCAAGGCATTGCAGCAAGACGGATGATGCAATGGGGGACAGTCCGAGGATTGTCTGCAACGGCCCCCAGTTCATTCCCAGCAATTGCAACGTTATCGCAAGCGCCATTCCGCCGAACATCCAGAGGTTTTCCGGTGGATGCCAGCGCCAGAATGGCCGGTGCAGGTGGCGGATACTGATAAGATAGGCGAAGTGGAAGAAGACCACTGTAAGCACCACGGCGTTGCGCGCGGCGTCAATCGTTTCTCCGGCCCCGAGCATGGTGGAAAGGACCCACACGGAAATGCCGGTCATCGCCAGTGCCCCCGGCAACATGAGAATGATTGCCTCCCGGTCAATCAGCCTGGCAAGCGTTGCGCGCACAGGCTGCTCCAGCTCGTCGCCCTCCCCCTTGCCGAATCCCAGCGTTACATCTTGCACGCCATTGGTAACGACATTGAGCCAAAGGAGCTGCACTGCCGTAAGCGGCATTGGCAGGCCAAATGCCAGTGCGCCAAGGAACATACAGATTTCCGCAAGACCCGTGGCCAGCATGAACAATACGATCTTGCGAATGTTTACGAAAGTGATGCGCCCTTCCTCAACCCCGGCGACGATAGTGGCGAAATTATCATCGGCCAAAACCAGGTCCGCTGCACTGCGGGCCACGTCGGTGCCGCTGCGCCCCATCGCGACGCCGATATCGGCTGCCCGCAATGCCGGCCCGTCATTTACTCCGTCGCCTGTCACCGCGACGATCTGACCCGACTTTTCAAGCGCAAGGACGATTGCCAGCTTCTGATCGGGTTCGGTCCGCGCGAACACCTTGGCGCCGATCACAAGATCGACAAACAGCGCCGAGGACGGATCGTGCTGTTTCAGCTGTGCGCCCGTGACCACATCTTGCAAATCAATGTGCATGCCCAGCTGATTGGCAATTGCCAGCGCAGTTCGCGGATGGTCGCCGGTTATCATCCTCACATCAATGCCCGCCGCCTGGCAGGTCCGGATCGCATCGATTACTCCGTGGCGCAACGGATCCGCCAATCCGACAAATCCCACTATGCCCAGCCCTGACATACTCTGGCGCAGCGGCCCTTCCAGCCGTTGCACGGTTTTTTGCGCGAAGGCGATCACCCGGTATCCATCGGCCGCCAGACGTTCGGCAATTTCGCGGTGCTCGGGCCCGGCGTCTTCGCACATTGCAAGAATCGTTTCCGGCGCCCCCTTGACGACAATCCTGACGCCATCGGGCAAGCCGAGCGCTACTGCGGCATGCCGAAGTGCGGGTTCGTAATGAAGATGGTCCAGCCGCGACTCCCCCAGCAATGTTGCGGGATCGCAGCCCGCCTCGCGGGCCAGATCAAGCAGTGCAATATCGACAGCATCGCCAACCGGGCTGCCCGTATCGGTCAATTGTGCCTCGTTGCACCATCCCGCTACCTTCCCGATCTTTGCCAGGCCCGGTAACTCACCATCGGCAAGCCAGTCCGCCCGCCTGATAAGCGTGCCATCGGGCAAGGCCAGACATTCTACCGAGAGACGATTAAGGGTCAGCGTTCCGGTCTTGTCGCTGGCGATTACGGTGCAAGCCCCCAGCCCTTCAACTGCAGGCAGGGACCTTACGATCACATTGCGCCTTGCCATACGGTTGGCAGCAGCAGACAGCGCGACCGTTACGGCAATCGGCAATCCTTCAGGAATGGCCGAAACTGCAAGCGCGATCGCCAGCAAAACGATCTCGCGAAAATCCTCACCCTGCAGGAACAGCAGGATCGAAAGGACCGCAATCAGCGCCATTGTAGCTATCGCAATCTGTCGCCCCAGCACCTCCATACGCCGCACCATCGGCGTTTCGACTGCACTCTCACCTGCTGCTTGTAGCGTCCTGTCGATATGGCCAAGGACAGTGTTGCTTCCGGTCGCCACGACAACACCGCTGCCCCGCCCGCGGACAATAGCAGTTCCCGCATGGGCCATTGTCAAACGTTCGGCTGGCGGAGCTTCCGCGGCCACCTTTGCCTCTGCAGATTTCATCACCGGCATGGACTCCCCGGTCACCAGGGATTCGTCTATCTGCAGACCCTGCGCTGTGATCAGCCGGATGTCAGCGGTAACTTTCACCCCGCTCTCCAACTCCACAATATCGCCCGGCACGATTTGCGCCGAAGGCATATCGAAAATCCTGCCTGTGCGCCGCAACCGTGCCGTTTGCGGCACCAGCATACGCAGCGCCTGCGCGCTGGCATCGGCTTTCAATTCCTGAATGCCGCCGATCAGCGCATTAAGACCAAGCACACCGAAAATGAACCACGCGTCCCACCGGTCACCGATCGCCAGCGACAGCAGGCCGGCGAACAGCAGCAGGTAGATCAGCGGGTTGGCAAATTGGCGCAGGAAGATACCCAGTGGACGCGTGCGGCTTGGCTCAGGCAGAATATTCGGGCCATATTGCCCAAGCCGCCGCTCCGCCTCAACCTCGCTCAGACCCGTTAATGATGAGTTGAGCGCGGCCAGCGCATCGCGCGCATCCAGCGTGTGCCAGATGCGCGGTGATAGCGCTTCATCCATACCAGTTCAGAAGGTTTTCTCGACGAGTTTCAGCGCCGGGTCATCCGGGCTTGGCCGAACCTTGAAGCCCATCTCCTGCTCGAGCTGCAAAGCATCGGAATGGGCCGCGCTTTGTAATGAATAAATCCGTTTCACGCCCATCGCTTCGGCATAGCGGGCAGCATGGTCGAGCAGCGCCCAGCTGATGCCTTTGCCTTTCGCATCGTCACGCGTGCACATCGCGAACTCCGCTGTCTCGAAGTCATTTTCCGCCACCAATATGGCGGTGGCCAGTATCTCTTCTGTTTTGCTATCAAGCGCCAGAAAGTCGATGCTCAAATCATCATCATCGCGGACCATCGCGTCGATCCGCTGCTTGTCGACTTTCTTCATACCGGTCAGGAAACGATAATACAGGTCTTGCGGGCTGACACGTTCGAAGAAAGCCTCCAGCAAGGCCCGGTCTTCCCGCCGTGCTGGCGTGATAGTGATTGGCACACCGACAGTTGTCGAGGTGCACACCTCCCAGTCAGCCAGCGCTTCGCTGTTGGAAAAGCGCCGCGGCTTGATTGCTTCAACCTCGGTCGATCGGGTGCGAAAAACTGACATCTGCTTCTCCTGAGGTCACGTGTGATTGTGCATTCTGACCTGTCCGGTTCGCCGGAAAATGGCCTCTGGCAGTTCCCTGTATGACGCCAGCGTGGCGGCCCCGCATTCAGTCTGCGCGTCCTTGTCCGCGATCAGGCCATGGTGCGCGGCCAGAGCGATCTGATATCGGGCGGCAGGCAGCCCTTCACATTATCGATTTCCCCTTCGCTCACATGGCTTGCGATCACCTCCAGCGCGCCTTCGACAAGCGTTATGGGGTCAATGTTCAGACCTTCGGGAAAGGCGCCGTCGATCTTGTCGGCAAAATCCTCTGCGGTTTTCTCGTTCGTGGGAGTTGCGCGCGGGGTCCACCCTTCGAAATACACGCCTCGGATAAGGGTCGGCAGTTGCGCCGAAAGGTCGACCGCTTCGGCCACCGGCAGCCGGTCGCGCAAGGCATGCAACGTGCTTCGCAACAGCCGAAAGGCGCGGGCCTTGTCGTCCCAGTCGAGCGCTCTCATCAGGTCATCAAGCCAGATGTTCGCATCCTGCACTGCCTTATCGAATTGCCGTAGCCCTAGCGCGCTCATTAGACTTCTCCAGCTGCGTGTCTGTGTCCACGGCCGACACCTTGTCGGCTACGTTTTGACGCCTTGTTGAAGCGCAATTCGCAATGCCCGTCGTTACGTATGCTTACGGATGTCACAGCAATGCCTGCGCGCCGAGAATCGCGGCACAAAAATTCGAAAAAGGAGCTGCCGCGATGACTTTCATGAACCCGCTTCATACCTGTCGGGGCTTGATACTTGCTGCCTTTGCGGTGCTTGCAGCGTGTGCGACGCCCACGCCATACCAGCCGGATTTGCCAGGTCAGCGGGTATCTGGCGGATTCTCGGAAGAACGACTGGCGGACAATCGTTACCGCGTCACTTTCACCGGAAATTGCTTCACATCGCGAGAGCGGGTCGAAGGCTATCTGCTTTACCGCTCCGCCGAACTTACGCTGCAAAAACAGTATGACTGGTTTGTTATCGCTGATCGCCTGGTTGAACGCGATGCGCGAACGTTCGAGGAGTACAACTACTCTCCATATTGGGGGTCGGCTTATGGATACTGGCGGCCCTATTGGGATTATTACGATCCGCGCATCGGCTGGCGCCGTTGGCATCCAGGGCTGCGCGAGCCCTTCTGGGCCGACCGGGTGACTTTACGGACAGTAGAACAGTTCACGGCCCATGCCGAGATTGTGATGCACCGCGGCGCTGTTCCAGGCAACGAAGAGCGCGCCTTTGTCGCACGTCAGGTAATTGCGGATCTGGAATCGACGATAGAACGCCCCGCCGAACGCGGCACCTGTTGAGATGCCCTAGGCTACAAGGGCTGGAGGGCGGTTCAGATGAAAGTCGTAATCTTCAGCGCCGAGGCGCACGATCGTGCCTTCTTGCCCAGAGCAAATGCTGACGATGCCCATGAGTTGACCTTCCTTGATGCACGGCTCGATAATTCGACCGCTGTGCTTGCATCAGGATATGATGCTGTTTGCGCCTTCGTTTGCGATGAACTCAGTGAAGAAGTGCTTGTCCAACTGCACCGGCAAGGCATTCGACTGGTCGCCTTGCGGTGCGCCGGATTCAACAATGTCGACCTGCAGACCGCCAGCCGGCTGGGCATTACTGTGGCGCGGGTTCCCGCGTATTCTCCGCACGCCGTAGCTGAACATACGTTTGCATTGCTGTTGATGCTGACGCGCAAGCTGCACCGCGCGCACAACCGTGTTCGAGAAGGGAATTTCGAGCTGGAGGGTTTGCTTGGCTTCAATCTGCATGAAAAGGTACTCGGGATTGTCGGAACGGGTGCGATCGGCAACGTCGTGGCGCGCATTGGAACAGGCTTCGGCTGCAAGGTCATCGCGTGCGATCCAGCGCCCAATGATGAGTGCCGCGCGATGGGCGTGCGCTATGTCGATTGGTCCACGCTTTGCCGCGAGGTCGATATCCTGACATTGCATTGTCCACTAACAGCGGACACGAAGCATCTTTTGTCAGCGCGTGAAATTGCGGCGATGAAACAGGCGGTCACGATCATCAACACCAGCCGGGGCGCAGTGCTCGACACACGGGCGGTGATAGATGGTCTGAAATCCGGCAAGATCGGCGCACTCGGTCTCGACGTTTACGAAGAGGAAGACGGACTGTTCTTCCACGACTTATCGGAGCAGGTGATCCAGGATGACATGTTTGCCCGGCTGATAACTTTCCCCAATGTCGTCATCACGGGACATCAGGGCTTTTTCACGCAGGAAGCGCTTGCTGCCATTGCCGAAACGACCATCGCCAATTTGAGCTCATTCGCGGACACCGGGCACGCAGTCCACGCGCTTTGAGCTTCGCCTCGCAAGCCTAATCGTCCAGAGCACCCAGATAGCGGCTGATCACGACAGGATCATCGAGCATCTCCTCCGGCGTTCCGCAAAACACCGTTGTTCCCTCGTCGATCAGATATGCGCGGTCGATGACATCCAGCATCTCGGGCACGTTCTGATCGGTGATAAGGACACCAATCCCGCGACGCCGGAAATCTCCGATCAGGCTCTTGATGCTCGCGATTGTCAGCGGGTCGATACCGGCAAAAGGCTCATCCAGCAGGACAAACAGCGGATCAAGCGCCATCGCCCGTGCCACTTCACACCGCCGCCGCTCACCGCCGGACAGCGAAGTCGCCTTCGCTTTTCGCAAATGCGCAATCCGCAGGTCGTCAAGCAGGTCTTCCAACCGCTCCAGGCGGCTATTCCTATCGGGCTCGACGATTTCGAGCATAGCGAGAATGTTATCTTCTACCGATAGTCCGCGAAAGATCGAAGGCTGCTCCGGCAGATACCCGAGGCCAAGCGCAGCGCGGCGATAAAAGGGCAGGCCGGATATGTCTGTGCCGGCAAGGACGATGCGCCCTGCATCGCAGGACAGCAGGCCAAGAATGCAATAGAAAGTTACGCTCTTGCCGGCGCCGTCACGCCCGAACAGGCCCACAACCTCCTGGCTGGACACGCTTAGCGACACGCCAGAGAGGACATCGCGCGGGCCGAAAGCCTTGCGGATATCGACGACCTCAAGAAGGACCGGATCGGGCAAGGCTGCGCTTGAAGCGCGCGCCTGCGGTATCGCCGGATTGTCTGAATGCCGTTTCATGTCGGGAAATTCGCGTCGGCTAGAACTGGAATGGATGGTCCGGCTTTCCTACCAGCGCGAGAATGATCCTGACCTCAGGATATCTACGGATGTCGCGGCCAACCCGAACACGCCAGCTTGTCGGCAACATACGTTGGGGAGGTGCGACATGAGTATGCGACAATTGAGCCCCGGGGTCCGCGCTGCTCTAGCGGCAATCGCTTTGCTGGGTGCCGCAACAATCGGGGCGCAAACGTCAGGCCAACCGACAGATCAGCAGACAGATCAACCGACTGGCGAAATAACAGATAGCGGCGACGCAATCGAGAATACGCAAATTGCCACCAACACCTCCCCAGAGACTGCGGAAGAAACCGACATGGTATTCGTTTCCGGCGAAGACCTGTCTGTTTCGACCAGGACAAGCGACGATCTTTTCGCTGCGGGCGGAACGATCGAGATTGTCGGTGCAAGCGCCGACCACTTGTTCATCGCAGGCGGGGAAATCGCTGTGCGCGATGCGACCTTGCAGGACCTGATCCTTGCCGGCGGCGAAGTGCGCTTGAGCCGCGCTGTTGTGGCAGACGATCTGATCGCCTTCGGCAGCGATCTCTTCATTGAGCGCGGCTTCGATATTGGCGACACTGCAGTGCTGGCCGGCGGTAATGTGCGCATGGAAGCACCTGTCGGCGGTGATCTGCGCATCGGTGCAGGCGAGATCTATGTGAATTCACCAATTGCCGGAACGGCGCGGCTGTCGGGCGATACAATCGTCCTTGGCCCACAGGCACGGATTGGTGGCGATTTGCTGTATCGTACCGAAAATCTTGTGATCGAACCCGGCGCTGTTGTCACAGGCCGCAAGGAACAGCTGCCCGCGCCCGATTATTCGCAACCGGAAGATGCGGGGCGGGAAATGGGGCGGTTACTGCTGTTTGCAGGTCTATCGATCTTGCTTAGCTATGCTGTCATAACAATTGGGCTGGTTCTGGCAGCGCCCGGACTGATGCGTTCCGCATCGCGGGAAATGCAAAACCGCCCGTGGCGAAGTTTTGGCATCGGCGCTCTATTCGCATTCGTCGTCCCGATATTTGCGCTGGTGCTTTTCATGAGTGTGTTTGGAATACCGCTCGGCATCCTCATCACTGTGATCGCAATCGCGCTGACTCCGATCGCCTTCGCTGTTGCTGGCTATTGTACGGGGATGATCGCGCGTAGACTGGCGACCAGGCAAACCGAGCCGCCGGCTACGCGCTCTGCCCGCATCCTTTGGCCGCTCCTTGGCATTGTCGCTCTATTCCTGCTGACCCTGATCCCGTTCCTTGGCATATTCATCTGGTTTATAGCCATGCTGTTCGGGCTGGGCGCTTTGCTTCAACGCGCTGGCGGAGCATTGTCCGCACCTGAAACAAGAACGATGGCATCGGCCTGATTTCGCATGATGGCTGCAAGCGCCCGAACTGCAAAGCGGCCGGGCTGCTATTCAATGCCGATGACATGAACTGCGGTCATATGATACCAAGCCCGAAATGAGCAGCGTTGGGCAAAGCTCGGTCCTGTTCATGCTGGCCGCAGCCGCAGTCTGGTGGGCCGGGACGCGGCTGCCTGCCTATGTGGTCGCGCTCAGCGAGCGAACGGGCATCGGGCATGGTTTGGCTGGTATGCTGGTGCTGGGCGGGATAACCTCCCTGCCCGAACTGGCCACCGGTACAAGCGCCGCCGTCATTGGCGTCCCGCTCCTGTCCCTTAATGATATCCTGGGCAGCGCCAGCCTCAACCTGCTGTTGTTGGCGCTGGCTGACATGGTGATCGGCGACCGTCCGCTCACATCCGTCATCGCGAAACCGGTCACACTGATGCAGGGTGTGCTCGGCATGATCCTGTTCGCCCTGACGGCGGCGGCCATCGGCACTGGCGGCGGCGATTGGGGCGGACCGGTAGGTGCATGGTCGATGGCGATTTTTGTCGCTGTGATAATCGCCCTTGTCCTGTCCGACCGGGCTGAACGCAGGCCCATGTGGCAGGTGATCCACCCTTTGGAACCTGATCTGTCAGAGGTTTCGGGAGCCATGCCGATGCCGGTATCCAAGCTGGCAACAGGGCTTGCAGTGCTGACCGTGATTGTATTGGCAGGCGGCATCACGCTGGCCAATACAGGCGATGCAATCATTCGCGAAACAGGGTTGGGAGTTGGTGTTGCCGGATTCCTGATGGTGGCAATTGCCACATCGCTGCCCGAAGCCAGCGCCATTGTGGGCGCAATGCGGCATCGCAGATATGAGCTGGCCGTGGGCGAGATCTTTGGTTCAAACATGTTCAATCTGGCAATCATTTTCGTTGTCGATCTCGCAGCATCAGGGCCGCCCGTGCTGAAACTGGCAGGCGATTTCGAAATTGCAGCGGCGATGCTGGCACTGGTGTTGACCGGCATCTTCGTGCTCGGGCTGATCGAACGGCGCGACCGCGTTGTGCTGCGCATGGGACAGGATTCGATTACCGCAATCGGCGTATATATTGCCGGTGTTGCACTGCTGCTTTCGATATCGGGGTGATCTTCAATCAGGATATTTGCGTAGGGCCGGTTGCCTGCGCACGTGGTTATGACAGCACAATGCAGGCGGCGACCCAAACCAGTCAACCAGACGGAGACGAGCGAGCCTTCTCCGGCCGCGAACTGTTCAAGACCTACATTACCGGGGAAACGCAGGTGCACGCATTGCGCGGAGTGGATTTCGATATCCGCAAAGGAGAAGTGCTGGTCCTGCTAGGCCCATCGGGCAGTGGCAAATCGACTTTCCTGAACATAGTCGGCGGGCTGGATAGATCGACATCCGGCACGCTGTATTATGCTGCGGAAAACCTCACAGCGAAAAGCGACCGCGACCTGACACGGTTTCGACGCCAGCGGATCGGGTTTATTTTCCAGTTCTACAATCTCATTCCCAGCTTGACCGCGGAGGAGAATGTCCGCCTTGTTACCGATATCGCGTCCAACCCCATGGACCCCGCCGAAGCGCTGCACCATGTCGGGCTGGCAGAACGCCGCCATCATTTCCCTGCGCAACTTTCCGGAGGCGAGCAGCAACGTGTCGCTGTGGCGCGGGCGATCGCCAAACGCCCTGGCGTGCTGTTGTGTGACGAGCCGACCGGCGCGCTCGATTCCAGCACCGGCATTCGCGTGCTGGAAGCCCTTGAAGCTGCCAATCGCGAACTTGATACAACGCTGCTGATCATCACTCACAACGCCGGGATCGCGGCGATGGCCGACCGCGTGTTTCACTTTCTCGACGGGCAGATCGCCCGGATCGAGACCAATGCCGAACGCATCGCTCCAGCGGAGATGACCTGGTGAAGGCGCTCGATCTGAAACTGGTGCGCGATCTGTGGCGAATGCGCGGACAGGCGTTGGCGATCGCCGTGGTGTTGGCCGCAGCATCAGCCACTTTCATTTTGTCCATGGGCGTGCACAATTCGCTGAAAATCACGCGCGACGCCTATTATGCGCAGAACCATTTCGCCGATGTATTTGCCCATATGGTCCGCGCGCCCCGCAGCACACTGGATCGTGTGCGGCAGATCGACGGGGTACAGCAGGCTCAGGGCTCGATCCAGCAATATGCAATCCTCGACTATCCGGAAAGAACCGAGGCTGTGCGGGCCTTGCTGCAATCAGTGGACGAACACGGGCGCGATCAGCTTAATCTTGTGTATCTGAAAGAAGGGCGCATGCCCGCTGCCGGTCAGCCGGGCGAAGTGGTGGTCGATGAAGCATTTGCAATGGCGAATGAAACCGGCCCGGGCTACGAGGTGGATGCGATCATCTACGGGAACCGGCAACGGCTGCAGATCGTCGGCATCGGCCTTGCTCCCAATTACGTGAATGCTCTTGCCCCTGGCGACATCATCCCGGACGATACGCGTTTCGGGGTCTTCTGGATGGGCGAAGAAGCGCTGGAAGCGGCAACCGACCGAACCGAGGCGATCAACACGATTTCGGTAAGCCTGCAACATGGCGCGTCTGAAGAAGATGTGATCCGCGCCATCAACGCAATATTGGAACCCTATGGAGGGACCGGTGCCTATGGCCGCAGTGACCACCCCAGCCATGCGTTTCTTGAAAGCGAACTGGATCAGCTGGAGGCGATGGTGCAGATCATCCCACCGGTCTTCCTCGTGGTGTCGACCTTTCTTGTCTATATCGTGCTTGGCCGGATGATCCGGACACAGCGCTCTTTGATCGGACTGCTGAAAGCGTTCGGTTATTCAGACGCGGCCATTGCCTGGCATTATCTGAAGTTCGCGCTTGCCATTGCGCTAATCGCCATGGCTCTCGGTTCGCTGGCGGGTATCTGGATGGGGCGGTCCATGACCGAACTGTACGGGAGGTATTACCATTTCCCGTTCCTGCGTTTCAGCTTCGCGCCCGTTGTTTTCATTGGCGCCGGAGCGCTTGCCATGCTCTCCGCTGCTTTGGGTGCGATCACCGGCGTCTGGGCGGCGGCGCGTCTTACCCCGGCCGTCGCAATGTCCCCGCCGCCACCCCCCGTATACCGTGCGGGCGCAGTCGAACGGATCGGAGAGCGCGCGGGTTTTACCGCAATCGGACATATGATCGTACGTCATATCGCCCGCTGGCCGGGCCGTTCTGCAATCACTGTGGGCGGCGTGGCACTGGCAGTCGGCTTATTGTTTGCCACACTGCAATTCATTGATTCCAGTCATTTCATGCTCGACACTTACTTCCAGCGAGCCCAGCGACACAATCTATCCGTAACCTTCACAGAACCGCGAAATGAGGATGCGCTTTACCAGTTGGCGCAAATCCCGGGCGTGTTGCGCGTGGAGCCTCAGCAAGCTTTGGCTGTCGAAATGAGCAATGGCAATCGGCACGAAAGAACCGCGCTTGAAGGAACCGCGCCGGACGCGCAGCTGACCGCCAGGATCGATCAAAAGGGCGCGCTGATCGATATGCCGCCAGCCGGGCTGATGCTCAGCCGTCAGCTGGCCACGCAACTGGATGTCCATCCCGGGGACAGCGTGCATATCAAGATGCTTGGCGGCCGCCATGCCGAAACTGTGTTGCCGGTTGGCGCATTGGTGGACGAGTTCATCGGGGCCCGCGCCTATGCGGCACCCGCAACGCTTGGTTCACTAGCCCGCGACGGCGCCCCGGTTAGCTCTGCCCTGCTTCTGGTAGATCCGGCTGCGCGCGACAATATCCTGAAGGAGCTGAAATCCATGCCGCTGGTGCTCAGTATTAGCGACCGCGATTTCGAGATGGCACGGTTCCGGTCAATGATAGACGGCAATATCAACACGATGATCATCTTCTACATTGGGTTCGCTTCAGCCATTGCCGTTGGCGTCGTCTACAACAGTGCACGCATCCTGTTTTCCGAACGCGCCCATGAATTGGCAACCTTGCGCGTGCTGGGTTACCACAGCCGCGAAGTCGCAATTGTCCTGATCGGCGAAATTGCCTTGCTGGTGACATTCGCCGTTCCGACAGGTTTGCTTGTTGGCCACTGGTTGGCGAAGCTGATGTTGCTGATGTTCAGTTCCGATCTGTTTCGCCTGCCGTTCGCCCCCACCAATGCGGCATACGCCAATGCCGCATTGGTCGTGCTGGCGGCCGCTGCAGTGACAGGGCTTGTGGTCGCGCGCCGCGTAATGGGCCTGGATATGGTCCGCGTCCTGAAGGCGCGCGACTGATGTGGGGCCGGATCAAACGCTGGCGCTGGCTGTTGCTGATCGCGGGATTGCTGGCCGCCGGGTTGCTATATGCGCTATGGCCGGAAGCGATCCCTGTAGATACGGCCCGCGTCACCAGCGGCGAGATGAGCGTGGGCATCACCGATGACGGTGTTACGCGCGCCAAGGATGTCTACGTCGTCTCCGCGCCGGTAACCGGTTATCTTGAGCGCATTGAGCTCGAACCGGGAGATCGGGTCGAGAGCGGTGCATTGCTGGCGCGCATGACGGCGCGACCATCCAGCCCGCTTGACCAGCGCAGCCGGGACGAACTTCGCGGTGCTCTTGCGTCGGCAGCAGCGGCAGAAGCTGGCGCTGCTGCGGCTTTGGGCCAGTCCCGGCGCGACCTTGCACGGTCCGAAGAACTGGCAAGCCGCGGCTTCCTGCCGCGGGCCCAGTTGGAAGCTGCGCGAACGCGGGTAGCAACGGATAACTCTGCAAGAGAGCAGGCACGGGCCGAAATGGCCCGGCTGCGCGCCATGCTGGCTGATCCAAGTGGTTCTGCAAGCGGCACCAGCGTAACCGTGCGCGCACCGGCGAGCGGCGAGATCCTCTCGCTCATCAATGAGAGCGAAGCCGTCATCGCCGAAGGCACGCCGCTGATTACCATCGGCGATCCTGCGGCCATCGAACTCGTCGTAGACCTCCGCTCACGCGAAGCGGTGCAAGTCGAAGAAGGTGATCGCGTTACGATCAGCCAATGGGGCGGAACCGGCGATCTTGCTGGCTATGTCGCGCGTATCGAACCGTTTGGTCGTCTTAACATCTCAGCGCTCGGGATTGAGGAACAGCGGGTCAATGTCATCGTGGAACTTGACCCTTCCTCCCGCGCGCAAGCTGCAAGGCTCGGCCATGGTTTCCAGATCGACGCGACGATTGAATTATGGCGCGGCGAAGAGGCCCTGCGGCTGCCGATAGGGGCGCTGTTCCGCGGCCCTAGTGGCGAATGGCAGGTCTTTATCATTGAAAGCAGCCGGGCCCGAATCAGGACCATCGAACTCGGCCACTTGAATGACGAGCACGCCGAGGTGCTTAGCGGACTGGAGCAAAACGCGGTTGTGATCGTAAACCCCAGCGGCGAAGTGACAGATGGTGTGCGCGTCAAGGTGCGCGAATAGGTCCCTCGCTGAAGTACGCCACTCGCCTCTGGGGCCGCGGAACAGTCTTTTGCGGGCCGCAAGGTACTTTACAGCGATGCCGTTCTGGCGCGCTTCCGGCAAAGGATGTGATATTCACATATCAACTGGATAAGTAGTGGCGGAGCGGGTGGGATTCGAACCCACGATACGGGGTTACCGTATACACACTTTCCAGGCGTGCGCCTTCGACCACTCGGCCACCGCTCCGCATGCCTGTTTTGGCAGAAGGCGCGCGTCTAGCGGGACCAGTGGCGGATGACAAGCGTGCTGCGCGTCCCTATTTGCATTGCCCATGGCACGAACGATTGGCTTGGCTCCCTCGGCGGAGGAAATGGCAGCGATGGCGCGTGCGGCGCTGGACCGACTGCCGCCTGCATTTGCCGAGCAGATGGGAGAGATTGTGCTGCTGGTGGAAGAGTGGCCGGACGCAGAGATTCTCGCAGATCTTGGCCTCGAAAACCCGTTTGAGCTGACTGGCGTTTACGAAGGCCTCCCGCTGACAGAGCGCAGCATCGAACACACCGGCACCATGCCCGACCGCGTGCGCCTGTTCCGCCGCCCGATTTTGGATGAATGGGCCGAGCGCGGCGATGAAACTATCGAGCATCTGGTTGCGCATGTTGTAGTGCATGAAATCGGGCACCATTTCGGATTGAGCGACGATGATATGCACGCGCTGGAGGATATGGCGGACTGAGCCTTGCCTTCCGCGGCGTCCGTGGCAGTGTGGCGCGCATGATCCATCGCATCGCCCTTGCCGCCCTTCCCCTTCTGCTGCCCATGGCTGCTATCGCGCAGGAGGCGCCGGAACCGGCAACGCCCGGCTCCGTAATCGCGGCAGCTGCACCGGAAGAGTGGACCGCCATTCCGGCGGAGGATTTGCTGGTGATGGAACTAGCGCCCGATACAGCGGGCAATGCGCGCCGCGTAGTTATCCAGTTGATACCCGCCCCGTTCAGCCAGCCGTGGGTAGAGAACATCCGCACGCTTGCCGCTGCGCATTGGTGGGACGGGACCAGCGTGAACCGTGTGCAGGACAATTACGTTACGCAATGGGGCGATTTGACGGAGGATAAGCCGCTGCCGCACGGGGTGGTTGCGCCGGAGGCAGCTTATGAAGCTAGTGACCTTCTTGCAAAAACAACCAGCTTGAGTTGGCTGATATCGATTGGTGGCAATTCGGGCAATGCAGGACCACCGGCTCCGCCACTCGATGGCCGGGATGACCTACACGCTGCACTGGCCGGCTTCGGTGGGGGTTGGCCAATGGCATGGTACGGATATCAAGCTTCTCTTCAGGCATGGCCCATCCATTGCTATGGCTATGTCGGGGTGGGCCGCGGCTACGCACCGGACACCGGCACCGGCGCAGAACTCTACACGATCATCGGTCAGCCGCAGCGGCACATGGATCGCAACCTTGCCGTCGTGGGCCGAATCATCGACGGGATGGAGCACCTTTCCAGCCTTCCGCGCGGAAGCGGAGATCTGGGTTTTTATACCGACGAAGAGGATCATCTGCGGACAGCAATTCTCTCGGTGCGGCTGGCCAGCGAAACCGCCGATCCTCCGAGCTACGAATATCTCGATACCGCCAGCGAAACCTTTGCCCGCTACGTCAACGTGCGCGCCAATCGCGATGATGCGTTCTACACCGTGCCAGCAGGCGGCGTCGATGTTTGCAGCGTGCAGGTACCGGTGCGCCAGACTGGCTCTTGATCAAATAGGGTGACGAAGGTGACATCGTGACGATCACCGGAAGAGCAGATTGGTCAATTAATTCATGAGTTTAAGCATAAAAGCCAAGGTGACACTTCTGCGAAAAAAATTTCGAGCGCAGGGAAACAACAATGTGAAACAGCGCCACTGCGATACGCCTTCGCGCGCCCTGTAGGAAACTGACTGGTCAGGTCCGGTCGGTTTGGGCCACCGCGTCACTTGCGCGCAAGGAACTGACAATGCGGGTCAGATGCGCCAGATCCTGCACTTCCAGATCCACTTCGTAAGTGTGGAACGGATCATCGCGCTGGGTCAGTTCCAGATTGATCACATTGGCGTTATTGCGCGCGAACACGCCTGCCATCTCTGCCAGCGTTCCCGGCCTGTTGTACAATACCACATTCAGCCGCCCGACGGCTCCGTGCGAATGTTCACCCCATGACAGATCGACCCAATCGGCATCCACGCCATTGGCCAGCTGCAGGCAATCGATCGCATGGACTTCCACACTTTCGCCCACGCGGCGAAGGCCCACGATACGGTCGCCCGGCACAGGGTGGCAGCATTCCGCCAGATCGAAAGCGACGCCTGCCGTCAGCCCCTTGATCGAAATAGCACGTTCTTGCGAAGGCTCTTCCGGCATATCCGCCGTACTGCCGGGGACGATGGCCTCCATCACCTCGCGGTCGCCCAGTTTGGATGAGCCGATGGCATACATCAAATCCTCGACGCTATCGAAATCGAGCCGGTCGGCGGCCTGCTTCATCGCCTTCTTCCCAACCTTGGTTGGCAAGCGTTCGGCCATCTCGTCGAACAGTTTCTGCCCGATTTCAGCCACTTCATCACGTTCCTTGAGGCGCACCGAACGGCGGATCGCCGCCCGCGCCTTCCCCGTGACAACAAATCCCAACCAGCTCAGTTGAGGCTGCGCCTTTGTGCTTTTGATCAGTTCCACCACATCGCCATTGGCCAGGGGCGTGCGCAATGGCATGTGCCGCCCGTTGATCTTCACGCCCACCGTCTGCGCGCCAAGATCGGTATGCACGGCAAAGGCGAAATCGACTGCGGTCGCGCCTTTGGGTAACTGGAACAGCGCTCCCTTCGGGGTGAAGGCGAATATCCGGTCCTGGTAAATCGCCAGCTTCGTGTGTTCGAGCAGTTCCTCTGCATCGTGGCTGGCATCGACGATTTCGATCAGGTCGCGCAGCCAGCCTACCGCCCCATCGGGCCTGTCGCCTTGCTTGTAGGCCCAATGCGCCGCCAGCCCGAATTCATTGCGCTGGTGCATTTCGCGGGTGCGTATCTGAACCTCGACACGCATGGATTTGTCATAAAACAGCGTCGTGTGCAGCGATTTGTAACCGTTGTTCTTGGGGGTCGAGATGTAATCCTTGAATCGCCCCGGAACGAACTGGAACGCGCTGTGAAGAATACCCAGCGCGCGGTAACAATCCTCTGCATTTTCGGTCAGCACACGGAACGCCATGATGTCCGACACCTGCTCGAACGGCAGGTGCCGCTCGGCCATCTTCTTCCAGATCGAGTAGGGATGCTTTTCCCGCCCCCAAACCTCAACATCCAGCCCGGCCCCGGACAGCGCCTGCTTGATATCGAGAGCGATGCGGTCAACCTGGCCCATGTCCGACTGGCGCAATTGGTCAAGCCGGTTGGTGATCGTGGTGTAGGCTTCCGGTTCAAGCTGCTGAAACGCTAGCAACTGCATTTCCCGCATATATTCATACATGCCCACGCGCTCTGCCAAGGGAGCGTATATATCCATCGTTTCGCGGGCGATCCGCTGGCGTTTCTCCGGCTTTTTGATGTGATGCAGCGTGCGCATATTGTGCAGCCGGTCGGCCAGCTTCACCAACAACACGCGCAGATCTTCGCTCATGGCGAGGAGGAATTTTCGCAGGTTTTCTGCCGCGCGTTCATTTTCCGGCATCTGCTCGATCTTGGAAAGTTTGGTGACCCCGTCCACCAGACGGGCCACTTCCTTGCCGAAGTTCAGCTCGATATCCTCGATCGTGGCGAGTGTATCTTCAACCGTATCATGCAGCAGCGCGGTAATGATTGTTTCCTGATCCAGTTTCAGATCAGTCATCAGTCCGGCGACTTCGACAGGATGGCTGAAATACGGATCGCCGGACGCGCGCATCTGGCTGCCGTGTTTCTGCACGGTATAGACATAGGCACGGTTCAGCAGCGCCTCGTCGGCGTTCGGATCGTAGGCCTTGACCCGTTCAACAAGTTCGTACTGGCGCAACATCGGCAATGAATGTGTGTCGGTCCCCGGCTTTCGGCAAGATAAAAGTCGTCTCGCTTGCATTATGTGCAAGTTGCCGAAAGCCGTGCGACATAATGGCAACCCGGTGATGTGCTGGATCTTCCATTGGCGGGATCGCCTGGAGTAAGGTGCCTGGAGCCGGTTCGGGCGAGGAGGCTGCTGTAGGACAGGCGCTTGTCGGGTGCTGGGCGACCCGGCCAGCTAATGAGCCATATCGGGCATCGCGCCAGTGCCGGGCATGATCATGCGGATGCCCTGCATCATGCCTTCGTCGCCATGGCTGGCGAAGTGGCAGTGCATCACGAAATCACCAATGAAACGCCTATAGCGAGTGCGCATTGTTATCCGATGCCCATTCTTGACTATGACCGTGTCTCGCCAGCCGCCAATCATGCCTGCGTAATCGGGATCAAACGCTTCGCTTCCCTCTACGGTGACATCCCGCCCGTCTTCATCGCGGATGGATATGATCTGGAACGGGTTCACGTGGATATGAAAGGGATGGCTGCCTCCGTCAGAAGTGATTTCCCATTCTTCCGCATCGCCCAGCGTCAAAGTGCGATCAATCCGTCCATGTACATACGGTGATCCGTCGAAGCTGAGAACTGCCCCTCCATCCTCTAGCTGGGCAATGCTCATCGTGGCGTTTTGACTTCCGGTTAATTCCTCGTCCAGAACCGGGCTGTGCCAGGCAAAGGCGCCAAGCTGCAAACCGTTCGACAGCCCATCGACAACACGGGCGCGGACTTCCCCATCAGCAATCTTTGCCTGCGCTGCCGCAGTCAGTGTTTCCAAAAGATGTCCGGCAACATCGGCAACCGGTGCAGCTTCGCCGGTCACTTCCAAAATGCCCAATACGCGGTGATCGTCGGGCACCATGCGCCAGGCCTGATCATTGATCATGCAATAGGATCCGGGCTGCTCGAAATAGGCGAGAGCATCAAAGCGGGCACCCGGATACATATTTGCCACGTCAACGCGCCGGATCGCCTCGCGGGTCAGCCCGTCATCAGCGAAATGAAACTGCTCGACCGGTTCGCCGATGCAATATTCAGCGATCCACGCACGGTGGCCTTGCGCTGGCACGCCGCGCAGATCAGGCGCACCATCGGCCAGTCGGCGGATGCTCATTTTTACGGAACGCCGCAGGCCGGCATGGATCATCCGAAAGCGCTGGAAACGCCCGGTCTCAATGCCGCTCAGGGTCGGTTGGATTTCGCCATTGATCCCGAGAAAGCGGCCTGAAGTAAATTCGTTAGTGGGGCCAAATTGGCGCCAGCTTTCCACCTGGCCGACATCGCCTGTGTCGCACGCCCATGCCGGATGTTCCCATGGCCGGGCTTCAGGGTCCGGCGATCTTGGCGCCTTGAGGCGTCTATCCTCGTCAAAGCAGCCATACTGTATCTGGGAAAATACCAGGACCTGTTCGGCAAAAGATTGCCCGGAGCCTGGCGAGAATAAAATGTCCACGTCGCCAGGTGAAGTCCGGGTGGGGATACGGTCGCCTTCGATGATAAGCGCACCGGCCATGCCCGATCCCAATTGCGCACTCGTGGCGCCATGCATGTGCGGGTGGTACCAGAACGTACCGGCGGGATGGTCTTCCGGGATCGCGAATTCATAATCAAACCGCTGCCCCGGATTGATGGAGACCATGACATTATCGCTATTGCCACCGGGAGAAACCCACAGACCGTGGGTGTGAATATTGGTGGAATTGAAACATTCATGACGCTGGATTTCATCCGGTTCGCATGGCGGCAGATTGTTCTGCACGCCCAGTCTGAGAACTTCGCCGGGTGAAACCCTCATTTCAGGAGCGATGAACCGGTCAACACCCTCTCCGCGGAAGGCCCGCAGTTCCACCGTATCCATCTGCCGGGTCCACGGATTGTAAACTTCATCCTGTACCCGCTCGACCGAAACCTCGTAGCTCGGCTGCTCCGCATTCACGTCATCGTCGCTGGATGATTCGGAATACGCCGCACCGGAAACCAGCACGAACATCGTGATAAGAAACTTCATTGTGATTGCCCCCCGACAAGCCCCTTGTCCTGGGTGTTAGCAGCAACCTCCTTGCCGGCCAAATTGTAACTTTGTGGACTCCCGCGTTAGGTGCTGGCCAAATCGTCTTCGGCCCATCGGCCTGCAGCACGAACCGGTACCGCAAAGCCGGCGGATCGCTGACCCGCCCCGCGTATAGGAAAGCGCTATGCTTGACCGGCGCTCAATCAGTGTGAGGGCAGTCGCCATCACCCATGGCCCAGGATATGCCGCCTTCAATCATACTGCGCACGCCGTCTTCGGCATAGCTTTCTTCGGTGTGACCCAGTGCGGAATAGAAACTGCGCCCATTGCCGATACAACGGTTCCAGACGATCGGGTGATCATCGCCCATCGTCAGATCCGTACCGTCATTCCAATAGCCTTGCACATAACTGTCTTCGTCAACCGCGGCGAGCACGTGAAAACGCCCGCGCACGCTGGCATCGAACGAATACCATTCGTCGTGGCGGTACCACGGTGACGGCAGATCTGCTGTGGCGGGATGGGTAGCGTCTTCGACAAGGATGGTGCCGGAACGCACCCCGGGGTTCAGCGGGTGGCCGATAAAGCGCGCGCCGATCAGCTCGCGGGCATACCAGTCCCAGGTCACACTGCCATCGCCCGCCGAATGCAGGCCGACGAAGCCGCCGCCTTCCTCGATAAAGCTGCGGAAGGCGGATTGCTGTGCAGGCGGCAATGTGTTGCCGGAAGACAAGGCAAACACCACTGCGTCAAACTGCTCCAGCCGCTCTGCATCAAACCATGCATGGTCTTCGGTAAATGTGACCGACCAGCCGCGCGCCTGCGCGATTTCAGCAATCGCCGCCCATGATGCCGCTATGGAATCGTGGCGCCAGCCGGATGTGCGGCTGTAAACAAGGATCGCTCCCGTTTCTCCTGCCGCTGCTGGACCGCTCGCGTCATCCTGTGCTGCAACTGGCACCGGCAGCAAGGCCGCAGCACACATCAGCGCTGCATTGCCAAGTGCCGGGGCGCGCAGCACGCTATCAGGCTCCGCTCGCTTCATACCCCACAATCGGATCGACCTGGCTGCGGGTGTAACTGTGATAGCTGCCGCGCGTTTCGTCGTATATCCGCGTGGCAATAGGCTGACCCCATGCGCCGGTGTTCCACAATGCCTCGAACAAGGGTTCGACAAACTTGTTGCGGCCCACGCGGCCAAGGAAACCCTCGGCCTGGGCTACGGCGGGCTGGTATTCATTGCGCAAGGCAGCTTCCAGCCACAGGAACAGCACTTCATTGTTGCCAGAACCTGAAAGGCCAAGCGTTTCATTGAGCGCGGCGAGTTCGCGGTCGCTCATTTCATCGGGCAGCTCTTCCAGGAAACGGCGCTGCTCGAATGCGCTCCATGCGGCCCATACGTCGCTTGTAGGCAAGACAGCGTCAGCGGAATACGCTTCGACTGCACCATCAACGGCGGCAAAAGCCTGCGGATCAGGGGCAACTGCGTTTTCCGGCAGACCGGTGCCGTAAAGCCATTCGTCCAGCATCAGCGATGCCTCCAGCTCTTCGTCGCCCTGCACCACATATTCGCGCAGATCGGCAAGGAACATTTCAGAAGTTGCAGGCTGGAAGGCGTTACGATCGAACCAGCCGCGCATGAATTCATCGAATGGCTCGCGCCCGATGATGCTTTCCAGCGTATGCAGGAACAGCGCGCCCTTATCGTACACGATGGCCGAATTGTATTCGAGCGGGTTGAGTTCATCAGGCGTGCGCAAGGCAGTGCGCGGATTGTCGGCGCCGAGCGATTCAAGCGCTTCCTCAACTCCGGCATATTCCAGCGCCCGTTCCTGCATGGCGCGGGTTTCCCCGAAAACCTCTTCGGATATGCGGTTGGTAAGATAGCTGGTCACGCCTTCGTTCAGCCAGCCATCGCGCCAACTGGCATAGGTGACCAGATTGCCGGACCAACTGTGCGCCAGTTCATGCGCGATCAGGCCGGTGTTGGACCGGTCGCCCGCGATGAAAGTCGGCGTAAGAAACGTCATTACCGGGTTTTCCATGCCGCCATACGGGAAGGCAGGTGGCAGAACGATCATGTCATACCGGCCCCAGCGATAGGAGCCGTACAGGCCCTCTGCCGCGTCGATCATGGCTTCGGTATCGCCCAGTTCTTCAGCGGCCGCTTCGATCTGCTCCGGCTCTGCCCAAACGCCCGAACGCGGGCCAAGTTCGGCAAATTCAAGGTTTCCGGCGGCAATCGCGATCAGATACGGCGGGATGGAATTGTCCATCGTGAATTCAAATGCGCGGCGGGCGGATTGGCCTTCGACAGCCTGCAATTCTTCAGGATCGCCACGGCTGATGCCGCTCATCACGACAGTCAGCGGATCGGGCGCGGTGATGCGCGCTTCCCAGGTCTGGCGAATGCCGGGGCTGTCCTGCGTCGGGATCCAGCTGCGGTTGAGGATCGCCTGACCCTGGCTGAACACGAACGGCTGCTTTCCGCCTGCGGTCTGTTCCGGCGCCAGCCATTGCAGCGCTTCTGCCTCTGGCCCGCTGGCATAGGAAATGACGATCTGTTGCAGGCCCGGCCCGGTCAATTCGCCTAGTTTGACGGTGATCGGTTCGCCCTTGTCGGGGTCGCTTTCACCAATTTCATAGTCCAGCGCATTGCCATTGCCGTCTGCAATTCCGCCGATCATCAGCCCGTCGGAATCGAGCACGATCTCGGTCGCATCCTCAGCTGCCTGAATATCCAGCGTGGCCGTGCCTTCGACGCGCTTCCCTTCAAAATCCAGATCAAGATCGAGCGCCACATGCGTCACCCGCGCTTCCAGCGGGCGGGCATAGGTAAACTCATCCATGGCCTGCTCTGTGGTCAGAACCGGAGCGATCACGCGCTCCTGCGAGGGCAGATCTTCGGCGGAACAGCCTGCAACAAGCAGGGCCGCAAGAGAGGCGAGAACAGGAAAACGCACAGGAAAACGCATGGTATCTCCGGAAATAAGACAGTTTCGCTGCGTGCCATAGCACGGCGCGGCCGGGTGTCATCTGCCGAACGGCATCTGCCCGATGGCGTTTATCGGACGTATTGGACTGTTTGTCGAGCCAGACAAGACGCAAGACTTTTGCTTGTCTTGGTGGTATTTCAGCCCGTTACTTTATAAGGATGTCAATCCAATGCCAATGCCGACAGCTGTTTCGCGCCTGCAAATTGCCAAACTGGTTTTGACGGCGGCCACCTTGGCAATGGCACCTCTAGCCCAGGCCCAGAATACCCAGGCGCAGGAAACCCCGGATGAGGCAGCAAACGATGGCAATGCGATCATCGTACAGGGAGAGCGCGTGGACTCGCGCGATATCCGCAATACGGCGCGCGACATCACCGTCGGCTCGCAGGCCATCAGCCAGCCGCTGCCCCGCTTCCAGCGCCCCGTCTGCCCTGGCATCTGGGGCCTTCCGGCTGAAATTGCCCAATCCATTATCGACCGTATCTATGACAATGCCGAAGCCGCCGGTATCGAGATGAATGCAGAACCGGAATGCGACGCAAATGTCTGGTTGATATTTGTCGATGATCCGGAACAGACGTTTGCGCAATTGCGCGATGAGCGGTCTTTCATGACCCGCCATCTGACACGGTATCAGCTTCGCGAGATTGAGGACCAGGTGGGATCAGCGCGGGCCTGGAATCTCATCACTTCCCGCAACGAGGACGGTCAGCGCGTGCCGACCGGTTTCGAATATCGATCTCTTGCAGCCCAGGCGCGCGCATCCGGCTTGCCGGGTCCTTCGGTTCAAGTACGGTCACCTTCGCGTATACAAACCGGAATCCGCCAGGATCTGGAAATGTCCGTCGCCCTGATTGAACGTTCTGCGCTTGTCGAACTCGATACCTATGCAGTTGCAGACTATGCGACCATGCGCCTGCTATCCTATACCCGGCCACCCGGTAACGAAGATGCAGTAAGCACAATTCTTACCTTGTTTGAGCCGGATATGGAGGCGTATTCCCCGCACCGTCTCACCGAATTCGATATGGCCTATCTGCAGGCTCTTTATCGCAGCAATGAATTCCGTCCTGCCCGCATGGCGATTGGCAGCATCAGTGATCTGATCCGCGAAGGCGCGCCCTGATTATCTGTGTGCGGGGCCAATTGCACGGCGTGGATGCGGGCCTGCACCATCCTGTCTGACCTGGCGGAAAGGTGTCAGACAATCCTTGGCGTGACTCATCCGTTTGCCTTCGATAGGCTGGCGGCATGAAGACAACCCAACTGCTTACTGCACCCCTCGCCGCACTCGCCCTGCTCGCCCTCAACGCTTGCCAGGAAGGCGTAGACCCCGCCCCGCAAACCGAAGCGGAGCTTGATGCGACCCAGGCGCAAGCCGGGAGCGGCCGCACACTGATCTTTTCAGACGAATTTTCGGGCGACAGTCTGGACCGCACCAAATGGAACGTGGTCGGCATGGATTTCTGGGTGAACGAGGAAGAGCAGGCCTATACCGACAGCACTGACACGATCCAGTTCCTGAGCGAAGCGGAAGGCGCCGATGGCGGCGTGCTGGTGCTACGGCCCGTGTACCGCCCCGGCGTAGACACTCTCGAAGACCGCAATGCCGATTTCATATCAGGCCGGGTCAACACACGCGGCACGTTCGACTTTACCTATGGCCGCGCAGAGGCACGCATCCGTATGCCCGATGCCACCGGCGTGTGGCCCGCATTCTGGCTGCTGGGCAATGGTGATTGGCCGGACACCGGCGAGATCGACATCATGGAATATATCGGTGAAGCCGACTGGACCGGCACCGCTCTGCACGGCCCCGGATATTCCGGCGATGCGGGCATCGATGACCGCTACTATTTCACCGATGGCAGCGATGTGACGGACTGGCATGTCTATGCGGTGGAATGGGAAGCGGACGTGATCAGCTTTTACATCGACGACACGCTGACCATGCGCATCCCCAAAACCAACGTCGAATTTTTCGGACAATGGGCCTTCGACAACCCCAAATTCCTGATCCTGAACTTCGCCGTGGGCGGCATCTTCCCGAAAAAGATCAACGGCATCGAAGAGCCGTATGTGGGAATGCCGCAGGAAACAGCGGACCGCATTAAGGCGGATGAGCTGTTCATGGAAGTGGACTGGGTGCGGGTCTATTCTGGGGAGTAAGGCAGAGACCGAACAGGCACTATCTTTCTTCTGCGAGACGCGGAGCCTTCCACGTCACCATCCGTTCGGAAAGGCTCCCAACAAGTCCTAAGCTGGGCTTTTCCACCAACTTCCAGCTAGCTACGGCCAAAATGAGAGTTGGCGCAAGAGCCAGCGCTACGTTTTCGTACCAGGCTTGTCCGGGATACAAGTGGACCGCAAGCTGCTGCATCGGGAACGCATAGATGTACGTTCCATAGGAAAAATCGCCCAGGCGATTATAAGCCAAGATTACGCCGCGTGGCACATAGGCCAGGATCAAGACGCTGTAATTCAGCGCAATGATGAGCAACATCGTAAACCAATCACTTCCGAAGAAAGGTGCTGCGATA
This sequence comes from Aurantiacibacter marinus, assembly GCF_001021555.1. Classification (GTDB taxonomy): domain Bacteria; phylum Pseudomonadota; class Alphaproteobacteria; order Sphingomonadales; family Sphingomonadaceae; genus Alteraurantiacibacter; species Alteraurantiacibacter marinus. Next base: position 217,962 of record NZ_LDCP01000004.1, read on the forward strand.
AGCCAGAGGACGACAGCTATACGCCAATCCAGTCGGATATGATCGCGATAGACAAAGGTCATCATGCCCAGCACAAACGGAAATGCGAGCCGCATAAGGCTTCCGGGCCTGCCTCCGGCGAGGTCGGACAAGTTGAACCCGATGATCAGCGGCGAGACGTACAGAAGGATGAAAACTGCGACACTAATCGCGAACATCCGCGGACGCTCCAAAAGCCCAAGCATGCCTGCTACGAACACCCCGGCGTAGCAAATCACTTCATAAAACAATGTCCAGAGACTTCCGTTGATCGTAGGCCCGTATGGATTGCCTTCGATCACCCCCGGTAAAGTCCATTGAAGCGAATAGAGTGAAAGGTTGCGCGGCAGATATGTCCAAGTCGCCGGGTCTGCTGCATAATCACCAATCGAATGAACTGTTGTGAGTGGTCCGAAAAGGAGCACCGTGAGCACCAGAACCACGAAAAGACCTGGGAACAACCGCAGGAACCGAGCCACACTCCAATGGGTTAGCGATGGCCTTCGCACGTAGCTTCGTGCGATGAGAAATCCAGAGATGTAAAAAAACACAGCGACACAGAACCAACCAAGACTTTCACCAGCAAGCGCCTTCAATGGCTCGAAAGCTCCATAGCCCATTGTGATGGGAAACGAGTGGGACACGATGACGCCGATGGCGGCGATCATTCTGATCAAGTTGAGATTGTTGTCACGACTTGAAACGCGAGCACTAAGATATTGCATCAGGATCTGGATCGCATTTGAAGCTTTCGAGCGCGATAGTCAGTCGTACACATTGAACGGCGGGCGAGATAAATGACCGGCACCATTAAGTCCAAACAGCCTCAGGCGGCAGGCTCATCAGAATAGCGTCGATATTGCCGCCGGTTTTCAGGCCGAACAGCGTGCCCCGGTCATATACCATGTTGAACTCGGCATAGCGGCCGCGCCATTCGAGCTGTTGCAGCTTTTCTGCGTCATTCCATTCCATCCCCATGCGTTTGCGCACCAGTTGCGGATAGATGTCGAGAAATGCCTCCCCCACGTCCCTGGTGAAGGCGAAATTGCGGTCGAAAGACGGGTCATCATCACATTCCAGATGGTCGTAGAAAATCCCGCCCACCCCGCGGTGCACCCCGCGGTGCGGAATAAAGAAATACTCGTCCGCCCATTTCTTGAACCGGTCGTAATAGGTCGGGTTGTGTGCTGCGCAGGCCGCGCGCAGGCGGGCGTGAAATGCCTCTGTGTCTTCCTCATAAGGGATAGGCGGGTTGAGATCCGCTCCGCCGCCGAACCATGCCGTCTGTGTGGTCAGGAAACGGGTGTTCATATGCACGGCGGGCACATGCGGATTGGTCATGTGCGCGACCAGGCTGATGCCGGTAGCGGTGAAGCCGGGCTTTTCCTCGCTCGCGCCGTTCACCTGATCTGCAAATTGCGGGCTGAACGTGCCAGAGACGGTGGAGACATTCACGCCGACTTTTTCAAACACCTTGCCTTTCATCAGCCCCTGCACGCCGCCGCCGCCATGCGATCCGTCTTCGGTGTCGCGGTCCCACGGAGTGTAGGCAAAGCTGGCATCCGATCCGGCCTCACGCTCGATGCTTTCGAATTCTGCGCAGATGCGGTCGCGAAGGCTTTCAAACCATGTGCGGGCGGCTTGGGTCTGATTTTTTCTGTCCATGCTGCAAGCTCTTGCCAAACCCACCGCCGCGCGGCAAGTGACACTGATGGTTCCCGTTTCGTTCACCTTCCCCTTTTGCGGCGACGAATTTCGCCTTGTGCCGCAAGATAGCGGAGCGCGGGCGCTGTTCTGGCCGCGGGAAAATGCGCTGCTGGTGGCGGATTTGCATCTCGAAAAGGCGAGCTTTTTTGCAAAACACAACCAGTTCCTGCCGCCATATGACAGCCGCGAAACGCTGGAACGGGTGGCAGAGGCTGTCCGGCTGACCGGTGCGCGGCGGGTTTACACCCTGGGGGACAATTTCCACGATTCGGATGGATCGCAGCGGCTGGAACCCCATGCGGCAGGAATGCTGGCCGCCCTCACCCGCGCCACCGACTGGGTGTGGATCACCGGCAATCACGACCCTGCAATGGAAGCACGCAGCGGGGGCACCATTGCCGAGGAACTGGAAGTCGGCGGGATGATCCTGCGTCATATGGCCAAGCCCGGCGAAACGCGGCCCGAGCTATCGGGCCATTTCCACCCACGCGTTCAGATAAAAGTGCGCCAACGTCACATCCGCCGCCCGTGTGCAGTCGTTTCTCACTTTGAAGGCGATCAGTCCGGACGAATGATCCTGCCAGCCTTCGGCGCGCTGACGGGCGGAATGAATGCCGGCGACCCGGCAATTCTCAAGGCTTTGCAGCCCGCTAGCTCTGTTGATGCGCTGGTTCCGGCAGGAAAACGGCTCGCCAGATTTCCCTTATACAGGGATGCTGCGTGAACTTCTGGCAATTGCCTGCGTTACACCTTACATAGAACGCAGAAAACGTAACAATCAGAGGAGCGATTCCATACCACGTCCACCCCGCCGCACGATGGCACCGCCGGTCAAATCCGGCCCGAAATACGATAACCTCATCCAGTCAGACACGGTCCGCGTCATTGATGGCGAAGGTGAAAACCTTGGCGTCATGAATACCAATGATGCGATCGAGAAAGCCGCAGAAGTCGGCCTGAACCTTGTGGAGGTATCGCCCAACGCGAAGCCGCCGGTCTGCAAATTCCTCGATGTCGGCAAATATCGCTATGAGGCTCAGAAAAAGGCCAATGCGGCGCGTAAGACGCAGAAAACGCAGGACATCAAGGAAGTGAAGATGCGCCCGAACATCGACACCCATGATTATGATGTGAAGATGCGCAACGTGAACAAGTTCATCGACAACGGCGACAAGGTGAAGATCACCCTGCGCTTCCGCGGACGTGAAATGGCGCACCAGAATCTCGGTATGGACCTGCTGAAGCGGGTACAGGACGACATGGCAGAGACCGCCAAGATCGAAGCTTTCCCGCGCCTTGAAGGGCGCCAGATGCTGATGGTGTTGTCGCCGAAATAAGGCAATTGCAGTGGGAGGGTTCGGTGAAAGCCAAGGCGCTTGGTTCCGCCCTCCCCCTGACCTTGCTGGCGGCGTGCGCCGCTGCGCAATCCGATACGTCAACGCGTGACATAGCTGCCACGGACTTGGTTAGGGTGCTGGAGCCTTGCGGTATCACTGCACCCGGTATGCCGGGCAATGACGAACACGCCCATTTGCGGTTTGGCGATGGTCCTGTCCGGCCTTGCAATCCAATAAGCCCTGACAATGCGGAATTTGCCTGCCAGTTAAAAGATGGCGAAGTCATCGAAGACCCGGACTATCCGCATGATGAAGAACGCGCCGTCTGGGCAGCCCCGGCCATCACCATTTCCGATCTGCAATGCCGCGATCTTAAGGGTGACAGTTCCGAAGTCTCTTGTGATTTCATCGCCGCGCATGACGGCTTTGAGCAACGCGTGAGCGGCCATCGCTTCACCCACTGGTATTCCACCGCACACGATGAAATGTCCGGTCACTCCTACGGTGATACATTATGGCGCACGGACGCAAGCTGTCTTGCCCACTTCCGCTTTGGAAGGTTGACCGGCTAACTTTGCCCGATTTCGCCGAGCAGGTTAGTGAACCAGCCCTCGGTCACGTCGAAATGCTTGCCGCCTTTGATCCGCTCGAACTCGATAGCGCGCAATTCGTCACCGCGCTCTTCATCCTGCCCTATCACACCTGACCGGCCCGATAGCGCGGCATCAACCGCAAAGTCGGTACATTCGCGGATCAACGCGAGATCAGCTGCGTTGGCCGGGGCAGAGCGAGAGAAGTAGCCGCTCTTTTGCACCAGCACCTTTTCAGCGCCGATCTGCTGCGCCAGCTTCGTGGCAAACCATTCGCCGGGATTGACCTTGTCCAGCTTCACATGACCGAACGGATCACGCGGCACTTCCTCTCCGGCAGCTTCCATCGCAGCAACGATTTCGTTCACGCCTGCACCTTCGGAAATGAACAGGTTCACCCCGTCGTGCGTATCCATGACAGCACGCAAACGCTCGGCTTCATTGGCGATGTTGAACGGGCGTTCGGGCACGAAAACGCCGTGCACATCCCAGCGCGCGGCGGCGTTTTCCATCCATTCGACAAAATCTGCATTCTTTACCCAGCGGTGGTGCGCATCGGCAGTCGCCGCTGTCAGCCAGCCGCAGGCACGGCCCATCACTTCATGCACGGTCAGCATACGCGGATTGGCGGTGTGTTCGGCAATGACATTGCGCGCGAATATCGCGCCCTGTTCTGCCGCCGTCCACGCACCCAGCGATTGCTTGATCGGGATCACATCATTGTCGATGGTCTTGGGCAGGCCGACTACTGTCAGATTATACTCGTTCGCGGCCAGATAGGCGGCCAGATCTGCGGCGGCGGTATTGGTATCGTCACCGCCGATCGTGTGAAGCACATCGACCCCGTCCCTGGTAAGCTGCTGCGCGGCAACCTCGAGCGGGTTCTGTCCCTGCTCCACCAATCCGCGCGCCTCGCAATCTGCAACATTGGTAAACTTGACGCGGCTGTTGCCAATGGGGCTGCCGCCAAAGGCGTGAAGCTGCCCGGCATTTGCGCGCACATAGGGTGTCACTTCGACATAATCGCCGGTCAACAACCCGGCATAACCATTGCAATAGGCGATGATGCGCACATCGGGCGCAATTTCGGTATATCGCTCAATCAGCCCGCCAACAGCGGAGGAGAGGCAGGGCGCGAGGCCCCCGGCGGTCAGCATTGCTACGGTTTTTGTTGCCATGCGAAGCTTACTGCCAAGTCAAACCGCACACGGCTAGTGGGATTTTGCACCGCATCTTACAGGACAGCAAATTCCAGCAGCGTGAAGCGCGCAGGCGCTGTGCTGTAAACGCCGTGCCCGCGCGACTGGCGTGAACCGAAAGTCAGGCCGATCCTGCCGGCACGTACAAGCGTCTCGACAAACTCGCGCGGATGGCGCTCCCGGTTTGATCCCATCACCGAAATCCAGTTTTCATCGAACATGACCGTCAGTTCGTGTTCGCCGGGGGTGATTTCCTGCAGGCGGCTGTTCGGTGAATACCACCGGGCAAATGCGCCATCCCCGCGTGCCAGCCAGTCATCACCTGCACGCTGGATATACAAGGAGATTGCACCTGGCAGATCAGGATTTTCCTGCGGGACAAAGCGCGCCTGTCGCTGCGCATCGACGCGGTAGCGCAGCCGAATGCCGCGCGCATCGCGAAGCGAGCCTGTTGCGCGGGTCACATAGTGGACGTGGCCGTCCCGTTGCCGCGGGCCGGGGAAATCGAAATTCCAGCCTTGCCCATCAATCTGTGGATGCAGCGGCATGCCCACAGAATAATTGCGCCGCCGGATAATCGGGCCAATTTCCCAGGCGGTGGCTTCTGCGCGGCGCTGCGCAGCAGAAAGAGGAGCCGAGGCGAGGGCGAGCGCGCCGCCCGCCGATCCGATAAGAAAATCACGACGTTTCATGGCGATGTCATAGAATGCAGCAGCTTGCCGCGTGCTGAACTCGCCGTTCAGCCAGGCTCCCACAGCTCCAGCGGATTGCCATCGCAATCCATGATGCGCGCAAAGCGGCCCACCCCTTCCATCTCTTCGCGGTGCGTTGCCTCGACACCTGCCGCGCCCAGCCGCGCAACCAGTACATCCAGCCCTTCGACACGCAGGTTGAGCATCACTTGGCGGTCTGCCTGCCAATAATCCGAGGTATCCTGAAACGCGGCGAAGACGGTTGGCCCGGCATCCTGCATCCACACCCATTCTCCGTCCGGCGTGGGCTGCCCGCTCTGCGTCGCAGCGATGCCAAGGTGATCGCGGTACCAAGCTGCCAGCCTCGCCGGATCGGACGAGCGGATGAACATGCCGCCAATCCCCAGAACCCTGCCCTCTGCCATGTGCTGCCTCCTTGCCCTGTCCCCGCGAATCCCTACGGTCGCAGACTATACGGGTTGGGAGGATAAGCACAGGGTATGACAGCGACACGCACCGGCTTCTGGCTTGGCCCTGCACTGTTTGCGCTTACGCTGCTGCTGCCTGCTCCAGCCGGGATGATAGGTCCGGCGTGGAACACCGCTGGCCTGGTCATGTGGATGGCCACATGGTGGATGACGCAGGCAATCCCGCTGACAGCCACGGGGCTCCTGCCATTTGCCGTGCTGCCATTCGTCAGTGCCGGCACGGCAAACGAAGTGGCAGGCGATTATTACTCTCCCATCATCTTCCTGTTGCTGGGCGGCGCTTTCCTGGCGCTCGCGATCGAACGGACCGGGCTGCACAAACGGCTGGCCTGCTGGATATTGGACAGGATCGGCGGGCGCGGCGGCGAATTCGGGCTGCTGCTTGGTTTCATGATTGCAGCGGCCATACTTTCCAACATCATCTCCAATACCTCTACCGCGCTGATCATGATGCCAATGGCCTTGGCAGTGCTGTCAGGCGGGGCAGCGTCCTCATGTAACGAAGTGATAGGACAGAAAGGATCAACCTCATGTAACGAAGTGATAGGGCAGAAAGAATCCCGTGCAGACGGCACGCTGGATCAATCCGGCCTTTCAGGAGCGCTACCAATGGGGCTGGCGTTCGCCGCCAGCATTGGCGGGCTTGGCACCATCATCGGCTCCCCCACCAATGCCATCGGCGTGGCTCTGCTGCGCGACATTTCCGGTATCGAGATTACCTTTGCACAATGGGCGATGTTCGGTGTGCCCATCGTAATCGCCGGCATTCCGCTGGCTGCCGTCATCATCGCGAAGGTGCAGCGCATCGCCGATCATCCCTTTGACCTTTCGGCAGCGCGCAAAGCGATCGCGCCGCAGGGACCCTGGAGCGAGGCGGAGCGGCGGCTGGTGCCGGTGATCGCGGTCACTTTTCTTGCTTGGATGCTGCGCGGATTTGTCGCGCCCTATTTCCCCGAAGGATCACTAACTGATGGCACAGTGGCCATTGCAGCGGCGTTCCTGCTGTTCACCCTGCCGGATGGGACGGGCCGCCGCCTGCTGGAATGGCGCGAGGCAAACCGCGCGCCGTGGGATGTGCTGATGATGTTCGGCGGCGGACTGGCCCTGGCAGGAGCGATGACGCGCACCGGGCTGGCCGATTGGCTGGGCAATGCGCTGCTGCCACTGGCCGGCGTTCCCGTCATCGTCATCGCGCTGGCCTTGGTGGCGATGGTGATCCTGATCACCGAATTTGCCAGCAATGTTGCCACCGCCAGCGGCATCATGCCCGTGGTGGCGGCGCTGGCTGTTGCGATCAGCGGAGAGAGTGGCGGCAATGTCGTGCTGCTGCTGGCGATGCCCGTTGCACTCGCGGCAAGCTGGGGCTTCGTGCTGCCCGCCGGAACAGGGCCAAATGCCATTGCGTGGTCGACAGGCCGCATCGCTTTGCCACGCCTCATCAAGGCAGGCATCACGCTCGATATCGCCGGGATTTTCCTGATCGTCGGGGTGGTCTTTTCCATCGCGCAAATCACCCAATAGGCTTGCGGGAATCAGCTGAGGAATATAATTACGATTGCAACCAGTTTTCCAGTGTAGATGCGTTCCTGCGGAGGTTAGGAACGGGCGACCCGGAAATCCTGCAACACCCCTGCCTTCCTAGGGGTGAGAACTTGCAAGGAAGGACGCCGCCATGGCCGATACCCCCGACAATTCCCAAAACGATCCGCACAGCGATCCCCTCGGTGCCGTCACCACCCCGACCCCGCGCCGCAAGCCCAAGCCCGAAATCACCACGATTGGCGGGCGCCAGCTGAAGCCATCGACGCTGATGATGGGCCACGGCTTTGATCCGGCCCTGTCCGAAGGTTCGCTGAAAGTGCCGATCTTCCTGACAAGCACTTTTGCGTTTGAAAATGCGGCGGCGGGCAAGCGTCACTTCGAAGGCATCACCGGAAAGCGTCCCGGGGGGGCGGATGGCCTTGTCTATTCGCGCTTCAACGGGCCAAATCAGGAAATCCTGGAAGATCGCCTCGCCATCTGGGACGGGGCAGAGGACGCGCTGTGCTTCTCTTCCGGCATGACCGCGATTGCCGTGCTGATCCTTGCAGCCTGCAATGCGGGCGATGTGATCGTGCATTCCGGCCCGCTCTATGCCGCATCCGAAGGCTTTGTTGCCAAGGTCATGGCAAAATACGGCGTCACCTATATCGCCTTCCCCGCTGGCGCGAGCCGTGAGGAACTGGACACGGTGATGAAGGAAGCCAAGGCCAAGGCTGCCGAACAAGGCGGTGAAGTGCCGCTGATCTATCTCGAAAGCCCCGGTAATCCGACAAATGCTCTGGTCGATATCGAAGCGGTCAGGGAAGCGCGCGACGCGCATTTCGATCCCGACCGCTGCCCGATTGCCATCGATAACACTTTCCTTGGGCCCCTGTGGCAAAAGCCGCTGGATCAGGGCGCTGATCTGGTAGTGTATTCGCTTACCAAATATGTCGGCGGTCATTCGGATCTGGTTGCGGGAAGTGTTTCGGGCGCAAAGAAATGGCTCGATGCGATTCGGGCGCTGCGCAACACGATGGGCGGCATTGCTGATCCCAACACCGCGTGGATGCTTTTGCGCAGCCTTGAAACGGTGGAGTTGCGGATGCAGCGCGCCGGCGAAAATGCCACGAAGGTTTGCGCCATGCTGAAGGCGCATCCCAAGGTGGAAGGGCTCGGTTATCTCGGAATGATCGAAGATGCACGCCAGCAGGACATTTATGATCGCCATTGCCTTGGCGCAGGTTCCACCTTTTCGGTCTTTATCAAAGGCGGCGAAGCGGAAAGCTTCCGTTTCCTCGATGCGCTGAAGGTCGCAAAGCTGGCAGTCAGCCTTGGCGGAACGGAAACGCTCGCCAGCCATCCGGCCAGCATGACGCATCTTTCGGTCGCAGAGGAACGCCGCGCGGCGCTTGGCATTACCGACAATCTGGTGCGTATTTCGATCGGGATTGAAGACCCGGACGATCTGGTTGCAGACTTCGAGCAGGCGCTTGAGGCCGTTTAAGCTGTAGGTATGGGCCAAACGCCGCTTGCCCCGCTTGGCTTTGGACAGCTAAGAGCAAGGTATAGCGGCGTATGGGCCGTATGAATTTCAGCGAATATGGACGGGAAACAGCGTGCTCCGGAAAATCGGTCTTTTGCTCAGTGTCGCAGCTTGCGGCGCATTGGTCACCTCTTGCGGCGATGATGAAACAACCACGCCCACACCAACCCCGACTGATACCAGCACGGCGACGCCCACACCCACGCCGACGTCGGTCATCAACTTCAGTCTGACCACGGATTTTTCCGCCACCAGCTTCAACGCAAATTACGGCTACGCTTTCTTCACCCCGAATGGCGGCGGCACCGAAGTGTTCAGCGGCGGCACGCGGCTGAACGGGACTAGCGGTATCAGCTTTGTTGCCTCACCCGAAAGCGCGACATTCCTGTTCCCCGATCTCAGCGATACCGTTGTTTTTGGTGCAGGCGACTTTGTCAGCGTTTCCCCGACGCAGCGCCAATATGCCGCAGGCGACACCGCGCTTACGCTGTTCCTGCCGTTCACACATGTGATGCGCGTCAACTACGAAATTGATAATCAGGCGTTCACGCGGGACAGCGTGGATGGCACTTTGCGCAGCCAGCGTACTGCCGTGTTCTTCAACAATGTCACCACAACAGACGATCTCACCGCGACCCTTTCCTACACCGGGGCGGTGGATGTTACCGGGGGCGATCCGGGTGTGACCGCGGCAGGTGCAGTCACCGCGCCAGACGTCACCTTTACGGTCACCCCTGGCACGGAAGACACGTTGACCGGCACGATCAATCTGTTTGAAACCGTAATGGGCGCGCCGACGCAAATCGCTTCGTTCAGTATCAGCGCGACAGTTTCCGCCAGCGGCGTTTTCCAAGGCACGATCACCGATACAGCCAATGATCTTACCGGCAATTATGTCGGCTCTTTGGCGGGTGCCAACCGGGAAGAGATATTGATCCTTTTCGCGGCGCAGGATGCCAATGTCGCAGGCGCAGCGGACGACGGCGATGACCGCGTGTATGTGGGCAGCTATATCGGCAACTGAGCCGACAGCTCCGCGTCTCTACGCCCTCGCCTTGCGCAAAGGCACGCATACACAAAAGCGCGATCCTACTCCGACGGCAGAACTGACGGTGATCTTGCCGTTCATGAGGCGAACCAGTTCTGCCACGATGGCAAGACCCAGGCCGGATCCACCGAACCGGCGCGTGGTCCCTTCATCGACTTGTTCGAAATTGTTGAAAATGCGCGCGATGTGGATGTCTTCGATGCCGATGCCGGTATCTTCGACTTCCATCTGAATCCGGCCTTCGTGCATTGATATCCGAAGGGCAATTTCACCCTTCTCGGTGAACTTGACGGCATTGCCCAGAAGATTGCCCAGCACCTGGCGCAGCCGCATTGCGTCGCCTTCCACCCATTGCGGAACGTCCGGCGCGATCCTGCAATGCACTGACAGGCCCTTTTCCATCGTGCGCGCTTCAAGCTGATCGATACTTTCCCGGCATAGCGCATGAAGATCGAACTTTTCTCGCTCCAGCCTGAGCGAACCCGCATCCATCCGCGCAAAATCGAGGATATCGTTGAGCAATTGCGTCATCGTCTCGCCAGATTTGCTTATCATCTCCACATAGCGGCGTTGATCGGTATCAAGCCGGGTCTGTTGCAGAACGTCGGCAAACCCGAGCACGCCGTTCATGGGTGTACGGATTTCATGGCTCATCTGCGCAAGGAACCGGCTTTTGGTTTCGGCCAGCTGGATCTGCCCGCGCAGAATGGCTGCAATCGGCAGGCCAACTGCAAAACTGCTGAGCAGGAATACCTGCAGCACCATGACCTTTTCGCCCAGTGTGCCATCGACAAGATTGATCGGCCCGCGACCGGCTGCAGTTGCGATAATCGCCACCACGGCAAGGTTGATGATCGCAACAGCATTTCCGACAGGACCGAGGCGCAAGGCATAAAGGATGACAATTGGCGCATCGAGAAACAGGAACGGATAATCCGACTGCCAGAAGGTGTACACGCTGATCAAAGTGCCCAGCGTGATGATCCCGATCGCTTCCACCAGCTTGTCGCGAGTCAATTGGCCGCGCGCATTCCAGCCTTCGATCAGGATGACAGAAGCCGGCACAAACAACAGCAGGCCCAGCGCATCCGATCTGGTCCATTTCCACCATTGCCACAGCCATTCCTGCAAATCTGCCGGCTGCAAAAATCCTTGGGCGGCTATGCCCGACACCGCCGAGGCGCCGATGGCTATGCCGGCAAAGGTCAGGATGTGCCGCGCATCCTGAAAGTTGATCGGATGGCAGCGCAGGCGCGCAAGCCCGTACAACACCGCCATCACTTCAATCTGGTTTGAAAGCGCCAGCCCCAAGGCCAAAAACCATCCATCGCCCGCGTTCAGATTTGCCATGATATTTGCCAGGAATGCCGCGAACAGCAGATAAACCAGCCGATCGGGCGGCGACCGCAACAAGGCCACCAGCAGCAGCGCATTGGGGAACCAGACCGCTGCGACACGTCCTTCTTCACGGGTAAAAGCTATCCCCAGCGACGCGAGCAGGCCAAAGCCTACCCCAACAACCAGCATCATGGTGATAATGGAGCCAGCTTTCATGAACAAAGGCGGCATTCCAGCATAACCGCCGGGATTCGCGGCCAATGCATGTTGAAAGGATTTCGGCATTGCTATGATCACCACGGGTTACGATTGCCCGCTGTTTCTACACACGCGGTCCCTGCGTATGGTCGACAAGGCCCTAGGCGTTGTTACCTAGTCGGGAATGGGTCCGGATTTGGTGGCGCAGGCGGAGGTGGCGGTGGCGCAGCTGGCGGGGCCGGGGGTGGTGGGGCATTTCTGTCCGGTGCGGGATATACCGGCGAAGGCATTTTGGATTCGGCGCGGCGCGCGGCGTCCATTGCGCGTTCGTCGGCGCGGCGTTCTGCCTCGTCCAGTTCGGGAGTCCAGCGCCGGAATATCCCGGTAACGCCGCGATAGCTGACTTCCAGCCGGTCTGCGGACACGAGTTGTAGTTCGGCGCGGTAATGGCCGATGGCATCGTAGGCCTGCAGTGCAGGTGTTTCTTCACAAGCTGCCATCGTGCTGGATATCATGCGTTCGCCGGTTTCAGGGTCGGGAGCGCCCGAGTAACCCCAATAATTGCAGCCATCACGCCCACCGCGGATTTCGCCATCTGCGACCGCGATGCTCATTCTTTCGGCTGCGACATCCAGCCCGCCGATCATGATGGCGCGCCATGTCCCGCGTTCAGGCCCGTCGAACCATGCGCGCCAGTCAACTCTCGGCCCGGCTACCGAAAACATGGCAGAGAAAAGTGCGATAAACAAAGCCGGGACGATGAGGCGCACCGTCCATTTCTCGAATGCACCGCCGCGGTTCGGGCGCGGCGGCCTAACCACGACGGATCTTCCTCAGCCCTTCCATTCGCGCCGTTCCTCGGCGGCTTTCAGCACTTCATAGGAAAGCTGCAACTTCTGGAATTCTTCCGCAGCCTCGGCATCGCCGGGCTTCACATCTGGATGGACCTTCTTGGCCCGCGCCCGCCACTCACGCTTGACCGCGGCGAAATCGGCATCGGCTTCCAGTTCCAAAACCTCCAGCGCGCGCATTTCATCCTTGGAACGCGATCCGTCGCCACTGCCGCCCCAGCCATAATGCTGCGCTTCGGCATAGCCGGCGTTTTCCGTCTGCTCGGCCTTGGCGCGATTAGCGGCCTCTTCCTTGTCGAGCCCTTCGAAATAATCCCAGCCCTTGTTATATTCCGCCGCGTGTCGCTGACAGAAGAACCACTTGTCGGGATTGTTGGGGCTTTTGGGGGCCGGGCAATCGCCCTTTTCATCGCAGCCGTGGCGGTCGCACAGGCGCACCTGCACAGCGTCACGCGCGTCCTCGTAGCCGCGCCAGCGCGGGAAACCCCAGTCGTTGGAACGCCGAGCACCGGCCATCAATCAGTCACCAAAAGATTTTGCATCTATTTCCTATAGGCAAACATTTGCTCGCCGTGAACCGGGAACAAAGTCCCGGGAACTTTCATCCTCTGGTCATCGTTACGGACCTATTGCTGCATTGCAGTATGCCTGCCGCTGCGTAATTGGACTTTCAATAAATACAGGATGATATTCGTGAGTAAGCAATTGGCTATTTCCGCATGTGCGTCCATCTTCGCGATGGCGGCCCTTGCTGTTTTCTCCGCTCCGCAAAGCGTGCCGGGATCACCATCCTACGCCGCGAATGAACAGGGCGCGGCGGTTGAAGCCGCCACGCCCCGTGCGGACCGGATTGCTCCGGCCCTGTTTGATTTTACACGCTGATCAGCGGCTGATCATTACCGTTACAGCACGGCGATTGCGTTCCCACGCAGCCTGGTTTGATCCGGTCGCAACCGGACGTTCCTCGCCATAACTTACCGTACGAAGGCGGTCTGAGGGCACACCAAGGCTGACGAGATAGTTCTTCGCCGCGTTGGCACGGCGTTCACCCAAAGCAAGGTTGTAATCGCGCGTGCCGCGTTCGTCGGCATGGCCTTCGACCGTCGCGCTGGAACCCGAATATTGGAGCATATATTCCGCCTGACGGCGCAGTGCGACGGCATCTTCACCGTCGATATTATACCGGTCGGTGTCGAAATAGATCGTATCCGCACCCATCATCGCAGAGGAAAAATGGCTTTGCGAACCCGGCTGCGGTCCCATGGGCGGTGCGGCAGTGGCAGTCGGCGTAGGCGTCGTCATGACATCCTGCGGCGGATCAGGCGTGATTTCCGGCGGCTGCCTGCTGCAAGCGCTGAGCGCGAGTGCGCTGGAAAGGGTGACGGCAATAACAATGCGATTCATTGTGTGGCTCTCCTTGAACCTGCGGTTGTAGCTAGGCGATTTTGCAACCCGTTGAGGAATTAACGCATTTACGGCAGAACCGGTCCCCAAGCCGGATCTGACGCACCGACCGGCGTACGCAGGCGGCGCTCGTTCTCTCCGGTCAGGTCAACCTGCCAGATCGATGTGTCGCCCGAATTACGCTCGGTACGGAAAAACTGGATGATGCGGCCATTGGGGGCCCAGCTTGGCCCCTCATCATGCCATGCGTTGGTCAGTGTTCGCATGTTCTGGCCTTGCGGGTTCATCACCGCAATGCGGAAGTCGCCTGCAATGTGCGTAAACGCAATCTGGTCTCCGCGCGGGCTCCATTCCGGCGTGGCGCAGCGCCCGCCGAAAAAGCTGATGCGGCGCTGGTTGGTGCCATCGGCATTCATGACATAACACTGCTGGCTGCCAGACTGGTCGCTTTCGAACACGATGCGGCTGCCATCAGGGGAATACGATCCGCCGACTTCGATGGAGGACCCGTCAGTCAACCGGATCGGCGTGCCGCCGCCCGAGGCAGAAACGCGGTAGATGTCGGTATTTCCGGCAACGGCCATGGAATACAGGATGCTCCGGCCGTCCGGGCTCCAACGCGGGGCAAAGGTCGGGCTGTTGCTCTCGGTCACCAGCGTTTGGCGTCCGCTGTCGATCTCATACACATAGATACGCGGATTCCCGTCGGTGTAGGAAAGATAGGCGATGCGCGAGTAATCGGGCGAGTAACGCGGCGTGAGCGCGGTCGATTGACCATTGGTGATGAAGCGGTGGTTGGCACCGTCACTGTCCATGATGGCAAGCCGCTTCACGCGGTTATCCTTGGGACCCGTCTCGGCGATATAGGCGATGCGGCTGTCGAAGAACGGGCTTTCCCCCGACAGGCGTGAATAGACCAGATCGGCGCAGCGATGCGCAGCGCGGCGCCATTCGGACGGGGCCACTACCCAGCCCTCTCGCACCAGCTCGCTTTGCAAGGCAACGTCATACAGATAACAGCCGACCGTCAGCCGGCCATCACCATTGGCGCGAACAAAACCGTGCACCAGCATTTCAGCAGAGCGCCCGCGCCACGTGTTCCATGCAGGGGCGGTGATCTGAGGATAGCTTGGTCTCGGCAAGGCATCGGGGCCAACCGGGCGAAACAGCCCGTTAAAGCGCAGATCGTTGTAAACGATGCGCGACAACTCGAGGCCCAGTGCCTCTGTACCGCTTGAATTGGCAGGTGTGGGGACATTTTCGTTGGTGGCGAAAGCCGCGATGGCAATGCCGAGATCCTGCCATGCGGAATCGTCGGTGACTGTGCCGCGCAGGGGGCCATCGTCAGGATCCTGAGCGGTCGCGGCTGCTGCGGCTTCCTGCTCGTCAAAGCGGGTAGGATCGAGATCGCTATTCTGTGCCGCCACCGGGGCGGACAGGAGCAGCATCAATGCGGCGAGAATTCCAGGGGTCTTCATCACAATCTCCGGTCGAAATCCCACTCGAGGTCGTCCCATCGGCTATAGAACTGTTCGGGCAAGTTGAAAGGCGCAGCAAGCTGAACCGCGCGAATTGCACGCTCGCAATGGAGCGGAGCCTGCGGCCGATTGGAATCGTTTACCCCGCTGAGGTTACGGCACGAGGGCCGTCCATTCAGGCTGCCATCGCGGTTGAGGCGCCAGTTTACGCGCGACACCAGCAGTTCAACATCAACCCCGGAAGGAGCTGTCCAGTGCGGACGCAGCTGGCGCGTAATTGCAGACGCCAGAGCTGCGCGCTCGGTCGTTCCGAAAGTCGCAGCAGGTGTACCAGTATTGCCATCGGTGGCACCCATACCTTCAACGAAGTCCGCCCCCAGACGGCTGCCGCCGGCCCGCCGTGTGGCGGTGGGTGTTGGTGCAGGCCGCGAAGATGCGCGGGCCGTCGGCGTGGGCGCCGGAGTGGGCCGAGACGTAGCGCGCGTGGTCGGGCGCGGAGTGGGCCGGGATGTCGGCGCGGTGGTCGGCTGCGTGGTCGGCACGGGTCGTGGTTCTACCGGCGGGGCGGTCACAGGCTCTTGCGGAGCCTGGGGTATATCGGTGATGACAGGGGCGAAGCTGGCGGCGGGTTCTGCGGATGGATCAGGCGCGGTGGATTCAAGGCTGACTTCTGTCGCAAGGCTTACCGTGATCCGTTCCGGGTGCACAAGCGGGGGCGCATCACGCGTAGCATGCCAGGCCAACGCTGCCGCGAGCGCCACATGGGCAACAAGCGCGACGCCAATGCCGACGCTTTCTTCCGTGGAGAGACGAGCCATTTCTGCCATATTATTCGGTGAAGCTAGCCTCTTCGGCTGAACCCTCACTGACTAGACCTTTTTCAGGATCTTGTGTCGGCGCCGGGGCCACAACAGGCTCCGCAGCAGGCGACGTGATCAGCGAAATCCTGGTGAAACCTGCGCGGTTCAGCTCCCCCATCACCGCCATGGCGCGGCCCCAGTCGATATCGCGGTCAGCGCGAAGATTGATCAAGGGTTGCTCTGCGCCCTCTGGCCCCATCAGCGCTTCCAGAGCTTGCGGCAAACCACCGGTTTCAACCCGTGCATCGTCGATATAGACAAAGCCTTCGCGGTCCACTGCAACGGTGATCTGATCAGGTTCCTGATCGACAGGATTCGCGCGGCTTTCTGGCAATTCCACCGGCACACCGCTCGCCAGAAGGGGCGCAGTGACCATGAATATAATAAGCAGCACCAGCATCACGTCCACGAAAGGCGTGACGTTGATTTCGGCCATCGGTGCCCGGCGTGAACCGTGCCGCCGCGATCGCCTGCCTCCTGCCATTCCCATGGCCATCAGACGTTTCCTTTATTGGAGGCGGCACCAGTCCGCTGCCCCGCCAAGCCACCCGATAGGGTGTCAGCGAAAAGATCAGGCGTTTGCGCGGGACAGCGGGCGGAAACTGTAACCATCACACGCCTTCCATTTCGCGGCTGATCTGCGCGTGAACACGGTCGGAGAAACGGGTGAGCCGCGCCTCAAAACCGTTCACGGTGCCCGACAGGCGGTTGTAGGCGATAACTGCCGGGATAGCGGCGAACAGGCCGATTGCAGTCGCAAACAGCGCCTCTGCAATGCCGGGTGCGACCACGGCGAGCGATGAATTTTGCTGGAGGCCGATCTGGAAGAAACTGTTCATGATGCCCCAGACAGTGCCGAACAAGCCCACAAACGGCGCAACAGAGCCCACTGTGGCAAGGAAATTCAGCCGGTCTGCCAGACTGTCCGATTCCAGCGCGACCTGACCTTCCATCGCCTGCGCAACGCGCGCACGCGCGGCTTCCTTATCCTTTAAGCCGGATTTGTGACTGCGGCGAAATTCCGCGATTCCCGATGCCGCAACGCGGGCTGAAGGGTTATCTTTGCGGCGGCGCCCGTCAAGCAGGCCATCGACATCGGTATTGGTCCAGAATTCGTCCTCGAACGCTCCGCTTTTGCGCCGCAGGTTGCTCATGCGCAGAGTGAAGCCGACGATGATCGCCCAGACCCACACGGATGCGAGAACAAGGCCCAGGATGACAGCTTGAACAACAATGTCGGCAGCCATGAACAGTTCGATCGGGTCGAGCCTGGTCGGGGCCATAGCGGTTCCGGCGGCAAGTGTTTGCAAAATGCTCATTCAGGGTCTTTCTGGGTAAAGGTCGCAAAGGCAGCGCGCCATGCGTCTGGCTGGCGTTTTGGACGGCCATCGGCTGACAGGAATGCTGCGGTAATCTCTATTTCTGCAAGCAGTTCTTCCGCGCGGAAAATGCGCTGGATCATATGGGCGCTGGCGGCGCGCACCTGCGTGCAGCGCGTTTCCACCGTAAGAACATCGTCAAACTTCGCCGGACGGCGCCATTTGATGTTGGCTTCGGACACGGCATAAAATCCCTCGCCCGCTTCGAATGCAGCGCGCTGGTCTATGCCGAGCACACGCAAGATATCGCTGCGCGCACGCTCGCACCATTTAAGATAATTGGCGTGATAGGCGATGCCGGACAGGTCGGTATCCTCAAAAAAGACGCGCACCGGATAAAGGTGACGCGACCCTTCGATAACTCCCGAGGGTGGCTGCATTTGCTCAGTCATTTGTGAACGGATGCTTACAAGCGTAAGCGCAGCGACAAAAGAGGGTTAATCGCCCAGTCGAGTCATTAATGCGGCAGGTAGCGGCTGCTGGCTGCGGCATTACCGCGCCAACATCGGCCCCAGCGGTCCGCCGCCGAACAGATGCACGTGCAAATGCGGCACTTCCTGCCCGCCGTTGCGCCCGATATTGCTCAACAGACGATAGCCGCGCACCACCAGCCCCTTGTCGCGTGCGACATGGCCGACCGCACGGACAAAGCCGGCGATTTCGTCGGCGGAGGCATTGGCGGAAAAATCGTCCCAGCTGACATATGCGCCCCTGGGGATCACCAGAATATGCACATCGGCCTGCGGGTTGATGTCGTGAAAGGCGAGCGCGTGATCGTCTTCATAGACCGTGTTCGCAGGGATTTCCCCGCGCAGGATTTTCGCGAAGATATTTTCGGAATCGTAGGGAGCAACCGGGTCGACAGCCATCATTCTTGTGTCCTTGCAGCTTTTTCAACGATACCGGACACGCCTTCGCGCCGGTCCAGTTCGGCCAGCACATCGGCCAGCGCAATGTCTTTCGCGCCCAGCAATACCAGCAAGTGGAAAATAAGGTCGGCGGCTTCTCCGGTCAGGTCCGCAGCTTCACCAGCCAGAGCGGCGATCACGACTTCGGTCGCCTCCTCGCCCACTTTCTGGGCGATGGCGGGAAGGCCCTTCGCATGGAGCTTCGCTACATAGCTGGTTTCGGGGGAGGCGGCGCGGCGCTGCGCGATCACCTCTTCAAGGCGGGAGAGTGTATCCATTGGCCAGCGCAATGCGCGAACCTGCGGCAGCGCGTCAAGCCGAATGAGAGGTCCTGCGGTTCTATCTAATCGTCCCGGTCCGCTTTGCGCATGGACAGGCGGCGGCCCACGATTACTCCAATCACGCCAAGCGCGAACAGCGTGGCGCTCGATCCTTCAGGGATCTGCGCAGCAGTAGAGGCGGAGGCCGATACCGGCGCAGCGGCAAATGCCATTATGGCGAGGAAAGAAATTCGGTAAATCATGAAGGGGCGAATTCGGCGCTTTTGCCGCATTGCACAAGAACCTAGCGCAGCCTGTCCCGCAGCGGGACCGGGGGTCTGCACAGGTGTAAAGGATTGTATCATACAGCGCGTCCGGCGGGCTGATGGCTTTCCCCTGATTCGCCTTTTGTTTCAGGTACTTCTGGCGGGTAGTCCGGCTGCGCGCAGGGCCGCATGGGCCTCTGCAATGGTGTATGTGCCAAAATGAAATATGCTGGCGGCCAACACAGCGCTCGCGTGGCCCTTGGTCACGCCGTCCACGAGATGCTGCAAGTTGCCCACTCCGCCGCTTGCGACAACGGGAATGGAAACGGCGTCGGCGATGGCACGGGTGAGCTCCAGATCATATCCGGCCTGAGTTCCGTCACCGTCCATGCTGGTAACAAGCAGTTCGCCAGCGCCCAGCTCTGCCAGTTTGACTGCGTGTTCCAGCGCGTCGATCCCTGTTTCACGCCGCCCGCCGTGGGTGAAAATTTCCCACCGGCCCGGTGCCACCTTGCGCGCATCAACGGATGCGACCGCGCATTGGCTGCCCATACGGTCCGCAATGTCAGCCATGATTTCCGGGCGTTTCACGGCGGCGGAATTCACCGCGACCTTGTCCGCGCCGGCCAGCAGCAGGGCCCGCGCGTCCTCTACGCTGGAAACACCGCCGCCGACGGTCAGCGGCATGAAGCACACTTCCGCCGTCCGTCGCACTATATCGAGCAGCGTCCCGCGCCCTTCATGGGTGGCGGAAATGTCCAGAAAACAAAGCTCGTCCGCGCCCGCTTCGCTATAGGCTTGCGCCTGCTCTACCGGATCGCCTGCGTCCTTCAAATCGACGAAATTAACGCCCTTCACCACGCGACCATCGGCAACGTCGAGACAAGGGATGACGCGGATACGGACGGTCATCTGATAACTGCCGATATGTAATATGCCCCGACAAGCATGACAAAAGCGACCAGCAGAACATTTGCAACCAGCGCGATTGTGTAGCTGCGGGGGCTGTCTGCCCGGTTGATATGATGCATCGGGGTGACACGTACCTTACCGGCCTTCGCATCAAGCCACAAGAATATGGCTTGGATTGTTCCGATTATCGGAAGGCCCAGCGCAAACAGCAGATCAATCTGGTATTGGCTCACCGGTTGGCCATCGCAATCGCAGTCGCCAGATCCAGCCTGCCTTCATACAGCGCACGGCCCGTAATCACGCCTTCAATGCCCTGATCAGCCTGAAGCGCCAGCATGTGGATGTCGTCCAGCCCCTTGACGCCGCCGCTGGCGATCACGGGAATATCAACGCTGCGCGCCAATTCCACCGTCGCATCCACGTTGCAACCTTTCAGCAGGCCGTCGCGGCCAATATCGGTAAACAGCAGGCTGGCAACGCCTGCATCCTCGAACCGGCGGGCCATATCGCGCACCGGCACGTCGGAAACTTCGGCCCAGCCCTCCGTCGCGACCATGCCGTCGCGCGCGTCCACGGCAACGACGATGCCGCCTTCCCATTCGCGGGCCATGTCTTTCACGAATTCGGGGTTTTTCAGCGCGGCGGAGCCCATCACGATGCGCGCCACGCCCAGATTGAACCAACCTTCCACGCCAGCCGCATCGCGGATGCCGCCGCCAAGCTGCACGTATCCCGGAAACGCTTCGACTATGGCCTCCACCGCGGCGCGGTTTTCCGTGCGGCCCGCAAAGCTGCCGTCCAGATCGACCACGTGGAGATGTTCCGCGCCGGCTTCTGCAAAAAGCATGGCCTGCGCGGCGGGATCGTCTCCGTACACCGTGGCGCGGTCCATATCGCCTTCGGCAAGGCGCACCACTTCACCGGCCTTAAGATCAATGGCTGGAAATACGATCATTGCGGTTTCCATTCGAGAAAGCGGCGGAGCAAATCCAGGCCGTAGCTCTGGCTTTTTTCCGGATGAAATTGCACCCCCAGAATATTGTCGCGCGCAACCGCCGCCACAAGGCCGCCGCCGTGATCTGTCATCGCGGCGATATCATGGCCTTCTTCGGGCAGGAAATGGTAGGAGTGGAGGAAATAGGCCTCGCCTTCCTCCAGCAGATCATGATCGGCATGATGCGGTTTGAGGGCGACATCGTTCCAGCCCATGTGCGGCACTTTGATGTGCGGATCGGTGCGCTCTATGCGCGTCACATCGCCTGCGATCCAGCCGAGGCCCGGACATTCCCCATGCTCCAGCCCGCGGGTCGCAAGCAATTGCATACCCACACAAATGCCGAGGAACGGGACGCCGTCCTGAAGTACGCGCTTTTCCAGCGCCTCGACCATGCCCGGGATGCCGGTCAGCCCTTCATAGCAGGCGCGAAAGCTGCCGACACCGGGCAACACGATCCGCCGTGCACCGCGCACGAGTGCGGGATCGGCAGTAACAGTGACATGCTCCGCACCGGCTGCTTTCAGCGCATTATGGACAGAGTGGAGATTGCCAGCGCCGAAGTCGATCAAGGCGATGGCCTCAGACATGTTTGTTTTGCGCACGCCCATCCGGGCGCGCAGTCCTCACTATGCGTGCAGACAAGCTGCCCCCGTTGCGGGCGGGCGGTCGCCCTTGTCGCTGTTTACCAGCGGATTCGATTTCGTTAGCCACCGAGCTGGCCTTTCGTCGACGGCACAGCATTTCCCTTGCGCGCATCCAGTTCCACTGCCTGCCGCATGGCGCGGGCAAAGCCCTTGTAGATACTTTCGCAGATGTGATGATTGTTGGTGCCGTACAGCTGCTGGATGTGCAGCGTAAGACCCGCCGTTTGCGATACGGAATGGAACCAGTGCTCGATCAGCTCTGTGTCCCATTCACCCAGCTTTTCCTGCGTAAAGCGGGCTTTCCACACCATGTAGGGCCGTCCGGAAATATCGACCACAACGCGGCTCAGCGTCTCGTCCATCGGCGAATGCGCCTCGCCGTACCGGCCAATCCCGCCCTTGTCGCCCAGCGCCTCTGCCAGAGCTTGCCCCAGCGCGAGCGCCGAATCTTCGGTCGTGTGGTGCTGGTCGATATGCAGATCGCCGTCCACTTTCATTGTGACGTCGATCAGCGAATGGCGGCTGAACTGTTCCACCATATGATCGAGAAATCCGATCCCGGTGTGAATGTCATAAGTGCCCGTCCCATCGAGATTTACCTCGACGTGGATATCGGTTTCCTTCGTTTTGCGCTGTATTTTGCCTGTTCGCATGGGAAGCAGCCTATAAACCGCCCGGCGTCATGCGCAAGCCGCGCGAAGGCCGAATTTTGGCGGATTGGTGGCGGATCAGCACCCATTTCGCGCTTGACCTTGCCGTGCGCCAGCGCCACCTAACGCGAATGAGTGATGATACACCCGATAGCCTGATCCCCTACGATGAAATCGTGCAGGAAGCTCTGCGCGCCGTTGTTGGCAGGGTGCTGGGCCAGGTGCAGGAATCGGGCGCGGTTCTGCCGGGCAGCCACCATTTCTACATCACTTTCAAAACCGGCGCAGTGGGCGTGGATATTCCGATGTCGCTGAGGGAACGGTTCCCGGACGAGATGACGATCGTGCTGCAGAACAAGTTCTGGGACCTCAACGTTACCGACAGCGGCTTCACCGTTGGCCTGAGCTTCAATCAGGTGCCGTCAAAGCTTTCAATTCCGTATTCGGCCATCACGGCTTTCGTCGATCCGGCAGTCGATTTCGGCCTGCAATTCCAGGCTGCAGTCGATGATGTTGAACCAGCGAGCCACGAAGATGCAGAAAACGACGGGACCAGCGAAGCGGAACAAGATGGCAAACCGGACATTGCTCAAAGTGAAGACGGATCAAATGTCGTCACGGTCGATTTCGGCCGGAAGAAGTAATAGCGGGCTGTTTTCTGCCCGAGCCAACGGGGAAAGCCTTGTCTGATCCAACTCATCTGACTGACATTGCGGCGGACGCGGTAGCCGACGCCGAGGATGACCGCGTTCCCGGCCCCAGTCCAAACCCCGCAACCAATCTCATGATCCAGGATATTCTCCTGCGTTCTGTCGGGCGTGTTTCGCGCATGACCCTGGAAAAGGCGTTGCTGGGCAAGAAATACGGTACCGAATTTGCCAAGGATGCGGTTGAAAACCGTTCTCTTACGCACACCCTTGCAGCCTATGGTGTTACCAAGTTTGCAACCAAGTCTCTGCCAGGTTTCGCGCTGGTCAGCACCGGCCTGCTTGTCAAAACCCTGTTCGATCGCAGTCAGGGCAAACGCAAGGCGCGCAAGGCCGGTGAAAAGGCATTGCGCGATCAGGCTGATCCCGACGGTACGCGGTAAAGCTTCGCCAGCTTTGACTTGATTTGTGCAGCGCGGCTGCGCAACAGACTTGAACATGGCCGACCCACAAAGCCTCGATCGCCCCAATCTCGCCAGGCGCGGATTGATGTTTATCCTCTCCTCGCCATCGGGGACGGGGAAAACGACCATCGCCCGCCGCCTGCTTCGCGAAGACGCGGAGATCGCCATGTCGGTTTCCGTCACGACACGCCCTCCCCGCCACGGCGAAGTTGACGGCCATGATTATTATTTCGTGGATGATACGAAATTCCGCGAAATGGCCGACGGAGGCGAACTGATCGAATGGGCGCAAGTCTTCGGAAACAATTACGGCACGCCCAAATCGCACATCAAGGCGGGCCTGAAGGAAGGCCGCGATTTCCTGTTCGACATTGATTGGCAGGGTACGCAGCAATTGTACCAGCGTATGGAGACAGACGTTGTGCGCGTCTTCCTGCTGCCCCCCAGCATCGGTGAACTGGAAGATCGGCTGCGCGGTCGCGGCACTGACAGTGATGAAGTCATCGCAGGCCGCATGGCACGCGCCCAGCATGAAATCAGCCATTGGGACGGTTATGATTACGTGGTCGTCAACGATGACATCGACGCCTGCTTCAAGAAGGTGAAAACGATCCTTGAAGCCGAACGGATGCGCCGTGCGCGCCAGACAGGCCTGGTGGACTTCACACGCGGATTGATGCGCGACTGACCTCGCTAAAATGCACGCGACCAGCGAAGCGCCATTCCCGCATCGGACGCTGCATCGGCATAGTGGCCTGGCTGATTGCGGTAAAACAGGCTGGCCGCCGCGCTGCCACCCCAAAATCGCCCGCGCCACGCCAGCTCTCCCGTCAACTCGCGCCCTTCCGGCGAAAGACTGAGCGTCTGTATCGCATAGGCGTCCGGTAGCAGGGTTTCATAGCTATAGCTGGAAGGAAGGCGCAGGTTCAGCCCGCCGCCGGTCACGCGAAGAGGTTGTGAGAGGCGCAGCGCAATCCGATCATCGCCGGCCAGAAAACCGCTGCGCTCCAGATCGACACTCCAGCCATTGCTCGTCATCCGGGAACCACCCGCCACCAGCGGGGCATCGCGCAGATCGGTAAAGCCCTGCCGCCATGATGCGCCCAGCCGCCACCGGCTTGCAGGCCGCCAGCCCAGATCAAGATCCACAAACAGATTATCGCTGCCCGCAAGACCAAGGCCTTCGTGGAAGCGCGCGCCCAGAACTGTGCGATCCTCTGCCGCCCAGGTCACCCCGAACGCCGTGTCGAGCGCGCCAAGGCGGCGATCCAGTGCCAGGCCAAAGCTCGCCATGTCTTCATCCAGCCGCTGTCCGCGCAAAGCCGCAGCCCGGCGCACAGTGGCACCAGTGAAAGTGGAACCGGTTTCCGCACTGACGGTGAGGCCCCATGGGCCGATCTGTTCGCGCAGGGCCACCGCAGCATCGCTGCCTGCCAGCATACCATCATTATTGCTTGCCTCACCCGCGATCATGAATGCGGGCCGTTCCTGCCCTTGCAATCCGGTCACGACACCGCTTGCGCCACCGCGGTAGGCGAAGGCGAACTGCGTTGTCGGCGCGACCTGCACGGAAACCCGCGCGGCAAGGACGCGCGCTTGCTCCGCATCCGTATGGCTGAGCCGCAGGGCCTGTGCTCGGGGCGGCTGAAGGCCGCGGGCATCGATGGTAAATGCGACACTCGCACCCGCCGCATCGCCCGAAAGTGCGCGGGTCTGCGTGGCGATCACACCGTGCAATTGCTGGCGCTGCTCTGCCCCGCGCAATGTGCCTGCCAGATCGGTTTCAAACGCGCGGGCAAACCGGTCAGTGATCAAGGTCGGCAGCGCGGCTTTACGGAAAGCATCGCCCATCGCAGGCGAGGCAACGCCAGAACCATCGCCCAGCGCCAGAGCTGTACCTTGCCCCGCAATACTGGTTGTTCCGATTGGCTGGAAGGCAGCGGCAATATCCAGAATGCCGCGACCAAACACCGCATCATTTCCGGCAGCGCCTGCATCAAAGGCGCTTTCGAGCAGGATCTCGGCAATCTGCCGCCCGGTTAAATTGGGAAAGGCCTGCGCCAGCAAGGCCGCAGCTCCTGCCACCTGGGGTGATGCAAAACTGGTGCCGGAAAACAGGAAGATAAAGCCTTCATTGTCCACGAAGACCGCGCCGTCCTGATACACGCAGCAGATCGTCTCTCCGCGCGCAGCCAGATACTGGGCGGTGTTCGTCCCGGCGCGATTGGAGAAGCTGGAGATATTGTAATTCGCATCGACCGATCCGACCACCAGGACGCCGCCGTCGCCCGCACTGGCAAAGTCCACACCAGATTGCTCCAGACCAGGCAAGCCGTCATTACCAGCTGCCACCACGATCAGTACGCCGGCATCAACCGCTGCGCGAACCGAACTGTTCAGGCGAGCATTGTTGCCGCCAGGCCCGCCAAGCGAAATGTTGATCACTTTCGCGCCGTTGGCGACCGCGTAATCTATCGCGGCGGCGATATCATTGTCGAAAAACGCACATTCCGAATTCGGATCCTGGGCATTGTCGCTGCCGCACGTACCCGGGGCATCAGCACGAATCGCAAGCACGGTCGCGTCCCATGCGATGCCGACAACGCCGGTATTGTCGCGCGCAGCGGCTGCCACGAGCGAGACCAGCGTGCCGTGATCGTCCGGCCCTTCCAGCGCGCGGTTCGCAACAATGTCTATCGAGGCGGGAGAGATTCGCCCGGTAAATTCGGGACTGTCATTATCTATCCCCGTATCGATCACGGCGATGGTCACCCCCGTCCCGATATTGCCATCTGCCCAGACCGATGCGGCATTATGCTGGCCCGGCCCGTCCGAATCGCGAAATTCGCGCGTATTGAATGCGGCGGGGACAGCCTGCTGCGGGAAATTGGCGCTTGTCGGTGTGGGAGTGGGAGTTGGAGCCGGAGTTGGAGTTGGAGTCGGTGTAGGCGTGGGGGCCGGTGCAACAGGTGGGCGCATGGTTACAGGCGGTCCACCGCCACCTCCTCCGCAAGCGGAAAGGACAGCGACCGCAGCCGCCGCCACGCCGCACCGCCAGCTTGTTAGCCGGGCCTTGCTGTTCTTCTGTCCCAAAGCGATCCCTTAAGTATGCAGGCCGGTCATGGCACGGCTTGTCATAATCGCAAATGAACACCTTTCTGTGGCGCAGACCAGATGCCTTTTCGCTGCCTACTTGTGCCCACGCCGCCAAGGGGCTAGCCGCTGGCTTGTAAGAGCATTGCTCCCATATTCGCAGCAGCAGGGATACTTGTTACATGAGCGACGAACTCGTCACCGAAATCGAACAGGCCTGGGAAAACCGCGCCAACATCACCATCGAAGATGTCGATGTGCGTCATGCGGTCGATAAGGCCATAGAGATGCTCGATAGCGGCACGGCGCGCGTGGCGGAGCCTGATGGCAATGGCGGCTGGCAGGTCAATCAATGGCTGAAGAAAGCCGTGCTATTGTCTTTCCGTCTGTATGAAAACCGGGTGATGGATGGCGGGTCCGCGGGCAAGCCGGCCTTTGACAAGGTATCGTCCAAATTTGCCGGCTGGGGCCGCGATCGCTTTGTCGAGGGCGGCTTTCGCGTGGTACCCGGCGCGGTTGCACGGCGCGGCAGCTATATCGCGCCCGGTGTGGTGCTGATGCCAAGCTTCGTGAACATTGGCGCTTATGTTGGTGAAGGTTCGATGATCGACACCTGGGCCACTGTCGGTTCCTGCGCGCAAATCGGCAAGAATGTGCATATTTCGGGCGGCGCCGGTATTGGCGGCGTTCTGGAACCTTTGCAGGCAGAACCTGTGATTATCGGCGACGGTGCTTTCATCGGTGCGCGCGCCGAAGTGGCAGAGGGTGTACGCGTGGGCGAAGGCGCTGTGCTTTCCATGGGCGTATATCTGGGTTCCTCGACCAAGATCGTGGACCGCGCCACGGGCGAAGTGCACCGCGGCGAGGTACCGCCCTATGCCGTGGTTGTTCCAGGCGCATTGCCGGGTAAACCGCTGCCAGATGGCAGCATGGGGCCGAGCCTCTATTGCGCCGTGATCGTGAAAACGGTGGACGCGCAAACCCGCTCCAAAACCGGCATCAACGAACTTTTGCGCGACTGATGCAGGAACAATAACAGCGACGGCCCGTAAAGCTTGTACGGGTCATGACGACGGAAGGCTAAGGCAATGAGTTACAAAAAAGGCGACGAAATCCACATCGAGGACGATGATGCGATGGCTGGATCCAAAACGGGCCATGTGCGCTGGATTCTGGGCATCAGCCTGTTTGTGGCGATTGCTCTGCTGTCCGCCATCTGGATTTTCGGCGCATGGTCGCAAGGCAATGTCGAAGAAGAAGCCACCCAGTCTGCCGTTATGCAAGACAATCAGGACGCACAGGAAGCTGGCGACAGCACGGACAGCATCGTTTTGGAAGCTGGCGAAGGCGTTGAAGGCGAAGCTTCGGACGCAGCCAGCGCTCCGGAAACAGAGTAGCCAGGTCTGCCGATGAGCAATTCCAACAGTTTCCAGACCAAACAGTATGTTCAGTGGGACTGGGGCAATGGCACAGCCAAAGGCCAGATCACCGAACGGTTCGAACGCGATGTCACCCGCACGCTGAAAGGCAGCGAAGTGACCCGCAACGGCAGCGAGGATGATCCCGCGTACCTGATCAAGCAGGAAGACGGCGATGAAGTGTTGAAACTTGGCTCCGAGTTAAAAGCCGCAAACTGATTTATCTGGCGGGCGTCTCGATCAGGGCCACGCCCGCCTGCCCCCACGGATACGCTTCTGCCGCGCGCATCACGCGCAGCGTATTGTGGCAGGAAATTACCTCCAGCCCAGTTCGTGAATATCCGCGCCGCGCCAATGCGGTAGAGACCAGCGGACTGGCGACAAAGATGGTTCTGATCGCGGAAGCTGGCTATGCCCTTCGTGTATGCACTGGCAAGTGCAAGCTATCCAAAGGAATATCCATGACCGTTACCGCAAGCTGGAATGGCACGATTATCGCCCGCAGCGACAATACCGTGGTCGTCGAAGGCAATCACTATTTCCCGGCAGATGATGTCGAAAGCGCGGTACTGGTGCCGAGTGACAGGACCACGCACTGCCCATGGAAAGGCGATGCGCATTATCATTCGATCGTGGTGGACGGTGAAACCAATACCGATGCCGTGTGGCATTATCCGGAACCGAAGGATGCAGCGAAGGAAATCGCAGGACGGTTTGCGTTCTGGAAAGGCGTTCAGGTCAACGCCGGGTGATGCGTGCAGGACTGCGGATTCTGCTGGCGGTGTTCTATGCCTACGCCGGATACCGCCACATCGTCGGCCCTGAGCCGTTTCTGCTGATTACGCCCGCTTGGGTGTCGATGCCCGAGCAAGTCGTTCTATGGACCGGCATTGCCGAAATCGCTGGAGCTATTGCGCTCGCGCAGCCCTGTTCCCTCCGCTTGCGGCAAGCGGGCGGCATTGGCCTTGCGCTGTACGCGCTGTGCGTGTGGCCTGCCAATGTGAACCATATGCTGATGGATTTTGCGCGCGGGGATGGCAGCCTGTCTGGCGGGTGGGGCGCTGCCTATCACGTGCCACGCATGATTGCGCAGCCGCTGCTGATCTGGCTGGCGCTATGGACGGGCCGCGTCACGGACTGGCCATTGACGGTGCGGCGATAGGCCGCAGGCAAACGAAACGGGCGGGAAGCGCAATGCCTCCCGCCCGTTTGCGTGTTTCAATGATGCTTGAGCGATTAGCTCATGTGCTTGGAAACAGCACCGGTCATCTTGAACATGGAGATCTGTTCGGTACCGATCACCGCGCCAAGCTTGGCATCGGGATTGATTTGACGACGATCTTTGGAATCCTGCAGGTCATTCGCCTTGATGTGGTCCCACACCTTGCTGGTGACCTGTGCGCGGGTCATCGGACCCTTGCCGACCACGTTTTCAAGTTCCGGTGTCAGGTTGACCGGCTTGTTCAGTGCATTGTTCTTGGCAGCCATTTTCAGATTTCCTTTCAGTCAAAAATACAGGGCTAGAAGTCTAGCACCGTTCAAATCTCTTCGTCGCCATCTTCCCAGTCGTAATCCCCGCCTTCTTCACGGGTATAAGTTGCTGTAAGCATTGCCACAGCCGTCACATGGCCTTCCATCGCGGCAACAAGCTCCTCCCGATTCGCGCCCGGCATCAGCGTAAGCGGCAGATCGAGCGCAAACAGTTGGAACACAAAATCATGCGGTTTGTCACCCGTTGGCGGGTCTGGCAGCAGCCATTCGGAATTGCCAAAAGCATTCTTGCCCACCCGCGGCGGAGTTTCCCCTTCCAGGATCATGCCCTTCTGGCCAGGCAGTCCCCAGACCAGCCAGTGACAGAACGGTTCGCCCGTCTGGAAATCGGCATCTTCCACGATCAAGACGAGTTCCTGCGTTCCGGGTGGCGGCGCGGTCCATTCCAGCGGCGGCGCGACGGCATCTTCTTCGTCCGCTGTAAAACAGGGATCAAGCGGGCCACCAGCCTTGAACGCGGCAGAGGACAGCGCGAAGCCGCCCTTGTTCACCATTGCCTCTGAACCCAGTTTGGCCGCCACGATTTTGGCATGGCCGCCACGAACATCGCCTGCTGTCTTGCCAAGTGCCTTGGATAGCCAATCAGGGACGGTGTCGGACATTCGCATAGGTCTTTCATGCTTGGCGCGTTTTCGACGCGTTTACGGATAGGTGAAGCGCCATGTGCCGATTGCGACACGCCATTGCAAGGCCTCAATCGGTTCAGCCTGTCGAAGGAATTGGGAAGCTAGGCGGGGCCGATGTAAAGACTCTGGACACAAATCGGCTTTGCTTGTCACGCAAGTCACCACGCGATAGACTGCCTTTTACCTTCGGTTCGGTCCAACAATCTGAAAAGAAACGGACATTCATGCACACGTCAAAATTTGCCTTGTCTCTGGCTTGCGCCGCCATGCTCGTTTCCTGTGGCGGAGGCGGGGGCACTCCGACTCCGACAGTTGGTGGAGGCGGCGGAGGCGGTGGAATCGGCGGCGGCGGCGGCACGGACCCTTGCTCGCTCACCGCACGACAGAATTTCGCGCGCGATTTGCTGAATGAATGGTATCTGTTCCCCAACCTGCTCGACACGTCGGCCCGGCAGAGCGATTTCAACAGCGTGCAAGCCTATCTTGATGCACTGGTTGCCCCGGCCCGGGAGGTCAACAGGGACCGCGGTTTCACCTTCGTCACCTCGATCCAGCAGGAAAACGATTTCGCCAGCAGCGGGGCAAGTGCCGGGTTCGGCTTCCGGCTGGCTTACGATTCCGCCAATCGCCGCGCCTTCGTTATCGAAACGTTTGAAGGCACAGCAGCGCTGGGTGCAAACCTTGATCGCGGGACTGAAATTCTGGGCATCGGAACGGTTTCCAGCAACATCCAATCGGTCAATTCGCTATTCGCGACTGGCGGCGCAAGGGCGGTATCCGATGCTCTTGGCGCGGCAACAACTGGTGTTACACGCGTATTGCTCGTGCGGGATCAGTCCGGAGTACAGCGTGAGGTTTCGCTGAGCAAAACCACTTTTGCCTTGGATCCTGTGTCGGACCGGTATGGCGCGCAGATCATCAACGATGGCGGCAAACAGGTTGGCTACCTCAATCTTCGCACTTTCTCCGTCCTGTCTGCCGAAACCGATCTGATCAATGCATTTGCGGATTTCCGCGCAGCGGGCGTGACAGAACTGATCATCGATTTCCGCTACAATGGCGGCGGGCGCATTTCGGTGGCAGAAACGTTCGGCGACCTGCTTGCACGCGGTTTCGACAATCAGGTCTATAATGAGATTGCTTTCCGCGCATCGAAATCGGAAAACAATTCGATCTACCGCTTCAACGTCCGGCCAGAATCCATCGCGCCGACCAAGATCGCGTTCATCGGGACAGAGTCGACTGCTTCCGCCAGTGAACTGGTGATCAATGGCATCCAGCCTTACGTGGCTGATATCGCGCTGATCGGAGAAAACACTTTTGGCAAGCCAGTGGGACAATCCGGATTTGATCTGGCCGCCTGCGATGATCGTTTTCGCCCTGTAACGATCCAGCTTCAAAACGCAGATGGACTTGGCGAGTACTTCAATGGCCTGGCCACAACAGTGCCAAACACGTGCCGCGCGAATGACGATATCCGCTTCCAGATGGGTGATCCGAGAGAAGCGATGACGGCGACCGCGCTCAGTTTCCTTGCCGGGCGCGCCTGCACCGCAATAGCTGGCGGGCCTGCAACCACTGCAACTGCGATCGATGAAGGTCTGCTTTCGCCCGATCTGCAGGACCGCACAGCCGCGCAGCACGAGGTTCCTGGCCTGTATTAAGCCGTTTGCGGGCGCGCTACGGCTCGCCGAGCGCGGCTTCGTCCACGCCTGCGCGCCACGCGCAGCCGTTGCGCTGGTCACGGCCGATCACGACGGTTGCGGTAAAAGGGTAAGTGCGATCGCTCATCCCGTCAGAGCATTCGCCCGGCGTGACCGCGATATCCAATGCGGTACCTTCCAACTGTCCACTGAACGACAAGCCGCCGCGCCCGGCAAAACGCTCGACTGACACATTGACGCCATCGATGTTTTCAGGCGTCCGCCAGACCATCGACAGCCCGTTTATGGTGGCATTCCAGAACGGCTCTGTCCCCGTCAGTTCCAGCACCGCATCTTCGGCGATGCCGGAATAGGGCTGGTCATCGTCGCTGTTGCCCGGCAGCCCTTCTCCGCCACCTTGCTGGCAAGCAGTCAGGAGCAAGGACGATACAGCCGCCACGTAAAATCTGTTCATCAGTGTGTTTCCGCCGGTTACTTTTTCTTGACCCTCCCACGCTTCTATATGATGCAACGTAGCGGAGAGACACATGATATCGCTCATTTACGTAAGCATGGCCAGCGATGGCGTGGCCTCAGAAGATGTACGCGAACTGGCCCTGCATTCCGCGCGGAAGAACGCCGAACATGGCGTAACCGGCCTGCTCACCTACAATTCGGCGCGTTTCATGCAGTTGCTCGAAGGTGAAGAACACGCGGTCATGTCAACGATGGAACGGATCTCGCTTGACGGCAGACACAATGATATCAGCATTTTACGCAAGATGGATATCACTCGCCGCGAATGCCCGGATTGGTCCATGCGCGTGTTGTTTGCACCGCTTGCAGCCAAGGGCAGCGCGTCGGATTTCACCGCCTCCCTACCCAAGCAAATGGACGTGGACACGCGCATACTGTTCACCAGCTTTGCTTCGTCCCTAAGGGACTGACCGGGACGCTAACCCAGCGCCAAAGCCAGCGTTGCAAGGCCAAGTCCCACGGAAAGCGGCACTCGCAGGCTTATCCACCAGACGGGACGTATCGTGACCAGCCGCAGGTCAACCAGCGGGCTGACCAGAATGCCCAGCCCCAGCACGATCAATGACGGACCCGGCCAGGTTTCCCCGATCACCCACGGCAGATAGGTGAGCAATGCCACAAGACTGGGAGTGACAGCTGCCAGCCATATCCATTGCGGCGCACGGCGGCCCTCGTCTGGTGCTGATGCGGCCAGCCCCCACCACATGCCTCCCAGAAAGCTGAAAATCAGGGCGGCATAAGCCCATCCCATGGCAATCGCGGTCCAGCGCCATTCCTCCGGGCCAAACCAGACGGCCAGAGCACAGCCAATTTGTGGAAATAGCCCGGCGAAACCGAGTAATCGCGCATTGGGGGGAATGGCATTCATGGGTGTGTGACTAACGATGCAGGCGTGCGTTGGCTACGCCAACCAAAGGCCATGGCGGTTGTTACTTCAAACGCAAAAAGGCGGGCCGCAATGGCCCGCCTTTCCGTTTGGTATTGAATTGCCGTGTTGCCAATTACGCAGGCATCAGGACCGTGTCGATCACGTGGATCATGCCGTTCGAGGCATCCACATCGGTTGCAGTCACGGTTGCTGTGCCACCGGCCGCATCGGTCAGGACGACATTACCGTCAACCAGCGTTGCAGTCAGCGTCGCGCCATTGACCGTGGTCAGCGCATATCCGTCGGCGCCTGCACCTTCGATGGCGGCCAGTACATCGGCTGCCATCAATTCACCGGCTACGACATGGTAGGTAAGGATCGAGCCGAGCGTTTCGGTATCGGTCGTCGTCAACGCTTCAACGGTTCCTGCTGGCAGGGCGTCAAATGCGGCGTTGGTCGGTGCGAACACGGTGAACGGACCTTCGCCCGACAGTGTCTCGCCGAGGCCGGCTGCGGTCACGGCAGTGACGAGTGTCGAGAAATCGCCATTGCCCATGGCAACGTCTACGATCGTTCCGGTAGCGGTGTCTTCAACCGACATTTCATCGGCCATAGCGGCATCTGCTTCGTTAGTCTCTTCTGCCGGCGTGCCGCATGCGGCAAGCGCAAGCGTAGCGGCGGAGGCAAGTGCGATGGAAAACTTTTTCATAGAATCAATCCTTTCGGGATGATGGTGTTCGAGTATTTTTTCAGGAGCACCGAGGATGGCTGACTGCCATCACGGCTCTTCACATCTAACAACGGGCCGGGTGTGTCGAAGTTCCAAATATGGCAAAAAAAAGGCACCGCGATATGATTAGCACCAGGCTTTTGTTTGAATATCGGATTGCTGCGCCAGAATTCGGCAAGGGAGGGGAAGTGAACACGGGCGCAGCAATAGGCAGAATATGGCTGACAATCGCTGCTGTTTGGAGAGAGACCTTCGTCGGTAGGGACAAAGGTCTGGCCTGCGCGTCCCACACGGGCGCCTTGATCGGCAGAGGCATCCAGTATGCCGAGAAATCTTGGCGAATGTGATGTGTGGCGCGCTGCGTCCAGGCTGCGGCCTCTGTGCGGGGCGTCAGCCGTCAGTTTGCCCAGCAACTCATGCGGTCGACAGGCTCTCTGGCGTAATTCGCGTAGATACTCAGCCCGCGGCGCGTTCGCTGAGCATTTCTTCGGTGTTTTCTGACGCCTGCGCGGTCAATTCCGCCTCTACGGCTTCGCGGTCGAGTCGTTCCTGCCGGATTGCTGCGGCCTTCTTGCGGTCAGATTCGACCTTCTGCGCCTGATCGGCCAGCGCACGCCATGTCTTCTCCGCCCGCAAGTTGCGATCCCGCACGTTATCGAGCGTGGCTTTTTCTGCTTCGGCAGCGGCATCTGTGGCGCGCTGGTCGTAGAAGGCAAAGGATTGCGACATGGAAGATTCTCCGAAGAGGGTTGGAGGTGGTCAGTGAATGAATACCGGGCGCAGATCGCTCCGCGCCCGGATTTCATTGTGCAACTTGATCGCTAAGGATCAGTCAGCAGCGCTCAGGTTCACGGCGCTTTCCTTGCCATTACGGCCGGACTCAACGTCATAGTTGAGGCGCTGCTCTTTATCGAGCGACTGCATGCCAGCGGCCTGCACGGCAGAGATGTGCACGAAGCTGTCGTTCGAGCCATCGTCAGGCTGGATGAAACCATAGCCCTTGTCGGTGTTGAAGAATTTAACTGTGCCGGTCTTCGACATAATGTGTTCCTTTCAAAGAACGAGTGTTGCCGGCCTGCGAAAATGCAAGCCGGGTATGCGTCAAATCGTCTTGGGAAAGGAAGTCGTCGTCTGGTTTGCGCCGGGGCCTGAAAAGGCAAGCGGCGGTCGGCAAATCTCGAAGTCCGTCGCAAATTTCGACGTCAGCGAAGCTTCATTAGCATGGGTATCGCAGTTTACCTAATGATTGCTGCGTCTTGCCTAGGGGAGCGGTGCGGTGGCCACGTTCATCCACCAGCCACTGCCGAGCAAAACGGCCACGAATATCTGGAAGCCAATGAAAGCGCCCAGCGAAATCCAGCTGGCCTTGTGCACCCGCCCGCGTCTGATCTTGTCAGAAACCGGCAGAAACAAAACAAACAGGAGATTCGCGGCCCCAACCAGCGGACCGATCGCCTCTGCCGGGATCGGCGTGTAATATTGATAGAGTCGCCCGATGATTGTCCCGACTGCCGCAAAGGCTGCCATATACATGAAGCGCCAATGCCAGTCCGGTCGCCGTTTGAGGGCCCATGCTGCGGCGAAGAAAGCCGCCATCATCGGCAGAGACTGGAACAGGCGAAAGGCCCCGCCCATGATGTTACTGGCATCGCCGGGCGAAGTCGGGAACATGCCCAATTGGACCCCCACCCCGCTCACGATCGAAAGGAAGACGACACCGGCAGCAATCCACCCGCTTACCCGATGTGCGCCAAACTTGCGCGCCATGATCAGTGTCGGCTGGCTAATGAACAGGAGCGAAAAGCCGAAGCCTGCAATCGCATGGGGGTGCATCCACATGTTCCACGCTGCTGGCGGATTATAGGTGCCTTGCGCCAGGGGAAGGAGGTAACGTGGCGCAAATCCTGCCAGCGTCATTACCAGCAATATGACGGCCATGGCCCGCAAGAAGCGCGCATCGCGCATCAGCTCTTCTGCCGAATAATTTTGTTCTGTCATGAAACCCCCCAACCCATCTATTGGCGAGGGCAGCGAGCATGGCAATAGCAACGCCGCTTTGCTGCATGGACCACGGACAGTCATTCTGGAACTTGCCGCGCACCGCGTGCATTACGTTGGCATGAAGAGCCATAGAATCCTATTCGCCCTCGCCTCCCTTGCACTTGTCGGTGCCTGTGTTGGCGCGCCCGGCCCCGTAGGCAATTCCTCCGTGCCGCAACCAGCACAGGCAGTCGAGCTCGATGCCTATCTTGGCACATGGTATGAATATGGCCGCTACGAGGCACCCTTCCAGCGCGGCTGCGAAGGGGTCACGGCGGAATATTCCCTGCGCGATGATGGCGATATCCGCGTGGTCAATTCCTGCTACCGGGACGGGCTGGACGGCGAATTCGATCAATCGACAGGCCGCGCCAAAATTGTTGAGGACACGCGGGGCGCGCAATTGCGGGTCAGCTTCTTTGGTCCGTTCTACGGCGATTATTGGGTGCTTGACCGGGGCGAGCCGGATGCGAGCGGTGAGTACCCATGGTCCATCGTGGGTGAGCCAAGCGGGCGCTATTTGTGGATGCTTACGAGAGAGGCGCAGCCCGATGAGGACTTGCGCGCTTCACTGGAAGCCCGCGTGCGCGAGTTGGGCTATGACTGGAGCCTTGTGCGGCTGACACAGCAGCCGGAAAGCTGAAAGGTATTCGTCTGCAACGGAACAACATCGCGCCTCGCGCCATTTCCTTTGCATGCAATTCAACCCCACCCGCTCCGCCGGGCTCCAGCAGCTCGAAATTTTCCTCCCGCTTGCAGGCGGGGATTACGCCCACACTCGCAACCACGACACCGGACCTGCGCGGACCAACGTCTCGCAGCTGTCACCGTGGCTTCATGCGGGCCTGCTCTCGGAGCGCGAAGTCATTGCCGCTGCGCTGGATCAGCACAGCCGGGAGGATGCGGACAAGTTCATCGCGGAAGTTTTCTGGCGGGTATATTTCAAAGGGTATCTGGAACAGCGCCCGGCCATCTGGCGCGGGTTTTGTGACGGTCGCGATGCGGCTTTCGAGGCACTGGACAGCAATGCCGGGCTGCGCAAATCCTATGCGGAGGCAGTAGAAGGCCGCACCGGTATTGCCGCCTTCGATCACTGGGCGCGGGAATTGGCAGAGACGGGCTATCTCCATAATCATGCCCGCATGTGGTTTGCCAGCATCTGGATCTTCACTTTGAAGCTTGATTGGACCCTGGGCGCGGATTTTTTCCTGCGGCATTTGATGGATGGCGATGCGGCTTCGAACACGCTTAGCTGGCGCTGGGTTGGCGGGCTGCACACCCAAGGAAAGACCTATCTGGCGCGGGCCGACAACATTGCGCGTTATACCGTGGGACATCCAGCCGGGCCGCTTGCAGCCAATGGATTGGCAACGGAGGCACATCCGCTGACGGAAAGCGCCGAATACCCTCGGATTGATCTGGATTTCCCTGACAGCGCCATGCCCGGCGCGCCATTTGCTCTGCTGCTCCATGATGAGGGCGCGAGCCATTCAGGCCTTGATCTGCCGCATGAACCCGCGATCGTTATCGGCGCAGCGCGTCCTGCTGCACGCTCTACCGGGGCGGTAGGCAAGCATGCCCTCGCCTTCGCCAATGGCGCGGTGGATGACGGGCTCAAAGCTGCAGCTGCGGCCTATGGTTGCCCCATTGCCGATTGGCAGGGCGATCAGGCGTTGCCCGATCTTTTGGCACAGTCGAAAGTGGAGCACCTTATCACGCCCTTCCTTCCCACCGGCTGGACCCGTGACGCGCTTTGGCCGGAACTTGTCGCACTGCAAAAGCGCGGTCTGCTTTCCCAGCAGGTGTCCGATCTCGACCGGCTTACATGGCCCTACGCCCGTGCAGGGTTCTTTCGGGTAAAGAAGGAAATTGACAGCGTGCTGGCAGATATCGGTCTGCCGACACGCTGATAATCAGTCCTTCGGCACCCGCCCAAGCACACGAACCGGGCACTGCCCAAATTCCTGTACGGCAGTGGGCGGGATCACCAGCGTTGCCAGATCATCTGTGCACACACTGCCAATGGTTCGGGTGTCAAGCCGGATACGCAGAGAGAAGTCGAGATCGGGACACGCGCCAACAGTTTCCAGCAGGAACCGTTCATTCAGTCCAGTATCCAAGTAGATACGCTCTCGCGTGCCAGTGCCGCCTGGTGCGCGCGCGTAGCCGCGTATCTCGCGCTGGTTGAAACAGGACCGGCTGGTATCCAGCTGCGCCAGAACCTGGTCACTCGCATCCGATCCAGAACGCTCTACCGGCGCACATCCAGCAAGGCCCAGCATGATCGCAGCGCCCAGCATCGCATTGAAAGGCCGTTTGGCCGGCGTGTAAAAAGCTTGCGTCATCTTTTGCGGCTCCTTTCTGCCCAAAATCCACCTTGCCCTTGCACCGCCACGCATCATGGCGCAGCATTACAAAGATGACACAGCGCTATACCACATTTGCCGAATTCTGGCCGCATTACCTGCGCGAGCATGGGAGGCCGCTCACCCGCGCGCTGCATTATATCGGCACGACTCTGGTATTTGCAGTGGCCGTTTTCGCCATTGCGACGGGCCGTCCATGGTGGCTGCTGGCCATGCCGCTTGCCGGATATTTTTTCGCATGGCTGGCCCACTTCACGGTTGAAAAGAACCGGCCAGCCACCTTCACCTATCCTTTGTGGAGCCTTGCCGCGGATTTTCGGATGTACTTCCTCTGGCTTAGCGGGAAGCTGGGACCGGAGCTGGATCGGGCCGGCTTGCGCTAGGCACGCCCCCGGTATGACCGCAGCACCCCCCGTCACAATTCTCGTCGATGCGGACGCCTGCCCGGTGAAGGACGAGATTTACCGCGTGGCAGATCGTTTCAAAGCCCACGTCCGTGTGGTCAGCAATGCCGCCTTCCGCGTTCCCGTCAGCGAGCGGGTGAAGCGCGTGATCGTGTCGGACAGCTTCGACGCTGCGGACGACTGGATAGCAGACAATGCCACCACCCGCAGCGTGGTCATCACAGCCGATATCCTGCTGGCGGAACGATGCCTGAAAGCAGGCGCAGCGGTACTGGCGCACAATGGCAAGCCGTTCGACACTGCCAGCATCGGTAGCGCCGTTGCGACCCGCGCCATCATGGCGGACCTGCGCAGCGGCATGGACGGCATCGGTGGCGGTCCGCCGCCATTCAGCAAGGCGGACCGTTCCCGTTTCCTGCAATCGCTCGACCGGGTTCTTACGACCCTCGCCCGATAGCCGGGCTACTACATCACCTTGTCGGGGCGAGGTGCGTGGTTATCCTTGCCCGCCTTGCCGAAATGCCGTTCCAGCCGCTGCGCGATTGTACTGGCGGCCTTGCGCGCCGCATCATCCACTTTGGCGGCATGGGCTGTCACGCCGATCGGCTTGCCCCCGCGAATCCGCGCTTCGATCATGCAAGCCTTGTCATCCCCGCCGCCCTTCGCGCCGTTTTCATCGCGCACATGGACCTCCACCCGCGTCAACCGGTCTTCGAAACGGGCGAGCTTTTCGCGCACCTGTGCCTCGATCCGGTCGGCCACGTTTTCGGTGCCCATGACGGAGCTGTCGGAATTGAACTGGAACTGCATGACTGTCTCTTTCTGGTGAAATGATACGGTTCATGACCAACGCCCGGGCGGCGCGCGGTTTCCCGAATTCAGGCGCTTTGTTGCAGCAACAGGCGTATGCCTTGCTCGGGGCATTCCGCCCTGATGGGAAATACCATGTCCAAGGGACAAAAATCGAACAAGGAAGCCCGCAAACCCAAAAAGGAAAAGGTGAAAACCAACGCCTCCCAACCGTCGCAAAAGGCTGGCGGCATCAAGGGGCTGGAGAATATGAAGAACAGCTAGGCGCAGAGCCTAACGGCCCCGGTCAGCGGGATAAGCGGCGGCGGTTGGCGCGCACGGGCTTGCGATAATGCGCCAGTGCGCGTGACCCCGCGCTTTCCACAGACTGGCCAATTCCGCCCGCCATCACGGCGGGGATCAGCGTCATGCTGGCCAGCATCTT
Organism: Aurantiacibacter marinus; assembly: GCF_001021555.1. Taxonomy (GTDB): domain Bacteria; phylum Pseudomonadota; class Alphaproteobacteria; order Sphingomonadales; family Sphingomonadaceae; genus Alteraurantiacibacter; species Alteraurantiacibacter marinus. The sequence continues at coordinate 257,874 of NZ_LDCP01000004.1, forward strand.
TTCGGAAACCATTCGCCCGGCTTCCTGTTCGGCCAGCTTTCCGCCAGCCATCAGGCGGATGCCGCGCAGCCACATGACGTAAGACGCCTCTCCCGCCAACATCCAGCTGTCGAGCATCAGCTCAGGCATGGTCTTGGCAGTTGCGGAGGTCCTGGTCTTTGGCTTTGCGGTCTTCGGCATGGCGACATAATCCTTTGTCAGCAAGATGCTGCACTGCACCAATGGTCGGCGGAGCCAATGGTTGCAAGCGCTATCACGCCTTTGGCGGATCGCCCGCTTTGTCTGCCGGTTTCGCGGCTTCGGGTGCCTTTCCCGCCTTTTTGGCGTCGCGGTGTTCTGCCAGCAGACGATCCAGTTCTGCGATGCGAAGACGCTCCGGCGTGTCTTTCGCCAGGCCCTTCAGGCGGCAGGTCGCCCACAGTTGGCGGCGCTCCGCCTCCAGCGATTTGAGATAGAGATCGGCCATTGTATGTCCTGTCTGGTCAGCGGCTGCCCGGAGGGATGCGGGCGCGGCTTTGCGGATAATGAAGGAGGCGATGTAGCGGATATTGCTGCAATACCAAGTGCAGCCATCCTGCCGCCTGCCAGATCAATGGCCGGAACGCCTGCCTCTGCCAAGCGCTTCATATGCTGACGGGGCAAAGGAAAGAACTGATAATGGCCGACAAAACCACCCAGCAGCATCTTGATCACATTGCCCGGGCGATGAAGGATATCGATTTCGCCATGCTGGGCACCCACACGAAAGACGGGCAGATCGGCGCGCGCCCGATGAGCAACAATGGCCAGGTCGATTATTCCGGCGACAGCTATTACTTCACCTGGGAGGATTCCCTGATGGTGACCGATATCAAGGGCGATCCCAAAGTCGGCCTGTCGTTTCAGGGCGCCCCATCCCCGCAAGGCGCGCCCGGTGCCTTTATCGCGATTGAAGGCGAAGCGAAAATCGTGCGGGACAAGGCAGCGTTTGAAAAGCACTGGACCGAAGGCCTGGAACGCTGGTTCAAGGACGGCACGGAAACAGAAGGCATGGTCATGCTCCACATCAAGGCCACCCGCGCCGCATATTGGGACGGCGAAAACGAAGGCGATTTCGATATCGCCTGAGCCAGTGCGCAGCTGGCGCAGAAGCAGAACGAAACGTGGGGTGGGTGACAAAGGTTACACTGCGTCACCCTGCCCGCTCGCCCCAAAATCCGCTCAAATCCGCCGTTTTTGCGGGCAATCGTCAGGGTGACACTCTTCCGCCGTTTTTCGGGTCGCGGCATCTTTCAGCCCTCCCCTTCGGCGCAATCCTCCTCGTCATCATCGCAGTCATGGCTCCACTGCTCGTCCCCCTCGGCCACCCGCTCTACCAGAGCCTCGAAATCATCTGCCGGAGCCATCACATGCTCGGCATAGCGGGCGCGCGGGATCGGGGTGAGGCGGTCCTGCATGGCGAGCAGCGCGACTGTCAGCCGCTCGTCATAGCGGCGCGAGACATGCACCAGCTCTCCCTTGTGAAAATGCGGCACCTCCACGCCATTCAATGCGCGCTCCAGCGCCGCCTCCGCCAGCGCATCATACTGCCGCCGGAAGGCGCAGGCCCACGCAATATCGAACGGCTCTCCCTTGAGGCGATTGCGCAGGCGATAGGCCGACTGCCGGGACATGCCGACAGCACTCGCCGCCTGAGAGACGCAATGCGAGGCGGCCAGATGGCGCAGGAACTCGGCCTGCTTGGGCAGGGTCCAACCATCATGGCGCGGCTGGATTTCGGTTGCAGTTGTCGAGACGACGGCGGGGGTGATGGATGTGTGCTGGTTCATACCGCGCAGCGAGGCACGGTTTGGGGGGTGTAGGAAAGTACTTGACGGTTTTCACTAAGAATCAGAACGTTGCTGGGAATCACTTCGAGGGGGGCCAGATGGTCGAAGCATTGATTTCAACACTAATGACACCGCCGTTTATTTTCCTCGGGGTCGTCTTGGTGGCAGTGTTTGTTCTCAAGGAGCTTTTCGGCAAGCCCAAGGGCCGGGGCAAAGGCCGCTCAAGTAAATACAAGCCCAATACAAACTGGGCAAAGAACCGAAACGGTCCAGACAAGCGGATCAATGACGCCGCCGATCAGCTGAAATTGGTCATGGGTGCCGACTTCAAGCCGCGCCCCTTGCTGAACAAGCCAGAGGCCAAAGTGTTCAAGTCACTGGATGCCGCAGTGATCGAGCGTAATCCCGCGTGGCAGGTCATGGCGCAGGTCTCGCTCGGTGAATTTCTTTCCAGTCCAGACCGCAGCGCGTTTTTCTCCGTCAACTCAAAGCGCGTCGATTTCGCGCTGATGGACGAGAAATGCTGCGTGGTTCATGCGCTGGAATATCAAGGAACCGGCCACCACCAAGGCAGCGCCGCCGCGCGCGATGCGGTGAAAAAAGAGGCGCTGCGGAAAGCGGGGATCGGGTATCATGAGATTGTGGCTGGCCACACTACACCTGCGGAACTGCGGCAGTTGGTGGAGAAGTTGGTGCCGGGAGTCTAGTATCGGTTCAGAACATTTAAAATAGCGCTTGCCAAAAACCTGACAATATATACCTCTGCATAGGGCTAGTAAAACTTGGATTTCTCAGCATTTTCCGGTTTCACAAAGGAATGCACTTATGGGGTTTCCAATTCACGAAAAGTTAGTCGTCGGCGTGACTTCTTCGGCGCTGTTTGATCTAGCACATGAAAGTGAGATTTTTCAAAGAGAGGGGGTTGAAGCCTTTCGCAAATATCAGCGGGAAAATCGCAAAATTACTCCTCTTCCTGGTTCTGCATTTCCATTTGTGAAACGACTCTTAGGTTTAAATGAGAAATTCCCCGATCACCGTCCAGTCGAAGTGATTGTTCTCTCGCGAAATGATCCGAAAGCCGGTCTCAGAATAATGGACGCAATGCCCGAGTATGGTCTCGATATCACTCGTAGCTTCTTCTTATCTGGCGACGATCCTTTCAAATACCTCAAGTCGGTCGGAGGATCTTTGTATCTCAGCGCAAACAAAGATGAAGTCAAACGCGCTGCTATTGGTGGGCATCCCGCAGGATGGGTACTGCCGTCTCCTGCGATTTCGGCTGATCATGATTTAGACACTCAGCTACGGATCGCGTTCGACTTTGACGGTGTTCTCGTCGATGATGAAGCCGAAACGCAGTATAAGGACGGCGGCCTCGACTTGTTTCAGCGCCATGAAATCGAGCACAAAGCACGGCCCCTAAAAGATGGGCCTTTAATGCCATTGCTTAAGAAAATTTCAAAAATACAGGAGATAGAGCGTAGTCATTCGCAGCTTGTAAATGATCCGCAGAAGGCCGTTCGGGTATCGATTGTGACCGCACGTAATGCGCCTGCACATGAAAGAATGATGCACACGCTCGAGCATCATGGGTTGGAAATCGATGAACTGTTTCTAACGGGCGGGATCGATAAGAAAAATATTCTCGATGAGTTAAAACCGCAAATTTTCTTCGATGATCAATTGGGACATCTGGAGCCTGCTTCAGCGACAACCCCTTCGGTGCACATTCCGTTTGGAATACGTAATCAAGATTAACTGAAGAATCCATTTGATCGCACATATGTACTTGCCTCTAGCCCGCTGCGCATGGCCTCACGAGAGCCCGCACAGTGCCCTATTGAGACATCTCACATGAGCCTCTTCGCTCGGCAACCCCCAACCCAACCCCTCAAAAATCCGCCCTTAGCCCCAGCGCGAAATACCGATCCCCGCCATTGGCTTTCACCCGAACGCGCGGGAGGACGGGGAAGCTGGCTGTGGCGTAGGGGCGCAGGCCGTCGCCGCTGAGCCGTCCGCCTATGCCGACTTCGGTCGTGCCCAGCAGCGTGTAGGTTCCCTCCAGCCGGGCATAGGCGCTTACGGAAGTATTGCCGCACAAATCGCTATCGGCGAACTGGCCGTTGGTGATGTCGCGGCAGCGCCCGTCGCCGTCATCGAACCGGTCTATGAAATAGCGGTCGTTTTCGCGTTCATACACAAACACTCCGCCGCCGGGGCGCAGGGTAAAGCCGGGGAGCAGCGGGAGGCTGTAGGCCGCGCCCACTTCCGCGCCCCATTCGCCCTCTGCGCGGGCCAGATTGGCCTCTGCCGATATTTGCGCCTGCGCGGCCACCGGCACCAGCCAGATGCCAAGCGCCGCAGCAGCGGCCATTGCGGGTTTCCACATGCGATTTTCTTCCTGCCAACCGGACATATGCCTGCAGGAGTAGGGCAGGCAGGAAGGCAAGGGAATACGCAAATCGTCCGGGCGGCGTTTCAGCCCCCAAGCACCTGCAATTCATCCAGAAACGCCCACAGCTCCGCCCGGTCCAGCTCCGCGCAGACTTCGCGCGCCACGTCCGCCGGATCGCGTATCGCAAACGCGAACCAGTGGTCGCCGTAATTGACGCGCAATTCGCTGCCGAGGCGGTGGCGTTCTTTCAGATAGCGGGTCTTCGCCCTGGCGGCGGGGATGTGCTTGCCGTGGAAGTCGAACCCGCCTGCAGCCACGCGGCCCAGCTCCACCACAAAGGCTCCTCCATTCCGGTTGAACTGGAAGGTCAGCAGATCCACCGCCTCCCCGCGCGGACGGTGGAAATCGGGCAGCGAGCCTTTGAAGCCGAGGGCGCGCAAATGGGGGACGACGACCTGCCTGATCGCCGCGTCCATTTCATCGCGCGTGGTTTCGGGCTGGGCTACCGTGTTTCTCCTTCAGGCGATGACAGCTTTTCGCCCGCCGGTTTTAACAAACCGCTAAGCCGCGCCGTTACCCACCTTGTCCACCAGCACCATGTAATTGTGGCCGTATTCCTCCGCGCACAAGGGGCAGGTGGTGTAGAAGACCCAGCTTTCCTCCGGCTCCTCCCCCTCCTCCTGAAGTTCGCGGCGGAAGCCTTCCATCAGCACCGGGGCCTTTTCATAAGGCGCATCGAACACGCGGGTGCGGTAATGGCCTGACAGGGTCACCATTTCCGCATCGGGCACTTCGGCGTCCACGGCGAACAGATGCTCCCCCTGTTCGGCAGAAAGATCGCGGCTGAGAACCAGCGGATGCGTTTCATCCAGCGCGCCGGCATCCATGATCGCGGTAAAGGTTTCGGGGAACACGATGTCCATATCCAGCGGCACGTGATCGCGCAATTTCGTGGTGGCCCGCACAAAGCGCTTGTTGTCGAAATGCAGGTGCTGGTTGTCCCACCCTTCGGGATGAAAGCGCGGACAGCACAGGCTCGGCGCGTCCAGCGGATCGATCTTGGGCGTGGCGTTGGTGGGCAGTTCGGCTTGCAGTGCGGTTGTCATCAATGCCTCCTGAGGGGAAGGTCGCAGATTGACGCACAAGGAAGCGCTGCCGGAATACGGAAAGGTCCCTATTCCGGCAGCGCGATCGGGTGTTGGCGGAGCGTTATTCGGTTTCTTCTTCCGGCAGGTAGAGATGCTCGCCCTTGGCTTTGTACAGCGCGCTCATTTCCTCCATTCCTTTCAGCGCGGCCTGGCGGCTGGCCTCTGCAGTGTCGCTGCCGAGCTTTTCTGAAGCGAGGAAGGTTTCCGGGCTTTCGTTCTGCTTGGCGGCGAAATCGCGCACTTCCTGGCTGATCTGCATGGAACAGAACTTCGGCCCGCACATGGAGCAGAAATGCGCCGTCTTCGCGCCTTCTGCGGGCAGGGTCTGGTCGTGGAATTCCTCTGCCGTGTCGGGGTCGAGGCTGAGGTTGAACTGGTCGCGCCAGCGGAATTCGAAGCGCGCCTTGCTCAGCGCGTTGTCGCGCACCTGTGCGGCGGGATGGCCCTTCGCCAGATCGGCTGCGTGGGCCGCCAGCTTGTATGTCACCACGCCGACCTTCACATCGTCCCGGTCAGGCAGGCCGAGGTGTTCTTTCGGCGTGACGTAGCAAAGCATCGCCGTGCCGTACCAGCCGATCTGGGCTGCGCCGATGCCGCTGGTGATGTGGTCATATCCCGGCGCAATATCGGTGACGAGCGGGCCGAGCGTGTAGAACGGAGCTTCACCGCACACTTCCAGCTGCTTGGTCATGTTTTCCTTGATCTTGTGCATGGGCACATGGCCCGGCCCTTCGATCATGACCTGCACGTCTTCTTTCCATGCGCGGTGGGTGAGTTCGCCCAGCGTGTACAGCTCTGCAAATTGTGCCTCGTCATTGGCGTCCGCGATGCTGCCCGGGCGCAGGCCATCACCCAGGCTGTAGGCAATGTCATAGGCCTTCATGATCTCGGTGATCTCGTCGAACTTCTCGTACAGGAAGCTCTCCTTATGATGCGCGAGGCACCATTTCGCCATGATGGAGCCGCCGCGCGACACGATGCCGGTGACGCGCTTGGCGGCCATCGGCACATAGGCGAGGCGCACGCCCGCATGGATGGTGAAATAATCGACGCCCTGTTCGGCCTGCTCGATCAGAGTATCGCGGAAAATATCCCAGGTGAGGTCTTCAGCAACGCCGCCGACCTTCTCCAGCGCCTGATAAATCGGCACTGTGCCGATGGGGACAGGGCTGTTGCGGATGATCCATTCGCGGGTGTCGTGGATGTTGCGGCCAGTGGAGAGGTCCATGACCGTGTCCGCGCCCCAGCGGATCGACCAGACCATCTTGTCGACTTCATTCGCGACATCGGATGCGACGGCGGAATTGCCGATATTGGCATTGATCTTCACGAGGAAATTGCGCCCGATAGCCATAGGCTCGGACTCAGGGTGGTTGACGTTGGAGGGGATGATCGCCCGCCCGCGCGCCACTTCATCGCGCACGAATTCCGGCGTGACATAGTCAGGAATTTCCGCGCCCCAGCTTTCGCCGCGATCACGGGCGGCGTTCTTCATTTGCGCGCGGCCAAGGTTCTCCCGCTCCGCCACATATTCCATTTCCGGCGTGATGATGCCTTGGCGGGCATAGTACATCTGGGAGAGGTTCGCGCCCGGCTTGCCGCGCAGCACAGTCTTGGAGACATTGGGGAATGCTGGCACGCCGCCGCTGCGGTCTGGCCCAAGCTGGCCGTTGTCCTCCGGCTTGATTTCGCGGGCGGTGTATTCCTCAACATCACCGCGAGCGAGCTGCCATTCGCGGCGGAGCTGCGGCAGGCCGGTGTTGATGTCGATCTTGGCATCTGGATCAGTATAGGGGCCGGAGGTGTCGTACACACGGATCGGCGGCTCGCCGCTGGAAGGCTCCAGATCGATTTCCCGCATGGCCACTTTCACGGCCGGATTGCTTTGCGCCGGTACATGAACCTTGCGGCTGCCGCGAATGGGGCCGGTGGTGACACCGATTTCGAATTGCGAATTGATGTCGGCCATGGGGATACTCTCCTTGAGGCGGGAGAGCGGATTTCTGGCCCTGTGCATTTCGGGAACCAGACCACTCCCTCCGCCGATGCTAATCGGTTCAGGTTCTACGGGTCGAAGGGTGCGATACCTTCCTCTCAGCGCAAGCACGCTCCCCGGGGATGGATCGTTGTGTAGAGGTTATGTCGCCCAGCGTAAAGCTGCTTGGGCCCGGTTCATGCCTTGCGGTCTTTTCCTGAAATCGCCAGCACGATCCCCAGCAACAACGCTGCCAGAGTTCCCGAACCACCAGCCACGAACAGCCAGTTCATCCCGGCACCCAAGGCGGCGATGTTGGAAATGGCCGCCAGCGTGCCAACAGCAAGCGTCAGCCCGCCAATGATGCGGCCCATCAGCCCGACCGCCTCGCGCATGAAGCTCAGGCCGAATACAGCGGCGGCAATACCCAGTGCGATTTTGGCAATGAAGTAAAAACCAAAGGCACCGGAAACCACAGCCCAGAACATCCACGTGTAGTCTTCCCCTGCCAATGCAACAGGTTTGAACAGGGTCAGGCCGATACCGATTTGCACGATGTTGAGAATGCCCGCGATTGCGATCGCCGCCCAGCCAAGTCTGCGGCGATCATCAACCATTGCAAACAATGCTCCCACGGCGATGGTAATGAAGGTGATGGCCTCCACCGTCCAGACAATCGCAACTTCGTTCCAGCGGTCAGTGAAATATGCAGCGATATCTGCATTGGTCAGCCCGGCCGCCGGGTCCGAAGGCTGCGGTCCGCCGAGCAGCGCCAAATACAAGATTTGCGTGACCACAGTTACGATCAGCGCGGTGGCGACCAGGGTGCTGGCACGCTGCAGATTGGCGTTTGATACGGACATTAGGCTCTCCAGATTGGAAGCCAGCCCAGACAGGTGATTTTCGTTAAGGGCTACAGCCAGCCGACCAAACCCGCACGGCTTTCGACAGAACCCTCAATGGGTCCCGGAAACGCACCCTATGCAGCCATGCCAGCCGCCTGCCACTGTGCAATCGCGTCCACCGGGTACAGCAGCATGATGACATTGAGCGTCAGATTGTCACGCACGGCCAGCGCCGCCACGACCTCTCCGATCAGCGCCAGCGCCGCCGTCAGCTTCACTGGCAAGCGCAAGGCGAGCCAGAAGCCGAAGGCCATCCAGCCGATATCGGCGGCTGAATTGAGCACGCTGTCGCCGGAATAGCCCCAGTTTGCGGTGACCGAGCGGAAGCGGTCGATCACCAGCGGGGTGTTTTCGAGGATCTCCCAGGCGGACTCCAGCGCCACTGCCAGTGCCAGCCCCCAGCGCTGGCCATCCACTCCGCCCCAGCCCCACTTGGTGAAAAGCAGCCAGCCCAGCGCGTAGAAAATCATCCCGTGAATAATGTGGCTTGGCGTGTACCAGTCTGAGATATGCTGGCTGTTGCCGCTATCGTTGATCTGTCCGTGCCACAGTTTGACGTAGCCGCATTCGCAAATGGGGGGCCGGTCCATGGCGAGAAGGATCAGGACCGTTACGACGGCTATGGCTGCCGATATAATGATGGCGCGGCGGTTTGGGACAAGGCGTGTCATGCTGCCCGAATGCTAGACAATGCAAAGCGGCTGGCAAGCCCTGCGGTCAGCTTGTGGCAATATGGGGGTCTTGAGAAAGGCACCAATGCCGCTAGGCAAAGATGCAAATATCCACCTGACCTTTCATAAGGCCGCCTTCATGACAGAATTCCCAGCACCGGCTCTCCAGCCAGATTTGCCCAAGAAGCGTAATGCTTTTACCCGCTTCCTCGACGGGGTGGAATGGCTCGGCAATCTGCTGCCGCATCCGGTGACGCTGTTTGCACTGCTGGCGATTGGCATTGTCCTGCTGTCCGGACTGTTCGGCTGGATGGGCGTAGCTGTCACCGATCCGCGCCCCGCTGGTGGCAACGGCGTGGCGGAAGACGGAATGATCCGTGCGGTCAGCCTGATGGACGGCGACGGGGTGCGACGGATATTCACTGGCCTGGTGGACAATTTCACCGGCTTTGCCCCACTGGGCGTCGTTCTGGTCGCGATGCTGGGCGTCGGCGTGGCGGAAAAATCCGGCCTGCTGAGTGCGGCTGTACGCAGCATGGTCATGGGCGCGCCGCCCAAGCTGGTGACGGTAGCCATCGTGTTTGCCGGCATCATTTCCAATACCGCCAGCGAAGTGGGCTATGTGGTCCTCATCCCGCTTGGCGGAGCGATCTATTACGCGCTGGGCCGCCATCCGCTGGCAGGAATGGCAGCGGCCTTTGCCGGGGTATCGGGCGGATACAGCGCCAACCTGCTGATCGGTACGATTGATCCGCTGCTGGCAGGGATAACCACAGAAGCTGCACAATTGATCGACCCGGACTATACCGTTCTGGCGACAGCGAACTGGTTCTTCATGTTCGCATCCACATTTCTGATTACCATCATCGGTTCGCTGGTCAGCATCTATATCGTGGAGCCGAAGCTGGGCGCGTATGACGCGGCCAAGGCCGATCCCACAATCCTTGACGATGGGATGATGCAGCCGCTGACCGGTGATGAACGCAAGGGCCTGCGCTGGGCAGGCATCGCGCTTCTCGGCGTGCTTGGCCTGATGGCGCTAACCCTGGTCCCTGAATGGGGCGTGCTGCGCAATGCAGAAGATGGGGACCGGATGGACTCGCCATTTTTCGATGGCTTCGTCGTGTGGATATTCATCTTCTTCGTTACCATCGGATATATCTATGGCCGCGCCGTCGGCACGATGAAGTCGGACCGCGATGTGATCGACGCAATGGCCGCGGCGCTCAGCTCTCTTGGCCTGTATATCGTGCTGGTATTCTTCGCCGCGCAGTTCGTGGCCTTTTTCGGCTGGACCAATCTGGGCGCGATTACGGCTGTGACGGGGGCGAACTTCCTTGTCAGTACCGGGATGACCGGGCCGATGGTGTTCTTCCTGTTCATCCTGCTGTGCGCGGTCATCAATCTGTCGCTGGGATCGGCCAGTGCGCAATGGGCCGTCACCGCGCCCATTTTTGTGCCGATGCTTATGCTGATCGGATATTCACCTGAAACCATCCAGGCAGCTTATCGGATCGGCGATTCCACCACCAATATCATCACCCCGATGATGAGCTACTTCGGGCTGATCCTGGCATGGGCGACGCGTTACCAGAAAGATCTGGGCGTCGGCACGCTGATCGCGATGATGCTGCCCTACACGATCTGTTTCATCACCGCGTGGTCGATCTTCTTCTACCTCTGGACCTTCGTTTTCGGCCTTCCTGTGGGGCCGGGTTCGCCGACCTATTACACGCCGTAGGGCGCGGCAAATTGACCGTTCTCTACCGCCTTGATGCCGGTGCCGCCGCAATTGCGCGGGTGTTCGAAGTCAACCCTGGCGATGATCCGTGGAGCGGCGGTTACGTTTCTCCCGCCAGTTTTGCACCTGTCATCACTGCGGGACGGGAATTTATTGCCGGACCGGGATCATCTCGCCAGCCGAGGCGCATGGTCCCGCGGCTGTGGGGCGTACCGCCGCCGCCGGGTGCCAGCGATGCCGCGCGCCCGGTGCTGTCTGTGCGCAATGCGGATAGTCCGTTCTGGACCGGCAATCTGCGCAATCCGGAATTCCGCTGCCTGGTGCCCTGCACCGGCTTCATGGAATGGGGCGGTATCGGCATGGACGCAAAGCGCCGGCAGCACTGGCTGACTGCTACGGACCAGCCGCTGTTTGCGATGGCGGGCGTGTGGAAGGATAGCGAAGTGCCCGGCTTCGCGCTGCTGACATGCAAACCCAACGCCGTCGCCAAAGCCATGGGCCGCGATGCGATGCCGGTTATCCTGCCTCCCGATCCCCGCGCCCATGACATTTGGCTGCGCGCCGGATGGGATCATGCAAAGCGATTGCTGGCACCTTATTCATCTACCCTGATGCGGGAAGTTGGCGCTTGAAATTCGCTATTCAAGGGGTCCAGCCGTAAAGCTGGACTTTGCCGGTGATATGGCGCGGAGCATGGTCTCTGCGCGCGATCCTGCGCAGCAATCAATGCCCCCGCCACCGGGTAAAAGCAGGGCCGCTACTCGGTCGTAACCGGACGAAGAACCGTCAACCCCAATGCAAGGAACAGCGCCGCTGCGGTGCCCGCAGCCCCCGCCGGGAACATCAGGTCATTGTCTGCCATTGCGATGGCGATGGCATTCAGCAAAGCCGCCGCAAGTCCTGTGATGCCTGCAAGCGCGCCGATTGCCCTGGCCACTCCGCCCGTATGCCAAAGATCCCGCGCAATCGCCATTGCAGCGACGCCAAATGCCACTTTGCCGGCATGAAACAGCAGGAAGGCCATTGCCAGCACGGCGGAAAATACGGGGCCCAAGGCATCACCTGCTTCCATCAGCGGCGGGAACATGACGAGGCCCATGCCCGCCTGGATAACGTTCAACACACCGCCAACCGCCAGACCCGCACCGATAAGCGGGCGCACAGGCAGCAACACGAGGCCGGTGACCGATATGGCAAGAAAGGCCAGCACTTCGGTTGACCAGATAACCTGCCGGTTGGGGGTTACGCCCGTATTGGACAGCGTGATGTAGATGATCTGCGTGGCGACGGTGATGATCAGCGCGATTGCCGCTGCGCGTGCGGTACTGGTTAAATGAATATGCATGAGGTTGGTCCCTGCTTGATGCTTTGCCTGTGTTGCATGTGTCAGGCTTATTCGCGCAGCGCTTCCCCGCGGTTACAAGGCCTTCGGGCTACATTTGCCTTGCGGGTAGGGTTCGCTATGACCCGTTGCAATCGAAACTACACAAGAGGATTCTCCCCCCATGAAAATGCTCCGCCCTGCACTGCTTGCCTCTGCGCTGGTCCTGCCTTTTGCCCCTGCAATGGCGCAGGAAGTAATGACACCCGAAGATGTTGCGCGCATCGAAAACACCGGCACCGTCGCTGTTTCGAAAGATGGCACACAAATCGCCTATACCCGCGTCCATTATCCCGATGTGACCATGGGAGAGGATGATGGCGGCGGCATGCAGCAGCTGTTCGTGGCCGATGGCCCCATGCAGGCGCGCGCATTCCTGCCGGAAGATATGAGCGTTTCGGGCATCGATTATTCGCCCGACGGATCGATGATCACGTTCCTCTATTCCGCATCGGGCGATGACCGCGGCGTGTGGGGCATTCCCACCAATGGCGGATCACACCGGAAGCTGGCAGGCGTGGAAGATGCGCGGGTCAGCTCCTACGCCTTTTCCCCCAATGGCGACATGATCTACATGCTCGTATCCGCTGCGCCTGACGAGACGCGCGATGATGAACGCGCAGCAGGCTTCGATGCGGTAGTTTACGAAGAAGAAGCGCGGCTGAACCGCCTGTTCGTTGCGACTGCCGGAACCGATGACATCGATGCAGAGCCGCGCGAAGTGACCGTGCCGGGCTATGTCGACAGCTTCCAGATAGCACCCAATGGGCAGTGGGCGCTGATCACCAGCGCGCCGACACCTCTGGTCGATGACAGTTACACGTCAAAGCGTGCGCATATCCTTGATCTTGCCACCGGCAGCCTTCTTGCAATTGAAACGCCGGGCAAGCTGGGTGATCTGGAAATCTCGCCCGATGGCAGCCAGCTTTCGATGATAGCGGCGGTGGATGAAAACGATCCTGCCGACACCACCCTGCATCTGGTGGACACGGCAACCGGCGCATACCGCGCACTCAATGCGGGCGCGCCCGAAGCGGCGGTTGATGCAGAGTGGATGTCCGATGGACGCCTCGCCGTGGTCGTCCATGTTGGCGCGCAAAGCGTGCTGCGGTTCTATTCCGATGATGGCGACATGCTGCGCGAAATTGATCCCGATGGCCTGATCCTGACCAGCCTTGAACAAGGCGGCAATCGCCTGACGGTGGAGGCCAACGCGCCTTCGCACCCGAACGAGCTGTTCCTTTATTCCAGCAATGGTTTCGAACGGTGGACCGATCACAACCCGTGGCTGGCCAATATTGCAATGGGCACGCAGCGCACTTTCACCTTTACCGCGCGCGACGGGCAGGAAATCGAAGGCGTTCTGACAGAGCCTGTTGGCGGCATCCCCGCTGGCGGCGCTCCGCTGATCATGGATGTGCATGGCGGGCCGGAAGCGCATGACAGCAACGGCTGGACCACCAATTACAGCGGCCCGGGCCAGGTTGCAGCGGGCCAGGGCTATGCCGTGTTCCAGCCGAACTATCGCGGCTCCACCGGATACGGCACGTCCTTCTCGAAACAGCATCAGGGCAATTACACCGATCCTGAATTTGTGGATCTGGTGGACGCCAAATATGCGCTGGTCGAAGCGGGCATTGCCGATCCGGACCGCGTTGGTATCACCGGCGGTTCCTACGGCGGCTATGCCACCGGTTGGAGCAGCACCTATTATTCCGAAGAATTTGCCGCAGGCGTGATGTTCGTGGGCATTTCCAACCAGATCAGCAAGGTGGGTACAGGCGACATTCCGATGGAAATGTATCTCGTCCATGCGCTGGAATGGCCGTGGGAAAACTGGCAGCGCTGGCTGGAAATCAGCCCGATCTACTATGCCGACCGCGCCGATACGCCGCTGCTGATCATGCATGGTGACAGCGATCCGCGCGTCAGCCCGACGCAGAGCACGGAACTGTACCGCAACATCCGTATCCGCCGTCCGGATACGCCGCTGCGGCTGGTGTTCTATCCCGGTGAAGGCCACGGCAACGCCCGCGCCGCATCGCGTTACGATTACAATGTGCGCATGATGGAATGGTTCGACACCTATCTGATGACAGGCGACCGTGATGCAGCCTTGCCGGCCCCGCGTCCGGCGCTCAACTTGGGCAGCGAGGACTGATCACATCCCGGTAGCACGCTGATACGTGTTATTTTTACGCGAAACGTTTAATGGCTGCCTCTCGGAATATCCGGGAGGCAGCCATTTTTCGTACACTGATCCTGATCGCCATTGGCGCAGCTTTCGCCGCCTTTGCCCTTGGTTTCGTGTCGCTTGGAGAACAGCCGCCGATCTTCCTGCGGATCATGTTTGGCCTGCTTGGTACGCTCGCAATGTATGGCGGGCTTCACCACCTGCGGTTCCTGTTCAGGCGCCGGAACGCTTTGGCTGGCGGTCGCGACCGAAAAGGAACGCTGCAATTGCGCGGCAAGCTGGATGATGAAAGCGGCACCGCCCTTGCAATTTTTTCCACATCATACGGGGAATGGGTTCTCATGCTCGATCCTGGCAAGATCCGCGCGCGTGAAACCGAATTTCGCGAAGGCGTGCCAGCCCGCGCGACCGTGGATGAAGACGATCGGATCTATGCGCTCAGGATCGGCTCGGAAAGCTTCGTCCTGCAATCCGAAAGCATCGCTTTTGACGGGAAGATGCGCCTGGCGATCGAAAAATCCGAAAGCTGGATGGCCGAACGTGACAAGAAGCGATCCGGATAGGGGCGCAGCCTGAAGGTCAGAACGTATACGCAAGGCCCAACACGCCAAGAAACTGGCTGCGCGATCCGCGCACGCTGGTAAAGGGCGTATCCGCCGCATCGCCGAGCAAGTGGGAATAGCCAAGAATGGTGACGAAACTCAGCCCGCCATTGGTCACGTCCCCGTCCAGATCGACGCCAACCAGCAGGGTGGCACCTGCACTGGTGAAGCCGCCGCCATCGGGATCATAGGCCGCCAATGGCGATGCGCCCGCACCGGTGAAATACGCCGGGTTTACGGCGAAATTATAATCCTGAAAATCTTCGTCCGCCCATTCCGTGCTGAGCGTGAGGCTGGTTGCCACGCCGCGGTTGATGGGCGTGAAATAGCTGATGCTGGGGGACACGACCGTGCCGCCATGCGCACCGGCCACATCGAACATCACATCGGTCTTGATCGAAAGACTGTCGAACGGGTTGAGCAATTTCGGGAAGCTTACGCCCACGCTGGGGCCGACTTCGATGGCGCGGTCCAGTTCACCATATTGCGCTACCACATCATCCTTGATCCGGTCTGCGCGGTTGCTGCGCACGCGGGCGGAAAAGCCCACATCGAAGCCCACACCTTCATCGGGATTGGGGATGAAATCGACGGTCAGGCCAGCCGCGCGCGGGCTGAAACGAACCCCGCCGAACGAGCCCTGAATAACCGGCAGGGCGGAAAACACGTATTCGTCCGATCCGGTGTAGGACGGGCTGATCGCGCCGCCGACTCCGATAGTAAGGAAATCACCATCGAACACGGTTTCGCCAAATCCCTCCGGCGGACCGCCGCGGTCCCGGTCTTCATCGGCTGCCTGTTCGACTACATCGGCTGGAACGGATACGTCCTGCGCAAGAGAAGGCGAGGCCAGCGCAGCGCATGCGATAGCCGAGAAGGTGGCGATGGGGCGAAGTTGCATTTGTTCGGGAATCCTCGTTGTATCGGTACCCAACGGACGGTGGAGGCAACAGGTTCCATAATGCAACCTCTTTTGCGCCCCGGTGACGGCATAGCCCTTCGCCCGTCATTGCCTCGCCCTCGCAATCCGCTAAGGCACTGACATAATGAACGGACGCGACTGTGATATCGCCATTGTCGGCGGGGGCCTTTCGGGCGGCCTGATCGCATTGGCTCTGGCCCGCCATCGGCCTGACCTTTCAGTGCGCCTGATTGAAAGCGGCGGCGCGCCTGGCGGCAATCACCGCTGGAGCTGGTTCGCTACCGATCTGGATGCAGCCGGACAGGAACTTATGTCCCGCTTCCGCAAAACCGAATGGGATGACGGTTATGAAATCCGCTTCCCGAACCTCAGCCGCAATCTCGATGCAGGATATCGTTCACTGACAAGCGAGGATTTCGCCGCAACCCTGGCGCGCGAATTGGACGATGGCGCAATTCTCACGGGGCGCGATGCGTCTGTGGTGGAGGCCAAGTCAGTTACCTTCACCGATGGCACGACGCTTACCGCGCACAAGGTAATCGACTGCCGCGGCTATACTTCGACCGCTGATCTGAACGGCGGGTGGCAGGTTTTCATGGGGCGGCATGTCCGCACTGCGGAGCCGCACGGGTTCACCAGGCCGATCATCATGGACGCGACTGTCGATCAGGTCGCGCCGTCGGGCAATGGCGGGGCCTACCGCTTTGTCTATGTCCTGCCGCTGGGATCGCACGACGTCTTTGTGGAAGACACCTATTATGCCGACAGGCCGGAATTAGACCGCAGCGCGCTGTCAGGCCGGATAGATCAATATTGCCACCAGGCAGGCATTGCGGGAGAGCCGGTCAGCTTTGAAACCGGCGTGCTGCCCGTCATCACCGGCGGAGATTTCGCCGCATTTCAGGCCGCGCACCGCACGCCCGGCGTGGCGGTGGCTGGCGGGCGCGGCGGTTTTGTCCATCCACTGACCAGCTACACCCTGCCCATCGCGGTCGAGGTTGCGCTGGCCGTAGCCGAGGATGCCGATCTTCCCGGAGAGCAGCTGGCTGCCAAGCTGGAAGCCCACGCGCGCAAGGTTTGGAAGTCCATGGGGTTCTACCGCGCGCTGGGTCGCATGCTGTTCAACGGCGCGCCGCCTGCCATCCGCTACCGCATTTTTGAACGGTTCTATGGGCTGCCGGAACCGCTGGTTGAACGGTTTTATGCGGGCAAATCGACACTTATGGACCGGTTGCGCGTTCTGACCGGCAAACCGCCCATTCCCATACACCGCGGCATTTCCGCACTGCTTTCCACATCCCCCCGGCTCAACGCCGCCCATTCCAAGGACAATTCATGACCACTCCCGAAGGCCGCACAGCATGTGTCATCGGCGCCGGTTTCGGCGGCATGGCGCTTGCCATCCGCCTGCAAAGCGCAGGCATCGCCACCACAGTGATCGAAGGCCGCGACAAGGTGGGCGGCCGCGCCTATCACTGGCAGAAAGACGGCTTTACTTTCGACGCCGGACCCACAGTGATCACCGACCCGCCGTGCCTGAAGGAATTGTGGGAATTGTCCGGTCACGACATCGCCGAAGATGTCGAACTGATGCCGGTATTCCCATTTTACAGGCTCAACTGGCCCGATGGCACCAACTTCGATTATTCGAATGACGAAGAAGGCCTGCGCAAGGAAATTGCCAAGCTCGATCCTGCCGATGTCGCCGGATATGACCGCTTCCTGGAATATTCCGCTGCCGTGCATGACGAAGGTTACGTGAAGCTGGGCACAGTGCCGTTCCTCGATTTCAAGAGCATGTTGAAAGCCGCACCCGCCCTTGCCAAGCATCAGGCATGGCGCAGCGTGTATTCCATGGTCAGCAAGTATATCCGCAATGAAAAGCTGCGCGAAGCGCTCAGTTTCCACACGCTGCTGGTGGGCGGCAGCCCGATGAAAACCTCCAGCATCTATGCCCTCATCCACAAGCTGGAAAAGGACGGCGGCGTCTGGTGGGCGCGCGGCGGCACCAATCGACTGATCGCCGGGATGGTCCGCCATTTTGAACGGCTGGGCGGCACGATGCGCGTGGGCGACGCGGTGGAGAAGGTGGAAACCATGGGCGACCGCGCGACAGGCGTTGTCACCAAAAGCGGCTGGTCTGCCAAGTTCGATGCCGTCGCCAGCAACGCCGACATCGTGCATTCCTACAAGGATTTGCTGGGTGAAAGCCACCGCGGAAAAACCTACGGCAAGGCGCTGACGAAGAAGAAGTTCTCCCCCAGCCTGTTTGTCGTTCACTTTGGTCTGGAAGGCACATGGCCGGGCATTCCGCACCACATGATCCTGTTCGGCCCGCGTTACAAAGGGCTGGTCGACGATATCTATGACAAGGGCGTGCTGCCCGCCGATTTCTCGGTCTATCTGCACCACCCCACCGTTACCGATCCCAGCATGGCGCCCGAAGGCCAGAGCACGTTCTACGCGCTGGTGCCGGTCGCGCATCAGGGCAAAATGCCGATCAATTGGGACGAAGTCGGCCCGCAGTTGGAAAAGCGCGTGCTGGACGAAGTCGGGCGTCGCCTGATCCCCGATATTCATGACCGGATCGTGACCAAGTTCCACTATGCGCCATCGGATTTCGCAACGGATTTGAACGCGCATCTGGGCAGCGCCTTCAGCCTTGAACCGCTGCTCACGCAAAGCGCTTTCTTCCGCGGCCACAACCGGGATGACAAGATCCACAACTTCTACCTCGTCGGCGCAGGCACCCATCCGGGCGCAGGCATCCCCGGCGTGGTCGGCAGCGCAAAGGCGACTGCGGGCTTGATGATCGAGGACTTGAGCGTTTAAGCGGGCCTTTCGCGGTTCCACGAGAACAGCAACAGGGAAAAAGAATGAAACGTCTCGCCGTCTATTGCGGGTCCGCAACACCAGCGGACCCGCGTTATATCGAGCTTGCGCGCCACGTCGGCACTGCACTGGCCCAGCGCGGGATTGGCGTGGTGTATGGCGGCGGCAAGGCTGGCCTGATGGGGGCGATTGCCACCGCCGCGCTGGACGCAGGCGGCGAAGTGATCGGCGTTATCCCGCAGGCGCTGGTCGATATGGAAGTCGCAAACAAGGACTGCACGCAGCTCCACGTGGTTGACACCATGCACCAGCGCAAACAGGCTTTTACCGATTTGTCTGACGGGTTTGTCACCATGCCCGGCGGCGTCGGCACGATGGACGAATTGTGGGAAGCGATCAGCTGGGCACAGCTGGGCTATCATTCCAAACCTGTCGGCCTGCTCAACGCTTTGGGATATTTTGACGGGCTTGTTGCGTTCAACACCCACATGGCCGAAACCGGTTTTGTCAGGGAAGCACATCGCGGCATCATGATTATCAGCGAGACGATTGAGGATTTGGTGGACAAGATGGCCAGTTTCACACCTGCAAAAACAATCGTGCAAATGCGCGCCGAAGATCTGTGAAGCGCGTAAAGCCCCGTCCTCTGGTCGCGAGCCATGTGGTCAAATCCACGCCGCGACAAATTGGCGGTGGCCGCCCGCGAGAGGCGTTGGTGCGCCGGGCGAAAGAAAGCATCGCCAAGGGCTCCAAAAGCTTTTCCGTCGCCAGCCTGCTGTTCGACAAGACCACGCGCGAACGCGCGCATCTGCTGTATGCATGGTGCCGCCGGTGCGACGATATTGCCGACGGGCAGGAGGCCGGTTTTCGCAACAAGAGCGGCGAACTGAAGCTCGATACTTCCAGCCCGATGGACCGGGTGGAAGCCATCCGCATTCTCACCAACCGCGCGCTTGACGGCCAGCCGACTGCCGACATTGCCTTCGACGCGCTGGGGCAGGTTGCCGCCGAGACCGGTCTGACCCGCGAAATGACCGACGATGTGATCGACGGGTTCGTATTGGACGCGCAGGAATGGCGCCCCCGCACCGAAGCTGACCTTATGCGCTATTGCTACCATGTGGCGGGCGCGGTTGGCGTGATGATGGCGCGGGTGATGGGCATTCCGGCTGATGCAACCGAAACACTCGACCGCGCCTGCGACCTTGGCCTCGCCTTTCAGCTCAACAATATTGCCCGCGACATTGCTGACGATGACGCCGCCGGGCGCTGCTACTTGCCAGAAGAATGGCTTGCGGAAATGGATATCCCTCCGGGCCAGCACATGAAGCCGCAGTATCGCAAGCAATTGGTGAAATTGACCAAGCGGCTGGTGGACAGCGCGCGGCTACATGATGCGGCGGCACGCGTCGGCGCAGGGCGGCTGCGTTTTCGCCAGCGCTGGGCGATATTGTCAGCCGCCAACATCTACGGCGCGATTGGCGAGGAAGTTGAACGTCAGGCAGAATTTGCGTGGGACCACCGCGTCCACACCAGCACGTTGGACAAGATCGGCCATGTGATCGCCGCGCTGAAAGAAACAATCAGTGGATCGTTCGAACCGCAAGTCATGCCGGAATTCACGCGTGGCAGGCTGATGGTGATGGCGCGGATGGATGGCCCCATTCCCGATCGCCCGATGACCCCGCTGCGCGACGAAGGCATTCGCCGCAAGGAAGACTGAGCTGCATTGCCAAAGCTGGGCCAGACGGTTGCATTTGCAACCGGTGCAGGCCATCGCTCCGCACAAGGAGACGAGTGCCATGAAAGCTGCCATGAAATTCGCATTTGCCACTGCTGCGGTGTGCCTGCTGCCCCTACCTGCGCAGGCGCAGGACGATAGAGTTGGGCCAGCGCAGGCCCAGGACGATACGTCCGGACCTGGCCTGCCCTTGTCTGAAGCCAGTGCTTCGACCGACCGTGCCGATCCGGCGAGCGCGCAAAGCGATCCCCTGGCAGCGGTCGAGGCGTTCATGGCGGGCCTTGGCGCGAAGGATGCAGAGGCCATGACCGCGGTCGCTCTGGACGCTGCCTATCTCGCTTTCGTACGGCCTGATGATGATGGCGATGCCATGCGTACCATGCCGCTTTCCCGCGCCATTACATCGCTGGCAGAAACCGTGCCCGATATTTCCGAACCGATCCGCGATCCCGTGGTGATGGTGGACGGCCCGGTGGCAATGGTCTGGGCGCCGTATGAATTCTACGTTGCCGGCACGCGCAATCATTGCGGCGTGAACGTGTTCTCTCTGCTCAATCGAGACGGTGAATGGCTGATCGCGAGCGTCGTCTATTCCTACCTCCCCGATGATTGCCCCGACGAGGCGGAGGATACCGCCGGGGAAGTCCAGTTGCGGCCTGTGGATCCTGGCGTAATCACACAAGGCATCACCGGCGACACTAACGATGCCGCAGCGGAAGATGGCGGACAATGATCGCCAAGCTGCTCATCGCTAACCGCGGAGAGATCGCCTGCCGCATTATTCGCACCGCGCGTGAAATGGGTGTGGCCAGCGTGGCGGTCTATTCCGATGCCGATGCGAAGGCATTGCATGTGCGTCAGGCAGACGAGGCGGTGCATATCGGCCCCTCGCCCGCTGCGGAAAGCTATCTGGTCGGCGAAAAGATCATCGCTGCGGCGAAGGAAACCGGCGCAGAAGCGATCCACCCCGGTTATGGCTTCCTGTCCGAAAATGCTGACTTCGCGCAAGCGGTTATCGATGCGGGGCTGATCTGGGTCGGGCCGAAGCCGGAAAGCATCCGCGCGATGGGCCTGAAGGATGCTGCGAAGGAACGCATGATAGCCGCCGGAGTACCGGTGACGCCAGGCTATCTGGGCGAGGGCCAATCTGTGGAACGCCTGAAAAAAGAGGCCGATGCCATCGGCTATCCCGTGCTGATCAAGGCCGTGGCAGGCGGCGGCGGCAAGGGAATGCGCAAGGTTCTGGCTGCCGAAGACTTCGAAGCTGATTTGCAAAGCTGCAAGCGGGAGGCAAAGGCCAGCTTCTCCAACGATGAAGTGCTTCTGGAAAAGTGGATTACCTCACCCCGCCATATCGAAGTACAGGTGTTCGGGGATAGCCACGGCAATATCGTCCACCTGTTCGAACGCGACTGCAGCCTCCAGCGCCGCCACCAGAAGGTGATCGAGGAAGCTCCGGCCCCCGGCATGGACGAGGCGACCCGGACACAAATCTGCGCCGCCGCCGTGCGCGCTGCAAAAGCCGTCGATTACGAAGGTGCAGGCACCATCGAGTTCATCGCCGACGCCTCTGAAGGCCTGCGCGCCGACCGCATTTTCTTCATGGAAATGAACACGCGCCTCCAAGTCGAGCATCCGGTGACCGAGGAAATCACCGGCGTCGATCTGGTGGAATGGCAATTGCTCGTGGCAAGCGGGGAACCGATCCCGTGCAAGCAGGAAGAGCTCTCGATCAACGGCCACGCAATTGAAGCGCGGCTGTATGCAGAAGATCCGGCGAAAGGGTTCTTGCCGAGCACAGGGCGATTGGACGAGTTGATCCTGGACGAAGGGGAATCGCGGATCGAGACCGGGGTCGAAGCCGGAGATGCCGTTTCGCCGTTTTACGACCCGATGATAGCCAAGGTCATCGTGCATCATGAAAACCGCGAAGAGGCGCTGCATTCGCTTAAAGTCACTTTGGACGAAAGCCTCGTTCACCCTGTCCGGACCAACAAGGGCTTTCTGTACGAATGTCTGGACCACCCCGATTTTGCAGCGGGAAATCTTGATACCGGCCTGATCGAACGTGCAGGCGAGGCTCTGATGCCATCAGCGCGGCCAAGCCAGCATGCCGCAGATGTTGCGGGCGCACGGCTGCGCAGCGACTATTTCGACTGGCGCGCCCCGCGAGAAGTCCAGCTTGTGAGCGAACTGCACGGGTTTCGCCTCAACGCGCTGCAGCGCAAGACTGCCGATGTCTGGTGCGCAGGCGAGCATTACATCGCGCGCACGGATCAACATGGCTTGCTGGCTAGCTATGGCAGCCCGGATCATACCGTTCTGGTCACCGAGCGCGGTCAGGACTGGCTCTTTACTCCCCGGCCGGATCGTGGCGGTGCCTCGGCC
The DNA here is from genome assembly GCF_001021555.1 of Aurantiacibacter marinus. Taxonomy (GTDB): domain Bacteria; phylum Pseudomonadota; class Alphaproteobacteria; order Sphingomonadales; family Sphingomonadaceae; genus Alteraurantiacibacter; species Alteraurantiacibacter marinus. The sequence goes on from NZ_LDCP01000004.1 coordinate 280,577, forward strand.
CACGCGCACGACGGCGACATCCTTTCCCCTATGCCGGGCAAGGTCATCGCGGTCGATGTGGCGGAGGGCGACGCCGTCACCGCGGGCCAGCGGCTGATGGTGCTGGAGGCGATGAAGATGGAACACGCGCTCACCGCGCCGTTCGATGGCACGGTTTCTGAACTCAATGCGAGTGAAGGAGGACAAGTGCAGGTAGAGGCGCTGCTGGCGCGGATCGAGCCCGCCGAAGAGTGAGCGCCCTTCCGCTTCCATCGCGCCGTGTCCTTGGCGCATCAGGCATTGAAACCAGCCCGCTTGCCTGGGGCATGTGGCGCAGCGATGGCTCGTCCCAAGATCTCGCCCGCCTGCTCAGTACCGCGCTGGATGCGGGCATCGATTTGATCGACACTGCGGACATTTATGGCTTCCACGGTACAAGCGGCTTCGGCAAGGTCGAGGCGATGCTGGGCGAAGTCCTGCGCGCCGACCCGGCCCTGCGCAAACGCATTACGCTGGTGACTAAAGGCGGCATCACCCCGCCTACGCCTTATGACCAGTCGCGCGCCTATATGGACCGCGCGCTGGAGGCGTCGCTCACAAGGCTCGGCACCGATCACATCGACCTCTATCTGATCCACCGGCCCGACATCCTCACCCATCCGCAAGATCTGGCGCGATTTCTTGATGACGCGGCGGCGAGCGGCAAGGTACGCGCCATAGGCGTGTCCAATTTCACGACTGCTCAAATCGACGCGCTCAGTCACTTCCTGAACATCCCGCTCTGCGTCACCCAGCCTGAAATCAGTCCGCTGCGGATCGATCCGTTCGACAACGGCGAACTGGATCAGGCCATGCAACTGGGCCTCACCCCCATGGCGTGGAGCCCGCTCGGCGGCGGCAGGCTGATGCGGCCCGAAACCGAGCGTGATAGCTGTGTAGCGTGCGCCTTGGACGGTATGGCGGAGGAAGCTGGCGTTTCCCGCGCTGTCGCCGCCTATGGCTGGCTTATGGCGCATCCAGCCGGGATTGTTCCAATCATCGGATCGCAAAATGCAAAACGGATCGCAGAGGCGGCGCAGGCCCTGACAATGCGCTGGACGCGTGATCAGTGGTACGGGGTATTCGAAACAGCACGCGGGGCCGCGCTGCCTTAGACATTATGCCGTCAGGGAAGCCGCTTCCCGATATTCAGGCGGCGGAACAAATGTCCGCGTTCGCTGAACAATACTATGGCAAGCGCTGCCAGGGAACAGGCCAACATCGAAACCGCCAGCGGTACCGCCGTGCCATCATATGATCCGCCGATCACCGCACCCAGCACCGCGCCCGTGCTCATCCGCACCGCGGTCTGCGCACTGCTGGCGGCACCGGCGATATGATAAAACGGCTGCATCGCAATCGAGCTGAAGTTTGCGCCCACGAAACCGAGCGTCGCCATCGAAAGGCTCATCAATACGATAAATTCGGCCAGGCTTTGCGGTTGCAAGCTGGCGCTCACCAGTTGCGCGATTGAAATGATGATGAAGGCCAGCAGTGCCGCATGGCTCACCCGGCGCGCACCGAACCGTTCGACAATGCGCGAATTGGTGAAATTGGCCACCACCATTCCCACCACCGCACCGCCGAAGATCAAGGCGAAATAATCACCGCTTCCGAAGGTTTCGGAAATAAGCTGCTGGCTGGAATTGAGAAAGCCGAACAGCGATCCGAACACCAGCGCTGCGCCGACCACATATCCGATGCTTTCGCGCGCCCACAGCGCTTCCCGCATATTGCGCAGGATTGTCCCGGCACGGATGTCCTGCCGGTTATCATCCTGCAGCGTTTCCGGAAGCCGCACCCACGCCCATACGCTGACAAACAGACTGACAAAGGCCATTGCGCCGAAAATCGCACGCCAACCAAGCAGGTACATGATGCCTTGCCCGATGGCGGGGGCAAGGATCGGCACGACCAGAAAGATCATCATGATCAGGCTCATCAGCCGGGCCATCTTGTCCCCGCCAACCTGATCGCGCACGATGGCCGCCGGCACGACGCTCAGACCGGCGCAAAGCACGCCCTGCACCAGGCGAAAAGCCAACAGCAGCGTATAATTGGTAGCCAGCGAACATGCGAGCGACAGCACGAAATAGGATACCAGCGCCAGTGCCAGCACCGGTCTGCGCCCGAACCGGTCGGCAAAGGCGCCGGGGAAGAACGCCCCGATGCCGCCGCCCAGAAAATAGGCACCGATCACATATTGCCGCGAATTGCCGTCTGCACCCATATCGCTGGCCATCTGGCCGAGCGCAGGCAGCATGGCATCAATGCCGAAAGCCTGCAGGCTCATCAGTGATGCCATCAATACAATCATCTCGCGCTCTTGCAGCGGCTTGTTGCGGATTGCGGCGATGGACAGGGAGAAGCTCACCCCGGCGTCCTTGGAGCCTGCCGGGAAAAAAGGGAAGCGGGATATGAGCGCCTGCCATCTCGCGCCTGGCGCAGCTTGCCACTATATTGCCGCCATGGACGAGCTGAACTCGGATGAAGATGGCGATGCGCCAGAAGACGCTATCGGCCTGCGCAAGATCATCCATGTCGATATGGATGCCTTCTTCGCCAGCGTGGAACAGCGCGACAATCCCGAATTGCGCGGAAAGCCCGTTGCGGTGGGCGGCTCAAGCGGGCGCGGCGTCGTGGCCGCCGCCAGTTACGAGGCGCGCAAATTCGGCGTAAAAAGCGCCATGCCCAGCGTAACGGCAAAGCGCCTGTGCCCCGATCTCATCTTCGTCAAAAGCCGCTTCGACGCCTACCGCGAGGCCAGCGAACAAATCCGCACCATTTTCCTGCATCATACACCGCACGTCGAACCACTAAGCCTTGACGAGGCCTTTCTGGATGTCACCGACGATATTCATGGCATCGGTTCTGCCACGGCCATCGCGCAGGTTATCCGTCGGCAGATCAGGGAAGAAACCGATCTGACCGCCAGCGCGGGCGTTTCGTACAACAAGTTCCTCGCCAAGCTGGCAAGCGACCAGAACAAGCCCGATGGCCTGTGTGTTATCCGGCCCGGAGAAGGCGCAGCTTTTGTGCAGTCGCTTCCTATCCGCAGGTTTCATGGCGTTGGCCCGAAAGGCGCAGAAAAGATGGCCAGGCTGGGCATCGAAACCGGCGCCGATCTCGCCGCCAGGGACGCCGCATGGCTGCGCGCCCATTTCGGCAGCTTTGGCGAATATCTGTTCCGGGCTGCGCGGGCCATCGATTTGCGACCCGTCCGCGCTAACCGTATTCGCAAGAGCATTGGCGGGGAGCGGACCTTTAGCGAGGATATCTCCAGCGGCAGCGCCTTGCGCGCGACGCTCGACAATATCATCGACATTGTGTGGGAACGCATCGCTGCCAAACAGGCCAAGGGCCGTACGGTCACGCTGAAGGTCAAATTCACCGATTTCCAGCTGATGTCACGCGCCCGATCGTTAGACCGGGCGGTGGCGGACAAGGCGCAGTTTGCGGCCATCGCGCAAGAAATTCTGGAGGCCGAGCTACCCCTCGCCATGCCGATCCGGCTTATGGGGCTAACGTTGAGCAATCTGGAACATGACGGACCGGCCGAAATCCCGCGCAGAGATGATGGTCAGCTTTCGCTATTGTAGAAACCCAGCACCTTCAGCCGCCGGAAGGTTACGCGGGTACAGGAAACGGTGGCGAGTTCGTCAGCCGCAAACCAGCGTGCCTCGAGCAGTTCGCGCCCGTCCACCCGGACGTCACCAATTGGCTGCGCGGTGAAAACATGCGCAACATGCGGCGCGCCCGACAGGTCTTCCTCGAAAGCGCGCAGCACTTGCAGATCGTCCAGTTCGCAGGCCAGTTCTTCGCGCATTTCGCGCCGCGCAGCCTCAGCCGGGTCTTCGTTTGCGCCCATCCCGCCGCCCGGCAGCGCCCACGCCCTCGGGCCGTAACTGTGGCGCACCAGCAGCAATCGGCCTTCCGTATCGCGCAGCAGCACAGCAACGCCCGCGACATCGGGACGCGCCCATTTCCAGAATTGCTGGCGCAGCTTGTATCCCAGCCTCAGGGCCAGCCGGTGCAGCGGTGCCGGGATCAGATGGAGCATGGGGTCAGGTGAAACATGTCACCTTCTGACTCGCCGCACCAAGCAAGCGTGCAACCGGCAGATCATGCCCGCCGTGAGTGGCGGCATCGAACACAGCGCGCTTGTCCTCGCCGCGGATCACGAACATCAGCGCGTCACTGTTCAACAAAGACGGTATCGTCAGTGTGATCCGGTCGAACGGCGCTTCTGGCGGAAGCGGATCGGGAGTGAGGCGGCGCAGCTGCGCGGGATCATCCACCCTGGGATCGGTATTGGGGAAAAGCGAAGCAATGTGCCCGTCGGCCCCCATGCCCAGCCAGACCAGCGCAAAATGTGGGACCTGTTCCATTACCGTAAGCGACACAACAGTTGCCCCCGCAGGCTCCAGCAGGGCGCGAATTTTTCCGGTGTTGCTTGCTGCGTGATCTTCCGGAACGATCCTGTCGTCACCCGGCCACACGGTAATGCGGGACCAGTCGAGATCGGTCCTGATCAGCGCTTCAAAAATGGGAAACGGAGTGGAACCGCCCGGCACGCTGATGGCGATCGGCTGATCGCTGGCCGCCAGACACGCGCCGAGATAGTGGTTCAGAAAACGCGCGATTTCGGCGTCGTCCGCGCCTTCGATAATGTCGATATTGTCCATGCCTTTCGGGCTAGACGCAAAACCGCCGCAACGCCAAGCCCGAAAGCAGCGTTGCGGCGGTGGCATGTGCCTACAGGCTGGAAGAATTAGCTGAGAATGGAGGTCAGGAACCACACCCGTTCTTCGGCCATGTCCGTCCAGTCATCCAGCAGGCCGTCTGTGGCATTGTCGCCCGCTTCTTCGGCATGTTTCTTCAGGCCCTTCAGCCGGTCGACCACCTTTTGATTATCGTCGCGCAGTTCCTCGACCATCTTTTCAGGTGCGAGCGATGTGTCGTCCTGATCCTTGATCTGCGTCGCGCCAGCGACAGAGCCGATGGAGGTGAGTGTCATCGCGCCGTTTTTGCGCACCCGCTCTCCGATAGCGTCAATCTGGTCGCGGATTTCGATGGCCTGTTCGTCGAACAGCAAATGCAGGTCGCGAAAGCGCGGACCGGTTACGTGCCAATGAAAGTTCTTGGTCTTGAAATACAGCGCAAGGTGATCTGCAAGCAGGCCGTTCAGCCCGTCAATCAGCGCGGTCTTCGAATTGTCGCCAGTGGTGGCCATGATCATTTCCTTCGTAAAATGGTTTGGCTGTTCAACGCCCGAGCAGCCGTGCTGTTTCACGAAACTTCCGAATGCCTGTGATCGGCAAAAGCGATCAGGTCAGCACTTCAGGAGGGGAAAAGGCGATTATCAAGGCGCTGGCGAGCAAGATGATGCCAATGGTCCAGCGCATCGGCAGGCGCGGCAGTTTTTCCCAAGCCGGTCCTGCCATCGCTGCTGCTCCCAGCACTCCCGCAACAGCCAGTGCGCCGCCCCCAGCAACAAGGCCAGGGGCACCTGTCGCAATGCTCAGGGAAATGATCAGCAGGCCGCTGGCATCGGCGAGCACGCCGGCAAACAGCACGATACCCACCGCGCCAAGCGATCGGGTGGGCTCGCTTGGTGCTTTGGGCGCATCGAGGAAAATCACTTCCAGTCCTGCCAGCACAAGTGCAGCGGCAACGAACCAGCTTTGCTGGTGGGAAGAGAGCAATTGCGCAAATTCCCCGGCCAGCAATGCGGCCAGCGCGCAGGCGGCAATTGCAATGACCGCGACCATTGCGATCAGGCTTCCTTCCGAAGCCCCCGCACCCGCAATCCGCGACACGCGCACACCCTCCCTTCCGGCCAACATGGCAAGCCCGACACCCAGAAAGGACAGGAAGAATGCAGTCATCGCGCCGCCATAGCAGCAATTTATTGCCTTCAAGTAGCGAAGCGAGCGGGCGGCAAGTTTTCTGGATGTTGGTAAAGACCGAGTTGGTAAAGACCGATGGGTAAACAGGCGATTGGCAGCCTGGCGCCCCCGCTCCATTCGTCCGGCCGCAAGCAACAGGAGTTGAAAGGTGCCCATGAGTAGAATGCGACGGGTTTCTATGTTTCTGCTTTAACAGCCGATGCCTTCTCCATCGGGCCTTCGATTATCGGCATACATTCCGTGAACAGCCCGAAATCTGACTTCGGAACGGCGATTGCCTCTCGCGTTCCTATGCCAGCATCTGCTGCGCGAGTTTGGCAGCCTTGGTCTTTCCTGAAAGCTGCCCGAACGCTGTTCTGGCCTCAAGGCCCAATGATTGGGGCGCGATCGCCTGCGCTTCAACCAATGCTTCCAGAACATGGAACGCATTGCGCTGGCCAAGGTCAAATTTCGGCAACCAGTGCAGCAATGCAGCGCCGATGGCATTCGCATGTACGGGCGAAACCTGCACCACCTGCTTCAGGCTTTCACCGAGCCGGTTGTACTTCACCCATTCGCCTGCAGACACCCGCGCCATGACGTCCGCGAACAGAGCCGGATTGAATTGCCGTGTCTCGATCCCTTCGATCAGTGCATCAACAGCAAGACCTTTGGCATCGGCATCCTTGCCGACCAGCCCCAGCGCAAGAAGCAGATGCCCAGCTTCGCCCCAAGGCCGCCCGCGAACGAACAGCGCCTTGAAGAAGCCGTGCGCCGGTGTCCAATTGCTGGCATTGTCATCGACCCGTTGCATCAGTTTCCTGACCCCGCGATAACACGCAAAGGCAGGATCTTGCGGCCAGATATAGCCAAGCCATTGGGCAACCCAAGTCGTGTTCAGATCGCCGTACCAGTGATATTTCGCTTTTGACTGGTGCTGATGGACAGCTGCTGTTGGCATAGCCTCCCATCCGATCCTTTTCCTGACGCCCAGCAGGCGGGAAATACTGGAGAACGCGGCCCGCCCATTTGCAGCCGCGTTCGATTTTCCATCTGCCCGTTCAACCTCGACTTCGAATATCGGCGTCTTCCACCGCATGTCGCCGTGCTGCCCTGCCTCGATTGCGGAGTGCCAGCGATAGGCTGACGGAACAGCGCCGCCGGGCCAAGGATCATCGATATCGAGTGGTTCGAACAATTCGCTCCAATCCGCCATGGGATCGCGCGCACGAGCGGCGGTGATCCATGAAACATAGTGTTTCCGGTCATTGCGCACCGGCGCTTCATCGCCGCCAAGCGCAAATCTGGCCAAGCGGCCTGCGTTTCCAGCCAACGCCTCGGCGTTTGCACGGGCACGGCATCTGTTGTCGGGCGCAAGCCGCAAAAGCGAAAGGCGAAAGTCGATTGAATCCTCGACAGTGCCGTTACTTGCCAAGTGCTGCAGCCGCTCGGTCCAGACCACCGGATCGATCCAGCCACCCTCATGCGTGGGGGTTGAAAGCAGCTGCCGTGGCTCACGCCGATGCACGTGTCTCGCTACCCAGTGGAGAAAGGTGATCATCGGCACGAACGCATCTTCGCGGCTGTACTGGACAAGCTCCTGCTTATGAGAGCCCCGCAGTTCACCCATAGCCCAGGTCAACACCAGAGCCCGCACAGACTCGGCAACGCCCGGGTATGCGGAAGCCAGCCCATTGTGACTTGAGCCGCGCTTGCTCATCCGGTGAATCAGCGGGTTAACGCGATCCTGAAAGTCGGCCGGCCGCTGATCGGCGAAGCGACTGATACCGTCCAGCAGACGTTCTATCTCATCCACATCATCGACAATTTCGGCGCAATGAAATGCAAGATCGATCAGCTCCTGCAGGTCTTTGACAGGCTCCAGCCGATTGGCTTCACCGAGAACCGAGCATTCAGCAAAACTCCGGATGTCCGGAGTGTAGGATGCCGCCTCGTCAACCGCAGCGGGGGCCGCGGCAATACTTGCAGGCTCGATCGCATCACCAGCCTGGCCAAGAAGGTCATTCATCGCAGCACGATTGCTGACAGACATGAACGCTCCGAAGCTTTCGATGTCCTGCCACTGCGCCCGATCCAGCGCATCTGCATATGTCGTCAGCAATGCAATCGCCTTGGCCTGAACATCGGCATGGGCGTGGCGCAAGCCTTCGATCACGGCCCCCAGAGCATTCGCATCTGGCCTCCCCTCAGCCTGTCTGGCCGTACGCCTGGCCACTTTTTCCAGCAACCGCAGAGCCGCGATACCATTGCCCTTACCCTCACCGGAAAAGACGCTCGGCATTTCCCGAAGCACCTGATCATCGTCGAGCAGTTTCGCCTTTTCCAGCCCTGCAAGCATATCGATGGCGAATTTGGCGACATGGCCGACAGGGTGACACAGCAAGGCGACCAGTGCCGGCTGCCTCGCCGCAAGCTGATCATCGCCCGGCTTCAGCAGCCTGAAGAACTTGTGATAGCCCGACAGCTGGTTCTGCTTGATGTCGGCCTGCAGTCCGGCCAACGCCAGATCGAGCAGTTTGCCGCGATCATAATGGCCGCCATCTGCCAGTTTCACGAGCGCTTGCGGCCATGTTTCGTAATGGTCAGCCGCACCCTTGACCAGCCAGCTGTTGGTATTGAAAGCGTTGGTCTCGATACGAAAAAGCCATTCGATGTCATCAAGAAGCGCCGGATCATCCAGCAATTGTTTGCTGAGCGGCGGCACAGCTTCTTTATCGCGCCCGTAAAACCCTGTCCGCATCAGATGCGAGGCGAACAGCCGGTAATATCCGTCGCTTTCGGGCCTGGAGATCAGTCCATCACGTATCCATATGCGCAGTGTCGGAAATTCGATCCGCGTCCATTCCTGTTCAAGCTCATGATGGACCCAGTCTTCCAGCCATTCAGGACGGCGATCAGCGATGATCTTGCGCAAAACCTGACTGTCTTCATAGCTCGGGCGGGTTTGCCATTTCTTGACTGCGGAGAGCGGGCCCACAGCAAAAACTGCGAGCGCAGCGTTGCTGTTCGCACGTGAATTCCAGTGCGTATAGCTTGCCTCTTTTCGCGCCTTGAGAAATTTCGTCAGCCGGTCGGAAGATGTGGCATTTGCTTTGCCGTCCCAAAGTTGGCGCTGCAACGCGCTGGCAGTGGAAGACAGCTTCTTGCGAGCCTTCTCATCCATCCCCTTGAAAGCCAGCCGCACTGCTTCGGTGTCATTGTTTTCAAGGATAAGCTGCTCAAGATCATCGGGTGTCATGCCTTGGGTTCGCCTTCTTCATCGCTCGCCATGATCGAGGCGGCAAGGATGTGTTTGCAGGGCCCGCGCTGCCCCTGATACTTACTGAACCACGGACAGGTGCAGGCTGCGCCTTGCTCTTCCAGCCGAACCCGGTGCGTCGTGCCGGTTCCGGCGACTTCGTAGATTGCCGGAGCATCGTCACTTGCGGGAGAAAGCAGAGCGATCTTGCCTGTTTCGATCAATTTGCGGGCATTCCCCAGCCGGGGCTGCATTTCTTCGACCTTGTCGAGATCGAATGGAAGCTCCCGATGGAAATAATTCCCGCTCTCGCTGTCAAATCCAGCCAGACCGCGGCTGCCGAGCACGGCGAGCGCGCCGACGACGTCGGTGCGTTGCAGCCCCAGTTGATCGGCCAATGCACCCGCGTTCAGTTCCGATTGCCATTTGAGGCTGGCCCGAACCTTTGCAATTGCATCGGCGCCGGGCGGATTTGCAAGCGCAGATAACGCCTGCCCTTCCCCTGAAAACCCGCGATACAATTCCGGGCTGATTAACAGGAAGAACGATCCTTCCTCAAAACGGACTTCCCATCCGCTTGCCCCGCTTGCGCGGTCGACCCACACTCGCAACGACCTGGCCCTGAGCAGCAATGGCTCAAGCACCTTGATACGGTGTGTCCCGTGGATCGGCACGGCGCCGGTCACTTCGCGCTGGCTCGGGCGGATGGACCGGGCCGCAGATATGGCGAAGGTCGGCAGCTTGGGCACGCTGGATCTGGGCAGAGAACGCAAGAAACGCAGCGCATCGGGGGCCGGCACTTCCATCGCCACTTCAAGCTGCGGCAGATAGGCTTGCACTTCGCTGAAGCCTTTGATCCAGCGCAAGGGGAGCTGCACCTTCTTTTCAACCGTTCGCTGGTTGCCTCGGCTGAGCACGACCTCGTCTGCCCCTACAGCGAACTCGACCTGTTCATCGTCGCGCAGCCGCAGCAGCGCATTGCGCATATCGATGTTAAAATCGACATTCGTCGTCCCGCGCCCATGGCAATTGCCCTGAAAGATACCCTCCGGCAGATCGACCCGCGCATAGACCCCGCAGCAGCCGCTGAACCCTTCAAGGCGCAGCAGCTTCTCGTTGCTGGTGAGAACCGGATCAAGAATTACGGGGCGCGGCAGGAAGAAATGCGTACGCACGACATCGCTCAGCACATACAGCATCTCGCCCGTCTGCCGGGGTTTGCGCAATTTCCCGTCGAAGAAATACGGTTTGGCAAGGTCCGCATCGCAAGTTGCCAGTGAAAGCTGCGGTCCGCCTGTTTCATTGGCAACTACGCCTGACGGGAAGGCATACCGGTAAGTGAAATCAAGTGCGGCAGCCATGGGCTCTCCAACGTCATTTGCGTCCAGACATGGATCACTGAGATCAACGCGAGATTAACATGCGGAATTCAAGCGGCCAGCGTTATCTTCAACATCATCATTACCGATCCTGGGCGGACAGCCCGACATCCTGTGCGGTCACTCTTTCCAAGGAAAACAAGGCGCAACACACGTGCGATGCAGAAATGTTCTGGTATGATAACTCAGCGCCTACACCCTGGTATATTGCGGGCCCTCGTTAATTGCCTGTCATACAAGTTTTCGTGCATTTTGTCATAACTGAGTCAAATTTGCGCCCCATTGAAGGAGACCTTGAACAGGGTTTCCGACACGATGCACCGCGTCAGTATTTTCACTACCGATAGCCAGTCGACGACATTCGAGAATTTCGCCGTGAGCGAATTCGAATGCTGCTTCGCCTTGCTCACGCCCGAGGGGCCTACGCAGCTTGTTGAAGGCGATGTCTGGGCCTTTGTGGACTGGGTTATGGCTGATCTTTCGGGCCTTGAAATGGTACGCCGCCTCCGCGCTGATCCGCGCATGGCAAATGCCCACATCACAATGGTTCTGGAAGAAGATGATCCCGAGGATCGCCGCCGCGCACTGAAGGCAGGGGCAGACGATTACGCGATTGCGCCTCTGGACCGGCAAGGCATGCTCGACCGCGTTCTTGCTCTCCATCCCATCAATCGCGGGAAGTCGATGGACAGCCTGATCGAGCTGGGCGATCTGGTGATCAATTCCAGCAGCGAACTGGCGCGATGGAAGGGTGAAAAGATTACACTGCGGCCTAACGAGTTTCGCGTGCTTCGGTATTTCGCCCAAAATCCCGACACACTGTTCACGCGGCAGGACTTGATCGACGCGCTCGGCAAGGAAGGCGATCCGGAATATCTTCGCACTGTCGATGTGTGGATCAAGCGGCTGCGGTTTGCCCTGCACCAGATAGGCGCAAGGGATTTGCTGCGGACCGTTCACGGCAAAGGCTACGTCTTCGACAGGCCGCAAACCTGAGGCCTAAGCGGAAAGACGCGGTAAAATCCGCCAAACCGGATTAGAACGTGATGGAAAGCGATGCTGCCAGCGTCGTGCCGACATCATATGTATTGATCTCTGCCCGGTCGATGCCGTTGGTCTGGAATTCCTCGTTCCCGCGGCCAAAGATATTGCGCGCTTCCACTTTGATTTCCGCATCGGTCCCGAACAGATCAAGGCCCTGCCGGTAAACCAGATCGACGCGTAGCCCTGGATCTTCAAGAATATCGGGCAGTCCCGATGTGCCCCGGCTGGTCACCCGTTCCGTCGCGTAATTCAGCAGCAGGGTGAATTGTTGCAGCTGGTCAATGTCTTCAAGGCTCACCTGGAAGTTGGCGAGGTGATCGGATTGTCCCGTCAGCGGCACACCATCGATGAACAGATTGGTGGCGGGCGTTACGCCGCCGGGAAACAGCAGCGTGGTGTCCGCAGCATCAACGGCAATTTCCGATTCCGTCCAGGTATAGTTGGCAAAGATCGCCAGTTCCTTGCTTTCGAAAAAACCGCCGAGGTTCATCAGGTCCACAGTGTAGGCCAGATCAGCCTCGATCCCGAAAAGCGTCGCGCTCGGCGCATTGGCAAAGCTGGTCAGCTGGGCATTGTCGGAAAAGCTGGAGAACGCCTCGATCGGATTCTTGATATCTTTGTAGAAGCCGGCAACCGAAATGCGATCACCGCCGCCAAGGTAATGCTCGGCGCGAATTTCATAATTGGTCAGCTCGCTATCGATCAGAAGCGGGTTGCCGTTGAACTGGCGGTTCGTTTCCGGATCGTAATAGGTCTGGAAAATCAGTTCCCGGAATTGTGGCCGGGCGATCGTGCGTGATGCAGCAGCACGCAGCTGCACATCGTCCATCGGTTCAACGGTGATGGTAGCGGCTGGCAGCCAGTATTCGTTTTCCAGATTGGTTGTCGCGCCGGTCCCGGTCACAACATCGAACACTTGCGCAGCGTTCACCGTCTGCACGGCCTTTTCGTACCGGACGCCTGCGTCGATACTGACACCGAGCAGCGGCTCCCAATTGATCTTGCCATAGCCTGCCTGGACTTCCAGCGCGGCGTCGAATGCGGGATCGGACTGGGTCGATTCAATCAATCCGATGTCGTAAAATTCGATGATCGCATCGCCCAGAAGAAGGTCCGGCCGCAAATTGCCTACGCCATCGGGAAAGCTGGTCGGCGCATTGAACAGAAACTCACGCCGTTCGGAAAAGCGCTGCGTATCGGTGTAGGCATAGCCCGCCGTGACCGCGAAATTATCGAAAATCGAATAGCTCAGATCAATGCCACCCGACCACAGCTCTTCCTGAAGGTCGGAGAAGACAACGGATGCATCACCCGTCTGGCGGTCCAGCACGTTGATGAAGGAATCGCTGAACTCCCCGTTGGCGTTGTCGCGTACATAGGTGAATGTGTATTCGTAGGGCGCTTCCCGGTCGGTGCGGGCATATCCGCCGCGCAGATCGACGCCGAGACCGCCAAATTCCAATTCGGCCACAATCTGGCTGTCGATCAGCTGCCGTTCGTACCATCCGGTTTGCTGCTGCTGGATACTGTCGTCATCCTGAAAATCTTCGCCTTGCGAAAGGCGAGACAGCTTCAGAGTGTCACGGATGAAAAGGTTCGTGAAACGAAACTGATGATCACCGATTTCCAGCCCGATGCCCAGCATGGCGTTGGCCAGAATGCGGTTGTCTGTCACCAGATCGTTGAAATCACTGTCGAACGAAAAGTCGGCCAGCACCGATTGCGACGTGATGTCGCGCGTGCGCCACTTGTTGCTGATCGAACCGGTGAAGACAAAACCCAGCACGCCATCGCTGCCGACATCGACGGACGTGCCCCCGGTCAGGCTGGCCGACCAGTTCGCGGGCACATCGCCGATCTTCTGCAACAGGATAAGGTTGGGATTGCCCAGCTCAAACGCGACATCCGCCTGTGTAACCGGCGCACCGCCAAAATTCTGCGAGGAATCAAGCGGAATGTCGCTCATTTGCAGACCGCTGTCGAAATAGGTTTGCAGGGCAGGCGGAGCGTCGCGTGTCCCATCATCGAAACCAAACCAATCGTAGTCGGACCCATAATAGGAAAGACCGTTATGAAACGTGGTTTCGGTATTGCCGCTGATCCCGCCGCTGACCGTCAGGAAGCTTTCTTCAGGGATCGCGCGGGTCGTCAGATTGATCACACCGCCGCCAAATTCACCGGGGAAATTGGCGGAATATGTCTTCTGCACCAGGCTTGATGCGATCACATTGGTCGGGAAGATATCCAGCGGCACCACGCGGCTGAGCGGTTGCGGCGATGGCAGCGGCAGACCATTCAGCAGCGCCAGCGAGTACCGGTCACCAAGACCGCGCACGTAGACAAAGCCCTGGCCCTGAACAGAAAGTCCCGTCACGCGGCCCAGTGCGCCAGCGATATCACCTTCACCTGTGCGGGCGATCTGTTCCGCCGAAAGGACGCTGACAACCTGCGAGGAATTTTGCACCGGATCGCGGTTGATGCGGCCGGTGACAATGATCGAACCGCCCGGGATGGAGATATCCGGCTGATCGGCATAGTCGTCGGCCGGCTCTGGATCGGTGGCGATGTCGGGATCAGCATTCAAACCGCCCGCGTCCTGCGCCAAGGCTGCGCCCGGAACGGTCAAGGCTGTGGAGAGGAGCAGCAGTGCCGCCAGCTGGTTGCCAGTGGTCTTCATCGGGAAATCCCTTACGATACGAAACGGTTGCGGCGCCGGACGTTCAGCCCTTGGCGCGGGGAGAAACGGGGTGCGGCAGAACCAGTGGCCTTGCCGCGCCCCCTCTCATTGCCTCAATTGAAGACCGGGATGCTGGTGCACGCGCCGGTGTTGTTGCCAAAGCTCACCGCTGATGAATCGCAGGTCCAGCCCTGCGTCCAGTTGTTGGCAGGGCTGACTGCACCGATGAAAGTGTTGGCTTCGAAAAAGCTGCCCAGCGACGTCACATTGAAGATGGTGCCAAAATTGGTCTCGTTGGTGCCGCCAAGGTAGCCGCTCACCAGAGTGTTGAGGTAGGCCTTGTTGTTACCGGCGCCGGCATCAACAAACCCCTCTGCCTGCGCCAGCGTCACCCCGTCACTGCCATTGCGGAAGTTGGTCGCGCATTGGAAGGCAACCGAATTGAAGCGCGGCCCGCCAACATCATCAAGCCCGGCATTCGCCGCTCGGATTGTTTCCTGACCGTCAATCCGCAGGCAAGGCGTGCCGCCGGTAGAAGCATCCCAGACGAGCGTATTATAGAGGCCGTAATCGGCCCCGCCGCGAATACGCACAACCTGATCACCGGTGCGGCGCTGAATGAACGTCGCGTTCGCAATGGTCGTGTTCTGGCGCGGGGTTTGATCCTCCAGCCCATTGGATGAATCAGCCTCGATAATCGCATCGCCAACACCGTTACGCTGAGCGGCGATCACGAACTGCATATTGGCCTTCACGCCCGTATCAGTATCAATGGAATCGTCTTCCGCACCGGCAACGATCAGGCGTTTGATATTCACGACGCCGCCAAAGAATTCCACCCCGTCGTCCGAAGAGTTTACCGACTGGATATCGCTCAGGATCGTGCCCGAACCGATCCCGCCAGTGGTCAGCGACTGCAGTTCATTGTCGCCCGAAAGCACAAAACCGGAATAGCGAATTTGCACGAAACGCATCGTGCCAGAGCTGTCGGTGTTGGTTGCGCCGCCAAAGAAGGAGGGGGAGACAGCGCCTTCAACCTGGCGTTCACACCCGACCGTGCCAGGGGTGGCGCCCGGGGCGACGCAATCCGTCACCTGCGCACGGCCTGAAAGCACGATACCGCCCCATTGGCCGGACGAATCATTGCTGTTCAAGCCCAGAATATTGTCGCGGCTGGTGAAAACGATTGGCTGGCTCTGCGTGCCAACAGCGTTGATGGCGTTGCCGCGCGTCACGTTGAGGAAGGATGAGCCGCTGGCGTAAACGATCACGCCGGGTTCAATGGTCAGCGTGACGTTGGTGTCGCTGCGACCGTCAGACGCATCAGGAGCTGCGCCGCCGTCGGTGCCGACATTCACTTCGCCCGGCAGACGGTAAAGCAAGCCCGGGATTTGCGGCAAAGTGGAAGAGGTGTTGAAGCGCAGCGGTGTTGCACACACCCGCCATTGGCCCTCGGGACCAGTTATCGTTCCCTCATCCGTTAGCCCTTGCGCATCGGAGATCGTCGGGCACCCATTGGCAGGCGTAACCATCGCGGAAGTCGGCGTGGGTGTCGGCGCAGGCGTTGCGGGCGGATTGTTGATTGTAATGTTGCCGCCCGTACCAGGTGACGCAATTTCGTCAGGTCCGCATGCGGCGAGCGCCAGGATTGAACTACCAAGAATAAATGAACGGGAAAGTTTGGTCACGGCGGTCAGCCCCTCAAGTTACAAGGAAACTCAAAAAAGCGAGTTTCGGTTACGCAAGTTGGGCACTAGGCGCTGAGCGTGACACTTTGTTTGCGTCTGTGTGACTCCTGTGTGAATTCGGGCAATCTCTTCACAAATATATGATTATAAGCAGTTTTATTTATCCAATGCGCCGAACATCAGGGCGCGAACTTTAAATATTTCATATTTATGACAATGTTACAGTTTTGTTGCAGTTTCGTATTTTCTGATCCATGTTTTACCCAACAACAGGAGAGAGAATCATGATTGCTACACTGGCTCTCGCGCCGCTTTTCCTCGCTCAAGCGGTCACCGGACACATGGTCGAGCAGGAATATGAAACTGTCGATGTCGCTTATGAAGAGCTGTCGGAGGGCGATGCTGAGGCAGCTGTCGTGCAGCTTGAAGCGGAACTGGCTGAACACGGTGGCCATCCGGCCCTATTCATCAATCTTGGCAGCGCGTATGCGCGGCTGGGAAATGTGGATCGTGCGGAATTTTACTATCGCGCCGCTCAGGACTGCGATGAAGAATATCAGATGGAACTTGCCGACGGGCGCTGGATGGACTCGCGCGATGTCGCGCGACTTGCACTCGCTACCGTCGAGCTGGAAGCTCTCGCAGTTCGCTAGTCTCCGCCAAGCCACGCCGCAGCTCGGGGGTCGTGGCCAGGTGTTCAGTCTGGAACAAGATTACATCCTTCGCAGTGGCGTGCGTTTGCTGCGGGAAGGTGTCGCTGGAGCGGGTGAAGGGAATCGAACCCTCGTCGTCAGCTTGGGAAGCTGCTGCTCTACCATTGAGCTACACCCGCATTCCAATCGATTAGCATACCATAAAGTCATCTTCACGTGGCTTTTGGCATCTAAGCGCAAGACGCGCCCCTTTGAAGCGTTGCCCCGATACGGTCAACGGGATTTGCTGCGCGGCATTCGGCAATGCAAAGTCCCGGCCATATGCGTCCCCTGTGAATTTCGTCACTGATCCGGCGCGGGTCGCGGGATAACGGTGATTTCTAGCCGAGTATCCGGATCAAGATACTGAAGCGCAGTCTGTCGCACATCCTCTGCGTTAAGGCCTTCGAGAGCCTCGGCCATGCGCATGAAGCGATCTATCCGGTCCGATTGCGTTTGCGCCCTGTCTACAAGCCCCATCCAGCCGCCGTTGGTGTCCAAAGCATTATCATAAGATTCCATCATCGGCCTGCGTGCCCGGACGAGCATATCGTCCGTAACGCCGTCATCACGAATAGAGGCGAGCGTTGCCAATATCGCCGAGCGGGTTTCCGCAATATCGCCGGTTTCGATCTGGGCGGTAACTCTGAACACGCCGTAACCGGGATAGACCGCGCTTTGGCTCGACTGAACCGAAGGCGAATAGGTCTGGCCCAGTTCTTCCCGCAGGGTATCGGTCAACTGAAGCCGGACGATACGGCCCAGCAAAGAAAGCCTGGTGGATTCAATCAAATCGCCGCGATCGTCGCGCGTTGGCCAGCGCATGGTAAGCAGTGCCTGATCCGCTTCCCCGTCGTGATACAGCGTCCGGGCAGAACGGTCCGCAGTGAAAGACCGCACTCTTTCCTCTTCATAAGGACGAAATTCGCTTTCCCGGTCGGGCAAAGTCCCGAGGGTGGCTGCAACCAGATCAATCGCTTGGTCTTCGTCAATATCGCCAACAATGGCAATTTCCATCGCCCCGTTGCGCCAGCGTTCGATCATGTCTTCGCGCAACTTGGCAAAGCTAAGTTCGGCAAAGGCTTCCCTCGGCGAGAGCGAAAACCGCGGATCATTGTCTGACTCGATAGCCCCGATTTGCGCGCCGAGGCTGGAGGATGGTGTGGCGGAAAGCCGCGCGAAATAGTTATCGATCCCGCGCTGGTATTGCTCTTCTCCTGTCGGCCTGAATCCGGGGTCAGCGATCGCGGCGGTCATAAGTTGCAATTGCAGTTCAAGATCGTCCGGCGTCGTCACGTTGGAGACAAAGAACGTTTCCGCTGCCGAACCCATTCGCAATGCTGCACGGCGACCGGCCAGGGCCGTTTGCAATTCGTCCAGGGTATGCGCGCCCAATCCGCCGCTGAGAAGGTTGGAGAACATCGCGGTGGCAAGCGGATTGTCGCGGGTATCCAGCATATCGCCGCCATCGATATTGATCAGTACGGCAACGCTGTCCTCGTCCAGATCGGTGCGCTTCAGATTCAGCATTGCTCCGTTTGCAAAACGGACTTCGCGAATGCCCAGCCGTTCGTCGACCACATCCGCAACCACTTCACCCGGTGCACCAAAATCGGTGTATGCAAAGGGAGCCGCCTCGACAATATCGCCAGCGATGATCCGGCTTGTCTGGCTGGTTTCCCATGCGCTGCGAATTTCGGTCTCCCCGCCATCCGGAGCAGTGCGGCCGACGAAGCGTATGAGTGGATCATTGAGCGGGACAAGATGCGCAGCGAGAGCTGCCATGACCGAAACGGGATTCAAATCCGGCGCCACCGCTTCGAAAAATGCCAGGCCGGCCTCCGGTGTGATCGGCACACGATCATTGCGCAAAAGCCCTAGCGCGGTGGAAACAAAAGCAGCGTTGGACCGGGTCGCAGCCCCGTCCACGCTGTTTTCGAAAGCGGTCCGGGCATTGGCAAGCTGTTCGTCAATTTCACCCTGCGTAAAGCCGAACTCCAACGCCCGCCGATATTCCTGTTGCGCCGCTGCAAGTGCCTGGGACCATTGTCCGTCCGCTGCCTGAACCGAAAGCGTAGTTGTGCGCCCTTCGCGAAAAAACTCTGAAGTGCCGAGCCGCGCGCCGCGAAACGGGGGGTCTTCCTGCCGCGAGATGCGCTGCAGGCGCCGGCTGACAATGGCATATCCGATCTGCCGCATAAGGCTGTCGCGCCGACTGGCAAAAGTATCAGGTTCATCCAGCCAATCTCCGTGGCGTGATACGTCCACTCTTTCGGAAAGCGCAGGATCAAGGAAAATCCGGCTCTGTCCGGAAAGTGCAGTATCTACAGGTCCAAATGTTGGCGGATCCAGCCGCGGCGGCCCTTCAAAGTCGTCAAACCATTCTTGGATGGCGGCTTCCATGACATCTGCGGCAAAATCACCCACGATAACCAGTGCCATGTTTTCAGGCCGATAATGTCGCTGGTACAAGGCGCGTAGCGCGTCGCCATCTGCCGCTTGCAGCGTTTCAGTCAACCCGATCGGCATACGGTTGGAAACAGCTGATCCAGGATAAAGGAAGCTGAGATTATCGACGGTCGATTGCAGCTGGTAGGTATCGCGAACCCGCCTTTCCGACAGGATAACGCCCTTCTCCCTTTCCACCGCCTCGTCATCGAAAATCAGATTGCCAGCCGTTTCGCGCATCAACATCAGCGCAGTATCGAGGAGTTCCAGGTCGTTGCGCGGCAGGTCCAGCTTATACAGCGTGGTATCGAAACCAGTCGAGGCGTTGGTATCTGCGCCGAAGGCAAGGCCTTCACGCTCCAACAGCCGGATCATTTCGCCTTCGGGAATATTGGTGGAGCCGTTGAACGCCATGTGTTCTATGAAATGGGCGTAACCGCGTTCGTCCTCACCTTCCGCCGCGCTGCCGAAATCCACCCACAATCGCACCGAAGCGCGTTCGGGAGGAGTGGCATTGGACCTTACAATGTAACGCAGGCCATTGCCCAGCATGCCGACCCGGTAATCGGTATCGAAGGGCAAGTCGCTGTCGGCGAGTTCCGGAAACGATGCCAGCACATCAGCCGGAACCGTATGTTCGGCCTGGCCTGCAAGAATTGCGCTGCGCACTTCCTGCGGAAAAGCTGTGTTCGGAAGGAACGGCGTTACGGCGATTGCGGCGAGCAATGCCACTTTGAATGTCACAGGCATGGCGTGACATTCGCCCAGAATGGCCGATTAATCAAGCGCATGCATGGAATAGTCGAAGGCCGAACGCGCGAAGGGATCGCTGGTCCGGGCGGGCCGGTCAGGCAGGATGGTCAGGCAGGCCGCTTGTTCTGCAGGCTGGTGCGTTTGCACGATGCAACCAGCGTACCAGCCTGATTATAGGCGCGGTGGGCGAAAGTGATTATCCCTTGCGAAGGGCGGCTTTTGCTTTCGCGCAGGTCCATCACTTCTGTTTCGATCCGCAGGGTGTCGCCAACAAAAACCGGCGCAGGGAAGCGCACTTCATCCCAGCCCAGATTGGCTGCCGCGGTCCCTTGAGTGGTGTCATTTACGCTGATCCCCACCATCAGGCTGAGAGTAAAGCAGGAATTCACCAGCACGCGGCCATACTCTGTGCCTTTCATATATTCGGCATCGAGGTGCAGCGCGGCAGGATTGTGCGTCATGGTGGTCATCAGCACATTGTCCGTTTCCGTCACCGTGCGGCGCAGCGGGTGATCGAACACCTGGCCCACGCTGAATTCCTCATACCAAAGTCCTGCCATCACGCTCTCCTGCCCGCACCCGTATCAGTGCCCCTCTTAGCGCCCGCCTCCTAGCGCGGCTGACAGCGGGACGCTAGGATGCGCGCTCTTTTCGGAGAATTTCCATGCGTTACGCTCTGCTGACATCCATCGGATCACTTGCCCTTGCCGGATGCGTTGCCACAACGCAGCCGGCGCTTGGCGAGAGGCCGGTCCGCGAGGCTGACCGCCAGTGCGATGCATCTGGTGTGCAGGATTTTATCGGGCGCAGCGCGACCGCTCAGGCAGGCGCGCAACTGCTTGCCGCGACCGGCTCTGCCACCCTACGATGGGGGCCGCCGCGTTCCGCCATGACAATGGATTACCGTACGGACCGCGTGACAATTGCCTATGATGACGATTTGGTAATCAGGCGCATAGTATGCGGGTGACCGTAATGCGCGTTACGGGAATTGTGCAATGACCAGACTTAGTACGAAATACATTTCAACCTTGCCGGTCCTGCTGGTTCTGGCTGGTTGCGGAAACGATCTTGAAAGCCGCAATGCTGCGCTCGGCTTTGAGGATGACGGGACAAGCGACATCGTGTTTACGCGTCAGACACCTCGCGGCAGCGGCAGTGCACGGCAGATCGACGGCCTCGGCAACGTGGATCAGGTGTCCGATGATTTCGCCATCATGGATGGGCCTGAAGCTGGCCCCGAAACTGCCGGTGTAGAGGGTGATGACGATGATGGGCCCACCATCATCGATGCCTCTCCTGATGACTTGCGCGATCTGGCCCAGGGCTTCGCGCCGGATCCTGTCGACGATGCTTCCGGCATCGATCCCAGCCCCATACTGTCTGACCCTGTAGGCGACTAGCAGGAAGCCCGCAAAACTGGCTGCAATAGTTGCACCTGCTGGCATCTCCTGACATGGGAACGCGCAGGAGAGTTACCCGATGACAGGACAATTTCAGCTTAACGAAGAACAGCTCGCCATTCAGGAAATGGCGCAGCGTTTTACGGCCGACAACATCACCCCGCACGCGGCGGAGTGGGACGAAAAGCACCACTTCCCCAAAGACGTGATCAAAAGCACGGCAGAGCTGGGCTTTGGCGCAATCTACGTGTCGGAAGAAAGCGGCGGCATCGGCCTTGGCCGGCTGGAAGCGGCGCTGATCATGGAAGCCATGGCCTATGGCTGCCCCACGACCAGTGCGTTCATCTCGATCCACAATATGTCGGCATGGATGATCGACACTTTTGGCGGAGACGAGGTGAAGGCCAAGTATCTCGATGACCTGATCTCGATGGAAAAGCTGGCCAGCTATTGCCTGACGGAACCGGGCAGCGGATCTGACGCGGCGGCGCTGAAAACCCATGCCAAGCTGGACGGCGACCACTACATCGTGAACGGTACAAAGCAGTTCATTTCGGGCGGCGGCGTGAATGATGTCTATGTCGTGATGCTGCGCACGGGCGAGCATAAGACCAAGGGCATCACTTGCCTTGTGGTCGATAAGGACACGCCGGGCGTCAGCTTCGGCGCGCCGGAAAAGAAGCTCGGCTGGAATGCCAGCCCCACTGCGCAGGTCATCTTCGAAGACGCGCGCGTGCCGGTTGCCAACCGTGTTGGCGCAGAGGGCGAAGGCTTTCGCTTTGCCATGGCCGGGCTCGACGGCGGACGGCTGAATATCGGCGCATGTTCGCTGGGCGGAGCACAGCGGTGCCTTGATGAAGCGATTGCCTATTCCAAGGACCGCCAGCAGTTCGACACGCCGATTGCCGATTTCCAGAACACGCAGTTCATGCTGGCCGATATGGCGACGGAATTGGAGGCCGCCCGCGCGCTGCTTTATCTCGCCGCCGCCAAGGTGACTGACGGCGCGCCGGACAAAACCCGCTTTTCCGCCATGGCGAAGCGGCTGGCGACGGACAGCGGATCGAACGTGGTCAATAATGCGCTGCAGATATTCGGCGGATATGGCTATCTTCGCGACTATCCGATTGAACGATTCTGGCGCGATTTACGCGTGCACTCGATCCTTGAAGGGACAAACCAGGTCATGCGAATGATCGTGGGAAGGGACCTGCTGCGCCAATGACCGAAGAACTGAACATCCACACCCACGGCAAGGTTGGCCATCTCTCGCTCAAGCGGCCAAAGGCTCTGCATGCGCTGACGCAGGGCATGTGCGAAGCCATGGCGGATGCGCTACTGGCATGGCGTGATGATGATGCGATAGAGGCAGTCATTCTTGATCATGCCGAGGGGCGCGGGTTCTGTGCTGGCGGAGATGTGCAATTGGTGCGGAATTCCGCGCTGGAAGATGGCGGCACAGCGGGCCGCGCGTTCTTCCATGCAGAATACCGCCTGAACCACCTGATGTTCACTTATACCAAGCCGATCATCGCCTTCATGGACGGTGTGACAATGGGCGGCGGTGTCGGTATTTCGCAGCCATGCGGCCTGCGCGTTGCGACCGAAAACACGATGTTTGCCATGCCCGAAGGCAGCATCGGTCTGTTTCCCGATGTTGGCGCGGGCTGGTATCTGCCGCGCCTGCCCGGTGCCACCGGCAAGTTTCTCGCACTCACTGCTGCGCGCTTGAGCGGTGCGGAATGCCTGTGGGCTGGCCTTGCGACGCATTACCTTGAAGCCGAGCATCTGGCTGCGGCCAAGGCACGCATTGTGGCCGGTGAAGCGCCTGCCGCGGTGCTGGATGATATGTCTGCGGCGCCTCCCGAGGCACGTCTTGCAGGGAATGCACCAAAGATCGACGCGATATTCGGCCATGACACGCTGGAAGGTATTCTTGCCGCGCTGGAGGCTGACGACAGCGAATGGGCAGCGAAGGAATTGAAGGCGGTGCAGGCCAAGTGTCCCGCAACGTCCAAGGTCGCTCTGCGGCAATTTGCAGAGAATGCGCAGTGCGCCGATTTCGCCGCGAACATGGTTATGGAATACCGCATCGCCAGCCGGATGATGCTGCGTCATGATTTCATCGAAGGCGTGCGCGCCGTGCTGGTGGACAAGGATGGCAAGCCGCAGTGGAACCCGGCGACACCTGAGGGCGTAACCGATGCCATGCTGGACGAAATCTTTGCGCCTCTGGCTGACAGTGAAGAGTGGACGCCCTTCGCTCAGCTGGCCTCAAACGCCTAGCACATCAAGTTCAGCCAGGACTGCGCCGCGATAGGAATGTCCGAACAGGCGCAGATGCACCAGCAGCGGCCACAGGCGGTAAACGGGCTGACGGCTACGCCACCCCGCGTCCAGTTCCAGCGCGGCAAAGAAACTTGCCGGCGGGTGATCGAACAAGGTCAGCATGGCGGCATCCACTTCGCGGTGGCCCACATAGGATGCAGGATCGATCAGCGCGGCCAAACGCCCTTGATGGAACAGCACGTTTCCGCCCCACAAATCGCCGTGCAGCAAAGCTGGCGGCGGGCTTTCCGGGAGCAGTTCGGGCAGGCGCTTGGCGAGGTCTTCCAGCCGCCGGGTCAAGCTGCCATCTACCTTCTCGCCGTGGCACAGCAGCCGGTTTTGCGCCCAGAAATCCGGCCAATTGTCGCTTTGCGCATTGGGAATAACGACCGGGCCAAAGGCATAATCATCATACCAGCCATAAGGCGCATCGCGCGGCTTGTACAGCAAATGCAAGGCTTTACACAGGCTTTCCCAACCCTTCGCTCCGTCCGCCTCGACATAATCCATGAGAAGCAGCTGGTTTTCACTGTAGTGGACCGTGGGTGCAGGCGCACCGGTTTGGGAAATGGCGCGCAGCATCCCCGCCTCATGCAACACAAGCGCACCTTCCTTCGCGACCCATTGCCGTCCGTCTGCGAATTCGACCAACGCAGCGCCGCCAAGATCGCCGCCCGCCAGCTTCCGCCCGCCTGTTACCGGGCTGCCCGATATCCCCTCAATCCGGTTGGCCCAAGTCATTCGGGCCGTCTCATCGGGATAGGCGCGCGATCAAGGCATCTGCCGCCGCGCTGACATCGCGCCAGGTCACGG
Source organism: Aurantiacibacter marinus (assembly GCF_001021555.1). Lineage (GTDB taxonomy): Bacteria > Pseudomonadota > Alphaproteobacteria > Sphingomonadales > Sphingomonadaceae > Alteraurantiacibacter > Alteraurantiacibacter marinus. The sequence continues at coordinate 304,967 of NZ_LDCP01000004.1, forward strand.
CAAAGCCGCTTTCGTCGCCATAGTAGGGATCGGCCACTGCCTGCCCTTCGCGCCCCGGCACCATATCAAGCAGCAGTGCAAGTTCGGCAGTCGCATCTGTTGGGGCCAGCTGCCGGAGATCAGCAAGGTTCTGCGCATCCAGCGCAAAAATATGGGTAAAGCGGGTGAAGTCTGCCACATCCACTTGCCGCGCCTGCAAGCCGGAAATGTCCACGCCCTTGCCGCGCGCAGTCGCGATGGCGCGGCTGTCTGGAGGATTGCCGACATGCCAAGCGCCAGTCCCGGCGCTGTCTATATGCATGTCCAATCCGGCGTCCTTCGCCGCAACCCGCATGGCACCTTCAGCCAGCGGCGAACGGCATATATTGCCAAGACAGACGAACAATAGCGCGGGTTTGCTGGTCATGCGGTCCCCCTTAAGCAGTCCAAGGCCCGGTGATCGCCAGTGTCATGGTGGGCGAATAGATATTCAGGAACATGGTGCGCCCATCGGGTGAAAAGCAAGCCCCTGCCGGTTCGGTCTGAAGGCGGATGCGGCCAAAGGCGTAGGCTTCGCCAGCTGGTGTGATGCCGCGCAAGTAATTATCGACCATATCGCCATGCTGGTCTTCGCATACGATCAGATCGCCAAATGGCGCAACGCAAAGATTGTCGCCAAAACTATATTCGTCGGAACCGGGGCTTTCGTAGAACAGGTCGATCGCGGTCGGCCCATTGGCACCCGGACGCAGGCGGAAAATCTGACCCTGCTCTGCCGCGCCGCCGCTGGTGGCAGTGAAAAACATTTCGCCTTCGCCCATCCAAAGGCCTTCGCCGCGCGCGAAGGTCGCCGCCCCCATTGCTGCACCGCGCGTGCGCAGATCGTCTTCCGGTGCCTCGATGTTGTCCAGCATGATCCATGTCCCGGCGAAGGGCTGGCCTAAAGGCATGAATGTTCCGCCGCGGTTGCTGGTATTGGCAATCCCGTCAATCACCAGCGCCTGCAAAGTTCCGCCTTGCGCCAGATCGCCCGGCACATCGGGGATGAACCGGTATAGCAGCGAGTCGCCGCGATCTTCGGTCATATAGACGATGCCGCTAGCCGGATCGACGCAGGCTGCTTCGTGATTGAAGCGGCCCATAGCGCGCAGAGGGACCGGATCGACAAGGCCGCCAGCATTGGCGGGAACTTCGAACACATAGCCATGATCCTGGTTGATCCGGCCATCAGCCCTGGCGGTATTCTCTTCACAAGACAGCCAGCTGTTCCAGGGTGTGATGCCGCCTGCGCAATTGCGGATCGTGCCGGCGAGGCTGCGATATTCAGCCGTCCGCTCAAGAGTGGCGGCGTCGATTTCTATGGTGGTCGTCCCGCCGGGCAGCGGGATCAGGCTGCGCGCAATCGTATCATAGGCAGGCATGCTCACGCCGCCGCCATCATGGTTTGGCGAAAGTTCGTGATTGCGGACCAGCGCCAGTCTACCATTACCAAGATCAAAGCAGCCCATGCCATCCGCCCGGTCGGGAACGGTAAAACCGTCGCTCATCGTATCTCCCAACCGCGAAATCACACGGTAGGAAAAGCCCTGGGGCAAATCCAGCACGCCCGCCGGATCAGCGTGCAACGGGCCGAAATGGTTCGCGCTGGACGCTGCAAGAGCGGCGGAAGTCGTGGTGCAGCCTGCGGCCAGCAGCCCACCAAAGGCTGTTCCTGTAAGGGCAAAAAACTTGCGGCGACTGGTGTGCATCTGTGCGGCGCTTGCGAACTGAAAACTATAGTGCATTCAATGCTCTATAGCGCAAATTGCGTCACGCGTATTACTGGTCTTCGGAAATACAGAAAGTGCGCCGTGTTACCGCGCCAGCCATCCGCCATCGACGGCAAGGATATGGCCCTGCACATAATCTGCTGCGCTACTGGCAAGGAACACTGCTGCGCCGCCAATATCTGCCGGATCGCCCCAGCGCCCTTCCGGAATACGCTCCAGGATCTGGCGGTTGCGGTTTTCGTCTGCCTGCAAGGCGGTTGTATTGTTGGTCGCGATATAGCCCGGAGCAATCGCGTTCGCATTGATGCCCTTGGTCGCCCACTCATTCGCCATCAGCTTTGTCAGACCGCCCACGCCGCTTTTGCTGGCGGTGTAGCTGGGCACCCGAATGCCGCCCTGGAAGGTCAGCATGGAGGCGATGTTGATGATTTTCCCGCGCGGCCCGTCCTGGCTCGCCCAGCCCACCATGTGGCGGGCCACAGCCTGGCTGAGGAAGAACAGCACTTTCAAGTTCACATCCATCACCGCATCCCAATCCTCTTCCGAGAAATCGAGCGCATCTTCGCGGCGGATGATGCCGGCATTGTTCACAAGGATATCGACCTTGCCAAAGGTCTCTACCGCCTCGTCCACAATGCGCTGGCACGGTTCGATAGAGGAAAGATCGGCCATGATGACATGCGCGCGCACGCCCTCTGCCTCTACCATTTGCCGCGTTTCTGCCGGATCACGCCGTGCCGTCAGCACAATATCTGCACCGGCTTTGGCCAGCGCCACGGCGATACCCTGCCCGATGCCGGTGTTGGCACCGGTCACAAGCGCTACCTTGCCCGAAAGATCGAAAACACTGGCCGACATGAACTATCCTCTTGTGATTGGAAT
>NZ_LDCP01000005.1 GCF_001021555.1 Aurantiacibacter marinus
ATTCCAATCACAAGAGGATAGTTCATGTCGGCCAGTGTTTTCGATCTTTCGGGCAAGGTAGCGCTTGTGACCGGTGCCAACACCGGCATCGGGCAGGGTATCGCCGTGGCGCTGGCCAAAGCCGGTGCAGATATTGTGCTGACGGCACGGCGTGATCCGGCAGAAACGCGGCAAATGGTAGAGGCAGAGGGCGTGCGCGCGCATGTCATCATGGCCGATCTTTCCTCTATCGAACCGTGCCAGCGCATTGTGGACGAGGCGGTAGAGACCTTTGGCAAGGTCGATATCCTTGTGAACAATGCCGGCATCATCCGCCGCGAAGATGCGCTCGATTTCTCGGAAGAGGATTGGGATGCGGTGATGGATGTGAACTTGAAAGTGCTGTTCTTCCTCAGCCAGGCTGTGGCCCGCCACATGGTGGGCTGGGCGAGCCAGGACGGGCCGCGCGGGAAAATCATCAACATCGCCTCCATGCTGACCTTCCAGGGCGGCATTCGGGTGCCCAGCTACACCGCCAGCAAAAGCGGCGTGGGCGGTCTGACAAAGCTGATGGCGAATGAGTGGGCGACCAAGGGCATCAATGCGAACGCGATTGCTCCGGGCTATATCGCGACCAACAATACAACCGCCTTGCAGGCAGACGAAAACCGCAACCGCCAGATCCTGGAGCGTATTCCGGAAGGGCGCTGGGGCGATCCGGCAGATATTGGCGGCGCAGCAGTGTTCCTTGCCAGTAGCGCAGCAGATTATGTGCAGGGCCATATCCTTGCCGTCGATGGCGGATGGCTGGCGCGGTAATGGTCAGGGTGCGTCGTTTCGGCAAAGAAGCGTTGGCTGCGTTCGCGTGTGCCGGACTGTTGGCGGCCTGCAGCGATACAGAGCATGACGCGGCGGATCAGGCACTTCCAAAAACTGCGGCCGGTTTTGCCAGCACAGCGACCTGTCCCAGCCTATCGGATGAACCTGTACGTATCGAGGCAGGGACCTTCGCAATGGGGCAGGAGAATATTTATGCCGAGGAGGGCCCCGTCCGGCAAACCAGCGTGGCAGAATTCTGGATCGATGTGCATGAAGTCACCAATCGCCAGTTTGCTGCGTTTGTTGCCGAAACCGCATATCTGACAATCGCCGAAAAGCCCGTAGATCCGGCTTTATTCGGCGTTCCGGTGGAGCAAATTCCGGCTGAGTTTCTGCTACCGGGCTCTGCGGTTTTTACGCCGCCGACCCAGCCTTCGACCAATTTTTCCGACTGGTGGACTTATCTACCGGGGGCCAACTGGAAAAAGCCCTATGGCGCAGATGGTCCTGACGCCGCCGCAGATCAGCCGGTTGTGCATCTCGCCTGGGACGACATGCTGGCCTATGCCAATTGGGCAGGTGGCCGCCTGCCGACAGAGGCGGAATGGGAATACGCAGCTGGTGCAGGTGCGGAGCCTTATACAGAACAGCCAGCAGCCGACCGCGCCAACAGCTGGCAGGGCGCGTTTCCGGTACAGAATTCGGCAGACGACGGTTTCCATGGCATTGCACCAGTTGGCTGCTTTGAACCCAATGCCTTCGGGCTGCACGATATGGTGGGCAATGTCTGGGAAGTTACGCAGGATTTCTATCTTCCTGGTCATGATCCATCCGACACAGACAATCCGCGCGGACCAAGCGAGAATGCGGCTTACGATCCATATAACCCCGGCATTGCCAGCCGCGTGATGAAGGGCGGTTCTTATCTCTGTGCGCCCAATTACTGCCAGCGCTATCGCCCGGCATCAAGGCAAGGCCGCGATCCCGGATTGGGGACCAGCAATGTCGGGTTTCGTCTGGCCTATGACAGGCCTTGACGCGGATCAGGGGCAGGCATCCATCTCGGGAAAAATCTCCGTAGCACCCACCAGGAAGATTTGCGCCATCCTGGCTGGTCCCGTGCTGGACAGCACGCCATCTGCCATCGACTGATCGCCAACGACGCACCAACGCGGATAACCAATTCCGATTGCAGACAATCGCAAGCGATATGCGCATGCAACCTTACGCGAATACCGACTGCCACATAGCCCTGGACAATGCGTGCTAGCGATAGCGCATTTCAAATAATTGAGGCCGAATGAGAATATCGAGCCGCATCAGCTATATATCTCATTCCAGCACTCGAAGGATGGTAGGCTTGGTAATTCGAGTTTCGCGTCCAGATTTTCTGAAGACAACACTTCTTGAATAGCCGAGGGTCAATCAATCCCGGATTTTGTACGTAATGTTTTAAACCGTCTTATCGTTCGACATTTCTATAAATATAAAAATGAATATACTTCGAATTGATCGATATCAAAATTCAGTCGTTGGGGACGCATTCAGCCGAGTTCTTGGGTCTCGAGATATCCGGATCATCTGATGCTCGCGAAACACGCGACTCGGGTCTGGCTCATGCGCTTAATTGTAAATATGCGACAGGAATACTGAAATTTCCGGTTTTCAAATTGTAACACAATGGAACAGCTTAAATTTTACAAGAACCCCAGTTTCTTGGCTGGTTTCAAAGCGCCTCTGAAATTTCCTTTACGATTCATTAACTTAAATTTGGGTTCACGCAACCCGAGCATATTTACAGGAAAATTTTGATTCAGTTCAGATGCTTAACAGCCTTGTAACCATAGCGGATTGGTGTTGTCCTATACGCTGATCCTGGTTTCACATGAAACGTGAAGCTGGGGTTCGAGGGGGGCAGATTAGAAACGGCGTGCTGTTCTATCTGCATAACGAGGTAAGATGATGAGCGAAGAACTGAACGGCTTTGACGGCGAAATGGGCGATAGCGATATCGCACGGGGCACCACCGGACCAAGTGCGAGCCCAGCCACAGCGAAATCAGCAAATCAGGCAACACAAGTCATACCGGCGGGTGCCGGCAATGTTGTGACGCTGCCAGATGGCCAGTCGATCGACAGTCTTGATTTCGATGGCCGTGACCTTGTTATCATCCTTTCCGACGGAACGCGTATTGTCGTTCCTGACGGCGCGATCATCATTCCCCAGATTATCGTCGACGGCACCCCGATCCCTCCAGCCAACATCGCGGCGCTGCTCGAAGGTGCTACCGATCCCACCGCTGGCGTAAATCCCAGTTCCGGCGGTAACTTTGCAACAGATCCCGGCGCGATCCAGTCAGCGTTCGATCTGGGTGATCTGCTGCCATATACAGAACTGCCACAGGGCGTTCTGCTGGAAGAAGAGATCATCCCGGGCCTGATCGAGGATGAAGAGCCTGAAATACTGATTGTTACCGATGACAATCCTGCGGGGGCAAGCGATGCGACAACGAGCGTCGACGAAGCAGGCTTGCCTGAGCGGGGCGACGAGCCCGAAGGTACCGAAGAGCCGGCCAACAGTGAAACGACAAGCGGAACGATCGTTTTCGTAGCGACAGATGGCCTTGGTTCGATCACGCTGAACGGCGTTGAAATTTCGGCGGTCGGCCAGACGGTTGCCGGCGATTTTGGCACTTTGACGATCACCAGTATCAATCTCGACACGGGAGAGATCGGCTTCGACTATCGCTTGGACGACAACAGTGTCGGCAACGGGTTCGACGATTTCGAAGCGGTTGTAACCGACGCTGACGGAGACGTCGCCGTCGCCACCCTGAGGGTGAACATCATTGATGATGCGCCGGTCGGAATTGACGATCTCGGGACGGTTCCGCAGGGTAGCCACGAACCGCTTCTCGGTAATGTCCTTGATAACGATATCCCGGGTGCGGACGACTTCCCGGCAGGCGGCGGTGTCACCGGTTTTTCCAATACCGGCGGTAGTGCAGCGCCAGGTGCTTCGTTGCAAGGCACCTATGGTGTGCTGACCATCAATGAAGACGGCACTTATTCCTACGTGCGTGACGTCAACACCCCTGGTGGTGTCCAGGAAACCTTCAATTACGCAATTGTCGATCAGGACGGCAGCACATCAAGCGCTGTCCTGACCATCGCAATTGCAAACGGCCCTGCCGTTATCACCTTTGTCCCGGAAACGGGCGAGGGGACGATAGTAAACGAAGCAGGTCTTCCTGAGCGTGATGACGAGCCTGCGGGAACCGGCGAAATCGCCGATGATGATCCCCAAAACGACAGCGACCCGAGCGAAACCACAAGCGCTACCGTTACGTTCAATTCGGTCGACGGTCTTGGCAGTATCACCATCAATGGTGTGATCGTGGATCAGGGCAATCTGCCGCAGACCATAGTCTCCGACGATATTGGTACATTGGTGATCACTGCGGTCACTTATGATCCGGTGACCGGCGATGGTTCGATCACTTACGAATATACCCTGGCCGACAATACTAGCGGGAATGACACTTCGGTCACTTTCGTGATTTCCGTAACTGATCTGGACGGCGATACAGCCAGCGATGATCTGACGATCACCATCGTCGATGACTCGCCATCTGCGGAAGATGACGCTGCCGGCCTTGGCCCGGGCGAATACGGCCCGGTCGGAGGCACTGTGCTTGCGAATGATACGCAGGGTGCGGACGGCGCGGCCGTTACCGATTATTCGGGCACCGGGGGTAGTGGTTCTGCGGGCGATGTCGTGCAAGGGACTTACGGTACGTTGACAATCGCCGCCGATGGCACGTTCAGCTATACGCGCGATCCGGGCACGCCGGGCGGTGTTACCGACACCTTCAATTACGTTATTACGGACGGCGACGGAAACGTGGCTGATGCCGATCTGGTCATCAGTATCGCCAATTCGATTACCTCGCTCGACCTGCCGGTCAAAGGCGGCGACGGCGCATTGGTTGATGAAGCTGGCGTCGAAAGCCCGTTCCCGGGCTCCGCCGCTGCTGGCGACAGTGAAATTACCTCCGGAACCTTTACCTACACGGCGCCCGATGGCCCGGCTGTGGTGACCATTGATGGTATCGCTGTGACAGGTGCAGGCCAGACCTTTACCGGCAGTTTCGGCACATTAACTATCGATTCCGTTGCGATCGGCTCGATCGGCTATACCTACGAATTGAACACCAATACGACTGGGGACGAGACGTTTGACAGCTTTGCTGTGCTCGTCAGTGATCAGGATGGCGATACCAGCAGCGGTGCTTTGCAAATTGCGATCATCGATGACGTGCCGATGGCAAATCCGGACTTGGATTCCGTCACCGAGGATGGCCCGCTCTTGGCAACTGGCAATGTCCTGACTGGTGTTGACGTGGCTCTTGGTGATGCGAACTCCACCGACGGCGTGGCCGATGTTCAAGGCGCCGACAGCGCAGCTGTTACTGGCGTTGCTGCCGGCCAGACCACTGACGATGTCGCCGGCAATGTTGGCGGCGGGGTTGCCGGTGCCTATGGAACAATCACGATCCTCGCCAATGGCGATTATGAATATGCTCTCGATAACCAGAACCCGGCCGTTCAGGGGCTCGACAAAACTGAAACGCTGACGGACGTTTTTACCTACACCATTACCGATGGTGACGGTGATACCGACACCACTGTTGTTACGGTAACGATCAACGGTGCGGATGATCCGGTCGTTCTGAGCGGCTTTAATCTGCAAGGCGCGGAAGAGGTTGTCGATGAAGACGACCTACCGGATGGCAGTTCACCTGATGCTGCCGCTCTGACGCAAGCTGGCACCTTTGACGTGACCAGTGCCGATGGGCTCGAAACACTCAGCGTCGGAGGCACTTCGATATTTGGTAGCGGCGTGACCTATCCAGTCACGATTACAGGTACTTACGGCACACTTACCGTTACCGGAGTGGCGACCACTCTGGATATAGACGGAGATGTTGTCGCAGCGACTGTCTCTTACCAATATACGCTGTCCGACAATACCGATGCACACCTGCTTTCTGGCGAAGACATTCTGACGGACAGCTTCGCAGTCGTAGCGACAGATACTGATGGTTCGTCCGACAACGACGTTCTCGATATCGATATCGTGGACGATGTTCCGTTTGCGACGGCGAATGAGAACACGGTTGGCGAAGGCGCTGATGTGAGCGGCAATGTCCTGAGCGATGATGACGGGTTCGGGACGGATGTATCTGGCGCGGACGGTTACGGATCGGTCGGGGCTGTGATCGGCATTGCGAGTGTGAACCAGGGAACGCTGGATACCTCTGCGGATGGTTTGAGCAATTATGTATTGTCGGGTGAGTACGGGACGCTGACGCTGAATGTGGACGGCAGTTACACGTATGCGGCGAATGCTGACATCACTGATGGAGCGGTCCTGGAAGATGTGTTTGAGTACACGATCGAGGATGAGGACGGGGACCGTTCGACTGCGACGCTGACGATTGATGTTACGAATGTGACGGTGACGGCAGCGGACGATGAGGTTCTGGTTGACGAGGATGGTCTTGCGGGTCCTCCTGCTGGCAGCAATGCCGGTACGGACAGCGAGATTTTCGATGGTTCGATCACGCCATCTGGTGGGACGGGTCCGTATACCTTTGAGCTGATCGGTGCGAATGCGGACGGCGATGGTGATTACGGTACGTTGGTTCTGAATGCGGACGGCAGTTACACGTACACGCTGGACACAGCGTTCACGACGAGCCCGGATACCAACAACGGCGAGAATGCGGAGAGCCCTGCAGGCGAGAGCTTTGGGTACCGGGTGACGGATGCCGACGGGAATACGTTTGAAGGGACGATTGCGGTAACGATCGTGGACGATGTTCCGTTTGCG